>OZ243932.1:622500-2513604 GCA_965214035.1 Gammaproteobacteria bacterium | reverse complement strand
CCCTGTTCATCGGCCTGATAGCATGAGACTGTCAGTGAATAATCGACGCCGAGGGCGGTTCCCCACTGGATGATACGGGCTTTGCTCAGGTGATCGCCAGCTTCGCCATGGCCTGGAAGGCGGCGATGTATTCCGGACGACAGTCGGGGTAGCCTGAGTAGTCAACCGCATTGATGCCGGTGAAGATGGCCGATGCGCCGATGACTTCGGCCCAACCCAGCGCACAGGACAGAAATATGGTGTTGCGCGCCGGTACGTAGGTCGCGGGTATGCCCTGTGTGCGCTGTTGCGGGATGGCTATACGGGTGTCTGTCAGGGCCGATCCGCCCATGCGTCCCAGTTCAATGTTCAGTATCAGGTGGTCACTGACGGCGTGTCGGTGCGCTATCTGTGTGGCTGCGTTCAGTTCGGCATCGTGACGCTGACCATAGGCCAGACTGAGGGCATGACAGTCGTAGTGTTCCGATTGGGCGATGGCCAGGGCTGTGGCCGAATCCAGGCCGCCCGATAACAGAACCACGGCTTTTTTTTCTTCATCTGCGACCGGTCGGCTGTCATCTGCCTGTTTCATCGACCCGGCTGTTCTCCCCACAGTATTTTGTGCAGTTGCAGTTGAAAACGGACCGGCAGGTTGTCTTCGATAATCCAGTCGGCCAGTTCGGAGGCCGGTTGTTGGGCCGTGTTGGGGGAGAACAGGACTTCGCAGCGTTGTTGCAGCCTGTGTCGCTGCAGCATGTCGCAGGCCCATTCGTAGTCGCGGCGTGAGGAGATGACCATCTTTATACGGTCACGGGCATTGAGCAGGTCGATGTTTTGCAACCGGTTTTTGCCGCTTTCCCCGGAGTCCGGTGTCTTGAGGTCCATGATCCTGGATACCCGTTCGTCAATGTCGGCCACATCCATGGCGCCGCCTGTTTCCAGCGACACATGGTAGCCGTTATCACACAGGTGGCTCAGTAACCGACGGCAGTTTTTTTGCGCCAGCGGTTCGCCGCCGGTCACGCAGACGTAGCGGGGATGCCAGGATGTGATTTTGTCGATGATCTGTTGCAGGCTCATTGGTTGACCACCAGTGAAGGCGTAGGCGGTGTCGCAGTACTGGCAGCGCAACGGGCAGCCGGTGAGTCGAATAAAGGCGGTCGGCAGTCCCGTCGTTGCGGCCTCGCCCTGCAGGGAGTAGAAAATTTCAGTGACCCTGAGTGATGCGGGCGGCATGGGGTATCACGGTGGCAGCAACCGGATGGCAACAGCCATCAGCGGTTTTCCAGTTTCATTTTTTGCAGCCGGTTTTCGGCCAGACGGGCGGCAGTGGTGCCGGGATGTTGTTGTTTCAGCGCGGTCAGTATCTGGCGGGCCTGGTCGGGTTGTTGCAGTTCGTAGTGGATGTAGCCGATTTTCAGCATGGCATCTGGTGCCTTTTGCGAGTCGGGATGGCTGCCTGTGACTTTTTGAAATTCGCTGAGGGCCTGAGTAAAGCGCCGCGTTACATAGTTTGCTTCGCCCAGCCAGTAACGGGCATTGGCTGCATAGCGGCCATTGGGGTGGCGCAGCAAAAAGCCGTTGTAGGCTGTCATCGCTTCCTCGTATCGGCCGGATTTCAGCAAGTCAAAGGCTGTCTTGTAATCGGCCCGTTCCTGTGCCGGATCTGCCGGAACCGGCCGGATCGGCGTGACAATGCCTGCCGTCGGTGTGCCTGTCGTCGGTTGCAACGGTTGAGGGGCAGTGGTTGCAATGCCTGTCCCCGGATAAGGAGCTATCGGAGTGCCTGATGCCGGCGTAACTGGTTGAACCGGTCGGGGTATGGCGGTTGTAACACCTGTCCCTGAATAAGGGTTTGCCGGGACGCCTGATACCGGCGCAACCGGCTGGACCGGCTGCGGTGCAACGGCGGCAATGCCTGTCCCCGAATAAGGATTTGCCGGGACGCCTGATACCGGCGCAACCGGTTGGACCGGCTGCGGTGCAACGGCGGCAATGCCTGTCCCCGAATAAGGATTTGCCGGAGCGCCTGATACCGGCAGAACCGGCTGGACTGGTTGGGGAGTAACGGTTGTAACACCTGTCCCCGGATAAGGATTTGCCGGGACACCTGATGCCGGTGTAGCCGGCTGCGGTGCGACGGCGGTAATGCCTGCCCCTGAATAAGGGGGTGCCGAGGTACCGGGTACCGCTATATTGGCCGGATTACCGGTAGCTTCCAGTGTGCTGATTCTTTGTTCGATGTCGATATATAGGTCATTCTGTTGGGCCTTGAGACGCCTGTTTTCATAGGTCAGCCTTTCGACCTCGCCTCTTAGCTGGCGCATTTCTTCTTCTATCTGGGTCAACTGTTGCATCAGCTCCAGCATCTGCGACTGAGTCTGTGCGCTGACAGCCGCTGACGACAGCAGAGCTGCCGTCAGCAGAATGGTTGAAACCACATGGTGCATGTCTATTCGTACCGTATTTTCACCCGCCGGTTCTTTGACCAGGCACTTTCATTTTGTCCAACGGCGGCAGGACGCTCTTCTCCATAGCTGATGGTCCGAATCTGGCTGTCACGCGCACCGCTGCTGAGCAGTAAACGACGAACGGATATGGCACGGCGCTCGCCCAGTGCAACATTGTACTCACGTGAACCGCGTTCATCTGCATGGCCTTCCAGCACGACACGCTTGCTGCTGTCCGAAGCCAACAGTTCGGCATGGGCGGCTACGATGGGGACAAATTCGGTCCTGACTTCGCTGCTGTCGTATTCAAAGTAAACCGTGCGAATGCTGTCCGGGCTGTTTTCCCGGTCTATCCGTATGCCATTGATGTAGCCAAGGTTGTCCACCGCCGAGGTTGTGGCTCTACTGCCTGCAGAAGGTGTCGTCTCTGCGGGTTTGCTGACCTCGGGTTCAGGGGCAGGTTGCTTGGTACCCATGCCGCTGCAGGCACCAAGCATCAGCGCCAGTGCGGGCATTATCAAATAATTAAAGGGTGTTTTCATAAGTTTTCCTCACAATTAAAGTTACTGGTTGTATGGCGACCAGGCCGGCTCTCTGACATCGCCATCCTGGGAGGCGAGCCGTTGCCGGTATCGCCCATCGACCGACACGGCAGATAATACACCGTTCCCCGTTCTGGTGGTAGCATATAATAATATCCTACCATTGGGGGCAAAGCTGGGCGATTCGTCCAGAGAGCCGTCCGTCAGGATTTGCAGGTGCCCGGTGTCTGTTTCAAGCAGTGCAATGCGATAACGCTGGTCACGACCATGCACTATGGCGATGTATTTGCCGTCCGGCGAATAGACACCTCCGGCATTGTAGTCGCCTTCGTAGGTTATCCGCTCGGCCCGCCCGCCAAATGCCGGGATTTTATAGAGCTGTGCCTTGCCTCCACGATCCGAGGTGAACAGGATGTGACCGCCGTCCGGCGACCATTCCGGTTCGGTATCGATGGCGGTGCTGGTGGTCAACCGGTCAAAACGCCGGGCCTCAATATCAAAGGTGTATATGTCGGGGTTGCCCTTGTGTGAGAGTGTCAGCGCCAGTCTGCGCCCATCGGGCGACCAGGCCGGCGCACCGTTGATGCCGGCAAATGCGCTGATGCGCTCGCGCTGACCGGTCAGGATGTTCTGGATGTATATCTGTGCCCGCTGGCCCTCGAACGAGACGTAAGCCAGCTTTTGTCCATCAGGCGACCAGGCCGGCGACATCAGCGGTTGTGCGGAGCGAACGATTGACTGGGCATTGTGGCCGTCCGCGTCGGCAATATACAGGTCGTAGGCCGGGGTCTGGCCGCCGGTCGAGGTTATGTAGGCGATGCGTGTGTTAAAGGCACCGCGTTCGCCAGTCAGTGTTTCATATATGACATCTGAAATCTGGTTGGCCAGACGCCGAAAGGTGTTGCGACCGGCAGGATAACGAAAGCCGGTAAGCTGTTTTTCACTGACCACATTTATCAACTGCACCTGTATCTGATATTCTTCCGGCCCGGTTTCGCGAATGTTGCCGACAATGAGATAATCGACATTGAGCAGCTTCCAGGTTCTGAAGTTGATTCCTGTGCCGGAGGTCGGCTGCGTCAACATGTCCTGGCGTTCAAGTGCTGTAAATCGACCGCTGCGTTCCAGATTGGATTCTATAATCAGGCTGATGTCTTGTGGCGGTTGTTGTTCTGTTCCCTGCCATCCGAATGGCACGACGGCAACGGATGTGGTGCCCTGCGCTCCTTGGGTGATTTCAATGGTCAGGCGAGAGGCAAGGGAGGCCAGGCTGGACAGCAGCAGCGTCGCTGATATGGTCAGCATAACGGTAAGTTTTTTCATCCCTGTGGTGTCTCCTTGAGCAAACTGGCCGACAGTCTATAGATTGGTCGGTGAAAAATGAAAATTAAATTCACGAAAGGTGGTCTGAAACAGTCGGCTGCCAGCACTGGATGATGATACCGGCAACGGAGATGCCCTATAGACGGCATCCTGTACGGAGCGGTCAAATACGGCATCGCCACTGGAACGGGCAATCTGGACGGTCTGCACTTCGCCGCTCGGCAGCAGGTGAACCGTCAGCAGGCATTCCATGCCCCTGCGGGCGGTCGGCGGGATTTTCCAGTTGTTTTGTACGTCGGCTTGAATCAGGGCGCTGAGTTGTTGTACCTTTGACTGATTTTCTTCGTCTTCCATAGCCTCAAGCAGTTGCTGTTCCACAGCTTTCTGACGACGTTCCTTTGCTAGCAGCGCCTGCCGTTTTTTTTCGGCCTCGTCGGCCAGTTTGCGCTTGCGGGCTTCCTCCTGTCGGCGCTTCTTTTCAGCTTCTTCGGCCAGTCTGCGCTGGCGGGCCTCCTCCTGCCGGCGCTTTTTTTCGGCTTCTTCTGCCAACTTGCGCTGGCGGGCTTCTGCCTGTCGGCGCTTTTTTTCGGCAGCTATCTTTTTTTCCTTTTCCAGCCGGCGTTTTTCTTCCTGCTGTCTCTTTTGTTCTTCTTGTCGGCGCTTTTTTTCTTCTGCCCTGCGGGCCAGATCTTTTTCAATCCACTCTCTTTCTACTGCCTGCGCCTTGACCGGCACCGGTGGAGGTGCGACCGGTTCAGGGCTGTGCCAGTCCATGTTGAGGGCAATGATTGCCAGTGCAGTGGCATGTACCAGGATCGCCAGTATGACAGCAAGCGCATTGTTGTATATTTTATACAGTAATTCCTTCATGGATCGGTACCGTGCAAGGCGCCGGTTTATTGGCTTTCGGTCATCAGGAATACTTTGTCTTTGCCCACTTTCTGCAATGTCACGAATACGGATAGCACTTCACCATAGCCAGCGTTGGTATCACCTCCAACATAGACAGGCAGTGTCGGGTTGACACGCTGGAAGATTTCAACCTGGGCCCGCAGTTTGTCAATACTGATCGGTTTTTCCGGGTTTTCTCCAGCCGTGGAATATATTTCTCCCGCCTTGTTGATGTTGATAATCAGCGGTTCGCCTTCGGTGTGACTGATAGCGACCGAGTCTGCCTGGGGCAGTTCAACTTCAACACCATGTTGCAGCAGGGGCGCAGTCACCATAAAGATAATCAGCAGCACCAGCATCACGTCGATGTAGGGGACGACATTGATCTCTGAAATGGGACGTTTCCGAATGTGACGATGGGTGCGCATGGCAGTCAGTTCGAGGCGTGACGCTGCAACAGGGTGGATAGTTCTTCCATGAAGGTGTGGTAGCGGTTGGTCAGGCGTTCTACATCGTTGAAAAAGCGGTTGTAGGCGACCACGGCCGGAATTGCCGCGAATAGTCCCATGGCTGTCGCAATCAGGGCTTCGGCTATGCCCGGTGCCACACTGGCCAGAGTCGCTGTGTGCAGACCGGCCAGTGAACGAAATGAGTTCATAATGCCCCATACGGTACCGAACAGGCCAATGTAGGGGCTGGTGGAACCCACTGTGGCCAGAAAGGAGAGATGGGTCTCCAGCATGTCGATTTCTCTCGATAGCGCAACACGCATGGCGCGCTCTGTACCGGCCATAGTCATCTCGGCCGGATGACCATGCTCTTTCAGTCGCATAAATTCTCCAAATCCGGCTTCAAAAATTCCGGCCAACCCGGTCGCCCTATAGCGGCGCCGGTGCGTTTTTTCATATAGCTGATTCAGGTCGTCGTCTTCCCAGAATTGCCGCTCAAAGAGATTGGCCTGTCTGACGGCACTGCGCAGTTCTCCTTTTTTCCTGAAAATCATCGTCCAGGAAATTACTGACAGCAGCAGCAACAACAGCATGACAAGCTGTACCAGCAGGCTTGCATTGGACAGCAGATGAAGTATGGACAGGTCAGCCTGCATTACAGATCTCCATGGCGTGTATTATGTTTTTCGGTATCGCCCTCGGCTTCAGCGTAGAAGCCCGCAAACAGGCGATTCTTGCAGTTGCCATTGTCAGCACTGCATGTTCATTTTCCTGAACAACTGTTTGTTGAAACTCCAGACTGGCCTTTCTGACCTTATTGATACGGGTGGTCACTTTCAGGATGTCATTCAGTCTGGCCGGCAAGAGGTAGTCAACATTGATTGAGCGCACAGCAAAAAGGGTGTCCTGCCGAACCATCAGGTCATTCTGCCGGAAGCCAAGCTGGCACAGGGCTTCGGTCCGCCCTCGCTCAAAAAATTTCAGGTAGTTCGCGTAATATACAACACCACCGGCATCGGTGTCTTCGTAATAGACGCGAACGGCTAAAGAAAATTCCATGGGTCTTATCTCCGTTACTCCGGCAGTTCTTCGCTCAAACCGTCCAGTGTCGGTTGTACCGCCTCAACTCGATTGGGCGCTTTCAGGCCCAGGTACTGCCAGGCATTGCTGGTGGCCATGCGTCCGCGCGGGGTGCGCATCAGAAAACCCTGCTGGATCAGGTAGGGTTCCAAAACGTCTTCTATGGTGCCGCGCTCTTCGCCAATCGCCGCCGCCAGACTTTCCACACCGACCGGGCCTCCATCAAATTTCTGCACAATGGTTTCAAGCAGCTTGCGGTCCATCATGTCAAAACCATTGGCATCGACATCCAGCATGTTGAGCGCCGCATCAGCGGTGTCTGATGTGATGCGACCGTCCGATCTGACCTGGGCATAGTCCCGCACCCGACGCAGCAGGCGGTTGGCAATGCGTGGCGTGCCGCGTGATCTTCTGGCTATTTCAAGGGCACCGGCCTGATCGGTCTGCAACCCAAGTATTGCACCGGAGCGCTGTACAATCGCCGTCAGGTCATGTACATCGTAAAATTCCAGCCGCTGGACGATCCCGAAACGATCCCGCAGGGGGGAGGTCAGCAGGCCGGCCCGCGTCGTCGCACCCACCAGCGTGAACGGCGGTATATCGAGCTTAATGGAGCGCGCCGCCGGCCCCTCGCCAATCATTATGTCCAGTTGGTAGTCTTCCATGGCCGGGTACAGTATTTCTTCTACCACCGGACTCAGGCGATGAATTTCATCTACAAACAATACATCATTGGGTTCCAGGTTGGTCAGCAGTGCGGCCAGATCGCCGGCACGCTCCAGTACCGGCCCGGAGGTCTGACGCATATTGACATTCATTTCATTGGCGATAATGTGCGCCAGAGTGGTCTTGCCCAGACCCGGCGGCCCAAAAATCAGCACATGGTCCAGCGCTTCCACTCGTTGCCGGGCCGCCTGTATGAATATGCCCATTTGATTGCTGACCGCTGGTTGACCAACATATTCCTGTAGTCTCTGCGGGCGGATGGCCCGGTCTATTATTTCTTCTTCAGGTGCCTTGTCGTCGGCACTGATCAGTCGCTCCGTCATGCTATAGCCGTCACTTCAGTCTATCGCCAGTGATTTCAATGCCGCTCTGCCATTGCCGGCCAGACTGACTTCCGCTATGACAACGGCAGACGGGTTTTTTTCCAGAGCAAGAATTTCCCGCCGCGGCGCAAAATATGCCTCAATGCCATATTTAAGGGTCAGTTCGGTCTTTTCCTTCCACGGGTCCCCGTATTTGATCCGACCGCGTATGAATGACCCCTGTTCGGGCTGGCGCAGAACAATCTGGTTTGCCGTCGACATGCCCTGTTCGTCCTGTTCCAGTCGCACATAGACGCGCTCGTTTTCGCGCAGCGCATGTTCGCCACGGTAAAGATTGGACGGCAGGGTGCTGATATCGTATTTCAGGCGAGCATAGTCACCACGGAAGAGGCTTCGCGGATCAACCGGTGCGGCTTTCAGCTTAATGGTGTTGCCACTCCAGTGCGGTGCCACTGCACCCAGATATTCTCCGGCCAGTACAGCCGTTTGTATCAGGCAGGCAACCAGCAGCCCATAAACGGACTTGCCGGGCTTCATGTCGTTTCCCGCCCGGCATAACGGGATTTCCAGTATCCCGCCACGGTCAGCAGTATCAGGGCAAAAACGGTGAACAGTACAGCAGTGCCGATATAGTCGCCGATCAGGTCAATGTAACGCAGCAGCCCGGTCAGCATGATGGTCAGTATGCCGGTGTAGAAGTATCGGCTGATGCCGAGACGAAGGCCACGAACAATCAGCCATATACCTGTCATCAAGAGCAACAGATTGTCCATGACTTGATACAGCCGGGCATGGCTATCTTCGCCCAGCATGATAATCAGACCAGCGATCAATATCAGAACTACAGCCGATACCCCGGTGATGTTGAAAACGGTTTTGTCAGACCGGGCCAGGATAATGCCGACAGCGCACAGGCTGATCAGCATCAGCATCGTCGCCATCGGTGATCGCCAGTCTGCGCCCAGCAGTTCACGCCATGGTCCGGCAAAGCTCATAATAAACAGCAGCAGTATAAAACTGCGCATCACCCACAGGGACAGCAGGTCGCCGTAATCGGCATGGTCGGCATGCGCCGCCAGCCATTTTGTCAGGCCATGCAGGACAATAACATAACCACCGATAAAGACGACACCTTCCGCAGTAAGGTCCAATCGGTACAGGCCATCAGCCAGTGAAGATAACCAGGATGCTGTATAAATCCCTGTCAGACCCGTGCCGATAATCAGCAGGGCAAAAAGCAGCAGGCTATGCCTGTTTTTTATTAAAAACCAGATATTGGCCAGTAAAAACAGTGGATAAAGCAGCGGGTAGTAGTGCAGCGAAGCCTCGACAAGAAACCAGATCATCGCCAGCATCATGGCCAGTATCATCAGCACGATACTGCGGCTGATGAGTGCCACAGGCAGTACACCCGTGGCCCACCATAAAATACCGTCGGGATAGTGTTCACCCAGATGGTAGAGTTGAGCAATGAGCATGATGGATGCCCCGTAAAGAATGCTGCCAGTCAGCAGCAGTGCCACAGCTTCACCGTGCCTGCCCTGCGCATATCGGTAAACACCCGCCAGATTGGTGAGCAGTGTCAGAATAATCAGGCCAATCATGCGAGTGGCGCGGGGTATGTCCTGCCAGTTTTCACCAATCACTACCAGAATCGAAAGCCCGAGGAATAGATAGCCCAGCCCGAACAGTACATAGTGACCATAGGTGTGCTGTGATCGCCCATGGTAATCGACACCGTATTGGGCGCAGATCTGTTCAGCCTGCTGTTCGTCGATGATGTTTTTCTGCTGCCAGATCGAGACCTCATGTGCCAGATCATGTTTTAGCAGTCGAATAAGCCGCATATTGATTGCCTCCAGCTTATCGTCCCAGTTGTGCCCTCAGGGCTTCGCGAATCAGTTCTTCGCTGCCCATTTCTTCATTCGCCACGGCTTGCACCATTTTATCGGCATCGGCCCGCTTGTAACCCAGGGCGATCAGTGCGCTGACGGCATCATTCGTCGGGCCGGTCTTTTGGACGCCACCGGACTGACCGCCGGCCGCAGTGGCCATGCCTTTGAATTCGCTCAGACGGTCCTGCATTTCGACAACCAGACGTTCGGCTGTCCTTTTGCCAATACCCGGCAGTCGGGTCAGGGCTGTGGCATCACGGCTTTGTACGTACAGCGTAAAGTCGGTCGCCGATATGCCGGATAGAATGGTCAGCGCCATTTTCGGCCCGACTCCGCTGACTTTAATCAGGCTGCGAAACAGCAAACGTTCGTCTTCGGTGGCGAAACCAAACAGGATATGGGCGTCATCCCGAATCGTCAGGTGCGTCAGAATCGATACTGTTTTACCGGGTTCGGGCAACTCGAAAAAGGTGGACATGGGTGCTTCAACCTCGTAGCCCACTCCGCCCACATCTATCAGCAGCAACGGTGGCCGTTTGATAATCAATTTTCCGCTGAGACGGGCAATCATCGACGTTTTCTTTTGTGCGCCGTGGGACGTGAGGATTCGACAATGCGTCCCAGTGTACCGCCAATATGGCCATGGGACAATGCTACTGCCAGGGCGTCAGCCTCATCTGATTGCAGATCTTGCTGGCAATTCAGCAGAACCCTGACCATGTGCTGGACCTGTTCCTTGGACGCATTGCCCTTACCTACCACGGACTGCTTGATGTGGCGCGGGGTGTATTCCGATACCGGCAGACCCTGTGTGACGACCGCCGTTATTGCCGCACCACGCGCCTGTCCGAGCTTCAGCGCCGAATCGGCATTGCGGCTTACAAATACCTTTTCAACGGCAACTGCCTCCGGCTGATGTTGATGTATCATCGAGATAATCCCTTCAAAAATCAGTTTAAGCCGCTCCGGCAGGGTCTCTGCCTGCACCCTGATCGGTTTGCTGGCTATATATATGTTGCGCATACCATCCGAATCAATCACTCCACAGCCGGTCACTATGGAACCGGGGTCAATCCCCAGTATCCTGACTTTTCGTTCTCTCTGAATCAAAGGCAAAACCATGCGGGATGACTCCCGAAGCGAGGCAAAAGTCGCCGGCAATGTGAGGGGAAAGCCCGCCGCTTCATGTCATGGCTCCCAGAACTTCGTCCGGAATGTCGGCATTTGAGTAAACTTCCGATACATCATCCAGATCCTCCAGAGCATCTATCATCCGCATCAGTTTTCCACCGGTTTCTGCGTCCACTTCCGTCAGCGTTTCGGCACGCATGGTCACTTCCGAGGCCACCGGCAACAGTCCGGCCGAGTTCATGGCTTCAACAACTGCCTGATATTGTTCGGGCGTGGTCAAAATATCAATAGAGCCATCGTCATTGACGACGACATCATCGGCATCGGCTTCCAGAGCCGCTTCCGTGAGCTTGTCTTCATCTGTTCCGGGTGCGTAACTCAGGATGCCGACTTTGTTGAACATATAGGATACCGAGCCGTCTGTGCCCAGATTGCCACCCATTCTGGTGAAGGCATGACGGACTTCAGCGACCGTGCGATTGCGATTGTCTGTCAGGCAGTCCACCAGCACCGCAATACCACCGGGACCATAACCTTCGTAACGAACTTCTTCATAGTGCGCTCCTCCCGTCTCTCCGGCACCGCGCCTGCATGCCCTTGCGATTGTGTCCTTCGGCATATTGGCCGCCAGTCCTTTGTCCACTGCCAGCCGCAGCCGGGGATGCGCACCCGGGTCAGAAGTCCGACCTTCCCGTGCCGCTACGGTAATTTCACGGATAAGTTTCGTCCAGAGCTTGCCACGCTTTTTATCGTTGGCTGCTTTTTTATGCTTGATGTTGGCCCATTTGCTGTGCCCTGCCATGCCTGATTCCTGAGTAACTGTCGATATGACCGGATTTTAGCAGGATGTAACCTACAAAACCCGTGCGATGTGTTGAGAATCAGTTCTGGCGGTGGATGCCTCGAACCATTGCCATATATCCGCAAACCGCACAGGAACAAAGGAGCAGCAGTTATTTGCCGATTGAAATTTTCTCGTTTTTCAGGCCGGGGCATCCGCTCCTGTTATCGAGAGAAAACTATCCCGGCAGGATGAATGTCTGATATGCTGCATATTACCTGATATGTTTTCTGCCTATGGATTCTTCGCGGCTAAATATCCATTTATTGTCCGATATTCAGAGCTCACCAACACCATTTCATGCGGTTAGTGTCATGTCTCGATTGTTGACCGAGCAGGGCTTTAAGCGTTTGCAGGAGCAGGATGACTGGGGGAAGCTCGATGGTCACTATTTCGTTACCCGGAATGCCTCTTCCATCATTGCCTTTCAAACCACACCGGAAGACATTGAAAACAACGGTATTCATCTGGCAGGCGCACATACCGACAGCCCATGCCTGAAAGTAAAGCCGAATCCTGTTATCAATCAACAGGGCTATGTGCAGCTTGGCGTCGAAGTTTATGGCGGCGCACTGCTTAATCCCTGGTTTGATCGTGACCTGTCGCTTGCGGGCAGGGTGACATTCCGAAATAAAGACGGCGCAATACAGTCCGTTCTCATTGACTTTCAGCGACCTGTTGCAGTGATACCGAGCCTGGCGATTCATCTCGACCCCAATGCGAATCAGAAAAGAAGCATTAATGCCCAAACGGATATAGTTCCTGTATTGCTACAGCAGGATAACGACGAAAAGAAAGATTTTCGCCTCATATTGCAGGATCAAATTCAGGCTCAACATGGAAATGTCTCAGTCGATAAAGTGCTGGATTATGAGCTGTCCCTTTACGACGCACAGGCACCGTCCGTAACCGGCCTCCATGAGGATTTCATTTCAGGCGCACGGCTGGATAATCTTTTAAGTTGTTTTATCGGGCTTCGGGCACTTCTGGATGCGGACACGGGCCCAGCAAGTCTGCTTGTATGCAACGACCATGAAGAGGTTGGCAGCATCTCAAGCAGTGGGGCACAGGGACCTTTTCTCAGGTCGGTGCTGCAACGGCTGGCGGCACCCGGCGAACAGTTATCTCGATTGATTGATCGTTCCATGATGGTTTCCTGCGATAATGCTCATGGTATCCATCCAAACTACAGCCACAGGCACGACGGCAACCACGGGCCGATGCTCAACAAAGGACCGGTTATCAAGATCAATGCCAATCAAAGGTATGCGTCCAACTCGGAAACAGGTGCGTATTTTCGCCAGTTATGCGAGGAAACCAATGTCCCCGTTCAGGATTTTGTTATGCGCAACGATATGAGGTGTGGAAGTACGATAGGACCCATTACAGCGGCCGAAACCGGTGTAAAAACTGTCGATGTCGGAATACCTCAACTGGCCATGCACTCCATCAGGGAAACCTGTGGCAGTCGGGATACATTTTATCTGTACAGGGTGCTCAGGCATTATTTCTCGACTGCCTGTTGACGGCATCATATACATATATAGTATGAACAAAGGTACGGAGCAAAGTCATGCCGATCATATTAAAGACAGATACCAGGGCAGAGGCCGATTTTCAGATATGCGTTGTCGATAATCGCGGTGACGCGGATCTGTTTGTCGCCAGAGTCGAAACACGCGCCGAGGCCAGAAATCCGGCTTACTGGTTTTATACCGATACTCGTACAGACGCTGATCATGCCATATACATCGTTGAAAACCGGGGCAGCTCTCATCTCAATATCTGTTATGTGGAGTCCCGTGGCGAGGCCGGATGGCGCGTCGTCGATCATCCTCTGAAAGATATTCTTTAACGACAAGAGCTCTGGACAGGAGGCAGCCAATCGTCCAGATCAGCCCGGTCGGACAGCATCCCCGCTCGATATCGATGGTCAGATATTCTTGCGAGCGAACCTCGCTGCCCTGAAAGCCATAGAACGGTATCAGGCCCTTGACTTGCACACCGATATCAGCCGGAACCAGTCAATCCTCAAATTGACCACAAAATAGTTGTCTGCTCTGCAATTTTTTCCTGTTATTTTAGATAAATACCCTGAAAGTTAAGTTATACTGCCCTTGCGGGTGCTGAACTATAAAACCGCATACGTTTATTTTTTTGTGAGGTTGCTATGCCGAGCGGTACAGTAAAGTGGTTTAACAATTCAAAGGGGTTTGGCTTTATCGAACCCAAAGAAGGTGGAGATGATATCTTTGTTCATTATTCGGTCATCCGGGGCGATGGCTTCAAAACTCTGAGGGAAGGGCAGGAAGTCAGCTACGAGGCGGAATCAGGGCCCAAGGGTTTGCAGGCGACTAGCGTCACTGAACCCCGATAACCAGTATCGGACAAACCCTGTCCACTGTGCAGGGTTTTGTCCGATCACATCATTAATGCTGATTCAGGATCGCTTTCAGGTTTGCAATATTGGCCCGGCCGGTTTCCTTTTTCACTTCAGGTGGTTCTTCACCAGCAAGTTGAATATGTTCTTCAGGGAGCTCTGCCAAAAAGCGGCTGGGCTGGCAGCTTAAATCCTCTCCATAGCGTCGGCGCCTGCGAGTATGGCTGAGGGTCAGGTGTCTTTGCGCACGGGTCATCCCAACATAAGCCAGACGCCTTTCTTCTTCGATATTTTCTTCATCAATACTACTCTGGTGCGGGAGCAGGCCTTCTTCGAAACCAATCAGGTAAACATGCCGGAACTCCAACCCCTTGGCAGCATGCAGAGTCATCAGATTGATCATGTCGTCGGCATCCTGACCACCATCCTTGTCCAGCATGTCCAGAAGCGCCATTCTGGCAATGGCATCATTCAGGTCAAGGTTGCTGTCTTCATACATACGCCTGAACCAGCTTATGAGTTCCTCGATATTTTCACAGCGCCGATCTGCTGCGGCCTGATCCCTGCTGATCTCGCGGAGCCAGTCGGCATAATGAATTTCTCCCGTCAGGAAACGCACTGCACTATCTGGGGATTCGCTTTGTGCGCAGATTTTTATCTCCTGGATAAGGCTTGCGAAGTACTCCAGACGCACAATAGCCCGTTTATCGAGCACCGAGTGCAGATTTATTTCCTGACTGGCCACAAACAGGGAGACTCCGCGTTCCTTCGCATACAGGCCAAGTTTTTCCAGAGTTGTCACACCGATCTGTCGGCGCGGGACATTAATAATTCGCAGAAATGCCGCATCGTCATCCGGATTGGTGACGAGCCGCAGATAGGCTAGAATATCCTTTACTTCTGTGCGCTCAAAAAATGACTGGCCACCGCTGATTCTGTACGCCAGCCTGTTCAGCCTCAGCACTTTTTCCAGTGGACGAGACTGGTGGTTGCCCCGGTAAAGAATGGCGATATCGCCGAGCTTTATGCGGCGTTTGAAACGTTGCGTGATGATACTGGAAACAACAACCTCGGCTTCATCCTCCGGGTCACCGCAGGTCAGAATACGAACCGGTTCACCTGCCCCGTATTCGCACCACAGATTTTTCTCGAAGGCACGGGGATTATTGGCAATCAGACGGTTCGCACAGGACAGAATATGGCCTGTAGAACGGTAGTTCTGCTCCAGCTTGACGACCTTCAGTTCGGGAAAATCCTGTCTGAGCCTGTCCAGATTTTCCGGGTGTGCGCCACGCCAGGCATAGATGGACTGGTCATCATCTCCAACGACAGTCAGCCCATGGCGTCCACCCATCATAAGCCTCAGCAATTCGTACTGGGCTGCATTGGTGTCCTGATATTCATCGACCAGCAAGCAGGTAATACGGGAGCGCCAGCGCTGGTGTATGTCGGCATGTTCGCGCAGCAACATTAATGGAAGACTAATGAGGTCATCGAAATCAACTGCGTTATAGGCTCTCAACTGGCGTTGATAGGCCAGAAATAATTTTGCAGCCGAAGCGTCCAGAGCGGTTTCAGCCATCTGAATGGCCTCCTCCGGTGCGATATTGTCATTTTTCCAGACAGAAATCCGCCGGCGACGTTCATGAATATCTTCCTCCCTGCCATCACCTTTCATAAGTTCCTTGATGGCTTTGAGTGAGTCGTCATTATCGAAAATGGTAAACCCGGGCTTGAGTCCGGCTGCTGCCAGCTCTGTCCGCAATATTTTTAATCCCAGACTGTGGAATGTCGAAACAGTCAGTCCTCTGGTACCGTCTGGCAGCATTTTACCCACACGGGCTTCCATTTCGCGTGCCGCCTTATTGGTAAAGGTCACGGCAACGATCTGTTCGGCAGGAATCGATTTCTGGTTGATCAGGTAAGCAATTTTATGGGTAATGACCCGCGTTTTACCGCTGCCGGCCCCAGCCAGTACCAACGCCGGTCTGTCACATAACCGAACTGCGGCTGTCTGTTCGGGATTCAGTCCGGTATATGTACAGGTGGCTGCCATCAGGCAGCGGATTTTGACACAGATCAACAGCTCTAAAAAAGGGATTATCAGTTTTATCAGGAACGGTCGGCATTCCCCTCATCGCCTCTGGCCTGCATATTTCCATTGGTGCCTTGCCCAAACTCCGGCCACCATCCACTGACCACATATCGCAAACCAGCCGGAAGCCAGATCCTTAGCAGGGCAACCATCTGCCAATGTCATGGCCCCAGGCTACGGATATGCGCCGATATTTGAATCAGGCTGTATTTGGCGTTATGGTGCGCGATCTATGGACTGGCTACAGCTTATAATCCTGTCTCTGGTACAGGGCATTACCGAGTTTCTTCCTGTTTCAAGTTCGGCCCATCTTATTCTCGTGCCGTCTTTTTCGGACTGGCCGGATCAAGGGCTGGCTTTTGATGTCGCGGTGCATCTGGGGACATTGCTTGCGGTTGTTTTATACTTCCGCCGACAACTCGGATCCATGTCTCTTTCGTGTCTGTCGGCTGTCAAGGTCAGGCATGTTAATCAGGAAAGCAGGCTGGTCGGTCTTATAGCGCTGGCTACCCTGCCCGTGATTATCGCAGGGGCGATATTTCACGACGATATTGCCTCCCGACTGAGAAGTCCTTTGGTTATTACCTTTGCGACAATCATCTTTGGGCTTGCCTTGCTGTGGGCCAATCGCACAAGGCCCGACGCCTGCGATGAATATCAAATCAGTATAAAAATTGCTTTGATGATAGGGCTGGCTCAGGCACTGGCCTTAATACCCGGAACTTCCAGATCCGGTATCACCATGACAGCAGCCATCCTGCTTGGAATGTCGCAGACTGCCGCTGCACGCTTTTCATTTTTACTGGCTATTCCGGTCATTTTGGCCAGCACCCTTTTTGAGATCGTTGGTCTGGTTCGACAGCCTGAAGCCGTTGAATGGTGGATACTGCTGGCAGGAGTACTATTGTCCGGCATCAGCGCCCTGCTCTGCATTCACCTGTTTTTGCGTTTTATCGAACGTGTTGGCTTCACGCCCTTTGTTATTTATCGTCTGATACTCGGCTGCATCCTGCTGGCTGTAGTATAATGTGTGCGTGAGCATCCGAATTATCATTACTGGCGGTGCCGGCTTTATCGGTTCGAATCTGGTGCGCCATGTCTTCGACAATACCAGTTATCATATTGTAGTGGTCGATAAACTGACCTATGCCGGTAATATGGAGAGCATTGCTGACTTGCTGGAGTCTGATCGGGTCGAACTGGAGCAGTGCGATATTGCGGACAGGGCGGCCATGGCCAAGGCATTTGAACGGTGTATGCCCGATTATCTGATCAATCTGGCGGCTGAAACACATGTTGATCGATCTATCGACGATGCAGAATCCTTTATGCAGTCCAATATAATCGGTGTTTATGTGCTATTGGAGTTGTTCAGGCAAAGGGTTCGGGAAAACCCCGGATTCAAAGCCGTTCATGTTTCAACTGACGAAGTGTATGGTTCTCTGGGCACTGAAGGCTGTTTCAGTGAAACCACGCCTTACGCACCCAATTCTCCTTATGCAGCTTCCAAGGCATCCGCGGATCATCTGGTCAGGGCCTGGGTAAAAACTTATGGTACTCCAGTCATGGTGACGAACTGCTCGAATAATTATGGCCCCCGCCAATACCCGGAAAAGTTAATTCCACTCATGGTGTTGAATGCCCTGGAGGCCGCGGAACTGCCTGTCTATGGCGATGGCCTGCAGATACGGGACTGGCTTTATGTGGAGGACCACTGTCACGGCATCCTGAAAGTGCTGCATGAAGGTGAACCAGGCAGGCACTATAATATCGGCGGCAACAATGAATATACAAATATCGATATCGTTAAACAGTTATGCGCGGAAGTGGAAAAACATTGTCCGGCTACCGGCAACAAGGCCATGAAGAAAAGGGGATACTCTTCATATCAGAATCTGATTACCTTTGTCGAAGATCGTCCCGGACATGACAGGCGATATGCCATTGATGCCAGCCGGATCCGAAACGAATTGGGATGGAGTCCCGTCCACGATATGGCTGACGGAATCGCGAAAACCGTAGCATGGTACATACAACACCCCGACTGGTGTCAGGCTGTAACAAAAGGCCGGTATGAGGGTCAGCGTCTGGGCATCGTCGGTTAGTCTGCCATGAAGGGAATCATTCTGGCCGGTGGTTCAGGCTCTCGTCTTTATCCCATCACGCTCGGCATCAGCAAGCAGTTAATGCCTATCTATGATAAGCCCATGATTTATTATCCCCTTTCCGTCCTTATGCTGGCAGGAATACGGGATGTGCTGTTTATTACAACACCTGAAGATCAGTTGCAGTTTCAGCGTTTATTAGGCGATGGGGCACGTATTGGCATGAGTTTCGAGTATGCCGTACAACCCCACCCGGATGGACTGGCGCAGGCCTTTTTGATCGGTCGCAAGTTTGTCGGCAAAAATACCGCTGCACTGGCACTGGGAGACAACATATTCTTTGGTGACGGTCTGTCTGCTACGTTGCAGCGAGCGGGCAGCAGGGCATCCGGGGCGACCGTATTCGGATACCATGTCAGCGATCCCCGGCGATATGGCGTCGTTGAGTTTAGTGAAGATGGCAAAGCTGTCAGCATTGAGGAGAAACCGGACAAACCCCGTTCACAATATGCCGTAACCGGGCTTTATTTCTACGACAGCGATGTCGTCGATATTGCCACGGAGGTCAAACCTTCTCCACGTGGTGAACTGGAGATCACTGACATCAATAATGCCTATTTGCAGAGAGGTGATCTGCATGTGGAAAAACTGGGGCGCGGCACGGCCTGGCTGGACACCGGCACTAACGAATCAATGATGCAGGCATCTGGCTTTATCCAGGCCCTGCAGGAGCGTCAGGGCCTGATGGTTGGCTGCATTGAGGAGATCGCCTGGAGAGAAGGGTATATTGATGACGGTGAACTTGAGGTGATAGCAAAGACCATGAATAAAAATCGTTATGGGCAGTATCTATTACAGCGATTACAGGAGTAAACTTCATACAGGTCGAATGACCCGGAGTGCTGACCATTAAAAAGGCCGGGGCTATTTTCCCGACCCGGAAAGAATCGCTCTGACCTTCTCGAATTCGTCTCTGATGCTGTGGATCAGTTCATCCTGGCCTGCCAGTTCTCCCTTTTTTACGCTGCTTTCCAGCTCCTGAAAATATTCGGCAAGAGTCTCCGCTCCACATTCAAGGCTATGTTGTTTGAGGCGTCTGGCCGTTGATTGCAAAGGCTCGACAGGTTCTTCAGATGATGTTTCGCCCGCTTTATGATCAGTATTGATGCTTTCATGTACAATCTGTTTTTGCTCAATGACATCGATTAACCGCCTGAAATCATCCCCGATGAGCTCATGCAGCGCCTTGCTTTTGTTTTCAGGTTTCGAGTCAGTCATGTCAGGATTATAACCGAGGCTGCCCCTCTGTTTCGAGTTTCCGAATATCCGTAACCGCTGAATATATTATTTAAATATTTGGATTTTCAAAGTTGGAAAAAACAGCTTTTCCCTGCTAATCTGAACCCCGATTTTGAGACATGAGTAATACCGATGTGCGAGCAACATACAAATTCCGGCCTGCGCTATACAGATCTTGTCACCGGAGATGGTCTTGAGTGCGAGGGACGGGGAGATACCGTCAAGGTACATTACACCGGCTGGCTGGAAGACGGCACCAAGTTTGATTCCAGCTTCGACAGGAATGAGGTTTTTTCATTTCCCGTTGATGTTGGATATGTCATTAAGGGCTGGGACGAAGGCATCAAAGGTATGAAGATCGGTGGCAAACGACGGCTTATTGTACCCTCCGGGCTCGGTTACGGATCGCACGGTGTCGGCGATTTCATCCCGCCCGATGCCACGCTGGTCTTTGAGCTGGAGCTGCTGGAGATCTCGCGTTGAAAATGACATGGGGAACGATCATATGTTGTTCGGTAACAGACCCGCATTCCCGTTCAGCCTCATCGGAGTATCACCATGGTCACCATCATGGACACCGGCCAAACAGGGGATTTACATTTGCAAATCATGAACCAGTTCGGAAAACCGGCGTACAGTGAGCCCCTGACTGTGGCTCAGCCGTCGCCTCCAGATTCTCGCGCCGGGAACTCCCTGGAACAGGCCGGGAAGATGACGGGTGATTCGGTGCAGGTTCGTACCATTTGATACCTCCTCCTGCATATAGGATATCAGGTTCTCCAACACCTCCCTCCTGCTTATTGGGTGGTGATCACAGCCATAAAACCGCTGATCAACCCTGGACAGCATGTAAATATTGCTATAAGCCTCTCGCCCCACCATAACACCATCGACATGGTTCAACAGTCGATGACATTCATCGAGGGTGCTGATTCCTCCGTTTATGATAATTTCCAGATCGGGGCACGCATTTTTCAGACGATACACTTTCTCGTATTGCAGGGGCGGGACTTCACGATTCTCCTTTGGACTCAGCCCTTGTAGCCAAGCTTTGCGCGCATGAACGATAAATGTTTTACAGCCGCCCCCGGCAACTGTTTTGATAAATTCCAGCAGAGTCTCGTCGCTGTCCATGTCATCTATACCGATACGGTGCTTGACGGTGACCGGGATATCAACCACCTGCTGCATGGCGTTGACACACTCGGCCACCAGTGAGGGTTTTGCCATCAGGCAGGCACCAAATATGCCGCTTTGTGCGCGGTCGCTTGGGCATCCGACATTCAGGTTGATTTCATCGTAGCCATAATCCGCCGCAATGTGCGCACATTCCCGCAGTTCCCCTGGGTCACTGCCGCCCAGTTGCAGGGCGACCGGGTGCTCCTGTGGATTGTATTGCAGTCGATAAGGGGTATCGCCTTTCAGTATAGCTCCGGTAGTTATCATTTCCGTATAGAGCAGGGCATGTCTGGTCAGCAGCCTTACGAAATAGCGATAGTGCCGGTCTGTTCTATCCAGCATGGGCGCAATACAAAATATTCTGTTGGCATCACTCATACAACACAGGGGAATAATATGGATGGTCTGACATATTCCAGCAGCATCTCCCGCATGGTATTGCGCATGTCCCGTTCGCGTGACTCGCCATATGACACTATCCCGTCATGCTTTTCCATGCTGAACGCAAAAAGCCTTTCTTTCGGGTACAACCCTGTCATTCGGTTGTAAAAATTCTCTGGCATACGGAACGCACCGAAACTGACAGAGTGTATGGTATCGGCGTTAACGACACTGAAAAGCTGCTGCAAAAGCCCTCGATATTGCTGCTCAAAGTCCTCAATGTCGATCAAAGGGTCAAGCCGCAGGCCAATCGGCCAGCCCCGTTGTTGCAGCTTGTCAATGGCATTCAGGCGCTGCTGAATTGCGGGAACTCCATGCTCAAGAGCTTTCGATATGTCTTCGGGTGTAAAGCTAAATGCCACAATACATTGAGGCCAGGGTTCCAGAGCCAGCAGACTGCGCACCTGAGTGCTTTTGGTTCTAAGCTCCAGCCAGATATTGGAGATATTTCTCAGATCGTTTATGAAGGTCTCGGCAAACAGGGAAAGCGGTTCCAGGGCCAGGCTGTCTCCATCATATCCGGAAAAGAAATGCACGGCTTCATCATGGTGGCTCAGCGCCTGTTGTCGAATACGATGGATGAAATCTTCGTAGTTGACAAATAATACCGAGCAGGCCGATTGATACATACCTTGTAAAAAGCAATATCGACAGTCATATATGCAGTTCAGCATGTGCGAGAAGTAGTAGTTGTGCCGGGCACCGATATGATAACCCGCCGGTGCAGGCAGAATTTTTTTGCCCTGTTTTTCTGCCAGTATCAGGGCCGGCTGCTTTTTCTGCAACCTGAAATTTTGTGCCTTGAGATTCAGTAATTCACCATAATGCCGGCATTCGATCACCGTTCGCCCCCTGAAATGTTGCAGGATTTTCCGGGTGCGCGGATGGTCGCAGACGGCCTCCTCGACATAGATCGTGGAAAACATCCTAAAGCCTTACCGGTAAATTGTTCAGGTGGCCATCCAGCCATCGCATGAAGGCTTTGCTCGAATCAATTCGGGCAGGAATCGTATCGATCAGTTCTTCGTCAGGCTGTAATGCCTGATGACGCTGCAACAAACGGGCGAGCTGTTGCTGCTGGTATTTTGTAAAATGCCATTGCTGCGTAAGCTGTGAAAATGTCGCACAGGTATTATCCATCAATTCTGCACGGTACTGCCCAAGCTCACTGGCAAGGCCGACAACAGCCTCCATGTGCGGGGCCAGCAATGACTCGACTTCGTAATCTTTCATTCGTCCGGCAGGTTTGAGCGTATTATCCGATATGACCTTAATCGATTGACAAAGCTCTATAATGGTAAATCGTATGGCTGCCTGTATAAAAGCGCTGGCCTCCATATCGACCATACACTTTTCAGGGTAGTTTTCAGTCGGTCGGTCCAGTGTCAGCAGGCAGTCACTGCCGAGCGGTGTATCGACAAGTTGTGGGGGGTAGTAACGGTGTTGCGTTGCATGGTCCTCGATACGATTGGCGATATAACATTCTCCGATTGAGCAGGCAGTGTGTCCTGCCATGCCGATATTCAGCATGACCGGGCTGGATACATTCAGCGTGCCGCAGGCCCAGCCAATCGCAGATGCCGTGTTGGTTTTACCAATACCGGATTCGATCAGAAATATGTCATCCCCACGAAAGCAGGCAAAGGCATTCACATCGTGTTGCCGCTTTAATGAGAAATGATTGATCAATGCACGGGCCTCTCCATGCAGAGCCGTGTGGATGATTAACATGCCCCCGCCTTCTCGGCAGCCAGACCGGCGTGCCCTGCGATATATTGTTGCAACCGCCGCTGATAGCGCAGTACTTCGGCTGATTTGCCGCGCTTTTGTGCGCCATTGATGTAAATGCGTGTTTTCTTGATCAACATGTCCAGGGTAAGCTGCCTGTTGATCAGGCTCAGACTGCCACTGTGCAGAATGTTGTCCATCGCCTGTATCCGAAAGCGATCCATGGCCCGGTATTGGCGGGAGAGCTGATCGTCATGCCCCCCGTATTTGATAATCAGAGGCTCGTCTGTATAAAGCACCGGATATGCCGAACAAATGCGCAGCCACAGGTCATAATCTTCACAGGCCGGCAGCCGGGTATCGAATGCCCCAACCGCTGTGAAGATATCGCGATGAATCATGACGGTCGAGGGCGAGATAACACACAGAGGCAAACAGTGTGGGTATATCCAGCCCCCCTGCTTTTGGTGCTTTTTCATGGGATTGACCCGCTTGCCGTTACGGATCCAGATTTCCTCACCGTGGCATAATCGATATTGGGGATGCGCATGGATGAGCCGAAGCTGCAACTCAAGTTTATGGGGCAACCACTCGTCATCGTCATCCAGAAAAGCCAGCCATTCGCATGAAGCCTGTTGAATAGCGGCATTGCGGGCGGCACTGATTCCCTGATGAGCCCGGTGCAAAACCATTATTTTTTTCGGCAGTCCGGTCAGATAGTCGCCAGTGGTATAGCCGGAACCATCATCCACAATAATGATTTCATCGGCAGGACGGGTCTGAAAGCGCACCGAGTCAACCGCACGAGGCAACAGCCGGGCACGATTATACGTTGTAATAATGGCGGATACGGTGGTCATTTTGGAAAACGCCATATCCCGGATTCAGTCACCACGCCATGCAGGGCAACATCCCAGGGATTGGCGGGAAATTCGACCCGCTGCATATCCAGCGCGACCGCCCATAGGGCCGGACGGGCCAGCATCGGATGGCGGCGAATAAAACTGAAAGTGCGATCATAAAAACCACCACCCATTCCCAGCCTTTCACCATTTGATCCGAAGGCCAGCAGTGGCGTGACCACCATATCGAGCCGGCGCACCGGAATATGCCTTTTGAACGGCAGATCAGGTTCAGGAATACCAAACCGATTGGCCCTCATCGCGGATTGCGGGGTAAAGGCGTGAAAAACCATTTTGTGGAATGGCCCAGGTAAAATTCTGGGCAAATAAACCCGCCTGTTCGTTGCCCAGCAGATTTCAGCCAGAGGCAGCAGGCTGATTTCATGCCTGACCGGGAAGAACAGACCTATATGCTTGCAGCGAAGAAATTCCGGCGCACCGACAAAGTGTTCGATTGCCTGACCGGCCAGTGCGGCCCTATCGGATGCACCCAATGCCGACATCTCCCGGCGTATCCGACGGCGTATGGCATGAGTATCCTGGGCAGAGGTTCGCGTGACCATAGACCTGGAATCAGATAACAGTATCCGGGAAGCATATCAGGCGTCCTCCGCTTGGCCGCCGCAAGGAATGCACCCTTGAACCTGAGTTCAAGTGGTGACATGCGAGAGACCCACAGGCTTTCCTCTAATATCGAGGACATGCTCAAAGGCCCCGCAGCAATGTCTCCGTAATCGGAGATTAAGGCTCAAGAGATCGCACCAGGCTGACAAACCTCGCAGAGGACATGACCAGAATAACAAAAAGAATGAATAACAGGAAGCAAAATCTGCGAAACTATTGGTGCGGTCAGCCTCCAGGATGCCCTGACCATTCTTTGCTGAAGCCTGTATCTGATCGCAAAACATCGCAATGGGCGGCTCAAGAGCCTTCCCGCTCTCGCATGAACACAGGCGACTGGCTAAAGACCGGTCTCTTAATTGCCTTTCCAGTCAATCCAACAACGCGCATCAGCGGGCACCGCTTTTTACCGCATCCGATTGCATACGCTTGTCAGGTGACCTGTCTGAGCGCATAAACACAGGCTTTTAGTTTTTCGCCACTTTCAGTGGTGACTAATACAGGCACTCGTTCGTAGCCAACACCTTCATATTCATCAAGCATTGTCCAGTATTTCGATAAGTCGCCTGAAGAGAAAACAAAACCCTCAACCTCCTCTCCTGCATCGGATGGTACGATTCCGGGGCAACCTAATTCAGAGCCCCATCCTTCGTCCAGCAATACTCCTTTTAGTGTTGCTTTCTCCCAACAGCCTGATATGTCTTTCAGGACACCATGATTTGACCTGCCTGGTGCAAGTGTCCCGTAAACAAACAATCTCTCCATTTTCAGTCGAACCCAGAAGTAGGGTCCAGGCCACCAGGGGCCAATTTCTGTTTTGGAGTGATACTTCCCATTACGATCATTCGTTTCATAGCATTGCTCCTTTCAGCACATAACGATCACCAGCAGCCGCACAGTTTTATGCGCCGGTTACATTGGCTTGTCAGCCTTTGTTCTCGTGGAGTCGACCCTCGACATATTTATGGAGGATGCTCGCCACCAGAGTTTGATAAAGGATGCCTTCCGCCAGCGCTTTTTTTTGCAGCCCCCTCAGATCTTTGGAAGAGAGCCTGATATTGATACGGGCATCTTTCTTGAACATGACTTCGGCATATTTTTGGTGCCGTTTCCGGGTATTTGCAGCTTTTTTGCTGCGTTTTAGATTGCCCTTCTCAAAAGCATTAAGAATATCCCGTTCTTCGCTCGATAATTTACTCATTTGCCTTCACCTAAATAGCCTTTCGTAGCCTTCCTGCCTGGAATGATAGTTTTCAGAGACACTTCCTCATCCGACTCCACGAACGGAATCAGATAGACATATGCCTTTTGTCCTTTATGGCTAACGATCAGGCTCATCAGCGGTAATGGAGCACAGCAGAATTGTCGCCCGGGTGCAATACATTGTTATTCACTGTATGACGCTTGTTCCTCCAGCAGCATCATTTGCTCTGACTGTTTTTGTTTCTGGTACAGGCATTCAGAAACATCATAATTTGCAACGATTGCCTCAATCATCGGATTACGATTATCTTCACTTCCTCCGACATGATAAAAGTGCTCTCTTGTTAATATATTGAATTCTTCCCACAATAACTTTATATATTCGTTCTCCCTGAAATCGTTGTGATGCCATGTTGACAAAATGAACCTGCCTGGTGTTTTTGACAATGCTTTATAGAGTGCTTTCTCATGCGCCTCATCCCAGCCGTTGTAATAATCAACATGCCTGTCGATATATGGTGGGTCACAATAGATAATATCCTCAGAGTTACCAGAGGCAATTGTTTTTTCAAATGACTGACACCTGAATTCAAAGTCCTTAGCTTTTAATAATTGGCTTACATGAGAGACCTGATTGACGATTTTTGTTACATAGGCCTGAGCAAAACGCTGTGGTTTTTTACAGAACGGGATATTAAGCCCACCTTTGCGATTAAAGCGAATCATGCCATTAAAGCCTGCCCTGTTAAGAAACAGGAAATCCAATGAAGCGTGCCTGTCATTGAACCTGTCTCTTATTTCGTAATAATGAGACTCGCCTTTTTCCAGTAAAACTGCTCCTTCTTTTTCTAAAAACGCCCTCACTACTTCCGGTGTTATTTCACCTTCTGCAATGGACTGATAAAAATTCACCAGGTGGGGATTTGTATCGCACAAGAGGGTATGTTTGGGAGCCAAATTAAAGGCAACAACCCCAGTACCCATAAATGGCTCAATCCAGCGACCATCAAAACCATGAGGGACGATGCTGTTAATCCAGGGGACAAGCCTGGTTTTTATTCCCTGTGATTTAATGGAAGGGACATTTACTTTCATTTCTTACTATCTCTCGGTGCTCTGTTGTGCTTGGGTATGATTAGTGATGAATCGCCCTTTCTGTATTTTACAAAATCTTTCAATGCCGAGATCTTTTTTGTACCACCTTTGCCATCAGAAAATGTGATTTTCCTGTAATTCATCCAGTAATCATCAAACCAAGATTCCCCCAGCCTGGAAAACATGCCATTTTCATTAAGGATATCTTGGATATTGTTAATGCTGCCTATATTTGCGGTATTTCCACTGCTACTTTTATCACTCGCTATTTTCCATTTTTCAGCGACAAAGAACTGAAAGTCTCTAACAACTGATGTTATTGATTGAAGCTGCTCAATTTTATAACTTTTTGTTTCATCAGTTGAAGCCCCATCGAAACGATTGTAGATAATACCTAAGCAAAAGTGCCCCGTATATGTGCCATATGGAAACTGGATGTTTTTTGTACTGGTTCTGTCTTCAAAATATTTCCCATGAGACCCAAGCGTAAAGCCATTGCATAACCATGATTTATCCGGGTTTTGATACGTTGTTTTGAGATCTACCGGTAGCGTTCATAATTTTGTGTCATTGACTTAAACTGATATGAACTGATTTGATTAAGGAGATGATAGATGAAAACCCACATTGACTTTGATATGCAAGCGGCCATCCAGGCCCTGCGCGAAGGCAAAGACCTCGGTGGCAAGGATGGCATTTTTACCCCGCTCATCAAGCAATTAACCGAGGCCGCCATGCAGGCCGAGCTGGAAGAACACCTGGCAGCCGAGGCGGCTCCGAACCGTAAAAACGGCAGCAGCACAAAAACCATGAAAACCCCGACCGGGGAGTTTGAGCTGAAAACCCCGCGTGACCGAGCCAGCACCTTTGAACCCCGGATGGTCAAAAAGCACCAAACCCACCTGACCGATGAATTCCAGCGCAAGGTGATTGACCTGTTTGCACTGGGTAACAGCTATCAGGATATCCGCACTCATATTGCCGATATGTACGACATCTCGCTGTCCAACGGGACGATCAGCGCGGTCACCGACAAGCTGTTACCTGAGTTACAGACCTGGCGTGAGCGCGACCTCGAAGCCGTCTATCCGATTGTCTGGCTGGATGCTATCCATTACAAAATCAAGGAAAATGGCCGTTATCTGAACAAGGCAGTTTACACACCATTTTGGGACTGAACATGGAGGGCAAGAAAGAACTCCCGGGTCTGTATCTGTCCAACTCCGAAGGTGCCCACCATTGGCTGAGCGTGCTGACCAACCTGCATAACCGAGAGGGGTCAAGGACATCCTGATCGTCTGTGGGGATGGACTCAAGGGCTCCCCTGAGGCGATTCATAGCATTGATCCTGACACCGAGATACAACATTGCGTCATCCATCAAATCCGCCATTCCATGAAGTATGTGGCCTCGAAAAATCAATCCGCGTTTATGGCAGACCTCAAATGTGTTTACAAGGCCGCAACCCTCAATGCCGCCGAGATCGCCCTGCATGAGTTGGAGGACAAATGGGGAGACAAGTATCCCCTGGTCATCCAGTCCTGGCGCCGCAAGTGGCCCACGCTATCGGCCTACTTCAAGTACCCCGATTATGTGCGCACCGCGATTTACACCACCAATGCGGTAGAGGCCGTCCATCGACAGTTCCGCAAACTGACCAAAACCAAAGGGGGCTTTGCCAATGAAAGCAGCTTGCTCAAGTTGCTCTATGCCGGCATACTCAAGGCCTCGGAGCGCTGGACACATCCGGTACAAAATTGGAACTTGACGCTCTCGCAATTAACCCTTCACTTTGAGGGGCAACTCGACGATTACATTGCTTTGTAAATGTAAATGGCTGACACAGAATTTTGAACACCCTCGCCAGGAATCAAGGTAGAAATCAGAGAAGTTCTTTTTATTTTGCCTCAACTAAATATACGCTTTCCATATTATTCCTCCATGTTAAACGAGTGGTTTAACTTTATGAAATTCTTGTGTCTCCCACATTTCCATTAATTCTTCCTAGTGTATTTCTGCTCATTCTTCAACCAGGCCTCTAACTTTAGCTGGCAATGAACCAATAATGATATTCAAGTCTTTGATACTCATAGATGCCCGATATTCGTTATAGCGAATATGAAAGTGTGGTGGATTGTGTTCATCAAAATACATTGAAATAACAATCCCAAGAAAACGGCTTATTTCAGGCATATCAGAAATCTCAACCAACTACATTCTTTCCCGCAATTATAGCGGGGAAGATTTTTCATTTTAGTCCAAATCAGCAATCTGCACTTGCTGTTTCGCATAATGACCAAACTCAGCGGTACTGAGTTTGCTGAAGTTTTCACTGGAATGTCTTGTCATGTGTTTTTGTTTAAGACATAAATAATATACTTCAAAGTGAGGGCTACGATCAGAGGAACCAATGACAGCGCTGTCCCGAGGAAAAATGATCCGAAAAGATAAAGTAAACCATGGTGACTTTCTTCAATAACTGCGAAGGTGGTGTCCCAGTGCATCTACCTTGTTGCGCACTACTCTAACAACTTAATTCTTGAACTGTGAATATAACCGACTTTATTTTTCGGTGTTTTTACATGCCACCAATTTTCGGTCTGATAATGTGTATAGAATATTTCTCCCGCACTAACCTTATCCAATATCTGACCGTTGGCAGATGGCAGACTTCTGACATTTGTGTATCCATCTGGATCATCTATTTCGGCTCTTAGATAATATTTCTGTGTTTGTACTACTGCACTATTTGGATCTTCAGTTGGCGATTCTTCGTACAAAGTGACCCACGCTGTAATAGCCGTGGCTCCCAATGTGCCGATCAATCCTATGATCGCCACGATTACCTGAGGATCGCTTAATTTTTTATCGCCCATGATATTGTTTCCCATATATAACGACCAAACTGTACGGCATAGTTTGTGTCCGAACAAGTGCCTTGTTACGGATTCTTCTTAAGATATTCCTCAGCCACTTCCCATAAAGACTTACCGGCTTCATTTACCCAATACAAGTTTCCATGAACGGCACTCGGTTCCTTTTTGTCCGGATGGCTGTCTTTAAATATCTTGCGTGTTAATGAAGATATGGAATATTCTTTGTCATCTTTCGCCCACTTTACTGAATTATCCCGTCCTAACTTTCCTGTCATTTCTGCCTGAAAGACAGGATTGTCTTCCTCAAATTGCAAATAGTTTGGAAGGTCGTTTTTTAAAAATATTTGTTCGCCTTCCCGAACAAGAGAGTTTTCAATCAAAATCCTTATTCGGCGACCCTTTCGAATAGACTGTTCTTTAGCTTCTTCTTTTCTTTTTATATCGATTAGATATTGCCTGACTTCTTCAAGGGGAATTACCACTTTTGGAACAATAATAACCTGTTCATCAATTTTATACGGTGTGATTTTTACACAGCTAATATCTATATTTGATTCTCTAAGCCAAAGTACTGTTGCTGTGATTTCTTGAGAGAATCCTTCGGAACATAAAATAATCCGTGGTTTATTGGAAAGCTCTGTAAATGAATCAGACCCTATAAACTCAATGAGTTGATCTTGCGCCTCACTTTCAGAAAGTGTTTCATCATAGTATCTTTCACGGCAGGAAATATAGTAAGGCATTAATAACTCCACCGTCATAGATGAAACCATTGCAGCATAGCGCATAGCCTGTAAATCAGCATGGCCAGCCGTAGAATCTCTTTTTAGCTCAATAATCACTAAGTTACCTGACCTATCCAGCGCCAAAATATCTAAACGATCATCGCTATTTGAAAAGCGATCAAACTCAATACTTACAATCAGCAAATCTTCACCCAGAATTTCCGGGTTTGTACGCACCCATTCTTGAATGTGCTGGCGTTCCCAAATATTCAATCCAGTAAAGCTACTTTCAGTAATTTTACTGGCTTTATCCAATTGCTTGGTGGATATTGAGAAGATCATAGTTTTTCTTTTTTACAAATAGCTACTAGACATCCCGATCTATCACAAAATGCGGATAAATGACACGGCTTTGCGCTAAAATTATTTCAGCCTTCTCCAGCATTAAAATATACTCACATCATTGATTTAATTATGCTTTTTGTTTTATCAAACATTTTATGCTGCCTAAACTCTGGAAAAACAAAAGATAAAGCCTCCCTTTTTGAACCAGACTCAAGAGTGCTTATGGCAATTGAATTACTCTCTCAGGACTGAAGAAAACTGCTTGAGCCGGATTAGCGTTATATCCTGTTTCATGGCAGGTGCCATCCCGCTGAGCTGGGCAAAGCAGAAATGGAAGCATTTTTAACGAACCTGACCGTTCAACGAAAAGTATCTGCTTCAACGCAAAATCAGGCATGGCCGGGCCAAATACAGAAAATACAGCTCCGCGGTGCTTTTCCGCACCATAATAGCGCGAGTTTTGTCCAAAAGGTACGCTTGTTATCTTACGCACTAAACCTCAGTCCAATAACGGCCTAAACTAACGTTCTGGAGCTATTAATCTGTCGGAGAAACAGGCTTCAGTCAAATAAAGACCCTATAGCTAAGTCACTGAAAATAAAGATATTGTTATATAAAAAAGCCGAAATTATTCTTTCTGATCAAGAAAGAAGCAAATAAAACCGTGCTCTTATCTAACTTTATTATCCAGCGTTTAAGGCTGTAAGGTAAGCCTTTACCTTAAAGAAAATAAATCTATGCCCATAGCGGGATATATCTGGCATGTCGTTTGATCGTAGGGCTTAATCAGACCATCCTCCAGGGCATCCTTGATAATGCGCGATACCATTGCGCTGTTCTTCTCATCGAATCCGAACCTCTATCGCAGCGAGCTATTGGTCATCTGCCCTTGGCTCACGTACTTCAGGCACGCATGGAGGTAACAGGCATGGACGCGGTCTGCCCTGCTCATTTCTCTGAATTTCCTTTGGGCGAACAGAACGGCCCGAAAGGCATCTCCACTAACCTCCCATCGCGGTGACGGAAGCTGGTACAACTCTGTTTCAGACACGATCTTATCGACGCCACTTCCGCGTTCTTCGCAGATACCGATCCGGCGCATGAAAGCGGCCAGCGCCTCGTTACGCGATCTTGGAGGTTGATCCAACAAGCGGGCGATGTCACCAAACGGAACGCCTGGATTCATGATCTCGATGCGGTCCTTAAACACCTCGATCATCGGACCACTTCCCGAGATCGTGAAATCCTGATGTATCAGTGCGTTTGCGACCAACTCGCGGAGCGCGATGGATGGGTACACAGGTACTTCCTCACGCAGAGCCGATTCGATACTCTCGTTGCGTGGCAGCAAAGCCTCCAGAACCTCCATCAGACTCTCGAAACCCACGGCATAGCCTTTCTGGAACCCATGTTCTCTTTCGGTCGCCGTGCGGTCACGACCTTTGTAAATAATCAGGCGAACCGCCTTACGGCCAATCGATGGAAATCTGGTCAAATCACGCGCGAGCAGGATTGCACCGAGGTTAGTGATATCCCAGTGAGCGGCGTCATTTTTCTGGATCAATTTCTCCTCTGCTAACTCGGCGAGAATCCTCGCACGATCATCGGGTAAAGGCTGGTTGAGTAGCTCAAAGTACGATGGGTAATCAAGCAGCCTCAGAACATCTTCATCGCCCTTATCGGCAAGTATGATCTGTCGCTCGAAAGGCTTGGCATCAAAGCTGCGCCATAGAGCCCGCTCCCTGTCCGGCACATCCCGCAAGGCACGATTAGTCGAACCGATCCGGACCAACTCCTTGCCACTAAATGCAGTCGGCTGATCTCTGGCTGCGGGAATTTCAAGGATGACAATGTCTTGCCCATTAATCTGATGACAGTGAAACCGGATGTTAAGCCGCGGCGTAAGCATCCGGACCAACCAGCCCTCCAGATCCTCATTACCCTTTTTGGCAGTCGAGGGGGTGAAAGCGGTGCCTACCAGATCATGAGTGCGATCCTTCACCCCCAGACGATGTAACCTGTCTCCTCGCCTTGAAGCGCAGCCGCATTTGACAGGGCAGATATCAGCTCACCGATCATCTGCGGATCAGTATTGTTCTCCTTGCACTCTACCCACGGTGTCTCGGCAGGCAGGCTACACAATTGTTTGACAAGGCGGGAGAATCGTTCTGTATCCATCGCCCTTCTGCTAAAGGTCCAGCTCGTCACCACGGCCCAGCGAGTTTTCGATCTTTCTGCCCAGTGCGGTCAGGCGGTCTTTGACTTCGTTGCTCAGGTGTTCGGTGGCTCCGCGGGATTGCAGCATTTCGTGCGTGATGTTCAGGGCGGCGATAACAGCCAGCCGATCCAGACCCACCATGCCGATTTCTGATTGCAGGATTCTCATTTTTTCATCGAGATAGCGGGCTGATTCGATCAGATCTTTTTTTTCGTCTTCATCGCAGGATACCCGGTATTGCCTGCCCATGACGGTGACAGCACAGGAGGTTTGTTCGCTCATGAGTGGGACTCCATGGACTTCAGCCGGGCTATCATGGCCTCGATACGGGTGCGCGCCAGTTGGTTTTTTTCAATCAGGCTGGCGCGTTCTATCACCAGGGTTTCCTGTTGCTGGAGGAGCGATTTGTTTTCGCTCGCCAATCTGCCACAGACCTGCAACAGGTCATCCACGCGGGTTTCGAGTTTTTTCAATTCGATATCGGTCATTTGCACTTGATCATTGCTATTCACATTGTCCTCCGCAAGAATTCACAGTCATTGCCTCATGTCCTCTCCGGGCTTTACTCCGGTATCATTGATGGGGGACTTTCTGCTATTTTATCAGCACTTGTGAAATATACATCTTTTTCTAAACACAGGAGACTATGGAGAAGCAGCTCAGCAGGCTGTACTCCGATCTGGAGCATCGGCTGGTGAATCTGAATGCCGATATGATGGCAGCGGAGAACCACGGTATGCTTTGTGCCCGGTTTTGTCTGGAGGGTACGCCGGATGCCGATTCCTGGGTACGTGAGGTTTTGGGACAGCAGGAGCCGGGCAATCTTCAGGCCAGCGAGTCTGAACAGTTTCTGGCTCAGGTTTATACGCAAACCAGCGCGAGCTTTCTTGAGGCTATGGACGAATTTGAGATGCTGCTGCCGGATGACGACGAGGTATTGACCGAGCGTACCCGTGCGCTGGCAGACTGGTGTAGCGGCTTTGTTGCGGGGCTGGGTCTGGGCGGATTGCAGGCCGATAATCTGCTCGAAGGGCAAGTCGGGGAGGCGACGCGGGATTTGATCGAGATCGCCCGGATGGATGACGATGTCGAGGAGAATGAGAGCAATGAAATGGCCTATACTGAAATCGTGGAATATGTACGAGTGGCAGTCATGACAATCGGGTTGTCATTGCGCAACCCGGATCATGGACAGGTTCCGCATTCGTGATACTTTGGGTTATACATCTGAGCTGGCGGGGCACGGCAATGCAGTTTTTCTTTCACAATCAATCATCGATTGCATCATGGTTTGGGGCATTGATTCTGGCAGGTCATGAATAAGGCAGCACAAAAAGAGTATGCCGCCCGGCGCAGGCAGTTTATGCGCATGATGGGCGAGGGCAGCATCGCCATACTGCCGGCATCACCGGAGCGGGTGCGCAATCGGGATGTCGATTATCCCTATCGGGTCGATAGTGATTTTTATTATCTGAGTGGCTTCCGGGAGCCTGAATCGGTGATCGTGCTGATGCCGGGGCGAGACCATGGGGAGTTTATTCTGTTCTGCCGGGAAAAAGATCCTGAACAGGAAATATGGAATGGCAGACGAGCCGGCCAGGAGGGCGCAATGGCTGACTACGGGGCAGATGATTCATTTCCCGTATCGGATATTGATGACATTCTTCCCGGCCTGCTGGAGAAATGCGAGAAGGTTTATTACGCCATAGGCTGCGACCCGGAGTTTGACAGTCGTTTACTGGGCTGGCTAAAAGCTATTCGCCAGAATGTCCGCTCCGGGGCTCGCACACCGGATGAGTTCGTGTCTCTTGAGCATTTGCTGCACGATATGCGTTTATTCAAGAGCCGGTATGAAGTCAGGCAGTTGCAGACGGCCATGGATATTTCTGTCAGGGCGCACAAGCGAGCCATGCGCATGTGCAGGCCCGGCATGATGGAATATGAGGTTGAGGCCGAGTTGTTATACGAATTTAACCGGGCCGGCTGTGGTTTTGCCTATCCATCCATTGTCGGGGGCGGGGCTAATGGTTGTATTCTGCATTACACGAACAACCGTGATGAGCTGAAAGACGGCGACCTGCTGCTCATCGATGCCGGTGCCGAGTATGACTGCTATGCGGCCGATATTACGCGCACCTTTCCGGTCAATGGCAGATTTTCCGGCGAACAAAAGGCAGTTTATGAGGTTGTCCTGGAGGCTCAGCTTGCTGCTATCCGGGCCACGAAGCCCGGTGCACAATGGCAGGATCCGCATCATATGGCGGTCAGGACGCTGACCGATGGCATGTCTCATCTGGGTATTCTCAAGGGTTCGGCGGATTATCTGATCGAGACTGAAAAATATCGTCAGCTTTATATGCACCGCACAGGCCACTGGCTGGGCATGGATGTGCATGATGTCGGTGATTACAAGGTGGGCGAAGAGTGGCGGGAGCTGGAACCGGGGATGGTGCTGACCGTTGAGCCGGGGATGTATATTGCCGAGGATACACCGGATGTCGATGAGCGCTGGTGGAATATCGGGATTCGGATTGAAGATGATGTGCTGGTCACCAACAAGGGCAATAAGGTCCTGACGCATAAAATGCCAAAGAAAGTCAGGGATATCGAGGAACTCATGGCGGAGTAACCCTGGTGCAAAACCGGTTTGATATAGCAATCGTCGGGGCGGGGGCCGTAGGCGGCAGTCTGGCCTGTGGTTTGTCCGAACTCGGCTTTTCAGTGGCGTTAATCGAAAAAACAGCGACCGGCGCAGACTGCCAGCCGGTGTTTGATGAGCGTCATTTCGGACTTTCACACAGCACGATGGTTGCCCTGCGGGAGCTGGGGCTTTGGTCAGCCATGTCGGAGGAGGCCATTGCTGTTTCCCGTATCCATGTGTCATCCCGCGGTCATTTTGGTTCGGTAATGATGGATGCCAGAGATGAAGGACTGTCGTCGCTGGGTCATGTCGTGCCGGCACGCACAATAGGTCGGGTCCTGCACGAGGCAATCTCTGAGCGAGACAATATCGAGATGATCGCCCCGGCTGCTGTCATCTCTGCCAGTACGACGCAAGAGGCCGCCGTTTTGGAGCTGGAGGCCGATGGTCTGACCCGGACAATCATGGCTGACTTGCTGGTTGGTGCCGATGGTGCGGATTCACAGATGCGCCGGCTGTTTCATATCGGGCAGAAACGCCGGGAATATAATCAGAGTGCGTTGATTGCCAATCTGGATGTGCAGGCTCCAGATACCGGGCTGGCTTACGAGCGGTTTATTGAAGATGGTGCCATTGCCCTGCTGCCCCGGCCTGGGGCCGGATATGCCGCAGTATGTGCGGTCAGCAATTCTGGGGCTGACCGGTTGATGACCCTGAACCATACGGAATTTGGGGCTTATATTCAGGAAAATTTCGGCCGCCATATATCCCGTGTAACGATGGTCGGCAAGCGGTCCCGCTTTCCACTGGCACTGGTGCGTTCCCGTCAGGCGGTTCGCAATCGACTGGTGTTGATTGGCAACGCGGCACATTATATTCACCCGGTTGCCGCACAGGGCTTTAACCTCAGTATGCGTGATATAGCGGCCTTGCTGGAAACGCTGGACAAGGCCCGCACCAGAGGGCTGCACCCCGGTACGCTGTCGGTGCTGCAGGAGTATGCCGACTGGCGAAAGCAGGATGAGCGAACCATGGTGGCTTTCACTGATGGCTTAATCCGAATATTTATGAATCCACTGTTGCCATCAGCCCTGCTGCGCCAGCAGGGATTACTGGCATTGCGTTATCTGCCTGGCTTGCGGAGTCTGTTTGCACGGGCAGTTACCGGGCGGCTGGGCAGGCAGGCCGCATTGATGCGTGGCGTTCCTGCTGCAGCAGGAAATGCGCATGGATAAGTCATACGATATCGTCATTCATGGTGCGGGCATCTCAGGACTGGCCTTGGCACTGTCACTGGTACGAAGGGAAGCAGCATACAAGCCATCCGTGTTGCTGTTGGACAAGAACATGCCGGAGTTTCGCCCGGAGTTTGATATCCGGCCCCGTTCCGTCAATGACTTTGATAACCGGGTATTTGCACTGAATCATGCCGGTAAAAAGTGGCTGGAAAGCATTGCCGTGTGGCCCGGAGATGACTCTGCGCGTGTCTTTTCCTATGATCAGATGTATGTCTGGGATGCGGGCGGACATGGCCAGATACATTTTGATGCAGCCGAGACAGATCTGCCGCTTCTCGGATATATTATCGAAGGCAGAGTGCTGCACGGCTGGCTGACAAGGGCTGCCAGTGCGGAACCCATGATCGAGATGAGAGGCAATATCGAACTTGAGAGTTATGAGGAAGCCGACGCAGAGTTGCGCCTGCATTTGAGTTCAGGTGATAGTCCTGGCACACGATTACTGGTGGGTGCGGATGGCACACAGTCCCCTGTCAGGCGGCTGGCCGATATTGATGCCATCTGCTGGCCTTATCACCAACAGGCTGTGGTTACTACTGTGGAAACTGAAATCGACCATGCGGATACGGCCTGGCAGCGCTTTCTGCCGGAAGGACCACTGGCCTTTTTGCCCATGCAAAAACCATGGTGCTCCATCGTCTGGTCGGTACCGGAACGACGGGCACGGTTTCTATGCGATATGCCGAAAGAACAGTTTGCCGAATGCCTGATGACTGATTTTGAAGGGCGTCTTGGGCAAATCAGGACAGTGGGCGCGCGAGCCCGATTTCCATTGAAATTTACTCATGCCAGCCGCTATACTGCAAACAGGGTTGCCTTGGTCGCTGATGCTGCGCATACGGTTCATCCGCTTGCAGGCCAGGGTTTGAATCTGGGGCTGCTTGATGTGTCGGCGCTATCGCGTCAGATAACCGAAGCCATTGCAAAGAGGCAGGACATCGGCAGCCGGCGTGTGTTACGGACCTATGAGCGTTCGCGCAAGGGTGATAACTGGCTGATGCAGGGATCATTCGACGCGATTAAGCGCCTGTTCAGCAATAAACAACCGGCACTTGCCTATTTGCGCAATGCCGGGCTGAACATCGTCGATGGGCTTGCGCCGGTCAAAAATGTCTTCATGCGCAAGGCCATAAAAGGACGGATATGCTGAACCAATTGATCGGCACAGGTCTAACAGGTCACTTTGGGGGAATTGATCGTGCTTTTGTGAAAAAAGCCTTTTGTCTGATATAGTTTTGGAATATTTTCATCATCTGCCATAGTTAATCGGGCATTGGCGTATGCGGAATAAATTTTAAGAGAGCCTTGGGGTTCATCAGGGTTCCCTTAATGTTTCAAAGTATGCTCACACAGGAAGCGGGGATGACACAAAAAACAGTACTTAATCAGGTTCATTGTGAAGCTGGCGGCAAAATGGTTGACTTTGCCGGCTGGGATATGCCATTGCACTATGGTTCACAAAAAGATGAACATCATGCCGTTCGTCAGGATGCCGGCATGTTCGATGTTTCCCACATGACCGTCATTGACCTGCGGGGGGACTCGGTACAGGCGTTTCTGCGCCACCTGCTGGCTAATGATATCGCCAGACTGAAAGTATCAGGCAAGGCACTTTATAGCTGTATGTTGCAGCCAGATGGCGGCGTCATTGATGACCTGATCGTTTATTTTATTAACGAACAGCATTACCGCATGGTCGTCAATGCCGGCACTACCGAAAAAGATGTGGCCTGGATCAAATCCCGGCTTGGCGACGGTGTCGATATGCGGGTGCGTGACGATCTTGCCATGATGGCCATCCAGGGACCGAATGCACGATCCAAAGCCATGCAGGCCATGTCTGGAGAGGCCAGACAAACCGCTGATACGCTGGCTCCCTTTGTCGGCGCATTTTGTGGGGAATGGTTCATCGCACGTACAGGCTATACGGGCGAAGACGGTTTTGAAATCACCCTGCCGGATACCGAAGCCACCGGCTTCTGGAATGCGCTGATCAAAGAAGGGGTAAAACCCTGCGGTCTGGGGGCCCGTGATACCCTGCGCCTTGAAGCAGGCATGAATCTGTATGGTCAGGACATGGACGAGTCAACCAGTCCTCTGGAATCAGGGCTGGGCTGGACTATTGCCTGGGAACCGACAGAACGTGACTTTATCGGTCGCAAAGCACTTGAGCAGCAAAAGGCCGATAATATTAAAATGCGTTTTGTCGGCGTGCTGCTGGAAGACAAGGGAGTGATGCGCACCCATCAAAAGGTAATCACTGCGGAGGGTTCAGGCGAGCTGACCAGCGGCGGATTTTCTCCCACACTTAACCGTTCCATCGGCTTTGCACGAATCCCGAAGGGGGACAATGAAACCTGTGATGTTGAGGTAAGAGATAAACGCTTGAAAGCAAGAGTTGTTAAACTGCCATTTGTCAGAAATGGCAAAACCTGTATCGAACTGTAATTCTGGAGATTGATAATGAGTAAAATTCCTGATAACTTGAAGTACAGCAAAAGTCACGAGTGGGTCAGAGTTGAAGATGGCAATGTGATCATTGTTGGTATCACTGACCATGCACAAGCAGCGCTGGGTGATATGGTCTTTGTTGAAACGCCTCAAACAGGCACCAGACTGGACGCTGAAGAGGCCTGTTCCGTTGTTGAGTCCGTTAAATCGGCCTCTGATATATACAGTCCGGCCGCTGGCGAGATTGTGGCCGGCAATAGCAATCTGGCCGATAGCCCGGAACTGATCAACGACGATCCCTATGGAGAGGGATGGATATTCCAGATGCGTGTTGACGATGCCGATGCGCTCGGAGGATTGATGAATGCGCAAGCCTATGAGGCATTTTGCGAGGAAGAGTAACGCCGTTACGGCTACCCAAGGATAAAACTGATATGCCCTTTATTCCACATACTGAAGAAGATGTCCGTCAGATGCTTGAAGTCATTGGTGCTGGCAGCATTGATGAACTATTTGATGAAATCCCGGCCGACCTCCGTATAGACGGACTGAAAAAGGCACCACCTGGCATTAGCGAAATGGAAATCTCGCGCATTATGCGTGAGCGAGCCACACAGGATGGGGGGGCACTAAACTTTATCGGTGCCGGTGCCTATGAACACCATATCCCGGCTGCGGTATGGCAGATAACTACACGCGGCGAATTCTACAGCGCCTATACGCCCTATCAGGCCGAAGCAAGTCAGGGCACATTGCAGTTGCTCTATGAATATCAAACAATGATTGCCTCGCTCATGGGCATGGAGGTATCCAACGCCTCTCTGTACGATGGGGCGACCGCGCTGGCCGAAGCCATACTTATGTCCGTCAGGGTGAACCGCAAGTCTTCTTCCCGCAGAGTTCTTGTTCCGGGTGCCCTGCATCCGATCTATCGCAAAGTGGTGCATACGCTGACACATCGACAGGGCATTGAACTGGTTGAAATCCCGTTTAATCCGAAAACAGGGCTTATTGATATGGCGACACTGGAACCGTGGCAGAATCAAGATAACACGGCCGTAGTTATCAATCAGCCCAATTTTTTCGGGCAACTGGAAGCTGCGGATCAGATTACCGACTGGGCACATGCCAATCAATCAATGGTGATTGCCGTAGTCAATCCGCTGGCCATGTCTCTGCTGAAACCGCCGGGACAATGGGGGAAACAGGGTGCTGATATTGCCTGTGGTGAAGGGCAGCCTCTCGGTGCGCCACTTTCTTCCGGCGGACCCTATTACGGCTTTATGACCTGCCGGCAGGCCATAGTCCGCCAAATGCCCGGCAGGATAGTTGGCAAAACCGTAGATATGGACGGCAAACCAGGCTATGCGCTTACATTGCAGGCAAGAGAGCAGCACATTCGACGCTCCAAGGCCACTTCCAACATCTGCACCAATCAGGGGCTTGTAGTGACCGCCTCGACGATCTATATGTCAATCATGGGGGCAAAAGGGCTGCAACAGGTAGCCTCTGCCTGCCATGGCAATCAGCGCAAACTGGTTGCCGAATTACAGAACATTTCCGGCGTGCGTGTAAGATTCAGTGGCCCGGCTTTTCACGAAGTCGTGCTGGAACTGGACTGTGAAATCTCTGGCGTACTGCGCAGCATGTCGGCTCATGGCATTCAGGCGGGTTATGATTTATCAGATGAGTATCCCGACCTGAAAGGGTGTCTGCTGGTATGTGCCACAGAAACGAAAACCAATGCAGACATCAAGAGATATGTTGAATTGCTTGAACGGGTTATCCGGTTGCAATCGGAGGTGCCCTGCCCGGTCAAACCCAAGCTGTCATAGAGCGTTTGTGAACAGGCAATTCAAGACTTAACCACCGGATTCAATTGATTTGAATGGAGAGAAAATATGGCGACAGTTACACTACAGGGAAATGAATTACACACTAATGGCGACTTGCCGACAACGGGCGATCAGGCTCCTGATTTCCTTCTGGTGGATGGAGATCTCGCCAACAAAAAGCTGTCTGATTTTGCCGGAAAAAAAATCATAATGAATATCGTCCCCAGCCTCGATACACCGACCTGCGCGACATCCACCAGGAAATTTAACGAATTGGTCACCGCACACAAGGATACCATCATTCTCATTATTTCTGCGGACCTGCCTTTTGCCCAGGGACGCTTTTGTAGCACGGAAAGTCTGGAAAACATTATCCCCCTGTCGATGATGCGCTCCCGGGACTTCGCCAGAGACTATGGCATACTGATAGAAGACGGTCCGCTGGCCGGTATCACCGCGCGTGGCATAGTGGCACTGGACTCCAGCGGCAGGGTCATTTACACGCAGCTGGTCAAGGAGATTGCTGATGAACCAGATTATGATGCGGTCCTTGCCGCACTTGACACGAAAGATAACGATGATTCAGGAGAGTAAACCATGCTGATATTTGAAAAGTCATCTACAGGCCGTCAGGCCGGTGGTCAGGCCCCTGCCAACCAGATAGAAGCAGGCGATATTCCCACATCCATGCTGCGCAAAGATAAGCCGACGCTGCCAGAGGTGTCTGAACTGCAGGCAGTTCGCCACTATACACAGCTATCGCAGAAGAATTATTCGATCGACACGCAATTCTATCCCTTGGGTTCCTGCACCATGAAATACAACCCGCGCGCATGTAACAGTCTGGCCATGTTACCGGGCTTTCTGGGGCGCCACCCACTAAGCCAGAATAGCGTTTCTCAGGGATATCTGGGCTGCCTGTATGAGCTACAGGAAATACTGGCCGATGTTACCGGCATGCGGAAAATATCATTAGCCGGCATGGCAGGCGCTCAGGGTGAGTTCGCCGGCATGTCCATGATACGGGCATATCATCAGGCACGCGGCGACTATAATCGTACCGAAGTACTGGTCCCGGATGCAGCACACGGCACCAACCCGGCGACGGCGATCATGTGTGGCATGAAAGTCAGAGAGATTCCAACGAATAAAAAGGGTGATGTTGATCTGGAGGTGCTGCGGACCATGGTCGGGCCACAAACTGCCGGACTGATGTTGACAAACCCTTCAACCCTTGGCGTATTTGAGCGCCGGATTATGGAAATATCGAAAACAATCCACGAGGCAGGTGGCCTGCTTTATTACGATGGTGCCAATCTGAATGCGATCCTCGGCAAGGCCCGTCCCGGCGATATGGGGTTTGATGTCATTCACCTGAACCTGCACAAAACCTTTTCTACTCCTCATGGCGGCGGCGGACCGGGAGCAGCGGCTATTGGCGTCGGTGAACGCCTGGAACCCTATCTACCGGTTCCCCATGTTGTAAAAGAAGGAGAAGAATGCCGCTGGGCCGATGAAAATGACATACCGGATACCATAGGCCGGCTGTCTGCCTTTGGTGGAAACGCCGGTGTTCTGTTACGTGCCTATGTTTATATTCGAATGCTTGGCAGGGAAGGTATGCAACGTGTTGCCGAGTTTGCCACACTGAACGCCAACTACCTGATGCAGCGCATGAAAGAGAATGGCTTTGACCTCGCATTTGATGGTCGCCGGGCAACACATGAATTTATTGTGACCCTCAAACGTCAGACAAAGGAACACGATGCTACCGCAATGGACTATGCCAAACGGTTACTCGATTATGGGCACCATGCACCAACAACATATTTTCCATTACTGGTACCAGAGTGCCTGCTTATTGAACCCACAGAGACAGAAGACAAGGATACCCTTGATGATTTCGCTAATGCCATGCGGCTGATCGACGAAGAGGCCCGCACGAATGTCGAAACACTAAAGACAGCACCAGTGAGCACGCCACTGAGACGTGTGGATGATGTCAAAGCCGCCCGGGAACTCAACCTGATCTGGAGCCCGGACCAGATTGACGAACAGGCCGATAATAAAGTTGCATAAACAAAACAGTGCCCAAGCCAGGCAAGACAGGCGCTACCCGCATTATTCATGCCTTTGGCTATGCTTTACTGGGGCTAAAGGCTGCCTTCAAAAACGAAGCCTCCTTCCGGCAAGAGCTATTACTGGCAGCTTTTATGATTCCGGCAGGAATTTATCTGGGGGCCGACCCGTTGGAAAAGGCACTGCTTGTTGCTGTGGTTCTGCTGGTGCTGATCATTGAACTGCTTAATTCAGCGCTGGAGGCCATTGTTGACCGGATTGGAGGCGAATACCATGAACTGGCGGGGCGTGCCAAAGATATGGGTGCCGCTGCTGTATTCATCTCATTGATACTGGTCGTATCCATCTGGCTTATAATTCTTTATCCCACAACTTCCAGAATATTCTCAGGTTCTCCATGTCCACACTGATTTGTGGTTCCTTTGCCTATGACACCATTATGGTGTTTCACGATAAATTCAAAAACCACATTCTGCCCGACAGGGTCCATATGCTGAATGTGTCTTTTCTTGTCCCGGACATGAGAAAGGAGTTTGGTGGCTGTGCAGGAAACATCGCGTATAACCTCAGCCTGCTGTGTGATGATGACGCACTACCGATGGGGACGGTCGGTCATGATTTCGGACCTTATGCAAAGTGGATGGATGACCACGGTATAGGCCGGCGATATCTGAAGGTGATTGAGAATAATTATACTGGTCAGGCATTTATCACCACGGATGAAGACGATAACCAGATAACAGCCTTCCATCCGGGTGCCATGAATCAGTCCCATATGAATGAAATACCCCGTGATGCCGGTATCAGAATAGGCATCGTTTCGCCCGATGGGCGTCAGGGCATGATTGAACATGCGCAGCAGTTTGCCGATGCGGGAATACCATTCATATTTGATCCCGGCCAAGGAATGCCGATGTTTGACGGGGAAGAACTCAAGACATTTATCCGGCAGGCAACATGGATTGCGGTCAATGACTATGAGTCACAACTGATGCAGGAACGTACCGGCTATTCAACCAGAGAAATTGCCACTCAGGTCGATGCACTGATCGTGACCAGAGGTGCGCAAGGTTCGGTCATTTACAACAACGATGCCGAAATTTGCATCCCCAATATCAGGGTGGCAGAGATCAAGGACCCGACTGGATGCGGTGATGCCTATCGCGGAGGGCTACTGTATGGACTTTTAAATCATCTGGACTGGGAGACAACCGGACGAATTGCTTCGCTGATGGGAGGTATCAAGGTAGAACACAGAGGTGCCCAGAATCACAGGCCATCAAGGCAGGTGCTCAGCATGCGCTACAAGGGCGAGTTTGGAGACAGGCTGGCTCTTGGTTAAATAGAGAAACTCCATGGATACGGGGACTGTAAATATTTCTGTGTAAATCGCCGGTTAGACATAGTCAATCAGTCGGTCTTCAAACTCAATGATAAACCGGTTCAGCGCTCCCTTCCGGGCCGAATCGTCAGATGGAAACAGCTTGCGCTTATTGGCGGCCTTGCGGACCACACTGTTCAGGGATTCAATGGCGTTGGTCGTATAAATCGCCTTACGAATGTCATCCGGATAACGGAACAGGGTGCTCAGGTTTTGTCAGTGCTGGCGCCAGGTACGACTGATAGGGGGATATTTCTCATCCCAGCGTTCAGCGAACCGCTCCAGCGCCAGCAGCGCCTCGTCCTCGGTGACCGACTGGTCGATCGGCTTTAAATCCGCCGCCACGGCTTTGTCGTCCTTCCAGACCACCTATTTCATGGCATTGCGCACCCGGTGCACAATACAGAGCTGCACCTGTGTGTCCGGAAACACGTTGCTGATGGCATCGGGAAACCCCTTGAGCCCGTCCACGCAGGCAATCAGAATGTCCTTCACCCCGCGGGTCTGCAACTCCGTGAGAATGGCCAGCCAGAACTTGGCCCCCTCATGCTCAGCCAGCCACAGACCCAGTAGCTCCTTGTGGCCCGACAGGTCCACCCCCAAGGCCAGGTAGATGGCCTTGTTGATAACCCGCTTGTCCTGGCGAATCTTCTGCGAAGGCTTTCAGTTCTTGCTTTTTCATGATACCTGTCCTCATCTATAGTTAAGGTTAATGATAGGCGGTTTACACAGTTTTTGTTACGGTCTCCCACCTTTCGCTTCAAACGTAACCTCGGTGTTCATTCCATATTCTGCTCGGACATTGAGGCAGCAAAGTCAGTAAAGCGGTCTCCCTGCACGCTCACATGTTTTTGCAAAAGCGTTTCCGCCTGTGTTTCATCGCCGGCTTCAATTGCGGCAACAATCTCCCGGTGCTCCTGCAAGGAACGCTTGGGCCGACTGCGAACGCGTAACTGCAGCCTTCGATATGGCTTCAAGCGGGTTTGTAACTGCCTGGTTTGCTGGGCGAGAAAATTGTTGTGGCTTGCCTTGTAAATACAGTCGTGAAATAGCTCGTTTTCATAATAATAGGCATCTGGATCGCCAGCCTCCTCTGCGCTGGAGCAAGCGTCCAGAAGGCGATTCAATTCCTCTAATTGAGCGTCGGTGATTAGCCTGGCTGCGAGTCTCGCACACATGCCCTCCAGCACGGCCATCACCTCAAACATTTCAATCAGTTGCGGTATCCCGATCGTGGCAACATAGGTACCGCGTTTAGGTATGGTTTCCACCAGACCCGACCCCTCCAGCTGCTGAAATGCTTCTCTTATCGGTGTACGTGAAACGTTGAAGCGCTCGGCGAGCTTGTTCTCGTCGAGGCGTTCCCCTAGTTTAAGATTACCGTTGACAATCTCATCTTCCAGTAAATCGCGTAATTTTGCCGACTTTGAGACACTCTTTCTTCCAGGTTTCTCGATAGGGGCCGCTTCCGTCACTAGTTTAAAACCCTCTTCATTTGGTGCCAACTGTATACACTATTCGCTATTAAATTGCCATAGTATTGACTGAATTGTATTTTTATGCATAATTTTTGTATGCAATTACATCCTTATTGCATACAAACTACCTAAATAGGAGGAATTATGCTCAACAAACTCACTTTACCGGCTGCTGCCGGTTGCTTCGCACTTGTCATGTCTGCTTCCGTGGGCGCCGCTGACAAGGTTTTGAAAGTTTCACACCAATGGTCGACTTCTGATGTTCGTCACAAGGTTGCTCAAATCGTTGCAGATGAGGTTGCCGCCGCGAATGTTGGACTCGAACTCAAGGTTTACCCGTCGAAATCATTGTTCAAACCTAAGGAGCAATACCGTCCGTTAACCCGCGGTAGGCTCGACATGACGGTCGTTCCGTTAGCCTATGCTGCAGGTCAACAGCCTGCCTATAACCTCACGTTGATGCCGGGTCTAGTCAAGAACCACGATCATGCTGCTCGCCTGTCAAATTCACCTTTCATGAATGAGTTGGAAAAAATCATGGCTAGTGACGATGTCATGGTGCTGGTGCATGGATATCTTGCGGGTGGATTCGGTGCGAAAGATCGTTGTATTACAAATCCGAAAGACGTCAAGGGGCTCAAGATTCGGGCTGCAGGGAAATCGTTCGAACAAATGATGGCGGGAGCCGGTGCTTCGATCACATCGATGCCCTCATCCGAAATCTACAGCGCAATCCAGACAGGTGTACTTGATGGCGCCAACACATCGTCGTCGAGTTTCGTTTCATACCGTCTTTATGAACAGCTCGGCTGCTTTACCCCGGCTGGCGATGTCGCGCTCTGGTTCATGTATCAACCGATGTTGATGAACAAGTCCACCTTCGAGAATCTTACTGATGCACAACAGGCGGCACTGTTGAATGGCGCGAAAAAAGCCGAGGCTTTTTACCTTGCTGAAGCTAAAAAGGCTGATCAGGCAGCGGCGGATAAGTTCGCGGAGGCTAATGTCAAAATCGCTCGCATGACCCAGGCAGACTTTGATGCCTGGCAGGAGATTGCAATTGCCACCTCGTTGAAGAAATTTGTTGACGAAACCAAAGGCGGACAACGACTGCTCGATATGGCGCTCTCCGTAGAGTAGCGGTCCAAACCCGAGTCGTTCTCGGTTGGGGACGACTCGGGATAACGCTGGAGGAGGAACAATGAACAATGAACAATGAACACACAGCATCACGTGTTACAGATAAACATATCGTTACGCGAGCAATCGAGACGATATCGACCGTTTTAGGAATCGTCGCGGCTCTAATGATCCTGTTATCGGTAATTATTACTTGCCAAATGATCTGGGTGCGATTCGTACTCGGTGAGTCGACCATTTGGCAAACTGAAGCGGTCACGTATCTGATGATCAGCGCTACCTTGATCGGCCTACCATATGTCCAGCTTTTACGAGGCCATGTAAATGTTGATCTAGTGCCGATGCTGTTACCGATCAAGATACGTAAACTGCTCGCATTATTTGTGCTCGGCCTCAGTATGACTGTCATAGGCGTGATGGCATTTCATGGATTCGAGTTATTTTTTACCGCATATGAGCGCAACTGGACGTCTGATACCATTTGGGGTGTAAGGCTTTGGATTCCTTATATTGCACTACCACTTGGCTTTGGTTTCTACGTGGTGCAAATGGCTTCCGACATGATCGAAACCTGGAAAAGTGAAACAGATGTTTTCGATCATCACGATATAGAGGAGGATTACTAATGGATCCACTCGTTCTTGGCGCAATTGTCGCCGCTGTTACGGTAGCCGTACTATTTTCCGGTGTATCGGTAGCCGTAGGTCTGTTGATAGTTTCTGCAGGTTTTCTTTTGGTTTTCGATGGCTTGTCGTCGATGGAACTTTTACCAGAGTTATTCTTTGGCAAGCTTGATAACTTCGCTCTCTTATCTATTCCGATGTTTATCATTATGGGTGCGGCGATATCGTCAACTCGAGCTGGCACTGATCTGTACGAGGCTCTGGAGCGTTGGTTGACGCGAGTGCCAGGAGGCTTAGTGGCGTCTAACTTAGGAGCTTGTGCGTTATTTTCTGCGATGTCAGGTTCCTCACCTGCAACTTGCGCGGCTATCGGCAAGATGGGTATTCCGGAGATGCGCAAGCGCGGATATCCCGATGGCGTGGCCACAGGTTCAATTGCCGCGGGAGGGACGCTGGGTATTCTCATTCCGCCATCGGTAACCATGATCGTTTATGGCATTGCGACCGAAACATCCATCGGGCGATTGTTCCTTGCCGGCGTATTGCCAGGTCTGCTTTTGGTTGGTCTTTTCATCGCCTGGTCGATCTACAGTAACTGGCGCCAATCAGCAGGAACAGCTTCGGCTCTTGAAGGCTTAAGTTACACCTGGGCGCAAAAGTTCGAAGTGTTGCCACGAGTGATGCCATTCTTACTCATAATTGTTGGCGTGCTTTACGCACTCTACGGTGGTGTTGCAACCCCGTCTGAAACTGCTGCTGTCGGGGCTCTTTTTTGTATAGTCGCTGCAGTTCTAATTTACCGCCTTTACAGTTTTACCGATCTGTGGGCAGTTCTTCGCGATTCATCGCGTGAAAGTATAATGATACTGTTCATCATTGGCGCGGCCGGTGTTTTTTCCTACATGCTCTCCAGCCTGTTTGTCACTCAAGCAATCGCCGAATGGATCGGTGGACTAGATGTCAACCGCTGGGTTTTGATGGGGGCAATCAACGTATTTCTTCTGGTGGCTGGATTTTTCCTGCCTCCGGTGGCCGTAATCCTTATGGCTGCCCCGATTCTTGTGCCGATCATCATAATCGCTGGCTTTGATCCCTACTGGTTTGCGGTGATTCTAACCATCAACATGGAGATAGGCCTGATCACACCGCCAGTTGGACTAAATCTCTATGTCATTAACGGGATCGTGCCTGAAGTCAAGTTAAAAACGATTCTTATCGGGTCCATGCCCTACGTTGTTTGTATGGTGCTGGCCATCTTGATTTTGTCAGTGTTTCCTGGTGTTGTAACCTGGTTACCTGATGCTCTGATGGGGCCAGCGGTGTGAGTAGCATGACCTTCATGGGTGATCTATTTTCAACGATCGCAGACCGGGGTCGTGCGTTATTGGATCTCGAACCAAGCCATCGTACTGTGAGTAGAGATATAGGGGGATTGGCTAAGGCACTGGTATCAAGTCGGGGGGAAGCTTCGGGTACAGCTCTGGCTAGGTCATTGCTCGAACTATACGAAGGCTTGAGCGATCAAGATAAAATAGATTTCTTCAAATTGCTGGTTTCGGATTTTGGTCCAGACTTGGAGATTCTTAATGACACGATTGAACGCTATCAACAATCACCGGATGCTACATCTGCCATTGAGCTTCACAATGCAGCAGAGCCAAGCCGCCAAGAACTAATACGTCGTTTAAATCTAGCGCCTGGAGGAACTCGGGCCCTAGTCTCAATGAGAAAGTTTTTGCTGACTCAGGTGCGAGAAAATCCCGATTTAAAAGCATTGGACAGCGACTTCCATCATTTGCTGTCTTCCTGGTTTAATCGCGGATTTCTTGTCATGCGTCGTATCGATTGGAATACACCGGCGGTGATTTTAGAAAAGATTATTCGATATGAGGCCGTACACGCTATCGATGATTGGGATGACTTGCGTCGGCGTATCGATCCCCCCGATCGTCGCTGCTACGCTTTCTTTCATCCAGCTCTAGTGGATGAGCCTTTAATTTTTGTTGAAGTTGCCTTCACTCAAAGTATCCCCGATGCGATTAGTCCGATTCTGGCTAAAACACGGGGAATTTTGACGCCCGAGCAAGCCAACACTGCTGTCTTTTATTCGATATCCAATTGCCAGGCGGGTTTACGAGGCGTCTCGTTCGGCAATTTTCTGATCAAACAAGTAATAGACGACCTGCGTCAAGATCTAGGGCACATTGAAAATTTTGTCACATTATCACCGGTTCCGGGATTCGTGCGATGGTTGACATCAGATGCCCTAGAAAGTGCTGGACTCAATGCCGACGAAAAAGCAGCAATAGAAGCTGTACAAGAATCTGGTTGGCAAGATGATGCATCAAAGGCCAAAAGCATAGGTAAGGTTTTACTACCACTAGCCGCTCACTATTTTTTGCAAGAAAAATCGAAAGGTTATCCGTACGATCCTGTTGCTCGATTCCATCTTGGAAATGGCGCGCGGCTGGAGAGAATCAACTGGTTAGCAGACCGATCTGATAGAGGAATAGGTCAGGCTGTCGGCTTGATGGTCAATTATCTCTATGTCATAGCTGACATTGAGTCAAATCATGAAGCTTTTGCCTCTAACAACGAAGTAGTTACCACAAACGAAGTAACCAGACTTTTCAAATCCAGATCCACGAGGTAAGAAAAATGAACGCCAATTTGTATAGTGTCATTAAAGACAATATCGTTGATCAAGAAAAAACCTTTGCAGAGACTCACGATGGTCAGATTTACAGCTATGCCGATCTCGATAGGAGATCGGCCCAGTTCGCAGGGGCGCTAGTCGATCTCGGTGTATTGCCCGGTGACCGGGTTGCAGCTCAAATTGATAAGTCGATTGAAGCCATATTCCTTTATTTGGGCTGTCTTCGCGCAGGTGCCATCTATCTACCCTTGAATACAGGATACACTGCTACCGAAATAGACTACTTCCTTCGTGATGCCAGCCCCAAAGTTGCCGTGTGCCGCCCCGAAGTAGAAACAAAATTCCAAGAAGTAGCTAATCTCGCCGATGTCCCCAATGTCGAAACATTCGCTAGCGACGGTACTGGTAGTATTATTGATCTCGCAGCAACAAAGTCGGGTGATTTCGACACTGTCGATCGCAGCTCAGCGGCGCTCGCGGCAATCCTGTATACATCGGGCACCACTGGCCGTTCAAAAGGGGCAATGCTAACGCATGGCAACTTATGCTCTAATGCCCAAGCTTTAGCTAATGCCTGGCGGTTCACATCAGAGGATGTTTTACTGCATGCGTTGCCAATTTTTCATATCCACGGGCTGTTTGTTGCAATCAACATCACGCTCTTTGCCGGCAGTTCTTTAATCTTTTTACCTGGTTTCGACCTGGCTGAGATCCTGCATCAACTACCTCGTTCCACTGTGATGATGGGCGTGCCGACCTTCTACACCCGTCTGTTGAGATCCGAAACGTTTGATCGTGATTTGGTATCACAAGTGAGACTTTTTGTATCAGGGTCGGCCCCACTTTCCCGAGAAACTCACAAAGTATTTGAACTTCGAACCGGGCATGCGATATTAGAACGTTACGGCATGACGGAAACCAATATGAATACGACTAATCCATATTCAGGAGAGCGTCACGCCGGGTCAGTTGGGATGCCATTGGAAGGGATTGAAGTTCGGATAACAGACCCAGAATCCGGCAGCGTATTGAAACAAGGAGAAGTTGGAATGATTGAGATAAAAGGACCAAATGTATTCAAGGGATACTGGCGAATGCCGGAGAAAACCGAGGCAGAATTTCGCGAAGACGGTTTTTTTGTTTCAGGAGATCTGGGCAAATTCGATGCGCAGGGCTATCTGTACATCGTCGGGCGTGACAAGGATCTGATTATTTCCGGTGGTTACAACGTGTATCCCACCGAGGTCGAAGCTGCCCTGGATGCCATTGATGGAATTGCAGAAAGTGCAGTGATTGGCGTGCCGCATCAGGATTTTGGCGAAGGTGTTACTGCCGTTATCGTGGCCAGAGACGAAGCCGACCTGTCCGAGGATCACCTTAAAAAAGCGCTGACCGATGTGCTGGCAAAATACAAGATTCCAAAACGTATCATTTGCGTTGATAGACTTCCGCGCAATGCGATGGGCAAAGTGCAAAAAAAGGATTTACGGGAATCCTACTCAGATATCTACAGATAGTTGGAACCGTAACGAATTCATTTGCGCCTGCTGTCGACTCACCACAATATTGGACTCGGATGCTTGTATCAATAATTACAAAAGCTGCGATTGCAGATTATTGTAAATAAGATGGATGTATAGGGAGGTCGGAGAACAACTCTGACAACAACGGCATTTTGTTGGCATAAGTGTTGTAATTATTGGGTAGGTTTCACAAATAACGCATAAATTTTAGCAGCTTAACACTATGATTCAATTGCGCCCCTGAAAGGGACTGCCGCACCATGGGGTATGGATCATTCGGCGGGTTTGGTATCCTGCGCGGGTTCTCCCAGCGTCAGGCTATCCCGAATAGCCGCCAGAGTTTTTTCTCCGATTCCATTGACATGGATCAGGTCATCAATACTTTCAAACCTGCCATTTTGCTCCCGGTAATCGACGATAGCCTGGGCACGCACCTCACCCACGCCTGTCAAACCTGACGCAATGGTTTGCGCGTCTGCTGTATTAATGTTGATGGCCTCAGCAGGGTTCTGCGCATGAGCAGCTACACCCACCAGACTGAGCAACAATACCAGACCACCGATTAATCTTGCTATATTCATCATTACCTCCTTGATTATTGAATGGAAAGAGGATTATGTGAGGGCGGGAGCTTTGATATAACTGTATAATGTTGCAGAGTGGCCATATAAAAACGACCCGGGACTACAGCGACAGCAGTCCGGCTCAAATTACCCTGCTATACCCAAGGTTCAGGGTAATACAAATAGGTGGCGATATTGGTTCATATCAGCTAAATTCCTGCTTTGTAGCAAAGCGAAAGTCACAGGAGCGGTACATGTCATTTGAGTCATTTTCCGAAGCACAGAACTTTTTTCTCTGGTCAGGTTTTATTGTTGCGTTCATCATGGGTGCAGTCGCCAGTAAAACCAATTTTTGCACCATGGGCGCAATCTCCGACTGGGTTAATATAGGTGACACAGGTCGCTGGCGTGCCTGGCTGCTGGCGATGGCTGTCGCAATTACCGGCGTGATAACCCTTGAAACCATGGGTCTGGCCAACCTTGGTGATGCGTTTCCACCCTATCGCAGCGGGGATCTGATCTGGCTGGAAAACCTGCTGGGCGGTCTGTTGTTCGGAATCGGCATGACACTGGCCAGTGGTTGCGGCAATAAAAATCTGATTCGTCTGGGGGCCGGCAATATAAAGTCTCTGATGGTTCTTGCAATTATTGGCATTATCGCCTACTTTATGATCAATCCATTCCCGAACAGTGATCAGACGCTGATGTCTCTCCTGTTTTATGACTGGATTCGCCCCGCTGCCATGAATGTCGGTGCCAGCCAGGACATCGGCACCATCATATCGGAACAGAATGCCAATACGGCCCGCCTGATAGTCGGCGGCATACTGGTCATTGCCATGCTGATCTACATCTTCAAGTCTGCGGAATATCGCTCTTCATTTGACAACATCCTGGGGGGCATCGTTGTCGGGCTGGCCGTGGTTGCAGCCTGGTATATCACCAGCAATATCATCCTGATTCAGGATGAAGAACCTTATGGCTTGCGTGACTATGTTCAGCAATGGGATTTTCTTGTCGAAGATACCGAGGCAACACCCCCGGCAGACAGCCGCTTTCTTGCCGCCCAGTCCTACACATTCATCAATCCACTGGGGCAGATCTTTGGCTATGCCGGTTCCGGCTTTGACCGCGGTTTACTGACTTTTGGAGTCATGGCAGCACTTGGAGTGATAGCGGGTTCATTATTCTGGTCACTGGTGAGCAAATCGTTTCGTATTGAGTGGTTTGCTTCCGTCGGAGACTTCGCGAACCACTTCATTGGTGCAGTATTAATGGGATTCGGAGGCGTACTGGCCTTGGGCTGTACCATCGGACAGGCTGTCACAGGAATATCAACCCTGGCTATCGGATCTTTTATCACCTTTATAGCGATCATTTTCGGATGCGCTATCACCATGAAAATCCGGCTTTACAGAATGGTTTATGAGAGCGAAGGCAACTTTATTTCGGCACTACTGACCGGGCTGGCGGACATGAAGCTGCTGCCATCATCCATGCGGAAACATGATGCCATGTAAATCAGACAGTCCTTAGTGGTTAAACCAGCCCCACAGCAGCCCGACTGGATATACGTTCAGCCGGGCGGCAAGCATCCGAGGCCGACATTAATTCTCCCCAGAATACTGGAAGCAACGGTCCATAGACCAAATACAATAACCATCGCACCTGCCAGCTTTCGCCACTTTTGAGATACAGGACTTCCATGGCAATTCGGCACTTGCTCGACCATGCCATCATACCCTGAGCACATATCTGTTACAGCATCCTGAATGCTAAAAATACCGGCCCGCAAAGCCGCAAGAAACAATACGGGAAACATGCTCAGGGAGGGATGGGGTAAAGAGATTATTGCATAACTGCCCCGCATTGAGGACTTGCAGGCATGCGACGAATCCTTTTGAAATTACTGCGCACTCAAGAACATACCTGCCTCTTAAACTCCAACCGACGCCTATGCAGTGGCGGTTCGGTATAACCATTAGGCGTCTCTCGCCCCATAAAAATCAAATCCTTTGCGGCCGTAAATGCCTTGCCGGCAAAGTCAGGGGCCATGTTGACATAGCCGGGGGCACCATGATTTTGGTGGTCAACCACCTGCGCCATTCGTTGCAGGGTTTCGATGACCTGCTTTTCAGAGACTATCCCGTGATGTAACCAGTTTGCTATATGCTGACTGGAGATACGGCAGGTCGCACGATCTTCCATCAAGCCAACATTATTGATATCCGGCACCCTGGAACAACCGATACCTTGCTCAACCCAGCGTACAACATAACCAAGAATACCCTGACAGTTATTATCCAGCTCCTGTTGAATATCCTTCGAGGACCAGGATGGTTCCAATTCAACGGGAATGTTGAGGATATCATCGAGACTCGCCCGTTTGCGGGACTTAAGCACTTCCTGCCGTGCGAATACATCAATCTCATGGTAGTGCAGGGCATGCAGCGTTGCGGCGACGGGGGAAGGTACCCAGGCGCAGTTAGCCCCCGCCTCAGGATGTGCCTGCTTTGCCGCCATCATTTCGGCCATTTTATCAGGTTTTGGCCACATTCCCTTACCGACTTGTGCGCACCCCTGCAATCCGCAGCCCAAGCCAATATCAACATTCCAGTCTTCATAGGCATTCATCCAGGGCTGAGATTTCATGGCCTCTTTGCGGACCATAGGGCCGGCCTCCATGGAAGTATGGATTTCATCACCTGTGCGATCAAGAAAGCCGGTGTTGATAAAAACAATGCGCTCACTGGCCTGACGAATACACTCCTTTAGATTGATCGTAGTGCGACGCTCCTCATCCATAATGCCAATTTTCATGGTATTGGGTGCCATCCCCAGGACTTGTTCAACGCATGCGAACAAATCAACTGCAAAGGCCACTTCATCCGGGCCGTGCATCTTGGGCTTTACCACATACATGGAACCACAGCGTGAATTATTGAATCGCCCCAGCCCCCTGAGATCATGTAAGGCGATCAACCCGGTAATCGCAGCATCCATAATACCTTCAAAGACCTCATTACCGTCGGCATCCAGGATGGCCGGACTGGTCATTAGATGACCAACATTGCGCACCAACATCAATGAACATCCCGGCAATGTTATCTGCTGACCGTTAACCGTGGTATATCCCCTGTTATGATTAAGAGAACGCTCAACTATGGCATCGCCCTTTGCAAAACTGGCAGTAAGATCTCCTTTCATAAGACCAAGCCAGTTTCGATATACGCCGATTTTTTCCTCTGCATCTACGGCAGTCACCGAATCCTCACAATCCTGGATGGTAGTAACAGCCGACTCCATAACAATATCGCATATCCCTGCCGGATGCCTCATACCAACGGGATGGTCCCTGTCTATCTGAATCTCGATATGCAAATGATTGTGCTTGAACAACAATACAGAAGGCGAAGATGCCTCTCCCTGATAACCGATAAACTGCACCTCATTAACCAGCGCTGTCTTTTTGTCATTCATATCGACCTGTAACCCGTTACCATCCATAGCATAGCAGGCAACCTGACTGTGTGAACCATCAATCAAGGGCAACATCCTGTCCAGAAATTCCATTGCATAGCGGACCACCTTCTCACCACGAACCGGATTATAGCGGTCACCTTTTTCCGCTCCATTCTGCTCGTCTATAACATCCGTTCCATAAAGTGCATCATAAAGAGAACCCCAGCGTGCATTGGCAGCATTCAAGGCATATCGCGCATTATTGACCGGCACAACAAGCTGTGGACCGGCAATAATTGATATTTCAGGATCGACATTGGCAGTCGTGACCGAAAAGTCATCACCCTCCGGCAGCAGATAACCAATATCCAGTAGAAACTGTTTATAGGCAGCGGCATCATGCGACCGATCTTTATGTTGACGATGCCACTGATCAATTCTGGCCTGTAATTCATCGCGGCGTGCCAGCAGCTCGCGATTACGGGGCGTCAGCTCGGCCACAATACCAGCCAACCCCGACCAAAATTGATCCGGCTCTATACCGGTGCCTGGTATCACATCGTCATTAACGAACTGATAAAACCCGGAATCAATCTGCAGGCCGTGAATATTTATATTATTGTGCATTAGAATAATCTAAAAAAAGCAATAACCCGAAACATAATAAAATCAACAGTGCCATTAAAAAAAAAGATAGTGAATATCATCAGTTATCATGCCGCCTCGTTCTTTATGGGAGGTGGGGGGGCATACAGAATCTTTCCTTTACAGTATTGATATATTCTGTGCCATAAAAATGACGAAACCATCTTGTCTCACACATCCCGTCAATATAATCAGGCGGCAACTTCACTTCATCCTTGAATTTTCTATATGTCGCTACATAGCGCTTCTTTTCTCCAATATTATGATGGTAAAGTGAAAAATTCTCTAATCCAAGAAAACTCTTGATCGCTTCGACCTTATCATTGTCACTTATTTCCATACGCATGACTAAAAGCCTTACATTGCCATTGGAGTAGGTAGAAATACCACTCTCTGGAAAAGGTGTCGAGAAAACATCTATACCGAAATTTACCAGCATGTTATTTTCGAAAAAACCAAGGAAACTTTCATGCAGAGATTCCGATGACAAAAAGCTGTCTTTGAGTTCAGTTATAGAAAGTTTTTTATAGGGATCAGGAATTCCAGTATATGCGCCAAGGTCGTGAAAAAAATGCGATATATTTCTGCTTATCGGCTCTCTGACAAGCGAGATAACATTTAATGGTCTTTTCTCTTCATGTATCAGATGATGTAAATACCTGAATGATGAGCACTTGCTATCTGCAAAGCTGCCGCCACCGTGTCTCTTCAATACTGGTCCCGGATATTGCTTTAACAAAGATTCAAAAACAGATGACGACGATACTTTCGTCGGCGTATCAATAAGAACAGGAGTGGCGTATTTCATTTTCAACAGCTGTAGTTGTAGTTGATCCCGATAATCTGGTTTTATCAAAGGATACAGATACTTACGTAACTGAGGCGAGACTCTCGGTAAGAATAAGCGTCTAATTAGATAAGAAATCAAAAGGATAAGAACAGGAGTGGCGTATTTCATTTTCAACAGCTGTAGTAGTTGATCCCGATAATCTGGTTTTATCAAAGAATACAGATACTTACGTAACTGAGGTGAGACTCTCGGTAAGAATAAGCGTCTAATTAGATAAGAAATCAAAAGGAATAGTCTGGTCATGGCAGAACACTCCTAAAACATCAGTAAAAACATAAGCATATCAAAATCCTGTGTCCAATATGGCACAAAGCAGTGTAATCACCGAACTCCAGATTTTCTAGAGGCGAGTCCAACACCCGGATACCTTGAATGTGCCGACATAGAGCAATTTCACAAAACCACCTCATATCCAGGATACTTAAAGCAGGCTCACAAACCGATCCACATCCTGCCTCAAGTACCCCATCGGCACCATTCATTTTTCTGATCGGAGCTGGCTCTTATCAGACCAGACAAAGACTATCTCAGCACCTTGCCACAACCTCAGTCAATCGCTGCAAGGCACCGCGGCTGGATTCAACGTATGCCTTACCATTGCGGCCCAATTTGTGTCGTAAATCGGCATCTTTCAGCAATTCTTCCAAGGTCAGAGCCAGTTCCTGACTATTAGTAACCATCCTTGCTGCATTTGACTGTAATAATTGATAACTTATATCCTGGAAATTAAACAGGTGGGGGCCAAACACCACGGCAATGCCCTGGGCTGCGGCCTCAATCATGTTATGCCCTCCAATCGGCACCAGGCTGCCTCCGACAAATGCCACATCACCGGCAGAGTAAAACTGTGGCAGTTCTCCCAGTGTATCCACCAGATAGATGTCTGGCACTTCGTCGTCGGCTGTTTCCAATGTACGGCGGAGCACTTGCCAGTGATTTTTTCGGCACAGCCTCTCAACCTCATCAGCACGTTCAGGATGGCGGGGAATCAGCACCAGCAGGGCATCCTTCACTGTTTTTTTCAGGGCCGCATGGGCCTCAAGCACCTGCTCTTCCTCTCCGACATGCGTACTTGCCGCGATCCATACCGAACGGCCGACTCCCAGCCAGCGCCGGATGACCTCGCCCTGTTCACGCAGTTCGGCGAGCGAATCAATATCCATTTTGATATTACCTGTAACAATGACCTGATCCTCAGTCGCTCCCAGCGCCATAAAGCGTAGCCGGTCGCTTTCGGTTTGGGCAGCTATATATGAAATACGGCTTATCACCTGACAGGTCAGCTTCTGAATACGGCGGTATCCTCTTGCGGAACGTTCTGACAGCCTCGCATTAGCCAACAGCAAGGGGATATTTCGCTGATGGCACCCGCTGATCATGTTGGGCCATATTTCGGTCTCCATAATAATCACCTGTATCGGCTTGACCCGACACAGAAAGCGGCTGACAGCACCCGGCAGGTCATAAGGGGCATATACATGATGCACACGATGGCCAAACAGGGATACTACTCGCCGCGAACCCGTAGGCGTCATTGTTGTGATGACAACCGGCATCTGCGGTCTGGAATCCAGCAGATATTCAACCAGTGCGACACTGGCCTGTACCTCGCCAACAGATACGGCATGTACCCAGGTGGCATTTGTCAAATCCGGCAGTCGATTAAAGCCGAAACGTTCTGACCAGCGATACCAGTATTCACGATCCCGAAAACCACGGCACAGCAACCGCCATAAAAACAGAGGCACCAGAAGATACATAAAAACGCTATAGGCGAGACGCACCATCAGTCTGGTTTCACGATGGACAGGAAAGCATCGATATTCTGCCGCAAGTGTATCGGGCTGATCGTACCGATAATCAGGCTGCTGACCGCCGGCTGAGCAAAAATATGGCGATAACATGCCTGCAACGGGTCCACTGTTCCGGTTTTTTTCAGATGACCGCTCATCAGGCCTTTTTTTATAAAGACTCCCTTGCCCGCTGCTCCGGCCGCCTGAATAACAGGCAGCTCAGTCGTCTCTAAAATATTATACATGCACATAATAACATCTACATACTGCAAGGAATACAATCCTCCTGTAACCGTTTTACTTGAAATCCCCACTGCCTTTATCTTGCCCTGATCTTTCATTCGCAACAGTGTTTCCATAATCGACGTATTCTGCAGAATATCCATGTCGTTACCATCCGAGTGTATCAATACAATATCCAGGGCATCGCGCTGCAACGCCCGCAAACTGTTCTCGATACCGGATATCGTTGCTGATTCGCTATAGTCGTATATTGATTGCCCGTCAATAAACTGCTCACCAACCTTGCTACAGATAACCCAGTCATCATCTGCCCCAATGAGCCTGCCGATTCTGCTTTGTGCGGTACCGTAAGCCGGAGCTGTATCCAGTAAATTAATACCGGCTGCATGGGCCTGGGATAACAGTGATATAACAGCTCTATCATCAGGTATCGCAAAGCCCTGCGGATACTTTACCGCCTCATTACGGCCGAACTTGACAGTACCCAGACCAAGTGCACTCACCATAATTCCGGTATTGGATATATTTTTTAATGGGATAGCTGACATTGCATATTATATATGACTATTTATTTTTCTCATATCCATTATCCACACTGCCAGACAGCCTGCTCCCATGGATACTGACCCACGACTGCCTCCGGCAGGTCGATCATGGCATCGGCCCGCGACTTACTGATCCGCATAGCCTCAACAAGGCTCAACACTTCGTCAGCCACCACAGGGGCGAAAACCAGCTTGACAGGCCATACCGTTATCTGCCGCCCATGCCGTCCAACGAATGGATTATCCGGCCTTTTACCATCGTCCCGAATACCTTCCGCGCGGTTGATATGCAGCGTTGCCCAGTTGAGAGAGTCTGGCACCACAGCCGGAAATATCCTTCTCAATTCCTGCCGGGTTGCTGCAATCTGCTGCCGGATCGAGCGGGCAACACCATCTTCAGCCAACTGCCCTCCGATATACCAGACAATTTGCCCGTCAGGGCATTTATGCGATGTGATGGTCAGGCGCGGATTGGCAGCCGCTTCAATAACATGCCCCCACAGCTCGGGCAGATCACCTTTTACCATGACCATCTGCAGTGGTCGGCGCTGCATTGCAGATGTCTCAATTTCCGCGTTACCTTCTCCGGCGGCATACACCAGAGCACGGGCAGCAAGGCAATGTGTTTCGTTATGCGTTCTGACTTCAAGCAGCATGTTATCGCCGTCCGCTTCAGCACAGATCGCTTCAGCATTAAACACCCTGCCCTTATTTGAATCAGCCAGACACTGCACCAGACTCGCAACATCAAGAACCGGCTCATGTAACTGATAGACTGTGTTCGTCTTGCATATCGACTTAAACCTTCCGGGCAGTTCCCGCCCTGCAAGCGGCCTTACACGACCGGACATCAACCGGCCGGCAAAAAAATTCGCTATCTTTGACGGTATATCTCCGGCACTCCACATCCATTGATGGTCACTGTTGCAACGAACACTGCTTAAATCCGGCAGCCGGCGGCCTGATAAATGCTCACCCCACCGTTCCGGCAGCTCACGTACTGCCTCGGAAGAACCGGTTACATGACCGATAAGCGCATATTTTGCACCACCATGAATAATACCCTGTGAGGCCAGAGTCTGCCCGCTGCCCAGAGAATCTCTCTCTACAAGGATTGCATCGTAACCGGCTGCACGCAGGTTCGACAGTATCCACAGGCCGGCAATGCCCCCCCCGACCACGATAACGTCAACCGGCGGCTGATTATTGCTCGTCTTCACGTATCCGGCGGATGATATTTGTTGTTGAGCGGCCTTCGACGTAATCCAGCACCATCACCTGGCCGCCGGCTTCTGTTACGCATTGCGCACCGGGAATATTATCGGGGCTGTTATCACCACCTTTTACCAGATAATCGGGCTTTATTTTGCCAATCAAACGCTCCGGGGTCTGCTCTGCAAAGGGCACAACCCAATCAACCGCGACCAGTCCAGCCAGTACGGCCATGCGTGACTCAAGGCGATTGACAGGACGATCTTGACCTTTTAATGCCCGGACCGTTTCATCAGTATTGACCGCCACCACCAGACGATCTCCAAGCTGTGCTGCCTGATTCAGATAATGGACATGTCCTGCATGTAATATATCAAAGCAGCCATTAGTCATAACAATGCTTTCACCGCTGGCCCGTGCCTCGGTCACAGCCTGCAATAATTCACTTTCGGTCATCATGCCATGACCGTCCCGCTGCGCATGGCTGGCGCGTTTCAGCTCCGGCACAGATACTGTAGCGGAGCCCGGCTTCGCCACAGTAACCCCGGCCGCCAGATTGGACAGGCGAACAGCCCACTCAAGTCCTGTTCCGGTCGCCAGCACTGCTGCCAGTGTCGCGATCACCGTATCACCGGCACCTGTTACATCAAATACCTCTCTGGCCTGAGCCGGCATATGCAGCACCTCTCCCTGTGCCGATACAAGGCTCATCCCCGCCTCACCCCGTGTCACCAGCAGACCATCCAGACCCACCCTCCTGATAAGCTGTAGTGCCCTACTGTATATTTCCTGCTCGCCGTGGCACTCCCCGACAACCTCCTGAAACTCCCTCAGATTAGGCGTCATCAGGCTGGCGCCGCAATAGCGATCAAAATTCCTGCCCTTGGGATCGACGATAGTCTTTTTCCCGGCCTTGCGACACCGGCCGATCCATTCCTCGACATGGGTCAGCGTGCCTTTGCCATAATCGGAAAGCACAACCATGTCATGATCGGCTATCAACTCATCAAGCCAGTCCGTCAGCACATCGCTTTCAGGGACAGGACTGTCTTCAAAATCGAGCCTGATCAGCTGCTGATTGTGGCTGAGCACCCTTAGCTTGGTAATCGTACCGAAACCATCGACCCTGTGTATCCTTGCCTGTACACCGCCCTTTTCAAGCTGGTCGCACAGTGCCCTGCCATTTTCATCATTACCGACGATGGCCAGCAATGTGCATTGCGCCCCCAGTGCCGCGACATTCAACGCGACATTGCCGGCCCCGCCAGGCCTGTCCATGATGCCGTCAACCTGTACGACAGGGACAGGAGCTTCCGGCGAGATACGTTGTGCAGTACCCGTCCAGTACCGATCCAGCATAAGATCGCCAATGATCAATATACGGGCACTTTGAAAATCGGGGATATCCAGATTCATTCAATCAAACAGGAACGACAAACCAGCGGCGCATCATATCATAGCGCATCATGGCAACGGCCATTGTAGGATAGAATACGCTATCATCTTCAATGTACCCGACCATGCAGGAACCGGAAAATCACAATTTTTACATGCCACGATACTGGCTGCTATGGCTGCTATTGGGTCTGGTTTATCCGGTAACCTGCCTGCCCCTGAAGGCACAGCGCCGGATTGGTCGGTGGCTGGGGAAGCTGCTTTATCTGTTTGGTCACTACCGGCGCCACATTGCTACAGTCAATCTGCAACTTTGCTTCCCCGAACTAAAGGCATCTGAACAGCACACACTGCTGAAAAAGCACTTTGCCCTGTATGGTGTCAGTGTCATCGAGAGTTTTGCCACATGGTGGAGCAAACCGGAGATCATTAACCGACATGTCGAATACAGCGGCCTTGAGAATTTCGAGCAGGCCCTCGCCGAAAAACGCGGCATACTGCTACTGAGTGGACATTTTACCACACTGGAAATCGGTTCGCGTCTGCTGGGACAGAGAATGCCCTTTTCAGGCATGTATCGAAGGCATAAAAATCCGCTGTTTGAACACATCATGTCCACAGGCAGGCAACGATGGATAGGTGGCAAAACCTATGATCGAAAAGACGTAAGAGGCGTGCTCAAAAGCCTCAAAGCAGGCAATGCCATATGGTATGGCCCCGACCAGGATTATGGTCACAAGCACAGCGTATTTGTTCCCTTCATGGGCGTTATGGCAGCAACTGTCACCGGCACCAGCCGGTGGGCCAGGCTGACCAATGCCATCGTCCTGCCCTACTTCGTGGAACGCACCGAAAAAGGCTATCATGTAAAAGTATTACCCCGGCTGGAAAGTTTCCCGACCGGCGACCAGCAGGCCGATGCCATCCGTATCAATCAGATGATCGAAAAACAGATACGCCTATCGCCGGAAAATTACCTGTGGACCCATCGCCGCTTCAAAACACGTCCGGATGGCGAACCCCGTCCGTACTGAGCATGAAAACTCATCTCAAACCAACGGGGCATCTGGTAATAAATACGGTACGCAGCTGAATTCATTGTTCAATGTCTGATTACCAACCATGTCCTGACAGGATATACTGACACCATGGACAATCCACTACAGAATATCTCTCATGTACTGCTCATTGACGACAATCTTCAGCATCATCGAGACATCACCACTTTACTTGTTCGCCTTTTGAAGCACGCCAGGCTTTCAATCTATGAACCAGATCAACATCCACCTCTTGGACTCAAGTTCCCTTGGCAGGACTACAAGCTGGTCATCATGGATGTGGGTTCTAATGCAAAACGCTGCAGAGACTGGTTCAAAAAACTGTCCGGCGCCATCAAACTGCCACCTTTTATCTTTCTGCATGCAGACTGCAATACCGATGATGCAGTTGACTTTATGAGGCTGGGCGGGATCGACTATATCTGTAAAAGTCAGTTACAACAGAAACGTTTTATGAAGGCGCTGATGCACCTGCCTGAACTCGCATCCGGCCCATCACAATCGGCAAAAAAATCCAAACCCACCATGCCGTTGCCGGATGCCAAAAAAACGATAACGCTAGGCCAGTACACTCTAAGGAACCTGATTGGCAAAGGCACCACGGCATGGGTCTATCGCGTAACCCATAAAACCGATAACCGCAGCATGGCCCTGAAACTATGCCTGCCACAGGTCTCCAGAAATTCTCAATCACGCGATCGGTTTATCCACGAATTTGAGATCATCAAAGACATAAATCATCCGAATATCGTCAAAATATACGAACTCGGCGCACAAAAAAAGGATATTTATTCCGTCATGGAGTTATTGCCGGCCGGCGATCTCAAACAGAAAATAGACAACGGTCTATCTCCAGAACAGGCGATCAGTTACACCTCACAGATCTCCGCCGCACTTTATGAAACCCATCAACGCAACATCATCCACCGGGATCTCAAACCTGCCAACATCCTGTTCCGTAAGGATGGTTCGCTGGCACTGATTGATTTTGGCATTGCAAGATTGATCAAAAACAACGACTTTAACCAGACCGATTTAGGCATGATGGTCGGCACACCCTCTTATGTCAGCCCGGAACAAGCTGTCGGAAGTGAGCTGGATGCCCGTACCGACTTATACACGCTGGGTATCATTCTCTACGAAATGCTTGAAGGCCGAAAACCTTTTTCCGGTGCCTCGGCAGTGGACATCATGTATGCACATGCCAGCTCACCGGTGCCCGACTTATCAAAGGATTATGGCGAACTGAACAACATCGTGATGCGCCTGCTGGAGAAACAACCCGATGATCGCTATACCGATGGCTTGGAACTGCTGCGCGACTTGCAACACTCATACCCGGAACATGTCGATAAACTGCTCTTCGAAATGCTGTGACATGACGATGACGGCGAGCGCTCAGGAGCAGCCATCGACTGGCCGACAAACCGGACACTCTGGATCAACAACCGTTTTGATTTCACGCCACTGCATACCCAGACCATCAAAAACCTGCAAACGCCCTGATAATACCGTGCCGGTTTGTGCAATCAATTTAATGGTCTCCAGCGCCTGCATACTGCCAATAATGCCTACCAGAGGAGCGATAACACCGTTTTCACTACAAGTCTCTTCTTCCATCGGACTCTCCGCCGGATAGAGACACTGATAGCAGGGGCTGTTTTCCTGCCGCGGGTCATATACCATCAACTGCCCCTCAAACCGTATGGCCGCCCCCGAAACCAGCGGCATTCGATGCGCCACACAGGCACCATTGATGGCAAAACGGGCCGCAAAGTTATCGGTACAGTCAAGCACCACACTGACGCGGGGCACGAACCGGGCAAGCCACTCGGAATCCATGCGCTCAGCAATCACATCAACAGTGCAATGCGGATTAATGCCGTCCAGCGCTGTCTCCAGAGAATCGGCCTTCAATCGACCAAGGTCAGCCATGGTATGCGCCAGCTGCCTTTGCAGGTTCGTTAGCTCAACCCTGTCATCATCGGCAATGATCACCCTGCCGACACCGGCGGCTGCCAGATACATGGATGCCGGACAACCCAGGCCGCCAGCACCCACCACCAGCACACTGGCCTCGCGAAGCCTCTGCTGCCCCTCGATACCCAGCTGCGGCAACATGATCTGACGGGAATAGCGCAGCAACTGCTCATCATCCATCTCATCCGTTTCATCCGTTTCATGGCAATCAACGGCATCAATCATGATCAGGACACCTCGCCTGTATTACCCGATCATTCCCGGCCAGATCCGCAATCATACCGATATCCGTATATCCGGCCTGTCTGAGCAAGCTGCGCACGGCTGCCGCCTGATCATGACCATGCTCCATCAACAGCCAGCCACCCGGCCTGAGAGACTGCGGGGCATGAGCTACCAGATAGCGGATACAATCCAGGCCATCCTCTCCGGCCAGCAGAGCATCATCAGATTCAAAGCGTATATCACCCCGCCGCAGATGCGGATCATCCCCGGCAATATAGGGTGGATTGCTGACGATGACATCGAAACAACGGACTCCATATGCTGCCAGAGAATCGGCATTGACAAAACATATATGCGATGTATCGGTTAAAAAGGCATTTTCAGCAGCCACCTGCAATGCTGCCGCCGACATATCCATGGCGTGGATACACCAGACAGGTCTTTCATGGGCGAGCGCAATAGCTATGGCACCGCCGCCCGTGCCAAAATCGAGAATATCCGCTGCCTCCGGGAGATTCAGCGACAGAACCTGCTCAACCAGATGTTCGGTTTCCGGCCGGGGGATCAGGGTATCCGGAGTCACCTTCAGCCGCAGACTCCAGAACTCACGATAGCCGGTTAAATGAGCCACCGGCCTGCCTTGAGCACGGTCATCAATCAGAAGCCGAAACTCATCCAGCCGGTCAGATGGAAACACTTCATCCGAGTGCGCAATCAGCCATGCCCGGTCCCGACGTAACACATGCCCGACCAACACCTGCGCATCCGCGTAAGGCGCATCAGTAACCGCCGCCAGTCTGGAACCAGCCGCCTCTATTACCTGTTTAACAGAATTTGCCACATCCGCATAAAATCACAACAACGCTGCCCAATCGCGGGACATGTCTGCGATCACCATAAAGTGCGGATTCAACAGCGACTCTTTGGTGTTGTATCGCATGGGCTGCATATCCATGGTCACCAGCCGACCACCGGCCGCCTCCACAATCGCCTGTGCAGCCGCCGTGTCCCACTCGGATGTTGGCCCGAAGCGCGGATAAATATCGGCCTTACCCTCGGCAATCAGGCAGCTTTTTAAGGAACTGCCCATACTGATCAGATGATAGTCCCCCACCTTTTGCAGAAACTCGTTCAACGAATCACCACGATGTGATCGGCTGCCAACCACCATCAAGGCATCCTGGGGCGGCAATTGTCGGACCATAATTGCCTCTTTCCCCCCATCATCCACCTGTTTCCAGGAACCCAGGCCTCTGGCACCGGCATAGGTTGCAGCCAGTACCGGCGCATGAATAACACCCATAGTCGGCTGACCATCCTCGATAAGCGCGATATTGACCGTGAACTCACCGTTGCGTTTAACAAACTCGCGCGTACCATCCATCGGGTCAACCAGCCAATAGGTCTGCCACCGCGAACGGGTTTCAAACGGGACCTCGGCAGACTCCTCCGACAACACCGGTATAGCTGGCGTAAGCTCCCCCAACCTGCCAATAATCGTGTCATGCGCCGCCATATCAGCCTCCGTCAGGGGAGACTGATCATCTTTTTTACGAACATCGAAATTCGTCCGATAGATGTCCAGAATTTTTCTGCCCGCCTCCATGCTGATGTCCACTACAGCGGGCATCCATTCAGAATAATCCACCATAATCAATCAGTAGAGAGCTGCAGGACTACCCCTTCAGCCTCCTCCACGGTGAACCTCGACCATGCCGGATATCAGGATAGCGGACAAAAATGAGAAAAGCCGAACGCGCATAAGAGTTTCTTTATAAAGGACGACACGGACCGTAATGAAAGATAGCGCATCGATACCGTGCGTTCAAGCCATAAACAGCAGCTTCCACAGCAACCCACCTGAGACAGGCCGCGGATGCCTCGGCCCTCATCGGTCAATTCCTGCCGGTTGAACCGGTTAATTCAGAGTATGCCGGTCTGATTTACGGCATAATGCCCTTTGGCATCGTTTGGGTTAAGTGCTAATGTGGGCTTTGCAATCGATATGCGATGCTCCGCGATAACCGTTCACAGGTGAGGCAGTTGATGAGACATTTTTTATTCCTGATTTCCGTCGCCGTGCTGGCGCCGGTATATGCCTCGGAAGATTCCGATGCAGATTCGCGTCCGGTCACCGATGATATTGAGGTGCCATTCGACGAGATTCGCACCTTTGCCGATGTCTTTGCCCGGGTCAAAAAAGACTATGTCGAAGATATTGATGACAGCAAACTCATGAAAAATGCGATCCAGGGCATGTTGTCCGGGCTTGATCCGCATTCGGCCTATCTGGGCAAGACTGAATACAAAAACCTGCACGAAGGCACTGTCGGCGAGTTCGGCGGCCTTGGTATAGAGATTGGTGAGGAAGGCGGCTTTATCAAGGTCATCGCGCCAATAGATGATACACCGGCATACCGGGCCGGGATAAAAGCAGGCGATGTTATTATGCGTCTTGACGGCAAGTCATTAAAAGGCACCGGGCTGCGTGAGGCCGTCAAACTCATGCGCGGCAAGCCGGGTGAACCGGTCACCCTGACGATCACGAGAGAAGGGCGGGAACAACCTCTCAATATCACGATTGTCAGGGATATTATTACCATCAAGAGCGTGAAATCGCGCATTCTGGAACCCGGCTATCTTTATCTGCGCATTACCCAGTTTCAATCGCACACCGCCGAGCTGCTGCGCAAGGCAATCAGTCGATTCAAGGAAGAAAACCCTTCCGGCATCAGCGGTGTGGTACTTGACCTCAGAAATAACCCCGGTGGTGTGCTTAACAGCGCTGTGAATGTGTCTGACGCCTTTCTGGAGGAAGGACTGATTGTTTATACCGAAGGTCGTGATACTGGCTCAACATCTGATTTTCGTGCCAAACCTGGCGATCTGGTTGACGGTGCTCCAATGGTGGTGCTGGTCAACGGCGGCTCTGCATCGGCCTCCGAAATTGTAGCCGGGGCATTACAGGATCAGGGCAGGGCAATCATTCTGGGCGAAAAGACCTTTGGAAAAGGGTCGGTACAAACGATTCTGCCCATGAGCAACGGCGATGCGGTCAAGCTGACGACAGCACGGTATTACACACCTGCCGGTCGTTCGATCCAGGCGCTGGGCATTGAACCGGATATAAAAACCCGCAACCTGAGCCTGAAGAGAGATACCGACGAGGACTTTAGCAGGGTGACGGAGTCACAACTGAATCGACACCTGAAAAATGCGGAACAGAAGCCGACAGATACCCCCCGGACGGAAAATACCGATCAGCCTCTGGCGGAAAGAGATTATCCCCTGTATGAGGCACTGAACCTGCTGAGGAGTCTGGTCATCATCAATAGCAGGGCTGCCAAATCCTGAAATCGATGATGCTGAAAATTCAAAGAATGTATCGGTCCGCCCTGCTGTTCGTATTGCTACTGGGCTCTACCGGGCAGGCCAGTCAGGACAGCCCGGCGGTTGCCATTATTATCGATGACATTGGCTACCGCATCCAGGACGACAGGCAGGCCCTGGCACTGCCCGGCCCGATCAGCTATGCCGTACTGCCACATACACCGGGCGCGGATGAGGCGATCCACTCCGTACGGGAATCAAACCGCGATCTGATTCTGCACATGCCGATGGAGAAACTGCACCCCCAAAACAAGGCCGAGGTACCGGGCACCCTGAGGCAGGACATGGGTCAGGCCCGCTATATACGCACCATTCATCGCAATATCGCCGCTGTTCCCGACATTATTGCCGTCAATAACCATGAGGGTTCGAGACTGACGGCAAATACGGAGCGTATGCGCTGGCTGATGAAAGAGCTGGCAGGCTACCCTCATCTGGCATTTATTGACAATCGAACTACCCGCCACACTGTGGCATTGAGCACGGCCCGGCAGTACGGTCTGGTTACGACACACCGGGATGTATTTCTGGACCATGAACCGGAAAAAATTCAGGATCAATTCGACCTGCTGATTGAGACTGCCAAACGCAACGGCACCGCGCTGGGAGTGGCCCATCCGCACAAAGAGACCATCCAGTATTTGCGCAATCAGCTACCGGCTCTGGAACAACACGGGGTACATCTGATTCCCGTCAGCGAATTACTGAAGCGGCAGCAATCTGTAAAAACCGGGAGAACCCATGCCAAAGGTATTGATTCCACTCGCTGAGGGCTGTGAAGAGCTTGAGGCGGTAACGATTATAGATCTGCTCCGCAGAGCCGGAATTGAGGTTATCGTGGCCGGACTGGAAGCGGGAATCATCACGGCCAGCCGGGGTGTCAGGCTACAGCCGGACATGTTACTCGATGATGCCCTGGAGGAAGACTATGACATGCTGGTACTACCGGGTGGCAGCTCCGGTTCCGAGCGTCTGGGCAACGACAGCCGTGTTCGCAATCTGCTGATGAAGATGGCTGACAGCGAGAAATTTACCGCTGCAATATGCGCGGCACCCAGAGTTCTGGCAGATGCCGGCATACTCTCCGGCAAATCAGCGACCTGTTATCCGGGCACCATGGAACCAGCGGCCCTGCCGGGTCTCGACACCGGTCAGGCCGTTGTCCAGGACGGCAAGGTCATCACCTCCCGTGGACCCGGAACAGCCATTGACTTTACCCTGAAACTGATCGAAAACCTTGCCGGTCAGGCCAAACGTGAACAGGTGGAAGCCGGTCTGGCCCGTTGACTATGGGCATTGAACACTATCTGGTGCTGGGCAATCCGGTCATGCACAGTAAATCACCCATGATTCACCGCCGGTTTGCCGAACAAACCGGCGAAGTGCTCCGCTATGATCGTCGTCTGGTGGAAACAGGCACCTTCGAGAAGGCCATTCGTGCGATACAGCAAGAAGGAATTGCCGGGGCAAATGTCACCCTGCCGTTCAAGGAAGAGGCTTATCGCATTGCAGACGAATCAAGCAGCCGCGCCGACCGGGCCGGGGCGGTCAATACACTGACATTCCGCGACGACGGCAGCATCCATGGTGACAATACCGATGGCGTAGGCATGGTGCGCGACATAACCGAAAATCACGGTCAGATATTGCAGGACAAACGCATCCTGATACTGGGTGCAGGAGGCGCTGTCAGGGGCATACTCAAACCTGTCATTGATCAGAAACCTCACTCAATCACTATGCCAATCGTACCGTCACCCGGGCAGAGCAACTGCGCGACCTGTTTGCGGATGAATTTAAAATCGGTGCGGGTGATTTTGCCGGCCTGGCCGGGCAACAATTTGATGTCGTAATCAATGGTACCTCACTTGGTTTGCAGGGTAAAGTGGCACCAATTCCCGGTGAGATACTGATTGAGTCAGCCATTGCCTATGACATGATGTATGGCGAAGGCTGCCAGCCATTTCGGAAATGGGCTCTGGCCCGTGGCATCGCCATCATGATGGACGGCCTTGGTATGCTGGTGGAACAGGCGGCAGAGTCATTTTATCTGTGGCGGCATGTTCATCCGCAGACCCGACCGGTCATCGAACAGATTCGTGCGACCAGATAGAAAAAGGCCGAATACCCGTGCCGGTTAAACCGGCTGTTAAAGATCAGCGACAGAACGCAATCATGCAGAAAAAAACTCTCGGAATAGCGACACGCCGCTCTCCTCTGGCGCTGTGGCAGGCCCGCCATGTACGTGACCGTCTGCTGGAGAATCATCCGGGGCTGGAAATAGAACTGGTGGAGATGCTGACCAAAGGTGACCGCATTGCCGATATGCCGCTTGCCGAGGCTGGCGGCAAAGGGCTGTTCATCAAGGAACTTGAACAGGGGATACAGGACGGCAGGGCCGATATTGCGGTACACTCCATGAAGGATGTGCCAGCGGAATTACCGGAGGGCTTTGAAGTTGCGGCGATCTGTGAACGTGAAACACCGCTGGATGCCTTTGTTTGCGGGCAATACTCCTGCGTCGATGAACTGCCTGAAGGCGCATGTATCGGCACCTCAAGCCTGCGCCGCGGCGGCCAGCTACTGGCAGAGCGCCCGGATTTAAGGATTCTCACCCTGCGCGGCAATGTTCAAACCCGTCTGGCAAAACTCGATAATGGCGACTTCGATGCCATCATTCTGGCGGCTGCCGGACTGATTCGGCTGGACATGGAAAACCGTATTCGCGACCTGATTCCGGCCGAGACCCTGCTGCCTGCGGCCGGTCAGGGTGCCATGGGGATTGAAAGCCGGCAGGGCGACCAGGAGACCCGGGCACTGCTGCAATGTCTGAACCATGCAGATACTCATGCCTGTGTCAGTGCAGAACGCGCCTTTATCCGCCGCCTTGAAGGTGGCTGCCGAATGCCTGTAGCCGGATTTGCCCTGCTTGAAGACAACCGGATATGGCTGCGCGGTCTGGTAGCCAGACCCGATGGCAAAGCTGTCATCAGCGGTGACATCGACGGAGCGATCAACGATGCTGAATCAATGGGAGTCTCTCTTGCCGAAGAACTACTGGAACGTGGGGCGGACAAAATCATTGCCGGGCTGCAACAGGACAGCAGGGAGTAGGGGTCAGGCCACTATCAGCATATCGTCACTACGCCGCCCGGCCTGTTCACCATCACACTTGCTCCTGCTCATCTTTGAAAGTCCAGACATAATATCGGGGCAGGCCCTTGCATCATCGTCCAAGAAAAAGGTTCGGGCAGAATTTTCTGCATGACCAGTCGGTGCTGGAGCGGATGGTGCAGGCGATCCATCCCCGACCCGGTGATGTTATGGTGGAAATCGGACCCGGTGAAGGTGCCCTTACCTGCCCCCTGTTGAAGGCGCATGGAACATTGACCGCCATTGAGCTTGATCGGGATCTAGTGCCGATGCTGGAAGATAAATGTCGCGGTATCGGCACCTTGACCCTGCTGCAGGGTGATGCCGTGCAGTTCGATTTTTCAACGCTGGTATCAACTGGCAGTCGGCTCAGAATTGCCGGCAACCTGCCCTATAATGTCTCCGTCCCCACGCTGTTCTGCCTCGCCAATCAGGCCACCATCATCCGCGACATACATGTGCTGCTACAGCGGGAAGTGGCCTGTCGTATTGCTGCACAGCCCGGCAGCGGCCATTACGGCAGGCTCTCGGTTATGTTGCAGGCGACCTTTGAGGCGGCCTTATTATTCGATGTCGGCCCCGGTGCCTTCAAACCGGCACCCAAGGTGCAGTCAACCTTTATCCGGCTGCTGCCTCATGCCGCACCCGTTATCGACCCTGCCTCGACAAAGGCGCTGGCAATGACCGTCACGGCAGCCTTTGCACGGCGCCGCAAGACCTTGCGAAACAGCCTGAAATCACTGCTCGACAGCAGCCAGATCCAATCTGCCGGCATTGACCCGTCAAGACGCGCCGAAACCCTGTCACTCAGAGAGTTCACCCGTCTGGCGCATGTGCTAGAATCCAACCTCAATTCAAGTCACTGAAGCGCCATGCAGTACTCTATCAATGTCAAAGCCCAGCCTATTTATATCCCGGAGCAGTCCGACCCGGAAGAAAGCCGCTATGTGTTCGCCTATACCATTACCCTGCGCAACACGGGCGATATTGCCGCCCGTTTATTGACGCGCCACTGGATCATCACCAATGCCAATGGTGAGGTACAGGAAGTACGTGGCGATGGCGTGGTTGGCAGACAGCCCCATCTGAAGCCCGGAGATGATTATCGCTATACCTCCGGCTCCATCATGGAAACGCCGGTCGGCAGTATGCGCGGCAGTTATCAGATGATTGCGGATGACGGTACGCATTTTGATGCCGAGATTCCCACCTTTACACTGGCTGTCCCCGGCACCCTGAATTAATCACGGCCATGGCCGTCTATGCCATCGGCGATGTACAGGGTTGTTTCGCTGCCCTGCGGGCACTGCTCGAAAAAACCGCATTTAACGCTGATCGGGACCGGCTCTGGTTTGTTGGCGATCTGGTTAATCGCGGTCCGGAAAACCTGCACACCCTGCGATTCATCCGATCACTTGGCGATGGTGCCGTCACCGTCCTCGGCAATCATGATTTGCATCTGCTGGCCATTGCTTACGGACACCGTGAAATTCATCACAAAGAAGACACCCTTGACGATGTTGTCCATGCACCGGATTTTGCGGAGCTGGTTGACTGGCTGCGCAACCGACCGTTATTACATCATGACGAGACGCTTGGGTATGTCATGGTACATGCCGGACTGCCGCCGCAATGGAATCTGGCGTGCGCCCGCGAATATGCCGACGAGGTTCAGCAGGTGCTTCGCAGCGATATGATTGATGACTTTCTGCCCAATATGTACGGCAACGAACCCCGCCTCTGGTCGAATGATCTGGAGGGCTGGGATCGCCTGCGCTGCATAACAAACAGCCTGACACGCATACGCTACTGCGAGCTGGACGGCAGCCAGGACTTCAGAAACAATCGCGAACCCGGTTCCCAACCGGCTCACCTGCACCCCTGGTTCCGGCTGCCGAATCGGCGCAGTAAAGACATAAAAATTGTCTTCGGCCACTGGGCAGCACTCGGACAGCATCAGGAACAAAATGTCCATGCTCTCGACAGCGGCTGTGTCTGGGGCGGAAAGCTGACTGCCCTGCGGCTCGACGACGAACCCGGGTATTTTCAGGTCAGTTGCGGACATGGATGATCCGGTGGCACCCTGCCAATATGTTTTTATGCTCCGGAAAATCCTGTTTTAACGCCGGGGCTTTCTTGTCAGCGTTTCAAAGCAATAGCGCCATGGATTTTTTTCATCCGGCTGGTGGCTCTGGATGGACTCCCGCAACCAATCGTCGGAGTTGAATGCAGGAAACCAGGTATCACCTTCAAAGCTCCCTTCCACCTGAGTCAGATAGAGTCTGTCCGCTTGCGGAAGCGTCTGTGCATAGAGATGGGCACCGCCAATAATCATAACTTCCGGTGCGTCGCCGGCGGCATTCAGGGCCTCTTCAAAGGAGTGGACAATAATGGCGTCCTGTGCCACATAATGCCGGTTACGGGTCATCACTATATTCGTCCTGCCGGGCAGTGATCCTGCCAGTGACTCTCTGGTTTTACGCCCCATCACAATGGGCTTGCCCATAGTGACCGATTTGAAATGTTGCAGATCTGCCGGCAATCGCCACGGCAGCCGGTTATTGCAACCAATCAACCGATTGCTGTCCAGCGCAACAATAATGGATATTAGCGGCATACCTACACGGCGATGGGCGCACGGATAGCCGGGTGGCAGCGGTAGTTAATCAGCTCAAAATCATCGCCGGTGAAGTCGAAGATATCCTTCACTGCGGGATTGAGCCTGACGGTCGGCAATGGATGCGGTTCGCGTGTGAGCTGCAAATCAACCTGCTTACCATGATTCAGATACAGATGGGCATCACCAAAGGTATGCACAAAATCTCCCGATCGCAGGTTGCAGACCTGTGCCAGCATCATGGTCAACAGCGCATAGGAGGCGATATTGAACGGCACACCCAGAAAAACATCGGCGCTGCGCTGATAAAGCTGGCAGGACAACCTGCCGTCAGCGACATAGAACTGGAAAAAGGCATGACATGGAGCCAGTGCCATCCTGCCCTGCCGGACGTTCTCCTGCGGCCCGACAGACTCATCCGGCAGGTCCGCAACATTCCAGGCGCTGACTACCAGACGACGGGAATACGGTGTTTTTCGGATCTGTTCGACCAATTCCGCAATCTGGTCAATATGACGCCCATCCGGGGCCGGCCAACTGCGCCACTGGCGACCATAAACAGGTCCCAGATTACCGTTTTCATCGGCCCAGTCATCCCAGATGGTCACATTGTGCCTGTTCAGGTAGTCAAGTGTTGTTTCGCCCTTCAGAAACCATAACAGCTCATGGATAATGGATTTGAAATGACATTTTTTGGTCGTCACCAGAGGGAAGCCCCTGCCCAGCTCAAAACGCATCTGGTAGCCAAAGACGCTTTTGGTACCGGTGTGGGTTCTATCATCCTTTCGCGTACCGTGATCGCGCACATGTCGCATTAAATCCAGGTATTGTTTCATACGAAATGAGCGTATCAGATGCCGCCTGCCATTCTTCGCCATGGTGAACGATACGCCAGCCACAGCATCCCGGTGCCAATCAGGATCATGGGCAGGCTGAGCAGCTGCCCCATAGTCAGCCAGTTGAAGGCGATAAACCCCAAATGGTCATCCGGGGTGCGCATGAATTCCACCACAAAACGGAAGATACCATAAAACAGCAGAAAGACTGCCGACACCGCCATGCGTGGCGGAGATTTGGCCGAGTAGAACCACAATATCAAAAACAATATCACACCCTCCAGTATCGCCTGATAAAGCTGCGAGGGATGGCGGGCAATTCCGTCGCGGGTGACAGGAAAGACCATGCCCCACGGGACATCGGTCGGTCGTCCAATCAATTCCTGATTGATAAAATTACCGATACGTCCTGCGCCCAGACCGGGAGGAACCAGCGGGGCCACAAAGTCCGTCACGGTGAAAAAGCCTGACTGCCGGCGAAGCCCATACAGCCACATGGCCACCAATACTCCCAGAATCCCGCCATGAAAAGACATACCGCCCTCCCAGATCCTGAAAATAACAAGCGGATTATCGATGAAGTCAGGAAAATAATAAAACAACGTACTGCCAATGCGTCCACCAAGAATGGCACCCAACATGCCATAAAACATTATGTCATCGACCTGCTGCGCCGTGACAGGAGAACCGGGCTGCACGGCACGCCGGCGCCCCAGCCACCAGGCCAGCGCAAGACCAACAAGATACATCAGACCATACCAACGAATGGCCAGAGGGCCACCGAGATGAACCAAAACCGGATCAAAGTCAGGATGTGTCAACATGCAGATAGCGCGATAGTAAGCCGATGGGGCATCTTAACAGATTCAAGGCGACGGGACTTATCAGGCCACTGCTCAGAACTGACGCACGAACTGCAATTCAAGGCGGGTACGATGTTTGCGGATAGCACTCAGGAAACGACGCACATTGAGCGTGGCAGCGGCTTCAGGCCGGCCTGCCAGCACACGCTCGAACTGTCGCTGTAACTGATCATCCTCGCCTTTAAGAAAAAGCACCTGAACCAATTCGAGACGCACACGTACCAGCCCGGGCCGATCAATCAGGATGGCACGATAGGCCGCCACCGCCTCATCCAGCAGGGCATCCCCGATATCGGCCTCCATATCCGGCTGTTGAGATGCGCGAGATACCGCCAGATCGATCAGAAACAGTACATCGGTCTGAATCTACATGGTCGGCTGCCAGAGGGCGCAATAACTGCAATGCCTCATCAAAACGCCGGTCTGTAATCAGGGCATGTGCCTGGATGATATGAGACGAAAAAGCCACTGACTTAGCAGCCTTTTTACTTTAGAAGTTCAGTATAGCCTGTTGCCTGCACTTCTCAAGATCAACGGTCTTACCGGCCACTATCTCTGCATAAAGCTCCTGCATCAATCCCGGGTCGGTTCCTTTGTCCAGGAAACGGAACAAGGATGTGCCGACATATTCCGGCAACATCTCAAAACTCAGCCAACACCGTCCTTCTGCTTCGGCAACCTGACCAGTAGTGTTAGAACCCCCGAAAATATCCACCACCAAATCATCGGGTTCCGTCAGCATATGAATAAAGAATTCGGGCAGCCTTGTCGGGAAGCGAGCTGGGTGCCCTTTGATGCCCACAGACTTACAGCCAGACAAATACTGGCTATTGGATTCCGAGTTTGGGACCTGTATCAGATTGGGCGGGATAGCTCCCCCGTTGTCTTTACCAAAGCCCCTCCCAATGTCATGCCCAGAGGGTCGGACCTTGGGTCTGTAAAACTTATCGGGGTCTTCAATCAGCTTTTTCATTCGGTCGCTGTACGGAGCCAGAACTTTTGTGATGTCTGATTTGGGCCACTCGGTTTTACTGAACCACCAAACGGTATTCACCGAGTCTTTGACACGTAGCTTGCGCTTGTTAACCCACTCAATCGGGCTGGGCAGTTTTGACGGATTGAACCAGTAAAAATCCTCCGCGAGGAAGAAATCCAGCTCATCAACCATCCGAACTAAAACTCGGAAATTGTACAGGCTCCGCACCGGGACGCCTTTCATATATGCCCCACCGAAGTCCACAACAAAGCTACCGTCATTCATTAGCTTGCGGTGGACTATCTCTCCGAACTCCAGAAACCAGTCAATGTACTCATGTTGTTCCATGTTGCCTTACTCCTTCTTGCGTTGAAGCGCGAAGGGCGGACTTGTCATCACGAGGTTGACGCTATTGTCTGGCAGTTTTTCCAGTAATTCCCGAGAATCACCAACATACATAGCACCCCTGGAAGTTATGTAGGCTGGCACTGCTTTTTCAATCCGCATAAATGCTACTCATAGTCTGCAGATTCATGGTCATCATCTGCTCATTTCCCGCGCATGAACAAGAAAATAAAGGGAATTATATAGATTAGTTGACAAGCTAAACCAGGCTAAGGTATCATCGTTCCATGACTAACTATCGCACAATTTGTTACCGGTTGCATCCGAACACAAAAGCGAAGGCTGAGAAGCTACTGGCGTTGTCGGGTGTTTGCCGGCATGTTTGGAATCACTTTGTGGGCAAGCTGCGGGATGACTATGCGTTTTACGGTGAGTGTGATTCCGGTTGGTACAGCAATAACAAACTGTTCACGGTACTGCGTAATGGTCAAAAAGACTGGTTGCAGGATTATTCGGCTAACATAGTCAGACACACCCTGAAACCGATTAAGACGGCTTACAAGCGATTTTTCGATCACAAGGGTGGATTACCCCGCTTTCATGGTCGATATACCACAGCCCCGTCATTTATCTGTCCTGCGGGCACTTTCAACCTCAACAACAAAACCCTGCATATTGCGAAGATAGGTCAGGTCGGATTATCGGGGTTGAACCCTTATCCGGATGGCAAGCCGGTGCAGGTGACTGTCAAACAGGAACTGGGCAAATGGTACGCTTACGTCTCGTACAAGGTTGTACTCAAAGGCAAGCCACGGTCTGTACGCGAAGTCGGTATTGACCGGAATGTAGGTCAGATAACCTGCTCGGATGGTTTTGTTTATTGTCTGCCGGATGATGCGCGAGGACGAAGGCTGGAATGCCGTAAGAAGCGTTATCAGCGCATGGTAGCCAGACGTGTGAAAGGTTCTAACCGCAGAGCGAAAGCCAAACTGCTGCTGGGTAAGACCTGCCAGAAGATAGCCAAACGGCGGCATAGCTGGTCTCACCAAACCAGCAAAGCCATAGCGGATAAGTTTACCACTGTTTATATGGAAGACCTGAACACAAAAGGCCTGACCAAAGCCGGTCGAGGCAAAAGTGGATTGAACCGTGAGATACTGAAATCAGGTTGGTATCAATTGGAGCAGATGCTGGCTTACAAAGCGAATGTTATCAAAGTGCCGGCTGCCTATACTTCTCAGAGGTGCCATGAATGCGGGCACACGGAAAAAGACAACAGAAAGACGCAAGCGAAGTTTGTCTGTCAGGCTTGTGGTCATCGGGACAATGCAGATCATAACGCTGCATTGAATGTGTTGGCCTCCGGGATTGGGGCTACTGCACGTGGAGGTGGCGTTGAAGTAAAACGGCCTGTGAAGCGTGAAATGGATAGGGGAGTTGGCTTTGTCAACTAATCTATATAATTCCCAAAATAAACCCCTTATGCACAAGAAAGCATTTTGCGGTCAATCTGAGACAAGCGCGGGAAAAACTCGGGTCATCGCAAGAGGCTTTGGCCGATGTGGCCGGCCTCCATCGTACCTATATCGGGTCCGTAGAGCGAGGTGAGCGCAATATCTCGATTGATAATATCGAGCGGTTGGCAATCGCTCTCGGGGTCTCTCCCGCCTCCTTGCTGGAGGATCCGAGAAAATGAGGCTGGAAGCACACGAGGACTACGAGCGCCTGCTCAAAATATGGCCGTCAATACAAGAATATCAGATGCTGGCGACAAAGCATGGTATTGATGACATTTTTCAGGACAATGGTGGCAAGTTACTACAGGTGCTATTGCTGTTGGGGCTGAAAGTTCTACCCGGTCGAGAAGGCCAGGCCGCCATTGACCATAGTGGTAAAAGCCGGCGCACCCTGTATGCCTGGAAGCAGGCGTACCGTGAGCAGGGATTGACCGGTCTGAGGCCACAATCGAAAGCCCCCCGGGGCAAGCGGTCGCGCCATTGGTCGCGTGCGGGGGTGACCCAGATTCGCCCGTTGCGCCGGGATTTTCCAAACCTGGGCAAGGAGCAAGTCCATGTCTTGCTCAAGCCCTGGTGTCAGACGCAACAAGTGCCTTGTCCGAGTGAGTCCACCATTGGTCGGCTAATAGCCGATGCACCGGATCGGATGCGTGTTTCGCCTCCGGTCTTGACGCCTGGAGGCAAGCCCAAGCGATACCGGCGTACCCCTGTCAAGCGCCGTCCCAAGGGCTATCGTCCCGGTGATGTCGGGGAATGCGTGGGTCTCGATGCCATTGAGCGGCGTATGGGCGGCCTGCGGCGCTATCTCCTGACCTACATTGATGAGGTCAGTGGCTACGCCTTGGCCATGGCGGTGCCCAAGCTCAGCAGCCAGACCGCCAAAGTGTTTTTTGAAAAGTGTTTCCGCTTAACCCCCTTCCATATCCAACAGGTGGTCACCGATGGCGGCAGCGAGTTCAAGGGCGCCTTTGACCGTCTCCTCAGCGACAGTCAGATTGTTCACCTGTTAACCTATCCCAAATCCCCCAAGATGAATGCCACCTGTGAGCGCTTTAATCGCACCATCCAGGAACAATTCGTGGACTTCCATGAAGACTTGCTGTTCACCGACCTGCGATTGTTTAACGAAAAACTCGCCGAGTGGCTGTTCAAATACAACACCATTCGGCCACACAAAGGATTGGATTTACAAACACCCGTGCAGTACATGATCAATCACAATCAAAAGTGCAGTCTGGGGTGGACTCATACACATGCTTGCGCAAAGTTCAAAAATCGGGTACGGTTCGACTCCATGAGCACCATCCACAAAGAGATTTACGATGCGTTCCTGGAGGCCGGCACTTCGGAACAGAAGGCCGATGCCGCCGCCCAGGTACTATCCAGACATCCGGACGACATGGCCATGAAGTCCGATATCGGTCACATTGAAATTGAACTATCGAAACTGGAGGCGAAGATATCGGACCTCGAAACTCGAATGACCGTCCGCTTTTTCACCGGTCTAGCCTTGCTTGGTGCTTTCCTAGGCCTACTCATCAAACTGTAGGTTCCTCCCCCTTTCTCCCCCCGCGAGGGGCGGGGGCGCTGTGTTCCCCAGCTCAAAATCTGAATTTTCACGGGCCCGCGCACTATTTACGGTCGGTTATGTACGATATCGGCAGTGGTTGCACCATTGACCTGATGAAGATCAATCATTCTTGATTATGGATTGAACAAAACCAAATCCAGGCAACCCGCGTTAGCGGGCTTCTATCTGATTATGGTTCGTGGGACACCTGTACCCATCGAGCGATAGTCGATTTTGGTACATTAAGTATTGATGCAATACGGCGAATGCTGAATCCGGACTCTCGAAGACGAAGAGCTTTGTCCTGTTCATGCAAGATAAGCGTTCTTCGGACTTGGCCACTTGCCCGCCCTCGCGCCGCCTGGCGACGCTTAAATCTCTCATCGCTAGCCGCGATATCAAACTTAGTCCACACCCAATGGGCAACGGACTTCGCAATCGAATAACACTCCCGATCATCGATGGGAGTTGGGTGTTCATTTGCGGTAAAGTTACGGACTTGACCATAAAGATAGTTTTGCCAAGACGTATAAATGTACTGCTGATAAGGCGGAACTTTCCAAAGCCGAATTTCTTTATAAGCGTAGCGACGGATGAAGTCGAAGGAATCGACATTTCGACCAATACCGACAGATGAAGGTTTAACGCCTCGATCCGGCAGGTGCTTTTTGAGATTAAGGAATTCAGACAGATAATCCAAGTCGTAGCGATCTTCACCCCAATAAGTCCGCCAGTGCGAGTGTATAGGGTTTTTGGTTATCAACCCCGAATAGCCTGGATCTGCTTCCATCAAAGCAATCATGGAATTTTCAACGGCTGCCAGATACCTCATAGGCGCTACCCTGTCCATCTTTCCAAGCAGAACCGGGGCCCATAAAGACCAAGAACTGTGAGCGTGGCCGTTTTCGGGATTGACTGAGCACCAGGTGGGTGGTGCAAAACCACGATCTTCCCACGCGAGTCCGGCCCCTGGATAATCGAGATCAAGAACCAAATGGATACGAAGCCAAGGAGCATTAACCTGAATGAGTTTACGCTTCAAAGCCGATTTTCGGTTTCGGATGATCACGCCTAAACTAGGAATATCGGCGCAATAGGGATTTTTTAGGGAATTATATATTTAATGCCCCGGATGTTTGCAATTTTGGGGCATAGGGTGCAGGATTGTGGGTAGTTCAGTTTTTCAACGGGTGATGGGTCATGGTCAAGACGATATCGGTATTTGAGTTTTTCAGGTTTTTTCCGAGTGAAGCGGCAGCGGTTCGGTTTGTCGAGGGTCAGATTTGGGAGGATGGTCCGGTATGTCCGCACTGTAGGAGTGGCAACACGGTTCCGCGGTTGAAGCGGCATGGGCATCGCTGCCGGGATTGCAGGGCGGACTTCACGGTTCGTCACGGCACCATCTTTGAGAAGTCCAGGCTTTCCCTTGTAAAATGGCTATACGCCATTTATCTGGTTCAAACCAGCCGCAAGAGCGTGAGCAGTCTGCAGTTGTCAAAAGAACTGGCTATCACGCAGAAGACAGCGTGGTTTTTGCTTCACAGAATCCGTGAAGCGTGCCAGCAGGGGGACTGGAAGCTGACCTTTCAGGTGGAAATGGATGCGACCTGTTTCGGTGGAAAGCGAAAGAATATGAACCGGGCCAGAAGAAAAGTGAGAGAACCATCGGGTCGGGGAGCCGTGGGCAAGCAGCCTGTGATCGGGATGCGTGGGCGTGACGGACGCCTCAAGGCGGTTGCCGTGCATCGTGAGAATAAAAAGACGGTTCGCCATCTGGCAAAGGGTCATATTGAAAAGGGGGCTACGGTATTCACGGATGAGGCGCGTGCCTACGACGCCATTCCTGGAGCGGGTTTCCAGCACCAGACAGTCAATCACTCTGCGGGGGAATACATCAATGGTATGGCGCATACCAACGGCATTGAGTCCGTTTGGGCTTTGCTCAAACGGGGATACACCGGCACCTTCCATCACTTTAGCATGAAGCACTGCCAACGGTATGTGGATGAGTTTGTGTTTCGGTTAAATGAGGGTCACTGTGCCGTCGATACTCTGGATCGCATGAAGTCCGTCTGCATGGCCGGCAAGGGCAAGCGGCTGACTTACAAAACCCTGATTGCCTGATGCAAAATCAGGTCAATGAAGGGAATGTGTCTCAGGATGCGCAAATGATACGATTTTCCCAAGGATTCCCTTTGGTCCGGGTATTCGGGGCTGACCTTCTGAAGTCGATAAATCATATAGTGAAGCTCGTCGGTGCATAGAAGTAAATGCGTATTCTGCTGCAGAATTAATTTGCAGAAAAATATTAATGCATGTTGCCGCAGATAAAGGCGCAAAAGAGGGGGAATCATTTGCTGCATATCTGACTTATCTTGAAGTGGAGGGATATGTAACAACGCCAATGAAAGGGTGGATTGATTTAATGAGGCAACACGGAAATAACTCTACTCATAAACTTGATGCTCCAGAAAAAGAAAGGGCGCAAAGTACAGTGATGTTTACAGCAGAGTTACTAAGGCTTGTCTATGAAATGGAATATAGGGCAAATAAATTCACGCAAGAGCAGCCCTGACAAGGCGCTCGTTCGGACGCAAACGACGCTCGCTGCGCTTCGTTTGCTCCGCACAGCTTTAACGTTAGCGTTCAATAGGTCGGGTATGTCGCTATCGCAGGAAGAGAAAGAACATGAGCAAACGCCCATCGCTAAAAGACTTTCAAAGTGCCGTCCGACAAATTGTTCGTTACCGACCTGAAAAAGCACCCTCCAAACCCGAAAAAGCACCCTCCACCGCACAACTGAAACAACGATGGAAACTGGTCAAAAGGTAAGCAGGAAAAACAAAAATTCGGGGGCATTAAGTATATAATTCCCATTAAATATGTAATGGAGCACGGTCAGTTGATTCACGGTTCTCCGCCCGATCTGTCTATCAAAAGAAAGAAAAAGGCACCTGCAAACAACAGCGCAGCAAGTTCGAGATAATCTGCGAGGATACAGGTAGCTTTGAGGCAGGCAACTAAGGGACAAAACCTACCACCTTTACCTCCGAGGGATGGGGGCAACACCCTGATACCAGCTCAAGAAGCCTGAATTTGCCAGCTTTTCTGCCGGGCAGCCAGAGGACAGGGATCGAGAAAGCATTTGACCGTTAAAAAAGCGGGGCCGGTGACAATACGGATGGAATCCGGCCCCGCAACAGCCGTCAGGGAGATGCCGGCTACGGACATCCTACCAGTTCAGCTTCCACTGTGCGCCGACGCGGCGGCGGGCGTGGTGCCGGCCTCGCAGCGGCTGTCGGTGATGCAGCCCGCGACCTCCCCGGACGATGGGACCTGCGGGGTGACGATGAGCGTCCTCGATCTCTCGGCCACATTGCCCGGCGCCGCTTCCAGTTCCAGGGTGACGACGATGCTCTCGCCCTCGTAGGCGTCGGCAACACTGATGTCGAGTTCCTGATCCGACGACTCCTTCACGGTCATTGTGAAGGTGGCGGACTTCGGTGGCATCGACGAATCGGTCAGCACCACGTTGAACGTCTCGCCCGAATCGCTGACGCTATCAGATTGCGCGTTGATCCCGAGTTCGTAGGTGCGATTTCCCGCGTCGTAGCCGATGCCCCCGAAGTCGCATACATCGAACGCCCTGACCGGCATCATGCCACCCTCGACCTGGCAGGACGCGGCGGCGAGCGTCGCGTGGCCCGAGCCGGTGCCGGTGGTCGTCAGCGAATGGCTGACCGGGGCGGTCCAGTTCGAAGGGATACCGCTGACAGTGACGGGTGTCGAAGTTTGGGTTATAACATTATTGCTCTCGAAGAGCGTCGACAGGGATATCGTCTGCGCGGCGGCCGGGGCGGCGAGGCCGAACAGCAGCGGCAAACCGAGCAGACTCACCACCGCCGCACGGCGCAGCCAGCCGTGCGGGCTGTCACAGAATGGAAACTGTCGGGAAAAGACCGGCGCGTCAGCCGGCCAGTAGGCTCAGAGGCACCTGCCCCGCGACAGGAATGCACCGCAGACCGACCTGCATCGTCCGTCGTTCTGTTCTCTCTTTCATTGTGTATCCTGTTGTCATATCGGGTTCATGGTCACTTTTATAGCTGATCAGGTGTGGTTTGCAATGGCTGTCCGGTCATTTTGCTCAGAGCATGCCCAGTTCCAATTTGACTTCCATGGTCATGCTGTCCTGTGTCCAGGGCGGGTCCCAGACCAGATTGACCCGTGCATCCCTGACGCCTTCCACTGCCTTGATTTTTGCTTCAACCTGGCCCGGAAAGGTGTGCGCGACCGGGCAGCCGGGCGTGGTCAGCGTCATGTCACATGCGACATTGGCCTGCTGGTCAATATCGAGACGATAGATCAGTCCAAGATCGTAAATGTTGACTGAAATCTCCGGGTCATAGACGGTTTTTAACTGTTCTATGATGCGGTCTTTCAGGGTGTCCTGTTCGGTCATGGTCGTGTTACCCGAAAACCAGTTCATGCGGCCTGTGCAGGCCGGGAATACGTTCTGCCAGCGTGGCTTGCAGGTGGTGTCTAAGTGGTTCGATGGTCATTTTTTCAACGATGTCGTGCGCAAAGCCATAGATGAGCAGGGCGTGTGCCGTGTGGTAGTCGAGTCCACGCGAGCGAAGGTAGAATATCATGTTGTCGTCCAACTGGCCAATGGTTGCTCCGTGCGAGGCGGTAACATCATCGGCATGGATTTCCAGTTGTGGCTTGGTATCGACTTCCGCATCGCGGGATAGCAGCAGGTTGTGGTTGGCCTGTTCGGCCGCCGATTTCTGCGCATCCGGGTGTATGTGTACCTGACCGTTGAATACGGCACGGGCGTGACCATCAAGTATGCCCTTGTAGATTTCCCTGCTGTTGCAGTGTGGGCTGGCATGGTCAATTCTGGTGTGAAAGTCGGTGTGTTGACGACCGTCAGCCATGTACAGGCCGTACAGGTCGCAGTTGGCACCTTCATCGCCCAGCCAGATGTTGATGTCGTTGCGTGCAAGCTGTGCTCCCATGGATACGGAGAAGGAGGTGAATGCGCTGCCTCTGGCCTGTTCTACGTGCAGGGTGGCTATGTGAAATGCCTTGTTGCTTTCGTGTTGCAGTTTGTAGTGTTCGATACCGGCACCCGCCGCTACTCTGATCTCGGTGGTGATGTTGTTGAAATAAACATCGCCGGCTGTTGAGTGGTAGCTTTCAATGATGGTGGCGCGGCTGCCCGCTCCGGCCATGACCAGAATGCGGATCTGGCTGGTAATTTCTTCTTGCTTGCCCGATGAGAGGAACATCAGGTGAATCGGTCGCTCCGGTACGGCATTGTCGGCAATGCTGATGCAGGCTCCATCATTCATTAAGGCCATATTGAGGGCGGAAAAACCATTTTTGGATACATCGGCAATTTTACCAAGGTGGGCTTCGAGTGCATCGGCATCTTCGAGCAGTGCGGTGTGCAGGTCCTTGACCGTTGCCAATGGGGACAGGTTGCCCGGTGGTTCGGACAGGTGCCGTGCGTACCGTCCGTCCACAAATACTATCCGGTAACTGGCCATGTCTGCACACAGGCGGGTGTCGATGGCGGCATCTCCGGCCGCTTGCCGCGCCAGCCTGAATGGGCGTTTTTCAATCGGTCGTACATTGGTGTATTTCCAGTCTTCCATGCCACGCGCCGGAAAACCCTTTTCCCGAAATGCCGCCAGAGCGGCAGCACGCGATGTATTCAGCCAGTCCAGCCCGGCACCCGGCAGCCGGTCTTTTGTGGCCGCATGTTCGTCACGGTAGTGTTCGATGATGTTGTTCATGCCGATTTTTCCAGCCAACTGTAGCCCTTTTCTTCCAGTTCCAGTGCCAGTTTCTCATCTCCGGATTTTACGATGACACCTTCTGCCAGGACGTGAACATGGTCCGGCCGGATGTGGTCCAGCAACCGCTGGTAGTGGGTGACTATGATCATGGAGCGTTGTTCGTTGCGCAGTGCATTGACTCCGCCCGCGACAATACGCAGTGCGTCTATGTCCAGACCGGAGTCGGTCTCGTCGAGAATGGCCAGTTCCGGTTCCAGAACGGCCATCTGAAAAATTTCATTGCGCTTTTTTTCTCCGCCTGAAAAACCTTCGTTCACCGAGCGGGTCAGCAGTTCCTGTTTCATTTCGACAATCTGCATCTTTTCTTTGGTGAGCTTCATAAATTCCATGGCGTTCATCTCCGGCTCGCCACGGTATCTGCGCCTGGCATTGACAGCCGCCTTCAGAAAGTAGCTGCTGTTCACGCCCGGAATTTCAACCGGGTACTGGAAGGCCAGAAATATGCCTTGGCAGGCACGCTCGTCGGTTTCCATTGCCAGCAGATCGCTGCCTTTGTATGTGATGCTGCCAGCGGTTACATGGTAGCCCTCGCGCCCGGACAGTACGTAGGATAGTGTGCTTTTACCGGCACCGTTGGGGCCCATAATGGCATGTACCTGACCCGCACCCACTGACAGGTTGAGACCCTTCAGAATTTCGTTTCCGTCAACGCTGACATGCAAGTCCTTGATTTCAAGCATGGTTTATGTGTCCTGATTATAAATGAAGCCGGTTTCAGGCTCCGCTGTTGTTGCGTCCATGTACGGCGTGCGGTTCATCATGCCTTCATCATTATCCGACTGCACCTTCAAGCGATATGCTGAGTAGTTTTTGCGCTTCTACTGCAAATTCCATGGGCAGTTCCCTGAATATTTCCTTGCAGAAGCCATTCACGATCATGGATACGGCATCTTCTTCGGAGATGCCACGCTGAAGGCAGTAAAATAACTGGTCTTCGTCGATTCTGGAGGTTGTCGCTTCATGCTCTACTCTGGCAGTCGGGTTTTTTACTTCCATGTAGGGAAAGGTGTGTGCCCCGCAGGTGTCACCCAGCAGCAGCGAGTCGCATTGTGTGTAGTTGCGTGCATTTTCGGCGTTTTTGTTGACCTGAACCAGGCCACGATAGGCATTCTGGCCCTTCATGGCCGAGATTCCCTTGGCAATGATGGTGCTGGAGGTGTTGCGGCCAAGATGAATCATTTTGGTGCCGGTGTCCGCCTGCTGGGCCAGACTGGATAGTGCAACTGAGTAAAATTCCCCAACCGAGTTGTCGCCCTTCAGTACGCAGGAGGGATATTTCCAGGTGATCGATGAGCCGGTTTCCACCTGGGTCCAGGATACCCTGGAGTGATCACCGCGACATTCGGCACGCTTGGTGACAAAGTTGTAAATGCCACCCTTGCCGGTTTCATCACCCGGATACCAGTTTTGTACGGTCGAATACTTGATTTCTGCTTTTTCCATGGCGACCAGTTCCACGACGGCGGCGTGAAGCTGGTTTTCGTCCCGTATGGGCGCGGTACAGCCTTCCAGGTAAGATACATGGGAACCTTCATCGGCAATGATCAGTGTGCGTTCAAATTGACCGGTATTTTTGGCGTTAATTCTGAAATAGGTCGATAATTCCATGGGGCAGCGGGTATCCTTGGGAATATAAACGAAGGAGCCGTCGGTAAATACCGCACAGTTCAGGGCGGCATAGTAGTTGTCGGTCTTGGGTACCACTGTGCCCAGGTATTGCTGCACCAGGGCAGGGTGTTTGTGCATGGCTTCCGAAATCGAACAGAAAATGACGCCGGCTTCTTCAAGTTGTCGGGTAAAAGTGGTTTTCACTGAAACCGAGTCGAATACCGCATCGACCGCCATATCGGTAACTCCGGCCAGCATTTTCTGTTCTTCCAGCGGAATACCGAGTTTGTCGTAGGTCTCCAGCAGTTTGGGGTCCACTTCGTCCAGACTCTTCGGACCATCGCCCTGTCTGGGGGCCGAGTAGTAGGAGATGGCCTGGTAGTCAATCGGCGCAATACGCAGGTGAGGCCACTCCGGAGGCGTCATTTTCAGCCATTTTTCATAGGCATCCAGTCGCCATTCCAGCATCCATTGCGGTTCGCTTTTCTTCGCTGAAATTGTGCGGATGACATCTTCATTGAGCCCGGGTGGCAGGGTGTCGGACTGGATATCGGTGACAAAGCCGTGCTCGTATTCCTTTTGGGCTAGTTCGCGTACTTCCTGATTGTCTGCTGACATGGCTGGCTCCGTGGTGTTGCAATTTCGTTACTGTTGGACTCGGTGTTTGAGGAAATGTAACAGAAGGAGTTGCTGTCAGTCAATAGATATATGTCGGCACCCGGGTGACAATATTAATAAGGGGCCTATATACCTTATTAATAAGGGGCCCATATACCTTGACTCCATTCATCGATAGCCCTGTTTTCTGGCCCATAATTTGTGTGTAATTCCTGAACCATGACAGAAGAAACCCGGTCTCCCGGACCTGAAACTATCCGCTCCGATTTCTCTCTGAACGATGTAACAAAAGAGTGGCTGAAATCAAAGCTATACGCTATTGAGGAAATTACCGGAAAAGATGTATTAACTCTCTATGGCGATATTTCCCCGGTGTTGACATCCGGGTAAGAATGGCTATTGAGGAATTGGTTAAGGACAGGAAAGAGACCCTGCTGGTAATTCTTCATACCAGAGGCGGTATCGTGGAAGAGGTTCAGAATATCGTCAAGACTATAAGACATCACTAAAAAACGGTTCATTTCCTTGTTCCCATGTACGCCATGTCGGCAGGCACGGTATTGGTCATGTCAGGCGATAAAATCTATATGGATTATTTTTCCAGACTGGGACCCATTGACCCTCAGATGCAATCCCAAAGTGGCGACATGGTTCCGGCACTCTCATATCTGCGTCAATATGAAAAAATGATAGAAAAATCCAGAAAGGGGGAATTTACAACCGCCGATCATATCCTCCTGAATAAACTGGATCTGGCGCAACTTCACAAACTTGAACTGGCGGCGGCTTTATCAAAATCTCTTATCCGGGACTGGCTAACGGAGTATAAATTCAAGGACCGGGAGAAAGACGGCAAGCCCGTTCAGGTAGAACATAAACAAGAGAGAGCCAAAGAGATCGCTGAATCCCTGAATAACCACGAAAAATGGTACACACACGGTAACAGTCTGCACAAGGATATTCTGGAGCGGGATCCACGCTTGAGAATAGACGATTACAGCGAGGACGAAAAACTCAAAAAAGCGATCTGGGAATATTTCTGGGTTCTGGCAGAATACGCCAGAAGCATATCTTTTGTGCATAGTCGGGAGTTTATATGAGCAAAACAGGAGAGAATGAGGGTCGCTTTGCCGAGGAAGTCAGGTCCGCTGCCCATGGGAATCCGAATGTCGATATGGATTTGGTTCGGGAGTGTCAGGAAATAACAGAAATGCTTGACAGCCTCCCGCAGGCACCAGAATCGAAGCCGAAGACAGTCAAGCCACCTCGCCTGCAGCCGATTCCGCTTGGCATGTTCAGTCGGTAACTGTTGCCACTTTTCCGGTATTGCCCGCCTGTATCAGTAACAACAGGATTCGGGCATTGACGGAATCCCTGAACAGTTACAAAACTACCCTGCTGTCGTCTGGCAAAACCTGAAAGAGCAGGGCGTTCTCCCCGGAATCGGGCAGGACGGCAATACTGAAATCCCCCATTACATCAACAGGACCGCAATGTCTGATGAACCGATTCCACATGTCTGTACGCAGGTGCCGACCGGCAGCGGTAAGACTCTGTTTGGGGTGGCTTCTCTGGAGCGACTGGAGGCAGACAAAGGCGAATGAGTGGCATTAAATATATAAATCCTTTTATAATGCCGCAGATTCAAACTTATAAGGAGACTGTTTGTGAAATCACCTGTTCAGGTTACGATTACCGGAGCTGCCGGTAATATCGGTTATGCCCTTGCGTTTCGTATCGCGTCCGGGCAGATGCTCGGTGAGGATCAGCCCGTCATCCTCAGATTGCTGGAGGTACCGCAGTCTGTGGCCACTCTGGGCGGCCTTGCCATGGAGCTGGAGGATTGCGCGTTCCCCCTGTTGCACGATGTCGTATTAACCGATGACTTGTCGGTCGGTTTCCAAGATTGCCATTATGCCCTTCTGATCGGCGCCAAACCGCGCACCAAAGACATGCAGCGGAGCGATCTGATCGCCGATAATGGCAGTATATTCGCCGCGCAGGGGCGGGCCATCAATGAGCACGCAGCCAGAGATATCCGCGTGCTGGTGGTGGGTAATCCCGCCAATACCAATGCCCTGATCGCAGCAGCCAATGCACCGGATATCAATCGCCGGAACTTTACTGCCATGACACGCCTTGATCATAATCGGGCCAGAACACAGGTGGCCATCAAGGCCGACCATCCGGTGGCCGATGTGAGGCAGGTCACTGTCTGGGGAAATCATTCTTCCACTCAGTTTCCTGACCTGACTCATTGCCTGATCGATGGAACACCCGCTTTTGAGCTGGTCAGCAGGGATTGGGCTGATGATGACTTTATTCCCGTGGTACAGCACCGCGGTACGGCGATCATCGAGGCCAGAGGGGCTTCGTCAGCCGCTTCCGCGGCTAATGCGGCGATTGATCATATGCGCAACTGGGCACTGGGTACGGATGAGGACGACTGGGTCAGTATGGCCATCCCCAGTGATGAGGGGCATTACGGCATCGACACTGATCTGGTGTTTTCTTATCCGGTGACCTGCAAGGATGGGGATTATCAGGTTGTTACAGGGCTGGCGGTGGATGATTATATGCGTGAGAAGTTTGTTACCACCGAGCAGGAGCTGGTCAAAGAACGCGATATCGTCGCGGAGCTGCTGAAGCCAGCCAGCTAACCCTGGCGCGGATGCGCCGCATAGCGGCCCCGCATATTGATGTGGTCTGCGAGGATGTGGGCGGCTTCTTCGAGCTTGATTTTCAGCACTGGGTCGTCCTCTTCTTCGATAAAATCGTCTTCATCTCTGTCTTTGTCGGCCAGCGTCAGCAGTTCCATACCGCGTGACTGGCGGAACCGGTTTTCCAGCTCCAGATTGCGTTGCTGCACCGCATCGCGTTCTCTGCGCCGCACTTTTTCCACCAGACTGATGGTCTTTTTATCCTGTGCCCTGCGCAGCTCATCCGCAACTGCCATCAGGTATTTGAAGCCGGCATCCGTGGCCACCCGGGAGTCGTGCCGCTCACGCAGATATTCGACGTTAACCCAGTCACCGGATACACGCGCATAGTCCACCGGCCTTACTCTGGCCCACGGCAGGGCATTATCGAGTGACCGCTCTCCATGGTCGTCTTGCAGGTCTGCCGTCGGGAATATGATGTCCGGACGCACACCCCGGTGCTGGGTGCTGTCGCCGTTAATGCGGAAAAACTGTGCCACTGTTACCTTGAGCTGACCCAGATTGCCTGTGTCCTGCCCCTTGCGCCGACCATAGTTGTTCAGGTTGACCAGGGTTTGTACTGTGCCCTTGCCAAAGGTCGGTTCACCGATCACAATGGCGCGACCATAGTCCTGCATTGCTCCGGCAAATATCTCGGATGCGGATGCACTGTTCTGATTGACCAGCACAGCCAGCGGGCCGTCATAGACAATCGCCGGATCGGGGTCTTTGTTAATATCGATATTGCCGCGGGTGCCCCTGACCTGTACGACCGGACCCTGCGAAATAAACAGGCCGGTCAGTTCAGTGGCTTCTGCCAGTGAACCACCCCCATTGTCCCGCAGGTCTATCAACAGGCCATCAATGTTTTGATCCTTCAATTCGCCAATCAGCCTTTTTACATCCCTGGTGGTGCTCCGGTAGTCGGCATCTCCGCGGGAGCGGGCCTCAAAATCGAGGTAAAATGTGGGTAGGTTAATCACGCCGATGCGTGCCATGACAGTACCATCGGAAATTTCGATCACGGAGGATTTGGCAGATTGTTCTTCGAGCTTGATCTTGTCACGCACCAGGGTAATTTCCCGTGTTGGTCCGTCAACACCGGAACTGTGAGGCAGCAGTAGTAAACGAACCACGGAGTTTTTCGGACCACGGATCAGTTCAACAACGTCCTGTAAGCGCCAGCCAATCACATCCATCATTTCTCCCCGATCCTGGGCAACACCGATAATTCGATCACGGGGTTTTAGCTGACCACCCAGATCGGCCGGCCCGCCGGGGATGATCTTCTGCACTATCGTGTGTTCATTGGTGCTGCGAAGCGCTGCACCAATGCCTTCAAGCGACAGGCGCATGTTGATATTGAAGTTCTCCGAGTTGTGCGGGGAAAAATAGGTCGTGTGCGGGTCTATTGAGTTGGTGTATGAATTGACAAATAACTGGTAAATATCATTCACCGTCTGCTGGTTTGTGCGTCTCAGTATCCGCTCGTAACGTTTGGTCAGTGTTTCTGTGATTTCTTCGGGCTTTTTACCGGACAGGCGCAGGCTGAGAATATCGTTCTTGACTCGCTTGCGCCAGAGCTCGTCCATCTGGAGCTTGTCCGCCGGCCAGGGCTCTTCTTCATAATCAATGCGATAGCTTTCATCGTGCGTCAGGTCGTGTTCCTGTCCAAGCAGTGCCAGTGCGTGTTCAATTCGCCGCTCAACCCGGAATTTGTATATGTTATAGATTTCAAACGCCGGCGAGGTGTTCGCGCCACGGAAGGCATCATCCAGATAGTGACGGTATTGCTCAAAGGCAGCAACATCATCGGCCAGAAAAAAGTGCTTATTGGGATCCAGTGTGTCAATGTAACGATCCAGCATCGCCGAGGACAGTTCATCATCAAGGCGGGGGCGACTGTAGTGAATGCTGCTGACCAGATCCGCTATCAGTCGGGTTGATCGGACTTGGGCATCCCCCGGAGTCAATGCGGCTGCACCACTCACCACGACAGCGGTGATAACTGCCGACAGGATAGTCAAATACCTGGTGGTTCTGCTGGATATGTTCATCCTCGATTCTCCTGGCTGAATCAGCATTCAGGTTCCGGCAGGTGCCGAAATCGCTGACAAGCTGATGTTTTCAACGCTATAGTAACGCTTCGGCTACCTATAGGGAAATAATTATGCTTACCGTTATCTCTCCGGCTAAAAAGCTGGATCTTGATGCCTCCGGCGAGTCTTTCGATATAACCACACCGACCCTGCTTGCGGAAGCACGGAAATTAAACAGCATCCTGCGCGAGTATTCATCTCTGGATTTGATGGAGCTTATGCACATCAGTTCCAATATCGCCGAATTGAATGTGGTGCGCAATCTTGAATGGAAGACTCCATTCACAGAAAAAAATGCCAGACCGGCTGTCATGGCCTTCAAGGGAGATGTTTACAGAAGCCTGAATGCCGAAACCCTGGGCAGGGATGATCTGGAGTTCGCCCAGCAGCATCTGCGCATCCTGTCCGGCCTGTATGGTGTTTTGCGTCCGATGGATCTGATGCAGGCTTACCGGCTTGAAATGGGTACCCGGTTGCAAAACCCGCGGGGCAATAGTCTGTATGATTTCTGGGGCAGTATCATCACTGAAAAACTGAACGGGGAGCTGGTCGATCATGGTTCCACAACGCTTGTTAATCTGGCTTCCAATGAGTATTTCAAGGTGATTAAGCCCGCACTCCTCAAGGCCGACATCATCACGCCTGTCTTCCGGGAACGCAGAAACGGTCATTTCAAAACGATTGGTATTCTTGCCAAAAAGGCACGCGGATTGATGAGTCGGTTCATTATCAAAAACAGAATAGATAACCCTCATGATCTGAAGGCGTTTGATCTGGAGGACTACGGATTTAACGGGTCTCTTTCCACGGACAGCAACTGGGCTTTTACTCGCGGATAGTCTGCTGCATGATATTGATTCGAGTGTGGGGCACTGGAATTTATCGGTGCATTAGCGGAATAATCTGGCTAGAATAGACGCATCCGTAATCACTGTCTTTTTTATTCCATGTTTTTCAAGCCTGTTTTTTTCTCACTGACGTTTTTATTCTGGGCCGGCAGTGCCCTTGCCGCCCCCCCACTCCCAGATCCACCCACCTTCAAAGCCGGTGGTTATGTCCTGATGGATCATGCAACCGGCAGTTTTCTGCTGGAGAAAGACGCCGATACGCCTCTGGAACCTGCCAGCCTGACCAAAATAATGACGGCTTATATTGTTTTCAATGAAATCAGGCAGGGCCGGCTGGCACTGGAGGAAGAAACCATCGTCAGCGAAAAGGCATGGCGGACCGGTGGTTCCCGCATGTTTATTGAGGTCAATAAATCGGTTTCCATCGATGACCTGCTGCGCGGGCTGGTTATTCAATCCGGCAATGACGCTGCCGTCGCCCTGGCCGAGCATGTTGCCGGCTCCGAGGAGGCGTTTGCCGATATGATGAACCGGCAGGCAGAGACACTGGGTATGGAAAATACCTATTTTGTGAATGCCACAGGATGGCCGGCAGACGGTCATGTCACCACGGCCAGAGATATGGCCATACTGGCACGGGCGATGATCAATGAATTCCCGGAACTGTACCGGCTGCATGCCGTCAGGTCCTATGAGTTCAATAACATTGAGCAGTATAATCGTAACAGGCTGCTATGGCAGGACGACTCTGTAGATGGCATCAAAACCGGTCATACCAGTACCGCCGGATATTGTCTGGTTGCTTCTGCGATACGTAACAATATGCGCCTGACTTCCGTTATCCTGGGTGCGCCCGGTGAGCGGGCCCGCAATCGTTCTTCCGCCAGATTGCTGAACTTCGGCTTTCGCTCCTATGAGTCCAGAGAGATCTATCAGGCCGGTCAGGAGCTGACTCAGGCGCGAATATGGAAAGGCGAAAAACAGCAGCTCAGTCTGGGACTGGCCGATCCATTGACCGTTACCATCCCTCGTGGCAGTTATAACGACTTGAACGCCGAGCTGGAGTTCGACGAAAAAATCACGGCCCCGATCACCAGAGGCACCGTTATGGGCAAGGCCATTATTACTCTCGGCGAAAAGACTCTGGCTACCCTGCCACTGGTCGCGGTAGAAGATATCGGCGCAGGCAGTTGGTGGGTTCGGACGGTGGATTCCATACGGCTCATGCTCGAATAAGATGTTCGTGTTTCTTAATGGCGAATTCCTGCCTTTGCAACAGGCCAGGGTTTCTCCACTGGATCGAGGTTTTTTATTCGGCGACGGTGTCTATGAAGTCATACCGGCCTATGCCGGGCAGTTGTTTCGCATTGAGCAGCACCTGCAGCGCCTGCAGAACAGCCTGGACGCTGTCCGCATGGCTAATCCTTACTCCAGCCAACAGTGGCTGAATATCCTGCAGGAGCTGATGTGGCGGCAGGATTACGACAACCATGTGATCTATCTGCAGGTAACGCGGGGCGCAGACGACCATCGCAGCCACGCCATACCGGCAGATATCGAGCCCACTGTTTTCGTCATGTCTTCCCGATTGAAAACGGAACCGGCGACCGCACACCACCCCGGAGCCCACACCATTACCCGTGAGGACAGCCGCTGGCGGCATTGTGATATCAAGGCAGTGACTCTACTGGCTAATGTTCTGCTGCGGCAGCAGGCTGTTGACCGGCAGTGCGAGGAGACCTTTCTGGTTTGTGACGGAAAGATCACAGAGGGTGCCGCCAGCAATATCTTTATCGTTCGCGACCAGACATTATTCACTCCGCCGCAAGGCCCCATGCTGCTGCCCGGCGTAACGCGGGACCTGATTCTGGAAATTGCTGAAGATATTGACTTCCCCTGTCAGGAAAGAACGTTTTCCACCCATGATCTGTTGGCAGCCGATGAAGTCTGGTTCACCAGTTCCAGCAGGGAGATTGTACCGGTCATATCGGTCGATGGTCAGCAGATAGGTTGCGGCACTCCGGGGCCAGTCTGGCACAAATTTATCAGCGCCTTTGACCATTACAAGGAGAGCATTAAGGGGCGGAAACAGACGACCGGGCAAAAAGGATAGCCACAAGCGTGAAATGAACCGGACAGCCGTTATTGCCGTAACCACGCCACAGCCATGACCGACGGACAGGTCGGCACAGCAGCACTGGCAATCAACGCTTGGAGTATTGTGTTCCCTTGCGGGCCTTGTGCAACCCGACCTTTTTGCGCTCAACAGAACGGGCGTCACGGGTCACAAAACCGGCCTTGCGCAATTCGCCGCGCAAATTTTCATCATAGGCAACCAGGGCACGGGCAATACCGTGGCGAATAGCACCGGCCTGACCACTGTCACCACCACCCTTTACCGTGATCCTGAAATCAAACCGCTCCAGACTGTCGGTTAAAGCCAGTGGTTGACGCACGATCATGCGACTGGTTTCGCGACCAAAATACTCGTCCAGCGGTTGATTGTTGACAGTAATATCACCCTTGCCTGCGTTCAGAAAGACACGTGCGGCACTGCTCTTGCGGCGACCTGTTCCGTAGTATGTTTCACTCATATTAATCTCCTCAAATATCCAGTGGCTCTGGCTGCTGGGCCACATGCCTGTGTCCGGTACCGGCATAAACTTTCAGCTTGGAATACATCTGACGCCCCAGAGGTCCCTTCGGCATCATGCCCTTAACAGCAGATTCGATGACTCGCTCCGGGCGTTGCTTTAATTGCTTTTCCAGGCTGATCGATTTCAAGCCACCGATATAGCCGGTGTGATGCCGATACAGCTTGTTCTTCATTTTGTTACCGGTGACACGGATTTTTTCCGCATTGATCACCACAATATAATCACCGGTATCAACATGTGGCGTATATTCGACCTTGTGTTTGCCGCGCAGGCGGCGTGCGATCTCACTGGCCAAACGGCCCAGGGTTTTGCCGTCGGCATCAACCAGATACCAGTCTCTTCTGACCTCAGCGGGCCGGGTACTTTTAGTCACCATGATGGTAAAAAACTTCTTGCTGTCAAAAGACGGCGCATATTACCCGCACATGGACCCCGATACAAGTATTTTTGATCATTGTTTCGCGGCGGCGAGATACAGGGTCCGCCACAGCCGGTCTGGTCAAAAAAAGCTGTCTGACCGAGAGATACAACACAACAGCCTGGACTGCATCCCTGCAAACACCGCCGTACATCACTCATCATGCACACTGCCCATGCCCCTAAACCGGACAGATTCGATGCTTTCTAACAACTTCTTGACATCCGAATGCTGTGCGCCCATAATATTTGTCTTTAATGAATGCGCCCGTAGCTCAGTTGGATAGAGTACCTGGCTACGAACCAGGTGGTCGGAGGTTCGAATCCTTCCGGGCGTGCCACTTCAGAATCTGTTGCCGGTTATTCCAGCACTGAAAAGGTCACCCACCATGTCACATTCTCACCCCGATGACCCTGATGTCGTCTGGCATCCGGTTTCGGTAACCCGCCATATGCGGGAACAGCTTGGCGGTCATCGAGGCATTGTTATCTGGCTTACCGGTCTATCAGGTTCCGGCAAATCGACCATCGCCCATGCTCTGGAAAAGCGTCTCTATGAGGAGGGTTGCAGAAGTTTTGTGCTGGACGGGGACAATGTCAGGCATGGCCTGTGTTCGGACCTGACCTTCTCCGGAGAAGACCGGCATGAAAATCTGCGCCGCATCGGGGAGGTGATAAAGCTGTTTCTGGAGGCGGGGATAGTCATCATCACGGCATTTATCTCACCTTATCGCAGTGATCGCGAGAGAGCACGCTCCATGGTACCCCATGATGACTTTCTGGAGGTTTACTGCAATTCACCGCTGGAAGTTTGTGAGCGGCGCGATGTAAAAGGGTTTTACGCCAGAGCACGCGCAGGAGAGATAAAAAACTATACCGGCATATCTGCACCCTACGAAAAACCGGAATATCCTGAGCTGGATCTGGAACTCGATACAGCCGACAGTACGATAGAAGACTGTGTTGAAAGCGTGCTCGGTTTATTGAAAAACCGGGGCATCATGGAAGTCTGAACAAGGCATGAATATTCGTTATTCTGATGGTCATGGACGGCACTGGCCACCTGCCCCCCGTTCGTGTAAAAATCTGCCGGCACTGTAAAAACACATGGCAGTGTGCAGGATAGCACCAGACAACATTCACCGATACCGGCACTCAGATTATTTTCTCAAGCCCGCCCATATAGCTTCTCAGAATATCCGGCACTGTCATGGAGCCGTCCGCATTCTGGTAATTTTCCATCACGGCCACCAGCGTCCGGCCTACGGCCAGCCCTGAACCATTCAGGGTATGCAGCAGCTCCGGTTTGCCTGTTTCGGGATTGCGCCAGCGCGCCCGCAGCCGGCGCGCCTGAAAGTCACCACAGTTGCTGCAGGATGATATTTCACGATATTTTTGCTGGCCCGGCAGCCAGACTTCGAGATCGTAAGTCCTGGTTGCAGAAAATCCGGTATCACCAGTGCACAGCGTCAGCACCCTGTAAGGCAATTCGAGCTTTTGCAGGATGGCTTCGGCATGTCCGGTCAGCTCTTGCAGGGCGGCCGGGGAATCCTGTGGCCGCACCGCCTGCACCATTTCCACTTTCTCGAACTGGTGCTGACGAATCAGACCCCGTGTATCCCTGCCATAGGAACCCGCCTCGCTTCTGAAACATGGCGTATGGGCCACCCATTTTCGCGGCATGTATTCGTCTTCAACAATGAGGTCACGGACGATATTGGTTACGGGTACTTCTGCCGTCGGTATCAGGTAGTAGCCCGAATCACCTGCCAGCCTGAACAGATCTTCCTCAAATTTTGGCAGTTGTCCTGTACCTTGCAGACTTTCGCCGTTGACGATACAGGGCACCCAGGTTTCAGTGTAACCATGTTCATTAATATGCGTGTCCAGCATGAATTGTGTCAGCGCACGGTGCAGCCGGGCTATCCGGTCGCTGAGCACAACAAAGCGGGAACCGGTCAGTCTGGCAGCCGCCCCGATATCCATGCCACCCAGTGCCTCCCCAAGCACAGTATGATCTTTCGGTTCAAAATCAAACTGCCCGGGCTGCCCCCAGCGCCGTTCTTCCCGATTATCGCTTTCATCCTTGCCCACCGGCACAGAGTCGTCGGTCATGTTGGGTATCCCCAGACTGTAGTCCAGAATTTCCATCTGCAATTCAGACAACTGCTGTTCTGCTTGCTTCAACTCATCGCCCAGATGCGCAACAGCCTGCAGCATGGGCTGTATGTCTTCACCGTTGGCTTTGGCCCTGCCAATGTCGGCGGACCGGGTATTTTTCTCGCTTTGCAACTGTTGTGTGTGTGTCTGCAAACTTTTTCTGCGTGCCTCGTATTGCTGAAGTTTTGCAATATCAAGGCAAAAACCCCTGTGCTTGAGTTTTTCAGCAACAGCGGCGGCTTCGGTTCTGAGCAGTCGGGGATCCAGCATGGCAGAATAACCTGTATTAATTCATAAGTTGTTACAGGCCGGAATTGTGTTCCGGCGCGGCAGGCGGCAGCCATTCTATCAGCCGGTTCGGAAAATTCCAGTGACGATGAATCATCACTCTCCGCCCTGTAATTGTCTGCCGAGACCGGTACCTGCCCATGCTGCGCCGACACACAGAACAATGCTCAGCAGAATGTTCAAAGCGGCTTTTGATAATTCGCCCTTTTCGATCAGCTTCAGTGTCTCCATGGAGAATGCCGAAAAGGTTGTGAATGCACCCAGCAGGCCAATCAGTATCGCCGAACGCAGCTCAGAGCTGATCGATATCCGTTCCATGAACAAAGTATAGCAAAGCCCCATGAGCAGGCTGCCACTGACATTAACGACTAATGTGCCATAGGGAAATGTCTGACCAAACAGGGCATGGATGCCTGAGGTCAGATAGAAACGCAACAACGCACCCAGTGCGCCACCCCCTGCTATGGACAATGCCTGCATCATGCCTTTGTTCTCTGCCTTGTCCGTTCTGCATGCAATTCATCCAGCTCTTTCAAGTGTTGCAGTTTTTCCCTGATTCTGACTTCAAGTCCCCGATTAACCGGCTGGTAGTATTGGCAGGGTGCCATACCGTCAGGAAAATACTGCTCACCTGCCGCATAGGCTTCGGGTTCGTCATGTGCGTAGCGATAATCCCGACCATGACCCAGCTCCTTCATCAGTTGGGTCGGAGCATTGCACAAATGAACCGGCACCGGTGCGCTGCCACCGGCCCTGACATCCTGCATGGCGGCTTTATAAGCCATGTAAACAGCATTACTCTTTGCGGCACAGGCCATATAGATAACTGCCTGTGCAATAGCCAGCTCACCTTCCGGGCTGCCGAGCCGCTCATAGGTTTCCCAGGCATCCAGTGCTATTCTCAACGCGCGGGGGTCGGCATTACCGATGTCTTCGCTGGCCATGCGCACAACACGACGCGCGATATACAGCGGGTCACACCCGCCATCAATCATGCGGGTGAACCAGTACAGAGCAGCATCCGGGTCAGAACCGCGCACGGACTTGTGCAGGGCCGATATCTGCTCATAAAAGGTATCGCCACCCCGATCAAAACGCCTGAGGCTGCCTGATACAACATCTGCCAGGATTTCATCGGAAATAATATATTTCTCTTCTTCATTCAAACGACAGATATCAACGGCCAGCTCCAGCAGGTTGAGCGCCTTTCTTGCATCACCATCGGCAAACCTGGCCAGCCGTTCAATCTGCCTGCCGGTGATCTGGATATCCAGTTGCCCCAATCCCTTTTCATCTTCAATGGCACGCCTTATGACACACGATATGGCAGGCTCTTCAAGCGCCTTGAGCACATAGGTGCGTGTGCGTGACAAAAGGGCATTATTTAACTGAAAAGACGGATTCTCGGTAGTGGCACCTATAAAATAAATCAGGCCGCTTTCGACATGCGGCAGGAAAGCATCCTGCTGCGCCTTGTTAAAGCGATGTACCTCATCCACAAATACAACCGTGCTTTGCAGTTGTGCCAGCGCCTGCTGTGCCTGCTCCACGGCCTGACGTATCTCCTTGACGCCATCAAGCACGGCCGAGATGGATAGAAAACGGGCGGCGCTGTGGGTTGCTATCAATCGTGCCAGCGTTGTTTTGCCGGTGCCGGGCGGCCCCCACAACACCATGGAATGCAGCTTTTCTTCCTCGATAGCCTGACGCAGAGGTTTGCCCGCATCCAGCAAATGCTCCTGACCGTATATATGCTCCAGACATTCGGGACGCAGGCGATCCGCCAGAGGCCGGGTATCCAGCTCCGGCTGCCGGCGTATGTCTGCACCGGGTACGTCAATCAGGTTATTCTGTTGCATCGATCACATCGACATCGGCCGGTGGCGTAAAGCTGAAGCGGGCTTCATCAGGATTCAGATTTATCCTGATATTATGAAATGAAAGGCGACTGTGCTGATCGAAGTTATCACGGATCTCCATGGCGACCAGCTTTTTATCGGCAAAGGCCAACACTACAGACTGAAAACCGGCGTCTTTATACTTTGGAGTCAACCTGATTTTCTGCTCTCCCGCCTGCTCAAAAAGCAGCTCGACCGTATAGAGCTCTGCTATCGAATCGGGCCTGTCCAGGATAGTCAGAGGGGAACCGGTCAGGCCGTCGTCATCGGCAGAACGTATGGTGACCTGCTCCAGATCCTTATCAAATACCCACAGAGTTTTTCCGTCTGAAATAATTTCCTGCTCATAGGGTGTTTCATAAACCCAGCGAAACTTGCCTGGATATTTGAATACCATATGCCCCTGAGACGGTTCCGGCACAGCGGTTCCGGCACCGATCAGACGCTGGCTGAAGTCGGCCGAAAAAGAATCCAGGTCATGCAGATTAGCCATTAATTTTTCAATGCCGCCGGGTGCCGCCTGACCGCCGGACAGAAACAGCAGCAGCACCAGAGCAGGCAGATATTTATACCGGGCCATTTTGCTCGGGAACCAGAATCTCTCTGGAACCATTGGAACCGGGCGGGCCAACCAGACCCACCGCCTCCATCTGTTCAATCATGCGGGCAGCGCGGTTATAACCGACTTTCAGCTTGCGCTGCACACTGGAAATAGACGCCCGGCGCGATTCGATCACAAACTGGACCGCCTGATCGTAAAGCGGATCTGACTCGGCATCGCCCCCGTCGAGACTGACGCCCTCCGGTTTTTCTCCGGGCAGCAAAACATCACTTTCCTGCAGAATGGACTCATCATACTGAGTTCCCCCGGCGGCTTTGAGATGCTCCACCACATTATGAACCTCTTCGTCGGATACAAACGCACCATGTACGCGGGTCGGTATGGATGTACCACCCGGCAAATACAGCATGTCGCCATGACCGAGTAACTGGTCGGCACCCATTTGATCGAGGATAGTGCGCGAATCGACACGGGACGAAACCTGAAAGGCAATACGGGACGGGATATTAGCCTTGATGAGACCGGTGATCACATCAACCGACGGTCGCTGTGTTGCCAGAATCAAATGGATACCGGAAGCCCGCGCCTTTTGCGCGAGACGGGCGATCAACTCCTCCACTTTTTTACCGACGATCATCATCATATCGGCAAACTCATCGACAATCACAACAATAAACGGCAATGTCTGCAACACCATCTGCGGTTCATCGACAGCCTCTTCAATATCAAGCGACACCTCCTGTGGCTGCTGCAACGGGTCCATGATCGGCTCTCCCCGTGCTGCGGCATCTTTTACCTTACGGTTATAGCCACTGATATTACGCACCCCCAGCGCCGCCATCAGCTGATAACGACGCTCCATTTCGGCCACGCACCAGCGCAACGCATTAGCGGCATCCTTCATATCGGTCACCACCGGCGTCAACAGATGCGGTATGCCCTCATAGATCGACAATTCAAGCATCTTGGGGTCGATCATAATCATGCGCACATCCATCGCCGTGCTTTTGTACAACAGACTGAGGATCATGGCATTGACCGCCACCGACTTGCCCGAACCGGTAGTGCCTGCCACCAGCAGATGAGGCATTCTGGCCAGATCGGCAACGACCGGCAGGCCGGCGATATCCTTGCCCAGAACCAGCGTCAATGGCGACCCGGATTTCTCATAGCCCTGAGACTTGATCACCTCACTGAACACCACCATTTCCCGGCTTTCATTCGGTATTTCAAGGCCAATAACGGATTTTCCCGGAATCACCTCAACAACGCGGACACTCGAAACCGACAGGGCACGGGCAATATCCTTGGTCAGATTGGTTACCTTGCTGACCTTCAGCCCGGGTGCGGGCATCAGCTCAAAACGGGTAATGACCGGCCCCGGCAAGACCGCCTCAACAGTCACCTCGATATTAAAATCCCTGAACTTCATCTCGACCAGTTGCGACATGGCGGCAAGCGACTCCTCGGAATAACCACCATCAAAGGGCCGGGGTTCATCCAGCAAGGAAAACGGCGGCACCTCGGCCGAATCAGCCGGCGTATTAAACAGCCGGATTTGTTTTTCTTTTTCTACCTGCTCACCGGTCTGAATCGGTGCCGGCTGCGGCTTGATTTCCGGCGGCTTTTTGTCTTGCCACTGCTTTTTGACGACCTCGATTTTTTCATGCCGTTCGACTCTGAACCTCTCACCCTCCCGTCGATCATTCCAGATTTCAAACTGACCCTGTAACCAGCCGCAGAGCCGCAATGTGTAAAGACCGGTAACATCCATAACCGTCAGCCAGGAGACAGCCGTTATCAGGCTGAGCGAGATCATAAAAAGCGCCAGCAACAACAGCGTCGTCCCCGCAAAGCCGATGGAATCGATCAGAAAACTGCTGACCACCTTGCCGGTAATGCCACCGGCCTGCTGCGGCAGACTTTCTCCGAAAAAGTGCATGGCTGCCAGACCTGTACCCGACAGCATGAGCAATAAAAAGCCGGTACCACGCGGCAACAGCACAGGCAGCATCGAGCGCCTGAAATCCGGCTGCCAGCCATGCACCAGCCAGCCGATATAGATAAAAACAACCGGCAGCAGATAGGCAGGAAACCCAAAGGTATGCAGCAGCAGATCCGAAAACCATGCCCCGAAAGCCCCTCCGTAATTGCGGACGGCACCGGAATCACCGCCCCAGAACAGCCAGCGTGGATCCGCCAGATCATGGGTGACCAGAGACATCAACCCGTATATGGCACAAACCACCAGCAGCATAAAGGCGCTTTCCTTGAGCGCACGCGCCATATAAGAAGGCATCGAGCCATCCGATTGTCTGTTGTTTGCCTGCGCCAATGTCTTGCTGCCGATACCGATGAGGACTGATTCCCTGATTCTAGCAGGCTGATGAAAAAGTCTCGACCGCCATGAATTTATAAACATGCTGGGCATTGACCGCGACAACGGTCAGACCCTGCCGGGTCTGGCACTGGCCTACAGCGACGGCGAATGGCAGGCTGCAGACGCTGAAAGGCGAATGGGGCTTTGCCCTGATGGATGATGCCATCGGCATCCCTTATGCCAGCCTGTCGGCGTCCGATGCCAAGTGTGATCTGACCCTCGGCTGGCGTCTGCTGTCCAGTCCGTTTGACCTGACCTCCGAACTCGATATCAAGGCCATCCACCGCGAGAAAGATAATGATGATCAAAATCATGGCATTGGCGCGGAATTAAAGCTATACTGGTAATGTTGATTGCTCCTTTGTGGGGCCGGATTTCTGTATTGTCCTCCGGCCCCTTCTTTTGGGAACTATCGGGGAAAGTTGACAGGACAATTGGAAGTTCCCGTAAAATAGAACACTGGAAGAAGTAGATGCGGAACTGATGGAGCGATGCGGGTTCAAGGACTTGCACGAGATCGCTTTCTACATCCGAGCTCTCGACACGGAGGGACTGATGGTATCCGACTGCTCGGCGGACAACACGATCTTGCAAGGGCGGCTCACGATCAATGGATACCGCCACCTTGATACGATTCCTCGTTCCCAGGCTGCAGGCGGGCTGAAATGACCGCAAAGATCATTCCTTTTCCGACAGACGGAATTCGATCCGGTTCAGCGTCGCCAGTATCATCTTCCTGCTCCGTCGTCGGATTAAGAGAGTGCAGAATCTCGCGTGCCATCGCAATCATGTGCTGACGGTTCATCAGGAAAGGCAAAGGCAACATCTCATTCCCGTGGCCTTCGGGGTGGAGCACCAGATAAGCGGGTTCATGCCCGGTCGCTGGCCATCACCTGATAAGCCATCACCGGAACAACTTGAGTGGTTGCACCGAGAGATTCAAGCTTTCGTCGAAGATCTTCGTCGTCAAGATTAACCATGGCTATTTGACCTCTTCCATGCGCGTCTTGCCCTTGTCGTCAACGGTCATCCTGTAGCGACGCTCAAGCCCCTTTTTCGTGGGCAGCGGGGTAACCGTTTCCTTTTTCACGTCCAGCCGCATTCCCATCAGGGCGGAGACTGCATCGTCAAGCGCTTTGTCGGTTTTGTCGTTCATGGTTTACCCTTAAGTGTCTTGTTCAATTCAGTGCGCCACCTCTGGCGTTGTCACCAAGATCGGATAGCAGTGTGTGCCATGCCCGTCGGTGGGCGTGGTCTCCGCGTTTGTCCAGCTCGGCTCCGATTTGACGCAACAGGGCCGGCCGCCATTTCTCGCCTAGAAGAACGAAGGAAGACCGTACAAGCTCGATAATTTCGACCTGGTAGACGTTCAGTCCGGCCGCCCATGAAGAGACCGCAGATTCCGAAATCGTAGCTTGATCCTGTTCCCGGATTCCCGGAGTGGCGAATAGCAGGTTGGAGAGGGCGGCATCCGACTCGCGCGCCTTCCTCGTCGAAGCCCGGACATCGGCCAAAGTGAGGACGCGTTCTTTCACCTCAATAGCGAGCACCATGTTTCCGTCATCGGCAAAGCACATGACATCGCCGGGAGCGCCGCGTGCAGCGTCCGCTTCATTCAGCCCTTGTGACTCAACGCGGGAGAAGATCGAGAATCCTTTGCCAAGCACCTCCATCAATGCGGTGGTCGTCGCAAGCGCACGATGACCGCCGCTCGGCTCGCCGAGAAATGATTCCAGTGTATTGCACAAATCTGGCAGGCTAACTCGGATCGGGATCTGATACTTGAACGACTGGCTCGACAGTCGTCGCGCCACGCTCGCGAGGCACCGGCGAAAAGCGGATTCAATTTCCTTGGTCGGGGCGTTATCCAGTGGGGCAAAGAAGTCATGGAGCGCGTCCCATTCTTCATCGCTCCTGATATGGGGTGCCTTGCGCTCCAGACGTGCCCGACGAAGAGGCTTGCTCGCATAGGGTTCCGCGCTCGTTCCGATGACATCGTGATTCTCGGCCACCCAAGGGACAATCACGGCAACGGAGAAGCTGCGGGCATCCCATGCCCCCGCCTCCTCGTCGCCAAGCTGGAAAAACATCAGGCTCCGGTCCCGATCTGCGATTTTGCCGAGCAATTGGGTCAGGACTGCATACCGGATCGAGCCGACGCTAGAATTGACGAGTCGGTCGACCTCTTCGTCGGGATCGTCAGAATCTTCGTCCAACACCTCACGCCAGACTTCATCCAGCCACGCACGGATTTCAGCGGTGCCCATCAGAAGTTCATCCAAGCCGACTCCTGCCGAGGCTTGCGGACGGAATGGCAGACGCGCTCCAGCGCATCCTCCCGGCGCCAGTTCGCGTAAAGGCGGTCGTACAGGTCGGTTCGATAGCCGGACAAGATGGCCCTCCCCCTGATTCCATTCAGAACCTCCGACAGTTCAACGTGCTCTTCGTCGGTCATCTCGAATCCGTATGCCGCCGCATCACCTCGCGCGGAGTGGACGTAGGGAGGGTCGAGATAGAACACCGTGTCCTCAGTGTCGTATCGCTGAATTACCTCGATAGCTGGAGCGTTCTCTATCTGTACTCTCTGGAGCCGCTGCGCTATCTCAGAAAGTCCCTCTACGGAGCCCAACCAACGGGACACGGCACCGGACATGCCAGCGCGAGAAGTAAGGACACAATGCGCCCAACGCCCTTCGCTGCTTGTCTGCGCCAGCCCGGTGCGGGTTTGCCGCGCACGGATATAGAACCGCCTGGCCCGTTCCAGTTTCGACAATCCATCTTCTGGAGTGCAGGCGCGGACAAGCTCTTCACGGGAGAATGGCGTCAGGCCAATGGCCTTGATGAGCTTCGGCCCCTGATTGCGGAGTGCCTCGAAGAAATTCACTAACTCCGAATCGAGGTCGTTATAGGTCTCGACCATGTAGGGCGGCGCATTCAGAAGCACGGCGGCCGATCCTCCGAATACATCGCAAAAGTGCGTTGCGTCCTGCGGGATGAGCGGAAGCAGGAAATCCAGATGTGTGAATTTACCGCCATACCATCCGAAGGCGATCATCCGCTTCGAGCGGCGCTTTGCAATCCGGCGCCCGGTCCCCGTAGAATTGACCCTCGGGGAGATGGACGTAGCTATCGTCATGCCGTCAACTCTTCGTAGGTGATGGTCTTGCCAACCATCGCCCGGAACAAGTCATTCAGCCGGTCCTGCATGTCGCGCTCGCAGTTCCCTTCGTTCAGACGGAAGGCGAACTCGTTCACATAGGCCTGACAGTGCTTCTTGCTCCAGTTGTGGTAGATGCCGTTGTATCCGCGCTTGAGGACCGCCCAGACGCTCTCGATGCTGTTGGTGCTGGCCATGCCGTTGACGTACTCCTTGGCCGAGTGGTTGACCTTCTCGTGCTTGTATCCGTCGCGGCCCAGTGAGTCGTAGGCAGTGGCCTCATCCGAGCAGACGGTTGATCCTTTCCTGACGTTCTCGCCGGCCAGCCTCATGACGACCTCCCGGTTCTCGGCGTGGACCGCAACGGCCTTCGTCTTTCCGCCGCGTTCCCTCATCCCGACAACCGGCTGTTTGCCCACGGTGCCGCGTCCGGCGTTCAGCTTCTTGTACGAGTGCTTGTTCATTTCTTTGCCTCCGAAGTAGGTTGCGTCCATCTCGACCTCGCCTTGCAGGGCCTCCATGTCGTCACCGCAAGCCAGACGCAGACGGTGCAGCATATACCAGGCAGTCGAGTAATGCACATCAATCTCTTTGGAAAGCTGCATGGCGGATATCCCCTTGCGGGCCGTCATCAGCAGGCAGGAGCAGAATATCCACTTGTGCGGATCAACCTTGCTGTATTCCAGCGGCGTATTCGTCAGGGCCGTGAAATAGCCCCGGCAGTGTCCGCACCAGTACCGGCCCGGATGCTTTGCCTGCGGCGTGATCTTCGTATCGCAACCGCACTTCGTGCAGACCGGTGAATTTCCCCAACGGACGCGTTCTATGTAGCGGATCGCGTCGGATTTCGTCGGATATTTCTCCATGATGGAGAACAGGGAAAGGGTGGTCGCGATGCGCTTTTTCATGGGATTTGTTGTCTCTGTATATGTGTCATACTATACACGCCAGCCGTGGTTTTGTCAACTTTCCCCGATAAGTCCCCTTCTTTTGGCGGTTAAACCCCTGTTCTTCCCCTGAACCTTGTCAAATTGCCCTCTCCGGGCCGTATCGTTTAGTCATGGAAACCCGTTTTTCTTTGGTGTTATGATGGGCATCCGGGTTCTAAAGCAGGTATGGAACTCCCCCTGATTTCTGGAGGTTTTTATGATTCCCTCACATGATACCGAAACTCTGTCAGCGGATCAGTATGCCATTGAGGGTGTTGAGGCAGGTGTTGCCGATACCGGTATTCATTATAGTGACCGAAACGATTTTGTTGTCTTCTCGCTGGCTGACGGTACCGCAACCGCCGCAACGTTCACCCGCAATCTGTTTGCAGCAGCACCGGTTATCATCGCCATCAGACATCTACAGGCAACATCACCGCAATATCTGATGGTCAATGCCGGCAATGCCAACGCCGGTACCGGTCAACAGGGATTGCAGGATGCGCTCGATAGCTGCGGCTATCTGGCTGAACTTCGGCATACTCCGATTGAATCGGTATTGCCTTTCTCCACCGGGGTCATCGGTGAATATCTGCCAATGGACAAAGTCAGGAAAGGGATTGACGGGGCACTGCAAAATCTGTCTGCGCAAAACTGGCAGGCTGCCGCGCAGGCCATTATGACTACCGATACGGTGCCAAAGATTGCCACGGAACACTTTTCCATCAATGGGCTGCCCTGCCGAATCACCGGCATCAGCAAGGGTGCCGGCATGGTGCATCCCAATATGGCAACCATGCTGGCATTTCTGGCCACCGATGCGGCTGTGCCCCGCCCATTGTTGCAGCAGGCACTACAGACTGCCGTTGATGACAGCTTCCACTGTATTACGATTGATGGTGATACTTCGACCAATGACGCCTGTGTTGTCTGCTCGACAGGCAAAGGTCGGCTGTCTGTGACAGATAATGATGCCGTTTATGACGCCTTTACGGCCAAGCTGACTCTGGTATGCCGGCGGCTTGCCGAGCTTATTGTTCGTGACGGCGAAGGTGCTTCCAAGCTGGCACGCATCCGTGTAACCGGTGGTCACAACCACGAGGAGTGCAGGACCATAGGCAGCACGGTAGCACTTTCGCCATTGGTCAAAACGGCATTATTTGGTCAGGACCCAAACTGGGGGCGTATCCTGGCAGCAGTGGGGCGTGCGCCGGTTGAACCGTTTGAGCTGGCAAAGGTGGATATTTTTCTGGATGATGTCTGTGTTATCCGTGGGGGAGAAAAAGATAAATGGTATCTGGAAGAGGATGGCATCCGTGTTATGCAGCGCGATGAAATAACCATCACGATCAATATGAACCATGGAAAATATGAGACTGAAATATTGACAAGCGATCTCTCGCACGGCTATGTCAGCATCAATGCAGATTACCGTTCCTGACAGGCAGCACAGATGAGTGATCATGCCACATTATACAGGCAATGCCGACAGCACTTTTATATGCATGGCAGAACCAGTATTCCCACGCTGTATCAGGATATGGCCGAGTACGCCCGGCATTTCGATGTTGATGCTGACCGGTACGGTCAAGGCACGTTTCTGAATGACTTTGAGGCGGAAGTAGCTCGAATGCTGGGAAAAGAGGCCGCTGTTTTTATGCCCAGTGGCGTGATGGCACAGCAGATTGCCCTGCGCATAAGAGCCGACCAGTCAAAGCTGACCCGAATTGCTTATCACCCCACCAGCCACCTTGAAATAAACGAGCAGCAGGGCTATCGTTTTTTACACGGCTTGCAGGCCAGCCTGCTGGGTGAGCACCAGCGCCTGATAGAACCTGATGACTTTTCTACCCTTGATGGTTCTGCTTCATCATTGCTGCTGGAGCTGCCACAGCGCTGGGCCGGAGGACTTTTGCCAGAATGGCAGCAACTCAATCGTGTGATTGAAACAGCCCGTCAATATGTGTCTTATATCCATCTGGATGGCGCACGGCTATGGGAGTGCCTGCATTATTACAGTCAGGAGAATGATTTTCAGCTTTCTCATATCAGTCGGCCTTTCGACTCGGTTTATGTATCCTTTTATAAGACCCTGGGCGGCATCGGTGGTGCTATGCTTGCAGGCGAGCAGGCCTTTATTGATGAGGCCCGAATATGGCTCAGGCGTCAGGGGGGCAATCTGTATCAACTGCATCCCATGGTGGTCGCCGCGCACATGGGCATGGATCGATATCTACCCCATATTCCCACTTATATCAGGCGGGCCCAAATGATCGCCGGGCTCATCAAGAATATCCCCGGACTGGTCTGTTACCCCCAACAGCCGGTCGTTAATATGTTCCATGTTCACTTCGCACAGGATGTGAATATGCTTGAGAAAATCAGGGATCATATCGCCAGAGAGTCCGGTATATGGGTGGCTGGAAAATTTTATCCATCTTATCTGAAGGGAGTCGATAATATGAGCAGCTTTATGGAGGTTCATGTCGGCGAAAGCCTGTTGAATATCGACGATCAAACATTCCAGAACTGCCTGCAACGGCTGGCATCTGCCGATCAGTGAAAGGCCATTATCTGGAAAATCTGGGCTGGCCGGAGGCTGAATCCCTTATAAAACAGGATCGTGTTGTTGTTCTGCCGCTTGGTGCCGCCAGCAAGCAACACGGCCTCCACCTGCCTCTCAATACGGATGCCCTGACTGCACAATATCTGGCTGACAGGATTGCCGAGCAACATGATGTCATCATTCTGCCGTTACTCACCTATGGCTATTATCCGGCGTTTGTCGAGTATCCGGGTTCAATTTCCCTGCAAAAAAAGACCTTTGAGGATACCGTAATACAGATTTTTGAGTCTCTGCATCAACAGGGTGCCGATAAATTTTATGTGCTGAACACGGGCATCAGTACTCATTGGGGACTGGAACCTGCCCGGCTGTCTCTACTTGCTGATGGCGTGACCATGGATTACAGCGACTTCACAACCATGCTCGAAGATCTGGAACGGGACATCTCCGAACAGCCGCTTGGCAGTCATGCGGATGAAATGGAAACCAGTATGATGCTGTTCATGTACCCGGACAAGGTGCAACAGGACAAGGCTGTACCGGAGTTGACGCCCCGACTCGGCCCTGGTCCCTTTACCCGTGACCGACAGGCCGAACGGGGTATTATCAGTCCAAGCGGCTGCTGGGGTGATCCGACCCTCGCCACACGGGAAAAAGGTGAAGCCATCATCCGCACACTGGTTGAGCGCATCGGTCACGCTATCGAAATACTGGCCAGCGACGCCTGTGATCCGCCTCCACCACGGACAGAGTATCTGGGCTAAAAGCAGAACAACTCTGGCAGACTCAGAGCTTCCTGTACACTTCACCACCCTGACGCAAAAACTCCTGCGCCTTTTCCTGCATGCCCTGTTCAATCGCGTCCATTGCCGGCGTACCATGTTTGGCGGCGTAGTCACGCACATCCTGGGTAATTTTCATGGAGCAGAAATTGGGCCCGCACATAGAGCAGAAATGCGCCACCTTGTGTGCCTGTCTGGGCATGGTTTGATCGTGATATTCGCGCGCCTTTTCCGGGTCAAGCGACAGGTTGAACTGGTCTTCCCAACGGAACTCGAAACGTGCCCTGGATAAGGCATTATCGCGTATCTGCGCACCCGGAAAACCCTTCGCCAGATCGGCTGCATGTGCCGCCAGCCTGTAGGTAATAATGCCTTCGCGAACATCGGCCTTGTTTGGCAGGCCCAGGTGTTCCTTGGGAGTCACATAACAGAGCATGGCTGTACCATACCAGCCGATCTGGGCGGCACCGATACCGGAGGTAATGTGGTCATAACCGGGGGCGATATCCGTTGTCAGCGGCCCAAGCGTATAAAAAGGTGCCTCAAAACACTGTTCAAGCTGCTTGTCCATGTTTTCCCTGATCATCTGCATCGGTACGTGACCGGGGCCTTCGATCATGACCTGACAGTCATGCTCCCAGGCCTTCGCCGTCAACTCACCCAGTGTTGCAAGCTCGCCAAACTGGGCGGCATCATTGGCATCCGCAATGGAACCCGGACGGAGCCCGTCTCCCAGCGAAAAGGATACATCATAGGCTTTCATAATCTCGCAGATTTCATCGAAGTGCGTATAAAGGAAACTTTCCTTATGGTGCGCCAGACACCATTTCGCCATGATCGATCCGCCACGCGAAACAATGCCGGTAACACGCTTCGCCGTCAGCGGCACATATTGCAGTCTGACCCCGGCATGAATTGTAAAATAATCTACACCCTGCTCGGCCTGCTCGATCAGGGTGTCCCTGAATAGTTCCCAGGTCAGCTCTTCGGCCTTGCCATTGACTCTTTCCAGTGCCTGATAAATTGGCACGGTGCCGATCGGAATCGGTGCATTGCGCAGAATCCATTCCCGTGTTTCGTGAATGTTTTTGCCGGTTGACAGGTCCATCAGCGTGTCTCCTCCCCAACGAGCCGACCAGACCATTTTTTCCACTTCTTCCTCAATCGAGGAGGCCACGGCTGAATTGCCGATATTGGTGTTAATCTTGACGCGAAAATTACGACCGATAATCATCGGCTCCAACTCTGGATGGTTGATATTGGCCGGAATAATGGCTCGACCACGGGCCACTTCGTCACGGACAAATTCTGCTGTAATGTCGCGCGGAATAGATGCCCCAAAATCCTGACCCGGATGCTGCTTCAGCAGGGAGGCGTATCGACTGTCGGCTCTGAATTCCTGCAATCGCTGGTTTTCCCGAATCGCTACATATTCCATTTCCGGCGTGATCATGCCCTGTCTGGCATAGTGCATTTGCGTGACGTTTCTGCCCGGCAAAGCGCAGCGCGGCTGCTGCAGGTGTTCAAAACGCAGATTCGCCAGCGCCGGATCCGACTGGCGGGCACGGCTGAATGCGGAGGTCGGTTGCTCCATCAATTCAGTATCACCACGTTCTTCAATCCAGTTACCTCTAATGTCCGGCAATCCCTCCAGCAGATTGATCTCAATATCCGGATCACTGTAGGGGCCGGAAGTGTCATAAACCGTAATCGGTGGATTTTCTTCAATACCCTCGGCTGTGCGCGTGGGCGTCAACATAACTTCCCGCATGGGTACGCGGATGTCCTGCCGCGAACCCTCAATATGGATTTTCCTTGAGTTAGCGAACGGTCGGGCAACATCTTGCGAGACCTGTGCGGTCTTGCGGATAAAATCCTTCGGTATGGCGCTCATATATAATTCCCTAAAAATACTTGCGGCGCAGACGAGGCGTCATATCCCCTTGCGCCGGGATAGTCGGGGTCAGACGTAAAAACCGGGTCAATCGCCTGACAGCCGATTGATGAACGGATTCACGGAAGCCTGATTTGAAGCCCGCAAGGTATCCAGGTTAACGGGGAATAGCAAGCCTGTCCAGACACCATACCACTCATCCATATTTATCCATCAGCTCCCGAAAGAAATATGTATTAGTGTATTTATCTGGGCTATAATGAATATACATTATTCATACATGCTCATCAACAAAGGAGATTGAAAATGTTTGGCATACCGCGTACTTTAATGCTTGCCGTGATTGCGGGAGGCCTGTTTGCTGCCGATATTCATGCAGCAGTTGATTGGAATGTGTCGCTCTGGGGTAAGCGCAGGGCCTTCACGGAAAACGTTGAAAAGCTGGCTGAGCTGGTCGAGCGAAAAACCGGCGGTGAGTTCAAGCTCAAAATTTCCTACGGTGGCCTGTCCAAGTCCAGGGAAAATCTCGATGGTATTTCTATCGGCGCATTTGAGATGGCCCAGTTCTGCTCTTTTTATCACACCGATAAGAACCCGACGCTTACCGTCACGGAACTGCCGTTCTCCAAAAACGTTTCCCTCGCCCGTATCGCCGATATTTACTCCGAAGTCTATAAACATCCTATCGTCGTCAAAGATCTGGCCCGCTGGAATGCAACTCTGCTCATGCCGACACCGCTGCCGCAATACAACATCGTCAGTAGAACCGAACCACTGACAAGGCTTGTTGATTTCAAGGGCCTGCGGGTACGCGGACCCGGTGGTATCATGGGTGTGCTGGGTAAACTTGGAGCCGTAAAAACCAGCGTGCCTTTCTCTGAAGTACGTCAGGCCATGAATTCCGGTGTTATTGATGCCGCTTCATTTGCACCACATGCACACTTGGCCACCAAATCCTACAAGGTGGGGCAATGGGCGACAACCAATCTCAATCTGGGAACGGCAAACTGCCCGGTCGTGGTCAACAGCGATGCGCTCAAGGCCCTGAAACCGGCACACAGGGAGGCCCTGCTGGGTTCTGTGGATGAGGCCATTGCCTACTATGTCGATAACTACAATAACAATACCACAGGCAAGTACGACAAAGAGTTAAAGGAATCAGGTTTGCGTCTGATAACCTTTACATCGCAACAAACGACGGAACTGAACAATCTGGCCGAATCTGTGCGGGCTGACTGGGTGAATAAGTATGGCGAGGAATTTGACGCCGGGGCACTGTTTGATTTCACGGCCAGGCTGTTTGACAAATAAGACCGGTGCGCCGGGCATGTCTGAGCAACCCGTCATACTTATTGCGCCGGTCCCGTCCTGCGCCTTGTACGCTGCCTGTATGGGCTGATATTCATGCCCCAGAATGCGGATATTGCACAGGATAACAGCAGGCTAAGCCGGATTGACCGTTTGCTATACCGGCTTGAGTCCCGATTAACCCTGATGGGCGGGCTGGTTATCTTTGCGCTGGTGTTCTTCGCCACGACCAATGTCCTGGGGCGCTGGCTTTTTTCTCTACCCATCAGTGGCTATATTGACTGGATTGAACAGGCCATGGCGTTTATGGCTTTTCTGGGGCTGGCCTATACGCAGCGACAGGGCGGGCATATCCGCATGGATATTGCGGTCGCCCGTATCCGCGGCCGCTTTCTCTGGTTTACCGAGCTCCTGTCCACATTACTCATGCTGCTGGTCACTCTGGCGCTTGTTTATGGTTCTTCCCTGCACTTCTGGAGGGCCTACGACATAGGCGATTCCTCGCTGGATATTAACCTGCCAACATGGCCCGCCAAGCTGGTAGTGCCTGTCGCATTCATTTTGCTTGCGGTGCGCCTGATACTGCAACTCTGGGCCTATGGGCGCGCCATTCGTCTGAATACGAACCGGCCCGTAGCAATTCCCCTGATTGAGGATGCCGCCTTAGTCGCCTCCAGAAATGCCGAATCGCTGCTCGGTGACACCGACAAAACCAATATCGCTACGACTTCTACACAATGAAGGGAACCCCTGAAAACCTGCTGCATGCCGCCATGGCAGCGTTGCGTGGCGCTCATAATTCTCATCTATCAATCCATACACTGCGATTGCTGCGCTGTATATGCCCTGCCCTGGTGTCGCTCGCTACGGCTTTTAGAGGTTCTCTGAATACATTCATCAAAATCATCAGGTTGGTAGGCCCTGCCAATGGACTCTGTTGAGATTGGCCTTTGGGTCACCGGCCTGATGTTGCTGCTGGTTGTCATGGGGGTGCGCGTCGCCTTTGCGGCGGCGGTCGCCGGCTTTCTCGGCCTGTTGTGGATTTTCTCGGCCCGCATGGGATTTGAAAAAGGTTTTGTTGTTGCTGTAAAGATGGCCGGCACCATACCTCACTCCAAGGTTTCCACGCTTGCCCTGTCGCTGATACCCACCTTCATCCTGATCGGCTATCTGGCTTACCATGCAGGACTGACTCGCGCCCTGTTCGAGGCAGCCAAACGCTGGATCGGCTGGCTGCCGGGTGGCATGGGCGTCGCAACCGTATTCTCTACCGCGGGCTTCGCCGCGGTATCAGGTGCTTCGGTGGCAACTTCTGCGGTGTTTGCCCGCATTGCAATTCCTGAAATGCTCAAACTGGGCTACGACAAACGCTTTGCCGCAGGCGTAGTCGCCGCCGGTGGTACGCTGGCCTCACTCATCCCGCCGTCAGCCATTCTGGTCATATATGCCATCATCGTTGAACAGGATGTCGGCGCCCTGTTAATGGCCGGCTTCCTGCCCGGTGTCGTGTCTGCTCTGATCTATGCCGGGCTGGTTGTATTCATGGCAAAGATGCGCAAGGATTTTGGTCCACCGGTCGCCGGGTTTAGCTGGAAACAACGATTTGAAACTCTGGCGCCCGCTTTGCCGGTATTCGCTGTAGTCGCCATCATCATGGTATGCATCTATGGCGGTGTCGGCACACCTACGGAAGCAGGTGCCCTGGGCGCCTTTATCATCCTTGTCATGGCCATTTACAAGGGAATGCGCTGGGATAGCCTGAAAAATTCCCTGATGGAAACCGCAAAATTGACGGCCATGATCTTCACCATCATCTGGGGAGTGTTGATCTATGTGCGTTTCCTGGGTTTCGCCGATCTGCCCGGCGCCTTCTCTGAATGGATAGTGAGTCTGCAACAAAACCCCATGCTGACCCTGATTATGATCCTGCTGGCTTATGCTGTTCTCGGTATGTTCATGGACGCCATTGGTATGTTGCTGCTGACTCTGCCTGTCGTATATCCGGCAGTCATTGCGCTCAATGGCGGCGAAGGGATCTCGGCGGCGGATTCAGCCTTTGGCCTGACGGATACTGGCTGCTCCATCTGGTTTGGCATCATCGTGGTTAAAATGGCGGAGCTGTGCCTGATTACTCCACCCATTGGATTAAACTGTTTTGTCGTGGCAGGGGTACGCCCCGAATGCTCGGTTCAGGATGTGTTTCGCGGTGTCATACCGTTTTTTATCGCAGACACCATCACTATCGCAACACTGATTACACTGCCGGGTATCGTTCTCTGGCTACCCAATCAGATGGGGTTTGGTTAGAAACTAATAGCGATGATACAGGGAGCGGAGTCACCCTCAATGATTTTCAGGACCGCCGCTGTTGACCGCTCAGTCGGTTCGCCCGCCATAAAGGTACCGGATACATACATTCCCTTGCCTGAACACAGCAAAATACATACTCTATGCCACCTCATTGATGCAGGAGTGCGAATCATGGATGCCGAACTGGCCCGTTTTAATATGGTGGAACAACAGATCCGAACCTGGGATGTGCTGGATAGCCGCGTGCTGAACCTTATCAACCGCATAAAACGCGAACACTATGTACCTAAAAAATACCGGGATATTGCCTTTGCCGATATACGCATTCCCCTCAACTCCGGGGCCAGTATGATGGAACCCAAACTCGAAGCCCGTATCCTGCAGTCGCTGTCTGTCAACACCGATGACCGTGTACTGGAAGTCGGTACCGGCAGCGGTTATCTGACCGCCTGCCTGGCCGGGCTGGCTGATTCGGTTGTCAGTTATGAAATTGATCAGGACCTGCATCGGCAGGCCGGCTACAATCTGGCCAGCGACGGGTATGAGAATATATCTCTGCAAGTCGGCGATGCCATGGACCTGCAATCCAGCGAGCAGTTTGATGTGATCGTGCTCACCGGTTCTCTGCCAACCATGGATAAGCGCTTTCATGGCCTGCTTAAAACAGACGGCAGGATGTTTATGATCGTCGGCAGGGAACCCGCCATGGAGGCTCTGCTGATTACACGCATCGGAGAAAATGAGTGGGCCCAGGAAAGCCTCTTTGAAACAGAGATTATCCCCCTGGTGAATGCCAGGACACCTTCACTTTTCAAACTTTAGGTGCCGGGCTCACCTGTCATCCCTCCCTGAACCCCACTTCTTCAGTTCACCTGAAAACAGGGGCATTACCGCCCCGCCTGATCAGCCTCCAGCATCTGGTCAACATTGCGGATATCGTCTCCGGATAACAGCCCGGATGCCTGTTTTAACTCCAGACCGTTGATAATGTAGTCATGGCGTGCCTGCTGAAAATCGGAAATGGAGCTATATAGAATGCGTTGTGCATTGAGCACATCGACGATAGTGCGGGTACCCACCTCAAAACCGGCTTCGGTTGCATCCAGGGCGCTTTGCGAGGAAACCATGGCCTGACGCAAAGCCTGTATGCGGCTGATGTCACTGATGACATTCAGATAGGCGTTGCGAACCTGCTTTTCAATGGAACGCCGGGTTCGGGTGAGTTCCTCTTTCGCCTGTTGCAGCTCGGCCACAGCCTGCTGCACCCTGGATGATGTCAAGCCCCCCGAATAGACAGGCAATGTAAACTGCAGGCCGATAGTTTCCCTGTCCGTATCGCCACCAGAGTTCCTGCTGTGGCTGGTGCTGTTTTGTCCTGTGGCGACCAGATCCAGAGTCGGATAGTGGCCTGATTTCTGCCGCTTAATGTTTTGTCGAGCGGCCTCCACGGCGGCCTGACTGGCTGCCAGAACATGATTGTTTTCAATGGCACGCTTTGCCCACTCATCGATATCATCAGGCTCCGGCGAAGCCAGCCTGATCGCTTCTTTTAGTCCATCAAGCGACCCGTAGGTATCGCCGGTAATTTCGCTGAGCGCTTCTTTCGCCAGTAACAGTTCGTTTTGTGCAACCAGCTCATTGGCAATAGCGAGATCAAAGCTGGCCTGGGCTTCATGCACATCCGTAATCGCGACCAGACCGACTTCAAAACGTTTCTGGACCTGATCCAACTGGCGTTCAATAGCGGTTTTTTCAGCTTCCGCCGCCGTCAGTTCAGACTCGGCGGTCAGGACATCAAAATATGCACGAGCGACACGCAGTATGAGATCCTGTGCAGATGCTGCCAGCTCCGCATCTGCCCGTTGCACACTTACCTTCGCCAGACGATGTTGCGCATAATTGGACATACGGAAGATCGGCTGAGTGATACTCAATGTCCAACTGTTTGAGTTGTATTTTTCGCGCCGGTCAAGGAAGCTCGATTGAAATGATTGGGAATCATTAAAATTGCTGACTGTGTCCGCCGATAAACGGATATTCGGCAGAAAATTGGAGCGGCTTTGCATAGTAGCCTCCCGGGCTGCGGTATTTCTGGCTATCTGTCCCAACCATGTGGGATCAGACAGTTTCGCCGCTTGATAAACATCCAACAGACTCTGTGCATGCAGGGCACTCGAAACAGCAAGTAGTACAACGATCAGTATAAATTTTAGAGATGACATAAGTTCCACCAGGTTACTCGGTGCGGCTATTATGCGCACCAGCTTTGAAATGTACAGTCATTGTATGGTTCCACCACAGGCTATTCTTTTGTTACAATGGGTAGTGTATCGAATCAGGCATTGTAACCCCGGCCTTTTATGGAGGCGATCGGATCTGCCTGACCGCAAGGCATCAAGGCCGGAGTGAAACAAGAATCCTGCCCCACACGTCGGCTATCAGATGCCTGACCGTGTTCTGATCCGGGCATTGTGCCGGAAACGGTTACAAGTGGATTAAATTTCCTGTACAAAAAGACGATCCCTGATCAGTCCTTTATTGAGCAGCATGTTATCGAGAACGGATACTATCTCCTTTCTGCCGGAAAGATATACGTCGGAACCGGTTATCAGGTCGTTACCTTCTTTCTCCAGCTCCATAATCAACATTCTGCCGAGTTTGGCTTTTTTTTCATCGGAAGCATCCATGTTAATATGATGGGGAAAGGCATGGTAATGCAGATTATCTATCGCATCATGCCAGGCACGACAGACATTTTGCATATAGTTTTCTCCTGAACCACATGCCACCCGATATAAGTGAATATCCTGTGGTATCTCCAATGCCAGCGCATGTTCTATCAGGCTTTTCACGCCTGCAAATCCCGTATCATAGGCGATAAACACCAGTGTCCGGGTTGATTCTTCATCGAGAATAAACTGTCCGCCAGGCCCTTTTATCTGCACTTCTCCATTACCAGACAAATCACCGAACAGGTGGTCACTGAATCTGCTGTCTGAGCGTCGCACATGAAACTCAAGCAGCATACCATTACAGGGACAACTGGCGACTGCCAGCGTCTGATGGGCACCGTGACTCAGCTCAAGGGTCACCGTTTGTCCAGCCAGAAACTGTAATGTTCGGGTACGCGGGGTTCTAAGCTGCATTATCAGAATATCTTCTTGAACAGGCTGTATTTTTCTGATTCTGGCCGTAATTTTCTGGCGGGGCATTTCAGCAGCATCACGGTGCTCCGCAGCTTCCACTACAATATCGCCGCGGGCAGTACAGCTGCAAGGCAGAAAATATCCCTGACTTCGCTGGGCCTCACCAGGACAGTAGCTGGATGGTTTCAGTGTTTTCACTTCCCCCTTAATCAGGCGAGACAGGCATTCTCCACAGGAACCATTGTCACATTGATATTTCAGGTTGATGCCGGCACGCAATCCGGCCATGAGAATGCTCTCTTTTTCATGGACCGGAAAACTGCGCCCGCCTGATTTTAATGTCACCCGGTATTCCATGAATCAATGACCTTCGCGCTGGCTCAGTAAATGGTCCAATCGATAGAAAATATGGTCTGTCACGGGTTTCAGTTTTTTCCGCATCAAGGTTCCTTCGGCCGTAGTCTGTGAGAAAATACGGGTGATCAATGACTCCGATATTTGTGAAATCCACAATAATGATTCCAACAGGGCTATAAGGGCATGATTTTCACTCACCTCATTCACCAGAATCTTCCATTCCTGATCGGCATGGGCAAAATTGTCACTGCCTGTATCCAGTAATTGCGTGGTCAGCTCACTGATTTCTTCTATTTTGTTGAATGGCTTATTCTGTGCAATCGGCAACATATCAGACATTTTTTCCTGCATGGTATCCAGCAAATATACAACAACATCCTGATCCGCCGGCTTTTTGAATACCGTATAGGCGGCGATTAAAAAGCCCTGCCCTTCCTCGCTTAATGCCCAGAGAAGTTTTGCCGCAAACCGGTTTTGCTTTAGTTGCTTGAGTATTTCGTCGGCAGCGACATATATCTCATGCGCACACCGATCATGGGGCATGACTTTGGCCGATGACCGCATAAAACCAATCAGATAAACATTCTTTCGTTGGCTGGCACGCCAAAGTTTATGCTTTCTGTCCTCATCAATCATTCCCTGCTGCAATATCAGGCGTACAGATTCAATCATGGGTTTGGGTTCGGTCTCAAATGCCAGATGCTCAAACAGATGATCAGCCAGTATGGGTCCCAGCTCACTATTGACTATCGCTTCTTTTCCCAGCATACACCGCGCATTTTCAGATTCAGGCATACACCACCAGGCATAATGTGCCACTTCGGGCGTCAGCCCTTCAGCATGTGCTACCGCTGCGACAGCTTCCGGTTCTCCAAGCATTAATAGCTGTTGCAGATTCTCGCTTCTGACCTGCCCCATACGTGTCCAGCGATTGATAAATACCGGATAGCCACCGGGAGAGCCAAAGACATGACCGGAAAGAAACTCACGTACCTTGCGCACATACTGCTCATGTCTGCCCGTCGGATTCAAATCAACACGCGCTTCACCACTTTCTGTCAAACCGAAAACCTGCATACGATTTTCATCAATACGTATCGCGCATGGATGCCGCGCCATCAGAACATTCAGTCGCAACAGATCTTCATTTGTCAGCTCCATGTTAATTCAACTGTATTCTCTGCCCCCATGGGACGTGGGCTCTGCCCTTGACCAGCCAAAGCACCGGACAGGCTGGAGCCATATCCGGAAAATGTCCCTGGGCATCGGTAAAATAAACCAGCAGGTCAGGCTGCTGATCGCGCTGATTAACCCACTCAATCGCCACACGGAAATCTGTTCCACCACCACCCTTGATATCTTCAGGCATGATGATGTCTTCCCATACCTCATATATCCAGGGACCATTATCGACCATCCGGGCATCGCAGGCATGCAGGGTTACACGCGCACAAATCTGCCCTTTGATGGCATTAATCTCACTGAAAAAGTCATTCATTTCATTGTCAACAATGGAACCACTGATATCAACGATCACCACGAGATTAATCTGCGGGTTTCTCAGGGCCGGATAAATTGCTCCACTCTGTTCACGGCGCGAGGAAGGCCGGGTAAAGCTATAATCATTTCTGGCAACCGCCGTCATATAGCGAGCCAGTAGCATTCTCCATGGCAACTGTGGCTGTAATAAATGATCCACCATGCGGGCCATACCGCCACCCAGCTTGCCGGCCTGCATGGCGGTTTGTGCCGCCCCGGCCATACGCTGCTGCCACTGTACTGCAAGCTGCTCTCTTTCCGTTTCTTTTAAGGGTGGCGGCGGGACGCTGCCCTTCTCTATATTCTGGTCTGCCGTATGATCCGCATCACGACCATTTCTTCCACCCTGCTTGCCCGATAAGGATTTTTTATTTTTTTCAGTGCTCTGACCGCCATGCCGCTCATCACTAATATCTTTTTCATCGGCACCATAATCATCAAACCCGGCACACTCATTCGAGCTGGATTCTTCATCATAAAGATGCTGGTCTGTCGGCTCCTGATTCAACCAGTCATCAACCAGCGGATAAATTTCCTCGGCAGTCATGCCTTCATATTCTTTCAGGTATAACGCATCCAGTGGAGGTTTCAGCCCATCGTTGATTAACAGTGAGTTGACCGCAAAATCACATGCGATATCCCAGCGGTGCTTTTCGCGGTGCCGACGCCGCACAAAATGCAGCAGTGCGCAATGCAGAGCATCATGCGCCAACATGAATTGTGTCTGCTCCAGCGATAATGAACCAATATATTCATCATTGTAAAAGAATGATCGGGCATCGGTGGCCGTTGTCCTGCACCATTCAGTCGCATCGACCATAGGCAATCTCAAAACCAATGCCCCAAGAAAAGGACGCTCCAAAATCAGTCTGGTTCGAGCTGCACTGAGCTTTGTTTCGACGGAGTCAGACATAGAGATGGGCTAGGAATATAATATTATATCCGAAACGCGCTCCGCCCATTGAGCAAACTCGGGTACGCTGAAAACCGGTTCGCCAATAACTCGATGCATATCAGCAATCAGCATTACACCCATTTCCTTTTGTGGAAACCTGCCGGCATAGTTCAGTATATGGCCAAAAATTTTATCGGCATTGTCTTGATCTTTAACACGAATCGCACGACCAACCAGTGAAGATGCAACAGCATATTGCAGATCAATTTCTTCTGGTATGGCGATACTTTCTCCGGCCAGGATGGCATCAATATCAGGCAGTTTTTCCAGATTATCAACAAAGGCTTTCAATTCAATACCGGCCGCCGGCCCGACACAGGATTGCAGAGCACCAGCAAGCAGATTCTCATTGCCATGAAATTTCTGTAACGCACGGTGTGCAAATTCCCATGAGCGAGGAGATGGAAAAGCGACCGGGTTATGTGCCGGATCGAAGTTAAATATCAGCTCTGGACGGAAACGTAAAAAGGCAATGACTCGCTCGTCAATCTGATTCTGCCAGGCCCAGACCACCCAGTCATCCAGATGCACGTCAAATTCATAATGGGAGAATCGATTGGCAAGAGGTGCCGGCATTGTGTAAGTGACACCTCGATCTCCATGGCGATTGCCTGCCGCAAAGATTACCCAGCCTTCAGGCACTTTATATTCACCAAGACGACGATCCAGGATTAATTGATAGGCAGCGGCAGAAACTGTTGGTGGTGCAGAAGTGATTTCATCAAGGAATAGTATGCCTTTCTCACCATGCCGTCCAACATCCGGCAATAGGGAAGGAACAGCCCATTCAACCATGTCTCCGATACGAAAAGGAATGCCACGCAAATCAGAAGGCTCCATCTGGGATAGCCGTATATCAATAACATGCACACCATACTCTGCTGCAATCTGACTAACGAGCTGAGATTTTCCAACACCGGGTGGCCCCCATAGCATAACAGGGGTATGGTGTCCATGCTCTGCACTTTCAAACTCCCGGTTTAATATCTTATGTATTTGTGATGGGCGCATGTATGCTCCTGATTTTATAATCCTGCCGAACTTGTATCCAGCCTGTCACACCAGCAACACCATATTATTTTTTATGGCCTTTCCTGGAGTGACCTGGATCATTGGGATTATCAAAAATGAAATGAAACTGTCCCTGTTCAATTTCAACATAATCCAGCACCGTACCCTCCAGCAAAGATTGATCAGCAGCAGCAACAACCACAATTACACTTCCTGCAGAATCCTGACTGTCACCACTCTTAATACCATTGTCATCAAATCCCATGCGATAATCCAGACCACCTTCCGGTGTGCGTACTGTTGCGATTCTTAATGGCAAACCTGTTGCACCGGATTGCTCCGCAGCCATTTCTATCTGCCTGATCGCATCTTCCGTAACATTAATTATCATGCCGATTCCCTCTTATGCTGCTTTACAAATTTTACAAATTGCTCGACCCACGGGCTGGCTCGTGTTGAGCGAAGATGGGCATATCCCGCCACTGTATTACGGAAAACAATGCCGTCTCTGCTGCCATCAATGCCATGACCACGCCGAATTTCATACGCATAGTCCAGTCCACCATCCACATCCTCAAGACCGGAATGGTGGAATTCATGCGCACATATATCAGTATCTCTCATATTTGGCTGCCATGGCGCCTTACCTGTTGATCTCAATATGGTGTATCCGCGCCCCTGTGGATGTTGGTACATACGCACATCAGCAGCAATGGCACCGGACATCTCATAATATTCGCCCCCCCACTCGATACCACGACACAAATACATGAGTCCGCCACATTCGGCATATACCGGCAGGTCATTATGCACCGCCGCCTTAATCGCATCACGCATCGGCTTGTTACCGGACAGCTCCCGCATATAAGCCTCAGGAAATCCCCCACCAATAACAAGCCCGTCAATTTCCGGTAATTGTGTATCCTGAATCGGATCAATGACGACAAGCTCGGCTCTCTGGCTGGCAAATGCATCGAGATCATCCTGATAATAAAAGCCAAAGGCGGAGTTTCGGACAATGCCTACTCTGACCTCCATCAATGGATCTTTTTCATACTGCTTTTTGACGATAGATTTTTCCAGTTGAAGTAATTCAATCAGGGTATCGATATCGACTTGATTCCTGACATGTTTTTTTATGATATTTAATTTTTCATGTGCGGAATCATATTCATTGGCAGGCACCAGTCCGAGATGACGCTCATCAATCACAAGATCAGCATGGCGATGAATAGCCCCCAGTACCGGCAGGTTACAGTATCGCTCTACAGCCTGACGCAACTTATTTTCATGGCGCTTACCCGCTACTTTATTCAGTATAACTCCAATAATATCAACATCAGGATCAAATTTCTGATACCCCATAATCAATGGCGCAATACCCCGTGTCATTCCTTCGGTATCTATGACAAGTATTACGGGGACATTTAAATATTTCGCCAATGCTGCATTGCAGTCGCTGCCGTCTGGATCAACGCCGTCAAATAATCCTTTATTACCCTCAATAAATCGAAGACCGGATTGCCGGTGTGTTTCCCATAAAACATCGATTTCATCATGCGTCTGTGTATTGAAATCAAGGTTAAAGCAGGGCCGACCACTGGCCTGCGTCAGCCATAGCGGGTCAATATAATCCGGACCTTTCTTAAAAGGCTGTACCTCATAACCGGATGCGGTTAATGCAGCACACAAACCTATGCTGACTGTCGTTTTACCTGAAGATTTGTGGGCAGCAGAAATAAAAACGCGGGACATCAGTATATTCCGCACGGAAAATCCGTTCTATCAGTCTTTAATCGCAGCGGAATGATCTCAGGCTGAAGCCCTGGCAGCATCATCGCGGTCAACCACTTCGTCCGCCAGGCTTTGTGGCAGAAAGCGTAAAATCGAGATGCCAATAACAACTATAATCAATGCCACACCAAATCCCATGCCTGCGCCCAGCAGAAACTCAGGCAGCGAGACCGAATAGACTTCCGGCACTCCATCCATAAAACCACTACTGATAACTTCCATGCCCGGGAAAATATCGAGCGGATAAGCCTGGCCACCAATAATGATGACATACATCTGTGCCAGACCACCCAGTATAACCAGTGCGGAAGCCATACCAATCATCAAACGCTGCCTGCTTAATGAACTAAACAGAATAATCAACGGGACAATTGAACCCATTATAATCTGTAGCCACCAGAATACCATTGAGTACTGCCCACCACCATTTTTACCCAACAAGATAAATGCCTCAATACCATGATGTTCAGCCACATAAAGATTTGCCAGATGATAAATCAATACAAAATACAAAACAGCACTGACAAATATGCCCAGCAGATTCTTCAGACGACGCAAAACACTATCCCCAAGCTCACGATCAGTCCAGCTATACGCTGCCATCAATACAAGAATGTAAATGGCCAGACCCGCGGCAAAAGACATGATAATAAACATAGGCGCCATGATTGCGGCATCATAACCTTGGCGTGCAACCAGAAATCCAAAGATAGAACCGGTACCAGTCGTAAGGATCAGGCGCCAGATAAATGCAGCGATACTCACTGCCCTGGAATATCTCTGCATTCTTTTTTCCATCATAAACCAGATGTATATGGCAACGATTAAAATAAATCCGCTATAAAGCAACTGGTTCCAGGCAAAAATGGACTTCAGATTCAGATAAGTCATCGCAATAATCAGCCGATCCGGTCTCCCCAGATCCAGCACCAGAACAATGAGGCCACCTGTCAAGAGTGCGATGGCCAGCAATGCAGAGAGCGGCGCCAATGGCTTATAGGCACTCCTGCCGAATACCGATGCAATCGATGCAACATTAAGCGCACCAGAGGCAGCAATGATTAGATATACCGCAAAAATGTGAGGCATACCCCAGACAATCTGGTTCGTCATACCAGTTACATAATGCCCATGGTGTTCCATATACATTGCAGCAGCAAAGCCCGCTGCAATCATGGCACTGAGGGTGCCCAGCAGCATCCAGTATCTGGAGCTTTTGCCCTCAATCTGTGTAAAAGTAACCGGTCCCATAAATGCCTGTGTCTTGTCTCTGAATACCACCGGACTAGATATTGCGATAGCGCACACCCTGATTGAGATGCAAATCAGCACGAAGTTGACGGCTTGGATATTTGGCAAGCTCCCCGGAAAGCCGGCTGTCAGGATCGTTCAGATCGCCAAAAATCAAGGCATCATGCTGGCATGCCTGCACACAGGCGGTTGTGCCCTCTCCTGCATCCAGCTTATGAACGCAAAAAGTACAGGATTCAACAGTGCCCTTGCCACGCGGTGCATGCGCCACCTGATCAGTAACGTCTTCATGAATAAAGGAGCGCGCCTTATAGGGGCAGGCCAGCATACAGTAACGACAACCAATACAGATATGCTTATCGACCAGAACAATCCCATCAGCGCGTTTGAAGGAGGCACCGGTAGGACAAACATCAACACAGGGGGGATTCTCACAGTGCTGGCACATGACAGGTATGCCGTATTCCCTGCCCGTTTGTTTATCTCTTAAATGCACCTTGCGTATCCACTGGGCATCCGTCGCGGGACGGCCCAGTTGATGAACACCATTCTCTTCATGACATGCCGTAACACAATCCGTACAGCCATCGGCACATCTGTTCGCATCAATCAGCATTCCCCATCGAACCTCATCGGTTACCGCCTCACCGGGATGGCGAGCGGCACGGGCAATGCTATACAAAACCACACCGGGTGCCATAGTCGCCACAGAGACGCCGGCGGCAGTCTGCTTAACGAATGAACGTCTGGATTGACTGGTCACTTTTTTACTTTTCTCCATTCAGTTTGCTCCAGTCAGGGTTTGCCCGTAAGCTGACGCACCTTGCTGAACTCATCGGGAGTCGTGCGATGACAGCCGAAGCAATCAATACTTACAGCCGTATAGTTATGACAGCTTTCACAAAACTGGCCTTCTGAATTTATCGGCACGGCTCTGCCTTGAGCGTCATAGCCCACATGGCAGTCGATACAATCCTTCAACGAGTGTCTGGCAGCGATACCACGTATCCCTTTATAAACGGTCTCATTGCGCTGATGTGTGATGAAATTCATATGCTCGCGGCGCATAATATCCGTCGGCTCCACACATTGATCACCAGCAGGCTGCGGATACTTCGGCAAAATGACACGATCACTGGCCACAGCCCCTCCCATCACAAGCATCAATCCTGCCAACAGTAATTGAATCAGAATCGCTTTCATCAGCCCTGCCAACTACTGACCCATGCCCATATCAATATAGCCGGTCGGACATACATCGGAACAGATATGGCAACCAATACATTTCATATAGTCGGTATCAACATAACGACCTGTAGTATATTGATCCTTCTTGACTCGGAACACGGCATCCTGAGGACAGTAGATCACACAGTTGTCACATTCAAAGCAAAGGCCACAGCTCATACAGCGTTTAGCCTCTTCAATGGCATTTTCTTCTGGCAGGCCAATCAGTCGCTCATCGAAATGTCCGAGCACCTCATCGGAGGAAGGCACCTTCTGTTCACGCTTATTGCGGGGCTCATGTTCGAAGTGAGCCAGAAAGATCATATCCGAAGAGATAATTTCATCCTCGGCGCGATTCTCATAGTTATGAATCGCAAAATCAGATGAGAATGTGCCACGTAACCCTTGATCAATGGGGCGAGGACCATTAGCGGCATCACTGCCAAATTGAGCCGGCGCATGATCCGTTTCAACCAGTTTGTCCAGCAAATCAAAATGATGCACATCAACTTTCGGACGATTCATAAAGTCCTGTTCCTTAAGATACAGATCGACACTATCAACAGCGATTGAGGCCTGACCAATTGCCGTAGTCAGCAGATGAGGGCGAATGATGTCGCCACACACAAAATGTCCCGGCTTGCCGGGAACAGCATAATTCCTGTCAGCGTCAATCAGATTACGATCATTGGCCATTTCCTCCAGGCCATCCATATCACCTCCCTGACCAATCGCGGAAACAATCAGATCCGCATCAATCACTTCCTCCGTACCTTCAACCGGTACAGGACGACCGTCCTCCATGACACATTCGGCTATTTTCAGCCCCATTGCACGGCCATCGTCGGTAAGCATCACCTCAACAGGCATTACACCGGTCTTTATTGTCACACCTTCGGTCAATGCGTCATTCACCTCATGCTCGGCGGCTGTCATCTCATCCTGCCTGAACAGAGAAGTCAAAGTCACATCCGCACCCTGACGTGCAGCAGCCACAGCAGAGTCATGCGCAACATAACCATCACGAACAACCAGCTCAGGGCGATCAGTCGGATTCGTATGTTCAATATGACCCAGACGACGGGCCACAGACACCACATCAATAGAGGTATCACCACCACCCACGCATACCACTTTATCGGCGGTGACCTGCATACGGCCCTCATTAAATGCCTTCAGAAAGGCAACACCGTTCACACAATTTGGCGCACCTTCCCAACCGGGGACCGGCAATCCACGACCTGTCTGACAACCCAATGCCCAGATAACGGCATCAAACTCTGTTTCAATGTCCTGCATAGAAACATCTTTTCCGACCTGTGTTTTCATACGGGTTTCAACACCCATATCAACAATACGCTGTATCTCGGCATCCAGCACATCACGCGGAGTACGATAGGCAGGAATACCATAGCGCATCATGCCGCCAAGAAATTCATTATTATCGAAAACAGTAGCCCCATGACCACGACGACGAAGCTGATAAGCTGCCGCCATACCTGCGGGACCACCACCTATGATAGCCACTTTTCTGCCCGATTCCTGAACAGCCACTTCAAATCGATAACCCTGCCTGATGGCATTATCACCGATAAAATGCTCCACCGAATTAATACCCACAAAGTCTTCAACCTCATTACGATTGCAACCATCCTGACAGGGTGCGGGACAAACACGCCCCATCATGGAAGGGAACGGATTCGCGTCAGTTGAGCGCCGGAAAGCATACTCCTGCCAGGACATTCCTTCCGGCGGCTGCTCCATACCACGCACAATCTGCAGCCAGCCACGAATATCTTCACCGGACGGACAACTTCCCTGACAAGGCGGTGTACGGTGTACATATGTCGGGCAGCGATGAGAATGATCGCCATCAAAGATATTATCTTCCATACTATCCCAGCGACTATCACCTTCGCGAAACTTACGAAAAGTATGACCTTCACCTTTATAGGTTTTACTCCATGGAGTTGCCATTTTCAGTCTCCTGATTATTACTGTCTTATTGAAAAAAACATGTTTTAATTTACATGCTACCTGATTAATGTCGGGTGCCAAGCACAATTGCATTACTGACAAGCTGATGGACGCTGACAATCATATCCATACCCATACCATAATAAGGAAGCACCTTGGTGAACTGCGACTTGCAGATCGCGCAGATAGCCGCCATATGCGTCACACCGTGCTCCTCAATAACACGCCTAAGGGCATCCACCCTTGGAACTGCACCTTTAACGCGAAGCTCCATTAAATCATCGGTCAACAGACCACCGCCACCACCGCAACAAAATGTTGCATCATGGGTCGTTTCAGGTGCCATATCGACAAAATTATTCACAGCGGCGCGGATAACATCGCGGGGAATAACAAACTGCCCACCCGGCATATTGCCCATGCGGCTTGCGCGGGCGATATTACAAGAATCATGGAAAGTCACAATCATGTCATCATTGGCAGACGGATCGAGCTTAATCGCATCACGCTGGATAAGATCATGAGTCACTTCAAGTATGTGCTGAGGAACCGGATAATCGGGATCCAGAAAATCGAAGGGGCCGGCCAATGTATTCAAAAAGCTATAGGCTACCCGCCATGCATGACCACACTCACCAAATACGATTCTTTTGACTCCCAGGTCGAGGGCCGCTTCACGAATGCGCATTGAAACATTACGCATATTCTCATACGAACCAATAAACATGCCGAAATTGGCCGCCTCAGAGGCATGAGAACTTAACGTCCAGCTAATTCCGGCCTCATGGAAAACCTTACCGTATCCAATCAGGCCATCGACATGAGGTTCAGCAAAAAAATCAGCCGAAGGCGTGACAAGTAACACCTCTGCTCCTTTTTCGTCGAGAGGATATTTAACATCAACGCCATCCTCCTCAAGGACATCCTCCTCAAGGCCCTCCAGCGTATCCACCAGTGCGGGTTCGGGAAGGCCGAGATTATTGCCAATCCTGAAAACCTTGGCGATAATTTCATTACAATACTTCTGCCCCATACCGACATCATTCAAAATCTCACGGGCAGCCATGGAAATTTCGGCCGTATCAATACCATAGGGACAAAACACAGAACAACGACGACACTGCGAACACTGATGATAATAGCTATACCACTCATCAAGCACTTCACGTGTCAGATCCTGAGCCCCGACCAGACGAGGGAAGTACCTGCCGGCCAGTGTAAAATAACGGCGATAAACCTTACGCAGCAGATCCTGACGACCAACCGGCATATTTTTAGGATCCGACGTTCCCAGAAAATAATGGCACTTATCCGTACATGCACCACACTTCACGCAGGAATCAAGATAAACCGGAAGCGAGCGATACCTGCCCAACAAGTCACCCATCTTTGCAATGGCACGATCATGCCAGTCCTCAACCAACTCACCGGGATAATGTAGAGGTTCCTGATGCTCGGGCTTTGCAATAAAGGGCGCACTATGGGACATAGTGCCCTCCAGAACAGCCGGCACTTCGGTCTCTGCCTTTAATTCAGGTATTTCAAAATCCGGTCTGGCCATCCGTATCCACCCTAAACACCGTCTGCACTATCGAGGCCAGAGTTTTTTGCCCAATCAGAGATATGGCGCTTTTCACGCGGATTATCGACCTGATTACGGGTCGGACTGAAAAACACGCCGGGCGCATGTAACAGCTTGCTGAATGGAAAAATGATCGCCAGCACTGCCACCAGACCCAGATGTATGATGAGGAACACGCTGGATGGCAACTCCTGCCAGTCCAACACCATCAAACCCGTCATAAAAGCCTTCAGACCTACAATGTCTATTGGTGCCACAAAGCTCATCATCATGCCGCTTACAGCAATGATAATGATCAGTATCAACATCAGGTAATCAGAAGGTGCCGATATATAGCGAACGCGATCTACAAGAATACGGCGACCCAGCAAACCCAGCAGACCCACCAGCATCATCAGGCTGGCATACTGACCTGCGAACTGCACCAGCCAGTTATTAATTAACGGCCAGACAAAGGCATCGGAACTTACAACGTAACGCAAGTGCCGCACAAAGGCCAATGCCAGACCCAGATGAAACATCCAGCCAAAAATCCAGGTCCATTTGGCAGCACGGAACAGACTCTCGAAAAGAACCACTTCACGAAACATACGAAATACAACACCTGCCTGAGTTATGGGTGCGGGTGTTGTAGGGATTTTCAAAGGTGCCGGCGTATTCCAGTACTGGCGTATTTTCAGCGCCAGACCGACTGCAAATATACCGAGAGAAACATAAAACAAGATGGCAAATAAATACGACAAAGCATTATCCTCAAGGCACAGTCAGGCCCAAACCATCCATGCCGAACCTGACGTCAATACACGCAGTTTCTCTGGCTTTGGACCAATCGTCAGTTTGCAATCACTTGCTTGCATTTCATTACTCACACCAGACAGCAAACAGAAGTCTTAAAACAGGCTGGCAATGAACAGGCATTGCCAGCGACTGGACCTCAATGCTCGCCGGCAATCAAACGCAGCCCGTCGGCTTCGGCAGACCGGCATAGCGGCAGGCCTGCTTGCCGGGGCCATAGGGGAACAACTCATACAGATACTTGCTGTTACCTTTATCCTTGCCCAGTTTTTTGCCAACGGCCTTTGTCAACACACGTACCGCAGGAGCGATTTGATACTCCTCGTAATACTCACGCAAAAAACGAATAATTTCCCAATGATCATTCGTCAACTCCAGGTCATCGTCCTTCGACATGACATCAGCGACGCCAGGTTCCCAGTCACTCAGGTTGGCCAGATAACCCTCCTCATCAACTTCCAGTGATTTACCATTTACTTCGATAGACATATTAATTCTCCAATAAAAAATAGAACATATTGTCCGTATCAGACTAGAGCCAGGACTGTGTCGAGTCTTTAGCCTCCACCAGATCTACAAAGCCGGAATAATCAACGACACTGACGCCATCGATCAATCTGTCTTCAGCAATTCCGCGGGCGACAAGGTCTGAACCTAATACAGAAACATCCAGACCATCAAGTTTGGCAGCCACACTTCCACCTTTAGCAGCAGCATAAACCGCATCCTCGATCAGCAAAACGGCATCACCATTCTTAACAAAGCCGACAGCGGTATCGAGACTGTTTTTCTCGTAAGGAGACTTATTCACAATATGCAAAATAGACACGACATTATCCACTAAAAATTAAACATGACATCCTGACGAGACATCACATCAGCCAGTTCTGCACGATCAACCAGACGAATCGATTTTTTCTCCGCCCAATCCTCATCCTCATCTTCCCAGGTCAGGTTCTGCAAATCATCCAGCGTCAGGCCACGCTTTTCGAGAGACTCCTTTTCAACATATATCCTGGTCACTTCATAGTCACCGAGGGCCGAGTAGATTGCCGAAAAATTCTTCATGCCGATACCTTCGGTACTCTGCCCTCGGGTCAACTGATATACACCATCATCCAGGAAAGCGAGACTGACATCCTGATCGAAAGCAGCACCAACCAGCACAACCTCCAGAGACTCCCAGGCATAGATCGTTCCATAAGGTGCGCGGCGATTAACATACATCAGCTTTTTGACATCAGGCATACCTGTCTCCTAGTCACCGAATACGACAAGACGATCGCTCTGCACCGCACCTTCAATCAACTGACCAAGGCCGGAAATGCGGAAACCATCAGCGATGTTTGTAGCATCTTTACCATTGCGCTCCGCCTCACCGGCATCCACGATACCACGACGCTGGGCTGCGGCAACACAAACAACCAGATCAATTTCATTCTCTCTGGCCAACTCCGACCAGCGATCAACCACATGACGATCATCCTGCGGCGGCGTTGTCAGACGAGTACCATTATTCACTCCGTCATGATAAAAAAAGACACGGAAAATATCATGGCCTTTTTCCAGCGCTGCTTTCACAAAATTATATGCCGAATCAGCGGCCTGATGCTGATACGGCCCCTCATTTACCTGAATAGTAAATTTCATACCGGCTCTTGCTCGATTTAGAACCGAATATGCGTTGAAGAGTTAAGACTCTGGCGTGCGCCACGCCAGTTATCAATGTGAAACTTGGTAAAGGGCAACTCAGTCAACTCAAAAAAGCGCGGCCAACCGATGCGCTCAACCCAGTCACTCATACGCTCCCAGTCACGCGCATCGTTCTTGTATACCGCAAGGATGCGCTTAACGATAGCGGTTGCCTCAGGCCAGCGCGGTGGATTATTCGGGATGCCAGCCGCAACCAGTTTCTGGAAAGTAGGTCTGGAGCGGGCATTGGAATGATTACCACCGACCCATACAGCCAGCTTGGTATGCTCCGGATCATTGATCTGCATAGGGGGACAGGGCGGAAAACAGGCCCCACAACAAATGCACTTCTTCTCATCAACCTCCAGCGAAGGCTTGCCGTTCACCATAGCTGGCCGGATTGCAGCGACCGGACAACGAGCAACAACCGAAGGACGCTCACAGACATTAGAAACCAGATCATGGTTAATTTTAGGTGGCTTCGTGTGCTGAACATTGATGGCAATATCACCCTGACCACCACAATTAATCTGGCAGCAGGAAGTCGTAATATGCACCCGGTTAGGCATTTCCTCACGCTTAAACTCGGTAATCAGCTCATCCATCATGGATTTCACAACACCGGAAGCGTCGGTACCGGGAATATCACAATGCAGCCAGCCCTGGGTATGAGACAGGGTGCTTATGGAAGGACCCGTGCCACCGACCACAAATCCGGCATCTTCCATAGCCTGGATCAATGGCTCCACTCTGGCCTCATCAGTAACAGTCACCTCCAGATTGGAGCGAATAGTAAAACGAACATAGCCATCGGCCTTTTCATCAACAATGTCCATCAGGGTGCGCAGTGAAAACACATCGAGAATACGCTGTGTACCAACGCGAACAGTCCAGACCTCATCCCCTGTTTTAGATACATGATGCAGAACGCCGGGGCGCGGACGATCATGATAATCCCACATGCCGTAATTCTTGCGCAGTGCGGGATGCAGATACTGCCAGCCGTCCGGACAACCGGACTCAATCGGCATACGTGGCTTTTCTTTTCCAGGCATATCTCTCTCCAAAAATCAGATTTCGTCAGGCACCGCCTCTAACGGCACCCAGGAATACAATAAAAAAACGCGAACCCAAAACTAGGCAGACTTTTCCTCGGCTTTACGCTGGAACCACTTTTCTGCTTCGGCATCCCATTCATCCATACGAACATAGCTGGACTGGCGTGGATGACTGACCATATTCGGATCAACATCGACACCGATACCCTCCAGAAAATTGACCAGACCAATGCGCTCGATCATCTCGCCGGTACGCTCATGCTCCAGGGCATTCTCGGCGAAGAAATCAATAGTGTCCTCCGCCAGTTCCACCAGAGACTCATAGTCTTCTTCAGTCTCCAGTTTTTTGAACGGGATAACGACGGTACCCATCAAGTCACCGATCTTCAAGGTACGCTTGCCGCCCATCAGGACAGTGACACCCCGGTCATCACCAACTGAAAGCGCCTTCGTCATAACATTGATACAGTGCATACACTTCACACAGTTACGATTATCGACGACGATTTCATTTTCATCAGTCAGGCTGATCGCACTGGTTGGACAACGGGTAACAACATTGTCGATAACATACTGGCGGCCCTTATCCTCAACAAACGCCTTGACCTCATCCTGTTTGATCTTGATATCATCGCGCCAGGTACCAATGATAGCCATATCCGCACGCTCAATGGCATTCTGGCAATCGTTGGGACAACCCGACACCTTGAACTTGAACTTATAAGGCAGGGCGGGACGGTGAACATCATCCGTAAAATTATTCACCAGCCGACGGTGAATTTTCATTTCATTAGCACAGGACTGCTCACAACGTGCCGCACCGACGCAGGACATGGCCGTGCGAACACAGGGGCCAGCGCCCCCCAGATCGAAGCCGTATTCATTAATCTCATTAAAAAAATGCTGGGTACCCTTTGTTGTCGTGCCGATAAACATGATATTACCGGTCTGTCCATGGAAGGTCTGCAAACCGGAACCATGCTTCTCCCAGCTATCGGCCAACTGGCGCAGCATATCGGTCGTATAGTGATTACCGGCAGGCGGCTGTACACGCAGGGTATGGAACTCTCTGGACTTCGGAAACATGTCACCGACTTCCGAGAAACGGGGAATGATACCGCCACCGTAGCCAAACACGGAAACCGTACCGCCCTTCCAGTAGCCCAGACGAGTATTATAAGAATGCTCAAGCTGACCCAACAGGTCATTGGTTACTTCATTAATACGCTGGTCCGGATGCTTGTCACGCAGGCGCTTGATGCCGGAAATAAAACTTGGCCATGGTCCTTCCTCCAGCCGATCCAGCATTGGAGTCTTATGGGGTTGTGTCGCCATTTTGCTTCTCCTGATATTACTTGTGTTGGTGGTTGTACGGATACCCTGTCGGATACCTGCTCCATATCGCAAAAGCATATTTATGCGAATATCGGTTAGCTTAGTACTGTTTATTGAAAAATTTAATCCTCATTAATGGGAGGTAGCAACAGGTCTGCTTATCCCGAATGGGATAAGCACTTAATGCAAATCAATCACAACATACCCATCGCCACCAGACATGGTACATAATGACATACTGCAACGAAAAGCCTCAATCTGCATGAACCAGCGACAGCAAGCAACCAGTCAGACAGACATCATAAAATTTCCGGGCAAAAACAGCACAGAGCGGGAATATCTGGCGTGGCGGGAATTCAAACTCAATCTGCCGGTTACGCCCCGGACGGTCAAGCTGAAAAAAAACGGCACCCTCACGGACGATGAAAAACACAACATTCTCCACCAGGCAAGCCTGCACAATATGGCCGTCTTTTCAGTATGGTCTGCTGACCGATTCACTGCCGACCACCTAAAAGCACTCGGGCAGCAGCTTGGTCTGCAAAGACCAGACAATAATTTATATGCCGATGAAAACGACATCTCCGAGCTCAGGGTCATCGACAGAGGCCGCCGGGGTGAATACATTCCCTACACCAACAAGGCGATGGGCTGGCACACCGACGGCTACTATAATTCCGAAGAAAAAACCATTCGCGCCTTTATACTATATTGCCGGCAGGATGCCGCCACAGGCGGCACCAATCAGCTACTGGATCCCGAACTGGCCTACATCCATATATACGACCACAATCCCGACTATATTGACGCACTCATGCAGCCGGACACACTGACGATACCCGCCACCATAGAAGATGGCCAACTGATACGACCGGAACAAAAAAACCCGGTATTCCGCATAGAGCCTGATACCGGTATGCTGCACATGCGATATACCCGGAGAAAAACATACATCCAATGGAAAGAAGACCGACTGACCAGAGACGCCCTTGCCCTTCTGAAAGACTTGCTGGATAACGATTCCGACTCTATCCTGAATATCCGCCTCAATCCTGGCGAAGGGCTGATCAGTAACAATGTGCTACACAACCGCAGTGCATTTTCAGACTCGGAAAAGAAAAAGCGGGTCATGTTTCGCGCCCGTTACCATGACCGCCTGCCAACCTGGTTCATGGACACCGGCCAACAGATGGAAACACCACATGCTGAACCTCAGTGAAATACTGCTGCAAAACATTCAACTCGAAGGGTTTGAAGAACTGAAGCAACTCATTACACAGCGTGCCCTGGAAGGTGAAATTCACTTTCGTGTCGATATAAAGCCTCCTTTCCGGGATACACCTGAAGACTGGGAAGACCAGCTTGAAATGGCTTTTTACGAACCCAATCGGGCGCATACCGGACAAGACAATGAATAGGCCATTAGAGCCTCTGCCGGATGCCATGCTCACACAAGACATGATGACATCAAGCGAAACGGCCAGAGCCAGACTGGAAACCATTGAACAACAGCTACAGGCCAACACCATCGACAGAGCCGAAGAACTACGGCTGACCCTGGCAAAGGCACGCCTGCTAACCGAGCTCGACCGCAGATCGGAAGCATGGGACACAGCCCGGAATACCTTTGACCGATACATGGCAGAAAAAGACTATGAAGGCGCAGTCGATGCCTGTGATGCCCTGTTTCTTGCCGGGCAGGATAAACATTCACTTGCCGCGCTGGGAATGGGCGTCTGGCTTGGCGTAACATTCCCGATTGATGCGGACCTGACAGTCGGCATGCTGCAACACATCATTGACGAAACCCCGGAAGATGCCGACGGTGCGGCGATTGCAGCCACTGTCGCCGGCTACATCACCGACATTCGTGCCACAGGTAAACAACACGAAAGACTGATTTTTTTCACCCATCAAATGCTGGCCAATGTCGCACGGCGTCACAGCAATATAGAAACCCAGGAACAATTTGGCCTCTGGCTCGACAAACTGGAACTCAAGGAACCGGCAAAATTTCTGATACGTCTGCGCAACGTCGTTGACGTACTGGTACAGGACGACTGGTGGTTTGATCGTGACGCCCTGCAGGCCGAAATACCGGACAACCAGACAACGGTGCAGCCATGAATAAAAGCGAATTCTGGAATCGGGATGACAATGAACAAGGGCAACAACCGACCCAATCCAGCAAAGTCACCGATCTTTCCTTTAGACTGCAATGTCGATGTTTAAGCGTTGATCATACATACGACCTGCACCGGGCTATTACTGATGCCCTGCCCTGGTTCACAGAAGAACCGCTGACCGGGCTTCACCTGATACATGTCGCCGGCTCACAAAACGGCTGGATGCGCCCGGAAAACCCTGACGAGATACTTTACCTGTCCAACAGGACACGATTGATCATACGCCTGCCCGTGCATCGGGTAAAAGATGCCCGCACACTCACCGGCCACGAACTCGACATCGCAGGAAACACCATGAAAATCGGCGAGGCCAGCGAACGGGCTGTGTTGACCAGTGACATCCTGTTGGCCCGCCATGTTATCGGCGAACAAGACGAGACCGACTTCCTGCAATCCGCCGCCAGTCAACTCGAAGCCATGGGCATTCAATTCCGCAAACTACTGACCGGAAAACACATCAGGCTGCGCAGTCCCGAAGGAGAAATCAACACACGCAGTCTGATGGTAGCCGAACTGAATCCGGCTGATTCACTGACCCTGCAGGAGAACGGCATTGGTCATGGTCGCCGATATGGCTGTGGGATATTCATCCACCACAAGGGTATCAAGGCCATCAACCCGGACAATCCAGAATAAACCCTTGTCAGGGCGAATCATACAGTCGATCTGACGACTTCTTCACATCCCGAACAACGCGGTCAACAAGCCTTCTTTGCGGGTTTTAACCCTTGAGGAGAGAAAGGCCCTGAACCGGTCATTGCAGCGCAGGCTGCAATGACCGGGGCCGAATGGAGCTATCGCCGACGCCGGCCGGAGGAAAACCGGGCAGCGATAACAACAACCTGTTACCAGCGCAACTTGAACTCTGCACCAATACTGTGTTTAGCATCACCGGCGTCATCCTGGCGACGAATTGCCTTGATATCCAGCTCTGAACTCAACTCGCGCTCCGGTGCCGACAACAGGCGCCAGCCCACAGACAAGTCATGGTTAGAGCGGGACGAAGACAAGCCCGCATACGGCACACCCGTGGCACCGCTATCCAGGGCAAAGCCCCACTCACCCTTCAGCGTCCAGCGACCTGATACCTCGCCCGCCTCTGACGTATCTTCCTTCAGCGAATCCGACAGTGAATCGGACAACAACTCATCCAGACCGCTTGAAGTCGGAACATTGCCGTACTGATGGCGCAGACTGAACGATGGTCCCTGCGCAGAACCTGGCTGCAAGTCATAGCGCAATGAACCGGATATGCCCCACTCACGACGGTCAGAGTTCTCATGCTCCAGCAGATGCCTGCCACGCAGGTCGATTGTCAAGCCACTTGACGGCAGCTCCCAACTGATACCACCGCCCAGCTCGATACCGAAGCCATCACTGGTATCTCCGCCGTCATAGCGCAGACCCAGCTCCAGATCCGGTACCAGACGGCTGCCATCATCTGCCTGCGGCAACTGCCAGGACCACTCCAGACCCATGCGGAAGCGCTGTGTATCGAGTTTCATACCCGACATTTCATCCGAATCTTCTATCTCGATACGCGCCAGCGACATGTCTGATGTTACCGTCAATGTCAGACCACCTTCCTCAGCCGGACGCTTCATCAAGGTGCCACGCAGACCGGCAGATGCCGACAACTGATCCAGATCATGCTCTGAGGGCATCGGACTTCCGCTTGCCGACGGGCCAGTCAGCTCCACAGTCTGCTCCAACTCACCCCGACCATAGCTGACCGCACCCCACAACTGCAGGCGATCAGTCAGATCGTGCCGGACATAGGGCAGTAACGAAGCCAGTGTGCTCGAAAAGTCACCGTCAGTATTGCTTCCGTTCCAGTCACCGTCACCTTTGCTGTAAGCCAGCGCCAGTCCAAGCAGCGTACGACCATTGTCACGATCCACACCCAGCATTCCGGTCGTCACATCGCCATCCGTCAGAATACCGTCATTACCGTCCTTGTAGCTCGAATAAGACGCCTGACCCCAGATCGAGATACCATCCTCATCACGGAATATGAAGTGGCTGCCGCGCAATATATCGGGCAGTGACAACGACCGTGACAGGCTGAACAGGCGGTCAACCGAACCGGCACCGAAAGCATCACTGGCACCGCGGCCTTTTCCGCCATAGCCGAAGCCATCAATACCGGGACCGGCGACCGTTGCATTCAACGCATGACCACCACCGCCGGGCAGACTACCCAGATTACCTGACAGACCCAACTGAGCGGGCGAGGAGAAGCGATAATTCAGGCCACCCAGCATGTGATCGATGGCTGTCAAACCAAAGCCGGACACATACGATTCCTGCGCAGCTTCAACTTCCTGCATCTCCTGTGGCATCAGCATCTCCGAATCCTGAACCTCATCACTCGTCACCGTCACATTGACAGAAGGGATAGCCAGACTGATGTCATAGCCGGTAGCGGCGTCAGCACCACGTTCGGCAATGGCGTGACTGATGATCACACTTCCGTCCTGGACGCCTGTCACCGTTACAACCTTCGGCAGACCCCAGTTGCTCTCGGTAAAGGTCACAAAATCACTGTCCGTCATCGCCGTGGCCTCATCATCAGAAGTGACCGTAATGACCACCGGTGACATCGGCGGCGCATTCAGCACCATGGCATATTGGACCATGCCACCTTCGCTGACCGTGAGCCTGGTTGTCGGACTGATATTCACACCGGCTGTCATGTTTTCATCGTCGGCGACATTGACCGTCACCACACCTGGCTGAGCATAGCCACTAGCCGTATGGGTCAGTCTCAACATCTCGTGACGGCTGTCGTCATCCGCGCCTGCTGCCACCGTCACCGCCTGAGGCCTGTCCCAGTTGTCCGATGTGAACACCAGACTGTCACTGCTCAGCGTCAGATCGGTATTCGCCTGACCACTGATACTAATCGTCACATTGGCTGTCGGTCGGGTCGCCAGATGCACCATGTAGGCACCGGAGCTGCTCTCAAGGACGAATAATGTATCCGGAACAAACACCAGCCTCGCTTCGTCATTGTCCAGCACGCTGACACGTACAGGATCAACCGATATACCACCATAACCACCACCACTGGCAGCATGACTGATCATCACAGTGCGGTCATCGCTATCAATATCGTCGTCAACACCGGTCACCGTCACCCTCTGCGAGATGGCCCAGTTATCCGAGGTAAAGGTCAGCACGCCAGGATTCACCGTAGCCACCGCAGGATCGGCGGAAGTCATCCTGATCTGCACAGGGCCGGACGGCGGTGCATCGAGCCTGATTGTATAGCCATCATTCACCTCGCCCTCGGTCACCGTAATACCAAACTGGCCGGTCCGATCAATGCTCACGCCCGCATCCCTGTTGATATCGGCGACATCAACAGTCACCACACCTGTCAGGAAGTCATAATCACCGCCCATGGCCGAATGCCTCACCGGAAGCTCTTCCTCATCACGGCTGTTACCGTCACGGCCGGCTGTCAATGTCACTCTCTGCGGGGTATCCCAGTTGGCTGATGTAAAGGTCAGTTCACTCGGCTCAACGCCAATAGCACTGCCACCCTGCTCAGCAACGAAGGAGTCTGGCTCAATACCCACGGTCACACTGGCGGCTGTCGGACGGCTTGTCAGCTTCACTGTATAACTCGCACTGCCGCCCTCAACAACGGTCACCCGGCTCGGATCGAACTCCAGACCTGCCTCATCGTCATCGGTCACTGTGACCGCTATGGCATCGATTTCCAGCGCCGTGGTGTAACCACCGCTATCTGCACTGACAGCATGTTCGATCATTGCCTCACGCTGGTTACCGGCATTATCAATATCGTCATCAACACCGGTTATTTCCACTCCCTGTCCGGTAGCCCAGTTATCCGGCGTAAAGGTCAGGATTGCCGATTCTACCGAGACCACCTGGGGATCGCTGGAAAGGACCTGTATCTGCACATTCGCAGTCGGCGGCGCATCCAGCCTGACGGTATAACCATTCGTTTCGCCCTCAGCAATCGTCACATCGGTCTGCTGACTGATAATCACAGCCGCGCCTCTGTCATTGTCGATGATGCTGACCGTCACCGCACCCATCAGGCCATTATAACCATCGCCGTCGGCATTATGCGTCAGTGTCACAGGCCTGGTTGCTGCGGCAGTATCGTCGTCAACCGACGTCACCGTCACCGTCTGCGCCTGATTCCAGTTGTCCGATGTGAATATCAGGGTATTGGGGGTGGGGGGGGCATCGCCGGCATCCACCATCAGATCGTTGTTGGCACCACCGATGGTCACCGTCACAGGTGCCGTCGGCTGAGTCACCAGTTCCACCGTATAAGTATCGCTGCTACCCTCTATCAGAGTGATCTCTTCAGGGCTGATCCGCAGGCCTGCATCCATCTCATTGTCAGTCACCGTTACCAGCACACCGACACTGAGACTGCTCGTATAACCGGCACCGTCACCAGCACTGACACTGTGACCGATGTTCGCTATACGCAGACCATCGTTGTCAACAAAATCATCTTCTCCAGTCACGGTCACTTGCTGTGCAGTGCTCCAGTTCGCCGATGTAAACATCAGGGCCGACGGAGCCGCTGTGGCCGCAGTGGGCCTGTCGGAAGTCACGCTAATCACGACAGTCGAATTGCCGACCGGCTGCGACAGCAGACGGACATCGTATGTAGCCATGCCGTTATTTTCGGTGACCGTAACGGCCTCCTCATCGACAGCTATGCCCGCCTCATCGTCGTCTTCCACTCTCACCGACACCGAGTCAATGCTCAAAGCTACGGTGTAGCTGCCACCGTCATTCGTGATAATCGTATGACCTATATCCAGCATCCGATCCGCACTGTCGATATCGTCATTCACACCCGTCACCTGCACTGCCTGTGCCACATCCCAGTTCGTCGATGTAAAGCTCAGGGATAACGGTTCCACATCCGCCGCCGAAGCAGCACCAGAGACCGACAGCTCAATTTCAACATCACCCAGCGGCCGCGTCCTGAGCACCACATCGTAGTCACTCACACCGCCGTTCTCATCCACCGTCACCTGCGTCGGACTCACCTGAACACCCGGCAGCACAATGTCATCGTCCGTCACGCGAACCTCTACCTGTCCGGTCGCCGGCGCACCATAATCCGCACTCGCACGGTGCATCAGCGTCACAACCTCACTGTCCATGTCATCATCTGGAGCAGCCGATACCGTCACCTCCTGAGGTTCATTCCAGTTACCTGCCGTGAAGGTCAGTTCATCATCATCCAGCGTCAGACCCGTAGCACCGCCCGAACCACTGATCGTCACCGTCACATTACCAATCGGCTGCGTACCCAGAGACACCTCGTAACTCTGCTCTGACGCTTCATCCACTCTCACAACATCCGGCAAGAATATCAATGATGCTTCATCGTCATCTTCCACACTCACACTCACCTCTGCAATCGACACCGCATCATAGCCACCGCTGCCGCCCGCTCGCACCGCATGGCTAATGCTCACCACACGTCCATCATCATTATCAATATCGTCATCTTCTCCCGTCACCGTCACTGTCTGCGCCACATTCCAGGTCGTCATCGTGAACGTCAGTGCCGTCGGTTCCACCGTCGCCGCCGTCACCTCACCGGAGGTCACGTCAATCACCACATCCCCGGTCGGCTCCGTATTGAGCACCACCGTGTAACTGTCTGTACCACCCAACTCCGCAACCACCGTGTTACCCGCACTCTCTACGATCATCACGTTCGCCTCATCGTCGTCCGTGACCGTCACCGATACCGCATCAATGCTCAGATCCGCCGGGTAGCCACTGCCCGCATCATCCGTCGTCACCGCATGGGAAACCGTCACAATGCGCTGACCACCCTCATTGCCAATGTCATCGTTGACACCCGTCACCGTCACTGTCTGCGCCACATTCCAGGTCGCCGTCGTGAAGGTCAGCACCATCGGCTCCACCGTCGCCGCCGTCACCTCACCAGATGTCACTGAAATCACAATGTTGCCCGCCGGCTCACTGCTCAACACCACCGTGTAGCTGTCCATACCGCCCAGCTCCGCAACCACCGTGTTACCCGCACTCTGTGCGATCATCACTCCGGCCTTATCATCGTCCGTCACCGTGACCGTTACATCCGCAATATCCCGATCAGCCGGATAACCACTGTCAGCATCCGAGACGCTGATCGCATGCCCGATGGTCACCGTGCGATCAGAGGTATTCGCAACATCGTCATCCACGCCCTGTACCCTCACCATCTGCGCCTGATTCCAGGTCGTCGCCGTGAAGGTCAGTACCGTGCTTGCGGTAAATGCACCACTGTTCGGTGCCACCCTGGATATATCCGTATCGCCGGAGGTCACCGTAATCTCCACATTCGCTGCCGGTTCCGAAGTCAACACCACCGTGTAGCTGTCTATACCACCGGACTCGGTAACCTCCGTATCACCTTCACTCTGTGTCACGGTAACACCCGCCACATCGTCGTCATTGACCACGACTGTAGCCGTACCCGGATCACCCACCGTGTAATCAGAACCCGCCTCTATTGTGACAGTGATCGTACCGTTCGATTCATCGACATCGTCATCGGTGATGGCGACCGTGTATTCTGCCGTTCCACTGGTGCCAATAGTGACCGACCTGCCAGTACCTTCAGTGCCTGCATCCACAAAGTCCTGACCGGCTTCTTCTGCCACCGCCACAGTGACCGTCAGTTCCGCTGACGGGGCCGGTTGGGCTGTCAGGGTAAAGGTGACCGCATCACCACTGCCTTCCGTCACCGCTGCACCGCCTGCAATGGTCACCTCTGGCAGGGTGCTATCGTTATCATTGACCCTGACCGTCACATTCCCACTCACCGAACCGTATTCCGTTGCACTGCCACTCGCCGTATGCACCAGAGTAAAAGGCTCGTCGTCCATATTGGCATCATCCGCCGCTGTCAATGTCACCGTCTGCACATCAGACCAGTTAGTATCATCAAATGTCAGCGTGGCCCCGGTCCCGGTATCCACCGTCAGGGGATCACTGGCACCCGTGATGGTCACAGTGACATCGGCAGTCGGCTCACTCGTCAGGGCGACCGTGTAGGTACTGCTGCCCTCTTCATCCACCGTCACAGCAGCCTCCGAAATATCCAGACCCGCCGTATCGTCGTCATTGACCACGACTGTAGCCGCACCCGGATCACCCACCGTGTAATCAGAACCCGCCTCTATTGTGACAGTGATCGTACCGTTCGATTCATCGACATCGTTATCGGTGATGGCGACCGTGTATTCTGCCGTTCCACTGGTGCTAATAGTGACCGACCTGCCAGTACCTTCACTGCCTGCATCCACAAAGTCCTGACCGGCTTCTTCTGCCACCGCCACAGTGACCGTCAGATCCGCTGACGGGGCCGGTTCGGCTGTCAGGGTAAAGGTGGCCGCGTTACCACCGCCTTCCGTCACCGCTGCACCGCCTGCAATGGTCACTTCTGGCAGGGTGCTATCGTTGACACTGACCGTCACATCCTCGCTCACCGAACCGTATTCCGTTGCACTGCCACTCGCCGTATGCACCAGAGTAAAAGGCTCGTCGTCCATATTGGCATCATCCGCCGCTGTCAATGTCACCGTCTGCACATCAGACCAGTTAGTATCATCAAATGTCAGCGTGGCCCCGGTCCCGGTATCCACCGTCAGGGGATCACTGGCACCCGTGATGGTCACAGTGACATCGGCAGTCGGCTCACTCGTCAGGGCGACCGTGTAGGTACTGCTGCCCTCTTCATCCACCGTCACAGCAGCCTCCGAAATATCCAGACCCGCCGTATCGTCGTCATTGACCACGACTGTAGCCGTACCCGGATCACCCACCGTGTAATCAGAACCCGCCTCTATTGTGACAGTGATCGTACCGTTCGATTCATCGACATCGTCATCAGTGATGGCGACCGTGTATTCTGCCGTTCCACTGGTGCTAATAGTGACCGACCTGCCAGTGCCTTCACTGCCTGCATCCACAAAGTCCTGACCCTGACCGGCTTCTTCTGCCACCACCACAGTGACCGTCAGATCCGCTGACGGGGCCGGACTGGCTGTCAGGGTAAAGATGGCCGCATCACCACTGCCTTCCGTCACCGCTGCACCGCCTGCAATGGTCACCTCTGGCAGGGTGCTATCGTTATCAATGACCCTGACCGTCACATTCCTACTCACCGAACCGTATTCCGTTGCACTGCCACTCGCCGTATGCACCAGAGTCAAAGTCTCCTCGTCCATATTGGCATCATCCGCCGCTGTCAATGTCACCGTCTGCACATCAGACCAGTTAGTATCATCAAATGTCAGCGTGGCCCCGGTATCCACCGTCAGGGGAGCACTGGCACCCGTGATGGTCACAGTGACCTCGGCAGTCGGCTCACTCGTCAGGGCGACCGTGTAGGTACTGCTGCCCTCTTCATCCACCGTCACAGCAGTCTCCGAAATATCCAGACCCGCCGTATCGTCGTCCGTGACCGTGACCGTTACATCCGCAATATCCAGAGCAGCCGGATAACCACCATCAACATCCGGGACGCTGATCTCATGCCCGATGGCCACCGTGCGATCAGAGGCATTCTTAATATCGTCATCCACGCCCTGTACCCTCACCGTCTGCGCCTGATTCCAGGTCGTCGCCGTGAAGGTCAGTACCGTGCTTCCGGCAAATGCACCACCGTTCGGCGCCACCCTGGATATATCCGTATCGTCGGAGGTCACCGTAATCTCCACATTCGCTGCCGGTTCCGAAGTCAACACCACCGTGTAGCTGTCTGTACCACCGGACTCGGCAACCACCGTATCACCTTCACTCTGTGTCACGGTAACACCGGCTTCACCGCCTGTAATGATCACCTCTGGCAGGTCGTTATCAATGACACTGACCATCACATTCTCGCTCACCGAACCGTATTCCGTCGCGCTACCACTCGCCGTATGCACCAGAGTCAAAGTCTCCTCGTCCATATTGTCATCATCCGCCGCTGTCAATGTCACCGTCTGCACCTCAGACCAGTTAGTATCATCAAATGTCAGCGTGGCCCCGGTATCCACCGTCAGGGGATCACTGGCACCCGTGATGGTCACAGTGACCTCGGCAGTCGGCTCACTCGTCAGGGCGACCGTGTAGTAGGTACTGCTGCCCTCTTCATCCACCGCCACAGAAGAACCCGCCGAAATATCCAGACCCGCCGTATCGTCGTCCGTGACCGTGACCGTTACATCCGCAATATCCAGAGCAGCCGGATAACCACTGTCAGCATCCGGGGCGCTGATCTCATGCCCGATGACCACCGTGCGATCAGAGGCATTCTTAATATCGTCATCCACGCCCTGTACCCTCACCGTCTGCGCCTGATTCCAGGTCGTCGCCGTGAAGGTCAGTACCGTGCTTCCGGCAAATGCACCACCGTTCGGTGCCACACTGGATATATCCGTATCGTCGGAGGTCACCGTAATCTCCACATCCGCTGCCGGTTCCGAAGTCAACACCACCGTGTAGCTATCTGTACCACCGGACTCGGCAACCACCGTATTACCTTCACTCTGTGTCACGGTAACACCCGCCACATCGTCGTCATTGACCACGACTGTAGCCGTACCCGGATCACCCACCGTGTAATCAGAACCCGCCTCTATTGTGACAGTGATCGTACCGTTCGATTCATCGACATCGTTATCGGTGATGGCGACCGTGTATTCTGCCGTTCCACTGGTGTCAATAGTGACCGACCTGCCAGCACCTTCAGTGCCTGCATCCACAAAGTCCTGACCGGCTTCTTCTGCCACCGCCACAGTGACCGTCAGATCCGCTGACGGGGCCGGTTCGACTGTCAGGGTAAAGGTGGCCGCATCACCACTGCCTTCCGTCACCGCTGCACCGCCTGCAATGGTCACTTCTGGCAGGGTGCTATCGTTGATCCTGACCGGCACATCCTCGCTCACCGAATCGTATTCCGTCGCGCTACCACTCGCCGTATGCACCAGAATAAAAGTCTCGTCGTCCATATTGGCATCACCCGCCGCTGTCAATGTCACCGTCTGCACATCAGACCAGTTAGTATCATCAAATGTCAGCGTGGACCCGGTATCCACCGTCAGGGGATCACTGGCACCCGTGATGGTCACAGTGACATTGGCAGTCGGCTCACTCGTCAGGGCGACCGTGTAGGTACTGCTGCCCTCTTCATCCACCGTCACAGCAGCCTCCGAAATATCCAGACCCGCCGTATCGTCGTTATTGACCACGACTGTAGCCGCGCCCGGATCACCCACCTGGTAGTCACTGCCCGCATTGACCGTGACGGTGACCGTACCGTTGGATTCGCCCACATTATCACCGACCGTATCAATACTGTAGGAAACCGTGGTGCTGCCCGCATTAATGGTCAGCTCCTTAGCGCCCTCATTGCTGGTATCCAGAAAGCCGCTGGTGGCGTCTGCAACCGTCAGGCTGACTGTCAGCTCAACCGCCGGAGCCGGCGACACCTCGACAGTAAAGACAGCCGGATCGCCTTCATTGACCGCGCCGTCGCCGGTGATTGTGACAGTCGGTATATCATCGTCATTGACGGTGACCATGGCCTCAAAAGCCGAAAGATTAAGATTATAGCCCGCACCGTTGCTGATCCGTGCCGTGATCTGGCCGCTCGCTTCGTCAGAAGAATCGTTCAGGGTGGGTATGCTGAGGGTCACTGTGCCTGCCGGAGGGATTTCCACATCCATTGAGCCCAATTGATCGGAGGCCACAAAGCTCTGCCCTGAACCGGTCTCTTCTGCAATGGACAGGCTGATAGTCAGGGTTGAGGCCGGCGCGGGCATCGCGCTGATGGAAAAGACGGCTGCCTCGCCTTCCGTTACCACCGCATTGACGGCGACAACGGACACGGCCGGCACCGAATTGACCTGCACTACCGATGGATAAGCTACGCCGGCGGTTGAGGCGTAGTCACTGCCCGCACCTGTTGTCTGATGAACGAGATTGAACCGAACATTGGCTCCGCCCTGGTTGCTGAGCGATGTTATCTGCACGGTCTGCGGCTGATCCCAGTTGACGGGTGTGAATGTCAACTGTGTCGGGACCAGTTCTATGAAGCCGTTTGTATTCGGCGGTTCAGCACCATCCTGCCGCAGAGTGGATATCTCAATCGATACGGTCGCCGCCGCGGTCGGCTGACTGCTCAGGGCTACCGTATAGGACGTCACCTCGCCTTCGTCCATCCGTATATCAATTACACCATCATCAGCACTGGCAATCGTACCATCCACGGTGGCACTGGACGGCTCCACCACCAGGCCGCGGAAGTCATTGTCGTCCTCGACGGTGACCGGTACGGAGTCAATGCCCAGGGTGTTCACATAGCGTCCTGCATCGCCGGCACCGCTGATACGGTGGGCGAGATCAACCCGACGCTCATTATTGGCATTGTCGATACGGTCATTGATGCCGGTCACTGTGACCGTCTGCGGCTGATTCCAGTTGCTGGTGGCGAATTCCAGGGTTTCGGGCGCGGCTGCAGCGGTCGTGCCGCCCGTGATCGCGATGGATACGGCCGCCAGTGGCTGCGAATCCAGCACCACGGTGTAGGTGCCTGTATCGCGACCATCCTCATGTATGATGATGGGCGTTGCGACGGTTACGGTTACGCCGGCCGTGTCGTCGTCGTTCACCGTGACCTCGACGGAATCGACTGTTGCGCCGCTATAGGCGCTATCCGTGGTACTGATGGTATGATCAATCTGTACGGTACGACGGTCGTTGAGGTTGTCGATCTGATCATCAACGCCGGTGACGATGACCATCCGCGGTTGGTTCCAGTTCCTCGTTGTAAAAGTCAGGGTGTCCGGTTCTACCGTCGCCGCCGAAGCATCACCGGAGGTCACTCCAATCACCACATCTGCAGACGGTGCCATGAGCAGCACCACGGTGTAGCTGTCGGTGCCAGCGGCCTCGCTGACGGCGGTATCGAAGCCGGTCGGCCTGACCGATACGCCCGCCGCATCGTTATCCTGGACGGAGACCGTTATCGATGCCTGTACCGGCGGCTCGTCATACTCGGTTGCACCGGAGGCGGTATGGCGTAGCGTTCCCATCTCATCGTCTGCATTCCCATCTTCAGCGGCCATTACATTGACGATCTGGGGCTGGTCCCAGTTGGACGACGTGAACTGCAGGGTGATGGTCAGCGTAGAACCGTTCAGACGCAGGTCACCGAGATCGCCTTCAATCGTCACCGTGACCTCGGCCGATGGTTCGCTGGCCAGTACCACCGGGTAGGGCACGGCACCTTCTTCCGTGATGGACAGTGAGTCCGGCACTACGATGCCTGCCATATCGTCATCCTGCACGATCACTGTCACAGCATCGGCCATGACAGTACTTTCATAAAAGCCTCCGCTGATGGTATGGGTGATGGTGAGTGTGTTGGTGCCCATGCCGGTATCCACATCGTCGCGGATGCCGGTCACTGTGACCGTCTGCGGCTGATTCCAGTTAGCGGCTACGAAAGTCAGTTCGAAGGTATTGCCGGTTGTGCGACCGTCGCCGACGGTGACGCCTGCCGGGGCCGTGGCAAGAACAGATACCAAGGGAACGGGGCCTGCTGGAGGGTCGCCCAGTACCGCTGGCTGTGAGTTCAGTACCACGGTATAGGTATCGACGGTGGTGCCGTCGTCTGCAACCATGACACGGTTTGGCATGATGATGACTCCTTCCGTGTCGTCATTGCCTGTTATGGTGACTGTTATTGATTGCGACACCTCCTGATAGTCCGGGTCGGTCGAGCTGCTGCGGTGATCGATGGACGCCCTGCGGTCTCCTCTCTGGTCAATGTTGTCGTCGGGTATTGACACCGTGACGATCTGCGGTTGATTCCAGTTAGACGGTGTGAATGTGAGGGCATTGCCGAGACCACCGACATTGATACGCAGGTTCGAGTTAACCGCGATGGTTACGTTTGACGATGGCCGTGAGCCCAGCGCCACGGTGTAGCTGTCCGTGCCGCCGGTTTCACTGACGGCAGTGTCGCCGCCGCTCTGGCGAATAGTGATGCCTATTATGTCGTCGTCGGTGACGGTGACGGAAAACGGAAACATCAGGACATCACCACCACCGTCTGCGCGGTGATTCAAAACCGTGTCATCATTGCGGGTATCGTCGTCCTGGCGCGCGGTGACGGTGACAGCCTGCGGCTGGTCCCAGTTGGCTGTAGCAAAGGTCAGGGTGGAGGGGCTCAGCTCCAGGTCGGCAGGGGCACCCGTGATGGTCACGGTCACCGATGCCGTGGGCGTGCCTTCCAGCACCACTGTATAACCGGCACTGCCGCCTTCCCCGATGGTCAAGCCGCCAACCGGGGCCAGTATCAGGCTCGGCGACCGTGTGTCTGCATCGCTGCCAATCAGAAAATCGTTGAGGTTATCTACAGTCTGCACGGGGCCGCCCAGACCAATCGACACTGCGTTAGAATCCACAGCTAATTCGCTTAATTCGCTCTGACCGATGCCGACGCCTTCGCCCGGATCACCCAGATCGATACGGACGCTCTCATTCGCGTCATTGATGCCATCGCCCAGCGCATGCAGGGTCAGGGTGGCCACTGTAGCGCTGGTGCCGGTATCCGGGCCGGTAAAGGTGACCATGGGACTGCCAGCGCTAGCAGCGACCGGATTCTGGCAGGTGATGCCGGTGGCCGGCGCACAGGACAGGATATAGTCGGTGCCAAATGTGGCCGTGCCACCCAAGACCAGTGGCACGGACAGGCTTTCACCATCCTCCAGGCCCCGGCTAAGGGTCACCGTGAATATCTTGCTGCTCCCCTCGTTCACATCACCTGCCGCGGATGCGAGAGTCACGGTGGTCGGATCATCGTCAGTCACTGCCACGCTGTGGTCGCTGGTCCCCAGTGTGGAGATGTTGTTGCTCCCGCTGCTCCGGGGGGCAAGCTGGTAGCCGTCACTGGGCTGCGCACTGACGCTGAATATCCGGTTCGATTCATCTATGTCGTTGTCGCCCCGAAATTGACCACTGAGTGCAAAATCAGCACGACCATCGCCCTCGAAAATGACCACCTCAAGGCCGGAGAGATCGCGTATTCTCCGGAAGACGCTGCCTGTCTCTTCGACCTCAAGCTCCACCGCAATATCTGTATGCCACGAAAAGCGTGATCGGACACGAATTGACAGCGCATTGAGAGCATCAATGTTTGACTCACTGACAGTCAACACTGTATCAGTTACGGCACTCCTGCCTCCGGGAACAACGTATAAATTAATCTCCGGCAAACCATACTCATCATCGACGATTTCTAAATTACCGGGGTTGCCGCCAGTCTTGACGAAGTCCAAAGTGATACCACCATCGAGATTACTGGAGGCCATGTGCTCAAAGAACCCGACAAGCGACAAGAGTACAAATTCAGTAGTTCGAAGCGGCGCTCTGGAATCATTGTCGATTGCCGTCAACTCCACGGTTGCGGATTGTGCTCCTGCATCGGTAAAAACCACACCCGGAAATTCGGCGCTGAATGGAGAGTCGGTAGTGATGCGCGCACCTGCTGTGTCAGAGGACACATCCGCGGTGAGCAAAACGCCTAAAGGGGATATATTACCGATGGCTACAGCGGCCCTCTCGCCGTCCACCAGCTCCCGACTCAGCTCTACTGTGAACGAGGCGCGGTTGCTGTCGCGGACACCGGCTGCGGGGACCTCGCCAATAAAGGCATCATCCAGTATGCCGTATGCCACCGTTGTTAGATTATTATCCACGATGGTAATGGTGACCTGGTTCGGGTCGCCGGCCTTGACACGGGAGGGCAGAGCATTTGTATCGATCCCGACGACCACGGTTTCAGCCGGTTCGTCGTCGCTGTCAGTTGTCACGGTGAAGCTGGTGCTGCCCTCATCGGCACCAGCGGCAATGGTGATGTTGCTCAGTGCCGTGTAGTCGCCGGCTTGTGCGGTGGTGCCGGCCTCGGCGCCGAGGACAGACAGCGGGATGACGAGGGTGGCGGTACCCATGTTGGCACTGTCGAGTGTGGCGGTGATGATCAGTTCGCCGCCTTCCGTGACCCGACCGGATTCGCTGACGGCCAGCGTGACCGTGCCCTGGGCAAAGGCCGGCGTGACGGCCAGCAGGGACAGTATCGGAATCAGGGGCAGTATCCAGCGGCGCAGAAAGGCCGGTTGCGAAATGCTGGAGCGGGATGGGTTGTCGGGGGTCTGCGCGGACAGGGAGGCGGTTTGGGCGGCAGACGGACGGATTGATACAGGAGACAGACGGTTTGAAAAAGGCAGGTGGCTGAAAAGCCGGCGCATCGCGTTACGGGTTCGATGGCAGGCGGATCGATAGCGGGGGCTCCGGGCTTCACCGGCAGCACTGTTCCCCGCACCGCGGGGGGTGTGCGGCGTTCGCACTACCTGCTGCGGATGGCGATGACCACCCGTATCGGTGCCGGACGCATGATTGCGCACGGTCGGTGTTGCCAGATTCCGCAGCATGTCTGCTGCGGTCGTTTTAATGGCTATCCATATTTGGTGCATCGCTGCCTCCGTCTTCTTCAAGTCTGTCAAAATTGTGTCTCACTGTATTGTGGCCCCGCCTCCAGGGCCAGAACCGGTAGCTGCCGCAAGCGGCAGACTTAACCTTTACCGAATGTTCTGATTTTATTTTAGCAGAGCATCCATCGTTTAGCAAACCCGTTGGTCGGCAGCCGATAGCCCTCGGTCGGAAACAGCTCGGGTTGCTGCCTGCCGAGCGGTTGTCATCGGTCTGCCTGCCCCGCCGGAACATTGTACAACAGGGTTTGCCGGACATCGTAACGGCTGCCGGACGGCCTGTCCAGTTTATTTTATGCGATCCCCGTCACAGTTGCAGCATTTTGTGTCGGTGCCCGACCAGCGGCTTTCAGTCCATGAACAGTGAGCTGACGGATTCTTCGTCGTGAATGCGACGCATGGTTTCAGCCAGCACTTGCGCAATGCTGACCTGACGAATGGTGCTGATGGCGGCTGCCTGTGCTGATAGCGGGATGGTATCGGTCACGACCAGTTCGTCCAGTTGAGCGTCGGCCTGCAGGCATTTTACCGCCGCGCCTGACAGTACGGCATGGGTGCAGTAGGCGACGACTTTTTTCGCCTTGTGTTCTTTCAGTGCCACGGCCGCTTCACAGAGAGTGCCGGCGGTGTCCACCAGATCGTCAATGATGATGCAGGTGCGCCCCGCTACGTCACCAATGATGTTCATCACTCTGGATACGTTGGCCCTGGGACGGCGTTTGTCAATGATCGCCAGGTCTGCTTCGTCCAGCCGCTTGGCCAAGGCGCGCGCCCGTACCACTCCACCGACATCCGGCGATACGACCATCAGGTCCGGGTGGCGCTGGCGCCATACGTCACCCAGCAGGATCGGTGAGGCATAAACATTGTCAACCGGCATGTCAAAGAAACCCTGGATCTGGTCGGCATGCAGGTCAACAGTCAGCACCCGATCCACCCTGACACTGGCCAGCATGTTGGCAATCACCTTGGCCGTGATCGGTACGCGGGCGGATCGCGGACGACGGTCCTGACGGGCATAGCCAAAGTAGGGAATGACCGCCGTAATCCGCATGGCCGAGGCACGACGCAGGGCGTCAATCATCACCATGAGTTCCATGATGTTGTCATTGGTCGGGGCACAGGTCGGCTGAATCACGAAGACATCCTGACCACGGACGTTTTCTTCAATTTCCACGTCTATCTCGCCGTCTGAAAATTTGTTGACCTGCGCCTGTCCCAGCTTCAGCATCAGGTGAGCCGCTATGTCGGCGGCCAGCCCGGGGTTGGCATTACCCGTAAAAAGCATCATTTTGTGAATAGACATCTCGGCATTCCATCGTTGTTTTGCAGAGGTAATGGCTGGGCCGGCAGGATTCGAACCTGCGAATGCCGGGATCAAAACCCGGTGCCTTACCGCTTGGCGACGGCCCAACTGTTATCGAAATCCTGTCTCCGGCAGGATTTCCATGCCCTGCTCTATTTGGGTCCGGTTGAGCATCCGGTGCAGCGGCGAGCAATTGTGACCGCGACATATATGGCTCTGCCAGCCGCGTGGACATCGGGCTGCAACATTGCCGGCTGCCTGTGCGGATGCAAATTCCGCAAAAATGCAGGCGCCTGTGCCGGTCAGTCTGGCTTGCCCGTAGCGGGCCAGCCATCGCATCGCTTCATCCACCGCCGGCACCTGCCTGCGCACCACCGGTTCGCAGTCATTGCCCACCTGACCGGCAAGAAAGTCGGCGATTGTGACGGGTGGCGTGTTGCGTGTCAATTCCTCTGATGCAAAAATCCGGGCCGTTGATACCGATACCGGCGGACATATCAGCAGATAGACCGGTTCCGGCAGGTCGATGGGCGTGAGGGTTTCACCTATCCCTTCCGCCCAGCAGGCCTGTCCGTAGATAAAGACCGGTACGTCGGCTCCCAGTTGTATGCCCAGTTCGGCCAGTTGTCTGTCTGTCAAGCCGGTTTCCCATAACCGGTTGAGTATGGTCAGCACTGTCGCGGCATCCGAGCTGCCGCCGCCTATTCCCGCTCCGGCTGGCAGGCGTTTGATCAGTTCTATGTCCGCTCCCTGCCGCGTACCGGTGTGTTGTTGCAGCAGGTGCGCTGCCTTGATGGTCAAATCCCGCTGCCGCGGAATATCACGGTGGCGGTGCCGACACTGGATGCGACCGTCCGCCCTCGCTGTCAGTCTGAGGTGATCAAATATGTCTATGAACTGAAAGGCTGTCTGGAGTGTGTGGTATCCGTCCGGCCGGCGACCGGTGATGTGCAGAAAGAGGTTCAGTTTGGCCGGTGCCGGCCACAGCAGTCCGTCGCCCTGTTTCATAACGCGACCTGCCCGATGTCTCCCAGCAGCCAGTCCCTGACAATGAGCCTGACGGTCAGTTGTTCGTTTTTGATGTCGATTTTTTCCGGCATGTCCATGCCGCTGATCGGCCGGTAGCTGCGGTAGCGGATGCGCCAGCCGGACTGGTGCAGTTCCTTGAGCCGGCCATCGTCGTCGTACCGCTGCCACTGCGAGCGGCCCGGTTGCGGCAGGGCAAGCAGCCAGTAGCGCAGTCCGTCCAGTGGTACGTTCCAGCCTGCATGTCGTTTGATCAGTCGCTGTGCGTCGGTGCCGGTATATTTTTCGCCCTGTTCGGTGGTCAGTGTGATGCGGTTGTCCGTTCCTTTTATATGAAGTATCGTGCCACCCAGTGGCCCGTAAATTGCCATTTCGTACTGTGCGCCGGTCTGTGTCCAACGGATTGTCGCACTCCACGCTTCATCTTCTGTCTGTACGGCGACGCGCCCGTGCACGCGCCAGACCGACCGTTGCCGGAGTTGCAGGCGGCGTTGTTGCCAGTCCATTGGCTGAGTCAGGGATGCCTCGCCCGGCCTGACTGCAAACGGCCACTGGCAGGCTGACAGTGGCAGCATCAGGAGCAGCATCAGGAGCAGCCGCAGCAGCATGGGCCGCTCAGGGGTTAAAGCGTTCAATGGTGCGTTGCAGTATTTCGCTGTCCGGGTATTCGCGCTGTGCTTCGAGCCATACTGCAAGCGCCTCTTCGCGCTCGCCACTGACCCACAGCACTTCACCAAGATGGGCCGCTATTTCATCGTCCTGCAGGCCTGCACTGGCTTTGCGCAGGTAGCGTAACGCTTCTTGCAGATTGCCCAGCCGGTACTGCACCCAGCCCATGCTGTCCATGACCGCCGGGTCGTGCGGGGCGAGCTGTAACGCCCGTGTGATGTAGTCCAGGGCTTCTTCGTATCGGGTGGTTTTGTCGGCCAGCGTGTAGCCCAGTGCGTTCAGCGCATGGGCATGTTCCGGCTCCTGTTGCAGTATCTGTTTGAGGTCGCTTTCGAGCAGATCGATGCGATCGATTCTTTCTGCTGCCAGCGCTCTGGAGTAACGCAAATCAGTGTCGTCCGGTATTTCACGCACGGCTTCATCGAGTACGTCAAACGATGCCTGTCGCCGGCCTGTCTCCCGCAGCATTTCACTTTCCGCCATCCATATCACCGCTCTTTCATCCGCCCGGCTTTCTCTCAGCCCGGCAAAACGCTGCTGTGCCTTGTCGGTGCGGCCCAGTTTGCCCTGTACGGCGGCGGCACTCATGCGGGCCTGCAGGTACATTTCAGGGGCATCCACTCTTTCAAACCAGTCCAGCGCCTGTTCATATTCCCTGCGCTCTTCGTGCAGGCGCCCCAGATAGTAGTGCGCCTGTTGCCGGTGACTGTCTTTGTTGAGCAGTGTATGCAGGTGCTTTTCAGCCTGTTCGTAGCGGCGTATCTGCATGGCCAGCAGGGCGGTGGAGTAGATGAGGTCGGTATCATCCGGTGCCTTTGCCAGCAGTATTTCAAATTGCTCCATCGCTCGCTCATGGCGGCTGGTGGTCACCAGCATACGGGCATAGGTCAGTCTCAGTTCGCTCGCCTGCGGGTGTCTGTCGATAGCTGTTTGCAACCGGGTCAGTGCGTCTTCGGCCCGGCCCAGTTCCAGCAGTGAGCGCGCCAGTATCATCTGTGCCGGAAGGTTGTCCGGTTCGGTGGTTACTATCCGCTGCGCTGCCTGACGCGCCTGCTCGTATTGTTCGGCATTAAAGGCCAGACGCGCCTGTATCAGGCCGGCATGAGGTGAGTCCGGATGAGCCGATGATATGGTGTTGATGGCACGCAGCGCCAGTTGTCGGTCCTGCAGACGTTCCAGCAGTGCCGCTATCAGTTTGAAGCCCTGCTCCTCGGTGTCCACCTGCTGAAGTATCCATTGCAGACTGGCTGCGGCTGTCTGCATGTCGCCTCGCCGCAGGCTGACTGTGGCGGCAAGCTGGCGGGCCTCTATGGATTCCGGTGCGAGCAGCAGCCAGCGCTGCACGGCCTGATCCGCTGCATCGTAGTCTTGGCCGAACAGCATGATGCGTGCCGCCCGGCGAATGAACGACAATTCTCTGGTATGGGGCAGAATCCTGCGGTAGTGGGCTATGGATTCGGGCAGATTGCCCAGGTGCCCGGCAATTTCAGCCGCCAAGGCATCATATAGCAGACGCTGTTCAGGAGTTTGTACCACTGCCACTGGTGGTATCGCTGCGCTTGCCGGTTTTTTTGTGTCCGGTTGTGCGCAGCCGGCAGTCAGGACAGCCGGCAACAGCAGCAGGGCGGCGAGATGGTTCACTTGCATCATGCCGTAAGCATCCCATCACCGGGCGGAATGTCAAGTGTGTACTGCACAATAGATGCCGACCAACCCGGATGGCAGCAGACGGCATGGTGTTCTATAATGGCCCGCCTTGTCCCGCAATCAATATCCCTTTCATGCCGTTCCAGATACTCGGAATCAATCATACGACTGCACCTGTCGATATGCGCGGGCAAATGGTCATCCCCGAAAGCCGGCTGGCGGATGCCCTGACCAGCCTGATCGCCGTGCAGGGTGTTCAGTCCGGCGTGATCATTTCTACCTGTAACCGAACCGAGTTGTACTGCGAAACGGGGTTTGATGGCATTCAACCATTGGCGGACTGGTTTGCCCGCTATCATGGCCTGGAGGTACGCAGCATCGCTGACTTTATCTACCGTTATCAGCAGGAGGAGGCGGTGCGCCATGTGCTGCGTGTGGCCAGTGGACTGGATTCCATGATTCTGGGTGAACCGCAGGTCCTCGGTCAGTTGAAAAGTGCCTATCAAACGGCTGTCGCTCATCATTCTCTGGGCATGTATCTGGAACGTTTGTTTCAGCATACGTTTTCGGTCGCCAAGCAGATTCGTTCCAGTACCGGTATCAGTTGCAGCCCGGTTTCGGTCGCCTACGCTGCCGTGACTCTGGCCCGACAGATTTTTTCCGACCCTGAAAAACAGACGGCCCTGCTGGTCGGCGCCGGTGAAACGATTGAGCTGGTCGCCCGACATTTGTATGGCAGCGGTCACAGTCGGCTGATTATCGCTAACCGTAACCATGAGCATGCCCATCATCTGGCCCGGCAGTTTGATGCCTTTGCCATCGGGCTGGCGGAGATCGGGGCACATCTGGCGGAGGCCGATATTGTGATCTCGGCAACCGCCAGCGAGACACCGATCATCTCGCTGGAGCAGGCCGCCCAGGCTGTCAGGCACCGCCGACATCGGCCCATACTGATGGTGGATATCGCTGTACCACGCGATATCGATCCGGCCATCGCATCGCTCGAAGATGTGTATCTTTATAATATTGATGATATGCAGGATATTATCCAGGAAAATATGAGGTCCCGCGAGGCCGCCGCGGAGGAGGCCCAGGGTATCATTGAGGAACATGTCAGCCGGTTTATGGGCTGGGTCCGGGCCAGAGACGCCGTGCCCACCATCCGTGCTATCCGGCAGCGGGCAGATATTTTGAAGTCGGAGGCCGGCGCAAAGGCGCAACGACAGCTCGCACAGGGCAGGGCAGCCGAGGATGTGGTCCATGAGCTGGCCCGTAATCTGACCAATAAGCTGATCCACAGCCCCTGTTCTCGCCTGCATGAGGCCGGCTTTCATCAGCAGGATGGTATCATTGAAACCGCCCGTTATCTGTTTGACCTCGATCATGAGGCCGATAAGCCCTGACCATTGTCATGCAGACTTCTGTACTCGAAAAACTGCGGGGTATTGCTCATCGCCATGAGGAGCTTGAGGCTTTGCTCGCTGAACCGGAGGTGGTCAGCGACCAGGACCGGTTTCGGTGTTATTCACAGGAATATGCCCAGCTTGGCAGTGTGGTCACGACGTATCGGGAGTTTTGCCGCATCCATGAGGATGTCAGCACCGCCAGAGAGATGATGACGGACCCTGAAATGAGGGATATGGCGATGGATGAGATGCGCACCGGAGAGGCCCGTCTGGAGATTCTGGAGCTGGAGCTGCAGAAGCTGCTGCTGCCGCAGGATCCGCATGACAGCAGCAATATCTTCCTGGAAATCCGCGCCGGTACCGGCGGCAATGAGGCGGCTATTTTCTCCGGTGATCTGTTCAAAATGTATGGCCGTTATGCCGAATCACAGCACTGGCAAATTGAAATCATCAGTGAAAGTCCAGGCGAACATGGCGGCTATAAGGAGATGATCACCCGTGTGGTCGGTCAGGGGGCTTATTCGAGGTTGAAGTTTGAGTCCGGTGCCCACCGGGTGCAGCGGGTACCGGAAACCGAATCGCAGGGCCGCATTCATACTTCGGCCTGTACGGTGGCTGTCCTGCCGGAGTTGCAGGGGGTGGAGGCGTTCGATATCAGTCCGAATGATTTGCGCGTTGATACTTTCCGGGCCTCCGGCGCGGGCGGCCAGCATGTCAACAAGACTGATTCGGCGATCCGTATCACTCATCTGCCAACAGGCGTTGTCGTTGAGTGTCAGGATGAGCGTTCGCAGCATAAAAACAGGGCGCGCGCCATGTCGTTGCTGCAGTCGCGCCTGTTGAGTGCAGAGCAGGAAAAACAGGCCAGACAGCAGGCGCAGACGCGCCGCAGTCTGGTCGGCAGCGGGGATCGCTCGGAAAGGATACGAACCTATAATTTCCCACAGGGCCGGGTCACCGATCACCGTATCAATCTGACGCTTTATTCTCTCACCGAGATCCTGGCAGGTGATCTCGGACAGGTTATCGAACCGCTGATCAGCGAGCATCAGGCCGATCAACTGGCTGCATTGGCCGAATAACGGCTGCGTCTGTCGGGGACCGGCCTGGCAGGGTGCCGCTACATTGGCCGGGGAACTATCGCAACTTCGTCACCCTGTTCAAGGATGGTGAATGGCTCTGCAAAGGATTTGTTGACTGTTACTGTCACAATATCGTCTTGCAGCAGGTCGTTCTGCTGCTTGCCTCGCGCCCGTAACCAGGCCAGAAGCTGGCTGACATTGGTCACTTCATCCGGCAGTTCTACCTGTTCGCTGTCTGTGCCGAAAACATCCGGTAGCTGCACGAAATACAGAATCGTTATCGTCACCTTTTGTTGTTCCTGACGCCCCCGATTGCCTGCATGGCGGCTGTAACCCATGGATTGCAGGGCGTCCAGATAGTCCTGCCAGTATCGATCATAATATTTGCCCAAATCATACAGGGTCTGCCATGAGTAGATGCCTGTATCGTGACCATCATCGAAGATAATGCGAATGGCGTAGCTGCCCTGCGGTTCAATGCCGGTTATGTTCACGTTTTCCTTGCCGGTCTCCGGGCGACCCAGAGCACGCACTTCGGCGGCATTGGATTTGATGCGCAGGTATTCGCAGGGGTATTGAAAACGTTCGTGTGCGGAAAATGTGATTTCCAGCAGCCGTGATTTGCTGTGCAGTTGTATGTCTGTCGGCACGGGAACGTCATTGTGTTCGTCAGTGGTGTCTTTTGCCATCATCGGTATGTAAATCCTGAGCCGGTCTGTGGCCCCGCCCGCTCTGTTCAGGGGGAGTACGCTGCCTGTCCGTGGGCCTGGGGCCTTGAGGTCGGGTGACAGCATCCCAATATGTGCTATAGTGTTGAGGATTATTACATAAGTTGAGGTCTGTTATGACAAGTATTCCACAGTTCAAGAAAGAGTTGACCGATGAAATTGATGTCACTCCCAAAGCGATTGAGCAGTTGCTCGCTCTGACCAGAGATGAGGAGGATGTCACCGGTGTGCGCATCTTTGTCTCCGGCGGCGGTTGCAGCGGTATGAATTATGGCATGACTCTGGTCGATGAACCGACCGGGTTCGATGCCAAATGGTCAAAAAATGGCCTGAATATGTATGTCGATGCCGTCGCGCTGAATTATCTGGAGGGCGTTGAAATCGATTTTCAGGAGCAGGGCGTCAATCGCAGCTTTGTGTTCAAGAATGTATTCGCCAATACCGACGGATCAGGTGCCTGCGGTGGCTGCGGATCGGCCGGCGGCCATTAATCCGGACCCGGCTACCGGTTCCATCATGCGGAACCGGCAGCAAAACGGTTCTGGTCCGGCATCAGTCTGCCGGTATCCGGTAAGCCGTATCGGTCATCATGTTTCTTATCAGCAAGCAGTTTCATTTCAGTGCCAGCCATATCATTGAGGGGTTGCCGGACTCTCATCCGTGCAGCCGTCTGCACGGACATAATTATATCGCTGAAATCGTGCTGGAGTCTGAAACGCTGGATCAGTACGGGTTTGTTGTCGATTATCAGGCGCTGCGCCCGTTCTTCCGGGATATTATCGAGCGGGAGTTGGACCATCGCCATTTGAACGATGTCCTGCCTGGCTCAACCTCCGCCGAGGCAATCGCCGAGTGGCTGTTCCAGCGTTCCAGACCGATATGGCCACAGCTAAAAAAAATCAGGGTCTCTGAAACTCCCGGAACCTGGGCAGAGTATTCGGAGTAGTATCGGTCATCCGGCAGCCGCATTGTCCGGACAGTCGGGTCGGGTCATTGTCCGACCGGACGAAATCCTGCCTGCATCCTGCCGTAGTCCCCTTCACCAAAAAAAAAGCCCAGCATGTGCTTTTCTATCAGTTCGATGTTGCGCGGGTCGGCCGTATTCAGGCCATTTTCATTGATGACAGTGGTCTGAAAGTCCAGCCATTTTTTCCAGCCTTCTTTGGAGACATTGGCGTAAATACGCTGCCCCAGTTCGCCAGGATGCGGCGGCGCATCGAGGGCTTCTGCCTGTTGTCCCAGTACTACACATTGAATCATATTGGCCATGGTTGCTATCTCTCTTCCAGATGTGTCCGGTTTGAATCTCTTTTCAGGAGGTCAGTAATATTGGGGGTCGCAGGGTCATTTACAAGCATGGCAGCAGGGGGCATCAGTCGTGCAGTTGCTGTATCAGTTGTTCCATCATCGCCCGTGCATCACCAAACAGCATGCGTGTGTTGTCTTTGTAGAACAACGGGTTTTCAATGCCGGCATATCCGGCCGCCATGCCTCGTTTCATGACGATGCAGTGCTTTGAGTTCCATACTTCCAGTACCGGCATTCCGGAAATCGGGCTGTCTGTATCTTCCAGTGCCACCGGGTTCACTGTGTCGTTCGCACCGATCACGATCGAGATGTCTGTGTCCGGGAAGTCTTTGTTGATTTCTTCCATTTCAAACACGATGTCGTAGGGGACTTTGGCTTCGGCAAGCAGTACGTTCATGTGCCCCGGCATACGACCGGCAACCGGGTGAATGCCAAAACGAACGGTGACTCCCCGCTCCTGCAGCAGCCGGGTCAGGCGGGAGACGGCATGTTGCGCCTGCGCTGTCGCCATACCGTAACCCGGCACGATCATCACTTGTCCGGCATCCCGCAGTAGCTGCGCAGCCTCGGCACTGTCGATCGGGTTGACTTCTCCCTGCCCGGTACTCTCACCAGAGGCAGCCGCCGTCACACCGAAACCTCCCGATATTACGCTGATGAATTTGCGGTTCATCGCCCGACACATGATGTAGCTCAAAATGGCACCGGAGCTGCCCACCAGGGCACCGGTCACTATCAGCAGGTCGTTGGACAGCATGAATCCCGTCGCCGCCGCTGCCCAGCCTGAGTAGCTGTTCAGCATGGATATCACGACCGGCATGTCGGCACCACCAATCGCGACCACCATGTGAATGCCAAGGATAAAGGCGATGGCTGTCATGATGTACAGCGGCAGGAAGGCTGCATCGTGCGATTCCGCCTGTATGAACATTGTCCCCAGTATGACAACCGCAATCAGCATCATCAGGTTCAGCAGGTGACGCGCCGGCAGTAACAGCGGCCGGCCTCCCAATATGCCGCTCAGCTTGCCGTATGCAATGACCGAACCGGAAAAGGTCACCATGCCAATGAGAATACCCAGGTATATCTCAATTTCATGGATCACTTTTTCCATTCCCGTCAGCAAGGTCTCCGGGTCCATGAAGCTGGTGTAACCGATCAGTACGGCGGCCATGCCGACCATGCTGTGCAGTATGGCCACCAGTTCCGGCATCCGGGTCATTTGTACCCGGCGCGCCAGAATGAAGCCGGCAATGCCACCAATGACCATCATGGCAATCAGAAGCCCTGTATTGGCCTGTACGTGTGCCATCACGGTGGCAATCACCGCAATCGCCATGCCTGACATGCCATAAACATTGCCCCGGCGCGCGGTGTCGTTGCTGCCGAGTCCTCCCAGCGCCAGAATAAACAGTGCAGCCGATCCCAGATAGGCCACTGCCAGCATACTTTCGGAGTTCATCGCTGTTTATCCTTTGAACATTTTCAGCATGCGCTGGGTGACGGCAAAACCACCCATGATGTTCATGCTGGTTATGAGGGCGGCTATGGCAGCCAGTATCACGATGGCTTTGTTGTCTGAACCAATCTGTATCAGGGCACCCACGATGATGATGGAGCTGATCGCGTTGGTCACGCTCATCAATGGTGTATGCAGCGATGGCGTCACATTCCAGATCACCATGTATCCGATAAAACAGGACAGTACGAATACGGTGAAGTGTGCCATGAAGTCCGGCGGTGCCACTGCTCCCAGACCCAGCAGGCCCGCCGCAGACAGCAGTATCAGCACCGCTCTGCCAATCATGGTGAGCTGTTTCTTTTCTGCAACGACCGGCGTAGCCGGCACCGCAGCAGGCTGCGCCGGGGCCGCACTGACCGCAACGGGTGGCGGCGGCCAGGTAATCTCACCCGCTCTGACTACGGTGGCTCCCCGAATGACATCGTCGTCCATGTTGACGGTCAGTTCACCATTTTTCTCCGGGCTCAGTTCGCTCAGCAGGTGGTATATATTGGTTGCATACAACTGGCTGGATTGCGCGGGCAGGCGACCCGGCAGGTCGGTGTATCCGATAATGGTCACACCATGTTCGCGTGTCACTTCATGCGGCTTTGTCAGTGCGCAGTTGCCCCCTTGCTCGGCTGCCAGATCGACTATCACACTGCCTTTGCGCATGGATTTGACCATTTCAGCCGTGATCAGCTCAGGTGCCGGCTTGCCCGGTATCAGGGCGGTGGTGATGATGATATCAACTTCTCTGGCCTGCGCGGCAAACAGGGCCATTTCCGCTTCGATAAATTCTTTGCTCATCACTTTGGCATAACCACCGGACCCGGAACCGTCTTCCGCAAAATTCAGTTCGAGAAATTCGGCATCCATGCTCTGAATCTGTTCTTTCACTTCCGGACGGGTGTCAAAGGCCCGTACCGTCGCGCCCAGTGACTTCGCAGTGCCTATGGCCGCCAGACCCGCTACGCCAGCGCCAATCACCATGACTTTAGCCGGAGATACTTTACCTGCCGCTGTAATCTGTCCCGGAAAGAACCGCCCAAAGTGATTGGCCGCCTCTATGACAGCACGGTACCCGGCAATATTGGCCATTGAGCTCAAGGCATCGAGCTTTTGTGCCCGCGAGATGCGCGGGATGCTGTCCATGGCAAAAGTCGTGACCTTCTTTTCGGCCAGTCGTTTGAGAAGCTGTTCGTTTTGAGCCGGCCAGATGAAGCTGATCAGGGTTGTGCCCGACCGTATCGCGTCCAGTTCGTCGCCGGCAGGCGCATTGACTCTGACCATGAGGTCGGCATTTTCCCAAATCTGCCCGACATCGGCGGTCAGTTCGGCGCCGGCCTGTTGAAAGTCGGCGTCCGAGTAATCCGCCGGCAGGCCGGCACCTGCCTCAATGATGACCGTAAAGCCCAGCCTGCCCAGTCTGCCGGTAACCTCAGGTGTCAGCGCAACACGACGCTCTCCCGCATGAGTTTCTCTTAAAACCCCGATTTTCATAAAGCCTTATCTGCCTGATTTTCAAATGGGGCGCGAATGTTACACAACTCAGAGATAAAGTTCAGCAGCAAACGCTTTTCAGCATTGTTCCCATGGAAGTCCATGGAATCGCCATCCCCCTATCGTGCTGCGCTGGTGGTGGTCATCCAGTTCGCCTTCAAACCCTTCGTTGATATGGTAAATATGCGTCAGTCCGGACTCGATGAGGTGGTTCCCCGCCTCTTTCGAGCGCTTGCCGCTGCGACATATCAGGATCACCGGTGCGCAGCCTTCTTCTTCATCACATACGGCACCACCCAGCACGAGCTTGCGAACTTCCGTGGTAAAATCGGGGTTCACTGCCCAGGTCGGTTCGTCAATCCAGGGGATGTGTACCGCTCCAACCGGATGCCCGACAAACAGGAATTCCATGCTGGAGCGAATATCAATCAGTATGGCGCGGTGGTCGCTGCGAAGCAGTTCCCAGGCCGCCGCAGGGGTGAGTTCATGTAACTGTGTTTTTTCCATTGTCGCTCTCCGTCAAATCAAGAACCGTATCAGGTATATCGCTTAGTATGGCAAAAAAGCGGGATTGAACAGCCGTTTTGATACAATCGCCCGCTCGTTCACAGCTCAGTCAGCATCTGTCTGGACACCGATCCCCTTCAGTTCCTTAAAGCGTCGGATATCTTCCTCAAATGCCTTCATGGTCTTGTCTTGCTCGGCGCGGATTTTGCTGATCGCGTCGCGACTGGATTTGTATTGCCGCTGCGCACTGCGCAGTTCTGACTTCATGTCTTCACTGGGTGCTTTGCCCTCGCGTTCCAGTTCCACCGCCTGGCTGAGCAGACGGTCATATTGCTGTTTGCTCTTCTGCCTTTCTTCTTCCCGACTCTCCATCAGAAACTCCAGATATTCCAGCTTGGCTTCTCTTTTAGCCTCTATTTCTGCAATATTTTTGTAGGATATGAGCAGATTTCGATCCCGGCGTCTTGCCTGTTCTTCCAGCTTTTTTTGCGCCTCTTCTTTCGCTATGCGCTCCGCTTCGGCCTTTTTTTCTTCTTCCGAAATCAGTCCCCGAATCACTCCTTTCTTTTGCCCCTGTGAGCTCAGAACCTCCCGATCATGTATCGCTGATTCGGGCGGCGGGGTCTTGGTGTAATGGGTTATGCCCTGATCGTCCACCCATTTATACAACTGGGCCTGCAGCTGCACAGGCAGACTGAATAACAATACAGGAAATATGAAAAATCGAACGCTCATTGCCTGATAGTATGACTCGCTTATAACGCATAACATAGCAGCTTTTCAGCATCAGACAAGATGTTTTCCATGCCGAAGCATGGATTTCCTTGAGCAGCTCGTTTTTTTGTCGTATCTCTGACCGCCAATCTGTTTTCGGCCTTTGCCGGCGGCGGTGCCGGCCTGTTGCAACTGCCCGCCCTGATATTGCCGGGATTGCCCTTTGCTGTCGCTCTGGCAACCCATAAACTGGCCAGCGTGGCGCCAGGTGTCGGCGCTGCCATGCGTCATCTCAAGTCCGGCAGTCTCGATAAAAAATTCGCCGCTTATATTCTTGATAACCGGCCTGCCGGGCGTCATTGTCGGGGCCAATGTCATTCTGTGGGTACCCGGAAAAAATGCAGAAATGGCGCTGGGTGTCCTGACACCTGGACTGGGTCTCTATTCCGCCTTCAAAAAAGATCTGGGCCAGGTGTGTACGGAAAAAAACCGGGATGCGAGGACTCTGGCGGCCGGCGGTCTGGTTTTGTTTCTGCTCGGCACTCTGAACGGTTCTCTCACCTCCGGTTCCGGGCTGTTCGTCACTGTCTGGCTGGTACGCTGGTTTGGCCTGGATTATAAACGCGCCATCGCCTATACCCTGATACTGGTCGGGATGTTCTGGAATGGTACCGGTGCCCTGACACCGGGAGTACTGGGGGAAATCCGGTGGGACTGGATACCCATGCTGCTTGCCGGTTCTTTGCTGGGGGCTATCTGGGGGCGCATATGGCCATCATGTACGGTAATCAGTGGATCAAGCGGATGTTTGAGACAGTGTCGATACTGGTTGGGATCAAGCTGATTATCGGCTGACGGGCTGCGCTGCATAGAGGTTCTTTCTGTAGCATATCATCCTATATAAATTGGCACGGGCATGGTGCCAGACAGGTCTGGTTCAGCTGCCACTTGTCCGGGTAATGCCTGAATTACGTCAATGGCACCGGCCCAGGACGGTAGTCGTCTGTCAACCAGGCCATTTCCTGTCGGTGACATCAAGCACGGTCTTTCACTGTCTCTCGTCAGACGTATGGAAGGACGGGGCACACCGATCCCGATGGTTATTTCGGGATAACAGCACCTGAAATTAAAAAAATCGTTCGGCCGCTTGTCGATGTTGCTCTTCGCTGATGCACCTGCACAGAAAGATCATTGTAGTTGATCGCCTTCATTTATTAATTTCTTTAATAGCTTATATTGATTTTATTAAAAAGTTGGATTATCGGGGATCATTGCTCTTGACATGGTATTGATATGGTGTATTATTAACATGAATATCGGCTGAAAAGTGCGGTTTGCAGCAGATTTCATGCTGCTCTTGACATGATGCTGATATGGCCTTAGGACTTTACTCTCAAGATCAATCGGAAGATAAGGAGCGTTCATAATGAAAAAGATAGACAGACTTAGTGCCACGAAGATGCCGGACAAGCGCAGGAAAGACCTGAAATCTATTGGTGCCCCCCCTCCTCCCAAGAAAGCAGAAGAGATGTCTGAGCTCAAGCTGCATAAACCGAATCCCCGTAAGCGGAGCTGGTATGATCCCGCTACGGTTACGGGCGTTGTCAGCGCTGCCTCACTCGCTCTGGCAGGTACGGCTGGAATAACGTCTGTCGGTGCCCTTCTCTATCCCGATAATGCGCAGGCGCAAGCTGGCCCGCCCGGGCCTCCGGGACCTCCGGGGCCTCAAGGCCCTGCCGGTGGGCCTCCCGGAGACGCAGGCCCTGCCGGAGATCCGGGCCCTGCCGGAGATCCGGGCCCTGCCGGAGATCCGGGCCCTGCCGGAGATCCGGGCCCTGCCGGCACTAATGGCCCGCCCGGACCTCCGGGCCCTCAAGGCAATGATGGTTCTCAGGGACTTCAAGGTGAACCGGGTGCTGCCGGAGATCCCGGTAATCCGGGCCCTGTCGGACCTGCCGGCACTGAGGGCCCCACCGGACCTCCGGGCCCTCAAGGCCCTGCCGGCGCTGCCGGCGCTGATGGTTCTGACGGCACTGATGGCACTGATGGTTCTGCCGGACCGCCGGGACCTGTCGGAGCGCTAGGCCCTCCCGGCGCTGATGGTGCTCAGGGACTTCAAGGTGAACCGGGTGCTGCCGGCGCTGATGGCTCCAACGGACCGCCGGGCCCGCCCGGACCTCAGGGCCCTGCCGGAGAGCAAGGCCCTGCCGGCACTGATGGTGCTCCCGGCACTGATGGTTCTCCCGGCACTGATGGTGCTGCCGGACCGCCGGGAATTCAGGGCCCCGCCGGACCTGCCGGTGGGCCTCCCGGACCTCCCGGTACTGATGGTTCTGATGGTTCTCCGGGACCCCAAGGTGCTGTCGGACCTCCCGGCACTGATGGTGCTCAGGGACTTCAAGGTGAACCGGGCACCCCCGGAGATCCCGGCGCTGGTGGCTCCAACGGACCGCCGGGCCCGCCCGGACCTCAGGGCCCTGCCGGAGAGCAAGGCCCTGCCGGCACTGATGGTGCTGCCGGCACTGATGGTGCTGCCGGACCGCCGGGAATTCAGGGCCCCGCCGGACCTGCCGGTGGGCCTCCCGGACCTCCCGGTGCTGATGGTACTGATGGTTCTCCGGGACCCCTGGGTGCTGCCGGACCTCCCGGTGCTGATGGTTCTCCCGGCACTGATGGTGCTGCCGGACCGCCGGGACCTCCGGGCCCCTCCGGACCTGCCGGTGGGCCTCCCGGACCTCCCGGTGCTGCCGGACCGCCGGGACCTCCTGGTTCCACTAGTCCAGGAGGCGGCCCTCCGGGACCGCCCGGACCACAGGGACCACCAGGTGATCCGGGAACAGGGGGCAGCATGGTTGGCCCTCCTGGACCTCCCGGCCCTCCCGGCCCACCTGGAAATCCCAACGGATTGACATTGACGGCTCAGGAAAGCCGCTTCTTGGGAGAAGGTGAGCGGCGCATCAATGGTCTGGACAACCAGATCAGCTCCCTGCATCTTTCCTTTGATGAGTTGCGTGCCGAGTCACATGAGGCCACGGCAATCGCTATCGCCCTTGGCGGAGTGCGCATCCCGCGCAACCAGCAAGGGGCCTTCTCGTTGCGTCTTGGCAACTTCAGGTCCGGGAATGCCCTGGCCGCTGCAGGTGCTTTCCGACTGCCGGAAAGCCCGGTGGTCATCGATCTCGGCATCTCACACGGTTTCGAGTATTCCCAGACCGGATTTGCCGCTGGTGTTACCTGGAGCTGGTGAGTCTTGCCAACGGGCATATCGGGAGACAGTCTGCTCCGTCCGGGATGGGCCTGTGCATCGCAGCGACTTCAGGGTCGCGGCAGAAGATAACAGTCGCCCATCCGCGTGACGGAGGCAGCCTGCTACAGGCTGCCCCCGTACCCTGGGTGTGTTCGCTGAGCGAAAAAACTGAATATGAGTTCCATAAATAACCCATGATCATGCCGGGCTTTCGACACTTGATCGGGCGATCCTGCACGATGGCAGGTGTCAGGGCGGTGCGCAGGCATGCCTGCTCTGACAGAGTAATCCCATGATCCCGATTGTCAGTGAAAGTGGATTCCTGTCACCTGAGGAGTGTACGGCCCTGTCGGAGTTTCTCGAGACAAATGTAAAGCGCCTTGGCAGGGAAAATGTTGAACCATTTTTTTCGTATCGACAGATCAACTACGCCAGTGTCGATAGTCTGCGCGTGAAGAAAATCATGGACGGGGTGCGCACGCGCATTGCCGCACTCCTGTCCGATGGTTTGCATGGCGGCGGTGTTCTGTATCCCGAATATACGGATCTGGTTCTGTGGAACGAAGGCCAGAGCATGAATATCCACAAAGACAATCTGCCCCCACATTTTGAGCATCGGCTTTACTCGAGTATTCTATACCTTACAACATGTCAGGGTGGTGCCACCATATTTCCGGAGTTCGGCATCGAAGTTCCCCCGGAAGCGGCCAGGATGATCGCTTATCCGGCCTCGGTGCCACACGGGGTGCATCCACTCATGGCGGGCAAGAGGCATACACTGGCATCATGGTACACCGGCGATGCAGACAGGAGGGAACGATGACATCCATCTCTCTACTGTTGACAGATGCCGGCATATCTTCACCGGTACAAACCCCTGGAGTCCTATAACAGCCATGCGAAGTGAATGGGCATACTACGACTCATTGCTTTCTGCAGAGGAGTGTCAGGCTATCATTGATGCCGCCACCCAGCGGACAGCGTCGCCCGGCACGGTCGGTCTTGATGATTCAACAGTTAAGCAGGGCATCCGCCACGGCGAAGTTGTGTTTCTGCAGCGCCGGGACCCGGAGTTCTTTCATATCTTTCAATTGCTTGATTACTGTGTCGATGAGGCCAATGATGAATGGTTTGGGGTAAATTATAATCGTCAGGGTGCCCGCACTCTGCAATTCAGCATCTACCGGGCCGATGCCAAGGGCGGCGGTCATTATTACAACGCTCATCAGGACGCCCTGCTGGTCAGTGGCGACCACCCAACGCAGCGCAAGTTGAGTGTTGTAGTGCAGTTGTCCGATCCAGACGATTATGAGGGTGGTGATTTTCGAATGCACTATGTTTCCAACTACCCACCCGCCGATGCCATCCGTCGGCGTGGTACAGTGCTGGTCTTCCCTTCACTGGTTATACACGAGGTTACGAAAGTGACTCATGGCACGCGCCATTCTCTGGTGAGTTGGTATCCGGGACCAAAATGGCAATAGGGCGAAAACAGGTAGTACTTATCGGCGATCATGTTCCTCTAGAGAGGCTTTAACAGATAATGAGCAAGACAGAAATAGCAGGCGATGAACAGAATGCCTGGGATGTTGTGCTGCATGGGCGGTACATCAGGGATTTGTCATTCGAGAATCCCGGTGCGCCGGTAACGCTGGACAAGGACGAGCTGCGCTTCAACGTATCGGTTCAGGTGGACAGTCGTTATCTGGATCAATTTCACGAGGTCGCGTTGACGGTAGGGGTCACTGCGACCAATGGTGACCAGACCGTCTTTATCGTGGAGCTGACCTACGCCGGCCTGTTCGAGCTGGTCGGACTTGAGGATGAGAAATCACGCCAGAGCTTTATTTTTTGTGAGGCACCACGCACCCTGTTCCCCTGGGTTGACCGCATCATCTCGGACCTGGCACGGGACGGTGGCCTGCCACTGATGAATCTGTCCCAGCCGGACTTTGTCTCTCTCTATGAGCAGCAGCTACCGAAGACGAAAGAAACCTGAACCCTATATGGGTGTCCCCGGCTTCGGATGTTGGCTTGTAACAGGAGAACAGCTGGCAAACGGGTTTGCGCCCCGTGCCCATGAATATCGATCACTGTTCCGGGACGGCATTTTATCCACTGACCTGAAAATCATCTCGGGGCCATATACAGCATTGCCCAGTCTGGCGAATTTATCCGCAGCCGCCTGTTGAGAAATGCGCTCAGTATCTTTGCAATGACCAACAATGCTGACGACATTAGTCACATGAAAAAACCCTCGCCTTCGTATCTATGGCACGTTGATTGATACACATGGCGTGCTCAACCGGCTGGAATCGCTGATCGGCGAGGGTGCCGGGGAGTTTTTTGCAGATATTCAAGCCGGAGCCCAGGGCATATTAGTAGCACCAGCCCAGACCGGCGGTTTTTCTGTTAATCGGGTCATTTCCTGCCAGCAATATCAAGCGCATGGCCTCCCACGGTCATTACACGAAGTTTTTCAACATCTCCCACCAAGAATATATGGACGACCATAACAGCACTGGATTTTTCCCTGCAATGAGCTATCATCAAAAGCCCACATCGACTATGGATTAATACACCAAAGACACGGGGTGTACTATATGTCTGAATCTTTCAGAAAATATGTCCGCTGAAAGCTATATTGTAGTTATTGTGGCTTTTGCATTAATGCTCTGGCTTTTCTGGAAAGACTGGAGAAGCTACAAGGGTGTACATAAAGATTATAAGTCAGCCATCGTCAGCGCAGGCGTACTAGGCACATTCATTGGCATCTTTATCAGTTTATTGGGCTTTGATAGTAATAATATTTCTGAGAGCGTACCGGGTTTATTGGATGGCCTGAAAACAGCGTTTGTCACCTCTATAGGCGGGATGCTTTTATCGTTATTACTCTCAATTCTCCAAAAAGAGAAAGGCGGTGAAGCAGAAGATGAACTGACGCTCCTGTTTAATATCGGTAGAAAACTAGACACTTTGGAATCTGTTGAGAAACAGCTGGTAAATCTGGAGGCAATCAAAAAACAGACTGAAACTTTGCTGCTCATGAATACAAAACTGGAGGCAATCGATACTCATATCAAAGGCATATCAGTGAATATATCGAATGTCAAGCAACAGCTAAAAAATCAACAAGAATCAACCAGAGAAGCGACCATTCTATTTGGCAGGAAACTGGGCGACATTGATAGCAGCCTTAATAAAGCAGTCGAAACTCTATCAAAAGGTGCAACCGAGGAGATCATCAAGGCGCTGGAAAATGTCATACAGGACTTTAACAGCAACCTTACCAAACAGTTTGGAGATAATTTCAAGCAACTCAATGAGGCAGTATTCAACATGATCGAGTGGCAAAAGTCTTATAGAGATTCTATCCGGGAATTTGAAAGCCAATTAAAGCTTACCGCTGAAAATACAGAGAAAAGTCATCAGGAAACCACCGTACTCATCAATAAATTTGCCGAAAGCAATATGCAGCATATCAGGCATATCACAGATAACTATAAAACGATCACCGAGATCAGTGAAAAGCTGGAAACAGTGCTGAGCACTAACCAGTCACAAGTACAGGATTTAGAGGGCCATCTGAAAAGCCTCGCTGAAATTGGCAAAAATGCAGGAGAGTTCACTGAAAAAATCAGGGATTTTTCTGAGGAGATACAAGGTTCACTCACTAATCAGTCTCAGGCACTAACAGAATTAACAAAAGAAATAGAAAAACAATTGCCCAACTCTCTGGGCAAGCTAAATGAAACTCTCACATCACTAACAGAGAATTTTGGCAGGGAGTATGAACGCTATCTGGATCGTGTTGCCAAACTAATGAGCGACACCGATATGGGTCGATGAAAATGATGGAGAAACTCACTGAATTCGAAGAGCTCCGGCAGGCAGTTCATAAAACAGGAATAGATATCACTGAGCGAATCGAGATAAAAAAATTTGAAGGCAAGGGATTAGATACAGATCTGTCAGATATTTATACTATTCCGAGGAAAGAGCTATACACCGTCCTGAGAGACGGAACAGTCCGCAAGGTTATTATTCATATCTGTGATATTTCTAATTACAAACAAAACTGGGGGCTTCCAAAATTCCATATTATGGAATGTGAAACGCTGGAAGAAATGAGACAGGAAAAAAGAGGCCATAGATACAAAAAAGCCTCAAGGAGTGATGGACAATTCTGGATTAAAAAAAGAATAAGTCAGGGATATGAAAAACTGGATATTTGCGGGTATTGCCTGAAGCAATACAATAAGCTGTATTATGAAAACGCAAATAAAGCTTATTTTAATATTAAAAGATACATGACAAGTTCAATAACGCATATCGAACCAGATATTAAAAACCAGCGAGATATGACTACAATACCCAAGAAATATGATAAGAACTGGTCAAAAATCTCGAAAGATAGAAAAGAATGCTGTAAATGGATATGCCAAAAGTGTCATTTTGATTTAAGCCATAAAGAAATGAGACTCTATTTACATACACATCATATAGATGCAGATATTGAAAATAATAAATATGAAAATTTGAAAGTATTATGTATAAAATGCCACGCTGAAGAACCAAGGCACGAACGTATTAAAAAAACCCGTGAATACAATGATTTTATAAAAATTAAAGACAGGTCGCAGTATCATGCAGGTTAATAAAGAGTGGATCAGCATATCAGACATGATGACCGGATTGATGATGATTTTTTTATTCATCGCCGTATTATTTATGAATGAGGTCCAGAAAAAAAATAAGGCCATCCAAAAAGAAAAGGATGAAATTCAAAAACAAAACAGCATCATACAAAATATATTAGAAACCTATCAGGCACTCGATCCAAAATTAAATTCGGATTTAAATAATGAGTTCAAAAATGACCTGAAAAAATGGGATGCCGAAATTCTAAAAGATAATACTATTCGCTTTAACGCCCCAGATGTTTTATTTGACTTTGGCGAACATAGAATAAAACCTCGATTCAAAAAAATACTGGATGATTTTTTCCCAAGATATCTGGAAATTTTAACCAGTGACGACTACATCAATGAAATACAGGAAATCAGAATTGAAGGACATACATCTTCCGTATGGTCCGATGCAACAAGAGAACAGTCCTATATCGAGAATATGCGATTATCACAGAATAGAGCAAGAGAGGTATTGGCCCATGTCTATGAGATCATAAAATCAAAAGACAAAAAAAGATGGATGGAAGGGCATCTGCGCGGCAATGGTCTGTCATTTTCCAAGCTCATCAAGCATAGCGGCAAGGAAGACATGCGAGCATCTCAGAGAGTAGAGTTCAGGGTATTGACGAAGGCAGAAGATAAGCTATATGAAATTATTGATGAACTAAAAAAACCAAAGAGTTAAAGCGAGTGATGTAAAATCACTATCAGGCAACTGCATGAAGCACCCCCTTAAAACACTCGCCGAGGGTATTCAAAAATCTGTGTCAGCCATTCGCATTGACAAAGCGATGTAATCGTTCAGTCATTCCTCAAAATGAATAGCTGATTGCGAGAGAGTCCAGTTCCAGCTTTGTATCAGATGCGCCCAGCGATCAAATGCCTTGAGTATGTCGGCATAGAGCAACCTGAACAAACTGCTTTCACTGAAAGATACACCTTTGGTTTTGAAAGATGTTCTCCCGATTCCGCTTGTGTGGTCGCGACCACAGCAGGATCAATACTGTTTTTCATGTATCATCCCTTTATCGTATTCAATTCAGGCCAGCTTAATAAAGCGGCATAAATTTATGAACTCTGCCATGGCGATCCATACCCCAAAAACCCTCGCCTTCGACATCTACGGCACATTGATTGATACGCATGGCGTGCTCAACCGGCTTGAATCGCTGATCGGTGAGATCGCCGGGGAGTTTTTTGCAGGCATCCAAGCCGGAGCCCAGACCGGTAGTCGTCTGTCAATCGGGGCATTCTCTGCAAAACATTGAAATAGTTGGCATGAACAAGATCGGTGCCCTCGATCCGGACAGCATGGAAGTGCGCTACTACGAGGGCCCCGACGACCACGTGCACGTCCGCCGCCCGGGACTCGACAGCAACGATAGCGCCCGGTTCGTCAGTTCCACCATGGGCAAGATCGGCCGGCTCGATCCGGCCACCGGCGAAATAAGCCGACTGCCCCATGGCACTTAAGTACGTACGCGCGAGAATTTGACGATTCAGGGTGCAAAGCGGGCTTCGACGGCTTTCGCGTGAGCGCGGACGGAGGCATCCGCATCGCTTGACCACATGGAGAGCAAACGCTGGTATGAACAGGAAACAAAAATTACTTCATCGCCAGCAATGGTTGCCTTGAATTGTGCAATTTCTTTCCGGTGCAGCGATTTGGCTTCGGAATCCACCGGTTTGCCGCTCTTGGGCCAAAACTTCGGTTCTGCGTAAATGTAGAAGAGTATGGGGGTCAGACCGAGATATTCACATCGGCAATTCACTGCAGTTCTGAGGGCGAAGGCGTGCTTGAACAGTTGCGCCGCATCGAGCTGCCTGTATCGGTTCGGGTCATCCCGCAGTCCGTCACGGACACTTTCAAACCCCTTCATGCGTTCGCCCCAAACCAGACGCCAGTATGCGTCGCGAGGTCGCTTAAGTCTGGTGCGCTTCGACCTGAACGGCTCGAACCGTTTCGATTCAATCCCGATCAATGCGGATGGAGTAGTCACGAGACAATCGAGAACCGGATGCCTGCCGCCTTTCCATGGAAAGCGAATCGTTCTTTCCAACGAGACGACATCAGCGGGCCAGCTTTCGTTCCCGCAATCGGGCAAGGGCGGCATTTGGGCTGCCCGCTTATAGAAATACCCGAACGCGTTAGCGGCAAGAGCCGCTGAAGATTCTTCGCTGTCGAACTTCCCGGATTCGATTTCGTTGCCGGCAGCAGCGTTAAAAATTCGCTCCATGTCCCCACCGGGCACTCCGGGCAAGAATCTGTCAGCCATTGCCAATCTCCCTCTTTTTATGGCAAAACCGGGATGAGTCCATTGAAAGCGTCTCGAATTTGTTGCCCAGTCTTGGTCAATTTACCTTGATCGCAGCTTTCAATGACCTCTCTTCCCGTGGAGAACGGGAGGCATACAAGATTCGCAGAAAAGGCAAGAACTTCTATCGACATAGATAATCCAGATATCAGCGATGTCTTACTGACCTGATCAACACCCTTGTGCGCCAGTGAGAAACATTTCTGAAGTTCTGTATCGTTTTTGAGGTAACGATCAGGTGCTACGATCTTCAGCACGACATGACGGGAATCCATTATTGGGCGGTTATCGATCGGTAACTTGCTTCTGTGACTGCGGCAAAACAGGTAAGCTGCGCCATAGCGCAGGATCTGTTGAATCGCTTCACAAGGACTATCGCTACCCCATTTGAGTTCAATCAGGCAGGCCGTGCCAGTTGCATCGTCTCTCTGCACCAGATCGACATTACTGTGCCTGTTCCTATAGGGACCACCAATTCCCGATGCGATAGGGCACTGATTGAACCATCCCGGCATATGATCATTTTTAGCCAGCATGGCGACGGATTTTTCAAGCAAAGTCTCGGGGCTAGAATTATGGTGCGAAACATGAGTTTTTTGCCGAAGTTCCCAAAGCACCCGGGAATTTGATTTTGGCTCAGGGCAGTTGGTTTCCATCTGATCCAAAATCTTACTGATGTTGTATTTCCCGTGAGTTTTATCAAAAAGACTGACCATGCGTTCTCCTGTAACTCATATCAAATCAGTAACCACAGCAACTCCTATATTTCCATCATCTGGTCGATATCCTGCGCCAGTGTCGGCGGCGACGGCACCGGTGGTGGCGCACTTCCAAATATACTTTGTTGGAATCGAGAGGGCACTCAAAGTTCTGTGTCAGCCAAGTCTCACATCATTATCCAGATGTTCCTTAAAGTAAATGGCTAATGGAAGAGGGTGGGATTCCAACTTTGTATCGGGTGCGCCCAGCGATCAAATACCTTGAGTATGTCGGCATAGAGCAACCTGAACAAACTGCTTTCACTGAAAGATACACCTTTGGTTTTGAAAGATGTTCTCCCGATTCCGCTTGTGTGGTCGCGACCACAGCAGGATCAATACTGTTTTTCATGTATCATCCCTTTATCGTATTCAATTCAGGCCGGCTTAATAAAGCGGCATAAATTTATGAACTCTGCCATGGCGATCCATACCCCAAAAACCCTCGCCTTCGACATCTACGGCACATTGATTGATACGCATGGCGTGCTCAACCGGCTTGAATCGCTGATCGGCGAGATCGCCGGGGAGTTTTCGGTAAGCTGGCGTAACAAGCAACTGGAGTATTCATTTCGGCGCGGGCTGATGGGGTGTTACCGTGACTTCTCCGTTTGTACCCGCGATGCGCTGCTGTATTGCTGCGAGCAGTATAAACTGAATCTGTCTGATGACGATATTCAGAGCCTGCTGGATTTATACCGGGTATTGCCGGCGTTTGCGGATGTTGAACCGGCATTATCGATCTTCAACGAGCGCGGGCTTGCCTGTCATGCGTTTTCCAATGGCAGCCGGCAGGCCGTTCAGCAGTTGTTAGAACACGCCGGGCTTGCGCAGCTGATGACATCGGTGATCAGTGTCGATGATTTGCAGACATTCAAGCCGGACCTCGCGGTATATCAGTATTTTCTCCAAAAAGCGGGTTCCCGCCCAGAGGATACCTGGCTTGTTTCCAGCAATCCGTTTGATGTTATCGGGGCCATCCATGCCGGCTGGCAAACGGCCTGGGTGTATCGCCATCCGAGTAATGTATTTGATCCGTGGGGCATGGAACCAACCATTACCGTATCGGATTTGCGGGAGCTGACCGCCATTCTGGCCGAACACCGGCAGTAATAAATCGATCCGTTTGACGGGTCGAGTGGACCCTGTATGATGGAGGCATGGAGCAGTCGTGCATTTTTCCGACACGGGCTGTACCGGCTCAAATCATAAAAAAATGAATCACTTTCTTCGTGTCACTTTGAAACGGCCCCTGTTCGCCCTGCTGGCGATGTTTGTGCCTTTCAGGAAGTGGATCGGCGAGCTGGAAGACAGCCGGGTTGTTAAAAAGGATATTGTTGCCGGTATAACGGTTGCCATGGTGTTGATTCCGCAGTCCATGGCTTATGCCCAACTGGCCGGATTGCCGCCTCATTATGGCCTGTATGCGTCTTTTTTGCCGCCGATGGTTTCGGCCCTGCTGGGCTCATCCCGTCAGCTGCAGACCGGGCCGGTTGCGGTGGTATCGCTGTTGACCGCAGCGGCTTTGCAGCCTCTGGCCACAAGCCCTGAGTCATACATCGCTTATGCCATTCTGCTGGCATTGATGGTCGGGGTCTTTCAGTTATTGCTCGGCATGTTTCGTCTGGGTGAGCTGGTCGATTTTCTTTCACATCCGGTGGTCATGGGTTTTACCAATGCGGCCGCCCTGATCATTGCCACGTCTCAGTTGGGCAAGCTGTTCGGTGTCAGCGCGGAGCAGGCAGAGTATTATTATGAGACTGTCTGGCGGGTGCTGGTCGCCATCAGCCAGGATACGCACTGGCCTACTGTAGCAATGGGACTTATCGCCTTTCTGCTGATCGGGTATATCGGCAGGCGGTTTCCGAAAGTTCCCGGCGTGCTGGTGGCTGTAGTATTTACCATACTGGTGGCTTATGTCACCGGTTATGCCGCAAGCGGCGGCGCTATTGTCGGTTCCATTCCATCCGGTTTGCCGAGTCTGTCAGTTCCGACAATCAACTGGGCTGTGGCGTCGCAGCTTCTCAGTGCCGCGCTTGTTATCTCTCTGGTCGGCTTTATGGAGGCCATATCCATTGCCAAGGCCATGGCGGTACAGACCCGGCAGCGGCTGGATGCCAATCAGGAGCTGTTCGGGCAGGGGGTGTCCAATATCGTGTCGTCGTTGTCGCAGGGTTATCCGGTGTCCGGTTCGTTTTCCCGCTCGGCGGTCAATATAAACAGCGGTGCGATCACTGCTTTTTCCGCCGTGATAACGGGACTGGTGGTCGGTATGGCACTGTTATTTTTAACGCCCCTGCTGTACCACCTTCCACAGGCCACTCTGGCGGCGGTTATTATCATGGCCGTGATAAAGCTGATCCGGCTTAAACCCATTAAACATGAGTGGAATGTACAGCCACATGACGCCATCGTTTCGGTAGTGACGTTTATTCTCACCATCATCATGGCGCCGCATCTCGACAAGGGTATGTTGATTGGCGTCATGCTTTCGCTGGGGCTGTATGTCTGGCGCAGCAAACGTCCTCACATGGCGATTCTGTCCCGTCACAGTGATGATACCCTGCGTGATGCCGAGGCTCATATTTTGAGCACCTGTGATCATATTACGGTGTTGCGTTTTGATGGCCCGCTGTATTTCGCAAATGCCGGCTATTTTGAGGATAAGGTGCTGGGAAGGCTGGCGGCCAAGCCTGATCTTAAATATCTGCTGATCGATGCCGAGGGTATTAACGAGATTGACGCGACCGGCGAAGAGATGTTGCATGAGCTGATCAAGCGTCTTGATAAAATGGGAATCGAGTTGGTCTTCGCCCGCGCCAAGGCCCCACTGGTCAGCATGTTTGACCGTATGCATCTGACGGAATTACTGGGCAACAAAACTCAGTTCCGTACCCGCACCAAGGCCCTGAGCTATTGCTGGCAGAATATCCTGGATGGGGATATGTGTGACAGGGATTGTCCGCGGGAATGTCCGCTTAATTTTAATAATGATCCGGTGCTGCTGACCAAAAGGGAACCAGCCCTCGGGGCCGCAGGTCAGCCGGCAGTTGTCGGCACAGGTCGGGCAGATTAAAGCCCGGCCGCCCTGCCGACCGCTATCGTGTCAGGGTTCCAACCCCCTTGACTGCCCCGCAAGCCCGCCTGTTCAGATGACTGCATCCGGCTTGTAGGAACCCGATACTGGTTTATAATCAGGCAACGCTCCGCCATCTGTCCGGAAAAATTGCATCAAAATGTGCAATTTATGAGCTAAACTATCTTTATTGATCCAGGAAAATCATGTCAACACAAGCGAAAAACGATATTGACCCGGATGAAACCCGTGAATGGCGTGAGGCGCTTTCGGCAGTTCTGGAGGCTGATGGTGTTGAGCGTGCCCATTATCTGCTGGAACAACTGATCGATCAGGCGCGCCGTTCAGGCATCAATCTACCCTATTCAGCAGCAACGGCTTACATTAATACCATCCCCACCTATCTACAGGCGAAAATTCCCGGTGATATGGAGATCGAACGTCGCATCCGGTCATGGGTTCGCTGGAATGCAGCAGCCATGGTGGTTAAAGCCAACCGCAAAAACCCTGAGCTGGGCGGTCATATTGCAACTTTTGCCTCATCCGCCACGCTGTATGACATTGGCTTCAATCATTTCTGGCGTGCCCCGACCCATGAGCATGGCGGCGATCTGGTCTATTTTCAGGGACATGCCGCACCGGGTGTGTATGCCCGTGCCTATCTGGAAGGCCGCTTTACTGACGAACAGCTTGATAACTTCCGTCAGGAAGTCGGCGGTAATGGCCTGTCTTCTTACCCTCATCCATGGCTAATGCCTGATTTCTGGCAGTTCCCCACAGTTTCCATGGGGCTGGGCCCAATTCAGAGCATTTATCAGGCACGCTTTATGAAATATATGCAGGATCGCGGCATGGCAGGCACCAAAGATCGTCAGGTCTGGACTTTTGTTGGCGATGGCGAGGCCGATGAACCGGAAACTCTCGGCGCGATCTCTCTGGCCGGACGTGAAAAACTTGGCAATCTGGTCTGGGTAATTAATTGCAATCTGCAACGTCTGGATGGCCCGGTTCGTGGTAATGGCAAAATTATCCAGGAGCTTGAAGGGGTATTTCGCGGTGCCGGCTGGAAGGTCATCAAGGTGATCTGGGGTTCCTACTGGGACCCGCTGCTCGCCAGAGACAAAGACGGCCTGCTGCAAAAACGCATGATGGAGGTGGTTGATGGCGATTATCAAAACTATAAGGCCAAAGACGGTGCCTATGTCCGTGAACATTTCTTCGGTGCCTATCCTGAGTTAAGGGAGATGGTTTCCACCATGTCGGATGAGGATATATGGCGCCTGAATCGCGGTGGCCATGATCCGCACAAGGTGTATGCCGCCTATCAGCAGGCCATGGAAACAACTGACCAGCCAACGGTCATTCTGGCAAAGACAGTGAAAGGCTACGGTATGGGTGACGCAGGAGAAGGCCAGAATCGTACTCACTCGCAAAAAAAGCTCAGTGAGGATGAAATGATTGCCTACAAAAATCGCTTCAACATCCCGCTTTCCGATCAAGAGGCCGCCGCCTGTACCTATTATCGCCCTGCGGAAGACAGTCCTGAAATGAAATACCTGAGGGAGCGCCGTGAATCTCTGGGGGGTGCCTTCCCCGTGCGCAATGCGACGGCAGCACCGCTGGAAATTCCGGATATCTCCATCTTCGCCAAAATGCTGGAGGACACAGGTGATAAGGAAATGTCAACCACCATGGCATTCGTGCGTATGATCACTGCATTAACACGTGACAAAAAGATCGGCAAAAACATTGTACCGATCGTCCCCGATGAGGCTCGCACCTTCGGCATGGAGGGACTCTTTCGTCAACTGGGCATTTACTCTTCTGTCGGTCAGCTATACACACCACAGGACAAGGACCAGGTCATGTTTTACAAAGAGGAAAAAGCGGGCCAGATTCTGGAGGAAGGAATCAGTGAAGCAGGTGCCATGTCATCATGGATTGCCGCAGCAACCACCTACAGCACCACCGGCGTGAATATGATTCCCTTTTATATCTATTATTCGATGTTTGGTTTTCAGCGTATCGGCGATCTGGCCTGGGCAGCCGGCGATATGCAGGCCAGAGGCTTTCTGATTGGCGGGACTGCCGGACGTACCACTCTGGCCGGCGAAGGCCTGCAACATCAGGATGGGCACAGTCTGTTACAGGCCGCCATGATCCCGAACTGTATCGCCTATGACCCGGCTTTTGCCTACGAGATGGCGGTCATCATTCAGCATGGCCTGCAGCGCATGTATGCCCGTCAGGAGAATGTTTTCTTTTATATCACCGCGATGAATGAAAACTACACACACCCCAAAATGCCAGAAGGAGCAGAAGACGGCATTATCAAAGGGCTTTACAGTTTTCGCCGGGGCAATCCGAAAAAGAAGCTGCGTGTCAATCTGATGGGCAGCGGCAGCATTTTGCGTGAAGTCATCGCTGCCGCCGGATTGCTGAACACTGACTTTAATGTCTCTGCCAATATATGGGGTGTAACCAGCTTCAATGAATTGCGCCGTGATGCCATGGACTGTGACCGCTGGAATATGCTGCACCCGGAGCATGATGCCAAAATACCCTGTATCACAGAAATCATCGGCGAAGAGAAGGCACCATTCATTGCAGCCACAGATTATATACGCAGCTACGCGGAGCAGATACGTGCCTGGATTCCGGCAGAATATGCCGTCCTCGGTACAGATGGCTATGGAAGAAGCGACACACGCAAGGCATTGCGGCACCATTTCGAGGTTGATCGCTATTACATTGCCGTGGCAGCTCTCGATTTGCTCGCCAAACAGGGCGACATACCTGTCACCAAAGTCAGTGACGCCATCCAAAAATACGGCCTTGATGCCGACCGGATCAATCCGGTCAGTGCCTGAGGATACAGCCAATGTCGGCAATAACATTAACTGTTCCGGATATCGGTGACTTCAATGATGTTGAGATTATTGAGGTGCTGGTTGGTCAGGGCGATACGGTAGCCGTTGAAGACCCGCTCATAACCCTGGAAACCGACAAGGCAACCATGGACATCCCGGCATCAGATGCAGGTACTATCAGCAGGATGATGGTCAAGGTGGGGGACCGCGTCAATCAGGGTGATGCGGTGGCGGTACTGGAGGCCAGCGACTCGGCCGCACTGGAAGCCGGTGATTCCAATGAAACTGTGCCGACGACACCCAAAGCCAGGCAGCCTGAACCCGCCACCACACCGGAACCCGCCACCACACCGGAACCCGCAGCGACAGAGCCTCCCCGGCCTGCTGCACAACCGGCACCTGCCCCACTGCCTGCCGCCGAAATAGATGAAGCCGGCTTCAGCACGGCCTATGCCAGCCCGTCTGTTCGCCGATTTGCTCGCGAGCTGGGCGTCAACCTGGGTCAGGTCAGGGGTTCCGGTCGCAAGGGACGCATTACCCGTGAAGACATTGAGGGCTTTGTCAAACAAGCCATGACTACCGGTACGGGGTCGGGTGGGCTACAGGTCGCCCCCATGCCTGAAATTGATTTCTCCGCCTTCGGCGAAATCGAGGCACTGCCGCTTACCAAAATCAATAAACTTACCGGCCAGTTTCTGCATCGTAACTGGATACGGATTCCACATGTCACGCAATTCGATGAGGCCAATATCACAGAACTGGAAAAATTCCGTAAATCAATGGCTGCCGAATACAAGGATCAGGGCGTTCGCCTGACCCTGCTTGCCTTCCTGATGAAGGCCGTGGTTTCTGCCTTGAAGAAATTCCCGCGATTTAACAGTTCGCTGGATGCAGCCGGCGAAAATCTCATCCTGAAAAAATATTTCCATATCGGCATTGCAGTCGATACGGCGGATGGCCTGGTTGTCCCGGTTATTCGGGATGTCGATAGAAAATCACTGGTTGATATCGCCGGGGAACTGGGTGAAGTCAGTATGAAAGCCCGTGGGAAAAAACTGAAACCAGGCGACATGCAGGGTGGTTGCATCAGCATTTCCAGTCTCGGCGGCATCGGCGGCATGTCGTTCACACCGATCATTAATGCGCCTGAAGTAGCCATACTCGGCGTTTCCCGTTCCGCCATGAAGCCGATCTGGAATGGCGAAGCATTCGAACCACATCTCATGCTGCCACTGTCATTATCCTATGACCACCGCGTCATTGATGGGGCCGATGGGGCGCGCTTTACTTCCTATCTGGCGAGTGTCCTGTCTGATACACGCCGTCTGCTACTCTAATGACAAAGAAAAACGGTATTACCATTGAAGTTCCCGATATTGGCGATTTTGAAGGCGTCGATATTATCGAAGTTCTGGTATCCATCGGTGAAAGCGTTAGCGAGGAGACCCCTCTTATCACGCTGGAGACAGATAAGGCTACCATGGATATCCCCTGCCCACAGGCGGGCACAATTGAAAAAATACTGGTTAAAGTCGGCGATACGGTCTCGCAGGGTGATGCCATCATAACGTTGTCAGCCACAGATATGATCACCGCGGAACCCGAACAGGCGACCGAACCGAAGCCGCCCTCCGCCGGTGCTGCTGCGCGACCGGCGGCCGATGCCGACGATAGTGACCTGCATGCCGAAATCGTCGTGCTCGGTTCAGGGCCCGGCGGTTATACCGCTGCCTTTCGTGCGGCAGATTTGGGCAAAAAGGTTATCCTCATTGAGCGCTATAACAATATCGGCGGCGTTTGTCTGAATGTCGGCTGCATACCCTCCAAGGCGTTGTTACATACGGCTGAAATCATTAACGAAGCCGAGCAGATGTCTGCCCACGGTATTACCTTTTCCAGACCGGAAATTGATTTGCCCCGCCTTGCCGGCTGGAAAAACAAGGTCATCAAAAAACTGACCGGCGGCCTTGCTGCACTGGCCAAACAACGTAAGGTCAGGATAGTAACAGGAACGGGCACACTGACTTCCCCCCATACAATGGATGTCGCAGGCACCGATGGCGGCGTCACGTCCATACGCTTTGATCATCTGATTATAGCGGCCGGTTCTCAGCCCATACAGATACCGACTTTCCCGAACGACAGCCCGCGGTTAATGGATTCCACCGATGCACTGGAGCTGGACGATATACCAAAGCGCCTGCTGGTAGTCGGCGGCGGCATCATCGGCCTGGAGATGGCAACCGTCTATGATGCACTCGGTTCCAGCGTCACTATCGTGGAATTATCCCCCGACCTGATTCCGAGTTGTGACCGCGATCTTGTCAGACCACTGGAAAAGCGCCTGAAAAAACTCTACGAAAATATCTTTACGGCAACCCGTGTCACCGCGATAGAAACTGTGGGGAAAGGTCTGGAGGTGCATTTTGAAGGCAGCAAGGCACCGCCATCCGATATCTTTGATCGCGTGCTGATTGCTGTTGGTCGCCGTCCCAACGGCCTGAAAATTGGTGCTGAAAATGCCGGCATCCATGTCGATGAGCATGGTTTTATTCCCGTCAACAGGCAACAGCGCACCAATATCGATCATATCTTCGCCATCGGCGACATCACAGGGCAACCCATGCTGGCGCATAAAGCCACCCATGAAGGCAAGGTTGCCGCTGAAGTGATCGCCGGCATGAAATCCTGCCTCGATGCCCGCACAATTCCATCCGTTGCCTACACAGATCCAGAAATCGCCTGGATGGGTATCACTGAAACACAGGCCAAAGCCGAGGGCATTGAATATGAGAAAGGTGCCTTCCCATGGGCCGCCAGCGGTCGCGCCCTGAGTATTGGCCGGGATGAGGGATTAACAAAAATCCTGCTTGACCCGGAAACCGGTCGCGTCATAGGTGCCGGCATCGTCGGCCCGAATGCCGGAGAGCTTATTGCAGAAACAGTACTCGCGCTGGAAATGGGGGCCAATGCAGAAGATATTGGCTTAACGATACACCCACACCCAACATTATCCGAAACCGTCAATTTTGCGGCTGAAATGGCAGAAGGAACGATCACTGACCTGTATGTCCCGAAAAAAACGAAAGCATGATGGATACCTGCTTCTCTGGTATCAGCAGAAAGACTGGAACCATTATTCATGGATAAGCACCCTCTCTCGAAGAGATTCCGTGGTTTTCTTCCCGTAGTCGTCGATGTAGAAACCGGTGGCTTTAACCCGCAAACGGATGCGCTGCTGGAAATAGCCGCCGTGACAGTCACCCATGATGACAGGGGTATGCTTGTCCCCGATGAGGAAATCGGCTATCACATCAAGCCATTTGATGGCGCCAACATCGAAAAGGCAGCGATCGAATTCAACGGCATAGACCCCTTTCACCCGCTACGCCCGGCAATCGAAGAGGCGGAGGCCCTGCAAAAAATATTTCAGGTTGTAAAAAAGGCAGTCAGTGCGCACGACTGTACACGCGCTGTACTTGTCGGCCATAACCCTGCGATGGATATTGGCTTTCTGAATGCCGCCGTCAAAAGAGCGGATAACAAACACAATCCATTCCATCCATTTTCCACCTTTGATACCGCGACGCTCGGCGGCCTTGCTTACGGCCAAACGGTTCTTGCCCTGGCAATACAGGCTGCCGAAATTGAATGGGAAAATGATCGTGCGCACTCAGCGATATACGACACGCAAAAAACGGCCGAACTATTCTGCAACATCGTTAATCGCTGGGATTCGGAAACCAATGGCATCAGCTTTCAGGCTGACAGGTCCGGCCAATAAAAACGGTGCCATCATGGCACCGTCTGGAAAGACCGGATGAAAACGAATATCAGGAATCGGCTTCCTTCGCGTTGGCCACTGCTTCCTCCAATACTCCTTTTAACTCGCCCTTTTCTGCCATCTCAACGATAATATCACCGCCTCCGGCAAGCTCACCGCCGATATAGATCTGTGGAAAAGTCGGCCAGTTGGCATAACGTGGCAGATTTTGAAAAATTTCAGGGTCACTCAACACATTGACATACGAGAACTCCACGCCCGTAGATGTCAGCGTCGCCACCGCACGTGCAGAGAAACCACAGGCAGGTGCCTCCGGACTACCCTTCATATAAATGACGACAGGATTATTCTTGACCTGCTCATCAATACGCTCTAAAACATCCATAATTTACCTCAACTGAGTGATACTGGCCTGCCAGTTTAATCGTACCATGACAACATTGCATCACCCCATGGTGATAATTATTGATTTTAACCCATAATGACTGGCTGAACCTGCACCGTCCTACTCACCCATACTCTGCATCCACAACTCAAAGACAGCCAGATGCCATAACTTGTTCCCCCTGATGCGCGTGAGGTGTGTTTCAGGAGAGTCCACCAGCATATCTATATAACTGCGCTCAAAAATACCACGATGTCTGCATTTATCCGAATAAAGGATATCGCGCATGAAATCGAGGAACCTGCCTCTCACATATTTCAGGGACGGCACGGGGAAATAACCCTTTGGCCTGTCAATGACGCTATCGGGGATACGGCCTCTGGCAATCGCCTTCAGCACATGCTTGCCAGGACCGCCGACAACCGTTTTCGCCCCTTCCCCGCCGCCGTGTGCTGCGGATAATGGATTGCCCAGCTTCATTGCCGGTGGCATACGAGCAGCCAGCTCGACCAGTTCATGGTCCAGAAACGGCACACGCGCCTCCAGCCCCCAGGCCATCGTCATATTATCAACCCGCTTCACCGGATCATCAACCAGCAGCATGGTGGTATCCATACGCAGAACGGAATCAATATATTCGTCCGCCCATGGCTTTTCGAGATAATGTCTAATGGTGTCGGCCGTGTAATCGCGCCCATGATAATCGGGGCGCACCATGGTCAGGTACTCATCATGGTCGCGGTCAAAATAAAATCGTGAAAAACGCCGGATCGGATCCCCGCCCCATTCGTGCATTTGCGGATACCAGAAATAACCCGCAAAGACCTCATCGGCACCCTGACCACTCTGCACCACTTTGACAGACTGTGAAACCTGCTCAGCCAACAGATAAAAGCCAATCGCATCCTGGGCAAACATCGGTTCAGCCATCTGCTGCACAGCGTCAGGGAGACGTTCGATGACGCGGTCATTCGGTATATTGATTCTTTGATGATCCGTTTGATAACGCTCAACGATCTGATCCGAATAAAAAAACTCATTACCTTTTTCTTCAGGCTGATCTTCGAACCCTATCGAGAAGGTCTGTAAATTTTCCTGCCCCTGCTCTGCCAGCAGGGCAACCAGCAAACCCGAATCCAGTCCCCCTGACAATAAAACGCCAACCGGCACATCAGACGCCAGCATACGACGACGCAGCGCTGTATTCAGTGAATCATGCACCTCCTCCATCCATTCATCAGGTTTCCTGGAGACCTCAGGCCGCCGCGCATCCAGCTCCCAGTAAGGCATCAACAGCGGCATCCCGTTGAGAGGAATGCGCATCACATAGCCGGGATTTAACTTGCGCACACCCTTGAAAATCGTCATCGGAGCGGGCACCACACCATGCAGGGTAAACTGATGATGGAGCGCCTGCGGATCGACAGTCGTATCGACATCGCCGGCAGCCAGCAATGCCGGCAGGCTGGACGCAAAACGAATACGCCCGGGTGTAGCAACATAGTAAAGTGGTTTGATGCCCAGGCGGTCCCGCGCCATAAAGCAGAGCTGTTTTTTTCTGTCATAGACAACAAAAGCAAACATGCCAGTCAGGTGATCGACACAACGCTCGCCCCACTGTGCCCATGACTTGAGAATCACCTCGCTGTCGCCCTCACTGGTAAAGTGATGACCCCGTGCCATCAATCGGGTACGTAACTCACGATAGTTATAGATCGCGCCGTTAAAGACCAATACCAGATCGTGCTGCACATCGATAAACGGCTGATGTGACTTTTCAGACAAGTCAATAACGGAGAGACGGCGATGACCAAAACCAACCGCACCATCAATATAGAGGCCCGCATCATCCGGCCCGCGACGCGCCAGACGATCATTCATCTTTTCGATAGTCTCACGGGAAGCGGGTTGCTGGTCCAGTCGAATATCGCCGCTAATGCCACACATACGAATAAAAGCTCCTGTTACATGTTTCCATAGGACAGCGCCACCAGGCCAACTAAAGTACGGAGATCCCTTGATACCTCTGATTAAATCAGCTCAGGCAAATCAGGATGCAGGGCAACGAAACTGTATTCAGTTTCTCAAACCGGGAATGTCCGTGAGGGACCAATCATTGCGGCTTATGTGATTGATTTTTGGGTATAAACTCAATATGTTTTGTTGACCCAGCTGGCTCAGCCATCTCCACAATGCCCTTAACCCCTCTCGCCAATAGATACCAGGCAAAAACGGGGCCCCCAATAACAAAGCATAGCTCATCCGCGAGGCCAGTGATACGCCCGCCTCATCCAGAACCTTCCCCATCACGGCGTCAAACTGCTGATATGTAATTCTCTTGCGGTAGTAAGCCATAAAAAATGGCCAGAGTGCTGCAAATTTGCCAACCACCACTCCGGCAATGACAACACCCTCTGCATTGACTTCCATCGAATGAACCAACTCGTCGAACTTTTCTTCCGTGATATTGTGCAAATCCTGATGATGGATACCACTGCCGAACACCCTTGAGTCATCATCAAATAATGTTGCGGACTCCTCCGTTGTCATGATGGGTTTATCAGGATAACGGGCCAAGGCATGTTCTATGATGGATACATCACTCTCGGCAACCGCTTTCAATGAAACATCTATCTGTTCACCTGTGTTGACATCGGTAAAAACAATATCCGTTCCGGGGAAAGATTCATCGGCATGCATTCGCGCCCGCCGGCTATCACTATCCAGGTTTTCCTGATCGGCCACCATGATTTCAAACATCTTGCCTTTTATTGTATTAAGGGCGCCTTCCAGTTGGTCTCCATCATATTCCCGGAAACGGTTGGCAATCTCTTCGATAGTCGTACTTTCATCAAACTGTGCAGACCATCGCAGCCGAATGGCGTTCAGAAACGTCTCTCTCAAAGGCCCTTCCAGCTTGTCGTACTGACCTGCCAATAAATAAGCCATGGCAGCGGTTGCAAAGGCTTCACCATTGAAGGTTTTCATATCAACCGGGATATCCCCTGATAAAAATGCCTTGAGGCGCTTTCCCACCAATTGCAAATTTTCTATTGAAAGGACATTTTTCACAATGCCATGCTGGTATTTGAAAATCGCCCCGGTCTGAGAAAAAATTGAAATCACCCGTCTCTTCGGAATGATAAAGCTGCCTGTTTTTCTGGCCTCACTAAACCCCACCAGAAATAGAATTCCGACCAGGTCGGTCACAAGGATCTCAGCCGGAATCAATGGATTAATCCCCGGAATTATGGAGAAAAGAGAGACACCGAAACCCAAAAGCACCCTGAATCCACCATAAAAAATGATTCCTACTGCCGCTGCAAGCAGACCGAAGTACTTCCAGATATCCGATGTTTTTTCAATATTCAGCCCGACATGGCGAGCGATGACGTATGCCATCCATGCCTCGAGGGCCATCGAAACGAAAACGCCAACACCCATACGCCCCGGAAGCCCGGCCAGGACTGCATTGACAATGGCTACCTGAGTAATAACGGAATAAACATCGGCATCAATCGTCTTTTCAGGCGGGTCAAAGACACCCTTAAAAGGTTCAAATATAAAGTCACGCAATTCATGATTTCGAAAAAAAGACTGGACGCGATACGTGTTATTCTCAAGCCAGACCCGGGGCTGTTGAAGCTGCTCACTGTTTTTATAGCTGTTGAGCTTGTCCTTAAGACTTTTTAAAGCGGCTTTTAAAATAGTCATATGATTTCCAATTTATAATTTACGCGGGTTCACCGATCTGATGTACATTGATGCAATGATAGAGTCAGGACGGATTCAATATTAAACAAAGCCCAGAAAATTGGCGGCGCAATATCCCTGTCAAATCAGGTTGCGTCCTTACCATTGGATCCAGGCAAAAAACATTCAACCAGCCAACGGCATTGATAGTGCCTGAGTTTTTGTTCACCTTGAGCACTTCCCTGGCTTTAATCGCCTGATAATCTGCAACCAGCTTCAGGTATTCGACAGGGCGGCTTTTATTTTGGCAGCGACTTCAGCCGGAGCTGTACCATGTTGTGCCAGCGACTGTATGACGCCATTTCTGCCAATCACATAGATAATGGATGAATGGTCAATAGTATAGCCGATAGCGGAATTTTCCAGAGGTACTTTCTTATAGATGGCGCGATAGCGCCATGCGACATCCTTGATAACCCCCAGGTCTGCGGTCAGCCCCAACATGCCTGGATAAAAGGCATTGGCATAAAGACTCAGCTTTTCGACATCATCACGCTCAGGATCAACGCTGACAAAGACCGGTTGAACCTGCTGCTGCTCCTCATCACTGAGTTGACGCAGTGCCGCGGCCATAATACCCAGACTGGTCGGACAGACATCCGGACAGGACGCAAAACCAAAATACAAAGCGACCACCCTGCCATCGAGGTCACGAGACAGCGAGACAGGCCCCTGACTGGATTGCAGCGTAAAATCTCCACCAATACTGGTGATGCCTTTCGGCTGCTCAGTCTGGCTGCTCACCAGCCAGGAAACCAGCAGGCCAACAGACAGTGAAATTACGGCAATCATGCCGAGTAAAACGAATTGTTTTTTCGTCATATGTGCTACTCCGGGACATTCCCGTCAATGACGAGGACCGTCACTTTATCACGACTGCCGTCGCGGTAGATCAGCTCCAGCGGGAAAGACTCACCCTGTTGCAACGGTTGCTTAAGACCGATCAGCATAATATGGAAACCACCGGGCTGAAGCAGCCGGGTATGGCTGGCATCAAGATCAATGCCGGTCGTCTTTCTCATTTTGATTATTCCATCGGCCATGACATGACCATGAATTTCAGTGGCGGCAGCAGCCGGGCTTTCTGCGGACACCAGATAACGACGCTCACCACTGTTATTTTTCAATGCCATGAATGCTGCACCCATCGACACGCCCGGCAAACTGGCTCGCGCATAGGGAGTAACAACATCAACCATATCGGCACTGGATTGACCGGCAGCACGGGCCGAAAACAGGCTGAAAACCAGCGAAAAGATAAAAACGCCAAAAATGGTTTTGATAAACGCCCTCATATCGCTCAACTCCCACTCTCCCATCCTGGAAGCCTCGCTCTCAGCCATTTGACTTCAGAACTGAAGCATCAGGCAACCAGTTGTACGGCTATTTCCCTGCCCCGCTCGGCCGATTCGACAAATTCCGGCATCCTGTCAAAATTCATATACCTGTAAATTTCGGGTGCCATCGAGTCAATTTTAACGGCATATTCCATGTACTCTTCAACGGTCGGCAACTTACCCATGATCGATGCGACAGCCGCCAGTTCAGCAGAAGCCAGAAAAACATCCGCACCCTGACCCAGTCGATTGGGAAAGTTACGTGTGGATGTCGATACCGCAGTAGAGTTTGGCGCGATACGCGCTTGATTACCCATACATAAAGAACAACCCGGCATTTCTGTACGCGCACCGGCAGAAGCATAGATATTGTAGAAACCCTCTTCCATCAACTGTGCCTCATCCATTCTGGTAGGTGGTGCTATCCATAGACGCGCAGGAATCACCTCACCCGCAGCCTGTAATAATTTACCTGCCGCCCTGAAATGACCGATATTGGTCATACAGGAACCAATAAACACCTCATCAATTTTGCGACCGGCAACTTCGGACAAGGGCCTGACATCATCAGGGTCATTGGGACAGGCCAGCAAAGGTTCCCTGATCGCGGACATATTGATCTCAATCACCTCGGCATAATCGGCATTTTTATCGGCACGCATCAAGATCGGATTTTTCAGCCAGTCTTCCATGGCTCTCGCACGACGCTCCAGGGTGCGCTTATCTTCATAATCATTATCAATCATCCATCGCAGCATGATAATGTTGGAACGGAGATATTCGGCTACCGATTCCTCCGACAGCTCAATCGTGCAGCCACCTGCGGAACGTTCAGCCGATGCGTCAGACAACTCGAAGGCCTGCTCCACGGTCAGATTGGGCAACCCCTCAATTTCAAGAATACGACCATTATAAACATTCTTCTTGCCTCTCTTTTCAATGGTCAACAGGCCGCGTCTCATGGCCTCATATGGAATCGCATTAACCAGGTCGCGCAATGTGATGCCCGGCTGTATTTCACCGGTAAATTTGACCAGGACCGACTCCGGCATATCCAGCGGAATAACACCCAGCGCGGCACCGAAAGCCACCAGACCGGAACCTGCTGGAAAAGAGATACCGAGCGGGAAGCGGGTATGCGAATCACCGCCCGTACCAACCTGATCGGGCAACAACATGCGATTCAGCCACGAATGAATAATGCCATCACCGGGACGCAGAGAAACACCGCCACGTGTCTGAATAAAATCAGGCAGGGTATGTTGCGTATCAATATCGACAGGTAGAGGATAAGCTGCCGTATGACAAAATGACTGCATCACCAGATCAGGAGAAAATCCCAGACATGCCAGCTCCCTCAGTTCATCTCTTGTCATGGGGCCGGTAGTATCCTGAGAACCTACGGTACTCATGCGGGGCTCACAGTAAGTACCGGGCAAAATACCCTTGCCTTCATCGAGGCCACAGGCCCGGCCCACGATCTTTTGTGCCAGGGTATAACCCTTTGCCATCCTTTCGGGATTTTGTGGTCGGCGAAAAACATCCGTTGAACCCAGACCCATAGCCTCTCTCGCCTTCTCAGTCAGAGATCGGCCAATGATCAGCGGGATACGACCACCGGCCTGTACCTCATCCAGCAGCACATCGGTCTTCAACGAAAATTCTATCAGGGTGCTGCCTGCTTCGTTGGTTATCACCCCATCAAAGGGTTTTACAATAATCACATCCCCCATATTGAAATCATCTACCGGAACTTCTATCGGCAGTGCTCCCGAATCCTCCAGGGTATTAAAAAAGATAGGGGCGATTTTCGTTCCCAGCACCACACCGCCGATGCGCTTGTTGGGAACACCGGGTATATCATCGCCCATGTGCCAGAGGACAGAATTGACTGCCGACTTACGGGACGATCCGGTCCCGACCACATCGCCGACATAAGCCAGAGGATAACCACGGGACTTCAACTCTTCGATCTGTTTCAGAGGGCCGACAGTACCGGACTCGTCGGGATGAATGCCCTCACGTCCATTTTTCAGCATCGCACGGGCGTGCAAAGGGATATCCGGTCGTGACCAGGCATTCTGGGCCGGGGACAGATCATCGGTATTCGTTTCACCGGGCACCTTGAAGACCGTAACCCGAATTTCCGCCGGCACGTCTTTTTTGCGAGTAAACCATTCGGCATCTGCCCAGGACTGCATCACTGCTTTTGCATTCTCATTCCCGGCATCGGCTTTTTCTCTGACATCATGGAATGCGTCAAACATCAGCAGAGTATATTTCAGTTGCTCACCGGCCAGAAAACCAAGATCGGCATCATCGAGCAACGCAACAAGCGGTTCGACATTATAACCGCCGAGCATGGTGCCGAGCAGTTCGACGGCACACTCCCTGCTCACCAGAGGACTGCGGGCATTGCCTCTGGCCACATCGGCCAGAAATGCGGCTTTCACATAAGCGGCCTCATCAACCCCCGGCGGGACACGATTGACCAACAAACCCAGCAGTATCTCCTCCTCGCCCGCCGGCGGCTTTTTCAACAACGCCACCAACTCGGCCACCTGCCCGGCATCCAGCGGCAGGGGAGGTATCATCTGTTCGGCGCGTTGCGCCTCATGTTCACGATATTTTTCAAGCATTATCCGGCTCCATTATAAGCGATTGCGCCTGAAAAACATTCAGACACAGTATTCGCCGACCTTGTAATCATAGCGGCAGGCCATTCATCCTGACAATGAATAGTTTGTATAATCAATATGCGGTTCTTCGATGCCAGATCCGGCAGTCCCTGTCACTTCGGGCGACGACCAGCAGCACACACGTTACATCGACATTTCGATATCCGCCTGTACCGCATCAATACCGGCCTGGGCACACACCTCATCCGTTTCTCCCGAAGGTGCGCCACTCACCCCGATGGCACCAATCAGCGAACCACCTACCTGCAGCGGTAGACCACCGGCTGACATGACCAGACCGGGCTGCCGACCCACAGGACTGTCTGCCCTGTCAGCGAGCGAGGAAGTTGCTGCATTAAAATTCGCGGATGCAAAGGCTTTACCCTTACTGATGGGCAACGTAAGGGGTGCCGCGATGGTATCGCGCAATGTAACCTGCACCACTCCGTCACGGTCCACCACAGTGACCCCTATCTGAATGCCCTGCTCAGTGCATTCATCCACGGCAGCCTGTGCCATCGTCAACGCCGTCGCCATCGTCATACGCTTGAGGTCAACCACCATGGTCTCCTCATCGGCAGTGGCCTGACCGGCATAAAAAGCCGACAGAATCATCAATAACCATTTCAGTTTCATTTCATATCTCCTCTGGTAAGTTTTTCCTCAGCTTCATAACCTCTGCCGTCATTCCAGACATCCTCTTCATGGTGGCCTCCAGAAAGACCCGATAGAGTGAAGCACGTGTCGAATCAGATAATAACTCCAATCGGCCATCATTGACAGCCAGCAGGCAGGTATCTGTTTCCGCTCTTACATCAGCCGTCCTACGGGCGTTCAGCAGGGCCTGAATACCCATTTCCCCGAACGACTCGCCGGCCTTCAGCGTTGTCAGATACTGTGAATTTTTTTCAATCGCGACGGACCCGGAAACAATGATATAGAACTCACTGGCCTGTTCACCTTCCCGAACAATGTAATCTCCACAGCGATAGTCACAACTTCGTGTTACGACCAGCAACTCACTGATCTGGTCCGGTGTAAAATGCCGGAACCAGCTATCCTCCCGCATACTGAGATACCTCGAAACCTGCTCAGTCATCGTCGCCGTTTTACCGTGGGAACCACCGGTGCGCGTCAAATCGACCTCCTGCAGGGCCCGCGCAAAGGCCAGGGCATCGGTATAACGCTTTTCCGGATCACAGTGCATGGCGACCTGCAGAACATTTTCCAGATCTTCGGGCAGATCGGGGCAATATCGACGAATCGGCGGCGGCTTTACCTGCTGTACCCGCTCGGCAACATCCCGCGGCGTATTGCCGGCAAAGGCCGGCTGACCGGCAAGCAACTCATACATGACGCTGCCAAGTGCGAATATATCCGACTTGAATGAAAGCGGACGCTCCGGCTGAAAATGCTCCGGCGACATATAGGAAAGGCTCCCCATATTCTTGGAAGACTTCATATCGCTGGTGTCAGCTATACCGAAATCAGTCAGCTTGCAGATACCCCGGCCCGGGTTAAACAGGATATTTCCCGGCTTGACATCCCTGTGTATGACGCCCATAAAATGGACATAATCGAGCGCCATGCAGCAGTGATAAACGACATCAAGCACCTGCTGCAATGCAAGCCGGCCGTTTTGTCGCAGATAGCTTTTCAGATCGACACCATCCACGTACTCCATAACCAGATAATGCGGCGAGTAATCCGGATTATCCATATTACCGGCCGGCTTTTTCGCCCCCACGTCATACACCGCCACGATATTGGGGTGAATAAAACGGGCCGCCAGTTCCGCCTCTTTTTGAAAGGCCTCCAGCAATGTCTTCAGCTCATGCTGCTGAATACTGGACGAAGGCAGCTTAATCGCCACATCGCGTTTCAACACAGGGTCATAACCATGATAGACATCACCATACTGCCCTGAACCGATCCTGTCATGCAGCAGATAACGACCGACCGATACAGGGGAGGCATCTTGCGACGAGTTTGTCATGTCAGGTATCCAATCCGCCATAAAAACACTGTACAGAATGTACAACCCGAATATATAACGGTCAATTCCGTGTATGAACCGGCTTTTCTGTCAGATCATCAGAGAACGAGGGCCGGGCAAGGCATTTAAGCACCAGAGAGCGGGACCGGAAAGACACCATCGAAAAACATCCGGCCCCGCAAAAACCGACAGAGAAGTGCCGGTCATGGAAATCCTACCAGTTCAACTTCCACTCCGCACCAACGCTGTTTTTCGGCTTGTTGCCGTCCTGCTCGCGGCGGATGGCCTTGATATCCAGCTTCGACTTCAGGCCAGCCGGACTGGACAGCAAACGCCAACCGAGCGTCAAGTCGCGTTTGGCATCGGATGCCGACAGGCTGGCATAGGGAATGCCGGTGGCATCGTTCTGCGGGGCAAAGCCCCACTCACCCTTCAGCGTCCAGCGGCTCGATACATCGGCGGTTTGTGCATTGTCTTCTTCCTTCAGTGCATCCGTCAACGAATCCGACAACAACCGCTCCAGGCCGCTGGCAGCCGGTGCATTATCATAATCATGGCGCAAAACTGTGAACACTTTCACACATTCTCGTAAAAAAGTTCTTGATATATCTATTTATTGTCGGAAAGGCTGGTTTTATACCCCATCAGAGCCATTGTGCCGGCCCAGTTTTCCTCAATCAAGCGGATACTGTCCGGGTCCAGTTCCTCTCTCCATGACTGGCTGTCCCCGCGACGAACAAACAGCCTGTCCATACGGCTTTGTGCCAGTTCCTGCCAGGCATGACCGGTCTGTTTTTCCAGCTTTTGCATATTGTCAAATGAGCTATTGCGGACAACTCTGGCAATCGCATCATCATCGGCATCAATCCCCATAAAACGCGCAATACGACGTACATGACTCGTCGGATCATCCAGCATATCTTCGTACCGCAAAAACAGAAAATCCGGTGAAAACTGTCTGGCACCCCACCAACCACCGACATGCTCCTGCCATGATATCCTAATAGGAAAATCGTATATCCTACCCGCAACAAAATCTTCGACATATTGATTGAGCGGATATGACTCGGAAATAATCCTTATTTTGATGTGATAATGCCAGGAAGAGACCACAACGGCTCTGGGGTCCCGTACAACATAGATGACCCGCGGGTATCGAGGGTCCGGATACTCATGGCTTTTGATAATCCTTGGTCTTGGACATTTTATCAGCTTTCTCGTACCAGTTTTATAGATATCGGGTATCCTGTCCTCCATGTTCGGAAAGCTGGCTTCATCGGGGAACATCAGGTTCATCAGCATAAACCGCACCCAGGTATTGCCCGACTTCGGATAGGACACAACGAAAGTATCATCATTGAAGATTTCGAGTTTTCGAGACAATAGGCCGATGTCTGGATCCCAACCCTTAAACTGTTTAATGGCTTTTGCTATTTTGCTTCTTAGTCTTAGCATTTCAACGGACTATCCTTACTTTTCAAAATTGAAAAGTATTATTTAGGGGGAGGGGGGGGCTTATTGCCATGATGGTGTTATTCATCATGGCGAAGCCACCATTAGTATTCATCGCTAGTGATTTTTTCAGTTTTCATATCGCTACTCTGCAGTATGATGCTATCAAGTCTCAGACTATGGCTTTCCGCCAGCGACATTCGGCACAAAAGTCAATTGCCAGCGCTGACCGGTCCATCTTAAACCAGCCCGCATACATTGGCAAGCCGGTCGTCAGCAGTCAGCCATTTGATTTCTGTTCCCTGGTTATAGACAGGCATTGTATTGAAAGCAAGATTTTTTTGAGGACGGACTTCAAATTGAGTATTTTGGCGCGATTCCTGCTGCATCAGGTCAACCTGACAGGCCGTTGATTGTCGTTTCCGCAATATGCTGTGCTATAGTTGAGTCGCTGCGGGTTATGCGGAACTGCTGTCAGAGGCGTGACCACTCGCCCACACGTGTCCGCCAAGCATTGGCCGGGCCGTTTTTGTAGCCAATTTAATAAAAATTGTTGCATTCGTCGAATAATTGGTTTGAAATATGGGCCAGTGAGCAGTTTCGCCGGCCTCTCTGCCGGTAAAGCAGTTATCTCCGCTGTGTTCTCGCTATTTAAGATACCGATAGTATAATAATTCATTCATCAGTTACTTTGCAGTCTGGCCCGTGCTTGCGGTGCCTTGCATTCAATCCTTTTTCCCCAACAGTGAACCGGAGGTCATTCAGGTGAACAGTAAAATTATTTATACCAGCGATGGTAATTTTGAAAGTGATGTGCTGGAATCAGATATTCCCGTTTTGGTCGATTTCTGGGCCGAATGGTGCGGCCCATGCAAGATGATCGCGCCTATCCTCGATGAAATTGCCGATGAGTATGCGGATAAAATCCGTGTCGCCAAGCTCAATATCGATGAAAATACCGCAGTGCCCCCCAAATATGGCATCCGTGGTATCCCCACCTTGATACTTTTCAAAAACGGGAATATCGAGGCTACGCAGGTCGGCGCAGTCTCCAAGTCCCAGGTGACGGCTTTCATTGACAGTAATATCTGATTGCCCTGCCTGATGATACGGCCCCGCCTTTAATAATATGACAAAAGATTGTAAAAATTTTCACTAATACCTGATAACCCCTCCAGGTTGTCCTTACCTACCTCAAAAAACTCCAGGATGTTTCCATGAATCTAACCGAATTAAAACTCAAACCCGCTCACGAACTCATCGATATGGCACGTGACCTCGGCACTGAAAATATGTCTCGCAACCGTAAGCAAGATGTGATCCTCGCTATCCTGAAAAAACAGTCCGGCAACGGTGAGGATATCTATGGCGATGGCGCTCTGGAAATTTTGCAGGACGGCTTTGGCTTTTTACGCTCGGAAACCAATTCGTTTCTGGCCGGCCCGGATGATATTTATGTCTCTCCCAATCAGATTCGGCGCTTTCAACTGCGTACCGGCGATTCTATTGCCGGCAAAATTCGCCCTCCCAAACACGGGGAACGCTACTTTGCCCTGTTGCAAATCGAGACAATCAATGACGAGAAACCGGAAAAGTCGCGAAACAAGGTTCTGTTCGAGAATCTGACGCCATTGTTCCCCTCCGAACGGCTGACCCTGGAGCAGGGCAACGGCAGCACGGAGGATATTACTGGCCGGATCATTGACCTTATTTCTCCCGTCGGCAAGGGGCAGCGCGGCCTTATCGTGGCTCCTCCCAAAACCGGCAAAACCATGATGTTGCAGAGTATCGCTCAGGCTATTTCCTATAATCACCCGGAATGCCGCCTGATCGTTCTGTTGATCGATGAACGTCCGGAGGAGGTGACCGAGATGGAGCGTTCTGTCCGCGCCGAGGTCGTTTCTTCAACCTTCGATGAGCCGGCAACGCGACATGTGCAGGTCGCCGAAATGGCGGTCGAAAAGGCCAAGCATCTGGTCGAGCATAAGAAGGATGTGGTTATTCTGTTGGATTCCATGACTCGTCTGGCGCGTGCCTATAATACGGTTGTCCCGTCATCCGGCAAGGTGCTGACCGGCGGCGTTGATGCCAATGCCCTGCAAAAACCACGTCGCTTCTTCGCTGCCGCCCGTAATATCGAGGAGGGCGGGTCTTTAACCATTCTCTCCACTGCCCTGATCGATACCGGCTCGAAAATGGATGAGGTGATCTATGAGGAGTTCAAGGGCACCGGTAATATGGAGGTGCATCTGGACCGGCGAGTTGCCGAAAAACGAATCTATCCCGCCATCAATATCAATCGCTCCGGCACGCGCCGAGAGGAAAAACTAACCGCCGCCGATGAGCTGCAAAAGATGTGGATCCTGCGCAAACTGCTGCATCCAATGGATGAGCTGGCTGCCATGGAGTTTATGCTGGATCGCCTGAAGTCAACCAAGACTAACGCCGAGTTTTTCGATGCAATGAAACGTAATTAAGATCATTCACCGCGTCCGGGCAACCCGGAGTTGAGCCGGGCATCCGATTAGGCCGAACGTTCAAAGTGGTTAAAGTCGGTTCCATTTTTTCTTCAGATCGGTTCATGTCGGCTGGCTATCGGGTCAGATCAGGTGGTCTCACTGTATCAGTGTTTTTCCGAAAATCACAGCAGCGGGCCGGATTACGGCCTCCAATCCGCTGAATGAACATGATTTTTTTCAATCAAGGGCAATAAACGTCCCACGACTCTGGCGTGCCACTTCTCGCATCAGGGTTGACAGGCGCATGATGTCGCCTCCCTGCCGGTTATAGAATCCGATACCATGAATGCGGGCAATCGGTTCACCGGTTATTTTGTTCGTGTTCAGTCTGGCTATCGTTTTAAGTACCGGGCCATAAGAGGAACCTGTGTAGTCATCACCCAGTATGTAGATTGATGTTTTCATGCCCGGCTTTACGTAAAGACGCAGCGCCGCTTCCAGTCCCTCTACCGGACTGCTGTTGGAAAATGCCTGCCATGATTGAAGTATTTTCAGTACTCGCTTACGCAGGCCGGGGGTATCGTTAATCCATTTGTTTTTATACGCCGAAATGATATGTATGCCATTGTCATTCATAATCTGGAATCCTTTGACTTTCGGATGTGTGTCCAGGATATTTTCCATTTGCTGCATCACTTTGGCCCAGATTGATTGCATGGAACCGGAGGTGTCCACTATAAAAATAACGTGGTTCGCATCGACCGGAATACCACCGGCATAAATTCGTTCTTCGGCGTTGTCGTCTGTGTTGAGTGTCGCTGCAGGAGGCGGCTTGTTTTCGTGCAGGGCGGTTACTTTTTCACTCAGGCCTGAGTTGGCCGATTGCAAGGCGGCAAGTGTTTGCTTTGCCTGTTCAATGGCTTTTTGCAGTTCTGCTTCGCGATCAGTCTGTGCATCGATCTCTGAGGTCAGTCGTTCTGTTCGGGCGTCAAGCCCGGAGCGGGTTGTTTCCGCCTGCGCCAGGGTCCTGAATTGCTGCGCAATGCGATCTGTGTCAATCGTTCCCCCTGTAGTCGTTGAGCGGGAGAGCAGGATCAGCAGCACGACTGCACCAAATCCACAGGATATTATGTCCAGAAAAGACAGCGTGAATATCTCCAGATCGCGGGATCGTCTTTTCATGGCCAGGTGGCCTCCGGTGCTATCAGAAGACCGGCATTTTTGGCCGCCCATCGCCAGAAGGTTCCTGCTGCCCCGGAGTCACCTTCCAGCGGCAGAAGAATGATATTAACCGGCGCTGTTTCCCGGTAGGATGCGATGATGTTGTCAAGCAGTTTGCGCCTGCATTTGCCGCTGATCGTTTGTGCCTTGCCCGTGAGCGAGGCGCATCCCGAAAAAACGCCCCCCAGTTTGCCTGTCCTGCCCTGAGTCGGCAGGCCGTCTGTTATCAGATAAACATTGGTGAACCCGGCCGCAGACTGGCGCATCAGGGCGACGGCTTTATGAAGGTTGGTTCCACCGGTCGGGACAATTTTGGTGAATCCGGCTCGCACGGTCGCCGCATCCCGTGGATCGGCACCTTTTTTCCAGTTGTTGCCTCCTACAAAATCAGCCTGCTCTGCATAGTGAATCACTTTGTATTCGCTGCCGACCGGCACTTTGGCAATCAGCCATTCCATGATCCGCAGGGTGCGCTGCCATTTAGGGGCCTTTTGTCGTTCTTTTTCTGGCGCCACTTTGTGGCGTATGATGTCTATCAGACGTTCTTCTGTCATTGAGGCACTGCTGTCTGACAGTATGACAATTTTTTCGCCTTCTACTTTCAGTCCCAGCAGGTAGTCTTCCAGACTGTCATTGGTTACCGAAATCGGGGCAGCCGGGGCCTGCTCCGGAGGGGCCTCTTGGGCTGCCAGTTCCGCTGTCTGTTCCTGCAAGGCTCGATGGGTATCCTGCTCATTTTTTATCTGTGTCAGCAGGCTGGCATGTTGTGCATTCAGCCGGGCAAGTCTGTTCTGCACCAGACCGGTTTGGTTCTGGAGCGTTTGCAGCCGTTGTGCCGATTGCTGTTTTTCCGATTCTATCGCGTCAATATCCGCTTGCAGCGCTGATGTGTGGGGATCCGGCAGGTCGCTTTGGTATTTGACCAGCATTAATACCAGAATGACAGCCCCCAGGCCGCAGGACATGACGTCCAGAAAGGATATATTAAATCCTGCTGCTTTCTTCCTGAATTTCTTCATGGCCGCTGGATGCCGGGCTTTGCCCTATTGGACCCATGATGTGTTTTTCGCAGTAGGCTCTGATATCCACAATCAGTCCGTCCTGTATCCTCTGTAGCTGGTGCAGTAGCAGCATTAAAAAGATGCTGATAATCAGCGCAACCAGGGTCGAGTTGAAGGCGATCCCCAAGCTGTTGGTCATGCCGGTAATGTTGCCCGCCAAAGCCTGATCTGCCTGTGACAGCGCCTGCCCTATGCCGCGTACTGTGCCGACAAATCCAATGGAGGGAATGGCCCAGATCAGGTAGCGGATCATCGAGTTTTCTGTCTCCATACCAAGAAATAGTGCATCCATTTGCGCATCTATGGCTTCCGCCGTGTAATGCACGTCTCTGGTAATCAAAAATCGATCCAGTCCCAGTAGCAGTGTTTGTACCAGCGAGGTCTTCGTGACTTCTTCCGGCAGGTCGGCAAGTCGATCCCGTGCGGTCCGGGCTGCTTCCATTTTATTGTCGGTTTCATCTCTGGCGAAGTCAATCAGCTCTTCATCAAAAAGATAACGGTCTTTGCTGATCGAGATGATTTTGCTGATAATCAGGTAGGTTCCCCATAGCATTAAAATGATACATATCTCCTGCTCCAGATCTTTCAGGATAACAAACAGGCTGCGTGGCGCTGTCTGTCCCTGTTGCCTTGCCAGCTCAATCGCAAGTTCCGCATTCGGCAAAATAACACCAATGTAGGCGAGGTGAACCAGTAGCACTGATATGATCAGGGCTGTCAGGCTTTTAATGACCCCGGACATTTTTATATGTCAACCGGAAAGGCTGCCGGGGAGTTAAGGTTCAGGGTATAAACAATAATGCCGGCAGTGACAGTGCCCATGAACAGGAAAAGTATCGCAAAAATAATCAGCGCAGCGACCTTTTTCCGTGGATCCCGGACGGTCAGTAATATGGCTGAATATAAGGATGCCGGGGAGTGAAGGCCCAGCGTGTAAGCAGCAGTAACGGCATTGGCAATCACCATAAGCGGGTAAAGTATCATAATGGCGATGAGTGCAGCCGTCTTTTTCAGTAGTGTTTTCATGATCAGCAGTATGCCTGAGTATGTCGATATTGTAATCAGTAGATATATCGGGCAACGCGAAATCCTCGATCATCGGCCGGCCCGACCGCTCTCTGCCGATATGCAGAACGCAGTTCTGTCAGCCTGCCCGAACGCCAGCTTGCGCCCTTAACAACATGTCCACTGCGACCGGTATTGTTCGAGGGACCCAACGGGCCGCCCATTATCTTTGCATCAACAGTATAGGCGTCATGTACCCATTCGCTGACATTGCCCAGCAGATCGTACAAACCTGCCCTGTCTCGCTTGAATGAGCTGGGCGGTGCCACTTTCGAGTGACCGTCGTTATAGCCGGGGATGTAGGTCGCCACATTGGCTTTGGCACTTTCGTCAGCCAGATTGCCGACGCCGGCAGGAACCGTCGCTTCGTTGCCCCAGATGAATCGGGTGGGTGTGCGGCGATTGACATGGCGTGCCAGCCATTCCCATTCTGCTTCACTCGGTAGTCGGTATCCGGTGCTTTGAGGATTGTAGCCGGTAATATTGTTGCCGTTTGTGAGGTAGAAGTGTGGCAGGTTTTCTTTTTCACTCAGCCAGTTGCAGAAAAGTGCTGCTTCATTCCAGGTGATGTTGCTGACCGCCAGACCGGATGCTGTAGTCCCGGGAGCAAACTCGCTGTAATGTCGGGCTGTTATTTCTGTACGACTGATGTAAAAGGCTTTGTCCAGCTTTATTGTGCGCAGGATTTCATTGGCGCGCTGCCCTGTCTCACTGCGGTGTGCGCCTATCTGGAAAGAGGCCGTCTTGTCCGGTTTGAATAATACCAGCTCAAGCCCTATCGAGTTTCTGGCTACTGCCGGAGATTCAGCAAGCTGCGCCTGCTCGTTTGTCAGCAGTTTCTCGTCAATTTGTATCACACGCTGACTGCCTGGGTGTATTGTCTTTTGAATCGGGCGGTAACCCGGTCTGGAGAGGTGGATATTGTGAGGGATGGCCTGCAGTGTCATTGTCTGTGGGGTTCGCCCTTTTGTCTCGTTGTTTATTTTAATGTCTGATGGCGGGGTTGTTTCGATGATCACTTTTCCATATTCCGGTTCCAGTTGCAGATGTATATTTTCTTTCTGGGCCGGCTTGAGTGTGCGCTTGATTGTTTTGGAGAAGTATCCCGCTTTTGAGTAGCTGATCCTCAGCTCGCGCCCGGATTCGAGTTTCACCGGCATGTCGGTTATCGACCGTATTTTGCCATTGATCGATAGCTGCCCATCCGGCGGGATCAGTGTGAAATCCAGGGACGCCTGCCGCGGATTCAGTCGGTAGTTTCTGTTGACGGTCGGCTGTCCATGGGTAATTTCAACGGCATCGTTGATTGGCTCAAAGTCAAGCAGTTCTACCCGGAGGTTGTGTCTGCCTCCTTGCTGCATCATGGTAACGGGCGTTTGTCCGATGACATTGCCGTCCAGTAGTACCGATGCACCCTGCGGACTGGAGTGCAGATTGAGCTGACCCTGCACGGGGCTTAGTTCAAACGATAGCACTTTTTCCGTACCACGCTCCACATCGACGACACTTTGTTGTGGCTGGTAGTAGGGGTGTGAAACTTCCAGACGGTGCATCCCCGGCTCTACCGTGGTTTGCAACTCCGGCCCGGTGTCTGTCAGTTCTCCATTAAGATGCCATTTTATTCGCTCATCAGCCGGTTTGACTGTCGCTCTGATCATGGCCGGCGCTTCCTGGAGGGTAACGGTGATATGGCGTTCGGGCATGTCACGTTGCAGGGTGATGTTGTCGCCGATAAATCCCGGTGCTGTAATCTGCAACACGGCCCTGGAGGCCAGCAGATAGACTTTGTCCTGTTGTATCCAGCCCGGTCCCTGCAGGGTACGTTGTGCGTTGAGGGCGGCCGCTTCCGGTCTTATTTCAACAACAACGGCCCTAACCCAGAAAACAAGTGTCAGTATGGTCGCTCCGATGGTTGCTATCGTAACACCGGCAACCATCATCTTTTTCCAGAAGGTTCGCTTGCGCCGACGAAAATGTTCTTCAGACAGCTTCATCACAAATGACCCGGATATCAACAGGTTGCTCTGGTTTGATGTGAACTTCGACCAGCTTGTCTCTAAAGCCTCTGCGCTCTCCCTTGAACAGGTACCGCCCCGGCCTCAGGCCCTCCTTTAGTTTGTATTCGGTCACTTTGCCAATAACACCAATACCGGATACCGATATATGGGTATATCCGTCCGAATATACCGTGACCGCAACGGGTTTGGACATTTCTGCGATGGTATTTTTCAGCCGCGTGGTCATCTGCTGAAGTCTGATGCTGTGTTCGGCCTGTCCGGCACTTTCCTGAATGGTCTGCTCTATCGAGGCCGCTATCCGGCTATCCGCCAGTCGCTGCGGGCGTTGCAGTGATTGTTCAATAATACGGGTATATTGATTGATTTTAGAGGCTCGCTGCAGATGCTCACTCAAGCCTTTTTTGTCAGGAAATATCATTCGCGCCTGTTGGTAAAGGGATTCGGCCTGTTGCCAGTTATCTTCCTGTTCGGCTGCCCTCGCACCCGCCATCAGGCTCTGATAGGACAGTTCTTTTTCAAGCTGTTTAATTTTATCTGCCAGCCGGGACAGGGATGGATGTCCGCCATTCATTCGCTCCAACTGTAAAAGATTTTGCCGCGCCTGCTTGATGTCTTTATTGTCCAGTGCCCGGTAGGCCTGCTGCAGCAGGTTGTCAAATAGTTGCTGGCGATGCCTTGCCGTCAATCGATTATGCCGCTGCACCAGTTCAGTACGGTGCGGGTCGTGTCGGATCGCCTCATCGAGCAGCTCAATTTCCTTGATCAGATTGTTTTCTACCCGTGCCACCTCGGCCTCCCTGATCAACCGGGCCACTGTTTCCATCGAGTCAATGCGTTTTTTCAGTTGTTGTGCGTCCCGGTTTTCGGGCCGGTAACGCAGGGCGTCGTTGATCGCGGATGATGCCTGTTCGCTGTGCCCTTCTGTGAACGCCTGTTGTGCATTTTCCAGGGCAACCATAAATTTTTCCCGGTGTATTGACTGCAATCCGGATACTTTTTCCAGTAGTTCATCCAGTTGTGTCAGTGCCGCATCAAATTCATTCTCTCCGAAGGCTTCAATGGCTTTTTTTTCCCGCTCCTGCAGTTCTGTGATGCTGCCGGGAGACCACAGCGACAGGTGAAGCTGTTCGATTTCGGCTCTGGTTTCAGATTCATAAAGCTTCATCCTGTCAATATATTCTTGCCGCAGTGCCTCTGCCCGCTCATCCGTTGCGTGCTTTGTGGTATCGCTGTCGGCATCCTGTGTTTCAGCAGTGCGGGCCGGGTCCATGCGCCCATAAATCAGTACAAAAACCACAATGCCGAGCAGTATGGTAGCGGCCGAGATATTGATTAACAGGGAGTATTCTCTGCTTCTTTTTTTGTCTTTGAATGGCTGATTGTCCAATTTGTCAGTCCGTCAAACAATGTCTGATGGTTCTTTCTTTCATCTCCGCGAAAACAGGACAGCCCCCAGGATGTTTGTTTATAACAGTATTTGAATATCAGAGCTGCCTGTCCGGCGTCTGTTCCTCGGCATATATTCTTTTCAGCGCCGCACGCCATTGATCAAATTGTTGTGCCATATCCCCGGTCAGCTTTATGGTCTTTTCTTCAAACGCAATAACCTGGGGGGCAACCTGCGTATCTACCGATTGTCCAAGTTCCATCAGGGCTTCCTGGTGGAATTTGGCTTCCTGATAGCTCTGTACGCTACTCGCCAGAAGCGCCCCCCCCGCCAGTACCGCACTGGTCTCGGCAACGGCACCACCGGTTGAATCGGAATCGCTGGCAACGGCCAGCCCAATCGCCAGCACACCGGTCACAGCCTTTATCAGGGTTGCTTTTCTGGCTTCGCGCCTGGCCTTGTTTTCAGTATAGGCGGCTTCCTGCCATGCCTCATAGGACGGCGCCACTTGTTGCGCAAAATCGTCATAGCCCTGCTGCATACGATCCATAAAGAGCTGGTCTTCTACGCGGTATTTGTGAATGCGTTTGAGCATGGGGTCATTGCTGGCAGGTGCCTGCACCAGTTTTACCTGATTGCCTCTGAATTCAAGAAACTGTGCAAAGCTGTCTTCTGACATGGAGTGACCAAAGCGTACTTCGGTTAGCTGGTTGATCATCTCCAGATAGTCGCTCCGCTTCGATTTCAGTTGCCTGACAATATCGGCCGCCGCTTCCTGAAAGATCGGATAATAAGCACTCTTGCCCTTGTTACGCAGATTATCGAAGAAGTATCCGTCAACCCGGTGACTGTAATTTTTGCTCAGCCAGGTTTTGCCGTCCATGCTGATTGCCCTGATGTTAATGCCGACATCCTCCCCATTGGATTCGTTGATTCTGCCAATCACATAAAGAGCTCCGGTAACCTGCTGATCCGGTGTTACACGAACTGCCCCCAGTTGTTCGGTCTCTTCCAGTGCCCGCTTCATTTCAATGGCAAACCTGACGGACTCCACCCGGCGCAGCTCAGGCCAGATGCCTTCTTCGGAATCTTCAGGAATGTTGGGGTCAAAAACAGGAACGATCACTTCAAGCTCTTTGTGTATCGCCCGTACCGGTACCTGCTCCTTTGCAGCCGAGGAGGTCTGTGGCCCGACCCGAATCGCAGAATCATTCAGCGCCCTGCCGGTGGTCGCATTACAACCGGCTAGCAGTAAAATCACTGCCAGCAGGCAGTATCCCGTCACCCATTGCGATGAGCAGAAAAAACCATTGGCGTCCTTGAAACAACACATCTAAAACTCTCCTGATCGATGTTTCGATCTCATTTTTCCGACAGTCCTTTATAACGGCGATATTCATTCCAGAGCTTCTTCTGCTTTTCAGGATCAGATTCTGCAGAGGCCGCTTCCCTGATCTGGCGGGCAATTATATTATCATTGTCGGCCGGTGGTATATCTTTCGGTGCCGTTCCAACCGGCATGGAACCTGTGCGCTGCCCGGAAATTTCCGTACCTGACAGTGCGCTGGCCGGTCGGGCAGGCTGTATGTTTTCGGCCTTGTCCTGCTGCCCGACTATGGTATCGCTGGCGACTGCCTGCGCGGGCTTTGCTCCCTCATGCCCGGCGGTGCCTGTACTGCCGCCGGAAATATCGGCAGCCGCCGAACCGGCCGCATCATTCGCCGCATCATTCTGTTTATCGGCCGATGCCTGACGACAGTTCTGCACCCGGCTGAGGGCGTCATCGAGTGCCTGTTCCATCATCTGAATGCGCTCCTCACGAGTCAGCAGCGCGGCATGATCAAACTCAGGCACCACCAGGGGACAATCCCTGTCATCATCGGCTTCATCTGCATAAAGCGCAGACGAAAATAAAAATGCAGTGCCCAGAAGCAGTGCCCTGATTGTCAGAAAGTCCTTTTTCATCGTATGACCGAAGGAGTTCATATTTTCCTCTGCACAGGGTACACCATATTGGTCGCTCCTGTGTCTGCCGATGCAGTCTTTGAATCCGGCGCAGGCATATTGTTCATTTTATGACTGTGTCAGTGCGTCCCGTATTCATTTATACCTGCCCTGAGTAACCTGGCAGGCAGGCTTGTCTCTCAAAAAAAACGGGGCCATGAGGCCCCGTTTTACGTCCATCGGATTGCCGACAATGCCTAGAACTTGTGGCGCATGCCCACGGCCCAGCCGGTAATTTCATCTTTGCCGCGACTATCACTATCGGAGTAGTCATAGTCATTGTCCATGTAACCACCATAGACATGGGTGCGCTTGGACAGGTCGTGTCTCACGCCAACCGCCCAATGCCTGCCTTCGACATCGTAGCTCGCATCGGCAACATCCTGCACATCCTGCCACTCTGTATCCGCAAAACGCCCCATAAGGCTGGTGCTGCCGGAGACCCTGTAGGTCATACTGAGGTGCAACGAACGGTATTCTTGAGCGCTGTCACCGCCTTCCAGGCCGACCAGCGTACTGCTGCCATCACCGCGTCGCGCACCGCTTCGAATGGCAACGATTCGGTCAACCTTGACCCTCTCATACTGCGCACGGAGAGAGAAGTCACTGATATCGTACTTACCGTGGATCTTCCATGCGCTGAGGTCGCCTTCGGTTTGTCTTGTCTCCTCGGGCGAAAGTTCGACTTCGACTTTATTGAAAGTATCGAAAGAAATGGTCTGAGTCTGAGTGCCTTCTGCGTCCCCGTTATAGTCAAGGTAAGAAAAATCTATATAGGCCAGACCCGCCTCCCAGTCTTTCTGACCGTATTTGATGGCACCGGTCCAGGAACCCTTGTCAACCGTGTTGAGGCCTCTGGTATCACCACCGGATTCTGGAGTGTCCTCATTTGAGGCATCTTCCCATTTGATATCAATGCCCCCGCTCAGGCCGCCGGACTTGAAACCCACGCGCGCCACATCATTGAAGAAACCGTTATGACCACCAGACATCGCACCATTGGCGCGCGACTGCAGGCCCGTACCGAGAAAGGGGTCGTAGCGGTGTGAGGCAGTCTTGTACAGGGTATTGACGCGACCGAACTGTACATGCCAGCCGTCACCCCGGAGTCCCACATAGCGATCCCGCGCCGTGATGCCTCCCGAACTTTCTCCGCCCCTGCTGTCGAGGGTATCGCCGTCAAAGGTAGAAAAGCCGTTATTGAACATGAAGTAGGCGGTCAGGCCGTTGCCCAATTCCTCATCGCCCTTGATACCAAAGGCATTGGAACCGCCACCCTTGATGGAACCGAGCACATTGTCGGAACGTATGTAATCAACCCCGGGATTGACATTACCACTGCGCTCAAGGTTACCGGTCTCGGCCTGGATCTGACCGAAGATCTGGATATCCGCTGCTGCCAGACCCGGTGCCATCAGGCCGGCACTGACTGCTGCTGCCAGAATTTGTTTATTCATTCTTTTTCTCCTGATTAAGGAATTAAAGGTTAAAAAATGGTTTTCAGGGCTGCTTAACCCCTGCTGGAGCTATATTTCCATGGCTTTGGACCAGATGCAACACTTTTTTTGTCTTTTTTGCAAAAAAAACAACATTATTTCAGGGCATGTGTTGCGAAAAAGCAACACTGAATGTCGGGCAGGGGTAAATCGGACCTCTCGCCGGCAAGGCTGCCGGGCATTTTGTTGCAGGTACTTAATCACAAGCGATGAGGATGCCGGCTCGATCGGCCCGGATTTGAATCCGGCAGCTTTTGTCGTTTGGCCTCTGTTGTCCGTTCGGTTATTTCTGTGCTGACTTTGGGTTCGGCTATTTTTCTTTGTCCTGCTCGTCCAGATCATCAAACAGGCGCTCAAACTCGGCCAGCGTCATGTCTTCGTCCGCCTCTCCAGAAGATGGTGTGTCCAGCGCTTCGCTATCCGCCTCGGAGTCGGGCGGTTCTTCTGAGGACATCAGCATTGTATTTTCCATATCAGGGGCTGTATCTGTATCCGGATTAGGGGCTGCATCCGGTTCTGTCTGGTTGCCGCCTGATGCCTGCACAACGGTCGCATCGGATTGTTCCATGTCCGGTTCGGTAAATTCAAATACAAAATCACCGAATGCCAGCCTGTCGCCATGTTTCAGCCGTTGTTCTTCACTCAGCTCGATATCGTTCAGTCTGGTACCATTGCCACTGCCCTGGTCCATCAGCCAGAACGCATGATTGCGGTATTCGATAACGGCGTGATGGCGACTGATACTTTTTTCAGGTATGACGATATGGGACACCCCGGCTGTCTCTTTGCCCTTGATACGACCAATCTGGGTGATCGGAGTGGTGATGGGGTGTTCCTTTTTGTCTGTAATACCGGAGACATCGATCAACCCGACATGCGGCATGTCCGCACTTCCCGGCGTGGCTGATGCCTGACCAAGGCGCCCTCGCAGCAGCAGGGCCAGCAGGAGCATGAGCAGCAGGGCGGCAATACCATACAGGATGTACAGTGTCTGTGCATCTGTGCCGGTGGTCTGCTCGGGAATCTTCACGATGATCGGCTTGGGCGGCGGAGGCGGCCTGACGGGTGCCGGCGGCGGGGGCGGTTTGGCGGCTTCCATGGCAGCCCGGCGCGTTGCTTCAATGGCATTTTGTATGCGGTCAAAAATCGGCGATATGTCGCTGGCGGTGGATGCCCGATAGTATTTCGCATCGGTTTGCTGGGCCAGCGACTGTATAAGCTGAAAGTCCGCGTTGTCGGTGAATGCAATGCCGAAAACCCTGATGCCGTTGTTTTTGGCATCGGCAGCCAGTTCCTTTCTCATCCAGTCCAGTTTGCTGGCATCCTTTTGTTTGTCCCCGGTATCGACTATGCCATCCGTTAAAAAGATGATAAATCGCTCGGCATCTTCACGGGCATGCAGCTTCAGCTCATAGATGGCTCGCTCCAGCCCATCCGGGCTGTTGGTGTGCTGTCCCTTGTAGTTGATCTGTTCAAGACTGGCCAGCATTTCGGCCCGGCTTGTGTCGGACACTCCGGTCAGCGGATAGGACAGCCTGACGCTCTGGTCAAAAATCACGATACCAAGCCGGGTATTGGAGTCCAGTTGGCTGACGAACCTGCTGACTGCATCGGCCATCAGGAAGTCCGGATCGTTGGCTTTCATGCTGCCGGAGTTGTCCAGCAGCAGTACAATGTCGCCGGAGATGCCACGATGCCCACCGGATGGTGTGCGCTCTTCAGCAGGTACCGGTACTGACGCGGCATTACCAGCCTCTGCCGGAGCGGTGGGTTGCCGGGCGAGAGCTGTATGCGGCATCAGAATGATCGCCGCCAGCAGCAGCGAGGCTATGGCTTTATGAAAGTTGTTGAACATTTTGTCATTGAGTTGCGGTCGATTGGCAGCATTGTCGGGTTGGTGCCTCATTCTATCCCCCCGATCCCATAATAACCTGAAAGTTATGGCAGCGACCGCTATCGGCACCCGATTCCGGCCGGCCGTTGTCGTTACACCATAACATAGTGTTTGTTTCGATATGTTCAATGTTTCCATGGCCGACCTGCGGGTTACCAGACTGGACCTTCGCCTCATCCATTTCCCGGCTTTTTGTATTTTGGCTAAACATCTCTTCGGGAATTATATGGCCTTAAAATTCATTATTCCGGCCAATTTCCTGACAGCAAAGATGGTGCCGGTGAGAGGATTCGAACCTCTGACCTCCGCATTACGAATGCGCTGCTCTACCAACTGAGCTACACCGGCAATCAGGCTGCCCCAGACCATCGTCTGTATCCCCTGCGCCAGACCAGACCCGGTTTATGCCCAGGCATAGTCGGCAGGGGCCAATATCGGCGGACGACCCAGCATAATATCGCAACAGAGTCTGGCAGATGCCAGACCGAGGATTATACCATTCCGGTAATGGCCTGTATTGTAGAACAGATTGTCGTAGTCAGGGTGCCTGCCTATCAGGGGTGTTTGTCTGTCGTTGCCCGGCCTGAGCCCCGCCCAGTGATTGACCAGCGGGGCAGATTCAAGCATCGGGAAGAGTGATACCGCCTGCTGCCTGAGAAACTGCGCCGCTTCTCTGGTCGTTGTCTTGTCAAAGCCGCAGTGTTCCAGTGTGCTTCCCGCAAGCACTTTGCCATCTTTGCGGGGAATGACGTAGTGTTCTTTGTGCAGAGTGATTGTCCTGATGGCACCGGGGGCAGTCTGAAACTGAATCATCTGTCCTCTGACCGGCTGCACAGCTGTATGCGGCAGACCATATTGTTCAAGGTCTCCACTCCATGCGCCGGCGGCAATCAATACAGAACCTGCCGTATGGTGGCTGTTCGATGTTTTAATTGTCTTTATTGTCCGGTTGTCCGTTTTTATGCCAATCAGGGCAGTGTTTTCCTGAATATCGACCTTCATTTGATCGGCCTTGACCGCCAGCGCCTTGAGCAGGCGCGGGCTTCTGACTTGTCCGATGTTCGGTGCCCACAGTGCTCCGGTATGATACTCCGAGAGTCCAGGCTCGACCCGGTTTAATTTTTTGCCGGATATGTACTCAATTTCTACCGAGAATCGGTCAGACCAGCGCCTGATGATGGCAGCATCCGGATCGGCATCGAGTATCAAATGCCCACATGCCTGCCATTCCGGGTCTATGCCTGTATCGGCGCACAGGGCCGCCAGAAATTCGGGGTAATGGCGCAGGCTCCACTCAACCAGGGTATTGACAGGTTCCGGATAACGCCAGGGATAAATGGGCAGGAGGATGCCGCCACCCGCCCAGGAGGAACCCTGGCCAATCCGGCTTTTCTCTATAATGCAGATTTTTCGACCAGAGTCGGCCAGCTCAATAGCAGACAGGAGCCCGGAAATCCCGGCACCCACGATAATCACGTCATAGTTCATCGGCTGCGCGGGCGGGCCGAATTCTTCAGTTCAACCGGTATGTTGAATACGATATTTTCCTTAGCTCCACCTGATTCTTCCATCAGGGAGTAACCCAGCTCACCCAGTCTGGCGATAACCTGCCGGACGAGAATTTCCGGGGCCGAAGCGCCGGCAGTGACACCAATGGTCGTCTTGCCCGTCAGCCATTCAGGCTTCAGCCAGTCAGCACCGTCTATGAGATAGGCAGGTATGTTTTTCTTTGCCGCAATTTCACGCAGGCGGTTGGAGTTGGAACTGTTGCGGGAGCCGACAACGATCACCAGATCGCAGTCATCAACCAGGGCATTGACGGCGTTCTGACGATTCTGTGTGGCATAGCAGATATCGTCCTTTTTCGGCCCCTTTATCTCCGGGAATCTGCTTTGCAGGGCAGCAATGATGGCACGGGTATCGTCAAGCGAAAGCGTTGTCTGGGTAACATAGTGCAGATCGGCAGGGCTTTTAATCTGTAGTCGTTCTACTTCTTCAATCTCGCCAACCAGATAGATTCCTCCATCAGGGTTGTTGTATTGGCCCAGTGTGCCTTCCACTTCCGGATGTCCGGAATGACCAACAAGCACAACTTCCTGACCGGCGTTGGAGTGTCGCATGACTTCCATGTGTACCTTGGTGACCAGCGGACAGGTCGCATCAAATACCCTGAGATTTCGCTTGTCGGCATCGTCCCGCACTTGCTGCGAGACGCCGTGCGCACTGAAAATTGCGGTGGCTCCCTGTGGAATTTCATCGACTTCCTCGACGAAAACAGCACCTTTGGAGCGTAGCTGTTCAACAACGTATTTGTTATGTACTACCTCATGACGAACGTAGATCGGGGCACCAAAGATATCAAGAGCCCGCTCGACAATTTCGATGGCACGATCAACGCCGGCACAAAAACCGCGGGGATTGGCAAGTATGACTTTCATGGCAGAAACACTGTATCAGTGGTGTTTGAGTATCTGGTCCATCCACTTTACCGGCAATATCCGTTTCAGATAACCGAATAAGTAGGTGGGGAACGTTACATAATACCGCGCTTTCGGTCTTTTCGCCTCCAGCGCCACGATAACCCTGTCGAGGACGGCTTCAGCCTGCAGGGTGAAGGGTACAACCGGCCCCTCCTGTGCCAGACGTTCCGCCAGATGGACATAGGTTTTTTTGTGGCAGCTTGCACCCGCATCAATATTTTCCCTGAATGCCCTGAGCGCATTAGGGCGAAAGTTGCTTGCTATCGGGCCGGGCTCCACCAGCACAAAGTGTATGTCTGTATCCAGAAACTCAAGTCTCAGTGTGTCTGTCAGGCCCTCAATGGCAAACTTGCTGGCATTATAGGCACCACGGTATTTGAGCGCGACGAAACCCAGTACCGAGCTGTTCTGGATAATGCGACCATATCCCTGCTGCCGCATGACGGGCAGGACATAACGTGTCAGCTCATGCCAGCCGAAAACATTGGTTTCAAACTGTTTGCGCAGCACTTCGCGGGACAGGTCTTCGACAGCACCGAACTGGCCGTAGGCACCATTGTTAAACAGGGCAAACAGCCGGTTTCCTGTACGGCGCAGGACTTCATCAACCGTGTCCCGTATGCCGACACTGTCCGTCAAATCAAGCTGCAGTGCCTCAAACCCTTGAAGCTCGAGCTGCTCGACATCATCTTTATTTCTGGCAGTCGCAAACACTCGGTAGCCTCTGTTGTACAGGCCACTGGCGACACACCGACCGATACCGGTCGAGCAACCGGTGATTAAAACTGCTTTCTTTTCGGGATGCGCGGGCATTGATATAAAGATTTGAGATATTGTTTCTTTGCCGTGTTTCCCGAAGCATTATAGAATACTCACATGTCAAATGCTTCCCGGATTGCTTCGGAGCAGATTTTTGAGGATTAAAACATGCCGATTTACGAATATGAGTGTATCGCCTGCGGTCATAAACTGGAGGCGATACAAAAAGTCAATGATGTGCCGCTGGTGGATTGTCCTGAATGCGAAGAATCGAAATTAAGAAAACTGGTATCAGCAGCCGGATTCCGCCTCAGAGGCAGCGGCTGGTATGAAACTGATTTCAAATCCGGCAACCGAAACAATGCTTCAGGTGGCGGGGAAAATAATTCGGACACCGGCAAGAGCGCAGCAAGCAGCACTGGCAATACCTGTGGTTCAGGTGATTGCTGTCCCGCGACCCGACAATAGCCTGCCAATCGGCAGCCCGATAAAATGAGACCTGACCTTGACGGACGGTTCTGCCCCTGATTCACCAGAATTAAGAACGGATAATACGTATGCGAACCCATTATTGCGGGGAAGTTAATGAATCCCTGATCGACCAGACCGTAGAGATTGCAGGCTGGTCTCATCGTCGCCGTGACCATGGCGGCGTGATCTTCATTGATCTGCGAGATCGGGCCGGCCTGTTGCAGGTTGTTGTCGATCCGGATACCAGAGAGGCTTTTGCCCGTGCCGAGCGTGTACGCAATGAGTTTATCCTGCGGGTCAGGGGGCTGGTCCGCCACCGCCCTGAGGGCACAGTCAATGACAATCTTGCCAGCGGGCAGATCGAGGTATTGTGCAGGGAGCTGGAAATCCTGAATACCGCCGAGACACCACCGTTCATGCTTGATGATGAGGATATCAGCGAGGAGGTGCGTCTGAAGTATCGCTATGTCGATCTGCGCCGCCCCGTCATGCAGCAGCGTATGCTGTTACGTTCGAGGGTTGTCCGCCACCTGCGGAGCTTTCTTGATGATTGCAATTTTCTTGATATGGAAACACCGGTACTGACCAGAGCCACACCAGAGGGGGCGCGTGACTATCTTGTGCCAAGCCGTACTCATCCCGGTCATGTTTTTGCCTTGCCACAGTCTCCACAGTTGTTCAAACAGTTGCTGATGATGTCCGGCTTTGATCGTTACTATCAGATAGCCCGCTGCTTCCGTGACGAAGATCTGCGTGCGGACCGACAACCGGAGTTTACTCAGCTCGATATCGAAACTTCCTTCCTGGGCGAGGAGGAGATTATGTCGCTCATGGAAGAAATGATCCGCCATTTGTTCCGGGATGTGCAGGGCGTGGAACTGCCGGATCCGTTTCCACGCATGAGTTATGCCGAGGCCCTGGAAAAATATGGTGTGGATTGCCCTGATTTGAGAATTCCCCTGCAGCTTGTTGAGCTGGCAGATATTTTGAAGGATGTTGAGTTCAGGGTCTTTTCAGGTCCCGCACAGGATCCGAAAGGGCGCGTGGTCGCGCTCAGGGTGCCTGGCGGCAATCAGCTGACCCGCCGACAGATTGATGAATATACGGTTTATGCCGGCCGTTACGGTGCCAAAGGGCTGGCTTATATCCGGGTCAATGATGTCGCCGCCGGCCGTGACGGCCTGCAATCGCCAATTTTGAAGTTCCTGCCGGATGAGGTCATCAGTCAGTTGATGGAGCGCACCGGTGCCGGCAATGGTGATCTGATCTTCTTTGGAGCCGGAAGTGCGCATATCGTGAACGAGTCCATGGCCGCTGTCCGTATCAGAGCAGGCCGTGATATGGGGCTGGTAGAAAAAGGCTGGAGACCTCTGTGGATTGTGGATTTCCCGATGTTCGGGCAAGACGATAAAGAGGGGCGATTGACCGCATTGCATCATCCTTTCACAGCCCCGGCAACGGAGTCCCCCCAAGAGCTTAAGAAGCATGCCGCAAGCATGTTGTCACGCGCCTATGACATGGTGCTGAACGGCAATGAAATAGGTGGTGGTTCAGTCCGCATTCACAAGGCGGATATTCAACGGGCGGTCTTCGATCTGGTGGGCATTGAAGAAGATGAAGCCCGTGATAAGTTCGGCTTTCTGCTGGATGCCCTGAAATATGGTTGCCCCCCACATGGCGGGATCGCCTTTGGCCTGGACCGTCTGGTCATGTTGATGTCCGGCGCGGATTCCATCAGGGATGTTATGCCGTTCCCGAAAACCCAGACCGCGAACTGCCCGCTAACACAGGCACCCTCCGGCATTGGAGACCATCAGCTGCAGGAGCTTGGTCTGCGCCGGCGTAAAAATCAGGGCAAGGCTGCTCCAGAGTCGGCAGCTAATGAATAAGATATGGCAGAAGTCTGCCCTGGAGGGCGGACAAATTAAAGGTTTTATCAGCGCATCTGTGTCATTCCCGCGCAATGAATCAAAATAAGGTTATTGTTCCTTCTGCTTCATCTATACGTATCACATCTCCCGGCTTGAACTTTGCCGAAAGGATGGCCTCGGCCAGAGGATTTTCCAGTTTCTGCTGTATGGCTCTTCTGAGTGGTCGCGCCCCATACACCGGGTCGAACCCCGCCTCACCAATCAAATCCAGCGCCGTATCGCTCACCACAAGACTGATATCCTGTTCGTGCAGACGTTTGCGCAGGTCGCGAATCTGAATATCAGCTATCGCACGGATATGTGTCTTGCCCAGTGAGTGAAACACGATGCTTTCGTCGATGCGATTAATGAATTCGGGACGGAAATAGCCACCCACAACCTCCATGACAGCGGCCTTCATTTCACCATACTGCACCTCATCGGCCTTTTCCTGAATAATCTGCGATCCCAGATTAGAGGTCATCACGACAACCGTATTGCGAAAATCGACCGTGCGCCCATGACCATCGGTCAGTCGCCCGTCATCCAGAACCTGCAGCAGGATATTAAATACATCGGGATGAGCTTTCTCTATTTCATCCAGCAGGAGCACGGAATAAGGCCTGCGGCGTACTGCTTCAGTCAGGTAGCCACCTTCTTCGTAGCCGACATATCCCGGGGGCGCACCGATCAAACGGGCAACGGAGTGCTGCTCCATGAATTCTGACATATCGACCCGCACCACAGCATCTTCCGTATCGAACAGAAACCCGGCCAGGGCTTTGCATAGTTCGGTTTTACCAACGCCCGTTGGCCCCAAAAACAGAAATGATCCATTCGGACGGCGGGGGTCGGACAATCCCGCGCGGGAGCGGCGTATGGCATCAGACACCGCCCTGACTGCCTCATACTGGCCGACAACACGCTCCTGCAATTCCTCTTCCATACGCAATAACTTGTCTCTCTCGCCTTCAAGCATTCTGGCAACAGGTATGCCGGTCCAACGCGAAACAATCTCGGCAACTTCCTCATCTGTTACCTTGTTAGGCAGCAATTGCATTTCGTGGTTTTCCGCCTCATTAGCAGCTTTTAACTGCGCTTCCAGCTCCGGGATACGCCCATACTGTAATTCCGACACCCGCGCCAGATCGTGGGCACGGGTGGCAGCTTCCATTTCGATACGGGCGCGCTCCAGCGCCTCCTTGATATGTCTGGAACCATGCACGACGGCCTTTTCGGCTTTCCAGATTTCTTCCAGATCGGCGTATTCTTTTTCCAGCCTGCCCATCTCTGAATCCAGGGTCTGCAAACGTTTCTTTGATGAATCGTCGGTTTCCTTGACCAGGGCTTCCCGCTCAATTTTCAACTGGATCAAACGCCGCTCCAGCTTGTCCATGGGTTCCGGCTTGGAATCAATCTGCATACGAATGCGGGATGCGGCCTCATCAATCAAATCAATCGCTTTGTCCGGCAATTGACGGTCGGTGATGTAGCGTGTAGATAACATGGCCGCTGCAACAATGGCCGGATCGGTAATATCAACACCATGATGAACTTCATAGCGCTCTTTCAACCCGCGCAGAATGGCAATAGTGTCCTCTACGGCAGGTTCTTCAACCAGAATCTTCTGAAAGCGCCGCTCCAGGGCCGCATCTTTTTCAATATATTGACGATATTCATCAAGGGTGGTTGCTCCGACACAGTGCAATTCGCCGCGCGCCAAAGCGGGCTTGAGCATATTACCGGCATCCATCGCACCTTCACCCTTGCCAGCACCAACCATGGTATGTAATTCATCAATAAACAGGATAATCTGGCCCTCTTGTCTGGCCAGGTCATTCAGAACTGCCTTCAGGCGTTCTTCAAATTCACCACGAAACTTGGCCCCTGCGATCAAGGCACCCATATCCAGAGATAACAGTCGTTTTTCTTTCAGGCCCTCAGGGACCTCTCCATTCACAATGCGCTGCGCCAACCCCTCAACAATCGCTGTTTTACCGACACCAGGCTCGCCGATCAGTACCGGATTATTTTTGGTGCGCCGCTGTAATACCTGAACCGTGCGCCTTATTTCATCATCGCGGCCGATGACTGGATCCAGCTTGCCCTGTTCGGCATGTTCGGTAACATCAATCGTATATTTTTGCAGAGCCTGCCGCTGATCTTCGGCATTCGGTTCATTCACCTGTTGACCACCGCGCAGCTGTTCAATCGCTTTCTCAAGTGCCTCTCTGACAACACCTGCATCTTTTAATAAGTCAGCTAATTTGCCTTTGCTGTCAAGAGCGGCCAGCACAAAGATCTCACTGGAAATAAACTGGTCGTTACGCTTGTGGGCCAGCTTTTCCATGATGTTGAACAGCCTGCCAAGATCACTTGAAATATGCACATCGCCATCAGCCCCGGAGACACTGGACATATTATCCAGAGCTACACCGAGCTGCGTCCGCAAGCGGTTAACATCGGCACCCGTCTGGAGCAGTAGATGGCGGGTTGAGCCACCTTTCTGATCCAACAGGGCAGTCATAAGGTGCAAAGGCTCGACAAACTGGTGGTCGCGCATGACCGCCAGACTTTGGGCGTCCTGTATGGCCAACTGAAATCTTGCCGTTAGTTTATCCGTGCGCATGTAACCGGGTTCCCATAAAATTCTGATTACGCGCTAAATTGGGCTGCCTGATCAGGTTTCAAGCACCTTCTATGGTGTGACCGCATCGTGATTGATCCAGATCAAACTGGCCATGCGGCCGGTTACTCCATCGCGGCGAAAGGAATAGAAACTGTCTTTTTCCTCGTAGGTACAGCGTCCTCCACCATATATGCCGGTCACCCCCATGGCATTTAGTCGCAGTCTGGCCAGTGAATAAATATCACACAGCCAGCGACTATCATCGACCGCAGTAAAGGCCCTGCCTGCCTCCTCTGAAAAACCGGTGAACACCTGATATACATCTCTACCGACCGAAAAATTTTTCGGGCCAATGGCTGGCCCCATCCAAGCCAGAATTTCCGGCATTGGAACGGACATTTTATGCACGGTATTCTCAAGTATCCCGGCAGCCAGACCACGCCAGCCTGCATGGGCTGCCGCAACCACTGTCCCTGAATGGTCCGTAAAAAGCACCGGCAGACAATCTGCAGTCAGCACAGCACATGCCAACTTTTCCTGACGGGTTATGCTGGCATCACAGGGCTGATGTCCACCGATATCGGCCACAATCACGTCACTGCCATGTACCTGCTCCAGCCAGACCGGTTCACCGGAAAAATGAAGCCGTATCGATAATATCTCTCTGTTCTGTCGCACATTGTGCATATCATCTGAAACATGGGTCGCAAGATTCAGACTATGCCATGGTGCCCCACTGACACCTCCACGACGTGTGGTGCTGGCCGCCTTGATGTGCCCGGGTGCCGGCCACTCAGGCAAAATCAAATCAACAGGCCGGATCATGCCGGGATTATCCCTTAAGCCCCTGCAACAGGTCCTGCATGTCGGCAGGCATCGGTGCCTGCCAGTCAAGCTGATCCCTGTTGATCGGGTGTATCAGGGTAAGTTTGTGAGCATGTAACGCCTGCCTTGGGAACTCTCGCAACAGTTTTTTCAATGCGGGCGCGGCTCCAGCGGGGATCTTTTTGCGCCCCCCATAAACCGGGTCACCAACAACAGGATGATGAATATGCGACATGTGAACACGTATCTGGTGCGTCCGGCCTGACTCCAGCTTTAACCGGACACGGGTATGGGCATGAAATCTCTCCAGTATCCGGTAGCAGGTTACGGCATCCTTACCACCAGCAATAACTGCCATGCGCTTGCGATTAACCGGGTGCCGACCAATCGGCGCATCAACCCGCCCCCCGGCCACCATGACACCGTTGACTACAGCCTCATATTCACGCCCCATTGCCCGTGCCTGAAGCTGACGAACCAGACTGGCATGAGAGGGAAGTGTGCGGGCTACGACCATTAAGCCAGTGGTATCCCTGTCCAGTCGATGCACAATTCCAGCGCGGGGCAGCAATCCCAGTTCCGGATAGTGGAAAAGCAGGGCATTGCATAATGTACCATCCGGGTTACCAACAGCCGGATGAACCACCAGGCCGGCAGGCTTATCCAAAACAATTAAGTCCGCATCCTCATAAATTACATTGAGCGGGATATTCTGGGGCTCAATTTCCCGACTTTCCTGCTCCCGTATCAGATGATCCGTGACATCAATCAATATGGTCTGGTTTTGTACAACAATGTCCCTGGGTCGGCAACTGGCATCGTCTAATGTGACACAGCCCAGCTTTACCCATTTCTGCAACCGGGCACGGGAATACTCCGGCAAACAGGCTGCAAGTGCCTGATCCAGACGGTATCCATTGCACTCATGGGGGATTTTTAAAGAAATTTTCAATATTCCGATTCGGTGCTATTCTGTAGTGAATGAATTATACTCCGCGCCTTGAACCAGCGAACCGGAACCTGAATCCATGCGCACATTGTTTTTTCTGTTATCTTTTGCGAGCGTACTCCTGCTCCTGTCAGCCTGTTCGTCCCTCGATGAAAAAGAAGATGATGAAACCAAAGACTGGTCTGCCAGCAGGCTCTATGACGCAGCACGCACTGAATTGAATGATGAAGACTATAATGCGGCGATTGACTATTATGAAAAGGTCGAAACCCGTTATCCGTTTGGTCAGTTTGCCCAACAGGCACTACTGGAGAGCACCTATGCCCATTACAAGGATGGTGAAACCGGAGCGGCCATCGCCGCTGCTGACCGATTTATCAAACTCTATCCGAGGCACCCGAATATTGACTACGCCTATTATCTTAAGGGACTGGCCAATTTTGATCGTGACTTCGGCTTTTTCCAGCGCTATATGCAAACTGATCGCTCTCAGCGGGACCAGGCTGCCGCATTGCAGTCATTGAATGACTTTGCCGAGCTGGTCAGGCTCTATCCCGACAGTCGGTACACAGAGGATGCCCGGCAAAGAATGGCCTACCTGAGCAATAATATCGCCGAATATGATGTCCATGTCGCCAGATATTATATCAAGCGGGGTGCCTATTCTGCCGCAGTAAACCGCGGTATCGGCGTTGTTGAAAATTATCCCCAGACAGCGGCCGTATCGAATGCTCTGGCCGTGATGCTCATAGGCTACACCATGATGGATATGAGCGATCTGGCTGACGGCTCCAGAAGAGTTCTGCAATTAAACTACCCCGATCATCCGGTCCTGAAAAGAGAGATCAGCAAAAAAAGCGATACGGGGAAGGAGCGGAAAATATGGCTACAGTTCTGGGAATAATGTGAGGGGTTCACTTGCTTTTATTGACCCCGACAGGATGCAGCCCGCTCATCCACAACATCCGCCAGCCAGGAAAAAATGACGCTGGAACCCAATAAGATATATTGCGGAGACTCCTTTAATTTCTGCGAAAAAATCAAGGATCAATCCATCGATCTGATCATCTGTGATGGACCTTACGGCGTCACACAAAACAACTGGGACCGGATACCTTCCATCCAGGAGTTTAATCTTGATCTGATCAAAAGGTTTTCCAAAAAGTTAAAGGAAGGGGGGGGCTTTATACCTGTTTGGGAAGCCGGACTGTCTGGATTTTATCGACTACCGGCCCTACCTTAATCTGAAATCAAGAATTATCTGGTATCAGCCAAGCAGACTTGCCCAGGGACGGCGAAGCTATACCAATAACCATGACATTATCGGTTATTTCATAAAAGGCAGGAAGCCCCGCTGTTTTAATCTCGACGCTATTCGTGTCTCGCAACTGGTTGAACTGGAACATCGCAGAAGATGCGAAAATGTCCCTTCGGTTACAAACGGGCAATATGGCAAAACCAGATTCAACAAAAATGGAAAAAATCCCGGTGATGTATGGGGAGACATCAAACAGCTCACTTATAAATCGAAAGAACTGGTTTCAAGACAGGCGTTGAACACTATCCAGAAACCTGAAAACCTGATTGAAAGGCTGGTCCTCGCCAGCTCAAATCCGGGAGATACGGTTTTAGATCCATTTTCGGGTGTTGGAACCTGCCCGGTGGTGTGCAAAAGGCACAAAAGAAATTTTATGGCCTTTGAAATACAGCCCGAGTTTGTTGAGGCGGCCAATGAGCGGCTTGACAGGCTGGATCAGGGACAAAAAAACAAGGCGGCGCATTTTCTGGAAAATGCTTTACAATGAAACAACGAGCCCCCTGGAAACAGAACACTGACCTGCACCCCGGAGGAAATCGAATCTCTATCCGGGCAGCTTTAAAAAAACCCCGACTCTCCGCAGGTTAATGAGATCGAGGGGCGCATCATCCATGGAGATATTTTTTCGGTTTTACCCGCCCTCCCATCCGCTTTTGTTGATTTACTGATCGTGGACCCTCCTTATAATCTGTCAAAAAATTACAACGGACATCTATTCAAAAAGAGGGAAAATTATCCAGCATGGTTTGAATCTTTTTTGTCAAACGTCAGGATGATCTTAAAACCTCAGGCAACCATCTATATTTGCTCAGACTGGAAAACCTCCATTCTGATTGCACCCATTCTTGAAAAGTATTTTTATGTCCATAACCGAATCACCTGGGAGCGGGAAAAAGGCCGCGGTGCCAGGTCCAACTGGAAAAACAATACGGAAGATATATGGTTTTGTTCAAATACAAAAGATTACTATTTCAATGCAAATGCCGTGAAGCTGAAAAGAAAAGTCATTGCTCCCTATCGTACCAACGGGAAACCCAAAGACTGAGGGGAATATTGACCCAAGCCTCTGTCTAATTTGCGAGCAGGATTTACATCCAACCTATCTCTTAATTGTGCTGCTGGATCAATTTCATATTTAATCCTGTCTGATGGATTACTGAGATCATACTGATATTTATTTCCAAAGGAACTTTCATATTTTTTGTTATCATCGTCGTCATAATTCCAAGCCAATGAAGGCACAACGAAACAAGACGACAAAAGTCCTGCAGTAACCATAGTTTTTATTTTCATAACCAATTTTCTCCAACGCCCAGTTACAGCGAATAGTTAGACATCGGGGCGAATGCAACGCCTAACGGTTTAGCTCAACGGCGCCAATCCCGAGCAACGGGTTGGCGTCCGGTGTAGCGATTTGTTATGTGCCCAATCCATTTCACAGAGCGCTCGATATCTACTAATCAGTTTTAATACTCCCCAAAACTTTCAGTCCAACTTGAGCATCTTTTTTTGCAACGACAATCTCACCCGAAGAAGGATAAACTCCTGTTAGAGCCGTGATGTTTACTTGATGTGTCACCAGAACTAACGGCTTGTCTATTTCTTGCTGAGACAGCCAAAGTTTTAGTGATTCAGTTCTGGCATCTTTTTGTTCATAATTTTGAAAAAAAGAATTCAAAGCGGACAAAGAATTTACAGGGCCCAAATCAAGTAACTCGGCAGTATCTCTGCATCGATACCATTCGCTTGAAAAAACGCGAGCTTCATTAATGCCGTGAGCACGAAAAAGAGCTCCGATACGTTTTGCTTGGTTCCTGCCTTTCTCAGAAAGGTTGCGTTGAGTTTCGCGACGGCCCAAAGTAAACTCAGGAGGGTCTCCTGTACCCGGTGCGAGAGCGTGCCTTATCAAAGCAAAATGGTTCTTCGAACGAAGAGCATCCCATAACCATTCTTCGGTAGTATCCGCTTCAGCTACAATGAAGCCTTGGACAAAGGGCACACAAACTAATAATACTAAAGCAAAAACGAGATTTTTAATCATTTTAATCACATAATGCCGCCATAAAAGGCCGGAGTTGTATTGATTGTTTTGCGTTAGCGTAGCGGATAAACGCAAAACGAGCAATGCAACGGAGGTCCAGCCCGCTCGCGGGCGATTTTTGATGGCTTTGTTAAGCATTTTTGCCACGCCACTGAATGAAATAGTAGATAGCCGCACCCACTAACCCCGAATATAAACAAAACTTGTGAAGAGCAGAGACGGATATAAAGCTTAGAAATGGGTTGGACAAAACCACCGGATAAAATGGCTGAACGTCTGAGTGCATAATGCTATCTAATAGTACATGACCATAAGCACCTATAAACGCACTTAGAAAAACAACCCACCACCTAATTTTATTGTAAATAGTTTTTTCTACCTTCAGAACCCAAAGGCCAATTTGAGATAAATACTTACCAGTGAGGGCTGATAATATTGCTAACAGCGTAGCCCCTACATAAGTATGGGAAAAACCGTGAAGATGTCCCTCTCCAGAAATTAAAACAAACAGCGGTTGTATATCCATTACGATTTGAGTCCAGCCAAAAACCATAAGGCTAAAACTTCCCTGCAAGATTCCTTTTAGGAATATTCCCGGCCCCATGTGTATTGGAGTAAATGGCACTATATTTCCTTTAGGTGCTTAACGCCGCATTCAGCGGCTTGTCCGCTGCAATGCTTTGTTATGCTCATCTACTCCAATTAATGCCTTGTACTCAGATTCAATACTTTTTCGAGCCTCGTTCATTTTGGGTTTAAGATCATGTATCCACTCATTATAAAGCTCTTGAAGTCGCGCCTCTAACGGATCAGATGAATCAGCAAATATCCCCAGTTTATTAAGGCTCTTACAAACGCGATAAATAAAATCGTAAACAGCCTTTTGAGAGGCGTCAGACAAGAATATCTTCTTTCTTTCGAAATCCTTGAAATATGTATCCAGGGAAATCGCAGCCTTTTCCAGCCTTTCTTGTGCAGGCGGCTTTTCTCGACCCAACTCATCCGGCTGTATCGCCCAACTGCAATCTAGCCACACATCCGCCAATAATTCGTAGTTTTCTTTGAGAGCAGAAAATCTTTCTTGATTCACGGAATTGAGCCTAACTTCAGCGAGTCTGGTTTTCTCCAGCAAAGCTGCCTTGGAAGTTTCCAGTTGCTCAGCAAGCCTGGCCTTATCAGCCTCAAACTCTACATTTATTCGAGCCTGTTCGTTCCTGATAATCCTTGCAGACCAAACGCCTCCAAGCCAGCGAGACAACCCCACAACAATAACAGCGGCACCTCCGAAGAACCCCAATATCTGAATTATCAAATTACTTTCCATGCGTCTCCCCGAGCATAACGCTCGGGCTCAGCCGACCCTAAAACGCACCAGCGTTTTTGGGGTCGGCTGGAGCCCTTTGTTAAGTTTGATTTTCGACCGGAACATCATAAACGTTAATTTGCATAGTTAGCTCACGATCAGGGTCATTCTTGTGAGAAAAGACAGCTCTCCAGCCACTTTCTCGGCTATTTTCTAAACAGCGCTTGAAGTTTACGTGCCCTTCACAAAGAGCCGGTATCTTTTCCAGGACTGAAGATAGGTTCTTGTTTCTGTTGAAAAGAAGAATGGCGGTCTTCGTATCTCGCCAGGAAGTGTACCCAAGAATTTGATCAATTGTGTCCGCGAATCCTTTTGGTCCGCGCCAAAATTTGCACTCCGCTATGAATATATTTTTCCCTTCAGACCGAATTAAAATATCGGTCTTTCCTTCGTAGTTAAACGTCTCTCCAGTCGCTTGCCCCTCGTAGTGACCATTTAACTGCACCAGAAAATGTTGACGAACATCCTCTTCCTCCATGCCGGCGAAAGCGTGTGGACTTCTTTCCATTACCAGAACCATATTGTCAATTACCGACAAAATATGCTCATATTCTTTTACATCTAAAGCCAGTTCCGGCTTGTACGGTTTGGTTGTAGCGGCTGGCGGCCTAATTGGAGGCTTTCTTCGCACATTCGGTACTGAATAGGTTTTAGACGCGCCACTTCGTTCCCGCATGGGAAACCCTAGAGAAGATGCTAGCTCACGATTGGCAAGAATCTTCTCTCGACGAGATTCTACGGTTTGCCTGATGCGATTATCTAGCGATGCATTGTGCGACCGAACGTCCTCAGCGATCCATTCGAGATACCGTTTTATTTCCTGATAATCTCGGTCGAATCTAGACCGAATACCCTCTGCATTGTGCTCTGTAGCGTTGTAAGTCAACACCAATTCACTTCCTTCAATAGTTGCTACGGGAGGAGAATGCGTAAATGTTGACGGTTGGCACTTGAATAAACTTTGATCCCCAGAGAACGGAACAAAAAACTTGTTTGAAGTACCCTTGATATAAAAAGGCTGGGAGCGATCTCGTATATCACGACTCTGATCGCCACTTACATTTATTTCTGTTTCTGCCTGATTAACTGAAATCGCGCTTTCATCTAAAGTGATCGGGTCAATTCGATACTTATCAATCAAGTAAGCGACCATGTCATCGACACTAGTATTAAGAAGTCGATCATCATCTGTTGCATCGACTTCTTTCTGAATCGCTTGCAGTTGGTTGTCTAGGGTGCCCCTTAGATCGTAATCAGAAAACAAGTACGGTCTCGAATGATGCACAATCTCTCCTTAAAAACTTAACGCCGCCAGAACCTGAATAGCAAGCGTTTTAATGGCCTGCTTTTCAAGGCCATTGCTTGCTGTTTCAGGTTGCTGGCCTTGTTACGTTTTTTATTTAAAAAGTGGTTTCATAAATGACCGTTCAAAACTTAGAAAGCACTTTGTTTCAGCATAGTATTGCATAGCTGCCTGACACTCCGGGTCTGTGCTTGCCTTTGTTCTATATTCCTCATAGTCAGCTAGACTCGGAAATGTAAATAGTGCAATAGCAACATCATTTGGGCCTTCATGAGGCAGAAAGTATCCATGATGTTGGCCACCAAATTTTTCTACCAATGGAATCCATAATTTCGAGTAATGTTCAAACTCTTTCAATTTAAATGGATCAATAACATATTTCAAATAACATGTGACCATTGTGATTCCTTATGTAAACGTAACTACTAGTAGATCTCCCAATCTATTATGGAATGCAGACAGATACAAAATTTTTGTGTTAAAATTATTCGTCTGTTTCTGGCATTAAGAAATATTGATATTCATTTATGCCATTGATTTAATTCAATTTTTTGTTTTTAAATCGTATTTTATCTTGCCGAAATCATGCAAAATAAAGAAATGAAATCTCCCTTCTTGAATCAGGTGCGAGAGCGCTTGCAGCGATTGAACTATTCGATCAGGACCGAAGAAAGTGACTTGAATTGGATTAAGCGCTATATCCTGTTTCACAATAAACGCCATCCCGCCGAGCTGGGCAAGGCGGAAATGGAGGCGTTTTTAACGGATTTGGCCGTCAGGGGGAGAGTGTCTGCTTCAACACAGAATCAGGCATTGTCTGCTTTGGTCTTTGTGTATAAGAAGGTGCTGGATATGGAACCGCCCCGGGTGGATGGTGTGGTGCGGGCCAAACAGAAAAATATATCCCGGTCGTACTCTTCCGTGCCGAGATGGCGCGAGTTTTGTCCAACTTGAAGGGGCGTTCATTGGGTGATTGGTAATTTACTCTATGGTAGCGTTATGCGGCTGATGGAGGCAGTATGACTACGAGTGGGTGATATTGATTTTGCCTATAAGGCGATTACAGTGCGCCGTGGCAAGGGTGATAAAGACCGGATGGTGATGTTGCCTGATAAGTTGACTGAACCCCTGAAGCAGTTGTTGGTTGCCCGCAAAGCACAGTTTGAGGAGGATCTGGCTGCTGGGGTTGATGGGGTTTTTATGCCCGATGCCTTGATGCGCAAATATCCCAATGCGCAGCGTGAGTGGGTCTGGCAGTATGTTTTTTCTTCATCCAAACTATCGCAGGACCCAAGAACAGGAGTCGTCAGGCGTCATCATATTTACGAGCAATCTATTGGACGAACCATTAAACAGGCTGCCCGTGATGGTCGAATAACAAAAAGGGTCAGTGCGCACATCTTCAGGCATTCGTTTGCCACGCATCTGCTTGAGGCAGGCTATGACATTCGCACCATTCAGGATTTATTGGGACATAAACATGTGGAAACCACGATGATGGGGAATTATATACCTAGTGCCCCAAAGCGGCGGTTGATCTCACCGCTTCACCAGCTTCCAGCCTTGCCGTAGCTGCTTGGCCGAAGGCGCCTTTTTGGGCTTCTTTGGCGAAGTATCTGGTTTGTAACTAGCGATCTGTTTGACTGCACTTTTGAAGTCTTTAAGAGATTTCTTGGTCATTCTGGTACAGGCCCGTTTACGAATTGAAGCAATCTATTCCATTGAATCTCGTTATTTACTGATATTCCATTATAAATAAGAAAGTCAATAATCTTTTCTCTTGCTGCCACTTTAACCTCAAGCAAGCCATTCTGCGCATGTCTGAAGAATATATCTAAAAGCGCAGTGTAGGTTTCATCCCACTCACTAATTTCTTTCCAGAAAACCGAGCCTATGCAAGTCAAGTAGTTGCCACGATCACGACTGCTTGCTGGCCCATAGCATATCCCTTCGATACACCTAACATGCACGGCCCACCTTGCTGCAAGATACGTCTGGCTTTACTGAAATAATCTTCCATCTTTTTACGCTGTGACGAGTTACCCCAGTGTTTGCCGAATTTGACCTGAATGATAGTTCTTATGTTATCTTGAACATGTGCAATTTCAATGTCAATACCCTCTGCCGCTGACTTTATCCCGTTCCGTGCATATCTGCATATCACTACCGCGCAATCTTCTGCCAAGGAGCCAAACATGGTTTCCTCACTTGAAGATAAGAATGCATCAAGTATGGATTCAGCATACCGTTGAGTATCATTGGTCGCCCGCAAACAGAACAGGTAGGGGTTTTTTCTGCCAATAAGATCGTTGGGTTTCAGTTTTTCAAGTTTCTGCCTTATCTTGTCCGTAAATTCCGATATGTACTGATCCAGTTCGTTCTCAGCTTGACCCCACCATACTGGATAAATCATAACTGGCCGATCCGGTCTCGCATGAACTCACAATACTCAGCCGATAAATCTATTCCAATGGATGATCTTTGCAATTTGTGTGCTGCAATCAAGGTGGTCCCCGATCCTGCAAAGGGATCCAATACCATATCATCAGGGTCTGTAAACAAACGAATAAACCAATTTGGCAACTGTTCAGGGAATGCTGCCGGATGTCCTGCATTTCCGCATTCTGTAGCCATATGCAAAACGTTTGTCGGGTAGGCCATATCCCGACCTATCCAGTTTGAAATTTTTTTACCGAACCCATTTCCATGCACGCTTTCATCCCTTTGTCTGTCAGTATTAGAAAGGTTTTTAAGTCTGGACTCAGCCCAATCACCCATTGGAACCTTGACTGCCTCTTGATTCATCTTAAATTTCTTGGCCTTGGTAAAATGTAACAATCTTTCCCATGAATCCCTAAACCGATTAGGCCATTTTCCAGGATAACAATTTTTCTTGTGCCAACAATATTCATCCACCCAAAACCAACCCTCTTTACGCATAGCTAAAATCAATTCAATTACGTAAGGGTGGCGTTCACCTTTGATGGCCCGCTCCTTAATATTCAGCACAAAAGACCCTGTGGGCTTCAGACAGGCTTGAAGCTGTTTGGTGCGTGGCAGCATCCAGTCCACATACTCATCTGCACACACTCCACCATAATTATCTTTGCGCTGATCTGCATAAGGTGGTGAAGTGATAATGAGGTCTACACTATTGTCAGGTATGTTTTTAGGGATTATTTCTAGACAATCACCTTCATACACCAATGCAGTGCGTGTATGAGCCTGTTCTAAAATGGCACTCACTGCGCAATCAACCCCTTGTAGGTCAGCCTCTTGCCCTTGCTAGCAGCACACACAGACTTGATGCGGTCAATGGTATCTCGGTCTACATTGCCTTCATTCAATCGGAACGTGAACTCATCCACGTATCGCTGTAGATGCTTGATGCTGAAATGGGCCGGTGTAGCCACGCTTGAGAATCGCCCATACGGACTCGATCCCGTTGGTATGGATCATGCCGTTAACGTACTCCTTGGCAGAGTGCTTTACGGATTCGTGGTTGTAGAGAATCCCGCCAAGGCCAAGATAGCCTCGGTGGTTATCGGTGAATACAGTGGAACCTGGCTCTACGTTGCCATGGATAAAGCCCTTCAAGGTTTCCGCATCAGTGTTGCTGATGGCCTTGGCTTTCACGTTTCCCCCGCGCTCCCGTGCCCCGATTACAGCCTGTTTCCCTACAGGCCCTCTCCCGGATCGCAATTTCTTATTGTTGTGCTTGTTTCGCTCTTTACCGCCAATGTAGGTCTCATCCACCTCAACTACATTGGTCAGCTTCCAGTCTCCCTGTTTGCAGGCTTCTCTGACTCTGTGCAGCAAAAACCATGCGGTCTTTTGGGTAACGTCCAGTTCCTTGGAAAGCTGGAGGCTACTGATACTCTTGCGACTGGTCTGCACAAGATATATCGCGTATAGCCATTTGACAAGAGAAAGCCGTGATTTCTCGAAGATAGTACCGTGCCGGACAGTGAAATCCTCCCGACATTCCTTGCAGCGGTGTCCGTGACGCTTTGGTCTTGGGACTGTATTGTCACTCCCGCAGTGTGGGCAGACCGGGCCATTCTCCCAGACCTGTTCCTCTACGAATTTGACCGCACTGGCCTCATCCGGGAACAGCTTGAAGAACTCGAATACAGATATAGTTTTTGCGGATTTCTTTGCCATGATTGTTCGCCAATTCAATTACTTAACTGGATATAATCTTACACTATATGCTCCAAAATGGCAAGAGATTTATTGAGTTTTGGGGCACTAGGTATATAATTCCCCAATGATTTATACCCATGTGCTCAAATCGGGGGGACAGGGGGGCAGTCGCCTTTGGATGTATTGTAATACTATCCTGACAAGCGAGGCTTTATTAAAATCCTGTCACTATCTTTCAACGCACCACAACCACCGAGTCAGAAAGCAACGGCTGTATGATTTCAAGTACATCTTCTTTGGTGACCTCAGTGCGGAAAGTTTTGATGATCCTCTGATTCCGGTCAATGACAACGGTGTAGGGCAGGGTTGTCAGTTGGTTGCCATACTCCCGCATGATGGTCAGCCCTTCCAGTTCAGCAAGCAGGATCGGGTATTCCACGCCAATTTCATCAACAAAATCCTGTACGGGTTCGGCCTGATCAATGGCTACTCCGATAATTTCAAACGGCTCGCTTTCGAGTTGTTCGCGCAGCTCAATAAAATCCGGCATTTCCTTGCGACAGGGAGGGCACCAGGTTGCCCAAAAGTTGAGCAGGATAATGTTGCCGTCCCATTCGCTCAGGCTGCGTCTGTCGCCTTCAAGACTGTTTAAGCTGAAGTCGGGTCTGATTTCAGGTATGCCAACCTGCCGCTCTGTCTGTATCGGGGTGCTTTTATCGCCTTGCAGCCATTGTGCAGCCAGCACTCCCGCGACCATGGATATCAAGGCAACAGCACCATAGAGCAGTGCCGTCTTGTGTGACGCTTTCATGAAGATAGTGACCCGCTACAACCGCGTCAGGGCTTCATCCAGATGAGCTTTGAATTCGACGGGGCCCTGAAAGCCGACAACCCGGTAGTTTTTCCGCTCATCGCCTTGCGGTGTGAAGAATAGAATGGCAGGTGGTGCGATGAGGCCAAAGTGCTTGAGCAGGGCCTGATCGGCCTCGTCATTGGCGGTGACATCGGCCTGTAGCAGGTGGACACCGGACAGTGCCTGCTGGACGCCACTGTCGGGGAAGGTACGTTCTTCCATTTGTATGCAATAGACACACCAGTCGGCATAGAAATCGAGCATGACATATTGTCCACGTGAATTTGCGGCTGTCAGTTCGCGCTTGAAATCGTCAACGGTCTTGATGTAATCAAAAGCCAGGTGATCCTGGGCCGATATGCCTGAACCTGCACCGCTCGCGCTGAGCTTTTTCAGGGGATTCAGCATGTCACGGGAACCGGTGGAGGCGCCAATAACCATCAGCACACCCCAGATCAGGATGACAATGCCCAGCCCTTTCCAGAGTTTATGCCAGCCGCTGCCGTCCTGTCGCTGGCTGAGAGCACCCATATAGACCGCAGAGACGATAAACAAAACTGCCCACAGGAGCAGGCCGGCCGGTCCAGGGATAATGCGCTCCAGCAGCCAGATAGCGACAGCCAGCAGACCAACGCCAAATATGGCCTTGACCGCATCCATCCATGCGCCGGCCTTCGGCAGCAGTTTGCCGGCTGATGTGCCGATCAGCAGTAATGGGGCACCCATACCCATGCTGAGTGCGAAAAGTGCGGTTCCTCCGAGCACGGCATCGCCGGTCTGCCCGATTACAATCAATGCGCCAAGCAGCGGAGCAGTAACACAGGGGCCGACGATAATGGCAGACAATATGCCCATGATAGCGACACCTGCCAGCGTACCGCCTCGTTGTGAATTGCTGATTTTTGTCAGGCGCGACTGGATGGCGCTGGGCATTTGCAGCTCGTAAAAACCGAACATGGAAAGTGATAGCAGCACAAAGACGGCGACAAAGACGCTGATAATGATCGGGTCCTGGAATATGGCTTGCAGGTTGGCGCCAAACAGGCCGGCGATAATACCGACAACGGTATAGGTCAGAGCCATGGCCAGCACATAGATCAGTGACAGGGTAAACGCCTTGCCGGTCGAGATGTCTTTCCCTTGGCCGATAATAATGCCGGAGAGAATCGGGATCATCGGAAATACACACGGGGTAAAGGCAAGCAGCATACCCAGTCCGAAGAAAAACAGTGCCGACAGCCACAGTGGATTTTCCAGCAGGAAGGAAGCCAATCGATCCTGCTCGGCGACCTTTGGAATCGCCGTTACAGGCGCACCGCCGGCTGCTGTTTTTACATTCTGATCGACAGTCGCTGCGGCAGCCACCGGCAGAATACCGGGAAGTGCGCTCAGGTTGAATGATTTGGTAATCGGCGGGTAGCATAAACCGGCATCAGCACAACCCTGATATTGTACCTTTAGCGCAAACGGGAGGGTTTGTTCACTGTCGTTGATCACCGGCAGGTGGGCTGTGGCCCCCTTATAATAAACAGGCACATCACCAAAATACTCGTCGGCCTTGATTTTGCCCGGCGGAAGCCGGAGTTCCCCCAGCCGGATGTTTGCGGGATAGTCTGCCGGAATTACCCGGATCTTGTCCCTGTACAGGTAGTAGCCCTCTGCGGCCGTGAAATCAAGTCGAATGGTGTTGTCCTGTGCAACGCTTGTGACCAACTGAAACGCCTGATCCGGCTCAAGAAACTCATCTTCAGAATTATCATCGTTCAGGCCCAGTGCCCTGTTGAGATTGCTCAGTGCATTCATCGGGCCGGAGTCGGACAGCCCGGCGGCTGTCCCGGCAGCAGGCAATTTAACATTCAGATACTGCTTATAGGGCGGGTAGCAGATACCGATGTCAGCACAACCCTGCGAAACGGTGGTCAGGGTAAATTCAGATGGGGCATTCCTGCTTCTGCTGTAAGGCAACCTGACGGTTACGTTGTTACGATAAACTTCAACATCACCAAAAAACTCATCATGCTGGGTTTTGCCGGGCGGCAGAACAGGTTGCTCCAGTTGAACAGCTTCCTGTTCTGCCAGAAAGCGAAACTTGGAACGGTACATATAGTATTTGTCGGCGATATTCCAGCGGATGGCTATCGTATCGTTTTCGACAGAGATGACTTCCGCCGGGAATGCCTCTTCCGGCATAAGAGGGTCTTCGTCTTCCTGGGCCGGAACCACCGCCGGGGCAAGACCCAGAGCAACAGTCAGTAGTACTGAAGTCAGAAAACGATAACGATAGAGAGCGCCTGCGTGGTATGTCATACGATGTCCTCGCAACTTTCGCCTATCCAGTCAAGATAGCCCTGCAGGCCATGCTGTATCGGCAGGGCGATTATTTCCGGTAATTTGTAGGGATGGTGTTTTTGTATAAAAGCCTCAAGTTCATTATAACTTTTCTCGCATGTCTTGATGAATAGTTGACACTCAGTGCTTTTCTGCAGTTTGCCTTCCCAGCAGTAAATAGACCGTATGCCGGGCAGAATGTTCACACAGGCAGCCAGTGACTCCCCGGCAATCCTGCCAGCAAGCTCTTCCGCGCTGGCCATGTCGGGAATGGTCGTCATGACGAGTAAACAAGTCATACGTAAAGCGAACCGTTATTTCAGTGATTGAGCAAAAGACATTGCCGGCTTGCAATTATTGCCGGCGGACTTCATCTTGTGTGACTGTATCCATACCACCCGGATTTAACCATGTTTCGTCTGTTGTTTCTCTTGTTTTTAATTGTGCCCGCGATTGAAATTGCTTTGTTCATACAGGTGGGTGGCATTATCGGGATCATGCCGACTTTATTATTAATCGTCATCACGGCTGTGGCCGGTGCTGCCTTGCTGCGTGTGCAGGGGCTGACAACGATGGTGCGCGTGCAGGAAACCCTGCGCCGCGGGGAAATTCCGGCGGTTGAACTGATTGAAGGAGTCATGTTGCTGGTATCCGGGGCATTCTTACTGACTCCGGGATTTTTTACCGATATGGCAGGTTTTCTGGTTCTGTTGCCCGCGATTCGAAGGAGCGTGGCAACCTGGCTACTGCTTCATACCGGCATCATCAGAGTTGCCGGTTCATCTCATCCGCCGGGAGCGGATACGTATGCGGATTCACATGGCCCTCACATCATCGAGGGTGAATACCAGAAAAAAGACTAGGGGGCATACCGACCCGATCAGAACTTGTTCTGGCAGTGAAAAAATCCATTTTTGATCGTTGACTTTGTATTTTTTGACCCTATTATAAGCACTCACCGGAGGCGAGTGCTAACAGCCCGTCACTGGATATTAATGTTTCTTGAAAATTAATGGAGAAAGAGAAAGATGAAGTTACGTCCTTTGCATGATCGCGCTGTGATCAAGCGCATGGAGGAAGAGCGCACTTCCGCAGGAGGTATTGTGATACCTGATTCTGCCACAGAGAAGCCAAGTCGTGGCGAGGTTCTGGCAGTGGGCAATGGCAAAATGCTCGATAACGGTGAGGTTCGTGCGCTGGATGTAAAAGTCGGCGACACCGTACTGTTTGGTAAGTATTCCGGCAATGATGTCAAGGTGGGTGACGACGAACTGGTCGTTATGCGCGAAGACGACATCATGGCGGTTGTTGAATAAATTTTAGGTCTGAGAGGAAAATAATTATGTCAGCTAAAGAAGTATGTTTTGGTGACGAGGCGCGTTCACGCATGGTGCGTGGTGTCAATACTCTGGCAAACGCGGTGAAAGTTACTTTGGGGCCCAAGGGCCGTAATGTGGTCCTGGACAAAAGCTTTGGTGCGCCCACCATGACCAAGGATGGCGTGTCTGTAGCGAAGGAAATCGAGCTGGAAGACAAGCTGGAGAATATGGGTGCGCAGATGGTCAAGGAAGTGGCATCACAGACTTCCGATACTGCAGGTGATGGCACAACCACAGCCACAGTACTGGCTCAATCCATGCTGAAAGAAGGTATGAAGGCCGTCGCAGCAGGTATGAATCCGATGGATCTGAAGCGCGGTATTGATCAGGCGGTTAGTGCTGCGGTCGAGAAACTGCGTGACCTGTCTGCCCCCTGTGCGGACAGCAAGGCGATTGCTCAGGTAGGCACAATTTCAGCTAATGCCGACAGCAACATTGGCGAGATTATTGCCGAAGCCATGGAGAAAGTCGGTAAAGAAGGCGTCATCACCGTTGAAGAAGGTTCCGCATTGCAGAACGAACTCGATGTAGTCGAGGGCATGCAGTTTGATCGCGGTTACCTGTCTCCCTATTTCATCAATAATCAGCAAAGCCAGTCTGTCGATTTGGATGATCCTTTTGTTCTGTTGTTTGACAAAAAGATTTCCAATATCCGTGACCTGCTTCCCATTTTGGAGGGGGTAGCCAAAGCAGGCAAGCCACTGTTGATTATCGCTGAAGATGTTGAAGGTGAAGCGCTGGCAACTCTGGTTGTCAACAATATGCGTGGCATCGTTAAGGTGGCCGCAGTCAAGGCTCCCGGCTTTGGTGATCGTCGCAAGGCGATGTTGCAGGATATCGCTATTCTGACCAGCGGTCAGGTGATTTCTGAAGAAGTGGGCTTGAGTCTGGAAAAGGCCACTCTCGACGATCTGGGTTCTGCCAAGAAGATCCAGATCACCAAGGAAAACACCACGATTGTTGACGGTGCCGGCAATAGTGACGAGATCAAGGCACGTGTAGGGCAAATTCGCACCCAGATCGAAGAATCTACTTCCGATTATGATCGTGAAAAATTGCAGGAGCGCGTCGCCAAGCTGGCCGGTGGTGTCGCTGTCATCAAGGTCGGGGCAGCAACCGAGGTCGAAATGAAAGAAAAGAAGGCCCGCGTGGAAGATGCCCTGCACGCAACCCGTGCCGCGGTAGAAGAGGGTGTTGTCCCTGGTGGTGGCGTTGCGCTGATTCGTTCTCAAGATGCATTAAATGACATGAAGGGCGATAACCCGGATCAGGATGCGGGTATAGCCATTGCGCGCCGCGCCATGGAAGAACCACTGCGTCAGATTGCCTCTAACGCCGGTATGGAGGCTTCCGTGGTTGTAAATGAAGTGCGGGAAGCCAAAGGCAATCGTGGTTATAACGCCCAGAATGGCGAGCATGTCGATATGGTCTCTGCCGGTATTCTGGACCCAACCAAGGTTGCCCGTACCGCACTGCAAAATGCGGCTTCTGTAGCAGGACTCATGATCACAACCGAGTGCATGGTTGCCGAGATGCCTGCAAAAGAACCGCCGCCTGCGCCCGGCGGTGCGGGGATGGATCCGATGGGTGGCATGGGCGGCATGATGTAAGATCCTGCCCTATGGGTGATGTTCTGAAAGGCCCTGCATTAATGCAGGGCCTTTTTTTTGGATTGAATGAAATGGTCAGCGGCCATGAAACATTCACCATGCGCACAACTGGAACCCGCTCAAGGCAGGGCTATTTGATGATCCGTGCTGTATAGATAATCATTGAAGACATGTTCTGCACTTGGTAACTGATAGCTGCCGTCATCCCTTTGATAAGTAGTATCCTTGAGGCGGTAAGCATTGGCACCGCAGGTCCAGCATTCAAACTTACGCATGGCGGTGCACAGGCAGGTTTTATCGCACACCTTGATTTTTTTCTGGTCGGGGTGAGCGGCCACTTGGACATTGTAGGCATCTATGTAGGCACAGCGTCCCTTGCTGTCCAGCAGATAACCAAAAGACTCACAATTAGGCTTTATGCCTTTGCAGATGGTCGGGCTGTTTTTCAGCATTCGCATGGGATAGCCAGTCGGTGATATAGCGTTGACTTCAATGTTGTCTTTGTCGGTTTTGGCATATTCCTGTTTTACATCATCAGGTAATCCACATTCCCTGGTGATAGTAAAGCGTGTGGCGACCTGTACACCGGTAGCACCGGTCCTGATTGCGCTGACTGCATCGGTACCGGTGAAAATCCCGCCAGCAGCGATAACAGGTATATCCAGCTCCTGCTCTTTGACCCAGTTGCTGACCTCAGCGGTCAGACTGTAGATATCATAATTCTGCCAGTCATCAATACCAAAGCCGAGGTGACCACCGGCCAGCGGTCCCTCGACAATAATATAATCCGGCAGGCGGTTGAGAGTCTTGTTTTTGCGCAGAAACAGATACAAAGCGCGCACAGAGGACACGATAATGCCGAAATGAATATCCCGGAACCGTGGATGGTCCTGGACCAAGGCCATGCTGCCCAAATGCAGGCCGGCACTGAGGGTAATGCCGTCAATGCCCGCATCCATGGCCGATTTCATGCGCACCTGTAATGTCGCTTTGGGGTTATTCATCCCCAGCTTTTCCATCACATTGATATAGATCAGGCCATTACCTTGCTTTTGGTCCATTGTCTTGGTGACATGTATCGCCTGCGCCGAGGCGATATGTGCCAGATCAAACTGGACCTCAGATTTATCTGTCTGTCCGACTGTGTGCTTGTAAAGTTTGACCTTGTTTTTGACGAAGCTGGTTTTATAACGACGGTCGGTAACCGTAGGAGACATGGCATCGGATATATGCCCGATACCGCCAAGCCGCGCGGCCACCAGTGCCAGGTCCGTGTTTGAGATGTCAACACCCATACCCCCAATCATTATGGGCACAAGTTCTGTGCCATTGATGGCCATGCGGTAATCATTCAGGCATTTCATATCACCAACATCCGGTTAATTCATAGTGCAGCATAAAGAGTGAAGGACGGCGCTACAAGCCAGTGTAACTGATCCGGCATTTGCAGGCCCGGATTCATGCAGAGCAGACCATTGTAGCGGAGATTCCAGGCTGAGGCTATGGTGTATATGGATCCATATAGACCGCTCTTTGTTATTACGACCGATCATGTCACATAAAACCTTTAACCCTATGGCCTGTATTGATACTGCACTCGTTTTCATCACTCGAAAAGTGCAATATGTTTCTGAATCCATACATGGCCCGATTATGGACCAACCACCATATTGAAAACAGTAGAGCTTTATGCCGATTAATTTTTCGCAGGCCCGTTTTATCAAGGGAGCACACAATCTTGATCAGTGTCTGCCGGACACAGGCATGGAAGTTGCGGTCGCCGGGCGCTCTAATGTCGGCAAGTCCAGTGCCCTGAATGTAATTACCGGTGTTAATGGTCTGGCAAGGGCCAGCCGGCAACCAGGCAGAACCCGGCAGATAAATTATTTTGAGTTGGCCAGACGGCGGTATCTGGTTGACTTGCCGGGGTATGGTTATGCCAAAGTGCCGCCAAAGCTGCGGCAGCACTGGGACCAGACGCTTGGAGCTTATTTTACAAGCCGTAAAGGTCTGGTGGGATTGCTGCTTATCATGGATATTCGACATCCACTGAAAGATCTGGATCAGCAGATGCTCAACTGGGTCTCGGATATCGGCATACCGACCCATTGTTTATTGACCAAAAGTGATAAACTAAAGCATGGTCCGGCAAGTACAACATTGCTTCGGGTCCGCTCACGGCTAGAGGAAGTCGGCATCGATATTGGGGTACAGTTGTTTTCGGCAGTCGATAGGCACGGGCTGGATGAGGCCAGAAGAAAAATCGAACAGTGGCTTGAACAGGCGCATTAATTAAAAAACGCCCTGATATTTGGGGGAATATCAGGGCAAATAATGCCCGGCGGGGGTATGCCGGGTCAGTCCCGCTCAGGGAGGAACGCGGGAATCACCATGCGCCATTAATGGCGTTAGAGTAAAGTCATATGGTAGCTTTGAGCCCACGATCCGAACTAAGTTCCATGAAGCTGTTGCGATAGCGGCGGCGCTAACTCATGGTTTTCTGTGAATACCACCAAAATCAACGAACCGCAGCAATAGGCTGAATGATTGATTTTCAGCAGAAAGCTCTATTGCCTGTTTTCCGTGTCCCGATATTCTGGCATGGAGTTGTTCAGGGATCCCTCATCTGATCGGTTATGAAGCCTAGCTGGCGCCAGGCTTCATAGAGTGCTACCGCAACCGAGTTAGAGAGATTCAGACTGCGACCATGCGACAACATCGGCAGGCGCAGCAGCCAGCTATCCGGCAAAGATTCCAGAATTTCATTCGGTAGTCCACGTGTTTCAGGACCGAATATCAGGGCATCGCCGGTAGCAAAGCGGTGTTCCGAATAGATTTTTCTTCCGCGGGTTGAAAAAGCCAGTAACCGTGCCGGCTTTACAGTCATTACAAAGTCCTGCCAGCCTGAGTATTCCTGTACATCGCACCACTCATGGTAATCCAGACCAGCCCGGCGCAATTGCTTTTCCTCCAGAGAAAAGCCAAGCGGATGAATCAGATGTAAAGCCGCACCTGTGTTGGCACATAGCCTTATAATGTTGCCCGTATTAGGGGGAATTTCCGGCTGATAGAGAACAATATGAAACATGAACTGGATTCGCGGCTAAAAATATCTTTCTGTGGTATCGATCTGGGCAGCCCTATTGTACTGCTTTCAGGTTGTGTCGGGTTTGGTGAGGAATACACTCGCATTAAAGGGTTCAGCAATTGTGATGTCGGTGCAATTTGCCTGAAGGGAACAACAGCGACGGTGCGTTCAGGAAACCCACCACATCGTCTGGCCGAGACTCCGGCAGGGATGCTCAATGCTATCGGCCTGCAAAATCCCGGAGTTGAAGCCGTTGTCGAAGATATTTTGCCGATACTGGATTTTGCTGAAACCAGATTTTTCGCCAATGTATCGGGTTCGACTGTAGCGGAATACGTTAATGTTGTGCGCAAGTTCGATGATTCTCCGATAGATGCCATAGAGATTAATATTTCCTGTCCGAATGTTAAGGAAGGTGGTGTGGCATTTGGTAATGACCCGGACATGTCGGCAAGGGTAGTCGGAGCCTGCCGGGCTGTTACTAACAAGCCGATTATTACCAAGCTCTCCCCGAATCAGGCTGATATTGCTGAAAATGCCCGACGCTGTATTGAGGCAGGCACCAATGGTTTTGCTGTTATTAACACCCTGACAGGCATGGCTATCGATATTGAGAACCGGGTGCCGATTATCGGTAGTGTACAGGGTGGACTGTCCGGTCCGGCCATAAAACCCATTGCATTACTCAAGGTACATGAGGTTTATCAGGTGGCGAAGAAGCACCATGTCCCGATTATCGGTCAGGGCGGCATTACCTCGGCGAATGACGCCATTGAATTTCTACTGGCCGGTGCGGCGGCGATTGGAGTAGGCACCGCCCTGTTTTATGACCCCATGATTTGCAAGCAGATCAATGGTGGGCTGGTCGAGTACATGAATAAGGGGGGAATCGAGTCTGTTGGTGAGCTGACCGGCACCCTGGAGCTGCCGGATAACATCAGTGCCGCTGAACACGATGGCAGGTATCAGGACAGCATATAACGGGCCTATACCCTCGCAAACTGTAAGCCCCACTTCAGCCATCGATGCAATAATGGTTTTATTACCTCTGGATAGTCATTGAGCACAGCCTTTGAGGCTTTTACTACCCCCGGCATCATTTGCTGGTCACGCATCAGGTCAGCGACTCTGAGATCAAGCACCCCCGTCTGACGTGTACCGAGCACCTCGCCAGGGCCGCGTATTTCCAGATCCCGTCTGGCGATTTCAAAGCCATCGCTGGTTTTGCGCATGATGGACAACCTCTCTCTGGCGGTGTTCCCTAATGGTGATTTATACATCAATACGCAGGAACTTTTTTTGCTGCTTCGTCCAATACGCCCGCGTAGCTGATGGAGCTGGGAAAGCCCAAGGCGCTCGGCATTTTCAATAATCATCAGCGAAGCATTGGGCACATCGACACCGACCTCAATGACCGTTGTCGCGACCAGCAAATCGATATCTCCATCCTTGAAGTTCTGCATAATCTGCTCTTTTTCCATCGGTTTCAAGCGACCATGTATAAGCTGGATTTTCAGGTCGGGTAGCTGTTCTTTCAATGCGCTTTCGATTTCTGTGGCAGCCTGTGCCTGTAGCACCTCGGATTCTTCAATTAACGGGCAGACCCAGTAAATTTGACAGCTCTGTACACTGGCATGCCTGACACGCTGAATAATTTCACTGCGCCGCTCTTCCGGGATAACCACTGTCGTCACCGGTTGCCGCCCGGGTGGCAGCTCGTCTATGATCGAAGTATCCAGATCGGCATAGGCAGTCATTGCCAGAGTTCGTGGTATCGGGGTCGCCGTCATGATCATTTGATGCGGGCGCATGTCATCCTGCATGCCTTTTTCCATCAGCCTTAATCGCTGATGAACACCAAAGCGATGTTGTTCATCAACTATCATCAGCCCCAGCTTGCTGAATACTACTTCCTTCTGAAACAGGGCATGTGTCCCCACAATCAGCCGGGCTTCACCGCTTTCAATCTTGTAAAGAGCCTGCCGGCGGGCCTTGCCTTTTTGCCTGCCGGATAACCAGGCCAGCTCGATGTCGAGCGGTGCAAGCCAGTTATCCATATTTCGGAAATGTTGTTCGGCAAGTATCTCGGTCGGGGCCATGAGCGCAACCTGATAACCACTCTCAACTGTCTGTAGTGCGGCAATGACCGCGACGACCGTTTTGCCGGAACCGACATCACCCTGCACCAGCCTCATCATCGGATAGTTTCGCTTCAGATCCTCGGCAATTTCCGAGATGACACGTGTCTGGGCATCGGTCAGGTCAAAACCCAGTTGCGAGCGCAGCTTTTCATACAGATTTGTGCTGCTGTTCATCGCCGGGGCAGCGTGTCGCTGTATGCGTTTCCGCATGAGCCGCAGGCTGACGTTATGTGCCAGCAGTTCCTCGAATGCCAATCGTCGCTGGCAGGGATGCTGCCGATTTTTCATCAGCTTCAGAGGCGCATCTGGCGGTGGTCGGTGCAAATATTGCAGTGCCTCCGCCAAAGTAAAGCCACTGTCATCCTGATACAGTCCGGCAGGTATCAGCTCCTCAATGGTAGTATTTTTATCGAGCAGTGCCAGCGCCTGATCGGTCAATCTGCGCAGGGTTAGCTGGTGGATGCCTTCTGTTGCAGGGTAAATAGCAGTCAGTGATTCCTCCATCTGCGGGATCTCGTTATCCACCAGCCGCTGATATTCCGGGTGTATCATCTCGAACCCGGCAAAGCCACTATCCCGCACCTCTCCGTAGCAATGCAGCCGCGTACCGGATGACAGACCCTTCTTCTGCTGCTGGCTGAAGTGGAAAAAACGGAGGGTTATGAAACCGGTTCCATCAGACAAGCGGCATAACATCATGCGCCGGCGCCGATGAATGACCTGGGTGGACTCAACCCGGCCCTCTATTGCAACCCGGTCACCATGTCGCAAACTGCCAAGAGGCACAATGCGGGTACGGTCTTCGTAGCGCAAGGGCAAATGAAATAGCAGGTCCTGGATAGTTTCAATGCCCAGGGCCTGGAGTTTTTCAGCAATCTGCCTGCCAACACCGCGCAATGCCGTCACGGGGAGCTTTAGATCTGTCGGAGGCTCCAATTATAGATTCACCATTAAGACGCGAGAGACTCCGATTATGATTTGACGGCCCGAAAAAAGATTCAGTCACCAATGACCATAACAGCGTCCATTTCGACTTTGACATCCTTGGGCAGTGCGGCCACACCTATCGCTGCACGTGCCGGATAAGGCTGCTCAAAATAGGTTGCCATGACTTCATTGACCAGCGCGAAATTGCCGAGATCGGTCAGGAAAATGTTCAGTTTAACGATGTCAGCCAGTGACCCGCCCGCTTCCTCGCAGATCGCCTTGAGATTTTCAAACACGCGACGAATATCAGCTTCCATATCGCCATGGACCGGTTGCATGGTTTCGGGCACCAATGGGATCTGGCCTGAAATATAGACCGTATTACCGGCTTTTACAGCCTGCGAGTAAGTACCAATGGCCTGAGGCGCCTTGTTCGTGGCAATGATAGTTGGCATGATGTGCTCCCTTATGAATGGATGTGGATACATCTATTCTACCCTGTTTTATCAGAGTTTTGCAAGGCGCAGCAGATCGGTAATTCACTGCTGGCCTGACCGATGGCCCCAATGCTGAAATCAGCCCCAGGTGCCACAATGATTCGTAAAAGCATGACCAGAAATTGGAATGAGTTATAAATTATCAGGAATTATCGGTGCCATCTGGGGCTTCAGTGGCACCTTTGCCCTTATTGTTTTCGCGGTATGGCGGCTAATGCCTGTTGCGACTGAATCTCTGGGCTATTCTCTCACGCCGATTCAATGGCTGGCCCTGATCGGTAATGTCCTTTATATGGCCTATGCCGAAGGCTACAGGGGATTTCAACTCGCCTTTGCTCCCAGAGTCGCCGCCCGAACCCTGTATCTGGCAAAGAATCCGACTCCATTACGCATTATTCTGGCGCCACTATTCACAGCAGGATATTTTCATGCTACCCGCCACAGAATGATTGCCAGTTATGCGCTGACCACAACGATTATCTGCCTGATCATACTGGTCCGCTTTCTGGATCAGCCCTGGCGGGGCATCATTGATGCCGGCGTTGTCACTGGCCTGATATGGGGACTGATCTCCATGGTGTATTTCATCATGCTGGCGATAACTTCTGGCCAGTGCGCCTGCTCACCCGAGATTTCCTGAAACAAAGCCCGGATCTGTATTTTCGAACAATAGTGGAACCGGGAAACGGGGCCTTGTAAGGGGCATCCGATCAAATTTTATCAATGACCGTATTCCCAAAGGCACAGGAAGCGTTATTTACGAAAGGCATGTCCCTGAAAAAGTTTAATACCGAGCCAGGTTCGGTTAGGATACTGTTCTATGAGAGTGTTATTAGTTGATGACCACACCTTATTCCGCAGTGGCTTGCAGGAACTGCTGCAACACCGGGGCATCGATGTTGCCAATGCCATGGGAGACGGTGAAGAAGGCATCCGCATGGCCGCCTGTCTTGAACCGGATATTATTCTGCTGGATATCCGTATGCCTAAAATGGATGGGCTTACCGTGCTTAAGCGTATCAGAGAATTGGAGATCAATACGCCGGTTGCCATGTTGTCCACCAGTCGAGAGGAATGGGATGTCGTACGTTCACTCCGATATGGTGCACGGGGGTATTTGCTCAAAGATATGGAACCGGATGATCTGGTGGTTGCGTTGAGTGATATTATCAACGGCAAAACCGTTGTTGCCCCGGAGTTGGCGAGTGTGCTGGCCAAGGTGGTACAGGGCGATACACCAGGTTCCCGGGGTGCCGTGCCTTTCTCGGAACTAACACCACGCGAAAAGGAGATTCTGTGTCATCTGGCAGAGGGTAAGAGCAATAAGGTGATCGCCCGTGAGTTGGGCATTTCAGATGGAACTGTCAAGCTGCATGTCAAGGCTGTTTTAAGAAAGCTCTCCATACATTCGCGCGTGGAAGCGGCTGTCATGGCCGTAGAACAGGGACTTTGTGAAAAAACATGAACCAGACAATCTCGCAAGGCTGTTTCACCCGCACCTGCCGATTTTTCTGAATAAAGCTGTTTCATATCCTGCTCTTTAGCAGAGCATCGCAGAAAAAACCGAAACAGGCCCGGCACTGCGCCTGATTTCTGTCTATTGCAATTATAGCTGGTATTATCTACGCTTGAAATATCCTGCTTATGACAGGTTTGCCGGAGGAATTGCCCGGCTGCATGCCGGGCCATATGGGTAGCGAAATGGTGAGAGGTCTCTTTAATGCAGGCTGTGTCTGGCCCGGTGTGCTGATCTTTTTGTCAGTTGGCATAGGCTTTTCGGGCCCCTTGCAAGCCTATGAGTTTGACAGTGGCATCATCAGCGGCAGCATTGACAGCACACTGTCATTTGGTTCAAGTCATCGCCTGGGAGATGCAGATACCGATCTTGTCTGTATCGCCAACGGCGGCACCGCATCGGGCTGTAACAGTGACGATGGCAATCTCAACTACAAGAAAGGCCATATTGCACAGGTTTACAGGCTGACCAGCGATATCGAGATCAATCATAAGTCCGGCAACATGGGCGGTTTTGTGCGGGCAACCGGTTTTATTGACCGTGAGAATGACAGTACCGGTGATACACAACGCACTCCCCTGTCTGATGATGCCAGAGAGCTGGTAGGAAGCAATGCCAGACTGCTGGACTCTTACATCTGGTCACAATTTGAGCTGCCCGGTGGTCACCCGACGGAGGTGCGTCTGGGAAAACATGTGCTCAACTGGGGGGAAAGTACGTTTATACAGAGCGGGATTAATATTGTTAATCCTGTTGATGTGGCGGCGATACGCCTGCCAGGCTCCGAGCTCAGGGAAGCATTGTTGCCGGTGAACATGCTTTCCATGTCACTTAATCTGACAGAAAGTTTGTCGGCTGAAAGTTTTTATCAGCTCGACTGGGAGGAAACCCGTATTGACCCCTCCGGTTCTTATTTCAGTATTTCGGACATTGCAGGAGAAGGAGCGACCCGTGTACAGCTGGGCTTCGGACAATTCTCTGATCGAGGTCTGGCCGCCGGTCCTTTCTTTCTTTATACCTCTCTGGGTGTGTCTGGCGGAGTTACCGGAACCAGCCTGATTGATACAGCGATAGCAACTGATATTGATGCGGCAGTGACGCCTGTCGGTGGGCATGGCTATCTTGATGACGACCTCTTTTACGGAGTCAGTCGTGGAGCAGACCGAAAAACCTCTGATGGAGGTCAATGGGGAATCGCTTTGCGTTATTTTGCTGAGTCGCTCAACGATACGGAGTTTGGTGCATATTATGTCAACTATCACAGCCGCCTGCCTGTTCTCAGCGCCCAAACAGGCACTGCAAACGGACAGGCTTCAGCAATTGCGGCGGCGCACGCAGTCAGTGTGCCGGGGTCTAATGTTGATAACATCCTTCAAACTGTTTATGGATTAACGTCAGGCTCGACTGCCTGGCTGGGTGCATTGAACCGTGTGGCTGCGGTGGTATCTGTGGACCAATATGCCGATACAGCAGCTTACTTTCTGGAGTATCCTGAAGATATTCAAATGCTGGGTTTGAGCTTTAATACCAGCGTTGGGCAGTGGGCAGTACAGGGAGAATTCTCACACAAGAGAGGAGCACCCCTGCAGATTGATGACATCGAATTACTGGCGGCCGCCCTGACACCGGTATCGCCGATTATTCCGGCAACATTGAATAATCAGGTTACCAGCGGGGAAACCCTGGGTTTGAATGAATATATTCGAGGTTATATCAGACGCAATGTAAGCCAACTTCAAGTCACCGGGACAAGAATACACAACAATATCATGGGGGCAGATGAATTTATTTTTGTCACTGAAGCAGCGGTAACGCATGTCCACAATATGCCGGATAAATCAGAGCTGAGGCTGGAGGCACCCGGCACTTATGTTTCGGGCAACCCGACACAGGCCGCAGCAGGCGGTCTGCATCAAGGCATTGCTGCACTGGATCAGGGCGACTTTCCGGATGCCACCTCCTGGGGTTATCGCGTCTCGATGCGCTGGGTGTATAACGATGCCTATCATAACTTTAACCTGTTACCCGGAATTTCATATCAACATGATGTGGAAGGCATCTCCCCCGGCCCTGGCGGCAATTTTCTCGAGGGACGCAAGGCAGTCACTGTCAGCATTGGTGTGAACCATGAAAATCAATGGGCTGCTGACCTGAGTGTTACCGATTTTTTGGGCGGAGGGAATCAAAATCTGCTGAGTGACCGTGATTTTGTTGCGCTTTATATCAAGTATTTTTTCTAGGAGGCACCATGTATTTTAGAAATGTTATCAATATCGGGGCAGGGCTGTTCATCATCCTTGCCGCCATGCGGGCTGGTGCAGGTATTCCAGTTGAGGAGGCAGCCCGGCTGGGAGATGATCTGACTCCTGTGGGAGCAGAAAAGGCCGGTAATGCAGACGGTTCGATACCTGCATGGAATGGAGGGCTGACCTCGCCGGCGGACGCCGGGCATGCAGATTTTCAGTCGGGTGGTCACCACCCTGATCCTTATGCAGACGATAGAATCATCACCACCATCCACCAATCAAACATGTCGCTTTTTCAGGATAAATTGACTGCCGGTCATCGAACCATGCTGGAAATGTATGACACATTCAGGATGAACATTTATCCGACACGCCGAAGCGCGGCACTACCAGACAGGATTTATGATGCCAGCCGCCAGTCTGCGATTGAGGCATCTTTAAGCAGTGATGGTAATGGTGTTGAGGGGACAGCGGTCGGGATTCCCTTTCCGATTCCGAAAAGTGGGCTGGAAGCGATCTGGAATCACATGCTGAGATACCGCGGTGAATCCAGCATGCGATATGTTGGACAGGCTCCGGTTACGCGCTCAGGCAGTTATACTCTGGTCAAACTTCGGGATACATCCATTTCATTTTACCACGCTCAAGAGGCGCTGAAGAACAGCAACTTGTTACTCAAGTTTATCCAGAATACCCTTGCGCCGCCGCGTCTGGCGGGTACTGTACTACTGGTCCATGAAACCATGAATCAGAATATTGAGCCACGCAAGGCATGGATTTATAACCCCGGTCAGCGTCGGGTGAGACGTGCGCCGAACATTGCTTTTGATAATTCAGGCACTGGTTCAGACGGTTTAAGGACCAGCGATCAACTGGATATGTTTAATGGCAGCCCGGAGCGTTATCGCTGGGAGCTCGTCGATAAAAGAGAAATATATGTGCCGTATAACTCTTACCGGTTGCACAGTAATGCGCTGAAATATGACGATGTACTTGATCCACTGCATCTCAACCCGGACAACCTTCGTTACGAGTTGCATCGTGTCTGGGTGGTAGATGCGACACTGAAGGAAAATACCAGCCATCTCTATAAGCGACGTACCTTTTACATCGACGAAGATTCATGGCAGATACTTCATGCCGATCAATATGACAATCGAGACCAGCTATGGCGGGTATCTGAAGCACATGTCATCAACTATTATGATGTGCCTGTACTATGGTCCACCGTAGAAGTTCACCATGATTTACAGTCAGGTCGTTATCTGGCATTAGGTTTGAATAATGAAGAACCCAAAACGGTTGACTTTCAGTTTGATGTTCAGGCTGAGGACTTCACCCTGTCTGCCCTGCGCAGATCCGGTCGTCGTTAATGAGTGCCAGCCCGGCATGATTTTTTTCACTGTGAGGCTGCCTTGTGCGGCCTTTTTTATTTTACTGGCTGTTCTCCGAAGCGCCTGTCTGTGGGCCGAAGCCACCATTGACTCAAAGACGGATTACTCCTGGCAGGCACCTCTGGCGAGCCAGTCATTATTGATATCACTTGACGGGACAGGCGACACCATTCAGGTTGCGGGGTCTCGTGGACATATTCTCAGGCACAGCAATTCCGGTATATGGCATCAATCCAGAGTACAGGCATCTGTGCTGTTGACGGCGATACGAATGTTTGACTCTTCAACCGGGCTGGCCGTCGGCCATGATGGAATCATCGTACGTACAGATGACGGTGGGCACACCTGGACCAGAGTACATGATGACAAAGATCAATCCAGGCCACTGCTTGATATTATGTACCTTGACTCTCGTAAAATTATTGCGGTCGGTGCCTATGGCTATTATCTGATATCAAATGACAGCGGTAACAGCTGGCAGGAAGATTTTGTAAATGAAAACCACGACTTTCACCTAAACGCAATCAGCCACCATTTGCATGACACAATTTATATAGTTGGTGAAGCAGGCCATATCTATCGCTCCAGAGACAGAGGACTGACATGGGATACATTATCCTCACCCTACGAGGGCTCCTGGTTTGATGTATTGGCCTGGGAAGACAATCATGTGGCCATTGCCGGTTTGAGGGGCCGCCTGTATTACTCGAAAGATAAAGGCGAAAGCTGGTTACGCATACCAACCCGTTTGGAAACCTCATTCAATAGTCTGATTCGTCTCAGGAATGGCCAGCTAATGGCCGTCGGCCATGCCGGCAGCGTTATTATTGTCGATAAAAATTACCAGCAGAGTTTTCTGTACCAACTAAAGGGGCAGGATAATATCGCAGATGCATACGAGTATAAAAGTAACCATGTGATGCTTGCCGGTGAGAATGGAGTCCGCCCTCTCGATCTGTGTGATTTTTTTTCTGCGGCTGAGTTGAAGGGATGTATTCCCGAATGACGAATCAAATAATCAATACAGTTGAAGATCTGGTCTTTAGTCATCGTCGTCTGATCGTGGCCTTTTTTATGGCCATGACGGTACTCATGCTGCTATCCATGTTCCAACTGAGAATTGATGCCGGTTTTTCAAAACTGCTGCCCTTGAAGCATGAATATATAAAATCTTTTCTTGAGTATCGTGAGGAATTTGGAGGGGGCGACCGTATTATTATTGCGTTTACGGTTGATGATGGAGACATATTTAACAAGGAATTTTTCACAGTCCTGAAAAAAGCAACTGATGAGGTATTTTTTATTCCAGGTATTGATCGTTCACGGGTCAGTTCGTTATTTACACCGGATGTTCGATTTACAGAGGTAGTAGAGGATGGTATTGCAGGGGGTAATGTCGTGCCTGCTGACTTCAAACCAACATCAGAGAGACTTGAGGAAGTCAGAAATAATATTCTGAAATCCGATATCGTTGGTCGTCTGGTGGCCAATGATTTTACTGCGGCGATAATCAGTGCCTCGCTTTTGGAATTCGATCCCGACACAGGAAAAAAGATTGATTACATCAAGGTATCCGAGCTTCTGGAAAAGCGGATACGGCAACGCTTTGCAGGCGAAGACAATCGGGCGGACACAGCATCCGGTAATTCCACTATCGGGATTCATATCATCGGATTCGCAAAGATAATCGGAGATATTTATCAAGGTGCTGCCGATGTCAAAGTCTTTTTTCTCATTACTTTTGTGCTCGTGGCTGTTCTGGTTTACCTCTATATGAGGTCGATGGTTTTGACGGTAGTGATACTGACATGCTCTTTAATGGCGGTGGTCTGGCTGATGGGGCTATTACCTCTGCTGGGCTATGGTATCGATCCGATGTCAATTCTGGTGCCTTTCCTGATTTTTGCCATTGGTGTCAGTCATGCCATGCAGATGGGCAACACGATCATGGCTGGAATATATGCAGGAGAAAGCGGTATTGAAGCGGCAAGGGCCGGTTTTCGCAGGCTGCTGCTGCCGGGCGGTATCGCGCTACTCAGTGATGCTGCCGGTTTTTTAACGATTTTGTTCATTGAAATTAAAATCATACAGGAGATGGCTGTCACGGCCAGCATCGGGGTTGCCATCATAATACTGACCAATCTGATACTGATCCCCGTACTTTTATCTTATGTCAACTCTGGTGGAGGGCATCGCCACAAGCCGGCCGCCCAACATATACGGATATTGATATTTTGCCGGGAAAAATTAGCCATGGTGTCCCATAAAAAGCCTGCCACTATCATTATAGCGGTCAGCTTCATACTATCTTTGCTGGGATACTGGAAAGGCTCGGAGGTCGCCATTGGTGATCTGCATCAGGGAGTACCTGAGCTTCGGGAGGACTCGACCTATAACCTTGATGCCAAAATCATCGCCGAGCGATTTTCAATTGGCAATGATATTCTTTCGGTTATCGTTAAAACAAAAAAAGACGGGTGCGTTGACTATGATGTCATGCGCGATATGGATCAGTTTGCCTGGAGGATGGAAAACATTGAAGGTGTTCGATCTGTTATTTCACTGCCCGGTGTCGCCAAAGCCTTGCAGGCCGGCTGGAATGAAGGCTCCTTAAAGTGGCACGAGCTGCCGCGTGACTATCATATGCTGGTGCAGTCAACGGCTTATGTACCAACATCAACAGGGTTGCTGAACAAGGATTGCAGTACCATGCCGGTGCTGATTTTCATGCAGGATCACAAGGCTGAAACAATTAAACGTGTTATCGAAGAAGTAAAAAGATACAGAGAACATCACGCTGGAGATAAAATTAATTATCTGCTGGCTGGTCATAATGTGGGTGTGATGGCAGCCACTAACGAAGTCATAGAAAAAGCTCAATTTCCGATCCTGATATATGTATTTGGTGCCATTTTTATTTTATGTCTGATTGCCTTTCGTTCGGTGAGAGGCGCACTGTGTGTGGTTATTCCCCTCGGCACGGTCAGCCTGCTGTCGTATGCCGTCATGGCATGGCTGGAAATCGGACTAAAGGTTAATACCCTGCCGGTTGTTGCGCTCGGCATAGGAATTGGTGTTGATTACGGGATATATATATTTAGCTGTTTGCAGTCACTTATGAAACAGGGGTTGGATTTTCACAAGGCATTACGGTCAACTCTGGAGATGACGGCGGGTGGAGTCATCTTTACGGCCTTGACACTGGCCATGGGTGTAATGACCTGGACATTTTCCGGCTTAAAATTCCAGGCCGATATGGGAGTGATGCTGCTCTTTATGTTTCTGGTCAACATGCTGGCCGCTGTGACGCTGTTGCCGGCACTTGCGGCATGGCTGCTGCCTGATTACGGTACGGATTCGGGTCATCCGGCAGAGCATCAATGAAGCCTGCATTGTCGGCAAATTCCGACTTGATAAAACACGGAACCCCGCTCACTGGCAATACAGCAGCTTCATTTTGATTCAGAATTTCAAATCCCGCGTCTGCTCAGTGGCATTGCCCAGATAGGTAGATGGCGTTAACTGCTTGAGCTCATTCTTTACTTCAAGCGGGAGAGCCAGACTATCAATGAATGCGGCCAGCTTTTCAGCATCGATGGACTGCCCTTGTGTCAGGGCTTTCAACTTCTCGTAGGGCTTTTCGATACCGTATCTCCTCATGACGGTCTGCACAGGCTCAGCCAACACCTCCCAACCGGCGTCAAGGTCTTTGGCAAGGCATTCCCTGTCTGCTTCGACCTTATCCAGTCCCTTCAGGGCCGACTGCCAGGCAATCAATCCGTATCCGATACCAGCGCCAAGATTGCGCAATACAGTAGAGTCACTCAGGTCGCGTTGCCATCGGGAAATCGGCAATTTTGCGGCGAGATGAGCATTGATAGCGTTGGCTAACCCGATATTACCCTCCGCATTTTCAAAATCGACAGGATTGACTTTATGCGGCATCGTGGAAGAACCAACCTCACCGGCGATTGTTTTTTGTTTGAAGTAGCCTATGGATATGTAGTGCCACATATCGCGGCAGAGGTCCAGCAGGATCGTGTTAAAGCGTGCAATACAATCCAGATACTCGGCGATATAATCGTGCGGTTCGATCTGGGTGGTATAGGGATTCATATCAATGCCCAGTGACTCGACAACCTTTCGCGAAAAGGCCGGCCAGTCCAGATCCGGATATGCTGCCAGATGGGCGTTCCAGTTGCCCACGGCACCGTTCATTTTGCCGAGAATATCAACCTCCCGGAACTGCCTTCTCTGGCGATTCATGCGATAGGCCACATTTGCCAGCTCTTTCCCCAGCGTTGACGGCGTTGCAATTTGGCCGTGGGTTCTGCATATCATGGGGACAGATGAATACTGCCGGGACATTGCAGCGAGCTTCTCGATCATTTTATCAAAACAGGGCAATACAACGCTTTCTCTGGCCTGTTTAAGCATCAGCGCATGAGCCAGATTGTTGATATCTTCTGATGTGCAGGCAAAATGCAAAAATTCGCTGCTGACATTGAGCTCGTCATGCCCTGCAATTTTTTCTTTGAGCAGATATTCAATTGCCTTGACATCGTGGTTGGTGGTTTGCTCGATTTCCTTGACGCGCCGGGCGTCTTCAATCGAAAAATTATCGATGATACTGTTGAGAAACCGGTTAATGCCATCGCTGAATCCAGGCACCTCAGCAATGGAAGGCTCTTCAGCCAGGGCCTGAAACCAGCGTATCTCGACGAGAACCCGTTTGTGGATCAATCCATATTCACTGAAAATAGTACGCAGCGCGGCGGTTTTTTGGCCATAACGTCCGTCAATCGGTGAAATGGCTGTTAAAGAGGACAAATCCATAATGCTTTCCGGAAAAATTTCGGCAAATCGAAAAACTGCGTGGCATGATACCAGAGTCGATAAACCTGAGGGATGTGATAATGTTGCCGGATAGTACTGAACTGGAGCACGGGATTACCTGTGTTGATACGGGCTATATCAGACCGGGGCTGGCGGCGTGTTATCTGTTACGACAGGGTGAACACATGGCCGTCATAGATACAGGAGTAAACTCCAGCGTGGAGGGATTGCTGCGGTTGATTGATGATAAAGGTATCGGTCGGGGCCATGTTGACTATGTTATTCCGACGCATGTACATCTCGACCATGCCGGGGGAGCGGGGTGCCTTATGCAGGAACTACCCAATGCCAGACTGGTTATTCACCCCAGAGGAGCGCGGCACATGATTGATCCTTCCAGGCTGATCGCCGGGGCAAGTGCCGTTTATGGCGAACAGAACTTCAAACGTCTTTACGGCGACATACTGCCTGTGGCTGCTGAACGAGTGATAGAGGCAGATGACGGTTTTACGATCAACTTCCACGGCAGGGAACTACTGTTTCTGGACACACCCGGCCACGCCCGCCACCATTTTTGCATCTGGGATCAGGCAAGCCAGGGTATGTTCAGTGGTGACACCTTTGGCATTTCATACCGGGAGCTGCGTACCGAAAACCGGATATTTGCAATAGCGACAACAACGCCGGTGCAATTCGATCCCCAGGCACTGCACTCATCGATGGACAGGCTGTTAAGTTTTAATCCGCGATTCATGTACCTGACACATTTTGGATGTATTGATGATATCCATGACATGGCGGAACAGGTGCATGAAGATATTGATCGATATGTGGAACTGGCAAAGGACATGAAAAACCATCATCCAGAGGATTTTGAGGCGCATCTTGAGGAAGGAATAATGGAACACCTGACAGGTCGCATGCTGGATATAAAGCCTGACATGGATAGGCAATATATCAAAAATATGCTGGAGATGGATTGCAGACTGAATGCGCAGGGAGTGGCTTTCTGGATTAACTCCATGTAGTTATTTTTATATCAAAATCAATAAGTTATTGATGCCAGTCCTGGCTGGATGACCCCCATATCAAGGAAGCCTCTGAACGAATCAGAATTTTCCTTGATACATCTGAACCGGATATGTAATATCCGGCATATAAAAATCTGAATATAAAAGGGGTTAAAAATGAAAAAAAATACAGGTGGATTACAATTTTCGTGATGCCACATCCCGACTTGCAAAGGCATCGGATTTGCAGGACATATATCAAATATGCTCTGAAGTCTGTCGAATGATTAATATACCGCATTTCAATTACATATCGCAAATACCGGTTTCCATGGTCTCTCCTGAGCATGTATTTATTAATAATTACCCTGAGACATTATGGAGCAGCTACAGACAGGACAATCTTCTGCTTTCGGACCCGGTATTCAGACACTGCACCCAAAGTCTGATTCCGATTTTATGGAGCAACAAGGACAGCTATATACACAATTTATGCGCCAGTTGGAACAGTATGACCTTTGTGATGGCATCAGTTTCCCGTTGCGGTCTCATAAAGGCAGTGATGTCGGGGTTATGAGCTTTATATCAACATCTGCGGATACAGATGTCTCTGACCACCTCGAAAGCCTTACCAGCGAGTTAATGCTGTTTGGCACCCATGTTCACAGTGCCGTCAATAAACTGGCTCCCTATGGTGACAATGGTATTCCAGGAACAAGGATCAGTCGGCGCGAAAGAGAATGTCTGCTCTGGACTTCCGAGGGCAAAACGACGGATGAAATCGGGTTGATATTGGGAATTTCAGCCAGCACGGTAACTTTTCACATACAAAATGTAGCCAGAAAGCTCAATGTATCGAATCGACAGCAGGCAGCAGCCAAAAGTATCTCTCTGGGGATCATATCGCCGCAGCCACAATCCCTGCATATCAGGGAAGCTCTGATTCATTCGGAGCTTCCTGCAATGCAAGGATGTGCTATCGGAATAAATGAAGCCAAAAACAACGCAAGCCGCAGCAAGTTCTTTGATACCTCCTCTGCCGACACAGACAGAAAAGGCACCTCAAATAGCCAGGGAAGCGACTAGACAGATCGGCAGAAAAAGCCAAACAGGTACAGGGGTGAAAAGTTGTTCCCCACCAACAGCCAAGGGTTTCGGGACCAGAGAGGCCCAATCCAGAAAACATCCGGCCCCGCAAACAGCCGGCTCCGGAAACCCTACCAGTTCAACTTCCACTCCGCGCCGACGCTGTGGCGCGGGTTATTGTCATCCTGCTCGCGGCGGATGGCCTTGATATCCAGCTTCGACTTCAGGCCAGCCGGGTTCGACAACAGACGCCAGCCGAGGGTCAGGTCACGTTTGGCATCGGAGGCCGACAGGCTCGCATAGGGGATGCCGGTGGCATCGTCTGTCAGGGCAAAGCCCCACTCGCCTTTCAGCGTCCAGCGGCTCGATACGGCAGCAGTATGTCGGTTGTCTTCTTCCTCCAGCGCATCCGTCAATGAATCCGATAACAACCGATCCAGACCGCTGGCCGCCGGTGCATTGCCGTACTCATGGCGCAGGCTGAACGACGGGCCATAGGCCGAGTTTGGCCACGCCTCGTAGCGCAGTGAGCCGGACAGACCCCACTCCTCACGCTCGGCAGCCTCATGCTCCAGCAGATAGCGACCGCGCACATCCACCGTCAAACCCTTGGCCAGTGTCTGCCAGCTCAGGCCGCCGCCCAGCTCCAGACCAAAGCCTTCGCTGGTATCGCCGCCGTCATAACGCAGACCCAGCTCCAGTTCCGGTGTCAGACGCACACCGTCCTCTTCCGGTAACTGCCAGGACCAGGCCAGACCCATGCGGAAACGCTGCGTATCCGCCTCGGTGCCCGCCATGACGCGGGAATCATCCGCCTCAATACGCGCCAGTGTCAGGCCCGAAATCAGCTCCAGGGTCAAACCGCCCTCTTCCACCGGACGCTCCAGCAGCGTGCCGCGCAGACCGGCGGTGGCCGATAGCTGCACCAGATTGTGCTTCGATTCCACACCGGTTTGTGAAGTCTGAGTCTGCTTCAGGTCGCCCCGGCCATAGCTGGCCGCTCCCCACAGTTGCAGGCGTTCGCTCAGGTCGTAGCGCAGATACGGCAGCATGGAAACCAGCATACCGGACTGCTTACCTTCGTCCGATGCTGATGCACCCTGCCATTCGCCATCGCTGTCGCTGTAGGCCAGTGCCAGACCCATCAGCGTCTGACCGTTATCGCGGTCAATGCCCAGCATGGCCGTGGTGACCTCGCCGTCTATCGAAGTACCAGCTTCTTCACCGTCTTTGTACTTCGTATAGGCCGCCTGACCCCAGATGGAGGTGCCGTCCTGATCCGTGAATGTGAAATGACTACCATGCAGCAACGACGGCAGCAGCTTCGGCAGTGACAGGGTGCGTGACAGCTTGCGCGGACGATCCGACGAACCGGCACCCAACTGCTCAATACCCATCGCACTGGCATCCGGGCTGCCACGGCTGGACAACAGATGCGCCGCATTGAATGACTGACCGCGCGGCAGACCGTTCAGATTGCCCGACAGACCCGGCTGACTCGATGCCGAAAAGCGATAGTCCAGCCCGCCCAGCATGTGCTCGACGGCCGTCAGACCAAAACGCGGCAGCCACATCTGCTGTGCGGCCTGCATGGCCGTCATGTCGGCCGATTCATCGGCAATCTCAACCGGCAGGGTGACCGGATCGTAGCCGGCATCCGCCGTATGCGTCAGTATCACCCGATTGGCACCACTGTCGGCGTCGTCTCTGGCCATCACCGTCACCGTCTGTGCCCGATTCCAGTTGGTCAGCGTAAAGAGCAGGCTGCCACCGCCGGTCACCCGCAGGCGGGTCGCATCCCCGGAAGATACTCTCACCGTCACATCGCCCGATGGACGGGTGTCCAGCACCACCGTGTAGCTCGCGGTATCATTCTCTTTCATATTCAGGCGACTCTCCGAGAGCACCAAATCCCCTGTGCTGTCCGGTGTGTCGGTGTCGGTAATCGTCACCGTCACATCCCGACTGACTTCGCCGAAGCCGGCATCCGCCGCATGAACCAGTGTCACGGCAGCCTCATTCACGCTGTTGCTGTCCGTGCCGGCTGTCAGGGTAATGACCTGCGTCTCGTTCCAGTTCATCGTGCTAAAGGTCAACGCAAGCGGATTCACGGTTAAGGACGTATCGGCATGGCCACTGAGCATGACCGTGACTTCCGCTATCGGCCGAGCCGACAGGCGCACGGTGTAGCTGGTACTGCCCCCTTCATCCAACTCAATCTCCGTGCTTGAAAACTGCAACTGCGGCGAACTGTCGGTGATGATCACCTCCAGATCGGCCGTGACGGAATCATAGCCGGCATCGGCACTGTGGGTCAGCGTCACCTGATCCGTCACGGTGTTACTGTCCGTGACCGCCGTCAGCGTGACGGTCTGCGGGTTACCCCAGTTCTGTGAGGTAAAGGTCAGGGTGGTGTCATCGGCCTCCAGTTCGGCATTGGTGCCGGTGAGGGTCACCATGACATCGGCGCTCGGTGCGGCTGCCAGGCTGACTCGGTAGCTGGCACTGTCGCCTTCAATGAGGGTCAGGCGGGTCGGGGTCAACACAATAGCCGGCTGTTCCTGAATCGTAAAATCAACATTGCCCGTGCCGGAGGCACCGCCGCCCAGGTTGGTGCCGGAGTTGCTGTCCAGTGTGCCCAGAGCAATGCGCACCGTTTCGCCGCCGGTCTCGGCCACGGCATCCGTTTGTGCCATCAGGGTCAGGGTGGCCACCTCACCACCGGCGCTGAAGATCACGCTGCCGCCGCTCAGATCACTGTAATCCACGCCATTGGCTGTGGTGCCAGTCAATGTGTAGTCGGTGCCGAAGGTGGCGGTACCGCCGAAGGTCAGTGGCACGGTCAGTTGCTCGCCGGCCGTCAGGGCACGACCCAGGGTGAGGGTGAGTTGTTTACTGCCGCCTTCGGCCACATTACCAGGATCACCGACCAGCGTGACTGTGGTGGCATCGTCGTCATGCACTCCGACGGACGCCACGGAGGGATCACCCACTTCATAGCCCGTACCAGTACCTACGGTCACGGTGACCGTGCCATTGGGTTCATCCACGGCATCGCCCTGCGTCGCAATCAAATAGGTCACCGTGCTGGAACCACTATTCAGGGCAACCGTCTGTGCGCCGCTGGTGGCGATAAAATCGCTGCCGCCGGTCACATTGAGCATCAGGGTCAGGGCGTCCGTCGGAGCCGGTGTGGCCGTCAGGGTAAAGCTGGCACTGCCCATCCCTTCCGTGACCGTGGCACCGCCGGTGATGGTGATCATCGGCATGACAATGGCATCGTTGACCTGCACACTGAAATGGTCCGGTGAATCCGGATCGGCACCGCCGCCCACATTCGTGTTCAGACTGCTATGGTCAAAGCCATTGGTGACCGTGCCGTCCGGCCCCAGGGCAATGATGAAGGTCTCGGAGCCGCTGCCCTCCATCGTATTGTCGCCGATGGCGGTCAAGGTCAGTTCAGCCGTCTGTGCGCCAGCATTCTCAAAGCGCAGCAGCGGAGTCATTGTGTTCTCATTGGACAGAACCACACCCGTGCCTGATTGTAGTGCCAGGCTCCAGTCCGCCGGTTCGACATCGGTACCGGCTATGCTCAGGGGTACCTCGATGATTTCGCCGGCGATCAGGGCACGACCCAACTCGACCGTGAAGGTAACGGCCTGACCTTCATCAATGGCGCCCGTGCTGCCGGTGCGGGTCAGGCTGACTTCGGTCGGGTCGTCGTCATCAACCATGACCATCAGGTCGTCAATGCTGAGGCCGCTGTATTGGCTATCGCCGCTCAGGGTATGGCTGATGGCGACACGGCGATCGCTGGCATCGTCGTCATTGTTATCCTGACCGGTGACGATGAGGGTCTGCGGTTGGTTCCAGTCCGTGCTGGTAAAGGTCAGGGTGGTGTCGGTCATCGTGATGCCGGTGCCGGGAGCAGCGGTGACGGTGACGCTGGCGGTTGGCTGTGAGGTCAGTACCACCCTGTAGCTGTCGGTGCCGCCGTTTTCAGCGACACGGGTGACGCTACCGGTCCCGGTGATCAGGATATCGGCCTGGTCGTTGTCATTGACAGTCAGTTGTACCATGGCCGGGCTGCCGGCGGCATAGCCGGTCACGGAGGAAACATCAATGGTCAGCATACCATCCGCCCCATCCTGATCATTGTCGGTCACGCTGACCTCAAATTGCAGGGTCGGATCCAGGCTGGTGTCGGTCTGAACCAGCGTCAACTCATAGCCGTCGCTGATCCTCAGCAAGGGACGGACATCGATCAGCATAAAGCTCTCGCCGGTATCCGGTGATACGGTGATCTGTATCATGCGGGCACCGCCTTCTTCAATGCTGGTATGGTCGCCCACCACTTGTACGCTCAGGGTCGGATCGTCGTTGTCGGCGACGGTGAGCTGTACCAGGTCAAGCTCACGGTCAGTGGGGTAATCACCGCTGTCGCCCTGACTAATGGCGTGGGTGATGGTGCCAGAGCGTGCATCGCCGGCGTTGTGCACCGCGTCATCCATGCCGATCACGGTGACCGTCTGTGCCTGATTCCAGTTACTCTGGGTAAAGGTCAGCATGTCATTATTGACGGTGGCGACCGTGTCCGGATCAACCGTGATGATGACCTCGCCGGCCGGGGCCGAGGTCAGTACCACGGTATAGTTGTTGGTGCCGCCTTCATCCACGGCCAAGGTGGTCGGCTGTACGGTGATACCGGCCGTATCGTCTTCGGTGATGGTGACCGTGACTTCACCGGTGACTCCGGCATAGTTACCGCCGGTGGCGGTGTGCAACAGGGCGATCGGGTCATCCGATTGGGCGTCGTCGTCCGACCCGGCGGTGACCGTGATGGTCTGCGGCTGGTTCCAGTTCTGGGTGGTGAAGTTGAGGGTATCATCACTCAGGGTCAGATCGGTACCGGCCTGACCGCTTACAGTAATGGCCACTGGTGCATTGGGCTGGGTAACCAGAGACACGGTGTAGGTCGCCGTATCGCTCTCGTCAATGGTCAGCATGGATGGATTCAGTACCAGCGCCGGTTGTTCGTTGATCCTGAAGGCAATCGTTCGGGTGGTGCTGACCGGACCGCCGCCCCGAGCGTCCTGTATTCCCGCATCGCCGTCCGGGCTTACTAATTCCGATGTTGCAAACTCCATGGTGATGACCTCGCCGGGGTCAGAGATACCATCTGCGATGGCCGTCACGGTCAGTGTGGCGGTCGTGGCAGAGCCGGAAGTCTGGCCGGTAAATACGATTCCAGGGTTCCCGGAGGCCAGATCCTCGTAACTCACGCCGTCCGCCGGTATGCCGGCCAGGGTATAGTCCGTATTCACCGTGGCGGTGCCGCCAAGTTCGAGCGAGAGGACTTGGGTCTCACCCGAAACCAGCGGACGGTTCAGGGTCAGGGTAATCTGTTTGCGGGCGCCTTCATCGAGGTCGCCGGCCGGATTTTCGGCCAGGGTGACGATGGTTCTGTCGTCGTCGCGCACCGTGATGGTAACCGTGTCGGTGCCGGCGGTATAGCCGGTACCGTCATTGATTGTCACCGTGACCTCGCCTCTGGCTTCATCGACTTCATCGTCGGTGATCGGAATCGTGTAGCTGGCCGCGGTGGTGCCGGCCGGGAAGGTGACGGCCTGACTGTTTTCGTCACCGGCAGCGACAAAGTTCTGGCCATCGGTTTCGTCTTCAGAGATGGTTAAATTAATGGTCAGATCTGTGGCCGGTGGTTTGTTCGCCGTCAGTGTATATTCGATCATGTCCCCCTCGGTGACCCGACTGCCGCCGGCAATGCTGATGGCCGGTGGAACATCCAGTACTGTCACTTCAATGACGTCATCGACCCGTTGACCGGTGGCGTAGCCGGCCGCTCCATTGGTCACAAAATGACGAATGAGCACTGTGCGGGTATCGGTCGTGTCATCATCGACACCGGTGATAATGACCGTCTGCGGCTGGTTCCAGTTACCTGCGATAAATTCCAGCACGGCTGTGCCAGCGGGCGAATCACCGGAGCGGTGCAGGGTCACGCCCGGCATGGCGGCTCTGGCTTCAATGATGACATTGTCCGCCGGCGGTGAATCCAGCACGACGGTGTAGGCGGCGGTGCCGCCGCTCTCGGCCAGGGTAACGGTGATCGGGTTGAAGGTGATGCCGGCGGTATCGTCGTCGGTGACAGTCACCGTGACGCTGTCAATGGTCAGAGTGGTCGGGTAGCCAGTGCTGTCCTCTGTGGCACTGATGGTGTGGCGGATGACTGCCGTGCGTTGATCGCCGGTATTGTCAATGTCGTCATCGACACCGGTGATGGTGACGGTCTGCACCTGCTGCCAGTTGGTACTGGTGAATAAAAGCTGTGGCGGTGCCACCGTGACGCCGGCGGCGGCCGTGATGTCCAGGGTCACGATGCCGCCCGGTCGTGTGTTCAGGTGCACGGTGTAATCGTCCATGCCGCTGTTCTCGGCCACCGTGGCGGTCGATTCACTGATGAGCACGCCGGCGGCATCGGTGTCGGTGACGGTCACATCGAACACAACGGCCTCCAGTTCGGCATAGGTACTGTCGATCGATGTGATGGTATGGGTCAGTGTCCCTTCATAGTTGCCGCTGTCGGCCATGGCACTGACCGTGACAGCCTGCGGCGTATTCCAGGCTTCCGAAGCGAAGGTCAGGCTGTCCTTGTCCAGCATCAGATCGGTGCCGTCGTGACCGCTGATGGTGACCGTCACAGCCGCCGTCGGCTCGCTGGTCAGCACCACCGTGTAGTCGGCCTGACTGCCTTCTGGCACGGTGAAGGGAGCGGGCCCCAGCCTCAGACCGGCTGTGTCACCAACATCAAAGATTGATATCGTTGCGGCAGGGCTGGCACCGGCGGCCAGACTGTCTGGCAGCTCGCCAAAAGCTATCGTCAATGTTTCGGTAGGCTCGGCGATGTTGTCTTCAATCAGTCGGATACGGACGTTTGCGCCTGTTACTCCAGGCGGGAAGAGCAGTCTATTTTGGGTGATCTCATAATCCTGCCCGGCGATGGCAGTACCATCGCTGATCTGCACCGGTACCTCTACGAGATCCGGCAGCGGTCGCGACAGCCAGACAACTGGCTGCGCCGGGCCGTCATCCTCAGCTACTTGAAAGTTATCCAGCGCAAAGGTAATGGTCGGAGAACCGGTAGTGGTGGCATCATCATCGAGGATGGAAAGCTGTACGATTTGGGCAAAAACTGCACCACCGCTGCCCAGACCAAATGCAGCATTATCTATAAAGCCATGAGCCAACTGACTTGATTCGGCGAACGTAAAGGCGAAACTGCGCTCCATCCGATCCGTATTATCGATGGCGGTCAGCCGCAGCACCGCCTGCCGGGCACCGGCACCGGCAAAGCGCAGCAGACCTCCCCGTTGCCCGTCAATTGTGGCTAACCGCCCGCGACCCACCGGGTGATCGCCGGACTTGAGCAGGGTCACGCCGGTATTGGCCTCGTCTTCATTGAGCACCAGCGTGTAGTGCGCCGTCTCACCGGCAGTATAGGGAATGATTGCCTGCTGACCGGCCAGCAGCGGTTGGTCCAGAGTCACGGTAATGTCCAGAAAATTATCCGCACCGGATTCCGTGATGGCTGCGAACAGGAATACATCCTCATCATGGGGACGCGAGTGTGTCATGGTGAAGGCAGTTCGCTCGTTGTCCCAGACGCTGACTGTGGCGATGGTGTCTGCCGAGGCACCCGGTCCGTAGTCATCACCGTCGGTCACGGTCACGCTGACCGCACCGTCCGGTTCATCGATAGTGTCATCCTGGGTCGGCACCGTGTAGCGCATCGTGGTCTGACCGACCGGCAGCATAACCGTGTGCGCACCGGCGGCACTGTCCGATAGAAAACCGGTGGCATCACCAGTCTCCTCCACCGTCAGGCGAATGGTCAAATCCCTGTCGGGTGCCGGATCGGCCGTGATGATAAAATCGGCCGGACTGCCCTCGGTCACGCCCACGCCGCTGTCCGCGGCAATGGTGACCGCCGGCACCTGATCGTTAATGACCGCCACTACCACATCCTGCAGAGCCAAACGACTGGCCTGATAGGCGGCACTGTCGCCGGTGGTAATCGCATGACTGACCGTGAGCAGACGCACATCACCAGTATTTTCAATGCCGTCACTGATGGCCGCTACGGTGACCCTTTGCGACTGGCGCCAGTTGCCATTCGTGAAGGTCAGTACCTGACTGGCTCCAGCCGTGCCACCGGCTATATTGACTGTCGCCAGTCCGGGCATGTCCGACTCCAGGGTGATGACCACATCACCGGCCGGTTGTGTGTCGAGCACTGCGGTGTAGGTGGCCGTGCCGCCTTCCCGAACTACCACGGTCGATGGCGAGAAGGTTACACCGGCCTCATCATCCACCACCGTGGCCAAGACCCCATCGAGAGCCAGTCCGGAGGTGTAGGCGTTACCGTCGCCTGTTGTAATCCTATGTTCGATAGTGGCGGTGTTACGGTTCATGCCCACTACAATAACGGTCTGCGGCTGGTCCCAGTTGGTCGAGGTAAAGGTCAGGGTGGCCGTACCGCCCGCCACATTGACGGTCAGTACGCCGACACTATCCGGGGTTGCGGTGATGGTGACATCGCCATCCGGTCGGGTGTTGAGTACCACGGTGTAGCTGCCGGTGCCGCCGTCCTCGGCCACGATCAGGCTGGATGAGGACAGTGTCACGCCGGCCGCCATCTGGGCGGCGACCTGGGTCGGCAGGCCGATGAGCAGAATCGGCAAAAACAGGCTGTGACACAGCCGGCGGACGGTTGGGCTGATGGACTCAGGGCAGGCGGATTCGGGCAGAGAGGACAGGGTTCCGATGGTATATCCTGCCACCCGGGACAGCATCGCCATGAGGCGCCTCATGGCCGATTTCCCCACCATTTTTTGAGGGGGGGGGGGGGGGGGGGGGGGGGGGGGTGATAGCGGCCAGCGACGAACAAATAGCGGCTGGTTTAATGGATGACTGTTTGCAGATGGCCGCCGATGCTCAGCAACAGCAGGGAATTGATTGCATGGCTGTGCCCCGCCATCCGCAGAACCGGTATCCGCAACGGCACGGTGACCCATCCATTGCATCACCGTGCGGGCACGGTGGAGTATGGCGGCGAATCTACCATGGCGACCGGATCGGCCGGTTTTCGTCTTCTGGTTGGCATTCATGGATACAGTCTCCTCCTTGTTTCAATACGCTGGATTGCCATAACGGTTGCAGGCAGAATCATCCCCCCCCTGCCTGCATAATATGCCCATTGTGAAACGGCCTGTCTGGCATTGTCAAGCCCGCCATATCGCCTTTTCAGGTTTATTTTACACAAAAATGGATCAATGACCATAAAAAACCGCTCGTCGGACGGTTTTGGCCGGATTTTTCCTTATCGCTGCGCATCTGTGCCGAACCAGAAGTCGAGTCCCTTGTCCATAAATTCGGTCCAGGGCAGGTAGTGTGAGCCGTCACAGGAAAAATTCAGGCCAATCATGCCGTTCACGATGTTCAGTGAACCGGCGCGCAGGTAGATGGTTTCATCGGCAAATCGCAGGGCACCAAAGCGTTTGAATACGGGCATGATCATGTCCGGCGGGACGATGGCGCGGTCAAAATAGGGGCGTCTCGGCCAGGCCAGGCAGATGTCCGGGTTGATCAGTTCCTCGATGGACAGGATGTGGTAGTCGAAGGGGTCATCGACATGCCAGACTGTGGCGCGGCTGCTGGCAAAGTGAAATTTGCCGTGATGGACGCCCTGCAGGGTCATCAGTTCGTTCATCAGGCTGAATACATCTTCCATATGGTCGTCCATCGGGCTTTGTACGCGCGATTGCATGAACAGGTTGGAGCGGATCGAGGGATCGCCCTTGAGCTGGCGCCATTGTCGATCTTCTTCGTACATGCTTTCACTGTGTGTCAGTTCCCGTAAATCATAGTCAACTCCCAGAAATCCGATACGCTGGCCGGCCGCGTCGCGGATGACCTGTATGGCTGTCAGGCTGGGCCGCCTTTTGCGCCGACTGATGTAGGCGCTGGACAGCCGGAAGCTGGTGTTGCCAAAGGCACCGGCCATGTAGGGCCGCAGTGAGCGATCACGACCCAACTGGCTTTCGTCTGTACCCCGGCGTGTCATGTTGGCTGTTATCTGTATGCCTTTGTCGTCCAGTACGTACATGTATTTGCAGTCTTTCAGTGTGCCGCAGTTGTTTTTCAGGGTGGCTTCCAGTTGTTGCCGGTCACCCATGTCCGACACCAGCCGGGCAGCTAGTTCGGACAGGGGGGCGGCCAGTGTCTGTTCGAGTTGCCGGCGTTGTTTTGCCACCATGTCCTTGAGTGTTGCGGTCATGGTGTCATGCCTGCCGCAGCCAGTCCTGCGGCTGCAGGTAGCGGTCGTACAGCTTCGCTTCTTCGCTGCCGGGCGGCGGTTGCCAGTTGTAGCGAAAGTGGACGCTGGGCGGCAGTGACATGAGAATCGATTCGGTGCGCCCGCCGGTCTGTAGTCCGAACAGTGTGCCGCGATCATAGACCAGGTTAAATTCGACATAGCGACCGCGCCGGTATCGTTGAAAGTCGCGCTGACGCTGACCGTATTGGTGCTGCCTGCGTCTCTCCACAATCGGCAGGTATGCCTTGAGCAGGTGGTCGCCGACGCTGCGCTGAAAGGCAAAGCATCGTTCAAAGTCCCATGCGTTGAGGTCGTCGAAGAAAATGCCACCCACTCCACGGGTTTCACCGCGGTGCTTCAGGTAGAAGTATTCGTCACACCATTTTTTGTAGCGGTTATAAATGTCTTCTCCAAACGGGTCACAGGCGGCTTTTGAGGTTTTATGCCAGTGGATTACGTCTTCTTCATACGGGTAGCAGGGTGTGAGGTCAAACCCGCCACCAAACCACCAGACCGGTGGTTCATCCTCTTTTTCTGCCATGAACAGGCGCACGTTCATGTGTGTGGTGGGTATGTAGGGGTTGAGCGGGTGGAATACCAGCGATACGCCCATGGCCTGATAGGAGCGTCCGGTCAGTTCCGGACGTTGCGCTGTGGCGGCGGCCGGCAGGTCGGTGCCGTGGACATGGGAAAAGTTGACACCGGCCTGTTCAAACACGGCTCCTTCGGTCATGACGCAGGACAGGCCGCCGCCGCCCGCTTCGCGCTGCCAGTTGTCACGCCGGAATCGGGCCCTGCCGTCGGCCTGTTCCATGGCTGTGCAGATGTGTTCCTGCAATTCCAGCAGGTAGTCTTTAACCGCCTGAGTGTTGATGTTTGACATGGTGTTTTTCAGATTTCCGTGTCCATTGCAGTCCATTCAATCGGCCAGATTATCTTATTCGCCTGTTGCTGTGCGCATCCCGTATTTCACTTGGCCGGGTATGGCCGGAGGTCGGGCCGGCCAGGATCATATCCATTTCATCACCCAGACGCCGGCGTACCTGCAGGGCGGTACGGGCTGCCGGTTGTCCGTGTCTGTTGGCGCTGGTTGAGACCAGCGGCAGGCCACAGGCACCACATAACCGGCGCGTCTGTTTGTGGGCAGTCACTCTGACAGCCAGCGTGTTGTGTTCTCCCCGCAGCCAGCGCGGGCAGTCTGCGGATGCAGGCAGCAGCCATGTGACCGGCCCCGGCCAGTGCGCCATGATTTTTTCATGGGTCTCCCTGTCAAGCGGCCGGACCAGATCGCTGAATTGCCGGTGTGAGTGGCCGATGAGTATGACTCCCTGCCCGGGGGCGCGCCGCTTGATACCCAGCAGCCGCATGACAGCCCGAGCATCAAACGGGTTGCAGCCCAGTCCATAGACGGCTTCGGTCGGGTAGGCAATGACGCCGCCCGCGATAATGATATCCGCGGCCTGTTTTATTGCCCATGTACCCATGCGTCTATCCGGCCATGGTGGCGTGGAGGTCGTATTGACCGGCATCGTTGATGGTCACTTGAACAAAATCACCGGGCCGCAGATCTGCTTCGGTATCGATCAACACCACGCCGTCTATCTCCGGCGCGTCGGCTGATGAGCGGGCAGCAATACGACCGGTTTGCTCGTCTTCACCATCGACCAGCACGGTGATGGTCTGGCCGATCCTGCGGCGCAGCCTTGCTTCGCTGATGCGGGCCGACAGGTGCATGAGGTGGTCGTGACGTTCCTGTTTTGTGTCTTCATCAACCGGATCGGGTAGTTCATTGGCTTTGGCACCGGCTACCGGTGAGTATTGAAAACAGCCGACACGGTCCAGTTGCGCTTCTTCCAGAAAGTCCAGCAGCATTTCAAAATCATCGTCGGTCTCGCCCGGAAAACCGACAATGAAAGTACTGCGCAGGGTCAATTCCGGGCAGATTTCCCGCCATCGCCTGATCCGTTGCAGGGCTTTCTCGCCGGCCGCGGGGCGTCTCATGTTTTTCAGTACCGTCGGACTGGCATGTTGAAACGGAATGTCGAGATAGGGCAGCACTGCACCATCCGCCATCAGTGGAATCACTTCATCAACATGTGGATAGGGATATACATAATGCAGTCGTGTCCAAGCATCGAGCTCGCCCAGGGCGCTGACCAGCTCGGTAAAACGGGTCTTCAGCAGGCGACCATTCCATATATCGGCGCGGTATTTCAGGTCCACCCCGTAGGCGCTGGTGTCCTGTGATATGACGAGCAGTTCGCGTACTCCGGTCTCTATCAGGCGGATGGCTTCGTCCATGACTTCACTGATCGGTCGGCTGACCAGATCGCCGCGCATAGCGGGGATGATGCAGAAGCTGCAACGGTGGTTGCAGCCTTCGGATATTTTCAGATAGGCGTAGTGGTGCGGCGTCAGTCTGGCTCTCGACATGACCGGGTCGTCATGCCGCTCATGCGGTGGCGGCAGGTGGCTGTGAACGGCCTGCATCACTTCTTCGCAGGCATGGGGACCGCTGACTGCCAGTACGTCCGGGTGTATGCCGGTAATGTCCTGCGCATCGGCACCCATGCAGCCGGTGACGATGACCCTGCCGTTTTCGTCCAGTGCCTCGCCAATGGCTTGCAGCGATTCGGCCCTGGCTTCATCAATAAAGCCACAGGTGTTGACTACCACCAGATCGGCACCCTGGTAGTCGGCCGACAGGCCATAGCCCTCGGCACGCAGGCGCGTCAGTATCTGTTCGGAATCAACCAGGGCCTTGGGACAGCCCAGACTGATAAATCCTACGGTCGGTATTTTTGCCATCGGGATAGTTGCAAGTCGGTGTGGCTGGCAAGTTTAGCCGATGTCAGCCTGTATCGGGCAGATAAAGTCTGTTTTTGCGTCAGCGCAGGGGGAAACCGGGTTAAAATATCCGCTCCGCATTCAATGCGCCCGTAGCTCAGATGGATAGAGTGTTGGCCTCCGAAGCCAAAGGTCGTGGGTTCGACTCCCGCCGGGCGCGCCATCATGCAGACTGCAACTGCAGCAGGATTTTGTTCGGATGCCGCAGTACGCGGGCTGCCGAGACAGGTCAGGGCAGGATCCTGTCCAGGCCGTGATAGTAGTGATACAGAAGCCGCTGCCCGGCCCGGCGCAACGGCCTCAGCGGGTGCGCGGGTAGCTGTGAGTTATAGATAGGGAGCGTCTCCAGCTTTCTGTCAAATACTCCGGCAATTCTTTGCGCCATTCTTTTGCCGGCCTGCACTGAAAAGGATACGCCATTGCCACCGTAGCCCAAGGCATAGAAGATGTTTTTGTTATCGGCCTGTACGATTCTGGGCATCATGTCATGGCTTACATCAACCCAGCCCCACCATGAGTAGTCAATGGTCGCCGTCTTGAGTGCCGGAAATTTCTGATGCAGTCCGTTAATCAGCAGGTCGTAGTGCTTTTTATTGTCGGCATCGCTGCCGGTAATGGCGCTGCGCGTCCCGATCTGCATGCGACCATCCGGCAGCAGGCGGTAATAAAATCTCAGTATGCGCGTATCGGTCATAATCATATTGGTCTTTATGCCACATCCGGCTAACTGGTCTGCCGTTAAAACGCTGGTTACGACGCTGTTGGAAAGTATCGGCATATAGCGGTAGGACAGGCAGGGGTTCAGCGAGGCATGGGTATAACCACCGGTGGCAATGGCAACTCTACGCGCCTTGACGGTGCCCTTCGGGGTTATAAGGTAATGATAGCCCTGCTTTTCCTCCCAGGCAGTCACCGGGCTGGATGTATAAATCCTGGCACCATGTTTTCTGGCTGCCATGGCATAACCGCAGGATAGCTTAACCGGATGCACACCAAGACCTATCGGTTCGAGCAGGGCACCATGGCTGTGCTGTTCATCCACATATCCAGCCTTCAGCTCATCGGCACTGATTATCCGGGTATTGTAGGAAAATACCCTGTTGTTCAGCTCTGATTCGTCAGCCAGCCGGGCCAGCATGCCGGGCTTGTGGGCAATATACAGGTGCCCTCTGTCGGTCAGGTCGCAGTCAATATCTTCGTCTTTGATGATCGCTTCAAAGGTGGTAAAGCCCCGGCAGATTTCTTCGTGCAGCGCCCTGGCTGTGGTCTCTCCCCATTTTTTGAGCCATTGACGACGGTTCAGTCTGCCGGTTGCCAGTTGGGCCTGTCCGCCGTTTCTGCTGGTACATCCCCAGCTCAGGCGGTTGGCTTCCAGCACGGCTGTTTCAGTGTGGTGCTCTCTGGCCAGAAAAAGCGCCGTGGCAAGGCCAGTGAACCCTGAACCAATGACTGCGGTATCAACCGATATGTCTGCCGTCACCATGCCATCATCCTCCGGTTCCATTCCGGCAGAATCAACCCAGTAGGTCGGCGCATAGTCCGCACCGCAACCGGGTGTTTTATTCACCAGAGGGTCGTAGTGCAGATTGTATTTTTCAGGCGGCATTATTCAGGGTTGACCTGCTTTCTAAAGGCGTTTTTGACCGATATTTTGCCGTCTCTAAAGGTGAAGACATCGCAGCCCTGCGCCTCAATGCGGCTGCCGTCCTTGCCGGTTCCACTGAATACCCATTCGGCCAGACCGCGATTTTCGCAGACGAAAATATCGCCGGCCTGCCAGTGTGCATCGGGCATGGCCTCCCAGACCGCAGTAAATGCCGACTTTATCGCATCTCTGCCAGTGATTTTATTGCCGTGAACTGCCTTGCCTACCGGCGCATAAAAACAGGCATCCTCGGTCATCATGGCCACCAGTGCGTCGGCATCGTGGCGGTTAAAAGCGCGACCGAAATCGGTCAGTAACTGATAGTAGTCTGTATTCATGGTGTGTATGCTCTGGTGTGAAAGAAAAAAGGAGATATAAGCAACGTGACCGCTGTATGCGGTTCGGTTTATGCCCGCACGTATCGGATCGCTTCAATAACGATGTTTTACCACGGGCTGTCGCGGAGTGAATATCATGCTAGTGGCCTGACTTGCCTCGCCAAGGCACCAGACGCGCCTCCAGAGTGCGCATGAGAATGTCAATGGCATAGGCAACCAGACTGATCAGGATCACGCCAAGCACGACTATATCGGTCGATAAAAACTTGCTGGCAACCATGATCATCATGCCGACTCCAGATTCGGCAGCAACCAGCTCCGCCGCCACCACAGTGCCCCAGCATACGCCCATCGAAACACGCATACCTGTAAAAATCTCTGGCAGGGCATTGGGCAGTATTATGCGGAACAGTATCTGCCTTTTATTGGCATTCAGGGTGTAGGCGGCATAAACCTTGGAGATGTTGGTTGACATCGCCCCGGAGCGGGTCGCCAGCGCCATAATCCAGAGCGCAGCCAGAAATAATAAAAATATCTTTGCGCTTTCTCCAATACCCAGCCACAGAATAACCAGCGGAATCAGGGCCAGTGGCGGCATCGGACGAAAAAATTCCACAATCGGATCAAAAATTCGATTCATTATGCGCGACAGAGCCAGGGCAAAGCCGAGCGGAATACCTACCAGACATCCCAGTAGAAATCCCATCAGAACCCGGTAAACGCTGATGCCGATGTGTTCCAGCAGGGTGGCATTACGGTAACCCTCTGAGGCAATGACTTTCAGCTGATGCCAGACATCGCCAATAGGTGGCCAGAACAGAGGCTCAACCCAGCCAAAAACGCCTGAAAATACCCACAGCAGCAGCAGAAAGGCAATGCTGACAAAGGTCCAGATGCGCCCACCGGGTGCCTCTACCAGCGAAGAATCACCAAAACTGACTGTTTTACGCTGATTTTCGGCATTTTCAGCATTTAACATCTTCAAGATAGCTTTCATTGCTTTTCTCCTTGGTGTCCCATGATTTCTTCCTCCATTGCCCAGATCATACTGATAATTTCTTCACGAACCTGCACAAAATCAGGCTGGGCCTTGATTTTTCTACTATCGTCTGCCACACCCTGTTCGGCAAAAGGCAGCCGGTATTCTTTTTCTATTCTTCCCGGTCTGGGTGCCATGACAAACAATCTCTCACCCAGTATGAGGGCCTCTTCAACGCTGTGAGTGATCAAAATGACTGTCTTACCGGTTTCTTTCCAGAGCTTCAGCAGCAGTCCCTGCATTTTTTCCCGCGTCAGGGCATCCAGTGCCCCCAGCGGTTCATCCATCAAAATCAGGCCGGGGTCATTGGCCAGACAACGCGCCAGCGCCACCCTTTGTTGCATACCTCCAGACAGCTCATAAACCGGCTTTTTGCCAAAATCAGACAAGCCCACTGTGTCCAGCCAGTGTTGGGTATTATCCCTGATTTCTGCATCCGGCCTGGGTTTGCCCGCCATCCTCGGGCCGAAGCTGACATTTTTTTCTACCGACATCCATTCAAACAGAGCACCCTGCTGAAAAACCATACCGCGCTGAGGGCTGGGACCGGAAACCAGTTCATCATCAAAGATGGTCTCTCCCTGAGTAGGCTGTAAAAAACCGGCAATGATATTGAGCAATGTGGTTTTGCCACAGCCGGAGGGCCCCAGGACCGTTAGAAACTCACCCTTATCCAGTGAGAATGAAATATCTGACAGGGCCGAGACCTTCTCTCCCCCGGGTGTCTCATAGACCATTGACAGATCCTTGACTTTAAGCATGGCAAGCCACCGAATACAGAAGACTGTTAAGCAGGCAGGTTGATGCCTGCAAAAATACAGTCCGTCACCCGGTACGGGTGACGGACTGTGCGGGCTATTTGACTTCAGCCAAAAAGCTGGCGTCAATGGTTTTGTTGTACTGATCCTGGCTCAAAGAGCGCGGCAACTGATCTTGCTCAACAAAAAAATCTGCTACTTCCTTGGTAAATTCCTGTATTCCTCCCAGCATCCATTGGGTGGAAAGCTGCTCCGACTTGTCAAGAAATGAGAATTTATTCAGCGTGTCAATGGTATCTTCCAGCTTCATGCCGGAGGCCTTGGACAATGTTTGATAGAAACGCTCCGGATAGCGGTTATAGGCGAGGTTTGCATCTTCAGTAATCTGCATAAACTGTCGCACTACATCGGGATGCTTTTCAGCAAAATCACCGGTTACCGAGACAATATCAAACACCTTGAGCCCGATTGCCTCCTGCTCGGCACCCGTCATAATCACTGAACCTTCCTTTTTCATGCGATTAAGGGAACCGCCAAAGCCACAGGCCATATCGACATCGCCACGCAAAAATGCCGCCGAGGCGTCGGCATTACTCATGTTGAGGATGCGAACATCGTCTTTATCCACTCCCAGATGATCCAGCATTTTCAACAGCTTGTAGTGGGTCACATTGCCTGTCGGTGTGCCAATTTTCTTGCCAGGCAATTTGGTCTTTGCATTTTCCTTGGTAATGTCCAGACTTGTATTGGCAACGCAGTTGTCGTTCTCCGAGTAGGTCATGGCAACGCCAATCAGTCTCAAATCTACTCCTTTACTGACGCCAACAACAAAAGGCACAAAACCCTGTGAGTACGCAATATCAATATCTCCTGCCACCATCGCTGCGGTCATCGCATTGCCGTTATCAAATGAACGCCAATTCACCTTCAGCCCCATGCGTTTATCAAAAGTCTCCTCCAGTTGCGCCACCTGATTGGCAGAGGGCCACTCTAAAAAGTAAGCCACATTTAACTCATCAAGCGCATGGGATGACAAACTGACAGCGCTGAAAAGCATTGCTGCCCCTATTTTACATATTGTTTTCATAAGAAATTTTCTCCTTTATGTGTTTAGTGGTTTCTTGAATATATCAGGTTGAAGCAGAGATGCAAGGAAATTGACATGAGTCCCCCTGTGTACAGGTTCAGATATTGCACTTTTCGGAGGATGAAGATGGGTGCCGTATCAACACACTGGTCACAGGGCTAAGGCTCTTATCAATTCCAACAGAAAATGCCGCCCGTGGTGAATTCATGCACGGCGTTGACAACGCAGATGGCAGCAGGGACAATCCTGTTTTGGGCCGTCTGGTCGAAAGAATTGTGGCTATGTAGCTCAGTTGGTTAGAGCACAGCATTCATAATGCTGGGGTCGGTGGTTCAAGTCCACCCATAGCTACCATATCAAGGATTCAAGCACCCTGGAAATTCTCCGAAACCGGAGGCTTATCTGGTCGCTTGCGGTGGATTTGTCGAAAACAGTTCCCCAAAGCATCTGGATGGAACTGAGGAGGCCCCACAGTTTGCAGCATGGATACCCCCAGGCCCATTGTGACGCATCCGTAATCCTCACAACCCAGGGGCCTTGAAGATTCGGTTGTGTGACGAATTTCAGAACATGTGGCTAGTTGACCAATCATTCTGCTACGGGTCCCGTGCCAGGATCACTGTCATCATTGCCTGCTTTGCATCAGTCCATTGTTCGAGGCTCTGACTCAATACGGTTTTTAGCAATATATCCCAATGTATAATAGGAACCCCTGAATATCAGAACATTGAACCGGGCAACCGATAATCGTTAAAAATGCAGGTTCCGGGACACTGCGGTTGCGCTAATCAGTGATCAGGGTTCGCTGACGGTATAAAACTATTGTCCTTTCAGCACAGAATCGTTAGTATGCGGAAAATCAGGGCATTTATGCTGAATGAGAGGTTTTGATTATCTGTCAAATTAGCTATGCTTGGTGTCTGAAAGTCATTAATTCTGGTTAATAAGGGAAGCTCAGAGATGAACATGATTAAGTTTTCAAAAATCGTAATGGTCGCATTGCCGCTTTTTGTGGTACTGGGGATGGTGCCCTCCGTGGCTTCTGCCCATGATCCTGGCTTTGTGCATAATGCCAGTGGCACATTCACCGGCAATGGTGTAGGCGGGTGTTTGCATACCACACGATGGACCCCCGAGATGGGAGAGTGTGGCGAGGCAGGGTCAGGCAATGACTCTGATGGCGATGGGGTAACCGATGATAAGGATCGTTGTCCCGACACACCGGCAGGCGTTCCCGTCAACGAAGACGGTTGCAGCATCGACAGCGATGGCGATGGCGTTGCTGACTATAAGGATAACTGTCCCGGCACACCGGCAGGTGTTTCCGTCAATGAGAACGGTTGTGGTCCCGACAGCGATGGCGATGGCGTTGCTGACCATGAAGATGATTGCCCCGGTACAGCCCGAGGTGCGCGTGTAGAGACCCGTGGCTGCGAGCTCACTGCCAGAATTGATGTGCAGGGCGTTCACTTTGATTTTGACCGTGCCACCCTGAAAGATTCAGCCAGGACGATTCTGGATGATGCGGCCGCACAGATTAACCGCAATACCAGCAAGGTCAAGTCTGTCGATGTGACAGGCCATACCGACAGTACCGGTCCCGAGGCCTATAATCAGGCACTGTCTGAGCGACGCGCCAATTCGGTGAAATCCTATCTGGAAGGCAAGGGTATATCCGGCATCAATGCCAGAGGAGAAGGTGAGTCGAACCCAGCGGCTGATAACGGGACCAGTGAAGGTCGCGCCATGAACCGTCGTGTTGAAATCAAAGTAAACATGTAAGACTGGTTTCTGGAGAGGGGTATAAAAACGGCGGCTGCAGCCGCCGTTTTTTTGTCCCGGTTTTTCCATACGCTGTACGCCGGGCCGCCCGCTTCTGGAAACCTCCTGATTGTTCAGGTATTCAGCGGGATGTATCGTCAGAGCTGTGGCGCAGATTTCCTCTTGAAGCCAACAGTCAAACCGTACTCTCGTATTCGTTGTCTGCCTTCCTCGAACAGGTGCTCTGCAGGATGGACTGACTTAGAGATTCCCTGATCCTTGTTGAACCACGGCTACCGGGAGATTTACCCGATCTGACAGGATTATCGTCAGGTGCAGCCGGTGCCACAGCGCGACGGATGATACATTTGCCTTTGTTCGCAAATAGCTGCTGATTGTCCTGACTCAGGAGATATGTGACTGCCTCCCGAACAGGCCTGCCGGGGGCAGGAGGCGAGACGACCGGATATTGAACCGGGGTTATTCCCCTTTATCGGCCAATTCCAGCTCTTCTTTGGAAAGGTGATGTATCAGATACATCATACCTTCATAGCTGCCGGCATGAGAGCCGCTGGTGAGGAATTTACCGTTGATCGTAATGGCCGGCACACCGGTGATATTGGACGCTTGAATCAGTTTGCGTGCCTTTTGAATTTTTACATCTGTGCTGAAAGAACGATAGGCTTCCGTAAATTTTTCGCGATTAACGCCGAGGGATTCGGCAAAATCAATCAAATCGGCTTCTTTGTAGAGACGCTGCTTTTTTTCATGTATGGCGATTAAAAGCGGCTCATGTAGTTGCTCGATGGCCTCAAGTGCCTCGGCCGCATAGTAAAATCGTGCATGAGCTTCCCACTTGGGGTTCAAAACGGCAGGGATGCGCACGAATACAATGTTTTCGTCCTTATGTTTCAGCCAGCCCTTGACATAAGGCTCAAGGCGATAGCAGTGCGGACAGCCGTACCAGAAAAACTCTGTAACTTCGACTTTTCCCGCAGGTGCCGATGTGGCCTGTGGAGGTTCTATACGCTCGTAGTGAATACCTTCTACGGGCTTTGAGGCTTGTTCCTGAGCATGGGTCAGCGTGGAAATATTGAACGCCAGAGAGAAAATCAGCGCAGAGAAAAAATATTTGGGGCACATTGGAGGGTGTTTTCCGGTTTATAGATGCGGCTTAGAGACCGTATGTGAGGACTGGTTCCATATCTCGCAATAAAAAATCCCGCCGGGCAGCGGGATGTGTATTTCAGTCATACAAACCCTGAATATAGGAGGCAACCGCCTGGATTTCTTCACGATTCATCTTGGATGTGATGTTGCGCATCATCTGGTTCGGGTCCGTGCGGCGGCTGTCACTTTTGAAATAAAGCAGCTGTGCCTCGGTATAGACGGCCCACTGACCCGCCAGAGCGGGGTAGCTGCTGGCCGGATTGCCGGCACCGGTCGGGCCATGGCACCCCATGCAGCTTGGAATACCCTTATCCTTATCGCCACCACGATAAATGTGATAGCCAAGGTCAACTAGCTCAGGGTCGGCTTCGCCTGTTTTGGCTTGCTGAGAAGCAAAATAGGCGGCCAGATTGGCGATGTCTTCGTCTGTCAGATCTTTGGCCGTGCCGGCCATTATGGGATTAATGCGACCATAGGTCTCGGAATCGTTGCTGCGAAAGACCTTCAGCATTTTGGCAAGATATTTGGCATTCTGGCCGGCCAGCTTGGGCCAGTTGGCATTGACGCTGTTGCCGTCAATGCCGTGACAACCGGCGCAACCTTTGCTCACGGCAATTTCCTTACCTGCGTTAATATCACCAGCTACTGCCAGAGAACTTATAATGAATATGATTGTACTTGCCAGTACAGCAATCAAATGACGCATGAATCCAACTCCTGATAAAATGGCCCTGCGCGGGCGGTTATCTACCCACAACAAACGGTTGTACATTATACAACAATATAAAAAATGTCGCATGGTCCTGTGTGAACCCACCATAAACCGCTCTTTTTATGGTTCATGTCCGGCTTATACACTGGCTCGAATTTCGTCTCCTGCCGGGATAGAATTCACTCTCTTTCCTTCAATTTATCCAGGAACATTCCGGTGCGCACGAGTCAGTTTCCAATCCATACCCTGAAAGAAGCTCCCGCCGATGCGGAGATTGTCAGCCATCGACTCATGCTGCGCACCGGCATGGTACGGCAGGTAGCTGCCGGAATTTATGTCTGGATGCCACTGGGATTAAGGGTGCTGCGCAAGGTAGAGAGTATTGTTCGGCAGGAAATGGATAATGCCGGCGCTATTGAATTGCTGATGCCGGCTGTCCAGCCTGCCGAGTTATGGCAGAAGTCCGAGCGCTGGGTGCAGTATGGGCCGGAGTTGTTGCGGTTTACTGACCGGCATAATCGGGAATTCTGTTTTGGCCCGACCCACGAAGAGGTCATTACCAGTCTGGCACAGCGCGAAATTCACAGCTATAAGCAACTGCCGGTTAACTATTATCAAATACAAACCAAATTCAGGGATGAAATCCGCCCTCGCTTCGGTGTTATGCGGGCGCGGGAATTTCTGATGAAGGACGCCTATTCCTTCCACCTGAACCAGAAGTCTCTGGACGAAACATATCAGAACATGTTCGATGCTTATATCCGTATATTCCGGCGCACTGGACTGGAGTTCCGCGCGGTAGCAGCGGATAGCGGCAGCATCGGTGGCAATCTGTCACATGAATTTCATGTGCTGGCCGAATCTGGCGAGGATGTGATCGCCTTTTCCAGTCAGTCTGACTATGCAGCCAATGTTGAAATGGCCGAGGCCGCGCCGGCCAGTCCGGGCCGGGCAGAGGCGAGCGAAGAGATGCAGAAGGTACATACACCCTCCCAGTACAGCATTGAAGAGGTGTGCAGCTTTCTCAATATCGATGCCTCGAAGTGCCTCAAAACCCTGCTGGTCAATGGCTCAGAGGAAAACTCCGTAGTTGCTCTGGTCGTTCGCGGCGATCATGTTGTCAATGCAGTAAAGGCCGCAAAACAGGAATCCGTCGCTGCCCCCATGACCATGGCTTCCGATGAGGCGATTCGGCAGGCGATTGGCTGTTCAGCGGGTTCTGTCGGGCCGGTGGGGATGAAAATCAAGGTGCTCGCCGATCAAAGCGCCGCCACGATGGCCGACTTTGTCTGCGGTGCGAACGAGGACGGCTATCATTTTACCGGCGTTAACTGGGGGCGCGATCTGCCCGAACCGGAGGTGGCGGATATTCGCAATGTCGTTGATGGCGATCCAAGCCCCGATGGCCAAGGCACTCTGTCTGTCGCTCACGGCATTGAGGTTGGTCATGTCTTTCAACTGGGCGACAAGTACGCCGCCAAAATGAAGGCGGAAGTGCCTGATGAGAACGGCAGGGCCGTCACCATCACGATGGGTTGCTATGGCATCGGTGTGTCGAGGGTTGTTGCGGCGGCTATTGAACAAAACCATGATGACAAGGGGATTATCTGGCCTGTCGCGATAGCCCCGTTTCAGATCGCGATTGTACCCGTCAATATGCACAAATCAGTCAGGCTGAGAGAATCTGCGGACAAGCTATATGACGACCTCAAACGCGCCGGTTATGATGTTTTATACGATGATCGCAAGGCAAGGCCCGGCGTTATTTTCGCGGACATGGAGCTGATTGGTATTCCGCATCGAATTATTATCAGTGATCGTTCGCTGGACAGCGGCATACTTGAATATAAGGACAGGCGGAATCTGGACAAGACAGAGGTTGTTGCGATGGAAGAAATTTTTGGCTTCCTGAGGGCAAAGATGGAAAGCTAATCCAGGTTGTCGGCAAGCCATCAGGATGGCCCTGATACCTCCGCTGCACCGATGCCACCAACCAGTGATGGATGCCCTCCTGTTACTGCACCAGCATGATCAATAACGATACGAACAGTACAACCAGTCCCAGAATAAACATGACATTGGCCCAGTCACCCTTATTCGCCCTGGGTCCGTTCTGTGACCAGTATTTATAGGCCGGCCACATGGCAAACAACATCATGCCGATGGCGATAGCCACCATGATTTTCAATGCCAGTTCCATTTATGCTCCGGTAATCACAATAAAAAAGCCCCGTTAAACGGGGCTTTTGAAAAGCGGGCAGCGCTGACTAATCATCACTGCCGGCGAATGCCATCAGTAGATGCAGCAGGTTGATGAAAATATTAAAGATGCTGAGATAGAGGCCATAAGTCGCCATAATATAGTTGGTCTCACCACCATTGATGATGCGGCTGGTATCAAACAGAATGAAACCACTCATCAGCAGGATGATGCCGGCAGACAATGCCAGCGACAATGCCGGAATCGGAAAAAACAGGGTGGCCAGAATACCAACCAGAACCACCATCATACCGGCAAACAGAAAACCGCCCATAAAACTGAAATCGCGGCGGCTTGTCAGTGCATAGCCAGACAGACCCAGAAAAATGGCAGCAGTACCACCGAATGCGGTGGCGATAACCTGCGGACCTTTGGGAACGGCCGCATAGATCTGCAGGAGGGCACCCAGACCAAAACCCATCAGGGCCGTGATCAGGAAAATGACACCGATGCCGGCTGCGGAGTTGGCTGTTTTCGGCAATACAAATATGCCAAGCACCATACTGACAATGATCGATACGATGTACATCCACAGAGGCACACCAATCGCCATGGAGACCACGGCGGAAACGGCGCTGACGGCCAGCGTGGCAGACAACAGCAGATAAGTGTTCTTCAGTACCTTGTTGGTAGAGACGATTGACGCCTGAGACTGACTCAGGGCCTGATTAAATTGTTCCATAACGCTTCTCCTCAATTTACATTAAATACCTTGATGATTACTGACAGCTCCAAATCGGGCTGGTTCCCCGGTACTGCCTGACAAGTATAGCTTAAAAATCAATAATTTACTTGTTCTGGAGCGGACATATCACCATTATATGCGAGTATTACATGGGTATCAACCGATAAAAAAACAAGACCGGTTTGCAGTCAACACTCAATCGGGTTTACTTTGCGCCCTGCGGCCGGGCATGGCAAACACCGGGGCCACCGGGAACATCCGCCGGGCAGGCCGACAAAATTAACGGAGAGCTGGCTGAGTGGTCGAAGGCGGCGGTCTCGAAAACCGTTGAGGGGGCAACCCCTCCGGGGGTTCGAATCCCCCGCTCTCCGCCATAGCCGTTCAAGTTTTTTGGACCTAAATGGCGTTATTTTGGTCTTATCCGGCGAGCCGAAATCGTCATTGTTCGTTCATAATCAATGGGTTATAAAAATCACCCCATTTGAGTTAGAATCCATTTTTACAACGAGGTGGAAAAGTCAATCGCCTCGTTGTATCACCGACCGCCCGGTGGCATGATAGAAAGCATCCCCTGTTCTCTATCAATCTGACTATTCCGTGATTCATCCGATTCACCGGATATTCTCCTCAAGATTTATTTCAGTAAAATCAACACGTTACGTGGATATTGTGGTCAATAGTGAGATGAAGTATCACATAAAATGAAAAAAATGCCACTTTAATTCATGCGATTTCATTATGAAAATCAATGACTTAGGCTAAAAAAGTCCAAAAATTACAAACGCCTAGCTCTCCGCCAAAACTGCTGTGAATTTTTGGGGATATTGGAGATAAGCGATTGAATATCAAGATAAATTCTGAAAAATAAAGCGGTATATTTTGCCGATTTTTAATAAGATCGCTTCATCGGCAGCGGAAACCCGACTGTCACTATTTCGGCGTTGTTACGGTACCCACCCATAAACTCAAATCCTTGTATTAACATGTCTTGAATTGGTATATACTGTCCCTCAAGTGAACAATAATCACATATATTAATGTGGTGACAGGCTAGATGATATGAAGCAAATTCATGCTGTTAGCCAGTTAATGGCTCAAGACAGGCAGGGAAGACAGGTGTTCACGTACCGGGATCTGGGTACCTTGTTTCCTGAACATAGCTCGCGCACGCTGCAAGCCGGACTGGAGAGGCTTGTCAAAAGCAGGGTGCTGATGCGTGCGACCCTTGGAGTTTATGTCAATACGCTGTCAGGGAAAGGGTATGTCCACACACTGGAACAGATTGCCAGAGTACTGCGCCGTGGTGAATATAGCTATGTCAGCCTGGAGTCAGCACTGTCCGAGCATGGTGTGATTTCACAGATTCCGATGCGATTGACTGTCATGACCACAGGGCGAAAAGGCGAGTTCAATACCCCGTTCGGCACCATTGAGTTCACGCATACGGCACGTCCATTACATGACATTCTTGATGATATTCACGATGTTGGCAGGCCACTCAGGCTGGCTGGCAAGCACAAGGCATACCGCGACCTCAAACGGATTGGGCGCAATACAGCTCTGATTGATGAAGAGATCCTCCATGAAGATGACTGAGGTAGATTTTGAAACAATGGTTGGCAGGGCAATGCTCAACCCACATGTTGCCCATATGGGGCCGGTGATCCGTAAGGAGCTGCTTCACTATGACATCCTGTTTTGCCTGCATCAAGCCGGCGCACTGGAAAACCTGACTTTTCAGGGCGGCACATCGTTAAGGCTGTGTTACGGTTCCAAACGATATAGCGAAGACTTGGACTTTGCAGGAGGACAGGAGTTTTCATCAGCCGCACTTAAAGACATAAAAGGCTGTCTTGAGGATTATCTCGGCACTCGATACGAACTAGAGGTCAGGGTTAAAGAACCACCCGCTCTGAAAAGAGAACCCGGCCATACTGATCTGAAAGTGGACAAATGGCAGGTATCCGTTGCAACCAGCCCAGAGCATCGCGACCTGCCTGGACAACGCATCAAGATCGAGGTGACCAATGTTCCTGCTTACACGAAAGAAGTGCTTGCATTAAAGAAAAACCATGCGCATTTACCGGATGGCTATGACGATATCCTGATCACCGTTGAGTCCCTTAATGAAATTATGGCAGACAAGCTGATATCACTGGCGGCTGCGGGATATGTACGTCACCGCGATATCTGGGATTTATCATGGATACAGCAACAGGGTGCCAGCATTCACCCCGAACTGGTGGAAAACAAGATAGAAGACTATCAAGTAGCCGGATATTTTACCCTGATTGAAAATATCATTAACCAATGTCCATCTATCATAAATGGAGATTCCTTCAAAAATGAGATGAGGAGATTTCTGCCAGCGGATATCCATGAACAGACTCTGGGCAACAGCAGGCACAGGGAGGCACTAGTCGGTTCAATAACAGGCTTATATGCGGAACTTAAGCTGTGTTTGCCTGACGATGTCAATGACAATAGTGGCATCATGCCCAAGTGAAACTCCAGCGGAGTGCTTTTAGGGTTCTGGACTTCAGGCATTTATCCCCAAAAATTTAGAACGGCTGGCTCTCCGCCAGAATTACTGTGAATTTCCGGGACATTGTAGATAAGCTGGCGCGATTATTATACTTCCGCAAAATATCCTGAAGTCGGTCAGCATATTTCTTTTTCTGAACGATGTTGTTTCTTGTTTTAGCTTTTATGTTGTCTTTTAAGAGTTTTTCTAATAATTCAACAGCAAGGTTCTTCTCTGGCATCTGGCGAACATCTTCCAGAAATTCATCTGATAACAAGCCAATATCGGGTTTTTCCAAATCACATAAAGTAAACACATCGGCCACACCCTCAGCGATTACCGCAAAGCTGGTCAACATATTTTGCGGCATTTTGCCTTGGCCTTGCGGTAAACAACCCCTATAATCGCCTTAAATAATACGGTGATTAACATGTGGATTCATAAAACATCAAGACTGGCCAAACTTCACATGGGATACCGAAGCCCTTGCGTCTAAATTGGCCGATATACGCCATCGCCAGGGCCGATTGCTTGGGCGCATGGAAGGGCTGGGCTTTGAACTTAAGCGCGAAGCCAGTCTGAGCACGCTGACCAATGACGTAGTCAAATCCTCGGCCATCGAAGGCGAAAATCTAAACCCGGAGGAAGTTCGCTCCTCTATTGCTCGCAGGCTCGAGATTGATACCGCAGGGCTTATTTCTGCCAGCCGGAATATCGAAGGCATTGTTGAGATGATGCTGGATGCCACTCAGCAATTTTCCAGGCGGCGATGACATTGACCCTGTGATCAGAGCAGGTATTGCTCATCTTTGGTTTGTTACCATTCACCGCTTTGAAGATGGGAATGGACGGATTGCCAGAGCCATTGGTGATATGGCCCTGGCTCGCGCGGACGGCACGCAAGACCGTTTTTATAGCCTGTCATCCCAGATTGAGACGGAACGGCAACACTATTACGATCAACTGGAGAAACAACAATGTACAACGCCAGAAATTTCAGGCTGGCTGTCATGGTTTCTGGATTGCCTTGGTCGCGCTATTACCAATGCCGAGACCATACTCAGCAATGTTCTGTTCAAGGCAAAGCTCTGGGATGCTGTTAATCAAAAACCTGTCAATGACCGCCAGCGCTTGATTATTAATCGAATGCTTGAAGATGATTTTGAAGGCTTTATGAACACCTCGAAATACGCCAGATTGGCCAAGTGCTCAAACGATACAGCTCTTCGGGATATTCAGGCATTGAAAGAAAGAGGCATTTTCATTCAGAACCCCGGTGGCGGTCGCAGCACCAGTTACAGACTGCCAGATCGAAAAGATTAACCATGTTTCCAATGAAGGCAAAGCGGAATTCGAACTCAAAGGGGGCTAATACGCCACCCAAACTGCTCTGAATTTTCGGGGATAATAGAGATAACTCATTGAATATGTAGCGGATCACGAAAACAGGCAGCAGGGCCAACGCTGGCCAAGCCGATTGATCAGCGACCACACGGAAGAAACCATGAACACCGACAGCAACCAACTTGAAAGGCACCTCTGGGCCGCTGCCGATGAGCTGCGGGCCAACTCAAAGCTGAAGGCATCGGAATACTCCATCCCCGTGCTGGGGCTGATCTTTCTGCGCTATGCGGATGTGAAATTCGCCGAGGCGAAGAAGCAGATCGACAAGCAGAGCAGCAGTCGTCGCCGCAGTACGAGTGATAAGGAACGTTATCAGGCCGAGGGCGTGCTCTACCTGCCCGGGGCGGCGAGGTTCGGCAGCCTGCGGGAGCTGCCTGAGGGAGAAAACATCGGTCAGGCGATCAACCAGGCCATGCGGGCCATCGAGGCAGAGAACCCGGACCTCAAGGATGTGCTGCCCAAAACCTACAATCGACTGGAGAACGCCACCCTGGTGGAACTGCTCAAACTGATAGGCTCCATTCCCATGGACATCGAGGGCGACGCCTTCGGCAGGATTTACGAATACTTTCTCGGCAACTTCGCCATGACCGAGGGTCAGAAGGGCGGTGAGTTCTACACCCCCACCAGCATTGTCAAGCTGATCGTCGAGATCATCGAACCGTTCCACGGGCGCATCTTCGATCCGGCCTGCGGTTCCGGCGGCATGTTCGTGCAGTCCGCCCGCTTCGTGCAGGAGCATAAAGCCAACGCCGCCGCAGAGATCAGCATCTATGGCCAGGAGCGTCTGGCCGAAACCGTGCGACTGGGCAGGATGAACCTTGCCGTGCATGGCCTCGCCGGCGACATCCGCCAAGGCAATACCTATTATGAGGACCTGCATCGCTGTCCCGGCAGATTTGACTTCGTGATGGCCAATCCGCCCTTCAATGTGGATCGGGTGGACAAGGAGCGCCTGAAGGACGACCCGCGCTTCCCCTTTGGCATGCCCCACACCGACAACGCCAATTATCTGTGGATTCAGAACTTCTACAGTGCCCTGAGCGGCCAGGGTCGGGCCGGGTTCGTCATGGCCAACTCGGCCTCCGATGCCCGCGCCTCGGAGCGGGAGATCCGCAAACAGCTCATCGAGGCTAAAGCGGTCGATGTAATGGTTGCGGTGGGCTCCAACTTCTTTTACACCGTCACACTGCCCTGCACCCTCTGGTTTCTGGACCGAGGCAAGCGCGGCACCGAGCGCGAGGGTACCGTGCTGTTCATCGACGCCCGCCACATCTACCGCCAGCTCGACCGCGCCCACCGCGACTTCGAGCCGCAGCAGATCGAGTTCGTCGCCAACATCGTGCGGCTCTACCGGGGTGAGGAGCCGGAGAACCGCCACGACAGCGCCGAGATGCTGTCCGAAAAGTTTCCGGAGGGTGGTTATAAGGACGTGCCTGGCCTGTGCAAGGTGGCGACCATTGAGGAGATCGAGGGGCAGGGCTGGAGTCTCAACCCTGGCCGGTATGTCGGTGTCGCGGCGCGGGAGGAGGACGATTTCGACTTCTTCGAGCGGCTGGAGGAGTTGAATGAGGAGTTGGAGGTGCTGAATAGCGAGGCGCGGGAGTTGGAGGAGCGGATTGCAGAAAACACCACTGCATTGTTGGAGTCTCAGCTATGACCGTCCCGAACGGTTGGCAGCTCTCTCGGATTGGCGATGTCTGTAATGTCGTTCCGGGTTATGCGTTCAAGAGTAAAGATTGGCAAGAAACCGGCATACCGGTGATCCGCATAAAGAATATTCAGGATGACCGTTCTGTCGATACACAAGATTGCATGTGTATACCAGAAAACGTCCTAACAGACCGGCTCCAGAAGTTTGTTTTGAAAGATAGTGACATCTTGATAGCGATGACCGGTGCTACTGCTGGCAAAGTAGGTAGGTTAAGAACACAACACCCTTTCTTGCTAAATCAGCGTGTTGCGAAGATCGAACCGATCAGTGCAGAGTATGACTACTTGTGGCCGCTTCTCAGCAGTGATGAATACAGACGGCGTTTTCATCATTTGGCGGATGGAGCGGCTCAGCCAAATATGAGCGGTAGGCAGATTGAGTCCCTGGAAATTCCTTTGCCATCAAGCGAGATTCAACAAAAAATAGCCGCCATCCTCTCCACCTACGACGACCTGATCGAGAACAACCTGCGGCGCATCAAGATCCTGGAGGAGATGGCCCAGAACCTCTACCGTGAGTGGTTCGTCCGGTTTCGCTTCCCTGGTCATGAGCACGTGTGCATGGTCGATTCCCCACTGGGGAAGATTCCGGAGGGGTGGGAGCTTCAGAAGCTCGGCGATGTAGTCGAGTTGGCTTACGGAAAAGCACTGAAGAAAACAGACCGCAAAGACGGAGCAGTACCTGTTTATGGTTCCAGTGGAATTGTTGGATACCATGACAAGCCTTTGACTTCTGGTCCCGGAATCATCGTGGGCCGAAAAGGCAATGTTGGAAGTGTTTTTTGGTCCAATGAGGATTTCTACGCCATTGACACTGTCTATTTCGTACAAACGAAACTGCCTTTGCATTTTGTCTACTACAACCTTCAACAACAGAATTTTATAAACAACGACGCCGCTGTGCCGGGCTTGAATAGAAAGCAGGCGTATTCATTGCCATTATTGGTTCCAGCCGTAGATATTCTTGAGAAGTTTCGGGACTTCATCGAGCCCATTTTTGCGCATACGAGAAACTTACGAGCGCGGAACAAAATTCTCTGCCAAACACGCGACCTCCTCCTCCCCAAACTCATCTCCGGCGAATTGGATGTAACGGAACTGGACATCAACACCGGAAAGGAGGCGGCATGAGTACCCGGGTTCCGGTCAATCCCGACTTGCTCCATTGGGCACTGGAGCGTGCCGGTGTGAGCGCCGATGTGCTCGCGAAAAAGTTTCCGAAGCTTAATGACTGGTTACGGGGCGAGCTTGCGCCTACCTTGAAGCAACTGGAGGCCTTCGCTAACGCCACCCATACCGCCATCGGTCTGCTGTTTCTCCCGCAGCCACCCGAAGAGCCGTTGCCGATACCAGACTTTCGAACGCTGCCCGAGGCGCGGTTGTCTCGGCCGAGCGTCGATCTGCTCGATACCATTTACCTCTGCCAACAGCGTCAGGCCTGGTATCGGGATTATCAACGCATGCATGGCGTGGAGCCGGTTACCTTTGTTCGATCCGCCGCCGTCGCGGACGAGGTGCCCAGGGTAGCGACTGGGATCGCCCAGGCGATAGGTTTCGATCTTGCCGAGCGACGGCAGGTGCCGAACTGGTCGGAAGCCCTGCGCCGCTTTATCTCTCAGGTCGAGCAGGCCGGGATATTGGTGATGGTCAGCGGCGTGGTGGGCAGCAATACGCACCGCCCCTTGAATGTGGAAGAGTTTCGCGGTTTTGCTCTGGCCGATCCCCTGGCACCGCTGATCTTCATCAACGGCAAGGATTCCAAGGCGGCCCAGATGTTCACCCTGGCCCATGAGCTGGCCCATCTGTGGCTGGGGGAGAGTGGCGTCTCCGATACCCAGGCTGCGACTCAGCCAGATGAGCCGATCGAGTGCTGGTGCAACGCGGTGGCGGCGGAGCTGCTGGTTCCGCTCGAACAACTGCGTCCGGTTTACGATCCAAACAATGATCTGCATGAAGAGATGCAGCGCCTCGCCCGTCGGTTCAAGATCAGCACGCTGGTCATCATCCGTCGCCTGTTCGATCTGGGGGCGTTTAACCAGGAGGCGCTTTGGGCGACCTATCGCGCGGAGCTCAAGCGTCTGAAGGCCCTGGCCTCCCGGGAGGGTAGCGGCGGCAATTTCTACAACACGCTGTCCGCCAGAACCGGAAAGCGGTTTGTCAGGGCGCTTGTAGCGAGCACGCTGGAGGGGCAAACCCAGTTTACCGATGCGTTCAGGATGCTGGGTATCAAGAAAACCGCTACCTTCTATCAGGAGGCCCAGCGTTTGGGACTGCACGGATGAAATATTTGCCGGATGCCAACGTCTTTATGGCGGCGAACAATTTGCACTACGGCCTGGATTTCTGTCCCGCATTCTGGGACTGGCTGATTATGAGCAATGCGCAGCAGAAAGTGTTCAGTATCGACAAAGTGGGGGATGAAATCGCGGCTGGTGATGATGCCTTGACCGAGTGGGCAGAAGGACTTGGTGAACAGCTATTTCTCGATCCTGACGCGGAAGTCCTGAAGGGCATGGCCCAGGTCAGTCAATGGAGAACGGTTATACGCCCGCGGCAGTAAACAACTTTTTGCAGGTGGCGGACTACTGGCTGGTATCCCATGCGCTGGCACACAGTTTGGTGGTGGTCACCCACGAAAAACCCGCAGACACACCCCACAAGGTAAAAATCCCCAATGTTTGTGTCGGGCTGAACATCAAGGTGTTGACACCATTCGAGATGCTGCGCCATGAACGGGCGCGTTTTGTACTGGGGAGTGCGGTGTGAATAGCCGCCTGCAAGCAAAAGGCCAACGCGGAACGTTGGCCCAACTCCTTCCACCGTGGGTGGATGAGATACACATAGTATCAGCAGTATGGGGCAAAAACTCAAATATTTCTAGCGGCTCAGAGGCTTGAGTCAGGGTTTTATGGTAGTCAATATGAATAAAAACAACAAATTACCGTTTGTCGGCTGGTGGGTGTCGGTTTGAGCGTCTCCGATGCAGAAATGACAGCACTGAAGGAGGCGTATGCCGCTTTGGACTACCGGCTGAGCGACGCTGAGATGCAGAATCTCGCCTATTTCCTGCACGAGGCGGGTATTAAGGGCGACCTGGAGGCTATCCGTGCAAAGGTGGAGTCATGGACTAAACGCAAGAAGGATTTGATGAAGCCCCGGCATATTGAGAAGGCGTATTCGCGCCTGAAGCAGCAGGGCCGGGTATCGGCCTGATGATGAACCGAAGATGATGTCCGATTACTCCGAAGACGCACTGGTCGAGCAACCGGCCATTAAGCAGTTTGCGGCGATGGACTGGGAGACGGTCAACGGCTTCCATGAGTTCGACCCGGCGGGCGGCAGTCCCCTGGAGCGAGAGACAAAATCCGAGGTGGTGCTGGTCGGGCGGCTGCGCCCGGTGCTGGAGCGGTTGAATCCCGACCTGCCGGCCGGGGCTTTTGATCAGGCCATCGAGGAATTGATGCGCGACCGCAGTGCGATGGCTCCGGCACAGGCCAACCGTGAGGTCTATCTGCTGCTGAAGAACGGCGTGCAGGTGAAGATTCCCGCGCCGGATGGCGAGAGCGAGACGGTGAAATCGGTCACGCTCATTGACTGGAAAAATCCTGCCGACAACGATTTTCTACTGGTCAGCCAATTCTGGGTGACCGGGGGAGATGTACACATGGCGGGCCGATCTGGTCGGCTTCGTCAACGGCATCCCGCTGGTGTTCGTCGAACTGAAGGCAACCCATACACGGCTGGAGACGGCCTACACCGGCAATCTCAGCGATTACAAAAACACCGTCCCGCAGCTCTTCTGGTACAACGCCCTCATCATTCTCTCCAACGGCAGCCACAGCCGGGTCGGCAGCATGACGGCAAGCTGGGAGCATTTTTCAGAGTGGAAGAAGATCAAACTGCTCAATGATGCAGTGGAGGCGCTGATCATCAATGATGACAGCAAGAAGCAGTATCTGACTCAAGCGGCAACGATCCAGCAGCTTTACAAGGCCATACTGCCGGACAGTGAATCGAAGGTGCTCGCGGCGCGGTGCCGGTTGATTAATGTACTGGCCAAAAAGATCCGGGCGCTGACACCACCAGCGGACATCTCCGGGGTGATGGGGCAGGTGGAAACACTGCTGGATGAGTCCATCGATGCCGAGGGATATGTGATCCGGGAAATGCCGGCGACCTATAAGGCGGGCAGCGCCAGAGAGCACTGGGTCGATCTGTCGCGGATCGATTTCGAGGCATTGAAGACGCGATTCGCCAATGGCAAGAAACGCACGGAGGTGGAAAAACTGAAAGGTCAGGTGAACAGCAAATTGAAGCGGATGCTGCGCCTCAACCGCACCCGTATGGATTATCTGGAGCAGTTCCAGAAGATGATCGATGAGTATAACGCCGGGAGTCTGAACATCGACGAGCTCTTCCAGCGCCTGATAGAGTTTGCTCAAAGCCTGAACGAGGAGGAGAAACGGGGTGTCGCGGAGCAATTATCGGAAGAAAAGCTGGCGCTGTTTGATATCCTGACCCGATCCCGGATTGATCTTTCCGACCGGGAGATCGAGCAGGTGAAGAAAGCAGCAAGGAATCTGCTGGAGTCATTAAAGTGTGAAAAGCTGGTGTTGGATTGGCGCAAGTCCCAACGCCCTCGGGCTGCTGTGAAAGTCAGTATCGAGGACCTGCTGGACAGGGAATTACCGGACAGCTTTTCACCAGAGCTGTTGCAGCAAAAGGTCGAGGCCGTTTACCAACATGTTTTCGAGTCCTACTATGGCGATGGACAGGGGATATACACGGCGGCACCTTGATCGCAGAGGTCAGGAACGGGGAACCTGTAACCCATGTTTTTTATTTCTGCTTTAACGATGTGATCATCATTGATAACAGTCCGTCATCGTCATCATGTTTTTCAACTTTGATGATCATGTTGTTCAGTTCCGGGGCCAGCCATAGCCAGGTCTGCCGGCCTGTCCTGCCGCGTTTGTTACGGCTGATTTTGATGGCTTTTATCTTTCCCATGGGTGTATCAACCCGTTCTTCTCCGACCTTGTTGAAGTCATAGGTTTTCAGTCTTCCGCCATCGGCTACAGGGAGGCTGATACTGGTTTGGCCGCTTGACAAGCGTTCTGCCAAAGCAAGGTTGATGCTTAATTTATCCAGGGTTCCCGGCGAGAGGTCCATTTCCCAAGGGTCGCCGTTAATATCATTGGTCACTTTCATTTTTTGCCAGTCAAACTTCAGTTTAATGTGCTTTTCCCTGCCGCTTCGGTCATAGCGGTATGACAGTATCCTCATACCGTTATCCCAGTTGAATATGCTTTGTTCGGTAATTTTTCCGTCGAACAAAAAAGAAATCCAGCCCACAGCCTTAGACTTGCTTGAGTACAGCCAGATATCTTCATCGCCTCTGGTTAGTGTGAGGGTCGTTACGGCGACACGCTCACCATCATGCAGTACATCGTATTGGGCCGAAAACGGTTTGAAGGAAGGGGAGGCCTGTACCACTGCATTCAAGGAAAGCAGGTACAGGCTGAATAGTATTTTTAACAGGCTCATTCGGACTCCAGTATCAGAGGTTTGTTTATCTTGTGACCATCCATAATAATATCATCATTTGAGAGCTTAACCTCGGAGTTGATGCACATTGATAATACGCGGCTATACAGTGAATGTTCTCTTTCGAGCACTCTGCCTGCCAGTGTTTCGGGCGTATCATGCGGCAGTATGTCAATAATCGCCTGCATAATCACCGGTCCGGAATCCAGAGCCGGGGTAACAAAATGTACCGAGGCACCATGAATTTTTTCACCGGCATCGAGAACCCGCCGGTGTGTGTTCAACCCTTTATAGCCGGGCAGCAGTGATGGGTGGATGTTTAACAGATATCCTTTGTAGCGATTGACAAACATATCACTGAGTATGCGCATGAATCCTGCCAGTATTATGTAGTCGCAGCCAACATCATCAATTATTTCGATAAGACGGTGATCATATTGTTCGCGAGTTTCTCCCGTTTCGGGCTCAACGATTTGAGCGGCAATGCCTTGTCGTCGGGCACGGGTAATGCCACTGGCATTTTTTTTATCACTGATCACCATGGAAATTTCTGCATTAAGTTCTCCTGATTCAATATGATCAATAATGGCCTGTAAATTACTGCCATTTCCGGAGATAAGGATAACCAGCCTGGCTGGCAGCATTGCTGTTTTTGTCATGTAATAAATTCTACTTTAGACCGCTGATTGTTACCGGCAGTGATCGTACCAATAATGACGGCGCTCTCTCCACAGTCCCGTAGAATATCAACAGCATCCTTGGCCTGATCACTGTCCACAATGACACACATTCCTATCCCGCAATTGAACGTGCGGTACATTTCTTCCGTTTCGATATTGCCCTGCTTTTGTAACCAGATAAAAATTTCCGGCCATTGCCAGGCACTCTCGGCAACCCTGGCGGCCATATTGTCTGGTATCATGCGAGGCAGGTTTTCGGTTAAGCCACCACCGGTAATATGTGCCAGCCCATGTACTTCAATTTGACTAAAAAGTTCCAGCAGGGGTTTGATATATAATTTTGTGGGGGTCAGCAGAATTTCGCCGAGACTGTTGTCACCAAAAGGTGCCTTCAGATCGTGGTTGCCAACTTCCAGGATTTTTCGTATCAATGAATATCCGTTTGAGTGCGGGCCACTGGAGGATAACCCGATAATGGCATCTCCACAGGCAATTCTGGTTCCATCGATCAGTTTGTCTCGATTGACAATGCCTACGGCAAAACCGGCGAGATCGTATTCTGTTTCATTGTACATGCCCGGCATTTCTGCCGTTTCTCCTCCGAGCAGGGCACAGCCCGATTGTTGACAGCCTTCGGCTATACCGCGAATCACGGTCTTTGCCCGCTCCTGTGACAGTCTGCCTGTGGCAAAATAATCCAGAAAAAACAAGGGTTCTGCTCCCTGCACAATAATGTCATTGACGCACATTGCGACCAGATCCATGCCAATGGTGTCGTGCCTTTCCATCTCAAAGGCAAGTTTTAATTTGGTGCCGACACCGTCAGTACCCGAGACCAGAACAGGGGCCGGGAATCGTGCCGTATCAATGCTGAACAGACTGCCGAAGCCACCAATATCGGCAAGCACACCAGGACGCATTGTGGCCTTGACAAATGGCCGGATCTGTTCGATGAGTCGATTTCCGGCACTGATATCCACGCCGGCATCACAATAGCTCAGGGATTGTTCGGAAGGGCGGGGATAGTTGGTCATGCGTGAATCAGGAAAATTCCAAAGAGGTATTGTACGATAAGCATGATTTCCTGGAAATATTCAATACAAAACCCTCAAACACGGAATGGAGTCTGGATTTGTTTGTTTCAAGCCGCATCGACTATTTACTATTGGTTATAGCGTTATTGTGTCTGGCATTTAATGCACGGGCAGCACGTGTTCCCGGATTATATGAGGCAATGGTACCTGTCGCCAGTCAAAGCCCGTCTCTGCGTAATCAGGCTTTAAGAGAAGCATTGCGCAGGGTGGTCACCAAAGTTACAGGAACAATGGATCTGTCGGCCTATTTTTACAGCAACGGTCTGGCGACAGGACCTCTGGTCGAACAATTTGGTTATGAGTCCACAGAGCAGGGCGGGGAGCGACAGCTTTTTCTCTGGACAAAGCTGAATCCGGAAGGTGTACAGAAGATTATCAGGGAGCAAGGCCTGCCGATATGGCCCGAGGAGCGACCGGCAACCTTGATTTGGCTTGCGATAGAGGACAAAGCGGGACGCGAGATTATTGCGGAGGGCAGTAACCATGAAGTAGTTGCTGTCTTGAAAAAAGCAGCAGCACAGCGCGGTATGCCGATTATCATGCCCCTTATGGATCTGACGGAAAGCGCCAGCATTGATTTCATCCAGGTTGCCGGCATGGGCGGGCAGGTGCTTGCCAGAGCCTCTGAAAGATACGCCAGCCAGTATGTATTGGTTGGTTATTTGTTGGAGCAGGAAGGTCTCTGGCAGGGCCGCTGGCAATCAGCGGGAGAGCAGCAGCCGGCAACGGTTGCCATCGGTTCACTTGAGGATGTCGTATCGGCTGGAATCAATCCACTGGCGAATCGAATTGCACAGCAGTTTTCCGGTTTTGCACCAGGCGACAGCCCTCAATATATAGAAATTATCATCGATGATATTCGCGATGCTGCTGACTATGGACGCAGTCTGGCCTATCTTCGCTCCATCAGTCTTGTTAATCAGGCCGATATAACCCGCATGGATCCGCAGGGAGTCCGTTTTCGATTGCACACACATACCGACATTGCCTCGGTTCTGCGGGTCATTGACCTGGACCGCGTCCTGTATGCTCGAGATACGGTGGACAGGCTTGTTTTCGGATTGAATCCACAGGGACTACAGTGAATCATCAGTTGCCTCTTGATTTCCTTCCGGGCGAACAATCGACGCTGAACCGTTTTATTCAGGGCAGTAATACGGAATTACTGAGCCTGCTGAAAAAACATCAAACCGGTTCCCCCGACATTCAAATCTATCTATACGGCCCACCCGGAACAGGAAAAACCCATCTGTTACAGGGCAGCACCAGAGAGCATGAGGCAGGCTTTTATCTGCCACTGGCAGAGGTGGTTCCGCTGAAAGCAGGATTGTTTAATGCCCTTGAGGGCTTTGACCTCGTCTGCATTGATGATATTGACAGGGTGGCGGGCAACCATGACATTGAGATTGAGGTTTTTAACCTTGTTAACCGGCTTCGAGAGCATGACCGCTCCTGCATATTCAGTGCCCGCACACCTCCCGACCAGAGTAATTTTATGCTCAAGGATCTGGTTTCCCGGTTGAATGCCTGTATAAAGTACAAAATACATGAGCCGGAAGACCGCGATAAGCGAAGATTCCTGAGAAATAATGCCGATATGCGCGGAATACATATGTCTGATGAGGTGATTGACTGGATCATGTCTTATACCCCTCGTGATATGAAAAGCCTGTCGTCTCTGATGGTGCGCCTTGATACCGAATCTCTTCGTGAGCAGCGCCGGATTACAATACCGTTTATCAAGGCCCTGCTCACTTAATTACTATAGAGGCACTGTGTCAGCTCTGTTCAGGTAGCCCTCTCTGAACGCTATTGCTGCCTGAAGGAAAATGGGCTTGTTCTCAATGTCCTCAGTCATTAAACTGCCCGTCTTTGGCCTGCAGGCCATTATGCCATGGGGGCATTAGCTCAGTCGGTAGAGCAGCTGACTTTTAATCAGTTGGTCACAGGTTCGAATCCTGTATGCCCCACCATTTGTGACTTCTCCCCGTTGGTGTCACGTAAGCACTTGAAAGGTAAGGACAAATTGGCGGTTCCAAGTGGAATATTTGGGTGCATGACCACCGGCCGGGCAAAGACCAGTCTGCAAACCGCCCTTTTGCGGTTCAAATCGCCGTTTACCCACTGTTTATAGGGGTTTGAGACGACTTTCATCACATATTCAAAGGCGGTTCCAAAATCTATATGCCTGTTTTTCATTTGGGCAATTTCAGCCCTGTTATCACGCTTTTTTTGCTCCAATTCATCAACTCGGGCCTCCAATTTTTCCTGTACGGTCGTGCTTTTGGTTTTGATAATCTTATCCAAAGTCGTATCAATTTCATCTTGAATTTTTCTGTTGGACGTTTCCAGTTCTCGTATATGCTGTTGCCTTGCGTTTATTTTTTCGTCATATAAATCTTTGGCGATGCAGTGAAGCAAATCAATCAGGGCTTGAGATGGGGTCGCCGTCTTGAGTTCTCTGATGAATCTTGATTCCAACTTATCCCTTCCGATGGATTTGGGATGGAGGTTGCATAGTTTGTTGTCACAGCGGTAATAGGGGTATTTTTTACTTCGGCCCGTTGACCAACTGCCAGTGTAAGCTTTATGGCACCTTGGGCATAATGCCCAACCCCTGAGAGGGAAATCTTTATCAATCTCTTTGGCAAATGGTTTTTGGGCCTTTCCCTTTAGTTTGAGTTGAATAATATTGAAAGTTTCTTCACTGATAACGCCTTCGTGTTGTCCTTTACTTCTTTTGATTCCCCATTTGGGATATTCAATCAAGCCTGCATAGAGGGGGTTTTCCAGCCAAGATTTGACCTGTTGGCGATGTACGATCTTAAAGGGTCTTCCTTTTTTGGGAGTAAATTTTTTGGAGTTTAGAAATTTTTGAACATCGACTTGGGTTTGAAAACGGTCATTGGCGTATCCCTCCAGTGCCTCTTTCATGATTAAGGCATTAGGTTTATCCCAGACCAGTATTTTTCCACCACCAGCAGAGTCTTTTTCAAATTTGTAGCCGGGGGAGGCAGGAAATACCCAATACCCCATTTCCATACGTGCCCTCATGCGAGAATTGACCCGTTCCGTGTTTTGATCCCTTTCCAATTGGCCGCTTGCTACCATAAAAAAGGTTGGGTGATGAGGTTTCGGATAAATAAATTTTCGAGGATTACTTTTTTTTCATGAGCCGACTCAAATCATACTCTCCTAAGTTTTTGTCTCGGTGTGTTGCAGAGATGAGCCATCTTAATATCTCTGGATTATCGTAAATTTTTTCCCAACTTGTAATAGATATTTTTGGGGGAGAGTCTTTCTTGCACGAATTGTCGATAATGCGATCCAATAGAAATGGATGCACTTCCTCTAAGCGTTGTCTGGATGAAATATTCACCCAATTGGTTATATCTGGATAACATTTTTCATCTTCTTTATGATGGCTGATTTGAATTTCTCCTGTGATTGTAGGGAGGTTGATAACCAGTATCCCTGAACGTTTGTTAACTTTTCCATCGTACATACTGGAATAGATTTCCCAATCAATGTGCTTTCTATTTTTTGTTTCTTGGCCAAGCAATAAAATCGTAACCGTTGAATCTCGCAAATAATCGTCCCTGATTTTCTCTCGAATTGTTTCATCTGGAAGGTGTTCCTCAATATCACCCGTGTCCACAGACTTAATCAATGAAAATTCTATACTTTTTGTTTAATTCCAATAATTTTTCTTTAAATCCTTGATCATTGTCATGGTGATAGCTTATAAATACTTTATGTCTGGTCTGTTCCATTTTTATCCTCCAGATATGTCAAATCTTCCACCCCTGCTATATCAGCAAGGGCTTTGGTGTACTTCTCAAGCTGTTCCTGTAATTCTGAAAGTTCCACTCTGAAATCTTGACAGATTTTATGGCTTTTAAACGTTTGCTCAATACTGATTTTGTGCCATTTTGCAGTGAATGGACGAACAATCTGATTCAGTACAATAATTGAAACTTTTGTAAAATTTACACACTCTCCGCCATGATGTTTGAGTATTCCTCTGGTTATAGCAAAAATTGAAAAAACGCTGTCCAAGGCAGTTTTCTCATCGCCATGGTTGTCATCTAGGCGTTGCGTTGTATTTCTGGTTAATAGCTCAACGTATAAATCCCAAGCTGCCGCTTTATCACAATTATTTGGAGTAAACTCTGCTTCCAAAAACCCAACATTGATTTTAAGTCCTGAAAGTCCCCATTGTTCCAAAGAATCTTTTAGTTTGCTCATTTCAAATATGTTCCTTGAAAATGTCTTTTATCATAGTCATAAATCTTTTGGCAAGATTCTCCCCAATCGGGCGCCGAGTTTGTAAAGGGATGGGAAATCGACTTTGCCCATTAGACAGGGGGCATCCATCTCATAGAGTTACAGGATTAGGCTTTTGGGGAATGAGGGCGGTTCAAGTCCTATACTGTGATAAAACAACCCCTTTCCTATTGCCCAAACGCCTGATCGAGGCGGTTTCAGGACGGTTCCAAGTCCTTTTTGGTGTCTGACAGAGTTGCAGATGCGTCATAAAGCCATTTTTCAAAGCGGTTACAATTTTTGCCTAAATGCTCCACCATGTCAAATGCCCACGAACCGTGGGCCACGGTGTGCGTATCGTGTCTCAGCAGGGTGATCCCGTTTTTTGAGTCAGTATCTGTTTTGTAGTCAAGTCCTATTGCCAAGGTCTTGTTGTGGAATCGATTTTGTGGAAGTATGCTTAAGATTAGAGGAATCACATTTTTCAAAAATGAGTAGGGAGGTGAGTAGTGAAAAAAGACTTTGTTGTATTAAATCATTTTGATAAGAAAAACAATGCAATTATTACAGACGATATTTTTAAATTGTCCGATAAGTTTCCTAAAAATTTTTTTCGTTTGATTATTACTTCTCCACCTTACAATATTGGCAAAGATTATGAAAAAAAACAAAGTTTGGATTCGTATATGGAATGGCAAGAACAAATCATATCAAAATTAGTGGGGCTGTTACATTCGGAGGGAAGCCTTTGCTGGCAAGTCGGTAATTTTGTTGACCGGGGAGAAATATTCCCTCTCGATAACTTTTTTTATCCCATATTTAAAAAGTTTGGCTTAAAACTAAGAAACAGAATTGTTTGGCATTTCAATCATGGGCTTCATGCCAGCAAACGGTTGTCGGGAAGATATGAAACACTGTTATGGTTTACCAAATCTGATGATTATATATTTAATCTTGACGATATTCGTGTCCCTTCTAAATATCCTGGGAAAAGGCATTTTAAGGGTGCAAAAAAGGGCCTTCCCAGTGGTAATCCCAAGGGTAAAAATCCATCCGACTATTGGGAATTAATGCAAAGGGAGTTCGATTTGGGAGTGATTGACATACCAAATGTGAAATCAAATCATCCAGAAAAAACCATTCATCCATGTCAATTTCCTATAGAGCTTGTTGAAAGATGCGTGCTTGCTTTTACCCAAAAGAATGATTGGGTGCTTGATCCTTTTGGTGGGGTCGGTTCTACATTGATTGCCGCAATTAAAAACAACCGCAGGGCCATCTCTGTTGACAAAGAGGCGGAGTATTCTCGTATTGCCAAGAACAGGGCAAAAGATTTTCATTCAGGGAATTTAAAAATGCGTCCACTGGGAAAACCCATTCATACTCCCAGTGGAAAAGAAAAAGTTTCTCAAATTCCAACCGAGTGGATGCAATGATTATTGCCGCAAGGTATAATTTCAACAATGGGGAGCAATATATTGCTCGTCATTTTTCCAAATTATTGGAAGAGGTTGAAAAAAACATCAGGACAGTTGATGCCTCCAAGTGTTTTAATAAAGTTAGTCAAGAAAAAACCATGCATGGAAAAGTTTTGTATAGCCCCCAAGAACTGAACAAGAGTTTTAAAGAGCAATTTTCTAAATTGGATTGGGAAAATTACAAAATTTTGTGCAACTATCCTACCGAATACTATACAAAAGACTTTAAGCCCGAACCATTAAATTCAGGTGCATTTAGGGACATGGACTTTGTCAAAAATAGGCTGGGTGTCGAGGTTCAATTCGGTAAGTACTCTTTTATGGTTTACAATGTCTGTGCAAAAATGACTATTTTCAAAAACTTGGATGTTATAGAGGCTGGCATTGAAATTGTTCCGGTAAAGTCCATGGCGGACAATATGTCATCAGGAGTTTCTTATTTTGAGCAGTTCGTTTGGGATTTGGAAACGAGGGGTGTGTCCAATATCGACGTTCCTGTCTTGATAATAGGAATAAGTCCGTAGAATTGGAAACCTCTTTTGCTGCTAGTGTCTCGTCATATTTCTTGTGTTGGATATAGTCGTTTTAGTTTGATGCGCGCGTCTTCAGTTGTGAACTGCCAATCCACCTGAGTCTGCAGGCGGTCCCGTGAGGCTTGCCAGGCAGCGACCTCACGTGCGAGTATGTCCATACGGTCGATACGCCGATTCAGGCATTGGCGGTTCATGACATTGAGTTCGATTTCAGCCACATTCAGCCAACTACCGTGCTTTGGGGTGTACACGAACTCGAATCGGTCCCATAGTGCTTTGGCTTGTGCCGGTGGGTAGGCTTCATAGAATGCACCGGGGCGGTGGGTATTGAGATTGTCCATGACCAAGGTGATGCGGGTGGCATCCCGATAGCGTGCGGCGATGTCGGAGAGGAACTGCGCCCAATCGGTTCGGGTTCTACGTTCGGTTACTTGGGTCATCCGCTTGCCAGCCAAAGGTTCGGTGGCCATGAAGACATTACAGGTTCCACAACGCTGGTATTCGTAGTCGTATCGGGCTGGCTGTCCTGGACTCATGGCAACCGGCGTACGAGTCTCCCGAATCAGTTGGCGCGGTGTCTCGTCCATGCATACTACCGGGAAAGCGGCATCGTAGGGACGCCGGTAAACATCCAGCACCTTTTCCATCGCGGCGACGAACTCGGCGTTGCCTTGTGGCGGAATCACCCATCCGACCCGCCGCCATGGTTTGAGTTCGTTTTTTTTAGAACCCGTCGCACGGTTTCATGGGACACCGAATCAATGTAACCCAGTTCCACAACCCGGTCGGCCAAGAGCCGCAACGACCATTGCGCGCAACCCGCCGGAGCTTCACCACAGGCCAAAGCCACCAGACGCGCCTCGAATTCGCCGTCGGCCTTACGAATATAGGTGAGCCTGCGCCCTTGGCGGCCTCCTAGCGCCGCATCCAGACCTTCCTCCACAAACCGCTTCTTCACTCGATCCACCTTGCGCATGCTGATGCGTAGTATGTCCGAGATGGCTTCCCCAGTGGAATGCCGATCATTGAAAACACCTTCATCGCAGTTGAGCAGGATCAACGCATTAATCACCTTTTGGGACCGATGCGAACCCTTGTTCGTGATACCTGTCAATTCATCTCGCTCCGCTTCGTCCAACGTCACCCTATAGCGTTTCATACATTCAACCTCGTCTTAAACAGAAAACAAGGAATCTATCATATTATATGCGACATATCATGTATGACGAGACACTAGGTTTTATTGTGTGAATTGCTTGGTTGGCTTTCCGTGCCTTTAATGCAATAGCAAAAGTCATACACCCATTTTTCAAAGCGGTTCCAATTTTTGCACAAATGCCCCACCATTCTGCACAAAACAGCCTGTCTCTCCAGAGCATTTTCTCGGGCGGATGGACTTCCATATCCGAAAAAGCAGGGCTGGCCCGCGCTGCCGATGGCTCCATTCAGGCATTTGGCATTACCATTTGTATTGCCATGTCGATGGCGGCCCTTAAGCCGGATGCGTTCGCTTTACCTGTTCCGGCTAGTTCCAGTGCCGTGCCGTGGTCAACCGAGGTGCGGATAATCGGCAATCCCAGAGTCACATTCACAGCCGAGTTAAATCCGCTATATTTCAGCACCGGCAAACCCTGATCGTGGTACATGGCAAGAACAGCATCGATATTGCCTGTGTTGTCAGGCAGAAATGCTGTGTCTGCCGGAACCGGACCCTCAAGATGGATGCCTCGGGATCGCAGTTTTTTCAGTGCCGGACCGATGATTTCTGCCTCTTCTGTGCCGAGGTGACCACCTTCGCCAGCATGAGGATTCAGGCCGCAGACACGAATATGTGGTTGCTGTATATGAAATCTGGATTGCAGATCGTTATGCAAAATGGTGATGGTTTCTTCAAGCATTCCGCCGGTGATGGCTTGAGGAATATTTTTCAGTGGCAGATGAGTCGTTGCCAGCGCCACACGAAGGCCACCATTTACCAGCATCATGACCGGCTTGCTGACCCCGGTTTTATCAGCCAGCCATTCGGTATGACCGGTAAAGGCAATACCCGCATCGTTGACTACACCTTTATGTACCGGTCCAGTAACGATGGCATCGTATTCTCCCTTACAGGCCAGCTCAATGGCCGTGTCCAGAGTGCTTATAACGTAATGTGCATTTTCTGTGTTGAGCTCTCCGGGGGTAACCTTGCCGACGCATTTGATCGGATGAACATGAAGTACCCCTGACTCAGGGGCCAGAAATTGATCCGGGTTGTGGATGGTTTCGATTTGTATTTCTATTCCAAGGCGATTGGCACGTTGCTGCAGAATATCCGGATCAACAATAAAAAGCAGCTCCGCACGAATATCCTGTTGTGCCAGCTGCAGGCAGATATCCGGGCCGATACCTGCCGGTTCACCCGGGGTAATGATTAATCGAGGGAGTGGCGTCAAGGTTAAAGCTGTTCGGTTTCTTCCAGCCTCAGTTCAACATAGGCTTCATCCCGCAACCGGTGCAGCCAGAGCTCCAGCTCTTCTTCTGTTTTGCGCTTGCTGATAGTTTCACGTGCCTTGTTGCGACGGTACTCCAGTGTCCCATCCTGCTGACGACGATCATCAACGCGCAGGATATGCCAGCCAAAGGGTGTGCTGAAAGGTTCGCTGACTTCGCCGACATCAACAGCCTCCATGACATCTTCAAACTCTGGCTCCAGTACCCCTGGCATCACCCAGCCCAGATCTCCCCCGTCAATCGCACTGGCAGAGTCATCCGAGTTGGCGCGAGCTAACTGGGCGAAGTCTTCGCCTGAAAGTATGCGTTCTCTCAGTTGTTGCAGGCGTGAACGGGCATTGCTTTCACTGACAATCTGGCTCGATTTGATAAGAATATGGCGCACTTTGGTTTGTGTGACCATGATCTGATTTTCACCTCTGGTATCAGTCAGTTTGACCAAATGGAAGCCGCTGGGTGTTCTAATAATGTCGCTCATTTCACCCTTGTTCATATTTGGCACCACTTCCTCAAAGGCACTGGGTAGTTCACTGTGCTTTCTCCAGCCAAGATCCCCCCCCGTCATCGCCGTTTGTGCGTCGGAATATGTTGCCGCCATCTGACGAAAATCAGCTCCCAGTTTTAGTTCAGCGATGATCTCTTCCATTTTATTGCGGCGCCTTTCAATTTCTTCCGGAACGGATCCTTCCGGAATGGAAATCAAAATGTGGGCAAGCTGATAGCTGTTGATTGTGTCACCACGTTTTTCAAGGTTTTCCAGCAGATAATCAATTTCCTGCTCTGATACCTTGACACGATTCTGGACCTTTTTGCTGCGAATACGACCAATCATAATTTCACCGCGCACATCTTCACGAAACTGTGCAAAGCTGAAACCGTCACGTTCCAGTAATCGGCGAAACTGTTCCATGCTGAGGCGATTACCTTCGGCAATCTTCTGGATAACTCTATTGAGGGTCTGGTCATCAATACGAATACCGGAGCGTTCGGCTTCCTGAAGCTGCAGACGCTGTAAAATCAGGCGCTCGGTAACCTGCTTTATCAACACATGGATAGGAGGTGAAGGTATTTTTTGCTCTTCCAGCTTCTGACGCACCTTGTTGATTCGTGAATTTAATTCACTTTGCATGATGACATCGTCATTCACCAGCGCAACAATCCGGTCAAGCTCAACGATGTCGGCGACCGGTGCATCCGTTTGCTGTGCGGCTGCTGTTGCGGTTACCAGTGACAAGTATGCTGCGAGCAGAATTTTACCTGTGTTGAATATCGGAGCGAAGCATTGATTCAGCAGTTTCAGGATATGTGTTTTCATCGTGTTCATACGTTTAATGATAGTTGTCATCGGTTCTGGCGGCTTGCAGAAGGTTGCGGGTTTCGTCTCCGATACTGCCAAGCCCTTTAAGTTCAATCTCAAAAAAGACGCTGGTGTCGAAATCATCTTCAGTACCATTTGCACGGCGTCTCGCTGCCAGACGGGTTTTCCAGCAGCAACCTTCGTATTCTACACCAATCAGGGCGTCAAGTGTCCGATTGTATTTAATAGAGTAGTTCCAGCGCCAGAGACCATGCCAGCGGTTGACGCGGTCAAGCGGCCAAAAGAATGAAAGGCTGGTTTGTCTAAGACGATCCATTCGGTGACGGTAGGCCAGATTCACGACCCTGTTATCTGCAGGCTGGTATTTCAACCGATAGATGGCTCGCTCTGTCTCGCCGGTTTCGGGCCTCCAATGCAGCAAGGCATCGGCCATAAACCGACGGTGAGGGCGATAACGCACCTCACCAATGAGCGGCGAGGAGTTGTCTGTATCCGATAAATCGCCCGGCAGTGTGACATTACGATCACGGAAGTAATAAATTTGTCCCAGGGTCATGGTCAGCTTTTCTCTGCCACTGGATTGCTCCGTAAAACGGCTGGTAATACCAACACTGACCTGTTCCGTATCACCGATTCTGTCGATACCACTGAAGCGATTTTCACTGAACAGGGCTGATGAGTTGTAATCCAGCCGTCCGGTATCAAATACTGGAATCTGTGACTGCCTGCGCTCAGGAATCCTCAGATAGTAAAAACGGGGTTCCAGCGTTTGCAGCATGGACTGGTCAAACAGCTTGACGAAACGTTCATAGAATAGACCGCTATCAACGCTCAGAATCGGAACTGAACGGTCCGGGCTGGAAGGGCCGCCGGCATGGTTATGCAGGGAATAAGCCGTATGGCGAACACCAAGTCGGGGTCGAATGTAGTAGCCCGGTCTTTCATGACTGTAGGTGATGCCGGGATAAATATCAGCACGCTGACCGGTTACTGCATTGTCTTTATCGAAGTCTGTATATTCCACTTGAATCCCGGCAACAAGGCCATCGGCAAATGGTTCTGTGCGGGCATCCAGCCGTATATGTGGCATACGTTCATAGGGATGGTCAGCGGCCTGTATATCGCTGTCGATTGTCTGGTAGCTCTGTAGCATTCCGTAGATGGACCAGTTATCAGCACGACGACCAAGGGTAATGCGATTTTCCAGATGGCGCTGACCAGACAGAGCCGGGCCGGAACCCAGATCCTCGAAGTAGCGGTTATCGGATACACGGTGTATCCGGGTATCCAGCATCCAGTTTCCAACGACGCCATTGTGCTGATAGTGAAGTGCCCAACGGTTGTTGTCTCCAGGCCCGGTATATTGATCATCGCTGCCCAGATATTCCAGATTGATCTGACCGCGATCATTCTCGCCCAGATAGCGATATTCAACGCCGAATTGCAGTCCTCTTTCCGACATGTAACGCGGCTGCAGGGTCGCATCATGGTGTGGAGCGATATTCCAGTAAACAGGCACCAGAATTTCCGCGCCTCGGCTGTCGGAATGCGAAAAGCGGGGCGTCAACAGACCGGTCTGGCGGCGGTCGTCAATCGGGAAATTGATGTATGGCGTATAAAGTATGGGAATATCAAGAAATTCGATTTTGACATTTTTGCCTTCACCCCGACCGGTGTTATCGTCGAGAACCAGTTTTTCCACTTCCAGCTGCCAGACCGTCCGTCCGGGAGGGCAGGTTGTGTAATGCCGCACATCATCGAGACGGATTCGTCCTGCCTGCTGCATTTTTATCCGGGCAGCGGAACCACGTGAGTAAGGCGCTCTGGTATAAAATTTTGTTTCTGCAAATGTCTGTTCGTCTCCGTTGAAATCAAGATGTGCCTGCCGAGCCGTCACTCTGATATCACTGTCTGCGTACTCGATCTCACCGCTCGCCTCAATCTGACCGGCTGACTTATCGTAGGTCACGTCATCCGCTTGCAGGGATTGATCAGCCCGCTTAACAGAAACATTGCCATGTAAGACGGATTTCCGACCTTGTCTGGCAACCGCTTCATCCGCCTCGATTTCAATGGGAGAAGACTGCCTGAGCATCGTGCGCTCTTTATGGGTCAATCCGTCCGGGCTGGCTACGGCAATACATGAGGGCAACGAGTAGTCTATACCCGGCCCGGTATGGGGCAAGATGTTTTCGACCATTGATGCCGGATCTTTACCATCCTGCGGGCAAGTCTGAAAGAGTTGATCAGGACCGGAGCCGCATTGCCACAAGGAATGAGTGTCTGCCTGCGCCTGATGATAAAGCAGTAAAAGACTGGTCGTTGTGAGCATCAGAAAATACAAGCGATACATTCTTTGCCACAAGTTAAAAGGAACGGTCCACGGCGAAGCCGGCCAGCCCTGTGAGCGCGTGGCGGTATGGATTGCTCTTGAGGCAGGACAGACAGTCTATGGCACGGCCCGCCTCCTCTCGTGCGAGGCTGCGGGTATATGCGATACTATTGGTTGATTCAATGATACTCAGGATGCCGCTGATGTTATCCAGCCCGCCTTCTTCAATAGCACGACGGATAATAGCGGCCTCATTTTCCGGTGCGCTGCGGATGGCATGAATGAGCGGCAGAGTAGGCTTGCCTTCTGCAAGGTCATCACCGATATTTTTACCAATTTCCAGAGAAGAATTCGCGTCATAATCCAGCGCATCATCAATCAGCTGGAAGGCTGTTCCCAGATGCATACCATATTTTGCCAGTGCATCTTCGGTTGATTTATCCTGCTGTGACAGGATGGCACCGAGGCGGGTCGCCGCCTCAAACAGCTTGGCCGTTTTGGACTGTATAACATCAATGTACCGCTCTTCTGTTGTGTCAGGTTCATTGCGGTTCATCAGCTGCATGACTTCGCCCTCGGCAATTGTATTGGTGGTCTCGGCCAGGATATCCATGACTCGCATCTGATTGATATCGACCATCATTTGAAAGGCCCTGGAATAAAGAAAGTCACCAACCAGAACGCTGGCCTCATTACCCCAGACCGCATTTGCAGTATCTCTGCCGCGCCTCATTGCTGAAGCATCAACCACATCGTCGTGCAGCAGGGTTGCCGTGTGTATAAACTCAATAATGGCAGCGACTTGTATGTGTTCGTCACCCGCATAATCGCAGGCCTTGGCGGCCAGCAAAGCCAGTAGTGGGCGCAGACGTTTGCCACCACTGCTGATGATGTATGAACCCAACTGGTTGATCAGGGTGGTGTCGGAGTCGAGCCGGGCCATAATGAGACGGTCCACCGCCTGCATGTCGTCACTGACCAGCCCGATAATATCGGCCTGCGACATGGTCGGCGTTTGAATAAAGGCAGTTTGTTGGCCCATAAGTGCCTGATTGCGGCTGAAAGGACGCACATTCTAGCCATGAGCTGTCGGCAAAACCAGTTCATACGGCAACATCCGGGTAATATCGGGACCAAATCACAAATTTTCATTAAAATCGCATTGACGCAGGCGGGCATAATCGTTTAGAGTCCGCTCTCCCTTGGGGTGTCCTGATATTTACAACCGGAATGACCATGCAAGCAGTGATTAAGACAGGCGGTAAGCAATACCGCGTTTCAGAAGGCGACAGGATTCGCATTGAAAACCTTAAGGCCGAAGCGGGCGATACTGTCGAGTTTGATCAGGTTTTGATGCTCGCAGACGGTGAAAACAGCAGGGTGGGCAGCCCTGTTGTCGATGGCAGCAAGGTGAGCGGCAAGATTGTTACCCATGGCCGCAGCAAGAAGGTACGCATCATTAAATTCAAGCGTCGCAAGCATCACATGAAGCATCAAGGACATCGTCAGGGTTATACCGAAATTGAAATCACCGGCATCTCCGGTTAAAGTTGTTATAGAGGCTGGCATAAAATGGCACATAAAAAGGCAGGCGGCAGTACCAGAAATGGTCGCGATTCAAAATCCAAAAGACTGGGCGTAAAACGCTTCAGCGGTGAGGCTGTTATGGCAGGTAACATCATCATCCGCCAACGCGGCACCCATGTTCGCCCCGGCATCAATGTTGGTTGTGGTCGCGATCACACCCTCTTCGCCAAAACAGGCGGCAGGGTTGTATTTGAAACCAGAGGCCCGGACAAGCGCAAACAAGTCAGTGTTTACCCTGTCTAAATAAATCTGCTTCAAACTGAACCGCATCAGCACGATCAGAATATTATCGAATATTTTTATCATGCAGTCGCATGAAGTTTGTTGATGAGGTCGAGATACGTGTCACCGCCGGCAAGGGTGGTAACGGCTGTGTCAGCTTTCGACGGGAAAAATATATTCCTCGCGGCGGCCCTGACGGCGGCGACGGCGGCGACGGCGGTAGTATTTATCTAAAAGCAAACGAATCTTTGACGACGCTCGCGGATTATCGGCATAAAAGAATCTTCAGTGCTGAAAATGGCCAGCCCGGCATGGGAAAGGGGCGCACAGGTATCAGTGGCAACGATCTTTATATTGAGGTTCCTGTTGGCACGCGGATTAATGATATCGAAACACAGGAAGTCATTGGTGACCTGACCGGGCACGGACAAACCCTGCTTGTCGCCAAAGGCGGATTTCACGGACTTGGTAATACACGCTATAAAAGCTCAACTAACCGTGCGCCTCGCCAGTCAACCAATGGGGCGCCGGGCGAGCAACGTGAATTGCGTCTGGAGCTCAATGTACTGGCCGATGTGGGTCTGTTGGGTCTGCCGAATGCAGGAAAATCGACATTAATTGCCCAGGTTTCGGCAGCACATCCACGGATAGCAGATTATCCATTTACGACACTACACCCACAGCTGGGTGTGGTTTATATCGATCCTTACCGCAGTTTTACCATGGCCGATATACCGGGGCTGATTGGCGGCGCTTCCGAAGGCGCAGGGCTGGGCATCCGGTTTTTGAAACACCTGCGCCGCACCAGGATGTTGTTACATCTGGTTGATATTATGCCACCGGATGGCGGAGACCCCGTCGAACATATACGGACATTGACCAACGAGTTGCGACAGTTTGACACGGAGCTGGCAGCAAAGGAATGCTGGCTGGTTCTGAACAAATTGGACCTGATGCCGGCAGATGAAGCCGATGAGTGTTGTCGTGATATAGTCGAAAGACTTGAATGGAGTGGTCGGATTTACCGGATATCGGCGGTCAGCGGCCAGAATATACGTGAGCTGGTTACCCATATTATGGAGCATCTTGAAAAATCGACCGGAGAAGTACAGAAAAAATGAAAAACAGGAAAGAAGAGAGATATGTCGATGATGGAGCTCCACTTGTGGTGGATGATCAAGTTTGCGAGCATTGCACTTGAAAGTGCATAATCAGACATGAAAAGCAGACAGGAACTGGGACAAAGCCGACGCTGGGTCATCAAGGTAGGCAGCTCACTGGTCACCCGTGATGGCCGGGGTTTGGACCATGAACAGATTGCCGCCTGGGTGGAAGATATTTGTCGCCTACGGGCGGAAGGCCGTCAAATTGTACTGGTGTCATCCGGTTCTGTTGCTGAGGGCCTGTCACGTCTTAACTGGAGTTCTCGTCCTGAATCACTCAATGATTTACAGGCTGCGGCAGCCATCGGACAAATGGGGTTGGTGCAAGCCTATGAATCCTGCTTTCAGAAACATGCGGTACATACCGCACAGGTTCTGCTGACCCATGACGACATGGCTAATCGCCGGCGCTATTTGAATGCCAGAAGCACACTAAACCGCCTGCTTGACCTGGGAATTATACCGGTCGTGAATGAAAACGATACGGTCGCCATGGAAGAAATCCGGTTCGGCGACAATGATCAGTTGGCCGCATTGACTGCAAATCTGATTGAAGCCGATATGCTGGTCATACTAACCGATCAGGAGGGCATGTTTGATGCCAACCCTCGCTCTAATTCTGGTGCAAAGCTGCTTGATCATATTAATGCCGAGGATCAGGCTCTGGATGCAATGGCATCGGGTTCCGGTGCATTGGGCCGTGGCGGCATGATCACCAAAGTACAGGCGGCACGTCTGGCAGCACGTTCCGGTACAGTCACATTGATTATCGGTGGTCGCGGGGGGGGAGTGCTGGAGCAGATTTCCCGCGGCAAACAAAAAGGTACATTATTTTATCCGGCCAATGAACCGCTGGCGGCACGTAAACAATGGCTTGCCGGGCACACAGTCATACCGGGCCGCCTGCAACTGGACGACGGGGCAGTCAATGTATTGCGCCAGTCAGGATGCAGTTTATTGCCGGTTGGAGTAAAGCATGTATTTGGCAAATTTCAGCGAGGTGAGGTCGTGGCCTGTGTCGATACATCCGGCAGAGAAATCGCACGGGGCCTGGTGAATTATTCTTCCGACGAAATTGAAAAGATCAAAGGCCAACCCAGCAGTGCTATCCAGAAATCACTCGGTTACGTTGACGAAACGGAGCTGATTCATCGAGACAATCTGGTATTGGTTTAATCTTGTGGAGCGAGTCGATATTTGTAAAGCCCCTCGAAAAGATCACATCTTCCATTTCTGATCTGCCCTCTTGACAGAGTGGCAGTAGCATGAGTGCGAACACCTCCATGATGGTGCGCCTCCGGCAGCTCGAAGAAGAGGGTCTGATCTCGATTAGCTGTACTTGTCTGGTCAGCTCTTCATCAAGTGGAGCTGCTTATATCGGGAATCAAAGTTGATCATTCAGGCGATGCTTACCACTCTGAACACTTCTTCCGGTGTTGTTACTCCGGCAGCAACTTTCATGGCACCATTGACATTCAGAGGAATCATGCCTTCCCGAACGGCTGTTTCAAACAGGGCCTGATGCTCCGTATCTGCACGGATTATATCTTTGAACTTTGGGGTGGCTTTGAGCATTTCATAAATGCCAACCCGGCCAAGATATCCTGTGTTGCGACATTCCAGACAGCCTCCTGCCTGATTGATTTTATCCGGCAGTTTGATTTTCAGCGGCCACGTTAGCTGCTTCCAGATTGATTCATTGATTACTCCGGTTTGCTGGCAGTGCGGGCAGAGCGTTCTCAGCAATCTTTGCGCAACCACACCGAGCAGAGTTGAGCGGAGCAGATAGTCTGGCAGCCCAATCTCCATAAGCCTTGATATTGTTGACACGGCATCATTGGTATGCAGCGTACTCAGCACGAGGTGTCCGGTCAGCGACGATTGTATCGCCATCTCGGCGGTCTCAAGATCGCGTATTTCACCAATCATAATGACATCGGGGTCCTGTCTCAACAGGGCTTTTACGCCATCTGAAAAACTCAGATTTATGGCCGAGTTGACCTGCATCTGATTGAATTGTGTTTCAAGCAGCTCTATCGGGTCTTCAATCGTGCAAACATTTACTTCCGGCCTAGAGATACGTTTCAGTGTCGAGTACAATGTGGTTGTTTTGCCAGAACCCGTCGGCCCTGTCACAAGAATAAGGCCATTGGACTGTTCAATCATATCGACCCATTGCCGCTTGTCGGTACTGGACAGACCAAGCTCTGAAAAATTTTTCACCAGCACATCCGGATCAAAAATTCTCATCACCATTTTCTCACCGAATGCCGTTGGTAAAGTGGACAATCGAAGCTCCACTTCATTGCCCTTGGGTGTGCGAGTTTTTACACGGCCATCCTGCGGGTGACGTCTGTCAATGATGTCCATTCCACCCAAGGACTTGATGCGGCTGATAATTGCCGTCATGATCGCAGTTGGCACTTCGTAAACCTTGTGTAACATACCATCAATGCGGAACCTGACATTACTCATATCGCGCCGCGGCTCAAGATGTATGTCACTGGCACGCTGGTCAAAAGCAAACTGCATTAGCCAATCTACAACATGGACAATATGCCGGTCGTTGGCATCCAGATTGCCGGATTGCCCAAGCTGCACCAGTTGTTCGAGATTATTGACACCAGGAACATTAATCACCGCATCCTTGCCCGCCTTGTTGACAGAGCGGGCCAGGGCATAAAACTCGAGCGAGTATTTGTCGAGATCGGAGGGTGATGTGATTTCAACCCGTATTTCTTTTCCTATCATTGCTGACAGGTCGGATTGCCATATCTGTTGTAGCGGCTGAGATGTAGCAAAAACGGCCAGATTGCCATTAACATTAACAGGCAGTATGGAGCGTTTCGATATGTAGGCATATGACACCAGCGATGTCACTGTCTGGACATCGGTTTTCAACGGATCAATCCGCAAGTACTCCAATCCCAGTATCTGTGCCAACCAGCGTGATATGGCTTCTTCATGCAGGAGGCCGCCATCTCTTCCGTCCTGCCATGCTTGTGCCGCAATAAGGGTGATCGGGTGGGTTGACTCCAAATCTTTTGGTCGCACGCTGCTGTTTAGTTGCTGTTGCTGTTCTCGTGAAATCAGTCTGTCTGCCTGCATTGCAGCCAGAAGATCAGGAAGCTCCAGTTTCCGGTCTTCCTTATTTTCCAGTGTCAATCCGAATTTGGCCATATTATCGAGTCACCCCGAAATCGTCCATGTCAGCAGGTTTCTCATCATAGCACTGAACGCCAGTTACTTTTGACAGCACCGGCCCTGTCTGAAGCCAGCACATCATTTTCGCTATCTGGTCTTTATTCCCCTGTATCAGGCACTCAACCGTGCCATTAGATAAGTTTTTTACCCAACCGCTAACACCAATTTCCCGTGCTTTTTGGTAGGCCGAGGCACGATAGGAAACTCCCTGCACATGGCCGGAAATTACACATCGCTTTGTGATTATTACCATGTAATGCGCACAAGCTGGCCAACAGCTGCATTCGGTTGATCATCAATAAGAATGACGATTCTAGCCACACCAGCGCTTGGTTCGTAGTCAATAACCTTCACTTTTCCAGAATGAGTCTTACCTGCAATACTGATATCGACATCACTGCCAATCTTCAGGCCCGTATTATTTCCCGGAGGTAACAACATGACGGCCATCAATTGTCCGCCTGCCACAGTAATCAAGGGAGTAGCCTGTAACCGATTGATAACCGTTTGCCCGGCTACCACATGATTTTTCAGAACAATCAGATCAAATGGTGCCTTCAGTTCGGCATGTTCCAGATCCAGTTCTGCCTTATCAACACTGGCTTCGGCCTCAAGATAGCGTGCATTTTTTTCGGCAAAATTCATTTCTGCCTGGTCCAGTTCCACCTGAGACAGGACTGTCCGCTCATAAAGCTCTTCGGCACGCTCCAGTTCGTTTCGGGCCTCATCACGACCAGGCTCATACTGCGCCATACGGGATTTCACAGATTGTAGTTGATATTGGAAAGGCCGTTTATCCAACGTTAACAGGACAGTGCCTTTTGAAACTCTCTGGCCGGGAGTGACGTTTATTGTTTTAACAACGCCCGATACCGGTAGAGATAATGACGTTTTTTGTTCCCACTGCAAAACACCATCTGCTTCACCGGCGGCTTGCACTATTGATGACGCCACCATCAAGACAGGTAGCAGTAAATAAAAGACAGCTTTATTGCACATGGTTTCTCTCCTTTATTCACCAGTCTGTGGCGGAGTCTCTGTTTTTTGGGTGACTGCGTCCCAATTCATTACATCGTCTTCACCAATCAGATGGTTTAGCTGGGCCAATACAAGGGCCATTTCAAAGGTTTGTTCGGCATCGCGTAATTGAGATTCGGATACCTGGGTCATCGCATCCCCAAGGTCGGTTCTGACCTCCAGTTCGTACAACGCCCTGGAGCGGTCCATATACAGTTCGCGATAATCGGAAAATACGTCACTTGCCTGCCGCCGGGCATTCAACAGGGCAAATTTTTCAGCCAGTTCTCTGGCCTTCTGGCGTATGTCGAGCCCCAGCTGTTGGCGTTGGTATAGAATTTTATTCACCTTGAGCTGCGCCTTGTCGATGGCCACTTCCTGTCGACCACCGCTGTAAAGCGGCCAGGACACCTCCAGTCCGGCCCGCCATTTGTCATGGCTGCCCAGATCTCTTGAGTATTCGCCGCGCTCAACTATCGCTAAAATATCCGGGCGATAGGAAGATCGAGCGACCTCTACTTCCGCTCTCGCCGATAGTAATTCAAAATCAAGGGCTGCCAGTTGCCGGTTATTTTTCGAGGCTTTCTCAACCAACATATCGAACTCCAGCAATCTGCGATTATTGACATCGAGTTCGGGCCGGGATAGCAATGAGGGTTGCTGCCCGGGCCGATTGAGCACCAGAGCCAACGCCTGTCGTGTGCTGCGCACCCGGCCTTCGCTTTCAATCACTCGAAGACGGGCTTCCTGAAAGGTGTTTTCCAGCTCCAGTAAATCCACGTCGGATATTTTACCAAGCTCATGATGATCCTGCCCGCGATCAAACTTCACAAACCTGATTGCCATATCCTCATTATCACGAGCAGCCTCAATATCGGCGAGTATGATGTCAAAAAACTTTTGCATTACCGTGATGGTATATAGGCTGCGGTTATCCGCAATCTGTAGTTCAGCCGCTTTCCGGTTCTGCTCGGCTGACTCGGCCAATGAATCGCCATAGCCACCATCATACAGAGGCTTGCTTACGATCAGCCGAAGTCTGTGATCGTCATGCTCCCCGGCCGCAAACCGCGAACTGCCCGCCTCGTACCAGCGCATTCTGCCATCCAGCTCGACATTCAGGCTGCCGTGCTCTCTGGCTTCATGCGCCATATTTTTGGACTGATCCAGCAATAACTTATCGCGCAACAAGGCAGGGTGCTGATCATCGATAAGGTCTATGGCCTGTTGCAGGCTCAGAGGGTCCGGGATGGATCGTGTGTCCGCTGCATTCAGCAACCCGGAAGCCATTACGGCATATGCCAGCATCACAGACAATATATGGCCTCTGCGCAGATACATGATGTTATCCAGACAACACTGGCCAGACCCGGGTGGACGCCTGTCAGCTTTGATCCAACTCCTGTTTCTTTTCACGCTTATAACGAGTGAAGCTGGTATTTTTATAATGACCATCGACCACATAGTCAGCCAGCCACTTAAACTCACGTGCGGTTCTGGTTGCACCGATATAACGCGTCACCCGATTTCCCTCCAGATCGAAAAAGGCAATTACCGGAGTAGCTCGCACACGATGCACATTCACCGCATACTCTTTCTGTGTAGTCTCGTTGCCTTCAAAGTCAACGATATCAATGTCACCCTCAATATCATGTGAAAACAACAGAAATCTTTCACGATAGTATGTCTGAACTTCAGGCTGATTCATAATCGTGTTTTTCATGCGGTGACAGAACGGGCATTCGTCCATCTCAAAAAATACCATAACACCTTGCTTGCCCTGCTCTCTGGCATTTTCCAGTTCTTCCGAGTAATCCCCGAAAGATTCATTGAAAAAGTACTGATATGGGTCACGCGGAGTTTCGGCATATACGACCGACAGCAATGCACATGACAGGATGCCTGCTACACAAGATAATAATTTCATGTATTTCATATTCGCTCCATCCATCCGACAAATTACTGTTTTGCCCGCTTTATTCTGGGCAATAAATATTCTTCAAGCTCGATCTGTGTCACCGGCCCCGTCCAGGTTCTTACGAGGCGGGAATCAGGGGAAATCACAAAGGTTGTAGGCAACCCTTTCAGGAGCATGGTCTCGGACATTCGCGGGTCTTCTCCAAGATATAGCACCTTATAATCAATCCTGAATTGATCTAATGCTAGCACAATCTGCGCCGGTGTCAATTCTTCGTAATTAACTCCGAGAATCTCCAGGCCGAGGTCACGATGTTTATGGTAGAACTGATTGAGCTCGGGAATCTCCCGGACACAGGGACCGCACCAGGTTGCCCAGAAATTAACGATAACCCATTTGCCCCGGTAGTTTGCTGACTGATGGATATTCCCATCGAGATCATTGAATCTGAAATCAACAACTGGCGTATTAATGTTCGCAGCACAAACCGGGCCGGCAACGCTGAAAAAAACAAGAAACACCTTTATTAAGCCATGTTGTCTTTTCATTCTGGTGGCCCATGATGTTATTGCCGCAGGCAATATATCGTGCTCATTTACTCACCAGATAAGTGTCCGGCAACCAGGTTCCAGTGGCCTGTATTGGGGACAGATCTGCCTTTCGGCTGACCCATACCGCGAGCCCCGCCCTGTCTCCTGATCGCAGCTTGATTTCAGGCAATTCAGGCAATTTGACTTCCCAGCTCGCCTCATCTGCATGATGCTGCTGGTGACCAAGGACAACAAATTCATACGGCAGATTGCGACCACCGTTTTCTCCCGCTTTTATCTCTGTCTGAATACCGAAACCGAGCAGGGCAACATTCAGGGTCAGCGAATCACGGACATCTCCTGTGTAGGTCACGCTCAAATGCCTGTCTCGCAGACGGGCGCTTAAATTACCTGCAGACTCTTTACCTGCCGGCAGAGGTTTACGTCTGAACCAGCCTCTCCATTCCTGACCGTTGACCACAAAGCCGGGCGTATAAACCGCGCTGATATTACCCAAAAGACGATGCTGGCGCTGGCGCTTTGAGTAATCATTTGATGCATAGACATCCCGCCAGCCAAGATAGTCCCAGTAATCGACATGATAGGCGACAGGAACAACTTCTTGCCATAGCTCGCGGCTGCCAACAAATTTATGCAACCACCTGTCCGCAGGCGGGCAACTGCTGCAACCCTGAGAAGTGAAAAGCTCGATTAACATCACCTGCCGGTCACCACTGGAAAATTCCAGTTCGGTATCCGCCATGACATTACCCTGCAACAAAAGCATTAGAATGCCTGTTTTCAGTATTTTGTGTCGCCAGACCATTTGTTCCTCCACTCTGCTGTCCCTAAGACTGATAAACTGATACAGAGTTCAGGCCAGCCATTATTGGCGAACGCATATTATGACAATATTGATACTTTATTATTCCAGACACGGTTCAACGCAGGAAATGGCCAGACTGATTGCTCGTGGCGTTGAGGAAAGCCATATAGAGGCGACGGTGCGTACCGTCCCGGAGATTTCGGCCGTCTGTGAGGCGGTACAAGATGATATTCCTTCTCAGGGTGACCCGTATGCCACTACCGACGACCTGCGCCACTGCCAGGGCCTCGCACTGGGCAGTCCGACACGTTTTGGCAACATGGCCGCACCACTCAAATATTTTCTGGAAGGTACAACAGCACTGTGGATAGAAGGGGGGCTGGTTAATAAGCCGGCTATGGTTTTTACCTCAACCGCCTCCATGCACGGCGGCCAGGAAACTACATTGACCAGCATGATGCTGCCACTGCTACATCACGGCATGATTATCAGCGGACTGCCCTATACCATGACAGAACTGAACCAGACCCAAAGCGGCGGCACCCCCTATGGTGCCAGCCGAGTTACCGGCAGCCGTAACGAATACCCGATCAGCGAGGATGAAAAACAGCTTTGCATAAAAGGCGGCAAACATCTGGCAGCCCTGGTGAAGCAGCTAGCAATCGAGACAAACTCCTGACTGCCAAATGATCATCCAGAAACACCTTTACAGGCATTCAGGGCTTGATGTAAGTATAGCCCTGCGCCTGTAAATGGGCCACCTCCGCCACCCCACTGGGAACGATATCGGACTGACTGACATCATATAGATCGTTTTCCAGATCAACCTTGCGACCACGGACCGTATTCGCGCAAACATTAAACTCCACTCCCTGATTTTTTAGTCCATCGACCCGGGCAGTCATTTTATCATTCGCGTTTGCATGCTTGAATTTTGTAGATTTACCGAGAGCATCAGGCTCCAGCAACAACGCCAGACCATTTCCATGCAGCACCACCTTCAGGGTAAGGTTTTCAGCACCCACTGCATTAATATGATTCTGTATATTACGTAACGCCCCAGCCTGTTTTCTGGGATCATCATAGTTAATGTGATAGACGACTTTCTGCTTACCGTAATCTTCAGCCAGCAGCACCTGCCCATAAAGGGGCATCAGCAGCATGACAAGACCAACTGACAATACTTTGATATTCACAATTTTACTCCTTTTGTATCCAAGCTCCATTGAATCCCAGTATAAACCATAAATCAAGCCAGTGGCAATTGATATGGTGCCCTGTTATCCGGCTTATCTGGTACCCCGAATTTACGGCAGACGCGCCGCCAATATGCCACCCTGTGCCTTGAACATGCGACGGTAAATATCATTAAAATCAGTAACGACCGACCTTTGCACCGCATCAAGTCGCAGCAGATTTTCGCTCCAGCGGCTCAATCCCGGGTATTGCTCCATACCGAGTAAATTTACAGCCGGCCTTAAGAGGTCCAATCTCATAAACAACGCGGCGTACAGAGTGTCTATAAGGTTCATTTCGTCGCCATTGAAAAAGTCCTCGTCAGTCTTCAACGCTTCAATTCGGCCAAGTTTTTCATGGATGTCGTACTCCTTATCCTGCAGGGAGTTTTCGTCTTTCGCTCCAGCCAGGTCCCGCGCGTCCGCCAGTATAGAACCGCAGAATTGGGTCCAGGCGCGATTTTGGGCCTTGATGAGAGGCTCAGATGGCATCATGCCCCCGCCGGTGACTTCATCCAGAAACTCATTGATGACGGCAGATTCAAAGAGAATGCTATCATTATCGATGCGCACTAACGGCACCTGACCGGTGGGTGAAATCTCATCAAACCACGCGGGCGGGTCACTGATATCGATATAGGTGATACGGTAGCCCACCTGCTTATGCAGCAGAGTGATGACAGATGATTGCACAAACGGACATAGCTTGAAGCTGATAAGTTCTAAATCCACGGTTTGTAAGGGCTCCTCATTGATAAAATTATCTGACTTGAACGCAGGAAATCCTGAACCAAACAGAATCTTCCTGTTGCAGGCACAGCATAGGCATGTCCAGGCATATGGGCAACCGTTGAGCCACCAACAGATTGAATTTCTGACCGATGACAGAAAGAAGGACTGTTGCGGCCCTTTGTGCTAGGCTGATAGCGGACTACCTGTCGGCTGTCATGCCCAAGTCTTGAGACGAGACCCTTAATGACGGACAAAAGAATTTTTCTGAAGAGTGTCGCCGCCGCAGCCATCGCCATGAGCACTGGCACTCTGGCCATCGAATCCAGCAAAATGAGCAATATTGAACTGCACGTCAGACTAAACTTTTTTCAGGAACGTCTGACAAAACTGGGAATTTCTGATTTATCCGGGACAGTGTTGTACGTTGATTCAACCAGCCAGACCCTGGAGCTTTGGCAGGACAAAGAATTGCTGCGGACCTATATCATCTCCACGGCCGCAAATGGCCTTGGCAACGAAAAGGAATCATTTAAAACGCCTGCCGGGATACACCGGATTGCCCGAAAAATTGGTTCTGGAGCACAACCGAATACGGTGTTTCGTGGTCGACAACCAACCGATGAATATGCCCGTATCGAATTAACGGATATCGATACGGGCCTTGACCTGATTACCAGCCGGATTATGCGACTAAAAGGCGAAGAACCCGGCATCAACCTGGGTGGACAGGTCGATTCATACGGGCGCTATATCTACATACATGGCACCAATGAGGAGGGTCGCATCGGTCAACCGGTCTCCCATGGCTGCATACGTATGCTAAATCATGATGTTATTGATCTTTATGATCGGGTTGACGAAAACTCGCTGGTCATTATCAACTGACTCCAGCCTTGCAGAAAGGGGGAACTTGTGACTGACATCCCCACAGAGCTATACTCAGGTTCCAACACATGACAGGAGCAGACCGTGGCTACTATCGACCTGACCATTGATAGCTTTAATGCTTTTATTGATGACAATGATATTGTGATTGTCGATTTTTGGGCCATCTGGTGTGGCCCCTGCAAACAGTTTATCCCTGTTTTTGAAGCGGCTTCCGAACAGCATACCGACATTGCTTTCGGCAAGGTGAATACCGAAGAGCAGCAAGAACTTGCTGCCCGATTTCAAATTCAGTCCATCCCGACATTGATGATCTTCCGTGAACAAATGGGCGTTTTCGCGCAATCAGGTACATTGTCATCCGCCGCATTGGAAGAGATTATCCGTAATGTGCGCGAACTGGATATGGATGAAGTGCGCACCGAAGTAGCTCGGCAGCAAGAAAACCGTGCCTGAAGCATGACAACCGAAAATGAGACCCTGATAGATAATTTCATTGACCGCCTGTGGATGGAGCGTGGCCTGAGCCATAACACCCTGGCCTCATACCGTTCCGATCTGGCTTTGTTTGTGCGCTGGCTGTCTGATCGCAATTCGTCCTTACTACAGGCTGATCGCAGCGACATTCATGCCTATCTGGCCCAGCGGGTCGCACAAAATACGCGCCCGCGCTCAACTGCCCGGCTGCTTTCCAGCCTGCGCCAGCTTTTTCGCTTTATGTGCCGGGAGGGTCTGCGGGAGGACGATCCCTCCGCTCTAATAGAGTCGCCCCGGCTGGGTCACAATCTGCCAAAATCCCTGAGTGAGGCGGATGTCGAGTCGCTTTTGCTGGCCCCCGATACCGATACCGCTCTCGGCCTGAGAGACCGGGCCATGCTGGAATTGATGTATGCCTCTGGTCTGCGGGTTTCTGAAATCATCAATCTGAAACTGAATCAGATGAGTCTGCAGCGCGGACTGATACACCTGCTGGGCAAAGGAAATAAAGAACGTCTGGTACCCATGGGAGAAGAAGCACTGGACTGGCTGCAAAGTTATCTGGCAACCGCCCGCGAGAATCTATTGAAAGGCCGACGCACGGATGCCGTGTTCATCACCTCAAGAGGAGCAGCAATGACGCGGCAGGCGTTCTGGTTCCTGATTAAACGCCACGCCCAAAAAGTCGGCATCACCGTCGCGCTCTCGCCGCATACACTGAGACATTCATTTGCCACACATCTACTAAATCACGGCGCTGATTTACGTGTAGTCCAGATGTTGCTCGGCCATAGCGATCTATCCACGACGCAGATTTACACCCATGTTGCGCAAGAGCGCCTGAAACAATTACACACAAAGCATCATCCGCGGGGATAGCGACTACAGTGCTATGAATTTTCTGCCGAATTAATGGTCGAATCAGACAACTCGAAATCAGGTGGGGACAAGTCAATGCTGCTTAAGCGTATTCATTCTTCTTTTCTGGCTATATTACTGGTACCGTCATTTGCCGTTATGGCAGACGAAATTCCTGAAGCAGTGAGTACCGCAGCCCAAAAGCTCGGACTCACGGAGGGAAGCATCCGCGTTACCCCGTTGAATAGTCTGTATGAACTACGAGCAGGCACACAATTATACTACCTGTCGGAGGACGGCAGATATCTGATATCCGGAAATATTATTGAGCTTGACAGCCGTCAAAACCTGACAAGAAATCGCCTCAAAGAAATCCGGATGGAAGTGGTGGCCGGACTGAAAGACAACCAGATGGTGGCTTTTCCGGCCAAAGAACCAAACCATACGATAACCGTCTTTACCGATATTGATTGCGGCTACTGTCGAAAACTACATTCGGAAATGGCCGCGTACAATGACCTTGGAATTTCGGTTAATTATCTCTTCTATCCGCGCACTGGATTGGATTCTACTGCCTATAAAAAAGCCGTATCCGTATGGTGTGACAAAAACCGGCAGGATGCGATGACCCGTGCAAAAGCGGGCGAGACCCTGCCTGAACTGGATTCAGAAGCCAGATACATGGAAATCGAGACATATATTTTCACGCATGGATTTCATCAGAAAATCATCGGAAAATAAATCATTCTACCGTAACTGATTTTGCCAAATTCCTGGGCTGATCAACATCCGTACCCCGGATCACAGCGACATGGTAGGCCAGTAACTGCAAAGGTAATGTATAGAGAATCGGCGTTACGTGATCGCCGACCAAAGGTACTTCTATTACCGAGCAACCCTCCATGCTTTCGATGCCGGCTTCTTTATCGGCAAACACATATAATTCTCCACCACGTGCGCGAACCTCATGAAGATTTGATTTTAATTTTCCCAGCAAATCATCTCTGGGAGCAACTGCAATAACAGGCATATTTCTATCGACAAGAGCAAGAGGCCCGTGCTTTAGTTCGCCGGCCGGATAAGCCTCGGCATGGATATAAGATACTTCCTTGAGCTTTAATGCCCCCTCCATTGCTACTGGAAACTGCACTCCCCGCCCAAGAAAAAGCGCATGTTGTCTGGATGCAAGCTGCCTGGATAATTTTTGTATTGCCATGTCAAGACGAAGCATTTTTTTACAATATCCAGGCAGGGTTCGAAGCTGGCGGATGATTTCTGCCTCTCGTTCGGGCAAAAGCCCGGCCCTGCGACCAAGAGCAATCACAACCAACAATAGCGCCGAGAGCTGCGTAGTAAATGCCTTGGTTGAGGCGACTCCGACTTCCGGACCAGCTCGTGTCAACAGTGACAGATCGGATTCGCGAACAAGAGATGACCCGGCAACATTCACAATAGCCAATACCGGCCCAAAGCCCTGCTCTCGGGAACCCTTCACTGCCGCAACCGTATCAGCCGTTTCACCAGACTGAGAGATAGCGATAACCAGTGTCTCCCTGCTTGAGACCGGATGGCGATAACGAAATTCGCTGGCCACTTCTACCTGACAAGGCACACCAGCCAGACCTTCGAACCAGTTTCTTGCAACCAATCCAGCATGATAGCTGGAGCCACAGGCAATAATTCTAACCTCTCTCACCCTGTCAAATATTGCTCCAGCACCATCGCCAAAGCTTTCTTCCAGCAAATGATCTTCAGCAATACGGCCCTCAAGTGTTTCCGCCAGAGCAGCCGGCTGCTCATGAATCTCTTTCAACATATAATGTCTGTACTCACCCTTATCGATGGAGTCGAGGCTGGCATCAGACTGGGTGATCTGTCGCTCAACCCGTTGCCCTCGTTTATTTTCAATACATAGATCATCTACTGTCATATATGCAATATCACCATCCTCAAGGTAGATAAATTTTTGAGTAACCGACAATAATGCCAGATGATCTGATGCGATGTAATATTCGCCGTGACCAATACCAATGACCATAGGGCTTCCTTTTCGAGCTGCCACCATTTCTCCCGGATGGCTTGATGAAATAACACCCAGTGCATATGCACCCTTTAATTTTCTAGTGGTCATTTTCACGGCATCAAACAGATTGCACTGCTGCGAAAGAAAGCGATGAATTTCATGGACAATAACCTCTGTATCAGTTGCAGAGGTAAATCGATAACCAGCGCTTTTCTGGCAAGTCTTGATATCAAGATGATTCTCAATGATTCCATTATGCACTACTGCCACAGATTGCTCGCAAATATGCGGGTGTGCATTCGCCTCGGATGGTTTACCATGTGTCGCCCACCGTGTGTGAGCAATGCCGACCGATCCCTGCGGCTGTTGTTCTTCGACCGCTCTGTCCAGTTCGCTGACCTTGCCAACTCTGCGGATACGATCAAGACGGCCATCATGCAAAACACATAGACCAGCAGAATCATAACCGCGGTACTCCAGATGCCTCAGGCCATCCAGCAATATAGGCGCTATATCCCGCTTCGCAACGGCCCCAACTATCCCGCACATATAAACACCTCTTCTATTTTTTTACGGATCGCTTCCAACCCGTTATATTTCGCTGCCTGCTTCGTGACAACGATAACTGTTGTGCCTGCACATCCTGAGTAAGCGTTGATCCTGCCCCTGTGGTCGCCCCCTCTCCTATGGTAATCGGTGCAACCAGCTCATTACCTGATCCGATAAAAGCGTTATCCTCTATTAATGTACGATGTTTGCTGGCACCGTCATAGTTACATGTAATAGTTCCTGCTCCAATATTAACGTTCTGCCCTATATCACTATCACCAATATAACTCAGATGGTTCACTTTGCTTCCAGCTCCGATACCAGAGTTTTTTATTTCGACAAAATTACCAATATGAACCGCGAATGCGAGCCTGACCCCTGGTCTCAACCTGGCATACGGGCCAATCACGGAAGCTTCTCCGACAGCGGCCGACTCAATGACACAGTTCGATTTTACGACCACTCCTGACCCTATTGTACTATCAGAAATGAGTGTATTAGGACCTATCATCACCCCATCGCCAAGGATAACATTACCACAAAAAATACAGTTCACATCAATTACGACATCCCTGCCACAATCTAATGAACCACGGATATCAATGCGGGAAGGATCCAGCACGTGAACACCGGCATCCATCAAGTCATAGGCTTTTTGTAATTGATAGTGACGCTCGATATCAGCCAGCTGGCGTCTGGTATTAGCGCCTGCGACCTCATGCTCATCATGCGTCACAAGGCTGTCTATGATGATGTTACGACCATACGCCATGGAAATACAATCGACCAGATAAAATTCACCCTGATCATTATGGCTATCAATACTTTTCAGCAATGATTTGAGCAGAGCAGAATCTGCCAACAGTACCCCTGTATTTATTTCACGAATCAGGCGCTGTTTCGGAGAAGCATCGCGCTCTTCAATGATGCCGGTAATATGACCATCCTCCCTGATAATACGACCATAACCGGAAGGATTTTCAAAAACGGCAGACAAAACTCCAAGCTGGTCACAACTTTTTATCAGGCTTTGCAGTGTATCTGCAGAAAGCAGTGGAACATCACCATATAGAATCAGGCTGTGACTATCATCAGGAATTTCATGCAGTGCCATCTCAACCGCATGACCGGTACCGTTTTGCTCCTCCTGAAAAACCCAGTTGACGTCGTATGATTTACAGGCGTTCATGACAGCCTCACCACCATGCCCATAAACCACATGAATTTTCTGTCCACCCAGTTGCATTGCAGTGTCCAGGACATGATGCAGAAGGGGTTTGCCTGCCAACCTGTGCAAAACCTTGGGCAGCGAGGAATACATGCGCGTGCCCTGACCGGCGGCTAAAATAATGATATGAAGGCTTTTATTCATGGGAAGAAGCCTGAAAACTCTCAGTGAAGCATACTCCTGGGCAGATCATCATCTGGACGACCCTTACTGATTTCCCCTGCTGTCGCATCCCGAACTGTCTTTACGGTCACGTGAAATGTGATAGCCTTGCCTGCCAACGGATGATTGCCATCAACCGTCAACTTGCCATCTTTGATTCCGGTTACCAGAAATGTCCTGGTTTCGCCAGATTCATTGGTCATTTCAACCTGGGCACCAATGCGTCTGAATTGTTCCGGGACATTATCAATATCGTCGGTAAAAGTCAGAGATGAATCATAGGCCCAAAGACTTTCCTTCCTGCTTAATGGCACGCTGATCTGATCACCTTCCGAGTGACCCTCAAGTGCCACCTCAACCTTATCGATCAATTCACTGTAACCACCATGCACATAGCCAATAGGTATGTCAGACTGCTCAACCACCGAGTCGTCAGCATCAATAGTGATGAAGTAGGTAAAGTGAACAGCCTTACCCTTGCTGATTTTCTGGCCGGGCATCTGCAGAAAAATCAGCGCTTGGCTCTTTTGCGCAACGCCTCAATGGAGCGCAACTGGGCAGCCGCCTCGGCAAACTCCTTTTGAGCATTTGCATAACCAACGGCATCTGTCTTGTCGTGCATGGACTTCTCGGCACGCTCTCTGGCTTCCAGTGCGGCAGCCTCATCCAAATCAGCAGCCCGTGTCGCCACATCAGCCAAAATAGTTACCACATGGGGCTGGACCTCCAGAATGCCGCCAGAAACATAAATACGTTGCTCCTCACCATCCTGGGCAATGACACGCACCTCTCCCGGCTTCAAGCGTGCGAGCATTGGCGCGTGGCGAGGAGCTATGCCAACCTCGCCCATTTCAGCAGAGGCATAAATCATAATCGCGGAGCCAGAAAAAATTTCTGATTCCGCGCTCACCACATCAATATGTGTCGTCATGGCCATGTTATAATCAGGATGTTAATAGCTAATGGTTACAATGTTTTTGCTTTTTCTTCCGCTTCGGCAATATCACCGACCATATAAAATGCCTGCTCTGGCAAATGGTCATATTCGCCGGCAACGATCGCCTTGAATCCAGCAACCGTATCTTTCAGGGATACATACTTTCCCGGTGCGCCGGTAAAAGGCTCTGCCACAAAGAACGGCTGAGAAAGAAAGCGCTGAACCTTGCGCGCACGCCCGACAACCAGCTTGTCTTCGTCACTTAATTCATCCATACCCAGAATCGCGATGATATCTTTCAGTTCCTTATAACGTTGCAGAGTGCCCTGTACGGACCGTGCGACCTCATAGTGCTCATTGCCGACAACCAGCGGGTCAAGCTGGCGAGAGGTCGAATCGAGCGGATCCACAGCAGGATAAATTCCCAACTCTGCAACCTGACGGGACAGCACCAGCATCGCTTCCAGATGGGCAAATGTTGTGGCAGGTGAAGGGTCCGTCAGATCATCTGCCGGCACATAAACGGCCTGGAATGAAGTAATGGAACCCTTTCTGGTCGATGTGATGCGTTCCTGAAGGACGCCCATTTCCTCCGCCAATGTCGGCTGGTAACCGACTGCCGAGGGCATGCGACCAAGCAGTGCCGATACCTCGGTGCCGGCCAGTGTGTAGCGATAAATATTATCCACGAACAGCAATACATCGCGGCCTTCATCACGAAAATGTTCTGCGATAGTCAGGCCCGTCAGGGCAACCCGCAGTCGGTTTCCCGGCGGCTCATTCATCTGGCCATATACCAGCGCCACCTTGTCGAGCACATTGCTCTCCTTCATTTCATGGTAGAAGTCGTTACCCTCACGAGTACGCTCGCCAACTCCGGCAAACACAGAAAAACCGGCGTGTTCAATCGCAATGTTACGGATCAGTTCCATCAGAGTAACGGTCTTACCGACACCTGCGCCACCGAACAGACCCACCTTGCCACCCTTGGCAATCGGCATGATCAGGTCAATGACCTTGATGCCGGTTTCCAGTATCTCGACGGCCGCAGCCTGATCAGCATAAGTCGGCGGCGCACGATGAATTGGCGCATAATCCTGCGTTTCAATCTGCCCGGCCTCATCAATCGGTTCGCCGAGCACATTCATGATGCGACCCAGCGTACCCTGACCCACCGGAATGGTAATGGGTGCCCCGGTATTCTCGGCTGTCAAACCACGACGCAGGCCGTCTGTTGAGCCCAGTGCAATCGCACGCACAACACCATCGCCCAACTGCTGCTGAACTTCGAGCGTCAACACACCACCCTCAACTTTGAGGGCATCATAAATGCCAGGTATCGCATCACGGGGAAATTCGACATCCACAACCGCGCCGATTACTTCAACAACTTTTCCGGAACTCATTATTCAGGTCCTCTGCTTCAATACTTAAAAATAATTTCAATCCGGGCTTATACCGCAGCCGCGCCACCCACAATCTCGGAAATTTCCTGAGTGATTGAGGCCTGACGCGCCTTGTTATAAACCAACTGTAATTCGTTAATCAGCTCACCTGCATTATCGGTTGCAGATTTCATGGCCACCATACGCGCTGACATTTCACAGGCAATATTCTCTACTAGACCCTGGTAAACAAGGGACTCGATATAACGCATAAACACCTGATCCAGCATACTGGCCGCCTCTGGCTCATAGATATAATCCCAGTGCTTGTCGAGGCTATCATCACGCTCGAACGCATGTAAGGGCAGCAGGGTCTCGATATTCGGTTCTTGTGTCATGGAGTTCACAAAGGTATTATAGACTAGAAACAATCTGTCAAGCTGGCCTTCCTTATAGGCATCAAGCATGATCTTGATCGTGCCGATCAGTTCATGTGCGGCGGGCGCATCGCCAAGGCCGGATTGCTGACTGACAACATTACTGCCGATAGAGGCAAAGAATCCGATACCTTTTTTGCCTATGGCACAGACATCAATCCCGACGCCCCTGTCACTCCACTCTTTAAGCTCATTGACGGTCTTTTTGAACAGATTGACATTCAGACCACCACACAAGCCACGATCAGATGTAACCACAATATATCCGACATGTCTGGCCTCCCGTTCTTTCAAAAAGGGATGGCGATATTCGCTGTGTGCATACGCGATATGAGAAGCCACATTACGAATTTTTTCGGCATAGGGACGCGCTGCCCGCATACGGTCCTGGGCCCTGCGCATCTTGGATGCTGCCACCATTTCCATGGCACGGGTGATCTTCTGAGTATTTTGAACACTCTTGATCTTGGTGCGAATCTCTTTCTCGTTTGCCATATCAATCAGCAGATTAAATCGTTAATTACCAGGCATGGTTGGCAACAAAATCATCAAGCGCCGCCTTGAAGGCATCGGCAAACTCATCATTCCAGTCGCCTGACTCGACAACCCTGTTCATCAGATCGCCATGAGACTGATTCATATGGGCAATCAGGGCTGCCTCGAAAGCGCCCACCTTGTTTAGCTCAACATCATCCAGATAACCCTCGTTCACGGCGTAAAGAGAAACCGCCATTTCTGCAACATTCATAGGTGAATACTGTGGCTGCTTCATCAGCTCGGTAACACGCTGACCACGCTCCAACTGCTTTCTGGTAGCGTCATCAAGATCAGAAGCAAACTGTGCGAAAGCTGCCAGTTCGCGATACTGGGCCAGCGCGAGACGGACACCACCACCCAGCTTTTTGATAACAGCCGTCTGAGCCGCACCACCGACACGCGATACCGACAGGCCCGCATTAATTGCCGGACGCACATTAGCATTGAACAGATCAGACTCCAGAAAGATCTGACCATCGGTAATGGAAATAACATTAGTCGGCACAAAAGCAGAAACATCACCCGCCTGCGTTTCAATGATTGGGAGGGCAGTCAAAGACCCTGTTTGACCTTTAACCTTGCCATCCGTGATTTTTTCAACGTATTCCGCGTTAATACGTGCCGCACGCTCCAGCAGGCGCGAATGCAGATAAAAAACATCACCCGGATAAGCCTCCCGCCCCGGTGGGCGACGCAGCAGCAGCGATACCTGACGATAGGCCCACGCCTGCTTGGTCAGATCGTCATAAATAATCAACGCATCTTCGCCTTTATCACGGAAGTACTCGCCCATGGAACAGCCCGCATAGGGGGCGATAAATTGCAGTGCGGCAGACTCGGCCGCTGTTGCCGCAACCACAATCGTGTGCTCCATGGCTCCATGCTCCTCCAGCTTGCGGACAACACCGGCAACGCTGGAATTTTTCTGGCCAATCGCGACATAGATACATTTAACGCCCGTGCCTTTCTGATTAATAATGGCATCAATCGCAATGGCGCTCTTGCCCGTTTGCCGGTCACCAATGATCAACTCGCGCTGACCACGACCAATCGGCACCATGGAATCAATCGCTTTCAGCCCGGTCTGTACCGGCCGGGAAACGGACTGGCGGGCGATCACTCCCGGCGCGACCTTCTCAACCGGCTCATGGCGGCTCGCCTCAATAGGGCCCTTGCCATCAATCGGGTTCCCCAGCGAATCAACAACCCGACCCAGCAAGCCCTCACCAACAGGCACCTCCATGATACGGCCTGTACACTTCACCGTGTCACCCTCGGAAATCCTGCCGTAATCCCCCAGCACAACCGCGCCGACTGAATCACGCTCAAGATTAAGTGCTATGCCCGTGATGCCATCACCAAAACTGACCATCTCACCCTGCATCACATCAGACAGGCCATGAATACGCGCGATACCGTCAGTCAGACTGATCACCGTGCCCTCGGTCTTTGCCTCGGCCGGCATTTCAAAGTTTTCAATTTTCTTCTGAATCAGATCAGAAATTTCCGTTGCACTGAGTTGCATGGCTAAAAGCCCTCTTCAAATCCAATGTTAATAATCTTTTATGTGCGCAAGTCGGCGGCCAGCGCCTCTATCTGGCCCCGCACTGAAGCATCGATCACCATGTCGCCGACCCGGATAATCGCTCCGCCCAGCAGAGATTTGTCAATTTCCGCGGCAAAAGTGACCTCGCGGTGCAAGCGCCTCTGCATTGCTGCAGCAATGGCCTGCTCAAATTCGGCACTAACCGGGTAAGCGGTTGTCAGACCAGCAGAAATCACACCACCCGACTCGGCCCGAAGCTCCTTATAGATGCCGGCCACTTCCGGCATCAGCGACAATCTGCCATTTTCTACCAGCAACCGCACAAGGGCGCCGGCAACATCATCGATATGGCCATCGCAGACCTCCAGCATAAGACGAGACAATGTATCCGCATCTATGCGCGGGTCGCCGACGATGGCAGACATGGCATCATCGGTGACGACACGAGCCATAAATTCCAGCATTTCAGACCAGAGATCCTGTCTGTTCTGATCTTTCGCATGTTTCCAGACAGCGACAGCATACGGACGGGCCATGGTTTTTACCTCAGACATATCGCGTCATCCGGTTACAGGCTGGCACTGAGCTTTTCAAGCATCGCGTTGTGATCTTCCGCACTCACCTCACGCTCCAGAATTTTACTGGAAGCCACCAGGGCCAGATCAACCACCTTGCCGCGTAATTCCTCACGCACACGACTCGCCTCCTGCTCCACCTCGGCATGGGCCGCCGTGACAATACGGGCCGCCTCTTCCTTTGCATCATCCTTGGCCTGCTCAACAATTTCCGCATGACGCCTTTCGGCCTGAGTGATGATAGTACGGGCCTGCTCCTTCGCCTCCTGCAATGTTTCAACGGCCTTCGCCTGTGCAAGCTCCTGCTCTTTCACACCGCGTTCAGCAGCGGCAAGGCCATCGGCAATCTTCTGCTTGCGCTCTTCCAGTGCCTGCATAATCGGCGGCCAGACAAACTTCATGCAAAACCAGACAAAGACAGCAAAGGTAATGGACTGGCCTATTAATGTCAGATTGATATTCATGGCAAATCTGTCCGTCTATTCCGGTAGCAGCCTGACAATCAGCCCGCGAAAAGAATATAGAACGCGATACCCACGCCGATCATCGGGACCGCATCAACCAGGCCCATCACGATGAAAAACTGGGTGCGCAACATGGGCAGTAACTCAGGCTGACGGGCGATTCCTTCCAGAAAACGTGCGCCCAATATACCAATACCTACAGCGGCTCCCAGCGCACCCAGCCCAAGAAGGATGGCACCTGCCAGCGTCAGAATTGCAGCTTCCATTTGTTATCTCCTGTTAAAAAATCGTAAATAATCAAAAAATCAGTGGTGACTGTGCGCCATATCCAGATAGACGATAGTCAATGTCATAAAGATAAATGCCTGCAACAGCACGATCAGGACATGGAATACCGCCCAGGCCCATTGCAGCACACCCCCGAACAGGGCCAGAATAAAGTTACCGCCATACATCAGCGCAATCAGAATAAAAATCATCTCGCCGGCATACAGATTGCCAAACAGGCGCAACGCCAGAGACACCGGCTTTGCCAGCAACGACACGCCCTCCAGAAACAGATTAACCGGCAGAAATATAATTTTCAGCGCCACATTGTTCGCCTCAAACGGATGCATGGTTAATTCGGCCGCGAAACCGCCGGGGCCCTTCATTCTGATACTGTAAAAAATGACCAGCGCGAATACAGCCAGCGACAAACCGAATGTGGCATTGGGATCGGTCGTCGGCACCACCTTCATATAGACATGGTGAGGATCCGCATCGAACAGGAGGCTGGCCATCCAGCCGGTAAAATGGGGAATCCAGTCAACTGGCACCAGATCCATCAGATTCATCAAAAGAATCCATACGAATAATGTCAATGCCATTGGCGCAACCATATCATTCTTTGCCGTAAAAGAACCACGAACACTGGTATCAATGAACTCAACAATCCACTCAATAAAATTCTGCAAACCACCTGGTGTATCGGCGCTCATCGACCGGGCTGCCCGATGAAAAAAGAACAGAAAAACAGCACCTAGCAAAACAGACCAGAACATGGTATCGACATGAATGGCCATGAAACCCATCTGCGCAGCCTCGGCTGAGGAATGCGCCAGCCCCCAGGAACCATCCGCATGCTGACCAAAGGTCATATTCGTCAGGTGGTGCCTGATATATTCCGCTTGTGTCAGGCTGTCATCAGCCATACTGCCTCTCTCATACTGTTACCAAAATTCACTGTTGGTCAAAAATCATTTCACAACGTCACCCGGTGCGCGACAAAAACCTGAACCATTATCATCAATGAAAAGCCCATCAGCATGGGCACGGTCATAAGCTGCAAAACCCTGAGGCCAACCAACAAACCCAGTATCACTGCCGCATACCGCAGGACAAGCCCGGCAAACATCACAACGATGCCCTGTGACGGGCTGTCAATGGCCTTTTCCGCCGCCTTATTGGCACTGCGACGGGCCAGCAGGACAACCATGATACCGATTGCTGCCCCATACAGAACGGCCAGCATGGCATCGACAGACTCTCGATACAGCGCAACCAGTGCGGCGACAAGCGCCAGAATCACCTGGCTGCCAATCAAGACCCGCATAGCACCACCCGAACAATACCTGAACCCGGGCGGTGATTATGCCCGGATAACCCTTCGTTTTGAAGAGTCCCCTTCACACGGCCTTACCAAACGACCATGTGGCCAAGCGAGCATAGTATAAAGGGACACCATAACACAGATCAACGCCATTTTAGCCTTCCGCCACTATTGGCTGCAATCACCATTTTCAGGCAGCCCCCCAAGCCCCACCCGCTACCAGTACACAGCCTTATTCAAGGCCCGCACACAACTCGGCCTGCCCGGAATGGGCATAACGGAACCACCGGTCAATGGTCGGCCCAACCAGCCATGCGGAAATTTCAGATCAAAAGGTGCCCTGATCGATTCCACCGCCACACAACGGAAACCCACCCTGACATAAAAATCCAGATCGCCATAGGTCATTACCAACACAATACCCTGCTCTTGCAGCCGGTCAATGCCAAAATTGATCAGCCCTTGACCCAGACCCAGACCCTGGCGGTCCGCACGAATGGCAACCGGCGATAAAATAAACACATTCTTTTCACACTCAAAGATCAATCGACTGAATATTATGCAGCCGATAATTTCACCGCCCTCAACAGCAGCGAAGCCATAAATGTCCTGCCGGTCTGTCTCGGTCAGCAACTCCCAGGCAAGATTGCCCACCAGAAGGCCCTCGGCCTCCCCTTCCGAATCAGAAAATACAGAAGTGAAAAGCGCCCGGACATCATCCGCCCTGCCCATACCCAGCTCTTCAAACATAATTCAGGACACCATCAACAAACAGACCAAAAGTCAGCGGATATGATCCAATATACCCTGCAGCTCATCCAGCGAATTAAAATGGATCTGTACTTTGCCCCTGCCGGCCTGATTCGCTGAAATCGCCACCTTTGCCGCCAGCCGATCCGACAGATCATTCTCCAGCCGCAACACATCCGGGTCTTTTTTCGGGCCTGCGGACGCCTTCTTTTTATTGGGTTTCCGCAGCGATTTACTCAATACCTCGGCCTGCCGCACAGAAAACCCCCGCTTCACAATCGTTTTCGCTGCCTGCCACTGCGCCTCCGGGGGCAGTGGCAATATGGCACGGGCATGTCCCATCTCCAGCTCGCCCGACTCCAGCCAGGGCCTGACCGCTGGCGCGATCTCCAGCAACCGTAGCAGATTACTGACCGCCGCACGGGAACGCCCAACGGCATCACCGGCCGCCTGATGCGACATATCAAACTCATCAATCAGGCGCCGCAGGGCACCGGCCTCTTCCAGAGGATGAAGGTTTTCACGCTGGATATTCTCAATGAGGGCCATGGCAATAGCCGCCTCATCGGGCACATCGCGCACGATAGCCGGCATCTCCTGCAATCCGGCCAACTGCGCCGCCCGCCAGCGACGCTCACCGGCAATAATCTCATAGCGACCGGCACCGACAGGTCGCACCACAATCGGCTGCACAACACCCTGCGCCCTGATAGATTCAGCCAGACCGGCCAGCGTCTCCTCACGCATATCAACACGCGGCTGATAGCGACCACGCTCCAGCAGATCGACAGGGATGTCCCTCAGATTGCCGCCGGCCGCCCCGGATGCTGCATCCTCATCCGCCAGACCACCGGACAACAACGCATCCAGCCCCCGGCCCAAACCTCTTTTTTTCACCATCTGTGTTCCCTGTGATTGTGCATAATGACACTTGTATGAGGACATGACTCTCCAGTATAATACTGAAGAAAGCTATTTGGGCCTCTCATTCTGTGGATTAATGATTATATGGCAGTAGTGAATGAAACGATTGATCGGACTCTGGAGAGAAGATCCGCTTATTTGAAGCAGATGTTTTCTCATTCACTGGCGGGATAATAGCTCGAACACATGCCGATGAAGGATAAGCTGCCATCAAAGATGTCCGGGATGCGGTCTCGCCTGATGCCTGTTGCTCTGTGGGGTTTGTTCTCCGGCGGGCAGGCGCATGGCTGCAATCTGGAGTCCGCCGAATTTTTCCTGACTTCCCATGAACAGACCATCAGCCGCTGCGTACACAGTCGCTATACAGAGCGTAATGTTTACATGGGTCTGGAAGGTGCTCCGCTGCACTATGCCGCTTCCTTTACCAGAGATCCGGCCGTGATTACTGAAATGCTGGGTGCCGGCATGGATGTCAATACGCCCCTTGAAGACGGAGAAACACCACTGCACCGGGCAGCCCTGAACAACACCGAAGTTGCTGTCATCCAAACCCTGCTTGCCGCCGGCGCGGACATTGACCGCCTTGATAGCGATGGTGCCACACCACTGCATCATGCCGCCTACAACAACATCGAACCAGAAATACTGGCGACCCTGCTTGCTGCCGGAGCCGCCATCAACGCCCGCACCCCCTACGGCATCACCCCGCTGCACTGGGCGGCTCTGAACAATGCCGAACCGGCCATTGTCATGTTTTTACTGCAAGCCGGCGCAGACCCGACCTTGACCATCGAAAGCGGGGAAACACCCGGTGAACTGCTTGTCGATAATCCGCATCTTAAAAATAACCGGCAGATTCACAGGGCCCTGGTCGTTGATCGGTGATAAATGTTTTTTCACAGGCCGTGTTCACCGTGAAAAATCGATGGCTGTGCCAACCATCTCCATTCTTGATCACGCCGCATTCTCTGACGACTTGATCGAATCCGCGGCGGGGGACAATCGGGAGATGGACAGATCGATGTACTCCTGCTCCTGTTCGCAACCCATGAATTGCCGCCCGTTCTGTATCGCTGCAACACCGGTGCTGCTGCTGCCGGCAAAGGGATCAAACACCTGGTCACCCTCATGGGTCGATGTGAGAATGATTCGGTCAAGAAGTGCTATCGGCTTTTGGGTGGGATGTTTGCCATAGCTCTTTTCTGCCTTGCCCGGAGCGGTCAGTTTCCAAACTGTTTTCATCTGCTTGCCGCCGTTGTGCTCCCGCATCAGGTGGTAATTGAAGCAATGCTTCGATTTTTCCGACTTCGCGGCCCACAGGACGGTTTCGGTGGAGCGGGTAAAATAGCGGCAGGACAGGTTCGGCGGTGGATTCGGCTTCTCCCGGGTAACGCTGTTCAAGATCTTCATACCAAGGCACTGCATGGCATAACCTGCCGAATGGATCACATGGTGGGTACCGGAGACCCAGAGGGTTCCGTTCGGCTTGAGGAGGTCCCGGCACCCGCGCAGCCAGGCGAGATTAAAGTCATGGTTCGCTTCCACCCCCTGAGACTTGTCCCAGCCGCCCTTGTTGACGCTGACCATCCGGCCGGCATGACAGCTTATGCCGCCATTGGAAAGAAAATAGGGCGGATCGGCGAATATCATGTCAAACAACCCGGCAGGATGCTCCTGCCCCAACTCTTCCATCAGGGCCAGACTGTCAGCCTGATACAGGACCACATTGTCCGCCTCGAACGCCGGCTTCCGTTTCACGCAACCCGCCTCACACCAGCCCGCGGCCTGCCGCTCATGCCGCTTACGGAACTGCCGACCGGGTATTTCACGGATTCGTGCGAACAGGGAATGCCGGTACAGGCGAACACTTCACCGGTGTGCATCGGATCACCTCCGGTAATCCATTACAGTGAACATCTCTCTTTTTCTGCCTTTGGTATCGCTCACCATCCCTGATACCGGTTACAGTGGCAGAACAACCATTTTTCAGGGCACGGGTTCATTTCGGACAGGGCATGATGGATATGACGATCAACCCCGGCATCTCTACCGGTCAGCGGCAAGGCTGGTTTCATACCCGACCAGAGTCATGGTATCGGCCCAGCCTTCCTCAATCAAGCGGATACTGGCCGGATCCAGCTCATCCTGCCATGACTGGCTGGCCCCGCGACGAATAAACAGCCTGTCCATACGGCTGTCTGCCATTTCCTGCCAGGCACGACCGGCCTGTTTTTCCAGCTTTTGCATATTGGCAAATGAGCTGTTGCGGGCAACTTTCTCAATCGCATCATCATCCGCATCAATCCCCATGAAACGCGCAATACGACGTACATGACCCGTCGGATCATCCAGCATATCTTCGTACCGCAACAACAGAAAATCCGCAGAGTATTGCCTGGCGCTCCGCCAGCCACTGACATGATCCTGCCATGTGCCGTACTCAAAAAATCGGCCAGCGACAAAATCCTCGACATATTGACGGATCGGATACGATTCGGGAATACGTCTCACCTTGACCAGATAATGCCAGGAAGAGACCGCGACGGCCCTGGGGTCCCGTACAACATAGATGACCCGCGGGTATCGAGGGTCCGGATACTCATGGCTTTTGATAATCCTTGGCCGGGGATACTCCGCCAGCCGGCTGTCAGAAGTTCTATAGATATCGGGTATCCTGTCATCCATGTTCAGAAAGCTGGCTTCATCGGGGAACATCAGGTTCATCAGCATAAACCGCACCCAGGTATTGCCCGACTTCGGACAGGACACAATAAAGGTATCATCATCGAACACCCTGAGATGTCTGCCAGCTGCCGGGGGAGCAGATCGCTGAAGGGTAACAATGGGCACGGCTATTCCGTCAAAAAGCAGGAGGCTTTACAGCCGGCAACGAGGTTCGCCCGCTCGCTCTGGCGGGGCGGGCCACACACAGACCAGACACCGGCCGCCTGACTTTCTTCAGCCAGCCTGTCAAGCCATATCGCGGTTCATGCTGGTCTCTGTCTGAGGACCGTTCAGCCGTTTGCCGCTCTGTTTCACGGTCGCGGTGCATCCTGTAGAATTCCATCAGTAACGCGCCTCATGCAACCGCCCGCGGGCCTTGCTGTCTTTGATATGCTCGTTTTCAGCGGCATAGTCGGCGGGCAGTTTGCCATCATTGTCCCTCAGCTTTGCATTCGCACCAGCATCCAGCAGGGCATCGATGACTTCTGGATTCGGGTTTAGTGCTGCTGCCCTGTGCAGGGGTGTCGATCCGTTTTCATTTTTCGCATTGACGTCCGCGCCCAGCCGAACTAGTACATCAAAGACTTCTGGAGGCGCGTTAGAGGCTCCTGCCACATGCAGGGGTGTCGCTCCCCATTCATTCCGCGCGTTGACGTCCGCGCCCAGCCGAACTAGCACATCGAAGACGACAGGGTTCTGATTAAAGGCTGCTACCCAGTGCAGAGGTGTCTCTCCGTTTTCATCTTTCGCATTGACGTCCGCGCCCAGCCGAACTAGTGCCTTGATGACAGCAGGGTTCTGATTAAGGACTCCTGCCACATGCAGGGGTGTCGTTCCCTCTTCACTTTTCGCATTGACGTCCGCGCCCAGCCGAACTAGTACATCGAAGACTTCTGGAGGCGCGTTAGAGTCTGCTGCCCTTTGCAGGGGTGTGCGTCCGTTTTCATCTTTCGCATTGACGTCCGCGCCCAGCCGAACTAGTGCCTTGATGACAGCAGGGTTCTGATTAAGGGATGCTGCCCAGTGCAGAGGTGTCTCTCCGTTTTCCACCCGCGCGTTGACGTCCGCGCCCAGCCGAACTAGTACATCGATGACTTCTGGATTCGAGTTGAGTTCTGCTGCCACAAGCAGGGGTGTGAATCCGTTTTCACCTTTCGCGTTGACGTCCGCGCCCAGCCGAACTAGTACATCGATGACTTCTGGGTTCTGATTAAAGGCTCCTGCCACATGCAGGGGTGTCTCTCCGTCTTCAGCTTTCGCATTGACGTCCGCGCCCAGCCGAACTAGTGCCTTGATGACAGCAGGGTTCGGGTTTTTTCTTGCTGCATAGTGCAGGGGTGTCCATCCGAATCGATCATCCCGCGCGTTGACGTCCGCGCCCAGCCGAACTAGTACATCGATGACTTCTGGGTTCGGGTTTTTTCTTGCTGCCGCCACATGCAGGGGTGTCCATCCGTTTCCACCTTTCGCGTTGACGTCCGCGCCCAGCCGAACTAGTACATCGATGACTTCTGGGTTCGGGTTTGTTGCTGCTGCCACATGCAGGGGTGTCAATCCGTCTTCAGCTTTCGCATTGACGTCCGCGCCCAGCCGAACTAGTACATCGAAGACTTCTGGGTTCGGGTTGTGTGCTGCTGCAACGAGCAGGGGTGTCCCTCCGTTTTCATGCCGCGCTTTAACGTCCGCGCCCAGCCGAACTAGTACATCGAAGACGACAGGGTTCTGATTAACGGCTGCTGCAAAGTGCAAGGGTGTCGATCCCAGTTTATTCCGCGCATTGACGTCCGCACCTTTTGCTACATAATCAGCAATGGTTTCCGGTGTTACCGTTTTCCACCATTCTTCGGCTTTGGCTCCCCACATAGGGAACTCCAATCCCTCTGCCCGCACAGAAACAAACACACAAGCCAGTATCAGCGCAGTCATCACCCCTGCTTGACCTGGTAATCTCCGTTCTATTTTCACAGTCTCTTCTCCGGATTTAATCAAAATAAGTTGTTTTGCTCAGTAACGCGCCTCATGCAACCGCCAGCGGGCCTTGCTGCCTTTGATAAGCTCGTTTTCAGCGGCATAGTCGGCGGGCAGTTTGCCATCATTGTTCTTCAGCTTTGCATTCGCACCGGCATCCAGCAGGGCATCGATGACTTCTGGGTTCGGGTTTTTTGTTGCTGCTGCAAAGTGCAGGGGTGTCCCTCCGTTTTCACCTTTCGCATTGACGTCCGCGCCCAGCCGAACTAGTACATCAATGACAGCAGGATTCGGGTTTTGTGCTGCTGCATAGTGCAAGGGTGTCTCTCCCTCTTCACTTTTCGCATTGACGTCCGCGCCCAGCCGAACTAGTACATCGAAGACGACAGGGTTCTGACTAAAGGCTGCTGCCGCATGCAGGGGTGTCTGTCCGTAATTATCCCGCGCATTGACGTCCGCGCCCAGCCGAACTAGTACATCGATGACTTCTGGGTTCCGGTTGCGTACTGCATAGTGCAGAGGCGTCTCTCCGGTTTTATTTTTCGCACTGACGTCCGCGCCCAGCCGAACTAGTACATCGATGACTTCTGGGTTCGGGTTGTGTGCTGCATAGTGCAGGGGTGTCCATCCGTGTTCCTCCCGCGCATTGACGTCCGCGCCCAGCCGAACTAGTACATCGAAGACTTCTGGGTTCTGATTAACGGCTCCTGCCGCATGCAGGGGTGCGAATCCTTTTTCACCTTTCGCATTGACATCCGCACCTTTTGCTACATAATCAGCAACGGTTTCCGGTGTTGCCGTTTTCCAGTATTCTCTGGCTTTGGCTACCGACATAGGGAACTCCAATCCCTCTGCCCGCACAGAAACAAACACACAAGCCAGTATCAGCGCAGTCATCACCCTTGGTTTACTCAGTAATCTCCTATCTATTTTCACAGTCTCTTCTCCTGATTTAATCAAAATAAGTTGTTTTTTGCTCAGTAACTCGCCTCATGTAGGTGCCAGCGGGCCTTGCTGTGCTGGATGTGCCCATTCTCAACTTACTATGATAATAGACTAAAGATGTGTATGGCTATCGATACGCCTGATCTTGTCAACAACGGGTTATGGGTTATTAATTACTCCGGGCTTATTGATATCAACAAATTAATGGCCTTTTTCAGGACATTCAGTGTAATATGTATTCCGTCAAGAGATTGAAGGAGAGGCGATAAAGTGACAATGAATGCACTATGCGCTACGAGTAAGCAGCTTCCCTGTCAGGAGTTAATCGCATGACGGAAATGATGCTGCGGGGCTATTCCACACCATCCGCAGGGACGCATTCAAGTCTGGATTCTTTCAACCGGATCATTGCAGGAGACGCAAGAGACATTCTCAAAAAACTGCCCCCTGATCGGGTAGATTTAAGCTTCTGGTCCCCTCCCTACCATGTCGGCAAGTCATACGAAAAGGGCTGGACATTCGAGGACTGGCAGGGCCTTATCCGTGACGTGATCGCATGTCATGCACGAATCCTGAAACCTGCCGGCTTTCTCGTCGTCAACATAGCGGACATCCTTTGCTTTGCCGATCCCGCCATGCCGAAATTTCAGGCGGACAACCTCAACGGGAAAAAGCACAAAGTGACCCGGGAAGATGTGCTCAAGGCGAAGCAAAAGCACCCTGAAGCGAACCGGCATAAACTGGCTGAAATTCTTGGATGCAGCGAACAAACCGTCCAGCGGCGACTGGAAAACAACAATGTCCGTGGTGGCAGGCACCAAACAGCGACCAGAGTGCTGCTGACCGGTGGCATGGTGACGGAATGGGCAGAATCCGCCCGATTATACCTGTACGACCGCCGCATCTGGCACAAAGACCCCTGCTGGGCAAACAGCAGATGGCATTCTACGTCTTACCGTGCGGTGGATGAATTCGAACACCTGTATGTTTTCTGGAAGCCGGGGATCGTCTCCTATGACCGAAACCGGCTGGCAGCGGCCGAGTGGGCCGAGTGGGGCTCCCGTGCCGTATGGAAACTTGCTTCTGTGCGCCGCAATCATCGACATGAGGCGGAGTTCCCGGAAAGCCTTGTAGAGCGCGTGGTACGCCTGTATTCACCAGAGGACGGTACGGTCATTGACCCGTTCGTCGGATCGGGCACCACAACAGCCGTGGCGAAGCGACTGGGTCGTCAGTGGCTTGGCATCGACATCAGCCACCAGTCTGCGGAAACAGCCCGGCAGCGGACCAATGCAGCCGGATGAGATAGAGCACCTTGAACGGACAGTCATGTCGATGGTCGTGCAGGCCCTGCGTGATTATTCGGATCACGCAATGACGATTTTCCGGGAAGAAACGGATCAACCGCAGGACATCGCCGAGGACATTACCAGAGAGGCAATAGCGGCGATGGGGGTATCCGGTACGCAAGATCGGCTGTATAGCAAGGTGGACGTGAAAAAAGCGTTCAAGCCGTCCCCGCCGGATACGCCGGCCACAATGGCCCCAACACCACGATCGACAGTTATTGCGTGTTGTGCAGGCGTTACCCCCTATGGGCAAGCGCAAGCTGTGGAAGGTATTGAACCGTGACCATGGGTTTTGCTTGGGCATCAGCCCGTTAGGGCATATGGTCAAGAAGCTGCTCAAGCTCAAGCGTATTCAGCCTGCCTCATTCTACCGGGGGCGTGTTAAGTCCAGGCGCCGCCGAATGTTCATACAGCACGCCAAGCGCTGGAAGTATGGGATGAAATCCAGGCAGCCCGGTGAATTGATGCAGATAGACCACCTGAGCGTGATCTTCCGTGAGGGCATCACATGCAAGGAACTCAAGACCACCTGCCCAATCACAGGGATGACTATCCTGCGGGCTTACAGCCGGGCCACCAGCCGCAATGCCAAAGACTTTCTGATTTACCTCGCCGAACAACTGCCGTTTGCTCTGATTTGAATCCAGGTCAATGGTGGCAGTGAGTTCTGCTATGAGTTTGAAACGACTTGCCAGTACTGGGGCATTGCGCTGTATGTGTTGCCCCTTCCCCAAAGCCCTAGGCTCAATGGCTGTGTGGAACGCGCCAATGGCCCTGGCCGCTACGAGTTTTATCCGTTTTACCAAGGCTTATTCACGCTCAAGGCAATCAACCAGGAACTGGCACAGCGCGACTATAACCACTATCGACCCCACGATGGGATTGGCTTGGAGACACCTATGGACGACTATCAACAACTCATGCAAGCCGCTTGATTTGTCTCATAGGTACTGATTCTGCACAGCGACTGGATACAGCGATTATAATCTGTCATTATTCCAACATATCAGCATTTAGGAGACAGCAGCTAGCATGGATGAAGGAGTCAAGCCCAGCACGCCCGAATTCAGTTACGTGCGTTTTAGTCCTGACCACGTAGATACGGCAGCAGCACTAATCTATGAAAGTTCTCACGAGTTACTGTCTTTCATGTTCAATGGCCCAAAACATGCTCTGTCAGCGCTGAGAAAATTACTCTGTTGCCCTAGAGGGCATTTTGGTGGTGATTTCGTAACATTGTTGTGTGTAGATGGTGAAGTTGCCGGTGTCGAGTTAGGCTACAGCCGCCAGCAGCTCCAGTCGCAGGAGTTTGTTGGCACATTGAACATGTTCCGATACGTACCTTTGTTGAAATGGTTACATCTAATTGGTGATGTCAGGAAAGCGCTAGACGATTACGTGCCCCCGCCATCTCACGATGCCTACTATATCAACAATATTGCTGTTGATGACAAACTACGAGGGCAGGGATTCGGCAAGCAATTACTGCAATATACTATAGACAGAGCAAAAAAGCAGGGTTTCACTAGTATCGAACTCGATGTGACAGAGCCAAACGCTGCGGCGATTAACTTTTACAAAAATTTTGGGTTTGATCACACAGATACTTCCGGTACGGCGGAACTGGAAAAAACTTACGGCTTACCGCGGCTATTTCGTATGCGTCTGGTACTAGACTCTGATGTGCCTTTAAGTGCGAATAACCATGGCATCGAGGATAATATTCGTGTAGTCAACGATGCGACTCGACTGAACCCTGTACTAGTCAACCAAGTGTACGTGCCTAGCAGTGTCGAGCAAGTGCAGGACATTCTGCGTCGCACTAAAGATCCAGTCTCGATTGGCGGCGGTCGTTTCAGTATGGGAGGGCAAGTTGCACACGAGAATAGCCTGCATATCGACATGCGAGGCATGGATCGTATACTTGAATTGAATGTCGAAAATCAGTCGATCACTGTCGAAGCAGGTATTCGCTGGCGTACAATACAGTCAGTGGTGACGAACCATGGCTTGGCTGTGTCCGTGATGCAGACTTATTCTGATTTCACTGTTGGTGGTTCAGTGAGTGTCAATTGTCATGGTCGCTATGTAGGACTTGGTCCGATCATTCTGTCCGTGCTTTTCGTCAAAATCGTCACGCATGATGGTGAGGTCATCTTCGCATCACCCACAGAAAACGAGCAAATATTTTACGGCGTGGTCGGGGGCTATGGCGCACTCGGTGTCATCGTCGAAATTGGTTTGTCGCTTGCAAGGAACACGAAGATCGAACGATTCAGCGAGAAGATGAAGACCATTGGATATCTTGACTTCTTTAAGCGCGATATCCGTGAAAATAAGGATTGTATCTTTCACAACGCAGATTTAGTACCACCAAATTTCACATCTTTGCGTGCGATAACCTGGCAGGCGACCGACAAACCGGTGAACAGAGACCGAGTGCGTGGCGGCAGAAAGTTCTACCTCGCCGAGATGTACATGTTGTGGGCGATCACCGAGACACCGTTTGGCCACGTGAGGCGTAAATACATCTATGAGCCGTTGATGTATTTGCGAAAGAAGATCACGTACCGTAACGATGAGGCCGACTATGATGTGACCGAGCTAGAACCACTTTCTAGACACAACAAGACATATGTATTGCAGGAATATTTTGTGCCACCTGAAGCATTGATCGATTTCATTACTGTGATGGCTGGTCTACTGAAAAGATACGATGTCCAAGTGGTAAACGTTTCAGTACGGCATGCATTCAAAGACCCTGGTTCTCTGTTGGCATGGGCGCCGGATGAAGTGTTTGCACTGGTTATTTATTACAAGCAAGAGACCACACTTGCGAGCTGTGAACGTGTAGCGGTTTGGACTCGTGAGCTAATTGATGCCGTAATCAGTGCAGGCGGTAGATACTACCTGCCGTATCAGCCGCATGCCCGTTTCGATCAGTTCTATATGTGTTATCCCAATGCGAAGAAACTGTTTATTCTGAAAAACGAGCTTGATCCCGCATACCGTTTCAGAAACTGCCTATGGGAAAAATACTACCGCAGGGACAGCGACAAAGCGTTACTGGACAATACAGAAACAGGCGACTCGGAATTCAGAACGATCTATAACAGACTTCGTATGAGGGATGCTTTCTACCTGTTCTTGCAGAACATCTACCACCTATACCCTGAACATGAGTTTCATCATCTCATCATTCAGGCCTGTAAAGAGCATACCTCGGATGTAGATATATATAGCGAACTCAGGGAGCGATTGCCAGATATAAAGACGCCATTTTCAGAGCTCACCTATGCATTGCCTGCACTGAAAAAACAGAAGCGAGAGATGACTACTCAGACCCTCGGCTTGCTCGGAGCAGGCCAGAGGATATCCGGCTACCTGGAGATAGGTTCCACGGGCCGTTACGTGAGTTCACTGAAGAAAGCGTTATCGATTCGCTCTCCGATATACCTCTGCAACGATAGCGAGCCAGATATGTCTCCACCCGAGATAATGGAGCGCGGCGGGCTCAGGCAAGTAGGCAAGTACTTTCCACTTGGTGATTATCAGCCAATCAGTGAGTCTGTTATATCATCAGCCTCATTGGATCTCGTTACCTGCTACATTGGATTGCACCATTGCTCGCGTGAGAAGTTGGGTGCCTACATTGATTCGATAAATCGTGTATTGCGGCCTGGTGGAAGTTTCATCCTCAGGGACCATGATGCGGGCACTGATTCAATGCGAGTATTTTGCTCGTTAGTGCATACCGTATTCAATGCGGGTATCGATGTATCATGGGAAGAAAATACAAAAGAGATCAGGCTTTTCGAAGCAGTGGAGTTCTGGTCAGCTGAAATCTGTTCGCGTGGGTTCAGAGATACTGGTGAGAGGGTTCTACAGGATCACGATCCTTCATTGAATACTCTGATGCACTTCATCAAGCAGTAGAACTAAAGGAGACGAGGGGGAATGAAATTTACGGTCTCACTACAAGCGGCTTGTATCGTTATATCTTGTATCTTTATATTCGGATTGATCAACATTTCATGGCCTTTTGACGTTATATGGGCTCTTCTTGCCATGTCTTTGTGGGGACTTGTGTGGTTATGGGGATTGACCTTAACTGCCACCGCCTATAGACGAGCACTGCGCTGATGGTACCATTGGACAATGCTATCAGGCATATCGTCAACGGAGCCATGAATGAATCCAGGTGTTTGGTCCCGCAGTTAAATAGCTTGGATTTATTCCGAACCGTTGAGGTTCGTTTATCCACTGTTTGCAGATAAATTCATAGGGCGAGGGAAGATTCAGGCCTCTGAATTGACGGCCCCTGGTGCTCCGTCCTCCATCGGCTTCGGCATGGAACCGTCTTTGCGGAATATTTCTCCGGCCAGTGCCAGATAGGCCATGGCACCGCGGGATTGTTTGTCATACATCAGAGCCGGCAGGCCGTGGCTTGGTGCCTCGGCCAGACGTACATTTCTGGGAATGACGGTGCTGTAAACGCGACCCCCAAAGTGCCGGATCAGTTGCTGCGATACCTGGGTCGCCAGGTTGTTGCGCGGGTCGTACATGGTGCGTAACAGCCCTTCTATGCGCAGCCCGGGATTGAGCAGTTTTCTGATTTTTTTGATGGTGTCGTCCAGCGCACTGAGTCCTTCCAGCGCATAGTATTCGCACTGCATGGGGATGATGACGGTGTCGGCCGCTACCAGTGCGTTGACCGTCAGGATGTTCAGGGCGGGCGGGCAGTCGATGAGGATGTAGTCGAATCCGTCCCGCACCGGTTCGAGTGCGCTGCGCAGTCTGACTTCGCGACCGATTTCTTCCATCAGGGCCACTTCGGCACCGGTCAGGTCGCCGTTGGCTCCGATCAGCCAGTAGCCGCCGTGTTGTGCCTTTTGGGCGATTTTTTCCGCCGGCAATTCGTGCAGCAGCAGTTCATAGGATGATTCCTGCAGCCGTTGTTTATCGCGACCGCTGCCCATGGTGGCGTTGCCCTGCGGGTCGAGATCAATGAGCAGGACGCGGCGCCTGGCCGCCGCAAAAGAGGCCGCCAGGTTGACGCTGGTGGTTGTTTTGCCGACCCCGCCTTTCTGGTTCGTGATGGCGATGACTCTGGCCATGGTCAGTCCAGCACCATGACATGCCGTTGCCCGATTCCGCCATAGACCTGTAACGGGATGAGCTGCATACGCAGTTGCGCCTGTCTGGCCGCTGCCTGTTCTGCGGCATCCATTTTGCCTTTCATGGCGACCATGCGACCGCCTTCGCACAGCAGGTGGCGCACCGCCCGGATAAAACCGGTCACCGGAGCAAAGGCGCGGCTGATGATGGTATCGTAGCAGTGCGGCGGTCGGTGGTGTTCGATACGCTGCTGCATGACCGTGACATTTTTCAAACCAAGCTCCATAACGGCCTGTTCACAGAATCGGGTCTTTTTGCCGCTGGCATCCAGCAGCGTCCATTCCCGTGCCGGCATTGTAGCAGCCAGCAGCAGGCCGGGCAGACCAGCACCGGTACCGACATCCATTGCGCGCTCTCCTGCGATGTAGTCTCTGACCGACAGGCTGTCGAATATATGCCGGCTTAACAGGGTTTTATCGTCTGCTTCGGCGATCAGGTTATAGGTCCTGTTCCATTTTTTCAGCAGTGCCATGTATTGCTCAATCGGCGTGGCATATTCCTGCAGGCCGTGGTAACGCAGCCCTTGCAGCAGGACATCGCGGGTGGATTCCGGCACTTCAGGCCGACTGGTCTAAACAAGAGCGGCGCTTCAGGTGCACCAGCAGCAGGGAAACAGCGGCGGGGGTCACGCCCGAAATGCGGGCGGCCTGACCAATCGTGGCCGGCCGGTGTCGATTCAGCTTTTCCATCGCTTCACGGGACAGGCCCTGTACATCGGCATAGTCGAGGTTGTCCGGCAGACGGGCCTTTTCCTGACGCCGGGCCTTTTCGATCTCGGTATGCTGGCGCCGGATATAGCCGGCATAGGTGGCCTGTATTTCCACCTGCCCGGCTACCTGTTCGTCATCAACGGCCGCTCCTGTGCCGGGCAGGGCGGTCAGTCGGGCATAGGTCATTTCCGGGCGGGCAAGAATGTCTATCGCCTTTTGCTCGTGTGACATGACGTGACCGCTCCATTCGGCAATCTGTCGGCCGGCTGCGTCCTGTGGACGAATCAGCACGGCCGACAGTCGCGCCTGCTCGTCGGCAATTTTTTGCCGTTTGTCACTGAATCGCTGCCAGCGTTCATCGTTCACCAGGCCCGCTTCACGACCTTTGGGAGTCAGTCTGAGGTCGGCGTTGTCTTCCCGCAGCAGCAAACGATATTCGGCGCGCGAGGTGAACATGCGATAGGGTTCGCTGGTCCCTCTGGTAATCAGGTCGTCAATCAGCACGCCGATGTAGGCCTCATCCCGACCCAGAATAAATTCATTGCGCCCCTGCACCTGTAATGCGGCATTGACACCCGCCATCAATCCCTGCGCCGCCGCTTCTTCATAGCCGGTCGTGCCGTTAATCTGACCGGCAAAAAACAGGGCTTTCACCGGGCCGGTCTCCAGGGTCGGTTTGAGGTCGCGCGGGTCAAAGAAGTCGTATTCAATGGCATATCCGGGGCGTGTAATGACGGCCTGTTCAAAGCCTTCAATGCTGTTCACAAGACGTTGTTGTATATCAAACGGCAGGCTGGTCGATATGCCATTCGGATATATCTCGCGGGTGTGCAGGCCTTCGGGTTCTATGAAAATACGGTGTTCATGGCGATCAGCAAAGCGTTCCACCTTGTCTTCAATCGAGGGGCAGTAACGCGGACCGGTTCCTTCAATAGAACCGGTGAACAGGGGGGATCGCGCAAGGCCCTGTCGAATAATATCGTGGGTTTTTTCATTGGTGCGGGTTATCCAGCAGGAGAGCTGCGGCGGATGTTGTTCGCGTGTGCCCATAAAGGAAAAAACCGGCCTCGGCGTATCGCCCGGCTGTTCTGCCAGCCCCGAATAGTCAACGGTGTTGCCGTTGATGCGCGGGGGGGTGCCAGTTTTCAGCCTGCCGGTATTAAAAGGCAGTTCGCGCAGGCGGTGTGCCAGTCGTGAGGATGGTGGCTCACCGGCACGTCCTCCGGCATGATGGTCCATGCCGATATGTATTTTTCCGTCCAGAAAGGTACCCACGGTCAGCACCACACTGCGAGCCCGGATTCTCAGACCGGATTGCGTGACGACACCTCGCGCCCGATCTTGTTCTACTATCAGGTCTTCGACCTGTTGCTGGAAAATGGTCAGGTTTGGCTGGTTTTCGAGAATGCTGCGGATCGCCTGCTTATATAAAGTACGGTCGGCCTGGGCGCGGGTGGCACGAACCGCCGGCCCCTTGCTGCCGTTCAGGGTGCGGAAATGAATACCGGCCAGATCGGCGGCCTGCGCCATGGCCCCTCCCAGTGCGTCAATCTCTTTGGCCAGATGGCCCTTGCCTATGCCGCCAATCGCCGGGTTACAGCTCATCTGGCCCAGTGTGTCGATATTTTGCGTCAGCAACAGGGCAGACGAACCTGTCCGCGCCGCCGCCAGGGCAGCCTCTGTACCGGCATGACCACCACCAATGATGATGACATCAAAGTCTTCCACTGAAATAAAAGAATTGTAATAATCGGCCGCATATTTTAGCATTAAAAGCCTGCTTGATATAATGAAAAAAACAGCTTCGGCTATGCGGCCGTCGGCGCCGCTTTCCATGACGCTAAAGGATTGTTCTATGTCTATCGGAAAATTATTACAACTGACCATGATGGCCCTGATGTTGTTGTCAGGCGGTTGTGCCACCCTTGATTCAGGCGATGATCGAGATCCGATTGAAAACCTTAATCGCAAAATTTTTAATTTTAATGAAAAGGCCGATAACGCTGTCTTCAAGCCTGTTGCCAGAGGTTATCAGGCTATCGTGCCTGACCCGGTTGACCGGGGCGTCAGTAATGTCTTCAGCAATATCGAGGATGTTGCTACCGTATTTAATGATCTGCTCCAGATTAAAGTCAGGCAGGGCGGGCTGGATTCGGTCAGGTTCGTTGTCAACAGTACGGTGGGCCTGCTTGGTCTGATCGATGTGGCCAGCGATATGGGGCTACCGAAACACCGCGAGGATTTTGGTCAGACGCTGGGGTATTGGGGTATGGGATCCGGACCCTATCTGGTTCTGCCTTTCCTGGGACCGAGCACTCTCAGGGATACTGTCGGCCTGGTTGTCGATCGTCAGAATTTTGATCCGATTAACGATATTGACCACACGGTAACCCGCAACAGTCTGACGGTTATAGAAGCCATTGATCGGCGGGCCGATCTGCTGGGTGCGTCAAACTTTTTTGAGAAGGCTGCCCTGGATCGCTACAGTTTCCTGAAAGAAGCCTACTTTCAACGTCGCCAGACAGACATTGCTGATGGCGGAATGCCTTTCCCGGAATTTCAGTGATGCCCATTGGGCGGTCGTTGTTTTATTTGCCAATACAAAATTCCGAAAATATCTTTCCCAGCAGATCTTCCGTCGTAAATTCTCCGGTAATTTCATTCAGTCTGTTTTGCGCCAGACGCAGTTCTTCCGCCAGCAGTTCGCTGCCGCTATCTGTCTGAAGCTGCTCTTGCAGTCTTTCCTGTGCGTGCCGCAAATGTGCCGCCGTTTGTTCCAGTGCCTGTAGATGGCGGCGACGGGCCGAGAAGTCATTCTCCTGGTAATGTCCAGCCCGAACAGCCTGTAAAATTTCCTGACGCAGCCGTTCAATACCCTGCCGCGTTTCGGCACTGATCGCGACGACCGGCAGCCCGTCTTCTGTTTCTTTGCCCGGCAGCCGGCCTGATTTATCAATTTTGTTTCTGACGATAATCAAAGAGTCGGGCTGATATTTTTCATATTCATGCCGATCCATGTCTGTGGTATCGTCATGCACCCATAACACCAGATCGGCATTGGTCAGGCTGTTGCGTGCACGCCTTATGCCTTCCTCTTCGACCCTTTGCACATCCTCACGAATACCCGCTGTATCGTGAAGGTGAACAGGAATGCCTTCTATCACAATCTGTTCGCGGATAATGTCGCGGGTTGTGCCCGGAATATCTGTAACAATGGATGATTCACGACCGCTCAGGACATTCATCAGGTTCGATTTACCCGCATTGGGCCGCCCTGCTATAACGAGATAAAGCCCTTCTCCAAGCAGGCAGCCTCGTCCGGCGGTCGCCGTAATTTTATCTACGGCCTCTGACAGACGGCCCAGTTTTGCCTCGATATCGCCGGCCTGTAACAGTTCGATCTCTTCATCCGCAAAATCAATCGATGATTCGATGTACATGCGCAGGGAAATCAGTTCTTCAAGCAATGTGCGGACATGCTGTGAAAATTCTCCTTCAAGGGTGCGCAACGCGGCTCTGGCTGCCTGTACGGAACCGGCATCAATCAAATCTGCCACCGCTTCGGTCTGGGCCAGATCGAGCCTGCCGTTCAGAAAGGCTCGCTCGGAAAACTCTCCCGGTCGAGCCATACGGGCACCTGCCCGTAATACCGATTTCAGGATCGTGTCGCTGATAATGACCCCACCATGCCCATGCAGCTCAAGAACATCTTCTCCGGTAAATGAGTTCGGACCGGGAAAATAAAGCGCAATTCCCTCGTCAATATCATGGCCCGCATTACCGGCGTCTGAAACATCCCGAAAGCGGGCCAGGGTTGCATAACGGGGCCTGAGGCGAAGACCGGTTATGGATTGTGCAATAGCACGGACATCCGGCCCGGAAACACGAATGATACAGACTCCTCCTCGTCCCGGTGGTGTGGCAATCGCGGCTATCGTGTCAGCGGACACAGGTCATGCCCCCTGTCAAATGCTATCGGGACTTTGCCGTACCGCGCTCTATTCGCCGGGTAATAAACCATTGTTGTGCAATGGAAAGCACATTGTTGACAACCCAATACAACACCAGTCCGGAAGGAAAAAACAGAAAGAATATCGTAAATACAATGGGTAATACCTTCATGATCGTCTGCTGCATTTCATCCATCGGTGCCGGATTGAGCTTTTGTTGGAAAAGCATCGTTGCACCCATAATGATCGGCAGCACAAAATACGGGTCTCTGGCCGATAAGTCATCTATCCATAAAACAAAAGGCGCATGACGCAGTTCAACACTCTCCAGCAATACCCAGTACAACGCGATAAATACCGGTATCTGTAACAGAATCGGGAAGCAACCGCTCATCGGATTGATTTTTTCCTTCTTGTACAGATCCATCATGGCCCGCTGCATACGCTGCTTGTCGTCACCAAAGCGTTCTTTCAACGACACCAGCCTGGGCTGAACTCTCCGCATGTTCGCCATGGAGCGATAGCCGTATTCGGAAAGTTTGAATAAAGCCAGCTTGATCGCCAGCGTCAGCAGGATAATCGACCAGCCCCAGTTCTCCACAATGTTGTCATGAATAAATGTCATCAACCAGAATATCGGTTTGGCGATAATCGTCAGCCAGCTGTAATCGACACTGAGATCCAGACCGGAAGCCAGCTCTTCCAGTACCTGTTGCTCCTTGGGTCCGACATAGAAACGACTGGTAAAGCGACCGCTCTGGCTGGGTGACACCAGAATTTCAGGAGAAATCATGCCAATCGCGTAACGATTTCCCTTCAGGGTGCGGGTATAAAAATTGTTGAGTTCATCCTGATTCGGTATCCAGGCCGATAGAAAATAATGCTGCACCATACCAACCCAGCCGCCTTTAACATCTCTGGATAACGGTTCATCTTCGATATCGTCCAGATCAATCTTCTCAAACTTGTCTTCTTCACTGTAATAGGCAGCGCCGTTAAAGGTGTACATCATCACTTCCATACCGCTTCTTTCAGCCGGCGGTGTACGTACAATCTGACGATATTGATTGCCCTGCCAGGGTTGGGAAGATTGATTGATAATGTCGTATTCGACATCAATAACGTGGCTGTTTCGGTTAAAAACCAGTGTCTTGGTCACCTTGATCCCGTTATCCTGCCAGTGCAGGGGGACTCGCAGGCTGTCCGAGCTTTCCTGCATACGGTATTCCGTTTTGTCCGCCTCAAAATCAGCCAGATGGTTTGGTGCATTTTGCCGGCTCAGCAGGCCGGACTGGGCCACATAGTAGTGACGCCCTTCTTTTATCAGCAATGGAAACGGTTCATCAGGCTTATCCAGTGCTATCGGGTAGGCACGCAGTGAAACGGCACTGATTTCCCCGCCTCGGGTATCTATACGGACATCCAGGAGATCGGTAACAATGTGTATTTCATGGTTGCGACGGGTTGCGGCGGGTTCCTCGTTTGTCGTACCAATCGGCGACATCTGCTGCAGCGAGGACGAACCGGATAATGAAGGCAGCTCGCTATCCGCCGCAGAAGGGTCCAATCCATCCGCAAACTGAACCGGCCGCTCACCCGGTGCAGCTGCCTGCCGGGTGCCGGGACCATAATCTTCCTGCCATGCCAGCCATATCAGAACCATGATAAAGACCAGTGCGGCGATCAATGTGAATCTTGGATTTCCCATATAGAAATGCCCGATTGAAAGGTTCAGGCTTTATTGATTTTGTTGAGAATACATTGCCAGTGCCGAGAAAGAGACGCATGAATCTCTGCTTTGCTGCAATGCCTCGAACCCGATCTGCTCATGACTACAATATCCAGGGGTGCAGAAAAAGGTTGTTGTTGATAAAAACTTTCACGTATAAGCCGCTTTATATGACTGCGATCAACTGCCTTGGGAATGTATTTCCTGGATATGGCCAGACCCAAACGGGAGAAGGTCTCCTGATTTTTTGTGGCCAACACCAGCAATAACCCGTCTCCACACCGGTAGCTTTTTTCGAAGACTCTCTGAAAACCGCGTTTCCCCAAACTGACCCGGTTCCGACAAAAGTGACCCATGATAATCCGTTACCACCACGACACACATCAGAATGAGATGGTCAGTTTATGTGCAGGTCTTAACGGTAATTCAGAGAAATAAAGGACTGTCACTATACCGGCGTCAGCCGGGCGCGGCCCTTTGCGCGGCGGGCCTTTAATATACGGCGACCTGCCTTGGTAGCCATGCGGGCACGAAAACCATGGGTACGTGCACGCTTTAAGCGACTGGGTTGAAATGTTCTTTTCATAAATCTCTAAACCTGAAAACGGTTAAACCTGCCCCGAAACACAAAGGCAGCGCAGCATACAGAGGTTCTAACCGGCTGTCAACCTGACTTTACGATCACAACTATTTTAACAACGGATTTCACTACTGGCATCCTGCCATAAAATAAAGCATTATTGCTCTCTATCCGCCGGGTACCGAGACAGCAACCTAAACTGGCGGCGGATAATTTTTTCATCATCGTCAAAACCGGGGGCATTAACGGAATGTGGGATCATTGTTTCAACAGGCTACAGTCAGAGCTGACAGAGCAACTGTTTAATACCTGGATCCGGCCCTTGCACGCGATTGAAAACAGCGAGCGCCTGAGGTTGTTGGCTCCCAACCGCTTCGTACAAGAGTGGGTAGAAGATAACTACATGAAGCGCATACGCGAAATCATCCTTCTTCACAACACCGATCTTACGATTTCCATCGAGATAGGTTCACTGAAAGCACCGGAGAAAGAGCCCCCCCGAATGACCACTGAATCCGGCAACATAACATCCCCCCGTCTGGAACCGGTGCGCAGTAATCTCGACCCGAATTTTACTTTTGCCACCTTTGTTGAAGGAAAATCCAATGAGCTGGCCAAGGCCGCCTCCCTGCAGGTGGCTGACAGTCCTGGTGGAACCTACAACCCTCTTTTCATCTACGGAGGTACCGGGCTCGGCAAAACTCATCTCATGCAGGCAGTCGGCAACACTATGTTGAAAAAAAAACCGGATGTGAAGATCATCTACCTGCATTCCGAACGTTTCGTCTCCGAAATGGTTAAATCACTGCAACACAATACCATCAATAATTTCAAATCTTTCTACCGTAATGCCGATGCCCTGCTCATTGACGATATTCAGTTCTTTGCCGGCAAAGAACGTTCCCAAGAAGAGTTTTTCCACACATTTAACAGCCTGCTGGAGTCCCAGCAGCAGGTCATACTGACTTGTGACCGCTATCCCAAAGAGGTGGAAGGACTGGAAGATCGGCTGAAATCACGGTTTGGCTGGGGTTTGACGGTTGCTGTTGATCCCCCTGAGCTGGAAACACGCGCTGCCATCCTGAAAAGCAAAGCCGAGCAGGCCTGTATCGAAATTCCCGATGAAGTGGCATTTTTTGTGGCCAAACGCATTCAGTCCAATGTGCGTGAGCTTGAGGGTACATTGCGTCGATTAATTGCCCACGCCCGCTTCAAAGGTAAACCGATCACCATGGATATCACACAGGAAGCACTGCGCGACCTGCTTGCCATGCAGGAGCGCATGGTCAGCATCGAAAATATACAAAAAACGGTTGCTGAATACTACAAAATCCGCGTTTCAGACCTGCATTCCAAAAGCCGCAGACGCTCAATCACCCGACCAAGGCAAATAGCCATGACCCTGGCTAAAGAGCTGACCAATCATTCCCTGCCGGAAATAGGTGACGCATTCGGTGGGCGCGATCACACCACTGTACTTCATGCTTGCAGGAAAATAGATGAACTGAAAGACGGTGATAACCGCATTCAAGAAGACTATCGAAACCTGTTAAGAACATTTACAACATAATGTGGGCAAATTGTATAAAATGATCAATCAGGCTATAAATGAGAAGTTATTCATGTGTTATCCAGATAGTGACTGGAGGTTAATCACATCAGTAGTATGCGGATGATAGAACGTAACAGATTGATCATTAAAACTTTTACAGACTTACTCACATATTCAGCAACTTAATAATATTAATAGTTAAACATATAAATAAGGAAAACTAATATGAAATTCCAAATATCATGCAACGTGATACTGAAAGCCCTCCAGCACCTCTCCAGCGTTGTAGAACGCAGGCAAACATTACCGATCCTTTCAAACATACTGGTTAAAGCTGAAAATGAAACGATTACTTTGGCTTCTACTGATTTGGAAGTTGAGTTGATCATCAAGCTGAAATGTGAGGTTGATACCAATGGCGAAACCACCATACCGGCCCGAAAATGGCTGGATATCTGTAAAAACCTTGCAGAAGATGTAGTTCTTGTCATCAGTCAGAATGACAACCGTGTAACTTTGCAGGCTGGTCGCAGTCGCTTTATTTTATCAACTCTGCCGTCAACAGAATTTCCTCTGATCGAAGAAATCACTGCACAGACCCGCTTTGACCTCACACAGAGTGATCTTAAAACGGCATTCAATGCTACTCACTTTTCCATGGCTCAGCAGGATGTTCGTTACTATCTGAACGGTTTAATGATAGAAATGACGGCTGACCAACTCCGTTCAGTAGCTACCGATGGCCACCGACTGGCGATGAAAGATCTGGCAGTAAGCATTGATATCAATGAAGAAAGCAAACAGGTCATTGTACCTCGTAAAGGTGTTCAGGAGCTTATGCGTCTTCTGGCTGATTCTGACGACGAAATATCGGTTGTTGTCGGTGCAAGCCATATCCGTCTGATTATGGAAGATACAATCTTTACTTCAAAATTGATTGATGGGCGATTTCCGGATTATCAGCGTGTGATACCGGAAGGTGGTGACAATATTGTACTTGCCGATAAGGAACCTCTACGGCAGGCTTTGGTGCGGGTGGCTATTTTATCAAATGAAAAATATCGCGGGATTCGCATGATACTGCAACAAAACAGCCTTCAGGTTAAGGCACATAATCCAGAACAGGAAGAAGCAGAGGATGAGATCAGCATCGAATACGATGGCAATGGATTTGAAATCGGATTCAACGCTACCTATCTGCTGGAAGCTATTAATGCCGTAACCAGCGATAAAGTCAAAATTACCCTGACTGACTCTGGCAACAATCAATGTCTGATCCAGGCTCCGGACGATGATTCCTCCAATTATGTTGTGATGCCAATGAGACTGTAAGCTCACTTTTTCAATGAGTTCATGTCTCTTCAGCAACTTGAAACCCGCCAATTCAGAAATCTGGAGCATGTCCGCATAGAGCTTGACGCGGGTTTGCAGTTTATTTATGGGGACAACGCATCCGGAAAAACCTCACTGCTGGATGCTATCAATGTCTTATGCTCTGGTCGGTCTTTTCTGGGGGCATCACCGCGAAAAATGCAGCAGTTTGGGACCACGGATTTTTTGCTGAATGGCATAGTCTCACAGGAAAAAACGAGACCCCTGCCTATACAGTATCGCTGGCAGGATAATCGAATCCGCTTGAACTTGAGCAATAAGCAGGTCAGGAGGTCTTCTGAATATGCGTTATTCCAGCCCGTTCAAGCGGTAACACCGATCAGTTACCGGCTACTGGACGATTCCCCGGATATTCGCAGACGTTTTATGGACTGGGGTGTGTTTCATGTGAAACATGATTATGCCGCTGTCTGGCGTCGCTTCCAGCGTAGCCTTGCGCAGAGAAATGCCATGTTGTCGGCCGGAACAGACCGACGCACGCTTGCTGTCTGGAGTCGAGAATACATACAACTCGCAGAGTCACTGGATGAATATCGGTCTGACTACATCGATTTATTGCGACAACAATTCAAACGATATTCCCATGCGTTCCTGCCCGATTCATCTCTTGAAATACGTTATCAGCGTGGCTGGGATAGCGAGTGCAGCCTTGATGAAGTGCTGAGTAACGGCTTCCGGCGTGATCAGGAGCGCCGTTTTACCTATCATGGACCTCAGCGGGCGGAACTGGTGTTAAAACTCGACGGAGTGCTTGCCAGAGACTCCGCTTCACGCGGGCAGAAAAAGCTCATTACGTTTGCAACTTATCTGGCACAGGCCAGCTTACAACAGGAACTGGGCCGGTATTCCGGTATATTGCTGATTGATGACTTGCCGAGCGAGCTGGACCAGAGTCACATATCACTGGTTATGGACATTCTTCGCAGGATATCCATGCAGGTTGTTATTACGTGTATTGATATTGCACGGTTGCCGAAAAAACATCGATATTCAGACAAGATGTTTCACGTGAAACAGGGTCAGGTGAAAGAAGTGATACAATAGATGTTTCACCCAATCGGACAATGCCGCTAACTCATGAATAATTACGACTCCTCCAATATTAAAGTGCTCAAGGGCCTGGAAGCTGTACGCAAGCGCCCAGGCATGTATATCGGTGATACAGATGATGGAACCGGTCTGCACCACATGGTCTTTGAGGTTGTTGACAACTCAATTGATGAGGCGCTTGCCGGCCATTGTTCTGGCATTGATGTCATCATTCACAGCGATGAATCGATCACTGTAACGGATGACGGTCGGGGCATTCCGGTCGATATCCATGAAGAAGAAGGTCGCTCTGCTGCCGAGGTTATCCTGACCGTGTTGCATGCCGGAGGAAAATTCGATGATAACTCCTATAAAGTGTCAGGCGGTCTGCACGGCGTGGGTGTGTCCGTGGTCAATGCCCTGTCGGAGAACCTGAAACTGACTATTCGCCGTCAGGGTATGACCTATCAGCAGAATTATGTTTTGGGAGAACCTCAGGCACCATTAAAGGAGATCCGTGCTACGGAGAGGACTGGCACCGAGATCCGCTTCAAGCCGAGTACACAGATATTTTCAGATATTCATTTTCATTATGACATTCTGGCGAAACGCCTGCGCGAACTCTCTTTCCTGAATTCCGGGGTTCGTATCTGCCTGACCGACGAGCGCAGTGACAAAAGAGATATTTTCGAGTACAAAGGCGGGATAAGGGCTTTTGTGGAGCACCTTAACCGTAATAAGGCACCGCTCCATCCTACCGTAGCTAATATATCGACACAGAAAAGCGATATCGGGATCGAGGCCGCTTTGCAATGGAATGACTCCTATCAGGAAAATATCTTTTGTTATACCAATAACATTCCGCAACGGGATGGTGGCACCCATATGGCTGGTTTTCGTGCTGCCCTTACGCGCACCCTGAACAGTTATATGGAGTCATCCGGTACGGCCAAAAAAGACCGTCTCAATGTCATGGGCGACGATGCTAGAGAAGGATTGACCGCTGTACTCTCGGTGAAGGTATCTGATCCCAAGTTTTCATCCCAGACCAAAGACAAACTGGTTTCTTCAGAAGTCAAGGGCGCGGTGGAGTCCGCTTTTGCCGAAAAGCTGAGTGAGTTTCTATTGGAAAATCCGGCCGAAGCCAAAGTAATTACTGCCAGAATTCAGGAAGCAGCCCGCGCTCGCGAAGCGGCCCGCAAGGCTCGCGAAATGACTCGCCGCAAGGGCGTACTTGATATTGCAGGACTGCCAGGAAAGCTGGCCGACTGTCAGGAAAAAGACCCGGCACAATGCGAACTCTTTATTGTGGAGGGTGACTCTGCCGGTGGTTCTGCCAAACAGGGCCGCAACCGCAAATATCAGGCAATCCTGCCGTTAAAGGGGAAAATCCTCAATGTGGAGAAGGCACGTTTCGACAAAATGTTGTCCTCTGCCGAAGTCGGTACTCTGATTACGGCACTTGGTACAGGGATCGGCAAAGATGAATTTAATCTGGCAAAGCTACGCTACCACCGCCTGATCATTATGACAGATGCTGATGTTGATGGCTCGCACATCCGTACCCTGCTGCTGACTTTTTTTTACCGCCAGATGCCAGTCCTGATTGAGCAGGGGCATGTTTATGTGGCACAACCCCCGTTGTATAAGGTCAAGAAAAATAAACAGGAACACTACGTGAAAGACGATGCTGAATTGAACGACTATTTACTCCAGGTTGCCCTTGAGGGCAGCACTTTGCACACCGGTGCAGGAGACACTGGTATTAATGGTGTTGCGTTGCAAAATCTGGCATCGCAATACATGAATGTCATGTCGATTATTGAGCGGCTGCAAAATCGTTATCCGGTTGAAGTCCTGTCACATATGATCCGCCTGCCCCTGAGGTCCGGTGACGATGTACAGCAATGGTTGCAGTCTTTTGTGCAGACACTGAATGAGAAGAGTAAACAACGATATGGTTTTTTGTTTGATCACAACGAAGGCAATGGCTACAAAATACATTTACGGATTAGCCGACACGGTGTGACCACCAACAAAATTATCGCTGAAAACTTTTTTGAAACGGTGGAATATCGGGAAATTTACCGGCTTGGGGAAAATCTGTCCGGGCTTCTTGATGAGAATGCGATCATACGGCGTGGTGAACAGTCACTCCCCGTGAAGGCCTTTGATGAAGCCATAGACTGGCTTCTGGAACAGGCCAGAAAGGGTCAGTCCATCCAGCGTTATAAAGGACTGGGAGAAATGAATCCTGATCAGCTTTGGGAGACTACTCTGGACCCTGGGACACGTAGATTATTACAGGTCAAAGTAGAAGATGCAATAGCTGCCGATGAAATCTTCACGACTCTGATGGGCGATCAGGTGGAACCCCGCAGAGACTTTATCGAAAATAACTCGCTATCGGCGGTCAATATTGATGTCTGATGTGCTGCTGCTATTCGGTGCCGGCAGCAGCATCCGAATCTGGCAGGCTTTGATAAGCCTCGCCACTTTACTTAAATCTCAGGCGCCAACCGGCCAGCAATGTCATTTCCGGGGCAGCCGTCGCACGGTGACCCGGTTCATGACTCCAGATAGCACCGAGGCGCAGCTCGCCGGACGGTAGCTGCCGATGCCATTCGGCGGCAATGTCTATTTGCCGACCATCGGGTGTCAGGTCGGCCAGGACAGGTTGTCGTATTACGTCACCGGCTTTTGTTCGGCCTGCCGGCACCATCAGGGATGCGCGGCCGTTTTCGATACGCAACGGCTGTACCAGCGAAAGATGCAGTACACCGTCGGCCAGTGCCCGGTTGGCACGCAGGCTGAATGAACTGGTCAGTAATTCCGTAGTGTCGGTGATCATGCCACTGCGGGTAGCCGGGGTCACTGTGCCGAGTTCTGCATCGGCGCCCAGTCGCCAATGGCCAAGCATGGTATTTGCCTGAATACCGGTAAACACCGTATTGGCGGACAGCGTCCCGAAGGCACCATCAGCTGTGCCTCCCAGCAGGCTTCGTTGCTCTGCCAGCCAGCCAGCATGCAGGCTAAATGAGCTATCTGTTGGTTTCCAGGCAAGCGCCGCTCCGGTCGCCGGCTGTTGTGCGGATGTGCCCTCTGTGGTGAAGGTAGTCATGGCAATATTATTCATATCGCCGATGCTCAGGCCGGGAGCCTGTTCGACAAGAGCAAGATGACCGACCAGATTTTCACTGGAGAGCGTGGCGGGTAAGTCTGTCGAATGAATCAAATGTTTGACAGGACCGATCTGTAGCTGTGCTGACCTGTATTTGGCACCTGTCGCAGCGGGGTGCAGGAACCGATGCAGCCGTGCCGAAGCTGTTGGTGTTTGTGCGGTGGTGGTAATTTTGTCCAGCTTAAACCAGAACGGTGCGCCGAGCGAGTCAAAGGTGACGATTTCCTGACCGGCAAGTGACTGTTGCAGGGCGTCACCGAATGCCCGCCCCAGCTCTATGCGGGTTTTATATAGTTCGACTCCAGGGTCAGTTACCCGATCTCCAAGCGTAACGGTTGTCATGCCGACCGGTGCTGTGGCGGCACCGATGTCCAGCAGGCCCTGACCGTATATGGACTGATCAGAATAGATTCCGCTCTTGTTGGCTGTGAGTAATAGTCGTGCGGCGAGCTGCGTGTTGGAAAGTTGATCACGAAAGAGTTGTTTCATGAGGGCCAGCGAACCACTGACCATCGGTGCAGCATAAGATGTCCCTCTTGATACCGCGGTACCCCGTTCTCCGTCACAGTCAGCGCTACAGTTTGATGATTTGCGACCGAAGTAGGCCACCACGATATCTTCACCGGGCGCTGCCAGACAGTAGTTGGTGGCAATACCACAACGATTGGAAAAGTCGGCTATGGTGCCATCCGCGGCCACCGCCACAACTGTCAGAGTATGTGCTCGCAATTCCGGTATCCGGGCGGCCAGTCCGGGCATGAGCTCAACAGAGACAGCATTGACGGTGCCTCTCCCGTCGCCGTCTTCGTCTTCACACCAGCTGGCGTCGGTGTCGTCACAGGGGTCGCCATGGGCATTGCCGGCGGCCCATACAAGGATAGCTTTATCATCGGCATCGGCCTGAGCCAGAGCAGCGATTGTCTGGCGGAAGCTGGTGCGTAAGGATTGTTCATTGTAGTTGTCGATGATGCCACTGGCCCCGAAGCTTAGATTAAGGATGTCCAGCGTGCGTTGACCGTCGCGCCAGTTCAGAGCGTGGTTGAACAGATTTGCAAAGCCAGCGTCGCTGTCACCCAGTGACTGGGTAGATGTCGGCCTGTAGTTGCCGCCACCCGAGCCGAGTGGTATGGCGAACATGGCAATATCGGCACCCCAAGCGACGCCATGTGCTGCCCGTGTGTATTGAGATTGCCGTGATGCGGCAGCCACACTTGCTACCGCGGTTCCATGCGAGAAGCGTGCACCGGTTTCGTCGGTTGCACTGAATAGAAATTCTTCGTTGATGGTGCTGTCTTCAAACAGGGGATGTCCCTGATCAATGCCGGTGTCTATGAAACCGATGGTGATACCAGTGCCCGGTGCGGTGCTTGTGGCAATGTCGATATGGGCGTAGGCCCGATCAGCATTGATGGAGAGCAGGCCCCACTGATTGCGGAAGCTGGCATCCTGCCGGTAGCTGGCAGCCAGGGTTTCGACCTGCATGTTGAACTCATCGGAAGTGGGCCCCTGCTCGATGCTGTTTTCCCCGACATTGGACTCTTCCGGTGGTGGATCGGGCCGGTTCATTCCACCGCCACCACCGCCACCACAGCCGCCGGGAACCATCAGAACAAGCATAAATAATGCCAGATATGTTGCTGTATGCGTACTCATGAATGCTTTCGGGCTATAAGTGTAGAAGCTGCCATACTGTCCGGCAAGGTAGTATGCCGGCCTGGTATCGTTGATTATTGGTTTATTTTCCGTCCGTATCGTTATAATGGTTGCCTTAGGGTCATTTTATTTTAAGGAGAGATTTTATGAAATTCGTGCTCAAGTCATTGCCGTTGTTGGTTGTTTGTGCGCTGTTTATTTTGCCGGCTTTATCCGTGGCCGACGAGGCCGAAAATCAGATCAAATACCGTCAGGCGGTGATGAAGGCTATCGGTGGTCATATGGGTGCCTCTGCCCTGATTGTGCGTGGCAAAATCTCTCATCGGGATCAATTGAAAGCTCATGCCGACGGTTTGCTGGCACTGTCTCGGGATATTCCCGGACTGTTTCCTGAAGGTTCTGATTTCGGTGAGACGGAAGCCAAAGAGATTCTCTGGGAGAGATGGGATGATTTCAGGGAGGCCTCCGACAAGTCAAAGACCAGTATCGAGAATTTTGTCAAGGCCGTAGAGACCGGTAGCGAGGATGATGTAGTTGCCGCCTTCAGGGAGGTGGGTAAGGGCTGTAAGGGTTGTCACGAGGACTTTCGTCAGAAGCACGAGCACAATCATTAGTTTATGGCGCATGTATTGCTTGCTGTAAGGCTTGTCGCGAGGATTTTCGTCGAAAGGACGAATAGCCTGTCCTGCATGACTCGATGGGTTTTTTCCCTGTCACTGTTTGCGGCAGCACCGCTTTGGGGCAGTGATACTCTGGTTGACAGGGGCGCATATCTGGTGCGGGCCGCCGGCTGCGTTTCCTGTCATACCAACCCTGACGACCATGATAACGGCGGAGGTGGCTTCCTTGCCGGTGGTCGTGCATTGCGGACGCCTTTCGGAACCTTTTTTTCACCGAATATCACGTCTGATCCGCAATATGGTATCGGTCAGTGGTCGGATGATGATTTTTTGCAGGCATTGCGCCATGGTATCGCGCCCGACGGCAGCCATTACTACCCAGCGTTTCCCTATACTTCCTATTCCCGGCTGAGGGATGAGGATATCAAGGCGATTGCCGCCTATCTGCGCACGGTAAAGCCGATCACTGCTGCCAACCTTGAGCATGTATTGCCCTGGTATCTGTGGCGCGGGGCTGTGGCAGTCTGGAAAGGATTGTTCTTCGAGCCGGCCGAGTTTTCCATTGCACCGGACAAGGATGCTGAATATAACCGCGGCAGCTATCTGGTTGCTATCGGTCATTGTTCGGAGTGCCATACGCCGCGCAATCGCTTTGGCGCACTGGATTCATCACGTTTTTTGGCTGGAGCGAAGGACGGTGCAGAGGGGGAATCTGCTCCGAATATTACGCCGCACCGCAGTACCGGCATCGGTAGATGGTCGGTGGATGATATGGTCTATTTTCTGGAGACCGGAGCACTTCCCGATGGTGACTATACCGGTGGCTTTATGTCTGAGGTGGTCGATGATGGCACCAGTCATCTGAGTAGCGAAGACCTGAAGGCTATGGCCGTCTATCTGAAAAGCCTGCCGGCCATCCAAAACCCGGATTTCGCCGAGAAACAGAAGTAAGATTGTCCCGGCATGGGTGGCTGGTTATGGTGTCGTTATGGCTTGCAGTACCCGGTGCAGAGCCTGTCCTTCATCGGCTCGCTGCAGCCTGTCGATATAGTCGTCGCGTGCTTCATATAGTTGCCGAATCGATTGCAGCAGGGTTTTTTTGCCCAGCCGTTCTTCCTGGAGAACCATGCTGTAGCCCAGTTTTTCAAATGAGGCAGCATTAAGCATCTGGTCACCACGGCTGGCTTTTTTCGATAGCGGAATGAGCAGATGCGGTTTTCGTAACGCCAGCAGCTCAAACAGCATGGTTGCCCCGGCGCGTGATATGACCAGCGTTGTAGCGGCAAAAAAGTGTTTTAGCGGGTCGCTGACGTATTCATACTGGCGATATCCTTCATAGGTAAGCAGGGTTTCCTGTTTGTTGCCGGTGCCGCAGATGTGCACAATATTAAAACTTTTAAGCAGCTCTTCCAGTGATTGCCGAACGGCCCGGTTAATGGCTTGAGAACCAAGGCTTCCGCCGATAACCAGAAGGACAGGTTTGTTTTCTTCGAATCGGAGTATTTCGCGCCCTTTGTCGGGATCACCTTTCAGTAGTTCTTCACGGACAGGAATGCCGGTGTAAATGGCCTTTTTCGCGGGGAGGTGGTCCGCCGTTTCCCTGAAGCTGTAGCATACCCGTTGTGCGAAGGGTATTGAGAGCCTGTTTGCCAGTCCTGGCATCAGGTCCGATTCGTGTATCACTATCGGCACACGGAATAGCCATGCGGCCCAGACAACCGGCGCTGCAACAAAACCGCCCTTGCTGAACAGAATGTCGGGCCGACATCTAAACATCAGTAGCAGTGCCTGCAGAAACCCCAGCTTGATACGGAAGATATCGGTAAGGTTGTGCCAGCTAAAATAGCGACGCAGCTTGCCTGCTGTAATGGTATGAAACGGTACTTCTAAAGGTTCTATCAGATGGTGCTCTATACCCCTTGAGGTGCCGACATATTCCACGTGATGACCGGCGGCCCGCAGGCGGGGGATCAGAGCGATGTTGGGTGTGACATGTCCGGCAGTTCCTCCACCGGTCAGCAGGATGAATTTACTCATGGATGCTTTCCTTGTTAACCTTCCGCAATATATCCGCAGTTCCAGCACTGCCCGTAAACACCATCAATTTTTTCCTGACACCGGGGGCAGCTCCAGGTTTTAAGGTGGGCATCATCGGCCGACATTTCGCGGCTTAATATACTGGCAGCCCGCTCATGGTCGTGGTCTTCTACCCAGAGCTGTGGCAGGGAGTCCTCGTAGGGTATTTCTCCAAAGGCAGATACCGAGTAGATATTTTTGACCTGTGCCTCAATGCCTTCCAGCTTCAGCAGGGCGCACAGGTGATTAATCTCTATGGCGTTTTTTCCAGTGTATAGCTTTTTCATGGGTATGTTTGTGCCCGGATGATTCGATTTTAATTTTAACCGGTGTGGGGGGATTTGCCATATTTTGGGATTGATCTGGCAGGTGGTGATGATCATTGAGGACTTTAGTAATGAGTCATCATGGGAAATGGTGTAAAATGGGCGTTTTGCGATGAACCTGTTTTTTATCCGCTGGTCAATAGCAACTCTCCGGGAATATCGGAAAATATTTAAGACATGGATACACTGACGGCCTCAGAACCGGCAACCGAACAGCAGATCCGGATTCAGTCCCTGCAAGCCTGTATTGAGCGGCAGATTGTGGGGCAGCACAAGCTGGTAAGTCGTTTGTTGATCGCATTATTGGCCAATGGCCATCTGCTGGTGGAAGGTGCGCCGGGCCTTGCCAAAACCCGTGCAGTCAAGGCCCTGAGTGAGGGTATCGAGTGTGAATTTCACCGGGTGCAGTTTACTCCCGATCTGCTGCCTGCAGATCTGACCGGTACAGATATTTACCGCCCGCAGGATGCCAGTTTTGTTTTTCAGCAAGGTCCGCTGTTTAATAATCTGATCCTGGCCGATGAGGTCAATCGCGCACCCGCCAAGGTGCAGTCAGCGTTGCTGGAGGCCATGGCCGAGCGGCAGATTACGGTTGGGAATACCTCTTATCCGCTTCCTGATCTGTTTATGGTTATGGCCACGCAAAACCCTATTGAGCAGGAGGGTACTTATCCATTGCCGGAGGCGCAACTGGATCGTTTTCTGCTTCATGTTTTTATTGACTACCCTGAACCTGAGCATGAGAAGGAAATCCTGATGATCGCCCGGCGGGATGCCAGAGAGACAGAGGAAGGTTTGCAGGATGTCGAACGGCTCAATCAGGCGGATCTGTTTGCCGCCCGGCACCAGATACTGGATATTCATATGGCTGACAATGTTGAGGAATATCTATTACAGCTCGTGTTGGCCACACGCAACCCTGACCGGTACAGCGAGCAACTGGCGCAGTGGGTAGAGTATGGTGCCAGTCCGCGCGCCTCGATTGCCCTGGACCGTTGTTCCAGAGCACACGCCTGGCTGGCTGGTCGCGACTATGTCACCCCTGAGGATGTCCAGTCGATGGCTTTTGATGTCATGCGTCATCGTCTGATCCTGAACTATGAAGCCGAAGCTGAGGGCATTTCGACGGATCGCTTTATTGCCGAGCTGATTGCGCAGGTTGCGGTGCCCTGAAACCCTGTTCCGGCTTATGCTTTCTGCCGACTACAATCCTGATCGTACAACACTGACAGAGCTTATTGGTATGAGCCGTCATGCACGAACCCTGCAGCTACGCTCCATACGCATTGGCTCACGGTTGACCGGCAACTATCTTTCCCGGATAAAGGGCCGTGGTATGGAGTTCGATGAATCCCGCGTCTATCAGCCCGGAGATGATGTGCGGAATATTGACTGGCGGGTCACTGCACGTACCGGGGCGGCACATACCAAGATGTTTCGCGAAGAAAGGGAGCGCCCGGTATTTATCAGCATGGATGATCGCAGCACCATGCGTTTTGCCACACAGGGCAGGTTTAAGTCGGTCATCGCCGCAGAGCTGACAGCTCTGCTTGCCTGGACAGCCACTCAGCAGGGTGACCGTGTCGGTGGAGAGATATTTAATGATATTGAGCACAGGGAGTTTCGCCCCCGCCGCGGCAAGGAAAATGTCCTGCACATGCTGCGGACCCTTTCCCGCACCTCTGATCAGGTGCCAGTGGCGCCTGGTTCCCTGCAAGCGGCCTTTAATCGTCTCTATCGCATTGTTCATCCCGGAAGTCTGGTATGTGTCATCAGTGATTTTCATGGGTTTGATGCGGGTGCCCAAAAAGAGATTGTCAATGTTTCCCGACATTCCGAGGTGTTGCTTTTGCATGCCTATGATCGCCTGGAGTCTGATCTTCCGCAGGCCGGCAGGTACCGGTTGAGCCTTGGCGGTAGGAGCCTTGATATCAATACCGCCGATGATACCTACCGTATCGCTTATCGCCAGCAGTTTCAGCAGCGCACCAATGCCCTGTCTCGTGTCTGCGGTGGAGGACGCATGAAAAAAATTGTTTGCCGTACCGATGAGTCTCCGGTCGTCGTACTGAAAAATGTGCTTGGTAAACAACGGGTGCATTCGAGCAGGGCAGGTTGATCATGGAACCTGATTCTGGTCTGCGTGATATACATTTGCCGGAATCCATCGGCTGGTGGCCGCCGGCACCTGGCTGGTGGGTCGTTGTGGCACTGCTGATTCTTGCTGTTTGTCTGGTGTTGTTCTGGCTTGTCCGGCGTCACCGTCGTTTGTCGGTGCTGCGAGCGGCCCTCGGCGAGCTGGAACGCATAGAACACCATTGTCAGGAAGGTGCGGACCATACTCGTCTTGTGGGGGCCATCTCGGTTCTGCTAAGACGAGTTGCTATCTCGGTCGAACCGCGCAGTCTGGCGGCCGGTCTCACCGGGCAAGACTGGCTTGAACACCTCGACGGGCTTGCTGGAGGGCCGTATTTTAATAATACGCTCGGTCAGCAGTTTATCCATGCTGCTTACCGACCGGTTCCTGATGTTGATATGGACGCATTGCTGGAAACCAGCAGGCATTGGATTCTGCAGGTCGGTAGCCGGGGGTATCGTGCTTGAATTTGAATGGCCCTGGGCGTTTGCCCTGCTGCCTCTGCCCTGGCTGATCAGGCGTTTCATGCGTCCTGCTGACAGCGCACAGGCCGCCCTGCAGGTGCCTTTTATTGATGATTTTTCCGGCCCGGGTAAGCTTGATGTGAGTCGTAACGTATTGCCGCGAAACGGACTAATCATCGGCATGTTGATATGGCTTGCTCTGCTGGTGGCAGCAGCCAGCCCCCGGTGGGTGGGTGATCCCATTGAGCTGCCAATTGAAGGCCGGGATGTCATGCTGGCGGTGGATCTGTCGGGCAGCATGGAGGAGCGTGATTTTACCCTGGAAGGTGCCCGTGTGAACCGGTTAAGGGCAACCAAAGCAGTGGCCGGTAATTTTATTCGGCGAAGAACCGGTGATCGGGTCGGTCTGATACTGTTTGGTTCTCGCGCTTACCTGCAGGCACCTCTGACATTTGATCGTCAGACAGTCATAACACTATTAAATGAGGCGGTGACCCGAATCGCAGGCCAGGGCACGGCCATTGGTGATGCCATTGGTCTGGGAGTAAAGCGCTTGAGAGATAAAGACGGGGATCGAATACTGATCCTGCTCAGTGACGGTGAAAATACGGCCGGTGAAATCAGCCCGCTTAAGGCGGCTGATATCGCCGCACGGGACGGGCTTAAAATTTACACCATCGGTATAGGCTCGGGTGGTCGTAATCGTGGCGGCAGCTTCTTTGGCTTGTCCAGAGTCGGCAGCCGCTCCGGTATTGATGAAAAAACACTGACGCAGATTGCACAGAAGACGGGTGGACAGTACTTCCATGCCGGCAATACGCAGGAACTTGAAGAAATTTACAGCATCATAGACAGGCTGGAGCCTGTGGAGAGCGACAACCGGATTTATCGGCCGATCAAGGCATTATTTCACTGGCCGCTGGCGCTATCGTTTGCGTTGACCCTGATGCTCATGACGATCCAGTTTCTGGCCCGGAGTTACACATGAATATCGAGCTGTTTCACCTGCTAAGGCCATACTGGCTGTTGGCGCTGATTCCGTTTTTGGCTGCCGTTATCCTGCTGGCACGCCGGCACAACTGGCAGAGCGGTTGGCGAAATGTTGTTGCTCCTGAACTGCTGCCCCTGCTTTTGCAGAGTCATCAACCGGTCCGCAGGATCTGGCCTTTTTTGCTGTTATCTCTGGCAGGCATCCTGTCTATCATCGCCCTCGCCGGGCCGACATGGGAGCGTATTCCGCAGCCGGTGTTTCGTAGTGATGACGCCTTGATCATCGCCCTCGATCTGTCACGCTCAATGGACGCACAGGATGTAAAGCCCTCACGTCTGCAACGTGCTCGTTACAAAATTGCCGATATTCTCAAGTCTCGTACCGAAGGACAGGCGGCACTGATTGTCTATGCCGCTGATGCCTTTACGGTCACCCCTCTGACAGACGATGATGATACGATTATTTCTCAACTGCCTGCCCTTACCACCGGGTTGGTACCTGCCCAGGGTAGTCGTGTTGACCGGGCCCTGGAGCTGGCCTCCCGGCTTCTCAGGCAGGCAAGCCAGCCCGAAGGCCGTATCCTCTTGATCACTGATGAGATTGAGACCGAGCGGGGTATGGAGTCTGCTGATCGGTTGGCGGCGACTGGCTATCGGCTCTATATACTGGGCATGGGCACTGCGGACGGCGCACCCATACCGACTACCAGAGGGTCGCTGAAGGACAGGCAGGGCAACATCGTGGTCGCCCGGCTCAATGCAGATAATTTGCAGCGAATTGCCCTTGCGGGTAATGGCCGATACGTGACAGTCACCAGCAACGATAGTGATATACGGCAACTGAACCTGGATAAGTATTCACCTGCCGATAATGAATTTGAAAAAGACGATAATCGCGCATCGGACATCTGGAAAGAAATGGGCCCATGGTTGCTGTTGCCGGTTTTGCCACTCGCCGCACTGGCTTTCCGCCGGGGCATTCTGGTGCTGGCTGTGGTGCTTTTGTTGCCCATTGCCCCGCGTGCCGACGCCCTGGAACTGATGGATTTATGGCACAATCTGTGGCAGACACCTGACCAGCAGGCACAGGAATTGTTTGATAATGGCGAAGCTGCGGCTGCGGCTAACCGGTTTGAACAGCCTTTATGGAAGGGCAGTGCCCATTACTCGGCGGGAAACTACCAAAAGGCACTGGAAAGCTTCCAGTCTGTTGGTGGCACCGAGGCTCGCTATAATGAAGGCAACGCCCTTGTCCGGCTGGGGCGGTATGAGGATGCGATAAATGCCTATGAACAGGCTATCCGGCAGTCGCCCGACCATGCGGATGCCATTCATAACAAAAAGCTGACGGTGAAGTTGCTTGAAAGGCAGAAACAGCAGCCTCCGCCGATGCAACAACAGCAGGGTGACCAGCAATCATCTGAAAACTCTCAGCAGGCACAGGGTTCTACCGGAGAACAGGAAGACGCAACTGACCAGAGCCAGAGTACGGCGGCACGGCAGACAGGCGATGAATCGGAGCGGTCCGCCCAGGAGGAGGCTTCGGAAGATGAGCTTTCAGAGCAACAGGCGTCAGTGCCTGATGCACAGTCGGAACAGTCCGGACAGGAAGATGCAGATACCGAGGATCCAAATGCCGAGTCCCTTGCCAAAAGCAGGGAGCAGGAACTGGCCAGAGAACAATGGTTAAAGCGCATTTCTGATAATGATCCTGCGGGTTTGTTGAAGCGCAAGTTTCAGCACCAATATCGACAAAGGGCACGAACAGATAAAGGAGGAAAGAATTGGTAAGGTGGTTCATCTTGTTTGGTTTGTTACTGGCCGTATTTTCTGCATACCCCGCTACCATTCGGGTTACTACAGACCGTAACCCGGTGTCCCTCGGTGAGACATTCAAGCTCATATTCGAGGTAGAAGGCAAGCAGGATGGTGAGCCGGACTTTTCACCGCTGAACAAGAATTTTCAGCTCCTCGGTACCGGCCAGTCCAGTGCCTTCAACATGATCAATGGTAAAACCAGTCAAACCAGAGTTTATACCTTGACGTTAATGCCGTTGAAACACGGGAAGATTGCTGTGCCTGCAATCCGCTTTGGCAAAGATAAAAGCAAGCCTGTTACGGTAAAAGTACAGCCAGCCGGTGGACAGGCACAGCAGGCCAACAAGGATCAATCTTTTTTTATGACGGCTGAACCCGATGTGACCAATCCCTATGTTCAGCAACAGATCATTGTAAAGGTGAAAATATACCGGACAATTCACTGGACAAAAGCTGATCTGGCACCGGTTCAGTCTGAGGGTGTGGAAATCATATCCCGGCAGATTGGAAAAGACAGGACCTATAAAGAAAAATATAAGGGTAAAAATTATACGGTGACCGAATTGCGCTTTGCCCTGTTTCCCCAGGAAAGTGGTGATCTTACCCTGTTGCCCCTTCGCCTGACTGCCAGGGTTGCCGCTAATCGGGCAGCCAGAAAAGGCTATAAGACCAGAGTGATTCACAGTGAACCGGTTAATTTGACTGTCAGGCCGATACCCCCATCTTTTACCGGAAAGCACTGGGTCGTTGCACGGGATATCCGGCTGCAGGAAGCCTGGTCATCGGAGCTGGCCAAACTGAAGGCCGGTGAACCTGTCACGCGCACACTGGCTATTATTGGTGATGGTGTGGGTGTGGGTCAGTTGCCTGATATCGAAATTGAAGATATGACAGGCATAAAAATTTATCCCGAACAACCTGAGAATCAGGAGCAGGCCGGGAAAAAAGGTTTTCTCAGCACGCGCACATTGAAGTTTGCCCTGATTCCGTCGGATGGTGGTATGCACAAGCTGCCGTCAATCGAGGTTCCCTGGTGGAACAGTACAACGGACAAGATGGAGATAGCAGCGATTCCATCGGTGAGCCTGAATGTTATTGGCACTGCTGCCGCGGCCCTGCCGCCGACAGGGAGCCTGATCGAAGTGGAGCCCGATGCGGTACAGATATTACCGGAGCAGCCGGTGTCGGCACCGTGGCACATGCCCGGCGATGCCCGTTACTGGTCATTATTTCTTTTGCTGCTCTGGTTGGTTACCCTGAGCGCCTGGTGGAGAACCCGTAGGTTACTGTTAAAAGAAACCCCGCAAACCCCGATCGCACCGGAAAAACCGGCAAAGGCATTGCGCAATTTACGTAAGGCATGTCAAACCGATAAACCCGAAGATATCCAGATTGCCCTGCTGGACTGGGGCCGGGCAATCTGGCCCGATCATCCGCCACATAGTCTGGAAGCCATTGCGCAAAGAGTCAGTTCCCCGCTGTCTGACGAGATTGAGTCTTTATCCCGCCACCTCTACAGCGGCCATGCGACGGACTGGGATGGCCACATCATTGAAAAAGAGGCTTCGCAATTTGAGGTAATGGCAAACAGCTCCCCACAGGAGGCACCCGCATCGCTTGAGCCACTGTACCGGTAGCAGATGCTGGCTATTGATTTTCGTATGCCAGCTCCAGAGTCGGCATCCATAATCGTTTTTCTTCTGCGCCATCGCGAACCCGGACCTGGATAAACATGCCCTTCAATGTTTCTATGATTGCCGGGGTTTTTTCATTTTTCGCATAAGCACATTCACCCATCATCATCAATCGGGCAATGCCTATGATATTTTCAGCGTTGACATAATCGTGATATGTCTTGATGGCTAGTTCGCTCTCGCAGTGCAGTGCACCACGGGTAAAGTATCGAGGCTGTCCAACCCGAAAATGTCTTGCATATAGATCATCGGGCAGGATTTTATATAGGGCTCCCGGTCTCGGCCCAAGATGTGAACCGGTGCCAAAGTAGATCAGGATGGTCAGTGCCATTATGGATACTATGGCGATGGTAAATACCCACTTAAAGCTGCTCCTCCGCATAATGGCATCCACCTGTCAACTCAGGAGACCTGTTCAGTTTTTCGGATAGGCCTGTTGCAGTCTTCTGTACACCTCATCGGCATACCCCCCCATATCCGGGCTGATGTCGGCAAGAATATCGGCCAGATGCTCATTGTCTTCCCGGTCATCCCAGACCTTGACATAGCTGCCGTCTCCGTAACCGTGGTCCTGCCTGAAAAAATTCAGTACATTTTTGCCGATATACCGGCGGAAAAGTTCGTCAAATGACAGTTCAGCGGCCTGCATGAGATTGGCGAAAATGGAGGTATCGGCTGCCCCGGTTTGCAGGGTTCTCAGAGCGAGGTTTTCGATTGCCTCGCGAATATCCATGGATTTTTCAGATTGCTGTATTTCCTTGACGATACGACATGCAATGTCGCCATCAGTCTCGTCAGCCAGCAGCATATCGCTCAGGGTAAAGTGCCATATATCAACGATTTCCAGCCGCACCTGTTCCATATCGGGTTCTTGGTGTTTCCACCATTTCCAGCCATAGTGATCCAGCATTTCTGCACATTCGGTCCATATTGCCCGATGCCAGGCATAACCCGCCTCACGCCAGTCAGGATTAACTCGCCTGTTCATGGCATCCTGCATTTTCAGCATGGTCAGCACTTTTTCTTTCATCATGGTTTCCATGTGGTGGCCTTTGTTATTTTCGCTTATGTGCGAATAATAGCCAACACATTATCTCGACATCTGCGGGTGAATCCCAACTCATCCGCCTGAAAATGGAATATGATATACACATGAATGACATCGATCTTAAAAACACCGACTACTATATCAACCGTGAACTCAGTCTGCTGGCATTTAATGAGCGCGTTCTGGCACAAAGCAGTCAGCAGGATGTCCCCCTGATTGAGCGCCTGCGATACCTGTGTATTTCATGCACGAACCTGGATGAATTCTTTGAGGTTCGGGTATCGAGCGTAAAGCAGAAAATGGCAGTATCCAGCGTGTCTGTAACCCCGGATGGCCTGACACCGGCTGATAATATGAAGGCCATCAGCGTTCAGGCACACAATCTGGTGGAGAGTCAATACCGTGTGCTGAATGAAATCCTGATACCGGCGCTGGAGGCGGAAGAAATACGTTTCATTCGGCGCAATCGCTTTACCTCTCAGCAGGAAAAATGGGTTCATAATTTTTTTACTGAAGAGCTGCTGCCGATCCTGACGCCTATCGGCCTTGACCCGGCCCACCCCTTTCCGCGCATTATCAACAAGAGCCTGACTTTTATTGTTTCCATTAAAGGAAAGGATGCATTCGGACGAAGTATCCGCCACGCTGTTGTGCAGGCCCCCCGCGCACTGCCGCGGGTTATTCAGTTGCCGCCGGATATGAGAGGCAATGGCCCGTATGACTTCGTTTTTCTGTCATCCATCATACACAGCTATGTGTCGGAGCTGTTTCCAGGCATGAAGGTGACCGGCTGTTATCAGTTTCGCATTACCCGCAACTCGGAACTGTTTGTTGATGAAGAGGAGATCGATGACCTGTTGCGTGCCCTGGAAGGTGAGTTAATGCAGCGCAATTACGGTGATGCCGTTCGCCTTGAGGTTGCCCATGACTGTCCGGGTGATCTGGTTCAGTTTCTGCGCGCCGAATTTCGCCTGAACGAGGAAGACGTGTATCAGGTCAACGGACCGGTGAATCTGAATCGCCTGTCGGCGGTATGCGATATGGTTGATCGACCGGATCTGAAGTTTAGCCCGTTCTCGCCCTCGACCCCCGCCGTACTGGGAGATGCGACAGACATATTCAAGATTATCCAGAAGCAGGATATCTTGCTGCACCACCCCTTCCAGTCTTTCCGCCCGGTTATCGAGTTTTTGTTACAGGCCGTCAAGGACCCGGATGTGCTGGCTATCAAACAGACCCTGTACCGATCCGGCCCGGATTCGGCAGTTGTCAATGCACTGGTGAAGGCGGCAGAAAATGGCAAGGAAGTTACCGTTGTTATTGAGCTTCGCGCCCGCTTCGATGAAGCGGAAAACATTGTGCTGGCCAACAAGCTGCAAAAAGCCGGTGCCCAGGTCGTATATGGCATCGTGGGCTATAAGACACATGCCAAGATGATTCTGGTTGTGCGTCGCGAGGGCAGCAGGATGACACATTATGCCCATCTGGGAACCGGTAATTATCACGCAAGAACGACAAAGCTCTATACAGACTACGGTCTGCTGACCTCCAACAAGGCAATATGCCGCGATGTGCAGCATATCTTCATGCAGTTGACCGGACCGGGGCAAAAACCGGCGCTGAAAAAGGTGCTGCAATCCCCCTTTACGCTGCATGAAACGATATGGCAATTGATCGCCCGTGAAGAAGAAAATGCACGCAATGGAAAGCCGGCCAGAATTATTGCCAAGATGAACTCTCTGGTCGAACCGAAGACCATTCGCGCACTGTATCAGGCTTCGATGGTCGGTGTGGATATCAGGCTTATTGTACGTGGAATATGCTGTTTGCGCCCTGGAATTGAGGGGATTTCTGAAAACATCACGGTATGCTCGATTATCGGCAGATTTCTCGAGCATACCCGCGTGTTTTATTTTCATAATGGAGGCAATCCGGAGGTCTATGGCTCCAGCGCCGACTGGATGGATCGCAATCTGTTCCGCCGCGTGGAAACAGCCTTCCCGGTAGAAAATAAAAGGCTGCGTGATCGCATTATTGAAGAACTTGATTTTTACCTGATGGATAACTCTCAGGCATGGCTGTTGCAAAGAGACGGGAGATACATACCTTCAATGACTGACGGCGGAGAAAGCTACTCCGCCCAGCGGGCATTATTGGAGAAGTTTGTTTCTTGATAAAAGCAAAGACGGAGGGCTGCGCTTTGGTTCAGGCGGGGATTATATGGAAAAAATGGGCAGATGTGAATACAATAGATTTGATCAGAGCAGTCAATAGCAGTTAGGAAATTTTATTTGGCCAAGACCTTGCTTTTGAGCACCGTTAATTTTCCAGGGAACTGTCTTGATCAAAAACCTGAAAGAGAATTTCTGGAGCTATTGATGGAGGGGTTGCTCGAGGCCGCCAAATAATCCTTTCCATTTTTACGGTGTGTCAAAATTCAAGACCGATCAGGAAATTTATGGGTTCTCCGACGATTTCAGTTCTTGTTCCAATATCGGGTTGCAATTCCCTCTCCCAGATCGGCGTCTATCAGGCGGCCGCGGACTTCCAGTAGTTTTTCAATCAACGCCGGCTCTGATTTTTCATAGGCTGCTGCATCGGGCTTTCGTTTAACCACCACTCCTAGCAGTTCCGTGATCGCATTGCCGATGGAATTCTGGCTGATTGTCGCGATCAGATCGCCGCTATCATTGCGGTATATCAACTGTTTGAAGGCCGGTTGCCAGCGGATGGAACTGGCGTACCGGGCATCCCTGATACAGCGATTTCGAACCATTCGGGCGGTTTTCAGAAAATCATTATTAAACAGCAGAATATTTTCCACGGCATCCGGGAAATCGAGATCTTCCAATTTGGGAGCATTGCGTGTGGATACCTGGGAAAAGAACGTCCTGTAAAAATCTATAAATCCTTTTAGCAGAGAGTCATACTCTTTCCAGAAGCGGGGATCTTTCAGTGTTTGAGAGCCGCCATTGATTTTCCAGCATGGCAGGCCCTGTGGATAACCGGTTAATTTCAGTCGATGATGCCGGTCACTATTGGTTTTCAGGATATCGAGTTCCAGTGCCTCGTCCATAAATTGACAGTAAATATCGTGCATGTATTTTTCAAAGAGACTATGCTGGCCGCCGTCAGTCAGATTTGGATTGTCCGGATCTGCTATCCCGGCGTTGCGAAGCTGCTGCATGTCAAAGACCATAAAGTGGTTATGCAGCATACGGATGCTGGGAACACCGGGTGCTGTCAGTGGCCAGGTTGCATCCAGGCTTGCTTCGCCTGACAGGACCAGTGCATCGGTCGGGCTGGGGTATTTTTCCAGCATGTATTCAATCATGATCTGGTTCATGCGATTCCAGACGTTGCGGGTTTGCTCCGGTACCTGGGTGCGGCGCACTGGACGCCCCAGCGGATTTAATACAGACCGGCAGGTGTTATACATAATAGAGGCGTCAAACTCGTTGGTATGTCCCAGTGCCTTGCGATACATCAACAGCCCCTCAGGGTTGATTAACAGGCCATTGTTGTGCACCAGATCATTGAGGTTTTCGGCGCTGTTGAAAAATTCATTGGGTGCCATGCCCTCAGGGATGTCCAGAGGAATCGGGCGAAAGGGAGTAATAATTTCTCTGGGTCCACATTCCATTGCAATTTTCCTTGTCGATATGACCAATTAATTTTCAGTGGTTCGCGGGGCCTTTTCTGATCAATATCCGGTATCCCATTGGGTCGTTGTCCCGTTCTTCAGTCCGGGATTTTCAGCCGAATGCCACTTTCCGCAAGCCACCGCTGCTCCTGTTCCAGATCGGCCTGTGTCAGGGGGTGTTGTTCGAGCCACTCTGCATTCAGTATCAGACTGACTTCATCTTCATTGACGCGCATACGAATTTCAGGTTGTTGCCTTTCGCTTCGTCCCCGGTTGAACAATACGGCCAGTCGTAACAAAATAATCAGGCGCTGCATCAACGTGGCTTTCTCCGGCCTGAAATGCTCCAGTATCTGATGGGAGAATTTTTGCCGGTGCAGACGAACCAGAATCGACAGCACCTCCTGTTCCTGACGGGAGAAGCCGGCCAGATCCATGTGTTTCAATATGTAGGCACCATGTCTGTGATGTTGACTGTGCGCTACCATAAGTCCGATTTCATGCAGTTGCGCTGCCCACTGCATGACCAGTTTATGCCGTCGCTTCAAACCCCAGTCGTCTTTTACCTGTTTGAAAAGGTAAGTCGTCAAATCCCTGACGCGCCTGGCCTGCTTTTTGTCAACGTGATGCCGGTCTATCAGATCGCGCACGGTCTCCGAGCGGGTGTCATGCTCTTTGCTGCGGCCGATCAGATCCGCCAATACGCCCTCTCGCAGAGAGCCATCGGAAACCCGCATATGCCTGATTCCCAATGCGCGAAAAATTGCCATCATCACCGCAATACCGCCAGCAAATACAGGCCGTCGGCGCTCGCCGAGACCGATCAGATTGAGGTCGTCAACATGACCGGCATCAACGACTTCTGCCAGCAAACGTTCCAGTGCCGCCGGTGTAATTCCGCTTTCGCTGAAGCCAGACTCGCGCACAACGCGCTCAATGGCGCGTACGGTTCCAGAAGTACCGATCACGTCAACCCATTCAAACTGCCTGAATTTTGCCACATACGGCTCCAGCTCAATGCTGGCTGCCAGTATGGCCCGGCGCATTCGTGAGGCTGTGATTTTGCCGCTGCCGAAAAATTTTTCGCTGCTGCTGACACAGCCCATATACAGGCTTTCAAGGCGTATCGGCGTTGTTACGTCGCCAACGATCATCTCGGTGCTCCCCCCACCGATATCAATCACCAGACGCAGCCCCAAGTCTTCCTTGAGAGTTTCGGAGACGCCGAGGTAAATAAGGCGCGCTTCCTCGATGCCGGAAATAATATCAACAGGAAAGCCCAACACGGCTTCCGCCCGCTCAATAAATCGGGCTGAGTCTCTGGCTCTGCGCAATGTATTGGTACCGACGATGCGAACATTGTCGCTTTTTATACCACGCAGGCGTTCACCAAACCGCCTCAGGCAATCCAGCGCACGATCTGCCGCTTCGTCGGCCAGTCGATTTTTACTATCCAGGCCGGCACCCAGGCGCACCATTTCACGAACCCGATCAACAACGGTCAGCGTGTTTGCGCTATAGCGGGCAACCACAATATGAAAGCTGTTCGAACCCAGATCAATCGCGGCATATTCGCCGCCGCGATCTTCGTTAGAAGGCACCATTTCTGCCCGCACTGCCAGAGGATTGTTGTATCGGCCCGATGACATCCCGTGTCTCTTTCATTCCCATTTCGATTCCATGCTGATAGGCCCTGCCCCAAGCCCAGAATTCATGCCCTGCAATGATGTTCTCGGCATCCGGTATGATATTGTCCTCGACATAGGTCCAATAACCGGATTGAGTCAACTGCCTGATAATGCCATTGGCATAGCCGCGGTTATACCAATGCTGCTGATTGTCGCCCTGCTCCAGAAACCCGGCTGTTTCCTGATACAGGCGATCAACAATGCTCAATAACCTCTGCAACACGGCGAGCTGTTCTTCGGTGTAGCTGATATCATCCATCATCCTAATCGAAAAAATGCTCTGGCTGTCGAGGCCGTTTCCATGGCCAACTGCTCAACCGGTTTATCCAGTACAGCGGCTATGGTTGCCGCAATGTGTGGCAGATAAGCCGGAACATTGCGCCGATCTTTGGGAGCGGGTTTCAGGTCGCGCGGCAACAGATAGGGGGCATCGGTTTCAATCATCAGCCGCTCAGCCGGAATTTTATGGATAAACTCCCGCAGATGATAGCCGCGCCGCTCATCACATATCCAGCCTGTGATACCGATATGCAGATCCATTGCCAGCAGCCCTTCCAGCTCATGTTCCTCACCGGTAAAACAATGTGCCACCGCGGCGGATAGGTGAGGCCGGTAATCCCCAAGAATTTGCGCAAACTCATCGTAGGCATCGCGCATGTGCATGAAGACCGGTATCTGATAATCCACGGCAATCCGCAACTGTCTTTCAAATGTCTCCCGCTGAGCCGGATGCGGCGAATAATTCCGATTATAATCCAGGCCACACTCGCCGACCGCCACGATCCTGCCTGCCTCCGCCATCTCACGAAGCAGGGCATCGCTGGTATCGGAATACTCACCGGCATGATGAGGATGTACACCGGCAGTAGCAAACAATCGTCCCGGATATTGTTGAATCAAATCCTGTGCCTGACGGTTGCCCGCATCATCTGTCCCGGTCACGATCAAAGTAGAAACCCCCACATCCTGTGCAGCCCGCAAAACCTCCGGCAGGTCATGCCGAAAAGCGGAATGTGTCAGATTGGCACCGATGTCGATAAATCCCATGGATGCGCATCATACGCATGAAAAAAGTTGCGGCAAATAACCGGAATGATAATTCCATGGCATAGCATGCGGCATCCGGGAAAAAGGGCAATCGTACTGGTCAATGTAATTACCGCTGCTTTGGGTGCATAGTAAGGCCTCATTCTGCCCCTGTCTGCTTTCTCTATCTGTGGAAATGTTGGTAGCACATCTGGATGCCACTTCCGGGTTTAACTGAAAATGGGTGGGGATTGCCCTAACGATCAAGACCGCCGGTGGAGGTGGAACGCGGCGTAATTGCCATCCGAGTGCAGCACCTTGCTATGCACTTGATTTACTTATTATCTATGAAACCCAATACCATCAATGATGTTTCAGCCACATCTGTCATTGCGGTGGAAGCGCTGTCCATCGACAGTTCCGCAAACTGACCAAAACCAAGGGGGGCTCTGCCAATGAAAACAGCCAGCTCAAGTTGCTCTATGCCGGCATACTCAATGCTTCGAACCGCTGGATGCATCCCTTACAAAACTGGAACTTGACTCTCTCGCAATGAACCCTTCACTTCGAGGAGCGACTCGACGATTACATTGCTTTGTAAATGTAAACGGCTGACACAGAATTTTGAACAGCCTCCCCTCTTATATTTCACTAACCATACTATGCAATGAATGTACGCTGCAATTACTAGGGTTATAAACCCATTCATTGTTAAAAATGGATTTCATCTTTTTTTCTAAAAACATATTACCAATTGATAATGAATAGAATTTATTTTCATTTTCTTTAGCATTAGATATTTCATTTTGTAATGATTCAGACAGAGTCGCCATTATAAAATCAGAGATCATTAGCAAATCTGATTTTTTATAGTCTTCCCTCCTCATTAACTTTAAAGCATAGTCTAGTGCAGAAGAAGCATCTGTTCCTCCACAAAAAGAGCGCTGTAAAAACTTGATAACTTTTGAAAGACCTACACTTCCTGATAAATCCAAAGTTTCTACCTCTGTAGAAAAATTTATCAGAAAACAGTTTCTTTTTTGCTCATTAGCTCTAGTTGCCATAAACAAAGCAACAGCTTTCGCTATCGTTTCAGGTGAACCTTGCATAGAGCCACTTGTATCAACACAAATAATAATAGGGCCATGCTCTTCTTTATCATCTACCTGAACTAATATCTCTTCCTCGATAGATTTTTCTTTTAATTGAGAACCTTCCATATCAAAGCAAATCAATTTGCCCTCTATATATTTCATATCAAATAAAATAGAGATTTCATCATCAGCAAGTAGTGCTAACTCTTGAGATAAAGCATGCTCGACATCACGTCCCAAATGGATACCAATAATTTCCTCTTTTGAATTCACATCAGGGACAAATTCTTGGACGCTTATCGTGTTTTTAACCAACTCTTGACGTCTGGTTTTTCCTGACTGTCTGAGTCGTCCCATCATATCACAAAGATTTTTAACGCCTTCGTCTTCAGATATGTATGTTACCCACTGCTTTAAACGCTCAATATCGGACAATGTTAGATTGGTTCGTGACAAATCAAATAATAATCCTGTATCTAAAGATAAATCGGAAAGAGCATCATCCAATTGCTGTAGTAAATTCAGCCAATCAGATATTTTTTCAAGAAATCTGCGTCTATATTCTTCAATGGCTTCCAGTTCCCATTTCGAATGACTTTGATTTAATGATTTTAGCCATTGTTCTTGCAGTAAAGTTCGGAGAATGAATCTATTCTCTTCATTTGAACTTTTATATTTAATTGAGGCTTTATCAGTACCAGAAAGTTTATTGACCAACTGCTCTGATTTAGGCTCATTTTTTAATTCTTCTATTTCTGAGGTCCAAAATTCTTCATCTATTGGGATTTTTGGGACAGGAGTGAAAAGCCTGATAAATCATCTTCAATATCTGTAATTGAAGCATACTTTTGTTTCAAACTTCTATCTGCAAGTCTAAATCTACGCTGATCTTCTTTAAACGGATTTTTCTTATCCAGCCATCGTTTAACCCCGTTTTGCCACTGCTTCACTTCAGATAAAAGCTCATCTTTTATCGCTTCCTTTTTAGCAACTGGAAATTGTTTCGCTAAATCGTCTATTTCATCATTAGAAAGATGATTTTTATTGGACATGAATCAACCTATCAGGCTCTTCAGTCGTTTACAGTCTTTACAGCGTAACTTCACATCTGTGAGTTCTTTTTGTACACTTTCTAAAGCAATATCTCTTGTTTTCTCCATAACAAAAGATGTATCTAACTCGCGTTTAAACTTAGTAAATTTCTTATCAATATCATCGATGATATTTTTGAATTTTTCTTCTAGCTGAACAATCTCTTCCTGTAATGAATCAATCAGTCGGGCATTTACTCCTGATTTTTTATCGCCTTTATGAAAAAGAATTTCTGGCACAAATGGGTCTAACTCTCGCCAAATATAATGATTTTCAAGATCCCCAAGATGATCCTCTGGACTAAAATGATCTTTTCTTCTGAATATCCATATATTACAAGCACCTTGTGCGTCAAAATCACATACTATCCCGCGTACTTCATTGCCTTGTTCATCAACAGGGTGGAATATACCTTCTCCTTTCATTTTATGAACAGGGATATAAAAATCCATTCTTCTTGAACCAGAAGAATGAGAATATTCCGAATTCGCTGAATGTTCAAAATACTCATTATCGTCAGATAGCTCGGTAGTTTTATAAACATCTTCTGAGTGATACAACTCTTCTTTTATCTCATTTTCCAAGTCACCTTTTTTTCATCAATCTCATGCAAGTTAGACTCTGTTTCAAAGCCATGATTTCTAACAGTGTCTTCGACAATTTTAATAACCTCTGGACGGTTATCATTTGTTGTCCATAAACAATGCCTCAATAGCAATGTATCTACAAGATTGGTTTCTTTTCTGCCACAGAAAAAAGCTGCTGATTTTAGAAGCATAGATGCTCTTTGCCAACGGCGATCAGATACATAAATGCCTAAATCATCACCTTTTTCAGAAAAAATTAATCGAATATCATGTATTATATTTAAGGTTTCTGAGGAGAGCTTAATTTCTTCAATTTCAAGTTGCCATCTCTCCCATTCGTCATGGGTTATTAATGTTCCATCTGGCAAGTCAATCTGATCTTTGGTTGGGCTTGACTGCAATAAAGACTCAAAGCTATTTTTTTCACTCATTGGTGGTACATACATTCGCACCAAAAAACGATCATACAATGCTTCTAGCCCCTGATTCTCCGGAGGTATTTCATTAGAAGCTGAAACTAAAACCTTTAGTGGTACAGCTTCAATTTCTTGTCCATTTCTAAATATTTTTTCATTAATTATGGTTAAAAGCGTATTAAGAATAGCAGGGCTGGATTTCCATATTTCATCTAAGAATGCGAAGTCACTTTTTGGCAAAAAACCATCCGTTTTGCGAATATAGTTATCTTTTTTTAACGCTGATATAGACACCGGGCCAAATACTTCTTCTGGCGTACTAAATCTTTGCATCAAATATTCAAAATATGATTTTATCTCAAAAGCCTGGCTTAAGCGGCGAGAAATTAAACTCTTGGCAGTACCAGGAGGGCCGAGTAAAAAATATTTTGACCTGCCAAAGCCGCCAATAATGAGACAGCGATCACTTCCTCTCTTTCATGAATATCTGTATTCAGATATTTTATAATTTTATTTATTCTTTCTTCCATTTCCTTTGTATCGTTCATTATTTACTCGAACTCCATTGCATCTCATAACTATTAATAAACATCCCAACCTACCACAAAATGCCGACAGATAGCACAAATTTGCACTAAAATTAGTTAAGCCTTTGCCAGCATTGAAATATATTCATACTTACTTAAGCAATATCGAGAGCAAAGCCTGTCTCGCTCATGCCCATTTTCATAAGAAGATCTTTCAGCTCATTGGCAAATATAATTTTTACAGACTCATCCAGGCTTGTGATCCCGGTATTTTGCTCTTTCTCACACTTGGTAACGATCACATACTTATCAATCAGGACTAGACCTTCTCTTTTCCAATAGTCATCTGCCTTGTTTATTTGCTCAACTGCATCTCCAGACATACACCCAGAATAGTCTTTGACCTGTATAGCTATTGCATACTGGTAACCTGACAATCCAGGAAATTTAATCAGAATGTCAGTGCCATGCTGTTTTTCCAAGGGACCACCAGTTCGTTCAACCACGATTGGCGATGGGTATATCTTTTTGAGACCTTCAATCAGAGCATACTCCCATTCTATATCTGACAGGTTCTTATTTAAACAATCATATAATTCATTTGAGAACTTCTGCTTGTCAAAGCTGCGGTTAAAGCTGTCGTTTAGTATATTATGAAACCTGTCTGTAGAACTAAGCTCACTTCTCAATTCTTCATCTTCTTTAGGAATGATCCCTTCAATAGCATCTGCACAATGACCGACACTCCAAAATCTCGATACGTTCTTTAGAGTCGAACGAATATCGCCTGATACAGCCGCATTTTTTCTGGTAAATTGCTTAATTAACTTCGCAGGGAAGATATGGCCATAATCATTATGGTCCGGGTCAATTTCATATCTATAACTTTTATCGAAGTCTCCTGTTGCTTCAGCAACAGCAACTTCACTCCAGGTCGGTAAACGAGGAATTAGTAATATGTCACCTTTTTTTACTTTATTAAAAATCGGCAGGTTACGCTTTGCGCCGCTGTCCATAGTCAGGTTAGTCAGGCATTGTTTTTCATCCCAGCCCCACCCTTGACGCAGGCGACCTTGCTCTAATTCCGAGCGAAAAAAGTCAATATTATCCGTGTCTATTCGATAGCCCCAATAATTCCTAGCCATTTTCTTCCCTCAAAGCTTAATCTGAAAATAAAGAATCTTCAAATCTAACAGAACTCTACTTCTGAGTTCAACTAAAAATGGGGAGATTACGAATTGGATATATCATGATTTTGACGAATAGCCTTTTTTGTGTTGCTGCCGTTTTTATGGTTCGGATCAGCCTCGGCTGCCAGATGTGCTTCCAGCTCTGCCTGCATGACCGCTTCGGTCAGTTACTTGATGAGTGGGGTAAAAATGCCATCCTTGCCACTGAGGTCTTTGCCTTTGCGAAAATCCTTAATGGCCGCTTCCATATCAAAGCCAATGTGGGTTTTCATATATCATCTCCTTAATCAAATCAGTTCATATCAGTTTCAGTCAATGACACAACATTATGAATGCTACCGAAATCCACGGCAGCTTCCTTTTTTCTTCATGCTCCTATAGCTCTTTATCTATGCAGTCGTATCGGAATATTGATTGATGAACATGGGGGGCTTCCTTTATCATCTATTCCCATGCCGGCACGCTGGATGGTCGGAGCAGCCGGACAAATGCCATGAAAGTCTCACAAAGCGACCCTGCACGGGAGGCTCGCAGTAGAACAAAGGGACATGCGGTCGGTATGCCAACCCCCTGCCTTTCTGGAAATCATCCATGGTTGAACTCAGGACCTATGTATTCATTGACTCGCTGCAGCCACAGTTGGCTGAACTGATGGCGTCCGTGTCCCAGGGCTTTCCGCCGGTTCCGGGTGATTCCTGTCTCTGGGTAGAGGTGGCACCGGGGATGGCGGTGCATCGTGTGACGGATATTGCGCTGAAGGCAACCCAGGTGAAGTTGACTCAGCAGGTGGTGGAGCGAGCTTTTGGTTCGATGGTCATCCATTCGCGTTCGCAGGCCGATGTGCGTCAGGCGGGCCAGATTCTGCTTTCCAGCATGAACTCGGAGCTGGATGAACGCGACCGTTGTGAGGTGGAATGGCATGAGATTATTCGCGGTATGACCTCTGATCATACAGTCCTGATCAACCGCCAGCATCGTGGTGGTTCCATGATGATTCCGGGGGAAAGCATGTTCATCCTGGAGACCCAGCCTGCCGGCTATATCGTTTATGCGGCCAATCAGGCCGAGAAAGCGGCCTCTGTCAGGCTGGTTGATTGCCGGGCAGTTGGTGCCTATGGGCGCCTGACCCTCTCGGGAAAAGAGGCTGATATTGAAGAGGCGGCAGCAGCGGCGATGGCTGCCGTGCAAAATCCGGCGGGAACCTGACAGGGAAATCATGCACCGTCAGGATTTATTGAACTATCTGCGCAGCCATCGTACCCGATTTATGGATGAGGCAGCCTATGTGCGCCGAGCTGTTGAATATATTGAAAATAATCCGGGCTGCTTCGAGCGTGAACATGCACCTGTCCATATTACCGGTTCTGCCTGGGTAGTGAATCCGGCCCGCAGCCATGTGCTGCTGGTGCACCACGGCACATTACACGAATGGTATCAGCCCGGTGGTCATGCCGATGGTGACCCGGATGTGTTGCGGGTGGCCATGCGTGAAGCGGCTGAAGAAAGTGGCATTGATGGTGCGTATATTCGCCTGCTCGCCCCCGATGTGTTTGATGTTGATATGCACATGATTCCGGCCTCGCCAAAGGCACCTGCTCATGGTCATATTGATATACGGTTTTTGCTGGAAGCCGATGATGCACACGATGTGCCGGGCAGCCATGAGTCCCATACAGTAAAATGGGTGGGGCTGTACAGGGTGCTGTCTTACAATAACAACCGTTCAACCTATCGCATGGTGGAAAAGACCCGGCAAATTCGCCATCAGGTGGCGGCATATTAGTCTGGCAGACGATTGATATGAGCGGCGAAATGATTTATAGATTTATTTCTATGAGTTGGTTTGAAAATATTGATTGGCTAAATATGTGAACTTCAGCGTATGCTTCCATGTGCAGTGGGTGTGGGGCGCCCCTGACGTATGTGAAGTCTCGTATCCGGTTTTGTGCTGTGGAAGTCCGCAGACAGGTGACTCCATGCCGCAAGCCGGTTTCAGCAGGGGCTTCTGAAAAAATTTTTAATCTTGAATAACCTTAAGCGAGAGTAAAGAGATGGCTTCATCGAAAGATTATCAGGCGGGCGTGAAAGAGTACCGCGAAATGTACTGGACACCGGACTATGTGCCTTTGGATACGGACTTGCTGGCCTGTTTCAAGTGTACCGGTCAACCCGGTGTGCCGCGTGAAGAAGTTGCAGCGGCGGTTGCAGCCGAATCCTCAACAGGCACCTGGTCAACGGTATGGTCCGAGCTGCTGACTGATCTGGAGTATTACAAGGGTCGTGCCTATCGGATTGAAGATGTGCCGGGAGATGCCGAGTCTTTCTATGCCTTTGTGGCCTACCCTATTGACCTGTTTGAGGAGGGTTCGGTTGTTAATGTATTGACCTCGCTGGTGGGCAATGTGTTCGGTTTCAAGGCTCTCAAGCACCTGCGTCTGGAAGATATTCGTTTCCCGATTGCTTATATCAAGACCTGTGGCGGACCGCCTGCCGGCATACAGGTTGAGCGCGACCGCCTGAACAAATATGGCCGCCCGATGCTGGGCTGTACCATCAAACCCAAGCTGGGGTTATCTGCCAAGAACTATGGCCGGGCCGTATATGAATGTCTGCGTGGCGGTCTGGACCTGACCAAGGATGATGAAAATGTCAACTCCCAGCCCTTTATGCGCTGGCGTGATCGTTTCGAGTTTGTTGCTGAGGCGATCCACAAGGCTGAGCAGGAGACAGGTGAGCGTAAAGGTCACTATTTGAATGTAACTGCTCCAACCCCGGAGGAAATGTATAGGCGTGCCGAGTTCGCCAAGGAGTTACACATGCCTATCATTATGCACGATTTTCTGACCGGTGGTTTTACTGCCAACACTGGTCTGGCTAACTGGTGTCGCAATAACGGTATGCTGCTGCACATTCACCGTGCAATGCATGCGGTGATTGATCGGCACCCCAAGCACGGCATCCATTTTCGTGTGCTGGCCAAATGTCTGCGTCTGTCGGGTGGTGACCATCTGCACACCGGCACCGTTGTCGGCAAGCTGGAAGGTGATCGCGCCTCAACTCTGGGTTTTGTGGATCAACTTCGCGAGTCCTTTGTGCCGGAAGATCGCTCGCGCGGTGTGTTCTTCGATCAGGACTGGGGTTCCATGCCTGGTGTATTTGCGGTTGCTTCCGGTGGTATTCACGTATGGCACATGCCGGCGCTGGTCACTATTTTTGGTGATGATTCCGTGCTGCAATTCGGTGGTGGTACGCAGGGGCACCCATGGGGTAATGCTGCCGGTGCGGCAGCCAATCGCGTTGCTCTGGAAGCTTCTGTCAAGGCGCGTAACGAAGGTCGCGAGATCGAAAAAGAGACTCGCGATATTCTGACCGAAGCCGCCAAGAGCAGCCCGGAACTGGCTGTCGCCATGGAAACCTGGAAAGAAATCAAGTTTGAATTTGAAACTGTTGACAAGCTGGACGTGTAACTCGCGTCTTCCGATAAATTGAAATCTGTTTGCTGGATTATTTGAAGAGGATCAAGACAATGGCTACATTAAATGTGGGTAACTATGAAACTGCCAATACGCTGGAAACCTTTGGTTTTCTGCCCAAAATGAGTGCGACTGAAATACAGGCGCAGATTGCTTATATTATTGCAAATGGCTGGACACCGGCGATTGAGCACGAACATCCGAACAATGCCTTTGATCATTACTGGACGATGTGGAAACTCCCCTTCTTTGGTGAGGAAAACATGGGGAATGTGTTGGCCGAGCTGGAAGCCTGCCATCGCGCATTTCCTGATCATCATGTTCGTCTGACTGGCTACGACAACTACACCCAGTCTCAGGGTTCCTGCTTTGTGGTTTACGAAGGGCGCACTTGAAGGGTGAGTCGAATATCGTCCGGTTTTGGTCGGGCCGGTGCAGGAGCAACCGTTTAATCAGGGCATTTTAGTTCGGGCACAGGGATTTATCATGGCACAAACAACTCGTGAACTTGTTATGGCGAGACGCAGGGCAATGTCTGCATCAGGTAAAGCCGGGCTGACTGACAGAGGGCGGCCTGCGTCAGCCGTTGCCTCTGCCGGAATGGCGGGTAGCGCGGTCCATGCGTCCGCGACCACCGGTCGGATGGCGGCCCAGGCTCGTCGTCAGGCCATGTCTTTACATGGCAGGGCTGGTCTGCAAGAGGGCCTTGCACACCATATGGCGGCAGCCCCTGTCTCGAACCCTGGCACGATGGCTACTGATGTGTCTCACACCCGGCATTTGGGCAGGCCCGGCAGGTCCGGTCGTGACATATCGAGGGCCATTCGCGAGCAGCGCAGCAAAAATGGTGATTCGAGCCGCAAGCCATCGCGTCCATGTGGCCGGATTCATCCCTCGAAAAACCCGGTTGCCGGTAACACGGTGATGAATACCGTGCCGGTGGACCGCAGGGGTCATGATCAAAACACGGGTATGGAAAGCAAAAAGGTAACCGGTGATAGTGTTGATCATTCTCCGAAGGTGACTGGTGATGAGTCGGGCATGAATCGTGAGCTGACCGGCACCCGATACACGGCAGCATCGGATATTGGTGCAAGCACAACGCCTGGCGGCAGCCACGTAACCGGGATCATGGTTGGCTGCCACGACAGCGTGACCGGTGACGAGGCCGGGAGTTGTCGCCGTATTACGGGCGATGATTACATCGGTCAGGAGCAGTTCGCCAGTTTCTGCAAGACCACACCCGCTCCTCAGGAGCAAAAAACAGATGTTTCCTTTGCGGACACGGGAAACATGGTTACCGGAACCATGACGGGCCGATCTGACAGGGTGACCGGTGATGAAGCTGGCACCTGCAAGGCAGTGACGGGTACGCCTTATGCCAGTCTGGATCAGGCAACTGCATATTGCGAGGCATCGGAGGTGGTGGAAACAGAGGCGCGTCAGCGCCCTCCGGCCGGTACGCCGGGCGCCATAATGACAGGTCAGCAGCCGGGTGTCGGTGGTGCCATGACCGGTGCTGAGAAAGGTTCCTGTGAACCGATTACCGGTACGCCATATATAGGGGCTGATCAGTTTGCCGATGCCTGTCCGGCAACGCCGGCAGACACGGCGAGCCCGGACTTTCCTCAGCCACTTGAGGGTGCTCCATGGCAGCAGTTCAGCGTAACGCCGCCTTCCGGTGGTGCTGCTCATGCGGAAGGCTCTACCGGCGTTACGGGCAATTGCTATGAAGCCAGACATGATATTACCGGTCCTTTTGGCATGGCGGGTGGCAAGGTGACCGGCACCGAAGAGGCACGCTTTGGCGGCAGGATGCAATCCGGGCAACATCGGCCGGTGGTGGCGCAGCAGATTGACGGTCGTGTCAAGGCACGCATCACCGGCGAAGGCCAGGATGCGGGATTGAAGATTACGGGTAATGACTGGGTGCGCAATCAGCATGTTACCGGTACGGAAGGTCGTTCGGCAACGCTGCGCAACCCGACTATACGTATGGGCATGACCGATACCATGGCGGTTTTACAAAAGCGCAATGAAGCATTGCCCGTTCCGGACAGCAAGGTGACGGGTGGCAGCGGCAATACCGATAAGGGCTCGCTGATTACATACTCAGGCGGGGCGCGTGGTTGATTTTCATGATCAACACTCGGATTCAACATGTTAAGTGTACGCAATAGTCTGACACGCAGCAGGCCGGGCCGCGTCATGCGCCGCCGCCCTGCGTCCGGTACTGTGCGTCCGGGTGACCGTATGGGAAGCAGTGAGCATGGCATTGTTCGTGATGGATGCCACCCGCTGGTGCATACACAGGAAAACGCCCATCTGTATGCCTATGAAAGCCGCATTAAAGAGGCGTTTGATGCCATCATCCCAACGCTGAAGCAAATATCTGCCATTCAGCATGATGCCGATTTTGAGATTCGGGCACAGGATATGGCACGCGATCATCTGGGATTTGCATTGCCAGAGGATTTGCTGGTCGATGCCTGGGTCAAGCAGCTGGATATGCGACGCCTGTTTGCCTGGTGTATTTTTGAGACTTATTACCGTTTCTGTGATGAGGTGTTCACTCGCGACCCTCTGGGCAGTGATGATGACGGCGAATTTCAGGCATTTCTGCAACAATGCGGCTTTCATAAGCTGGATATCTCGCCGTGCGCAGATGGTCGTCTGGCACATGTCATTCGCTACGTTTTACGTTTGCCGTATCGGTCAGTTCGGCGTCGCTCCTATGCGGGCGCGATGTTCGATATCGAAGACAGCCTTGAAAAGTGGGTGCGTACCGAGCTGGTTCGTTTTCGTGAAGGCAAGCCAAACATGGCCGATGAGCCGACACAGTATCTTAAGGCGGTAGTTTATCATTACAGCTCCATGGATCCTGATCATCTGGGCTGTGCGGCACATGGTTCCGACACCATCAGAGCGGCACGGAGTGGTGTCGGTTGCCTGAATCGCTTTCGTCAGGCTGTCGAGAACACTCATTGCTGTGGTGCGTCGATTGATCGGCTGTTGCTGGGCATGGATACGGATACAGACTCTATCCGGATTCACATGCCGACCGACAATGGTGATATTGACCTGGAGAATTATATTGACAGCCTGGATATATATGATGCCACCTCAGGTATGGATGCGGCTGAGGCTGAGCAGTGGATTGCTGAACAGGTGAGCAAAAAAGGGGGTGCCGCGTTACAACAGGGCATGGCTCGCTTCATGGCCTACCTGCTGATCAATAATCTGTCACAGCTTGAATATGTCCGCCGGCATCACGGCGGTCATTATGAAGATGCCGGACACAGTGAACGCTTTATCGGTGTCGGTATCGGTTTTGAGGAGGTTCAGTTGCGCAACCTGACCTTCTTCTCATATATGAATACCGTTGAAGAGGCAACAGATGACCTGGATGTCGGCATCCAGATATTTACCGGCCTGAATGTATTGCATGGCTTGCCGGTGCCGATTGTTGTGCGCTTTGACTATCATGGCAATGTGCCGGGTGCGCGTGAGCGCGCTGAACAACGCTGTGCTCGTGTAGCGAATGCCCTGCATGAACGCTACCGAAAATTGACTGAGCGCGGATTGCTGCACACCCTGCAGGTCATCCGTGATATTCATGCGGCCAGACAGATCGAGATCCTGGATTCTTCGGTGAAGGCAACGGCTGCTACAAGGGCACATTGATGAAAATTTGCCAGGTAGAAAAACCGTTGGTAGCGACCAATCGTATCTCGGCCATGGAGCATAAACATCTCCAGGTCGTTAAGGATGGCAACGTGCGTCTGGTTGCGGTTGATGCTGTGGGCTGCATACCGGGTGACTGGGTAATTTGTGTGGGGAGTTCTGCGGCGCGTGAAGCGGCTGGCAGCAAAGGATATCCAAGCGATCTGACAATAGTCGGGATCATTGACCACTGGGATGCAGAGCAGGACGACCGGTAATGGAAATTATGCAGGTTGAACAACCGCTGGTCTGTACCCGTCGTGTGCCGGGTCTGCATGACATCAGCCTTCGGGTATTACGTGACCGCAATAATGCGGTTCATGTGGCGGTTGATCCTGTGGGATGCCATAAGGGGCACTGGGTGTTTACATCGAGTGGTTCGGCAGCCCGCTATGCGGCGGGAGACTTCAGGGTGCTTGCCGATCTGACGATCTGCGGCATTATTGATTTTTGGGAGCCTGACAAGAGTTAGGTAACCGGGAAGGCTGTGGCAAGGCAACGTGACGGATGTTGCGACACAGTTCGTTTTTACAGCAAGTCCATTATTTTAGGAGAGATCAAAATGGCAAATGATAATTATGGTATTGCGCTGGGCATGATCGAAACACGCGGTCTGGTTCCGGCTATTGAGGCAGCGGATGCGATGACCAAGGCCGCCGAAGTGCGTTTGATTGGTCGCGAGTTCGTTGGTGGTGGTTATGTTACGGTTCTGGTTCGCGGTGAAACCGGTGCAGTCAATGCGGCGGTTCGTGCCGGTGCTGACGCCTGTGAGCGCGTCGGTGATGGTCTGGTGGCCGCACACATCATTGCACGTCCGCACCGTGAAGTTGAGCCGGTGCTCCCAACGGTTTCAGATACCTGATAAACGGTGGTTGTTAGCCCATACAGGTTCACAGGAGAAGCAGGCCATGGCCGATAACATGAATGGCGTTATGCCGGGTATGATTGAAGCGCACGGTTTGGTTCCCGCTGTTGAGGTGGTGAATGCAATGACAAAAGCTGTGGAAGTACATTTGACGGGGCGTGAGTTTGTTGGTGGTTCTGGTTCGCGGTGAAACCGGTGCAGTCAATGCGGCGGTTCGTGCCGGCGCAGATGCCTGCGGGAGTGCCAGTGACGGCCTGTTGGCTGCGCATTTATTCGGTTCGTTGTCATGCTAACGGCAAACACGGAGCAGCATATTTATGGCTATCTTGGTCGGGCGTTGAGTCTGGAGCTTTCTGCGGTTCAGTTATACACCACGCAGTCCAGACTTGCGGCAGCCTGGGGCCTGGATGAAGCGGCCAGCAGATTTCGTACGGAAGCAGCGGAAGAGCTGACTCACGCAGAGCGCATTATCAGCCGGATGCTGGCGGTTGGGGTTGCTCCGAATGCCTCACAGTTGCGACCGGTAAAGCTCGGACAGAACCTCCGGCAGTTGCTTGAACATGACTGTGCATTTGAAATGGAGCTGATATCGCTGTATGAAAGCGCAGTAGCGCACTGTTCCAGAGCCGGCAGCCAGGATGATCGTTTATTATTTGAAGCGTTGCTTGAGGAGGAAAGAGAGCATGGGCGATCACTGGCGGAATGGCTGGGGCAAGTTTCCTGATCGGGTAATATCGGAGTCGCAGTGTATTGGCTAAGGCAGGGATATGATGACACAAGAATGGCGGGAGCGTATCCGACCGGTACGTCTGGAAAAGCGATACGAGTTCCGGGATTACGCAGCCCTGCGCGACTTTCTTGATCTTGCCGCTGAACTGTCTGAAGAAAAAGGCCTGTATCCCGACATGGGCTTTGCCAAAAACTATGTCAATATCACCATCCACCTGAACGACGGCGAGCAAGTCATTGGCGATGATCAACGCCGTTTTGCACAACAGCTTGATGGGTTTGCTGACAAAGTGGAAAAAGTGGAAGGTTAGGTTGCTCCATGTCCGTATTTGCAATAGCTGGTAATAAGGGGGGCGCAGGCAAGACAACGTTGAGTATTAATCTGGCTTCCAGGTTTAATCGGGATTCACCAACAGCACTGGTTGACGCTGACCCACAGGGTTCATCTTTGCAGTGGTGTGCCATATCGACGAATGATGATACCATTCCTGTTTTTCGGGCAGAAAACGACTTACACCAGCAGATCGGTAATCTGCAGCGGACATTCAACCATGTTTTCATAGATTGTCCGCCATCGGTGCATGCGCCCCAAACCGATGTGGCCCTCAAATTCTGTCATATTGTTCTGATACCTGTGCAGCCGTCACCTATGGACCTGTGGGCAACTGTACATATTGAACGGGCAATTGAGGATTCACTGGAAGTTAATCCATCACGGAAATCCATGCTGGTAATTAATCAGGCGGAAGCAAGAACGACCATGTCAAAACTTGTACGCGAGGCACTGCAGCAAATCGATCTGCCGGTCGCGGATACCGCGATAACCCGCCGGGCGGTGTATCGGCATAGTATTTTACATGGTAAAACCGTATTTCAAATGGGCAGTCTGGGGCGCATTGCCTCAGAAGAAATGGAACAATTAATCAAGGAGATTAAATTATTATGAGCAATACAGACAAAACCCGCCGGATGCTGATGAGTTCGATGAAGAAAACCAGAGCCGGTACACAGGCAAATCAGACTTCGGCCCGGTCAACCGCGCCGACCGCAAAGAAAAAAACCACAGCCAGAAAAGCTGCTGCAAAAAAAACCACCTCTAAAAAGGCTTCGGCAGGAAAGCCGGTGACCTCATCACAAGCCATTACAGACCCGTATCAAAGTAAAGGCCGTGTCTGGCCGGATTAATTATTGGCCGCGCCACTAAATGGTCACCGGTCATTTGGCTGATAGACGGGTATCCATTGATTGCAGCCAATAGCCGCATATTGAGAGAATGGAGTGAAAAGCACAACTTCTTCACAGGAAGATCGGGATGGTGTCCAGAGCGTTAACATGCCGAACCATCTGATTCGTCATGCCACGCTGCGTCAGCTTCAGGTTTTTGAGGCCATTGTTCGCCTCAGCAGTTTTACCCGTGCTGCCGAAGAATTGTTTCTGACGCAACCCACCGTTTCCATGCAGATCAAAAAGCTGGTCGGTGCCATAGGCCTGCCTTTGTTTGAGCATGTCGGGCGGAATGTTGTACCGACAGAGGCCGGTCACGAGCTTTATGATGCCTGTAACAGGATATTTGATGCCCTGTCGAATCTGGAGATGAAAATAGATGACCTCAAGGGAATGAAAAGGGGTCGCCTGCGTATTTCCGGGATTACCATGGCGAAATATATTACACCTGAAGTGCTCGGTGAATTCAGCCGGTTGTATCCAGGCATTGATCTATCGCTCAAGGTCACTAATCGTGAACGTGTTATCGAACGGATGCTGGATAACAGGGATGACCTGTATATTCTCGGTCAGATGTCAGACTATGAAGTTGATGTTGAGATGCACCCGTTTTCACCGAATCCGCTGGTTGTCCTTGCGCCACGCGACCATCCGCTTGCCATCAGAAAGAACATTCCCCTGGAAGAAATTGCCAGAGAACCCTTTATTATTCGCGAACCGGGGTCAGGTATTCGGGATGCCATGATGCGAGTGTTCAGGGCGAAGGATCTACAACTTAAAGTGCGCATGGAACTGGGCAGTAACGAAGCAATTAAACATGCCATTGTCGGTGGCCTGGGACTATCGGTGCTGTCTCTGCACACTATGACACTGGATGGCGAGGACAGTCCGGTTACAATTCTGGATGTTGAGGGTTTCCCGATCTTGCGCCAGTGGTACATCGTTTATCCAAAGGGCAGAGAACTCTCCCTGACGGCAAAGACCTTTTTGAAATACGCTACCGAAAATGAACCGGAGCTTAGAGATAAAATGCGAAAAAAATGGCCCCGGATTTTCGGCGTCGAGCCTCATCGATAGATAGCGTTACGGCCCGGATGTCCCTGTTCCGTGAACAATCTCCCCTGAGAGCAGTAGCGGTACCACTTTCGCTTTGACGGCCGGGGCGGGAGAGGAAGAGTACTTTCTGGCCGATCAAAAAAGCCGCATGGTGCCTGCCACCATACGGCTTTTCCGGAAAAATCAAACAATGAAAATCTATTTGATTTTGGCGTCGAGGGAATCGCCTCCGCCATTGTTATCCGTCCAGCTCACGTTCAGGGTGTCGCCTGACGTGGCACCGGTGAACTTGAATGACAGATAAGGGTTCTTGGAAATACCGCCGGACCAGTGCGCAGCCAGAACAGTATTGCCATTATGCGTACCGACTACCTCCTGTACAAAATGGGCAGGGATTACCTTGCCGGTTTTCTTGTCCTTGCGCAGGCCGGTTTCCATGGGGTGGCTGATCAGACATTTTACTGTTGTAACGTCACCCTTGGCCTTTGCACGTACCTTGATAGACTTCTTAGCCATTATTGCAGCTCCTGTATATCAATTAATAATAAGGTCAGGTCGGGATTAACCGCCACAACCACCGATGGTTACCTTGACTTCCTTCTTGCTCATGTAAACTTGACCGCCGGCTTTGACAACGGCGACAACATCGCCCGTCTTGGCCATTTTGATGCGGGTAGATACAAAAGGATCGGCACCCGGACCCAGCGTATAGCTGGAAGTCAGAGGTACACCGTTACCTGATGCAAGAATCGCAATGGTTTCCACGCCTTCCATTCCGGCAGAGACCGTTACAGGCACCACGGCACCGTTTTCTGCGATGTCCGGGGCCTTGATCTTGATGTCGCCGGAATCGGCCGCATCGGAGAGGCCGGTGCTTTGCAGCGCATCCTCAACCGTCTTGGCCTCGAAAGCCGTTTTATTCCAGGCCGCCAGTACCGGACCGGGGGCCAAAAGGCCAGCACTGACGGCGGCGCTTACCGTGCCGGCTGCCAGAGAACCTTTCAAAAACATCCTGCGTTTTATCGTCATTGATGAAAACTCCTGATTACTATGGAATTGTTGAACACTAATGTTCGCATAACACACAGCAAAATCTGAGCCAGAATAATTATTGGCAATAGAATCAATAAGTTACTGTTATGCGGCGCCATTTTATTCTGCACCGACCATTGCAAACGGCAATCATCCTGTCGACGATCCATTGCAAACTGCAATGCTGGAATGTGCGTCGGCAGTTTTTACCGGGAGGTCGGCTTCAGTTTTCGCCACAGCGTTGACTTGTTAATGCCGAGCAGTTGCGCGGCCCTTTCACGGTTACCACCGACATGATCGAGCACGGCCTGGATATAGTTCTGCTCCAGGGTTTTCAGATCAGGCCAGCCATGCAGACCGGCGGGCATTGCCGTGACAGAGTCTGCAGGTGGGTCACAGATGACCGATTCATCAACACTCATCGGTTTTCCCGGCTCTGCCAGAGCCACATGACGTTCGACAATGTTTTTCAACTCCCGGATATTGCCGGGCCAGTGATAGCTCATAAACAACTGCATGGACTGAGAATTGAACGCTTGCACATCACGGTGGTATCGATCAGAAAACTGCCGGATAAAATTTTCCACCAACATGGGGATATCGTCCTTACGCTCCCTCAGCGCCGGCATACGTATTTTGATGACATGCAGGCGGTGATAAAGATCTTTCCGAAATAGCCCATCTGCCATCATCTGTTCAAGATTGCGGTTGGTTGCCGCGACGAATCGCAGATCAACCTCCATCGGTTTCAGGCCGCCGACACGTGTTACCTGATTTTCCTGCACCACTCGCAGCAGCTTGACCTGCATGGCATCTGATATATTACACATCTCGTCCAGAAAAACGGTGCCACCGGATGCCTGTTCCAACAAGCCCTGCTTACTGTGAGCGGCACCGGTAAAGGCACCTTTTTCATGTCCGAAAAGCTCGCTTTCCAGCAACGACTCTGTCATGGCACCGCAATCAATAACGACAAACGGCTTATCGGCATCCAGTGACTGTTCGTGGATGGCGCGGGCAACCAGTTCCTTGCCGGTTCCGGATTCGCCCTCAATGATGACATGGCAGCGGACATCGGTAATTTTTTCGATGATGCCCTGTATGGCCTTCAATGCCGGAGATTTGCCAATCATCCCCAGATACTCCCTTTCGCGGTCAAGCTGCCGCTTCAGCAAACGGTTTTCCTGCCTGATGTGGACATTATCAAGGCAGCGCTCAACCAGCAGCACCAGTTCCTCCATATCATAGGGTTTGCGGATAAAGTCTTCGGCGCCGAGCTTCATGGCCTCGATGGCGTTATCGACCGTGGCGAATCCGGTGATCATAATGACGGCCAGATCGGGGGCCATGCGCAGAAGCTCCTGCATGAGTTGCAGGCCATCTCTGCCCGGCATACTGAGATCCGTGACTACTACCGAAGCGGGGCATTCTGTAAATGCCGCTATGGCATCATCCGTGTTTCTGAATACACTGGCGGCAAATGAGGCATCCTTACTGAAGCGCAAAAACAGCTCTCCGGCCTTTTTATCATCGTCAACAAAATAAACATCTGCTGTCATGCGGAAGACTCTCCCTGGGTCACCACCGGATTGACCGGTATAACCATGGTGGCCATAACGCCGATGATTGTGCCGCCATCATCAATCATATTTTCAAGTTGCAGTGCACCGTGGTGCTGCTCGACAATGCCCAGGGCAATGGACAGGCCCAGCCCGCTTCCCTGACCGATACTCTTGGTCGTGAAAAACGGTTCAAACAGGCGATCCATGGCATCGTCACTGATACCCTGTCCCCTATTAAAAATACTGAGCCGATAATTATCTCCCATCTGTCTGGCGGTCACTGCCACCGTACTGCCTGTCTCACCGGCCTGCACGGCATTCATCAGCAGATTGATCAATGCCTGTTGCAGTCGCCCCCGGTCACCACAAACCGTGAAACCACTCATGCACTCGATATCAATCCTGAGCTGTCTGTCGCCTGCTGTCGATAATACCAGTGCCCGCGTTTGTGACAGCCATTCCCGCATATCAAATGGCGCAGAATGGATCGGCACCTGCCGGGAAAAATCCAGTATGCCCCGAATAATCGTCGATGCCCGCTCACATTCTTCCCTGATGGCCATGACATCCTGACTGTCTGCCGCCTTTCCGGCTGCCAGGTCTTTTTCTATTAATCGTGCATACGAGATCACATTATTCAATGGATTATTCAGCTCATGGCCGATACCGGCCGCCAGTTGCCCGACACTGGCCAGTTTTGCGTTTTGCAGGGCCATATCCTTGGCCCGGTCGCGCTCACGCTGGATGCGGTCAAGATTTTCCTGCATATCATTGAATGCGGTGCTTAGCTCTGCTATTTCCTCCGTATCATGTGCGTACAGGGCCATGGCCTGCTCGCCACGCGATATGGCGCGGAAATTTTTCACCAACTGGGAAACCGGTCTCGCGATCCGCGCCGCACCAACATGGGCGACAAACAGGCTCAACAGCAGGGTGGCCAGAGAAAACAACAACACCCCGTAGCGCAAACGCTGGAATGGCTCGTTGACCTCGCTGTCATCAATCCATATACCAATGATCCAGCTTAAAAGCCTGTCGGGATAAGGAAATATTTCGGAAAAATACACTGTCTTTTGTCCCTCACGAATTTCGCCGTCAGGATAATCCTGCACGGCACCCAGCAATGAATCAGGCACAAAGCGCGTCGAATCGCTGGTCGCGGAAAACAACAAAGACTGATCATCATCATATAAAACCCGACCATTCTGATCCGGCGTATCAGGGTTGATCTCAACAAGGCTGATGCGACCATGATACGGCCTCGGTGCCAACTGCAAAATATAATCCAGTTGCTGCCCAGTCAGGCTGGTGGTCAGATAACCGACACGCTCACCGCCCAGCTCAAGGGGTGCGACCCCGTCCAGCAGCGCCTGCTCGGCGTCTCGATTGAACAGATTGATATAGCTCACCTCATTGGATTTCAGCCCGTCCAGTCTGTCGGCGAGTCCGGCAATATCCTCTCCTCGCTCCGGTTCGGCATAGGGGACATCCTGAAGCCCGTCAAACAATGGTGGAGAAATCTGTCCGAGCCTGATCTTGATAAGCGTATTACCCGACAGATCGAGCACCCGCAGAATCCCCTGCCCGCGAATAATGTCATTAAAGCTCAACAGAAAGCGACTGAGACGGTCTGTTTCGGAATGGAAACCGGTCGGTGCCTGTCCGCGACCGACTGCCTGCAATACCGGCAGATAGCCTCGCATGGCGGGCGAACCGGCGATTTGCAGGATAATATCACGCTCACCAGACAGGCTGCGCTCGATACCAGCGCTTATATTGCCAAGAGAGGCTCGAATTTCCCGGTGAATCTGTTCACGATACAACCACTCGCCATACAGGATCAGTCCCAGCATGAGCAGCGTCAGCGGCAGCACGGCACTGACCGCAATCCACCAGAAAAAGCCTTGCTGTAAGCGCATACCAATCCGCCGTTTGAATACAGCCCTATTATACTCCGGCTGCGACCATACCCGCATACAGGCCGGACTTCCGGGCACCCTGCATTATTTCAGGGATGGTGGCACACATAAGCCGGAATGTATCGGTACAACAGGACAGGGTAATGAGAATCCAGGGCACCGCCTGCTTATTAAAAAGAGCGGGGCCGGAAAACAATGCAAGAGAGGAGAGCCCGGCCCCGCACAACCGGCTCCCGTAAGGTGACCGGCTGAAAATAGGATCATTACCAGTATAGCCTTAATTCCGCGCCAATGCCATGATTTTGATCAGCATTATCTTTCTCGCGGCGGATGGCCTTGATATCCAGCTTCGACTTCAGGCCAGCCGGGTTCGACAACAGACGCCAGCCGAGGGTCAGGTCACGTTTCGCATCGGATGCCGACAGGCTCGCATAGGGGATGCCGGTGGCATCGTCTGTCAGGGCAAAGCCCCACTCGCCTTTCAGCGTCCAGCGGCTCGATACGGCAGCAGTATGTCGGTTGTCTTCTTCCTCCAGCGCATCCGTCAATGAATCCGACAACAACCGATCCAGACCACTGGCCGCCGGTGCATTGCCGTACTCATGGCGCAGACTGAACGACGGGCCATAGGCCGAGTTTGGCCACGCCTCGTAGCGCAGTGAGCCGGACAGACCCCACTCCTCACGCTCGGCAGCCTCATGCTCCAGCAGATAGCGACCGCGTATATCCACCGTCAAACCCTTGGCCGGTGTCTGCCAGCTCAGGCCGCCGCCCAGCTCCAGACCAAAGCCTTCGCTGGTATCGCCGCCGTCATAACGCAGACCCAGCTCCAGTTCCGGTGTCAGACGCACACCGTCCTCTTCCGGTAACTGCCAGGACCAGGCCAGACCCATGCGGAAACGCTGCGTGTCCGCTTCGGTGCCCGCCATGACGCGGGAATCATCCGCCTCAATATGCGCCAGTGTCAGGCCCGAAATCAGCTCCAGGGTCAAACCGCCCTCTTCCACCGGACGCTCCAGCAGCGTACCGCGCAGACCGGCGGTGGCCGATAGCTGCACCAGATTGTGCTTCGATTCCATACCGGTTTGTGAAGTCTGAGTCTGCTTCAGGTCGCCCCGCCCATAGCTGGCCGCTCCCCACAGTTGCAGGCGTTCGCTCAGGTCGTAGTGCAGATACGGCAGCATGGAAACCAGCATACCGGACTGCTTACCTTCGTCCGATGCATCCTGCCATTCGCCATCGCTGTCGCTGTAGGCCAGTGCCAGACCGACCAGCGTCTGACCGTTATCGCGGTCAATGCCCAGCATGGCCGTGGTCACTTCACCGTCTATGCTGAGGCCGAGATCGTCTTCACCGTCTTTGTACTTCGTATAGGCCGCCTGACCCCAGATGGAGGTGCCGTCCTGATCCGTGAATGTGAAATGACTACCACGCAGCAACGACGGCAGCAGCTTCGGCAGTGACAGGGTGCGTGACAGCTTGCGCGGACGATCCGACGAACCGGCACCCAACTGCTCAATACCCATCGCACTGGCATCCGGGCTGCCACGGCTGGACAACAGATGCGCCGCATTGAATGACTGACCGCGCGGCAGACCGTTCAGATTGCCCGACAGACCCGGCTGACTCGATGCCGAAAAGCGATAGTCCAGCCCGCCCAGCATGTGCTCGACGGCCGTCAGACCAAAGCGCGGCAGCCACATCTGCTGTGCGGCCTGCATGGCCGTCATGTCGGCCGATTCCCGGACCGTGACCGTCACCTCTTCCGTCACCTCACCGTAGCCGGCATCCGCCGTATGCGTCAGTATCACCTGATTGGCATCACTGTCGGCGTCGTCTCTGGCCATCACCGTCACCGTCTGTGCCTGATTCCAGTTGGTCGGCGTAAAGAGCAGGCTGTCACCGCCGGTCACCCGCAGGCGGGTCGCATCCCCGGAAGATACTCTCACCGTCACATCGCCCGATGGACGGGTGCCCAGCACCACCGTGTAGCTCGCGGTATCATTTTCTCCCATATCCAGGCTGCCCGTTGAGAGCACCAAATTCCCTGTGCTGTCCGGTGTGTCGGTGTCGGTAATCGTCACCGTCACATCCCGACTAACCTCGCCGAAGCCGGCATCCGCCGCATGAACCAGTGTCACGGCAGCCTCATTCACGCTGTTGCTGTCCGTGCCGGCTGTCAGGGTAATGACCTGCGTCTCGTTCCAGTTCATCGTGCTAAAGGTCAACGCAAGCGGATTCACGGTTAAGGACGTATCGGCATGGCCACTGAGCATGACCGTGACTTCCGCTATCGGCCGAGCCGACAGGCGCACGGTGTAGCTGGTAGTGCCCCCTTCATCCAGCTCAATCTCCGTGCTTGAAAACTGCAACTGCGGCGAACTGTCGGTGATGATCACCTCCAGATCGGCCGTGACGGAATCATAGCCGGCATCGGCACTGTGGGTCAGCGTCACCTGATCCATCACGGTGTTACTGTCCGTGACCGCCGTCAGCGTGACGGTCTGCGGGTTACCCCAGTTCTGTGAGGTAAAGGTCAGGGTGGTGTCATCGGCCCGCAGTTCGGCATTGGTGCCGGTGAGGGTCACCATGACATCGGCGCTCGGTGCGGCTGCCAGGCTGACTCGGTAGCTGGCACTGTCGCCTTCAATGAGGGTCAAGCGGGTCGGGGTCAACACAATAGCCGGCTGTTCCTGAATCGTAAACTCGTCCAGATTGGTCGTGCCGGAGGCACCGCCGCCCAGGTTGGTGCCGGAACTGCTGTCCAGTGTGCCCAGAGCAATGCGCACCGTTTCGCCGCCGGTCTCGGCCACGGCATCCGTTTGTGCCATCAGGGTCAGGGTGGCCACCTCACCACCGGCGCTGAAGGTCACGCTGCCGCCGGCCAGATCGCTGTAATCCACTCCATTGGCTGTGGTGCCGGTCAGTGTGTAGTCGGTGCCGAAGACAGCCGTACCGCCGAAGGTCAGCGGCACGGTCAGTTGTTCGCCGGCCGTCAGGGCACGACCCAGGGTGAGGGTGAGTTGTTTACTGCCGCCTTCGGCCACATTACCAGGATCACCGACCAGCGTGACTGTGGTGGCATCGTCGTCATGCACTCCGACGGACGCCACGGAGGGATCACCCACTTCATAGCCCGTACCATCACCTACCGTCACGGTGACCGTGCCATTGGGTTCATCCACGGCATCGCCCTGCGTCGCAATCAAATAGGTCACTGTGCGGGAGCCGCCGTTCAGGGCAACCGTCTGTGCGCCGCTGGTGGTGATAAAACCACTGCCGCCGCTGATATTGAGCATCAGGGTCAGGGCGTCCGTCGGAGCCGGTGTGGCCGTCAGGGTAAAGCTGGCACTGCCCATGCCTTCTGTGACCGTGGTACCGCCGGTGATGGTGATCATCGGCATGACAATGGCATCGTTGACCTGCACACTGAAATGGTCGGGTGAATCCGGATCGGCACCGCCGCCCACATTGGTGTTCAGACTGCTGTGGTCAAAGCCATTCGTGACCGTGCCGTCCGGACCCAGGGCAATGATGAAGGTCTCGGAGCCGCTGCCCTCCATCGTATTGTCGCCGATGGCGGTCAGGGTCAGTTGGGCACTCTGTGCGCCAGCATTCTCAAAACTCAGTTGTGGGGTCATTGTGTCCTCATTGGACAGAACCACACCCGTGCCCGATTGTAGTGCCAGGCTCCAGTCGGTCAGCTCGACATCGGTACCGGCTATGCTCAGGGGTACCTCGATGATTTCGCCGGCGATCAGGGCACGACCTAACTCGACCGTGAAGGTAACGGCCTGGCCTTCATCAATAGCGCCCGTGCTGCCGGTGCGGGTCAGGCTGACTTCGGTCGGATCGTCGTCATCAACCATGACCATCAGGTCGTCAATGCTGAGGCCGCTGTATTGGCTATCGCCGCTCAGGGTATGGCTGATGGCGACACGGCGATCACTGGCATCGTCGTCATTGTTATCCTGACCGGTGACGATGAGGGTCTGCGGTTGGTTCCAGTCCGTGCTGGTAAAGGTCAGGGTGGTGTCGGTCATCGTGATGCCGGTGCCGGGAGCAGCGGTGACGGTGACGCTGGCGGCTGGCTGTGAGGTCAGTGCCACGGTGTAGCTGTAGGTGCCGCCGTTTTCAGCGACACGGGTGACGCTACCGGTCCCGGTGATCAGGATATCGGCCTGGTCGTTGTCATTGACAGTCAGTTGCAGCGTGGCCGGGCTGCCGGCGGCATAGCCGGTCACGGAGGAAACATCAATGGTCAGCATACCATCCGCCCCATCCTGATCATTGTCGGTCACGCTGACCTCAAATTGCAGGGTCGGATCCAGGCTGGTGTCGGTCTGAACCAGCGTCAACTCATAGCCGTCGCTGATCCTCAGCAAGGGACGGACATCGATCAGCATAAAGCTCTCGCCGGTATCCGGTGATACGGTGATCTGTATCATGCGGGCACCGCCTTCTTCAATGCTGGTATGGTCGCCCACCACTTGTACGCTCAGGGTCGGATCGTCGTTGTCGGCGACGGTGAGCTGTACCAGGTCAAGCTCACGGTCAGTGGGGTAATCACCGCTGTCGCCCTGACTAATGGCGTGGGTGATGGTGCCAGAGCGTGCATCGCCGGCGTTGTGCACCGCGTCATCCATGCCGATCACGGTGACCGTCTGTGCCTGATTCCAGTTACTCTGGGAAAAGGTCAGCATGTCATTATTGACGGTGGCGACCGTGCCCGAATCAACCGTGATGATGACCTCGCCGGCCGGGGCCGAGGTCAGTACCACGGTGTAGGTGGCGGTGCCGCCTTCATCCACGGCCAGGGTGGTCGGCTGTACGGTGATGCCGGCCGTATCGTCTTCGGTGATGGTGACCGTGACTTCACCGGTGACGGTGGCATAGTCGCCACCGGTGGCGGTGTGCAACAGGGCGATCGGGTCATCCGATTGGGCGTCGTCGTCCGACCCGGCGGTGACCGTGATGGTCTGCGGCTGGTTCCAGTTCATCATGGTGAAGTTGAGGGTATCATCACTCAGGGTCAGATCGGTACCGGCCTGACCGCTTACAGTAATGGCCACTGGTGCATTGGGCGGGGTAACCAGAGACACGGTGTAGGTCGCCGTATCGCCCTCGTCAGTGGTCAGGGTGGGTGGATTCAGTACCAGCGCCGGTTTTTCGTTGATCCTGAAGGCAATCGTTCGGGTGGCGCTGACCGGACCGCCGCCCCGAGCGTCCTGTATTCCCGCATCGCCGTCCGGGCTTACTGTTTGCGTTGCAAACTGTATGGTGATGATCTCGCCGGGGTCAGAGATACCATCTGCGATGGCCGTCACGGTCAGTGTGGCGGTCGTGGCAGAGCCGGAAGTCTGGCCGGTAAAGGAGATTGCAGGGATCCTGGTCGGCGGGGCCAGATTCTCGTAACCCACGCCGTCCGCCGGTATGCCGGCCAGGGTATAGTCCGTATTCACCGTGGCGGTGCCGCCAAGGGCGAGCGTGAGGAGCAGTTCCTCACCCAAAACCAGCGGACGGTTCAGGGTCAGGGTAATCTGTTTGCGGGCGCCTTCATCGAGGTCGCCGGCCGGATTTTCGGCCAGGGTGACGATGGTTCTATCGTCGTCGCGCACCGTGATGGTAACCGTGTCGGTGCCGGCGGTATAGCCGGTACCGTCATTGATTGTCACCGTGACCTCGCCGCTGGCTTCATCGACTTCATCGTCGGTGATCGGAATCGTGTAGGTCGCGGTGGTCGTGCCGGCCGGGAAGGTGACGGTCTGGTCGCCTTCTGCTGCAATAAAGTCACTGCCGGGTACGTCCATGACGGTCAGGTCAATGGTCAGATCGGTGACCGGTGGTTTGTCCGCCGTCAGTGTGTAGGTGAGCGTGCCGGCTCCCTCGGTGGCCGGACTGCCGCCGGCAATGGAAATCATGGGCGGCTCATCGTCATTGCGGATGGTGTAGGTGACACTGCCGGCGGTATCAGAGATGAAGACATCGTCGGGGGTGTTCTGTATGGGGACGCCGGTGACTCGTTGCAGGCTGACGATAACGGTTTCGTCTGCCTCGAACAAGCTGTCACCATTGACAAGGATTTTTGCTTCGACGGATGGGGTGTTGGCAGGCAAGAGGACTTGCAGACCAGTATTAACGCAGCCAGAACCACCAGCAACATTACGTGAGTTATTCGGGGGCATGAATTGATAGTCCGGGGGCATTAATTGATAGTCTCCGCTGTCCCTATGCTCGGCGGTACCACCGTCCAGACAGATTAGAAAGTTAAAATCCTGTGGCCTTGGCGGATTGACGGTAAAGGTCAGTGTGGCGGCATCGGTAAGGCCACTGCTATCGCCCTCGATTCCTTCGGTATTGTCGATGGTGACGGACAGGGTATAGTCGTCGTCGTCGATGGCGATGGTGGCGGCATTGGCGGAACCGATAGTATAACCGGTGCCGTCGTGGAGGGTGACGGTGACGGTACCGTCTGCCTCGGTGGTACTGTCATTGACGGTCGCCACGGTATAGGTGGCAGAGCCCTCGCCGGCCAGAATGGTGACGGTTTTGCTGCCTTCGTCAACAGCATCGACAAAGTCCTGACCATCAGTTTCCTCTTCGGAGACAAATAGATTAATGGACAGATTGTCCGTCGGAATCGGGTCTGTTATGACGGTAAAACGGGCGCCTGTGCCTTCGGTCACAGGAGAGGTACCGGGGGTAATAATGGTGAACCCCCGATCATCATCGAAGATGTGGATGTACCAATAGGTAACAACGCCGATATCGCCATCAGCCGGTGTCGAGGAATCGATGGTGGCCTCAGTGGTATCGAGATTATCAAGAAAGGTACTCGTGAGCTGTATCTGTAAAGTGAGGACCTCGGTGGGCTCGCCAATGTTGTCGTTGATTGGCGTGATGGAGAAGGTCCTGGTGGTTTCGCCGGGGTCAAAGGTTATGGTTGTCGCAACATTGATGAAATCACTGACCGAAGTTGGGCCTCTATCCGGTGGACAAGTGATACCGAAACTACAAGACGACGCCAAATTATTAACGGAGATGTCGAAGCTGATCGTCTGTGTTGAGGCTTCACTGAGTGTGAATGTGATGATACCGGTTTCACCTTCGGTGATGGTGGGGACTTCGACCTTGAGGGTGGGTACGGTCTGGGCGGTGGCTTCGGTGGCAAAACCGAGCAACAGGAGCAGCATCGGCAACAGGGTACAGAGGCCGGCAAGTGGAGCCGACCGGCGGCGGTTTTTAGCTATATGGTGCTGTTTTGATTGGGGGGGGGGGGGGGGGGGGGGGGGCTGTGTAAATGAGTCGCCCACAGGCCTCTGCCGGCATGACCAGAGGCCGGAAAGTTGCTGACAGCAGTATGGGGTGCCGGCGCTGAGGCGCTGCCACACATCGTAGTTTCGGTGGCAGTATCTGCTGTGCTGCCGCTCAAGTGTCTGTTCATTTTGGCTTCCTCCAGAATCATTGTGAATAATGACGGGAATAATGCGCCGGCCTGCGCTGCCGGCAGGCGATCACGGGTGCCCCCTGTTCCCGATTATGGTTTCATTATACAGGTATTCTGTTGTGTTGTCCAGCAAAATGATCGGGCGATGCGAAAATTGTTCCTGTTTTTTTATTTTTTCTGAAAATCAATGACTTGCGGTTGCAAAGAACGATGCCAGGCGCATTTCGGGCATGGTTGTGCGGCTGGCCATCGGTTATTTTTGCCGTTTTATCGGTGCGGCATGGTGTAGAATGCCGGGTTTTAAGACGATAAGACGAATGAGGGGCGGCAGTTATGTCGATTCTTTCCTGGCTGGGGTTCCGGCAACGGTTTATGCGGCGCAGTGCGGTGGATGAGTTTGATGCGTTTGTGCGCGAGGAGAGGGTGCGCCGGCGCGGTGCCGATGGTCATTTTGACGAGGTTCAGTTCGACCGCGCGGTTGATGTGGTGCGCCGCCATCTGGGCGGGCAGGTTGCAGGTCGGCGGGACCGATCATGATTTTGCAGGGTCTGTGGGCGCAGAATGTGCTCCGGTATGCCCGGCTGGTTTTGAGCGATATTCCAGAGCGGGGTCTGATCGCGATCTCTGGCCGTAATGAGTCCGGCAAAACGGCTATCGTCGAGACGATCTGTTTTGCCTTGTTTGGACGTACCTTTTCCATCCCGGAGCAGCGGCTGGAGCAGGTTATTCGCTGGAATGAGCCCGGTTGTCAGGTCGAGCTGCGGTTCTGGGGGCGGGATGATGTGTGTTATCGCATCGAGCGTTCGCTGGATTATAAGGGTGCCCATGCTGCCCTGTTGTTCCGCCATGATGAGGCCGAACCTTTTGTGTCCGGTCCGCAGGAGGTCAGCCGCACGGTGTGTGAGGTGTGCGGCTTTGATTTTCCGCAGTATCTGGATGCGCTGTATCTGGCACAGCGTGAAATCTCGACGCCGCATTCGCAAAGCGAGACGATCAAGGCTATCGCCGGCGGTGCCGAGCTGGAGGCGGTGCTGAACGAGTTGCCGGGCGATATTGCCGATGAGCAGGACCGTATCCGTGAGCTGGATGGCCGGGTCGATGAGCGGCTGCGGCAGATCGATGCGCTGGATTTGTCCGCTCAGTCGCCGCAGGATATCGAGCAGGAGCAGCAGGTCCTGAAGGAGCGTATCCGTGAGGCGGAGCAGGCGGTGCGCGCACTGGATACCGCCGCCGATGATATTCAGGCCGGCTGTCCCCGTGTGCAGGCGGCCGGCAAGGCTGTCGCTACGGCATCGCTTGATACGTCGCTGCGCGGCTGGGCCAATATGATCGATGCACTGGAGTCCCGCATCAGCAGCCTGCGTCATTCCTGTCAGGGCATTGAAACCGATAGTGAGTTGTGCGCCGAACATGGCAGGCTGAATCGGTATGTCGCGGATTTTGGTGAGCGGCTGGATGCCTTCGAGGCGGTGCAGGATCGGATGGAGGCTTATCGGGTGCGGTTGGCCGCCCTGTTGGGCGAGGACGGTGGTCAGGCGTCCAGTACGGAGAGGCCGCTGCCCGTTCAGCAGCGCGATACGGGTCGGCAGATGCGCCGGTTGTTTGTGCAAAATGCGGTTTGTCTGGGTGGGGTTCTGGTGTTCGCCGTTGCTACTCTGGTCTGTCTGTTTGTCTGGTTTCAGTCCGGCTCGGTGGTCGATCCGGTGACAACCGAACGGTTGCTTGGCTTTCTTGAGCAGCAGGCCGGTGTCTGGGGACGGTATTTTGTGCAGGTGTCGCATATCGCAGCGTTCGGTTTTGCTGTGGTCACGGCTGTGCTGGTGTTTTGGGCTACGGGTTTCAGCCGTCGTATCCGTGCGTTGAGGGTGCAGCGTGACCGGCTGCGGCAGCGCATCGCTGATGTTCGGGGCCGCGCCGGCCTGATTGATGGTTGTGATGATGTGCCGTTGCCGGAGCTGGTCGATGGTCTGGAGCAGCTTGGTAATGCGGATATTGCTCGGCAACTGACGTCTTTTACCGAGGGGCCGGGGTTGCCGTTTGTGAGCCAGTCGGCGCTATCTGCAGAGCAGGATCGGTTGCTGGATATATTGAGCGCCTGTATGAACAGCGTGGGTGATCTGCGTGAGTCTATCGCGGTCGAAATCGGTCGTCATCAGCGTATCGTGGAGGAGTCCGGTGCACGTTGTGCGAAACTGGATGCGATCCGCGATGATCTGCGTCAGCGCCAGCAGGAGGGTGATCGACTGCGCAGCGAGATTGACGATCTGGCGGTACAGAGGTTGAGCCATGAGGAGTATATTGCGACGCTGGAGCTGGCGCGGCAGCTTGTCCGGGAGACCTGCCGTAACATTTACAGCCGCTTTAATCAGGTGTTGAGTAAATATACCGGTCTGGTGATGCCGCGGCTGACGGGTGGCCGCTATCAGCAGATGCGCATCTCTGATGATCTGGATGTGCGTGTTTTTTCGCAGGACAAGAATGATTTTGGTGCGCTGGAGGAGTTTTCCAGCGGCACTCAGCGGCAGATGTTGCTGGCGGTACGTCTGGCCATGTCGAAGGCGCTGATCGAGGCGGCCGGGCAGGGCAGGCAGTTTATTATTCTGGACGAACCGTTTGCGTTCTTTGACCGCGAGCGGGTGCGTGCTACGCTGGAGGCGCTGCCGGAAGCGGATAAAAATCTGGATCAGATCTGGATTATTTCGCAGGAGTTTGACGATATTCGGCCGTTTTCTTTGCATATTGAGTGCTCACGCGATAGTGATGAGCTGGTTGTTGGTCAGTCCGGGTAATCATTCAGGAGGTTGTTATGAGGTTGAGGTTTGTGGTTGGATTTGTGGTTGTTGTGAGCGGTGGCTGCGGGCAGAAGGGTGAGTTGTACCAGGGTGCCGATATTCCGCCACCACCGCTTCCGCCGCTGGAGGCGGAGGCGGAATCAGCGGGGAGTGAGTCCCCTGTTGCGCCGCCATCAGCGGTAGAGGCGGAATCGCCGGGGCGTGAGCCACCGGTGGAGTAGCCGGTCGCTGCATGGATGGGTTCAAGCGCATTGACGGTGTTGTTTGCGCCGGGCAGGTTCCTCTGACCGAGGTGGCCGCGCAGTTCGGTACGCCGGCCTATGTTTATTCGCGGGCGGCCATCGAAAGGAACTGGCATGATCTGGATGATGCTCTGGGCGCTCATCCGCATCTGATCTGTTATGCCGTCAAGGCCAATTCCAATCTGGCCATTTTGAATGTTATGGCGCGGATGGGATCGGGGTTTGATATTGTTTCGATCGGTGAGCTGGAGCGGGTCATCGCCGCACGGGGCGATCCCGGCAGGGTGGTGTTTTCCGGTGTCGGTAAGCGGGTCGATGAGATTGAGCGGGCGCTGGAGGCCGGTATTCTGTGCTTTAACGTCGAGTCGGAGGCGGAGCTGGTTCGTATCAATGAGGTTGCCGTGGCCAGCGGTCGGTCGGCACCTGTTGCCATGCGGATCAATCCGGATATCGATGCCGGTACCCATCCTTATATATCAACGGGATTGAGGGCCAGCAAGTTTGGTGTCGATAGCGAGGCGGCCTTGTCTCTCTATCGCCGCGCCGCCGGGATGCCGGGATTGAAGGTTATCGGGCTGGATTGCCATATCGGTTCGCAGATTGTCGAGTTGAAACCCTTTGTCGATGCACTGGAGCGGCTGCTGGCGCTGGCTCAGCGACTGGCCGACGATGGCATTGTCCTGAATCATCTGGATCTCGGTGGCGGGCTGGGTATTGCCTATCACGATGAGGTGCCTCCATCGCCCGCCGGGTATGCCGCGGCCTTGCTCGACAGGCTGCAACATTCCGGCTATGACATTATCCTGGAGCCGGGTCGTGCCATTACCGGTAATGCCGGCGTTCTGTTGACTCGTGTCGAGCTTTTGAAGTCGGGCGGGGAGAAGAATTTTGCCGTTGTGGATGCGGCCATGAATGATCTGGTGCGGCCTGCCCTGTATCGGGCCTGGCAGGATATCGAACCGGTGGTGTCTTCCGATGCCGCTGTTAATCAGTGGGATGTGGTCGGCCCGGTCTGTGAAACCGGGGATTTTCTGGGCAAGGACCGTGAGCTGGCTATCCGGGCCGGCGATCTGTTGTGTGTCCGTTGTGCCGGTGCCTACGGCTTTTCCATGGCTTCCCAGTATAATTCGCGTCCGCGTGCCGCCGAAATTATGGTCGATGGAGAGCAGGCGCATCTGATCCGGGCCAGGGAGTCTGTTGCGTCATTGTTCGCCGGCGAGTCTTTGTTGCCGTAAAAAGCGGACGACGATGTAAACGGATCATCATGCGGCGTATTACCGAACCTGAGTTGATGGATGATGCAGAGCAGGCTGCTGCCTATGCATCCGCCGATTTCTCTGCTCCCAATGCGTTGTTTATCGAGTCGCTGCTGGCATTGCAGCCGGACCTGAATCATTTGAGTGTGCTGGATATCGGTTGTGGTCCGGGCGATATTTGTCTGACGCTTGCCACACAGTTCCCGGATGCCCGTATCTGCGGTATTGATGGTTCTGGTGCCATGCTGGATATCGCCCGGCAGAAGCGGGATGATCAAAACAGTGGTTTGCACGGCGGCGGGCCTGAGTTTCTGCATTATGTCCTGCCGGAGCATGATCTGCCGGCTGCTTCTGTTGATGTCATTTTGTCCAACAGTCTGTTACATCATCTGCATGAGCCGCAGGTGCTCTGGCAGTCTGTCATCGGGCTGGGCAGGCCCGGCTGCCGGGTATGTGTGATGGATTTGTTGCGCCCGGATTCCATTCGGCAGGCGCGGGAGATTGTCAATCGCCATGCAGCCGGTGAGCATGAGGTGCTGAAAAGGGATTTTTATCATTCTCTGCTGGCCGCATTCCGCCCGGCGGAGTTGCAGGAGCAGTTGGCGGCGGCATCGCTTTCACAACTGGAGGTTCGTGTTGTCAGCGACCGTCACTTGCTTGTTAGCGGTTGCCTGCCGGGCGGCAGTCTCTGAATCCGGCGACACAGGTTTGTCTGAACAACCCCGCACCGCTTGCATGTTGATTGTCGGCAGGTGAGACTTGCACCATGAATCTGCACTTTTCCAAAATGCATGGTCTCGGCAATGATTTCATGGTCATTAATGCCGTTGAGCAGCCGGTCGCTACCGATCTCATTCAGCCTGCCCATGTCCGGCAGTGGGCGGACCGGCGAACCGGCGTCGGCTTTGATCAGTTGTTGCTGGTGGAGCCGACTGACCGGGATAATGCCGATTTTCGCTATCGTATCTATAATGCCGATGGCAGTGAGGCCGGGCAGTGCGGTAATGGTGCGCGTTGTCTTGCCCGGTTTATCCGGGATCAGGGGCTTGCCCGTCGCGATTCTATCCGGGTACAGACCGGTAGCGGTATTGTGGTTTTAACGGCCTGCGACGATGGGCAGGTACAGGTTGATATGGGCGTTCCCCGCTTTGCTCCGGATGCCCTGCCTTTTAGTGCAGCACAGCAGGACCGGTATCTGCTGATGCTGGAGGATCGCGCCGTTGAGGTCGGTGCCGTGTCCATGGGTAATCCTCATGCCGTTATGCTGACGGAGGATATCCGGCAGGTGCCGGTGCCGGTGCTTGGTCCGCAGATAGGGACGCATGAGTTGTTCCCCCAGGGGGTCAATGCCGGATTCATGCAGGTCATCGACCGACAGCATATCCGTCTCAGGGTCTATGAGCGGGGTGCCGGTGAGACGGCTGCCTGTGGCAGCGGGGCGTGTGCCGCGGTGGTTGTTGGCCGTCACTGGGGCATGCTGGATGAGTGCGTTGAGGTCGATCTTGCGGGAGGGCGGCTGCATATCGTGTGGCCCGGCGAGGGGGTACCGGTGCTGATGACCGGGCCGGCTGCACATGTGTTTGACGGTGTTATTGCCTTGTAGCGGTTATCATGCCGGCTTTTCTGGCTTATAATCAGGCCAGCCATGTCTCATACCTGCCAAAATACCATCGCCGAATCGGACAAAAACCGAATGGATGAAGTCCGGGTCGCCGAATATCTGCAACGGCATACGGATTTTTTTGCCCGCCACCGTGAGTTGCTCACCGAGCTGGTTATTTCACATGGCGAGAATCTGGGCGAGGGTTCGGTGGTTTCGCTGGTGGATCGTCAGGTCAGCCTGTTGCGCGAGAAAAATTCGGCTCTTGAAAAACAGCAGCAGGATCTGCAGGAGGTCGCCCTGCAAAATGATCGCATCCAGGAGCGGTCGCACCGTATTGTCTTGCAGACGCTGGTTGTGTCCGATATCAATCAGGGTATCCGGGAGCTGACCAATTCGCTGGCACGGGAGTTTGAGCTGGAGCATGTGCAACTGAGGTTTTTTGTCGATGAGTCACAACCACTGGATGATATCGACCGGTCTTTCTGTATTGTCAGTCAGTCGGCACAGGTTGCGCTGAGGGGGTTTGTGCCCACTTCCAGACCTGTTTGCGGCCCGTTGAATGTGTCTCAAAAAAAGCACATTTTCGGTCGGCATGGTGCGGCGGTCCGCTCCGGTGTGTTTATCCCGCTATGCAGCAGTATGCTGCGCGGCATTATTGCCATGGGCACGGCCAGTAAAAGCCGTTTTGTGGAAAGCATGGATACCCTTTATCTGCAGCGTCTGGGGGAGCTGGTTGCCGCATCATTCGTCCGTTTTGTCAAGTAGGCCGGTGGCGCAGCCACATCATCCTTTCATCCAGACTTATCTGGCCCGTCTGCGTAACGAGCGGAGGCTGTCTGAGCATACCATTGACGGGTACAGCCGTGACCTGCACCAGCTTGAGAGTTGGTTGCAATCGAATGATCGGTATGACTGGTCAACGGTTGATTCGGCTCGAATAAGGGATTTTGCCGCCTTTGTTCACCGGCAGGGCCGGTCGCCGGCTTCTATCCGCAGATTGCTTTCCAGTGCCCGTAATTTTTTCCGCTTTCTGGCGCGTGAATCCGTGATTGAAATTAATCCGGCGCAGGATGTGTCAGCTCCGAAAATGACTAAACGGTTGCCGCGTGCGCTGGATGTGGATCAGATCGACCGGCTGTTAAGTATGCCGGAGGATGGTTTGCTCGATAAAAGAGACCGGGCCATGCTGGAGCTTTTTTATTCTTCCGGCCTGCGGCTGTCGGAGCTTGTCAGGCTGGATTTGCAGGATGTTGATCTGGGGGAGGGCAGTGCCCGCATCCAGGGCAAGGGTAATAAGCAGCGGCAGGTGCCCGTCGGGCGCAAGGCTGTTCAGGCTCTGTCGGTGTGGCTGGCAGCACGGGCCAGTCTGTTGAAGGGGGATAGCGAGGCCCTTTTTATATCGAAACGGGGCCGGCGTTTGTCTGTGCGTTCAGTGCAGTCGCGCCTGGATTGTCGCGCCAGACAAATGGGACTGCATCAGCGTGTGCATCCGCATATGCTCCGCCACAGTTTTGCTTCTCATCTGCTGGAGTCGTGCGGGGATCTGCGGGCGGTGCAGGAGTTGTTGGGCCATGCCGATATATCAACCACCCAGACTTATACGCATCTTGATTTCAGCCATCTGGCCAGGGTCTATGACGAGGCCCATCCCCGTTCTAAAAAGCGTAAAAAGTAGTGTGACCGGGAGCGGTTATGCCGGCAGGAAGTCGAGCAGTATTTCATTCACGTATCGGTAGCCGAGCTGTGTGTGCCCGCAGTGGTTATCGCGAATATGCAAAAGCCCCTTGTCTATTGACCGGCGGGCTATGGATATAAACTGTGTCTTTGTCATGCCGGTTGCGTCCTGCATGTCATCAAACGGGAATGCCCGTGCCAGCCGCAGGCGATTGAGCAGGTATTCAAATGCCAGCCCGGTTGCCGGGACAGGGGCAGATTGGCAGGCGTGCCGGCTGCCCGCCTGTTGCAGGTAGTCTGCGGGATGTCGAACCCGGCTGTCACGTATGACCCTGTCCTGCGAGGTCAGTTTGCCGTGGGCACCCGCACCCAGGCCCAGGTAGTCACCAAAGCGCCAGTAGTTGAGGTTGTGTCGGCATTCTCTGTCGGGCTTTGAGTAGGCGGATATTTCATATCGCCTGAAACCGCCGGTTTGCAGTAGCTCGATGCCGCTTTCCTGTATCACATAGCTGTCGTCATCGTCCGGCAGTTGTGGTGGCCGGCGGGCAAAAGCGGTGTCCGGCTCAATGGTCAACTGGTACCAGGAGATGTGTTCCGGTTGCAGGTTGATTACCTGTTGCAGGTCGTCAAGTGCCTGTGACACGGTTTGACGGGGAAGGCCGTACATCATGTCTATGTTGATGTTGTCAAAGCCGGCGCTTCTTGCCTGTCTGTATGCGTGCAGCGATTCGTCGGCGTTGTGTATGCGACCAAGCCGTCGCAGCCGGGTGTTGTCCATGCTCTGGAAGCCGAGTGAAAGCCGATTGATGCCGGCGTCCAGATAGTGTTTGAAGCGCGAGGTATCGGCAGCTCCGGGATTGGCTTCAAGGGTGATTTCCGCCGTCGGCTGTAGCCTGAAACATCGGTCTGCTCCATCGAGTATGTGCCTGATGGCTGTGCCTGAAAACAGGCTTGGTGTGCCACCTCCGAAAAAGATGCTGCTGATAATGCGGTCTCCGATGCGCTCGCTTTCATATCGCATGTCGCGCAGCAGGGCTTCGACATAGGCCGTTTCCGGCAGTGGGCCTTTCGGTGTGTGTGAGTTGAAATCACAGTATGGGCATTTGCGTACACACCATGGCAGGTGGATGTACAGGCCGATCTGTCGGGGAATCCGCATCCGGGGTTTTATGGTGCGCTCGGCAGTTGCTTGACCAGACATCGTAGTGCCTGACCCCGGTGGCTGAGGGCGTTTTTTTCATCGCTGTCCAGTTGCGCTGAGGTGCAGCCCCTTTCCGGCAGGTAGAATATCGGGTCATATCCAAAGCCATTGTCACCTGCCGGCTCTGTCAGCAGCCGCCCGCGCCATTCTCCCTGACAGATGATCGGTGTGGGATCGTCGGCATGACGGACATGGACCATCAGGCAGATAAAACGCGCAGTGCGGTCTGGTTCTTTAATATCTTTCATGTTTTTGAGCAGCCAGCGCAGATTTTCCTGATCGCTTGCATGCGCACCCGCATAACGTGCCGAGTGGATGCCGGGCGCTCCATCAAGGGCATCTACTGCGATGCCGGAGTCGTCGGCTATGGCCGGCAGGCCGGTGTGTGCCGATGCGTTGCGGGCCTTGATGAGGGCGTTTTCAATAAATCCCTTGCCGTCTTCCGTTGCCTCCGGGACCTGGTAGTCCGATTGCGGGACAACGATCAGTCCGCTTTTTTTCAGGAGCTGTTGCAGTTCACGTACCTTGCCGGCATTGCCGGTCGCCAGGATAATGGTATCCGCGCTCATGGCTTCAGTGCCTTGCGTTGCAGGTCGGAAAGTTCGGTAATGCCCTGGGCAGCCAGTTCCAGCAGGGCGTTGAGTTGTTCCCGATCGAAAGGGCGGCCCTCGGCGGTGCCCTGTATCTCGATAAAATGACCCTGGTCATCCATAACAACATTCATGTCTGTTTCCGCATTGGCATCTTCGGCATAGTCCAGGTCCAGTACCGGTGTGCCCCGGTAGATACCAACCGATACCGAGGCGACACTGCCGTTCAACGGATTTTCTGCAAGCACTCCTTCAGCCATAAGCCGATCAACGGCATCCGCCAGAGCAACATAACCACCGGTGATGGAGGCTGTGCGCGTGCCACCGTCCGCCTGAATAACGTCGCAGTCAATCGTAATAGTGCGTGGTCCCAGTTTTTCCATGTCCGTGATCGCTCGCAGGGAGCGTCCTGTCAGGCGCTGGATTTCCATGGTGCGACCACTCTGTCTGCCTCCAGCAGCTTCGCGGCGCATACGGCTGGCAGTGGAGCGTGGTAGCATGCCATATTCTGCGGTCACCCAGCCTTGGCCCTTGCCGCGCAGAAAGTCGGGTACTCTTTCGTCAATGGAGGCTGTGCAGATGATTCTGGTATCGCCAAATTCAATCAGCACCGAACCCTCCGCATGCATGGTAAAATTACGGGTGATTTTCACGCGCCGCATCTCATGCGGCGCACGATTGCCGGGTCTCATGGTCTTCATCCTGGATTAGTTGGTTTGTCAGGGAGGCTGCAGGCGTATGATTATACGCATGGGAACGGTGTGGCATAAACAAATACTCAGGGAGCAGGTATTGTGGTACACAGTATGACGGGCTTTGCCCGTGCCGAAGGAAGAGAAGAGTGGGGTGAGTTGGTCTGGGAGGTGCGCAGCGTCAATCATCGCTATCTGGAGGTGTCTTTCAGGATGCCGGAGGAGTGGCGTGAACTGGAGCTCAGATGTCGCGAGCTTGTCAACCGGAAAATTAAACGGGGGAAACTGGATTGTGTCCTGCGCCTGCGACGGTCGATGTCTGGACAGGATGCGTTATCAGTGGATCGTGAGCTTGCCGAGCTGGTTATACGCTTATGTAATGAGATGGATGCGCGTCTGCCGCATGCTGTGGCACCAAACGCATTGCAGATACTGCAATGGCCGGGGGTTGTGAAAGAACCGAAACTGGAGACGGGTTGTGTGGCTGGGCCGGTCCTCCAGTTATTTGAAAGTACGCTGGACGGGCTGGGTGCCATGCGGCTCTCTGAGGGAGAGCGTCTGAGGGATCTTTTGCTGCGGCGCTGTGATGATATCGAGGCGGCGGTGAAGAGTATCCGCGAGCATCGCCCTGAGGTTATTCATAATATCCGGGAAAAGCTGAATCAACGCTTGCAGGAGTTGATCGAAAAGCCTGATCGGGACCGGCTGGAGCAGGAGCTGGTTTTGCAGGCGCAAAAGCTGGACATCGATGAGGAGCTGGACCGTCTGGCAAGTCATCTGGCCGAGGTGCGCGATGTTTTACAGCGGGATGAACCGATAGGCCGCCGGCTGGATTTCCTGATGCAGGAGTTTAACCGTGAGGCCAATACCCTGGGTGCCAAGTCGCTTCATGCAGAGACAACCCGTGCAGCCGTCGATATCAAGGTGCTTATCGAGCAGATGAGGGAGCAGGTACAGAATATAGAGTAAGGACGGGATCCTGCACAGCTCAAAGTGCTTCATCACCGGATTCTCCGGTGCGGATACGAATTGCCTGTTCAACCGGCGTGACGAAGATCTTGCCGTCACCAATTTTGCCGGATTGCGCAGTGGTCGTAATCGCCTCAATCACCGCATCGACCTGATCGTCGGCAACAGCAATTTCGAGTTTTATCTTGGGCAGAAAGTCAATCACATATTCCGCGCCACGGTAAAGCTCGGTGTGGCCTTTTTGTCGGCCAAAGCCCTTTACTTCCGTAGCTGTCAGCCCTTTCACGCCTATGTCGGAAAGCGCCTCTCGAACATCATCCAGCTTAAAGGGTTTAATAATGGCAGTAACCATTTTCATCCATGCCTCCTGTAAATGCTAAAAGCTGACCGGGCAGTCAGCGACAGGGTGCACTATACACAAATTCATGCGCCATCAAAATATAATCATCGGTGACATCGGGTCTGTGCCTTGTGTATGGGGCAGCACTTGAAATCGCTGTAGCTTCATAGGGGTGTAAAACCGCCGTGCTGCCTTTATAATGCAGAGCCCGCATGGAGGACTTATGAATCCCAGAATACTGGATGAGATCGTTGGGCAGTTGGCTGCCGCCCTGCCCGCAGATATCGGTTATTTGAAAGAAGATCTGCAAAAAAACTTTCGTGCCGTGCTCGATAATGCTTTTTCCCGAATGTCACTGGTTACGCGCGATGAGTTTGATGCCCAGCAGGCGGTATTGAGTCGCACCCGCGAAAAACTTGAAACCCTTGAGCAAAGGCTGGCAGAGATCGAAAAAAGCCCTTGATTTCCGATGTCTTTAGCCCATGTCCATACCCGTGCGCTGGCAGGCATCAACGCTCCTGAGGTTTCGGTCGAGGTACATGTCTCCAATGGCCTGCCAACCCTTGATATATTGTGGGAATAGTTAGCCCATAAATTAATTTTCCCTTTTGTAATAGTAACTTACGTGAATTTAGGCTAAATTTTCACCTATGAAATTCAAAAATTTATTCTGCATTTTGACAGCCCTTCCCGCCCTTGCATGGGGTGCTGAAACCTTTCAAGCCAAGGTGGTAGGCGTGACGGATGGGGACACTATAAAGGTGCTTAGAACTGGTAATGAAAAAGTCAAAACCCGTCTTGCCGGGATCGACTGCCCGGAACGTAAGCAGCCATGGGGCAACCGTGCGAAGCAAGCGGCTAGTGATCTTGTCGCCGGTCAGACCGTGACCATTGAGAAATTAACCACTGACCGATATGGACGAACCATAGGGCGCGTGTACGTCGATGGTCTGAATGTAAACCGCGCATTGGTTGAAGGTGGTCACTGTTGGGCGTATACGCGCTATGTGAAGGACAAGGTTCTTTTCACGCTTCAAGACGAAGCGAAGAATTCACAACGGGGTTTGTGGCGACTACCGCAAATTGAACGTGTTCCGCCGTGGGAATGGCGTAAAGCTAGGCGTAAAAATTAGACCTTCCTTTCTTTAATACGTCGATCTTCCTACCATTTTCCGTTACAGTATAACGCGCCATGTTTATACGCGGGGTTTGATCGTGGACAAGACAGCAAACCAAAGACAACAGAAGTACCGGGAACAAATCGCCAAGGGTGAAAAGAAACGCCTTCAGGTGGTGATTGACCGGGGTGAAGCCGAACGCTTGGACGACATTTGTTCAACTGAAGGTATTAGTAAGACCGATTTCATACGCAAAGCGATTGAATCATGGTCAGGTAAGTAATGGGGAAACAAAATGCTTGAACAACTAAAAATCAGTGACCCCATGGAAGATATTATTGGTCTTCAAAGCGACTTCCTTGGTTCTAAGACAATGGATGCACGAAAGACCTTGGGGCAGTTCTTCACTGGATCGATTGTTTCTGATTACATGGCTTCGTTGGTCGATAAGCCGAAAAGCAAAACAATTCGTATTTTGGATGCTGGTGCTGGAACAGGAATTTTAACTGCTTCAACCGCACTAAGGTGCTTAGACCTTGGCTGCAAGACCGTTCACGCCGTCCTGTATGAACTTGATAGTGAAGCGGTTCCAAACCTTGAACAAACGCTAAAGATTGTTCAGAACGCTTTCAGCGCGCAACGCGGTAGATTCACTTTTGAAATACGTTGTGAAGATTTCGTTCTCGCAAGACCCGATAAAGATGAAAGCATTCAGGGTTTTGATCTGTCAGTGATCAACCCGCCATACTTCAAATACAGTGTTAAAGATTCACCTTATGCTAAAGCAGCGGGTGACCTATACCATGGCGACCCAAACATTTACGCTTCGTTCCTGGCGGTTGTAATGGCGTCTTTGAACGATGGCGGACAAATGGTAAGCATTACGCCACGTAGTTTCACAAACGGTTTGTATTTTAAAGGGTTTCGTTCGTACTTATTGACCCAATCGGCGTTAGACCTGATCCACATATTTAAACACCGTGACAAAGTGTTTAAAAATGATGATTCAGCGGTACTTCAAGAAAATGTCATTTGTCGTTTCATCAAGGGGAAAAAATCTAAAGCAGTAACCGTGCGTTCAAGTGATTGCGACAGCAGCATTAGCAATGCTGACGAAGAAAAATATCCACTTGAACTAATCATTGACCCTTCTAATGATCAACGCATCATTCGTATTCCTGAATCCGCGTATGAAGCCAGTATACTGCGGCAAGCTGAAACCTTTCCTACCACTTTCGAAGGTGCGGGTTACTTCATTTCAACTGGTCGCGTAGTAGAACATAGGACACGCAAGTACATAACTGAAGATACTGGTGCATCTAATTCCGTTCCGCTTTATTGTCCACACAATGTTACGCCATTAACAACGACTTGGACGGGCGACCATAAAAAAGAAGTATCATTCATGCTTAATGACGGGCATGAAAAACATACAATGAACAACGGAACCTTTGTTTTATTGAAGCGTTTTTCTTCAAAGGATGAAAAGCGTAGGTTAGTTTCAGGTGTACACCTTGAAAGCACCCACGATTGTGAAGTGATTGGTTTCGGCAACAAGACAAACTATATCGGTGTAACAGGTGAGAAACTGACCAAATCTGAAGCGTATGGGCTCGCCGCCATCTTTAATTCATCATTTATGGACAAGTATTTCAGGTGTATTTCAGGAAATACACAAGTTAACGCTACTGAAATTCGTGTGATGAAGTTTCCAGCACGCGAACAAGTGCGAGAAATCGGTAAGCAAGCACAAAAAATTAAGACGACTGAAACAAATGAAATTGATTTGATCGTCAACCCGGTACTTGGCGTAATGGATATAATTTAATAGGGGTAAGATTTTGAATTCACCGAACAACAAAAAGAAAAACTTGAACAGGCTAAGACACTATTGACTGCACTGGGACTTCCTAAAGCGCAATGCAATGACCGTTCCGGGTGGGTGCTTTTGGCGCTTGCAAATATAACGCCTTCCGGCAACTGGAATAATGCAACAGCGCCACTGTTACCCACAGTTAACATTATGGAATTCATCCGTAATGAATATGGTATGGACTACAAGCCAAACAGCCGTGAAACAATTCGCCGCCAAACCCTCCACCAATTCGAACAAGCCCGTGTTGTTGATCGTAACCGGGATGATCCGGCGCGACCCACCAACAGCAAGGATAACAATTATTCGTTGAATCAACCTATTCTTGATATTTTATCGGTTTACCCTAATGGGAACTGGGAAGAAATGGTTCAAAGCTACAAGGACGCTGTTCCTGAATTGAAAGCCCAGTATGAACGCGCCCTTGAAAAAAACAAAATTCCTATAAGTTTGCCCAATGGTGAAACTGTTAAGTTATCACCGGGCAAGCACAATCAGCTTCATGCGGACATAGTGCATGAATTTTGTTCGCGATTCGTTGGCGCTGGTGGTCGATTGCTTTACATCGGTGATACAGCCAGTAGCCGTAAAGAAGGTGGCAAGCTGATGTTCTTAGAAGCTGATTATTTACAATCCTTGGGCGTTCCGCCTATGTCACATGACAAGTTACCTGATGTAGTTGTATACGATGAAGAACGTAAGTGGTTGTTTCTGATTGAAGCAGTTACAAGCCATGGATCGGTTTCACCCAAGCGGTGGATAGAATTAGAAGAAGCGTTCAAAGATTGCAAGGTTGGTCTGGTGTATGTCACGGCATTTCCAGACCGTGCAGAATTCAGAAAAAATGCCGCTGATGTTGCTTGGGAAACTGAAGTGTGGATTGCCGACAATCCAGATCACATGATTCACTTTAACGGTGATCGATTTCTTGGACCGCATGAGAAGCAGTAAATATAAGAACACGGATGTTTAAATGATAAAGAATATTCAACGATTAAAGCAGTTCGGCATATTTCAGAATCACACGAACGCGAACGCTAAAGACTTCGGCAAGTACAATTTATTCTATGGCTGGAATGGAAGCGGAAAATCTACGCTTTCGGGTGTATTTCGGTGCATCGAAAATAAAAGCACTTCAAGTAAATTCCCTTCTTCGGAATTTACGGTAAACGTAGACAGTGGCGCGGCAATCACACAAGCGAACACGGCGGATTCAGACCTTAACGTATACACCTTTAACCATGACTTTATTGACGAAAATATTTCATGGGATAGCGTAGTAAAAAGCATATTACTTGTTGATAAAGAAAAGATTGAAGAATGTGAAAAACTGGAAAAACTAAAAAAAGAACAGGAAGTTGATAGCAAAGCGCACGGCGTAGAAGCTGAAGCAATAAGAAAACTTGATGGCGCTGTTTCAAAATTTGGAACCGATAGCGCACGACATATGAAGACAAGCCTTCAGTCCATTGACACTACAGACAGTTACTACTTTAACTATGATAAGCGTAATTTTGAAAAGTTCATAGATGACCGCCTTGAAGAAAGTAAGTCGGACGACTCGCTTCTTGATGATCAACAAATTGTTGAATTAACCAATGCTGCCAAGCCTGATCAACAGACCATTAATCAAGAAACCTTCACCAAAGCAAAAGAACGTCTTGATGATCTTTTAAAAACCAGTGTAGTTAGTAAAACTATTCAACGGCTTGTTGAACATGGTGATATAAAGTCTTGGGTTGAAACTGGTCTTGATCTTCATAAGCGTCACGATACAAACCAGTGTGAATTTTGTGGGAACACCATCACTGAAGAACGTACCAAACAACTTGAAGCCCACTTTAATGACGATTACAAAACCTTTCAAACCCGGCTTGAAAGTGCTGATGGTTGGCTTTCGGGTCAATATATTCAGACCCCAACGCTTCCCGCACCAAGTGATTTTTACGACGAATTTAAAAGTGGATACGGTGAAGCATGTACAGCTTTAGAAAAAGCCATCCTAGCCTTAAACGAAGAAATAACAGTGTGGCACACCGTGCTAAAAGAAAAGACGGCAAACCCGCTTGAAACAGGTCTAACGGTTGAAGCTATTAGCGAAGCATCTGTAAAAGCATTTAACGATGCCATGACCGCTATTAGCGTGGCTGTTGGCAAACACAATCATAAGTCAGGGAACTTTAAAGAAGAAACCGACAAAGCCAAAAAGAAACTTGAACTTCACTATGCAACTACTGAAGTTAAGGCATTCGGTTATCACGACAAGAAAAAAGAAGTTGTTGATCGAACAACCGCGAATGTAATGTTAAAGACCGCAATCAACACAAGAAACACTGAAATCCGAACACTTGAAGACTCACTATCAAATGAAGGCGTAGGCGCTGACCAGTTCAATGAATCACTTCATAAGTTTCTTGGTCGCAGTGAATTAACCCTTCGCTTCAATCCGGTTAAAAAAGGGTATGAAATACTTCGGAACAGGTTGACGGGAATTTGAGTGAAGGCGAAAAGACGGCTATTGCGTTTGTCTACTTCATAACCAAACTGAAGGAGAATGACAACAAAATTGAAGACACTATTGTTGTTGTGGATGACCCTATTTCAAGTTTCGATTCCAATCACCTTTTTCACGCTTATTCGTTTATGACAGTGAACTGTGAAAAAGCAAAGCAACTGTTTGTTCTTACCCACAACTTCACGTTCTTCAAGCTGGTTCGTGATTGGATGTCGCGGAAGAATAAATGCGACAATCAAAATATTGCAAACTTCTATGTTGTTAAGGCAAACAACGAAGTGCCAAGAACTTCAACCTATACAAACGCCGAACCAGCTTTAACCTTATACAATTCAGAGTACCACTATATTTTTTCACGGTTGCATTCTTTAAAGAATCAACAAACGCTTGAAACGGATGATCATTTTCTTGCAGCCAACTTGTCCCGAAAGCTACTTGAATCCTTCTTGTCTTTTAAATTCCCAAAGAACCGGGGGAACTTTGCCAACTTGTTTGATACGGCAGTTTCAGCAAGTCAGAACCCGGAAGACGAAGGAAAAGAAAAAATCCGAAAGTTCATCAATGAGTATTCACATAATGACCTTATCGAAACCAATGAAGACTTCGTTGAAAACTTGATTGGTGAAGGCGTTACAGTGATTTCAGACATTTTTGACTGGATAAATGAACTAGATGAAAAGCACTACCAAGAAATGATAGATGTAGTTAGTTAGTGGGGCTTTCACCCCACAAGCCCACCGGGTTTTTCTTTGGGTAGCAATGCTTCAACTTCCCGGCGAATGGTTTTTACCGCTAGGTCATCATGTTCAGGGTTCAGTTCAATGTCCTGTAGAACCCGTTCCACAAATGGGCGAAGCATACAGGCAAAAGCGTCCGCCCGTTCAATCTGAAGGTAATCTTCACAAATGGCGGTGAACAGGTCACGAACCCGTTCATCGACCCGTGGGATAACCACTGTCTTTTGTCCTTCAGCGTTAGTCATGATTAACCACCCTTTTTAGCGGTGACGAATGATCCGGCTGATGGGTCGTTCACTAAATCGACTGCTAACAGCTTGTAATCATCCTGTACAACGCCACTAACGACCGAACCAACGCCACGAATGGAAACCTCAAGGGTCACACCATCGTTCAGCAGATTCTTCGCAATGTCGCCGTATGGGCTTTGAATGATCTTCGCCTTACCGTGAATTTCATTACCCACAAGTTTCAATTCGGTGATGATGTGAGAAACACGTTCAAGATTTACAGTCGGTTTTTCAGGGTGACCCAATTCACCAAGGGCGCGAGTACGAGTTTTTCGGTGAGTTGTCTCTCGGAGGGGCGCTGCAACCGGTGCGCGGGGTATTGCCGTCCATTCGGCAGGCACAAAAATTGAGCCGAAGCATCATCATCCCGGAGCATAACAGTCATGAGGCATCATTGATTCGGTGCGCTACCATTTATCCGGCTCAGCATCTGCTGGATGTGACCCGGCATCTGCTGGATGGCAATACCCTGCATAGTCTGACCATCGCCAGTGAGGCTGTGGAAATGAGCCGATACGGTGTTGATATGTCTGAGGTAAAAGGTCAGGCCCATGCCAAACGCGCCCTGGAAATTGCTGCTGCCGGGCAGCACAGTCTGTTGTTTATCGGCCCTCTAGGGACAGGTAAGTCCATGCTTACGGAAAGGTTGCCCACCATCATGCCTCCCATGACGGAGCAGGAGACACTGGAAACCGCAGCAGTTCAGTCATTGGTATCTGGCGTGCAGAAGGTGACAGTCAACGCCCAAAGGCCATACAGGGCCCCCTCATCACACGGCTTCTTCTGTGGCACTTGTCGGTGGTGGCTCCAATCCCAGACCGGGTGAGATCTCTCTCGCACACAACGGGGTGTTGTTTTTTGATGAGCTGCCGGAGTTCGACCGACGTGTGCTGGACAGCCTGCGTGAACCCCTGGAAACGGGACATATCGTTATTTCCCGCGCTACCCGTCAGGCAGAGTTTCCGGCCAATGTGCAGCTTATCGCCGCCATGAATCCCTGTCCCTGTGGCTATCTCGGTGATTCCCGTCATGCCTGTACGGATATACCCCTGATCAGATTCAGCGTTATCGCGGCCGGATTACCGGCCCCTTTCTGGATCGTATTGATTTATACATTGAGGTTCCACGTATTAAGCCGGCCGAGCTCCAGGGGCAGCAGTCCCCGGAGGATAGCTTAACAATCAGGGAGCGTGTCGTGGCCGCACGACAAAGGCAGTTACAGCGGAACGGGGTTGCCAATGGAAAGCTAAAACCCGCCCGGATGAAGGAGGTCTGTGCCATAGCTTCCGCAGATGAAAAGCTGTTGCTGGTAACAACGGAAAAATTCGGTCTGTCGTCTCGGGCCCATGACCGCATATTGAGGGTGGCCCGCACGATTGCGGATCTTGCCGGCAGCGATGGTATAGAAACACCGCACTTAACCGAGGCGATTGGTTATCGTCGTTATAATTAAGTAAATCCGGTCTTATGTCTTGTGTTCAGCCTGACAGGGTAGTGTGATGGTTATTCTGGCACCACCTTCAGCAACATTGCTCACCGATATGGTGCCGTTGTGTTCCTCAACAATTTTTTTCACGATGGCCATCCCCAGACCGGTGCCATGGTCCTTGGTCGTTACGTACGGTTCAAAAATATTATTGATGATGCTGCGATCAAAGCCGGGGCCATTGTCCTGAACAGTCATTTGTAAATTACAGTTATCCGCGCCGCCGAATAGCTTTGTTGTAACCCTTAACACCGGCTGCGATGTCCGCTCCATGGCGTCAATCGAGTTTTTGATCAGGTTGTGCAGTAGTTGCCGCAGCCGATCCTGATCGGCAATTATCGTGTGAGCGTCTCTGGTCAGTTCCAGTCGTACTTGTGGAAAAAGGCGGTCTCCTTCGTACATGTTAATGACCTCGCTAATCAGTTTGTTCGGCGATAACGGAATCATTTTCAGTTCGGGGTTGCGGGCATACTGTGTAAAAGCATTAACCATTCCCTTCATGGCCTCAACTTGATCGATGATGGTCCTGGTCGATCTGTCCAGTACTTCCGCAGGTCGGCCCGATATTTCTTGCAGGCATTTGTGTCGTACCCGCTCGGCGGATAGCTGAATCGGCGTCAGGGGGTTCTTGATTTCATGTGCCAGCCGGCGTGCCATTTCTTCCCAGGCGGCGTTGCGCTGTGCTTGTACAAATTCAGTGACATCATCAAACATGACGATATGTTCGCCTTCGTGTCCAGGCTCCTGGGACAGCAGGGTGCCGTTAATAATTAATACTTGACGACCATGCTGGTTAAGAATGGTGAGTTCTTCCTGCCATTCGTGTTTGCCCGAACCCATATTTCGATTCAGGCAGTTATAAAGTTCCTGCAGATACGGGTATGAGTCAATGACTTCATCCAGACTCTGGCCGGCCATGTCATGTTCAGAGTTGAACAGTATTCGGGAGGCCATGGGGTTCATGGTGACGATTCGACGCCGGTTGTTAAATGTAATCAGACCAGAGGTCAGACGGGACAATACGGTTTGTACATAGGTCCGCTCTTCTTCAGCAGCTATCTGACCCAGGCGGGCCTGTTGACTGGCTTCGGCAATTTTCAGTGTCATGTCATTGAATGAGCCCACCAGTTGTCCCAGCTCATCCTGGCTGGTTACTGCCAACTGTTTATCGTATTCTCCTCTCGACAACGCCCGGGTGCCATCCAGAAGAATGCGTATTGGTTCAACCATGCGTCGGGCAGACAGTACAGCAACCACAACGGCTGTCAGAATATTAAGCGCAAACACCAGAGAAAGCGTAAGAATAAAGCTCTGTTTCAGCTCATCCCGAATATAGGATAGCTCCTTATAGGCTCCAAACGCAGATTGTACGCTTTGTGCAAGGGTGTTTAATCGTTCCGCTACCGGATAGAGTGCCTGAATCAGCCGTTTTTCTCCGGTTATTACGCTGGCTGTGTCGGGTATGGCGATGACGACCCGGATAAAGAAACCACGGTCTTCAATTGGTTCCATGTCGAGATACGGATATCCTTGACGCAACTGGCTGTACACCAACTCGCTGGGTGCGTGGGGAACGACCACCTCCGGATCGATATTGCTGAACGCATAAACCCGCCCGGCAGTGTCAAGCAGCGCGATTTCATCGGCAGAGCCGGATAATCGAAAATCGACCATATCAAGAGTGGCCAGACTGGTCGGTGTATCGGCCAGTGACTCTGCCATTGCCAGAGTTATGCGCGCCTTTTCACGAATTCGCCCGGCCATGGCATCGCGGCTTAAGTCCAGAGCATCACCAAGGGCGGCCTCAATCCTGACGTCAAACCAGCTATCAATGCCTCGCTGCAAAAACTGAATCGACAGAACATAAACCAGTGATGCGGGCACAACGGCCAGTATGACAAACATGATCACCATGCGTAGTGTCAATCGGATGCCGGCACGACGTTGCCTGTATTCCAAAAACAGGTGGTATAGCTGGTGCCCCAGTATGGTCGCCAGAATAATGAGGCCGATGGCATTGCCGAGCAGTAACCAGGAATAGTAGGGGCCGATGGAGGCGGAGTTTTCAGTCGCATTACCAAGCAGGTAAAGCGAGACCAGCATGCCGGCAAATAACGCCAGCATCAGGAAAATGAGCATCCATCTGGATTGGTTTTTACCGCAAATCTGCATCTTCCCTTTCAGTGTTCTGCCAGTAAATCTTCTGCCAGTTACCCCGCAGACGCCAGCTATCGGACAAATAGGTCAGTGGCCTGAGCGGAATCGGCAGTTTCTCGCTGTCCAGTCCTGTGCGTACCCGTATGATATGGTTTTTGTCTGGCTCTGACTTTTCCGGTTTGCGGATTTCAAGATTTTCAATCCTGCCTAATGCCTCCAGCGCCGAACTGAGCGTCAGATAGGCTTTGGGAAAGCTGGCCTGGATGCTTTTGACCAGATACTGCTGGCTCAGGGCGTGGTACTGAATTTCATGGGTGAATGACTTTTTCCAGATGGTGCGGCTCCAGAGCCATTCGCCGGGCTCCACCAGTTCAATTTCGGTGACCAACGTAATGGGGAGACCATTATCCAGTGCTTCAAGGGCTACCCGACTGAAATTAAAATGAATATCGCCCCTTAAAGTTAAATAGGCCTGTTCCTGCCCTGCCTGAATATCATACGTGGCAAAGGCTTCGTCGTTTGCACAGGCCATGCCCGGCACAAGCTGGCCTGCAAGCAGCAGAAAGCATATTGTCGATTCAGTGAGGTGCCTCACTTTTTTTCCAGTATCGCAAAGTAAAATCCATCCATGTCGCCTTCACCTGGTAATATCTGGTGCCCGATTTGCCCCTGACCCCATTCGCTCTCAATCGGTTTTGTCACGGCATCATTTTGGCGTTGCAGAAAGCATTCTATTTGACATTGATTTTCCAGTTTGAACACGGAGCAGGTGACGTAAACCATTCTACCTCCCTTTGCAAGGAGGCCCCAGACAGCATCCAGTATCTGTGCCTGACGTTTTGCTATTTTCTGTACGGCATGCGGCGAACGAATTTTAATGTCAGGGTGGCGACGTATGACACCGCTGGCACTGCAGGGGACATCAAGCAGGATTCGGTCGAAATGTCGGCCATCCCACCAGTGCTCCGGTTGGGAAGCATCGCCGATAACAATTTCCGCGCTCTGGTGAATGCGCTCAAATAGCTGTTCAAGTTTTTTCAGCCGTTGTGGATTTGAGTCCAGCGCCACCAGTTTTGCAGTCCTGACCTGTTGCAGAATATGCGCTGTTTTCCCTCCGGGGGCAGCGCAGGCATCAAGTACTCGATGTTGCGGTGTCGCTTCCAGCAGTGGTGCTGCCAGTTGGGCGGCTGCATCCTGAACGGATACCAGACCCTGTTTGAAGCCGGGAAGCCGCTCTACATCAACAGCCTTTTTCAGAACTATCGCTGTGGGCGCATATTGATGAACATTGGCCTCAATTCCAGCTTTGTCCAGCAATTCAAGGTATTTTCTGGCTGACATGTTGGTAACATCCAGGCGCAGCACCATCGGTGCCTGTTGATTGTTATTCTGTACCACTCTCTGCCAGTCTTCCGGCCAGTCTGTTCGTATCATGTCCAGCATCCAGCTCTGATGTGCATAACGGGTGGCTTCGTTATCTGTTAGTGAGCCCTGTTTGTCGCGCCGCTGATACTCCCGGAGTATTGCATTGATGAAACCGCCGGCATGGGAGGCCTGCAAAAAAGAGGCGGCGCATTCGACGGTGGCATGAATGGCCGCATGTGGGGGTATCTGTGTATATCGCAGTTGGTAAATTCCCAGCAGTATTAATACCCGGACTTCCGGCTTTAGTTGCCCAGCAGATTTGTCCGAAAGTTGTGCCAGCCATTCCCTGAGTTGCGGATACCAGCGCATAACGCCATAGCACAGGACTTGCAGTAACGGGCGGTCAATGGGTTCCACGCGGGTCAGGTGCCGCTCCAGGGTGTTGTCCAGGGTCTGGTGCCCGTCAATGATACGTACAAGCACTCGCGCCGCCTGCTCACGGACATTTATTCCCGGTGGGCTTTTATTTTTTCTGCGATTGACCAAAAATATAGCCAGGCTCGATGATCTCTCTGCGGGAGTTTAGAAACGCCTGTGCGGACATGCGTCTTCCGCCGGCCGGTTGAACTTCCAGAAGCTCTAGACATCCATTGCCGGTTGCGACAGTGATGTTGTGATTGATCGAGACCACCTCCCCTGCCGCGACATGGGTGGTTTGGTTTAAATCAGATGCTTGCCAGATGCGCAATGGTTCGCCGTCAAATTCCGTATGGGCCACCGGCCAGGGATTAAAGCCTCTTATCGCCCGTACAATCTCTCCGGCTGGTCGAGACCAGTCTATGGCTGCTTCGGCTTTGGTTAGTTTTGCCGCGTAGCAGGCATCATTATCATTCTGAGGTATCGCCTGCGGCAGCGAGCCTCCAGCCATGTCATCCAGTGCTTTTATCAGGGCCGCCGCTCCCATTGCAGCCAATCTGTCGTGCAGCGTCTGACCGTTATCTTTATCGTGGATGGGGGTTCTGACACGACTCAATATATTGCCGGTATCGAGCCCTTCATCCATCTGCATTATGGCAACCCCCGTTTCTCGGTCTCCTGCGAGTATCGCCCGCTGGATCGGGGCAGCGCCACGCCAGCGCGGGAGCAGCGATGCGTGAACATTGAGGCAGCCATACTTTGGTATCTGCAATATATCCGGCGGTAATATCTGTCCGTAAGCCACAATGACCATGACATCCGGGCACAGCGCCCGCAGATGTTCTCTGGCTTCTTCTGCGCACAGGTTCTCGGGCTGATAAATTTTAATCTGCTGCTGAACAGATAACCGCTTAACCGGAGACGACAGCATTTTTCTCCCCCGACCTGCCAGTCGGTCCGGTTGGGTGTAAGCTGCAATCACTCTGTGATGGCTTTCTATCAGGGCCTGTAAAGTTGAAACAGCAAAATCAGGAGTGCCGGCAAACACTATCTCCAGGGGCAATGAAGGCATATCGTCCAGCACGATTAAACGATCTAAATTACCTGCCTGCGATTTTCAAGATCGGACTGTCTCCTGCCCTGCTTACCGAGCTTCTTGCGGATCCTCTGGCGCTTTAATTCGGAAAGATAATCAATAAACAGCTTGCCATCCAGATGATCAATCTCATGTTGAATACACACCGCAAGCAAACCATCCGCATCCATTACAAACTCTTCACCGTGCGGGTTTAATGCCTTGACCGTAATTCTGTCTGCCCTTTCTACCTTCTCGAATACGCCCGGCACGGACAGACAGCCTTCATCCATGCTTTCGATACCTTCAAGAACGGTGATTTCAGGGTTGATCAGTGCCAGCGGCCGGGATCTGTCCTCGCTCACATCGACAACAATGACTCGCTGCGGGATATTCACCTGAATGGCAGCAAGACCTATTCCGGGGGCATCATACATGGTCTCAAACATGTCTTCCACCAGTTGGCGGGTGCTGTCGTTGACCTCTTCGACAGGCTCCGCTTTGCGCCGCAGGCGTTTGTCAGGAAAATGCAGTATGTTCAGTAAAGCCATGGTTTTCTCGAAAAATTCTGGTATTTTGTCCCAAGTACACGAAATTTAAGAAATAATGCTGGAATAATCAGAAATTCTGTCTTAGGATATAATCAGCATATGCCTTTGTTACATTATATTGAAGAACAACCATGACTGCGAAATCATTTTTGTTGCTGTATCCGACGCGGGCTCTGTGCCTGATAGTGGGTTTTCTGGCCGCTCCGCCGGCTTTTTCCGATACTCTTAACATCAGGGAGGGTGCTCCGGATACATACACCGTGGTAAAAGGTGATACCCTTTGGGATATTTCCGGTCGTTATCTGGATAAGCCTTGGCGTTGGCCAGAGCTTTGGGAGAATAATCCTCAAATTGCCAATCCTCATCTCATTTATCCGGGCGATGTCATTTCGCTTTACTATGTTGATGGACAGCCCAGATTGGCCATTAACCGAAGTGACACGCAGGGTATTGTCGATGCCGGTCAGGATGAGTCGGATTTTATCCCTGAAACAGTCAAGTTATTGCCGCAGATCAAGGCTACTCCCATCGATAGTGCCATCCCGGTTGTGCCGGTCGAAGATATACAGCAGCTTCTGCGCGGCCTGACAGTGCTTGATAAGGCAACCATAGACAGGGCACCCTATATTGTACGTGGACAGGGAGACCGTACCATCCTTGCACGGGGAGACCGTATTTATGTAAAAGGGCTAAGCCGTGCCGAATCGGGCCAGTCATTCCAGATATATAGCCGAGGAAAACCTGTCAAAGACCCTGTGGTCGGCAATATTATTGCCTACGAGGGCATCTTTGTCGGTGATGCAAAACTTGAACGAGTTGGTGATCCGTCAACTCTGCGCATCACCTCTTCCAAACAGGAGGCCAGCGTGGGGGACCGCCTGCTTGCTACCGTATCAGAAGCCGAATTATCCAGCTTTTACCCCAGTGTGCCTGACAGCTTTGTGTCCGCAAAGATATTAAATGTAGTGGATGGTGCCAATATAATCGGTCGGTATCAGACTGTTATTATTAATGCCGGCACACAGCAGGGCCTTGGTCGGGGGCATGTGCTGTCCACATTTACCAAGCCGACACAGGTTCCGGATGACGTGACTGCCGATCCGACCGATACTGTAACGTTGCCCTCAGAACGATCCGGGACATTGATGGTCATCCGCCCCTTTGAAAATCTGAGCTATGCTCTGGTCATGGAGTCTCGCTTGCCTTTACGTCTGCTTGATGAGGTCCGCACCCCGGAATAAACCGGCAAGATGACTGAATACGAGCTGCGTAGCTGGCTGGCTCTTACTCTTGTCCCCGGACTGGGACCGCTTAAAATCAGCAGACTTCGGGCTAAACTCGGTGAGCCGCCGGCCATTTCCTCGAGCAGTGACAGTCAACTGACGGCTGCCGGCTTGAATCAAGGTCAGCTCAGAGCATTTCGAGAGCCGGACGAACGGGCGATTGAGGGCGCACTACAGTGGCTTGCCACGGCGGCCGACCATCATCTTGTGCCTGTTACCGACCCGGCTTATCCGGCCATCCTCAGGGAGATTGGTGCCCCTCCGCAATTATTGTTTGCCAAAGGCGATCCCCGTATTCTGAATAGTCTCCAAATAGCCGTTGTCGGCAGCCGTAATCCAACAAGGAACGGCTATGAAACCGCTTATGATTTCTCCGCATATCTGGCCATGACAGGATTGACGATTACCAGCGGGCTGGCCCTGGGAATCGATGCGGCAAGTCACCTTGGTTGCCTTGATGCTAATCGTAAAACCATAGCCGTAACCGGTAATGGGCTGGATAGGGTCTATCCTCCGAAACATCGTCAGCTTGCTCACCGTATCGCTGAACAGGGGCTATTGATTTCCGAGTATCTGCCCGGTACAAAGCCGCTGGCACAGCATTTTCCTCAGCGCAATCGTATTATTGCCGGGCTTTCTCTGGGAACTCTGGTCGTTGAGGCGGCGCAAAAAAGCGGCTCTTTAATCACGGCTTACCGCGCCCTTGAACAGAATCGAGAGGTGTTTGCAGTGCCCGGATCCATTCATAGTCCGCTGGCCAGAGGATGTCATCGATTGATCAAGCAGGGTGCCAAACTTGTTGAGTCCGCCCAGGATATACTCGAAGAGTTGGGTACTCTGGCAGGTGCCCAGCTGGAAATCAGCGGCTCAGAGAATGCCGCCCCGACTCCCCATGAGAACTCTGATAGCGATGCACATCAGGTTGTTCTCGAGGCAATGTCTTGTGATCCGGTCAGTGTGGACACGCTATCCCAAAGAACCGGCATGGCAGTTGCTGAGTTGTCATCCATTCTGCTAATACTGGAGCTGGAAAATAAAGTCAGCGCGGAAGGTGGAGGCTACTATGTTCGCAATAATCAGAGATGATATGGTTTGCACATGTTGGTGGCCAGAGTGGATTCTACAGGGGGTTGACGGCCCAAGTGATGCCGGGCGGCTCCAGGCGGCGGCCTCTTCTTTGCGCTGATTGTGGCAGCTATCTGCTCAAGGCCAGTACCGGGATTTATCCCTCAACAGTTTCGAGTCTGTAGGAGATCGTGTCATTGCATTAGTTGAATATGACATTACACTTGACCAACCCGAATGGGTGGTTCTAGCTGTATTATTGAACCAAAGCCACGAACAGGTGGCCTTTGGGGGCTTAAATCGACAGCATTTATCCAGGGAGCCATCCCTCTGAACTGAATCTTTACAAGGAATATCCTTACTCATGGCCAAAAATCTTGTCATTGTTGAATCGCCTGCAAAATCCAAAACCATTACCAAATATCTTGGCAGGGATTTTCTGGTACTGGCTTCTTACGGGCATGTTCGTGATCTTGTGCCGCGTGAAGGTGCCATAGATACCGACCATAACTATGAAATGTCTTACGAACCAATCGAGAAAAATGAAAGGCATGTTGAAACCATTGCCAGGGCATTGAAAAAATCCAGTGCCCTGTATCTGGCAACTGACCCGGATCGTGAGGGGGAGGCCATTTCCTGGCATCTGCATGAAATGTTGCACGATAAAAAGCTCTTGAAGAATAAAAGAGTCTATCGTGTTGTCTTCCATGAAATTACCAGGCATGCCATACAGGAAGCCATGGAACATCCGCGAGAACTTTCACAGGAATTGATTAATGCACAGCTGGCGCGCCGAGGTATGGATTACCTCGTAGGTTTTAATCTGTCGCCGCTGTTATGGAAAAAAATCCGCCGTGGACTGTCTGCCGGGCGTGTGCAAAGCCCTGCTCTTCGCCTCATTGCCGAGCGGGAAGATGAAATCGAGGCGTTCAAGCCCCGCGAATACTGGACTCTTGAGGCCGATTTGAATAAAGACGAGCAGGATTTTGTCGCCAGACTCAATATGTATAACGGTGAAAAAGTCAAACAGTTCACCATCAATAATGAAAAAGATGCGAAAGCTGCCCATAAGAATCTGAAAAAGCACGGAGGGAAAAGGCTTATTGTTTCCAGCGTGGAAAAAAAATCCCGCCGGCGTAATCCCTCTGCGCCATTTATCACTTCAACCATGCAGCAGGAGGCAGTTCGCAAGCTGCGATTTTCTGCTCAACGTACCATGCGTACTGCCCAGACACTGTACGAGGGTATCGACACCGGAAGTGGTACCGTCGGCCTGATTACCTATATGCGTACGGACTCTGTAACACTGGCAAAAGATGCCATAGATGAAATACGCGGCTATATCACAAGCGAGTACGGCAAAGAAAATTTACCGACCAAACCACAGATATATAAGACCAAAGCCAAAAATGCCCAAGAGGCCCACGAGGCCATACGTCCTACATCCGTGATACGAACCCCGGATTCGCTTAAAAATTCACTGAGCAAAGATCAGTATGGACTGTACAGCCTCATCTGGAAGCGAACGGTGGCCTGTCAGATGATTCATGCCACGCTGAATACCGTAACCGTAGATTTCGCCTGCGGCGAAGGTAATGCCTTTCGCTCAACGGGTTCAACAATCGCCAAACCGGGTTTTATGTCGATCTATCTTGAGGGCAGGGATGACAATAAGGGCGACGATGAAAAAATGCTGCCCAATATGGAGAAGGGCGACGAGATTCACTTGAAGGCTATCCGGGCGGATCAGCATTTTACCGAGCCCCCTCCACGTTATACTGAAGCCACACTGGTTCGTGCCCTGGAGGAATATGGTATTGGTCGGCCTTCTACGTATGCGTCCATTATCTCCACATTGCAAAACCGGGAATATGTGGAAATGGACCGTCGGCGCTTTTTCCCCACGGATATTGGTCGGGTGGTTAACCGTTTTCTGACCAATCATTTCCCCAACTATGTCGATTACGACTTTACGGCCCACATGGAGGATGATCTGGACTCGGTTTCCCGTGGAGAAAAAGACTGGATTCCGGTGATGGATAGTTTCTGGAAGCCATTTATCAAATTGGTAAAAGACAAGGAGCAGTCGGTCAGCCGGACAGACGCCACAACAGAAAAAATCGATGAAAAATGCCCCAAATGCAGTTCACCCCTGCTTATACGGCTTGGCCGAAGAGGGCGCTTTATTGGGTGCAGTACCTACCCTGATTGTGATTACACCCGCAATATCAATGGAGAAAGCAAGCAGGAAAGCTACGAAGTAGTAGAGGGGCGCAGTTGCCCTTCGTGTGGTTCCGCATTGCTCGTCCGGCAGGGAAAGTATGGTAAGTTTATCGGGTGTAATGCCTATCCCGATTGCACATTCATAGAACCACTGGAAAAGCCGATTGATACCGGGGTTGCCTGCCCAAAATGTAAAAAAGGGAAGATGGTTTCCCGCCGGTCACGCCGTGGAAAAATATTTTATTCCTGTTCACGTTACCCCGATTGTGACTATGCTGTATGGAACGAACCTGTTGATGAGTCCTGTCCTTCCTGTAATTGGCCCATGCTGACAATGAAAACCACCAAACGCAAGGGTACTGAACAGGTCTGTCCAGAAAAAAACTGTCATTACAGCAAAGTCATCGCAACCGAGGGCGAGTAAGTCGAAATGATTGATTGGCTTTCCAGCTTCATGTCCATACAGTAATCTGCCAACGACTATCGCAAAAGAAGCCGATTCTGTATTAAGATGATCATGCTCTGAACAATATCAGTCAACAAAGTCCCATTATGTCGGCAAAAAATCCCTTGAAAGCAAAATACCTGTTTGCCAGTCTGCCAGTCGTTATGCTGAGCTTTACCGCAGCTGCCCAGTTCTGGCCGGGTCCGTATTGGGGCGATAGCATGCCCTGGGGCGGAAGCCATCATGGCGGATATGCGGCACCCATGCTGCCGCATTCCTATGGCTATCCACCGGCAGTTCCGCAACAGCCATACTATCCGCCGCCGTATCCGCACGGAAAATCACATCGGGGTGGCGGTGGCAACACTCTTTGGAGTAGAGCCCCCTTCGGAACTTTTTCCGGTCCTTGGGATCGTGGTCCCTGGAACTTTGGCGGGATGAACAATCGCAGGTGGCAAAGGAACAATTTCTTTGATAGCTGGCCCGGAAGTTGGATGGATCCTGAAGATCCAAGGGGTGGTATGTCAAAAATGTGGGACGATCTGCTGGAGGTTCCGGGTGAAATAGGTGAAATGCCTGGCGGCTGGACTGCCCCAACCATCAAGGTTCCGAACCCGGTTGATGTCGGTGACGAATTTGAGGCTACCTCAAGAAAAGCACCGAAAGAGGCAGCAGATCAGATGAATAATTTCAGGTTTAATTAGAAATTATCGAGCCGACCGCACATTGTCCGGCATATCCGTTCATGGTTTAACGCCACAGTACTTTTTGATGATCTGATTCCGTTATCACTGACTCAGATCAAACAACCTCCGATCTGGTCACCTGTCGCTGTTTAAGGTGCTCGATCACATTTATTCGTTAGTAACCTGCCCGCCCCCTCATTTTCCAGATAATTTCCCTTCCGATAAAAATTTCAATCGTTTCGGCAGGTTGTCCTCTCTTTGCTGGTTTATCCACAATTTGCTCCCAGCTATTCCCCGGTGTATCCAGAGAAAAAACACAATATATTGTGCTTGACTTACATCGTTACTGCGATATATTGGGTTTCTGGGGGAATTGAAAACCCAAACAACAAAGACTCGCCGGATAAGGCTCATATATCAGGGCAGGGGGGTCAAGGATGGAGAATGCGAACTAATGTCATGCCTGATGTGGCTGAGACGTTGGTTTTTTTACTATTGGCGGAAAAAGATTAAAATGCGAACTAATGTCATGCCTGATGTGGCTGAGACCATCACCCAGTCTGTTGGTACCGTTGTGTCGCCGGTCGATGGCCATGCTTCCAGCCCGTATGGTGATTTCAGGGTCATTCGTCGGAATGGCAAAACCACCGGCTTTGATGCCAACAAAATCAGGGTTGCAATGACAAAGGCATTTTTGGCGGTTGAAGGTGGTAATGCGGCGGCTTCCAGCCGGGTTCATCAGATCGTTGATGAGCTGACGGATCAAATTTGTCGGGCAGTCACACGTCATCTTGATGTGGGTGGTGCCGTGCATATTGAGTCCATTCAGGATCAGGTTGAGCTCGCCCTGATGCGCGGTGGCGAACACAAGGTTGCCCGCGCCTATGTGCTGTACCGTGAAGAGCATGCCCGTGCCCGACGCAAGGCGGAGGTATCATCTGAAGCCGCTGAAGTCGGCAGTGCCATCCATGTCACTCGCACCGATGGCTCGGCTGCTAATCTCGATATGGGACGTCTCAGGGTAGTCATGGGCGAGGCCACTGCCGGTTTTGAGTCGGTCAGCGGCGACAAAATCATTGAAGATACAATGAAAAGTCTGTTTGACGGTATTAAGGAAGAAGATGTCTGGTCGGCGGTGGTTATGTCAGCCCGCACCATGATTGAGCAGGACCCTGATTATTCTTATGTCGCTGCCCGCCTGCTGCTTGATGGCTTGCGTACTGAAGTGTTGACCTGTATCAGTGGCGTGCCAACCTGTGCCACCCAGGCCGATATGCAGAGCATGTATGCGGATTACTTTAGACAGTACATTAAAACCGGCATCGATCTGGAGTTGCTCAGTGATCAACTGGGCACCTATGATTTGGAAAAGCTGGCTGCCGCCATCATGCCGGAGCGTGACCTGTATTTTACTTATCTGGGGCTGCAAACTCTTTATGATCGTTATTTGCTGCACACAGAGAACGGCATGCGCATCGAATTGCCACAAGCCTTTTTCATGCGTGTCAGCATGGGGCTGGCTATTAACGAGGTGGAACGTGAAGCCCGTGCGGTGGAGTTCTACAACTTGCTGTCATCATTCGACTTTATGAGTTCAACTCCGACCCTGTTCAATTCGGGGACCCTGCGGCCTCAGCTTTCCTCTTGCTATCTGACCACTGTTCCGGACGATCTTGATGGCATTTTCAGTGCCATCCGGGACGATGCGTTGCTGTCAAAATTTGCCGGAGGTCTCGGCAACGACTGGAGCCGTGTGCGCGCCCTCGGTTCGCACATCAAGGGTACTAATGGCAAGTCTCAGGGTGTTGTGCCTTTTCTGAAGGTGGCCAACGATACCGCCGTTGCAGTCAATCAGGGCGGCAAGCGCAAAGGTGCCATGTGTGCTTATCTGGAGACATGGCATCTGGATATCGAGGAGTTTTTGGAGCTGCGCAAGAACACTGGTGATGATCGCCGTCGCACTCATGACATGAATACCGCCAACTGGATTCCGGATCTATTTATGAAGCGAGTCAGCGAGGAGGGCGTATGGACGCTGTTCTCGCCGGATGAGACATCGGATCTGCATGAATTGACCGGCCTGGCGTTTGAGAAGCGCTATCAGGAATACGAGACCATGGCACAAAATGGAGAGCTGCGCATCCATAAAAAAGTGCAGGCTGTTGATCTGTGGCGCAAAATACTGGGTTTATTATTTGAGACAGGTCATCCATGGATTACGTTTAAGGACCCGTGCAATTTACGCTCGCCTCAGCAACATGCCGGTGTCGTACACTCCTCCAATCTATGTACTGAGATCACTTTAAATACCAGTGATGAAGAAGTTGCCGTATGCAATCTTGGCAGCATCAATCTGGTGCAGCATATTGACGAGAGTGGCCTGGATATGGAAAAGCTGGAAAAGACGATTGGTACCGCAATGCGTATGCTGGATAATGTGGTTGATTACAACTACTACAGTGTGCCGCAGGCGCGCCACTCCAATATGAAGCACCGCCCGGTCGGTATGGGCATCATGGGTTTTCAGGATGCGCTGTATAAATTGAAAATGGCTTATGCTTCCGAAGAGGCTGTGGAGTTTGCTGACCGTTCCATGGAGGTTGTCAGCTATTATGCAATCAAGGCATCCAGCAATCTGGCCTCTGAGCGTGGTAAATATCCGTCATTCGACGGTTCGCTTTGGTCTCAGGGCATACTGCCTATCGACTCGATTGAAAGGCTGGAAGAGAATCGGGGTGGATATCTACAGGTGGATCGTTCCGCCACACTGGATTGGCAGGCGCTGCGCAAGCAGGTAATGGCTGTCGGTATGCGCAATTCCAACTGTATGGCTATTGCCCCTACTGCGACAATTTCCAATATCTGTGGCATCAGTCAATCGATTGAACCTACCTATCAGAATCTGTTCGTAAAATCAAACCTGTCCGGTGAATTTACTGTGATTAATCCGTATCTTGTCAAAGAGCTGAAATCCCGTAATCTATGGGATGAGGTTATGGTCGGTGATCTGAAATATTTTGATGGCAGCGTGCAGCCAATTGATCGTGTCCCGCAGGACCTTAAAAATCAGTACGCTACGGCATTCGAAATCGACCCGCGCTGGCTAGTCGAGGCTGCTGCCCGTCGCCAGAAATGGATTGATCAGGCCCAATCGCTCAACCTTTACATGGCCGAACCGTCCGGCAGAAAGATGGATAATCTGTATAAATTGGCTTGGGTGCGGGGCCTTAAAACCACCTATTACCTGCGATCCATGGGTGCAACCCACATGGAAAAAACTGGCAGCGATAACATGCAGGGTGATAATGCTGACTCTACATCATCTGGAGTCTGTTCTATTCTCGATCCTGATTGTGAGGCATGTCAATAAAGCGCAGGCAGCATACCAATGAATAACTGGAGATTATAAAGTGTTTCAACAATGGGAAGACCCGCTGGCCGGGCTGAAAGCGGAATCTGCAACAGTGAAAGCCGAAGCGACCGCACCATCTGTTGCCCGGGCGATTAATGCTTCAATGACGACTGCTGATTCTGGATGTCAGTCGAATGACGATATCCGCACATCGCCTGACACATACCATGCGCTGGCGGGTGCTTATGCTACTGGTGCCCGTGTTCCTCCGAAAGTTACAGACACCAGTCCTGTCAATCCGGACGACAAGCGAGTCATCAATGGTATGACAGATATCAATCAACTGGCACCGTTTAAATATCCTTGGGCATGGAATTACTTTCTCAATGCCAACAAAAATCACTGGACACCGCTGGATATCAATATGGCGCAGGATGTACATGATTATCACCATAAGCTGACACCGGAAGAACGTCATGTCTATGAGAATGTGCTTTCCTATTTGACCACTTCCGATATCTTGGCCATGCGCAATATCGGTCTGGCCGTTATGGAAAAGATGAGCGCCCCGGAACTGCAAATTTATCAGGCTCGCCAAGTATATGAAGAGTCACTTCACACCTGGACTTACCAGCACTGCATTGAAACCATCGGTCTGAATCAGGGAGAGATTTACAACCGCTACCGGGTGGTGCCGGAGATCAACGGTAAAATTCAGATCGCGAATCGCCGGTTGCACTCCATTCTACGCAGTGATATCGATCTGAATGATCGTGATGAGTTGGAGAATTTCGTTATGGCGTACATTTTCTTCGGCGGCATTTTTGAGGGTTGCTGGTTTTACAATGGCTTCAGTCCTATCTTTGCATTACAGCGTCGTGGTCTGATGAAAGGTACCGCCGAACAACTGCAATACATCATGCGCGATGAGGTTATGCACGCATCCTTCGGTATCCGCGTGGTGAAACAGATCATTTTGGAAGAAGATGTCAAGCTGGATCCATTGGCTATTCGCGCCATGTGGGACGAAGCCGAGGCAGCTGAATCTGCGTATGCCGGTTATATTCTGCATACTCCTATTCTGGGTTATACCAAAGAAGATCATAGCTGCCAGTTCCGCTTCGTCGCCAATCGCCGTGCCCGCCAGCTGGGGTTGGAAGAACCCTTCCCGGCAACCAGAGAGGCTGCTCTGCCGTGGTTGGACGAGCAAGTCAATTTGCGCAAGGAAAAGAATTTTTTTGAAACGCGCGTCACCGAATATCAGACAGGCGGCGGGTTGAATTGGGATTGAAATTTGCTGAAACGGGCCATGCTGGCCCGCTATAATGGTTAAAACCATAGGAGATGGTCTATGCAATGTACACGTTGTTACTCCCATATGCGTTTGGTAAAGAGGGAAAATCATCAGGATAGTTTTCTGGAGTGGCATCAATGCCCGGCATGTAATCGCATCGAGTTCATCTCTGAACCGGTTCGTTACAGCTTTGATCCAGGTGGCCATGCCCCGCAAAGGCTTGAGCATGTCATGAACTGACCAGCCAGATTTTCTGCCATACATCGGGGAGGCTGAGACGGGCATCGCCCCACCGGAATTGCCATGTACCATGTTCTCATCGGGCTGGTGCAATGCCAGTGCCTTATGTCCTTCTGGTCCGTTACTGCCATCTCCGGAAATGCAGCAACTGAGGATGAGCGGGCTTTTGTAGTGCACTTATAATGAAACCCAAGCAATAATTGGGCTACAACCGATGTAATCGATCACCGCTTATCCGGAATTTGTAACCACTCAATCCAGAATATTGCCGATGCGGCCCCTTCGCAATACAATCCAGAACAGAAAAAGCAGGGTTCTACATAGCTAACGCGCAATAAAATACATGAATAATCAGTCGTATGATGTGGATTGTTGCCGTTTGTCTGAAGTTATTAACCATTGAGCCAGAAGCATCCCCTGTGATTTTGTATTGTCCTTATTGCCTGTGTAGAATAATGGATAGCATCTTTAAAGTTTTTACGCTGAAAATCAGCCAATCAGCTCAACAATGTCAAACGATAGCATTCAATTCGATGTGTTTATAGAAGGCGATCAGTACACGATATACGTTGATCATGCCGATATAAAACAAGGCATGGGCTTTTTTGCCACTATGGACAGAGACATGGACCGGGGATGGCGCATGGGGCCTGAATATGTCCATGAACCGGATCTGCTTCAGCGCAGCCAGATTGTTGCTGAACGCCTGATGCTTGCTCTTGAAAGCGACAATCTTTCCCTGAAGGCGGCCATGGCTGCTTATATTGCCTGGCGAATTCCGGGCATAAGAGAGCTGCATATTGATACTTCAGGCGATCCTTCGCTCACGGAGATTATTGCCTGACGAATTACCAGGTACACTCATATCGAGGTATAAAATTATGGCATCCATACTGATTATTGATGATTCCCCGACCAGTTCGCAGATAATCGCAAAGATAGTACAACAGCGAGGGCATAGCGTCTCTTTCGCAAGAGATGGGGAAAGCGGCATCAAAAAGGTCCGTGCGAAAAAACCGGACCTTGTTTTGATGGATCTGATTATGCCCGGCATGAATGGTTTTCAGGCCATGCGCAAACTGAACCATGACCCTGAAACTTCAGATATTCCTGTCATTATCGTTTCATCGAAAAATCAGGAGGCGGATATTGTTTATGGGCAGCGTCAGGGTGCGGTTGAATACATAGTAAAGCCGTTTGATAAGGCGATGGTGTTCACGAAAATCGACAGAGCACTCAGTTACTGTTGCTGATACAGTATCATTTTTTCTCATCGGGTCGGTACGGTACTTTTCCGGCGGTGCCTCCTCCCTTGGTTGCCATGCCACTACAGTGTCGGTGTAACCAGTGCATCCTGCTGTCGGTGTCTCATAATTGATACCGGCTTTCTGAGTTTTATCCTTTCCCGCAAGTTGTTAGGCTGAGAAAGCCCTGATTAAGCCTAGAACCGCTTCAAGGCTGACTGTAGTCGTCCTGTGTAAAAATGCTTGGTCCAGTCCAAATATCAGTATTTTGATCTATAATTTCTGAGTATGCGACAAATATATCAAATCTGCCTGCTGCTGGTGCTCATATTGCATGCCGGGCTTCTTGATGCCAACACGATTGTGCGTGATGGGACGGCGGTGCTTTACAAACAGGGGAGCAGCGATCACCTGTGGGTCATGCTACGCATCCCCCCCGGTCCTTACCTGCAACCGAGGGCAAGTCTGGACGATATCGACCTGCCACTGCAGGAAAATGAGCGGCAGCTTGTGTCGGCCCTGTTGATATTGATCGATTCCAGTGATCCTCGCCGGGCTGACTCACTTCGAAGTCAGGCCACTCACGTTGAAGAAATTGTCAACGGGCTACCGAGCCATACCCTGACAGGTATTGCCCGATTTGATACAGAGCTGCATCTGCTGGCTCCGCTGGGTAGCAGCAGGGAAGATATTATACAGGCAGCCAGATCGATTCGCGCAAAGGGCAAAACAACCGAGCTCTACAGGAACACCCTTGGAGCCATTAATATTCTCAGGCGGGTTACAGCGGACGTTAAATCGATATTGATGATGTCCGACGGATTGGCGGAAGATTATGCCTATTTTCACCGTGATGTAGTGCAGTCGGCCATACAAAATGACATCAGCCTGCATACGATCGGCTATGCTGACAACATATCCAACAGTGTTGCCCTGCAAACCCTGCGACGCCTATCTGAAGATACGGGCGGCACCTACATCGCGGCAAAGCCGGCATACTATGGCTTGCAGCGAAAAGATATTCATGCGGTAATCGATAGCCTGAGTGTATCTGGCAGCTATGACATAGATCTCTCGGATGCCATAGCTGCCAATCTTGCTGGCCGGCATCATTTACAACTTGCTCTGCAAACTTTATCCGGACAGATATCGATACCTGTTCCAGTCACTCTGCCGGATCAAGTCAAGATACAGCCCAAGGCCGAGGAACCGGCCCCGCAGCCCACGGTTATTATCGAGCGCATACAGGAAAACGGGCAGGTTGAAGATGATACTCTGTACTGGTCGCTGCTGCTAAGCCTCCTGCTTGCCATATCCATTATCGTCCTGCTATGGCGTCTCAGACCCCGTGGTAGCACTCCCCCACCTCAGGTGGACAGAGAAGAAAATGAAGGCCCCCCTGCGGCGGCCTGGCTAGAGATTTTGGATGGTGAACAAAAGACGCGGCGTTATCCTGTTCGTTCACTCTCAACAAAGATCGGTCGATATCGCGAAAATGACATTGCCCTGCCAGACTCTGCCATATCTCGCTACCATGCTGAAATATGCCTCAACGATATGGGGCAGTTCATCATCAAGGACCTTGGTTCCAAAAATGGCTTGTTGATCAATGATCAGGAAGTAAAGAAGCATGATCTGGAGAACAACGATGTCATAGAAATTGGTGATATCCGCCTGCGTTTTGTGACAGAAGGTAGCCCGGCAAACGATATGCAGGCTACTCGGATGTTTCGTACCCGTCTGCCATCCAAATAATAAAATATCTATTCATTTCATGGTATTTTCCGGCATAATCCGGTAGATTTACTCTGATTGGCAATTATTAAGGAGCTCGCTCATGGCTGATGAACATACAATGTGGTCAAAAACCCTGCTTGATGGCTTTATCAGTGGGATGAAGAAAAAACCGTCTGATGCGTGGATTAAGGAGCAGGCCAAAGAGCTTGCTGAGCGCGGAATTTCGGTGGATTACGTATTCAAGATGCTATGCAGGGAGATTGGTAACGATGTGGGTGACCGTTTCCTGAATGTGATGGGGAGATCTCGCCCAAGCAAGCGAGGTGCCAGAAAAAAGGGACTTTTCGATGGCCTCATCGGCAAATTGTTTGGGCGTTGATTCAGACGCGGGGCCTATGTCCGGCTATATACCTTAGGTGGTTCGAATCTGCCCAAGACTGTCTGCAATGTTTCGTCAGATTCATAAAGGCCGCTCTGGTGCCTTCGCTGCTATTTGCCCATGTCTGCTCCGACAGTGTGAAGCCCGCTACTGTGACTGGAAAACTGACCAGATAATCATCAGCTGTCATCTGACTGCCTCTGCATAAGTCCAGGGTCGAGCTGATACTATCACGGTGTCCCTATTCTTATGGTTACCTGAAAAGAACCAGCCCACCTGCCTCCCTCCAGCACAAGGTCGGTATGGGGGTTGGGAAAAGAGAAAAAATGATTTATCCGGATACTTTATTATTGATGGCCCGGACAAAACGGGTGCTGGCGAGCGTTCGCTAGTAGCCTCTGCCAATATAGACTATCTTTGATTGGGGCATGTACTATATTATGGCCCATAAAGCCTGGGAACCATATCTGTGGAACAATGCTGATTATGGAACGTCATTTTGCCATCATTGACCGGTTGGAAGAGCACTTTCTTCTCCTGAGCCAGTACCTTGATTTAGGCTGGCCGGGTGCCGACATACACAAATACAATCTGGAAGACATAGGTTCCGACCCGAAACTCAAAAATTCCGATGCTATAATACTGAGCGGTTTTGACCATGCCGATGAAACCATGCGCAAACTGCTTGAGCAATCTGAAAGTGGCAGCCTGCCTCTTGTAATCCTGCTTAGCACCAGCCGAGCGTCCCCCGATTTGCCGAATATATTGCCCTTGAGGGAGTTGACCACATCTTCATTGAACAATGCGATCGCAGAAGGCATGAAACGCTTCTCGGATCGTGGATTGCGAGATGCCAATACCGCATCTGGCATCGCTGAACCCGCCACCAATCGATACGCCGACAATGACACGCTGACAAACAAAATCCATGGTCTGCGTGGCTATCGTCTGATACGCGAACTAGGACGGGGCGGTATGTCGCGGGTCTGGCTGGCAGAAAGAACCCTGGATGGCCTCGAGGTGGCAGTTAAGGTGCTGGATGTAAATAACATAGACGACGACCGCATGATTGAGCGCTTCATTCGTGAATACAACATACTGGCCAGTATTGAAAACATTCATGTCGCCAAAATTTTCGATCAGACATTTACCGATGAGTATGCCTTCATCGTGCTGGAAAGATTTTCTGGTGGTAATCTGATACGCCGCATCCGTAGAGGAGTAAAACCTGACAAAGCACTGGACTACCTGCGACAGATAGCCAGTGGGTTGGATGATGTTCATCGAAAAAAGATCGTCCACAGAGACCTTAAGCCCGGCAACATACTGTTCCGCGCAGACGATACCCTTGCCATTCTTGATTTTGGTCTGGCCCGAATGGCCATAGAAGAGGACCTAAGCGACTATGGTGAAGTTTATGGAACTCCCTCCTACGTCAGTCCGGAACAGGCACGCGGCAAAAATGTTGATCACCGTTCCGACATCTACAGTCTGGGTATCATCTATTATCAGATGCTGACCGGAAAAAAACCATATCAAGCCGATAACCCAATGGCGATGTTCTACAAGCATGTACATGCGAAAATCCCAAAACTTCAGGCACCGCATCAAAAATACCAACCTCTGCTGGAAAAAATGCTATCCAAGTCTCCTGATGGGCGATTTCAATCTGCTGCCGAACTGATTGAGGCTATCCACAAATTCAAATGATCGGGGTATAAGAAAGGCATTGCAATGATACCGATTTTCTGGAGAATGCCTGAAAACCACGGGACGGACTTATGACAGCAAACGCCAGTAGCGGCCTGAATCAACAAGTTCTCCGGACAGATGCCTCCGGTATGCCGCTGGAATGGATTTCTTATCGGGAAGCCGTTCGGTTTCACTACCTTGACGTGATTGCCTATACCTGCGGTGCCCTGCTATATGAAATACATGGCGGCATAAACGCTACCAGTGGCAGACGCAGCATTGTTGAAGTGAACTCGATTATTGCGACCAAAGGCTATGCTGGTGGCCTGTACAAGGCACAGCGGCGTTATTCGGCACCATTGAACAACCCGTCACTATTCAAGAGAGATGGCCATATGTGCCTCTACTGTGGCAACAAATTTCAGGCAAAGCTACTCTCCCGCGACCATGTAACACCAATCAGCCGGCAGGGACAGGATGTCTGGAACAATGTCGTCACCGCCTGCAAGCGCTGCAACAACCATAAAGCCGGGCGCACACCGGAAGAAGCAGGCATGGAACTTCTGGCGATCCCGTTCACCCCGACTCATGCTGAATATGTTTATCTGCAGGGCAGGCAAGTGCTGGCGGATCAGATGAAATTTCTGCTCGCACACTTCCCCCGGACCAGTCCACTGCATGATCGCCTCAGCCGGGAAATGAACATTCTCGGTAAATAATGGAACTGATCCGGGCCATTGCTGAAAACATCACCCGTGCAACCGACATTCCCTTTCAGGCTGATGGACAACAACCGATAAGTGGCGGCAGTATCAATACCGCCTTTCGGCTCGATAGCGGTGCCTGTCGCTACTTTATAAAGACCAATGCCGCATCACTGTTGGACATGTTTATTGCTGAGGCAGCAGGTCTGTGGGCAATGACGGATACCGGCACAATAAACGTGCCGCGCCCCGTCTGCTACGGCGAAGCAGGTGGACACAGCTATCTGGTACTGGAATACATAACCCTTACCAGACAGGGGAGTGCCGCAAAATTTGGTGAAAAGCTGGCAGCCATGCACAGACATACGAATGAAACGTTTGGTTTCAGGATCGACAACACCATCGGTTCAACTCCCCAGCAGAACAATTCGGATGAGAACTGGGCCAGATTTTGGCAGAACCGGCGCCTGGGATACCAACTTCGGTTGGCGAAGCAAAATGGTTGTGGGAGTCGCCTGATAGACCGGGGAAATGAGCTGATGGAAGCCATGCCCCGCTTCTTTTCGGCCCACCAGCCACAAGCCTCACTGCTGCATGGCGATTTATGGGCGGGTAACTGGTCATTTGACGACCACGGCGAACCGGTTATATATGATCCGGCAACCTACTACGGAGATCGTGAAGCAGATATAGCCATGACTGAACTGTTTGGCGCACCTGGAACAGAGTTTTATGATGCCTATAACAGCGTCTGGCCCCTGAACGAGGGTTATCCGGTCAGAAAAACGCTATACAATCTGTACCATATCCTTAATCACTATAATCTGTTTGGCGGCAGTTATCTGCGACAGGCAGAATCCATGACGGAAAAGCTGTTGAGCGAGATATAACGGATTCTCTTGTTTGCCCGGCCGGACTTTAATCCATATTGGGCATAATTGCTTCAGAGTTCCCCTACGCTTGAAAGTGATGCTTTGTGACCTCATCGAAGAATTTTTTTCCAATATTTTCTATTTTATCCATTCTTTTGCGCCCGGATTTTCCTTTTGTGACAAAACTTTCCTTGCTGACACAATAACCAAGCTCGATGGTACTGAGTACGTTTGGCGCATCGATATTTTCCAGTCTTTCATAGTGGAAGGACTTTGGCGGCTCCTCACGTGACAGGTGAAGAGTGACGTCAGTGTCAACTTTGAGCGATTGACTCGGCCAACCGAAAAAAAACAGGTATCGTGCCGATTTATCGCCACTAACAAAATCTATCCGAAAGAACCATGTTTTCTTCGAGAACTTGCCTTGCTTCAGACTCAGATATTTTTCAAATTCCAGATCACCAAAATTCTTGAAATAAATCCGACCCGTAAGTGCTGTATTGCTATCCAGCAGTTCGGCGGTCTGGCGAAAGTGGCTGCGAAGTAATTCCATGGCACTTTTCCATACTTCATATTCATTTCTGGCCTTGATTTTTTCCTGCTTTGAGAACCGGGCAACCAGATTTTCTGCCCATTCTTTCTGCTCTTGCTGATCCTTGACGGACCTTCCATATTCTTCCAGACTTTCGCTTATGCACTCTTCCACAAGGGCAATGAATGGTGATAAGTCTCCATGCTGGGAAATTTCAAGCGCATCGTAATAACGCAACCTGTCCTCTTTTGCGATGATGGCTATGGGGTATCCATGCCTCATCAAAATCAGGTTCATCAGCAGGCGGGCAACCCTGCCATTGCCATCAATGAACGGATGAATATACACCAGCCATGTATGGGCGACAGCGGCATGAAGTATTGCCTCCAGGGAGCCCTGATTATCATCCACAGTCGAGATGCTTGACAGCCAGTTACTGAAATCGTGCATCTCGGGTGGCACTGATTCGGGGGGCGGGGGCTTATAATCAGAACCGCTTATCTCAACATCGGTACTTCTGTACTTTCCGGCGTTATCATCATCGATATCTTTCAGTACAAAACGATGAATCTGCCTCACGTTAATCGCAGTAATCGGCTTCCCCGACGGTGCTGCCAGATCTTCCAGAAAATCCAGAGCTTCATTTAGATTTTTGGCTTCTGCCTGATCTTTCAGTGACTTGCCAGTGATCGTCAAGCCATGCTCTACAATCTGCCTTGTTTCGCCGACGCTCAGTACATTGCCTTCAATGGCGTTTGAATGGTAAATGTTCTTTATTTTGAAATACCGTCTTATATTGCTTAGTATTTTCGGCGTCAGTCGTCCGGCTTTTCGCAGTTCCACAACGCGATCTGACAGCTCCTGCAAAAAGGGCAATCGGGACTCTTCAAAGCAATACAGTGTGCCATCAATATCTCTGGATAAGCCGCTTTCCGGCATTGCGATTCCTCCTTCCCGCTGTAGATAGTCCATGGTCTGTTGAAATTTATTGGTCGGGGTGAGAGGATTCGAACCTCCGCCCCCTGCCTCCCGAAGGCAGTGCTCTACCAGACTGAGCTACACCCCGACATCCGGTATTGAACATATCGGGGAGATGGGTACCAGGGTCATGGTGACTTGGTTGCCCTTTGACGCGGAAGCCCCGATAAACAATCGCTCGGAAAGCGAAGTATAAAAATACAAATGCCTTCTGGCAAGTGGTTCAACCCGTCTGCGGTTGGCGGCACCGATGATGCCGGATATTGATGTTCATGGCTAACGGGCCTTATTCTTATCAGGTATGTTTCTGTTGAGTGAAATGTCCCGGTGCTGAAGGGGGAATCGGGGGAAAGATTTTTCTGATGGCAGTATCTGCCGCAATGTCGATGTGGTGATCGCGCTGGTACATAAAGCTGGCGCTGTGCTTGTCGAATGGACCTGTCTGTGTCTGCGGGTTGGGTGCCGGCTGGCAAGGCATTCACCGCGCTGAAGAAGGAAATCGAGGGTCCCGCACGGCTGCAGGGTTGCGGTTCAATCCCGTAGCCCGCAGGTTGAGGCCCATCTTTGCCCTTGTTTGTGCATAGCGTGCCCCTCAAGCATTAACATATCGCCAGCCAACCGTGTCATAATAGACCCGACTCAGCTTCAATCGTTTTCAAGGAGAAAGCCATGATACCGGACCGCGTCCCGCCGGGTAGCGACGTACCAAATGACATCAATGTTATTATTGAAATACCTTCGCGCGGTGATCCCGTGAAATATGAGGCCGACAAGGACTCCGGGGCCATGTTCGTTGACCGCTTTATGGGTACGGCCATGCACTATCCCTGTAATTACGGTTATGTGCCCCACACCCTGTCCGATGATGGTGATCCGGTGGATGTACTGGTTGTGACTCCTATTCCGTTAATTCCCGGTTCTGTCATTCGTTGTCGTCCCATCGGCATACTGGGCATGGAGGATGAATCAGGTATGGACGCCAAGGTGCTGGCCGTACCCATTGACAAACTGACGGGCATGTACCGTGATATCAACACCTGGCGTGATATGCCTCAACCGCTGCTGGACTCAATCGCCCACTTTTTCAAGCACTATAAAGATTTGGAAAAAGGGAAATGGGTAAAGATCATAGGCTGGAGTGACGCTGAAGAAGCGAAGAGAGAAATCACAAACGGCATCGAACGTTACCGTAAGACAAACGATAAGCCTCACTCCTGAACATTGCTGTTACCGATGGCCGAATACCTGTTTTAACAGGTCAGTAGTTCGCGCCACGGGATCTCGACGTATCTTCTTTTCTTCCTCGGCAATTAGGTGGAAGATGCCATCAACGGTTTTTTGGGTAACATACCTATCGATATCGTAATCATCCGGGTCAATATAATTCCCCAGGATTCCGAGGCGACTGAATAGCTTCTTATAGTGGCTTGTGACCCCGGTCCGGGCAGTGGCCTGCTCGACAATCGGGCTGATTTTTCTTGTCATATCGTCTCCCCCTGAACGGCGCAGATAACGTGTTGCCGCATCATCCGGGCCCCCAAGTATTTTTTTTGCCTCAACCACATCCATGTCCTTCACGGATTTTTTAACAATATCCAGAGTTAATGGTACGGCAGATTCCGCAGCACGATTCATCGTTAATAAAAAATCGTCCACATATTTATCCTGTCCAAGCCTGCGCAGGGTTTTCTCCACTGTTACAAGGTTTTCAGGCATTGGAATTTTGACATCGGTATTTCCCCAGAAGCCATCTTTTCTGCCAAGATATCCGACTGCGTACTCCGCCCCTTTGTCCAGAGCCTCTTTCAATCCGGCAACAATATCCTGATAGCCCGGTGTTGATGTTGTAGAATTGGAGGGGGGCGATGGCTGACTGTCCTTTTTCCCCGGCAATGCTTCGAGCTGTTCTTTCAGCAAGTTCCGCCAGTCGGCTATGGCACCCCCGAAAATGTCAGACAGCAATCCAAGGTGGAGAATGAACACAGCACTTATTATCTTTTTCACAACATAATCTCCATATGGTTCAAGTCATGTATTGGACAGTGGTGGCCCATGATGGTGGCCAGCTCATGGCGGATCTGGTATAAAGCTGCGAAGTCGTTCTCTGAGGCGCCGGACAAATTCAGGGACCAGTAGGAAGATAATGCCTGTCACCATGGTATTCAAGGCGGCAATAATAAGAAACACTTCATCCTCGGTGTAGTCCAGCTTGCCCAGCAACACAATGCCAAAGACTGCTGCCAACACCATAAAAAAAGCATTCAATATATTATTGGCGGCGATAACACGCGACAAAATATCCTTTGGGCTGCGTTCTTGAACAATGGCAAATAGCGGTACAATATACAGGCCACCAAATATTCCGATAAGTGCCATATCTGCCAGACAGTGCAGGCCACCCTCTGCCTGCAAAAATTGCTTGGCCGCAATTGTCCCGGTACCCGTCTGCATCATGGTTGGTGCTGAGAAATATAGATCGACTCCGAACAGACTGATGCCTGCCGCACCGAGTGGTACAAGTCCGAGCTCCACCTGACGACCAGACAGCTTTTCACAGAATAATGAGCCTGCGCTGATACCGATGCAAAAAACTGTTATCAGGAGGATATAGACAGACTCATCGCCATTTAGCACTTCACGTGTATAGTTAGGCAGTTGCACCATATAAGTTGAACCGATAAACCAGAACCAGGATATTCCCAACACGGAAAAAAACACCGTTCTATTGCCGTGTATCATGCAGACTGTCCCCCATGTCTGAGCAAATACATTCCAGTTGATTTTCAACCCCGGCTGCACTGCCGGAGTATGTGGAATTTTTTTTGCGCTGATATAGCCAGTGAGCGCAACCATCAGCACCACGGTGGACACCCAGTATTTTCCGTCATCCATAGTTATCATGGTGCTGCCGAGCATCATGCCGAATAAAATGGCCATGAACGTACCCATCTCGACAAGGCCATTGCCGCCAGTCAACTCGGCACCGTTCAGATGCTGCGGGAGATAGCCATATTTCACGGGGCCGAATAAAGACGATTGGGTGCCCATCAGAAAAAGCACTGCCATCAGCAGGCCGACTGAATCGAGCATGAAGCCGGCCGCAGCCAGGAGCATTATGAAAATTTCCCCAAGTTTAAGACTCCTTATCAGGGTCGATTTTTCATAACCATCGCCAATCTGCCCTGCGGTCGAAGAAAACAAAAAGAACGGCAAAATAAACAACGCCGCACTGATGTTGACCAGATACCGTGAATGTGTCGCATCGTGGCCCATGCTCTGGAAAGCAATCAAAATAATGAGGGCATTTTTGAATACATTATCGTTAAATGCGCCGAAGAACTGAGTAACAAAAAAGGGCAAAAACCTTCTTTCCCTCAGCAGAGAAAACTGAGATTGAGATCGCATCAGTGGAAGTTCATCAGCAGACAGGAAGCTGTGTTACCGCCACCGATAAAAGCCCGTAATAAATCGTGATCGGAAAAGTTCATCATAAAAGCAGATATATCTCTCAAGATGTCCGGTGCTCTATTAATGAATGCTCAAGCACTCGTGCAATCTGTTCCAGAAAGCTGGCAATATTGATCGGTTTGGGCACATAAGCAGCAAATCCGGCCTCGATACTTCGTTGAATGTCTGCCTGCATCACATTGGCGCTTAAGGCAATAACCGGTATGGTGGCTGTCAGCTCGTTTTCTCTGAATCTTTTCATCACCTCATAGCCATCCATGATCGGTAAAAAAATATCCAGCAATATAAGATCGGGCTGTCTGGAAATGGCCAGTTCTAATCCAGACACAGGGTCCGCTGCAGACAAAAAGCGGAAGGCGGTTTTCTTCTCAATGACCTTTTGAACAAGAATCAGATTGGCGGAATTATCCTCAATGTAAAGGATACTGATATCGGAGTTTGATAATATAGCCAAAGATGCAGCATCATCAGAAGTGCTGGTCAAACCTTATCTCCTGGCTGGTATCCAGCCTGTAACTATGCCCGCATCAGAGTGTATCTCATTTACCTGTCCACCGATACCAGAAGGTCTACTTCACGTCCCAACGAAAGCTGAGTTCAACACGTGATCCTTCGCCAGATTCGGATTCGATGTTCAGATCTGCGCCAATATAGGCCGCCCGCTCCCGCATCACTTGCAGCCCGATATGCTTGCCGCCGGAGGTGCCATGGTCGATTTCTCCTGTAAAGCCACATCCGTCATCTTCCAGCAGTAGCCGGCATGTGCCCTTATCTGACAGGCGCAGCAGCACCCGAATAATGTGCGCGTTGGCATGTTTTTTGACATTGGCCAGGGCCTCTTGGACAATTCGGATAACCTGACGCTGGATGTGCACCGGCGGATTCATATCGCCATTGTGAAGCTGGCTGAAAACGAGTATCTGGCTTTCTTCTTGAAATTTTTTCAGCATGTCGTTCAATACAGGTACCAGTCCTCTATGGTCAATCGGTGCGCGAAAATGAACCAGCAGTTCGCGCAGTTCGCCGTTGGCGCGGTCAACGCCTTCTCTTAATCGAGCGACCTCTCGCGCCGCCGAGTCCAGGTTGGACTCATCCACACTCGCTTCCAGTGCCTTGCATTGAAAGCGCAGGCTGGCTATGCTCTGTGCCAGTGAGTCATGCAATTCGTGTGCCAGAGCGAGTCGTTCTCGAAAGATCGATTGTTTCTGTGCCTCCTCATCGAGCTGTGCCTTGTGGATCGCCAGACCCAAGTGAAAGCCAATGCTGGTCAACAGCTCATGCAGGTCGTAGCTTATATTGGAAACAGATTGTTCTACCAGCAGCTGATAGGCTCCCATTACATCGTCCTGATGGATCAGGGATACAATCACGCACTCAAAGTCGATGGCATATTCGCTGAATCGGCGAAAGTCTCTCGATGCTCCTGGTGAGATAACGTAAACATTTTTAATTTTTGAGCCTTGGCCGGGTATGACATCAACCATCGGTATGCTCTTCTCGTACTGATTGGGTGTCTCGCCGACGGCGGCGATCAGTTTCATGTCGCCGTCCGCTGCTGTAAGGCGAACCAGAGCTGCCCGTGCATGGGTCATCTCTGCCGAAATGCGTAGAAAGCGTTCCAGTAATTCATTCAGATCTCGTGCCACGCTGATGTTGGCTGCAATGTCATACAGGATTTCCAGCAGGCGGGTTTTTCTTGCCATTTGTCGCATCTGTTCGCTGATTTCTTCGTCGCTTGCAACGCTGATATTTTTATACCAGCGCCCCATCTGTGATATATCATGCAGCAAACCGGCGAACTGTCCCTTGCTGGGCAGTGTAATTTCGGCTGAATAGTCACCTTTGCGCATACGTGATGTCCAGCTGCGGACGCTGCTGATGGGCTGAATGAATTCACGATAAAAGCGTTTGACAAGTGTCAGCAGTATGGTGGTACACAGGATGAGCAGCAATATCTGGACGAGTAAAATAAAACCAGCCTTATCTGGAAACCGGTAAAGCCCCCATATCGTTGCGGCCGCGACGACAAACAGCGCAAAAAGCACTGCCAGTAAACGAAGGGCCCAGCCCGCCAGAGCAGGGTCGCGAATCCAGGAATAATCATTCCATGACATGATATTCAATCCGCCCGGCCCCTTGGTAAGGGACCTCTCGGTTAGCGGGGGAAAGCCCCCTTAATTCAGAGCTTTCGGTGATATGGGGGGATGTCGCCAAAATCAGTAGTATTTGCGCTCCCGGCGCCGGCGTCCGCAACGTTGTGTTATGACGCCGGTGATCGTGCTGTCCCGTCCAAGCTCCTGTGTTGGATACAGTTCATTCAAGGGCACCAGATATTTTCTGCCGTCAATAACCCTGAGTTGGCGAAAAATATGCCCATCTTCACTTTCGGCTATAATGTAACTGCCGTCAGATGGTGACATGCCAGGGTCGATCATGATGATATGCCCGTCACAAAACTCCGGTTCCATGCTGTTGCCTCTGACCATCAGAGCAAAGGGTTCGGCTTCGGCACATACACCGCCGGTGTCGGCAAAGCCAGCCCCGGATTCCTCGGCAGCCGGCTGTAAAGGGATAATTCTGCCTGCTCTGTTCATAATGACGGGATTTTACATAAAAACAGGCCGCGATGCCCGATCATGTGGGATAACGGTGGTGGTCAAAGGATCGGTTCAATATTCTTCTTGTAGCTGTAAGTCCCACATGGTGCGGTAAATGCCCTTGCGTTCATACAGGTGCTGATGTGAACCACGCTCGGCAATCTCGCCATGTTCGATGACCAGGATTTCATCGGCGTCAATAATAGTGGATAGTCGGTGCGCGATGACCAGAGTGGTATGCTCCTCGGCGACCTCCTGAAGTGCCTTTTGTATCTCGCGTTCGGAGTGTGAGTCCAGTGATGATGTGGCTTCATCAAATACCAGGATGCGTGGATTTTTCAGGACGGCACGCGCTATCGCAATGCGTTGTTTCTCGCCACCGGAAAGCTTCAGGCCGCGTTCGCCAACAATCGTATCGTATCCATTCGGCAGGCTTTCAATAAAATGATGAATGTGTGCTTTGCGGGCCGCTTTGATTATCCCGGCTTCGGTGGCATTCGGTCGTGCATAGGAGATATTGAATCGGATGGAGTCATTAAATAATACTATATCCTGAGGCACGATACCAATCGCTTCTCTTAAACTGCGTTGGGTTATGGTGGCTATGTTTTGGTTATCAATGGTAATTTGTCCTTCACTGATTTCATAAAAACGAAATAATAGCCGGGATAGCGTTGATTTCCCGGCACCGCTGGCACCGACTACAGCGACTTTTTTGCCCGCTGGAATGTGCAGACTGATATTCTTCAGAATCTGTCGTTCTTCTTGATAGAAAAAGCTGACATTTTCGAATCTGACTGTTCCTTCTTTCAAAAGCAGGTCCTTTGCGTTATCAGCGTCAACAATTTCCGGGCTGGTTTCCAGCAGATTTAACATGCGGTCCATGTCCGCTAGTGAGTATTTGACCTGCCGATAAACAATACCGAGAAAGCCCAACGGTAGAAAGATCTGGATTAAAAAGGTGTTGACCAGTACCAGATCTCCCAGACTCATACGACCCTGTGCTACGCCATTCGCCGCAAAAACCATGATAAGGGTGACACCAATGGCAATAATCGAGCCCTGCCCAAAGTTCAGTGCCGACATGGATGTCTGGCTTTTAACTGCGGCATCTTCCCAGATGCCAAGTGTCCTGTCATAGCGACCAAGCTCGAACCGCTCATTGCCGAAATATTTGACTGTTTCATAGTTGATGAGGCCATCAACTGCCTGCATGGATGCCTGTGAATCCATTTCATTCATCTTCAGTCGATAGGACATACGCCATTCAGTGACCATGAGTGTGAAAATGATATAAACAACCACTGTCAAAAAAGTAATGACGACAAATTGCCAGTCGTAGCCAATAAATAAAATGCCGATTACCAGTATAAATTCGACTGATACCGGTATAATATTAAATGTCAAATAGTTCAGAATAGAGCTAACGCTTTGTGCGCCGCGCTCCAGATCGCGCGTTAATGCACCGGTCTTGCGCTCCAAATGATAGCGCAGGGACAGGTTGTACAGATGCTGTAAAACACGGTTGCCCACATGGCGCATAGCGCGATAACGTACCCGCGCAAACAACGCATCACGCAGCTCATTAAACAGTGAGGCGAATAGCTTCAGTATCCCATAGACTAGCAGCAGCATAACAGGCAATGCCAGTGCCTGTGCTTCAGGTCGGTCAAGTGAGTCCACTATTTCCTTTAATACAAGCGGAACACCGACATTCGCCAGTTTAGCGAATACCAGACAGAGCAGTGCCAGCAATACCCGACCACGGTAATCCCATAAAAATGGTGAGAGCCTTTTCAGGTTGTTCCAGTCATCACGGTCTCTGTGAGGACGTTCGGTATAGGCGTGAGTTCGAACCATGGATAAAAAAGGAAAATGGCACAGCCATGCCAGAGGCATGCAGCATAGCGACTTTCATTGTCGCGAACCAGCTACTGTATTGGGGGAGCGATCACACCGCCTGCATTGAGAAAAGCTCAGAACCTGTTTACGGTAATGATCTGGATCTGTTTTCGCATCGAGGCAATAAGAATGTCGGTGTTCCCGGATGTTCACCAGATAAATAACAGGCAGCCTGCGGTCAATAGCCCCATTACCAGATTAAATCCGCGCCATGCGGCTGGTGATGAAAGCAGTCGCCCAATTACCGTGCCGAACGCGGCCCAGAATGAGATGCAGGGAAATCCCGTCAGCATAAAGATCGCGGCGATCCACAGTACGGATGCCCAGTAATTGTCGCCCGTCAGGGTAAACGAGCCCATCGCGGTAATCACTGCCATCCATGCCTTCGGGTTCACGAACTGGAACAGGGCACTCTCCATGAGATTCATCGGTCGTGCGTTGCTCTCACCCTCAACATTTGCCGGTCTGGCGTTCGCAATCCTCCACGCCAGATAAAGCAGATAAGCACTGGCAGCCAGTTTTAATATCTGCTGTACAGCCGGATATTGTTTGAAGATCACTCCAAGGCCGCCGGCTACCAGCAGGTTCATTGCCAACATGCCGAGCACAATACCGAACATGTGTGGCAGCGTGCGCCGATAACCGAAGTTGGCACCGGATGCCGTCAGCATTACATTGTTAGGCCCCGGGGTGCCGGAAGTTGCTGTTGCAAATATCGCAACGGATAGCATCAGTTGTATATCCATTTTTTCTGTTCCTGTTGGCAGGGCACATCATGTAAAACCCGTTTCATCATTGATTGAACCAGCAAAGGACATTCTGTTGCATTCGGAGTTTTCCAGAACACAGAATTGATTGCCGGAATGATAAAAACAAGACATCACTGCCTATCAGGGCGAGGACAGCCCCGGGTCATTAAATTTTGGAAAATAGCAGATAGTCACAGTTTTTTTAATACTTCTGCTGCCACATCAATGGTCGTTTGAATGTCTTCGTGTGTATGCACCGCTGACATAAAACCGGCTTCAAATGCGGACGGTGCCAGATATACTCCGGCTTCCAGCATGCCGTGAAAAAACTTCTTAAATCTTTCCTGATCACAGTTCGTGACCCCGGCAAAATCGGTTATTGATTCTGCACTGGTAAAAAACAGACCAAACATGCCGCCGACATGGTTTTCCGTCATGGGTATATCAGCCTGTCGGGCAGCTTCTATAATGCCGCGGACCAGCTTTTCTGTCTTGTATTCCAGAGATTCGTAAAAGCCTTCCTGATGGATCAGTTCCAGAGTTTTCAGACCTGCGGCCATCGCTATCGGGCAACCTGACAGTGTTCCAGCCTGATAAACCGGTCCCAGTGGGGCAATATGCTGCATGATTTCATGCCTGCCACCGAAGGCACCGACCGGCAAACCACCACCGATGATCTTGCCAAGTGTGGTCATATCCGGAGTAATGCCATAATAGCCTTGGGCACCACCGGTAGAGATGCGAAAGCCTGTCATAACTTCATCAAAGATTAATATGGTGCCGTATTGATCACATAGCCGGCGCAGCTCTTCCAGAAAGCCGGGTAGTGGTGGAATACAACTCATATTGCCTGCCACCGGTTCGATAATGACGCAGGCCAGTTGCTCACCATACTGCTCGAACGCTTCGGCTAACGGCTCCGTATCGTTAAAGGTCAGTGTCAAAGTAAGTCCGGCCAGTGATGCCGGCACACCCGGTGATGTCGGCACGCCGAGAGTCAGCGCTCCAGAGCCGGCCTTGACGAGCAGCGAGTCCGAGTGACCGTGATAACAGCCCTCAAATTTTATAATCCTGTCACGACCGGTATAGCCCCGTGCCAGACGGATCGCGCTCATGGTCGCTTCCGTCCCCGAGCTGACAAAACGTACCATATCCATGGATGGAACCAGATCAACGACTCTTTCGGCAAGCTCGGTCTCGACTGTTGTCGGAGCCCCGAAGCTTAAACCTTCTCCGGCCTTCTGCCGCACTGCATTGATCACTTCCGTGTGGGCATGGCCAAGGATCATCGGCCCCCAAGAGGCTACATAATCAATATACTGTCGGCCATCTTCATCATAGATGTACGCTCCTCTGGCACTTTTGAAAAAGACAGGTGTACCACCGACTCCGGTAAACGCCCGCACTGGTGAATTAACGCCTCCGGGGATAACGGCCTGCGCTTTCTGAAACAATAATTCCGAACGATTCATGGTGAATTTGCCATATTCATTAGGTCAGGGTGATTCCGAATCCGGTCGGACTTCTTTGGAAAACAACAACTATCAGAAGAGTTTGACAAAAGTCGCCCCCTAGCATAGCTCTTCCGCCATCATCAGGCAAATACGGTATGGCGGCAGCAGGGTTCCATGTCGCCAGAGCAGGTTATCTCTCGACGAGTTGATATCATACCGCTCAGAAATGTATTCATGGTTGTGGCTCATGTTCGAAACAGGGCGGTTAAGCGTCCGGCCGCTTCGATGATGTCCTGTTGACCGAAAACTCCATCCACCACTGCCAGCATATCTGCGCCGGCCTTTATCAGTGGGGCACCGTTTCCGGCGGTAATACCGCCGATAGCAACTATCGGAATTTTCAATTTCCTGCGGGCTTTTTTCAGGACCTCGGGTCTGGCAAGAGGTGCCTCCGGCTTGGTTTTTGACGGGAAAAATCGTCCGAATGCCACATAGCTGGCACCTTCTTGCTCTGCCCGCTGTGCGCGACTGATACTGGCATGGCACGATACCCCGACAATTCTGGCAGCCCCCAGACGTTCACAGGCATCCCTCAGAGAGGCATCTTCAGTTCCAAGATGCACCCCATCGGCATTGACGCGCTGTGCCAGCAATACATCGTCATTGATAATAAAAAGGGCACCGCGCTCATGGCATAATGCCTTTAGTGCCATAGCATTTTTTTCACATACCTCCGGTGCCGAAACTTTATCCCGATATTGCACCACTGAGGCACCTCCCATAATTGCGGCATCCACTCCATCGAGTAATGTCTGCGCCGATAATAAGGCATGATTTGTAATGACATACAGGCCCTTCATTCCGACTGGCCCGCAGTGTCAGCCCAGAAAAAGTGTTGCGGTTGCAGCTGTCCTCCTCCCGTTGGATAGGCCTGCCTTAGGGCTTTCCATGTGTAGTCCTGCGCCCTTCTGATTGCGGAGTCAACATCATGCCCATGTGCCAGTAAACCGGCGATAGCAGCAGACAGCGTACAGCCGGAGCCATGATATTCATGTGGCAGCCGTGGCCATTGGAATTGTTCCGGAATGCGATTTCGGCAAAACAGGGTATTGACCACGAACTCACCCGAACCGTGTCCGCCGCTCAGCAAAACAAACTCACAGCCATGCTCCAACAAAGCGGCAGCGCATATATCCGGTGGGTCGTCTGATTCTGTAAAAGCATGTGCTTCTGGGAAGTTGGGGGTCAGTACTGAAGTCAGGGGAAATAACAAACGGCGGATCGCATTACGGGCAGGGGCGGCCTGCAACAGTTCGCCGCCGCCGGCGCGGACAATCGGGTCCAGCACCACTGGCATATCCGGATACTTTGCCAACACGGTATGGATCGCTTTGGCCGACTCTGCATCGGCGATCAGACCGATCTTGACTGCTTGTACCGGCATATCGGCCAGTACGGTTCTGGCTTGCTCGACCAGAAGAGACGCTGGCATTGGTTGCACGGCATAAACATCGTGGGAGTCCTGCACCGTCAGGCAGGTTAATACCGTTGCGGCATGACAGCCCATGCTGGCCAATACCTCAATATCAGCCTGAACGCCTGCTCCGCCACTCGGGTCGTGGCCGGAAAATACCAGACAAGTCGGGATATTAAATCCTTCCGGCATAGCACTTCAAAGTGTTGACTTTGGTCGGAATCAGACTGAATCTTCTGTGCCCTGATGTCGCAGCTACAGCAAGATGTTTGAACCATAAAACAAGATCAGGACAGCGCCTCGGCAGGTAATTTCATCCAACTGCCATAGCTGCAAACAAAATATTCACCGTCAGCGCATATTGCATCGCCGTCCGCGAATTCCTGACCATTCCATAAGCACTTCGCTCCCTCATCCGCCGTAACCGTATTGTCTTCTTCATTGCTGACAGGCGAATTGGGCAGGTTCTCATCGCGTGCCGCAACAATCGTTTTCTGATTGCTCATCAATACAAACCCCATAGAAAAAATGTAGCCGGCCTGGACAGGTCGGATATGCAGACAGATTACCATGCTTCCTGACCGGAGGCCAAACCGGATTGCCTGCCAACTTGCTGCTGATTATATTCTTTTGCCGGATGGTTCTTGCGGGGCCCATGCGGTGTTACCGGGAAATCCGTCAGGCTGCTCTGCGCGAATGGGTCTGCACTCCGAATGCCTGATATAATCGTCTTTTTGCTATGGCATCGGCAAACTCTCATGTGCGCTTTGAATGGCTTTGTCAGTGCCTCCTTAGTTTATTTGTCGAAGTTTGATAAAATATGTCGCCACCATGAGCCAGATCAGCCAGATACAGATGATTTTTCAGCCGTTGGAGGATCGTATCCTGTTGCGGCTGAATACCACGGATTCCAGCAGCTTTCAGTTCTGGTTGACGCGCCGCTACCTGAAGTTACTGTGGCCGGTGTTGATAAAAATGTTGGCCAGTGATCGACAGGTGACCGTGCATAAAACCGTGCAGGCCAAAAAAGAGGTTTTATCATTTCAGCATCAACAGGTTGCTCAGAAAATGGATTATTCTCAAAAATTTGAGGAACAGTCCCGGTCACAGCCGCTTGGTCCTGAGCCGGTTCTGCTTTCCAGAGTTTCCGTAAAAAACAAGCCGGATGGCACGCGGATACTTTGCATGCAGCCTGAACAGGGGCAGGGGATTGATCTGGCCATGGATCAGACTTTGCTGCACTCGATATGCAAGCTGCTGCAGGATGCCACGGGCAAAGCAGACTGGGGACTGGATCTTGATAAAAGTTTGATGACAGCCACAGCCAGTGAAGCTGCCTCTGATTCCAGGGCCTTGAATTAGGGATTGTTAGTATATGATGCTTCCGTAGTATGGCACAGATAGCTATCTGGCCCCGCATGGAAGGCACGATGACTTTGTTCCTGACATGGAGTTAAAAATTATAGTTAATATCTGATGATGAGAAACTGATCAAACAGTGCGATCAATAAAATCCAGGAGGTTGTTTTTTATATTATATTCAAGTTCCCGCATGGTTGTTGTGCTGTCATGACACTCAGAGGTAGTCAGCTTTCTCAGAGAGTCCGAGTTCAGTGGGAAGCGCCGCCTGAAAAGGAAGCCATATATGTCACCCCAAAATGCCAGTATGCGTAATATAAAAATCGGAATCGAGAAAGGTAATATTTTTCTTTTCAAGGCTTTGCAAATTCTTGAGTATATCTGGCCCGTCGAGTAATACACGCCATCAGATACAATGTATCGCTTGCCTTTTGCGATATCCGATAATGAGCTTAGATAAGCAATGCTTATTACGTCATCAACATGGACCATGGAGCGCCTGTTCTTTATGTTTTGTAATGGAGGGAACCACCCCGTTTTAATAGCTGCTATCATTCTGTCAAGATTTCCCTTGCTGTCAGGGCCATAAACCATGCTCAGACGCAGACATACCGGATGAGCAACGTATCCTCCTGTGATCAGCGCCTCTTCTGAATGAAATTTTGATGCCGCATACGGTGTCACCGGGTTGGCCGGTGATGATTGATCAAAACAGTCCTTGTCTGTAAACTCTCCAAATACCTTTACGGTACTGAAAAGCACGAAAGATCTGACATTGTTTGTTTTACATTGATCAAGTAGCGACAGCGTTGCATGGTAGTTGATTTTGTCATATTCACTATCAGTGGTTCCGGGTATTTCAGATAGTGCATGTGCCTTGCCGGCCAGATGAAAAAGTGTATCTATGTCGGTGAATAGATCGGAAGGAACAGTCAGATTCGATAGATCGATAGAATGATATTGATCCCAGCAACCGTCGGCCTTATCCCGCAGGCCGATGGCTATCACGTAACATCCTTTTTTTTTCAGGTGACCACAGAGATGGTTTCCAATGAAGCCCGTCGCACCCGTTACAATGACCTTTCTCACCTATATCCGTTACAGTGGTATCAACGAGCTGGCCTTTTTAGTGCTTATTAAAGTCAAGGTTGTCATTGTCGGATAAAAGGCGACGATAGTTTAACTTTAGATTTTTCTTGATAATACCCCGAACCCTCATAAGGATACGAAGCACCCTCAGCGTCAAAGGGCCTATGATCGGACTTATCTGTTTCTCCTTCAACAGTGATCTGGTATTTAATCTTACATTTTTTAAGTCATCCTTGGTGCTTATTCCTCCATCTCTCATATCGGTAATTGTCTCGGGGATATAGCTGATCGTTTCTTTTAGTGTACCACGACAGAAAAAATCGTAGTCCGAGGCAGGGTCTGAACTGTCATCGAACATTCCATAGCGCTCAAAATAGCGTCTATGGGTCATGGAGCTGGGATGTGGTATGGTGCAATAGATATGAAACCAGGTAATCCATCTTCTGGTGAAATCTATTCTAATTGTGAACACTGGTTCTTCGGAGTCCCGGCCTATTATTGTGCAATTACCATAGACGATGGAGGGGAACCGGTCGGTAATCGCCTGTTGCATCAGCGTTTCAATCGAGTTTTTATCTCGCAGCATATCATCTGAATTCAGATACATGATATACATGCCGGAAGAGAGTAAATAACCTTTGTTGAAGGCGTCTGCAAGCCCTTTATCCGGTTCACTGATAAATTTATTGACGAGATCACTGTACTCCTGGACAATGTCTAGTGTCCCATCGGTCGAACCTCCATCCACAACAATGTACTCTATATGCGGATATGTTTGATTCTTCACACTATTGATACAGTGCCGAATGAATCTGGCAGAGTTCAAACATATTGTGACTATCGAAATGGTTGGGTTTTCTGAATGATTGCGCATAGAGAACAGTTGCCTTGCAAGAATAGGCACCACATTATAGTCCCGGATGCCAGAACTGCCGGATCAATACACCGCTTACTAATAGATTGTATTCAAATGGTCGGGGTGAGAGGATTCGAACCTCCGACCACCTGCACCCCATGCAGGTACGCTACCAGACTGCGCTACACCCCGGACAAGAAGCTATTGTAAAGGGAAGTGACCTCGCTGGGAAGTTAAAGCCAGAAGAAGCGCTGAAGCGAATAGGGACTTGCCGGAAATCGGGCCGGAAGACAGGCTAAAAATCAGCGTTTGAGGATTTGCAGTACCTCTTCCAGCTCCATGCGAAGCTGGCGAATAATCTGTTGGCTCTGATTAACATCATCTTTGGCGTCCTCTCCGGAAAGTTTCTGTCTCGCGCCACCGATCGTGAACCCCTGTTCGTATAATAGATTCCGAATTTGTCGAATCATAAGCACATCGCGGCGTTGATAATATCGACGATTGCCGCGGCGTTTCACAGGCTTTAGCTGTGGAAATTCCTGTTCCCAGTAACGTAAAACATGGGGTTTTACTGCACACAGATCGCTCACTTCACCGATGGTAAAGTAACGCTTTCCCGGAATGGGTGGTAAATCACTTGTATCGCCTGGATCCAGCATATGCCTCTACTCTTGTTTTTAGTTTTTGTCCTGGACGGAAGGTCACTACACGACGAGCGGTAATTGGAATCTCCTCCCCTGTTTTGGGATTGCGCCCCGGACGCTGGTTTTTATCCCTTAAATCGAAATTACCGAAACCGGATAGCTTCACCTGGCTGCCACTGGCCAGCGAACTGCGAATCTCCTCAAAAAAGCAATCCACCAGCTCCTTGGCCTCGCGCTTATTGAGGCCCAGCTCCTCGAACAGTTTATCTGCAATGTGTGCCTTGGTTAGTGCCATATTACCGCGCAGTTCATTTTCTCAATATTGCATTAATTTTTTCAGCTAAGCTACTAATAATCTTACTAATAGCTGTCTCTACATCTTGATCCGTGAGAGTGCTGGAATAATCCGAGAAAATCAAGCCCAAAGCTATACTTTTTCTCCCCGGCTCTATTTCCCGTCCTCGATAAATATCAAAAATCCACGATTTCTGTATAGCCTTGTCTTCTATTTGCTGGATGACTGCCAGAATTTCATCAGATGTGACGGCCTCGTCCACAATAATTGCCAGATCACGTCGAATACTTGGAAATCTGGATATTGGAATAAACTGACGGGGAGCCGCATCAAGCAGTGCGCTTCCCTTTATTTCAAATAAAATAACGGGGCCTTCGATCGACAGATTCTTTTCTGCTTCCGGGTGAAGGACACCGAGCCAGCCCACCGGATTCTCATCATGATATATCTTCGCAGCCTGCCCTGGATGCAACGCCGCATGTTTATCGGCTTTAAAGGCAAGGCGATGGTATGTTCGTGCACGTGAAAACAGTGCCTCAATGTCACCTTTCACATCATAAAAATCAATCAAGCGGGAACCCGAAGACCAGTGTTCTTCGGCATAAGGCCCGCTGGCAATGCCCGAAAACCATGATTGTTGATCAATTCCGTCAGGTGTCTCTATAAAATTCAAGCCGGCCTCAAATAATCGAATTTGTCTTTGCTGCCGGTTCTGATTATGACGCAACGCGGTTAGTAGTCCGCTCCAGTGGCTGGTGCGCATTTGCGATAGCTCGTTGGACAGCGGATTGCTTAAATCAACAGCCGGCCTGTCCGGTGAAAGTATCTCTTGTAATTGGGGTTCAACAAAAGAGTAGGTTATCGCCTCTTGCCATCCTCTCTCCACCATAATATTTTTCAGACTGTCCAGTGTGAGCTGGCATTCAGGTTGCGCTACCATGGTTTGTGGCACTTCGGGCAATGTCTGAGGTATATTGTCATAGCCATAAAGACGTGCGATTTCCTCAATGAGGTCAACTTCCATATTCAGATCAAACCGATGTGATGGGGCAATCGCAGACCATTTGCCATTTCCGCCGGTGTAACGTATCTGCAGCCTGCTCAAATAAAGCTCAATCTGCTTTGTCGGTAGTTCAACCCCGAGCAGTTTCTGGATTTTTTCGCTTGTCAGTGGTATCTCGTCCCTTATGAGCCAATCAGTTTGGCTGCTGACCTGCTTTACTGGTCCCGCCAGACCGCCACATATCTCCAATAACAGCCCGGTTGCCCGCTCCATGGCTTTCATCTGAAGAGTGGGGTCAACGCCACGCTCAAAGCGATGTGATGAATCGGTGTACATATCATGGCGGCGTGCTTTGCCTGTGATCGTCAGCGGATTGAAACAGGCGGCCTCAAGAAAGACATCCTGTGTTTGATCGCTGACAGCGGAATATTGCCCCCCCATGATGCCAGCCATGGCCAGCGCCTGCTTTTCATCCGCGATGACCAGTACGTCATCATGCAGTTTAACTTCCCTGCCATCCAGCAATGTCAGTTTTTCAAATGACTGTGCCATCCGGACCTGGATGCTCCCTGTCAGCTTGCGCAGGTCAAAGGCATGCATGGGCTGCCCTGATTCCAATAAAACATAGTTGGTAATGTCAACCACCGGGCTGATCGTGCGCAGGCCGGCACGTCTCAGCCTCTCCCGCATCCACACGGGGGTTTCTGCACAGGGGTTGATATCTTTTACAATTCGCCCTGTATATGCAGGGCAATGCTCAGGCATGTTTAACTCAATCGGCAATGTATCTTCGATCAGGGTTTCGACACTCGGACTATGCCACTCTTGAAAATCCATGCCATTGATTGCAGCGACCTCGCGCGCAACGCCGAGCATTCCCAGGCAGTCACCACGATTCGGTGTCAAGTCCAGCTTGATAATCCGGTCATCCAGATCCAGATAGTCGGTCACTGCAGCGCCTGTCGGTGCCTCGGACGGCAAATCGACCACTCCGCCGGCGTGGTCCGCCATGCCCAATTCCAGTCCGGAGCACAACATGCCGAAAGACTCTATCCCTCGGATTTTGGTTTTTCTGATCTTTATGTCGCCCGGTAGCTTTGCGTTTATCTGAGCAAATGGTGCCTTCATCCCGACTCTTACATTGACTGCACCACAAACTACTTGAAGCGATTCACTCTGACCATCATTTATTCGGCAGACTGTCAGTCTTTCGGCATTCGGGTGAGGTTGAACATCCATGATTTTGCCAACTACCACACCGCTGAAATTCCCGGCGGCAGGCTGTACGCCACCAACCTCAAGGCCAGCAGTCGTAAGCTGGCTTATCAGTGTGTCTGTATCAACCTCTGGGTCAACCCATTCACGTAACCATTGTTCACTGACTTTCATCGTATGCCCGAGCTAGTTGAATTGGCGCAGGAAACGTAAATCATTTTCAAAGAAAAGGCGTAGATCATGGACCCCATAGCGCAGCATCGCCAGCCTTTCCACTCCCAAGCCAAAAGCATAACCTGGCCATTCCTGCGGGTCAATATGGACCTGTTTGAACACATTCGGATGTACCATGCCGCAACCCAGTACTTCCAGCCAGCCGCTATGGCTACAGACCCTGCAACCCTTGCCGTTACAGATGACACACTGGATGTCAGCCTCGGCCGAGGGTTCGGTAAAGGGGAAATATGACGGGCGGAAACGCAATTGCAAGTCAGCTTTTTCGAAAAAATAGCGCATAAATTCGACTAACGTACCCTTGAGATCAGCAAAGCTGACTTTTTTATCAACAAACAAACCCTCGACCTGATGGAACATCGGAGTATGGGTCAGATCAGAATCACAACGGTAAACCCGGCCCGGGGCGATAATGCGTAATGGCGGTTTGCTGGATTCCATGGCTCTTACCTGCACCGGCGAGGTATGGGTTCGCAGCAAATGGTGTGCATCAAAGTAAAAGGTGTCGTGCATGGTGCGCGCCGGATGATGTGGCGGGATATTCAATGCTTCAAAATTATGGAAGTCATCCTCAATTTCAGGGCCTTCTTCGACATGAAAACCCATGCTCTCAAACAAGCTGACAATCCGGCGTGTGGTTATGGTTACCGGATGCAGGCCACCTCCCGGTTGCCCTCTTCCCGGCAATGTGACATCAATGGTCTCAGTTGCCAGCCGATCCTCAGTCGCCAGTTTTTCCAGTTCTGCCCGGCGTTGTTCCAGTCGTTGTTGAAAATCCCGTTTGGCTTTATTGATGGCCTGCCCTGCTTTTGGTTTTTCTGTTGCGGGCAAATGGCCCAGAGATTTCAGATGCTCGGTAAGCTCACCTTTTTTTCCGAGGTAGCGGATGCGCAATTTCTCCAGCCTGCCAATATCATCACATGCCTCCAGTGCATTTATCGCTTCCTGCAGTAGTTGCTCGATCTCATCCATTAAAAATCCGTCCTGTTTTAATCAGAAATATGTTTAAGGCTGAAAATAAAAAAGGGGGAGAGCATACGATCAGCCCTCCCCCTGGATAATAAATCCATGCCCGGATATTCAGAAAATCAGGCTGTGAGCTTCGTCTTTGCTTTCTCGGCCAATGCGGCAAAAGCGACTTTGTCTTCAGCCGCCAGCTCTGCCAGAACTTTGCGATCTACTTCAATGCCTGCTTTGTGCAGGCCGTCCATTAAGCGGCTATATGATAAACCACACTCACGCGCTGCGGCATTGATGCGTACAATCCACAAAGAGCGAAACTGACGTTTTTTCTGGCGGCGGTCGCGATAGGCATACTGCTCTGCCTTGATGACGGCTTGTTTGGCAACACGATATACACGGCTACGGGCACCATAATAGCCCTTTGCTCTCTTCAATACTTTTTTATGCTTTGTGTGTGCAACCACACCACGTTTTACTCTTGCCACGGTGTTTCTCCTGATAGCAGCATCAGGCGTAGGGAAGCATCTGTTTTACCAGAGCTTCATCCGCCTTATGGATATAAGCAGTCTCACGCAGGTGGCGCATACGCTTGTTCGGCTTTTTCGTCAGAATATGACGACGATGCGACTGATTGCGCTTGAATCTGCCAGATGTAGTTCTCTTGAACCGCTTTGCGGCTCCGCTGTTAGTCTTGATCTTGGGCATAAGACATTCCTGAATAAAAATAAAAACTCTCAGGGGAACTCTAATGACCTCAGAGTGCTCCCTGGAATCCCGGCGAACCGGGATTACTTCTTGTGGGGGCCAATCACCATAACCATTTGACGGCCTTCCATCTTGGGGTACTGCTCTACTTTGCCGTATTTCTGCAAGTCTTCTTCAATTCGGCCCAGTAATTTAGACCCCAATTCCTGATGAGCCATCTCCCGCCCGCGGAAACGCAGTGTAACTTTGGTTTTATCGCCATCGGAAAGAAAACGGATCAGGTTTTTTAATTTTACCTGATAATCTGCCTCCTCTGTACCGGGCCGGAACTTTATTTCCTTTACCGTCGTTTGCTTCTGCTTTTTTCGGGCCTGTTGAGCCTTCTTGCTCCGCTCATATTTGAACTTGCCGAAGTCCATCACCCGGCAGACAGGCGGCTTCGCGTTCGGTACAATTTCCACCAGATCCAGACCGGCCTCTTCAGCGATTTCCAGGGCCTGTCGAATATCGACAATACCCATCTGATTTCCGTTAGCCTGAATCAGCCTGACCTCTGGGGCGGCAATGTCCCCATTCAGGCGGTTCTCTTTTGCTGCGATATTATAATCCTCCGAAAAAAACACACCAACCGGAAGCGGGGCAGGAGATCAGTTATAGGTGCCCGCCTGATACCATCAGGCCGCACGGTTTATACACGATCTCGACCGATGCCGGTCCAAGGCTCGAAATGCGACAATGACGCCGATCCTACGACTGATTTGCCCAAACCTCAAGCCAGATTAACATAAAGCCTTTGCGATTATACTACCGTACTCCATAAGATTTGGGCCAAAAATTAATCTGATTTTGGCGGGTGGCACCTTTATTTTTCAGCCTGAATGCAACTTGTAAGTGCAACTCTTGACGAGTTGGCGATAGGGTAAGCTGCTATATGATTCACAGCTTTCCCATTCTGCCAGGAAAGAGGAGCACGATGAGATACAAACAGCTTGCCCAGGAACAACGATACCGGATTGATGCCCTGAAGAAAGCCGGTCATAACCAATCCGGGATAGCCATGATGTCAGGTTGAAGTCGATCCACCATTAGCCGTGAGCTTCAGCGCAATACGGGCCTTCGTGGTTATCGCCCTGAACAGGCTCAACGCCTGAGTGACAAGCGCCGACAGGTCAAAGTGCGCTACCGGGTGACCGAGACGACCCGGAGTCATGTACGACACCTGCTGGAGCTTGACTGGAGTGCAGAGCAAATCAGCCTGTGGCTCAAAGCACACAGGAACCGGTCGGTCCGTCATGAATGGATTGACCAATACATTGTGCGGGACAAGCATGAGGGGGGGGCATCTGTATCGTCATCTGCGCTGCCAAAAGCAGCGCCGTAAACGCGATGGCAGCTACAATCGCCGGGGTCAGCTTGCCGGTCGTGTCAGCATTGACCAGCGCCCCGGAATCGTTGATACCCGTTCACGTATCGGCGACGGGGAACTCGATACCCTGATCGGTAAAAACCACCGACAAGCCCCGGTCTCCCTGACCGAGCGAAAATCCCGTTTCACCTTGATCAAAAAGGTCCAACGTAACACAGCCCAATGCGTCACGGATGCCATCATCGATCTTCTGGCGCCATGGTCCGACAGGGTCATCACACTGACCTGCGATAACGGTAAGGAGTTTGCCGGTCACCAACATATCGCCGATACACTCAACGCCCGGTTTTACTTTGCCCATCCTTATGCTTCATGGGAGCGGGGCCTGAATGAAAATACCAATGGACTCATCCGACAGTACTTTCCAAAGGGGGGTGAGTTGACAACCATTACCCACAGAGAAATTGAGCCAGCCATGAATAGACTGAATAATCGACCTGAAAAATGTCTTGGCATTAAAACGCCTAATGAGGTATTTTCAGGAATCAAACTACAGATTGCACTTGCGAGTTGAATCCGCGCAGGTATATTAAATAGCTGGCTATCGTAATGACATGTCGCCGGTTTTCAGGGGGTATTGAGGGTGTTGTCTGATCCACCATCCATGGCTGCGATCTTATTCATGATGTTTATGGGAGCTTTGATGATAACGCGCTATTTGTCGCGCCGCCAATCAAGACTGCGCATTCTGGATGAACCCAATGATCGATCCCTGCATACGATGCCGACACCTCGAACCGGAGGACTGGCCATTTATGTATCCATGCTATCGGGTATTCTTTATAACTATTTCATGCATGGTCAGATGCCATTTCTGATGTTGTATGGCTTGCTGGCTACTGTGCTGATGATTGTTGCACTTGCGGATGATCTTTATGATTTGTCCGTTTTCATCCGGTTGGTTGTCCATATAACGGTCGCTGCCTGTGTCGCATGGAAAGGCATACTCCTTTCTGCCATATCATTACCTGGAATTGAATGGGCACTTGCAGACTGGCTGTCCATTATGGTGACCGTCATATACATTGTCTGGATAATCAATTTATACAACTTCATGGATGGTATGGATGGGTTTGCCGGTGGTATGGCTGTTATTGGTTTTGGTGCTTATGCTGTTCTGGCTCATATGGAGAGCAACAGCTTATTATTTTTTATGAGCCTTGGTCTGACCGCGTCAACCGCAGGATTTCTTTACTACAATTTGCCGCCAGCGAAGATATTTATGGGCGACACCGGCTCCTGCATGCTTGGTTTTTCGGTCGCCGTATTATCACTGTATGCGCATAATGAGGATGTTATACCGATCTGGTTATCCGCTGTTATTTTTTCTCCCTTCATTATTGACGCTTCCCTGACATTGATTAAGCGTATATATCGAAGAAAAAAATTCTGGCGGGCTCATAAAAGCCACTATTATCAAATAATGGTTCGCTCTGGATGGGGGCATAGAAAGACCGTATTGGCCGAGTACATCATTATGCTTATCGTCTCTTTATGTGCGATATTCATGGTTGATGCGGCAGTTTCTGTCCAGATAGCTGTTTTTTCATTTTTATTCATAGCCTATGCGATGATTGTTTTTTTGATAGAAACCAGATTTATAAAGCATCTAAATACAGAGAAGGCACTTTGAAACCATATCCGGGAAAGCGTTTTGCGGTATTCCTGCATGATATTACGGCGGTGCACATATCATGGCTGGGCGCATACTGGCTGCGCTTTAATCTGGAGATCATTCCGCAGGCATACCTTTATCCTGGTCTTCAGATACTTGTTCTGGTCGTGATCATCCAGGGTTTTATGTTCTGGTACTTTGGTTTGCACCGGGGTGTCTGGCGCTATGCCTCAATTCCCGATCTGCTTCGAATTGGTCAATCGATCGTCATGGCTGCTCTACCGCTGGCGGTAATTATCTATTTACTGATGCCATCATCCAGCATTGTTCCACGATCAATTTTGCCTATATACAGTATCCTTTTGCTGATATTGCTTGGGGGGCCACGCCTGATTTATCGGTGGAGCAAAGATTACAAACTGACGGACTCTCCTGAAAAGAAGGCGCTTATCATTGGGGCAGGAGACGCGGGCGAGCAGTTGGTCAGAGACCTGATCAGGTCCCACGACGGAGATTATGTGCCGATGGGATTCCTCGACGATGATAAAAGCAAGCATGGCAGGGAAATACATGGCCTGCGTGTGATTGATACGGTTACCAATATCCATCAGGTGGTCGTACAGAATAATATCGACCTGATCATCATTGCCATCCCGTCCGCTTCTCATGCTGATATGAAGCATATTGTGGAGGCATGTGAGCATACCCTGTTGCCCTTTATTACCATGCCGAAAGTATCCGATGTCATATCTGGAAAAGTTACTGTCAATGATCTTCGAGAGGTTTCGATTGAGGATTTGCTGGGGCGTGATCCGGTATCGTTGGACTGGCAGTCTATTCGCGCCGGTATTGCAGGCAGGGCGGTATTTGTTACAGGAGGTGGAGGGTCTATCGGTTCTGAACTCTGCCGTCAGATATGTCGCCTTGAGCCTCAGCGCCTGCTCATTATCGATCATAATGAGTATAGCCTTTATCAAATAGAGCAGGAAATACGGCGTGATTATCCGGGTGTGAGTCTGGATATACGGCTAATTAATGTCAGTGACTATCAGTCTGTCAGCCGGGTAATAAAGCAGTTTGCTCCGGATATTGTTTTTCACGCGGCAGCTTATAAACATGTGCCGATATTGGAGGCACATATTCGTGAAGCTGTTTTGAATAATGTCATAGGCACAAAAAATACAATTCAATCGGCTATAGAAAATAATGTCAGCGATTTTATTCTGATCTCTACCGACAAGGCAGTCAACCCGACGAGCATCATGGGGGCAACCAAGCGAATATCTGAAATCATGTGTCAGGTATTTTCCGAGCAAGGCCGTACCCGCTTTATAACGGTTCGGTTTGGTAATGTATTAAATTCTGCCGGAAGTGTCGTCCCACTGTTCCGTAAGCAGATAGAGCATGGCGGGCCCTTGACGGTGACGCACCCGGATATAACGCGGTACTTTATGACGATACCTGAGGCCTGCCAGTTGATTCTACAGTCAAAAGCCATTGGAAAGGGAGGGGAGATATTTGTTCTGGATATGGGCGAGTCTGTAAAAATCAGTTATCTGGCAGAGCAGATGATCCTGTTATCGGGCAAAGAAGTCGGCAGGGAAATTGAGATTATCTATACGGGGCTGCGTCCTGGAGAAAAGCTTTATGAGGAACTGTTCTACTCCAGCGAGGTTCTGGATCCGACAAACCACCATAAAATCAGACTTGTGCGCAGCGGAGAACAGGTCCATGCAGATATAAGCGATGCCTTAAATGCACTTGAGCAGGCCTGTTGTTCATACGAGGAAGCGCGGATTACTGAAATAATCAGCGCTCTTGTTCCTGAGTACCAGCGCGACGTAACATCATGACACAGCCGACCATCAAAAAAGCTGTTTTTCCCGTGGGTGGGCTAGGTACTCGCTTTCTGCCGGCAACCAAGGCTGTTGCCAAGGAGATGTTGCCCATAGTGGACAAGCCGTTGATCCAGTATGCGGTTGAAGAAGCGGTGGAAGCCGGCTGTGCCCATATGGTTTTTGTAACCGGACGAACCAAAAAATCCATTGAAGACCATTTTGACGCTGCTGTGGAGTTGGAAACCGAGCTGGAGGCCCGACAAAAGGCTGGTCTGCTTGAGATTATCCGTAACATTATTCCACCGCATGTCAGCTGCAGTTTCATTCGGCAATCTCATCCGCTTGGTTTGGGCCATGCGGTATTATGTGCCAGACCGGTTGTCAGCAATGAGCCCTTTGCAGTCATTCTGCCGGATGATATGGTTGACCACGAAACAGGCTGTCTGGAGCAGATGGTTGATGTACAGCAGCAGACCGGTGGCAGCGTTATCGCTGTGGATGAGGTGTGCGATGAAGACATCGCTGCCTATGGAGTGGTCAGTGTTGATAATGACGAGAGCAGCCCTATGCGCGTGAGGGATATGGTTGAGAAGCCGTGTCGAACAGAAGCGCCATCTCGTCTGGCCGTTATTGGTCGCTATATTCTGCAGCCTGAGATATTCCCCATTTTGGCAAAGGTCGGGCGAGATGCCGGTGGAGAGTACCAGTTGACTGATGCCCTGGCGACTCTGGCGCGGCAGCAGGATGTTTATGCTTTTCGCTTTCACGGAACCCGATATGATTGTGGTTCAAAGCTGGGCTTCCTGAAGGCGACGGTTCGGTATGCAATGAAGCACCCGGATCTGGCTGACGGATTCAGGAAATACCTCAATGAGCTATAAGCCAGGATGGCGGATAAAAAAGGCCGCATAAAGCGGCCTTTTTAGTTGAATGGCTCCCCCGGCCGGGCTCGAACCAGCGACCCAATGATTAACAGTCATTTGCTCTACCAACTGAGCTACAGGGGATTGGCAAGGGTGCATACCCTACTGCAACATGGTAACTTTTGCAATATATTTCCAGACTGGTACATGTCCGAACATATTTTTACCTATTCAAGTCAATATCGCTGATATTCTTTCCATTGCGGACTGCAGGCTTTCCATGCTGGTTGCGAAGGATACACGAAAACTGCCTGAAGAACCAAAGGCACTGCCTGGAACGATGGCGACGCCGCCTTCATTAATCAGAAAAGAAGCCAGCTCAAGATCATCGCTGATACCGGGCTTATTTGCTATTGCCCCGCTGGCATTGGGGAAGGCATAAAAAGTACCGTCGCCGGCCAGGCAGGATATTCCGGGAATCTGGTTAAACCTATCAACGACATAATCATGACGCTTCTTAAATTCAGTAACCATGCTGGTGACGCACGACTGGCTGCCGTTCAGGGCTGCCACAGATGCGGCCTGAGAAATTGAAGCTGGATTGGATGTACTTTGCGATTGTATCTTTTTCATCGCTTTAATAACTTCAGCGGGTCCGCCTGCATAGCCGATGCGCCAGCCTGTCATGGCATATGCTTTGGAGACGCCATTCAGCACCATGATACGGTCTGACAGATCGGGGCAGGCCATGACGATATTATAGAAAGACTGTTCACCCCAGATAATATGTTCATATATATCGTCTGTTATGATAAACACCTGCGGATAGCGGCGCAAAACCTCGCCCAGTGCCTCCAGTTCCGCACGGCTATAGGCGACACCTGTCGGGTTGGACGGACTGTTAATGACAAAAAGCCGGGTTTTGTCTGTGATAACCGAGTCCAGTTGCTCCGGCGTGATCTTGAAGTGCTGCTCCATCCCTGCCTCCACAATGACAGGTATGCCATTTGCCAATAGTACTATATCCGGGTAGGAAACCCAGTAAGGGGCCGGGATAACAACCTCGTCGCCGGGGTTGATAATCGCCTGACACAGATTGTAAAAGCTATGCTTGGCACCACACGAAACCAGGATCTGATCTTCGGTGAATTCGAGGCCGTTATCACGTCTGAACTTATCAATGATGGCGGATTTTAATTCTGTCGTGCCGTCAACAGCTGTATATTTGGTCAATCCGGACTGTATCGCCTCGGCGGCGGCTGACTTGATATGCGCGGGGGTGTCAAAATCCGGTTCCCCGGCTCCGAGGCTTATGACATCCTTTCCTTGGGTACGGAGCTTGGCGGCCTGGGCGGTGATCGCCAGGGTTGGTGAGGGCCTGACCTTTTGAACGCGATTTGAAAGTGCTCTGGACAATGTATGTTACCTTAAAATGCTTGTTTGGATGCGGCTGAAAAAGTGGATGCCTATCATACCGGAACTCTGACTGGATAACAAAGCGATAAAAACCGGAATATGCCTGAACATAAAACAGAGCAGAAGGAATTTTCCCTGCACAGTGAATTTCAACCGGCAGGTGATCAGCCTGGCGCCATCGGCGCACTGGTTGAGGGGCTCGAAAGCGGCCTTGCTCATCAAACCTTATTGGGAGTGACGGGGTCTGGCAAGACTTTCACGGTGGCCAATGTCATTCAGCGTGTGCGGCGCCCGGCTATTGTGCTGGCACCCAATAAAACTCTGGCCGCCCAGCTATATGGTGAGATGAAGGAATTTTTCCCGGATAACCGGGTTGAGTATTTTGTTTCCTATTATGATTACTACCAGCCAGAGGCCTATATACCTTCAAGTGACATCTACATAGAAAAAGACAGCGCCATAAACGAACATATTGAACAGATGCGATTATCGGCGACCAGGGTATTGCTGGAGCGTCCGGATGCCATCATCGTTGCATCGGTTTCCGCCATATATGGTTTGGGTGACCCACAGGCCTACCTCAGTATGGTTTTGCATCTGGCCCGGGGCCATGAAATCAGCCAGCGGGAAATTTTACGCCGACTAGCTGCTCTGCAATATGAACGGAATGATACTGAACTGCATCGCGGTACCTTTCGGGTACGTGGTGATGTGATTGATATTTTTCCGGCGGAGTCGGAGCGGGATGCCGTTCGGGTCGAGCTGTTTGATGATGAAATTGAGAACCTGAGCTGGTTTGATCCCCTGACGGGTCATGTACAGAGGGGCGTGCCGCGCCTGACCATTTATCCGACCAGCCACTATGTTACTCCACGGGACCGAATTATCAACGCCATCGAAAAAATTCGGGAGGAACTTAAAGAGCGTCTGGAGCAACTCCATGCGCTGGACAAGCTGGTTGAGGCGCAGCGATTGCAGCAGCGCACACATTACGATATAGAAATGCTGCAAGAGCTCGGACACTGCAAAGGCATTGAAAACTACTCGCGTTTGCTGACCGGCAGGGCGCCCGGTGAGCCACCGCCTACCCTGCTCGACTACCTTCCCGGCAATGCGATCATGATTATTGACGAAAGTCACGTCACGATACCTCAGATAGGCGGGATGTATCGGGGTGACCGCTCCCGAAAAGAAAATCTGGTGGAATACGGGTTTCGATTGCCTTCAGCTCTGGACAATCGGCCTCTGAAGTTTGAAGAGTTTGCAGCACGATCACCTCAAACGATTTATGTATCAGCGACCCCTGGGCCTTATGAACTGAAAAAGAATCCCGATGTGGTAGAGCAGGTTGTCAGGCCGACCGGGCTGGTTGACCCGCAGATTGATATCCGGCCCGCCGATACTCAGGTCGATGATGTGATGTCCGAAATTCGTCTTCGGGCAAAAGCGAATGAGCGAGTATTAATTACAACTCTGACCAAGCGTATGGCAGAGGATTTGACAGAGTATTTGAACGAACACGGGATACATGTGCGTTATCTGCACTCCGATATTGATACCGTGGAGCGGGTGGAGATTATTCGGGACTTAAGGGCCGGTGAGTTTGATGTGCTGGTAGGTATCAACCTGCTGCGCGAGGGGCTGGATATGCCGGAGGTTTCGTTAGTGGCGATTCTTGATGCCGATAAGGAAGGCTTTCTGAGATCGGAGGGATCGCTTATTCAGACCATCGGGCGAACTGCACGCAATATAAACGGCAAGGCGATTTTATATGCCGACAGAATTACCGGCTCCATGCAAAGGGCGATTGATGAAACCGGGCGCCGCCGGGCAAAGCAGGTGGCACATAATGAAAAACACGGTATTACGCCACAATCCGTTCAAAAAAAGATCAGCGACATTATGGAAGCGGTCCCCGGCAGAGACTCCGGATATGCGAGGAAAAAATCCAGAGGATTAAAGGCAGCCGAGACAAAGCAAAGCTATTCTGGCATGTCGCCCGACCAACGGGTCAGACAGATCAGGCAACTGGAGCAGAAGATGTATCAACACGCCCGCAATCTTGAATTTGAGCAGGCGGCCGCCATCAGGGACCAGATAAATGATATTAACGAAAATTTTGTAGGCACCCATGAAAATGCCGATTAGATCGGAATCATTGGTGATGCGGGAGATATATCCCTAAAGCACAGCAACCGGTTCATTTTGGTGCGAAAAGCAGTCCTTTCATGCCAGATACATATCGGACGACCTTTTGGGGCTTCCCCTCCTGATTTGGGATTGACAACGGGTATATGTGTTGGTATGATCACACACTTGCTTTCAGGCTTCAGGCGCGTAGCTCAGCTGGTTAGAGCACCACCTTGACATGGTGGGGGTCGTTGGTTCGAGTCCAATCGTGCCTACCAATCCCATATTCACGCGGCCTCACGTAAGGGTCGCCACTGACAAAGGACAAGATATGCCAAACATCACTCTGCCGGATGGCAGCCAACGTCAATTTGATCATCCGGTAACGGTCATGCAGGTCGCCCGGGATATTGGTTCGGGTCTCGCCGGATCAGCCCTGGCGGGCAAGGTCGATAACAGGATGGTCGATACATCCTGCCTTATCACGGAGGACGCCGAATTATCGATCATTACTGCTAAAAGTGCGGAAGCACTTGAGCTGATTCGCCACGATGCGGCGCATGTTATGGCCCAAGCCGTTCAGGAATTGTATCCCGGTACTCAGGTTACCATAGGTCCTGCGATAGAAAATGGCTTCTACTACGACTTTGTGCGTGAACAGCCGTTCACTCCAGATGATTTGCAGAAGATAGAAGCCAGGATGAATGAAATCGTGGGCCGTAATCTGCCGATAGAACGGGAAGAATGGAGCCGTGATCAGGCGATAAGGACATTTCAGGAAATGGGTGAGGAGTACAAAGTCCAGATCATTAAAGCGATACCGGCTGGAGAGACGATATCGATATATCGTCAGGGCGACTGGTTTGATGTTTGTCGTGGCCCCCACCTTCCAAGCACAGGCAAACTGCCGAAAGCCTACAAACTGATGAAGATTGCCGGGGCCTACTGGCGCGGTGACTCCAATAATGAAATGCTGCAACGCATTTACGGCACCGCCTGGGCAGACAAAAAACAGCTCAAGCAGCATCTGCACCAGATGGAAGAAGCAGAAAGGCGTGATCACCGCAGAATTGGCAGGCAGCAACACCTTTTCCACATGCAGGAAGAAGCGCCGGGCATGGTCTTCTGGCATGACAAGGGCTGGACAATCTATAAAACCATTGAAAACTATATGCGGCAGAAGCTGTACACCCATGGTTACAAAGAGATCAATACCCCACAGATAATTGACTACTCGCTGTGGGAAAAATCAGGGCATGCCTCGAAGTTTGGTGATGACATGTTTGCTGTCGAATCGGAAGATAGAAACTTTGCCATCAAGCCCATGAACTGCCCGTGTCATATACAGGTATTCAATCAGGGACTAAAAAGCTACCGTGATTTACCACTGCGGCTTGCGGAATTTGGATCATGTCACCGTAATGAGCTTTCAGGCGCGTTACACGGGTTGATGCGTGTGCGCGGCTTCACCCAGGATGACGCGCATATTTTTTGCACTGAACAACAGATTCAGCCAGAAGTTTCACGCTTTATAGACTTTCTGCACGAAGTATATCTTGACTTTGGTTTTGAGGAGATAATTTACCGGCTTTCCACGCGCCCGGAACAGCGGGTAGGCAGCGATGCAGACTGGGACAGGGCAGAAAAGGCACTGGCCGATGCCTTGGATCATCACGAGTTGCCTTGGGAAGAGCTATCGGGAGAAGGTGCTTTTTACGGCCCGAAGATTGAGTTTTCCATGAAAGACTGCATAGGCCGGGTTTGGCAATGTGGCACGATGCAGGTCGATTTTTCGATGCCCGGGCGACTGGATGCGCATTATGTCGATGAAAACAGTGAAAAGCAGGTGCCCGTCATGCTGCACAGGGCGATTCTGGGATCTTTTGAGCGCTTCATAGGGATACTCATAGAACATTATGCAGGCTCACTGCCCGTCTGGCTGTCGCCTGTGCAGGCCACCGTGATCAATATCACGAGCAAACACGAAGAGTATGTCAGACAGATTCAGGCAATGCTTGTCGGGCAAGGCATAAGGGCCGAGGCTGACCTCAGAAATGAAAAGATTGGACTAAAAATACGCGAGCTCAGTATGCAGCGCATCCCCTTTCAGTTAATAGCAGGTGACAGAGAAATGGAGCAGAAAACCATATCTGTGCGCACAAGAAATGGCACAGACATGGGCAGCATGCCGCTCGAAGTTTTTATCGAAAGACTGGTACAAGAAATTGACAGCCATGGTCGCACTAAAATAGAGGAGCAAATTCAGTGAAAAAAGCATTAATTACAGGCATTACCGGCCAGGACGGCTCCTATCTTGCCGAATTTCTGCTGGATAAGGGATATGAGGTGCATGGGGTCAAGCGCCGCTCCTCCTCCTTTAATACCGAGAGAATAAATCATATATATCAGGATAAGCATGAACAAAACCAACATTTCTTTCTGCATTACGGTGATTTGACAGACAGTATAAATACTCTCGGGATCATCGAAAGAGTCCAGCCTGATGAAATATATAATCTGGCCTCTCAATCCCATGTGGGAATAAGTTTTGAAATACCTGAATACACTGCCAATCTGGTTGGCCTCGGTGCTCTACGAATTCTGGAGGCTGTTCATAATCTTGGGCTGTCAAACAAGGTGCGCTATTATCAGGCATCAACATCGGAGCTTTATGGCCTGGTTCAAGAGATTCCACAGAAAGAAACCACCCGGTTTTACCCGCGAAGTCCGTATGCGGTTGCCAAGCTGTATGCCTACTGGATAACGATCAATTACAGAGAAGCCTACGGAATTCATGCCAGCAACGGGATTTTGTTTAATCATGAATCACCAAGGCGTGGTGAAACGTTTGTTACCCGTAAAATTACACGTGATTTATCCAAGGTGGCGCAGGGCCTGCAGAAATATCTTTACTTGGGGCAGTTGGATGCGCTGAGAGACTGGGGCCATGCCAAAGACTATGTGCGTGCACAATGGATGATGCTTCAGCAGGAACAGCCAAGGGACCTTGTTATTGCGACAGGCAAGCAGATGACCGTAAGAGATTTTGTGTGCATGTCAGCCTCCATGTTAGGTATTACACTGCGTTTCGAGGGAGAGGGCATGGACGAAGCTGGTATTGTTGAGCATATTACCGGAGACGATGCCCCGGCGCTGTCGGTCGGCGACAAAATAGTATTGATTGATTCGCAGTATTTTCGTCCTACTGAGGTAAATATGTTACTTGGTGACGCCACCAAAGCCAGAGATGAACTGGGCTGGGTTCCGGAAATTACCGTTGAAGAAATGTGTAAAGAGATGATAGCCAAAGATATTAAAGATGCCAAAAATCACGCCTTGCTGGAAAAGCGTGCTTAGTAAGCAACACTCTTAACTGCCCGCGACTAACGACTCTTTATGACAGATAAAACCATTTTTGTTGCCGGTCATCGAGGGATGACAGGAACGGCGATTGTCAGACAACTGAAAAAGAGAGGATATAAAAATATTCTCACAGCCTCACGTCAGGAATGTGACCTGACCAGACAGGATCAGGTATCGGCTTTTTTTCAGAAACATAAAATTGACGACATCTATGTGGCCGCTGCAAAAGTAGGCGGCATACACGCAAACAACACCTGTCCCGCGGAGTTTATCTATCAGAACATGATGATTGAAGCGAACATTGTACATGCTGCACACTGTAGCGACGTGAACAATATTCTTTTTCTGGGTTCCTCATGTATTTATCCGCGTTATGCCGAGCAACCAATGCGCGAAGATGCGCTCCTGACCGGTCGGTTGGAACCGACCAATGAGCCGTATGCGATTGCAAAAATTGCAGGTATTAAGCTATGTGAAAGCTACAATCGCCAGTATCGGCGTAACTATCGCAGTGTGATGCCGACCAATCTCTACGGGCCGGGTGACAACTTTCATGCGGAAAACTCTCATGTCATACCTGGTTTATTAAGGAGGTTCCACGATGCTGCAACTGAAGGATGTGATGAAATTGTCATCTGGGGGAGCGGCAGGCCCAGGCGGGAATTTCTGCATGTAGATGATATGGCGGCAGCCAGTATATTTGTCATGGAACTGGATCCGGAAATCTACCAATCGAAGACGCAGCCGATGCTATCGCATATAAACGTAGGCAGTGGAGTTGACTGCACCATAAAAGAACTGGCCGAAACAATTGCAAAAGTGACCGGATTTAATGGACGGCTTATTTTTGACGCCAGCAAGCCCGATGGGGCACCTCGCAAACTGATGGAAGTATCCAAATTGAAGTCACTGGGCTGGCAGTCATCCATCTCGCTGGAAAGCGGTCTGCAACAAACCTACCAATGGTACCTGTCCAATCTGGACAATATTCGCTTCTAGGCAGCACAATCGGTACCGACTCACGCCATTAGTCTGCTGCGCTCACTCGGACAAATGGCGTGGATATGTGCATTGATTTCACACGCGATGCCCTTATCTCTGATACTATGCCTCAATACAGTCATTTTTTAGGAGAAGGAAGATGGGTTTTGGTGGTATTGGTCCCGGTTCAATCATATTGATTCTGTTGATTGTGATTCTACTGTTTGGCACCAAAAAATTACGCAATGTTGGCACAGATCTGGGTGGTGCGATCAAAAGTTTCAAGAAATCGTTGAAGGAAGGTGAAGATCAGCCTTCGGCGGATTCCCTTGAAAGCATGGCGGACAGCAGATTCGACGAGGAAAAAGTGTCTGAAAAGAAAGAGCAGGCCTAGCGACTCAGGTTACGGACGACCTTGCCGATACGGCAGCGTTCCGGCTTTGCGATCCAGTTCCGCCCATGTTTGACTTCGGCTTCTGGGAAATCATCATGATTTTGCTGGTTGGCCTCATTGTGGTTGGCCCGGAGCGTCTGCCTGGTCTTGCCCGCACGGTTGGCCTGTGGGTCGGCAGGGTCAGGCGTTTTGTGACCGATGCAAAATCGGAGATTGACAAGGAACTGGCGGCTGAAGAACTAAAAAAGGTGCTCGACAAACAAAATGCCATGGACGACATCTATGAAATCGTTGAAGAGACCAAACAGATTGCCGGGCAAGTCAAGCAGAACCTGAGCAATGGCAGCAAAGCCGGCAGCCTGCCGGAGACCGGCACAGACACATCCAGCGGCAGGGATGAAAAAGCCCCCCCGAAGCCTGTCTCTCAGGGACATATTGAACCATGAGTCGATCTGAGGACGATGCCGGCTTGCCGGATACCGAAGCGGGATTTATCTCCCACCTGATTGAACTGCGCGACCGCCTGCTGCGCATTGTTATCTTTCTGGCATTGATTTTTGCGGTGATATTTCCCTTTGCCAACGATGTTTATAATTTTCTGGCCACCCCCCTGCTGGCGCACATGCCGCAAGGTTCCAGCATGATTGCTGTCGAAGTAGTATCCCCCTTTCTGACGCCGTTGAAGATGGCCATGTATGCCTCGCTTATGCTGGGCATGCCCTACCTGCTCTACCAGATATGGTCCTTTGTGGCACCCGGCCTTTACCACAAGGAAAAGCGTCTGGCGGTGCCGCTACTCATCTCAAGCGTGGTGCTGTTTTATGCTGGCGTAGCTTTTGCTTATTTCGTTGTTTTCCCTCTGGTATTTGGTTTTCTGATCAATGTTGCTCCAGAGGGTGTTGCGGTAATGACCGACATAAACAAATACCTTGATTTTGTGCTGGCGCTGTTTTTTGCCTTTGGGCTGGCATTTGAGGTGCCGGTAGCAACCATTATTTTAATTGCCATGGGCATTACAACTGCCGAATCGCTGACCAAAAAACGCCCCTATATCATTGTCAGCGCCTTTGTGGTTGGCATGTTGCTGACCCCGCCGGATGTTATCTCACAGATCATGCTGGCACTACCGATGTGGCTACTGTTTGAGGGCGGTATCATCATGTCGCATATTTTAATCAAGCCGGCGAATGACAACGGGCATAATGAGCATGCGGATACCGACGAAAGCGTCAGAACATCTCAAGGCGGGGGTCAACCTGCCGCGGCAGCGCCGCCCAAGGGATACAGTGCTGCCGCCTATCCGGATGACTACAGGCCACTGTCCCAGGAAGAGATGGAAAGCGAGCTGGACAAAGCCTCCGAATGGGACAGCGACGCTGAAGATCGTCCCCCTCCAACAGAACTGAGTGGCAACTGACCTGAAAAGCTGCTGTCAAAAGATGACGGTGCAGAGCAAATCCCGCTGAAAATGCTCCAGAGCTACCGGCGAACTACGGATATAATTTGAGTGGATAACAAAATGACGATAAAAATAAACAGCTTCCCGGCCCTCCTGCTTTTGATGCTGCTGATCATTATAGCGCCCCCCCCTGTCAGGGCCTTGGTGCCGCTGGGCAACCAACTGCAAAACCATCCTTCCCCATATCTTGCCTTGCATGGCGACGACCCGGTTGCCTGGCAGGACTGGTCTGAACAAATCGTCAAACATGCAAAACAGGAAAGTAAACTTATCTTTATATCGAGCGGCTACTTTTCCTGCCACTGGTGTCACGTCATGCAGCGTGAAAGCTTTTCCGATCAGCATCTGGCAGAGCAACTCGACAATCTGTCCATTGCCGTAAAAATTGATCGTGAACTACAACCGGCTCTTGATGCCTGGTTGATTGATTTTACCGAGCGCACGACAGGGCACGCCGGCTGGCCTCTGAATGTCTTCCTCACTCCCGATGGCTACCCACTGGTTGGCATGACCTACTTACCACAGGAAAACTTCCTCAACGTAATCACCCGGCTCCAGCAACGCTGGACCGAGGATGAAGACGGGCTGCAGGAGATTGCCATAAACGCCTTTAATGCCATGAAGCCTGAGCGGCAAACCTATTCGACACAGTTGCCGCAAACCGGTATGGACGCACTCCTGGTGAAGGCGCAGATGCAGCAGGCCCTGTCCCGGGCCGACAGCATCTCAGGCGGTTTTGGTGACCAGAACAAATTTCCCATGACCCCGATCCTGCTTTCCCTGCTGGAAAGCCAGCGGCGATTCCCGAATGAAGAGATGGCCGACTTTTTGACGCTGACATTCGATCAAATGGTCAATCTTGGACTACGCGACCACATTGGAGGAGGTTTTTACCGCTATACCGTTGATCCGGCATGGGACATACCACACTTCGAGAAAATGCTGTATGACAACGCCATGCTGGGCAAGGCATATTTACAGGCGGCCGATATTCTGGATCGACCTCATTATCGTGATACGGCCTATGAAACGCTGGACTTTCTGATTCGTGAAATGCAATCGGATAATGGCGGCTTCCATGCCAGCCTGTCTGCGGTTGATGACAAAGATATTGAAGGAGGGTACTACCTATGGCAGCTCAGCGAACTTAAAACCCTGTTGACCGGGGACGAACTTACCGTTGCGGGTCAGATCTGGGGTGTACGGGGGGCACCCTACCTGGAGGCCGGTCACCACCTGAAACAGGTGAACAGCCCTGCTGAGTTCTCAAATGAAACAGGGCTGCAAACCGCTGAAGTGAAAAGACGGCTGACATCTGCCCGACAAAAGCTGCTCAAGGCACGCCAGAACCGCACATTACCGGTTGACACCAAAGTGCTGGCGGCCTGGAACGGCCTGATGCTGGAAAGCCTGAGTATGGCAGCCAGGCAGGACAGCCGGTATCGCCCACATGCCGCCAGACTTTACCGGCTGCTTGCCGGGCAGCTATGGGATGGTGAACAATTATGGCGTTTCATACATAACGGCAAACCGGCCGGTCGGGTCAGCCTGCAAGACTATGCCTATGTTGCTGCCGGCATGGTGGCCTGGGCGGAGATTTCCGGGGATGATGTCGTATGGGAAACAGCAAACCGGATTGCTACAGCGGCACTGCAACGGTTCTACAATAAACATGGTTGGCAGCTATCTGAAAAACTGATCATTCCTTATGACGCCCGTGAATTGATACTGGCAGAAGGAGCCATGCCATCCCCGTCGGCAACCCTGCTGCGCAGCCTGATGAGGATTGCGCGGCACCATAAAGATCGGCGACAGATTGCCAGGCTGGCCCGGATGGCGGACATTGAAAACAGCGCCCTGATTACTACCCCGCTGTGGTATGGCACCCATCTCAATCTCATATCTGAAACGATTGAGGCCATGAATCCATAGCCCCATTCTGATAAGCGCCCCACAATAACCTTCCTCCATGCGGCTTATCTGATTCAGGATATGAGCAACCTCCCCACAGTGAAGCAGCTACGCTACCTGATAGCTCTGGAAAAGCATGGGCATTTTGGCCGAGCTGCAGAAGCCTGTTACATCAGCCAGTCCGCCTTTAGCGTCGCTATCCAGACGCTTGAATCAATCCTGGATGTCAAGCTGATTGATCGAACGAGCCGCTCGGTAATATTTACCACGATAGGCCGCCAGATTGTAGGGCAGGCGCATCAATGTCTGCTCGATATGGAAAGTCTGGTGGATATTGCCAGAGAACAGCGCGAACCACTATCTGGCGAGCTGCGCTTTGGGACGATACCGACCATTGCGCCATTCATGCTGCCGACAATCCTGCCTGATATCCGTCAGCAATTTCCCCGATTGGACCTGTACATCCGCGAAGAACAGACCCGGCGGCTTTATGAAGAACTCATGCACGGTGGACTGGACCTCATTCTGATTGCCCTGCCCTACGAATTGAAGGGTGTGCGGACCATGCCCTTGTTTAAGGACCGTTTTCTGCTTGCGGTGCATAAAAAAACCCGCTTGCTGGACACCTCCGGCGAAATTCGTATCAACCGGCTCCGGCAGGGAGACATACTGCTGCTGGAAGAAGGTCACTGCCTGAGAGACCATATCCTGGTGGCGCTGCGTCTGCACAATCGGGACAAACTCAATAAATTTGCAGCCACCAGCCTGCATACACTGATACAGATGGTGGACAGCGATCTGGGTATCAGCTTTGTGCCGGAGATGGCGCGGGACTCCTCACTGATCAGAGGTACCGATGTCGAGTTTTATCCGATGAACAAAGCCTACGTACGTAAAATTGCCCTTGTCTGGCGTGCCAGCAGTGCCCGGCGGGACGAATTTGCCCGCCTGGGTCAGATCATAAAGGAAAAAATGCTCAATCAGGCGACCGGTCACACAACCACTGTGGCCAGATACCAGCAGCAAACTATCGCCTGATTCCGGGATAGAAACGGCATCATTGATCGGCGCACATTGGAAAGCCCAATGCTTGCCGGGCATCGTAATAAGCCTGCGCGACAGCCCGGGACAATGTGCGCACCCGCAGGACATAACGCTGGCGTTCGGTAACCGAGACAGCGTGACGTGCATCCAGCAGATTAAACGTATGCGAAGCCCTCAGAACCTGCTCATAGGCAGGCAGGGCCAGGCCAGCCTCAATTAACCGGCTGCTTTCCTTTTCACACTGATCAAACAAGGCAAGCAAAAAATCCACATCAGCATACTCAAAATTATAAGCTGACTGCTCCACCTCGTTTTGATGGAAAACATCGCCGTAAGTGACGGACCTTTCGGAGTGTTTGCTCCAGACCAGATCATAGACACTTTCAACCCCCTGCAAATACATTGCGATACGCTCCAGGCCATAGGTGATCTCCCCGGTTACCGGCCTGCAATCCAGGCCACCGACCTGCTGAAAATAAGTAAACTGAGTGATCTCCATACCATTCAGCCAGACCTCCCAGCCCAGTCCCCAGGCACCGAGCGTGGGAGACTCCCAGTTATCCTCGACGAACCGTATATCATGTACAAGGGGATCGATGCCCAGCATTTTCAGTGAATCCAGATACAGACCCTGAATATTCAAAGGTGATGGTTTGAGAGCCACCTGAAACTGATAATAATGTTGCAGTCGATTAGGATTCTTGCCATAACGCCCGTCGGTCGGACGGCGTGAAGGCTGTACATGGGCCGCACGCCATGGTTCCGGGCCGATCGAGCGCAAAAAAGTTCCCACATGAAACGTACCGGCACCCACCTCCATATCATAAGGCTGCAAAATGACACAACCCTTGCCGGCCCAATACTGCTGTAGTTTCAGAACAAGGTCCTGGAATATACCGGAGTTAGCCATAATCTCAGTCAAAACTTAAAACACCGGAGTATAACGACACAGGCCGCCTTAATACGATAAAATGATGCAGCTATTGTTTTTTCATACCGTTTTGAACCATGCCGGACCGGACAACCTCTGCACAATGCCGGGTCATCGCCCTGACTTCAGGCGGCATATTACGGATGCTGTCGCGGGAATATACAGCCGCACCGGATGCCACCAAACCGACATATCTGATGGCGCTCCACGAAACAAATACGGGCCGCCCGCCCATACAGGAGTGCGGAAATGCTATCGAAACTGCTATCGAGGCAGGTTGCCCGGCATGAGTACCGGTCGCCAGTCTGAAACAGATAAATTGAACAGAGGTCAGCCAGTCATCTGGGTGGGCACAGGCGTTGACCTGATACTGTCTGTTCTAAAAATTGTTACCGGCATTATTGGTAACTCAGCGGCCCTGCTGGCGGATGGCATTCACTCACTTTCCGATCTTGCCAGCGATGCACTGGTTCTGATAGCGGTGCACCATGGTGCACAACCTGCCGATGAGCAACATCCATACGGACACGAACGCATAGAGACCGTCGCCACAGTGATACTGGGGCTTATGCTTATTGCGGTAGCGGCAGGCATTGCCTGGGATGCAGTTGACCGGATGATGCAGATCGGAGCGCCGCTGTCGCCTCCCGAAATATGGGCCATAATGGTTGCTGCCCTGTCGCTGATCGTCAAGGAATGGCTTTACCACTATACCGTGGCGGTTGCCCGTAAAATTCATTCCAGACTGCTGGAAGCCAATGCCTGGCACCATCGCTCGGATGCCATCTCCTCATTGGTGGTTCTGGCCGGCATAGCGGGTGCCATGGCGGGCCTGCCCGTTCTGGATGCGGTGGCTGCCTTTATGGTAGCACTGATGATAGCCCATATTGCCTGGGGGCTGATGAGCAACAGTGCCAGAGAACTGGTTGATACTGCCGTTGACGACGAAACCCGGCAACGGATCGCCGTCCTGATAGCACAGACGGACGGCGTTGTCAGCCTGCACATGCTGCGCACACGTATGATGGGAGGTAAAATACTGGCTGATGCACATATTCAGGTACACCCCAGGCTGAGCGTTTCAGAGGGCCATCAGATAGCCGAAGCAGTCGGGGAGCTTCTAAAAAACCGTATTGAACGCATACAGGATGTCACCATCCACATTGATCCCGAAAATGACGAAGATACCCGGCCCAACAGCCACCTGCCACTGAGAACCCCTCTTCTGCAAGAGCTTTCCGGTTACTGGTCCCACATCCCGGCTGCTGCCGACATTGAAGAAATCAAGCTGCACTACCTGAATGGAAAAGTGGAAGTAGAACTACTGCTGCCGCTACCGGAAGGTGGAGCACAGGAAGCAGGACAGATACAGGCAGCTTTTGCAGAAATAGCCAGCCGTCACAATCAACTATCGGCGGTCCGGGTCAGATATGCCTGAGTGCGCCACGCTGAAAACGGCCTTTCACGCAGCCACAACCTCTCACCGGATAATCCAGGTTAATCCCGTCTCCCTCCGGGCCGCCCTTTGGAAGTGCGGCCGCGATAAAGCCTCTGGTTTCGATTGCGCCGGCCCCGCTGAGGTTTATTCCTGCCATCGCCGGAAGGCCATTTTTTTTCCTGCCATACCGGTGGATTTGGCTCCACCAGCAAATCAGACTCCGGCGATTCACTCTCAATTTTATGGCCGATATACTCCTCGATATCGGGCAAATGATAAGAATATGCCTCACAGGCGAAGCTGATCGCATCCCCCTCGGCGCCGGCGCGTGCGGTACGACCAATGCGATGCACATAATCCTCCGGTTCAGTTGGCAGATCGAAATTAATCACATGACTCACATCCGGGATATGCAGGCCACGGGTGGCCACATTGGTGGCGACCAGAACGGGTAACTCACCGCTGCTGAACTTCTCCAGCAGGCGGATGCGTTTATGCTGTGGCACATCCCCTGAAATCAGGGCACCATTGATCTCATTGCCGCGCAAATAAGCGGCCACCTCCTCACCGGCTCGTTTGGTATTAACGAACAGAATCGTGCGTTTAAACTGCTCACGGGCCAGCAGACCGAGCAACAGAGAAATCTTATCGGCGGCAGCCGTAAAATAAACCACCTGTCGGATACTCTCGACCGTTTTGCGATCCGGTTCGACCTCCACCTCCAGCGGATTATTCATATGCTCATAAGCCAGCTCTGCGACGCGATAGGAAAGCGTGGCGGAAAACAACATATTCAGGCGCTTATAAGGCTTCGGCATATGCCGCATCAAATACCGCACATCACTGATAAAGCCCAGATCAAACATACGATCTGCCTCATCCAGCACCAAAACATCGACACTTTTCAGAGAAAACACTTTTTGCTTGAAATAATCGATCATGCGACCAGGCGTAGCGATCAGAATATCGACACCCTCCTCCAGCATGGAACGCTGCCCGTCATAATCGACACCGCCGAACACAACGCCGGTACTCAGGCCCGAAAACCGGCCCAAAACCTCTGCATCACGCCCGATCTGTATAGCCAGCTCACGAGTAGGTGCCAGAATAACCGCACGCGGCTGATCCTGTCTGCGCTTATCATGGGCCGGTTTGGCCAACAGCCAGTTCATGGTGGCGAGCAAAAAAGCGGCAGTCTTGCCGGTGCCCGTTTGCGCCTGCCCGGCGATATCACGCCCCAGCAGTGCCTCAGGCAGACTCAGAGCCTGAACAGGCGTACAATAGACAAAGCCTGCCGCCTCGATACCTTGCAACAATGCCGGTGCCATATTCAGCGAATCAAACCGGACTTCGGATAAATGTGTTTCAGCGCTCATAAGACAGACACTATACCGCAGCATACAAAGGCATACCAGCAAAATCCCTGATTTATACAAACCAACAGCAAAAAATGCCACACACCCGAAATCGCGTCATGGCAGGCACAGGAAGCCCCGACCGACCGAATGCAACAACCCCGCGAAAAGAGGCAAACAGACCGCGAACCGAACGAACATCAGCGGGCAAACTGCCTGCCTACGACCAGCCCGGAGGACGCCTTCACAGCCGGAACTCCCAAGTGACCTGCCGGACGCCCGGTCAGATAAAAGCGAAACAAATACACACCATAGCGGATAGACCCCCCCCCCCCCCCCCCCCCCCCCAAACCCTATAAAAACGGCCCTGCTGCCCGATAAAGCCCATAGATCAACCGACAATGCCATGCAATACCGGAGTGATCGGAGAGAAGACAGCCAGTGATCGAGCGAAATATCGAATCCCTGCAACGGGATTAAACTTTCTTTTGTAGGGACACTGCTTTAACATGCAGACAAATATGCTTGAAAACCGGCAACACCTGAAAATGCAACCTGCTACATCAACCACCTCCGAACCGTCGCCACCAGCGATGCCGGAACTCTCAGCCTGTTCGCCCCGGATTGATCGGCTGCCATGACAGGCAAGACACAGGCCCCCTATGGCACATGGCAATCGCCGATTACGCCGGAGATGATATCCGGCAGCTCGATTCGCTATAGTGGTGCCGTGCTTGACGGGGATGATATTTACTGGCTGGAAGGGCGCCCGCAGGAACAGGGACGCACAGCGATCGTCCGCTGGCATGACGGCAGATGCGAAGACATCCTGCCCGAACACTGCAATGTGCGCTCCCGCGTCCACGAATATGGCGGTGGTGCCATGGCGGTTGGTGGAGGTCATATCTGGTTCGTAAACAACGCAGATCAGCAGATATACCACACGGTCGCCACTCCCGCCGGCAAACCGGACATCCGGCAACTGACCAGGGCGGATGGCTGTCGGTTTGCTGACATCGTCATTGATGGTCGCCATGGCTGCCTGTATGCCATACGTGAAAGCATGCCGCATGGAACCGGAGCTGAACCGGTCAATGAATTGGTGCGGATTAACGGCACGAATGGCGAGACTGTCGTGCTGGCCGGTGGCGATGATTTTTACTCCGCGCCGGCGCTGAGTCCGGATGGTCGCCATTTATGCTGGCTTAGCTGGTCTCACCCCGATATGCCCTGGGACGGGACGGCCATGTGGCTGGCAGACATAGCGGATGACGGCGATTTTTCCAATAGGCGCCCGATTATTGCGCAAGCCGGACAGGCCGTATTTCAGCCATGCTGGTCGCCGGCCGGTTGCCTGTATTTCATTAACGACCCGGCTGGCTGGTGGCAACTGTACCGCCTGAATGACCTCAATGATACAGACACCATAGAGCGCATCTGCTGCCATGAAGCCGAGCTGGGGCTGCCACTATGGCAATTTGGCATGAAGACCTGCGCCTTTCAGAACGAGCAGCGCATCATAGCGACCTTATGTGAACAGGGCCTGTGGCGTCTGGTTGGTATATGCACCCATACCGGCAAAGCAGAAACAATCAGCACACCATACAACCATTTCTCCTCCATTGCGGCCGACCGGCAAAAGGCTGTCGTCATTGCAGCCGGATCGACCTCTGCTGACGAAGTGGCCTGTATTGACCTGCGCACAGGAGCAATTAGCCGATGCAATGAAGCTGGAGAAACAGAACTGAGTGACAGTTGGTTTTCTACAGCCCAACCGGTTTCATATCCCACGACCGACAATGACACAGCCCACGGTTTTTACTACGCCCCGAAAAACCCGGACACACAAGGTCCGCCGGGACAACTGCCGCCACTAATGGTCATGACACATGGCGGGCCGACGGGGGCCGCCTCAGCGAGTCTTGAACTGCGCACACAATACTGGACCAGCCGGGGTTTTGCGGTGCTGGATGTCAACTATCGGGGCAGTACCGGCTATGGACGGGCATACCGCGAAAAGCTGAAAGGCCACTGGGGGATTTACGATGTTGACGACGTAGTAGCCGGCGCACATTATCTGTCTGAACAGCGGCGGGTGGACGGCGCACGCATGGTGATACGTGGCAGCAGTGCCGGTGGATTTACAACCCTTGCCGCCCTGACATTTGCGGAAACATTTGCTGCCGGATGCAGTCTCTACGGGATAGGCGACCTGGAATCACTGATGGCAGACACACACAAATTTGAATCCCGCTACCTGGACAGCCTGATAGGTCGTTATCCACAGCAAAGAGACACCTACATACAACGGTCACCAATAAGCCATGTAGAGCGCCTGTCCTGCCCGGTACTGTTCATGCAGGGAGCCGAAGACAAGGTCGTCCCGCCGCAACAGGCGGAAAAAATGGCAACGGCGTTGCAAGCAAAAGGCATAGATGTCGAACTACTGATATTTGCCGGAGAACAACACGGTTTCAGAAAGGCCGACACCATTCGACGGGCGCTGATAACCGAACTGATGTTCTACTGCCGGATTTTGGGTTTACAGAAATAACGAAGTAATGGCCGCACAGAAAACAGTTCCGCTCCGGTGCCAGATCGGTTATCCTGTGCCGGCACCCTCAGTTGGGAAGTCAGACCCCAACCATGAAACCGGACCAATGCCTGCCATGACGGAGACGAAAAAGCGGCTGTATCAGTTGAAAAAGGAACATCGAGAACTGGATGCGGCCATTCACGAAATGGCAGCAGAACTTTACGCCGATCAACTGTGTTTGCGCCGCATGAAGTTACGCAAACTGCGTCTTAAGGACGAAATCCAGGTGCTGGAAGATCGACTGATTCCCGACATCGATGCCTGAGCGGTTTCGGGAACAAAGGACTCAGGCCAATACAAACAACCACAGGAAAGTTAAATGACATCGATACACAAACTGATTGCAGCAGCGATGATAGCGTGGAGTCCGGCGACTCTGGCGGACGCGGGTGCTGATTTTCTGCGGGACAATGCCGGCAAACCCGGTGTAGTGACGACAGAAAGCGGCCTGCAATACAAAGTGATCCGTGCCGGCACCGGTCCGAAGCCAGGTGCCACCGATCTGGTCAGAGTGCACTACCACGGTACACTGATAGATGGAAAAGTATTCGACAGCTCCGTTGAACGGGGACAGCCGGCTCGTTTTGCGCTGAATCAGGTTATAAAAGGCTGGACCGAAGGACTGCAAACCATGCAGACTGGTGGCAAAACGGTTTTTTACATCCCGCCCCACATGGCCTACGGAGACAAAGCCACCGGCAGCATACCGGCTAATGCCACCCTGATTTTTGAAGTAGAACTGCTCGACGCCCAATCCCTCAACCTTCCGACCACCCTGCAGGAAATCAAAGCCTACCGGGTAGCCGGCCTGGACTGCGGCGATCCGCCAACACTGCCCGAAGACAAAAAAGATCTGGGTAATATCAGCCAGCAGGTGGACCGTTATCAAAAATGCGTGCGGGACTACTACCAGTTGGCAACCGCCGGATTACAGGGGCTATTGGGGCTGGCCGGCAGCGACAGCGCCATGCGGGATGCCGTTCAGGACAGCTTCAACCGTGGTCGAAACGAACTGGACGCAGAACTATCTGCTGCGGTCACCTTCCTGCAAAAATACCAGCAACTCCGACAACAGGCCCCGGCGCAATAACCCGTTACTGCCACCCCTCCGGTCGGGCGAATCCCGAACCACCGCTGTCCGGGTCGGTATAAAGGCCCTCGCGCTTCTCCCCCTCCAGAGTGGGCGAGAGATAACGGGTTGAAAATAAAGCTAAACCCTGCAAACAAAAGAGAACTGCTTAGTGATGCTCTGCCGGGGAATGTGGCATAAACACTGGCAAGAGGACGCCAGCGATTGATTTTTCCGCCAGATACTGATAGACACATGAACACCCGTTCAGGAAACTGCAAATAACATGGGAGAGACAGGCCGCCCTGTCTTCCGGGAGCGGGGCTCTGGGTTTTCAGAAGAAAACAGCCGATAATCTATACATCTGGATGGCAACAGGACATCCAGCAATCTTTTGCCCGATGGGGAAACAAACCCGGAGGATAAATTAGGGAATTATATACAATAATCCGCGGTTTATCGTATAATGATAGTCAAATCAACGACTTATTTCAGGTTGACAAGGTTCAGAACCGGGTGGTATAATAATCCGCAGAGTTATTGAGATAAGGAGCAAGTACCATGAAGCAGCAGAAGCGAATAGCCAACACCTTGAGCATTGCGGAAATTTTGAAGCGGTTTTCCACCGAAACCAAGGCCGTGCGTTGGTTGGAGAGTGTTCGGTGGGGTGGCAAGCCTGTATGCGCCCACTGCGGGGGCGTGGAAAGAATCCGCGAATCCCGGTCCAAGAAGCAGACTTACTGGTGCGGGAGTTGTCGCAAGCAGTTCACCATCAAGACGGGTTCGGTCATGCATGCCTCGAACATTCCCGTGCGTAAATGGGCCATCGCCATGTATTATGTGCTGACTGCTCGGAAGGGCGTCTCTGCCATGCAGTTGAGCAAGGAACTGGACTTGACCTATAAGACGGCATGGTTTCTGCTGCATCGTATCCGCGAAGCCTGCGGGAAGGGAGATTTTGACCTGTCCCGGGTGGTGGAGGTTGATGAGACCTACCTGGGTGGGAAAGAGGCCAATAAGCATGAACACAAGAAGCGCAAGGCGGGTCGCGGTGCGGTCGGCAAGATGGCGGTGCTGGGGATACGCGAGCGTGGTGGCAGGGTGAAGGCCACTCCCGTCACGGATACCGGCAAGCCGACCCTGCAAGGCATCATCCAGGAAAGCGTTGTAGCCGGTTCCACCGTGTACACCGACGAGCACCGCGCCTATCTCGGTTTACAAGGCTATGATCATGCGGTGGTCTGCCACAGTGCCCGGGAATTTGTGAATGGTATGGCGCACACCAACGGGATTGAATCGGTGTGGGCGGTGCTCAAACGCGGATTCAATGGCGTGTATCACCACTGGAGCGTGAAGCATTGCGGGCGCTATGTGAACGAATTTACCTTCCGCTTGAACGAAGGCAACTGCGAAGTGGACACCCTGGACCGGATGCGTGCGTTAGGACAAAGGATGGGTGGGCAACGCCTCTCTTACAAGACATTGATCGCCTGAACGGAGGGCATGACCATGTCAACCAATTTGGAAAAATATAAAAAGGACTTAGAAAAACTGATTGTAAAAGGTGATCTACTGGAAATGGCTATGGTGCATGCGTACTGGCCGGACAGATTTGAGGATATCTGTGGCAAAAAACGAAAGGAGATAAAAAATTTACCGATTTTCGCCCGGGAATATCAGAATTGGTACTCTGAAGCAAAGACAGTAATAAAGCAATTGCTGCCTGATCGCCTGGATGATCTTGTTCGATATTATGAAAAACCAAAGGGCAGGAAGACTCTAAATCCTGAAAATTACCGAATTGAAGATTGTTTGCAAGGACTGGAGATTGCACGAAGAAATGTTGGCCCTCATGCCGCTATATCTCTCTTCCAACAGCAATTAGCTATTCTGAAATCAGTATCTGCACGTTTTGAAAGCTCTCTATTTGACATCAAATCAATCGTTCAAGCCGATTTGTTTGATTCAGAATTAAAAGCCGCTCTGGAGCTTATTCAAAACGGTTATTTGCGCCCCGCAGGGGCCGTTGCGGGTGTCGTATTGGAAAAGCATCTTGCACAAGTAACAAGCAATCACAATCTCAAAATACGGAAAAAGAATCCAACTATTTCTGACTTTAACGTTCTTCTAAAAGATGAGGGTGTTCTTGATGTGCCCTCATGGAGGCGGATACAACATTTAGGTGATATCCGAAATCAATGCGTTCACCATAAGGATAAAGAACCTACAAAGGAAGACGTTGAGGAACTTGTAAGCGGTGTTGAGAAATTTACAAAAACACTGTTCTGATAAATTGGAAGGGTTCAATGATCCAATTAGAAGAATAAACATCCTATCGTCGCCAATGGCACGCTGGGCAAAATGAGCATGAATCACGACGAAAACAACACGGAGGCGAGCGGTGGCGGCGATTGACGATCTGATTGCTCGCATTGAGGATCAGTCACTGCGTGAGCGCTTGAAGGTAGAGTTCAACCGCATCGCCGGGGAGAAGAAGTTTGGTCTGGTGTTTGAAGAACACTTGCCGGAACTGACCCCCATCTACAACACCAGGGTACGCCGACACAGCAAGGTGGCGTTACGAAGTGGACCGCTGGCCGACCTGTGGCGGGTGCTGTCCACACGAGACGGCAAGGCCCGTTGCCGGAATGTCGGCAGTGGCGAAACGAGGGAGATTCCGATGGAGGAACTGGTGGTGGTGCGCCAGTTCGGTGATCCCATTTTTCCTGCCCTGGCGCCGGTGGACAAGGTGCAGAACGGGTCGGATGACGCCCCCTGGCATACATTGATCGAAGCGGACAACTACCACGCCCTGCAATTGCTGGCATACATCTATGCCGGCAAGGTGGATTGTATCTATATCGATCCGCCGTATAACACGGGAGCGCGGGATTGGAAGTATAACAATGACTATGTGGATACCAATGATCAATGGCGGCATAGTAAGTGGTTGGCTTTTATGCGAAGGCGCCTGAAACTTGCCAAGCGCTTGCTCAATCCAGACAATTCAGTGCTTATCGTTACTATTGATGAACATGAGTTACATCACCTTCGAGCATTATTATCACAATTGTTTCCTGAGTACTACATCCAGATGGTAACTTCAATAACCAATCCAAAAGGTGTCACTCAGGGCAGATTTTCCAGAGTAGAAGAATACTTGATTTATTGTTTTGGGAAAGATGCTTATATCGCTGATAGTGATGACAATCTGTTGAATCCACCCGACCCGACAAGGAAACCGAGATGGAAAGGTCTGTTACGTTCAGGGACTAATGCCAGGAGAATGGATCGTAAAAATATGTTCTATCCAATTTTCATCGATGAGGAAAAGAAAATGGTTATTGGTGCGGGTGAGTCTTTACCCTTTGATCAAGAACCAGTACCCGGAAAAAAAATGAATGGGTACGTTGCAGCATGGCCTATCAGAACAGATAATTCTTTCGGAAATTGGGGTGTCGGGTTTTTAACGCTTAGAAAATTGATCGACAAAGGATATGTTTCCTGTGGAAAATATGATGAAAAAAGGAAAACATACGGGATTACCTATATCAGCGAACCGAACCAGAAAAAAATAGATGCCGGAGAGATCGTCATTACAAGACGCGATTCAATAACGAATGTTGTGACAATTGAATTTGCCAGCAGTAAAAACAGGGCCATTAAAACTGTTTGGCACCGATCAAGGCATGATGCTGGTGCCTATGGTTCAAATTTCGTTCGGGATGTGCTTGAAGGTACAAAATTCACTTTTCCAAAATCTATCTACTCGGTAAAAGATGCCATTGCAGCCGTTACGAGAGATAAGCCAGATGCTTTAATATTTGATTTCTTTGCGGGTTCAGGTACTACGCTTAATGCCGTTAATCTTCTGAATTCGGAAGATAATGGAAACCGCCGCTGCATTATGGTTACCAATAACGAAGTGTCTGAGGAGGAGGCGCAGAGTCTGAAAATACAAGGTTATAAGCAAGGGCAGGCTGAATGGGAACAACAGGGTATCTGTCAATCAATCACTTGGCCTCGCTCCCGATACACCATTCTCGGCAGGCGTGATGACGGTTCAGAATTGGAAGGCGAATACCTCACAGGCAAAACCATCGAAAAGGAAAAGCCCCGCAAATTCCGTCAGATCGCCTTCACATCCATGGATGATCTGACGACGGCTGCTCAGAAAAAGCAGTTAGTTGCTTTGATTGACGGCATCCCGCAATCGGAAGTAACGAGAGATTCCGCCTTCGTGGTTTCTGAAAAACATCCGGTCTCTATCCTGTTCGACGATTCGCAGGCAGACGCCTGGCTGGAGGCATTGGAGGGTCAGGAGCACATGACTGATTTTTACATAGTGACGGCTCAGAAAGCGATCTTCGATGATTTGAAGGCGCGTATCCATGATCGGCTTGGCCCTATGATCATGACAGAGGAAGAGAAGCGTCCCATGAAGGCGGGCTTCCCGGCTAATCTGGAGTATTTCCGGCTCGATTTTCTCGACAAAGACCATGTGGCCCTCGGCCGCCAGTTTCGGGAGATTTTGCCCATTTTGTGGTTGCGGGCTGGGGCCATTGGGCCGCGCCCTGAACTCCCCAAGAATAAGCCGGTCCCGTCCATGCTGATTCCGGCGCACAATCCTTTCGCCGTGTTGGTGGAAGAAACCCGGTTCGCGGACTTTGCCGCAGAGTTGGCCGGCCGGGATGATCTGACCCATGTCTATCTGGTGACCGATTCAGAGGAAGCATTCCGGGAGATGGCCGGGCAGTTGAAGATTCCAAATGTGACCCAGCTCTACCGGGATTATCTGGAGAATTTCGTTATCAATAAGGGAGCGCACGAGTCATGAAAATTGGACTGTTTGATTTCCAGGAAGACACACTAGCAGAATTACACATCAAGCTGACAAATGCTCGTCAGTCGGCTTCAATTAATAGCCCGCAAGCGGTATCCTTTTCCGCGCCCACGGGGGCCGGCAAGACCATCGTCATGACTGCGCTGTTTGAGGACATCTTCTTCGGCGAACCGGGATTCGATGCACAGCCCGATGCCGTCATTCTGTGGATTTCAGACATTCCGGAATTGAACGAGCAGACCCGACTGAAGATTGAGGGCAAGTCGGACCGCATCCGGATACGGCAGTTGGTAACCATTGATGCCAGCTTCGACGCTGAACGACTGGAAGGCGGGCATATCTATTTCATAAACACCCAGAAACTGGGCAGCGAAAAGCGACTGACCCGGAAAGGCGATGGGCGGCAGTACACTCTTTGGGAGACGCTGACCAATACTGCACAGGCCATTCCGAATAGTTTCTATGTAGTGATCGACGAAGCTCACCGAGGGATGCAAAGCGGCAAGGCGGCGAAGGAGGCGCAAACCATCCTGCAGCGCTTCCTGCTGGGCAGTTCAGATGATGGTCTGTGCCATATGCCACTGGTCATCGGAATTTCCGCGACGCCGAGTCGATTTGAGAATCTGCTGTCGGGCACTAAGCATACGGTACATAAGGTCAACATCCAGGCGGAAAATATAAGGGAATCCGGTCTTTTAAAAGACCGTATCCTGATCCATTACCCGAATTCCACCGGCCAAGCGGAAATGACCTTGCTGGCCGAGGCTGCGAACCGCTGGCAAGATATCGGGAAGCGTTGGGGAGACTATTGCCGGAATCAGGATGGGGCGGTGGTCTATCCGATCCTGGTGGTTCAGGTGGAGGACGGCACCGATGGGAAATTGACCCGGACCAGCCTGATCACCAGTCTGGCGACGCTTGAAAGCGCCATTGGTCGCTGTTTGCGTGAGGGGGAGGTGGCGCACACCTTTAACGATACTGGCGATCTGGATGTAAATGGCCGCCGAGTGCGGCGCATTGAGGCATCGCGTATTGAGGAAGAAAAGGACATCGGGGTGGTGCTGTTCAAAACGAGCCTGTCTACCGGTTGGGACTGCCCTCGCGCCGAAGTGATGATGTCTTTCCGCCGGGCGCAAGACCATACTTATATCGCCCAGCTTCTCGGGCGCATGGTGCGCACGCCACTGGCCAGACGGGTGAACGCCGATGCCGCCCTGAACGACGTGCATCTATTCCTGCCCAACTACGATCAGGACACGGTGGAGTCAGTCATTCAGGATTTGAAAAATGTTGAGAATGTGCCACCGTCCGAGATCGGCACCAGCCACGAACAGGTGACCTTGTATCGTCGTAAAGGCATGGAGAAAGTGTTCGAGGCGTTGAGCAAATTGGTGACCTGTCGGGTGAATGCCGTGCGCAAGCAAAGTGCCCTGCGCCGCTTGATGGGGCTGGGTCGAGGGCTTACCCATGACTGTATCGACAAGAATGCACAGAAGACGGTAAAGACGCAGATCATCGGCAAGATGGCCGAGGAGGTAAAATGGTTGCGAAGCGAGGGGATGCTGGAGAAGCGAGTCAAGCAAATTATCGGTATTGACCTGAAAACTATTGCCGTGGATCACGGAACCGGCATTGTAGAGAATGACGGCGAGTACACCATTGAAGCGGCTTCCGCCGACATTGATCGCCACTTTCAACAGGCGGGGCAGTTGCTGGGTAATGGTCTGCATATGGACTACTGGCAAGATCAGAGCAGCCGGGACGCCAATGAAGTGAAGGTGGAAGCCGTTGTGCTGGCCCAAGATCACGACAGCATGAAAAAACTGGAGGACTTTGCGGAAGGCGAATTCAATGCGCTCTATATCAGGCACAAACAGAATATTGCCAAACTGAAAGAGCAGCGCAAGCAGCATTTCGAGCGGTTGTGTCTGGCTAGCAGCGTTCCGCAAGAGATCCCCTGGACATTGCCGGATAGCATTGATTTTCGCCGTTCATTAGAGGCCACCGAGTACGATAAGCATCTATTCCTTGAAGAAGACAACAAGTTTCGCGCCGACCTTGGAAGCTGGGAGCATGAGGTGCTGCAAGAGGAACTGGCCGATGAGTCGGTGATAGGCTGGCTGAGAAATATGGACCGCAAGTCTTGGTCGCTGGAGATCCCCTATGGGGAAGCGGGCAGCGAGAAGCCCATGTTTCCCGATCTGTTGGTGATACGCCAGAACTCAGAGGGCTTTCTGTTTGATATTCTGGAACCCCATGCCCCGAACTTGAAGGACAACATCAGCAAGGCGCGTGGCTTGGCGAAATTCGCCCAGAAGCACTGGGGTTTGTTTGACCGGATTCAATTGATCCGTAAGCAAAGGAACGCCGGTGGCGTGGAGCGGTATGTCCGGCTAGATGTCGGGGAACTCGCGATTTTGAAAAGGGTATCGGCAATGAGGCGCAATGACGAACTTGATCAGATTTTCAATGAAAAGGCGTAACTAACTAGCCATCTTGCTATTCAATGGGCTAGTTAAAACTCAATCTTGCACAAGAGAATTTGAAGCATTGGCGAGACACCCTGGCGGATGATAGCCCATGAAGACCGAGGATCGTTCGGATTTTAAGTCCGTCTCATTAGACGAATTTAGGGAAGCAATCCGCCAAGTATTGCTGGTGAAATCGGCCGATCATGCGGCCTACGAAAACCGAAAACCCACCCCAAAGGAACGGCATGAAAAATGGCGTTTGGATCACCGATGATTTGCGGATTATTGTATATAATTCCCATAAATTATGAACAACCTTGGGTTCTTCATTGGTCTGGCGTGTTTATTTTGGTTTTTCAGCCGTCTCTGGCCGGCCCTGATGGTGGACTGGGGGCGACAATCCCTGTTCGAGGTTCGGGATAATATATTTTTGCTGGCAGCATCCGATGATTTTGACAGCTTTGGCTTCAACAATGAGCTGTATCAAACCATTCGCACCGAACTCAACTCGATGATCCGATATCTGGAAGATATCAACGGGGGGGCGGATCATCGTATTTGGGCTTTTTCGGAACAAAATCCGTATATCTGCCGTAACGCCACTGGCGATTGAGACCATTATCAACATGGAAGATACCGCATTACGTCGCCGCCTGCTGTCAGACATATTCCGGGCCTATGTTGTTGTAACAGGTGTCATGACTTTACGCAGCCCGATAGGGCTGATTTTAGCGATGATTTCAGTGCCACTGGTCGCCTTGCTCGGTGTCGTGAGAAACGGATACCAGAACATGGGGGACATACCACGTCAAATCGCAGGCACTATTATCCAGTCATCTCAATACCGGTCGGCCTGACCCTGGCGAGACCCTCCTCTTTTGGTGGGAGAGGGGAATAAACCCTGCAATGCTTTGATGCCGGGACTTGAAACACCGGCCAAAGCCCCAACAAACCTGCTGCGGTCACCGGTCAAAGGAACCTTTTTCGGTGTTGGCACTCTTAAAGAAAGAGTGTTAAAATAGCGCATATACGCGAAATCAACGGAGACCTGAGTGACATCAACAACTTTAGTTGCCAGACAAAACACGGCGATGGCCATGCCGATGCCGGTGGGCAGTCTGGAGCAATACATCCAGAGCGCCTATGACGTACCGGTGCTTTCAGCCGAGGAAGAACATGAACTGGCCGTGCGTTTCCACCAGCAGGACGATCTGGAAGCGGCCCGCCGTCTGGTCATGGCGCATCTGCGCTTTGTGATACACATAGCGCGCGGTTACAACGGCTATGGTCTGGCCCTCAATGACCTGATACAGGAAGGCAATATCGGCCTGATGAAAGCCGTCAAGCGATTCGATCCGGCGGTTGGAGTAAGGCTGGTTTCCTTTGCCGTGCACTGGATTCGGGCTGAAATTCATGAATTTGTACTGCGCAACTGGCGCATCGTCAAAGTCGCCACCACCAAGGCGCAGCGCAAACTATTCTTCAACCTGCGCAGCAGGAAAAAGCGTCTGGGCTGGCTGAACCGTGACGAAGTCAATGCCGTGGCAAAAGATCTGGGAGTCAAGCCGGAGACCGTTCTGGAAATGGAACGTCGCCTGAGCGCACATGACACCGCTTTTGACGCGCCGGTTGATGACAGCGACGAAGACCTCTGGAAGGCCCCGGCGGCCCATTTACAGGATCACCAGACCCCGGATCCGGCCCAGACCCTGGAAGACCACGACTGGCAGACTTGGCAACAGGCCAGTCTGGTAGCGGCGCTGGAAATGCTGGACGAACGCAGCAGAAACATCCTGCAACGTCGCTGGCTGGACGAACAAAAAACCACCCTGCACGAACTGGCGGACGAATACGGCGTATCGGCGGAACGTATCCGACAGATAGAATCGGCTGCCATGAAAAAAATGCAGGCATCGATAGCGGCATAAAGCCCGACCCTGCCAAACCCATTAAAAAACCGGCTGCCAGCCGGTTTTTTAATGTCTGGTACTCCCCCTCCCCCCTTGAAACGCCAGAGCCAGCTCCTCATATAAACACTATGACAAATTAACAGGGTTATTCAAGAGGAAGAAATATGAACCTGACACACTATGATGGATACGCAATGAAGCCGCGCAACGGCGAACTGTGTTGTTTATTCGACACACTGATGCCGTGTTTTGAGCGGGAAGAAACCGCTGCTGGATGCGACTGGGCACCTGCTGTTGACATTCGGGAAGACGATAACAGCTACCTCATCCATGCGGACGTTCCCGGTATCAAACCGGCAGACATCGACGTTTCGCTGGAAGATGGCGTGCTGACGATTCGTGGCGAACGCCGGCTCGACAACCAGCGGGCCGGAGACGGATACCGGCGAGTCGAACGGGTAACAGGCACCTTCTACCGCCGCTTCACCATTCCTGACACGGCCGATCAGGAAAAAGTGACGGCCCGTTGCAACGATGGAGTGCTGGAAATTGCCATTGAAAAGCAGGCAAAGGCAATGCCCCGTAAAATTGCTGTCAACGCATAGCACCCGGCCCCGGCTGCGGTCCGCACAACCGGCCGCAACCGGGGCACCTTATCCCTCGACAACCGATAACCGGGCCCCGTCCGCACAGACACCAAACCACCCGCAACCTCCAGACAAACCACCCCATGACCATACCAGACCACACCCTGCACAGACTGATACTGACCCTGCTCCTGCTCACGGCTGGCAATGTGCAGGCCGCCCTGCCGCCGCAGGTCAACGGACAACCCCTGCCCACACTGGCACCCATGCTCGAAAAAGTAACCCCGGCCGTTGTCAACATCTCGGCCATTGGTGAAATTCAGGTACGCACCCGAACCGGTCATCCCCGCCGGGACCTGTTCAACGAACCCTTCTTCCGGCACTTCTTCAACCTGCCCCGCTACCGCTCCGAGACCCGCAAGACACGCAGCCTGGGATCGGGCGTCGTAGTTGATGCCGGGCGCGGATACGTCCTCAGCAACCACCACGTGATAGAAGACTCACAACAGATCATTGTCACCTTCAAGGACGGTCGCCAACTGGAGGCAAGGCTCATCGGTTCAGACCCGCGCACAGACGTTGCCGTCCTGCAGATTTCTGCTGACAACCTGACAGCCGTACCCATCAGCGACTCCGATCGGCTCAGGGTTGGCGACTTTGCCATCGCCATTGGCAACCCGTTCGGGCTGGGGCAGACCGTAACCTCCGGCATCGTCAGCGCCCTGGGCAGAAGCGGTCTGGGGCTGAGAGGCGAAGACAACCGCCAGAACTACGAAGAATTTATTCAGACCGATGCCGCCATCAACATCGGCAACTCCGGAGGAGCCCTGGTCAACCTGCGGGGCGAACTGATCGGCATCAATACTGCCATCCTGTCGCCGAACAGAGGAGGCAGTGTCGGCATTGGTTTTGCCATACCGATCAACATGGCCAAAGCCGTCATGCAGCAACTGATTACCCACGGAGAAATTCGGCGAGGCTACTTTGGTATTGTCATACAGACGCTGACTCCCGCACTGGCAGAAGCCATGCAGACAGACCGCACCAACGGTGCCATCATCGCCGGCATTGAAAGCGGCTCACCGGCCGAACAATCAGGAATTCAGGTCCACGACATCGTCACGGCCGTCAACGGTCAGCCCGTCAAGAACGCCATTGAAATGCGCAACCGCATCGGCCTGCTCAACATCGGCGACGCGGTCACTCTGCAAATCCATCGGGGTGATCGAAAAATAACCCTGACTGCCACCATCAGCGATGAAAAGCACACCCATACGATAGCCGGAGAAAAACTGGAACGAAGGCTGGCCGGAGCCATGCTGACCGACCTTCCGGCCGACCGGCGGGTCCTGATCACCGCCATTGAACCAGGCACCCCGGCGGCGGAATACGGGCTGGAAAAAGGCGATGCCATCATCTCCGTCAACCGCAAGCGCATAACCGGCATCAAGGACATACAGGCGATCATACGCCTGCAACCCGACAACATACTGATCAATATCCAGCGGGGCCAGTCAGCCTTTTTCCTGCTGCTCCGATAGATCGCCACACCGGCCCTGCAACCCGTCACCAGCCCGAAAAAGCCGGTCAGATAGCCGATTTTAGCGGCCAATGCCCCCATTTTCACGGCATAATGCCGCAAACCCGTCATACTGACCGGATAAACGGCAGTCCGCCCCTCATCCCCACAGGCGGGCCGACAAAGGGTTGTGTAGCAAAATCCATGCAATAAAAGCAGTTTAATGGATAATTTTGCTATACTGTGATTCAGGAGGTGAAATCAGAATGAGTGTGGAATACTGGGTACTGGGTACTGGGTACTGGGTATTGGGCATTGTCATCACGACGCTGCTGGCATTACTTCCGTGAATTTATGAAGGAAGTCCGTGAGGATATAGAAAAAATCCGCGAGGACATCAAGAAAATTTTTGGCCGGCTGCCGCTGCCGCCAGCCGCTATGGTATCAGAGAGTTCCCTCAAGCTGACGGAACTCGGCCAGAAAATATCGGCCACCCTTGATGCCAAAACCTGGGCAAAAGCCCGGGCCGAAGATCTGATTGCCAAAACCAGAGACAAGGATGCCTTTGAAATCCAAAGCATGGCCTTTGAATACGCAAGGAACTTCGCCTCGCCTCTGGATATGGATAAAAAAATTCGAGACTGCGCTTTCCAGAACGGGATGGAAGATTTTTCCGTAATCCATGATGTACTGGGCATAGAGTTGCGTGACTATCTGCTGCGCCGTCATGGTTTATTGGAACCGTCAGACGAGCAGGAAGTAGGCCCGGAACCTTATCCTTTGAAATCAGTCGTCAAGCGGTTTCGTGTATTTTGCTACACAACTCCCATTCAATGCAGTACCAGTGCCGAACCGAAAGAACCATTTATATTCGCTGTGATACAAACACTTGACGACACCTGAATCAGGTTGATAAAATAGCCGTGAAGATGCAGAGAAATTACCTGCAATATAGAGGGTTGCCGCTTGCAACACCCGCGCCTCGGGGACTCAGGGGCAGGAAAACGAGATGAAGAGCACGGACAAAGTACGCCCCGGCCGACTCATGCTTGCGAGCGGATCTGATCACACTGGGTGCCAAAACGGACACAAAGATAGCCGGGCTGGATGCCAAAATAGACACGCGTACAGCCGAACTGGAGGCCAGGATTGCGCAGCAGGAAGCGGTGCTGACCTGGCGTATCACCGTATCGATTGGCATCAATCTGGCGGCGCTGTCGCTGGCCATACTCAAATTTTTATAACAGGATGCACCATGAATGACAGAACGAAGGACGATGCAGCGGTACCGGAGCCGGCAGGCTGGCAGTTACTGTGCTGCCGGCACGGCGAACCATCGTCGCCATACCGATACAAACATACAGAGTGGGCCGCAAAGCCGCTTGTCAACCAACCTGGTTACTGGAGAAATTGATATGCAAACCATCATGCTGACCCCCCCCCCCCCCCCCCCAAATGGGAGGGTATATCTGATGCCGGCCGCTCTGCGGTGCATTCCTGTCGCGGAGCAGTTGCCTCTGAGCCTCCTGGCCAGCTGACGCGCCGGTCTTTTTCCGACAGTTTCCATTCTGTGACAGCCCGCACCGCCGGCTGGCTGCGCCGTGCGGCGGTAGTGTCATTGCTCGGACTGCCACTGCTGTTCGGGCTGGCGACGCAAGCGGTGGCGCAGACCGTGCCGACGCTCAAGATCGAGGGTGATTTCTCTGTCACCGAAGGCGATTCCGGCACCATCACGCTCACCCTGAGCGAGGCGGCGAGCAGCACAATCACATTTACCTTCAACACATTAAGTTTTATATGCGACAGCGGAAGAATAAATTGTCCCACTGATACCTCTGAAGCGTCCGCATCCGATTGGTCTGATCCGAGTACGGATATAACTTTCAACATCGGCGATATGACCAAGTCCGTCACCTTCATGACGACCGAAGACAGCGCAACCGAGTCAACAGAGGTTTTCTTGATTTGGATTAATGGTCTCACTGCCGACGAAGCCACCATCGATCCGACTACACCGGCCGACGTAACCAACCGTAATGGACCTTTTTGGTGGGTCCGCATCCTCAATGACGACTTACAAATCACCATTGCTGCCGACACCGCCTCTGTCGCCGAAGGTACCGCCGCCAGCTTTACCATCACGACCAACGCGCCTCCGGCAGACGACCTGACCATTAATTTAACTGTCTCTGATGACGAAGTCGATGGCCAGAACTTTGTCGCTGCCGGTGACGAAGGCAGCAAAACGGTCACCATTCAGGCCGGTCAACTCTCGGCCACTCATACCGTCGCCACAGACGACGACAGCACGGCCGAACTGAGCGGTGCGGTCACCGTCACCCTCAACGACGGCACCGGCTACACCGTCGGCTCCACCAATACGGCCGTGGTCAACATCACCAATGACGACCCCTATGTCGTGTCCGTCAGCATTGAACCGGAAGAAGCAGAAGGAGATGAAGGCAATAGTGGTGGCTTGACCGATGCCGCCATACTGACCTTTACCGTCAATCCGCCAAGGCCAGAGGGATTCAGGTTTGGAATCTGTCTGGACGGTGGTACCGCCGAGCGTGGTAGCAGTGCAGACTATCAGTTCACAAACCTGAATAACACAGTGCCTGCTATTGCTCCTGTTGCTGGTAGTTGCGATAGCACTGTGGGAGCCGCCTTCAGCAATAATGAGGCATCCTTCAGCCAAAAAATCCGGGTCAACGGTGACAACCTGTTCGAGGACGACGAAACCGTCACCGTCAGCCTGCAACGAGTCAGTGGTTTGGGCGGCAACCTCGACACTCCCGACGATGTCATCATCTCCCCCACGGCCGGCAGTGTCACCTACACCATTCAAAATGACGACACCCCGCCAGAGCTGACCATCACAGCCGCCGACATGGTCGCCGAAGGCTCGCCGGCCATCTTCACCATCACGGCCAATACACCTTCCGGACTGCCCACCACGGTCAACCTGATGGTCAGCGAGGCTGACGACGATAACTTTGTGGCGTCCGGCGACAAGGGTCCCAGGCCCTTCATACTGCCGGCCGGCGTGGGTTCCGCCAGGTATGTAATAGACACCGTCTATGACAACACCGTCGGCGATGACGGCACCCTCACGGTGGCACTGGCCATCGGCGACGGCTACACCATCGGCTCCACCAATACGGCCGTGGTCGCCATCATCAATGAGGAGCCGCATGTCGTATCCGTCAGCATTGAACCGGCAGAAGGAGATGAAGGCAATAGTGGTGGCTTGACCGATGCCGCCACACTGACCTTTACCGTGAATCCGCCAAGGCCAAGGGGATTCCCGTTTAGAATCTGTCTGGACGGTGGTACCGCCGAGCGTGGTAGCAGTGCAGACTATCAGTTCACAAACCTAAATGACGCAGTGCTTCCTTTTGTTCGTTCTGGTGGTTGCGATAGCGCTCGGGATACCAACATCAGCAGTAATCTGGCATCCTTCAGCGGAAAAATCCGGGTCAACGGTGACAGCCTGTTCGAGGCAGACGAAACCGTCACCGTCAGCCTGCAACGAGTCGGCGGCAACCTCGACACTGCCGCCGATGTCATAATCTCCCCCACCGCCGGCAGTGTCACCTACACCATCCGCAATGACGATGACCCGCCCATGATTTCCATTGCCGGCGGCAGTCCGGCCACCGAGGGAGCCGGCACGCTCACCTACACACTGACGGCGGACAAACCCCCGGCCACGGACCTGAACATTAACCTGACCGTCATGGACGCACCCGGCAGTGACTTTATTGCAGCAGAAGGCGACCAGAACGTCACCTTCCCGGCCGGCACCACCGAGCTCAACTACGCAATTCCGATCACCGACGATGAAGTCGATGAAGCCAGCGGCGAGGTCACGGTGACAATCAATGACGGTACCGGCTATACCGCCGGCACCGATACGGCTACCATCAGGGTGCGCGACGACGATGCCACCACCGTCACCCTGGCCGAAAATCCGGCCGGCGACCTCGATGAAGGTGCCAGCAAACAGATTACCCTGACCTTGAACCGTCCACTGGGTGGCAGAGGTTTTCTCGAATCGCTGATCGTGCGGTTAACGTTCGGCGGCACCGCCACACTGGGTACGGACTACACCCTGACCGGCATCTCGGCGGCCAACGTGGCTTACGGTCGGCTGGATCTTCCGGGGATTAGTATTCAATTTAGCGGCCCGAGCTCCGAGTTTGCTGCCACCACCGCCACGCTGATCCTGACAACCACCGCGGATGGCGTCTCCGACTCCGGCGAAGACATCACCATTGCTGTGAGCAACGTGTCCAATGCCGCTGGCCTGGACGGCGGTGTGGGTGTGATCGGCACCAGCACGATTGCCTTTGACATTATCGAACAACCGGCGCTGGTACTGAATCCATCCACCCTGACCATTGACGAGGGCGATACGGCGACCTACACCGTGTCTCTGGCCACCCAGCCCAATGCGCCAGTGGCTATTGCTCTCAGCGGTCAGGCCGGTACCGATCTGACCCTGAGCGGTGATACCCTCAACTTCACCACCCAGAACTGGAATCAGCCGCAGACCATCACGGTCACCGCCGGGTCGGACGACGACGCCCAATCGGATGCCCCGATCGCCCTGTTGCACACCGCCACCGGTGGCGACTATGCCACCGTCACCGGTGAAGTCACGGTCACCATCACCGAAGACGATACGGCCGGTATCACCGTACAGCCGACCACCCTGGCCGTGGATGAAGGCGGCACCAACAACTATACCGTGGTACTGACCTCGGCCCCGGCCGGCGAGGTCATCATCACGGTTGATTCGGGCACGGTCGCCACCGTCAATAATGACATGCTGACCTTTGCCCAGAGTAACTGGAATCAGGCACAGACGGTCACCGTGACCGGCATGGATGACGCGGTGCACAATGCCGGCGATACACGCCCTGGCACCATCACCCACGCCATTAGTCAGGGCGACAGCGGCGATTATCCCATTGGCCGTGAGATTGACCCGGTACAGCTCACCGTCGCCGACAACGACGATCCGGCCTTGAGCGTACAAGTGGTGGGCGACCATACCGACATTGACGAAGGCGGCACCCGCACCATACAGATCACCGTATCGCCAGATACCGGCGAGAGCTTTATGCTGCTCGATGTCCGTCCCTTGCTGAGGATCAGCGACGGCTATGAGTTGACGCTGGTTCAGATCGACACCAGCCTGGATCCGACCCTGCAATTTGAGGTCAGCGTGACCGACAATGATCAGGATGGGGCGGATGGTATGCTGACCATTGATGTTTCCTCCGTGACCGGCTATGCCGCCGGCAGCCCGGCCATGGTACAACTCACCGTCAATGACAACGACGAGGCCGGCATCGCCGTACAGCCGACCACCCTGACCGTGGATGAAGGCGGCACCGACAGCTACAGCGTGGCACTGACCTCGCGACCAGCCGCCAGCGTCACCGTCACCGCTACTCCTGGCACCGACGACGTGACGATGACCGGCACCACCCTGACCTTTACCAGCACGGACTGGAACGAGGCACAGACCCTCATCGTCACCGGTCAGGATGACGAGGAAGCCAATGATGGCGGTCAGCGGCAGGTTGCCATCAGCCACGCGGTCACCTCCACCGACACGACCTATAACCGCGCGGCCGATTCGGTCTCCGTGACCGTGCGGGACGACGATGATATTACGGTGTCTTTCGCGGCCGCCACGGTGTCGGTGGGTGAGGGAGCGGGTACCGGTACCTTCCGTATTATGCTCAGTGCCACACGGGCCACCGATCTGACGGTGGGTTACACGGAGGTGGGCGGCAGCAGCACGGCCGTGGTGGGTACGGACTACACGGCCTTGAGCGGTTCCGTTGTGGTACCGGCCGGCGACCGGCAGGCCGATATTGTCGTGACGCTGACCGACGACAGCACCGTGGCGGCCGACAAGACGCTGACCCTGAGCCTGACAGACGGCAGCGGCTATGTGGCAGCCGACCCCGACACGGCGGTGATGACCATTGTCAACGACGACCGGCTACAGGTGGCCTTCGAGCAGGAGCGCTACACGGTCAGCGAGGCGGCCGGTACGGTCACACTGAGTGTGGTCGCCAGCGGCGACAGCGATCTGGCGGCGACACTGGCGATTCGTTTCACGGACGGCACAGCGATAGCCGGCACGGATTACACGGGCGATGCCATCACATCCATCACCATCCCGGCCGGGGTCTCTGCGGTGGAATTTGACGTGCCGATCACCGAGGACGGAATTGATGAGGTGAATGAGGACTTTATGGCGGTGCTGAGCGTGGACCCGGCTTCATCGGCCGTGGCCGAGCCGGGCACCTCATCCCGCACACAGATAGTCATTACCGACGACGACCCGACTGTCGTCAGCCTGAACTACACGGGCGCGGATATGATTGAAGAAGGCGAAGCCGTGGAGTTCACGGTCGCCCTGGGTCGTGCCTTGACGGATGGCGAGATCATTGATGTGCCGCTGAGCATAACCGGCATCGGTGTCGGGCCGGCCGACTGGAGCCTGGCACGACAATCGGGCACGGGTGTGGTTCTGTCCAATGAGGACACAATGACCCCACAACTGAGTTTTGAGAATGCTGGCGCACAGAGTGCCCAACTGACCCTGACCGCCATCGGCGACAATACGATGGAGGGCAGCGGCTCCGAGACCTTCATCATTGCCCTGGGTCCGGACGGCACGGTCACCAATGGCTTTGACCACAGCAGTCTGAACACCAATGTGGGCGGCGGTGCCGATCCGGATTCACCCGACCATTTCAGTGTGCAGGTCAACGATGCCATTGTCACGCCGATGATCACCATCACCGGCGGTACCACGGTCACAGAAGGCATGGGCAGTGCCAGCTTTACCCTGACGGCCACACCACCGCCGACCGACGCCCTGACCCTGATGCTCAATGTCAGCGGCGGCAGCGGTTTTATCACCACCAGCGGCGCACCGACGGTTGCCCTGAATGGCGGCTCCCGCACGGTGACCTATTTGATTGCGACGCAGGGCGATACCGTGGATGAACCCAATGGCACGGTCACCGTGACCGTAGGTAATGGTACGGGCTATGAAGTGGGCGATCCCTCCGTGGCGTCCGTCGGAGTGCATGACGACGATGCCACCACAGTCACGCTGGTCGGTACAGCGGATGATGTGGCCGAAGGCGGCAGTAAACAACTCACCCTCACCCTGGGTCGCGCCCTGACGGCCGGCGAGCAACTGACCGTGCCGCTGACCTTCGGCGGTACGGCTGTCTTCGGCACCGACTACACATTGACCGGCACGGCGGCCAATGGCGTGGATTACAGCGATCTGGCCGGTGGCAGCGTGACCTTCAGCGCCGGTGGTGAGGTGGCCACCCTGACCCTGATGGCACAAACGGATGCCATGGTCGAGACCGGCGGCGAAACGGTGCGCATTGCTCTGGGCACACTGGACAGCAGTTCCGGCACCAACCTGGGCGGCGGTGCCTCCGGCACGACCAATCTGGACGAATTTACGATTCAGGAACAGCCGGCTATTGTGTTGACCCCGACCCGCTTGACCCTCATTGAAGGCGACAGTGCCAGCTACCGAGTCAGCCTGGCAGTCGCACCGAGCGCCGATGTCATGGTGACCCTCACCGGCACGAATGCCGAACTGGAGGCCGATGACACCACCCTGACCTTTACCTCACAGAACTGGGGTAACCCGCAGACCGTCACGCTGATGGCGGTCACGGACAGTAACACCGTGACGGATCAGGTGACGCTGACCCATACCGCCGATGCCGGCTATGATTCCGTCACGGCCGATCTGGAGGTGATCATCACCGACAGTTCGCCGCAGTTGCAGTTTTCAAGCACGGAGATTGAGCTGGATGAAGGGGGCAGTACGACTTATACACTGCAACTATCGGCTGAGCCGGCCGGCACGGTGACGGTCGCACTGAGCGGTTATGACGGCACCGCGCTGGCGCCGCAGCCGCTTGAGCTGACCTTTACACAGGATAACTGGAATCAGGCACAGACGATTACCCTGAGCGCCGGCACGGACAGCAACAGCGTGAATGAGGCTGCCGTGACACTGGTTCATACGGCGGATGCCGGCTACGGCGAGGAGGTCACGGAAGACGTGACGGTGACGATGACCGACACCGATGCACCGCGCCTGATTGTGGGTGTCAATACCCTGAGCGTGACCGAGCAGGGCAGTGCGACCTACACGGTCACCCTGGCCACCGAGCCGAGTGCCGATGTCACGGTGATGATTACCGGTCAATCCGGTGATCTGAGAGTGGATAGCGGCACTGAGCTGACCTTCACGCAGTCCAACTGGAATGAGGGACAGGTGGTCACACTGTCAGCCATTGCCGACGATGACAGCGAGGATGAGGCGTTGATCACCCTGACGCACACGGCGTCCGGTGGTGGATACGGGACTGCCTCGGCGGAACGGTTATCGGTGGGCATTCTGGACAGCACACGGGGTTTGGTGCTCTCAGAGAGCAGCCTGGATATGGAAGAAAATGATACCGCGAGCTACACGGTGCGTCTGGCGCTGCGTCCGATGGCGGATGTGACGGTGAGAGTATCTTCCGGGGATGCGACCCGCCTGCGGGTGACCGGCGGTGACAGCCTGCTCTTTACGCCGACCAACTGGAATCAGGCACAGACGGTGACGGTGATGGCCAGAGACGACGCCGACAGTGATGCCAATCGGATGATACTGACGCATACGGCGGATGCCGGCTACGATCCGGCCACCCTGCCGGTTGAGATTGCCGATGACGATGAATCGGCCGACATGACGGCCATGCAGGCCGCACAGCAGATGTGGCTGCCGCGCTTTGGTCTGACGGCCGTCGAGCACATGCTGGGTGGTCTGGATTACCGATTCACAGCATCGAGTCAGCCGGGTCTGTCGGGCAATCTGAACGGTCTGCCGCGCGGTCAGTCATTCAATGCGGCGCATCTGTTGTCCAGCCGTGGCAGCCCGGATGCCAGTGCGATGGGTATTGAGCAGTTGGGTGCCGGTTCGTCGGATCGTCCGCGCAAGCTGTCACGCACCCTGTCACTGCCGAAGCTGCTGCCGTCGTTGCTGCGTGGTAGTCATTTCACATTCACGGATCAGGACGGCACCTCCATCTGGGGTCAGGCGGCCTATACGAAGTACAAAGACGGTGAAGAAGCGGGTACTTCGATAGACGGCGAGGTCACCACGGCCATGCTGGGCATTGACCGCGACAACGGTCAGACGCTGGTCGGTCTGGCACTGGCCTACAGCGACAGCGATGGCGAATGGCAGGGTGCATCGGACGAAGGCGAGTTGTCCGGTATGCTGGTTTCCATGCTGCCGTATCTGCGCTACGACCTGAGCGAACGCCTGCAACTGTGGGGAGCGGCCAGCTATGGGCGGGGCGACCTGAAGCAGACTTCAACCGGTATGGAATCGAAGCACAATCTGGTGCAGTTATCGGCCACCGCCGGTCTGCGCGGTACGCTGCTGGAGCGTCCGGTGGAACAGGGCGGTTTGACCCTGGAGCTGATTTCGGGCCTGACACTGGCGCGTATTGAGGCGGATGATTCCCGCGTCATGGCGGGCACCGAGGCGGATACGCAGCGTTTCCGCATGGGTCTGGCCTGGTCTTGGCAGTTACCGGAAGAGGACGGTGTGCGTCTGACACCGGAACTGGAGCTGGGTCTGCGTTATGATGGCGGCGATACCAGCGCAGGCTTTGGTCTGGAGCTGGGCGGCGGCCTGAGCTGGCAGACACCGGCCAAGGGTTTGACGGTGGATATACGCGGTCGCTATCTGCTGGAGCATGAGGCTGCCGAGCGTGAGGAGTGGGGTCTGTCCGGCTCACTGCGCTACGAGGCGTGGCCAAACTCGGCCTATGGCCCGTCGTTCAGCCTGCGCCATGAGTACGGCAATGCACCGGCGGCCAGTGGTCTGGATCGGTTGTTATCGGATTCATTGACGGATGCGCTGGAGGAGGACAACTCTCAAACCGCCGATGTATCAAGCCGTTGGACGCTGAAAGGCGAGTGGGGCTTTGCCCTGACAGACGATGCCACTGGCATCCCCTATGCGAGCCTGTCGGCATCCGATGCCAAGCGTGATCTGACCCTCGGCTGGCGTCTGTTGTCGAACCCGGCTGGCCTGAAGTCGAAGCTGGATATCAAGGCCATCCGCCGCGAACAGGATGACAATAACCCGCGCCACAGCGTCGGCGCACAGTGGAAGCTGAATTGGTAGGATTTCCGTAGCCGGCATCTCCCTGCCGGCTGTTGCGGGGCCGGATCCATCCGTATTGTCACCGGCCCCGCTTTTTTATGGCCCCAACCCTCCATGCCTGACATGATTCGGACATGGGCGGCTCACCCTGTCATTCAGGGGGTGTTGTCCGTGTCCTGCGGTGGAGATATGCCTGTTCTGGGCAGTTCCAGTTGTTTGGCCATGACAACGGCCTGGGTGCGATTATGGACATGCAGTTTGCGGTATATTTCGGTCAGATGCGCCTTGATAGTCGCTTCGGTAACGAACATGATGTCTGCCATTTCCTTGCTCGGCTTGCCATCGCGCAGTAGTGTCAGGACTTTTAGTTGTGTGGTCGTCAAATCAGCAAAGTCGGGTTTGTCGGCGGGCTGCGGGTCCGACATGTCCATATCAACAGACCCCGGAAACCAGATGTCTCCGTCAAGTACAGCGTGGATGGCCGCCGCGATGTCATCCATGCCGGAATGCTTGGGAATAAAGCCACTGGCCCCGTAACGCAGGGAGTCCAGAATAACTGACTGGTCATCATAGGCGGATATCACGATAACGGGCAGGGCAGGGTAGGCTTTCTTTATATATAGGAGCCCGTCAATACTGTCGGTGTCGCTGAGCTTGAGATCAAGCAACAGCAGGCTGATATGGTTGCCGGTCGATAGTATGGCTTTCAGTTCTTTCAGACTATTGGTTTCATGCGTTATTACATCCGTCACCGACCTTTTTAACAAATGCACAATGGCCTCCCGGAATAGCGGGTGGTCATCTGCAACCAGAATATTGATAGCCATTGCTGTGATTACTCCATGTCTCCGGGAGGTGCGGGGCTTGAAAACAGGTCGGCCGGCTTATACAGCCTGTCGGGAGATTATTTTAATTCCATTCTGCCTGCACAATTAGACGAAAGTCTAATTGTGCAGGCAGTTTTGAGTCGGCATGGTCATCATTGTGTCAGTTTATCTGCCAGATGCAGACAGATTGACGGGTTCAGGGTGGCGATGTCCCTTGCTGTGCAGGTGTGGCACCGGAGACTGGCTTTCCCTGTGAGCAATTTTATTACCACGAGGAGGTGGATGGTCATGTCTGACGATATCAAAAATTTTAGTGCGCTGTCGCGCCGGGGTTTTCTGAAAACTTCGGTGGCAGGTGCCATGGCGGCAAGTGCGCCGGTATTTTTTGTGAACAACGCTTATGCCTATACCAATGCGCCCAAGGGCAGCACGGTAACTTTTGGCTTTAATGTCCCTCAGACCGGTGCCTATGCCGACGAGGGCGCTGATGAGTTGCGTGCCTACAGGCTGGCGGTAAAGCATATCAATGGCGAGGGCGACGGCGGTATGCTCAATACCATGCAGCCTGCTTCGCTGAAAGGTAACGGTGTCAATGGTAAAAAGGTCGATTTTGTGACCGGTGATACCCAGACCAAGTCCGATGCGGCGCGTGCTTCTGCAAAGCGCATGATCGAGAAGGATGGGGCCATTATGATTACCGGTGGTTCATCTTCCGGTGTGGCGATCGCCGTGCAGTCATTGTGCCATGAGCAGGGCATCATCTTTATGGCGGGTCTGACTCATTCCAACGATACGACGGGCAAGGACCGCCGCAAGTATGGTTTCCGTCACTTTTTTAATACGGAAATGTCCGGTGCCGCTCTGGCTCCGATTCTGGAAAAGGAGTTTGGCAATGATCGCGTGGCCTATCACCTGACTGCGGATTATACCTGGGGCTGGTCACAGGAGGGTTCCATCAAGAAATATACCGAGGCGTTGGGCTGGAAGACAGGTGATGCCGTCCGTACCCCTCTCGGCGCGGGTGATTTTTCACAGTACATCACTCCGGTGCTCAACTCCGGTGCCGATGTGCTGGTTCTGAACCACTACGGCAAGGATATGGTGAACTCGCTGACCCAGTCAGTGCAGTTTGGTCTGCGTGACAAGCAGGTGAATGGTCAGGATTTTCAGATCGTTGTGCCTTTGTTCTCGCGTTTGATGGCGCAGGGTGCCGGCGATAATATCAAGGGTATTTACGGTTCAACCAACTGGAACTGGTCTCTTAAGGACGCTGGTTCCGAGGCGTTTGTCAAGTCTTTCGGTGCCGAGTACGGTTTCCCTCCCTCGCAGGCAGCCCATACCTGCTACGTTCAGGCGTTGCTGTATGCGGATGCCTGTCAGCGTGCCGGTACGTTTGATCCGTGCGGCGTCATCGAGGCGCTGGAGGGCCATAAGTTTGATGGCATGGGCAACGGCCCGGTTGAGTATCGCCAGGAGGATCATCAGTGCTTTAAGGATGTGCTGGTTGTGAGGGGTAACGAGCAGCCTGCTTCGCAGTTTGATCTGTTGAAGGTTGTGGAGGTCACTCCACGCTCCAAGGTTGAGTATTCTCCGACCATGGACGGTTATTCCGGTAACCTTGGTTCCTGTCAGGCGGCCTGATCCGGGGCAAACCCATCGGTCGCAGATGGCGACCGGTGGGCGATGCCTGAAATGATCTGAACAAGTGCCATGGATGCGATCCTGATACAGCTTCTAAACGGCCTGGATAAGGGGGGGGCCTATGCCCTGATCGCCCTCGGCCTTACTCTGGTGTTTGGTACCCTGGGAGTCGTCAATTTTGCGCACGGTGCCCTGTTTATGCTGGGTGCCTTCGTATCCGTGACGGTGCAGAATATCCTGACCATCTCCAGAAAGGTAAAGGACGAAAGCATCACTTTCTTTGATGCCTATAAGGAAACCCCCTATCTGGAAATATGGTGGGGCGATACCGGTGCCATGATTATTGATTATGCGGTGCCGATATCCATTTTCGTGGCCATCCCGGTCATGTTGTTGATCGGCCTCGCCATGGAGCGCGGGCTGATTCGATTCTTTTATAAACGCGAAGACGCCGATCAGATTCTTGTGACGTTTGGCCTGGCGATTGTGATTCAGGAGATCGTCAAGGCTAATTATGGCGCGAATCCGATCCCTACACCTGCCCCGGAAGCAGTCGCCGGGAGCGCGCCGGTCGGTTCCTGGCTGGGCCTCGGTGCTGATCTGGTCTATCCCTGGTGGCGCCTGATTTATCTGTCTTTTGCGTTGACCGTTATCGGCGCAGTGTTTGCCTTTCTGCATTACACCACTTTCGGCATGGTGGTGCGGGCCGGTATGCACGACCGTGAAACGGTTGGGCTGCTGGGTATCAATATCGAACGCCGGTTTACGATTGTATTCGCTCTGGCTGCCGTGGTGGCCGGGCTGGCCGGTACGATGTACACGCCTATACTGCCACCGGACTATCACATGGGTATGGATTTTCTGGTGCTGTCCTTTGTGGTGGTGGTGGTCGGCGGCATGGGTTCGCTGGCCGGGGCCGTCGCCGCCGGGTTCCTGCTGGGCATCCTGCAATCTTTTGCCTCAATGAATGAAGTCAAGTCGATTTTTCCGGGCATCGATCAAATCATTATCTATCTGATCGCCGTTGTCGTTCTGCTTGTCAGACCCAGAGGCCTCATGGGCAAGGATTAAAGGAGGCTAAAAAATGGATGCTATCAATCCTTCGTCGGCTCGCAAGGATAATCTTGCCATGATTATTTTCGTGGCTGTGGTACTTACCGCACCGCTGTGGGGCAAGCTGATCGGGGCTGGCTACCCTGATCTGCTACAGAAGTTCGCTATTTTCGGACTATTTGCCATTGGCTTTAACCTGTTGTTTGGCCTGACCGGTTATCTGTCTTTTGGTCATGCTGTTTTTCTGGGTGTCGGTTCCTATACTGCTGCATGGTCGTTTAAGCTGCTGAGCATGAATCCGATACCAGCGGTTATTTTTGCGTTGTTGCTTTCGGGTCTGTTTGCGGCTGCCATCGGCTATGTCAGCCTGAAACGAACGGGTATCTATTTTGCCATTTTGACCCTGGCATTTGCGCAGATGGGTTATAACCTGGCTTATTCCGTGCTGACGCCAATTACCAACGGTGAGACTGGTCTCAGGGTGTTGCGCAGCGATCCCCGCATTATTGACAGCGCCTTCGGTGTGCAGATTGAGGGCTCTCCGATCGGCAGTTTCTTTGGTATCGAGATGACCGGTTACAGCGGATTTTATTTTTGCGCGGCTATGTTAATTGTCGGTTTTTATGTCGCTCTTCGTGTTTTCAGATCGCCCTTCGGCATGAAGCTGGTGGCCATCAAGTCAAACCAGACCCGTATGGAATACACCGGCTATAACCCGAAGCCCTATCTGCTGACGGTCTTTATTATCTCCGGTATGTACGCCGGTCTCGCGGGCGCATTGATGGTGATCGTCGATCCCCTTGCCGGTGCCGAGCGGATGCAGTGGACAGCTTCCGGTGAGGTTGTGTTGATGACGATTCTCGGTGGTGTGGGCACTCTTGTCGGACCACTGCTGGGCGCTGCGGTGATTAAGTATTTTGAAAATATTTTTTCTGCAATCAATGAGTCGGTATTGCAGGCTACCTTTGATTTTCTACCCGCAGGTTTGCAGAATTTTATGGTGGCCGTCGTTCATCCGTTTGTCGGCGAAGGCTGGCATTTGACCCTCGGCGTTTTATTTATGATCGTCATCATCTTTATGCCGGGTGGCATTATGGAAGGTATCAGGCGCCTGGCGAATTGGGTCAGACGTAGAAAGGAGTAAGTCATGTCTGATAACGATGACAGCTATATACTCGAAATTATCGGAGTCAATAAAACCTTTGGCGGCCTCAAGGCACTTTCCAATATCAATCTGAAGGTGAAAGAGGGCAGTACGCATGCCATTATCGGGCCTAACGGTGCCGGCAAGTCAACATTGCTGAATACCTGTATTGCTAAACTCGTCCCGGATAGTGGCTCCATTATCTTTGCCGGACGTGACCTTGCCCATGGTATTACACCGCATGGCATTAACCAGATTGGGGTGTCGCGTGTATTCCAGACCCCGGAGATCTTCCCGGAATTGTCATTGCTGCATAATGTGATGATCCCGGCATTTGCAAAACGCGACGGTTTTTTCAGGTTTAATCTGTTCAAATGGCTGCGGGATGAAAAAAAGCTGAAAGATGAAGCCATGAGTTATCTCGATAACCTCAGTTTGTCTGACAGTGCAGAGGTTCGCGCCGGCAGCCTGTCACGCGGCGACAAGCGCCGTCTGGAGCTGGCGATGTGTTTGATTCAACATCCGAAACTGCTGCTGCTTGATGAACCCACGGCCGGTATGGCGCGCCACGATACCAACCGCACAATTGAACTGCTGAAGGATATCAGGGAAGACGGTATGACCAGAATTATTATTGAACATGATATGCATGTGGTGTTCAGCCTGGCTGACCGTATCAGCGTGCTGGCACAGGGGGCTATTATTGCCGAGGATGAGCCGGAGGCCATTAAAGGGCATCCAGGAGTCCGTGAGGCTTATCTCGGGAGTGCCGAGATATGAGCGAAAAGGAACATGTTGTCGGTGATATCAGCGCTGTCGATATCAGTCGCAAGTCCCATATTGCTTCTATGGGTAATGCCCCGGCCTATTTTTCGGCACGGGACTTACATTCTTATTATGGTGAAAGCTACATTGTACAGGGTGTCAGTTTTGATGTGCGGGAAGGTGAAATTCTGGCATTGCTGGGGCGTAATGGTGCCGGTAAAACTTCCACGCTTCGCTCCATCAGTCGCACCGATACACCGCAATTACATCATGGTGAAATCTGGCTGGACCATCAGCCCGTTCATAGTATGAAATCGTTCAGGGCTGCACAAAACGGCGTTGCCCTTGTGCAGGAAGATCGCCGTATTATTCCCGGTTTGAGTGTTGAGCAGAGTCTGGAACTGGCGCAGATTGCCGAACCGGTTGGCTGGACCAGAGAACACATCTATGAACATTTTCCCCGTCTGGCCGAGCGTCGCAAACAGGAAGCAGTGACCCTGTCAGGTGGTGAGCAGCAGATGCTGGCGGTTGCCCGTGCGCTGTCCCGTGATGTAAAACTGCTGCTTCTCGATGAGCCTTACGAAGGACTGGCACCGGTTATTGTGCAGGAGATTGAGCGTATTCTCGAAAGTATCCGCGAACTGGGCATGACCACCATTATCGTCGAGCAGAATGCCGTTGCCGCCCTCAAACTTTCGGACCGGGCCGTTATTCTCGACATGGGAAAGGTGGTTTTTGACGGAGCGGCACAGGAGGTTCTGGATAATAACGAACTGCGTGAAGAGTATCTGGCTATCTGATGTGGAGCAGCTTCCATAGCATGGGGCGGACGGTGCGCCCTTGAGCTACAAGTCCATTCTTGTCTATCTGGACGATGGTAAAAGCAACTCTGACCGGGTGAGTGTGGCTTTGCAGATGGCGGCATCTCATGGTGCATTAGTCGGGCCTGCTTGCTCAGGATTGTTTTAATGACTGAAATGCCTGCAAGGCCCTGTTGCGCGAAGCCTTTAGGTCCACCACGGGTTGCGGGTAGGTCACTCCGGGCTTGACTCCGGCTTTTATCAGGGCGCTCGCCGGTGCTGTCCACGGTTCAAACAGATACTGGTCAGGCAAAGCTGATAATTCAGGTACGAAATGGCGTACATAATCTCCCTGTGGATCAAATTTTTTGCCCTGCATGACGGGATTAAAGATACGAAAAAAGGGTGCGGCATCCGCACCACAGCCTGCTATCCATTGCCAGCCGGCATTGTTGTTGGCCAGATCGGCATCCAGCAGGGTATCCCGGAACCAGCGTTCCCCGTGGTGCCAGTGCAGGAGCAGGTTTTTAACCAGAAATGAACCGGTAATCATGCGCATGCGATTGTGCATATAGCCGGTTTGCCATAATTCCCGCATACCGGCATCGACCATGGGAATGCCCGTCATCCCGGTTTGCCAAGCCGTCAATGCAGACTGATCGGTCACCCATGGGAATCGGTCAAATTTTGATTGCAGATTACATTTTGGGTCGGGGTTATGGTAGAGCAGATGGTATGAAAATTCCCGCCAGCCCAGCTCGCTGCAAAAATGGTCTGTATGTTTGTCATCGGCGATGGTGCGCACGGAATGCCATAGCATATGGGGTGATATTTCACCAAAATGGAGATGAGGTGAAATTCTTGATACCCAGGGGGCGGCCGGCAGATTGCGTCCTTCCTTGTAGTGTGCCAGACCGGTTTCGATAAACTGTCGGAAACGTGTCAAGGCACCCTGCTCGCCGATATTCCAGTGTGATTGCAGCTTTTTATCCCAGCGTATTTCAGGCAGCAGGTTCAAATGTTCCAGAGCAAGGGCGTTTTGGTCGCTGTGCCAGCGCACTCGTGCCGCCGATGCCGCCAGCGGTCTGCGTGGTTCTCCGGACGCCAGACAGCCTTTTCGATAGAATGGCGTGAAAACTCTGTATGGACTGCCATCGTTCTTGAGGATATTCCAAGGTTCCCATAGTAGTGAACCGTTATGGCTTGCGACAGTTATATTGCGGGCTGACAACTGTTCCTTGATGTGGGTATCGCGCCTTGTCCTCCAGGGTTCATAGCAGCGATTCCAGTAAACAGCCCTTATTGAGTAGCGTTGTGCGAGAGATAAAAGGATGGTCAGCGGGTCACCTGCATATAATGATAATCGGCTATCAAGCGATGCGTTCAGTGATTGTAATGAGTGATGCAGCCACCATCGGCTGGCAGCACCCATGGCATATTCGCCGGCATTCTCATCGTCCAGAATATAAATGGGCATGACGATTTGATGCCTGCATGCCTCGGCAAGGGCCGGATTATCGGACAGCCGCAGATCCTGGCGAAACCAGTGAATGACGATGTCTTTGTTCATAAATGTTCCTGTTGCACCCCCCCCCCCCCCCCCCCCATAAATGAGAGTATATATCTGGGGTGGGTTGTTGCTGGACAGTTCCGGGCTTTAATGTCGCAGGTTCTGATGATCCGTGATAGAGCTTGAAATAGTACGCTCCCGACCGAGCGGTGCGCACCGACCGATCTGTTATTTTTTCTTCGGCCCGGGTTCTTTTTTCAGCAGTCGTTCGCCTTTTTCGTAGATATTGGCGGCGGAACCTGCAATGAGTGGATCGGGCGGGGTGACTGCTTTCTGGTCTTTATCTGGATAGTCAAGGGAGTTTAATATGTAGCGCATGGCGTTCAGACGTGCGCGCTTCTTGCAGTCTGACTTGATGACCAGCCAGGGCGCGTCTTTTGTGTCAGTGTAGAAAAACATGGCCTCTTTGGCTTCTGTGTAATCCTGCCATTTATCCAGTGAAGCCATATCCACAGGGCTGAGCTTCCAGTGTTTCAGCGGGCTGCGACGGCGTTCCTGAAAGCGCCGGAATTGCTCATTCCGGCTGATGGAAAACCACAGCTTGTAGAGCCTGATGCCGCTCCTGATCAGCATGCGTTCCAGTTCGGGTGCCTGACGCATGAATTCAAGATAATCGTCAGAGGAGCTGAAGCCCATAACGTGCTCTACCCCGGCGCGGTTATACCAGGAGCGGTCAAACATGACGATCTCTCCTGCAGCAGGCAGATGTTTGATGTAACGTTGGAAGTACCATTGTCCGGCTTCCCGGTCGGTGGGTTTTTCCAGGGCTATAACATGGGCACCGCGTGGATTCATGTGTTCCATGAAACGTTTAATGGTTCCTCCCTTGCCAGCGGCATCGCGGCCCTCAAACAGGATCAGAATTTTCTGCCCGCTGTCCCTGACCCAGTTTTGCATCTTCAGTAACTCAATCTGCAGCTTCTTTTTTTCAGCTTCATACTCCGGGCGGCGCATTTTTTCTGTATAGGGATAGTTGGCATCCTTGAATATCTTGTTCTTGGCCAGCTTTTCGATGATCCCGGGCTTTGCAAGTCGGGATTCTTTTCGGCGGCTGGCAGAGGTATTGGTGGCGCTGTTACCCGACATGATTCATTTCCTCGCGGTGATCTGGGGGCACCATATTACGCTTTTATGAAGGCCGATGCCCGTTCATTTTCACGGTGCCTGCACGGATGGATAGTTTGCTAGAATATATGCCAATTTGCGGTTTCTGGAATGTCTGCATGACGGTTATAACACGCTTCGCGCCGAGCCCGACCGGTTATCTGCACCTTGGCGGTGCCAGAACGGCCCTGTTTTCCTGGTTGCTGGCACGGCAGAATGGTGGAAAGTTTGTATTGCGTATCGAAGATACTGACCGCAACCGCTCTACGCAGGAGTCGGTGGATGTCATTCTTCAGGCTATGGGGTGGCTGGGGCTGGACTGGGATGAAGGTCCTTTTTACCAGACACAGCGGATGGAGCGTTATCGACAGATTGTTCGGCAACTGCTGGATGAGGGGCATGCCTACTATTGCTATTGCAGCAGGGAAGAGCTGGATCGTATGCGTGAAGCGGCGAAGGCCCGCGGGGAGAAACCAAAATACAATGGAAAATACCGTGATTTTGCCGGCGAACCGCCTGAGGGCGTTAAGCCCGTGGTACGTTTCAAAAATCCCCTGCAAGGCTCTGTTTCGTTTGAGGATCAGGTTAAAGGCCGTGTTGTTGTTGATAACAGCGAGCTGGATGACCTGATTATTGCGCGTCCTGATGGTACGCCCACCTACAATTTGACTGTCGTTGTCGATGACCTGGATATGGGTATCACGCATGTGGTGCGCGGGGATGATCACCTGAATAACACGCCAAGGCAGATCAATATATTGCGGGCGTTGGGCTCCGGACCGCCGATATACTGCCATGTGCCCATGATACTGGGCGATGATGGCAGGCGTTTATCCAAGCGGCACGGTGCGGTCAGTGTGATGCAGTATGCGGATGACGGTTATTTGCCTGAAGCTGTGGTCAACTATCTGGTGCGTCTGGGCTGGTCGTATGGTGACGAAGAGATTTTCTCCAGACAGGATATGGTCAAAAAATTCAGTCTGGCTGCCGTCAACCGTTCGGCATCGGTATTCAATCCTGAAAAGCTGCTGTGGCTGAACCGGCATTATATGCAGCACGCCAGTACAGAAAGTCTGGCCAGTCAGCTCGCCGAACATCTTGCACTGAAGGGCATTGTTGTCGGGCAGGGGCCGGACCCGGTTGATGTGGTTGGAGTCCTCCGTGAGCGGGCACAGACGCTGGCGGAGATGGCTGAAAAGGCCGGCATGTTTTATGCCGACTATGACGCCTTTGACGAAAAGGCGGCCGGCAAAAATCTGCGACCGGCTGTCACTGCACCCATGCAGGTATTTCGGGATCGGCTTGCGGCGCTCGAAGACTGGCGGGCTGCCGCTATACATGCCCTGCTGGAGTCCGTCGCTGAACAGTTTGAGTTGAAAATCGGAAAAATCGGGCAGCCGGTGCGGGTTGCGGTTACCGGTGGCAGCGTATCGCCGTCAATCGGTGAGACGATTTATCTGATGGGCAGACAAAGGGCGCTTGCAGGATTGGACCGGGCACTGAAGTATATTGAAAAAAAAGCTGAGGAATTTTCATAATCGGGCTGGACATTATCGGGTGGCCTGCGTAGGATGCTGCCTCTTATCCGGGGCCATAGCTCAGCCGGGAGAGCGCAACACTGGCAGTGTTGAGGTCGGCGGTTCGATCCCGCCTGGCTCCACCAGGAAAAAAGGGTGTCGCCACACCCGATGACAGTTTGCTGTCCCCTTCGTCTAGTGGCCTAGGACACCGCCCTTTCACGGCGGTAACAGGGGTTCGAACCCCCTAGGGGACGCCAATAAAATCAGGCGCTGAGGAAAGTCTGGTCAGATAGCCGAAAAGATCATGGGGCCGGAGGGCTTTCAAAAAGCGCCCGACCTCCTCAGTCTGTCTGGGGCACGAAAAACAGTAATACGGTCGCTATAGAGGCAACGCGCAGAAAACAGGGTGTAAAGGTGGAGTTTCTTCAGTATTTTTCTGAGGTATTCACATGGACCAATATCACGATACTGGTCTTGGGGACGATTGGCGGCCTGCTGTTGGGTGCTACTCCCGGTCTGAGTCCGACCATGGCTGTGGCGCTGTTAATTCCATTCACTTTCCACATGGAACCTGCTTCATCGCTTGTTATGCTGGGCGCGGTTTATACGGCAACGGTGGCAGGTGGTGCCGTCAGCGGTATTCTGGTTAACATTCCCGGTGCGCCTGCGAATATTGCGACTATCATGGATGGCTACCCCATGGCCAAACAGGGTAAAGCTGTGCAGGCACTGCATTACTGCTTTATCAGCTCCTTTATCGGTGGATTCACAGGCGTGCTGTTGCTGGTGTTTTTTACGCCGCCGTTGGCAGAGCTGGCATTGAAGTTTGGCCCGGCGGAATTATTCTGGATATCCATTTTCGGCATCACCATCATTGCTTCGCTGGGTGGCGGTTCGGTCGTTAAAGGTTTGATCGCCGGTATGGCAGGACTATGGCTTTCGACTATCGGTTATAACCCGGTGCTGGGCGAAGAGCGCTTTGTTTTTTCTGAACATCTGGCTGGCGGCATACATATCATCGCTGCCCTGATAGGGCTGTTTGCAATACCCCAGGTATTAACGCTGGTTGCTGAATCAAGGATCGGCAGGGATGTACTTGAGTTTGCCGAGTTGCGCTCCCACAGTGTGTGGCAGTCATTTATTGATAACATTAAACGTACCAGAGCACTGGTTATTGGGACGATAGCTGGAAGTATTGTCGGTGTTATTCCTGGTGCCGGCGGTCAGATTGCCGGTCTTGTGGCCTATGACCAGACCCTTAAAATGAGCAAGGATCCGTCTTCGTTTGGCAAAGGTAATCCGGATGGCGTGATTGCCGCAGAGAGTGCCAATAATGCAATGGTTGGCCCATCGCTGGTGCCGATGCTGACACTGGGCATACCGGGCAGCCCGACGGCGGCCGTTTTATTAGGTGGACTGCTAATCAACGGCCTTTTTCCAGGGCCGGATTTATTTACCATACACGGTGCTGTAACCTGGACTTTTATTGATTCTCTGTTGGTGGCTCAGGTACTGATGCTGGTGTTTGGATTGTTGATCGCCAGATACAGTGGTTTTGTAGCGCGCATCCCCAACCATACCATGGCTGCTGCGGTTATTGTGCTGGCGATATTTGGCACCTACAGCGTCCAGAACAGTGTTTCGGATGTCTGGGTCATGCTGGTGCTCGGTGTTTTGATGTACTATGCATCCAGAATAGGATTTAGTCCTGCGCCACTGGTTCTCGGTTTGATCCTGGGGCAGATTACCGAAACCAATTTTCTACAGGGCCGACTGATCGCAGGAGATGAAGTCTGGTCATATTTTCTGGGCGGGACTATCAGCCAGATAGTCATTGTGCTGTGTGTTATTTCTGTTGCCTACAGTATCTATAATGAAAGAAAGGCGATTGTTCGCAGGCGTACAGAGGCTGTTAAATGATGAATGTTCAGGCCATACTGACCCGCCGTTTTTATGTGGCATTGCTGATTCTGTTGTTGACCGGATATGTATTCAAGGTAAGTTATTTTCAGGAAAACAGCGAGGCTTACCTGTTCCCTTCCATCGTTGCTGGCCTCATGTTGATTCTGAGTATGATTTCATTCGTGAGAGAGGCATTCGATCTATGTGTTGATGATTTTAAGCCGATCCCCTTTGTGAGTCAGATATATGCGATTATCGTGATGATTCTTGGTGTCGCGGTTGCCGAATGGCTGGGCATGTATGTTACAACATGTTGTATATTATTTTTTATATCATATCGATATTCAAATCAGGAGATTAAAAGTAAACGCATTGCAAACTCCATATTTTTTTCTATGGGTTTTATTGGGGTAATCTACATATTATTTTCAGTGATGCTGAATTTGCAGTTACCCAGAGGCGTACTGATCTAGGGAACATGGTCTATAGTGATTCGGACCATACATGGCCGACAGGCCATTTTTATGCCTGTTTATATGATTCAGGCTTTTATATTTATCAAAAGGAGGATGTAATGAGTATCATCAAAAACAAGCTTGGCAGTTTTTTGTTGGCCTGTGTTTTGGGCATGGGATTGTCACCTGCTGTCATTGCAGAGTATCCGGAGGATGTGATCCGGATGACAGTGGCTTATGGACCGGGCGGTGCGACCGACTTTCAGGCCCGGATCGTAACCATGATGGCGGCCCAGGTTGATAAGGAAGGTAACCCGGTTTATCTGAATGGTCAGCCCATTGTCGTATTAAATCGCCCCGGTGCCGGTGGACAGATTGGCTGGAACAGTTTCATACAGAAGGCCAGGCCGGATGGTTACGAACTGGCTGCCTATAATGTTCCACACTTTATCGCGCAGTCCATTGTTTTCCCTGACAAGGTGAAATACAACATCGACAATCTGGAGCCAGTTGCTAACTGGGGTGCAGACCCGGCCGTGCTGATTGTTAATAAGGACAGTTCATTTAATTCGGTGGAAGATGTTGTTGAATATGCCAGAGAGAATCCGGGCAAACTGACTGTATCAGGTGCCGGCCTGTATGTGGGGCATCATATCGCCGCACTGCAATTTGACAAGGCCGCCGGAGTAGAGACCAAGTATGTCCCGGCAGGCGGCGGTGTTAAGGGCCTTCAGTTTGTCCTGGGGGGTCAGACCATGGCCGGCTGGAATAACCTTTCCGATGCCTTCCGCAGTCAGGATCGCTTGAAGATTCTGGCGGTTGCAGATCTGGAGCGAAATGACTTTCTGCCGGATGTGCCGACGCTGAAGGAATCTGGCCTGGATGTGGATGACAGTAGCGTCAACTTCCGCGGTATTATGGCACCCAAAGATACCCCGGAAAATGTTTTACAGACGCTGGCAGACAAGGTGCCTGACATGTTCAGGGATGGTAAGGTGGTAAAGAAAATGAAGGCCGGCGGTTCACCCATGCGCATTATGAATCGTGAAGAAGTACAGGCCATGTGGAAGGAACGCCAGTCTTATCTGACCGAGCTGTTGAAAGATCTTAAAAAATAATCCTTGTATCCGGCGTCCAGTGCGACGCCGGGTTTTTACAGGCTCCCGATAGTGGCGGAAATCACTGCAAATGAAATCATATCCGGGCTGATAGGCAAAGCCCGCCGGGCTCAAGCGATTTATGCCGGCTATAACCAGCAGCAGATTGATGAAGTTGTTACCGCTGTTGGCTGGAAAATCATGGACCCGACCACGAACCGCAGGCTTTCCAGGCAGGCGGTATCCGATACAGGCCTTGGGCGTGTCGAGGATAAAATTACCAAAAATTACCGCAAGACTCTGGGACTGCTGCGTGATCTGAAACATGCCCGTACAGTGGGAATTATTGCCGAGTATCCTGACAGGGGACTGATTGAAATTGCCCGCCCTGTTGGCGTGGTTGCTGCTATGACACCATCGACCAATCCAGTGGCTACCCCATTTAATAAAACACTTAACTCTCTGAAAGGCGGTAATGCCGTCATTCTGGCACCTTCTCCAAAAGGTGAGAGCGTTTGTGTGGAAGTTGTCAAGTTGATGCGTGATGCCCTTGGGCAGGTCGGTGCCCCCGAAGATCTGGTGCAAAAGCTGCCGGCACCAATCGACAAAGAAATGACCATGATATTGATGCAGCAGTCCGATCTGGTTGTGATCACAGGTTCGCAGAATAATGTGCGTGCCGGTGCCCGGAGCGGGACACCGGCGATTGGTGTCGGTGCCGGTAATGTTGCCGGCATCATTGATGAGACGGCGGACATTGAACATGCGGCAGCAAATATTACGGCCTCCAAACTTTTTGATAATGCAACCAGTTGTTCCTCTGAAAACAGCATTATCATACTGGATGCGTTATATGATCAGATGTTACTGGCCATGCAGTCACACGGTGCCAGACTACTGACAACCGATGAGAAAGAATTACTGCGTCGTGCCATGTGGTCAGAAGGAAAGCTAAATCCTCTGATTGTCGCCAGATGCGCGAATGAAATTCTGGATGTGGCGGGAATTGCTTATGAAGGTCAGACAGGCATGATCATGGTGGAAGAGGATTCTATTGAGCCATCGAATCAGTTCTGTAATGAAAAACTCAGCCCGGTGCTGACGGTGTTTCGCGCACGCGACTTTGACCATGCGATTGAGCAGGTTCGTTCCATATATGCCATTAACGGTGCGGGTCATTCGGTTGGTATGCACAGCCGGGATGATGACCGCATTCTCCGGTTGGGGCTTGAGCTGCCGGTTTGCCGTGTGATCGTTAATCAGGCACACTGCTTTGCGACCGGTGGTTCGTTTGATAACGGGCTGCCGTTTTCCCTGTCCATGGGTTGTGGCACCTGGGGTGGTAATGTTATCTCGGACAATATGAATTACCGCCACTATATCAACACTACGCGCATTGTAAAAACCATTGCTGCGGATGAGCCGGAGCTTTCCTCGATCTTTGGTGACTTCTGGAACAAGTACAATATCAAACCCGATCATTAACCATGAATACCGTCCGACACCTTGTTGACTCACAGGCCCGCAAGCGATCTGACGAGATATTTATGATAATTCCTGAGTCCGGCAGGGCCATGACTTACGCGGAGCTACAGCGGCATGTGCAGGATGTTGCGGCCCGACTGGAAGCCATGGGTATAACCGAAGATGAGAAGGTCGCCTTTTTGTTGCCGAATGGTTACTGGTCAGTCGTGCTGTTTCTGGGAGTTATGTATAGCGGGCGGGTGATCGTGCCATTGAATGTGGTTGCGGGTGAGTCGGCATTATCTTACGTTATCGAACACTCTGACTGCCGCATGATTTTTGTCGATGAGCAGCTTCGTGACAGCTTCTCTGAATTATTGGCCAATGTCCCGAAAAGTATTGACATTATTCCTGCTGACGTTAATTCCGGACCCGAATGGCCGATTGATGCACTGCCTGAATCCGATATTCCGGCGCCAAGTGAGCGGCAGGCGGCCCTGTTGATTTACACATCAGGCACCACAGGAAGGCCGAAGGGTGTCATGCTCAGCCATAAAAATGTTATAGCCGGTGGTCATCATACCATGATTGCTCATAATCTGCATGAGGCAGATCGAGCACTCTGCGTGTTACCGCTGTATCACATCAATGGGGAAATGGTCACTGTTATGGGGCCACTGATAAGTGGTGGTAGTCTGGTTATGGCGGGCCGATTCAGTTGTTCAACATTCTGGAGATATATAACCACGTATGATTGTACATGGTTCAGCGTAGTGCCAACCATCATTGCATACCTGCTGGAAGATGCCGAACAGGATGATTTTGATAGTGAGATGCCAGACCGTCTGAAAAACCTGCGTTTTGGACGCTCGGCGTCGTCCGCGCTGGCCCCGGAGATACACAGGGCATTTGAAAAGCGTTTTGGTGTTGGCATAGTGGAAACAATGGGATTGACGGAAACCGCGGCGCAGATACTGTCCAATCCAATGCCTCCCGCGAAACCTGAATATGGCTCACCGGGTAAACCGATTGGCAATGAAGCCAGAGTGATAGATGAAGATGGCAATGAATGCCCGACCGGTATATCAGGGGAGCTGATGATTCGCGGAGATAATGTAATGATCGGTTACTACAAAAATGAAAAAGCAACTCGCGAAGCTCTGGAACCGGATGGCTGGCTGCATACCGGTGATATAGCCATGAAAAATGAAGATGGCTTTTTCTTTATTACCGGCAGAGCAAAAGAACTGATTATCAAGGGAGGTGAAAATATTGCGCCACGCGAAATTGATGAAGCGCTTTACAGGCATCCGGCTGTTCTTGAAGCAGCCGGCTTTGGTTATCCTGACAAAAACTATGGCCAGGAAGTTATAGCCTGTGTTGCCCTTAAGGCAGATATGCAGTGCAGTGAAAAAGAACTGTTAGAGCTGGCTGAATCTGTGCTGGGCAAATTCAAATCGCCCAGGCGTATCTTTTTTATGGATGAGCTGCCGAAAGGGCCCTCAGGAAAAATACAGAGATTAAAGCTGCCGACAATCATTCAAAATCGGATATGCTGAAACCGATGCAAAAAGTCGCTATGAGGTTGTAATCTGCCGTTTATGAAAGTGACCCTGAATGTTCCTGCATTGTTTCCACTGTTTAATGAGATCGGTGCCGATGACATTAATCAGTTAAAGCTGAATAATTTGCAAAAGCTGCTCTCATGTCCAGATTCCAGGCCGGTATCGGGCATCCCCTATCAAAGTTGGCTCTATGGACAGTTCTCCGGTAGCATATTACCGGTTGAACAGATACCGGTCGCTGGTCTGACGGCCATCCTGGACGGACTGAGCAATACAGAGAATCGAGACAGCACCGACGGCTGGATGAGGGCCGACCCGGTTTATCTGCATCCCGATACACATTCTCTTGTCATGCAGGACCCTGAGCGATTGAAGTTGCGGGATGATGAGATCGCAGGCATACGTAATGTGATAGCTCCCCTGTTTGAAAAATATGATGCGGTCCTGCATACACCGCATCCCCGGCGCTGGTACCTCCGGTTTGAGAACAGTATGCCTGACGTATCCTGTACACCGCTCCACGATGTGTTAATGAAACCGATCAATCAATATTTGCCACAGGGCAGGGATATGAGCAAGTGGCATACGCTGTTGAATGAAGTCCAGATGATGCTGGCAACGCTGGACTTCAATCTGTGCCGCCAGCAAGAAGGGCAGTTACCGGTTAATAGCCTGTGGTTCTGGGGTAATGGCCCATTGCTGCCTCTCGGAACAAGGGATTATGATTATTGTAATGGCGACAGCGAACTGTTAGAGTCATTATGTTTACATAGTAATAGCTGTTACGAACCCATGCAGCAAGTGGCTGATGACAGTCTGATCATGTCAGAGCGATGGAATCACGGGTTGATCGTTTATGAGCCATTGATGCGGGCCCGGCAGTTAAACGACCCCGGCTTATGGTTGCGGGCGTTACAGGGCTGTGAGGACAGCGTGATCACGCCACTGGTCCGGCAATTGCGCGATGGTGGTATTCAGGAGCTATCATTAATGTCGGATTCGGGTTTTCGTTTTCATTGTTTTCGCCGGGATGTCCGTGCATTCTGGAGGCATGTGCGCCCGACTTCCCGGTATTTGCTGCCGTGACCCCTCGTATTGTGCAGCGTGAGATAGCGGGCAGTTTCAGGGATGACAGCCTTCCTCCGCTATTACAGCGTATTTATGCAGCGCGCGGTGCAACATGCAGCGGTGACATCAACCTGCAACTGGATCAGCTGCTGCCATACGATGGCCTATCCGATATTGACCGGGCTGTCGAGCTCCTCGCGCAGGCACTGGAGCAGCAGCGAAAGGTCCTGATTGTTGGTGATTATGATGCCGATGGTGCAACCAGCACGGCGCTGATTATCCGCATCCTGCGGAGCTATGGACTGCGCAACATCGATTATCTTGTGCCTGACCGATTTGCATTTGGTTACGGACTTTCGCCGCAGATTGTAGAGGTGGCAATGCAGTCACAGCCGCATCTGATTATCACCGTTGATAATGGAATCTCAAGTATTGAGGGCGTCAGAAAGTCCCGCGAAGCGGGCATGGACGTACTGATTACCGACCATCACTTGCCGGGGAGCGAACTGCCGGATGCCACGGTTATAATCAACCCCAACAAGCCTGAGTGTAAATTTACATGTAAAAATCTGGCAGGTGTCGGTGTGGCGTTTTACATCATGCTGGCGCTGCGCGCATATTTGAGGAAAAACGGCTGGTTTGGCAGACACTCACTGGATGAACCTAATCTTGCGGACTATCTCGACATTGTGGCACTGGGAACGGTTGCCGATGTGGTGCCGCTGGACAAAAATAACAGGATACTGGTGTATCAGGGGATACAGCGAATACGCGCCGACCGCACACATGCCGGCATTCGGGCCCTGATACAGGTATCGCGCAGAAACCAGAGCTATCTGAAATCATCGGATCTGGCATTTTCACTGGGGCCAAGACTGAATGCTGCCGGCAGACTTGATGACATGTCGATCGGCATTGAATGCCTGCTGACAGATGACGAGTCGCAGGCCCGGATACTGGCTGAAGAGTTGAACATGATCAATACAGAGCGCCGGCAGATCAGCGATGCCATGGAGCGGCAAGCGGATGCTATGCTGGAAGAGCTGCATCTTGAAGGAGACATGCCTGCGGCATACTGTCTGTACCAGCCCGAATGGCACCAGGGTGTGGTGGGCATTCTGGCGGGCCGGATCAAGGAAAAAAAATACCGGCCAGCGATTGTCTTCGCGGCCGGGCAAAATGGAGAACTAAAGGGTTCGGCACGTTCCATTCCGGGATTTCATATACGTGACGCTCTGGCAGATATTGCATCCCGGAATCAGGGCATCATCGAAAAGTTTGGTGGTCATGCCATGGCGGCCGGACTGACGATAGCGGGGCACAACCTTGATGTATTTCATCGACTGTTTGAGTCTTATGCGGATGCCAGCCTTGCGCCGGATGTGCGCGAGATGCGCATATCAACCGACGGTGAATTGAGTGCTGAAGAACTGAGTATTGATTCAGCGCTGGCGATAGAAGAGGCCGGTCCCTGGGGGCAGCAATTTCCTGAGCCATGCTTTAGCGGCGAATTTGAGATTGTCAACCGGTGTCGCGTAGGCAAAGATGAGGCACACCTGAAACTGAACCTGACCAGAGACAATGTGGAGGTTGAAGCTATAGCCTTCAATGCCGCACTGGACCGATGGCCTGAAAATATCCGCCATGTCCGGATAGTGTTTGAACTATCGGTCAATCGATATCGAGGAACTGAAGGCCTTCAACTGATAGTTCGCCATGCCGATTAACAGCCGCTGCCTGTTGGTGTACCATCGCACCTCTTTTACCGATGCCATCATCAATGCTGGAACTAAACGCCATATTTGTGCAGATAGCCGGGATGCAGAGCCGTATTGAGGCTCTTGGGAGGTATCTTTGACTACGAAAACAGAAAACAACGTCTTATGGAAGTCAGGCGGGAGCTTGAAGAACCGGATGTCTGGAACGACGCAGAGCGTGCCCAGAGTCTTGGGCGGGAGCGTGCCGGGCTTGAAAAGGTAGTGGATGTTATTGATGAACTCACTGCCGGGCTGCATGATGCCTCAGAGCTGCTTGAAATGGCACGTGAAGAAGAAGATGAAGATACCGTTCATTCGATTATCCGGGATTTGGAATTGTTTGAGACAAAGCTGGCGGTGCTGGAATTTCATCGCATGTTCTCAGGAGAAATGGATGCGAACAACGCATTCCTGGAGATACAGAGTGGTTCGGGCGGCACGGAGGCGCAGGACTGGGCCGAGATGCTGCTGCGCATGTATTTACGCTGGGGCGAGGACAAGGGTTTCAAGGTAGAATTAATTGAAGCCTCGCCCGGTGATGTGGCGGGCATAAAGAGTGCTACCGTCAAATATGAAGGCGAATATGCGTTTGGTTGGTTACGCACCGAAACAGGGGTTCACCGTCTGGTCCGAAAATCACCCTTTGACTCTGGAAACAGGCGCCACACCTCCTTTGCGGCGGTCTTTATCTCCCCTGAGATTGATGACAGTGTGGAAATTGACATCAATCCCGCGGACCTTCGTGTGGATACCTATCGTGCCAGTGGTGCCGGTGGTCAGCATGTCAATAAGACAGACTCGGCCGTGCGTCTGACACACCTGCCGAGCGGTACGGTTGTGCAGTGTCAGAGTGATCGGTCGCAGCACAAAAACAGGAGTCAAGCCATGAAAATGCTGAGAGCCAGACTATATGAACTCGAAGTGCAGAAACGCGATGCGGATCAACAGGCCCTGGAAGACGCCAAATCGGATATTGGCTGGGGCAACCAGATCCGGTCGTATGTACTGGACCAGTCGCGTATCAAGGACCTGCGGACGGGTGTTGAAACAGGCAATACGCAAGCGGTACTGGATGGTTCCCTTGACCAGTTTATTGAGGCCAGCCTGAAATCCGGAATCTGAATCCTGTCAGGAAAATGACCATGTCAGAACAAAATGAAAACAGGCTGGTTGCCGAAAGGCGCAAGAAGCTGGCTGAACTGCGTACACGGGGAGTAGCGTTCCCCAGTGATTTTCGTCGCACTCATACTGCCGGTCATTTGATGCAGCAACATGCCGGGCACGACAGGCAATATCTGCAGGATGCGGCGATAAGCGTGAGTGTGGCCGGTCGCATGATGAGCAGGCGCATCATGGGAAAAGCGTGCTTTGTACATATCCAGGACATGTTTGGCAGGATTCAGCTTTATGTTCAGCGGGACGTACTGCCGGAAGGTTTTTATGACGATGATTTCAGGCACTGGGATATTGGTGATATCGTGGGTGCCAAAGGGACACTATTCAGAACCAACAAGGGCGAACTCTCCGTGCGTGTGGATGCGATACGGCTGCTGACCAAGTCCCTCCGACCGCTGCCAGAGAAATTTCACGGGCTGACCGATATCGAGGCCCGCTATCGTCAGCGTTATCTCGATCTCATTATGAATCCGGAGGTACGTGAAGTATTTCACAGGCGCTCAGCGATCATTAACTTCATGCGTGATTATTTTAACCGTGCGGGTTTTCTCGAAGTAGAGACACCGATGATGCACTCAATGCCGGGGGGGGCTGCTGCCCGACCATTTGCAACGCACCACAATGCACTGGATATGCCACTGTATTTGAGGATCGCACCTGAACTTTACCTGAAGCGGCTGGTTGTGGGTGGAATTGAAAGCGTGTTCGAGATCAACCGTAACTTTAGAAATGAAGGGTTATCCACCCGCCACAACCCCGAATTTACGATGATCGAATTTTACAAGGCTTATGCCGACTACCATGACCTGATGGACCTGACCGAAGACCTGCTGCGTCGTATGACAGAATCAGTTCTGGGTACGACCATGGTGCATTATCAGGGGCAGGAATATGATTTTTCACAGCCATTTGCCCGCATGACCGTTCAGGAAGCCATACTGCACCACAATAAAGACATCGAACCTCAACAACTGGCATCGGCGGAAGCGGTCGTCAGACTGGCAAAATCGCTGCAAGTCGATATTGAAGACGACTATCCGCCGGGCAGGATTCAACTGGAAATATTTGAAAATACAGTAGAACCGCGACTGGAACAGCCAACATTCATCACAGCCTATCCTGCGGAAGTCTCGCCTCTGGCGCGCCGTAACGATGAAAATCCCGCAGTAACCGACCGGTTTGAGCTTTTTGTGGCAGGGCATGAACTGGCAAACGGATTTTCAGAACTGAATGATGCCGAAGATCAGGCAGAGAGATTCAGGCAACAGACAGAAATCAGGGAAGCGGGCGACCGCGAAGCGATGTATTACGACGCCGACTATATCAAGGCACTGGAATACGGACTGCCGCCTACTGCCGGAGAAGGCATCGGCATTGATCGTCTGGTGATGCTGCTGACAGACTCGCCGGCCATACGCGATGTGCTGCTGTTCCCGCAGATGAAGCCTGTAAAATAATCTTTGCAGCAATACGGTTTTAGATATTTATTATGGAATCCGGTGTAAAGACACGCACGATTGCCATGCCATCTGACCGCCAATGAGGAGCTGTCCGGTATCAGGGCGTATAGAACCCTGTCGGGATTATTGTTGCAATTCAACCTTATAAGGCAGCTCCGCTATTTCCAGCTTTGCCCCGTCAGCACCGTCCAGATAAATGTCGGCTGACTGCACATCATCGGTCTGAATAACCGCCAGAGCGGCATAATCCCCATCGGGATGGTGTTCGATATTGACGATATGACCTGCTTTGCCGCCGGCATCCTGTTTGCTGCTGTACAACTCCTGATGGATTGTCGGACGGTAATCACACTTTATGCGGACAAGATACATACGCTTTTTCAGTTTTCCCAGATAGTGCATTCGGGCAACAATCTCCTGACCGGGATAGCAGCCTTTTTGCAGGCTTAATCCGTTTATGGCCTGATAATTTAACATCTGGGGCACGAATTTTTCAGAGGTTTCAGGCATGATATGCGGAATGCCGGCGAGTATTTCGATCAACCTCCATGCCTCCGGCCCGACCGGTGCGCTATCGACATTCAACCGGTTCCATACATCCTGGATGCTGGCCTCATCACTGTAGAGCTCATAACTCGGAGTGATGCCGGGGATGCGGATCACAGTCAGATTATGATGATGAAGCACCTCATTGACCTCAATCGGCGTGGTATCGAGCACCTCGGCCAGTTTTTCGTCAGCCGATTTTCCGGAAAACCCGATCCGTACAAAACTGTCCGAAACATCCTCAATGCTGACCTGACTTCTCATCCTGTACATATTCAGTTTTTTAACGATGGACTCCGTCATTTCGGCAGGGAAGCGCAGATAAATGGTTTCATCCCGTCTGAAGATGCGAAAATTGGCGATAAACCGTCCCTTGGGGTTGCAATAGCCATTGAGCTGACTGTGGCACTCATCCAGAGACTGAACATCATTAACGAACTGACTGTGCAGAAAGCTGAGACTATCCGCACCGCTGACAGCCAGCAGGGCATAATGGCTGAGGTCGCATATAATGTTGCCACCGAGAACCATCCTCAATTCTCTTTCAGGGTTACCGAAATGCAGCAGGCGACCTTCATCAAACTCTGCCCCGCTTTGTGCCAGAAAAGCCCGCCAGTCGGTTTGCATGGTCATCACTCCGTTGTAATATCTCTGAAAATGCCGATTAAATTCGGGGTTGCTTTATGGTAATCAATTTTAGAGTGCTCTTGCAGAGATTTTTTCAATACAGTATTCTGTTGACGCAGTTCAATAACCCTGTTTATGATCTGCTATAGTATTGGAAATCAATAACGGGAAGCCATGATGCGGCCTGAGCAACGCCCCAAATACCTGAATCTGATTCAGATTCGTTTACCGATTCCCGGCATGGTTTCCATTGCCCACCGTATCTCCGGCGTCCTCATGTTTCTGTCTATTCCACTGATGACCTATGCGCTGCATACCGCTGTGCGGGATGAAGCGGGTTTTCTGGAGATCAGCGCGGTAATGGACAATATTTTCATAAAGCTGGTGCTGTTGATACTGACATGGTCCCTGCTGCATCACCTGCTCGCCGGTGTCCGTTACCTGCTGATTGACATGGATATTGGTGTTGACAAGTCGTCGGCGCGCACCAGTGCGGCAATGGTAATGGCGGTCGCAGTCATAGCCGCGCTGATAACAGGGGCGATACTGCTATGAGTCGAAAAGTATCCGGGTTCAAGGCATGGCTTGTGCAGAGAATGAGTGCGATCTATCTGGGCATCTACTTCGTATATATCCTGCAACACTTTATTCTGACGCCACCGGCGACACACCATGACCTTACAATATGGCTGGCATCACCCATGGTCGTTATCACCATGGCGCTGTTTTTTCTGCTCCTGCTCCTGCATGCATGGATTGGGTTGCGCGACGTGATAATCGACTACATACACCATCTTGGTATTCGGCTGACAGTGCTGGCACTCGTTGCCATTTTGCTGGTGAGCTGCGGATTTTCCATACTTCGGACACTGATACTGGTGGCCACATGACAATAGAAAGGCGTCAATTTGATGCACTGATAATTGGTGCTGGCGGATGCGGTCTGAGGGCGGCACTCGAACTGGCGCGGGCCGATCAAAAGGTAGCGGTCATTTCCAAGGTATTCCCGACACGCTCACACACAGTAGCCGCCCAAGGCGGTGTGAATGCTGCGCTGGCCAATGTATTGCCCGACAACTGGCACTGGCACATGTTTGATACCGTCAAGGGAAGCGACTACCTGGGTGATCAGGATGCCATTGAATACATGTGTCGTGCGGCACCCAAGATTGTCTATGAACTGGAGCACATGGGCGTCCCTTTTTCGCGGCTCGATAACGGCAAGATGTACCAGCGCAAATTTGGCGGACAGAGCCAGAATTTTGGTGGTGAACAGGCCGCCAGAACCACCCCGGCCGCCGACAGAACCGGCCATGCCATACTGCATACCCTGTATCAGCAGAACATCAAATCCAAAACCCACTTTTTTGATGAATATTTCGTGACCGACCTGATTCGGGATACAGACGGTACGGCTCTGGGTGCCCTGGCGCTCTCCATCGAGACCGGAGCGATGACCCTGATCACGGCGCGTACCACACTGATTGCCACGGGTGGATCCGGCCAGATATTCAAAACGACCTCCAACGCGCTGATCAATACCGGGGATGGCACAGCGATGGCGCTTCGCGCCGGCATACCCGTATCAGACATGGAATTTTTCCAGTTTCACCCCACCGGCGTAGCTGGTCATGGCATGCTGATTACCGAAGGTGCACGGGGAGAAGGTGGCTATCTGATGAACAGCGAAGGCGAGCGATTCATGGAACGCTATGCGCCGAACGCCAAAGACCTGGCCAGTCGTGATGTCGTCAGTCGCTCTATTGCCACGGAAATCCGGGAAGGGCGCGGCTGCGGACCGAACCTGGACCACTGTATGCTCAAGCTGGATCACTTGGACGAAGAAACCATCGCCAAACGCCTGCCGGGCATTCGTCAGACCTGTATTACCTTCCTGGGTGTTGATCCGGTGCAGGAACCGATACCGATCTCTCCCACGGCACACTATGCGATGGGGGGCATACCCACGAACCGGTTTGGCGAGATTATAATACCTGCCGGTCAGGGCCAGGAAGCCGTGCCGGGGCTTTATGCGGGAGGCGAGGCAGCCTGCGTATCCGTACACGGAGCGAACCGTCTGGGCGGCAACTCACTGCTGGATATTCTGGTATTTGGACGCGCATCGGCGCACAACATGATCGACTACATGAAACAGAACCGCTATCACCGCCCGATGCACGAAGAAGCATTAGAAAAAGCGGTTGCCAGACTGCAAAAATGGGAACGCCGCGGAGACGGCGAATCCATGCCGGACCTGCGTGCCGAGACACAACAGGTGATGGAAGAACACTGTAGCGTCTTCAGGACACAGCAGGTCATGGACGAAGGCATAGCAAAAATCCGTGCCATCTACCGTCGTCTGGACGATGCCGTCATACACGACCACAGCAGAGTATTTAACACCGCACGCATAGAGGCACTGGAAACTGAAAACCTGGTTATTAATGCACTGGCTACCGTAGTCTGTGCGGCTGCCCGTCAGGAAAGCCGTGGTGCCCACTCACGCATTGACTACCCGGAGCGAGACGACAAGGACTGGCTCAAACATAGCCTTTTCTATCTCGAAGACGAACGGCTGGAATATCGGGCCGTTGAAATGAAACCGCTGGGCGTCCAGTCTTTTCCGCCGAAACCGCGCACCTACTAAAGAAGGTACCCACACCATGAAATTCTCAATCTATCGATACGACCCGGAAACCGGTCAGCAACCGCGGATGGTCGATTATGAACTGCACGACATCCCGCGTGGCATGATGCTGCTGGCCGCCCTGCTGGAACTGAAAAAACAGGATGAAACCCTGAGCTTTCGGCGCTCCTGCGGAGAAGGCGTCTGCGGTTCCGACGGCATGAATGTGAACGGCAAAAACCGACTGGCCTGCCTGACGCCGGTGGAAGAACTGTCAGAACCGGTTACCCTCCGGCCATTACCCGGCCTGCCCGTGATTCGGGATCTGATCATCGACATGGACCAGTTCTACCGCCAGTATCGGGCGGTAAAGCCATGGATAGTGAACAACGACCCCGAACCCGAACACGAAAGACTGCAAAGCCCGGCAGACAGAGACAAACTTGACGGACTGTACGAATGTATATTGTGTGCCTGCTGCTCCACTGCCTGCCCGTCATTCTGGTGGAATCCCGACAAATTTCTGGGTCCGGCTGCGCTGCTGCAGGCCAACCGCTACATACAGGACAGCCGTGATCAGGCAACAGACGAACGACTCGATGCACTGGAAGACCCCTACAAACTGTTCCGCTGTCACACCATCATGAACTGTGTCGATGTCTGCCCCAAAGACCTGAATCCGACGGCGGCGATTGGGCATATCAAACAAATGATGCTGAAACGATCAGTCTGAGGCACCATTCAACATGAAGCCGGGAGTGCAAAAACTTCTATGGCGCTCCCGTCGTGGCATGCTGGAATTGGATGCCCTGTTTCGCACATACCTGACAGAGCAGGGAGAGCAACTGTCAGAACAACAACGAATGCGGTTTGAAAGACTGCTGGCATACCAGGACCAGGACCTGTTTGATGCCTTTACAGGCAAAACCCCTCTGGCAGACCCGGAGCTGGAACATTATTTCTGCACTATAAAAAAGCAGGCAGCCAGGGCAGGCCAATAAAGGCAGATTTGCTCCCGAAAACAGACCCTGCCAACCTTGAAGGACACTGAAAAACCGGCCGCATGAGCAGATTTCAGGGTCAATATCGGAAATTGATGCTAAACCGGGTGTTAAATGGCTTGACAATGCCATATAGAGCTGTTTTACAATGGGTTATTGTGTGCAGGCAGGAGGCGGGTTATACTGTCTGCAAATCGTCTATTTGAAAAGGGAGGGCAGTATAATGAATAGGAATCGGGCTATGAAAACCGGTCAGTCTGAATCCGGCGGCAGGTTCACCGCCATACTCCACCGTGCCTGCAAGGTGATGCAATGGATGAGTCACCGTGCCGTTGCGGATACCGGTTCTGCGCATGGCGGGGCACAGCCATGCCATCAATTCCCTGCTGTTGCTGAGCATCGGCTGCCATCTGCAAACAGCCATCCATTAAACCAGCCGCTATTTGTCAGCCGCTGGCCGCTATCGCCCCCCCCCCCCCCCCCCCCCTCAAATGGTGGGGAAATCGGCCATGAGGCGCTTCATGGCCATGCTGTCACGTGCGGCAGGACATGCCACCGGAACTCTGCCCGAATCCGCCTGCCCTGAGTCCGCCAGCCCAACTGTCCGCCGGCTGTGCCGCAGCCTGCTTCTGCCGATTCTACTCATCGGTCTGCCGGCCCAGGTCGCCGCCCAGACGGCCGGCGTGACACTGTCCTCATCCACCCTGACCGTAGCCGAAGACGGTGGTATCGACAGCTACACCGTGGTGCTGGACACGCTGCCGGTCGGCAATGTCGCCGTGATGGCCTCCGGTGATACAGCCACATTCACGGTGGCTCCGCCCACCCTGACCTTTACCATATCCAACTGGGACCAGCCGCAGACCGTGACCGTGACCGGCGTCAATGACGACACCCACAACACCGATGACGAGCGCACCGGGACCATCACCCACACCATCAGCACCGCTGACGGTGGTGCCTATACTACTGCTCTGACACTGGACTCTGTCACAGTCACCGTCACGGACGACGATGATCCGACATTGACTGTCAGCTTGCCAAATGGTGAAACAACCATCGAGGAAGGAGGGTCGCCCATTACGGCTCGATTCACTGCGGACCCGCCGGTGCTGCAATTTTTGGGCCATCCCAGGAATTTTAGCACTCTTACCACTGGTTATATCTTATCTACCAGCCTTACAAATGACGTTTTGACAATACCAGTGGATATTGAATACCGTATTGATGAAGACAATGAAAACAATATGGATCAGCCCAATGGTACGCTGACTATCGACATATCCGTCCTGAGCGGCTTTGCAGCCGGTTCTCCGTCCATGGTCACGCTGACCGTCATTGACGACGACCCGACCGAGGTCAGCCTGATTCGCACCGGCAGTACGGGCGCTATTGATGAAGGCCAGGCCGTTACCTTCACAGTCGAGCTGGGTCGTGCCCTGGTTGCCGGCGAGATCATCGAGGTACCGCTGAGCGTAACCGGTGCCGATGTCGAACCGGCGGACTGGAGCCTGAGTGAGACCGGAACCGGTGTGGTTCTGTCCAATGAGAACACAATGACTCCGCTGCTGCGCTTTGAGGATGCCGGCGCACAGACGGCTGAACTGACCTTGACCGCCATCAGCGACAGTACGGTGGAAGGCGGTGGTTCCGAAACTTATGTTATCGCCCTGGGTCTGGACGGTGATGTGCCCAATGGCTTTGACCAGGACAGTCTGAACACCAATGTGGGCGGTGGTGCCGACCCGCACAGCGGCAGTAACACCTTCAGTGTGCAGGTCGATGATCCGACATTGTCTGTCAGCTTTCCAAATGGTGAAACAACCATCGAGGAAGGAGGGTCGTCCGTTCTGGTTCGATTCACTGCGGACCCGCCCCCGTCGATGGTGCAATTTTTGGGCAACCCCCGTAATTTTAGCACTATTACCACTGGTTATAGACTCTCTAACACACTTATAAGTGACAATTTGGTAAGACCAGTGGATACTGAATTCTCTATTATTGATGAAAATATGGATCAGCCCAACGGCATTCTGACCTTCGATGTATCCGATCCACGATTTGCAGCCGGTTCTCCGTCCATGGTCACGCTGACCGTCATTGACAACGACCCGACCGAGGTCAGCCTGATTCGCACCGGTAGTACGGGCGCTATTGATGAAGGCCAGGCCGTTACCTTCACCGTACAACTCAGCCGTGCCCTGGTTGCCGGCGAGATTATTGACGTACCGCTGGCCATCGACGGCACCGGCGGCGTCGTCACCCCCGCCGACTGGGGCCTGACAGAGCAGGCGGGCATAGCCAATACCGGCGTCAGCCTGCACCGCACCGATACGGCCACGCCCTTCATCCGCTTCAGCGGCGCTGGTGCCGAGACCGCCCTGCTGCAACTGGCCGCGGCGCTGGACGACACCGGTGAAGGTGGTTCCGAGACCTTTATAATTGCCTTGGGCCAAGACGGCTCAACAACCAACGGCTTTGATCTTCCTGGTCGTGCCACCAATGTCGGCGGCGGTGCCGACCCGGATGGCGACAACAATCGCTTTGAGTTAGTCGTCAATGACGAGGGAAGCACCGTGCTGTCCATTGGCATTGACTCGGTAGCCGATGCGGAAGGCGATGCCGGTGAGACGACCTTCAAAACGGTCACGGTCAGCCTGTCGCGGTCCTACAGCCGGGACCTGGTGGTGAGTGTGCGTCGTTCCGGCTCAGCCACCCGTGGCACCGACTATGAGCTGGTCGGTACCGGTGACAACAATGCCCTGAGCAACTTTGATCCGGACAGGGACTTCACCATCACCGCGGGTGCCACCAGCGTCCAGTTCCGTATCCGTGTCATCGGCGACACGGTCTTTGATATCGATGAGACGGTGGTACTGACGTTGATCGATGTGACCACCGGTATTAGCGAGGCCGTCACGGATGTCGTCATTTCCAATATCGTTGGTGCGGTCACCCACACGATTGAAAATGACGATCCCGGCGGTAACGTCACGGTCAGCCGGTCGGCGCTGAGCATGGAAGAAGCCGATGGCACGGCCAGTTACACCCTGGTGCTGGACAGTCAGCCGGGCGATGAAATCATCTTGACGGTGGCCGGTGGTGAAGCCGATACAGCCACCGTCAACACAACCGGCGGCATAGCCGGCATCGAACAGACCCTGACCTTTACCACGATGAACTGGGATCAGGCACAGACCGTGCTGGTGGCTGCGGTCAACGACGATGAAGACAATGCCGGTGGCAGTCGTGGCAGTCGCAGGCTCACCCTGACCCATGCCATCACCACCGGTGACGATGCCGGTTATTCGACCGGTCTGCCGGTGGATGCGGTCGTTGTCACGGTGGTGGACGATGAGGCCACCGAAGTCAGCCTGTCCTATACTGGCGGCAGCTCAGTCGCGGAGGGCGATATAGTCGAGTTCACGGTCATGCTGGCGCGTGCCCTGGTCGCAGGCGAGACCCTGGATGTGCCTCTGCAGATTGGCGGCACGGGCGGGACGCCGGCGGACTGGCTTCTGGACAGCCGGTCCGGGTCTGCGGGAGTCAGCCTGCTGGCTGGTCCGGTCATACGTTTTGCCGGTGCCGGTGCCCGCACAGCCACCCTGGAGCTGACCACGGTGCTGGACGGGACCGCGGAAGGTAGCGGCATGGAAACATGGAGTATTGCGCTGGGCGATTTTGGCGACTCGGCACTGGCAGGCGGTGCCGCCCCGCGCAGCGGCAGTAACACCTTCAGCGTGCAGGTGCAAGACTTTGCTGGCACCACGGTGCGCATTGAGGCCGATACGACCTCGGTTACCGAGGGCACGCCGGCCCGCTTTACCCTCACGGCCGATCCGGCGCCGGCGGGTACTCTAGCGGTCAGTCTGGTAGTAACCGATGTAGCGGGCAGTGATTTTCTGGCCTCGGGGGACGAAGGCACCCAGACGGTCACCATCGGTACCGGCGGCACGTTCAGCTACAGCCTGCCCACCACCGCCGATACCCTGGATGAAATCGATGGCCCGGTCACGGTTGCCATTGCCGATGGTGCCGGTTATCGGGCCGTGGGTGGTCGGGGCTCAGCGGCAGTCACGGTCAATGACGACGATGACATCAGTCTGTCCATCACCATTGACTCGGCCTCAAATAACGAGGGCGATAATGGCGAGACCACCAGGATCGTGACGGTCAGCCTGTCGCGGCCCTACGACCGGGATTTGTTTCCTGTGCTCAGGCTTTCGGGTTCAGCCACTCGCGGCACCGATTATCAGACGATATTTGATTCCCAACTACTTCCTCCCTTGAATCGTGACAGCGGCTTGGGGAATTTTTTCGGATTGGGCAACCAGGATTTCTATATTCCCTCTGGCGCAACCAGTTTTGAGCTTAGCTTCCGTGTCATGGGCGATACAGCCGTCGAGGCCGATGAAACAGTGATGATGACTATGATCCGACCGAATTTTGAGCCCACCCCCGGCCTGTCCATATCTGGCACAGCCCGCAGCATCACCCACACCATTGTCAATGACGATGCCAGCGGTATCATGGTTAACCCGGATGCTGTGACTGTGGCTGAAGACGGTGGCACGGCCAGTTACACCCTGGTGCCGGCCAGTCCGCCGGCGAATACCGTGGTGGTCACCCTCACGGCCGGTGACGGTGTCACGGTGGATGGTGGTTCCGGCGGCACTACCTTGAGCTTTACCAGCATGAACTGGGCAACCGCACAGACCGTCATCGTGACGGCGGCCTCCAATGACGGCCTCGACAATCCCGGCGACCGCACCACACAGGTCACCCATGCCATCACCACCGGTGCCGGTGCGGCCTATCCGACCACTCTGTCGATTGATCCGGTCACGGTCATTCTGGCCGATGATGAAGCCACCACGGTCACGCTGGCCGGTGATCCTGGTAATGTGGCCGAAGGCGACAGCAAACCGCTCACCCTCACCCTGGGTCGCGCTCTGGAGGCCGGCGAGCAACTGACCGTGCGGCTGATCTTCGGCGGTACCGCCACCTTCGGCACCGACTACACATTGACCGGCACCACAGCCAATGGCGTGGATTACAGCGATCTGAGCGGCGGCAGCGTGACCTTCAGCGCCGGTGGTGAGGTGGCCACCCTGACTCTGATGGCACAAACGGATGCCATGGCCGAGACCGGCGGCGAAACGGTGCGCATTGGTCTGGGCACACTGGACAGCAACTCCGGCACCAACCTGGGCGGCGGTGCCTCTGGCACGGACAATCTGGCTGATTTTACGATTGAGGATGCCACGGTGCCGACCACAGTCGGTATCACCGCCAATCCGGCCTCTGTCACCGTAGCCGAAGACAGCGGTACCGACAGCTACACCGTGGTGCTGAACACGCTGCCGGTCGGCAATGTCGCCGTGATGGTCACCTCCAGTGATGCAGCCACATTCGCGGTGGCTCCACTCATGCTGACCTTTGCTACATCCAACTGGAACCAGCCGCAGGCCGTGACCGTGACCGGCGTCGATGACGACACCGACAACACCGGTGACGAGCGCACCGGGACCATCACCCACACCATCAGCACCGCTGACGGTGGTGCCTATACCACTGTTCTGGAACTGGACTCTGTCGCAGTTACCGTCATGGACGACGATGATCCGACTACGTCAATATTGACTGTCAGCTTGCCAAATGGTGAAACAACCATCGAGGAAGGGGGGTCGCCGTCCATTACGGTTCGATTCACTGCGGACCCGCCGGTGGCGCAATCTTTGGGCACCCTGAGCACCCTCAATGATTTTAACACTCTTACCACTGGTTATCGCTTATCTGTCAGCTCAACTGTAAATGACGTTTTGACAGAACCAGTGGATGTTGAATACTTTATTGATGAATTCGATGAAAACACTATGGATCAGCCCAATGGTACGCTGACTATCGACATATCCGTCATAAGAGGCTTTGCAGCCGGTTCTCCGTCCGTGGTCACGCTGACCGTCATTGACAACGACCCGACCGAGGTCAGCCTGATTCGCACCGGCAGTACGGGCGCTATTGATGAAGGCCAGGCCGTTACCTTCACCGTACAACTCAGCCGTGCCCTAGTTGCCGGCGAGATTATTGACGTACCGCTGAGCGTAACCGGTGCCGATGTCGAACCGGCGGACTGGAGCCTGAGTGAGACCGGTACCGGTGTGGTTCTGTCCAATGAGAACACAATGACTCCGCTGCTGCGCTTTGAGAATGCCGGCGCACAGACGGCTGAACTGACCTTGACCGCCAACGGCGACAATACGGTGGAAGGCGGTGGTTCCGAAACTTATGTTATCGCCCTGGGTCTGGACGGTGATGGGCCCAATGGCTTTGACCACAGCAGTCTGAACACCAATGTGGGCGGTGGTGCCGACCCGCACAGCGGCAGTAACACCTTCAGTGTGCAGGTCGATGATGCGACATTGACTGAAGACCCGGCCATTGTGCTGACCCCGGCGACGGCCATCAGCCTGATTGAAGGCAGCACGACCAGCTATATGGTCGCGCTGGCGACTGAACCGACGACGGAGGTTGTCATTACCCTGAACGGTGTTACCACGGCCTTGAGAGCGGACACCGATGCCGACATGGTTGGCGATCAGAACACCCTGACCTTCAGTTCAGACAACTGGAATGAGGCGCAGATCGTGACGTTGACGGCGGGCACGGACAGCAACAGTGTGGATGAGACCATCGTACTGACCCACATGGCGGATTCCGGCTACGGTTCGGTGACGGAAGAGGTGACGGTCACGGTCCGGGATGCGGATACACCGCGCCTGATTCTGGGTGTGAATACCCTGAATGTGACTGAGGGAGACATGGCAACCTATACGGTGCGGCTGGGTACCCGACCGGGCACCAATGTCACGGTGACGATTACCGGTCAATCCGATGATCTGAGAGTGGATAGCGGCACTGAGCTGACCTTCACGCAGTCCAACTGGAATGAGGCGCAGATCATCACGCTGACGGCGGTCATGGACAGTAATACGACCAATGATCAGGTGACCCTGACCCACACCGCCAGTGGCTATAGTGCGGCCCCGGTCGATCTGACGGTGACCATCACGGACAGCACGCCGCAGTTGAGCTTCTCGCAGACCGCGGTGAGTGTCGGTGAAGGCGGCAGTACCAGTTACACGGTGCGCCTGTCGGCTCTGCCGGTAGCGGAAGTCACGGTCATGCTCAGTGGCCATGCCAGTACCGGCTTGAGCGTGAATCCGCTTGAGTTGACCTTTAGCACGATGAACTGGAACGAGACGCAGGTCATTACCCTGACAGCCGGCACGGACAGCAACAGTGTCAATGAGACCATCGTACTGATGCACCGCGCGGATGCCGGCTACGGTGCGGTGACGGAAGAGGTGACGGTCACGGTCCGGGATGCGGATACACCGCGCCTGATTCTGAATACCGATGAATTGACTGTAATCGAAGGCGGCAGTGCGAGCTATACGGTGGCGCTGGGCACCCAACCGAGCGGGAATGTGACGGTGACGATTACCGGTCAGTCCGGTACGGACCTGACGGTCGATAGCGGTAACCGGCTGACTTTCACGCAGTCCAACTGGAATGAGGAACAGGTGGTCACGCTGTTAGCCGTTGAAGATACTGACAGCGAGGATGAGGCGTTGATCACCCTGACACACACGGCGGCTGGTGCCGAATACAATAGGGTCTCGGCCGAATCACTGATGGTACGCATTATGGATAATACGCCGGCATTGGTGCTCTCGGAGGTTCTGACAGACTTGCAGCCGGGGGGCAGCAGCAGCTACACGGTGGCACTGGCGATTGTGCCGACCGCAGATGTGATCGTGACGGTGATGGGGCATGAGGACACGGGTCTGACAGTGGCACCGGAAAGTCTGACATTCAGTATAGGTAACTGGAATATGGCACAGACCATCACGGTGACGGCGGGCACGGATAGCAATGCGTTGTCGAATCGGGTGATTCTGACCCATATGGCAGGTGCGAACTATGGCGGTGTGACGGCCGAGGTTGAGGTCCGTGTGGGCAGCACGGAGGCGATGCAGGCGGCGCAATCGATGTGGTTGCCACGCTTTGGTCTGACGGCGATTGAGCATATGCTGGGTGGTCTGCATCATCGTTTCGCGGCATCAGACCAGCCGGGTCTGTCGGGTAATCTGAACGGTCTGCCGCGCGGTCAGTCATTCAATGCGGCGCGTTTGCTGTCCAGTCGCGGCGTCCCGGATGCCAGTGTGCTGGGCATTGAGCAGTTGGGTGCCGGTTCGTCGGATCGTCCGCGCAAGCTGTCACGTACTTTGTCCTTACCGAAGCTGTTGCCGTCCGTGCTGCGCGGCAGTCATTTCACATTGAGTGACGAGGACGGTACTTCGATCTGGGGGCGTGCCTCGTATTCGAGCTATAAAGACGCCGACGATGGTACTTCGATAGACGGCGAGGTCACCACGGCCATGCTGGGTGTTGACCACAGCAGTGGTCGGACGCTGCTGGGTCTGGCGCTGGCTTACAGCGACAGTGATGGTGAATGGCAGGGGCAGGTTGAATCGGACAAAGGTGAGTTGTCCGGTACGCTGGCCTCCCTGCTGCCGTACCTGCGTTATGACCTGACGGAGCGTCTGCAACTGTGGGGTGCGGCGAGCTATGGTCGAGGTGATCTGGAGCAGACTTCAGAGACGACCGGCGTGGAGTCGGAGCACGATCTGGAGCAGGTATCGGCGACGCTGGGTCTGCGCGGTACGTTGCTGGATCGTCCGGTGGAAGAGGGCGGTTTGAGCCTGAAGCTGACTTCGGATATGACACTGGCGCGCATTGAGGCGGATGATTCCGAGGTGATGGCGGGCACCGAGGCGGATACACAGCGTTTCCGGATGGGTCTGGAGTGGTCCTGGCAGTTGCCGGAAGGGGGCGGTATGCGCCTGACACCGGAGCTGGAACTGGGTCTGCGTTATGACGGTGGCGATACCAGTGAAGGCTTTGGTCTGGAGCTGGGCGGTGGCCTGAATTGGCAGTTACCGGCCCGTGGTTTGACCTTTGATGTGCGCAGCCGTTATCTGCTGGAGCATGAGGCCTCCGGGCGTGAGGAGTGGGGTCTGTCCGGTTCACTGCGCTACAAGGCGCGGCCGGATTCGGCGCATGGTCCGTCGTTCAGTCTGCGCCATGAGTACGGCAATGCACCGGCGGCCAGTGGTCTGGATCGGTTGTTGTCGGATTCTCTGACGGATGCGCTGAAGGAGGATAATGCTGATACCGCTGATGTATCGAGCCGCTGGACGTTGAAAGGTGAATGGGGTTTTGCTCTGATGGACGATGCCACCGGCATCCCCTATGCGAGTCTGTCGGCATCCGATGCGAAACGTGATCTGACTCTGGGCTGGCGTCTGTTGTCGAACCCGGCTGGCCTGAAGTCGAAGCTGGATATCAAGGCCATCCGCCGCGAACAGGATGACAATAACCCCCGCCACAGCGTCGGCGCGGAGTGGAAGTTGAACTGGTAGGATTTCCGTAGCCGGCACCTCCCTGCCGGCTGTTGCGGGGCCGGATTTTCATCCGCTTTGTTGCGCCGGTTCCGCTTTTTTGATGGTCAGATCGCTTTTCCTTACTTCAAAATTTCTGTTCGATGCGCTTTGGCAATACTGTCAGCGACCTCTGGTGGTACCCCCGATTTGGCAGAAAAATGCTTCCACTGTAATACAGCTTCCTGCACTTGCCGGACAATTTCTTCTGCTCTGCCGCGTTTCATGGATACATTTTTCGCACATGCCCTGAAATCTTCAATCGTGAAGTCATCACGCTTGCCGTTTAAGGTCATCTGGTGCCGATTCGTCCAGTCACCTTGAGGGTTATAGCTGTAGGTCGCATCAAAGGCGGGAGATAGAGACCAGTTGCCTGACTTGTCCATCAGAAAAGCAATGTTTTTAACGTGATCGTCCTGATTGCGGCCAATAATATTGAATGCCATGCGCCGGAACTGTTCTTCGGTTATCGCCATCGGCATTCCCAGCCTGCGAATAGTACGGAGCGCCTGTTCATAAGAATGAGCTCCTGCCTTCTTGAAATCAAAGTGCTCTATGGCACAGAAAGACTGCATATGAATCTTTTGGCCAGTATCTGTCCGATCAAAACGTCTGGTCATAAAATGGCTGCGGCCGTTCTCTTGAAACAGTCTCGACTCCTCCATGTCGATTCCGGCTTTCTTTGCCATGTGATAATAAGCATGTTCGATGAGCCCGTAGCCCGCCGGATCTTCCAGTTCTTTATCCCGGTTGCCCGAAACACCATCGAATTTCATCAACCAGTGAGAAAAACCTTTCCCGACCTTCACCTGACCAGAGCGTATCTCATTGGTTTTCTCGTTCCAGGCGATAATTGCCTTGGCCCTGGCCCCGCCTGCCGAGGTGCCTACACGTAGAATATCCTGCAAAGAGTCTTCCCTGAGTCCAGGATTAAAAGAACCCTGAAGCGCACTTCGTTTGGCCAAAATTTTACTGGCCAGTTCAACCAGTGGCTTGACATCAATCGATTCGGATTCGCCCCCGGAAGGCCCTTGAGATGGCAGATACTCCAATGCGCCCATGCCGCGAGTACCGGTATAGCAAAGACGTTCGACCGGGTTAAAGGTTTCCGGTGAACGTCCCTGATTGGCAAGCCAGGCGTTTATCAGTGCATTGCCAAAATCATCCGGCAACGAATCGGCGAGTAATCCCGGCAGGCCATGAAATGTCTCTCGAGGCAAGGCAGGGAATGTGTAAATCTGTTTTGATAGCGGCATCGTCAGCGGTGCGACCTCAATACCGCTGCGAATGAAGTCGGGGTCATATTCAAAATGGGCGAGCCCGGCACCTTCATCCCAGCTCACCGCGCCGATAGATTTGCCCCAAAGCTTTACTTTGGCAACGGTCATTCTTCATCACCCCACGACCATGACTCTTCCTGTTTTGATTTTCTGGATTTTGAGGAGGCTCTTTGACGCCGCCTGCCTTGCATTTTTAATTGTTGAACGGGACTCGGTGCCGGTTCCGGGATAAGAGTGTCAAGGTTTTCCACCAGTTGCAGCGCCCGCAGAATACGAATGAGATTCGAAGACTGAGCTGAATGACCATGCTCAACCCGGATTAAAGTCTGATTCGAAACACCGGCTTCCTGAGCCAGCGCAGCCTGGGTTTTATCCTGATTCAGGCGATACTGTGCGATGCGATGCCCAATCTCTTGTAGCACGGCCTCGTCTGAAAGATCACTGATGAATTTCATAATCTACTTATTTTGACTGCTTAGTAGCATTAATGCGGATTAATATACCTTATTTGGCACCTTAATCAATTCTTTTAATTTTATTTTTTAATTTTTACAATTTTGTGCACCTGAGTGAAAGCATCCATATCGACCAGGCAAAACCCAGGCCGAATCAGCTTGCCAGATCAGGGGATATTATCTTCCGATCTGGCCTCGCGCTCAAAAGGCACCATGGTCAAGATGGTCAGCAAGCAGGGCCTGGAAGATTTGGAGGTCAAACTGCCTCCTCATTTCGAACGGCACACTGCATTTCGGGCCAATCGTTTTTATTGGTCGAATTGATCGTGAGCGCACGGACGCCGAGGCGCTTTGCCGCTTCAATCTGGTTTCGCATCAAGGCCAGGAGTGGGGATACAATAAGCGTTGGACCACGCCCACGGTCGCGCCGGATGCGCGTCGCAATGAAGTACACCGAGCTCTTTCCCCACCCGGTACGCTGAACGACGAGCAGGCGTTCTCGTCTGTTGACCAGGGCATCAATGGCTTCCCATTGCCCATCCCGACCGGGGCCTTATCCCGGGTTTGCGATGCGCAAGTGGCGGTGTATTGCCCCCCTTTGGGTTCGAATCCTCTACACTCGCCAAAGTGGTGCAACAAATAATCGCCCTGAAAACAATGAAAAGCAAGTTTTATGTTGCAACGCCTTGTGCGGGTTTGATTTCTGCTCTTGGCATGACTCCAATCACAGTGACGGAAGTACCGTACTAATCGTGCGTTCGAATCCCTGTTTGGGATTCATTGGAAACGCATCATTCTTCATGGTCTGGCAGTCTGTAACTGGTACTGCGTCCGCCACCGGGATTCTGAATAAAGACGCTGCGCTCCTTCAGCTCTTGAATGTCCCGCAAAGCTGTGTCGTTCGAACACTTGGCCAGCTTGGCGTATTTCGAGGTATTCATAAAGCCTTCAAAATCATCTTCAAGCATACGGTTGATAATCAATCGCTGGCGATCATTCACAGGCTTTTGATTGATTGCATCCCAGAGCTGCGCTTTGAACAGCACATTCCCAAGCGTCGTTTCTGCATTACTGATAGCTCGTCCAAGGCAATCCAAGAACCATGACAGCCAATCTGTGATATCAGGCGTAGCGCGTTGTTGCGCTTCAAGCTGATCGTAATACTGTTTGCGTTCTGCCTCAATTTCTGATGAGAGGCTATAAAAACGATCTGGCGTTCCATCCGCACGAGCGAGTGCCATATCACCAATAGCTCTGGCAATACGCCCATTGCCATCTTCAAACGGATGGATTGTTACGAACCACAAGTGTGCAATGCCTGCTCTGATAACAGGGTCGGTAACATCTTCGCCCGCCAGCCACGCAAGGAACCCTTCCATTTCCTTTTCTAAGCGCTCAGCAGTAGGAGCCTCAAAATGAACCTTTTCTTTGCCGATAGGTCCAGAGACAACCTGCATAGGGCCAGCCTCGACAGTCCGCCATCCGCCAACGGTGATTTTGTGCATGCCACTGCGCCCCGTAGGAAACAAGGCGGCATGCCAGTCAAACAGGCGGTCTTTTGTCAAAGGTTTGGAGAACTGTTGCGTGGCATCCAGCATCATTTCCACGATCCCCTCAACATCACGGCTTGCAGGGATAAGACCAGCAATATCAATCCCAAGCCTAAGGGCAATGGATGAGCGCACTTCCTCTGGGTTCAAATTTTCACCTTCAATGGCCGAGGATTTAACGACATCATTGGTCAGTGTACTCAGGGATGCTTCACGTTTCAGTTCGAAGCCAAGTCCCTCCATACGCCCCAGCAAACGGCCTTGGCGATGGCGTATATCAGCCAACTTGGATGCAAGTGTTTCTGCATCCCATATAAAGTTTGGCCAGTCTTGATGTTCATGAATCCACATATTAATCACCGCATTACTTAAGGTGATTATGGGTGCTATTCACCGCAAAGTCAAGGGAAATCACCGCATATAATACGGTGATTAAACCAGCTATTCACCGCATCTCGGTCTCAAAACCATATTCCTGATGCCGGGAATATGGTCAGACAGATGCTTGAGCATACTCATCCAACCAGCAGAATGTATTGACCAGCTTCATCTGCTCCACAGTGCCGCATGGGATTTCCAGCAGTTTGGGATTGGCGATAACTACGGCCAAACATTGTGCACGTGAGACGGCAACATTAAGTCGGTTTTTGCTGTAGAGAAACTCAATATTGCGTGGCAGGTCTTCGGCGCTGGATGTCACCATAGAAATCAGCACGATGGGCGCTTCTTGGCCAGCCGCTGGTCAGCGGAAATGATGGGCAAACTCATGAGTGGTCCTCCTCATTCGAGAAGGTGTCACCGACGCGGTGGGCACCCAGAGCACCCCGTTTACGGGCGAGATCGTAGAGTTCCCTTAAGGCGTTCATGCGCCGACTGAGGGGACGGATCTCGGCTTCGAGCGCGAGGATGGCAAAAGCGATCTGATCAAGCGTGGCGTCTTCGAGCGCGACCACCTCAGCATCAGATCCGATCCTTTCGGGCAGTTCTTCCAGCAGATAGGGATGTTGCTTTTTCAGTTTTTCGAGCAAGGTGTGTTTTTTAAACATGGCGTTACTCCTCGTTCAGAATGAGTTGAAAGGTGGGCTTGCCGGTCTTGAGCGTGCGTGCGGGCGCGAACACCTCACGCAAGTTCTCAGGCCAGGCCGTGTACTTGCGCTCGGCAACCTTGTAGGCGATGTCCAGGTACTCGGTGGGGTCGTCGCCATTGGCGGTGATGCGCTCGGCGATCTCGGACAATTTCTTCTGATCCCAGACCGGCTTCTTGGGGAGATCAGCCGTGACACGGACGCCGTGGTCATCGAAGCGGATGGTCCCGGTGTCCTTGCCGAGTTGGGCGCGCAGTGCCTTGGCCTGGGCGTCGTACTTAAGAGCGATGGCCCCGTCGATCCACTCCTTGAGATCTCTCGCCTGACGCAAGGAATCGGCAACCGCTGATTGCAGCTGCATCAGATCCTGTGCTGACAGTCCAGTGATCTCGGCAACAGACAGGAGCCGGGCTTGTTCAAGGGTGATGGTCATACCACTCCTCCCGCCTGCGGCTGTTGTACTGGTTCGGAGGTGGAGGCGCGCATGTGCTGGCGCTCACAGGCCTCGACATCTTCGAGGCGGTAGACGACCCGGTCGCCGATCTTGAGGAAGCAGGGTCCCCAGCCGATGGCGCGCCAGCGCTCCAGTGTCCGTTGGGAGAGATCCCAGCGGTCGGCCAGTTCGGCCTGATTAAGGTGTTTCACGGTCATGTCGATGTACCTCGTGGTTGCAATGAACACGGGGCAATGATGGCGGGTGGACCGTGGGAAAATTGGAGGGTCAGAAGGTGGGAAAACCGGTGGTATTTAACTTATTTTCAGTTAGTTACACATCAATAAAGGTGATAATGGGTACTTTCTTCCAGAACTTATCTGGCTTGCAAAATGTCAGAAACTTTGCTAGTTTTTCTGACATATATAGAGGGCAATGCCATGTCTACAGCTGAAACAATCCGTAATCGCGTGCTGCGAGTCCGCCGCGGAGAGCCGTTTACCAACACACGGTTCCTCAAGCTGGGCTCGCGTGCCTCTGTGGATAAGACGTTGTCCCGCCTGGTTGAGGAAGGCGTGATCCAGCGGATTGCCCGGGGGGTGTTCGTGCGTCCCAAGAAAAGCCGGTTTATCGGTAGCGTCATGCCTGACGTGGCGAAGGTCGTGGAGGTCATGGCCAGGGATCACGGTGAGACGATCCAGGTTCATGGCGCGGAAGCGGCTCGCCGTTTGAAGCTGTCGACTCAGGTGCCTACCATGCCGGTCTTCTACACTAGTGGGCCAAGCCGGGAACTCAAGGTCGGCAACCTGACCGTCAAACTAAGACATGCCAGTCACCGGAAACTTCACCTGGCCGGGAAGCGCCCAGGCCTGGCACTGTCGGCTCTGTGGTACTTGGGAAAAAACAACGTCAACGCCAACGTGGTCGGCGCCATTCGTGAAGGACTGACTGCAGAAGAATTTGAAACTCTGAAACACACCGACATGCCTGGCTGGATGGCGGGTGCATTGGAAAGATACGGCAAGGAAGCCGCCCATGCCTGAGCAGTTCCTGCATTTGCCGGTCGGCGACCGCAGGGAGATTCTTCAGACCGCCGCAACGCGGCTTGGACAGCAGGCGACCGTGTTGGAAAAAGATGTATGGGCCTGCTGGACATTGCAGACCCTTTTTTCCATGCCGGATGCCCACCCAATGGCATTCAAAGGCGGCACCTCCCTCTCGAAGATCTATGGTGCCATCAACCGCTTCTCTGAGGACGTGGATGTCACCCTCGACTACCGGGCCTTTGATGATGACTTCGATCCGTTTGCAGCAAATGCGAGTAACAATGCCGTCAAGAAATTCAGCAAACGCCTGAAGGGCTATGTCCTTCAATATGCAAGCGACGTCGTTGTCCCTTATATTGAGGACCAGCTGAAGGCACTGCCCAGGCCGGAGGAGTACGGAATCGAAGTATCTGATGACGGTGAGAAGATCCGGGTTCAGTACCCATCAGCCGTCGAGGGCGGTGATGACTACCTAAAAAGCAGCATCCTGATTGAGCTGGGTGGTCGCAATGTTATCGATCCGAATGAGCGGCATACCGTCACACCCGACATTTCAGCATTAGTTACCGATCTCGATCTTCCCTCAGGTGAAGTGGTTGTCCTTTCACCGGAACGAACCTTCTGGGAGAAGGCAACGCTCATCCACGTCGAGTGCAATCGCGAGGAGTTCAAGTCGGATGCCCACCGTCTTTCCCGGCACTGGTATGACTTGCAAATGCTGGCTACACACGACTCCGGTAAGGCAGCCATCAATAACCGTGCTTTGTTCGAAGACGTGGTGCGGCACAAGCAGGTTTTCTTCAATGCTTCTTATGCCAATTACGAAGCCTGTTTAGCCAATGAACTCCGCCTGATTCCAGGTGAAGATGCCATCGCTGAACTACGCACGGATTACGAAAAGATGCTGGGCGCCGGAATGATGTATGGCGGATCGCCATCATTCGACGACATCATCGCTGGCATTCGTAAAATCGAACGTGAGGCAAACACCTGGTAGGCCGTCAGGCATCCAGATAGTAGTAGCCGTTTCCTTCGCTCTTGATCAGAGTGCTCCATAGGGGATGTGGAATCCACTGACCGTTCTTTTTGTTACGCATGATGCGATGAATCTCTTCATTAGTTCGGGCTTCAGCTCGGAGCAGATCCTTATGCGCCCGACCGCCCTCGTTGTGCAGACACTCCACAACGGCCGACTGCTTCTTTGTCAGCTTGTAGGATTCGCCATTCCAGTGGACTATGCGGTAATCGATGGAAAAACGCAGGCCGATACCGCCGGTTGACTCTTCGGTACTGGGAACTCCTTTGAGCAGCGCATACAACACATCTTCATCGATATTAAAGTCAGCCTGGTCTCGGGCCATGACTTGATGAAGGGAAACAATTGCCTGGTCAACGGGTAGTTCAAGCCCCACCGGCTCCGGCTTGCTCGCGTACATAATGATGGCCGGTGTTTTGCCAACCTCACGCCTCATGGCCCGCACTATTGCTGCCCGGTTCTCAAGATCCCTAAGACGACGAGCGAAATAGAGGTGCGCCCGATAGCCGCCAAAGCGAGTTGATCCCAGATGCCATAAGACGTTGTCGAGCAAACAGGTCAGCCTCTGGGTTTTCGGAATATCCAACTTGTGCTGAAGGAAGCCAAAAAGCCTGTCGTCATCCAACACATAGCGCTTCACCGTATCCGCAGCCACATATGCCCAACCCGAAGTTGCCGTGAAATATTTATACTGCTTCCGCTCGGAGTCCCAGAGCAATTCGTGAAATGGGTGATCATCGTCACCGGGCAAAACAGGAGCGGTGTCGTTCCCCGCGGGAACCAGCCACCCAGCATTGATCAGTTCGGGTGCCAGCCGGGGAAAATTCGAAAGCAACGGTTCAGTACCGATGGTCATACTCGGATGTTCGATGATCTGCAGCAATAACGCGAAAGCATCCCTGCTCAGTTTCCGCCCTTCCCGCATCAAGCCATCTCCCCGAGCAACGCCCAACGCTTGAGATACTTCTCACCGATCAATCGCTCGCGCTCTGTGCGGCTGCGCAGATCACAACCATTAGGCATAGTGACCTTCACCGGCAATACCTTGTGGCGGTTGGAACCATGTTCCGGATGGAAGCGAATGGAAATTTGCGCCCGGGTGGGTGTGAAATTGCCAGAAGTAAGTGGATTGTGTTCACCGAAATATTCCTGGACATATTCGTGGAATCCGATCGGTCGCTTTGCCGGCACCTCCAACTGCACACGTCCATCTCCGGCCAGATCCTTAAGTTTCATCATGACGATCTGTACGGACTCGATGCCGTCCTCCACATCCCAGTCCATCGGTTGGTCCTGCAGCAATGGTGTCAAGTCGTACTGGCGAAGGGGAATACTATCGGCTTCTACCTGCTGCTTGAGCAGATCCTCCGTGAAGGCCTTGGCGATGGTATCCCTACGTTCCCGTTGTGCGGCCACCACCTCGATGACACCAGTCTCCGGTGCATAAGTGATTGCGTGTTCAGAAACCGGGCGCCGAATACGCGAGACGATGTCTTCGCCCTCAAACTCCAGATAGGAATCTGGCAAACCTTCCTGATAGACCATCAGCTGGACCACATCGATGTCATTGCCCTCGTCATCAGGCAGGGTGCGCTCAAACAACTCCAGCTTTACCTTGTCACCCAGGCCAAACAGCGATTTGATCTTGTCCTTGAAAGTGGTCAGGGATAACGGATCGGTGGCCAATGCAATTCCTTCATCTACCTTATACCCACTCCAGTTCTGTCCATGGCGGTACTGGTCGGCATAGCGGATATCCTCGGCGTGCCGAAACGATTGCGGCTCGTTGACATAGGCCCAATGACTGCGCTCAATGCCGTTTTGCAGGCTGGTGTATGTTGCCTGGTCTTTCACCACGCTCAACAGTGCGGCCTGATCAACCTCATCCGCCATGTGGCATACCCGTTCCGCATCAATCCTGAGCCTGGCCTGGTCCGCTTCACTAAGGCGATCGACCAGGGTGGAGAGACTAGGCGTTTGTAATTTTTGGACTTTTTTAGCCTAAGTCATTGATTTTCATCATGAAATCGCATGAATTAAAATGGCATTTTTTTCATTTTATGTGATACTTCATCTCACTATTGACCACAATATCCACGTAACGTGTTGATTTTACTGAAATAAATCTTGAGGAGAATATCCGGTGAATCGGATGAATCACGGAATAGTCAGGTTGATAGAGAACAGGGGATGCTTTCTATCATGCCACCGGGCGGTCGGTGATACAACGAGGCGATTGGCTTTTTCACCTCGTTGTAAAAATGGATTCTAACTCAAATGGGGTGATTTTTATAACCCAATTGATTATGAACGATAAATGACGATTTCGGCTCGCCGGATAAGACCAAAATAACGCCATTTTGGTCCAAAAATTATGAACGGCTATGGCGGAGAGCTAGGCGTTTGTAATTTTTGGACTTTTTTTGCATAAATCATTGATTTTCATAATGAAATCGCATGAATTAAAATGGCATTTTTTTCATTTTATGTGATACATCATCTCACTATTGACCACAATATCCACATAACGTGTTGATTTTACTGAAATAAATCTTGAGGAGAATATCCGGTGAATCGGATGAATCACGGAATGGTCAGGTTGATAGAGAACAGGGGATGCTTTCTATCATGCCACCGGGCGGTCGGTGATACAACGAGGCGATTGGCTTTTTCACCTCGTTGTAAAAATGGATTCTAACTCAAATGGGGTGATTTTTATAACCCAATTGATTATGAACGATAAATGACGATTTCGGCTCGCCGGATAAGACCAAAATAACGCCATTTAGGTCCAAAAATATTGAACGGCTATGGCGGAGAGCTAGGCGTTCATAATTTTTGGACTTTTTTTGCATAAGTCATTGATTTTCATAATGAAATCGCATGAATTAAAATGGCATTTTTTTCATTTTATGTGATACATCATCTCACTATTGACCACAATATCCACATAACGTGTTGATTTTACTGAAATAAATCTTGAGGAGAATATCCGGTGAATCGGATGAATCACGGAATAGTCAGGTTGATAGAGAACAGGGGATGCTTTCTATCATGCCACCGGGCGGTCGGTGATACAACGAGGCGATTGGCTTTTTTACCTCGTTGTAAAAATGGATTCTAACTGGCGGCGGGTGATTTTTATAACGTATTGATTATTAACGATAAATGACTATTTCGACCTGCTGATCAGTGCCAAAATAACGCCATTTAGGTCCAAAAATTATGAACGGCTATGGCGGAGAGGGAGGGATTCGAACCCTCGGTACCTGTTTAGGGTACACACACTTTCCAGGCGTGCTCCTTCGACCGCTCGGACACCTCTCCGGTGTTATCGTTGTCGGGTGATCATGTCCCTGTCAGGCTGCTGGGGTATTCGCGCCTCGCGCTTTGCGGCTTGTATCCGCAGGACAATGGTTCCGCACATTCAGGCTTGGATAATACCTCTCCGTAAGGGAGCAGACAGACCTATATATGAAACAACCTTTTCCGTTTGGGTGCAAGAAAAGATTGTTTCGGTGTGGTCGGGTCGTTACAGGTTTGATTAATCGGTTGCGGGGTGTCTTTGTTCACCTATACTTGCGCAAGGCTTGGGGGCGAGGCAGTTTGCCCTCGATGTTTTATCATCCATAAGGGGAGAGCATTCACATGTCCGAAGATATTTCACTTGACCGTATTCGTTCCGTTTATGAGTCGATTGCGCCTTCGATAACGCGCACGCCAACGCTTCCTGCCCGTGCCCTGTCGGAGCAGTTTGGCTGTACTCTTTACCTGAAGTGCGAGATGTTCCAGCGTACTGGTTCTTTCAAAGACCGGGGCGCACTGGCAGCTCTCCTGAATCTGACCGAGGCGCAGAAAAGCAAGGGGGTTATCACTGCGTCAGCCGGTAACCATGCTCAGGGGCTTTCCTGGCATGGTCAGCGTCTGGGTGTGCCGACTACTGTATTGATGCCTGAGCATACACCGTTCACAAAGCTGGAGCGCACCAGGGCATTCGGTGCTGAAGTTGAGTTATATGGTGAAACTCTGGATGACTGTACCCGGCGTATGGGGGAGTTGATAGAGGAAAAGGGGCTGATCTGCGTCCACCCTTTTGATGATGATGAGGTGATTTGCGGTCAGGGTTCGGTCGCGTTGGAGATGCTGGCTGATGTTCCCGATCTGGATGTCCTGTTCGTCCCGGTGGGTGGTGGTGGCCTGATATCGGGAACAGGAATCGTGTCAAAGGCCCTGCGCCCGGATATTGAACTGATTGGCGTGGAGGTTTCTCGCTATGCGTCAGCACATAACAGCGTACGTGGCACTTCTCTGCCGATAGGAGGCGGTACGCTGGCGGAGGGCATTGCCGTAAAATCACCGGGCGAACGTAATCTGCACTATATTCGCCGTTATGTTGATGATTTGATGTTGGTTGAAGAGGCCGATATTGAGTCGGCAATATACGAGCTGTTGAATGGGACGCGTCTGCTGGCGGAGGGAGCCGGCGCAGCCGGTTTTGCGGCCTTTCACAAGGTCAGGGAAAAGTATCAGGGCAAAAATGTTGGTATTGTTCTGTGTGGCGGTAACATTGATATGCGCCTTGCTTCGTCTGTCATTCTGCGTCAGATGATTGTGCGCGGTTTTCTGGCAAGCCTCCGTATCGGCATTCAGGATCGTCCGGGTGTGCTGGCGCATGTTTCCGATATTGTCGGTTCCAGAGGGGCCAATATTGTGGAAATTTCACATCATCGCCTGCATCGTCATTTGCCAGTCAAGGAGGCAGAGCTCGGCATCACAGTGGAGACGCGCGGTGCTTCCCATGTTCAGGAGCTCGTGCAGGAGCTGCGCAGGTCTGGCTACCAGGTCTCGGAAGACCAGAACCTTTCCTGAAATCCGGGTGCCTGACTTCGGGGCCGGATTGATGTTGCAGACAGGGTCGCTGCAAAATCCGGATAATTTGTCGCCGGGCGCTTGTATTGCCCGACATTCGGCATATACTACTGTGGGGAAGATGTAGAGGGTTCATTAAAACCATCTCGATCTTTGCCACTAAGTCACCAATTATAAGGAGGAAAATTATGGATAAACTTAACGATATTATCAGTGCCATTAACGCCTTTGCCTGGGGGCCGCCGATGCTCGGTGCGCTCGGGGTAACCGGGGTTTTGCTTACCCTTGGTCTGGTATTCATGCCATGGCGCAAGGTTGGTTATGGCTTTCGCCTTTTGTTCAGCAAGGAGGCGACCGAGGGGGCAGGAGAGGTCAAGCCGTTTAATGCCCTGATGACGGCCCTGTCGGCAACTGTCGGTACCGGAAATATCGCCGGGGTGGCTACGGCAATTGCTCTGGGTGGACCCGGTGCCATTTTTTATATGTGGGTCATTGCCCTGTTCGGCATGGCCACCAAATATGCCGAGGCGGTGTGCGCGGTGACCTATCGTGAGGTTGATGCCAATGGCAAGTATGTGGGTGGCCCGATGTATTACCTCCGCAACGGTGTCGGTGAGTTCGCACCGGCGCTGGGTAAGACCCTTGGGGTACTTTTTGCTGTCTTTGGTGCAGTAGCGGCCTTCGGAATCGGTAACGCGGTGCAGGTCAACTCAATGGCCCAAGTGCTGGATAAAAGCTTTTCGGTTCCGTCGTGGTTGACCGGAGCTGTGGTGGCTGTTCTGGTCGGTTTCGTCATTCTGGGCGGCATCCGTCGTATTGGTGATGTTGCCGGCAAGCTGGTACCGGCCATGATTGTTTTGTATATGGTCTCTGCCCTGCTCATCATTCTGGTTAATATCGCCGAGGTGCCCGCCGCCATCGGTCTGATCTTCAAGTATGCCTTCGAGCCGGTTGCGGCCGCCGGTGGTTTTGCCGGTGCGGCAGTTGCTGCTGCAATCCGCTTTGGTGTTGCACGCGGGGTGTTTTCCAACGAGGCTGGCCTGGGTTCGGCGGCCATCGCACATGCGGCGGCACAGACCAATAACCCGGTACGTCAGGGCATCATCGCCATGTTGGGTACCTTCATCGACACCATTCTGGTATGCACCATGACTGCTCTGGTAATCCTGACTTCGGGAGCCTGGACGGCTACAGGTGCAGACGACGGTGGTTTGACCGGTGCAGTGCTCACCTCGCATGCCTTCGATACTTCGATTCCCGGTGGTCAGTACATAGTGACCATTGCTTTGGTAGTCTTTGCTTTTACCACCATCCTGGGCTGGTCGTACTACGGTGAGCGTTGCTGGCAGTATCTGTTCAGCGAGAAGACCCTGATGATCTATCGTGGCCTGTGGGTGCTCGCCGCCTTGGCTTTTGCCAATGAAAAGGTTGATTTCGTCTGGGATCTGTCGGATACGCTTAATGGCCTCATGGCGATTCCCAACCTGATTGGCTTGATTCTGCTGGCACCGATGGTCTTCAAGGTCACAGGTGAGTACTTCGAGAAACATGATCGACCTTTGTCGTCATCATCGTAGGTTGCTGGTATTTATGTCATTATGGCCGGCCCATTACGCAAAACCCGCCGGGTGTAGCGTTTGGGCCTTTGGCCAGAGTGGCTGGCAACACGGTAACCGGCAGGGTGCAGGGGCTGTGATTTGTGTCAATCAAGCATTACGGTAAATTAGGGTTCTAAAATGGCAAAACGTGAATATTCATATTATCCCGGTTGTTCCTCGCAGAAAGGTGCAACTTCATCCAATATGATGAAGTCTGTGGCCACCATGTGTGAGGAGCTGGATGTTCAACTGAATGAAATCCCGGACTGGAACTGTTGTTCCGCTTCTATCGGTTATGGTAGCGGCGGTGAGTTGCCGCGTCTAGTCATGTCGGCACGTAATATTGCTCTGTCCGAGGAGCATAACGCCGGTCAGGACATCGTTGCCACCTGTGCCGCCTGCTGGTTATCTACTCGTGAGGCCGCCGAGCGTTTTCAGGACGATGAAAACATGTTCAAGGAGGCCAACGAAGCATTGGCTGAAGCGGGCATGAAACTGAAGAATGAAACGCCGATCCGCCACATGGCGGAAGTTTTGATTGAAGATATCGGTTATGAGGAAATCGGTAAGGGAGTGAAGAAGCCGCTGGAAGGTATCAAGGTGGCTGGCTATGTGGGGTGTCAGACCAACCGTCCTTTCGGCATTGATGGTGAGTCGTATGAAAATCCCATGTATCTGGATGGTCTGGTCGATACTCTGGGTGGTGACTCTATTCCCACTTATGAAAAGAAGGTGCAGTGTTGTGGTGGTGCCCTGGCATTTTCCGAACCTGAAAAATCTCAGGAGATGATCAAGGGTATTATCGAGGCAGCCTACGACAACGATGCCGATATGATCGCAACGCCCTGCCCATTGTGTCAGGCGAATGTCGAGATTTATCAGGATCAGATCAATGCCAGATATGGCACCAAATTCAACATGCCGGTTGTCTATTACAGCCAGTTAATTTCAGTGGCCTATGGTCGCAGTGCTTCCGATGCCGCTCTGGACGGTCAGGTCATTAAGGCGAAAAAGCTGGAGGAGCTGGCAGCGAGGTAGCGGACTGTGGGCGTTGCCTTATTTCGGCATGCCTGTCAGAGATCCTCTGGAAACATGGGTGCTGCATTGACAATAGATAAAGTTTGACCGATTGATATACCAGTCATGGCCCTGCTGCGTAGCGAGAGGTTTGTCGGTTATTGTATCTGAGCAATGGTTGGTAGAAGTGCTGATTGATGCGGCTGTTGTTGTATCCGCGTCATTGATACAGCTTCCCGCGCCAGTATTTCGCCTGCTGATCGTCTTTCGGCAGGCCGCGGCAGCCGCATTCATAAATATGAATCAGCATTTTTATGGCGTTTTCTTTGCCGCCTTCGCCGGCTTTCCCCAGCCATTGTACGCCGGCAATTATGTCCTTCGGGATGCCCCTGCCGCTGCTGTAAAGCATACCTGTCAGGTATTGTGAGTCGTTGTCGCCCTGCAGTGCTCCGGCATGCGCGATATCGAATGCCTGTTTGAAATACTGCCGGGCACGTTCCTTGTCTTTCTTGAATGAAATGCCTTTGTCAAATAAAACCCCCAGTGAGGCATAGGCACGTGGGTCATTCTGTCTGGCACGCACATTCCATATATTGATCGCCCGTGCATACCAGCTCATCGCTGTGTCATGGTTTTGCTCAATGCCATGTCCGCCCTGATACATGCGCCCAAGCCCTATCATGGCATCGGGATTGCCGTTGTCAGATAGCCGGGTAAATATCCTGAGCGCCCTGTCATACTCACCATAGGTCAATGCCTGTTCGGCTTCACCAAGCGGGTCGGCAGCGGCCAGACAAAGGTTGCATAACAACCCTAGCCATAAAGCCGATCTGGTCAATGATTTATACAACATGATCAGTCATATTTCTGCCAGACCAGAGTGTGATTATTGGCCGGCATCTCATAGTCCCTGACAAGTTCCATACTGTGCTGCTGCATCAGAACCTTCAGCTCCGAGACATCCCGAACACCGCTTCGGGGATCGCAACTTTTCAACCAGTCATCGAATTGCGCGTTACTTTCGGAGGTATGCCTGCCATCATGCATAAACGGACCATACAGGCAGAGTTTGCCGCCTGAGCAAAGTACTTTGCCGGTGTTTTCTATCATGCCTTTAACGGCCCTCCAGGGCATGATATGGATCGCATTTGAGCTGAACACGGCATCAAAAGAGAGCGGTGGCCAGCTTTCTGCGGCGTCCAGCAGCAGCGGTCCGTCAATGTTGTCCCGACCGGCCTCTTCAAGCCACATGCGGATGCCGGCGTGGCTTTCTTCAAGATCCGAGCAGATCCAGTGCAGGTGGGGCAGTTTTTTCGCAAAATAAATGGCATGTTGACCGGTGCCGGAACCAACTTCCAGAACACGCAGCCTGCCCTCGAATTCAATTTTCAGAACATCAAGAATCGGGGCCTTGTTCTGCTCACTGGATTCGGAAAAGGGTTTCATGGGTTGCCACGGGAACACGGAAAGTCGATTTTACGTTATTTCTGACTGGCAATCTATGGTCGGTATCCCCGGTGTCTGGATCGATGCAGTGCGAACCGTCAACACGAATCTCTCCGCTGAGTTAGCGAGCATGTGATGGCTGTCAGAAACTTTCCGGCTGATAGGTGCTGATGCAGCAGGTGTATCTGAATCAAATTGCCTGATGCAGATGCTCTGGCTGATTTTATTCAACCGGGGTGATGACTGGTTAGCCATACACTTGTTTATCCTGTTCATGTAGGATGGTCACTATGCCGTCAGAAATCCATGATGCTTTTATCAGGGCAGGTGCCAGCGGCAATGGTGGGCCCGGGTTCCTGCTTGATTTCCTCTATACTCCGTTAGGGCATTGTTTCCCTGCATGAGCAGTCCCAGACTTATTGTAGTGACCAGTTCCTGGCCGGGAGCCGAGCGGGGCAGAGAGGCGGCAGGCGCCTTTGTCAGAGATTACTGTCATTACATGCAGAGCAGGGTCAGGGTGACAGTGATCGCACCCGCTGTGGGAGGTATATGTTCTGACGAGATGGAGGTTCACGGTTTCTGGGCACCTGAAGGCCGGGCCCTGAGTACGCTGTCTTTTTCTTCTCCGGCGGATATATTCATCATGCTGCGGGTTATGGTCTCCGGTCTGTGGGCGACCTTCGTGGCAACCTGTCAATACCGCAAGGAACCGACTCAAATTCTGGCATTGTGGCTCGTGCCCTGTGGACTCTGGGCATGGCTGGCAGCCACGATATTCGGGGTGCGATATGCTGTCTGGGCACTTGGCAGCGATATCTGGAACTATAAAGATAACGTTGTTCTCCGCCCTCTGCTGCGCCTGTGTGCACGAGATGCCAGCCATTGTTTTGCGGATGGATTCGGGCTCTGTGATGAGGTCCGGGTAATGACGGGACGCGAGTGTATGTTTTTGCCCAGCGCACGTCGATTGCCACCGGTTGCCAGACAGCAGCTTCCCGATGATAACGCCGGGCGTATGCTGCACTTTCTGGGGCGCTGGCATCCGAACAAGGGCATTGACCGGCTGCTGCAGGCGCTGCAAATGCTTGAAGAGCAGGACTGGGCACGCATCGCCGGGGTGGTGATTGCGGGTGGTGGCCCTCTGGAGGCAGAGGTAAAAGCGGCGGTGGATCGATTGCAGCAAATGAACCGACCGGTAACCCTGCGCGGCTATCTGGGAGCGAAACAGGCCGCTGATTTTATTGCTGCCGCCGATTATCTGCTGTTGCCATCACGCATCGAATCCATACCGGTTATCCTGTCCGATGCAGTGCATTGCAATACGCCGCTGGTTATGACACCGGTAGGAGATCTGCCGCGTCTTTTCGCGGATTACGGCTTTGGTGTTCTGGCGCGGAGTACCACTCCCACCGATATTGCCGCCGCAATAAGAGAAGCCCTTGTCGATTCTCCTGCGAACCGGCTTGGTGACTGTACCGGGCTTGGGGAATTATTATCGCTGGAATCTTCCTGCCAGCATTTATTAAAGGTCTTAAATCCGGGTTTCCGCTAGAGATACAGGATAGTGTCCTTACTGGAGCAAGATTCAGTTAGTGGCTAGCTGCCCACTGGTTGATAGTCTGCGCCAACTCACGTGCCTCTACTGTTGTAATACCGATGTGGTTGGGTAGCAGAAGTACCTCTCGGGCAAAGCGCTCGGCATTAGGAAAATTACTGTGGGTGGCGAGTCGGCCTATGCAGTAATCGAAATAGATGGCCGTATCGAATCCGCGCTGCGCAAGGTAATGGTGCAGGGCCATTTTTTGAGGAGTGAAAATCGGGTAGTGAGGGGTGATAAAGGTGTCTATTTCCGTGATGACAGGTGTACGTAATAGTGAGCATGGGCTGATATTATCAAGATAGACTTGATTGATGTGGTGGCGGTGTTGCAGGTTATGGTCCCATGCTTGCTTGGTGACGAGCGTGTTGACAAGCCTTGCAGCCAGGGGAGATAGCCTGTTTCCGTAGATGGGCTTTGGCTGAAATGAAGATTTAGCGTTTTTGTAGCGTAAAAATGATTTTAGATGCGAAGTAATCCATACTTGATATCGCCATAAAGGCGAGGCATAGATGGCGAGAGCCAACAGCTCGGCAAATCCTGCAAAGCCCCTCAGCTTACGCTGTCCTATGGCCATGTCCACCGGCCCCAGATAATCAATGAGTAACCCGCCCAGTCCCAGGCTGAATAGCTTTCCTTTTCCGAAACTGAGGATTGTCGCATCCGGATGATTGGTGGTGGACTGGGATTGAATGTTGTCAAATACAGTGGGGACGGACAAAGCCGCATCTTCGATGACGCGAATACCTTCGGTACGGCAGTAAGACATGAGTTGGGCGAATTGTGGAGAATGGCCGAATATGTGGGTGGCAATGATCGCTGCCGGTTTGTGTTGCCTGCACGCATCCACAATCGCCATGGGTGACGCTACACCTGTGTGTAGGTCAACGTCAATAAAACAAGGGGTTGAGCCGGCACTGATCAGTGCACTGACAACACGTTCACAAGTATAGGCAGGAACAATAATCTTGCCTCGAATACTGTACTTGTTGAGGTAGGCATGTAGTGCATCGGCAGCAGACCGGTATAGCGATGTATTGAACCCGGATTCAGTAAACAGGGGTGTGGTCTGTATAGATTGTGTCTTCAGAGCTACCAGTAGTGTACGGAGGTTTATTGAAGACCGATAGCGTACGATCAGTTTAGGCATTTGTCATTACCGGTTAAGATTTGAGTTTACAGCATAAGGCATAACCGGAGCGAACCAACTATGTGGTGAATGACGATTACATGCGGTTGGCAGCCCAAGCCATATTCTATTATTCAAATGATGGATATAATAGCAATGTTCTGGCATCCTGATGACCATCGCTGTCATAAATTCATGGGCTTCTTGCTTGGTGTACGGGCAGTGATTCGCCCATGCAGGGCAGACTACGAGAATATCATGATAGCGCTGTTAAAAAATCGGCAATTTATCCTGTATCTACTGTTGGGCATGAGCCTGATAGCGATCTATTACATCATAACGCCTGCCATCCGGGAGATTCGATCTACTGATTTCTCTATCAGCATTATAGATTGCCTGCTGGCGATATTTTTCTGCTTGCTTGTCCTGCTGTTTAAGGCGTGGGTACATGTGTTGATTCTTGGTAAATACAGGCTGCCGTCAATGACATGGTTGCAGGCATTCGCCGCCTATGCAAATGGTCAGGTTATCAGATACATACCAGGCAAGGTGCTGGGCGTTATTTCTCAGTCCATCAGGATGGCGGATGTCGCCAAGGCCTCCATTATCTGGGAAGCGAATGTTACACAATATTTGATTACCAATATCATATCAATACTGGTACTTGCTACATTGTCCGCTTGTTTTTTTCTGGGTAGCCTGCTTGTTGCATTGCCGGGTGTGTTGCTGTTGTGTTTTGCAATTCCGCTACTCACCCGTAACACACTGACCCGCGCATTTAACTATGTAGCGGATTTTTTCTCCGTTACCCTGGTCGAGTCTCAAGGTCATTCATGGAGGCAGGCGACGCTTATTCTGCTCTGCCTGTGTATTGAATGGGTGTTTTATTTCATGATCTGGTACTATCTGACTGGTCGTGAGTCGCCGTTTTTTCTACACATCGGCTGGTTTTATGCCGCAGCCTCATGGTTGGCATTACTGGTAGTCGTTGTTCCCAATGGCGTCCTGGTGCGAGAGGCTGTCTTTCTCTGGCTGGGTAGTCTTTTTGGGTTATCTGTAGGACAGCTGCTTTTTTACGGCATTGCATATCGGATATTGTATATTGCATGCGAGATCATATTTTATATAATTGTTGAACTGTTATTAGCATCGCGATCATGTGGGAAGAATTAAAATCAAGCCGAGCTTACTGGAACAGCATGTCGAGATTCGGTGCTGATGCGGCGGTTATAGACCCTGCAGATACCCGCGGATACAAAAATGCCTACATACGGGCGCATCGAAATGCGCAGATAGCGGATGCCATTGCCTCGCTTGACAAAGGCAGCCGCATACTTGATTTCGGGTGTGGTACCGGTCATATCACCGAGTACCTGAATGATTTGGAGATGTGGGCAGTCGGGATCGATATTGCCTTTGATCTGCTTGCCCTGCACGCAGGTAATGCGGCATTACTGCATTACGATGGCAGTTCCATACCTTTCAGCAATGACAGCTTTGATGCGGTGGCAAGTTATGTGGTGCTGAACCATATCCTGGATGAGCAACACCTGCTGGGAGTTTTGCGAGAGCTGAGGCGCGTGCTTAAGCCGGGGGCACCTTATGTCTGTATAGAGCAAACCCGTAAGGTAGCGAAGATAACGGATGACGGACACAAAAAGCAACGCTGCATTCAGGATTTTATATCTGTTTTTTCCGAGGCGGGCCTGCAGGTCGAACAGGTGCAGTGGGTAAGAGCCGGACATTTCCCGCTTATATATCCCGTTCGTTACGGATTTGTGCCGCGAGCCATGTTTTCTCGCCTGATCAAAATCGACAGATGGTATTCCTCTCTTCTGTCCAGATTGCCGGTTGATTATTTTGAGACTTTGTTCGTGCTGCGTAAGCCGGCTTGATGAATCAGCAACAAGTCCGGGATGTCATGATCATCGGTGCCGGTCCGGCTGGCCTGAGTCTGGGTTATTATTTGGGCAAATATGGTATTGATTACGGCATTCTGGAACAGCAGGAGATTGGGTTTTCATGGCAGTCCATGCCTGATAGGCTGATTGTCATCAGCCATTGGTGGACAAACCTCCTGCCGGGCAGCCGGATTGGGTTGAGCAACCCTTTTGCAATGGTCAGCAAGACTTTCTATCATGACTATCTGCAGCGCTATGCAAGCAAAAACAACATCAGAGTGGCGCAGCATGTCTTGGTACGGAATATCAGCCAGGAAAATGGCAAATTCAGGATTGAGACCAGTAAAGGAGATTATCTCGCCCGATTTGTTGTATGTGCAACGGGCTATTTCGCAAACCCTTATATTCCAGTCATGCCGGAAGGCAATGATGGCAGTCTGTCTGAAATGCACGCCTGCCGCTATGTCTCGGCCCGGCAGGTTGCTATGAATTATCCCGATGCTCAAAAGGTTTTACTGGTAGGTAAGCGGGCGACCGCTGGGCAGCTAATGGCTGAGCTCAGTAGATTCGGCTTTAAGGTAGATATATCTTGCCGTTCTGAACTGCGCTTAAGGGGAGATCATACCTTTCGAGGCGCTCTGAGAAAGGCCGCCTATTTTTTATATGAGGCTGTCAAAATTAAGTTTCAGCAGCATATAAAAATGGATTCTTACGTTGATATGGAGGGTGGTGAAACAGGCATACTGCTAGATACAGGAAAGGTATTAAAAAGGGCCGGGATTCATGGTATCCGGGAAGGTCATGCTCTATTTGCGGACGGCACAAAGGCCAGATACGATCTGATTATCTACGCCACTGGCTATCGGTCTGCGCTCCAGTATCTTGATCCCTCTCTGCTGAAGCTCGGCGGCCCCCGGGGAGAGCCGGAAACTCGAGATATGGAGAGCGTCAACTCAGCAAATCTGTTTTTTATTGGTGTTGATAATCTTGTTAATTTTCGCAGCCGCTACCTGCGCGGTATCGCCAGCGATGCCGGGCGGCTTGCGGTCAAGATCCGGGCGCGCCTGTCTCAATAGATGGCTTTAAAGGTGCGGCAGTCGGCGCAAGACCTTTTTTCCAAGTCCGTGAGCAGCCAGAGCCAGTCTGAGTGGTTTGGCGTAGTACTTATCGATATCAATGGTATAGGTGTTTTGCGGCCGGGTAACGGCGCCCCATTTTTCCTTGAATCTGATGAGCGAAGGCTGGTCAGCTGGTGAGGCCATAAGATTAAAGCATTGTGCGCCATCCCGCTGTGCTTGCTCAATTGCCTTGTACACCAGCTTATCTGACACGCCATACGTCCGGAATGCCGGATTGAAGCCGCCATGCAGATAATAAACGGTTGTACCGTGCCATATTGTGGTTATAAACCCGGTTGCTTGATCGTCTTTGGTTGCGAGCAGACAGCGGACAAGCCCGGTCACTTTGGACAGCTTAACCAGCCCCCTGAAATAGGCCGGGGAATAGCGCAGGCTGCCGTCATGCCTGTGGATGGTGGCTTTATACGACCGATATAGATATTCGGCGTCACTGGCCGAGCGGACTTCCCGGATAGCCAGACCAGACCGGTTCGCCTTTTTTATGTCCCGCCTCAATTTAGGCAGGTGCGCCATATCCCATGTCTGCAGGTCGGTGATTGCGGTTTCCGGGACGGTGGCTGCCGGTAAATCCAAGACAGCATCTTGATTGGATATGCTGGATCCGAATGCGCTGGGTGCAAATCGCAGGATATGAACCGGGGCAGGATAGTTGGCGCTTTTCAGTGTATTGATGGCCGCCGGCGACAATGAGGCGCTGCCTACAGGAAAGCCAAGATAACCGATGTTGAACAGGCCGACCCGGAACAGGGTAATCGTGAACAGTGTGTCGGTTGGCTGGTGCCGGCCATACAGGGTCCGGCAGGCAAATGCCCGATTCAGATGCTGCTGCCAGAGTGGGCTGTCGAAAAGATTCTGTGTTGTATCCGCTGTCTGCGATTTATCCGGAGGTGTAAGGCTGAAAATAAAATCACTCATGGCGTCAATTTTCTCAATCGGAAAACAGCTCAATCAGGCTGCGGGTAATATATTCAACTTCATCATCGGTCAGTGCCGCACTGAGTGGGATACTGAATGTATTGCGACCGATATGGGTCGCATGGGGTACCTGTTCGGGCGTCCAGCCATAGGTCTGTTGATAGTAAGAATGCTCGGCGAGACATGGATAATGCACCCCACAGCCTATATGGCGCTGTTTAAGTGCTTCCAGTATCTGGTCACGTCCAAGCGCGGGGTGCTCATTGATCAGTGTGAACAGGTGACAGGCATGGCGTTCGCCTGCCGGTGCTGAGGCGGGCAGGCGCAGTGGCAGATCGCACAGAGCCTGTCGGTAATAATTCCATATTTCAGACCGACGGTGCCAGTTTTGTTCAATACGTGCCAACTGATGCAGGCCGATGGCTGCCTGAATGTCCATCATATTGTACTTGAAGCCCGCCTGGGTAACCCGGTAGTGTTTGTAGCCATCATCCTGGTAGCGATGCCAGGCGTCCCGGGTCATGCCGTGCAGCGCCATACTTTTCATATAATGGGTATGTTCGGGATTGGCGGCGATCACCATGCCACCTTCACCGGTTGTCATGTTTTTGGTGGCATAGAAACTGAAGCAGCCAAAATCCCCAAAGGTGCCTGCCTTGCCAAGCGGAGTTCGGGTTTCGATGGCATGGGCGCAGTCTTCGATCACTTTCAGTCCCCGTGATTGAGCCAGCGGCATGATGCGGGCCATATCGCAGAGTGCGCCACCAAAATGTACTGGCAGAATGGCCGCAGTGCGCTCATTGATGGCCTCGGCAACAGCCGCCGGATCAATGTTCATGGTTATGGGATCGACATCGGCAATAACGGGCGTTGCTCCGCTGTGAATGATTGCATTGGCCGTGGCGCAAAATGTCATCGCCGAGGTGATGACTTCGTCGCCTGCCCCGACCCCGGATGCCAGCAGGCTCAGATGCAGCGCCGAAGTGCATGAATTCGTGGCCAGAACGGTGTCTGGAGGCACACCTTTATAGCCTGCAAAATCCGCCTCGAATCGGGCTGTTTTGGGCCCGGTACCCAGCCATCTCTGCGTCAGCGAATCCACTACCTCGTCAATCTCGGCCTGTTCAATGGCCGGTGCCCCGAATACGATGAACTCTCTGCTATTCTGCATGACTCTGTTCTTTCTGGTCGGGGTGGCGGGTTTTTTCGGCTACCAGATGATGCCCACAACTGAACGCATTCCAGTGTGGCAGCAGGTGAGCACCGAGCCAGAATAGTATATTGACCGAGGGGATGATCAGGGCCAGCAGCGGGGTGAGCAGCAGGGCAGGGTGCCTTGAGCGAATAGCCTGTAAGGCGCTACCGGCCAGAGACAGGTTCAGCAGTAACCCGGCACTTGCCGATGAGTGCAGACTGGCTGATAGTTGCTGGCAACTCAGCCCGGAAGCTGTCAGGTCGCGCTGTAATCCATGTGAGGTAAGGCGTTGATAGTCATGGGGTTCGTCATGTGCCGGGTACAGGAACGGCATGCTTAGCAACAGCCTGCCTTCAGGCTTGAGTACTCGCCCGATCTCTTGCAGTGCATTTTGAGGCAGTGCAACATGCTCAATCGCCTCAAACATAAGCACGGTATCGATGCTCTCGGCAGCAAAAGGCAGGTTTGCTGCATCAGCAAATATATGCGGACGGGAATTATATAGAGTTGCGCCGGTTGCGGTGTAATCCAGGCCAATATAGTTATTTGCATGTGGGATATGGGATTCTGCCCAGCGGTCGGCACAGCCGATGTCAAGCACAGTACCGGCGGCATGTTCGGCTGTCAGCCTGCGATAATCTGTGCCATGGTTTAAAAGCCATTGTGGATGCAGAATGGTATTCCGCAGTGGCTTTAATGCGGCCAGTGCATGGCGTGTAATCATGGGTCGATTGACTTCAGTCGGGCCGGGAATAAATCCATCATGTGTTTATCGGCGGGAGTCATGTTGTGCCTGATGGCTGCTTGATGTGACGTACAGTAGGGTGGTGATCTGTTCGGATATCAGGCCGATCATAAATACCAGCATGGCGACTACGAATAGTAGCAGCCCCATATTGGTGAACCTGCCATCTGTAGCATAGGTATAAATATAATATGAATTTCCCAGAATGAAGCAGAATAAAGAGGCGGGAGCAAACAGCTTTAAAGGTGAATAGAGCACACTGATTTTAAAGATGATAATAAAAAAGCGAATACCGTCTCTTATCAGATTGATATGGCTTTTCCCTGAGCGTTTACCGGCATATATTGGTACATAGGCAATGGCCTTGCCACTGCGGGAAAGTGCCATGGTAATGGTTGACGGATATGAAAAACCGTTGGGGAGCAAATATAAAAACTCTTTGAAGTCATCGGCAGATACGGCACGAAAACCGGATGTCAGGTCCTTGATTGATCGATCTGTCAGATAGCTGGCAAGCCTGTTATAGAGGAGGTTCGCCATGCGCCGCGGGAAGTTGGCATGAGTCGATGAGTGCCTGGCACCAACGGCCATGCCATAACCTTCATCAAGTTTTTCAATGAGCTTCCGGATATCTTCCGGATCGTGTTGACCATCGCCGTCCATGAATATCAGTATTTCACGGGTTGCCGCTCTGGCTCCTGCCTTGACTGCCGCCCCATTGCCCATGGAGTGAGGATGATGGATAACAACATCGGCGTATTTTGCTGCAACCTCCCCGGTATTATCTGATGAGCCGTCATTGACGACGATTATCTCGGCGCCACTTACGACATTCCTGACGGCAGGCAGCACCTTGCTCAACCCTGCTTCCTCATTTTTGGCGGGAATAATGACGCTGATTGTGTTATCAGTGATCTTGTTCATAAAATTATTTCCTGAAAATGTATATTTCGGCTGTAATATACTGTAACAGCTTAATTTGTCTTTTGCTGATGTTTCTGAATAATCTCTTTAAACGCATCAATCGTTTCGATATTCAATTCCTCGTCAAGCCAGCCGAAGGTATCCGGCATGGTATCCAGTATGGCGGCTGCTTCCTGATAGAGCCCTGCCGATATCAGAAAACTTGCCTGCATCAGTCGGATATCCGGGGCAGGATTGAAGGCATATGCTTGTTCCAGGCTTTCCATTGTCTTTTGCAGGTCTCTCTGGGAGGCGAAAATACGCGACTCCATGCGGTGTATCAGATGCCTGTTCCATCGGTATGTACGGTTGAAGCCAGGCGATTCCTTGATATTCTTCAGCAGATCATGAAACGACTGCATATCCAGGCCTTCGGGGCATTTTTCATCATAGGTGTAAGCCTCCAAGTTGGTTAGTGTTTCCGAAAAATGCCCATAATAGTATACCTGTTTCAGTTTTTTGATCGCCTCGCTGGCCTTTGCCGGAGTAATAATGCCTGCCTGACATTCAAAATAAAGCAGGGCCAGAGTCGAAATTCCGACCTCATCTCTGTTCTCATACAGATAGTTGATATGGTCTCCTGCCATTTTTCTGGTTTCGGGCGAATTCAGGGAGTATAAAATCTCACTCGCAAACAGGCGCGCCCTGATGGAGTCCGGATGTTCCTTTACCCATACAGTCGCAGCCCGGGCGGCATTGCCCCATAATGATGCATTCGACGTGGAGAGCGTGGCAGCCATGGCGATATAAATGACAAGCAATGTATAGGAATACCTGCGGTAATGGGCGGGAACTCGGAATAAAAAACAGGTCATGCCGATCAGTATGCCCAGCATGGGCAGATAATTCCTGTGTTCGAAATAAAGCTCCAGGGGAAGCACGGTAGATTCCATGATATGCCCGCAGTAAAACCAGAATATGGCAAACGCCGCCAGGCGGACTTTATACCTTCCGATAACCGCAATAATCGGCAAGAGGGCGACAAGCAGGACACTGATGAAGGTTGCCCCCGGGTCAAACAGGTTTTTTGATATGGTGAAATCGTCGTGGAAAATGCCGAGCCCGCCCAGGCGTGGAAAGATGATGAGTGATAGATAATCAATCAGGGCACGGGCCTCGCTGTACAGGCGCTGGGGAAGATCAAAGGGCCTGACCGTGTAACCGTCGCTTGAAAGGCCCATGTATGTAATTGATATGATCAGCAGGGCCGAAGGCAGGATGGCGAACAGGATCAGCCACTGCTTCATTAACCATGGGCGCTCTTCCCTGCGTTGAAAGAAAAAGTACTCTGTCACAAGGATATAAAGAAACAGCAGGGCGGCGTTTTCCTTGCTGTATATGCCGGCTAAGGCGAAAAACGGGATGGGCATGCTTAACAGCAGGGATTTTCTGATATTGTTTTCCAGCAGAGACTGTCTGGCGTACAGATAGGTAATCAGCGCGAGCAGGGTGAAGGTTGTGCTTAGAATCGTCATGCGTTGAATGACATAGAATACGGTTGATGCCTGAAGGGGATGAATAGCCCAGATCGTTGCGACTGTCATGGCAATAAAACCCGATCTTCGGCTTTTTTCGCCTGCTGCGAGTATCAGTTTCCATATGAACCAGAAGACCAGCACACTGTTGAGTACGTGCAGGAGCAGATTAGTGTATTTATGGGAGTATGGGGCACTGGGCCAGGCTTGGTCATTGATAAAAAAGCTGGTCAGACTGACAGGCCTCCCTGTCGGCCCGGAGTCTCCTACATGGAGAAATGCCAAAAAGCGGATAGGGATGCTCTCGTTTGGCCACCTTTCCAATATTTCAAGATTGGGGATGTCGTCCAGCAGAAATGGCCCGGACAGTCCGGGGAACAGGATATATATTGCCAGTGCCACCGGGAGGAATACCCACAGTACCGGGTAGATTATGTGATTGACGGTGTTTTTTGGGTGCATACAGAATATAACTGGCAGTTTGTCTAATGTGGTCCTGCTATTGTACAGGTTCTGCAAACTGAATCATCGCCCATTTCCAATCCTGTATCGACATCGTTTGCTTTAGTTGATCTTCCCGGACGGGCCTTCCGCGACGCGAATCGGCCCGGTCACACAGACCTTTTTACATTTTCAGCTATAATAGTCTGTCTGCCAGATTGAAATATAAAAATAACAGGCGCTGTCCTGTTCTTCTGAGTGGCCTTAGGGGGTGACCGGGAAGAGGCGAGGTAAATATTGGTAAATCAGCATCATCCACCTTTTGACCGGCTACCAGTCTGGCCAGATTAAATGCGGCGTAAGCGGAAAATGAAACACCATTACCGCTATAGCCCTGGGCGTAATAGATGCTCTGACTTTTATCGGGCTGCACAATTCTTGGCATCATATCGTGGCTGATGTCCATCCATCCCGACCAGAAATAGTCAATTTTGATGCCGGCAAGCGCAGGGAATTTCTTCCTGATGGCCTCTCTTATAATATTGAGGTGTCTGGGGTTATCATTATCCTTGCCCGTGATAGCGCTTCTGGTGCCGATTTGCAGGCGCTTTTCTTCAGGCAGATAGCGGTAATAAAAACGCAATCTGCGGCTGTCAGTCAGGAAAATCGGGGAACTAAAGCCACAATCTGTAATCTGCTGGCTGCTTAATGTGTCGGTTACCGCCGAGTTTGCCATAATCGGCATATTTTTATACGCCAGCAGGGGGTGTAACGAATGATGGGTATAACCGGCGGTGGCGACGATAACAACCCTGGCTTTGACTATGCCGCCGGGGGTGGTTAGAAAATGAGTTTTATTCTCTGTGCGCCAGTGGCTTACGGGACTGCCGGTATGCACTCTGGCACCATATTTTCGTGCAAGCCTTAAATAGCCAAAAGCCAGCTTCAGTGGTTGCACGCCAATACCAAGCGGCTCAACCATGGCACCGGCCGCCTCCTGATCTCTCATGTAGAGTTCGTGCAGCTCATGCCGGCTGATCATTGTTGTTTTGTAGCCTAATATGGTATTGCAGAACCGCGATTCATCTGCCAGCCTGTCGGTGGCGGAGCGGCAGTGGGCAACCAGCACATTGCCGTCTCCTTTCGGGTTACAGTCAATATTTTCATCGCCGACCATAGATTGAAATATGTCAAAGCCCGCCAGGGTATTTTTATGGATTCTTTTCGCCATATCCACACCCCAGCGCTGTGCCCACTGGCTGCGGCTGAGTCGCCCCCATGCCAGATGGCCCTGACCGCCATTTCTGCTGCTACAGCCCCAGGCGACCTGATTGGCCTCCAGCACATGTGCTTTAATATTATGCTCCCGTGCAAGAAACAGTGCCGTTGCCAGACCGGTGAACCCGCCGCCAATAATGGCGACATCAACGCTCACATCTTTGTTGAGTGCACCATCATTTGCCGGAGGCTCACCTGCGTCGGCTACCCAGTAACTGGGCGCATAAGCGCTGCCTGCTCCCGGAGTCCTGTCGTAAAGCGGGTCATACGTTGGCTTGAAGGCTGTTTCCATCTTAATTGCAGAAAGTTGATTGGGTGAGCATCCCATCCGGGTTCAGGAACAGGCAGGATCATGCTGCCCGTCAGCCGACCAATACACGATGGCTGTGTGGCAGATGTCATCTCTATTCAGATATGTATGGTAGCAAAAATATGGCACTTGAATACGATTGGAGCTGCGCTACTTATGGAATTACAGATAATGCAGTCTGCAGTGTCAGATAGCAATCGATATGGAAGTCTGGAAAGCCGTTTTTGCTGTGGTCCTGCCGGTCCTTGCTTTAATCATAGGGGTCATGGTTATTGGACTCTTGTCTGTCTTGTATGATCTGTTTTTCCAGGTATTCAATCTCAGTCGGATAATCCAGCTTGCCCAGCTCATGTTCGGTGTCCATCTGTTGCTTCAGCCTTGCAAGGTGTTCCAGTGCCGCATCATACAATTCATGAGTGGCCAGTAATGCGGTCTGCGAGAGTGCGCTTTCGATGTGTAGGGCCCGATCCTGGGAACGTTTGAAGCTGGCTATCGCCTGCCGATTGTTGCCGTATGATAAATAAATCAGCCCGCGAAGATGGGAAATCTGGTGCAGTATATTCGGGTCTTTTTGTGCATGGGGGTTTTCTTCCAGCGCGGCCAGGATCTGCAGCGAGTATTCATCATGATCTTCAATACATGCCGTTGACGACAGAGTCTCGTTTGTTGCTCGAAGCTGTTCGTAGGCGCCAACTCGATTTTGATAATAGCCGGATCGCATAACTCCAAGAAGCCCTGTCCGATCCAGTTTTTCTTCCAGTGTTCGGTAATTACAGTTGATTTCCAACCAGTGTAGTTGCACGGCAATCCTGTCAGGGAGGCGGGCTTTGGTGGTGTCCATGATTGCGAGTGCCTCATCATATCGGTGATATTTTTCAGCCACTATGGCCGCGTTTCTCAGTGCGCGTTGTGAGTACGGATGAATGCTCATCCACTGCCGGGCGAGTAGCTGTTCGCTGGACCAGATGGTGGCTCTCTGCCAGGTCAGCCATGAAGTGAGCACGATCAACACAACAGGGAGCAGCGACCAGACCGGCCTCTGGTTTATCAACCTGAGCAGACCCGGTATAACCGGTAGAAAAAGAAATATGGTGGGCAGATAATTACGGTGCTCAAAATAGATTTCAAGCGATATGGCCGTTGATTCAATCAAGTGGCCGGCAAAGTAAAACAGCACGCCCATGCTGAACCAGGGGAAACGTCTTCGATAGGCCCACGAAAAGATGATGAGCGATACGATGACCAGCAAGGCAGGCAGGGTGGATAGCGGTTGCAGCCAGCTTTTGGATAGCGGGAAATCCTGGGTCAACAACCCCGGGCTGTCGATATGGGGAATAAACCAGTAATAAAGGTAATCAATCAGAACCCTGGGCTGTGTCAGCAGGCGTTCCTCCAGGGTGAAGTTGCGATGGGCGTATGCAGCGGAGATGTCGCCGCTCCAGAGTCCATGGATAAAATAGCCGATGATGAGCAGCAGGGGCACCCACAGAAAAACCAGCTTCCAGTATTGATTCAGCGGGGTTTTCAGTTGTTGCAGTACGGTGAGCTCCAGCACCAGCGCGAATATCGGCAGCAAGGCGCCGTTTTCCTTGCTGAAGGTGGCCAGTAAGCCCGCCAGGAGCAGAGAGATACTCATCAGGCCATAGGCTTGCCGCGAGTTCCTGCCCAGCAGGCTTCTGCCATGCACATAGCCTGTCAACCCCAGAAGCACAAAAAGGGCCGACAGTAATGCCATGCGCTGTACAGGGTAGAGTACGGTCGAAATATTCAGGGGATGCAGCAGCCAGATTGCCGTGACGCAAAGGGCCGCCAGACGGGCTGTTCCGGGACCATGGCGGAGACCCAGCAATTTTTGACTCAGTGCGAAGAGCAATAGTCCGTTCAAAAGATGGATGATCAGATTGGTGGTTTTGAATGGCCGGGGGTCTGTCGGCCAGTTACGTGCGTCAATGAGGAAGCTCAACATGGCAACAGGTCGTCCGGTCGGCCCGGAGGCATTGCCTAAAACAAACAGCTTGAAGGTCTCCCAATCTCTGACGCCATTGTACTTCCCGAGTGCGTCCAGATTGGCAAAGTCGTCAAACAGGAAAGGCCCGCTTAAACCGGGCCAGTAAATCATTACGCATGAAAGGGCTAAGAAGGTGAGGCCAGTGAATATGACAGTGGCCGAAGGGTGTGATAGTGACATCGTGCCCAATTAAATCACAATTAAAAAGGGCCTCTGTTAAAGAGGCCCTCTTCACACCTGTAAACAGATAAGGTTTATGAGCGGCAACGCGCCGGGCGGTATTTTGCTAACACGGTACCACCACCGCATTTCCATTCGATGGAACCGCCACTGTCGTCAGGTGTTAATGTAATAGTCGCGCCGGAGGTCACCTTTGTGCCGTACGTGATCGTAATGACACCATTAGTGGCCGCTACTGCGACAGACCTTACTGCGTTACCTTTAATAGAGGCAGCCGTTACAAGACCCGCCTGGGTGTTACTGTTAGGCCATGCACCTTCAGAAGAAAAGTATTCGGCCACTGCCGTTTTTACGCCACCAGCCAGAGACAGACCTTCGGTCACGTTGGCACGCTTGGTGTAGTCCTGATAGGCAGGCAGGGCAATAGCGGCCAGAATGCCGATAATGGCGACCACGATCATGAGTTCGATCAGGGTAAAACCGGATTGCATCTTTTTCATTTCAGACTCCTTAAATTTTGAAAGTTATAAACGATTAGGTTATAAAGTGAACCTGTATAAACTAAAGCAATTAATATGCCATTTCTTTGCCTGATCGGGTTGATCCCGCATCAGGGCAGGCTTGCCGGGCACATCCCGCACAATTTTCATACCATGGATCCATCGGCGGAGATATGATTTGGCCATTTGAATCGACAAATTTTGTCTTTGTGTGACAGATTTTGTCAGTTTTTGATGGCCGACCGGGTCGTCCAGTACCTTCATTGTCACCGGGCTATCTTCAGTATCCCGGCTGCCACAGGTAATTCCACTGCATCGGCTCCGGCATTGGGGCGATTTCAGCCTGCTCAATCTGTTTTGCCGCTGCCTCCGGCCTGTTGTCAGGCATCAACTGCGGCAGCGCTTTGGAAGATATACCGCATCCAAGGTGCCGGGAGTACACTCCCATATGATGGAATTGCCGCCCATGTCAGGTACCAGTATAAGATACCCGTTATCCTTTACTTTTTCGTTGAAGCTGATCCTGATTGCACCGTTGGGTTGCACGGCAACGCGCTTTACTGCTTCACTGGTAATGGTTTCAGCATCAGCAAGACTGGCCTCAAGATTGTTGGCAGGCCACCTGCCCTCGGAAGAATAGTATTCGGTGACAGCAGCTTTTGCGCTGCCAACCAGAGACAGGCCTTCAGCTATATAAGTCCGCTTGGTGTAGTTCTGATAGACGGGTAGTGCAATGGCAGTCAGAATGCCGATGGCTGTTACCGTGATCAAAAGCTCGATCAGCGTAAAACCGGATTGTGCTGTTTTCATTTCAGGGAACTCGAATTTTAAAGGTTGCGAGTGAGCTGTGAAGCACGAAGCAATTAGTGCGCCATCTTGTGTCAAGTGGTCCGGGATTCTGGTTAGAGGGTATTCTCGCGCCTGTCCAGATTGGCAGTTTCTATCGATCTCCGGGGCCTATTTCATCCAATCTGTCCTTAGGGACTCAGTGACGGCAACGTGTCGGCAGGTATTTTTCATCGATTGGATTGTAGATGCTGCTGGGTCGGCACACCCACTCAATGGAACCGGAATCAACAACAGGCGATAATTCAAGCCTTTTGTTGTCTTGTACCTTTTCGTTGAAAACGATGGTCAGTGTAAAGCCGGATTGTATCTTTTTCATTTCAGATTACTCGCCAAACAGATTTTTCCGCATATATGGTCTGTTAATCCCCTGTTTCTCCCTGCTCCGAGGAGCGCCTGTCGCGACAACGTATCGGAAGATATGTGCCGTCCAGAGTGCCGGGAGTGCATTCCCATATGATGGAACCGCCGCTGGTATTGGGCACCAACACAAGATATTCATTGTTTCTTACTCTTTCGTTGAAGATGACAGCAATTTCGCCATTGGGCTGCACTACAACGCTGTTTACCGACTCACCGGTAATATTATTGGCATTATCAAGGCCGACCTGAACGTTGCTCACAGGCCATCTGCCCTGCGCAGAATAGTATTCAGAGACGGCAGCCTTTGCGCCACTAGCCAGGGACAGACCTTCAATGATGTAGGCTCGCTTGGTATAGTTCTGATAAACAGGCAATGCGATAACGGCCAGAATTCCGATGATCGCCACTGCGATCATCAGCTCGATCAGATTAAAGCCGGACTGTATTTTTTTCATTTCAGATTCCTCGAATTTCACAGGTTGTCAATACGAGTGAAAGAGCAATTAGCGTGCCATTTTTTGTTGGCCTTCCAATTACAAGCAGTAATCCTTTATCAGGTTCAGGCATGTAGCATGGTGGCAGTAAAAATCCATCACTATAGATTAGTTGCTTCATTTTGAGCCAGCAGAATCTGTCTTGATGTAACAGATTTGGGCGGTTCATGATGCCCGATTTTGTCATGCGTTACTTACAAAGCCGCAAGAGTTAATGAGAGCAGCCGCCTAAAGGTTCAGATAATATCCGCTACTGTTGCATTCACCGGGTGCATCTGGTTGATAGAATTATTAAGATAGAAGCGATTTGCCTGAATGGGTTCGGTAAATCGCCCTGTATGAAGGTGTTAGTCAGACCAGTAAGTTGTGATAATGATATAAGGTCACGGCAAAGAGGGCCTCCAGAGAGGCCCTCTGTGTTCTTATAACAGCCGGGATTTACGTGCGGCAGCGTGTCGGACGATATTCTCTGGATAGGCTGCCACCGCTACATGTCCACTTGATAGAACCGCCGACAGCTTCGGGTAATAATTCAAGGGTTTGGTGATAAGCGACCCCAGCATCATACATGATAATAATTTTACCACCGGTCGCTACCCTGACCTTGATCACCACATCGCCATCAATATACGTATCAGTGCCGAGCCTGACGTCAGTGTTACTCGCGGGCCAGACACCTTTGGCTGCATAGTATTCGGCAACTGAAGCCTGTGCGCCCCTGGCCAGAGACAGCCCCTCAGTCGCATTGGCTCGCTTGGTATAGTTCTGATAAGCAGGCAGCGCAACAGCGGCGAGAATACCGATGATTGCCACCACGATCATGACTTCGATCAGTGTAAAACCGGATTGTATCTTTTTCATTTCAGACTCCCTCTGATAGTAAATTAAAGTAAGGTTTTAATAGCCTGAGAAATACACAGCAATTAACGTGCCATCCTGTATCAGGCTTTCTGAATATTCTGTCCGGGGAATGATAGCCTCTATCAGAGGCAGGCCGCTTGCAGCGACATGGTAGATTATTGTGTATGAAGGACCGCCGCAGTGCATACTATATCAGGTAAAAAAGCCATGACTGGATGTTATCGTGTCATTAAAAAAGGGCCTCCACGAAAGAGGCTCTCTGTCTGTTTATGAACAGGTGGTATTTAAGTGCGGCAACGTGCTGGAAGATATGTTTCGTTAACTGGAGCATAGCTGCCATTGCCGGGTTTGCATACCCATTTAATGGAGCCAGAATCAACAACTGCGGATAACTCAATGCTCTTGTTGTTCTGTACTTTCTCGTTGAAGACGATGGTAACAATACCATTGACTGAATAGACTTTTTTTACCGCGTTACCATCAACATAGCTGCTGAACTCAACACCAGCTTCGGGATTATTTGCAGGCCAGACACCTCTGGAAGAGTAGTGCTCAGCAGTAGCGGCCTTCACGCCGCTGGCCAGAGAAAGTCCTTCAGACACATGGGACCGTTTGGTATAGTTCTGATAAGCAGGCAGCGCAACAGCGGCGAGAATGGCAATGATCGTTACTACGATCATGACTTCGATCAGTGTAAAACCGGATTGTATCTTTTTCATTTCAGACACCCTCTGAAGTAAATTAAAGCAAGGTATTGACAACCTGTGGAGTGTAAAGCAATTAATGCGCCATTTTTTTCAGGTGTTCTGCATGTCAGATCCGGGAGTGATAATTCTTCATTAAGAATCGGTCTGCTTAAAGTGACATGGTGGATTATTGTGCATAACAAGATAAGCACGGTAAATATTATGCCTGACAAGCACATTGTGACCTGAAGTTATCACGCATAATCAAAAAAAGGGCTTCTGTGAAAGAAGCCCTTTTTATATTTGCAAAAAGGTGAGATTCAGGTGCGGCAGCGCGCTGGAAGATATGCTTCGTTGATCGGGTTGCTGCCAGTGCCAGACCTGCACACCCACTCAATGGAACCGTCATCGGCAACGGCTGATAGCTCAATGATCTTGCCGTTGTCCACTTTTTCATTGAAAACGATGGTTATAACGCCATTATACGTATAAACTTCTCTTACTGCACTACCGTCAACATCAGTACTGATTGCAGCACCTGCTTGAGGGTTATTTGCCGGCCAGGTACCCTTGGCAGAGTAGTATTCAGACATTGAGGCTTTCAAACCGCTGGCCAGAGAAAGTCCTTCAGACACATGAGATCGCTTGGTGTAGTTCTGGTAAGCGGGCAGCGCAACAGCGGCAAGAATGGCAATGATCGTTACCACGATCATGACTTCGATCAGTGTAAAACCGGATTGTACTTTTTTCATTGCAGGCTCCTTCAAATCTAGGTTAATAAAAAATGGTAAGTAGTAATAAGTCATATGAAGCGAAGCAATTAGTGCGCCACTTTTTATGCGAACTGCTCTGGGTTTCATATCATGGGCGATAATTCGGTGTCATAGCCGGCCGGCGAATATATGACTGTGTGATGCTATCATTAATAGTCTGGCTATGTTTGGTGGGGGAAATCTCTTTTTTTGTTTGAACCGACAAAATCTGTTCCAATGCGACAGATTTTGTCGATTCTGAATAGTCTGGATTTGTCATGCCATATTTTATGGCAGCAGGTCGTTTGGCGGGCTATGTGACAGATTTTGTCTATCCTGGTATCTGATTGGGTCGTGGAGTATCTCAAGATGACATGCTATTCGGCAGGTTGCCGGGACACTATCAGAAGCAAACAGCTCACAGCTTTATGATGTTATCGTATTTTTCGAGTGTCCCTGACTTTGAAAAATCATCAAGCAGGAGCAATCTTTCTGGAGTAACCTGATAGGTTATTGTGTATGAAAGGACCAATAGGTGCAGCAGATATTACAGCTGCAGAATGCTGTGGCAGAGTTTTGTTGCACACCCTGAAAAGGGGCTCCGTTAAAGAAGCCCCTTCATATTTTTGGCTGGATGAGACTCAGGTACGGCAGCGCTCGGGAAGGTATAATGTGCTGACACCATCAGTATTGGCAGATCTGCATGCCCACTTAATGGAACCGGTGTCGGCATAAGGTGATAATTCAATGTTTTTACCAGCCTCTACGCTCTGGTTGAACTCGACCACGACTATGCCATTGGATACATAGACCTGAGTTACTGCTTCACCGTCAATATTTCCCGGAATATTGGCGGCTGTGCTATCTGCAGGCCAGCTGCCTCTGGCAGCATAGTGTTCAGCAACTGAGGCCTTTACGCCACTGGCCAGAGAAAGCCCTTCGGACACATGGGACCGTTTGGTGTAGTTCTGGTAAGCAGGCAGCGCAACAGCGGCGAGAATAGCAATGATCGTTACTACGATCATGACTTCGATCAGTGTAAAACCGGATTGTATCTTTTTCATTTCAGACTCCCTAAAGTCAATAATAAAAGGTTGTAAACAAGTAGCAGTATGCTATCTTAATCGCAAGCAAGTGGCGTGCCATTTTCTATACCGATCCATCTGAATCCTGTATCAGTACCAAGGCGTTCTGCACTATGGTAGTCTGGAAACAGATGGCCACGCCGTTTCCCCTCATGGATAACCAGGAGTTAATTGGCGGGTATATATTATTTATTGAATTGACAGAATCTGTCCTGATGCGACAGATTTTGTCAGCCTTGAATGCCCAGTTTGGTCATGCGATACCTCAGTTGGCGCTGTGTTATTTTTAATATTCGGGCTGCTCTGCCTCGATTCCATTGTGTTTGCTCCAGCACTGAAGTGATTTCGGATCGTTCAATTTGTTCCAGATAATCGGACAGTGCCTGTTCGCCGCGTGCTGTTATCTGCACTGGGCGTTCCGGCCTGTCATCGGCTTTTGCCGGCATGTCGGTAGTCTGGGTCTGGGGTGGGGGGGAAGTTAAGTTGAGGTCATGGGCCTGAATCGTATAATCCTCGCAGATGGCGGTGGCACCCTCCAGTATATTTTCCAGCTCCCTGATGTTGCCAGGGTAATGATATTCCTCCAGCTTTTGGGTTGCCGGTTCAGTGATCTCGATATCCGTTCCATGACTGTTTTTCAGGCGACCTATGAAATGGCGGGTTAATAATGGAATGTCACCATGCCGCTCTCGAAGAGGCGGTATGGGCAGGTTGATCACATTCAGCCTGTAGTACAGGTCGTCTCTGAATTCCTGCTTTTTCACCAGGGCGGCAAGGTCTTTATTAGTGGCACTGAGTATCCTGACATCCATCGGTTGCTCGTCATGCTCTCCCACTCGTCGTATCGCCCTTTCCTGTATGGCACGCAGCAGTTTGACCTGCATTGGAGGAGGAAGCTCGGCAACCTCATCCAGAAACAGCGTCCCTCCCTGGGCGGCATGAAAAAGACCCTGTTTATTCTGGGTTGCACCGGTAAAGCTACCCTTTTTATGGCCGAAAAATTCGCTTTCCATCAGTTCTCCAGGTATGGCACCGCAGTTAACGGGGATAAAGGGGCCTTCCGCTCTTGGGCCGAGTTGATGAATGGACCGAGCTACCAGTTCTTTGCCAGTACCCGATTCGCCACTGATGTGAACAGGCGCTTCGCTTCTGGAGAGTTTGCGAATCATTTTCTTGACATGCTTGATGGCCTGTGATTCGCCCAGAAGAAGCCTGTCGGTTGAGGTAGTTTCCAGACGCTCGTTTTTCAGCTTAAGCGTATTGGTGGCGAGTTTGCGCAGTCTCACCAGATCCAGAGGTTTGGAAATAAAATCAAATGCGCCTGCTTTCAGGCTTTCCACTGCAAGATCAGCACTGCCAAATGCGGTAATAACAGCAACCGGTAATTCCGGATAGCTTTTCTGGAGTCTGTGCAGTAGTTCCATGCCGCTTCCGTCCGGTAGCCTCATGTCCGTGATACACAGATCATATTCATTCTTGTCCAGAAAGTTATAGGCCTCAGCCAGGGTCTCAGCCAGTGTGCACTGGATATCCATGCGCGAGAATGTAAGGTCAATGAGTTCGAGTATATCGGCCTCATCGTCAAGAATCAGAGCGCGGTGTGGCATTATTCCTGCACTCGGCTGAAGCTGATTTTGAAGTGTGCACCGTAATTTGAGTCAGCGATGTATTGCAGATGCGCATGGTTGATCTGGCTGAGCTCACGGGCGATATAAAGCCCCAGGCCGGTGCCCCGTGGAAGTGTGGTAAAAAAGGGTTCAAATAATTTTTCCCGGTATTTTTCCAGGATGCCGCTACCATAATCAATAATGTTGATTTCCACGGTTTTGTCATTACCGCCGGGGCCGCACACGATTTTCAATAGTGTATCAGAATTTTGCATTTGTGAATGCCGTATTCCGTTCTCGGTCACATTATACATTATCTGATTCAGATGGAGCGGGTCAGCATGAATATAGAGGGGTGTTTTCGGGCATTCGAGTTGAATTGATTCGGTGGCGATGCCTCTTTCGTTAATGGCACTGGTGATAAACTGATGTATCCAGTCGGTAAGTTCCAGTTTTTCGGGGCTGAACTCTTTTTTTCGGGAAAGAGACAGAATGCTCTTGATAATCGTGTCCAGCCGTTCCGACTGATTTTGAATGATCTCAATCAGGCGACGGTCTGCCGCATCCAGTGTATTGACTTCGCCCAGGAGCTGGCCGGCATGGCTGATTGCACTGAGAGGATTTCTGATTTCATGGGCGATACTGGCGGTCAGCTGGCCCAATGAGGCCAATCGGGATTGCTGGGCTTGATACGACAGCATCGATGTATCATCAAGGAATATAAGTATTGAGAGATTTGACCTTGCTTCCAGACTTCGAAAATGAGGCAGCAACTCTTTGCCTTCTGGCGTATTTCTGAATGGCTTGGGCATATCCTGTGTGCCCTGTCGCCATCGCATCAGCTGCTCATACAGCTTTGGCGCAATAAAGTTAAGCGGGTGAGAAACAACATCACTACCGCGCCCGAGCATATCCTGCGCTGCCGAGTTGCACAGCCGGATAATATTATGGGGATCGACAACAACGACGCCGGTTTCCATTTGCTGGATGGTCAGTTCGTTAATTGTGGCCAGATCCGTTAATTCCTCCCGCCTTTGCTCCGCAAGAATCTCCGAGACCCTTACTCTCTGCGCAAGCAGATGAGAGAGTAATGCAACAGCGAACAAGGCTGCACCGAGCAGGCCGTTTTGTGCATATTCAAGTTCCGGCGGTTCCCCGCTGACAAACATCCGGAAACCTTTTATGAACTGCACGGCAAATATTGCCAGCGTGGCCGCGGCAGCAAAGGCAAAGGGAATATGGCGGCTTGACAGAATGCCGCTGGCTGCGATAGTGACCAGCAGCAGGACACCAAAGCCGCTGGCAATTCCTCCGCTGGCATACATCAACATGCTGATAAAGGCGATATCGGTAATGATGAGGCCGTATGCCTGTAGATGAAAATGTGGTGCTCTGAGCCGGCTGGAGAATCCGCTCAGCAGTATGATGGCCAGCCATATGATAATGGCATGGCCAAACAGGCGGGGCAGCTGCTGGCCAAAAATGGTATTGCCCTCACTCGCATGAAAAATAATGGCAATAACGCCGGCGATGATCAGCCGATAGAGGTTGAACAGATGTAGCGCCCGCCACGGCTTATCAGGGCTGTCAGGGGTAGATATGGCAGCTAAAGTGCCCATTACCGAAGAAGGGGTTCTGTTTGCATATTGAAGCGTTGAGAGCCCCCCGGATCCTGTTGAGCATTGTGCTGACATGACCATAAGGCAATACAGAGGGCATCGCCACAACAAACATCGTTTTCTGTCTGATCATGTTCAGCAGACATGATCAGTGGGCGGCTGAGTATGCTGCCGTTATTCATATATACTGTTTCCATAATTTAACTCTGTGGTATCGAAATAAAAAGCAAGTATGGTACCAATATTATCGGCTATCGGGCTGTGTGGAAACTCCGGTTGCTGTGATTTTGGTGCCGTCTGTAAATAATCTGCGCACATCGGCGGCTTTTACGGCTGGACATGTCGCCTGCAATGAGCGAGTATTTTAAGTACGCATACCAGAATAGGATGGAACCATGAATCTGCATGAATATCAGTCCAAGGCATTATTCCGGAAATATGAAATTCCTGTGCCGGAAGGCCGGATGATCGAAGATGTCGCTGATTTGGATGAGGCGGTTGTATCCGTGGCATCATCCGGTGCCTGTGTGGTCAAAGCCCAGATACATGCCGGGGGAAGAGGCAAGGGTGGTGGAGTAAAGGTTCTGCATGACCCTGGTGAGCTGCGTCAATATGTGGGCAATCTAATCGGTTCCCGGCTGGTGACTCCGCAGACCGATACAAATGGCTTGCCTGTTAATCGGGTACTTATAGAGCAGACACTGGATATTGTTCGGGAGCTTTATCTGGGACTTCTGGTTGATCGCGCACAGCGCAGGGTTGTTGTTATGTGCTCAGCAGCGGGAGGTATGAATATCGAGGAAGTCGCTGTGGCTACGCCGGAGAAAATTCATACTGCGCATATCGAACCCCAGTCGGGATTAATGCCATATCAGGGCCGTACTCTGGCTTTCTCGCTGGGATTGAGCGGCGCTCAGGTCGGACAATTTGTACAGATAGTGAGCGCACTGTATCAGCTCTTTATCGATAATGATGCCTCGCTGGTTGAAATAAATCCTTTGGTGGTGACTGCCGGTGGTGATCTGGTCGCGCTGGATGCCAAAATTAACCTTGATGGTAATGCACTGTATCGTCACCCCGCTCTGGTAGCGCTTCGGGACGAGAGTCAGGAGGATGAGCGCGAGCGCATCGCTCGCCGACATGAGCTGAATTATATTTCGCTGGATGGAAATATTGCCTGTATGGTGAACGGTGCTGGATTGGCCATGGCCACCATGGACTTGATCAAGCTGCATGGTGGAGAGCCGGCCAATTTTCTTGATGTCGGTGGTGGTACTACGGCAGAGAAAGTCAGCGAAGCCTTCAGGCTGATCCTGTCCAATCCCAATGTCGAGGCCATATTGGTGAATATTTTTGGCGGTATCGTCCGCTGTGATTTGATCGCCGAGGGAATTATCGAGGCGATGGATCAGGTCCAGGTGGCGGTACCGATTGTTGTGCGGCTGGAAGGCACGAATGTTGAACAGGGGCGTAAAATGCTGGAAGAATGTGATTTCGATATTATCGCTGCCGACGGGCTTACAGATGCTGCCCGGAAAGTGGTTGCCCGGGCGGGAGGCAAGCCATGAGTGTGCTGGTAAACAGCGATACCAAAGTGCTCTGTCAGGGCTTTACCGGTAGGCAGGGAACATTTCACTCCGAACATGCGATTGCCTATGGTACCCGGATGGTCGGTGGTATTACGCCTGGCAAGGCTGGTCAGATTCATTTGGGGCTGCCGATCTTTGACACCGTGCTGGAAGGCGTGCGTGAGACCGGTGCCGATGCCAGTGTCATCTACGTGCCTGCCGGCTTTGCTGCCGATGCGATCCTGGAGGCTGCCGATGCCGGCATAAAAATCATTGTCTGCATTACCGAAGGGATACCGGTGCTCGATATGCTGAAAGTAAAAAGCGTGCTGGGCGGCAGCGGAGCTTCACTGATCGGCCCAAACTGTCCGGGCATTATTACTCCGGGCGAATGCAAGATCGGTATTATGCCGGGAGCCATTCACCGCAAGGGAAAGATCGGGATCGTTTCGCGCTCCGGCACCCTGACCTATGAAGCCGTGTATCAAACGACCCTGACTGGTCAGGGGCAATCTACCTGTATCGGTATTGGTGGAGACCCGATTCAGGGTATGAACTTTATTGATTGTCTCAGGCTGTTTAATGAGGATAAACAGACTGAGGGCATTGTCATGGTTGGAGAGATCGGCGGAACGGCTGAAGAAGAGGCAGCCGAATATATTCAATCTGAGGTCAGTAAACCTGTCGTTGCCTATATTGCAGGAGTCACGGCCCCTCCCGGTAAGCGTATGGGACATGCAGGGGCGATTATCTCGGGTGGAAAGGGGACTGCCGATGATAAGTTCGCAGCATTGGAGAGAGCGGGAGTAGCAACAACTCGCTCTCCTGCGGAAATTGGAAATGCCCTGCAAAATCTGATGGCATGATGGCCGTTCAGGCTTGATTTTCTAATGGCCGTACAGAAGCAGGACTGTCTCCTGATGATGGCCCAGTTAAATCCATTGGTTGGTGATATCAATGGAAATAAAAATCTGGTGTCCAAGGCTATCGAGCATGCTCGCACAGACCGTCATGCCGATATTATTGTATTCAGCGAGCTGATTATAAGCGGCTATCCCCCTGAAGATCTGCTTTACAGGTCAGATTTTGTTCCTCGTTGTGAACGAGCGGTTCAGGAAATTGCATTATGCTGTCGCGATATAACAGCCATTATCGGTTCACCGGTGTGTATCAGTGGCTTAATCTATAATGCGGCGATAGTTATTCGTGATACCCGGAAGATCGGAGTCGCGTATAAGCAGTGTTTGCCCAACTATGGGGTTTTTGATGAGAATCGCTATTTCTCTGCGGGAGACGATACTCTGGTTGTGGAACTGTTCCCCGGTATCAAGGGCGGGATTACTGTCTGTGAAGATATTTGGTCTCCTCAGCCGGTTGCAAAGGCAGCAGCCAAGCAGGCTGATATTATCATTAATATAAACGCCTCACCATTTCATGCAGAGAAACATGCTCAACGTCTCGGCGTACTCAATGCCAGAGTCAGTGAATGTCAAATACCATTGATATATGTTAATCAGGTTGGTGGGCAGGATGAGCTGGTTTTTGATGGCGGCTCAATAGCAGTAGATGGCAGTGGTCATGTGTGTGCCTGCTCTAAAGTATTCAGCGAGAGCAGACAGCTTGTATCGCTCAGGCAGACTGATACCGGTCTTGTACTGAACGGGTGCATTGAATACATGCCAGAGAATGACCGGTTGATTTACGATGCTCTGGTTTATGGTGTATCGGAGTATGTCAGAAAAAATGGATTTTCAGGGGTGGTGCTTGGCCTGTCAGGGGGCATAGACTCTGCTCTAACGCTGGCCATCGCCGTGGATGCCCTGGGTGCGGACAGGGTCAGTACAGTAATGATGCCATATCTATATACATCGGATATGAGTATGGAGGATGCTGAAGAGGAAGCCGCGAACCTTGGAGTGAATTATAATGTAATGCCGATAGATGGCATATTTAATGAGTTTGAACAGGTATTGGGCGGGGTTTTTGCGGATGAAGATAAAGATGCTACCGAAGAAAACATACAGGCGAGAATCAGGGGGGCGATACTTATGGCGATTTCAAATAAAAAAGGAAGGCTGCTATTGACTACCGGCAACAAAAGTGAAATGGCTGTAGGTTATACGACACTTTATGGAGATATGGCCGGTGGCTATGCACCTCTGAAAGATGTTTATAAAACGACTGTATATCGTCTGGCGAAATATCGTAACAAAGTATCAAATGTTATACTAGGCCGGGTTATTGATAGAGCGCCTTCAGCAGAATTGGCACCAGGCCAGGCGGATCAGGATACACTGCCTGAGTATGATATCCTCGATGATATTTTGAAGCGGTATATCGAGGAGCATGAAAGCATCTCTTCAATTATTGATGCAGGCCATCCGCCTGCACTGGTTCGGGATATTGTGCGAAGAGTTGATCTCAATGAATATAAACGGCGGCAGGCTCCGCCCGGTATAAAAATCACGGATAAGGCCTTTGGCCGTGATTGGCGCTTCCCGATTACATACTTTAAGGGGCCATAGCTGGTTTTATATTTTTTGCCATTTTCTATTTTCAATTCTGGCCTGCTACAGATTGATGATTCTTTCCAGAAATTTTTTCGCTTTATTAGCTTTAATAAATTGAATAATCCTTTGTAAGCTGAAATCTTTCCTGCACTAACTCAGATAGCTTTGCTTTGTTACTGATCTCATGTTCTGCCATGACAAGTGAAGCCAGCTTTTTTAAGGTGTCATTCATATATCAAAAAGTGAAAGACTATCTGCCGGGTCCGTTTCTTTATCCGGTGGAATGTCACTTGGTCATCCGCGATTTACGGATAGTTGTATTGAGAAGCTAGGTAAATTCAAAGTCGGTAACTTTCGGGTAGAAATGGCAGGCTTCCACGATTCTATACGCAAGCATCGAGACGATTTTATGTATCTTGACCCCCCGTACATGAACGGCGGTTCATTATACGGGAACCGTGGAGATCAACATACAGACTTTAATCATACAGGGCTTGCCGACTTGCTTAAAGAGCGCGATGGTTGGTTGTTGTCATATAATGACTGTCAGAGAGTCAGGCAGTTATATGAAGGCTATGAAATCATTGAGCCTGAATGGACTTACGGAATGAGTAACGACAAGTCCAGCAAGGAAGTGCTGATTATGTCAAAAGATTATGTGAAGGTGTCTTGAAACAGGTTCGGAACGGCAAGGCGTTTGAGCACGCGCTTGCCAGAGAGATAAGCAGGCATACGAACGCCGACATTGTTCAAAACAAAGCGTATTTCCAAACAAAGATTCACTACGAAGATTTGCCAGAAAGGAAAAGCTTTGACAAGGCAGCAGATGAAGTCTCAATCTTTTTGTTGTGCCACGATGATCAGTTTAGTCATATATCGCGTATTGCCTTGCAGGATGACTTTCAAGGGAAATCCGGAGATGTTCGGGATATTGTTATTTACCTGGAGCCAGATGGTTCTATAGGCATTTCAGCCAAACACAACCATCAAGGGGTAAAGCACTCACAGCTATCGGATAGCATCGACTTTGGCAAGGACTGGGGAAACCATCCATGCAGCAGTGTCTACTGGCAGAAAGTAAGGCCTGTATTCGAGGATTTAAGGGGCAGGCAAGGGCAGTATTTTCGCGATATACCAGACAAGGTAGGTACTGCTGCCTGCCCATACTGGCCGCCTTTGAGGATGAGCTACGGCGATTATGCGAGGACTACGCAAAGCAATTCATCAGTCCATTCTTCCAGTACTTGGTTGGGACAAAAGACTATTACAAGGTTGTCTGCTTTCCGGACCGTGCCAGCATTACAAGCGTGAACATCAATGGAACCCTGAAATGGGGCAAGAGATGGAAGATGCCGAGCCGGATTGAACAAATACGGCGAAAGCCAAGCTCAAATAGCACGCTACTGGTTACTTTTGAGGGTGGCTGGCAATTATCTTTCCGGCTTCACAGTGCTCGGTCAATGGTTGAGCCTTCATTGAAGTTTGATATACAGTTTATTGGAATGCCGCAGAATGTCGCACGACATGAAATTCCGAGGGTGTTCAAAATTCTGTGTCAGCCATTTACATTTACAAAGCAATGTAATCGTCGAGTCGCCCCTCAAAGTGAAGGGTTAATTGCGAGAGCGTCAAGTTCCAATTTTGTACCGGATGTGTCCAGCGCTCCGAGGCCTTGAGTATGCCGGCATAGAGCAACTTGAGCAAGCTGCTTTCATTGGCAAAGCCCCCTTTGGTTTTGGTCAGTTTGCGGAACTGTCGATGGACGGCTTCTACCGCATTGGTGGTGTAAATCGCGGTGCGCACATAATCGGGGTACTTGAAGTAGGCCGATAGCGTGGGCCACTTGCGGTGCCAGGACTGGATGACCAGGGGATACTTGTCTCCCCATTTGTCCTCCAACTCATCCAGGGCGATCTCGGCGGCATTGAGGGTTGCGGCCTTGTAAACACATTTGAGGTCTGCCATAAACGCGGATTGATTTTTCGAGGCCACATACTTCATGGAATGGCGGATTTGATGGATGACGCAATGTTGTATCTCGGTGTCAGGATAAATGCTGTGAATGGCCTCAGGGAAGCCCTTGAGTCCATCCACACAGACGATCAGGATGTCCTTGACCCCTCGGTTATGCAGGTCGGTCAGCACGCTCAGCCAATGGTGGGCACCTTCGGAGTCGGACAGATACAGACCCAGGAGTTCTTTCTTGCCCTCCATGTTCAGTCCCAAAATGGTGTAAACTGCCTTGTTCAGATAACGGCCATTTTCCTTGATTTTGTAATGGATAGCATCCAGCCAGACAATCGGATAGACGGCTTCGAGGTCGCGCTCACGCCAAGCCTGTAACTCGGGTAACAGCTTGTCGGTGACCGTGCTGATCGTCCCGTTGGACAGCGAGATGTCGTACATATCGGCAATGTGAGTGCGGATATCCTGATAGCTGTTGCCCAGTGCAAACAGGCCCATCACCTTGCGCTGGAGTTCATCAGTCAGGTGGGTTTGGTGCTTTTTGACCATCCGGGGTTCAAAGGTGCTGGCTCGGTCACGCGGGGTTTTCAGCTCAAACTCCCCGGTCGGGGTTTTCATGGTTTTTGTGCTGCTGCCGTTTTTACGGTTCGGAGCCGCCTCGGCTGCCAGGTGTTCTTCCAGCTCGGCCTGCATGGCGGCCTCGGTTAATTGCTTGATGAGCGGGGTAAAAATGCCATCCTTGCCACCGAGGTCTTTGCCTTCGCGCAAATCCTTGATAGCCGCTTCCATATCAAAGCCAATGTGGGTTTTCATCTATCATCTCCTTAATCAAATCAGTTCATATCAGTTTAAGTCAATGACACAAAATTATGAACGCTACCGAAATAAAGGCACTTGCGAAGAATCTTTATGACCGTACAAATCCTTTATGGGATAGAGCTATGGCTTATGTTAACAAGCCAGAGTTTATTTATAAAATAAAGCAAGTTCAGATCGACCACAAACACATACCTGACAAGTAAATCCGGGTGACGCCCGCGGCGCACCTGATTTAGGCACTATATGTCACAACTACCTTGGGAATCAAATGGCACGCCTGATGCCAAAAAAGGAATATGCAGAAACAGCAATGCATGTTGATTAAAGCGTATAGTAAGGCCCCTAGAGGGATCGTAATACCGCCGCTTCGCTCTGATTTTTCGACCTCTATTGGCGGCCTTAGCGGTCACTTGAAAATGATGCCAAAAGGCTCACATTCTGCTATACTCACATTCCATGAAGCAATACGATTGGGATCTGGAGAAAAACAAGCAGCTCATTGAAGAAAGAGGAGTCTCTTTTGAGGAAGTTATTTTCCATCTTCAGTCGGATAGCTTGCTGGATGATGTTGAACCTCCTAATCAGGAGGTTTATGGGCACCAAAGGATGTATGTCGTAGCCATTGAAGGCTATGTCTATTTGGTACCATACGTGGAATCCAGGGAAGGTATTTTTTTGAAAACCATTATCCCAAGCCGAAAAGCAACCAGACAGTATCTGGGGGAGAGTGATGAGTAAAGTGAAACTGGATAAAGATGAAAAGAAACTTTTAAAGGCTTATGAGGCCGGTGAGTTTAAGTCGAAACTAACATCCGCACGCAGGAAGAAGATTCAGGAAATGGCAACACATACCTTTAAAAAAGATAAACGGATAAATATCCGCATTTCGAGCCGTGATCTGGACGCCATTCAAAAGCGTGCATTAATAGAGGGTATCCCGTATCAAACATTGGTGTCCAGCATTTTGCACAAGTATGTGTCTGGGAGCTTACAAGATGTGACCACTAACAAGCGCATGCAGCCCGACGCAGTAAAGCTGCGCCGCTGAACAGAGGTGTTAGATATATGGTGAATCACGTAACTGATTATTCGGGGAAAAATTTTTTCTCTATCACTCCCAATTTTCCGCATCCGGCTGAGTTTGATCGCTAGATATCTCGTATAGATATGCAGCCTGACAATAGCGACAATCATCCCCTTGCAGTGCTCATAGACGCGGACAATGTGAGTGCGTCGATTGTTGAGGGACTCCTCACAGAAATTGCGAAGCTTGGTATTGCTAGTGTAAAGCGAATTTATGGGGATTGGACCACTCCTGGTCTCACTCAGTGGAAGTCAGTTCTGCTAGAGCATTCAATCCAGCCTATACAACAATTCGCCTATACCACCGGAAAGAACGCCACCGATAGTGCACTGATCATCGATGCAATGGATCTTCTGTATGCAGGAGTGTTCAGTGGATTCTGCCTGGTCTCGAGCGATAGTGACTTCACTCGCCTCGCTGCGCGGATTCGAGAGTCAGGACTTAAGGTTTACGGATTCGGCGAGCGTAAGACGCCGCGCCCCTTCGTGGCTGCGTGCGACAGATTCACATATACTGAAGTGTTCGCTAATTTTGCAGCTCAAGGGGAAGAACAGGGGGTGCATTCACGGACATCGAATGAGCTGCGAGGCGACGCCAGGTTAGTGAATCTACTGCGTGCTGCGATAGACGCAGAGTGCGACGATAGTGGCTGGACTGCCTTGGCTCGTGTTGGCAGTTACGTCAACAGGACTGCTGCTGACTTCGACCCGAGAAACTACGGTTTCGCGAAGCTGAGTGATCTGGTCCGTGCAGTAGGTTTGTTCGAACTGGAGAGAAAGGGAACGAACTACCATATACGCGATCTTCGAAAGGTATCAACACCGAGATCCAACAATACAGTGCAGCCGATTGGCGAGGATGCCGGCGGTTGATTGCCGCCGTCAGGTGCGGTAATCGCCCTGACATCTGATTGAACCTATCTGAAAATCAAATTATTTTCAGAGTAGTGTATCGTTGCTTGCATAAATAAGCTGACAGGTGAAAGCCGGGATCGTATTAAGCACTATTTGCCCTCCCACAAGAACTGTTCGCAAATCGGTTCCTGTCAGAAAAGTTCTTGAGGCTGTCTTGGGGATTTTGGGCACAGGTACATAATGATACATGCTGTCACAGTGCCACCTCAACTATAAAACAGTACACACCGATGCTTTTGGATGAAGCTCTGACGCGGTTGTGGCGGGTCACTATCTTCATGAAAGCGTCATACAAGACGGCACTGCTCTATGGTACTGTTGCCCTGATATCCATGGTCGCGGGAGTGCTGGCTGCACAATGGCTGCAAGGCGATAAAAGCACCCCGATACAGACAGAGCGGCAGGTTGGCATACCTGAAATCAGACCCGATTTCAGCTTAAACAGTCTTGAAGGCGACAGACGCAGCCTGAGCGAATGGGACGGCAACATTATCCTGCTCAACTTCTGGGCAATCTGGTGCCCTCCGTGCCGCAAGGAAATGCCGGATTTTATTGAGCTGCGCGAACAACTCGAAGGCGAGCCGTTTGAGATTATCGGAGTAGCCATTGATCAGGCCGAACCCGTACAGGATTTTGTTGACGAAATCGGCGTGGAATACCCGATCCTGCTTGCTGAACTGGAAGGGCTGACCATCATGCAGGAGTATGGCAACCAACTGACAACCCTGCCCTACACCGTTGTCATTGACCGGAATCAGAGGATCATCAAAACTTTCCGCACTGAGGTCACCAAAGAAGATGTACTTGAAATCATACAGCCGTTGCTTTCTGACTCGGTGGTTGTGGTGCGCTGAAAGATAGTGACAGGATTTTAATAAAGCCTCGCTTGTCAGGATAGTATTACAATACATCCAAAGGCGACTGCCCCCCTGTCCCCCCGATTTGAGCACATGGGTATAAATCATTGTGGTTTCTACATGTTTATGCCCCAATAAATCTTGAATGGTACGAATGTCATAGCCTGCCTCAAGCAGATGCGTGGCAAACGAATGCCTGAAGGTGTGAGCACTCACTCTTTTTGCTATTTGTCCATCACGTGCTGTCTGTTTAATCGCTCGTCCAATAGATTGCTCATAAATATGATGGCGCCTGACTATTCCTGTTCTTGGGTCTTGTGATAATTTTGGCGAGGAAAAAACATATTGCCAAATCCACTCACGTTGTGCATCTGGATATTTGCGCATCAAAGCATCGGGCATAAAAACCCCACTAACCCGGCGGCCAAATCCTCTTCAAACTCTGCTTTGCGCATAACCAATAACTTTTGGGAATTATATACTTGACTCCCTAGCTGTTGCGTTATAAAATGGGTCATGTCAATAGGAAAGCACAATGAAAGATAATATCACAATTTCCCTGGTCGAACTGTTTGAGCAGTTTCCCAATGCTGAATCAGCCAGATGCTACATTGAGCAACAGCGCTGGAAAGGTACGCCCGTTTGTGCTCATTGCGGTTGCTTTGGCAACATCTACGCCAGGTAGGGAAAGCGGTTGGGGTACTACCGATGCAAAGACTGCAACGAGGAATTTACGGTGCGTACCGGAACGATCTTTGAGCGGTCATCCGTTCCCCTACACAAGTGGATTTACGCGATCTACATGACGGTCACGGAACGCAAGGGGATATCCAGTCTGCAATTATCAAAGCAGATTGGAGTGACACAAAAGACCGCTTGGTTTATGCAGGTGCGTATCCGTGAGGCCTGTGGTGATGGCAGTGATGGCGGGATGCTGTCCGGTGAAGTCGAAGTCGATGAGGTTTATATCGGCGGTAAGGAAAAGAACAAACACGAATGGAAAAAGTTACATGAAGGTCGGGGAGCGGTCGGTAAGCAAGCGGTCGTAGGGTTGCGAGAACGGGCGACTGGACGCACCGTGGCGATGCCAGTAGGGGATACCAAGAAGGAGACGCTACAGGGCACCATCAAGCAACACGTCAAGAAGGGATCATCGGTCTACACGGAGGAAGCGACCGCCTATCAAGGACTGGCCGGATACGAGCATGGACACGTCAAGCACAGTGCCGGGGAGTATGTCGGTGCGAACGATATCCATACGAACAGCATCGAAAGCGTCTGGGCACTGTTGCGCCGAGGGCTGTACGGTGTCTGGCATCATGCTGGCCGCAAGCATTTACATCTTCGATTTAAACCACTTGGCAACCAATCTTCGTGCTTTAATTAATGGAGACTAGTGTCTCGTCATACATGATATGTCGCATATAATATGATAGATTCCTTGTTTTCTGTTTAAGACGAGGTTGAATGTATGAAACGCTATAGGGTGACGTTGGACGAAGCGGAGCGAGATGAATTGACAGGTATCACGAACAAGGGTTCGCATCGGTCCCAAAAGGTGATTAATGCGTTGATCCTGCTCAACTGCGATGAAGGTGTTTTCAATGATCGGCATTCCACTGGGGAAGCCATCTCGGACATACTACGCATCAGCATGCGCAAGGTGGATCGAGTGAAGAAGCGGTTTGTGGAGGAAGGTCTGGATGCGGCGCTAGGAGGCCGCCAAGGGCGCAGGCTCACCTATATTCGTAAGGCCGACGGCGAATTCGAGGCGCGTCTGGTGGCTTTGGCCTGTGATGAAGCTCCGGCGGGTTACGCGCAATGGTCGTTGCGGCTCTTGGCCGACCGGGTTGTGGAACTGGGTTACATTGATTCGGTGTCCCATGAAACCGTGCGACGGGTTCTAAAAAAAACGAACTCAAACCATGGCCGCGGGTCGGATGGGTGATTCCGCCACAAGGCAACGCCGAGTTCGTCGCCGCGATGGAAAAGGTGCTGGATGTTTACCGGCGTCCCTACGATGCCGCTTTCCCGGTAGTATGCATGGACGAGACACCGCGCCAACTGATTCGGGAGACTCGTACGCCGGTTGCCATGAGTCCAGGACAGCCAGCCCGATACGACTACGAATACCAGCGTTGTGGAACCTGTAATGTCTTCATGGCCACCGAACCTTTGGCTGGCAAGCGGATGACCCAAGTAACCGAACGTAGAACCCGAACCGATTGGGCGCAGTTCCTCTCCGACATCGCCGCACGCTATCGGGATGCCACCCGCATCACCTTGGTCATGGACAATCTCAATACCCACCGCCCCGGTGCATTCTATGAAGCCTACCCACCGGCACAAGCCAAAGCACTATGGGACCGATTCGAGTTCGTGTACACCCCAAAGCACGGTAGTTGGCTGAATGTGGCTGAAATCGAACTCAATGTCATGAACCGCCAATGCCTGAATCGGCGTATCGACCGTATGGACATACTCGCACGTGAGGTCGCTGCCTGGCAAGCCTCACGGGACCGCCTGCAGACTCAGGTGGATTGGCAGTTCACAACTGAAGACGCGCGCATCAAACTAAAACGACTATATCCAACACAAGAAATATGACGAGACACTAGGGAGTCAAGTATATAATTCCCATATAATTCCCATAATTAATCAACGAGTATCGCGATGGACGAACCCAAACCACTCGATAGCCTCTTCAAGGAGAGGCTGTTCCGAATTCCCGACTACCAGCGTGGTTACGCCTGGGGACGCGAGCAGCTGGACGCCTTCTGGGAGGATCTCATCAACCTGCCCGACGGTCGCTCCCACTATACCGGTGTGCTGACTCTGAAGGAGATTCCATCCGCCGACATTCAGCAGGATGACAAGGAATTTTGGCTGGTTGATGACCATTCGTACAAGGTGTACCACATCGTCGACGGTCAGCAGCGGCTGACGACGTTCACGCTGTTTCTGCAAGCCTTCATCGAGTTGCTTCGCAGCTTGCCTGAAAACAAGGGTCAGGTGGATGACGCGATCTGCCTGACCGATACGCTCAGCATCGCGGCCGTCGAAAGAAAGTTTCTGTTCGAGGTGAAACCGGCCGGGGAAGCCTTTCGGACGTACAAGTTCGGCTACACGGTTGACAACCCCAGTGACCAGTACATGCGGTACCGAATTCTGGGCGAAGAGGGCGGTGGCACGGTGTTCGAGACGTTCTATACGCTCAATCTCAGCAATGGGAAACACTACTTCAAAGAGCAACTACGAGCTTGGCACGAAAAAGAAGGACTCTCAGGGCTTCAAGGTATGTACCGCATGCTGACCAAACGGTTCCTGTTTAACGAGTACATCATCAAGGATGAGTTCGACGTTTTCGTCGCCTTCGAGACGATGAACAACCGCGGCAAGACGCTTTCAGATCTGGAATTGCTCAAGAATCGTTTGATCTACCTGACGACCCTCTATACCGATGCGGAACTGGACCCCGCGGAGCGCAGCGATCTCCGTGACTTAATCAACAAAGCTTGGAAGGAGGTTTACTTCCAGTTGGGGCGTAACAAGTCGAAGCCGCTGAACGACGACGACTTTCTGCGGGGCCACTGGATGATGTATTTCAAGTACTCTCGGCAGACGGGGCGAGATTACATCAAGTTTCTGCTGGAGGAGCAGTTCACACCGCAGCGCGTTCATCGCAAGATCGTTCAACTGGTTGAACTGGAGGAAGCCGAGGAGCAGACATCTGACGCGGACCTGGAAGCGGACGACGAGAACGGACTGGACGAGGTGGAAAGCAGCGACCCGATGATGGCCGCTGAGTTGCGGCCGAAAGAGATTCGCGACTACGTCAAGAGCCTCAAGGCGTCTTCGGTTCACTGGTTCTGCACGTTTTACCCCGAAATGTCCGGCGATTTGACCCGGGAAGAAATTGAATGGATTCAACGTCTGAATCGGCTGGGCATGGCGTACTTTCGCCCGTTGCTGATGGCGATTCTGAAGAAATGCAATGATCGCGTTCAGCGTATCGGTACATTCAAGGAGATCGAACGGTTTATCTTCGTCGTGTTCCGGCTGACCCAAACCCGTTCGAATTATCGCAGCTCGGAGTTCAGCAACGCGGTACGCGCGATCGACCGTGGCGACATGGATTTGGCGGAACTGAAGGAGCGACTGCGTGACCGGATGAGCTTTACTTTCACGGATGAGGGCCATTTTGCGAATGATGACTTCTATCTGTTGCTTCAGAAGAAATTCGAGAACGGTCAGGGCTACTACGACTGGCCCGGCTTGCGGTATTTCCTCTACGAGTACGAGTTGGGGTTGCTGTCCAAGAGTCGCGACAAGAAGGTTGACTGGGCAGATTTGCTCAAGTCGCCGAAGGACAAGATATCCATCGAGCACATTTGCCCGCAGTCCGAGACGGCGGCTTGGAAGCCAGCTTTCAAAGGTATTCGCGAACGAGAGCGGGAGGCGTACCGCAATAGCCTCGGGAACCTTTTGCTCCTCTCTTCCGCGATCAACTCTTCGCTACAGAACAACGCCTTCGCTGAAAAGAAAAAGCCCAAGTACAATCGCGATGGCAGCAAGATCCGCAACGGCTATGCAGATGGTTCGCACTCTGAAATCGAAGTCTCTAATTACAAGGATTGGGGCCCCGATGAAATTCGCGAGCGAGGCATTCAGTTGCTGAAATTCATGGAGAAGCGTTGGAACATTCATTTCGCCGATGACAAGGCACGGGAGAAACTACTGTTTATTGGAACAGTCGACGGCGAAAAGCCCAATGGAGAAGCTTCAGAATGATCTCCCCAGGCAAAACGCCGAAGCAGATTAAGCTTGACGAGCGCAACCACGTCGAGAAGCCGCTGCTCGACCAGCTTGCGAGCTTGGGTTGGGAGATCATCGACCTGATGGGTATGAAGCAGACCCCGGCTGACACCCATCGGGAGAGCCTCACCGAGGTCGTGATGCTGCCGGTGCTGCGCGAGCGGCTCAATGTCATCAACCCTTGGCTCGAAGATAGGACTATCTCTCTAGCTGAAAGCAGAGGCGGTGTGCTGGTCACTACACACCCGGACGACAGCATGGTCAGAACATGTTCTCCTTGGCCTACGCCAGAGCTTCTCCAGAAATACTACGCGAGCAGCAAATTCGAGGGTTGTACCGGGAAAGACTCCGAGGCCGCAACGTCGGGATTGGGCCACTACACGGACCTACAGTCTCTGAACAGCGAGGACGCTGTGACATGGAGCGTATTTGGGAGTCTTGCCTATGCGCCCGCCAGCACACGGCTAAGCGTCTTTAATCGCATCCTCGAATAAGTGGGCGTAGCAACAGTTACCGATGCCCCAGTTTGTTGGCTTTGGCGCAGACTTCCTCACCCTGAGAAGCCTGAGTCAAGTGGCGGGCCAGAGATCGACTTCGCGCTTCGTTCAGACACCACGCTTCTTCTCGGCGAGGCGAAGTGGAACTCGAAGCTAAACACAGGTCAGGGTGTCGCCGGAAATCGTAGCCAGCTAGATCTTCGAGTAAGGTATTGTGAGACTCAAGCGCGACGGGCCATGCCGAGGGTGAACAACTTTATCGTACTGGGTGCTGGTCGCTCGGCCAATGTCTTCGGGGATGAGGACTGGCAACTTGAGACTAATGTCATCATCAAGCAGTTGTCGTGGATTGAGATTCTGGAGTGTTTTCCCGAGAAGTTGGCGTCACAACTGAAAAGTTATCTCCAATGGAAAATACTGCACTCGGGCCGTGCGCCCTAACAACGCAATGAGCCTGACGCCGGGAAACGAGGGTTGACGCTATGCGGGACAGACAGTGGGCTGCGCCGGTTGCCGCAATCGTTATGTTCTCAGGTAACTATCAAGTAAGGAGTAGGTAACGACCGTTAAGCCAAACGATATTGCAATTGTATCTTCTGCACAATGTGATCAACGCAAACTCCAAATTCAGCGCACCATTGTGTGCATGCCTGCGGTATGATTGCGTGAAAATCACCTCCGATTTAGATCTGATTATTACTGGCGCCAAGTGAAAAAAGTATGCCGAAAGAATTGCTGTTAATATTTCTGGCTGATGCCATTTTAATTATACATGTACTATTTGTTTTTTTTGTAGTGTTCGGGCTTGTTGCAATTTATCTTGGATATGCCCTCAAATGGTGCTGGATAAGAAATCGGGCTTTTCGAATAACTCATCTGGTCGCTATTACCATAGTGGTTATCCAATCATGGGTTGGGGCCATTTGTCCTTTAACCATTTGGGAAATGGCCCTGAGGGAAGAAGCTCAGTTAGAAACATATTCAGGTTCGTTTATACAGCATTGGTTGCAAAGCTTACTTTACTACAACGCTCCAGAATGGGTTTTCATGGTGTTATATACGGGTTTTGGCGGTCTGGTTTTAGTCAGTTGGTATCTGGTGCGCCCTACAAGATAATCAAATTGGACAACTCGCACTATCTGAGCATGGTGGGAGAACATCACCGGGTTTTATTTTTCTGTTTGGTTCGCACCATGCCATCAACCCAAGGTGATTTCATATCCAGCACTTGCTTATACATAAATATCAATGCCGACTTTGCATTGAAGCAGACACTTTTCTCTGAACGGCCAGATTCGTTAAAAATACTTCCATTTTTGTCTTGCCCAGCTCAGTGGGATGGCGTTTGCCATGAAACAGGATATAGCGCTTAATCCAGCTTAAATAGTTTTCTTCGGTTCTGAGAGAGTAGTTCAATCGCCGTAAGCGCTCTTGAGTCAGGTTCAAAAAGGGAGATTTCATTTTCTTGTTTTCCAGAATTCAGGCAACATCAAATATTTGATAAAACAAAAAGCGTCATTAAATCAATAGTATCAATATATTTTAATGCTAAAATAATTATAGCGAAAAGCCGTATCATTTATCCGCATTTTGTGATAGATTAGGATGTCTATTAATAGTTAGCGGCTAAGTGATGAGTATCGAAGTTGCGGGATTGATAATTGCAGCTCTTGGAGTAGTAGTGGCATTTTTTGCCTGGTGGTTTCCTAGACATCGTAAATCAACTTCTGGGACTTCTGAGATACACGGTACGCAGCAAAATGCTTTCGGAAACCGCCTTCATTACAGAACTGAACGGCACGGGCGAGTACTCAATTCGGTACTTCTCTCCGAAAATGGAAATTCCGCTATGCGGCCATGCCACCTTGGCATCGCGCGAAAATCGTGTTTACTGAATTCGGAGTAGAGGAAACAACATTCGTTAATACTCAAGGGCTCCGTCTGGTCGCGACTAAACGCGCGAATAAGATTGAAATGGAGTTTCCTGTTTACGATACGCACCCATGCGACGTGCCAGGGCCATTACTCGCAGCGTTGGGAATCGATAGTGTCAGCAATGCGGTTTACAATGAAGAGACACGCATCCTTCTCCTTGAAATCGACGACACGAAACTACTCGCGAGCCTCAGCCCTGATTTCGCGGCGCTCCTAGCGTCCCATGATTCGATCAATGGCGTATTAGTTACTGCGCGCTCTAGCGCAGACGGATTCGATTTCCATTCCCGATATTTCTGGCCTTGGAGTGGCACTGAAGAAGACCCTGTAACTGGGGGCACTCACACCTTCCTTGCTAAGTACTGGTCTATCCGTCTAGGGAGGACCAAACTAGAGTCCTTCCAATCGTCGAAACGCACAGGCTCAATGAGCTTAGAGTTGGCTGGGGACCAGTTAATGATTCGTGGAGAAGCAGTGATTGTGTTTGATGGAAGATTGCATCTATAGCGTAGGGGCGCTGCCTAACCAGGGAATTAACCTGACAGCTCACAGCGCACTTTTCCAATGTGTTGGTATTTTCACATCTCCAAAATGCGCTGTGAGCTGCAGGTTATTCCGACGTTATACGCTCAACTTAATCTACTAGCATTTCCACAGAACTGGAAAAGGAAAGCATGCAACACATAAAACAACTAAAGCTCATTAACTATAAAAGATTCAAAGAATTTGAAGTCGAATTTGATTCGAAGATTAATACTATCATTGGAGATAATGAAGCCGGCAAAAGCTCAATATTACAAGCAATCGAACTGCTTTCCAGCGGAAGCAGGCATAAAGTTGAGACTACAGGTATTGAGTCCATTCTTAATAAGGGATCGATAACTGAATTTTCAGCGGGTGAAAAGACTTTTGAGAACTTACCTGAAGTTCATGTCGAAGCTTATTTGAGTGATGAAACAAATCCCGATATTTACGGAAAACACAATTCGAAAAATATCAATGCTAGCGGGCTGCATATGATTTGTCATTCCTAATGAAGAGCTAATCAATGAAATTAATCAGGTCTTAGCATTAGATAACGGAAATTTTCCATTTGAATTTTATATTGTTAAATTCATTACTTTTAATGGTGAGACATATTCCGGTTATCGCCGATTCCTTAGGTGTCTAACAATAGATAGCTCAAAAATTAATAGCGAGCATGCAAACAACGAATACATAAGAACAGTCTATGATTCCATTGTAGATCATGCAAATAGAGTAAGCCTGAGCAACGAATATCGGTTACAAAAAATACAATTCAAAGAGAATAAACTCAAAGATATTAATGCTGGATTAGGCAGTTACGAGCTGGCCATACGCTCAGGGTCAAAATACAATCTGGAAGCTGACATCACTCTGACTCAAGGTGATATTCCGATAGATGCTAAAGGACAAGGGCAGCAGTGCTTCATAAAAACTGAATTCGCTCTGAATCGTAACGCTGAAAATAATACGTTAGATACCCTCCTTTTAGAGGAACCTGAAAATCATCTGAGCCACAGCAACATGAAAAGGCTTATTTCAAAAATATCAGAGTCCCATCAAAATCAAATAATTATCGCAACTCACAGTAGTTTAATAAGTACTCGATTAGATTTAAGAAAGTCTATACTTCTAAATAGCAACAGTGATAAGCCGCTTAAGCTAAATGAACTATCATCCTCAACTTCAAAATTTTTCATGAAGGCTCCAGACAATAATATTCTAGAGTTCGTACTATCAAGAAAAGTTATTCTTATGGTAGCTTGGGGAGTGATCGGTCGCGCAGGATGGGAGATTCAATCATGGAAAGGGAAGAACTCTTGGGAGAAATTCAATTCTCGCTGGTGGTTGGCACTCTACATCTTGGGTTTGTTTTGTGGTACGCTTGGTATTCTCGTGGTGCCAATCGATTGAATACGTCACATAACAAGGTGCTCAAGTTTGCTCCGGGCCTACGGCCCTCCGCCGGACGCCCAAACCGCGGCTTCGCCGCTGGGCGCCGCTTAGCACCGCGTTATGCGTCAAGAAAATTGAAAGTTCTATGAAAATCATCGAAGCGACAAAAGAAGAAATAAATAGCGTTTCATATCTCTTCGATTTATATCGTCAGTTTAATGGGCAAGAGTCTGACTTAGAAAAAGCTCACAAATTTATTGAGCAGAGACTGACTAAAAATGACTCAGTTATTTTTCTTGCTCAATCAGAAGCAAATGAAACATTAGGGTTCGTACAGCTTTATCCTTCATTTTCTTCAGTGGCAATGAGAAGTATTTGGTTGCTCAACGATCTGTACGTAACTGAAAATTCAAGAAAGCAGGGCATAGCAAAATCATTACTTCAGCATGTTCAAAGCTACGCAAAATCTACAAAAGCCACAACAGTTAAGTTGGCAACAGCAGTTGACAACTTAAAAGCCAAAAGTCTCTACGAGGCAGAAGGCTATACAAAAATTACAGCATTCGATCATTACACCCAAAAAGTCCCAGACGCATAACAAGTCATTCCAGGTGATGCCTGCGGAACCCTGCGGCGCACCTGAATGAAGCGTTATGTGCTACCACTGCCTCGCCCAACCATGATGACGGCCTCCGTAAAGCCTGAAGCACTGATCGGGGAGTTCGCCCAGCGACTGAACGATGGCCATATCGAAATCTACAACGAATTCAGTCTTCAGCACGAATTCGGAATATTTCTTCGAGAAAAAATGTGGCAAAGCTGGTTCAGTTCGAAAGGAATGTGTCCTATTTTCGGTTTTCACACCCGTCGTTTGTGAAAAGAGAGATTGATGTTACGTGCTTTGACACGCCTCGGAATCAGCTACGGTTGGCGGTTGAGCTCAAGTATCCGAGAGCAGGTCAGTGCTCGGAGCAGATGTTCAGTTTTTGCAAAGACATCGCGTTCTTGGAAGAGCTCAAGGTGGCGGGCTTCTCAAGCTGCCTCTTCCTTGCGGTCGTTGAACAGCGTCCTTTCCATTCCGGAAGTGCTAACGGAATCTATAAGTACTTTCGAGGTGGCGAACCGTTGCATGGAAAGATCGTAAAACCAACTGGAGCGAAGGATCAGGAGGTAGTGATTGAAGGCAAGTACGTCATACGATGGAAGGAACTGAGGGATGGCCGCAGGTACACCTGGATCGAGGCTAATCCTGGCACATAACCCGGAGCTCTAGAAGATGGTTACACCGCCGCTGGGTTTAATAGTTAGAGCTATGGGGTCCATGCCATGAACTATTCAAAGCTGCACACGGCCTGGAAGAAAGTGGAGGGAGATTACCAATAGATTTCATAAACTCTGAGCGATGTCTGCAAGCCTGCCTATACCGGGCCATACGTGATCAGCTGCCCGACGTTAAGCCCTTCGTCGAATCAGGTTTGCTCCTCAATCAACGGGGAGGCTACGAGTTAAAGTCTGACCTTGTCCTTTGCAAAGACAGCACTATCCTCAGTGTCATCGAAATCAAATTCGTCCCGCATTGGTATCCGAACTACAAACGAGATGCCTCGAAATTCAATCGGCTTTGGGAATAGAGAAATAAAGGGCATCGGGTCGCCATCGAATTCAAAACGGGGCGTTGGATTGATGCAGCAGCCTGTCAGAGAATTACTCGTTTTACTCTCTGGGCGTATCGGAGGAGAACATGGGCTAAAATTCTGTATGTCATCGAGTCAGCTCTAACAATGCGCTGTACCGGACGGCAGTTGCGCTGTGCTCCATTGATGCTAGTGGGCCTGGTCGTTATTTCATAAGGAGAAAAGAATGTCTGGAAATTACCCTGACAAAATAAAACAACTTCCGCTATATGATGGTCGTTTTGACGCATATAAACTGGAAGCCAAAGATAGTGATGTGCTTTTTGCATCTTATCCAGCGGGAACAGAAATCCCGCCTCATACACATGATACAGAGAATCATGGTGTCATCACAAAAGGCGAGCTGATACTTACAATGAATGATGAAACTCAACGTATAGGTGTGGGTCAATGGTATCACGTACCTGACAATGTAGAGCATGCCGCACGGTTTGAGGTTGAAACGGATGAAATTGAATTCTGGTTTAGTGTCAGCACATAACAGGCCAAATAACTCTGCGCCGGAGCACATAAATCTTAACTCGAAAGGGATGTTTGCAAAATACAAATCGAATTAATCGAAGAAAAAAATCATAAGGCCCAAGTTTCAAGAGATGAAAATTTTTTAAGGGAAATAGACGAGCTGGACAGTTTATTAACTCAATATTTCTCTGATGCCTTTGTGGTTGATGATGCTCTGACCAGAAAGCTGGTTAGTTTTCAGGCCAATAAAGCCCGCACATACTATAGGTGGTATAAATATAAAGAGGCTTTTTCCGCAGATTTGGTGGAATATCTTTTTTGTAGATATCATGTCATTCACGGTAAGATACTTGATCCTTTCGCCGGTGCAGGTACGGCCTTATTCGCATCTTCCTCATTGGGCTATGACTCCGAGGGAATTGAGGTCTTACCCGTTGGGCAAAAAATCATCAGTGCAAATATCCTTGCCAGAGGTGCGAATAAACAAAATATTATTGATGGATTAGAAAAATGGCTGCTTCAGAAACCCTGGAGTACTAAAGGCGAAATTAAAAATTTTGAAGTACTTCGCATCACTGATGGAGCATATTCTTCAGAGACACATGAAAAAATAGGCCGATATCTAAACGAACTGGAACATGAACTCCTCAAAATAAAGGATATATTACTATTTGCTCTGTTATGTGTGCTTGAGTCCATTGGCTATACAAGAAAAGACGGGCAGTATCTTCGATGGGATTACAGAGCCGAGCGCAAGAATAGTAAAAACGCTTTTGATAAAAGACGGATTTCTTCATTCGATGAGGCTATTCTAAAAAAGCTGAATGAAATAAAAAATGATATGGATCATGGTAGTGGCAAAGAGGATCTGTTCTCAGATTTGCGGAGGAATATAAGAGCCGGAGAAATTAATTTATCAAAAGGTTCATGTTTGGATATTCTGCCGACCTTAAAAGATTGTGCTTATTCAGGAATAATGACCTCTCCTCCTTACTGTAATCGTTACGACTATACACGCACCTATGCGCTTGAACATGCCATACTGGGAATCAATGAAAATGAGTTGTTTGGCTTGCGACAGGCAATGTTAAGTTGCACGGTAGAAAATAAATCAAAGGAGCTTATCTGTTTTAACCATAATTGGCAGACAGCCATAGACATTTGTGACAATTTGCCTTTATTGCAGAAGATATTGAATTATTTAGACTATAAGAAGGGCCAAAAAGAACTTAATAATAGTGGAATCGCTCGTATGGTCAGAGGTTATTTCTATGAAATGGGTTATATCATCCAGGAATGCTATCGAGTTTTAAACAGTGGCGGCTTAATGTTTATGGTCAATGACAATGTTCGATATGCTGGTGCAGCAATATCTGTGGATACAATGCTTTCAAAAATAGCTGAAACAATCGATTTTCAAGTAGTCAATATCCTTGTCCTGCCTCAAGGTAAAGGCAATAGTTCTCAACAAATGGGCAGGCATGGGCGGGCCTCTTTAAGGAAGTGTGTGTATGTATGGAAAAAGGGGTAATAAATGCCATTTAACAGCCACTTAAAATCATATAAAAGCCTGATAACTCCTTATGAGGAAACACGGGCAGGGTTTATTTCGTTAGCATTAGAAAAGAACAGGAAAGCAACTCCGTTTATTGAAGAAGCCAAGGCACTCAAGATTTATGCGTCACAAGCAAAAATGCCAAAAGATTTGTTAAAAGTACGTGAAATCAAAAATTCATTACTTACAGCATCAGGGATTTCTGACAAGGCGAAAAACCATTTGCGAGAAGAGGATAAACAAGAGGCAATAAAGGGTTTAATCGAAAATTTTCTGGAACCTTCTGGTCAGTCATTTATTGATGAGCTGGTTTATCGTTTCTTGCTTACCAGAGGTGATTCATTGGGCGGCAGCATGAGAAATCTGGCTGGATCATTAGGTGAATGGAGATTTGCAAGAATTTTCGTGTCCACCTGTTCCATAAGCGGAACAAGTTTTGAATACCTTGATTCAAATAAAAGGAAATGGGTGTCCTCCAGCTCTGAGCCTGAAATTGAGAAGCAGGTTAAAGGCCTGCACTGGGTCACTAATAAAAAGAAACACACTCTGATTTACAATTTAACTGTAACAACGGTTGAAAAGAATGTGGATCTTTGTCTGTTTGACTGCTCGCCTGATGAAATTATTTTCGGTGGAAATAAGGATTCAGCATACTATAATCCAGAGAAATATCTTGCTTTGGGAGAACTAAAGGGTGAAATTGATCCTGCGGGAGCAGACGAGCACTGGAAAACCGCAAACTCGGCACTGCATAGGATTAGAGCAGCATTTTCTGTGGAAGGCTGTAAGCCTGAAACATTTTTTGTTGGTGCGGCGATTGAAAATGCTATGGCGAAAGAGATATATCAGCAATTAAATGATGGCACTCTTTCAAATGGAGCAAACTTAACAAATGAAGAGCAAGTTGTTTCATTATGCGACTGGTTAATCAAGCTGTGAAACAAAAAAAGCATACAATAAGGTACTGCATCAGACGGCAACTCTGCTGAACTCCATTGCTGCTGGTGAGTCTGGTCGTTAGTTTTAACATGAGTCGAGAAAATCGAGATTATCAATAACAGGGAGTCATCATGTTCAGTGTCAACTCACAGCCAGTGAAACAAATCGGTTATGGTGCAATGGTGCTGGAGGATTACTATGGTCGGAGTGATAACCATGTGGCTGTAGAAACTCTGGTGCATGTGATCGATCAAAATATGATGATCGATTCAGCCGATGCCTATGGTGCAGGTCACAACGAGGAACTGATCCGGCAGGCTATTAAGCAAGCAGGGAAAAGTGCTTTTGTTGCAACCAAATTTGGAATCGTATTCGAGGAAGGTCAATCGGGGAGCCGACTAGACACCGGTTAGGGGTTTCCCTTGACAATAAACGGCAGGAAGGATTACGTGAAGCGTGCGATTGACAATAGTCTCAAACGCCTTGGGATCGAACGAATTGATCTGCTTTACGCCCATTACCTGGACCCTGAAACACCGTTTGAAGAGACGGTCTCGGCAATGGCGAAAGCGGTCCGAGAGGGCAAGGTGAAGGCAATCGGTCTTTCTAATGTGAAAGCAAATGAAATCCTTGAGGCAAATCGGGTGCATCCTGTTTCAGCAGTTCAATATGAGTACTCACTGTTTCGCCGTGAGGCTGAGGCCGACATTTTACCTGCTGTCAGGAGTATTGGAGCTGTACTTGTGTGTTGGTCGCCACTCGGTGCCGGCTTTCTAACCGGCACCATTAAGGAGCTTGGCGCTAACGACTTTCGTAATCACAACCCCAAAATGCAGGGTGAGAATTTCAGCAGCAATCTGGAGCGCCTCGAAGGCATCAAAAACATTGCTTCGGAGCTGGGCATGACACCAGCGCAACTGGCTCTTGCATGGTTAATTGCACAGGGCGAAGATATTATTCCGATTCCAGGGAGTCGCAAAATTTCTCGTATCGAGGAAAATCTTACCTCTCTTGATATGCCATTGAGCCTTGAGATTCTGCAAGCGCTCGATTCAATCGCACCGATGGGAGCCTTCAAGAGCGCAACACTGGTTTGAGCGTATTGCGCAAAGGTTCCGCTGACAGTGCGTTCGACATGGATGTGGCAAGGCCCACGCTACTTATGCAGTTCGTTAGCGTAAAAGAGACTAAAGGCAGGCATAAAAATAAGAAATATGGTTGTGGTGAATGCCATATCAGCTTACAGGCTATAGAATTAAAGGCTTTTATTGCGCGGACTATTATGCAATAGACAAAATTGAAGAACATTTGAGAGAGCTGTTTATTAAGAATTGCTCTCAGCACTTGAATATTGAGACAAACAATATTGAAATAAAAAAATCAGAATCTCCAGATTACATTTTAATTGATGACCGGCGCCAAATCGGTTTGGAAATCACCAGGGCATTAGACCAAAATTTACAGAAGGCGCAGTCCATTTGGAGTAGTAAATATAAAGATGTGTCGTTTTGCCCTTCTCTACTAGACCCCGAGGATCACGATTTTGTTATTAATAAGCTACAAAGATATTTTCCCGATATCGATATGCAGTTTGATTACATTGTTTTAAAGTGAGGATCGAAATTTTATTTTTTAGCAGGGATGATGAGTATTCTTGTTGTGATATTAAGGAATAACGAGATGGGAGTATAACCACGATACTTAAAGATTATGACGCATGTCATGTTCGAATCCCGGGCCCGGTTCGCTGTTTCTGGTCAGGCATATAACCTTTATCGTTTCTCCCATTTCTGCTGGTTCAAGCAGTATTTTAACGGCCTCAGCCGAAGCCAGATAGCCGGGGTCAATTTGCCCGTCATCGTTGGCGACCTCCGGTTGCATCAAGTCCAGCAGGCCGTTCTCAAGCAGAAAATTTGCCTGGGTGGTATAGCCTGATACCCGCAGTCCGGCTGCAAATGCCGATTCGGCTACGGCTGTGAAATTAACCCAGGCAGTCACATCCGCCAATCCTGGGTACAGCAATACATCATCCACATCATGGTGCCGGTAATAGGCCCTCAGGCTGCCTCGTGTCCGGTCGGGTCGGTAGTACATTTCACGTTCGTAGCCATAATCAATCAGCAATAGCCCACCTCTGGCAAGGCTGGAGGACAATGCCTTTATCCAGTCAGGCAGCAGCAGATTGATCTCCGATTTATAGCCATCCGGATAGTCTGTAACCGCCAGTGGCAGGTCAGCTTCAATGCGTGCCGCCAGCTCTGTGGGGGCAGCGCGGGATTTCCAGTGGAGTCGTGATGCCTCCATACCAATACCCAACTGGTGGATTGAGCTTCCTTGAATCTGGAAATGCTCCACCGGCATGGCATCCATGACCTCATTGGCAATTATGATTCCGGTAAAGCTGTGTTCGTCGGGAAGGTGGTCCAGCCAGTCAACCCTGTCCACAATACCGGGGGGCAGGTGTTGTGCAAGATATTGCTTTTGACGAACCTGCAGGTCGGCAGATGGCTCAAGGATAAAATAGGCATCAGGTAATGCCCGGTGTTTTTGAAGGTGTAGCAGGATATCGGCCGCCATTGTTCCCAGACCTGCGCCCAACTCCAGGATAGAACCTTTGTCCGGTAATGCGGAAAGGAAGTGCTGCCCCAGCGTCTGGCCAAACAGCGGGCTAATCGTCGGTGCTGTAATAAAATCACCCGCCGAACCCAGTTTTTCTCTGCCGGTGCTGTAATAGCCCAGGCCCGGCGCATGAAGCACATGCTGCATATACTCGGCAAAGCTGATGAAACCGCCGGCACTGTCAATCTTTTGCTCAAGCGAAGCAAACACCCGGTCGCCATGCCGACTGGCTTCGGTATCCGGTTCGGGAAGCCGATTCAAATAAGTGCTAAAAAAAGCCATGGAATATCAGTATAGTCGCATTTTTACTCGGCCATTTTACGCAGATGAACTCAACCCCGCAGGACATGGAAGGCAAAGTCGCTCTCGTTACGGGTGCCTCAAGGCGAATCGGTGCCGGCATTGTGCGTACTCTCCATCAGGTTGGCATGAGGCTCTGCCTGCATTATCGATCTTCCGCGGTGAGTGCCGAATCGCTTGCCGATGAACTTAACGGCATCCGGGCAAATTCAGTGCAGCTCATGCAGGCCGATTTGCTGGAAACCAGTGCGCTTGCCGGCTTGGTCGATTCATGTGTCAAACACTTTGGCCGGCTGGATTTGCTGGTCAATAACGCATCTGCATTTTATCCGACACCGATTGGCAGTATAACGGAAAAAGACTGGGATATTCTGCTGACCAGTAATCTGAAGGCACCTCTGTTTTTGTCTCAGGCAGCAGCAGGGCCGCTATCCGTTCATCAGGGTAGTATCATTAATATCATTGATATCCATGCTGAGCGACCAATGAAAAATCACATCGTTTACAGCATTGCCAAATCCGGCTTGCTGGCTTTAACCAAAAGTCTGGCACGTGAGCTTGCCCCGGATATCAGAGTCAATGGAGTGGCCCCTGGCGCAATACTCTGGCCGGAAAGCGGGCAGAGCGAGGAGATGCAGGCCGATATACTTGGCCGCATCCCGCTCAAACGATCCGGGCAACCAGAAGATATCGCCGCTGCTGTCCTGTTTTTGTTTCGCGATGCTGCCTATGTCACCGGGCATATACTGCCGGTTGATGGAGGAAGGCTGCTGAATATATAGGTGTTCTGGAAAACAACAATACCGCTTTTTACGGTATCTGGCCCCAGCGCCAGACCGGCGCCGGAAGCAGTTTTTCCGACGATGGAGGTGTCCGAGGTTCTGAACGCTGACCGGAATCACTGGCGGTATTGCCGGAGTCCGTGGGGAACTGCCCACCTTCGCCAGCCACGGGAGACATGGAACCCCGCCGCGATGTAGAAATAACTCCTGTTCCCTCAGTCATGCCGGCAACAGACGAATGTTTCTTATCGGACGACATCATGGAGCGGGTGGTCTCCTCTCCTGTGGTGGACGGCATGGCAGCCGGAGGCAACGGTGAATCGGAAATCCTGCTGCTTGCCTGTCCGATATTATCAGCAGTTGCTGCTACATCGACAGTGGTCGCATCATCTGTTTGTCGGGAGATGTCATCGCCACCAAAAAATACCAGAAACGCGACCAAAAACACGACAGCCAAAGCAACAAAAATAAATTCAGCCCTGATGTTAAGCGGATTTTTCTCTGCTGGTACAGCAGGTGCCGGAGCATCGGCATCCGGCATGACTCCCATGCTTTTCAGTTTTTCAGATACCTTTTGTCGCTTGTCTGTTTTTTGTTCACCTGTGGCTATAACGGCGGCACTATCCTTGTTTGCTGATTGCCTGCCGGTTACTGTGGATGAGCTGTGCGCGGATTTGCTGCTGGATTTTGTGCCTCTACGGACCTTGCGAGAACTTGTCGTCCCCGCCCTGATCTCGTCAAGCCTTGCCAAAGAGTAAGCCGCATCTCGCAAGGTGGCCCCTGCGCTGTTTTTCGTGAAGTTCCTTTTAATATGGTCACGGGCCCTGTCAAGCTCATTTTCGGAAAATGTGGTGTCTTCAGTAATGTCCTTAAAGGTTGTATTGCGCCTGATGTCACCAATCCTGCCGGCGCTGGTAAAGTATCTCTTTGCAATTTCAGCATTCGAACCTTTTTCGCGAAAACGAATATACCAAACCAAAGAATGTGGCATCTGGCCGCGGGAGACGCCTCCAGAGACACCGGTTGTTTTTTTTCTGGCCATTCGTTAATCACCTCCCTGCCAATGATCGGAGACTGCCTTGCACCCTGTCGCCAGGATACTGTAGTTGCTGTCGTTCAAACCTAAAAGTCCTGTTCAATTGTTTCTCATACAGTACATTAAAGTGTACTGCATTTCTGGCAAATATCATAGTGAATTGAGTTAATTTGTATCCGGCAGAGTTAAATCTGCCGGGCGCAGCTCATGGCCTCTCTGGTATTCACGCCATATTTGCCGGTAGCTTTGCTGTTTGTGGGGGTGCAACAATCCCGGTGCTATTTCAGTCAGGGGCCACAATACGAACGCATATTCAAGAATATTTTCATGAGGCAGCCTCAGTCGCCCTTCGTTAATTACCAGATCCCCATAAAGAATCAGGTCGATATCCAGGGTTCGGGGGGCAAATTTTTTTTCCTGACGGGTGCGACCATGAGCAGCTTCGATCTGACGAAAATTTTTTTGAACCTCCATCGGGCTGATTTCGGTTTGCAGAGACAGCACCATGTTTAGAAAGTCGTCGCCTTCAAACCCGACCGCCTTGTTCTGATAGACCGTTGAACAGGTCAGCGGGCCAAAACAGTGACCAATCGCTGCAACCGCAGAAATAATGTTGTGCTCCCGGTCACGGTTGCTTCCCAGACTGGCAAAAACTTCAGGCATGACCGCGTTCGATAATAATACCGACATCGCGTGCGCCGCGAAGGGCACCGGTTTTATTGAGCCTGATGCGTACCCAGGGTACGGAAAATTCCTCCATAATCAGTCTGGCGCATTCTTCAATCAGGGTCTCAACAAGATGATATTCGCTTGTTTGCACAAACTCTGTCAGACGCTTACAGACCGACTTGTAATTGAGCGTATCTTCAATATTGTCACCGGCAGCGGCCTTATGCACATCGACACTCATTTCAATATCCAGAATTATGGTCTGACGGATACGGCGTTCCCATTCATAAACCCCAATCAGGGTGTCGATTCTCAGGTCGTTAATAAAAATCTTGTCCATAATTTCACGCTTTATTCGCGTAACACCATAAATTGCCTGCCGGTACTCATATATTGTAATGTACAATGCTGCGCCCGGAAATCTTCTGTTCATTATCGATAGTGGCGAACGATCTTATATTCATACAGGGCATGTTTATCCTTGGTGCCTATCTGTCAGGTTCAATATGCAGCGCCATTATCGTCTGCCGATTGATGGGATTGCCCAATCCGGGGCGGCAGGGATCGCACAATCCGGGTGCCACCAATGTGCTGCGTATCGGAGGCAGAAAGGCCGCTGCAATCACACTGATCGCCGATATGCTGAAGGGACTGCTTCCCGTGTTGCTGTGTCGGGTCTTCGAAATGCCGCCACTAACCACTGGCTTCGCTGCATTGTCCGCATTTCTGGGGCACTTGTATCCGGTATTTTTCAGATTTAAGGGCGGCAAAGGCGTAGCAACAATGCTCGGTGCCCTTTTTGGTATCGGTTGGATGCTGGGGCTGGCTGCCGCTGTCACATGGCTGCTTGCTGCTGGTGTGTTTAAAATATCTTCTGTCTCCTCAATCGCCATGGCGATTCTGGCACCTGTCTATAGCTGGTTTTTTTACCATGATGAAGTATTAACCCTGATCCTTGCCGGCATGTCGATGGTGCTTTGCTGGCGTCATCGCAGCAATATACGGAATCTGATCGGTGGTAGAGAGGGCAGGATTACCACTTCGGATAAAGCCGAAAACAGGACAGTGAAGCACTGAAAGATGTAGATAACAGGGTTAATATCCCGCCCTGCGGAAAAGTCCTCTTCTGGCTTGGGTAGGGCCGGGCAATTACGCCGATATTGTTTATAAAGCCGGTAGTTCCTCCATTGGCCAGCGTGGTCTGCCTGCAAGTTCCGCTTTATCCCGTTGCCCGACAGCCAGCCGAAGTGCACCGGCATAGGCAATCATGGCACCGTTGTCGGTGCAGAATTCCATGGAGGGGAAAAACACCTGTGCGTCCACTTTCTCCATTTCTATCTGAAGGAGCTTTCGCAGGCATTTGTTGGCCCCCACTCCTCCTGCGACGACCAGGGTCTGAAAACCGGTTTGCCGGAGTGCACGCCGACATTTAATCACAAGCGTTTCCACCACAGCCTGCTGAAAAGCGGCAGCAATATTTTCCTTTATCTCTGGTTCATCGCCGTTGTTTTTCAGGGTGTTCATGGCAAAGGTTTTCAGTCCGCTGAAGCTGAAATCCAGACCAGGACGGTCAGTCATTGGGCGCGGGAAGGTAAATCGATTCAGGTCACCTTGCTCGGCCAGCTTCGCCAGTGCCGGACCGCCCGGATAACCCAGGTCAAGTAAATTGGCTGTTTTGTCAAAAGACTCGCCCACTGCATCGTCAACAGACTGCCCCAGAATTTCATACCGGCCAACAGCCTGCACCGACATGAGCTGCGTATGTCCACCGGAGACCAGTAAGGCAACAAATGGAAATGACGGTGGTTTCTCCTCCAGCATTGGTGCGAGAAGGTGTCCTTCCATGTGGTGAACACCGATTGCCGGAATGCCGAGCGCTAATGCCAGAGAACACCCAAGCGAAGTTCCCGTCAGCAAGGCCCCTATCAGCCCTGGCCCGCGGGTAAAGGCAATGCCGCCCAGATCAGCCAGCTGCAGACCGGATCTGTCCAGCACTTCACGGATCAACGGGGTCAGTTTTCGAATATGATCACGCGAAGCCAGTTCAGGCACCACACCACCGTATTCCTTATGCAGGATTGCCTGGCTGTATAGACAGTGTCCCAGCAGGCCGGCTTCGGTATCATAAACAGCAACCCCGGTCTCGTCACAGGAGGTTTCAATCCCGAGCACCTTCATTGAAGTTTCCTCAGGCTTTGTTCGGGCACGGTTTTTTCTTTGCATTAGCCATTATCCATCTGTATAATCGTGCGCCCCTTAAAAATTTAGGTTACTGTAGATGAGGCATCAATGCCAACTGTAAAAATCAAAGAAAACGAACCTTTTGACATCGCAATGCGTCGTTTCAAACGTTCCTGTGAAAAAGCCGGCATTCTGGCCGAGGTTCGGCGCCGCGAATTTTATGAAAAGCCAACCCAGGTTCGCAAACGCAAAAAGGCTGCTGCGGTAAAACGCCATATAAAGAAAATCTGGCGTGAACGTATGGTGCGCCGCCGCCTGTATTAAACACGTATTATCACCATCCCGGTATCAGGCGTTTCCCCGGGATATCTCCTGTATCCAATATGAGTTGACCATGAACCTGCAAGACAGCATTAATAATGATGTCAAAGAGGCGATGCGTGCCAGAGATAGAGAGAAGACTGGAGTATTGCGCCTGATCCTGTCTGCGCTCAAGCAGGTTGAGGTTGATGAGCGCCGGAAGCTAAATGATGCTGATGCCATTATGGTGTTGACCAGAATGCTCAAGCAGCGCAAGGACTCAATTGAGCAATACATCAGGGGTAACCGCCCTGAGCTGGCTGAAAAAGAGCAGGCTGAGATCGAAATCATTCAGGCCTATCTGCCTGAGCAGCTCGGAGACGAGGAGATCAATGCCATAATTGATCAGGCCATCATTGATATCGGCGCTGCTTCCATAAAAGATATGGGCAAAGTCATGGGCAAACTGAAGAACCAGCTACATGGTCGTGCCGATATGAGCACGGTCAGTGACAGGGTTAAAGTAAAGCTGGGCTAACTCCTCCCGCTCGTCTGCGCACCTGTTCGCATTTGCTGCTTCTTGTGATGCCTGCCCGATTGGCTGCTAAAATGTGCTAATGGCCGGTCTGATTCCACAGCTTTTTATTGATGATCTTATCAATCGCGTTGATATCATCGAAGTCATTGATGCCCATGTCCCCCTGAAAAAAACAGGCCGCGATTACAGCGCATGCTGCCCCTTCCATAATGAGAAGACACCTTCCTTTACCGTAAGCCCTGTAAAACAGTTTTACTATTGCTTTGGGTGCGGTGCTCACGGTACTGCCTTAACCTTTCTGATGGAATACGGTCGCATGGACTTCGTTGAGGCCGTAGAATCACTGGCTTCCCAGCAGGGTATGGAGGTGCCTCGTGAGCAAGGAACCCCTACAAGGCAGTCCAATGCAGACCTGTATGAGCTATTGGAGCAGGTCACGGCTTATTACTGTCAGCAACTTAAATATAGCCAGGCCGCCATTGATTATCTGAAAAGTCGTGGCCTCAATGGCGAGACTGCCGCTGAATACGGTCTCGGTTATGCGCCATCTGGCTGGAACAATCTCACGCCTGTTTTGGGGAAAGACAAACACGCTGAACTGCTAAAGAGTGGCATGCTGACCCGATGGGATAACGGAGATACGCATGACCGCTTCCGTGAGCGACTGATGTTTCCCATTCGGGACCAACGGGGCCGAACCATTGGCTTCGGGGGCCGTATCACAAAGCCCGACAGCAGTCCTGCCAAATACCTCAATTCACCGGAGACCCCTCTTTTCCATAAAAGCAGAGAACTCTATGGTCTCTATGAAGCACGTAAAGCGGTCAGAAAGCTGGAAAGTTTTTATATTGTTGAAGGTTATATAGATGTTATCGCCATGGCACAAAATGGTATGCGAAATGTTGTCGCCACCATGGGCACGGCCATTACTGCCGAACATTTGAAAAAACTGTTCAAGATAGCACCGGCAATCATCTTTTGCTTTGACGGTGACCGCGCCGGTCGTGACGCTGCCTGGCGCGCACTGGAAAACACCCTGCCGGTTATGCGTGATGGTCGCATGGTACGATTTCTGTTTCTGCCGGATGGTGAGGACCCGGATAGCATGATCCGGCAGCACGGAAGGGATGTATTTGAACGACTGACCGGCGAGGCCCAGACACTTTCGGAGTATTTCTTCGCCCATCTGGATGCCAGCATCAATTCATCCACGCCTGATGGCCGTGCGCAACTGGTGAAGCAGGCTCAACCTCTGCTGCAAAAGCTACCAGGTGGGGTATTTTATGATCTCATGCTCGACGAGCTGTCGAAGCGTACTGAGCTGTCAGTCGAACGACTGGTTGAAATTACCACGCTGGTTCAGCAGCCCACGGCCGGAAACCCCGGCAGCCCCATTATCCGCAAAGAAGACCCCTCGGTGCGCCTTCTCATCACATTACTGCTACAGCAACCTTCTTTGGCGCAGTTGGCACATAACATAGACGGTCTTGCCGGATACAATGTGCCGGGGGCAGCCTTATTGGCCGAATTGCTCGATTTTCTGAAAGATAAATCCGATATCCATCCGGGCGTTATCCTCGAGCACTGGCGTAATAGCGAATATGGCCAACATCTCGCTAAATTGGCCCAACGCCCGGTTAAGCTTGAGGAGCATCGGCTGGAGACGGAATTCAAGGATAATTTCTGTAAACTCGGCAAATATGCTCCCCTGCATCGGGACCAGATTATTAAAAAAATGATACAAGGGTGCCCTCTTACCGCACAAGAGAAGAGTATTATCAGAAAAGATGCCAAGGGATAGTAGAAAATTTTTAGTAAAAATGTGCATATAACTGGAAAGTCTCAAAAAGATCTGCTATAATTATTGGTTTCGTTTGCCGAGCAAGAGACTCGCTACTATTTTAGCCCGAGTTAATTCGCTTGCAGGCTTTTCTTTGACTGTCTTCGTAGATGAAGACCGCAACAAGGGAATACACAGTGATTGAAGAACATCAGCAACCACAGTCTCCGCAATCTGATATTAAAAACCTGATTGCAAAGGGCAAGGAAAAGGGATTTCTGACTTATGCGGAGGTTAATGATCATCTCCCCGACGGTATCGTCGATCCGGATCAGATCGAAGACATTATCAGCGTTATCAATGATATGGGCATTACCGTATATGAGAACACCCCGGATGCCGAAGTAATCGAGCTGACCAAAGAGAACATTACCGACGACGATGCTGCTGAAGAGGCCGCAGCCACATTAACCACACTGGACAGTGAGTTTGGTCGCACTACAGACCCTGTGCGCATGTACATGCGTGAAATGGGAACAGCCGATCTCCTCACTCGTGAAGGTGAGATCGCTATTGCCAAGCGAATTGAAGAAGGGCTCGTACAGGTTCAGCAGACTCTGGCCCAATATCCGCGTACCATCCGAACCGTTCTCGATCAGTATGAGCTGTATACCCGAGAAGAAGCCAAATTGACCAATATTCTGGCCGGCTTTATTGATCGTGAAGAGCCGGATGAAATTGCCAGACCGGCTCAAAGAACCGGTAACACTGCCGGTAGTAAATCCAAAGGGAATAACGGCCCTACGGGACCGGATCCTAAAGAGATCAAGTCCCGCTTTACCAAACTGACAAAAGCACATGCCAAAGCCATGGACTCAATCAGGAGACGAGGCTGTGACCATAAAGCCACAATAAAATGGCGCAGCATGGTCGGTGACCAGTTCATTCAATTCAAGCTGTCACCCCGTCTGATGGAGCGGCTTATCAACGACCTGCGTGAGGATGTTCGTATGATTCGCCGCTATGAGCGTGAAGTCATGACCATCTGCGTCAAGAATGCCGGCATGCCTCGCAAGGAATTTATTATCAGTTTCCCCGGCAGCGAAACCGATCTTATGTGGGTTGATCGTCAGATAAGGCGTGGCCAGAATTTTTCGGAAGCGATGGTCCATCTGAGGGACGATATTATCTACCTGCAAAACAAAATACTGAGATTGCAAACGGCTGCCGGCCTACCGGTACGGGAAATCAAGGATATCAGCCGCCGTTTATCTGTTGGCGAGGCCAAGGCCCGCCGTGCCAAAAAAGAGATGTGCGAGGCTAATCTGCGTTTGGTTATATCCATCGCCAAAAAATACACTAATCGCGGACTGCAGTTTCTTGACTTGATCCAGGAGGGTAACATCGGTCTGATGAAGGCCGTTGATAAGTTTGAATATCGTCGTGGTTATAAATTCTCAACTTATGCGACATGGTGGATTCGTCAAGCTATAACCCGCTCAATTGCTGATCAGGCTCGTACCATCCGCATCCCCGTTCACATGATTGAAACCATTAACAAGCTTAATCGTATCTCACGCCGAGTATTGCAGGAGATGGGGCGCGATGCGAAACCCGAAGAACTGGCTAAATATATGGACATGCCAGAAGATAAAATCCGCAAAGTCCTCAAAATTGCCAAGGAACCGGTTTCCATGGAAACTCCTGTCGGTGACGATGAAGACTCGTACCTCGGTGACTTCATTGAAGATGCCAACACAGTCGCGCCGGTTGATTCGGCTACTTCGGAAAATCTTGGAGAGGCAACCCAGAAAATCCTCGCCGGCCTTACTCCGCGTGAAGCCAAGGTATTGCGTATGCGCTTCGGTATTGGCATGAATACCGACCATACGCTGGAAGAGGTCGGCAAGCAGTTCGATGTTACGCGTGAGCGTATCCGCCAGATCGAAGCCAAGGCGCTTCGCAAGTTGCGTCATCCAAGTCGCTCGGGACAACTGCGCAGCTTTCTGGAGTCCGGATAGAGGTCTGGCCGATAAGGCATGTGCTTTTAGAGTGGCATGTACGATTATCCGGCCCCTTAGCTCAGCTGGTCAGAGCAGTCGACTCATAATCGATTGGTCCCAGGTTCAAGTCCTGGAGGGGCCACCATTCAACTCCTGGTGCTGGAAGTTTCCAGACTCATATAGTTCTGAACTTTTTGTCTCCGGGTTCATCTTAAGTTTCATCATGACTAACCCACGATTGCCCAGAGTATTATTGTACCTGACGGCTGTAGCCGTATTATTGCTGCCCCTGCCGGGACTGGCTTTTGCTGTCTCTGCGGATACAGAGGCGAACCAATCTCCCTGTCATAAGCGCTCCAAAGCCATTCTTTATGAGCAAAGCCGACAGGCAGGAAATACCCATGATTGTTGTGATGGCACACCGGTTTCACCGTATAGCTGTACGCACTGCTTTGTATCCATGGCCTCTTTTGATGAAGTTGCCATCCCTCTGCAACATGCCATATATCCACAGCCTCAGACAAGGCATGAAGCTATAAAGTCCATACCACACAAGAGCCTGTTCAAACCTCCTCGTATTTCCTGATTTAATCTGCCGGTCTGGTTCCGGTATTGGCCAGCCCCCGGAGGGAGCTGGTATTGAATGTCTAGTCAGGAGATAAAGATGCCCATCAAAAAATTTATTTTGCCTATAGCACTCAGCCTGCTGGCGGTCGGCTGTGCCGTCATCAATCCCCAACAGGGCTTTGGTGAGGTTTCAGCTGATATCAAACAACGGCTCGGCGTCCATGTGCACTGGGATGCCGGAGGAGTCGAAGATGTCCGGGTAAAAGAATCTGTGAGTAAAATGCTGGCACAACCGCTGACTGCGAAGTCGGCCACTCAGATCGCTCTGTTAAACAATCAGTCTCTGCAAGCGAAATATGCTGACTTGGGCATATCTCAAGCTGATCTGGCACAGGCGGGCCTGTTGAAGAACCCGGTGCTGGAACTGACCCGCTTAAAGCCGCGTGAGAGTGGCGAATCAGGTGGTGCGCTGGATATAGAATTACGTTTTGCATTCCTTGATATTTTGCTTATTCCATTGAGGAAGAAAGTGGCTGCACAACAATACGAGGTTACTAAACAGCAGATTATTACGAGCATACTCGATCATGCTGCCGCAACACGCAAGGCTTTCTATGCTGTACAAACGGCACAGCAGATAGAGAGTGTGTTTGAGGAATTCAGAGCATCGGCAGCGGCCGCACTGGAAACCGCAACCCGATTACACAGAATCGGCAATATCAATAAGGGTACTTTTGACAGCTTTCAATTACAGAACAGCGAGGCCGATCTCGCTCTTGCCGAAGCACAGATGGCGACGCGTATCAGTCGTGAGAAGCTGGACCAGCTGATGGGCACGATCGGCGACCAGGCCCGATGGGTTATCGAGGGTGGTCTGAATCCCTTGCCTGTTAAGGCCATTGAGCTGGCCGATATTGAGCAGCGCATAGTCGATAGCAATCTCGATCTGGCCATGCTCAGGCATAACATACAGGCTATTGCTGATCAGGCCGGCGTGGAAAACATTGAGTCTATAGTCAATGATCTGGAACTCGGCTATGCTTGGGATCGCGAAGACAGCGGTCACTGGAAAGACGGGCCGATTGTTGAATTCAAAGTGCCGGTCTTCGATCCGGGCTTTGCCAGACGTGCCCGTGCAGAGGCGCAGATACAACAGATCATGACCACTTATGCGGCCAAGAAGGCTTCCATACGCAGCAATGCACGATTACTGGTGGACCGTCTGCGTTTCAGCCGAGAGATGGTTGAGCAATATGTCGATACTATCCTGCCGCTCAATCGTCGTATCAAAGACTTTGCATTACTGAACTATAATGCCATGCAGATTGATGTATTCAGGTTGTTAAGGGCCCATGAAAAACAGATAGATGGCTATCAGCGATTTGTAAATGCGTTAAGCGACTACTGGGTGGCAAGAGCTGATCTGGAAACACTGTTAGCCGGTCGATCTGTCACAATGGTAAATATGACCGGCCCAGCAGCCATTGACATGGTCGGCGCTGATGAAGGAGGACATTAATATGAAGATAACACGACGAGGTCTGTTGACCAAAGGTACAACGCTGGCTGGTGCAGCACTGGCTGGCACCACCGCAGGTAATCAGCCTGCGATAGCTTCCAGCCTGATTGATGATGATGTGGTTTATAAACGCTGGGAAAAGTCATACAGCGGTGGTCCGTTGGATACAAGACCACTGGCCCCGGGTTTGCCGGGTGAGCATTATCGCCCGGTCATCGTTCCCAATGGGGAAGCCATGCCATTCAGGATAGTTAATGGTGTCAAGGTGTTTCATATTACCGTTGGCAGGGTTGCCCATGAGTTCACTCCGGGACTGGAAGCGGACATGTGGGGCTATAATGGTCGCATCAATAGCTCGGTTATAGAGGCAGTTGAAGGTGAACACATCCGCATCTATGTCACCAATAACCTGGAGGTGCCCACAACGATACACTGGCACGGCTTGTTTTTACCTAACGGCATGGATGGCGTGGCCGGTGTTACCCAGCCGGTTATAAAGCCCGGTCAGACCTTCCGCTATGAGTGGACGCTGCGCCAGTTCGGCACATTCATGTACCATGCACACTACGACACCATGACACAGGAGGCCATGGGACTCACCGGTATGTTCATTGTCCATCCACGTTATCCCGGGCCCGACGATCAGGTTGACCGCGACTTCGTGCTGTTGATGAATGAGTACAAACTGGAAGTCGGGACACGAAAAATTGACCCGAATGAAATGACTGATTTCAATGTTCTAACTCTGAATGGGCGGTCGTTTCCGGGCACCGAACCGCTGGTTATCAAACAAAATCAGCGCGTGCGCGTGCGCATCGGTAATCTGTCGGCAATGGATCACCATCCGTTCCACATTCATGGTTACCGCTTTAAGGTAACAGCTACCGACGGGGAGCGTATTCCGGCATCCGCACAATGGCCAGAAACCTCGGTGCTGGTCGCGGTAGGGCAGACACGCGAAATTGAGTTTATCGCGGATGCGCCAGGAGACTGGATTGCTCATTGCCACATGACTCATCATACCATGACCCAGATGGGGCATGGCCTGACCAATATGATTGATATGGATATTGCTGGTCTTACATCGCAGATTAATAATGTCATCGGTGGTGGCTACATGCCCATGGGAGAAAAAGGCATGTATGACATGGCATTCATGCAGATGGATATGCCGGAAAATTCCCGCCCCATGGCAGGTGTGCCACTGCAATATGGTAAAGGTACAATGGGTGGATTGTTCACCATATTCAAGGTCAGAGAAAAGCTGTCAAGCTACAAGGATCCGGGTTGGTACAAGCATCCCACAGGAACAGTAGCGCGCATAGCTGAAGATGCCGAATTGGGTGCGGACGGTATTGAGGCCTGACAAAAACAAGCCCTACTGCCATCGTGCCGCCATCACCTGCGTTCCTCCATGATGGTATTGAGTGAGCAACCTCGGTGGAATACTATTGCCAGTTCCCGTTATCTGCATAAGCCCGGAAGTGCAAATGACTAGAAAAGCATTTATCAATATTCTGGCAGCAGGGCTATTTTTGTTGCCATTGCTGGCACCCCTGAAAGATGGCCTGTTGCTGGAACCGCATTTGTTTAAGTACCTGCTATCCAGTCCCTTCGTTATTTTGTTGCTGAGTCTCTATTTCATAAATAATGGCTCTCAAGGGCATTGCCATATCATCAAAACGCCTATTAATTACCTGGGTATTATATTTCTGATCTGGGCGTTAATATCAATAAGCTGGGCGCATAATATACATAATGCAATGATCTTATGGATGCAATATTTAATGGCTTTTTTTATATTTATTCTGGTGCTAAACACGCTGCAGGATAAACAAGATGTAACAAAGCTTTTGTTGTCAATTTTCATAAGTGGCGTAGTAGTAGCTTTTGTTGGCATTTTACAGGAACTATTTGATTTTACAGCTATTCGACAGGCCAGAAAACCCGCTTCTTTTTTTGGTAATAAAAATATGGCCATACATTTCATAGTTTTATCATTGCCACTTGCATTAGGGCTTGCCATAGACTCGCGGAAAACAGCTGATCAGGTATTGTATTTAATTGGCTTATCTATAATGATAACTTATTTGTATTTCACCCAAACACGGGCTGGAATACTGGCATTCTCAATGCAAATACTCGTGCTGCTCGTCTTTCAGGCCACACGATTTGTCTCAAAAGACCCCAAAATAAAGCATAGCCTGTCAGTGGTGTTCGGAATATTGATAGTTTTGAGTGCCTTTTTTATATACAACAATAGAGATAAATTCACGGAGTCTATACTTGAAGAAAGAGGAGGAAGTATCATTCTCAGAGTCAATGCGTGGCAAAATACACTGGCCATGATTTATGACAGGCCAATATCAGGAACAGGGCTGGCTAACTGGGATATTTACTATCCGCTTTATCATAATCGTGTAGCCGAGGGGTATACATTTACAGAAGAAAGTCAGACCAAGAACGCCCATAATGACTATTTAACCATATTAAGCGAGCTGGGAGTTGTTGGTTTTTCAGTGCTTCTTATAGTGGCTTTTTGGATTATTAAAAAGATGTGGCCTATTTTGAAAAACCCAAATCATGCGATGCACTATTTAACGCTGTCTTTAATTCTGGCATTAACTGGATTTTCAATAAATGCCGGGTTTAGCTTTCCATTGTCGATGTATTTGCCACCTGTAATCATTATGGTTTATTTGGCCATTATTGTATTTGCCGACAATCAAGCTGTCAGGGAAGATAAAAATATAAAAACTGATGGCTTTTATAGATTGCCTAAAAAACTAACGATGCTTATTGGTATCATTGGTTTTGTTTTCAGCATCTATTATTTTTACAATAATCTCCGACATATCAAAGCTGAGGACTTGTATTTTCAGGCAGAGGTTCTGGAGCGCAAAAGGAATTGGCCGCAGTTACACAAGGTCGCCCTTCAGTCTTATAGATTGAATCCCGATAGAACACGCATATCAGCTTACATCGGTCAGGCAAAAATGCATCTGGGCCAGACCCGGGAGGCAATAAGATATTTTAATCAGGCATTGAGTCTGGCACCCTATAATATTAATACAATGTCTTTTTTTGCTCAGGCATATATTGCACACGGCGACTATGAAAGTGCTGAAAAAACATATTTAAGCAGCTTGAAAATTTACCCTGACTGGGCTAAAGCCCATAAAAATATCGGCGTTTTATATCTTAATAACTTGAAACAGCCCAGAGAAGCGATCAAACATTTGAAAATTGCTCTTGAGCTTAATCCTGATATTCATCAAGCGGAAATCATGCGAAAATTAATAAATGATAATAGCCAGTAGCCATGGCGAAGGTTCATGGTGCAAGGCTCTGACGTTGACCAGTCTGTATCCCTGGATTCTGCTGGCAGAAATCAGTTTATTACTGTTTTACTTATGGCGCTGAATTAATGCTCTTACGCGTTCTGCCTGAGGTAGATTGGGGTCAAGGTTTAGCGCTTTCTGAAAATACTTAACTCCCTCTTCCCGGCGATTCAGATGGTTGTATAAAATAACAGCTAAATTCTGATAGATATTGGCAGTTGGAGTAATATCCGCCCATTTTCTGTAGGTCTGCTCAAGCGACAGATAATCCTGCCGAGTGATCTGCTCTTTTGTTTTCTGGGCATATAAAACAGGCAGCCAGCGTTGTGCCAGTTTGTGTGTTTTCATGATTCCCGCTAAACGCTCCAGATACTCCAGCGCCTCATCCTGCCTTTGGGCTGCCAAAAAAGCCTGTGCCATAACAGCGATCGTTGGAAAATGATATGGCCTTTTCTCCAGAATTAATGAACCATGTCTGATTGCATCATTATATTCTTTTAGTCTGAGTAATACGGCTGACAAAGTAAAACGATACAATGCCTGACCAGGGTTCAAGTTAACCGATTTAACAGATTCTATTTTTGCGCGATTATATAAACCATCTCTTTGATACACTAGAGAATTACTGTAATGAACCTGCGCTTTCAAGTGCTGACCGTTCTTCACCATGCTCCAGACACCTGATAGTAGAAAAAGTGACATTGCAACAACGGCTAATGGTAACGGTAACGGAAGCATCTGTTTGTTTTGATCGGATTGAGTCAGTGCGGCCAGCAATGCAATAAAAACAGCCAGCATAATAGGGGCTATAGCCAATTTCAAAGGAAAGGTAAAAAAACCGTCAACTAATAGACCCACCAAGCCTGCCAGTAGCCCTAATACCAAAAAATCCTGATGACGGCTCAAGTGACGATAAACAGGCCGCCCTATCATAAACATAATCCAAATCAGCAGGACAATACCAACAATACCAAGGCTCGAAAGAATTTCCAGCCAGTCATTATGGGCATGTTGATGCATGCGGGCTTCGTTCACAGATCTATCCCGTACAGCGCTGTCCAGATAATGAGGATAATGAATACGCCAGTTGCCCGCACCAACCCCCAGAGCAGGATTATCTTTAGCCATTGCCAGAGTATTCATCCACATGGAGACACGTGGATTTGCATATCGATAATCCTTTGATAGCTTCTTATATACTTGGCTAAAACGATCAGAGAATTCAATAGACCGATAACTAAAACCTGCGATGAGAAAAGGAATAAGAATAGCGGCGATAACGACAATATAGTGTGTACTACGCAGTCTGTTCTTTCTGTTTTTTAGTATAAATAAAGCGAATAAAGCTATCTCCGCTAACAGAGCTAAAAGGCCTGCCCGGCTATTTGCATAAAACAGAAACAGCATCATTGGAAGCAGGCAGGCAGCGATAATCATTTGTTGATTTTTCTGCCGGACATGCAATAATAAGCCGATGCTCAAGGGGATCACCATGACCAGAAAATGCACCGCCATATTTTTATTGCCGAAAGTGGCGGCCGGTTTAACTGTTTGTGCTATCCAATCCAGGTCAAATAAATGCTGGCTCACTCCCAGCAATGAGACAAGAAATCCTGATATGATAATACCCATTGATAGTGTTTCAATTGACCGTCGATCTCTGAATGTCTGAGTGACCAGAAAATAAAGCAGCCCTGCACACCACCATATAGTCAATAATTTGAACGCCTCAAAATAATCGTCAACCCATAATAAACTGAGCGTTGCCCATGCCAGAAAAAGCAGAATCGGTATCTCAACATGGCTGCGGATAATTTGTCTTTTTTTCAGATTGATCTGCTGAAAAAACCACAGTGCTACTAAAAATAAAATGCCGATTTGGAAATAAGCTCCGCGGTACAAGTCAGGCATCATCGCACCGTTATAGCCAATCGGTGTAACAAGTGGTGCCAGAACGATAAAAATAAATGTCAGCTTTTGTATGACCATAAAATCCGAATTATTTGGAATAGTCTTTTTAGTGGAGAAGATTGAACATCTGACGGCGATAGCGGGCGACCAGCTCATCCTCACTGCCGAGCAAATCAAAAACAGTCAACATGCCTTTGCGTCCAGCCTCTTCATTCCAGCTTTGATCATTTTTTATAATTTCAAGCAGTTGTTGCAGAGCGGCCTCATAATTGCCCTCAAGTACCCGCCAGGCAGAGAGCTGATAACGGCTTTCAAAATCGTTCGGATCTGTCGCAATCTTCCGTTCCAGTTCATCTGGTTTCGGGCAATCCTGCACGATGGCAGTAAATTGAATTTTGGCCCTGAGCTCTTTTACTTCATCACTGTCGCGCTGGTCGTGAGGTAACTCCAGAATTATTTTCTCTGCCTCTGCATGGTGCCTCGTCATCATGGCCAATCGTGCCAGAGCCAGTGGCACACGCTTGTTTTCAGGGTCATCCTGCATGGCTTGTGCCAGCAGGTCTTTTGCCTGCTCGAAATTATTCTGCTCGGCCAGCAACATGGCCTCCTGCACCATCTGATCAGACTCCCGTTCAATATACGGATCGAGTAACTCCCGTAAAACGGTTTCCGGCTGTAATCCCATGATGTCTTCGACGATCTTGCCATCGCAAAAGAGCTTTAAAGTGGGCAGGCTGCGAACTCCAAACTGAGCAGCGAGCTCCTGTTGCTCATCGGAATTCACCTTGACCAGATGAAATTTACTCTGATACTCCTCGGCAAGCCCGGTCACAACAGGCAGCAGCATCTGACAGGGGCCACACCATGCCGCCCAGAAGTCAACGAGGACGGGGCGTTTATTTGAACCTTCGATGACCAGTTGTTGGAAATTCTCGACAGTTCCCTCAAAGATGCAGGATGAATCAACCATTACACTACCTGCAATGGCTACCGTTCCAGCAGCTTCAATTTATCAGGCTTGCCCTGCCAATCCTCTGCATTTGGCAGGGATTCCTTCATTTGGTTGATAACCGGCCATACTTGGGATAATTCTGCATTGAGCTTAAGAAAATGCTCTTGCTCCGGTGGCAGGTCATCTTCCGAAACAATGGCATCGACAGGGCACTCCGGTTCACACAACGTACAATCAATACACTCATCTGGATCAATGACCAGAAAATTAGGGCCTTCATGGAAGCAGTCCACAGGGCAGACCTCGACGCAATCTGTGTGTTTGCACATAATGCAGTCTTCTAGGACAACGAATGTCATGGGATTTCCTCAGTTCTTACGCTAAAAAGTACCTGTGGGTGATGGCAGTACAGTGTATTGATTCCTGACCTCAAATGCGAGCGGTTAGGCTGGGCTTGACAGGCCCCGAAAGCATAACATTATTCCGCCGGTCTGCTCAATAACAGGATGTGGCAGATGGTTTTTTGGTCAATCAGATCAGTCGGTCAATGGTATCTTGTTAATCGTTGTAATATACCGGACCATTCGATTTTTTGAGGTCCATTTTTATGTCAAGTCCGCCGGATGCTGTTGATTTTCACGCTGCCCTGCCTCACGATATTGTTTCGGTCGTCCGTGCTGCGCTGCGCGAGGATGTCGGCGATGGTGATAAAACGGCTGCTTTGCTCAAGACCAGCTCTGCTGAGGCCCGTGTGGTTTGTCGACAGGATGCGGTTTTGTGCGGTACGGTCTGGTTTGATGAGGTTTTCCGGCAGCTTGATCCTGACATTGTGGTGAGCTGGCAATATCACGATGGTGCCGCCATCTCGGTAAATGATGTGTTGTGCTCGATTCATGGGTCGGTTTCCGGCTTGCTGTCCGGTGAGCGTACTGCCTTGAATTTTGTGCAGTTGTTGTCAGCTACCGCTACTGCAACCCGCCACTGTGTCAGGGCGATCTCGCATACTGGCTGTGTCGTGCTCGATACCCGCAAAACCATTCCCGGCCTGCGCAGTGCTCAGAAGTATGCTGTGCGCTGCGGAGGGGGGTCGAATCATCGCATGGGACTGTTTGATGCCATTTTAATCAAGGAAAATCATATCGCGGCGGTCGGGTCGGTTCGTGGGGCCGTGCTTGCTGCCCGTGGGCGATTTCCCGGGATGTTTGTCGAGGTGGAAGTTGAGAATATGAACGAGTTCAAGCAGGCTGTGGCGGCTGAACCGGACCGAATTCTGCTGGATAATTTTTCTGTCGAGCAACTGAAAGCCGCTTGCCGCTTCAATCGAGGTCGTTGTCAGCTGGAGGCTTCGGGGGGCATCACGTCGGATAATGTCGCGGCGGTGGCGGAAACAGGGGTCAATTATCTATCGTCCGGCAGTATCACGAAGAATGTCGCGGCGGTTGATTTGTCACTACGTATCTGTCGTTAAGCCAGCCGCCACCTATTTTTCAAACAGGCCCAGAAATTCGGCATACCCTTCACTCATCAGGTTTTCTTTGGGTACGAAGCGCAGAGATGCCGAGTTGATGCAGTAGCGCAGGCCGGTCGGCCGGGGGCCATCTGTGAATACGTGGCCCAGATGCGATTGAGCTATCGCACTTTTCAGCTCTGTGCGAACCATAAAGAGCTTTCTGTCTTCGTGTGTGGTCAGAGCGTTTTCCTTGATCGGGCGAGTGAAGCTGGGCCAGCCGGTACCGGATTTGTATTTGTCGGTTGAGCTAAACAGGGGTTCGCCGGAGACGATATCGACATAGATACCTTCTTTTTTGTTATCCCAGTACTCATTCTGGTAGGGTCGCTCGGTGGCTTCGTTTTGTGTGACATCGTATTGCAGCGGTGTCAGGGTTTTCCTCAGTTCGGCTTCTGTCGGCTTTTGGTAGTCTTTGTGGCTGGTCATGATCGAGGTTGCGCCCGCTGCTGCGGCTGTATCGTCCTCCGCTATGGCTGGGCTGGCTGTAAACAGGGCTGCAATCAGAATAGTTGCCCCTATTATGGAAATTGTCTTTGTGTTGTTCATGGCTTTAATATATGTGAATCGGATTATCCCTAATGACAGGCAAACTGTGGGTAAGTTCGTTTATACGCCGTGTGCATGGTTGAGGCAAGGTATTTTGCCGCTGATTACCGTAGTGTTCGGCTGACCTGTCTTGTCGGGCATAGCCGTGATCCATCGTTGTGGTTATAATACAAAGCTTTTCTGGGATTAGTTCGCGAAATACGAGTTCAGGCCATGGAGGAAACGGTATGAAGGCATTGGCAGGTGTTATCATGGGTTCGCGCTCTGACTGGGATACCATGCAGCACACGGCGGACATTCTGTCGCTACTGGATGTTCCTCACGAGATCAGGGTAATTTCAGCTCACCGCACGCCTGATCAGCTGTTTGATTATGCGGCTGCGGCTGTTGATCGTGGTCTGGAAGTTATTATTGCCGGCGCTGGCGGTGCTGCTCATTTGCCTGGCATGGTGGCCGCTAAGACCTGTCTGCCGGTATTGGGTGTGCCTGTTAAGTCAGATGCCCTGAATGGCCTGGATTCGCTGCTATCTATCGTGCAAATGCCGGCCGGTATCCCGGTGGGTTGTGTGGCTATCGGTCAGGCCGGGGCATGTAACGCCGCTTTGTTGGCTACTGCCCTGTTGGCTAATAAATATCCAGATATTCGTGAAAACCTGATGGCGTTCCGTCGGCAGCAGTCAGATAAGATTCTGGCCGATCCTGACCCTCGTTTGAATCCTTCTGCCTGAGCGGCGTGACCATGAGAATCGGTATTCTGGGCAATGGTCAGCTGGCTCGTATGTTGGCTCTGGCCGGTAGGCCACTCGGTCTGGATTTTGCCTTTTACAGCCCTAATCCCGACGGTTGTGCCAATGTGTTGGGAGAGCATGTTTGTGGTGGGTTTCATGATATCCAACGCCTTGGGAGGTTTGTCGATAGTGTCGATATTGTGACTTTTGAGAATGAAAACATCTCTCAGTTTACGCTGGATGCCATTCCCGCCGAGCGTATTTCTCCACCCGCTGTGTCCATATTGACCGCGCAGGACCGGCTCACGGAAAAGCAATATCTGGAAAAATTGGGTATCGCTGTACCGGAGTATTATGTCATCGGGTGCGAACAGGAACTGCTGGATGCTCTGCATGATAATCGGGCACCCTTGATCGTGAAGACTCGTTATCAGGGTTACGATGGTCGTGGGCAGGCGCGTGTCCATACAGTAGAAGATGTTCGGGCCGCTTGGCTGGAGCTCGGTAATAACGATCTGATCGCTGAGGCCATGATGCAGTTTGATCGAGAGATTTCCGTGATTGCAGTGCGCAGCCATGGTGGGGAAGTGCGCTTTTATCCTGTTACTGAAAACCATCACCATCATGGTATTTTGATTGCTTCGGTGGTGCGCCGGAATGACCCCCTGCAGGCCAAGGCGGAAGACTATACACATCGGCTAATGGAAGATCTGGATTATGTGGGCGTCCTCGGCCTCGAATTTTTTGATTATAACGGAGAGTTACTGGCTAATGAGTTTGCACCGCGTGTCCATAACTCCGGTCACTGGTCCATTGATGGTGCGGTATGCAGCCAGTTTGAAAATCATCTGAGGGCGATATGCGATCTGCCGCTCGGCGATACGTCTGCGCTTGCGCCCTGCGCCATGTGTAATATCATAGGTGAATATCCGGCTTTGCCTGATGTGCTCAAGCTGTCAGGTGCCCATTATCACCACTACCAGAAACAGCCGCGACCCGGCAGAAAGACAGGGCATATAACAGTTTGTGCGCATGATGACGAGGCAGTAAGCAAGATGGTTTCCCGCATTATGAAAATGTTCGGGCAAGGGTGATTTTGTCGCGGCAGGATTGTCGATGCTGGTTTTGATATTCAGGTATGTAGGGTGCTGATGATTGCCTTGCTGTCCCTTGCTTCAATGTTATACCCAGAGATCCGGGAACGGGTTGTTGGGCGCAACAAGCCATGAGAGTGTTTTGCTTGTTATTGTCTTTTCGATGTAGCCGGCTATCCCGGTATGACTCTGGGTATCGGCAGTACCAAGCCTGTATTATATCATAGTTCAACAGATTTTGAAGATTCTCCATATTTTCAAACGTGCGGCACCTGATTATTGTGGTGGCATCGAAACTGTCATTGATAGCCTGGCACAGGGGCAGGCCGCCTTGGGGCACGATGTTGAGGTTATTGCTACTACCGAGCAACGGGCAAATCAGATCAGTTTCAACGGATACACGGTCACCATGGCAAAGCAGTTGCTTTCTATCGGCCGAAATCCTTTTTCTGTTGGATTTCTGATGGAGGTGATTAGAAAGGCACGCCAATCTGATGTGGTCCATGTCCATTTCCCCTATCCATTTGCGGATTTATGTGTACTGTTGTCGGGCTGTGATGCTCCGATTGTGGTGACTTATCATTCCGATATCGTTCACCAGAAATGGTTACGTTTTCTTTACTGGCCGCTGATGAGGCTTTTTTTTAGGAAGGCGGATCGTCTTGTTGCGACCTCACCAAACTATCTTGCAACCAGTCCGGTGCTGGACACCTTCAGGGAGAAAGTGGATGTCGTGCCGCTCGGTATGCCTGATCAAAATTCGCCGGATCGGTTAAAACCCTTGCGCACAGATGGAAGAAGGGAGGTGCCACTAGAGCAGCCTTATTTTCTCTTTGTCGGTGAATTTCGATATTACAAGGGCCTGCATGTTCTGGTTAAAGCCGCATGTGATGTTTCGGCCCATATCGTCATGATCGGTAGCGGACCTCTTGAGCGTGAAGTTAAGGACCAGGTCGAAAAGCTTGGTTTGCGAAATGTCAGCTTCCCAGGGCGATTATCGCATGAGGAAAAACTTCGGTATTACGATAAGGCATTCGCTGTCGTCTTCCCGTCTCATTTGCGTTCTGAGGCCTTTGGCGTCACTTTGATTGAGGGAGCCATGTTTGGCTTGCCTCTCATATCCTGTGAAATTGGTACGGGTACCAGTTTTGTCAATATTGATAATGAAACAGGGCTGGTGTGCCGACCGGATGACCCGGTCGCACTTGCTTGTTGTATGAACAGGCTCGTCGCTGAACCTGAGCTGGCCGAGGCCTTCGGAAAGCAGGCACGCAAACGGTTCGAGACATTATTTACAGCCGGGAAAATGATAGCCGGATATAACGCAGTTTATACTGCGCTGCTTGCGAATTGAGACAAAAGTTTCCATGAGCTTCCCTGTCAGAAGGGGCGAGTAAAAGTAGAATATTTGTTGCTATCAAGGGGTTTGAGGTGGGATCACTCCATCTGGGTGGTCATGTTATTTGTTGTCTTCCCTCATCCATTTTGGTGCTTTCCCTTTTTAACCGAGCCTGGACGAGGGGGCGAAAAAAGCTTTTCACGTGATTTGCCCTGGATACTGGAAAGTGCCATGATGAGATTGCGGGTGCGGATCAGATCGGTTGTGAGAAAGTCTGTTGCCGTCTTGAATCGCGTAATTTCGGGCTTTATTTTTCCGATTAAATCCGTATAGTGTGCCTCCTGCCCCGGGCCGAGATCGTCCGGGGCTTCCTTGAATACTAATTTTAGAAGAGCGTGAAATGGTAGTGATACGACTGGCCCGCGGTGGGGCCAAGCGGCGTCCTTTTTATCATGTGGTGGTAACGGATAACCGCAATAAGCGCGATGGTCGTTATATTGAACGTCTGGGCTTTTTCAATCCGATTGCCAACGGGCAGGATAAGCGTCTGGAGCTGAAGATGGACCGTATTGACCATTGGAAATCCCGTGGCGCAAAATTGTCTGACCGTGTGGCATCTCTGGTGAAGAAGCAGGCTAAAATGCCTGCAGCCTGACATTTCCATGGCAGAACCTGACTCTGCGGGCCGGATAGTAGTCGGCAGGATAATCGGGGTATTTGGGGTTCGTGGACAGCTTAAGGTCTTTTCCTATACGAGACCTCCTGAAAACATACTTAACTACACGCCCTGGTGGTTGGGGTCGGGCAATCGCTGGGAGATCAGAAAGCCGGCCAGAGGACGACAAAGGTGCGGTAAAGGGCTTGTTATCAGTCTGGAAGATTGTGAAACCCGGGAGCAGGCGCTTGACCTGATTGGCTGGCAGGTGACGATACTGAGAGAACAACTGCCTGAAACCGCTGAAAATGAATTTTACTGGTCGGACCTGATTGGCCTGACTGTATGCACCTGTGCCGGGATTCGGCTTGGTGTGGTTGATCATCTGTTTGAAACAGGGTCTAATGATGTGCTTGTGGTTGAAGGTGACCGACAAAGGCTAATCCCGTATGTTCAGAAGCAGGTAGTGCGGCATGTGAATCTGGATGACGGTATGATTACTGTTGATTGGGATCCTGATTTTTAGAGTTGGTTATAAACAGTGGTTCGATGCTTTAATGTCATAACACTGTTTCCGGAAATGATTCGGGATGCCTGCTCCTATGGCATTATCGGCAGGGCAATAAAAAAGGGTTTGGTAAACGTTGATTGCTGGACACCGCGTGATGATGCAGTCAATGCTCATCGCACTGTCGATGATCGGCCTTTTGGTGGTGGTCCCGGCATGGTGATGATGGCGGAGCCGTTGATCAGGACGCTGAATCGGATCAGGCTGAATAGAGGAAATTTGCGGTTAATCTATCTGTCGCCGCAGGGAAAGCCGATCACCCAGTCATTGCTCGGTGAGCAGAAAGATGATCTGATTTTGCTGTGCGGCAGATATGAAGGTATCGATGAACGTTTTCTGGAAAGTCAGGCCGATGAGGAGTGGTCGCTGGGTGATTTTGTGCTGAGTGGTGGCGAAATTGCCGCCATGGCCGTAATTGATGGCATAAGCCGGCTGATTCCGGGGGTGTTGGGTGACGGTCAGTCCGCGCAGAGAGACTCCTTTATGAGTGGATTGCTGGATTGCCCTCACTATACCCGACCAGAAATCTGGAGAGAGATGGCGACACCCGAAGTGCTGATGAGTGGTCACCATCAACATATCGAACGCTGGCGCCTTAAACAGTCGCTGGGAAGAACTTGGCTGCGCCGGCCGGATCTGTTGGAAAACAGGCCCTTAACAGGCGAAGAACGATTGCTCTTGAATGAGTTTATTCATGAGCAAAATTAAACATGCTTTAATGGATGCAACGGTATGCAACAATGAGTAACATTATCCAACAGCTCGAAGCCGAGCAAATGAAGTCTGACATCCCCGCTTTTGGCCCGGGTGATACAGTAGTCGTTGATGTGCGTGTAAAGGAAGGTGACCGCGAACGTCTTCAGGCTTATGAGGGGGTGGTTATCGCCAAAAGAAACCGTGGACTGAATACATCATTTACAGTTCGCAAGATTTCTCATGGCGAAGGTGTAGAGCGTGTGTTTCAGGCACATAGCCCCGCAATCGCAGCGATCAGGGTCAAGCGTCGCGGCGATGTGCGCCGGGCCAAGCTCTATTATCTGCGTCAGCGTACAGGCAAGGCGGCGCGAATTAAGGAAAAGCTGAAGAAAGTGACCAACAAGTGATGGCAGCAGCGAGCACCGGTCACTATTGGTCGGCATATGACTGAATACTCGGCCATTTTTGGTTCGCCTGTTACGACCATTGGAATTGTCGTTAAACAGGAAAAATTAACCGGTGTGGACTTTCTGCGCAAGGCTGTATCGCCAAGGAAACCACGGGATGCCCTGTCACGGGAAGTTATTCGTCAGCTAAGGGCTTATTTTACAGACCCTGCCTTTCGTTTTGACTTGCCGTTGAATGTACAGGGTACTGCTTTTCAGTGCGCTGTCTGGGATGCATTACGTGAAATCAAGGCAGGTGAGACTCAGCGTTATGGGGAGTTGGCAGCTCATTTGAATACAGGTGCCAGAGCGGTAGGCAATGCCTGCCGCTGGAATCCGCTTATCCTCATTATCCCCTGCCATCGTGTTGTATCCACCTCAGGTCTCGGTGGGTACGCTGGACACACGCAAGGCGAAGCACTGCGCCGAAAACGCTGGTTGCTCACGCATGAAAATGCCCGCATCTCTTGAAAAGCCCAAGTATATTCCCATATATGCGCCCATATTTTTTCACGAACGGATTGAAGGATGATAAATGAGCGCCACTACTGAAAAAAAGACCCATGAATTTCAGGCTGAGGTGACCCAGCTGCTCAAGCTGATGGTTCACTCACTTTATTCAAATCAGGAAATCTTTCTGCGGGAATTGATATCAAACGCCTCGGATGCCTGTGACAAGCTGCGCTTTCAGGCTCTTTCCGATGATTCTTTGCTGGGTGGCGACCCTGATCTGAAAATTCGTATTGATTTTAATAAAAAGAAACTGACGATTACAGATAACGGTATTGGCATGAACGCTGAGCAGATTATTGAACATCTGGGGACTATTGCCAAATCGGGTACAAAAGAATTTTTTCATAGCCTCACCGGAGATCAGGCCAAAGACTCACAGATGATCGGTCAGTTTGGCGTGGGTTTCTATTCTTCATTTATCGTGGCAGATAAGGTGACAGTTATCAGTCGTGCCGCAGGCGAATCGGTTGACCAGGCTGTCATCTGGGAATCAGATGGGCAGGGCAGTTACACATTGGAAGAAACCACCAAAGACACACGCGGCACGGAAATCACGTTACATTTGAACAAAGAGGCCGCCAAGGAATTTCTGGAAGAGTTTCGCATTCGTAACATCGTAAAAACCTACTCGGACCATATCGGCTTTCCAATTGAAATGAAGGCCAGCGAGGGTGATAACAAGGGCGAATGGCAAACCGTCAACAAAGCCTCAGCACTCTGGACCTTGCAGAAAAAAGACATCAGCAAGGAAGAATACAAGGAGTTTTACAAGCATATCGCACATGATTTTGAAGATCCTCAGGATTGGATTCATAATCATGTTGAGGGTAAACAATCCTATATCAGCCTGTTTTATATTCCGAAACGAGCTCCCTTTGACCTGATGGAGCGGGATAAACGCCATGGCATCAAGCTCTATGTCAAGCGTGTATTCATCATGGATGATGCTGAACATTTGATGCCGACATGGCTGCGTTTTGTCAGAGGTCTTGTTGATTCCGATGATCTGCCATTAAATGTATCGCGTGAAATTTTGCAAGGTAACAAACTCATTGGCACAATTCGTGCCGCCTCGGTTAAAAAAATTCTTGGTATGCTGGAAAGGATGGCCAAGAAAAAACCTCAGGAATATGCCGAGTTCTGGAAAAATTTTGGCCATGTCCTGAAAGAAGGGCCTGTTGAAGATTTCAAGAATCGCGATCAAATTCTGAGGCTGTTGCGATTCAGTTCCACCCATGAGGATAACTCGGTACCGACAGTTACGCTTGATGAATACGTCGAGCGTATGCAGGAAAAACAAGATAAAATTTATTATGTTGCAGCGGAAAACTTCAATGCTGCGAAAAATAATCCGGCACTGGGTATATTTCGTGAGAAGGGTATTGAGGTGCTGCTGATGTATGAACGTGTTGATGAATGGATGATGTCGCATATCAGCGAGTTCGATGGTAAGCACTTCCAGTCTGCCACCAGTACAGAACTTGATCTGGGCGACCTTGCCGGTAAAGAAGAAAAGCAGGCCCAGGAGAAAGTTGAGGAGCAACATAAAGGGCTGGTGGAACGCATGAAAGAAGTGCTCGGTGATGATGTTAATGAAGTCAAGGTTTCCAGCCGTTTAACCGATGCACCTTCCTGCATTGTTCAGGGTGCCTATGATATGAGCATGCACATGCAGAAGATACTGAAGACAGCCGGTCATGATATGCCTTCAGGTAAGCCGACCCTTGAGATCAATGTCGATCATGCTCTGGTGAAAAGGTTAAATAACGAAAAAGATGATGATCGTTTTGCCGACTGGATACGCCTGTTATTTGAACAGGCAGTATTGGCGGAAGGCGGTGAGCTTGGTGATCCCTATGCCTTTGTTGAGCGCCTCAATAAAATGCTTTCAGAACTCAGCAATGCCGGAGAATCCGGTCGCATTATCGTTGAATAGCCTGCGGGCCTATCAGGGAGGTATAGGTATCGGGCTGTGGCCATGAAGAGGCATCAATGTTGAGTATGTATCCGCTATAAACTGCACAATATACCTTCTTTAACCGACGCTCTTACATCGTATTTTATTTTTTACATTTCTCCTGGTTATGGAGATAAGCTGATTGCGTTTGGAGGCCTGATGACCTGCTGCCAGACAGTCTGCCGGGTCATCTCTCAAGGAGCTCAGGGCGGGTTTTTCTCTAACCAGGCAATGACGTTTTCAGCATTTTTATCAGGCGGAAATACAGGGTAAAAAACCTTAACAATGCGACCTTCTCGAATGATGAGCGTTGCACGTTTATAGAAACTCACGCCATTCATCTGTATTTCCAGTAGTGGAAGATTTAATGTCTCTTTGAGCTGGAGATCGCTGTCACTAATCAGTGGAAACGGTAGATGTAGCCTTGCCACTTCGCTTTTCAGATACGTTATATCCTGGGTGGCAAGTCCAAATACACTGGCACCAAGGGCTAAAAGTTCGGACTTGTGATCGCGGAAAGCACAACCCTGGGGGGAACAGCCCCGTGCTCCTGGAATGGCATCCCAACCCTCCGGGTCAACGCTATCGACTGAGGATCTGGGATAGATGTAAACTACGGTTGTCCCTGACAGTTTTGCCAGAACAACAGGACCCTCGGTTGTCTCAAGCGAAAGCGAGGGAAGGCACATTCCTTCAAGATGATCACAGGCACCATCGTCCTCTGGTATGGGTAAATTATCCGGAAGAACTTGTTCATTCATAATATATTTCCAGCGTGCGGCTCAAAATAAAAAATTAATGGTATTGCCTTAATCCTAATGGTCAGATCACTATAAGCAGTGGAGAGCAATGGAGTTTATACCTGGTGACAGCACCTTGTTAGCTGCTTTTAACTTCTTGACATGCTCTGGTGCTTCTCCCTGTATCTTTGGTGCCTCCTCAACAAGTATGTCATTATATTTAGCCATTTCTTCACAAGGGGCGATTGAAGGAAGTGAATCCTGTGAATGCGTTTGTTAGCGCTTCACATCATTGACTGCCACAAACAGTCCGAGACCAATCAGTACGGAACCTGATGTAAAGCTGACAAACCTTGCTGAGTTTAGCTTGTTTAATAAAACACGAGCGCCAAGGACAGCTATTAAATCGGCAGTCCCATTGAGCACCACACAAATGACACCATAGATAATAAATTGCTGAACGACGGAGTGTTCGGTATTAACGAATTGGGGGATAAAAGCCAGAAAAAACAGCGCTGTTTTTACATTGAGTGCCTCAACCGTAAACCCCTGCCAGAATAATTTTAATTTTCCGGCAGGTTGTAGATTTTCTGAAACTCTCAATGATTGATGAGCCAGAAAAAGACGTATGCCAAGGTAGATGAGATAACAGGCACCAGCATAGCGGATGACACTAAAAAGGAATGCCGATTCAGAGATAATTACAGATAAGCCGAGAGCTGCCGCGACCACATGCACCAGGCCGCCAGTAGCTGTTCCAAAAGCCGAGTTTATGCCGGCCTCTTTTCCTTCCGCCGCTGTTCTGGCAACAACATAGGTAATGCTGGCGCCAGGCGTAAAAGCTAAAACCAGGGCTGCTATAAAAAACAGCGAAAACTCTGGTGAAGCAAAATCAATGATTGTCATTTCTGTTTTGTGCTATTCCGGGTTATTCATGGTTGAGGGATAAAAAGCCTTGATTATGGGCAAATAGCATTGTGCATCAACTATCTAAATTGAGTGTTACAATCGAACGTTGCGCTGTGTTTGGATGATACATGATCGGTTTGAATTCATCGCCTAGGCACAGGAGTTTGACGTACGCTGGTTGTAGTGGGCTGAACCATGCTCCTGAGTTTAGCTGAAAACAGGGGGATTGCCACACCTAAGATTTCGGGACTGTGGACGCATCCAGTACAAAACTGGAACCTCACGCTTTCCCAGCTAGCTATCCATTTTTAAGGAAGACCCGATGAATATGTCGATCTATAATATGCAATTCTCTGGTACAAAATTTTGAATACTCTTCGCCACTTGAAACCACTTCAATTTATGTTGTAACCATAGCAGCCTTGAGAAAGTAGAACCTCTTTCCAGTATTTTTCACGATTTATAATTTCGTTGTCGCCTGTTTTCATTGGTCGATATTCGAGTAATGATAGCTTGAAATTTTCTTCAGCATAGGAGACGCCTTCATTTTTAATGATTGTTTTTAAATTATGATTCCCACCATGCCCTGTCTCAATGTAACAGCACCAGCGTGAATATATGCCGCAATTTCCGTAGGCCGAGCCAACATATTTCTTGCCATTACTTTTATCAAAAATAACATAAACACCTTTGATATTTTCTAAGGCTCCTTTCCAATCAGGCTTTTGATTTTTAAAGATAGATTTAAGTTCAGAAAAATCATGATTAATGTTTCCATAACCAGGGAATGCTGTACCTGAATATGGTTCTTTTAGAACTTCTGCGACAATCATTTTGTCAAGATGCTTTTCTAAATAAAATGCTCGTCCTCTTGCTGGTTTTTCGAGTTTTATTTTCAGCCTGCCTACAAAAGCTGAATGCTCGACAAGTTCTTTTATTTCATGGCTATGGCTGTTTGGCTCATCATTTCTTTTTAAGATCTCATATATGCCACCAAATAACCACATATCATTTTCATGATAGAAATCTATTAATGAAAACACATATTTTCTTGAAAAATCATCTTTAGAGCTTCTCCATTTGTTCCACCAAAGCCAGTCACTTTTATCATGAACATAAACATCTAAAGGTTCTTCGTTGTCACTCCATCTGGCGGCATGGAGTTTATACTCTCCAGGATTTTCTATATTAATAATTGCTGATAATGGTATTGGATTCACATTCAATCTCCTGTTTGTCAGTGGCGTAACTATTAATAGAACCCTTAGCTTGTCATAGTTTGTGCCAAAATCCCAGAAAACCAAACGATGAAATCTCTCTTGCCACCAGAGCAGTCCTGCCCTCAGGATATGGATTCAATCCTGAAAGAACTGCCCGGCCAATACTCTGAACACGCAGATTTTCGCTGCTCGACTTGAAAATCTCATCAGGACAGGTGAATAACAGTTTTGAGGTATAACGGTCGCAAAACTTTGGTAATGCCCTGGCCGTTGAAAAACTCTTTGTAGAAAATCTGCTAACGAATGATTTGCGGGCCATATCATAGAGAGATTGGATGGCCGTCCATTTCGTGATATGGATTAAGTTGGGTCAAATGTCTGTTGCAGTATCCTGTCAGGCTTATGTTTTCTCAATGAGGAACATAAATTCCTTGTTACCTTCTTCGGCGTCCCGAAGCCATTCATCGGTCCACTTCATGCCAGCCATTACGTTCTTCTTGTACTCAAGTTCGACAGCATCAAGAATTGTTCCATGACGAGAAAGAACATCGTTGAGTTCAGTAGCTGTGGCCCTGCCGCCTGAGCTGTAGGAGAGAATGATCCAATTTGCCTTGACCGAAGAAAGCAGGCGATCAATCGCTTCAACTGCGAGGAATCGTCCGCTCTCACTCTTACGAAATTCTTCAAATACTGAACCCGCGATTCGATCCGATGTGTCTGTTCTTCGAAGGGCTTTCCCTGAAATATCCGGCTTGTCATTCAGAATAACTGTTGTCCAAAGATGATAGTAAGACGCATATCTAACACGCGATGGAGGCATCTTCTCATTGTTCGATCCATAAGGAGGATCTAAATATGCCAGATCAGTTTCAACTAAATCGCACAACTCAAAAACATCCCGACGATAAACCTGATGCCTCCCTTTGCCGGAGCAAATCTGCGGAACCTTCAGATTGAGGTCCTTGTATGATCGAGAAGACCATTCCTTCAGATAAGATACAAAATGTCCAAGCGTGCTATCAACCTGATCCAGCGCCAGGATAAGGCTTGTTAGTGCAACGGCTTTTTCGTCAGGGCTTAGCTTAAGCCGATCTATCTCCTCTCGGATTCCATCCAGTTTTCTGGTGTTATGTACCTGCCAGGGTTTTTTCAGTCCGTCGGTATGAACGGCACTCCCGCCGTTGGGCAGAGCCCCATAGTGTTCTGTGAACCAGCCATCTATCGGCTCTACCGCATTAAGGTGATCGATGATCATCTGGTAATGTTTGTGGTTTTCCTTCCCTCTTAAGTAGCAATTAGCGAATGTTTTAGACCAAATCGCTCTATCGTTGCACACCACATCATACCCCATTTGGGCAAAGGCTTGAGATACACGAGTAGTTCCAGCGAATGCATCGGTTACGGTTCTGGCGGGGACCCTTTTGGCGAGAGAGAGAATCTGCGGAAGAAGCTTTAGCTTCGACCCGGCGTACTTTATCCCCTCTGTCGGTGGAGCTTGCGTTATTGAATCTTCGAACAACGGCAGCGCATACACCATCACTTAATCCCCGATGAAGCCTTTAGCTTTTCGATATCTTCCTTGACCCTATCAAGCGCTTCCTTGTGACCAGACGCTGATGATACGAGAGCATGAGAAAAAAGTTTCACCAATACTTTGTTGTGCGAATAATCTATCCACCCGCCTGTCACACTATCGAAATACTGCAAGCCGTTCTCCGTATGGGTCCAGAGCCCCCTCTGCAGCGCATTAGCTGCTGCATCCCCATAACGCACTTCACAAATGTACTCATCATTTTTATTGTAAAAGCGATACGCTGGATGCTTTCGACGACCTTCGCCTTCGATTCGTTTGATTCTATGTGCTTCTTCAATCGCACGACTGTAATCGAATACCATAATGTTACAGCGTTGATTTTTTTCGTCGTAAATCAGAGGCAGCACGTTAATCTCGTGGAACTCTGAGAATGCCGGGTCACTCCAAACATGTTGGACGGCATCGTGCCCCTCAACCTCTTGACCTTCTTGTGACAACCTTGGAAACATTCGAAATGATTTATCAGTTGAAAGCTGTAAAGGACCATCCCCATAAGCCTTAAGGCTGACAGGAAATTCAACCTTCGTAATCTCGTTGATGATTTTGATATCTTCTTCTTTTGATTTTGCACGATAGAGGTCTTTCCCGACATGCACTGACTTAAAGTCATACATGTATTGATTTATAAATTCGGCAATTGCAATCTCGGCAAGATCTCCATGGGTCTTGTTGCCAATGAGCCTCATTGTGAAGATGTTGCTCAGGGTGATCGTTATTGGATCGCGATGTTTCGAGGCCAGAAGCGTCTTGTAAAGCCCAGGTAAGGGTCTTGATTGCTCATATGTTAATGACACGCCGTTCTTCGAGTAGGCCTAACTATTACAGGCCCTAAGCTACCACAAAATATGGATCAATAACACAGCTTTGTGTCAAAGCTACTTCAGCCCTTCCCGGCATTAAAATATATCCTGAGTTCAACTTGTAAGTGCAACTCTTGACGAGTTGGGGATAGGGTAAGCTGCTGTATGATTCACAGCTTTCCCATTCTGCCAGGAAAGAGGAGCACGATGAGATACAAACAGCTTACCCAGGAACAACGATACCGGATTGATGCCCTGAAGAAAGCCGGCCATAACCAATCCGGGATAGCCATGATGTCAGGTTGAAGTCGATCCACCATTAGCCGTGAGCTTCAGCGCAATACGGGCCTTCGTGGTTATCGCCCTGAACAGGCTCAACGCCTGAGTGACAAGCGCCGACAGGTCAAAGTGCGCTACCGGGTGACCGAGACGACCCGGAGTCATGTACGACACCTGCTGGAGCTTGACTGGAGTGCAGAGCAAATCAGCCTGTGGCTCAAAGCACACAGGAACCGGTCGGTCCGTCATGAATGGAGCTACCAATACATTGTGCGGGACAAGCATGAGGGGGGGGGCATCTGTATCGTCATCTGCGCTGCCAAAAGCAGCGCCGTAAACGCGATGGCAGCTACAATCGCCGGGGTCAGCTTGTCGGTCGTGTCAGCATTGACCAGCACCCCGGAATCGTTGATACCCGTTCACGTATCGGTGACGGGGAACTCGATATCCTGATCGGTAAAAACCACCGACAAGCCCTGGTCTCCCTGACCGAGTGAAAATCCCGTTTCACCTTGATCAAAAAGGTCAAACGTAACACAGCCCAATGCGTCACGGATGCCCTCATCGATCTTCTGGCGCCATGGTCCGACAGGGTCATCACACTGACCTCCGATAACGGTAAGGAGTTTGCCGGTCACCAACATATCGCCGATACACTCAACGCCCGGTTTTACTTTGCCCATCCTTATGCTTCATGGGAGCGGGGCCTGAATGAAAATACCAATGGACTCATCCGACAGTACTTTCCAAAGGGGGGTGACTTGACAACCATGACCCACAGAGAAATTGAGCCAGCCATGAATAGACTGAATAATCGACCTGAAAAATGTCTTGGCATTAAAACGCCTAATGAGGTATTTTCAGGAATCAAACTACAGATTGCACTTGCGAGTTGAATCCGCGGTTTGAAATTGCCTGATTTTAAGAGGTGTTTCATGCAGGTGCTTGAATAATAGGTTCAAAGCAGCATTATCAGGAAGGGTGTTCGCATGAGATATAAAACGCTCTTATGATGATAAGCTTCTCTGGCGTATGGGAAAATCATGAATCACCGAATATAAACAATGCACATCCACGGTTTTTTATTGATATTCATACTGGCAGTCTGTTGCCAGACATTACTCGCTGAGGATGAAAGTGTCCCGGCTAATGAGTCTGCTCAGCCAACAGCTACCGATGCCCGGAATTTTCAGAGTGCTGCCGAACTGGTGCAGCACATTGAAGACAGGATTTCAGCTTACTTTATTGAAATTGGGGCTGCCATTCAGGATTCTGAGCTACAGGCTTCACTGGCTGCGGCAGATATTAATGTACTTTCTGCTCTGGAAAGCCAGCTTCAGGAGCTGCTCTCCGATAGTATCAGGGTAAGGCTTTATCCCGTTGGATTAGAGGAAGTTGACAGTCAATCAGCTCCTGCCTGTGGTTTTGCCTGTATTAGTATTGCTACCAGTTCATACGAGGCACCTCCTTTGGCGGAGGCGCTGCTCTATAATACATCGGATGCCAATATTACTCTGGCGCGTGCTGTTTTCAGTGAATCCGGGCAAGCCATAGGCGTGGTGGTTGTGCACTATCCCTATGAGTTGATCACAGAATCAGTTCGGCGGCTCAGGGATATTGGTCTCTATACCCAGTTTCAGCAGTCAGTATCAGACAAAAGTACAGTCATTCAGGAGCATGGCGACATCCAGGTTAAAGAGGGATCGGCCACAGAGATCATTCACATCAAGGGTACAAGGTGGAATATTGCTGTCTGGACACCCGGCGGGGTAGAGGTTGAAGAATACGAGCAGTCTTCAGCCGGCTGGTTTAAGATAATTTCTGGAATCATTATATTGATTGCCGGCATTGTTCTCTTATACAAAAAGAGGCATCTTGTTTTGCCTCAAAAGTCCGTGGCACCTGTAACCGAAGAACCGGTTAATGTGTCTGCTCCCGAAGAAAGCACGACGCTTATTATGGGTGGCGGTGCAACCGAAGTCGATATCAGCCAATACCTGAAAAACAACGACGCAAACATCAGAAAGCCAAAATAATCATGTCACTGGTTCCAGAAAAAGCCTTGAACATTGCCAGAGTGTTGGCCGAAGCTTTGCCGTATATACGCCGCTTCCAGGATAAAACCGTTGTCATTAAATATGGCGGCAGCGCCATGATTGATGAAAAACTGAAAAGCAGCTTTGCCCGTGACATAGTTTTAATGAAACTGGTCGGTATCAATCCGGTTGTAGTTCACGGTGGTGGCCCACAAATTGGTGAGCTGCTTAAACGCATCGGAAAAGAAAGTGAGTTCATCAATGGTATGCGTGTTACCGACCGCGAGACTATGGATGTTGTGGAAATGGTTCTGGGTGGTCTGGTCAACAAAGACATCGTGAGTCTGATTAATGGCCATGGTGGAAAAGCAGTTGGTCTGACCGGAAAGGATGGCAGTCTGATTCAAGCTCGCAAAATGAAAATGGCCGGAAATAATCAAGCTGCTGATGCGCCGGAAATTATTGATATCGGCCATGTTGGTGAGGTCGAGAAGGTTGACGCCGGCATTATTAATATGTTGACCCGTGGTGATTTTATCCCGGTTGTGGCGCCGATTGGCGCTGGCAAAGACGGACATTCATATAACATTAATGCTGATTTAGTGGCCGGCAAAATTGCCGAGATACTAAAAGCTGAAAAGCTCATCCTGCTAACCAATACGCGAGGTATTCTTAATGCCGACGGTAGCCTGCTATCGGGTTTAAGTTCTTCAGATGTAAAACAATTTGTGGCCGATGGTATTATACATGGTGGTATGCTGCCAAAAGTTCAATGTGCGTTGGATGCGGTTACTGCAGGTGTTGCGACATCACATATCATTGATGGCCGCATCGAACATGCGGTAATGCTTGAATTATTTACAGATGAAGGCGTTGGCAGCCTGATAAAGGCGTCATAATATACTGTTGACACAACGCTATCGTGTCCATGCCATCGTGTCCATGCAACCTGAGGTTCACAGAGCTTATCCATAAAGACAGTAGCTTCCATCGATGATTCTGCTGCATTGTGCAACCAGATTTATTTTATTTTAACTGGCATTTTATTGTTTTATGTTATATAATGCTTGCTGAAATCTCACCTTATTGGAGTTAATTATGGCAGCAAAAAAAATATCACGCAAGAAAAAGCTCAGCAGAGCTCGTTCGACCCCTGGAAGACGAAAAGTGGCGATGAAGCAGCAACTTGCTCTTAAGAAGAAAAGGAGAGTAGCTGCTGGAAAGAAGACTTCTGCGCAAAAAACTGCTCGGAAAAAAGCTCCTGTAAAGAAGATGGCGAAAAAGAAAACTTCCTCTAAAAAGGCTGCCAGTAAAAAAGCCTCTGCCAAGAAAGTTGCTCGAAAGAAGACTTCTGCAAAGAAAACCACCAGCAAGAAAACTTCCGCTAAAAAGGCTGCCAGCAAGAAGGCTTCTTCCAAGAAGGTTGCCCGGAAGAAAACTTCTGCAAAGAAAACCACCAGCAAGAAAACTTCCGCTAAAAAGGCTGCCAGCAAGAAGGCTTCTTCCAAGAAGGTTGCCCGGAAGAAAACTTCTGCAAAGAAAACCACCAGAAAGAAAACTTCTGCCAAAAAGGCTGCCAGCAAGAAAGCCTCTTCCAAGAAGGTTGCCCGGAAGAAAACTTCTGCAAAGAAAACCACCAGAAAGAAAACTTCTGCCAAAAAGGCTGCCAGCAAGAAAGCTTCTTCCAAGAAGGTTGCCCGGAAGAAAACTTCTGCAAAGAAAACCACCAGAAAGAAAACTTCTGCCAAAAAGGCTGCCAGCAAGAAAGCCTCTTCCAAGAAGGTTGCCCGGAAGAAAACTTCTGCAAAGAAAACCACCAGAAAGAAAACTTCTGCCAAAAAGGCTGCCAGCAAGAAAGCTTCTTCCAAGAAGGTTGCTCGGAAGAAGGCTTCTGCAAAGAAAGCCACTAAAAAGAAAAGGACGAGAAGATAATTATTGGCTTTGCGTCACAAAGGCCCGCATATGCGGGCCTTTGTTCCTAAGACAAAGCCCTATTAGAAAATAACTAACTGGCAAGAAATAATTGATAGGCTGGATTATTCGTTTCTTCGCCAAATCGGTATCCCAGTCCGTCAAGAAAGTTCTGAAAATCCTGATGTTCTTCATCCGGTACCTGAAAGCCACACAATACCCGGCCATAATCTGAGCCATGGTTGCGATAATGGAACAGGCTGATATTCCATTTGCCACCGAGTAAAGATAAAAATCGTAATAAGGCTCCGGGTCTTTCAGGAAACTCAAAGCGAAATAGACATTCATTTTGTATGCCGGGCGAGCGTCCTCCGACCATGTAACGTATATGTAGCTTGGCCAGCTCATCATCAGACAGATCAACAACCGGGAAACCTTTTTTCTCCAGCATCTCATTGATGTGCTGCCTTTCTTCCAGGCCCTCTTTCAGCTGAATACCGACAAAGACATGAGCGCTATCCTGATCTGAATAACGATAGTTAAATTCAGTAATGCCTCTATTCCCTATCAGATGGCAGAACTCATGGAAGCTGCCGGGTCGCTCCGGGATCGTGACGGCATATAATCCTTCTTTATGCTCACCAACTTCCGCTCGCTCGGCAACATGGCGCAACCGGTCGAAGTTCATGTTGGCACCGGAATTAACAACAACATATAGCTGGTTGCTCACCATTTCACGTTCTATAAATTTCTTAAGCCCTGCCAAAGCCAGCGCACCGGCAGGTTCAGAAATAGAGCGAGTTTCATCATAGATATCCTTAATGGCGGCGCAGATCTCATCTGTGTTGACGAGAACGACTTCATCCACCAGCTCGCAGGCGAGCTTAAATGTATTTTCACCGACCTGCCTGACCGCAACACCATCGGCAAATATACCGATCTGAGGCAGTACCACACGCTTATTTGTACGCAGCGCCTCATACATTGACGGTGCATCATCCGGCTCAACTCCAATAATTCTGACTTCCCGATGGTGGTGTTTCACCCAGGCGGCCATGCCGGTGAGCAGACCACCACCTCCTACAGGAATAAATATGGCATCCGGCAGGCTATCCAGTTGCTCCAGAATCTCACGTGCTACGGTACCCTGACCAGCAATGACATCCTCGTCATCATATGGGTGAATATAAATGGCCCCTGTCTCCGCAGATAATTCGTAAGCATATGCAGACGCATCATCATAGGTATTGCCATGCAGAATGACTTTTCCACCCAAACGTTTAACGGCCTTAATCTTGATATCAGGGGTTGTCTTGGGCATGACGATAGTGGCGTCAATACCCAGCCGATTGGCAGATGAAGCAACCCCTTGTGCATGGTTGCCTGCTGATGCGCCAATAATTCCCTTGTCCATCTCCTGCTGAGTCAATCCAGAGATCTTGTTATAGGCACCGCGAATTTTGAATGAAAAAATATCCTGCTGATCCTCTCGCTTGATATATATGCAGTTGGAAAAACGCAAAGACATCTGCGTCATATATTCGAGAGGCGTGTTTATCGCTACATCATAGACGCGGGCTTGTTGTATTTTATTGACCAGAAATTGCAGATTCATGGGAAGTTTTGCGCACGCCACTGTTCGATAAAGAGATCGCACAGGGTATCATTGCTGCTTTTGAATAAAAAGGAAAAGTCTGATGTCGTTAGAGTCACGCAAAAAGCTTGCCGCAGAAGCTGCCATGGAATACGTTCAGGCAGGCGAAATTATTGGCGTGGGCACAGGTTCAACCGTGAATCACTTTATCAATCTGCTGGCAGATGTAAAAAGCAGGATCGATGGTGCCGTATCAAGCTCAATTGAGTCAAGCAGATATATGAAGGCTCACGGAATCAAGGTGTATGATCTCAATGAAGTAAATGGCATACCGGTGTACATCGACGGAGCTGACGAATCTACCCATAACCTCCATCTCATCAAGGGAGGTGGCGGTGCACTGACTCGAGAAAAAATAGTTGCAGCCACCAGTGAGAAATTTATCTGTATCGCCGATGATTCAAAGCTCGTAAACCGCTTGGGTAAATTTCCATTGCCGGTAGAGGTTATCCCGATGGCCAGAAGCATGGTTGCGCGAAAGCTTATGAAATATGGTGGTCAGCCTGTGTTGCGCGAGGGCTTTATTACGGATAACGGGTGTGAAATTCTCGACATACAGTGCCTTGACATCGTTGACCCACTTAAAATGGAGCATGAGATCAATCAGATACCGGGCGTCGTTACCGTTGGGATTTTTGCCAAACGTGGAGCTGATATTTTATTATTAGGCGGGGAAAATGGTTTAACGAAAATAGATCTCTCCGGTGCTGGAAAGCCTGCTGCATAATTTAAGAAACTATCTTAGAGCTACTTAAGCCGTATTAACGGTAGCGAGCTCGGCAAGGATAAGGGAATTGACAAGTTCTTTGGGTATGTTGAATATGTGTTACACTCTTCAGCCATGAAAAATCCTGTGGTAGTTCGCTAATATTCGGGATATTTGATTCCCCAAGGGAGTGCAGCATGTCAGATCGCCGATTACAGGTGTTTTATACAGTGGCTAAGCTATTGAGCTTCACCAGAGCAGCCGAGTCACTTCATATGACCCAGCCTGCCGTCACATTCCAGGTCAGACAGCTTGAAGAGCAGTTTGATACGCGGCTTTTTGATCGGACGCATAATCGTATAACGCTGACTGAGACCGGTGAGGTGATTTACGAGCATGCGGTCAAGATATTCGAGCTATATCGCCAGATGGAAAGTGCGGTACGTGAAATCACCGGTGAAATTGGTGGAACTTTAACGCTGGGCGCGAGTACGACAATCGCGGAATACATGTTGCCCGCGCTATTGGGTAATTTTCGTGCAGAATTTCCTGATATCAATATACGGCTCAAGGTCTCTAATACGGACGGTATTGTATCCATGCTCGAAAATAACGAGATCGATTTGGGGGTGGTTGAGGCTCCGGTACAAAATAAGAACCTTATTGTGGAGAGCTGCCGGCAGGATCAGTTGGTCTGTGTGGTGCCGGTAGCCCACCCGCTGGCTAAACAGTCTTCAGTAACGATTCGGGATATCATGGAATACCCTTATATCTGTCGAGAGGAGGGTTCTGGAACCAGAGAAGTGATCAATGAATATCTGGACCGGCATGGTGTTTCCGAGAATGGCCTTAAGTTGTTCATGGAGCTTGGAAGCCCTGAGGCAATTAAGGGGGCTGTTGAAGCCGGCATGGGTATTTCTATCGTTTCAAGAGCGACTGTTGTGAAGGAGCTGAAGCTGGATATTCTGAGGGCAGTCAACCTCGATCCTCCCTTAACACGTCCCTTCTCGTTCGTTTCCAAGAAGCAGAAGTTCCGTGCCCGCGCCATGGAAGATCTGCTGGAGTTTGCTCGACAATACTGCAAGGACCACATAAATGATCCACTTTAGTCGGCAAACTGAAATCTCAGGGTGAATCTTGGGGTCGGCGCTATAGTATGGCAAAGGGATTATCCACCGGGGCGTTGCTTCGGATATTTGAGTCTATGGAACCATTAGGGCAGGAGTCGCTGATGGAATATGCAGAATTCCTGGCAACCAAATACAGAAAAAGAGTTGAACAAATAGCAACCGAGCGGCGAGACATTGCCAGACCGGAGGAAGAAACGGTGGTTGCCTCTATCAAGCGCTTAAGGCAAACCTATCCGATGCTGGATGCCGAGAAGTTGCTTCATAAAGCTTCATCTTTCGTGATGCAACACATGGTTCATGGCCGATCAGCAAAAGATACCATTGATGATTTGGAAGTTTATTTCAGAACTGAATATGAAGTTTTTATAAGAAATAATCCGTCGAATGCTTCAGGCACTTAAAAACTGGTACGAACAGCATTTCTCCGACCCGCAAACAGTGGTGTTGCTGCTGACACTTTTTGTAATCTTTGCGGTCATTCTGATAATCGGTGACATGTTGGCACCCGTTATCGCGAGCGTTGTTATCGCTTATTTGTTAGAGGGGGTAGTCAGATTTTTTACTAAATGGCATGTCGCCAGAGTCATCTCCGTTATTGTTGTTTTTTCTCTGTTTATGCTGTTTGTGGCATTTGTCTTGATTATCCCATTTCCACAGCTTTTCTTTCAAACCCGTGAACTGTTTGCCGAACTTCCGGTGATGCTGTCGCACACTCAGCAGGTGCTAATGAAGCTGCCGGCGGAGTACCCGGATTTTATAACCGAAGCGCATATCACTGAATTAACGGGTGCCATTCAGGATGAAATTGCCAGATTAGGCAGGACTGTTGTGACCTGGTCTTTATCGTCGGTAGTCGGCGCAATAACTTTGCTGGTTTATCTGATTCTGGTTCCGCTTCTGGTGTTTTTTTTCATGAGAGACAAGGATCTGATCATGGCCTGGGCAAGCCGGTATCTGCCGGGCAACAGGGAACTGGCCTTTGTAGTCTGGGAAGATGTTGATCGCCAAATCGGTAATTATGTTCGTGGCAAGTTTATTGAAATACTGATTGTCTGGGCTATATGTCTGGTTGCGTTCGCGTGGTTCGGACTGAATTTCGCCATGCTGCTGGCTATTCTGGTCGGTCTGTCTGTTATTGTTCCCTATATCGGGGCCTCTGTTGTGACGATTCCGGTTGCACTGGTTGCCTATTCTCAATGGGGCCTGACCAGTGATTTCTATTGGGTGCTGGGTGCTTATCTGGCCATACAGATTCTTGACGGTAATGCACTGGTACCGCTGCTCTTTTCAGAGGCAGTCAATCTCCATCCAATAGCGATTATTGTTGCAATACTGGTTTTTGGTGGAATATGGGGATTCTGGGGTGTTTTTTTTGCTATTCCGCTGGCAACGCTGGTGCAAGCCATACTGAAAGCCTGGCCGGCGGGTGGCAGGCTTCCTCGATAGATTGTGATTCAGATCTTTAGTGGTTCCAGCATCGCATCCAGATTATTATCGTCGCAGAATGTGAAGAATTCTTCGCGCAGGGCATTGATGTGAACGCTGTCGGGAATGGCAATAGCTATATGTGCTGAAAACATTGGAGTGCCCGTGTAGGGGGCCGCATAGCGGTTGGTGGTTAAATCTTCAATATTGATTCGTTGGTTTGCAAAGAATTCTGCAAGTCTATTGGCGATGCCAGGTATATCGACGCAGATCGCGTCAACGGAGTAGGGCATGGACGACTGTTCATTTTTTCGTCTCCCGGTCCTTCTTGTAGTAATGCTCAGATCTTCTCTTTCCGCTAGATTTTTGAGGGAACTTTCCAGCTTGGCGATAGTGTCCCATGTGCCGGATACCAGCGTGATAATGGCAAAGTCATCGCCCAACACGGTCATGCGGCTGTCAATTAGATTGCCGTTGGCATTGACGATATGTCGGGTCAGCAGTACCACAAGGCCGGGACGGTCCTTGCCTACGCAGGTTATAACAATAAATTGTTCGCTCATGGCTGGAGGGTATCAACTATTTAAGGCTGTTTTGGGCAAATCCAGAACTACCCTGTTAATGAAGATTCTAACTGGTCAGAGTGGATGTTGTCACGTGCCATTAACCCGATGCCAGGCAATATCCGATAATTGGCTTACAGCGGTATTTTGAGCATAAGGCAGTTTGCTATATCAGCAAATAATGTTTGCCGGCTTAATAAAAAATGCTCCATTGAGCAGGTTTATCTTGTCAGCCGCCGGCATGGCGCATATTATTCATACCTTGGTAATATGATTGCAGGAGGGCTGGGTGTTGCGAGGTAGTATGGTGGCGATGATTACGCCCATGAAGGGAGATGGAGCGGTCGATCAGGTGGCACTGAAGGGTCTGATCGAGTTTCATATTGAACAGGGAACTGATGCGATTGTGGTGGCGGGGACAACCGGAGAGTCCGCAACCCTGATGTTTGATGAACATATCGAGGTTATTCATTCTGCAATTGAAATAGCGGCCGGTCGTATCCCGATCATTGCCGGGACAGGAGCAAACTCAACACAGGAAGCTATCGACCTGACATCTGCGGCCAAAGAGGCTGGCGCAGATGCCTGTTTGCTGGTGACACCTTATTATAACAAGCCCACACAGGAGGGGTTGTATCTGCATTTCAGGTCGGTCGCAGAAGCTGTTGATGTACCGCAAATTTTATATAATGTACCAGGACGTACTGCCTGTGATATGTCTGATGAGACGGTCATTCGGTTGTCGAAGATTCCCAATATTATCGGACTAAAAGACGCCACAGGTGATCTGGGCAGGATTATGGGTGTGCTGGGAAAGGTCGAAGATGGTTTCCTTTTGCTCAGTGGTGATGACGCTACGGGTATGGAATTCATGCTAAGTGGCGGGCATGGCGTTATTTCAGTGACCTCTAATGTGGCACCGGCGGCAATGCATGAAATGTGTGAATACGCCCTTTCAGGAAATCGTACTGCCGCAGAAGCGATCAATAATCGCCTGCTTGGTTTGCACCGTAATTTATTTGTAGAAGCGAACCCGATTCCGGTTAAATGGGCCATGGCAGCAATGGGCCGATGCGAGGCGGGAATTCGCCTGCCGTTAACATGGCTGTCTGAATCCTGCCATGATGATGTGCGGGTTGCGATGCAGCGGGCAGATGTTCTTTAATCTATTGTTTAATACTCAGTAATGACGACTGAAAGCAGCATGAAATATGTACTTATCTATTCTCTTGGCATGACACTTTGCTGTTTGCTGATTACCGCATGCGGCACGACTGAAAAAGCCACTGATGGGGATGCTGATTTCGGGGACTATTCGGTTGAATACAAAAAAAGCCCCCCGGCAGAAAGGCTTGCAATACCGCCAGATCTTTCCAGTTCGCGCGTTGAAGATGCCGTGGTTGCTCCAGAGAGGAGTGCCGCTTCTTATTCTGAATATGAAAAAGAAACTCCGGGGCAGCCTTTCGGTATTTTGCCTGCGCAGGAGGACATTGAAGTCATTCGGGATGGTGATAAGCGTTGGCTGGTAATACAGGCCGCCCCGGAGCAATTGTGGCCGAAGCTCAGGGAATTTTGGCTGGACTTTGGTTTCCTGTTAACCATTGAAGACTCTCAAATTGGTATTATGGAGACAGACTGGAAAGAAAATCGCGCTGATATTCCAGATGATATTATTCGTGATTTCTTGAAGCCAGTGCTTGATGCAGCATATTCTGCGCCGACGCGGGACAGCTTCCGTTTGCGCATAGAGAAATCTGATAAGCCAGATCATACAGAGGTATTTGTCTCACATCGTGGCGTACTTCAAAAGGTTTCCGGGGAGTCTATCGTATGGGAAACACGTCCTGCGGAACCTGAACTGGAGGCAGAAATACTGAGGCGGCTCATTGTCTATCTGGGTATCGAGGATGAAAAAGCCCGTGCAAGGCTGGCACGCACTAACCAGAGGAATATGCGGGCCAAAATAATTAAAGATAGAAAGGGTAATTCATTGATAGACTATCAGAGGGGATACCCCCGTGCCTGGAGAATTGTTGGGTTAGTATTAGACCGTGTTGGGTTTACGGTTGAAGACCGGGATCGATCAAGGGGTATTTACTATGTGCGTTATTCAGACCCACTGGCAGATATCAAATCCGGTGAGCAAGGCATTTTGTCCGGCCTGATCTTCTGGGGCAGTGATGAAAAACCATCGAGTGATCAGTATCAGGTTAATCTTGCCGGTGATGAGGCTAGCACACAGATTGTTGTGCTGGATGAGGACGGCGAGCGGGATAGCTCCAAGACTGCCCAGCGCATCCTGTCCCTGATTTATGAGCAGATAAAATAACAGTGTATTTCTTGCAGACTGGTGTGGCATGAGGTTTGCGTGTTTGGGCAGCGGCAGCAAGGGAAATTCTACTGTCATCCAGGGCGATTCATTGACCTTAATGGTTGATTGCGGATTTTCACTAAAAGAAACAACCGCTCGATTGAGTGCTATAGGCCTGTCTCCGGATGATATTGATGCAATTCTGGTGACCCATGAGCATGGGGACCATATACGTGGTGTCAGCACCTTATCCAGACGTTGCAAAATTCCTGTATGGGCTTCATATGGCACATCTGACTATTTTTTAGAAGACGACATCAGGCTCAATATAATCAATGTCCACGCAGAATTCCTGATTGGCGAGCTGATGATCAGGCCAGTGCCGGTTCCTCACGATGCCCGTGAACCCTGCCAGTTCGTATTCCGGACCAAGGATCATTGCTTTGGTCTGCTGACTGATGTTGGGGCGATTAACGAACATATTTTAGCAGCTTACCAGAGCTGTGAAGCGATGCTGCTGGAGTTTAATCATGACCGGGCCCTGCTGATGAGGGGTGATTATCCTTCTGCTCTGAAACAACGTGTAGGTGGCGAATGGGGACACTTGAGCAATGAGCAGTCCTGCCGGTTCCTGCAGGCATTACTGCCCGGAAGATTGAAGTTTATTGTGGCTGGTCATTTGAGCGAGTCAAATAACTCGCCTGAAATTGTTGCGTCAGAGCTAAGCAGGTTGGCGCAGAAATACAGTTATCGTTTTGAAATAGCAGCGCAACATTCCGTATCCTGCTGGTATGAGTTAGACAATTTATGCCGATAAAAACCTTTTCCGGCGGTTCTGCCCTGGGCGGCTTTGCGGTGGCGAAGAAGCTCAAGAGCATTCAGCAGGAAGTGGCCGGGATCCATGCCATTACCATGCATTTTGTCTATATTGTGTTATTTGCCACCGAACCGTGCGAAGCTGACTTAAATAGACTGGGTCAGTTGCTGGACTATGGTGAATCTGGCAGTGGCATATTGCCAAACTGTCCGCAACGATACATATCGCCGCGCCCGGGAACGATCTCACCCTGGTCAAGCAAGGCAACTGACATAGCACATAACTGTGGTCTGAAGTGTATTGAACGTATTGAGCGTACATGCCGCTGTGATATTCAGTCGTCGGCGGACATATCCGAGCAGGACATGAGTAAAGTAATGTGTCATCTGCATGATCGTATGACCGAAGCGGTCTTTAAGTCTGAAGATGAACTGGTAACTTTGTTTGAGCATCACGAAGCAAGGCCGCTCAAGACAGTTGATATTATGAGTAAGGATCGTGTTGCACTGGAACAGTCAAATATTGATTTGGGACTGGCTATTTCTGGAGATGAGATTGATTATTTGATGGCTGCATTCACCGATCTTGGGCGTAATCCGACTGATGCGGAGCTAATGATGTTTGCGCAGGCAAACTCGGAACACTGCCGCCATAAAATATTCAATGCGAAATGGGTGATAGATGGCAGAGTTCAAGAGAAAACCCTGTTTGATATGATACGTAATACCTGTGCCCCTCACTCTGAGGGAATCCTTTCCGCATACAAGGACAATGCTGCAGTCATGAAAGGCTTCTATGGCAGTCGATTTTCAGCAAACCCGGAAACAGGCGAGTACCAGTACCAGCAACAGGTTATGCCCGTTACGGTTAAGGTGGAAACACATAATCACCCTACCGCGATATCACCTTTTCCTGGAGCGGCCACCGGTGTGGGTGGAGAGATCCGTGACCACAGTGCAACTGGTCGCGGTGCCAAGCCTAAGGCCGGGCTATGTGGTTTTTCGGTCTCAAACCTTAAATTGCCTGAATTACCTCAGCCATGGGAGGTTGATAATGGCAAGCCGGATCACATTGATTCTGCGCTTGATATTATGCTGGAAGGACCGATTGGCGCTGCGGCGTTTAATAATGAATTTGGCCGTCCAAATATTGCAGGTTATTTCCGAACTTACGAAATTAAACCTAAAGGTGGTAACGTTATTCTTGGTTATCATAAACCCATTATGCTGGCAGGTGGTATCGGCAATATATCTGAGAGACATGTAGAAAAGAATAGTATTCCTGTTGGAGCAAACGTGATTGTACTGGGTGGTTCCGCCATGTTGATTGGATTGGGTGGTGGGGCAGCATCATCCATGCCTAGCGGTTCTTCCAGCCAGGATCTGGACTTTGCTTCAGTACAGCGTGGCAATCCTGAAATGGAGCGACGCTGTCAGGAGGTTATTGACCACTGTACTCGACTGGGTAATAGCAATCCTATTATTTCTATACATGATGTTGGTGCCGGTGGACTATCAAATGCCATACCTGAGCTGATAAATGAAGCAGATCGTGGCGCAATACTTGACCTGCGAAAGGTCCCCAACGATGAGCCAGGCATGTCGCCAATGGAAATCTGGTCAAATGAATCTCAGGAGCGATATGTGCTAGTCGTCAGCGATGATAACTTAAGCCTGTTTGATGAGATTTGCATGCGCGAGCGCTGTCCTTATATGGTTTTAGGGCAGACAACTGAAGAGCGCGATCTCATTGTCCATGATCCAAAATTTAATAATAATCCGGTAGAGATTCCATTGCAGTTGATTCTAGGTAGAACACCAAAGATGAATCGTCCGGGCGAGCGCAGAAAATCAGAAACTGAAAACCCGAATACTCTCAATATTGACATCAAGGAATCAGCATATAGAATTTTACATATTCCGGCTATTGCAGACAAAACCTTTCTGATAAGCATTGGTGACCGCACAGTGACAGGCCTCGTCGCTCGTGACCAAATGGTGGGTCCCTGGCAAGTGCCGGTAGCTGATGTCGCTGTTACCATGAATGACTACCACGGCTATCATGGTGAAGCTATGGCGATAGGTGAACGCACACCGATTGCCGTGTTGGATGCCCCTTCATCCGGGCGTATGGCGGTAGGTGAAGCAATCACTAATATCGCAGCCTCTGATATTGATGATATCTCGAATATAAAGCTATCAGCGAACTGGATGGCATCTTGCGGCAATCCGACCGATGATGCTGACCTGTTCGACACAGTAAAAGCTATCGGTATGGAATTATGCCCGCAGCTAAATCTGACAATTCCGGTCGGCAAGGATTCGCTTTCCATGCACAGTGTCTGGCAGGAGGAAGGAGAGAGAAGAGAGGTTAAGGCACCTGTCTCGCTGATCATTTCCGCTTTCTCCAAAGTCAGGGATGTCCGTAAAACACTGACCCCGCAATTGCGTACAGATATGGGAGATACATCATTAATTCTGATTGATCTTGGACGAGGGCAAAATCGTCTGGGGTGTTCTGCGCTTGCACAAGCCTGCCATGAAACCGGAACAGAGCCTGCTGATCTTGATGATCCTGGGCAGATGGCTGCTTTTTTCGGTTGCATACGCCAGCTCGCACGGGATGGAAAAATCATGGCCTATCATGATCGATCCGATGGTGGCTTGTTTGCCTGCCTTTGCGAGATGTCTTTTGCAGGACATACCGGTCTGAATATCAATCTTACTGAACTGGGTAATGACCCGACAGCCTCATTGTTCAGCGAAGAATTAGGAGCAGTTATTCAGGTAAGCGACGATAACACTGAAAGCATATTGTCGATGCTGGCTGATGCAGATCTAATGGCATACACTGTTGCCACACCAACTGACACGTTTATTTCAATATTCCATGGTGATCGGCTATTGCTACAGGAAGCTCGCATTGATTTACAGCGTGCCTGGTCTGCGACAACATATCAGATGCAGTCCATTCGTGATAATGCACAGTGTGCACAAGAGGAATATGATCTGATTCTTGATGACAATGATCAGGGGCTTGTGGCTGATGTGAAATTTGATATTAATGCTGATGTTGCAGCACCTTATATAAAAAGTGGCATACGTCCAAGGATCGCGGTATTACGTGAACAGGGCGTGAATGGCCAGATTGAAATGGCGGCTGCACTTGACAAAGCTGGCTTTTCGGTCATAGATGTCCATATGAGTGATGTGATCAGCGGGCGAATCGGCCTGAATGATTTTAAGGGACTGGTGGCTGGTGGGGGATTTTCTTATGGTGATGTGCTGGGTGCCGGACAAGGCTGGGGCAAGTCAATTCTGTTTAATGAGCGCACCCGTGATGAATTTGAGAGCTTTTTTAATCGCAAGGACAGCTTTGCTCTTGGTGTCTGTAATGGCTGCCAGATGTTATCCGGTATTAAGGAACTGATTCCGGGGGCAGAGCACTGGCCGGGATTCACGCACAATCTTTCCGGGCAGTTTGAGGCGCGTCTGGTACTGGCAGGAGTTCAGCAGAATGTATCCATTTTAACGGACGGTATGGCAGATTCCCTGATGCCTGTCGCGGTTGCACATGGCGAAGGCCGGGCTGTTTTTGATGATAATGAACAACTCAGGGTTCTGAATGAAAATCATCAGGTAGTACTGAGATATGTGAATGCGGAAAACAAGGCAGAGGTGCGTTACCCACGCAATCCGAATGGTTCCATTGAAGGCATAGCCGGAGTGACGACCCCCGATGGGCGTTTTACGATTATGATGCCGCACCCCGAGCGGGTGTTCCGTGCCGTACAACTTAGCTGGTGTCCGGATGAATGGTATGATGATAGCGGTTGGATGAGGTTGTTTCGCAACGCGCGGGTGTTCGCAGGGTAGCCTGTACCCTGGAGATTATCCTGTGCCGGACCATGCATGTCGAAGAAGCTGGTACATGTTGTTGTGGGCATCATCCATGATGGTGAAACCATTATTATCGCCAGACGACCGGATCATGTACATAAAGGCGGTTTCTGGGAATTCCCGGGTGGCAAACTTGAACCTGGTGAATCAGTTAGTGATGCGCTTATTCGAGAGCTCGAGGAAGAGCTGGGCATTACGCCGGTCGAATATGAACCGTTGATTCAGGTTCCATATCATTATACGGAAAAATCTGTGCTACTTGATGTCTGGATGGTTTCCAGATGGCGCGGAGAACCGCATGGCAGGGAGGGTCAGCAGCTTCGGCGGGTTGCGTTGACCGGGTTGTCCGGATTGGAATTTCCAGAGGCTAATCGTCCGGTTATCCAGGCCTGCCAACTGCCGGATCACTATGTCATTACGCCGGATATTACTGACCTCAAAACCCGGCACATTGGATTTATGGCGGATCTGGCCGTGGTTCTAAATAGGGGCGCTTCATTATTGCAGTTGCGGCAGACAGAATTGAGCCATAGTGACTATGCCGAGCTGGCGAAAGAGGTGATTTCCCGATGTCATGCCAGACAATGCAGAGTATTACTGAACTCCGAACCTGAGACGGTCGTGCGACTGGGAGCAGACGGGGTTCATTTGAATCAATATCGGTTGCAATCTCTGGATGACAGGCCATTAGGGGCAAATTTACTGGTGGCCGCATCCTGCCATAATGAACAGGAATTGGTTCAGGCGAGCTTGCTGAGAGTTGATTTTGCTCTTGTCGGGCCGGTTAATATGACAGCGACACATCCGGGACACGAAGGAATCGGCTGGGAAAAGTTCAGCCGGTTGGTCTCGAGTATGGCTATGCCGATTTATGCTATAGGTGGCATGAGCGAACATGATATTGCGGTAGCAAAATACCATGGTGGGCAAGGTATCGCTACGGTCACGGCATCATGGTACTAACCGATCCTTTCTTCGTCCCTTGATCGTTAATTGGCCAGGCTGGCAGCGGGCAACTTAATCTTCATCGCCAATCCAGCTTTGCAATGCTTCAATAATAGATTGGGCCTGCATCTTACTGGAAATATTGAATTTGGATTGCTGACGATATATGCCATTGCGCTTTTGATAACGGCGAATGGAGTATTTGTCCGGGCCATATTTTTGTTGGGCGCGATTATAATCCTGGTAACGAAAAATAATGGTGGTCCAAGCACCCTTGGACAGGATGACCCTGTCGATCTCTTTGATGGTATCGATCCCATCCTCTGTCCAGGCAATAGTCAGGTCTTCTATCTTTTCAGCCATAATTAAAAATTATATCTTTGCGGTTTGTTAGTGAGCGCGAAGTTTACATGAATCATGGTAAATAGCGATTGATTTTCCTGTGATAAAAGACCCGGACACGAAGGGAGCCCAAAAAACAGTCTCTGGGCAGCATGCTTTGCTGTGTATCGTCACCTTTTTGCCTGTGTGCGATCCGTGTGTTGGTGCTTAACGCCCCGGCTCTCGTTAAAAAGCTTATTATCAGGGTGATCTCTCAGCCAGAATCTCCCTGAAACTTTACCAGGCGGGTGACCTGTATGTCTGAAACAAATACGACGCCGGAATGTTTGCTGAAGAACGGTTCAAAGCCTTCCAGTATCGGCCCTACCTTGTCTTCCGGGACGGCGACGATAATCATCACAAGCACCTCTTCTTCATTAAACATCAGATGCCCTTCGTGGAAACCGTGGCTGCCCTTGCCGGACAGATTATTAACTATCGTGTAGCCTTTTACATCCGCATGGTCCAGCAGATCCGTGGCAAATTCCAATTGTTCGCCTTCAAGTATTATTTCAAGTTTTTTCAGTGGGCTCAGATTCAGACTTTTCATGATGCAAGCAACTCCTCGGAAAGTGAAGATTCATTAATTGGCAGTTTAATCTCTCGCCAATCCCCTGTGGTGAATATAGAGGCATTTCCGGTATCCGGGTCAATGACTATCATACGAAGCCAGCCGTTGTGAACCAGTTTTTTCACTGCAACAACGCCTTCAATAGCTTTTCTGGCATGCCCTATTGGTGCCTCAATCACGGTTATCAGACGTATCGGCCTGTGGTAGGGCAATCCATCTTTGAGTACCGTTTGCGACGGGAGGCCGGTTCTCAGGTCGCTGATATTTCCGGTCATCACTCCGAAACGGCCGGCGATGTTATGGTTCACCTTGCTGCCGCTGCCAAATCGTTCGTTATCGACAACTGAAAAGTAGTGTTCCATATTGATCCATTGTCCAACCACCAGCGGGCCGGTCAGGATATTTTCGAGCAGGCGGCGACGTGGGTCAGTACGATAATCATAGGAATGCAGAAAGGCCCGCCCGTCTAATGCGAACTCTTTTGTCAGGCTGCGCCGGCCAATCACAAAACAGGTATTTTTCGACAGCCCCCACTCAGGCCTGACCTGGGACCAGTCCATGGAGTTTCGTTGTGCCAGATTGAATGCTTTTGCCGGATCCAGCCGGCTTTCATCTGGCATCAGTTCGGGTATGCGTTCATGCGCACTCAGGCGTGAAGCTGCTGCCAGACCATTTCTAAGGCGATCAATGTAAATCAGATGTGACGGTGGAATCAACTCTAGATCGTGCATGTGTAATTCATCCGTCGTCGTGTTGTGGAAGGCCGGGATGAACCATGTGTCGTCAGGTATGTCAATGTCATGCTGCTGGCGCAATGCCCGTCGTATTTGCTGTTTATTTGCCATTTGAGCCAGTACCCGGCCGCTGGTCAGGCCGTGGTTGCCGCCACAGGCACCGCAGTCGAGGGCAGATTCATATGGATTATTTTCCGAGGTGCTGCCATGACCGACCACCAGCACAAAGCGAGAAAAATTTTTCAGTAAGCCAATCATGCGTAAGGCAGTACCGACATACGTCACCTGTTCATCCAGAGTAAAACCAATGCGCCCAAGCTGCTCGATCTGCATATGGGAAAAGTCTCTATTGATGCGATAATCTTCTTGCAGGCGGCTAATGAAGTTATTGGTGGTTTCATCATCCAGCCCCAGCGCATTTGCAAATAGATTGCTTCCATGCTGACGTCCGAGTGCTGCTTCACGAATATCGCGGGTGATATCATCGGTAATTTTCTCCGGCTCAATTCTAAGCTCGCGTTCCACCGCTTTTTCGATAATGGCCCGTTGTACTGCTCGCAGGATAGAATCAGCCTGATGTCGGCTTAACTTGTCAAGCAGCAGACGAGTCAATGGCCTGACTTCGTATAGATGTCGGCGCCATCGATTATAGGTGTGTGGCATTAGCGTCTTGCCCACCATATCGAAACCAAACAGTAAGCCGATTGCTTCTACGGTTACAAACGGAGCCAGCACGGACTCTTTAAGTTCATGTACAGCTTTTTCCAGGGTTGTAATCGCCGTTATATCCTGATATTCCGCTGCGCTGACTTCCAGCACCAGATTTTTGGGTGTAATTATAACCGGGCATAAGTGGGTCTCACTACCTTTGCCATGTGGCATAAAACTGACTGGCACACCAAAGAAACCGGCTATGCCGAATGTCTGGTAATCCCCCATACTTTCCAAATGACGGCGAATGCGCTCTGAACGTATATCGATACAGAACATGGCTTGTGCAAAAGGCCGCCTGCTTTCAGATTCGCTTTCAGAGTGCTCAGGTACCAGACCGTTCAATAATTGGCCGATGACCCCGGATTCCGTGGCTCGCAACCAGAGCATACCTTCCTGTTTTTCAAAGTCGGCAATAATGGCCTGCAGCCCGGCAATATCCTCGGCAGATAGCCGCATTAACTCATCGCGATTATCGGCAAGCTCGGCCAGTCTCTGAAGATATGTTGCCTGATAGCGGGCTTCATGGTCACGCCGAGTAGCAATATACTCATAAAATATCGATTCGATTGCCCCTTTATTGCCTCTCTGTATTGCTCTTTCTATGCGAAAGGCCATTTCAGGTAAAACAGCTTTGCTGTAGAGCTCATGCCTCAGATAGATTTCAATCGTATTGCCGTGAATGGCCTCTCTCAGATCATGTGCTGTATGAGCAAAATGTTTCAGTTTGCGACTATTAAGCAACGCTAAAGCCAATGTCAGCCGGATAGCCATAAAATCAATCAAATCTGCTGGATATTGATCCGACCAGTAGTAATGTTTAGCACTTGACCGCCAGCGTATGAAACCCACCCAGCCATGCAGACGCGATAATTCAAGAGTAAAATAATGCATCCACTTTTCCTCTGGTATGCCAAATTTCTGCATGGCGAAGACTATAATTTCTTCCGGCGTATCTGCTGCATCCAGAATTTTGTTAATATGAAAGCCCTGCAGGAAGAATCGCGGATTGCGTTTTGCGACACCGCTCCAGGCAGTGAAAAAGCCTTGCTCACGTCCCGGCATCTCCCATACTGATTGACCTTCATCGAAGAAATCAAGACAGGTACGGATGAGCAGTTCGTCGAGTTCGTTGCCGATATCGGTCCCAAAAAGCATATCGACTGCCTCATAGATTGGACGCTGTTCAAGCAATGCCTTGCAAAGTGTTGATTCCAGTTTAACCGGATCAATGTTGTCAGCCGGCCTGATACTCTGACCACTAAGAATGGCATGGATATCATCGGCATTGGCCAGTGTATTGGTCAGTGTAAAAGGTCGTTCAGTCTCCTTAAGCAAAGATATCAACCACCTACTGAGATCAATGCCGTTAATCTGCTGGCAGGAAGTGGTAAAACTCCGGATGACAGCGGCAACGGCAGATGGGTTAATTTCTCCCTCGGCCAGATATTTCTGATATATCTTTCGAGAAAGAAAGGTTCGTCCATGAAACAGTTCGGCACCCTTGGCGGCTGCTTCGGCAAATGGCATATCCTCCAGACCATGCAGAGGGTTATGATGAATAAATGTCCGCATTGGCCAAAAGAATGGTATGGGTTCTGCTGCCATCTGAATCATGGAGCGGATTTTCAAGCGGGTACCAAGTGTAATACTGGAGGCTTTGATATTCATAGCCATTTCCCCGGCAGATAAAGGCCGGATAGCACCATCGCGTTCAGCAACAGGACATACAGCCATGCCAACTTCCTGCTGATATCTTTAATTTGTCCGCCAGCCTGTGGCCCCACGATCAGTCCTTGAAGCAGGCGGGCACCGGCCCAGGCCCATAACAACCAGCCGGCCAGCATGGCGATTATCATTGTCGGTGCAGACAGTGTAATATTGTACAACATGATAAAAAATGCCGGAAATATCGGAGCGGCCGTGGCAGCGAGCACTGTGAACACCAAAACTCCCGACAGCCGTGGTGTGGTTATTGCGAGTCCGCCATATAAATAGGTATAGGCCGCACCAAAACGGACTTTGATATGTGTCGCTAAAATTAATAGCATGATCAATGGGGTGGAAAATCCAAGCGCAGACAGATAGAGCCGGTTGTGATCGATATTCGTATTGAAGCCCATCCATAATAATGCCCAGGCCGAGGTGGCCAGAAAACCGATCCATAACCCCATATCTCGCATGGAGATCAATCTGAATCCATACAAAATAGTGGTGGCAGATGCCCAGATTATTATCCAGTCAGGAGGTGATCGCTGTGCTGTCTGCAACAGATAAATGCCGATTAAAGGCCAGAACAGCAACATGACACCGCGCAATATCGGATGCGATAGACGCTCAAACAGGGCATTAAAAATGATACTGAACGGGAATAGCGGCAGGAAAACACCAGCCAGCAAAAATATCTTTGTGTCCATTACCCCCATCTCAGCAATACATTGAGGCGAGTGGAAGCCGACAGTAGATTGCGGTTCATCCAGGAATATAGATCATTGATATAAAATTCACGTGAAATCAGCGCATAGAAACCCAGCCACAGGCTGCCGGGATATTTATTTTTATGATCTTGATGACGATGTTGATGATAAACACGCACCCAACCGAGGACAATAATCAGAGTAGCGATAGAAATCAGTATGTCAAAGGACAGTATATCAATGCCAGCGGCGTGATAGAGCCGGGCGGCGAACTCCGAATCGGGATACAGGAAAAGATCAAACGCATGGCTGATGAGCGTATAGCCGATCACCACGATCACAAATGAGATAATAATCAGACCAACCAGACGCCAAGGGTTTTGTGTGCCTATATGATAGGTTGAGAACAGCAGTTGTGCCCCGGTTACCCAGCCGAAAAATAACAGAATAACAGCACCCTGCTTCTGGAACAGATCCGGCGCTACCGCCCAGTGCGATAGAAACAACACAAAGATGGGTACCGCTAATGTAATGGCTGCCATAATCGGCCAGGGCTGTTTATAGGTTGGTGCCTGCCGCTCAACAACGAAGGTATATAAGTCTTCTTTCGGCACACCGTCGTCACGGCGGGCCTCACCGATAACGCCTCCGGCGTTGAGAAACATCGTTCCCTTGAACAAACCATGAGCGATCAAGTGGAAGACAGCCAGTGAGAATGCCCCGACGCCACATTCCATAACCATAAATCCCATCTGTCCCATCGTTGAATATCCGAGGGATTTCTTGACATCATTCTGGCTCAACATCAGCACAGAACCAATAATTGCGGTGAACAGGCCGACGATAAACACCCAGTGCAATACACCATCGGTATGGACATAAACCGGGGCAAAACGGTTAATCAGAATGCCGCCTGCGTTTACAATACCAGCGTGCATCAATGCCGATACCGGAGTTGGTCCCTCCATGCTGTAGGGCAGCCATGTATGCAACAGAAATTGTGCTGAACGTGCAAATGCCGAAAATGCAACCAGCCCTCCCGCGACTTCCACCACCGGTAAGCCCAGAAAAGTTACCGCCTCCGGATCGGCTGCGATTCCTGCAAAAACTTCCGGCAGCCACCAGCTATCGTAGCTGTGAAACAACAGCATGGCTGCCATAACCAGTGGCAGATCGCCGATGCGATAGGTAATCAGGGTCCAGAAACCATAGCGGTATGCCGAATGGCTGCGGGTATCATGGCCCAGCAGAAAATAAAGCAATAAACCGATCAGATGCCAGGAAATCAGCAATGTGATCAAGTCGCCGGCCGCCACCATGATCAACAGGGTGGCTGTCATCAGGTCGAGCAGTACGAAGAACCTGATATAACCGGCCTCTTCAGCCATATAGCGAATAGAGTAAATACGCACCAGCAGGCTCACACCTGCTATCAGCAATGCCATCAATACGCTTAAGGGATCGAATAATAACCCCCCCCAGGAAGTACCGAGCATATGCAGGTGCGTGTCCTCCCCCAGAAGAATCAGGCCCAGCAGCCAGGCTGATAATGCCAGAGTCAAAACACCGCCTGCAGCACTGATCCTTACAGCGCCTTTGCCCAGCACACCACCCAGCAGAAACGTCAGCAGTGCCGAGGCCAGAGGAACTGCCGGCAGCCACAAAACCAGTTGACCCATTATCCAATCGCCCCTTGTAGAAAAAACCCTATTCGACAGCCGCTGTCATCAACAGCGGAAGATTAACAAAGATAAAACCAGACAGTTATCAATAATTCGCATTAAAAATATCGCTTATTACCTATATTTGGACTGTCGCATATAGTGGAGGGTTATCCCGTATATCAGGCCTGACCCTGCCCAGCCATTTCACTTTTCGTGCAGAAACCGGATATAATCTCCAGTAATGATCGAAGCATGATCCGTATGGCAACTTCCCTGACGCTTACCCAGCCTGACGACTGGCACGTACATCTACGTGATGGTGCCATGCTGAAGCAGGTGGCCCGATATACAGCCTGTCGATTCAGGCGCGCCATCATCATGCCGAATCTCAACCCGCCGGTAACAACAATAGCCGCCGCGACAGACTACAAAAAAAGAATTCTGGCGACCACGAGTGACTACCCCGACTTTCAACCTCTGATGACCGCCTATTTGACGGACACCATCGACGGTGGTGAGATCAGGGCCGGTTACGATGAAGGCGTTTTTTCAGCGGCAAAACTCTATCCGGTCAATGCAACAACCAACTCGGCCGCTGGTGTCAGCGATATAAAAAAAATCTACCCGGTACTGAACATGATGCAGCAGATCGGTATGCCGTTACTGGTTCATGGCGAGACCGTCAGTCCGGATATAGATATCTTTGATCGCGAAGCTTTCTTTATTGAAACCATTATGGTGCCCCTGTTGTTTGAAATGCCGGAACTAAAAGTGGTTTTCGAGCATATAACCACTAAAGAAGCCATCGACTTTGTGGCGGCGGCAGGCGACAATGTCGCTGCCACGATCACGGCACACCACCTGCAAATCAACCGCAGCGACATGCTGACCGGCGGTATCAGGCCCCACCTGTACTGCCTGCCGGTAGCCAAGCGCGAAACACATCGTCAGGCACTGCGCAAAGCAGCGACCTCAGGCAACAACCGATTCTTTCTGGGAACCGACACCGCACCACACACCACAGATGAGAAAGAAAGCGCCTGCGGCTGTGCCGGTATATTCAGCGCACCGCATGCTCTGGAAAATTACGCGCAGGTATTTGAAGAAGAAAATGCCCTGGACAAGTTCGAGGCTTTCGCATCATTGAACGGCCCGGCTTTCTATGGGCTGCCGATCAATGACCGGAAAATCAGTCTGGTACGGACAAAGCAAACAATTCCAGAGATTATCGGTTCGGGAGAATTATCCGTTCTACCTTACAGAGCAGGAGAGACTATAACCTGGAAGGTGCAGGATACCGGAGAAATGTGAAAGATGGTGGGTGGGTGATCCTCCCCGAAAAGCAGCAGGACCCAGAAGTGGAATTTTCCTGAATATCCTCAAAGGGTGATTTTTCATGGAAAAGCCCCGTTATTTCAACCATCAGACCATCAGTATTCTCAAATTTTTAGAATGGTCTGGAATTTGAGAAGGATGTTCAAAATTCTGTGTCAGCGCAAATGATATGCTGCAATACTTGTGGCTTAGGTAGCCCCGCCCAACTGGTTGTGAGATTAGGAAATTTATAATAACAGTTGGGCATTGAGGCTGAGAAGGTGTGGGAGATTATTTAATTGCTTTCAAGGGATAGTCGCCCTTTATTTTAGAGTTTCAGGTGTGCCTTATTTTTCTCTGAAAGCTTTGGCAAGATAATCCGTCAATGGCTTGGCCAGATAGTTGAGCGGTGATCTGTCTTCGGTTAGCAAAAACACCTCCACTGGCACACCGGGTGTCAATTCAAGCGGTTTCAACTCATCTCCCAAGGGTTCTCCGATATCGATGGTCAGTGCGTAATACGGTTCACCTGTTGCCTCGTTGATCATCACGTCAGCGGATATCATTGCGACAGAGCCAATATACTCTGGAGTTGTTTTGACGGGAAGTGCTGAAAATCTTAAGACAGCTTGCTGCTCATGTCTGATCTGGTCAATGAAATATGGATCTGCGGTTGCCCGGACCTGAAAATCAGAACCAAGGTGAGGCCGCCCGGCTAATTATAATTCCCGTTATCAACCATGACCAACAAAAGTACAGTTTATGGTGGACTCATACACAGGATGGCGAATACAATACAGGTGGTCATAAGTCGGCAAATCCCGTGGCACAGTACAAGGAGAGAAGATGGAAAAAAGACAAACATGCCTCTGTCATTGCGATATTCCGTCAGCAAGCCGTCGGGACTTCCTGTTGCTGGGTGCGGCTGCGGGCGTTGGCATGATATTGCCGGACAGCCATGCTCAGGTGCAAAACGTACATGAACTGCAAGGTACGGCCTTCCGTAACCGTGAGCCAATCATGCTTGCAACACAGATTAATTTTGGTGATCAGGTGACGGTTTCCCATGGTTCTGGCCTGACCTTCAGTATTGGACAGGATGTTTACCGGTTGCGTGGTGGTACCTCATTGAAGCTGGAAACCGGAACCGGTTTGCATCTGCTGACCGGGGCGCTGCTGGGGAATTTCGGTGGGGAACCCAAAACCATTTATACCCGCTCGGCGATTATCCGTATAAAAGATGCCGCATTTTATCTGGACAGCCGGCCAGCGGAGACCTATTTCTGCACCTGCTACGGTGAAACAGAGGTGCAGTTGGCAGGACTGGGCAGAGAGACCTACGCAGCCACGCATCACAAACCGATCATTATATATACGCCCGACGGGGAGCAACCGGGCATACAGGCCATGGCAGAACCTGAAAGACATACCGATGATGAGCTGCGTAAAAACGAATCCTATGCAGGGCGCACAGTACCGTTTGACGCATAGCTGACCGGATGAAAATTAACAATGGTCTGCTTGATGTTGCCGAATACATTGAATCCCCCAACTGTGATGACCGGCCGAATGCTGATGCTATTTCGCTGATTGTGATTCACAACATCAGTGTGCCACCGAATGATTTCGGTGGGGAAGGGATTACGCAACTCTTTACCAACACGCTCGACCCGCGAGAATCTGCCGATTACTGTAAACTTTGCGAATTACGGGTGTCATCCCATTTGCTGATTCGTCGAGACGGCAGAATTATCCAGTATGTACCTTTTCATAGGCGGGCCTGGCACGCCGGTGTGTCGGAATACAAGGGCTGCAAACACTGTAACGACTTCTCCGTCGGTATTGAGCTGGAAGGTGCCGACGATATTCCCTATGAAGAAAGACAATATGAAGTATTGGCAGAGACGATTCACCTGTTGCGGAAAACATACACCGGTATTCACCCGCAGGCCATTGTCGGCCACAGCGACATAGCGCCGGGACGAAAAACCGACCCCGGCCCGGCTTTTGACTGGTCGCGCATTGAAATTGTTTGATGGTATGTGGGTATGTGAAAAGCTTTGTCGGCGGTCCGACATACCCTGCCAGCAACATGGCCTCTGGAAAGACCGGTAGTGCCGGTATTTGTAAATCAGACCTCAAGCTGCAATACTGCCGGCACAGCCAATGACCTGGACAAGTACAGATCGTGACTACGATTAAACAAGCTGACCTGATTGACAGCATGGCAGATGCCCTGCAATACATATCCTGTTACCACCCCCTTGACTACATACAGGCCCTGGGGCGGGCCTGGGAGCGGGAAAAGTCGCCTGCCGCAAAGGATGCGATGGCGCAGATTCTTGTCAATTCACGGATGAGTGCCGAAGGCAAGCGGCCCATGTGTCAGGATACCGGTATCGTCACGGTATTCGTCAGGCTTGGTATGGATATACGCTTTGAAGGAACCATGTCTCTGGGCGATATGATTAACGAGGGAGTACGTCGTGCCTATCTGCACCCCGACAACCCCTTGCGTGCTTCCGTAGTTGATCCGCCGGTTGGTCATCGCAGGAACACCGGTGACAATACACCGGCCGTCATACATCTGGAAATGGTGCCCGGAGAAGAAATCGACTTTATGGTGGCTGCCAAGGGTGGTGGTTCCGAGAATAAATCCAGGTTTACGATTTTGAATCCGAGCGACTCCCTGTCGGACTGGGTAGAAAAGACCGTGCCGGGCATGGGTGCCGGCTGGTGTCCGCCCGGTATCCTTGGCATAGGTATAGGTGGCACTGCGGAAAAGGCTATGGTTATGGCCAAGGAATCGCTGATGCAACCCATTGACATGCACGAGCTGATGGAGCGCGGCCCGTCAAGCCATACAGAAGAGCTGCGTCTGGAAATCTACCAGAGGGTGAATGCTCTGGGCATAGGTGCGCAGGGGTTGGGCGGACTGACCACAGTGCTTGATGTCAAAATTATGGAATACCCGACTCACGCTGCATCACTGCCGGTCGGTATGATTCCCAACTGTGCTGCCACACGCCATATAGAGTTCAGTCTGAACGGTTCCGGCCCGGCGGTATTCACGCCGCCGAGCCTGCGGGACTGGCCGGATGTTACCTGGGAGGCTGGAGATGATGCGCGCCGCGTTAATCTCGACGAGCTGCGCCGGGAAGACGTAAGAGACTGGCGGCCCGGAGAGCGCATACTGCTGACCGGCAGGATGCTGACCGGTCGCGATGCCGCTCACAAGCGTATCAAGGAACTGCTCGATTCAGGCGAAGGGCTGCCGGCAGGAGTCGATTTTACCGACAGGTTTATTTACTACGTCGGTCCGGTTGATCCGGTGCGCGGCGAGGTCGTTGGCCCGGCGGGACCGACAACAGCGACACGCATGGACAAATTCACCGACATGATGCTGGCCAAAACAGGTCTGGCAGGCATGATCGGCAAGGCCGAGCGGGGGCCTGTGGCCATAGAAGCCATAAAAAAACATCAGGCAGTTTATCTCATGGCGGTAGGTGGGGCGGCCTATCTGGTATCACAAGCGGTCAAGTCGGCGAGAGTGATAGCGTTTGAAGACCTCGGTATGGAAGCGATCTACGAGTTTGAAGTTGAGGACATGCCGGTCACCGTAGCTGTCGATAGCCGGGGCAGCTCCGTGCATGAAACCGGTCCTCGACAGTGGCAGGTTGAAGTTGAAATGCAATGAACACTTTGCCTTCTTGAACAGTTTGGGATGGGTGCTGCCCTGAAACAGGCCCCGGCATTTTTATTGATAAAATGCCGGGGTATCCCAATCTGGACTCTGGTCAATGACTGAGAGTTGATAGTGTCTGCCGTCGTTGGTTAGCAAGCCACCTTGATAGTTCATGTCTTCGCGGCCTCTCGCTCCCGCACTTCCTTGATCACCTCATCCGCAATATTTTTCGGACAGGCCGTATAGTGAGAAAACTCCATCGAGAACTGACCGCGGCCAGAGGTCATGGTGCGCAGATCGCCGATGTAGCCGAACATTTCGCTTAAGGGTACATCAGCCTGAATGCGAATGCTGGTTGTCCCTGATTCCTGGGATCGAATGATGCCGCGCCGACGGTTCAGGTCGCCGATCACATCACCAACATAGTCTTCATGTACGAATACATCAACCTTCATGACAGGTTCCATCAACTGTGGAGAGGCCTTTGGAATGGTCTGGCGATAGGCGCTTTTTGCTGCGATCTCGAAAGCGACCGCTGAGGAATCCACCGGGTGGTAAGCACCGTCAGACAGAGTGATTTTAACGTCAAGCAACGGATAGCTGGCCAGCGTGCCCTTTTCCATGCTGAGCCGGAAACCTTTTTCGACCGCGGGCCAGAATTCGCGGGGCACATTACCGCCGGTGACTGTGGATTCAAACTGGAAGCCGCTGTTGGGCTCGCCGGGCTCAACCACATAGTCGATCCTGCCAAACTGACCGGAACCACCCGTTTGCTTCTTGTGGGTATAGCTGTCTTCGATACGCTGAGTGATGGTTTCACGGTAGGCTACCTGGGGCTTGCCTACTGCCACTTCCACGCCATAGGTACGTCTGAGGATATCCACTTTGACATCGAGGTGCAGCTCGCCCATGCCTTTGAGGATGGTCTCGCCGCTTTCTTCATCGGTCTCGACATAGAACGAAGGGTCTTCTTTAATCATCTTGTTGATGGCGATGCCCATTTTTTCAACAGACGCTTTATCTTTGGGTGTCACTGCAATGGAAATAACCGGATCCGGGAATACCATGGGTTCCAGAGTGGCCGGATTGTTGGGATCACAGAGGGTGTGACCGGTCTGTACATTTTTCATGCCGACAACCGCGATAATGTCGCCAGCCTGAGCAGATTCCAACTCTTCACGGGAATCAGCGTGCATCTCTACCATGCGACCGATGCGTTCGGTTTTTCCGGTAAAGGCATTCAGGACAGTGTCACCCTTGCAGATTTTGCCTGAATAGATACGGATAAAAGTCAGGGTGCCGAAACGGTCATCCATGATCTTGAATGCCAGGGCACGCAGTGGACGGTCAGGGTCAACGACTGCCAGATCACCGGTTTCGTTACCCTCCGGATCAACTTCTGGTTGAGGTTTGACCTCCGTTGGGGCCGGCAGATAATCAACGACCGCGTCCAGTACCGGCTGAACGCCTTTGTTTTTGAATGCAGAACCACAATAGGTCGGGAAAAAATCCAGAGCGATAGTGCCCTTGCGAATCAATTTGCGGACGGTGTCGATATCAGGTTCACGACCATCCAGATAGGCCTCCATGATGTCATCGTCCTGCTCAATGGCCGTTTCTATAATTTTCTCGCGATACTGTTCAATCCTGTCTGCCATATCTGCCGGGGGGTCAATAACATTGTAGTTAATGGGGTCGCCCGAATCGTCCCAGACCCATGCCTTGCGGGTCAACAGATCGACAATGCCGGTGAACTGATCCTCGATGCCGATAGGCAGAGTCATCACCAGAGGATTCGCGCCAAGTACATCTTCAATCTGTTTCACTACACGATAGAAGTCTGCGCCTACGCGGTCGAGTTTGTTGACAAAAATAATGCGGGCCACTTCAGATTCATTGGCGTAGCGCCAGTTGGTTTCAGACTGGGGCTCCACGCCGCCGGAACCGCAGAATACGCCGACCCCACCGTCGAGCACTTTCAATGAACGATAAACCTCGATGGTGAAATCGACGTGGCCGGGAGTGTCAATAATATTCAGACGATGTTTATTCCACATGCAGGAAGTCGCGGCGGACTGAATGGTAATGCCACGTTCCTGCTCCTGTTCCATGAAGTCGGTAGTGGCGGCACCATCATGCACTTCACCGATTTGGTGAATCTTTCCGGTCAGTTTCAGAATGCGCTCGGTCGTTGTCGTTTTGCCGGCATCCACATGGGCGAAAATACCGATATTTCGGTAAACGGATAAGTCAGTCATGTTAGTCGCTCTGGTTGAAATTGAAGGACAAAGTTAAAGAAGCCTGAAACGAGTTCGCTTCAGGCTTGCCAGATTACAGAAAACAAAAATAAGTCTTTTGTTTTCCTCGCAAAATCAATGACCCTGGCCATTGATTTTAGTGGTACATCCTTGTACTGCAGGAAACTCCGAATCACGGAACCCCCGGCAGGCCTGATAAGGTAAAAGCCGCCTGAATTAAATCAGCAGTCGGCGAAACACACATCAGGCCGGAAAAAATCAGCCATTCTAACAGAACTGACACAAAAAAGCCCCTCCGATTTTCATCGAAGGGGCTTTTGAGCTTCCTCCAGACTATAGAGGAATAAAGTGGTATGCCAGCTTACTTTGTGGCGGGTGCCTGCCCGGCAGCAGGTGCAACAGGGGCCCTGTAGTAGGGAGAGTAGCCATTATAACCGCTATAAGAGTAGCCGTCACCGTGAGTGTTCATGTCAGATCTCATGTTCATATCACCCTTGCCCTTGCCACTGAAGGAAAAACTGAACTCACCTTCGCCTGTAGCGGAGCCTTTACCCTGACCGTTAAAATCAGAGTTCAGACGCCCCTGATTATTATCGGCCTGATTGTAGCCGTTATCAGAGGCATAGCTGTCAGTATTGCCCCTTACATCGGAGTTGGCATCCATATGGCCTTTTGCCTTGCCGGAAAAAGTCATGGAGAAGGCACCCTCGCCGGCAGCCTTACCTGTGCCGCGGCCCTTGCCGTTGAAATTGGCATTGCCCTGACCGTCGTCACCGAAAAAAGAAGAAGCCGAAGCGGCAGAAGCGGTCAGAGCCGCTGCCAGAACTACAATAGAGATGGATTTCATGGTTAAACCTCCTGATTAGTAAAAAATATTACAAATTCTTGTGAACCGATATTCACAGGACAAGAGCATAGTATAAGAGTTTTATTATATTCGCAATCTATTATATTCAGAAAATCTAATATATTTGTCTAACCTTTGTTAAGAGAAGGCAAGCCACATTGCAAATGCAGAACAGGGGTGATGACCGGGTGGCAAATGGTCACATGGATTTCGCGAAATGGACTGAATCCGGCTTGATACTCTTGTCGATGCCCTGATATACATTTTCCAGATTAAAGAGGAGCAGTAGCGTGGCTGAAGAAATTATTGAGGATGGAGAAGTCATTTCTGCCGGACAGGGCGACGCTGCTGGTTCCGATCTGAGTATTCCTGGTCAGGTGTTGCCGGCCACAATTCACATTTTGCCGGTTGCCGACCGGCCGTTTCTACCGGTGCAGGCACTGCCCATCCAGATGAATGAGGAATACTGGTTAGAGACCGTCAAGGAAATTGGTGAGGTGGCCCATCACATGGTTGGTTTGGTGATGGTCGATACAGATGCTATAGACACAGCCACATTTGAAGATTTTATCGAGATGGGCAGTATTGCTCGTATGCATCATCCGCTGAAGGAAGACGGTAAGATACAATTTATTGCGGAAGGTCTTGAGCGCTTTCGTATTGTCAAATGGGTATCGAAAAAGCGCCCTTTTATGGCACAGGTTGAGTACCCGGCTGAACCGGAAGAAGATGCCAAAGAGTTGCGCGCCTATGGTAATGCCATTATCGGCATCATTAAGGAGCTTTTGCCACTCAATCCACTGTATGGAGAAGAATTAAAAACACATCTGGAGCGATTTAACCCCAGCCAGCCTTCTTCACTGGCAGACTTTGGTGCCATTCTGGCTTCTGCCGGTGCTGATGAATTGCTGGACATTCTGCGAACGGTTCCGCTTGTCAGGCGCATGGAAAAGGTGATCGCGTTGCTGAAACAGGAGCTGGAGGTCGGTCGTCTTCAATCCCGTATTCGCAATCGCGTTGAGGGGAAAATACAGGAGCAGCAAAGGCGGTTTTTTCTTCGTCAGCAGCTCAAGGAAATCCAGAAAGAGCTCGGCATATCAAAGGATGACCGCACTGCCGATATGGATAAATTCCATGAGCGCCTGCAGGGGCTGGAAGTATCCTCTCAGGCCATGAAAGTTATTGAGGAGGAAATGGACAAACTTTCTGTGCTGGAAACCGGTTCTCCTGAATATGCCGTGACACGCAATTATCTGGACTGGCTGACCTCCATTCCCTGGGGCAGGCACTCCGTTGATAAGCTCAGCCTGAATCACGCCCGCAGAATTCTGAACCGCGACCATGAAGGGCTTGATGATGTCAAGGACAGGATTATTGAATTTATCAGTGTCGGGGCACTGAAAGGAGAAGTCAGCGGTTCCATCATTCTGTTGGTGGGTCCGCCCGGTGTTGGCAAGACTTCAGTCGGCAAATCAATAGCCGCAGCACTGGGTCGAAAATTTTATCGTTTCAGTGTCGGGGGCATGCGGGATGAAGCGGAGATTAAGGGTCATCGTCGAACCTACATAGGGGCTATGCCCGGCAAATTTGTACAGGCTATCAAGAGTACGGCGGTATCCAATCCAGTCATTATGCTGGATGAAATCGACAAGATCGGTGTTTCGTTTCAGGGTGATCCGGCTTCAGCCCTGCTTGAGGCGCTTGACCCTGAGCAGAACAGTGAATTTCTGGACCACTATCTGGATGTTCGAATTGACTTATCCAGAGTGTTGTTCGTCTGTACGGCAAACCAACTGGATACTATTCCGGGCCCGCTGCTGGACAGGATGGAAATTATCCAGTTGTCGGGTTACATTGCTGAAGAGAAAGAGGCCATTGCGAAATCACACCTGTGGCCGAAGCTGCTGGATCGTTCGGGAGCCGGATCCGGCCGGATAAAAATTACTGATGCAGCCATCCGGCAAATTATTTTGGGCTATGCCCGCGAAGCCGGTGTCAGAGGTCTGGAAAAGTCTCTGAATAAGGTCATACGCAAGGCGGCCGTGCAGATTGTGAGAAAGAAAAAGACCCCGATACGTATCGGCGTTAAACAGTTGGAAGGCTATCTGGGTAAGCCGGTATTTCGTGCAGAGCGCAAAATGAGTGGCATCGGTATTGTGACTGGCCTGGCCTGGACAGCGATGGGTGGTGCAACACTTGGTATTGAGGCGACACGGGTACATGAAAAGCAGCGCGGCCTCAAGCTGACCGGGCAACTGGGCGATGTGATGAAAGAATCGGCTGAAATTGCCTACAGCTTCGTGGTCGCCAACAGAGAATCATTTGATATTGACGGGCGGTACTTCGACCGGGCCTTTATTCATCTTCATGTTCCTGAGGGCGCGACGCCCAAAGATGGTCCCAGTGCAGGCATCACCATGACGACCGCCCTGATTTCTCTGGCGCTTAATCAACGAGTCAGACGCCCTTTGGCCATGACAGGAGAACTGACGCTGACCGGTCTGGTTCTGCCGGTGGGTGGCATACGTGAAAAGCTGATTGCTGCCCGTCGCAGCAAAATTATGGAAGTGATCCTGCCGGAAGATAACCGGCGTGACGTTGACGAGCTGCCGAAACATATTGCGCAGGAGATGCAGATCCATTTCGCCGGATATTACCATCAGGTGATCAACCTTGTCTTCCGATGAGGCAGTAGTCGATAAGCCGGCGTACTGGAAGCGGCGCTGGGAAGAGGGCATGACAGGTTGGCAGCTATCAGATGCTCATCCGTCTCTGGTTAAATTTTTCCCCCGTCTTGAATGCAGCAAAGGCGACTCTGTATTTGTACCCCTGTGTGGTAGAACCCCGGATATGATCTGGCTGGCCGAACAGGGACTCAATGTGGTGGGCTGTGAGATTAGCGATAAGGCGATTGAAGACTTTTTCTCGGCAGTCGGCCTGCGCCCCCGGAGACAGTCAAGTGGCAGACTGACGCTCTGGCAGGCCGGTCCTTACGCCCTGTATGAGGGAGATTATTTTGATATGACGCCTGACCAGGTGGAGAAAATCCCGATGGTCTATGACAGAGGTTCACTGGTTGCCCTGCCGAAAGAAGGAGAGAGAGGGCGTAAAGCATACATGCGCCAGACACGAAAGCTATTTGGTACCGGTACAAAGACCCTGCTGATTACGCTCGATTATGATCAGTCGCTTATGGAGGGTCCGCCCTATTCAGTCGATTATGAAGAAGTAGTCTGGCAATATTCTTTTGACCATATCATCGAATTCTTGTCCGATACCGATATTATCGGTCAGGAGCAGTGCTTCAGGCAGCGTGGTCTTGTGCATCTCACGGAATGGGTCTATCTGATGACCCGCTATGAACCGGTTTACGCCGGATTTTCTGATATTCCGACCGAATTCTGACAGCCTGTGCGGCTTTCGCCGGACAGATAGCTGGGTGTGGCATGATGTACAATATACGACAGTCTGCGTATGCAGGCGCTTTATCAGGGCTTCCATAATAACGGCAAGCATGTTGAAACAGATTGATTTACTGCGCCACGGTGAGCCAGTAGGCGGAAGGATGTATCGGGGGCAGACCGATCATCCGTTAAGCGACAAGGGTTGGCGGGAAATGCGCGAAGCCGTTGCCGAACGCAATGACTGGGACATGATTGTGCATTCGCCACTATGCCGTTGTGCCGATTTTGCTGACGAGCTGGCGACCAGACTTAACATCGTCGCCAATGTTGACGACCGACTGAAAGAGATTGGTTTTGGCCGCTGGGAAAATCGTACAGGCGATGATATTCGTCAGCGGGATGCCGAAGCCTTCAGAAATTTTTACCATGACCCGGTCAATTATCAACCTGATGGAGCAGAGTGCCTGCGCAGCTTTTATTGGCGCGTATCAGAGGCCTGGGAAGAAATCAGCGCATGCCATGACATTGAGCGCATTCTGCTGATTGCCCACTCCGGTGTTATTCGGGCAATCATTGCCAATGTACTGAAGGCACCATTGCAGGCGATATATCGGATGCAGATAGATTCGGCCGGCATGGTTACGGTGAAGTTCGGTAATGAGCGTCCGCCAACCATACAGCTTTAGGGGCAGGCCATGCGTATCGGAATTGATCTGGGCGGCACAAAGATAGCGGGTATCGTCCTGGATGACGATGGTAATGCCCAGGCTTATGAGCGTATTCCCGCTGCACCTGAGGACTACGGACTGACTCTGCACAAAATTGTACGCATGGTTGAATGGCTGGAATCTAAAGTTGGTTGCTCGGCAACGGTTGGTATTGGTACTCCCGGTGCCATTTCTCCGACAACGAGGCTGATGCGCAACTCAAACTCGGCTTGTCTGAACCTGAAGCCGGTGGGCAGGGATATTGAAAAGGCCCTGGGGCGGCCTTTTCGTTTGCGTAATGATGCCGATTGTTTTGCCGTGTCCGAAGCAACCGATGGTGCGGCCGCCGGAGCGCGTTCCGTGTTTGGAGTCATTATTGGTACAGGAGTTGGGGGTGGGCTGGTTTTTGACGGACAACTGATTACAGGTCCTAATGCGATTGCCGGCGAATGGGGACACTGTTCCCTGCCTTTGGCCCGTGACGATGAGCGCCCTGGAATTCCCTGCTACTGCGGCCATTCAGGATGTATCGAGACCTTTCTGTCAGGTCCGGGCATGGCCATACACTACCGGGATTCAGGTGGAGAGCAACTGACTGCCGCCGAGATTATGGCACAGGTCCGCAACAATCCACTGGCTGCGGAGGCACTGGATATCTATATTGACCGGCTCGCGAGATCACTATCGATCGTCATTAACATCTTTGACCCGGAGGTCATTGTTCTGGGCGGTGGACTATCGAATATCGAAACCCTGTATGAACGGGTGCCGGAGTGTTGGGGCGAATACATATTCTCTGACAATGTGCAGACCCGTCTGGTGCGCAATCTGCACGGTGATGACAGTGGCGTAAGAGGGGCGGCCGCACTTTACATGCCTGGCGAACCACCCTGAATGAATCAATGAGAATGACATACAATAGTCCCTTGACAAGCCATGCAAGTCTTTTATCCTGTAGCTTACAGGGGGGGGCATAAGGCTGTGTGCAACCGCGACTTCTGCAAAAAAGGGACGAGTTTTGAATCGCTGGTTAAATGGTTTATTACTGTTATTTAAGAATACCCACAATTCATGACCACCCGATTCTTCACGAACAGCGACGGTAACACCGTATTGCAAAAATTTGCGGCAGTATTCGAGAACAATCCGCAAATAGCTGAATTTGACACTCTGGTTGCCTACTTCCGCTCCACCGGCTACTTCCACCTGCGCCCGCATTTGGAAAAACTGGAACAGATACGGATACTGGTAGGTATTGATGTTGACCGATGGACCAATATGGCACAGCAAAGAGGTCTGTCATTACCATTTGGCGTCAACAAGGCACAAGCCAAACAGGATTATATCGAGCAGTTCAAACAGGAAATCACAAATGCCGAATACGATGAACAAGTTGAAAACAGTATTCTGCAATTTGTAAAAGACATACAGTCAGGAAGAGTCCTCATCAGAGCGCATCCGTCGCGCAAGCTGCGCGCCAAGATCTATATTTTTCGACCCGTAGATTTCAATGAACATAGCAGTGGTGAAGTCATCACTGGCTCGCCCAACTTGACCGGCGCGGGACTCGGAGCAGAGGAGCACTCCATTAACTATGAATTTAATGTTTCCCTGAGGGACTATGACGACATCAAGTTTGCGAGCGATGAATTTGAAAAGCTATGGGCTGAAGCAGTTGAGGTACTGCCTGAACAAATCGCTGATGCCAAAGACCAGACACACCTGCGGGATGACTTCACACCATTTGAAATTTACATCAAGCTGCTGATTGAATACTTTGGCAAGGAAATCGAATTTGATCCCAACAGCGTGACCGATCTGCCGAAAGGGTGGCTGCGCCTGAATTACCAGATGGACGCTGTGGAGCAAGGTTTTCTGTTGCTCGAAAAACACAATGGCTTTTTTCTGTCTGACGTAGTGGGGCTGGGCAAAACCGTCATTGCCACGTTAACCGCCCGCAAGTATTTCTATCTTAATGACTATCCCGAATACCGTTCTTGGACTTTGATCGTTTGTCCACCGGCGGTCAAGGAAAATTGGAAAGAGACTACTGGTAAGTTTGGGCTGGATAATGTTAAAATCATCACATCAGGTAGCCTCCATAAAATTACGAAGGCAAGACAGTACGATCTGGTCATCGTCGATGAAGCGCATAAATTCAGGAATGACGCCTCACAGGGCTATTCCGAATTACAAAGGATATGTAAATTTCCATGCCGCAGGGAAGGAGATACGAAACGGGTCATCCTCGTTTCTGCCACACCGCTCAATAATCGTCCGGACGACATAAGAAACCAGTTGCTTCTGTTCCAGGATGCCAACGACAGTACACTGGATATCAATATCAGCCGATTTTTTATCACGGCAGCAAATGAATACAGAGAAATCCTGCAAAACAGGAACCCCGATGAAGCCTCTCATCAGAGCATGGAAAACCTGTATGCCCGCATACGTAATAAAATTATAGAACCGTTGACCGTGCGTCGCACTCGCACTGACCTGATGCAGCACCCGGTCTATGCCGATGACCTGAAGCAACAAGGGATCATATTCCCCAAACCCTTACCGCCGGAGAAAATGAAGGAGTTTGATCATGAAAATTACCGTTGCCAGCAAGCTATTGTGAGTTTGCACAGGTTGAGGTCAACCATGCCCGATAAGGTTTGCTCAATGGGTAGCTGAGAGGATTTCCGAATAGTGAGGCCGGGGAATAGTGGGCCGGCAACTGTGTGTTGCCAAACAATTACCCACTCCAGAAATTCCTGCCGATGAATAGGAATCCTTATATAATGCCCTTTCCGCATAACACAAGCGAGAGGAAAAACCAATGTCAAACAGTATTGCAACTTCACAAAGCCAAAAAAAGGAAATGGCAGATCTTCTGTCAAGAGAACTGCCTTCTTACAGGCAGGCATACAGCGATAGAACAGCATGGATAATGGCATGTATGTCCGAGCTGGCCTATATCCGATTCAATCCTCTATTGCGCGGGATAAGCCTGGATTATTTTCACAAAAAAATATCAGATTTGGCAGCTATGGATACCAGTAAAATCAATCCCCGATACATAAAAAAATTGGAAGGTATTTTAGATATTGCTAATTATGACCACGAAAAAGAAAAGGAAAATCTGGAACAGGAATTACAGCTATTAAACTATCAGCTTGTTCAAATCTTTAATAAAGATGAAACGCAAGCTATTTTAGTGATGAACGATCAATATGCTGTTTTGGCATTCAGGGGAACAGAGGCAATCAGCATTAAAGATATAAAAGCGAATACAAGCGCAGTGATCAAGAAAGATGATGGTGGCGGAAAAATTCATAGCGCTTTCGAGGAAGCGTTTCAGAAAGTGCGACTCGACATAGAGGCAGCACTTGAAACAGAATCTGTTAAAGAAAAATCCTTATTCATAACAGGTCATGGTCTGGGAGGAGCTTTAGCCACAATAGCAGCGAAAAAAATAACGCATCAGGCAGGAAATGCAGCTTGTTACACATTTGGTGCCCCAAGGGTAGGTGATGAGAACTGGATTTCAGATATAAAGACACCTGTCTATAGAATAGTGAATGCCGCTGACTGCGTGACTATGTTACCTCCGAATGGATCAATAATAAAATTGATGGGATTGGCTGCCAAATTCATTCCAACTATAGGAAAATCAGTTGAGAATTGGATACTATTAAACTTTAGTGGTTATTTCCACGGTGGGAATATGCGATATCTAACGAATTGCCCAAGGGGAGACTATAAAGAAGTCAGGCTGTTATATTCCGTTAGCTGGTTTTATAGGGTGCAGGCATGGTTCAGTAAAAACGGCCCCTGGAAAAAGTTTTTATCAGATCACTCCATCAGCATTTACAGGAAAAAACTATTCATAATAGCCCGAAAAAGAAATCACATATAGCGTTGGAAATTTCTTTGATCGTGAAACTTACCGTAGTTATTGAGCAGGGCGAGACCAGTTATGGGGCTTGCGCTCCCGATCTTCCGGGATGTATCGCCGTTGGAGAAACCAAAGAGGAGGTCTTGCGGCTGGTTAAGGAAGCCATTGAATTTCACCTTGAGGGACTGAAAGGAGAGGGCGAACCTCTGCCAGCAAGCCATTGTGAGTTTGCACAGGTTGGGGTCAACCATGCCTGATAAGGTTTCCTCAATGGGTAGCTGAGAGGATTTCCGAATAATGAGGCCGGGGGAACAGTGGGCCGGCAACTGTGTGTTGCCAAACAATTACCCACTCCAGAAATTCCTGCCGATAAACAGGAACCCTTATATAGTTCCCTTTCCAAATAACACAAGCAAGAGGAAAACCAATGTCAAACAGTATTGCAGCCTCACAAAGCTAAAAAAAAGAAATTGAAGCTCTTCTGTCAAAAGAACTGCCTTCTTACAGGCAGGCATACAGCGATAGAACAGCATAGATAATGGCCTGTATGTCCGAGCTGGCCTATATCCGATTCAATCCTCTATTGCACGGGACAAGCCTGGATTATTTTCACAAAAAAATATCAGATTTGGCAGCTATGGATACCAGTAAAATCAATCCCAGACACATAAAAAAATCGGAAGATATTTTAGGGGAATTATGTAGCAAAATCTGCAAGGATGGTCTGACTACTTCTTAACCAGCCGCCACCGCTTGTTCAATTCTTCCTGTGTAGGCTTTCTGTTTTCGTTAAGATCGGCGTTACTTAAAAAGAGAATAGTATAAAACTGACCAAAAATTATTGATTACTGGCTTCTGTTAATACACAATTCCAATCCATCAGATTGATCAACAGAGGCAGCCGAAAGCCATGGGCGATCAGATTTCCGTGAATCCCGAAATGTTGTATTGGGCCCGGAAAACGGGTGAGTTCACTATTGATGATGTTGTTGCAAAGCTGAAGCGGAAAAAAATAACGGCTGAAACCATAAGACTGTGGGAAGCAGGAGATGAGAGTCCCACTTATGCGCAGTTGGAACAGCTTGCCTATAAAATATACAGGCGTCCACTGGCATTGTTCTTTTTCCCGGAACCACCGGAGGAAAAGCCCGCCGGAGAATCTTTCCGCACTCTTCCACAGGCGGAAATCAAGCGGATGGGGCCTCGTTTCCTTTATTTGGTTCGGCAGGCACGAGCCATGCAGGAAAACCTCAAGGAGCTGTTTGATGGAACCAACCCTGCCTCAAAACGGGTTTTTACTGATATTGAAATTGGCGGTCCCGATGCTATTTTTTCGGTCGCAAAGGTAGTACGGAGATATCTTGGTGTTGGTCTCGATAAGCAGGGCACTCTGAAAACCAGCGATGATGCCTTAAAGTTTTGGCGTAATGTGGTGGTGCGACATGGCGTTTTCGTTTTCAAAGACGCATTCAGGAATGAGGAATATTCAGGGTTCTGTTTATATGACGAAGAATTCCCTGTTATTTATATTAATAACAGCCGTCCCAAAACACATCAGATATTCACTCTGTTTCACGAGCTTGCCCATATTCTGTTCAAAACAGGCGGCATAGACTCGCACCCTGATGATTTTATTCGTGACATGGCGGATGAGTACAGGGGCATTGAAGTTTTCTGCAATCGGTTTGCGGGAGAATTTCTGGTTCCGACAGAAGACATTAAGCCGCATGTCGTTGACAGGGAACTCACGGACGAACTTTTGGTGAAGTTGGCGAAAAAATACAGCGTCAGTCGGGAAGTCGTGTTGAGAAAGTGCCATGATCTAAAATTGACTTCGGATTCATTTTATCAATCGAAGGTTGAAGAATGGGGCAAAAAATCGAAGGGGACAACGTCGGGGGGCAATTATTATAATAATCGAGGGGTCTATTTAGGCACAGTCTATATCGAAGCAGCGTTCAGGAAATTTTATCGAGGGAGCATTTCAAAACCCCAGTTGGCTGAATTCCTCGGCATAAAGGAAGCATCCGTTAGTCAGTTCGAGAACCATATGCTTTCTCAGGAAGTGACAGTGTGAAGTATGTGTTCGACAGTAATTCACTGATCAATCTCTTTCGGTATTACTACCCGGAAAGATTCCCTTCTTTATGGAACAAATTCAATGCGCTTGTTAGTGAAGAAAAGCTGGTTTCCGTTCGCGAGGTGTACAATGAAGTAAGTTCCTACAATGATTCGCTTGCGGAAGGGGTGAAAGATAAAGAAAAATATACTATTTACGGAACCAACCGCTGAAGAATTTGGTTTTGTTAAACAAATATTCCAAGTGCGGCATTTTCGGGGAATGGTTCATAAGAGAAATCGTTTGAAAGGGAGTCCTGTAGCAGATCCGTTCGTCATTGCTAGAGCGAAAAACCTTAATGCTTCCGTGGTAACAGAAGAAAAGTACACTCCGAATGCCGCAAAAATTCCCAATGTCTGCGAGTATTTTCAAATTCCCTGTATCCGGTTGGAGGGTTTTATGCAAAAAGAAAACTGGGTGTTTTAATTCCTGATTTCCAAGTTTCAGATTAAAGTCAAGACTTGATTCATGAAATTCCTCCATGATACCTTTTCGGCATCTGTCAGTCATCAGATCACCCTTGCTGTTGGCCCTGATAAATCTGGTTGCTTTCCATCCTCGTCAAGGGATTATTGTATGTCATTCCCTGATCAATAGCCGATCCGTTACCTGTGCGGACACAACTAATGCAGCGATGACCTACAATTTATTATGGGCACCGTCGCAATGCGGGGCATCGGCGGTAGCCTTGCAGCCGCACAACCAGAAAGTCTCTTTCTTCGTTACTTTGATTTCAACCGGTGAAAAATCGGTTCCGGAATGAGAGCCATCACAAAATGGCTGACTCTTTGAACGCCCGCAGGCGCACCACCAGTAGGTACCGGGTTCCAGCTCGACTTCATAGGGTTCTTTTTGGGCAATAGCAGCTTCTGACATGTCTTTCTCCATGGTGATATACAGATCAATAAACAGTTGGTTTGTCTGTCAATGCCTCAAGGGCAGCAATTCGGTCCTGCAATGGCGGGTGGCTGGAAAACATGGCCTGAACCTTGCCGGCATTAATGGCCAATGCGGCCATCTCGTCCGGCAGAGGTGGCGAATCATGTGCGGCCTGCAAACGTTTCAGGGCAGCAATCATCTTGTGCCGGCCGGCCAGTCGGGCACCGCCTTCATCGGCACGGAATTCACGTCGGCGGGAGAACCACATGACAATGGTCGAGGCGAGAATGCCGAGTATAAACTGTGCCAGTATGGATACGATCCAGAAGGCCGGTCCATGCCCGCGCTGTACCTTGAAGACGACCCGGTCAATAACAAAGCCAATAACCCGTGACAGAAAAATGACAAAGGTATTGACCACACCCTGCACCAGTGCCAGCGTGACCATATCGCCGTTTGCGGCGTGACTGACTTCGTGCCCGAGTACGGCTTCGACCTCATCACGGTTCATGTGTTCCATGAGGCCGGTACTGACGGCGACCAAGGCATTGTTTTTATTCCAGCCGGTGGCAAAGGCATTGGGCGAGGGGTGATTAAAAATCCCGACCTCCGGCATTCCGATACCGGCTCGTTCAGCCTGCTGGCGCACGGTTTCCTTGAGCCAGCGTTCGGTGTCATTGGCCGGATCAGCAATGACCTGCACTCCCATGCTCCGCTTGACGGACCACTTTGATATCAACAGCGAGATCAGGGAGCCGGAAAAGCCAATCACGGCGGAATAGATCAGAAGGGCATTGAGATCAAGATCGACGCCATTTTCCTGCAACACGCCGCCTATCCCCAATAAGCTGAACGTGATGCTCAGGATAAACATGACAGCGATGTTTGTAGCCAGAAATAAACCAATTCTCAGCATAGGTTGCACCTTTACAATACCGGACGCGCTGGATTATAGGGGCGCGACCGGCCCAATCAAGATCTTGATTTAAGTTTCAGGACAATACTTTCAATATCATTGCTGTTCAAGCGATGGCGTGTCGCCTCAAGGTGTCTAAGTGACTCAAAAGGCCCCAGCATGACGCGATGCCAGGTCTTGTTTCCATGAGTAACCTTTTCAATTCCGGCCTCCAGGCCAAGGATTGAAATGCTGGCACGTCGCCGCTCGGCATCCTCCGGCTTGCGGAAAGAGCCGGCTTGCAGCCGGTATGGTTTTGCCTTGTCGGTTGTGGTGCCCGTCGAACCTTCACGAATCTGTTGGCTGATAGTATGCGGTTCCACACGCTCCTCACGGCTGGGCAGCAGTTTGTAAAACTCAATGGGAAGATTTTCCAGGACATCTTCTTCCGGCGTATTTACCTTCGCCTCTGGCAGGATGGTATCGCTGTCGGGGTTGCCGGTCAGATTTTCCGGGATAATTGTGCCACTCATAACCAGCCAGCAGCCGAGTGTGCCCATGACGACTCCTGATAACCCACTCTTCCAGCAGAATCCGCATTGCCGGTTATGTTCGGGCAGCCTGACTTTCTTTGGAGCGGGCATTCGAGATGGTTGTGTCAGTCGCGGTGCATTGCATCCGGAGCACTGACGCCGATAATGCGCAGGCCGTTGCGGATGATCTGCTGTGCCGCCCTGATCAGACAGAGGCGGGCATTACGCAGGCATTCATCATCAACTATAAACTGGTGGGCGTTATAACAGGAATGCAGGGCCTGAGCGAGTTCACGCAGATAATAGGTAATCTGATGTGGTTCATGCCGGCTTCCCGCGTTGGCGATCAGCTCTGCATAATTGCACATGACCCGGATTAGCTCCTGTTCCTGCTCCTCAGCAAGATATTCCAGATTATTCAGGCCCTGTTCCATATTCCAATGCAGGCCACGCTCCTTCAGTTCACGGAACACACTGCTGACACGGGCATGAGCATACTGGATGTAATACACCGGATTTTTGTTGGACCGGGATTTTGCCAGATCAATATCAAAATCCAGATGCTGGTCTGGTCGGCGCATGACATAGAAAAAGCGGGCTGCATCATTGCCGGCATTCTGGCGCAGCTCGCGCAAGGTGACGAAATGACCGGAGCGGGTTGACATTCTGACCTGCTCACCGCCTTCATAAAGACAGGCGAACTGCACGAGCATCACCTCTAACTGATCCGGTTTGGTACCCAGTGCCGTCATGGCGGCCCTGACACGGGCGATATAGCCATGATGGTCGGCTCCCCAGATATTGATCAGGCGATCATAGCCACGCTCCAGTTTATTGATGTGATAAGCGATATCCGAAGCGAAATAGGTATGCAGCCCGTTATGGCGTTGCACGACGCGGTCTTTTTCATCGCCGTAGGTGGAAGACTTAAACCACAATGCGCCATCGCGTTCTTCAATATTGCCGGACTCCAGTAATTGGTTAATCACCCCCTGAATGGAGTGGTTCTCCATGAGAGAAGACTCCGCAAACCACTCATCATACTGCACACCGAACTCACGCAGGTCGCGTGCGATATTGGCGGTGACCTCCGTCAGTCCCTGTTGGTGTATCAGTCGATAGTGTTCTTCGCCGAGCAGAGACCGACAACGGCTGATCAGTGCATCAATGTATAACTCCCCATCGTCGCCCGGCCCATCAGTGGGCAGGCCGGCAGTAACAGATTCAGCCGGATGACGGAAAGCATCGCCGTTTTCCCGATGCAGGGTCGCGCCTATATCCCAGACATAATCACCCTGATAGCCGCTTGCTGGAAAGGGCAGTTGTACACCGGCCAGCTCAAGGTAGCGTAGCCAGACACTGGCCGCGAGTATATCCATCTGGCGCCCGGAGTCATTCACATAATATTCATTATGTACCGAATAACCGTTGGCTTGCAGCAGGCTGGACAAAGAAGCCCCATAGGCAGCTCCCCGGCCATGGCCAATATGCAAAGGCCCGGTCGGATTGGCCGAAACAAACTCGATTAGAACCCTGATGCCTCTGCCTGATTCATTGCATCCAAAGGTATCGCCCTGTTCCAGGATCTGACGGATGATACGGCTGACCGGAGCGGACTCCAGAAAGAAGTTAATAAATCCCGGTCCTGCAATTTCTGTTTTTTCCAGCCAGTCAACATCAGGCATGGAATCGACAATTCTGTGCGCCAGATCGAGCGGACTCATTTTGGCAGGCCGGGCCAGTACAAGTGCGATATTGCTGGCCAGATCGCCATGAGATGGATCGCGGGAGCGCTCCACTTTCAGAGGAGGGATATGGTCAATGTCCAGGATGCCCTGTTCCCTGAGCTGGTTGACCGCTGCAGTCAACAATTCAATAAGCTGATCTTTCACATTCATCCTTGTGGTGAAAGTCCGACAGGATAATACACAGGAGGACGCCGGTCCCAGCCCGTTGCAGCCGATGCACAGGTATGGCAGCAGCGGTACCGGATGCGGGCTATCGGTAAGCCCCTGCTGAAATGAACTGGCTGAAAGTCTCGCACCAGACTACGGCGGTGGTATAGTCATCCGGGTCGATATTGTCCGGTATCTCTACAACAAAATTTTCAAATGTTTTCACATCACCGACCCGTGCTGATCGACTTTTTATTGCCTTGAACTGTTCCTCGTCTTCAACATATTCTGGTGTCAGATACAACTTATAATCCGGGCCGGGTGCCAGCTTGCCCATAAATGAAATGGTATCCTGACCGATGGATAGAGAACCATCTCCCCAATGAACGAGATCGCTACCTTTCAAGTCCCGCCTGAACGTAGTGGTATAGCTCGCTCCCCGGGCACTCCTGCTGACCTCGGCCTGATCAGGTCCTTCTGGTGCGATCAGAATGGGTAGCATATAGATGCCGACAGCGAAGCCCAATGAGAAAACGGCCCCGTGTGAGATGAAAAGTAGAATCAATTTTTTCATGTGTCTAAAAGCAGCTCATTGTTGATGAACCATTGGAGCATATTTGCCTCGGTGGTTCAACTGTCTCTGAAGAGGCTGCTGACCAGCAGCCCTATTCCGGCGATACCGACAAGGGCCGGGATCCATGGTGCCAGTGATGTTGTTGCCGGCAGAATAGCGGCACCAATGAACAGGCCGCTACCGGCAATAGCCCTGCTGCGTCTGTTGCCGTTTGCGGTGATATGGCTTTTAATTTCCTCCAGAGATTCATCGCGTCGGTCAGTTTTCAGCTTTCCTTCATTGGCCTGTTTTAGAAACTCATGGGCCAGCAGGGGCAGTTGCGGAAGTTTCTCTCCCCACAACGGCAGCTCATGTCTGAGTTGCCTTATCAGGGCGCGATATCCGACCTGATCCCGCATCCAGCTTTCCAGAAAAGGCTTGGCGGTAACCCACAAATCCAGCTCATCATATAAAGTCCGTCCCAGGCCCTCTATATTTAACAGGGTTTTCTGTAACAGCACCAATTGTGGCTGTATTTCCATATTGAAGCGGCGTGCGGTTTGAAACAGACGCAGTAACAACTGGCCGAAGGAAATATCTTTCAGTGGCTTTTCAAAAATGGGCTCACAGACAGTACGTATTGCGGCCTCAAACTCATCGACACGGGTATCCTCCGGCACCCAGCGTGAATCCACATGCAGTTGTGCCACACGGAAATAGTCACGCTCAAAGAAAGCGATAAAATTCTCAGCCAGATAACGTTTATCAGAAAGTGACAGACTGCCCATAATGCCGAAATCCACGGCCATATAACGTGGCTTTTCGGGATCACTGACATCGACAAAGATATTGCCTGGATGCATGTCTGCATGGAAAAAGTTATAAGAGAATACTTGTGAGAAAAAAATTTCCACACCACGTTCAGAAAGTTCACGGAAATTGACGCCAGCGGTGCGCAGGGCATCCATGTCGCCTATAGGCACACCACGAATCCGCTCCATGACCATCACATCCCTGCGGCAGAAGTCCCAATACACCTCCGGCACATAAAGTAAATCTGAACCCTCAAAATTACGCTTTAATTGTGCGGCGTTGGCGGCTTCTCGCATCAGATCAAGCTCATCCATCAGGGTTTTTTCATACTCTTGCACGACCTCGATGGGCCGCAGGCGCTTACCCTCGCTCCAATAACGGTTGGCCAGTCTGGCAATGGTATAAAGGATGCTCAGATCATGCCTGATCCAGCGTTCAACATCGGGCCGTAACACCTTGATGACTACCTCGCGACCATCCTTCAGCCGGGCCGTATGTACCTGAGCGATAGAAGCCGAAGCCAGAGGTATCTCGCTGAATTCATCGAATAGCTGGTCAATCGGCTGCCTCAGGCTGCTCTCGATCATGGCCCGTGCCTGATTGCCTGGAAACGGAGGTACCCTGTCCTGCAACAATGCCAGTTCCTCGGCAATGCCCGAAGGTAACAGATCCCGACGAGTGGAAAGCATCTGCCCGAACTTGATAAAGATTGGCCCAAGGTCTTCGAGTGCCATGCGAATTCGCTTGCCGAGAGGCTCCTTGTGGTGAGAGAACCAATTCCAGGGTGCAGCATGGACAAGAAAGCGTAACGGCCTGAGGATATGTGCCTCCAGGACAATCTCATCCAGGCCGTGCCGAACCAGAACACGGTTAATGAGGAACAGACGAAAAAATTGTCTCAGGCCGATCATGTGGCGTCAGCCTCGTTCTGTCCAGGTGGGAATTTTATGGTGCTGCCCCTTCCAGAAGGGTCTTGAATATCAGGCTCCTGTGTCAGGTCTATATCCATCACCGGTTTATCATCCATCGCTACCAATCCGGCGATGCAATCGCTGCACACGCATTGCAAAGCGTTCGACATCCGCCCGCAGCTCATCGACACCACGGACAAACTGATCAACCTCATCCCTGACAGGCAATTGCCGGGTCTCGATCTGCCAATAATCTCTCAGGTCTTCGGCAAAAGCCTGTTTGGCCTGTCCCCCCCACTGTCGCCAATAACGAATTGTTTCGCCGATATGAAAAGCGATGGTATCTCCAGCATAACGGGATAACCATTCCTCCCAGTCAGGGTCAATGCCCTGCAGTAAATCTCCGAATGCCCGAGCGGCCTGCAGGTCGCCGTCGAATCGGAGATCGTGAGTATTGTTGCCGGAACCTGCGCTGACCAGGGCCAGTGGAGTGCCGGATATGGTGGCATCGGCACATTGCTCAAATTCATCCAGCAAAATAACGTGGTCAGCAGTAAACCGGAAGAACAATGCCAGATCGACACCGGTCAGGTTAAGGCAGATACACCGACCACCCAGAGCGGGACAGATCAGGTCGGGTTGCTCCATAAGCAAACGATTAAAGGTGGTCTCAATACCAGCGAGGATAACTCCGGGCAATCTCAAAACCGGTAACCTCGATGTATGGCGACGATGCCGCCTGCCAGATTGTAGAACTGACAGCTCTCAAAGCCGGCCTCCTGCATCATGCACTTTAGTGTCTCTTGATCCGGGTGTCGTCGGATAGACTCCGCCAGATAGCGATAACTGTCTTCATCGCCGGCGATAGTCCGGCCCATTTTGGGCAGCACAGAAAAGGAATATAAATCATATAGCCGGCTCAATCCCGGCACAGCGGGTTTTGAAAACTCCAGCACCAGCAAGCGTCCTCCTGGTTTCAGGCAGTGATACATGGAGCGCAGAGCATTTTGCTTTGCCGTGACATTGCGCAGGCCAAAGCCAATAGTAATGACATCAAAAAAGCGATCCGGGAACGGTAATGACTCGGCATCGGCCAGCACATATCTGACATTGCTGCCGATGCCTTTGTCAATCAGACGGTCACGACCATGGCTGAGCATGGCAGGATTAATATCGGCAACGACCAGTTCACCGTTGTGGCCGATTGTTGGCCACATGCGGGCAGCCAGATCGCCGGTACCACTGGCCAGATCCAGCACCCGGTTACCCGGCCTGAGCTGGCACAGGCTGACAGTAAAACGCTTCCAGAGACGATGCAGGCCACAGGACATGACATCATTCATTACATCATACCTGTCGGCGACAGAATCAAAGACCTGCTTTACCCGCCGGGATTTTTCATCGTAGGGCACATCCTCGTAGCCGAAATCGACATAGCATTTTTTGTCTGTAGCATCAACCATTGGATACAGCATGAAATAGAGCTTGCTAAAGCTCCGGATGCTTATGCCCGGCCGCCTTTAAGGCAGCCAGATATTTCTGCCAGTTACTGTTCTGATTCGTGCCCAGACTATAAAGCCAGTCCCATGAAAAAATACCGGAATCATGTCCATCATCGAACACAATGCAGACCGCATAGTGGCCTACGGGTTCGATTTTCTCGATTTTTACATCCCTCTTGCCGATTTGTAATTTGTAAGATTCCGGCCCATGGCCCTGAACCTCTGCCGAAGGCGAATGCGTGCGCAGATATTCTGCTGACAGATCAAACACACTGCCCTCATCAAACCTGACGGTGAGTAGCCTTGTTGCAGCATCATAATTCAGTTCGGTGGGGACAGGGTTATTACGGGACATAATGACTGGCTCTATAAAATATAACGACTGAGATCTTCATCCCTGGAAAACTCGGACAAATTATGATCAACAAACGCATTGTCAATGCAAATCAGGGCTCCTTCCATATCCGATGCCTTGAACGAAACATCTTCAAGCAGGCGCTCCATAACAGTATGCAGGCGACGGGCCCCGATATTTTCAATTCTTTCATTAACGGAATAGGCTACCTCAGCGACCCGGCGAACCCCATCCTCGGCAAACTCGATATTGACCCCCTCAGTGGCCATCAGAGCAACATACTGCTCGGTCAGGCTGGCATCCGGTTCAGTCAGGATTCGCACGAAATCCTCTGTTTTTAGTGCATCGAACTCGACCCGGATAGGCAGGCGGCCCTGCAATTCGGGGATAAGGTCAGAGGGTTTGGAAAGCAAAAACGCGCCGGAAGCGATGAATAACACATGGTCAGTCTTTATTATGCCGTATTTGGTATTGACAGAGCAACCTTCAACCAGTGGTAGCAGATCGCGCTGTACGCCTTCGCGAGACACATCCGGGCCATTTTGTCCGCCGTGCCTGGTTACCTTGTCGATTTCGTCGATGAAGACAATACCGTTCTGTTCTACATTTTCCAGTGCATGAAGCTTGATTTCCTCTTCATTGACAAGTTTGGCGGCCTCGTCATCCCGCAACAATTGACGGGCATCGGAGACTTTCAGGCGCCGGTTGGACTTCTTGGTATTAGACAGATTCTGGAACATGCCCTGTAACTGATTGGTCATCTCCTCCATGCCAGGTGGTGCCATGATCTCCACGCCGATAGTTGTTCCGGAGACTTCGATTTCAATCTCCCTGTCTTCCAGTTCGCCGCGATGCAGCTTGGAGCGAAACTTTTCGCGGGTTGTATTATTCGGCCCATGGTCGTCGATATTATCAAAGCCCGGTGCATGGGGTGTGGGCAGCAAGGCATCAAGTATGCGTTCTTCGGCTTTGGCCTCGGCCTGCTCCCTGACATTTTCCATGGCGCTTTCGCGTGTCTGTTTTACTGCGACATCGACCAGATCCCGGATGATTGAATCAACCTCTTTGCCGACATAGCCAACTTCGGTGAACCGGGTTGCTTCTACCTTGATAAATGGGGCATTTGCCAGTTTTGCCAGACGGCGGGAAATCTCTGTTTTGCCGACACCGGTAGGGCCGATCATCAGGATATTCTTGGGAGTGATTTCATTGCGCAGCTCTTCATCAAGCTGCAAACGGCGCCAGCGGTTACGCAGAGCGATGGCCACAGCACGCTTGGCGGCCTCCTGACCGACAATATGTTTATCGAGCTCGGCGACAATCTGTTTGGGATTTAATTCAGACATAATGACACATTCCTTGAGGTGTCGGGGAGACCTATCCCAATTCCTCAATCGTCAGGCTGGAGTTGGTATAGACACAAATACCGGCGGCGACATTCAGGCCCTTTTCCACAATAGTACGTGCCGGCAGCTCTGTATTCTCAAACAGTGCGACAGCCGCTGACAAAGCGAACATACCACCGGAACCGATAGCCATAATATCATTTTCAGGCTGAATGACATCACCATTACCGGAAATAACCAGAGATGCCTCAAGGTCAGCGACAGCCAGCATTGCCTCCAGTCGTCTCAGCATACGATCAGTTCGCCAATCCTTGGCCAGCTCGACCGCAGCCCTTAACAGATTCCCGCCATGGGTTTCCAGTTTGCCCTCAAAGCGTTCAAACAAAGTAAAGGCATCGGCGGTGCCACCTGCAAATCCGGCAAGCACTTTTTCATGATACAGGCGGCGCACCTTGCACGCATTACCCTTCATGACCGTACTGCCTGTCGAGACCTGTCCGTCTCCGCCGACGGCGACCCGACCATCGCGGCGGACCGACAGGATAGTAGTGCCCTGAAATGGTTCCATATATTGAATGTCCCGGATACAAAGGGGAGGCATTCTACATGAAAGTATAAAACCCGGATACAGCGGTGGAATGCCTTGTATCTCTCTGGAGTTTTTATCGGAAAACCAGCGGGGCGATCATGCGGATTGAACGGGCAACGCTACTCTCTGACGGTATCATCCGCCATGCTCAGAGGTAGCGTAATCCAGAAAGAACTTCCCTCGCCGGGTACGCTCGACATGTCAATTTCACCGTTCATCATCTCCAGCAGCTTCTGCGTCACCGCCAGACCGATACCCGTACCTTCAATGCCTGAAATATGGTCAATTCCGGCCCGCTCAAACGGCTGAAATATGGATGACTGCTTTTCTTTTGCCACGCCTGCTCCGGTATCTGAAATAGTGATGCGCAGCCGTCTATCGCGGGTCTGCTCAGAGACGACCGTAACCGAACCATTGACCCGATTATATTTGATGGCATTAGACAACAGATTGATCAATATCTGTTTCAGTCGTCGTCTGTCGGCCTGCAATGCGGTTTCCCCGTCATTCGAGAACCGGCTGCTGATTTGGATATTCCCTTTTTCAGCAAGTGGGCGGGTCAGCTCGATACATTCCGTGACAAGCGGCTCGATATCGACCGACTCGCTCTCCACCTCAAAATGCCCGGCCTCGATTTTGGACAAATCCAGAACATCATTGATCAGTGCCAGCAGATGCTCTCCGGCCACAAGAATCTGCCGTACTGAAGCGATATTTTCCTCATCCTGCAGGCTCATTTCGAGCAACTGGGAAAAACCCAGAATAGCGTTCAGGGGAGTGCGTAACTCATGGCTCATACTCGACAAAAACTCGGACTTGGCGCGGTTTGCCGACTCGGCCTCATCCCGTGCATTAATGAGCATCTGCTCATACTGCTGGCGTTCTGTCATATCGCGTAACAGACAGGAAATAATGATTTTATCCCTCAATTTTATTGGTGTTGTGACCAGCTCAACCATAAATTGATGACCGTCGTGATGAGTGGCAGTGGTTTTGATATGCCGGGAAACTCTGGTATCAATCTCCGGCAAAGTCAGCAGCTCGCTGATCTTGCAATGTCGGAGTTCCGCGCCCTGATAGCCGAATAGCCTCTCCGCGGCAGTATTGGAAAGCAGCACACTGCCCTGATTGTCCAGAGTAATCAGGGCATCAGCCATATCCGACAACAGATTGCGCTGAAAAATACTGCTGTACTCCAGATGCTTTCCTTTCTCGATGGCTTCCAGCCGGGTTTTGATATTAGTCAGAGTGACGTTATAGACCCTCAGAGCGGTGAGGGAGAGAAACAGGATGGAATAGGACAACACCGCCGCCAGAGCATAATTCAGGTATCCGCCTTGCAGCAGCATCAGGATATCAAGCGGCAGGATGGTCAGGACAATAAAAGCGACCGACGGCTGCCACTGAAAGGCATGTGTTGCCACCGCACCGGCACTGATGGCGAACACAGTAAAGGCCAAGGCAACCTGCAATACGGCGGAGCTATCAGTAAAGAACCACAAGGCCCCCAACCCCCAGATAAGACCCGACACGACCGCCCCGGACATAAACAGTCTCTGCCAGACCGTGTCGGAAAACCGGGCAGCCTCCCTGCTGAACAAAAACGCGAACAACAACCGGGTGCAGGACACAACCATCAGCATCACAAGCCAGATTAACAGTTCATTATGCGACGAGAATGGCCACATAAAGGTCGCAAACAAGAACCCGGCGACAATATTGCTGAAGCCGCTGATAAACAGCGACCTGTAAAGCAGGGCTATCTGCTCATGCAGTACATCGCGCTGATGGGTCTCGCCGGACAAATCATAATCGAAAGGCCGCATGGATAGATGATCAGGCATTTCAGCAGAACTGCCGTGAAAAAATGTACCGGACACACCCGCACTATTGTGTTCAGAGACCATCTGGGCACACCTCCAACGGTCAAACCCGGCCCACCGGGTCAGGGTAGATACTTGACGAGGATGACTATAAAGCCTGCAACTGTTGCTGTGCTGCCGAACAGTTGCCGGCGCAATAATGGCATCATACACTTAATCAGCGCAGTTTTGAGTCCGGTCATCCCATCCTGCAGTTCAAGGCTGAACTTGACCACTTTTGCTTTGATCTCAATGATTCTGATTTTCAGCCCAGGTTGGACTGCTGCCATTCCGATTCTCACTGCTGACCGCAGCTCATCGATAGTCGCCTGCATGGTTACTGCATCGGTTTTGTGATCTCTGCCAGATTTTCTGTTAAGGCGCGGACCCGCTCCCCAGGCATGCCGCCTGATCAGGGCATCGTAAATTTCAGGCTGAATCATACTCACGCTAAGCCTTAATGCTGCCATATAATGCACTGGTAGCTTATTATCCTAACATAAAACGAGTATTATGTACATTCGCCCCTGAACTAATCAGGTTCAGGAATAACGATGTTGCAAATCAAAGAACCAGCCAGTACAGTATATTGCTGGTAGGCAATTTCCCCTTTCTCTGATAGGCGTTGTCAGACAGTCAATTCTGGAAAAGTCCTTCTGTGTTAATGTCTAAAAACAAGGTCAAAATAAGCCTCAAAGGAGTTTCTCTTAACAAGGCGAAGGCGCGTGCTGTAGCAAATTTTTTCAGGAAGGCGCGTGCTGTAGCAATTTTTTTCAAGGAGGTATTATTACTCTATCGAAATACGGCCAATACCGACATTATCACTGTGGACTGGGCATGCTATCGCCCCGTTGGCCCATCATTGAATGCCATGGTTATTATCGCATGGTTTCTGGAAAGATGGGGCATCACTCTGAAGTTTAAGCATCCTTCCAATGCAATGTGGCGACATTTCGAGAATAATACTCTGGCTAACTCAACGAACAGAGCAGAGCAAAAACACCGTTCCGCCCGGCAGGTTATTGTGAATAGTCGTATAGACCAGATTGGGCATCGTTTTATTTCCTCCAAATATGGGCATGAAGTACTCACCCGACTGTCCATTAAGGAAGACCTCCAAAAGTCTGCGAATAAATGGTTTGAAAGCCATATCAAGGGAGATTGGGTGGCCGTCCATTATCGTGGTACAGATATAAGGAAGCATAAGGACGGGGCATACCGAAGGAAATACAGAATAGACCTCAAGCCGTATGTTGCCTATCTAAAAGAAGTGCTGGACAGTCAATGCAGCATTTTTGCGTGTTCGGATCAGACAGAGTTCATTGACGAGATGAAGGCGGTATTTCCAGGGCGGGTATTCGCACGAGATATAAAACGCTCTTGCGATGACAAGTGTCTTCATCTTGATTTTGTCCCATTTGTGAACTGCGATAACCAGGTGAGAGATGCCGTGTATGCCCAGGAGAGAGACGCCTTGATAGATATTTTGATATTGGCAAAGGCCGGATTGATCTATACAACCGGTTCAGGGCTTGTCAATGTGGTTAGATATTTTAATCCAGAGACTAAAATTGTATCGCTGAACGGGAGAACAATAGGGAGAGGGGAAAACAGTATGCCTATTCCTGAGCCGGATTTATTCAAAAGATTATCCTTGCCTTGAGGGAACGCTGCGTGATTGCTGTTAAGCTATTCATTTTATGATATCCAAGGTGTTGCTATTTCTTCCCTGAAGTCAGAGATTATCCCGCGATCTGATCACGGTGTATCCCGAAGCCATATTTCAGAAAATGCGCTGAAGGTTTTGTATCGGCTGAGCAAGGCCGGTTATGACGCCTATATGGTGGGTGGTGCCGTGCGGGATTTGTTGTTGGGGCACCATCCCAAGGATTTTGATGTGGTGACTAATGCTACACCGGAGGAGATCAGGCGATTGTTTCGGAATTGTCGCCTGATCGGTCGTCGCTTTCGGCTGGCTCACATCCGCTATGGGCGGGAAATAATTGAAGTGGCCACCTTCAGGGCTGCCCATGAGGAGACGCATAAAGGTCATGCAAGTCAGTTGAGTGATGGTCGTATTCTTCGCGATAATGCCTATGGCAATATCGATAGTGATGTTATGCGGCGTGACCTGACATGTAATGCGCTGTTTTATGACATTAAAGACTTCAGTATTGTTGATTATGTGGGGGGTGTTGCAGATATAAATGCCCGGCAGATTCGTGTTATTGGTGATCCTGAGACGCGCTACCGTGAAGATCCGGTCAGGATGCTGCGTGCACTGCGTTTTGTGGCCAAACTGGGATTCCATCTGTCCCTTGAGGCGGCGCAGCCGATCAACGATCTGGCCCCCATGCTGGATGATATTCCTGCTGCCCGTTTGTTTGATGAAGTATTAAAGCTGTTTCAGAAAGGCCATGCCCTGCGCAGCTTTGAGGTTCTAAGGAAATACGGGTTGTTCGGCTATCTGTTTTTACAGACTGAAGAAGCTCTGGGTATGGACTCCGATCATTATATTGAATCTTTTATACGCGCAGGTCTGGAAAATACAGACAAGCGGGTTGACAGCGGCAAGCCGGTGAATCCGGCATTTTTATATGCTTTTCTGCTTTGGGGAAACCTGAGACAGGCAATGTATGATGAGGCGCAGGGTGATGTGGATAATATTGCCGTGATGAATGCAGTGGCTCAGGATATATTTCGGGGGCAGGTTGAGCAGACGGCGATGCCTAAGCGTTTTTCAATTCAGGCGCGTGAGATATGGACCTTGCAGTCAAGGTTCGAGCAGCGTCGTGGCAAGCGCCCTCTGAGATTGTTAAGCCATCCGCGCTTTCGGGCGGCCTATGATTTTTTATTGTTGCGTAATCAGGCAGGTGAGGATCTTCAGGAGCTCTGTGAGTGGTGGACAGATTTTCAGGAACAAGAGGCCGATAATGTACCGGCGGCACAGAACAACAATCGAAATCGCCGACCGCACAGGCGCTCTCGGAGAGTGCGAAGGCAGGTGGCCGGGTAGCCGGCATGTCAGTCAGAACCCATATTGGCCTCGGCAGCAATCAGGGGGCCTCGATGGATACCCTGTTGATGGCGATTGAGTCGATCAGGGATTATGCGCGGGATGGCTTGATTGATGTATCACGGTTTTATCGAACCGAGCCGGTTGGTCTGCCGAATCAACCTGACTTTATCAATGCGGTGATAGCGTTGAGAACCGAACTTTCCCCCGAAGTTTTGCTGGGCAAGCTGCAGCTGATAGAAAAATGGCATAAACGTCAGCGTGGTGGTGAGCAGTGGGGGCCTCGCACCCTTGATCTCGATATACTGCTCTATGGTGGTCGTACAGTAGAAAGCGAGGTGCTGATGATTCCTCATCCGCGAATGACGGAAAGGCGTTTTGTATTGAGACCCTTAATGGATATTGATCCAGATATTGAAATTCCTGGTCATGGTATGGCACGGACCTGCCTGTACAGATGTGATTCTTTGAGGATGGAAGAAATTAAAATGTCTGTCGGAAGACCCTGTTCAGATGCTTTATAATGGCACCATCCATCTCTGTGGGCAGCCAGGCATAGAAGATGTTTTATATTCCGGATGTAATGAATTTGAGCACTCAAACCAAACGTCTGACAGTCACTGATCTTCGCGCCATGAAGCGTGAGGGCCGGAAAATTGCCTGCATGACCGCTTACGATGCCACTTTTACAGCGCTGCAAGAAGAGGCGGGAATGGATGTCATTCTTGTCGGAGATTCATTGGGGATGGTGGTGCAGGGGTATGACAGCACACTGCCGGTGACGGTGGATGATATTGTTTATCACCTTAAAACTGTCAGCCGTGTCAGCCGCTGCGCATTTATCATCGGTGATATGCCTTTTATGAGCTATGCCAGTCCGCAACAGGCAATTGAGAATGCCGCTCGTTTAATGCAGGAAGGCGGTGCCCATATGGTCAAGTTGGAGGGTAGTGAAACACAGCTATCAGTTGTACCTGAGTTAAGTCAGCATGGCATACCGGTCTGCGCCCATCTGGGTCTGCAACCGCAGGCTGTACATAAGATCGGTGGATACCGGGTGCAGGGGCGCGATGAGTCCAGTGCCGCTGGCATGTTGCGCGATGCCCGTGCGCTTGCAGAACACGGAGCCGATATGTTGCTGCTGGAATGTGTGCCGGCAGAGTTGGCAAAATCCATTTCCGGGGCAGTCGAAATTCCTGTCATCGGGATAGGTGCGGGCAGCAGTTGTGATGGCCAGATACTCGTATTACAGGATGCGATTGGCCTGACTGTTGGGCGCATGCCCAGATTCGCAAGGGATTTTTCAGAGCAGCAGCAACATCCGGCCCAGGCAATACGTGCCTATATCAAAGCGGTGAAGGATGGTAGTTTCCCTGCGGATGAACACTGCTTCACCTGAGCAATATCTCCCTTCTGGTTCATGTTGACCGTATCTTCGATAGCCGGGCTGCGCCGTGTCATTGCGGAATATCGTAAGATGGGACAATCTGTCGGGTTTGTGCCAACCATGGGTAATCTGCATGCAGGCCATCTGATGCTTGTTGATAAAGCCGACTCCCTTTCAGACCGTGTGATTGCCAGTATCTTCGTAAACCCTACCCAGTTCGGCCCGAACGAAGACTATGAGGGTTATCCCCGCACCGAAGAAGAAGATGCGAAAAAGCTTGGAACGCATGCTGCCGATGTTCTTTTTCTGCCTTCAGTAGAGACCATGTACGGTGATGTGAACAGCACGACGACAGTAAGCGTGCCTTATCTGTCTTCCACACTGTGCGGCGAATCACGCCCGGGCCATTTCGATGGTGTGGCGACTATTGTGACCAAGCTATTGAATATCGTGCAGCCCGACATTGCCATATTCGGAGGAAAGGACTACCAGCAGCTGGTCCTGATTCGGCAGATGGTGAGCGAGCTGGCAATGCCGACGCAGATTGTCGCCTGCGATACCTGCCGAGAGGAAGACGGGCTGGCCATGAGTTCACGCAATATTTACCTGAGCAGGGAGCATCGCCGTATTGCACCGGGGTTGTATCAGGAACTATGCCGGGCAGTCGATATGATCCGGCGGCGAAAAGCCGTTTTTGATGAGATAAACCTGCAAACAAGAGCAAATCTGGAGCAACAGGGCTTTCAGGTTCAATACATTGAAGTCAGACGTCAGGGCGACCTGCGGCCACCGGCAGCAGAAGATAAATCGCTGATCATATTAGGTGCTGTCTGTCTTGGTGGCACCCGTCTTATCGACAACATTATTTTCGAACTGGATTAGACTCAAGTATTCTGGCCCGGGCGAGAAGAGATCAGGCGGCATGGTACTGACCTGAAATCATCGTTATGATCGCCTGTTATACGTTTGCCAGAGGTTTCGGATGAATACAAATCAGTGACGCCCCGCACGCTTTTCGCTATATTCCGTGCCCGGCTTACAAACTATGAAATAGAGGTCTGAACGAAATGAGTGCTCAAGATGATTTTACCCGGGTGTTTATCTGGATATTAGGTTTGCTGGTATTATTTACCATTGTGGTTGCGCTGATTGCCCGTTCCATCGGCACAGACGAAAACAGCGGTCCTATGAGTGATAAAGATATTGACAGGCGCACCATGCCCTACGGCAATGTCAAGATTGCCGGAGACAAAGGGGGTGGCTGAAAAACCTGTGCCGACAGGTCGGTATAGAGCAGCAGCGAAGCTGCGGGTGATGAAGTGACCCATTGTTCTGGCTGCTTGAGCGTTCCCTGATTATCTGGAGCCGGATGCCGTATTGCGGACATGAAAGTACTATAACTTGACTCTGAATAGTATTGCTGCCAATGACAGATACCGCGTCCAATATCACGACCGCAACTTTTCTACGCAGACTCGGCGCGATGCTGTACGATGGCCTGCTGCTGTCTGCTCTGCTGATGGTGGCCGCCCTGCCGGTGGTGCTTATTGCCGGAGCAAACAGCGAATTTTTTAAAAGTCCGGCCTATACATTGTATTTATATGTGATCAGCTTCTTGTTCTTTGGCTGGTTCTGGACCCACGGTGGGCAAACCCTGGGGATGCGCAGCTGGAAATTGCAGGTCACCTGCGACGATGGCTTTACGCTTGGCTGGGATAATGCCCTGATACGTTTTCTGGGAGCCACATTATCCCTGTGTGTATTCGGTATCGGCTTTTTCTGGATATTCCTGGACTCCGAGAGGCTGGCATGGCACGACCGTCTTTCCAGAACCCATGTTCTGCACAATCCAGACTCAGGGAAAATATCGATTGATTAAAAAACGGCTGCATGATCAACGGACTACACAGATACGTTACTCAGTCCCATCTTTTATGAGACAAACCTCCAGATTTATTCTGCATATTGTACAATGGCGATCAATCCATGGATTGGCGGGATATGCTCGATGGTTGGATTTGTAAATACGCCGGATTATGAACACGGAACCCGAGGTGTTACCGGCATTTTGCTGACGAATCTGGGCACCCCTGACGAGCCCAGGGCCAGCGCGTTGCGTCGCTACCTTGCCGAATTTTTATCTGACCCCCGTGTGGTGGAATTCCCGCGCCTATTATGGATGCTTGTCCTGCATGGCATCATTTTGAATATCCGCCCGCGTCGCTCTGCTGCGGCCTATGCCAGAGTATGGACCAATGAAGGTTCTCCACTGCGGGTCATTTTGGAGAAGCAGGCGATAGCTGTTGAAACAGCCCTGCAGGCCAGAATTGATGGACCTGTCAAGGTCGAGCTGGCGATGCGCTACGGCAAGCCTTCTATTGCCGATGGTCTGGAAAAGCTCCGTCAGGCCAACTGTACTCGCCTGCTGGTATTGCCGCTTTACCCGCAATACTCCGCAAGCACATCGGCTTCTACCTTCGATGCCGTCGCTGATACGCTGAAAACCTGGCGCCGGGTGCCGCAATTCCGCATGGTTATGGATTACCACCGGCATGACGCCTGGGTGGAGGCGGTCGCTCGCTCTATCCGCGAGCACTGGCAGAGACATGGTCGCAAGCAGAAGCTCTTGATGTCGTTCCACGGTTTGCCGAGGCGCTTCCTGACCAATGGTGACCCTTATCATTGCCAGTGTCATACCAGCGCCCGCCTGATTGCAGAAAAATTGAAACTGGCCGATGATGACTGGCAACTGGTTTTCCAGTCCCGCTTTGGACGGGAAGAATGGTTGAAGCCTTATTGTGACCATACCCTGAAAGAGTGGGGAGAGAGCGGTGTCGAAGGTGTTGATGTTGTGTGCCCCGGCTTTTCTGCTGATTGTCTGGAAACACTGGAAGAGATTGCTATGGAAAATCGTGATATATTCCTCTCTGCTGGTGGCGGGCAGTATGCTTATGTTCCGGCGCTCAATGACCGCCCGGATCATATTGACGCCCTGATCAGACTGATTGAGCAGAATCTCGCTGGCTGGTGTCTGGAGAGCGAACCGGTCGAACAGCTACAGGCATCCCGCAGCCGTGCTCTGGCCTGTGGTGCGCGGCAATAGCGAGTAAAACCCTGGTTTAAAGACATATATGGAATACTTCTTATGAATGATGAGGAAAAAATCAGAGCTGTTGAACTGCGTGATGAAGGAGAAACCTCCATGCGAGAAACTCACCCTCTGTTGGAATCTCTGGATTTGCGCACGGGTTACAGCAATAACATTCTGATCCGCATGGTGATTATTGCGGGGGTAATTGCCGGCCTGGTGATCTGGCAACTTGATCTGATAAAAGATATCTACATTCGCCATCAGATTGAAGGTATTGGCCCGCTGATTAACAGCAGCATTCTGGTGCTGTTTGCTGCGGGGTTACTCAAACTGGTAATGATGTTCACACGCTATTCAGGGGAGGAAGCAGCCTTGAATCGTTTTATTCGCAACATCAGCCGGGACTCGATGGATCCGGTCAGGCGTGTGCCGATGAATTCGCTTATCTCGCGCCGCTACATGCTGATGCAGGCGATGTATGAGCAGCGTGTATTGATTAATCACAGCGCGTTGGCTTCCATGCTGCTGGCCAGTGAGAGCACCCGTACCAGCATGGCGAGATTCATCAACAATATTCTTATTCTGGCCGGGGTATTCGGCACAATCGTTTCATTGTCCGTTGCCCTGTTGGGAGCTTCTGACTTGCTGGCCGGCACGGATGGCACGGATGGCATGTCAACCGTGCTCTCCGGCATGTCAACGGCGCTGTCAACCACCATTACGGCGATTATATGTTACCTGTATTTTGGCTATTTCTTCCTCAAGCTGCGGGATGTGCAGACCAATGTCATAAACAGTATCGAACAGGTTACTGCAGCACTGCTGATACCGAAGTTCGGCCTGCGAAGTGATACGGTTATGCAGGATATTGCCTCTCTGGCGCACAAGATGCAGAACCTGATTGGCAAACTGGAAGAGTCTCAGGCGCGTTATTCAGCCTCTGGTCAAAAACTTCTTGATGCTGTCAGTAGTTATGGTATGCAGGGCCAGACCATTTCCAGCGACATCAGCACCATAAAGCAGCTGCTTCGCTCCGGCTTCAGGCTGCATGAAGATGATGAAAGTTAAATACAGCGTCGTGCCGGAATAGACAGGAGCAAACCCAGTGTTTACTGATGGCTTTACCGACCTCCGTATGAATCACCAATCCGGTCAGGGTGATGATAGCTTCTGGCCGTCATTTACCGACATCATGACCGTGATCGTGATGATTTTTCTGTTGGCCATGGTAGTTGTGATGATTCGCAACAGCGAGCTGATCGTGAAACTGAGGACTACCATGGAGGCCGAACGCGAGCAGGCTGAACTGGTACGTAAAACCGCTTCGGAAAAAGAGGGTCTGGCGATTCGCCTGATTGAGGTTGAGCAGTTGCTGTCCATGTTGCGTATGGAAAGTATGAAGATCACGGAACAGCGTGATCTGGCACGCAAAAGTCTGGCAACACGCGATGCCGAATTGCACCAGGCGCGTTCCGATCTGGTTTCGTCTCAGGCGTCTCTCGAGGCAACACGCAGCGAGCTGGCACAGACCAGTGAAACCTTACAGCAGACCGATACCCGTCTCGAGCAGACCGCGCAGCAGCGTGATACCCTGTCCACCCAGCTTGCTGATAGTCGCAGCAGATATGCCAGCCTGCAAAGAAACTATCAGCAGCAGGGGCAGCAGTTACAATCTGTCCAGCTTGATGCCGAGAATGTGAGCAGCAAACTTGCCGTGCTGGGTGGTGAATATGATGATCTGAGGGAGAAATACGACAAACTGGTCAGGCCGGCCCGCACACCGCGTGGCAAGACGGTGGTCGAAGTTCGCAAGGCCAGAATTGACGGCAATGAGCAGATCGCCATTAAACTGCCCGGTGAAAATGATTTCAAAACGGTCAGTGAGCCCCGAATGCACAAAGAATTGATCTCCCTCAAAGAGAAATTTGATAAAACACTTTACGTCAAGATCATCTTCCCGGAAGACAGCGGTCTTTCATATAGCGAAGCCTGGGGTTTTACCAGCCAGCTACATAATAAATACGATTACTACTTTCAGGAACAGTAAGCGGCAGGGCAGTACCCCTCGGTGATGAGCACCCCACCATGAAATCATTGCGCTGGATAGCGCCGGTCACCTTTTTGTTGGCGGTAGCGGTTGCGATCATGCTGGTCATCTCGAAACCCAAGGCCAATACCGTGACCAGTACCGAACCGGTCCGTCTGATTAATGCCGTAACGATTCAACCGGATACTCATTCGCCGTCCCTGCCCCTGTTTGTCAGGGTGTCCACGCCAAACCACGCCAGACTGCGCTCCGCTGTTACAGCGGATATTAAAGAGATTGTTGCGCTCGATGGGGACAGGGTAAGCAAAGGCGAAACACTGTTGCTGCTTGATGATCGGGAGGCGAGGCTGACGGTTCGGCAACGCCGGGCCGATATTCAGGACAGCCAGTCGCAGATTGACGCTGAGAATCTTGACCATAAAAATGAGATGTTTGTTATACAAAACGACGATGGCGAAGATGCCAGACGGAACCGTGAGCAAATTATCGAAAGACATAAAATCCGCCTGCATGGGCTGGAGTCTCAAAAGCTGCGTGCCGAAGTTGCTCTCGAACTGGCCGAGCTGGACCTGCAGCGCACAGTGATTACCGCACCATTCGATGGGCAGGTCACCCGGTTACATGTCTCTGTCGGTGACCGTGTCTCTCCGGGAAATCGCCTGATTGATGTCTATGACCGCCGATCCATGGAGCTGATTGGGCCCATACCGCATCGTTATCAAGCGACTTTGCAACAGGCGCTGGATAATGGTGAGCCATTGACGGCTGTTTCCGTCGATTCGGATATCATCATTCAAGCCAGACTTGTTCGTCTGGGTGGTGAAGTCAATGAGCGCAGCGGCGGGGTTAATGCCATATTCAGTATTACACAGGGTGGTGAATCTCTGTCTCTGGGGCGCAGCCTCAGAGTTCAGCTACAGCTCCCGGTTGTTGCCAACAGTTTTGTTTTGAGCAATACCGCTCTGTATGGTGCCGATACCATTTACCGTGTCGTCGATGGTCGTTTGCAGGCTGTCAGGGTGCGTCGCCTTGGTGACTATATCGACAAAGAGCAGTCAGACGGATTCCTGTTGCTCAGTGGAGAAGTGCGGGCAGGTGATGTTGTTATGACCACACAGCTTCCTGATGCTTCAGAAAATCTACCTGTAAAAATCAGTAATACGTATTGATGTCTGACTTCAAGCATCGCAGTAATATTATCGGCATCTTCGCGCAGCATCGTGTTGCAGCCAATTTGTTAATGGTCATTATGATCATGTGTGGTTCTTTGGCGCTGTTCTATATTAACACACAGTTTTTTCCTGGCTACACTCTTGAAACTATTAACGTGCGTGTTGCCTGGCGTGGTGCCAGTCCAGAAGAAATTGAAGATGGTTTGACCAATCGAATAGAAGAGGCGTTACGCACCCAGGAAAATCTGCGCACCATGACTTCAACTTCGGTCGAAGGAATTTCTTCCATCACGCTCGAATATGAAACCGGTACCGATATGCCACGCGCTCTGGATCAGGTACAGGAAAAGATCGCGCTGATCCGGGATTTGCCTGCCGATATCGAGCAACCAGAAGTTACCCGGATGACCATTTATGAACGTGTGGCAAGGCTGTTAATCTGGAGCGAACACGATGCGCGCGCCTTGCCAGAACTGGCGCAACGACTGCAAAGAGAGCTACTGGAGCGTGGCATATCCAGCGTTGAAATGACCGGATTGGAAAAGCAGGAAATTGCCATTCAGCTTTCCATCGAAGACATGCAGGAAATGAATATCTCGCTGGATCAGCTTGGGCGGCATATTGCCCGGCTCAGTGCCGGAGCACCGGTTGGCAATATCAACCGTAATCTATTGAGCCAGCAACTACGCAGCCCGGATAAAATTAAACAGGTCGAAGAATATGCCGAAGTGCCACTGAATTTTGCCGGTCAGACCCTGCGTCTGGGTGATGTTGCCAGTATTGAACGCCGTGCCCGCGATAACCAGACTACGATGAGCTACCGGGGATATCCGGCTATTGAGCTGCGTCTGCTTCGTATCGAAGGTTTTGACAGCCTGAAATCGGCCCGCATCCTTGCAGAATGGCTGGCTGAGACCAAACCCACATTGCCGCCTGGAATAGGCATACGGGTCTATGATGAACGCTGGCAGTACATTATGCAGCGCATCAACCTGTTGCTGGAGAATGGACTTACCGGCCTGATACTGGTTATTGCCATTCTGTTTTTCTTTTTGCGTGGCCCAGTAGCGTTCTGGGTTGCGGTCGGAATTCCGGTTTCCTTTATGGCGGCACTGGCGGTGTTGTATGTGTTTGGTGGTTCGATCAACATGGTCAGCCTGTTTGGCCTTATCATGGCTGTGGGTATTATCGTTGATGATGCTATTGTGGTGGGAGAGGATGCCATGACCCACTATCAGATGGGTGAGTCACCACTCTCCGCTGCCGAAGGCGGTGCCTGGCGTATGCTTGCGCCTGTCATTTCTTCATCGCTGACAACGGTTGCCGCCTTCATACCTTTGATGATGCTCGGTGGCTTTATTGGCAAGCTGTTGTTCGCCATACCGTTGGTGATTATCTGCGCCATACTGGCTTCGCTGGTTGAGAGCTTTTTGATTCTCCCCGGTCACTTACGCTATTCCTTTGAGCGTATGCGTTCGCTCGGAAAAATCTCGAATCGACGCCGGCAGATGGAAGGCTGGTTTGACCACTTCCGTGACCGATACTTTCGCCGCTGGGTTGAATGCTGTATCGCCCACCCATGGCATACCCTGATGATTTTGCTGGCTATGGTTATCGTTACCATTGGTTTGTTGGCCGGCAAGCGTATTCCATTTACCTTCATGCCACAAACAGAATCCGGTCAGATATCAGCCAATATCCAGTTCGCTGCCGGTACGCCGCGCCATATCGTCCGTGACTACGTGGTGACCGTGGAAAAGGCGCTGGATGATATGAGTGAGGAGTTTCCCGGTGTTATTCTGTTGTACTCCAGCCGCCTCGGTGAAAACCTCAGCCGTCACAGTCGCAGCTCGCAAAGAGGTGACCGCTACGCCAGTATCCTGATCGAACTGACTGCCTCCGATGAACGTGATATGCGTAACCCTGAATTTATTCGCCAGTTGCGCTCACGTGTCAATGAACCGGCGGCACTGGAAAATCTGCTGATTACCAGTCGGCAGGCCGGGCCGGGTGGACGCGATCTGACATTCCAGTTAACCGGCTCATCACCACTGCAACTGAAGAAGGCGGCTGAGGCATTGAAAGAGATTCTGAATAATACCCGCTCGGTATTCAGTATCGATGACGATATGCCATACGGTCAGACCCAGCTTATCTTCAAGCTCAATGCACAGGGTAAATCGCTGGGCATTACCACCGAGGCGATCAGTCAGCAGATGCGAGCGGCATATGATGGTTTCACCGTGCAAATTTTCCAGGATGGCTTTGATGAAATCGAGGTGCGCACTGTATTGCACGACGAACAGCGCAATGGTTTTTCCATGCTGGAGTCATTACCTGTCATACTGCCGGATGGCGAGCAGGCTGTCCTGGGGTCACTGGTTGATTTCCATCATCAGCGCGGCTTTGAAATACTGCGCCATGAAAAAGGCCGACTGGCACTCGAAGTCTCGGCCGATATCGATGAGACACAGGGCAATGCCAATGAAATCACCAATGAGATATTGACTCATGCGCTGCCCGATATTGCGGCACGCTATAACATTGAATTTGCCGCCGTCGGCAATGCCGCCGATCAGCAGCAGACTTTCAGTGAAATGAAGATCGGTTCGCTGTTCGCATTAGCGCTGATCTACCTCATACTGGCCTGGATATTTTCATCCTATGGCTGGCCGCTGGTAGTGATAGCGATTATTCCGTTCGCCATCATCGGTGCCATACTGGGGCATTGGCTGACTGGTATTAACTTAACGGTTCTTTCATTGTTCGGTCTGTTTGGGCTCGCCGGCATTGTCGTCAACGATTCAATTATTCTGGTGACATTTTACCGGCACCTGCGCAAGGAAGGCATGCCGCGACAACAGGCCATTGTGGAGGCCTCGGTGCGACGCCTGCGTGCCGTATTGCTCACGTCACTGACCACGATTGCCGGACTGACACCACTGTTATTTGAAACTTCGGTACAGGCACAGTTTTTAATCCCGATGGCCACCTCCATCGTTTTTGGGCTGGGATTTTCGACGGTACTGGTTTTGGTTCTGGTGCCGTTGTTGCTGAATGCGTATGAAACTCTGGCGGAGAAACTGACAGGTCGGACATCAATAGAAGCACCTGTGATGAACTAAGGATTAGGTGCCTGCAGCGCTGTCCCGCTTTCCTGGCTTCGTCTATTGATCCGGTCAGGTATCCGATCGAATGCCTGTTCATTTGCTCTTGAAGCAATACGGGCGAGCAAAAACTCCGCAAATCCGGTTATAATGTTCAGCCTTATCAAATTCGGTTACCGGTTGTATGCGACTTGTTCGTGGTTTGGTGAATCTGGCTGAGGGGGCAGTTCCCTGCGCACTGACAATCGGCAATTTCGATGGTCTGCATCTTGGCCATCAGGAAATTCTTCGGTCACTGGTCGTTGCGGCGGAAAAGCGGAATCTGCTCGCCTCGCTGATGATTTTTGAGCCGCAGCCACTGGAATTTTTCCTTGGAGAGAAGGCACCGGCTCGTCTGTATCGGTTTGCGGACAAGCTGCGAGTGTTGGGGGAAGTGCCGCTCGATCAGGTGATTGCGATGGACTTTAACCACCATCTGGCGGAAATGTGTGCCGGGGACTTTATTCAGCATATCCTTGTCGGGCGATTAAATATGAAATACCTGCTGGTTGGTGATGACTTTCGCTTTGGCAGGGACCGGGCCGGCGATTTTGAAGTACTAAAGGCTGCGGCAGATCGATATGATTTCGAGCTGCAAAGAATGGATGATGTGCTGGCATCCAGGCGTCGGGTGAGCAGTACGGCCGTTCGTGAATTGCTGTATCGTGGAGATATCGAAGCCGCGAACCGGCTGCTGGGGCGCCCCTATACCATGTGTGGCCGGATTGTACATGATCGTAAACTGGGGCGTGATATTGGCTGGCCGACCATTAATATCCCGGTGCGTCGCCGACATTCACCGTTATCCGGGGTTTATGCAGCACGTGTATCCGGTGTGGGGGATGGGGTTATTTTGAATGGTGTGGCCAGTATTGGTACTCGACCAACGGTGAACGGTGTGGACTGGATGCTGGAAGTATTTTTATTCGACTGGTCGGGTGACTGTTATGGTCGGCGAGTCAATGTGGAGTTTATAAAACATCTGCGCAAGGAAGAAAGATTTGAAAGTTTACAGGCAATGACATTACAGATTGAACGTGATGCAAAAGCTGCCAGAGAAGCACTGGATATATGAGCAACGAAAAAAAAATGAATTACAAGGCAACCTTGAATCTGCCAAAGACAGCGTTCCCGATGAAGGCTGGTTTGGCACAGCGCGAACCGGAAATACTGAAGTTCTGGGACGAGATCGAGCTTTACTCGAAGATGAGAGAGCAGGGCCGGAACAGGCCGAAATATATTTTGCATGATGGGCCGCCTTACGCAAATGGCGATATCCATATTGGTCATGCCGTCAACAAGATATTGAAAGACATTATCATTAAATCAAAGACACTGAGCGGCTTTGATGCCCCTTATATTCCGGGCTGGGACTGCCATGGCCTGCCGATTGAGCATCAGGTCGAAAAGAAAAAAGGCCGTCCGGGCCGGAAAATCAGTACACGTGAATTTCGCGATGCCTGCCGTGAATACGCCGATAAGCAGATCGACAGACAGCGGAAGGACTTTATACGCCTGGGTATAACAGGTGACTGGCAAAAACCCTACTTCACCATGAACTATGATTTTGAAGCAGACATTATGCGCTCGCTTGGCAGGCTGATTGAAAATGGGCATCTACACAGAGGGTATAAGCCGGTTTACTGGTGTACCGACTGCCGCTCCGCCCTGGCCGAGGCCGAGGTAGAATACCAGGACAGAATATCGCCGGCGATTGACGTGCGTTTTCAGGTAGAAGACATGGCTGCATTCCACTCTGCCACGGGTGTCAACACAGAAGGAATGCCAGCCAGTATTTTGATCTGGACTACCACGCCATGGACGCTGCCGGCCAATCAGGCAGTATGTCTGCATCCCGACCTGGAATATTCCATAAGTCGGGTCTGCATTGACGGCGCGGAGGAAATCATCGTGCTGGCCGATACATTGAGCGAAGCCTGCCTGAAACGTTATGGAGCTGAAAACAGAGAAGTGCTGTCCCGTGTGGCGGGCGACAGACTTGAGGGTTTGCTATTGCAGCACCCGTTCTATGAACGCCTAGTGCCCGTGATACTGGGTGAGCACGTTACAACGGATGCGGGTACCGGTGCCGTTCATACAGCCCCTGGACATGGCGCCGATGATTTTAATGTTGGACAGAAATATAACCTGCCGATCAATAATCCGGTGGGCAGCGATGGCTGCTTTATTGAAGGCACCCGGTTATTTGCAGGTCAGTTTGTTATGAAGGCCAATGATGCGATAGTGAATGTGCTCAGCGAGCATGGCCGATTACTGCATGTCGCCGAACTGTCGCATTCCTATCCGCACTGCTGGCGTCACAAGTCCCCAACCATTTTCCGGGCGACACCCCAGTGGTTTATCAGTATGGATCAAAATGGCCTGCGTGAAAATGCGCTGAAGGCCATTGATCATGTCAGTTGGACCCCGGACTGGGGTCAGGCACGTATTCGCGGCATGATTGAAAATCGTCCGGACTGGTGTATCTCCCGTCAGCGCACATGGGGGGTTCCAATCCCCATTTTTATTCACAAGGACACCGGAGAACCGCATTCGAACACCATTGAGCTGATTGAACAGATTGCAAAAAGAGTTGAAAAGGATGGTATTGATGCCTGGCTTGAACTTGAACCGGAAGAACTGCTGGGAGATGTCGCCGGTCAGTACATCAAGGTGACCGATATACTCGATGTCTGGTTTGACTCTGGTTCCACGCATCACGGTGTACTGGAGCGTCACGATGACCTGCGCTACCCGGCTGATCTTTACCTGGAAGGTTCAGACCAACATCGCGGATGGTTTCATTCTTCCCTGTTGACGGCTGTCGGCATGAATGGCGTGCCGCCCTATAAAAATGTACTGACACATGGATTTACGGTTGACAAGGATGGCAGAAAAATGTCCAAGTCCCTTGGCAATGTGGTACAGCCACAGAAAGTAGTAGGACAGTTGGGGGCTGATGTTCTGCGCCTGTGGGTGGCGGCCACAGACTACCGTAATGAGATGCATGTTTCAGATGAAATTCTCAAGCGGATATCCGAATCCTATCGTCGTATGCGGAACACAGTCCGTTATCTGCTGGCCAATCTGGAAGGCTTTGACCCGGCCAGCAACCGCGTTGATGTGGCGGATATGCTGTCACTGGACCGCTGGGCAATCAGGCGTACGGCCCAACTGCAACAAGAATTGATACAGTCTTATAACGATTTCAACTTTCACCTGATCTACCAGAAAGTACATAATTTCTGTACCGTGGATATGGGCTCATTCTACCTCGATATTCTCAAGGACCGAATCTATACCATGCGCACCGACTCGACTGCCCGCCGCTCTGCACAGGCTGCCATGTTTGATATCGCCGAGGCTCTGGTACGCTGGCTGGCACCCATCCTGAGCTTTACGGCCGAGGAAATCTGGAAGCACATGCCCGGAGAACGGAATGAATCGGTTTTCCTGAATCAATGGTATGAACAAACGGCAGGGCATGAGGAACAGATATTCAATGATCAATTCTGGGCCGGCATCATGTCGATACGTGATCAGATCTCCCGTGAATTGGAAAAGGCGCGCAAGGAAAAAATAATAGGCTCCTCTCTGGAGGCAGAAGTTGATATTTACTGCGATGACCGCACCATGGAAATGCTAAACCAGCTCGGTGACGAATTGCGCTTTGTATTCATTACCTCTTATGCACGAGTGCATCCTCTGAACAAAAAACCGGATGATGCTGTGATGGCAGAAGGCAGGGATGATTTATGGATGACGGTCAGGGCGACCAGCCATAATAAATGTGAGCGCTGCTGGCACCATCGTGAAGATGTTGGTTCGCACCCTGAGCACAAGACCCTGTGCGGGCGCTGTGTCGAAAATGTGGATGGTGACGGTGAACGCCGTTTACATGTTTGATGTCAAAAATTGCTGCAACACGATGGCCATATGCCAGACACTGGCTGCTGCTGTCTTTTCTGGTGGTCGTACTGGATCAACTGACCAAGTTATGGGCCCAGTCTGCGCTACAATATCACCAGCCCATACCGGTTATGCCCATGTTCAATTTAACCCTGGCATACAATACCGGTGCGGCCTTTAGCTTCCTCAGTGATGCCGGTGGCTGGCAGCGCTGGTTCTTCATCGTACTCACCCTCATTATCTGTGGCATCATACTGCGCTGGATATGGAACATGCGGGCCCAGGAAAGGCTACATGCGGCCGCACTGGCACTGATTCTCGGTGGTGCCATTGGCAACCTGATTGACCGTGTCTGGCTCGGTTACGTGATCGACTTCATTGATATCTATTATCAGCGATACCACTGGCCGATATTTAACATTGCCGATTCAGCGATTACAGTCGGCGTGATTTTACTGATGTACGACCTGTTCGTTAATCAGCGCCATGGAACCGATGATGAGTGAAATCGTACCAGGCAGCCACATCACCATGCACCTTTCACTCGCCCTGGAAGACGGCACGGTAGCAGAGGACACGTTTGATGGGGAGCCACTGGAATTTACCATGGGCGACGGCAGCCTGAACGAAGGTCTGGAAATGGCGCTGTATGGTCTCAGGGCCGGCAACGAACAAACCGTGACCATGACGCCCGATCAAACATTTGGTTTTTACGACCCAAAGAACATCCATGAAGTACCCCTGAGTGATTTTCCCGCCGATGCCCGACCTGAAGAAAACCAGATTATTGCCTTTACCACACCATCGGGCGATGAAGTAGCCGGAGCCATCAGGAAAATTTCAGCGAATAGTGTGCTGGTTGACTTTAATCATCCACTCGCCGGCCATGATTTGCTGTACAGGGTAAAGATTCTGAAGGTTGTTTAGGGGCATCAGAAAAAGTTTGTTCCAGTGATGCTGGAACACCCTAGGGGTGGCTCAATGTTAAATGTGGGTTTAGTCTCCACGCCCAGTTTGCTCAGTTCCTGCTCCAGCGGTTCGTGGGCAGAAACGACCGCCTTGTCGATGTTCTTGTTTTTCCTGATGATTTTTTCTGTGTCCAGCTTTGATTCTTTTCGGTTTTGCATGTTAGAGGTAATCCTCAATCAATATGACACTAAGCTGCTGCTTTCTGGAATGTGAGTATTACCTCGCGCCTTAGACGCTTGTCAAGTGCTGCGGCTTGTCGTTGTTGCGATGGAGGGGGCAGGTACCGGCGGTTCGCCGGCAGCTCTCTGGAACGACGCGCAATACATCGCAGGCCGGCAATACGGGCGGTGGCCTCCATAATGTCGGCATTGGGGATAAATGTACCGTGTATCGTATTCTCGCCAACCACATATACGGCCTTCCCGTCGTTTGTGAGAACCCGGGATATCTCATTGATTGAACGCTGCATGTCGTTGATGTAACGGGTGAGAATGGCTTCCTGTCGAGCGGGTAGTTTCGGTTGCAACTTTAGTTCGGACAACACCCTTTGAGTCGCTTGGGCATCGTGTGACCCTGCTCCCACTTCAGCGCCGACTGTCCTTGCCCTGATGCGGCGGATTTCGCCGACGGAGTAGCCCATCCATACCAGCGAAAATTTACTGCATCGCAGGTAGTCAATCGCATTCAGATACGGAGGAGACGTGATCGCCAGATCAATGGAACCATCGATGAGTTCAAGGCGGCGGGCATCTCCTTCATAAACCTGCACGCCACCGGGCCTCTGGTTCTTTTTATCGATACTGTTTGCAGCAACACGTTCCACGGCGAACAAAAATTTGCGAAAGGGTTTTGCGGGGGCGCGTCCAAACTTCCGATGCGGGCGGCTGTGAGACAAGTCCATCGCCAGCGATGCACCGGACTGCTTGCTGATGATCAGGCGTGAAAAGGCGCACCAGAGTGCATCCCGGATTGAGCTGTCCTGAACTCCCTGTATTGCCCTGGTCAGTGAAGTTAGCTGTCGCCGTGCATAACCATCAAACCAGTACCTTACAAATTTTCGGGTCTCAGGGTCCGAGTTCACGGGATAGGCGTCCCGTGTCGGCAGACATTTGAATATCTGGCGGGCCTCAAGCAACACATTGGCAGCCGTATCCCGCAGGCATTCGACATCAATAGCGGTTGTCCATGCTCTGGAAATCAGTACGGCGAGGGGGTCAAGGTCAGTACCGACCGCCTGATGCCCTTTGGCCTGTGCGACAGCGAGCACTGTACCGGACCCTGACATCGGGTCGAGAATACGCAGCGGTTTCCGGCATTCTGCAATGACCTCAAGCGCAAGACCCGGTGCCATCCGTGCAGGGAACGGATGAACCGAGTTGCGTCCGAGAATTTCATAGATGTTTTTTTCGCGAGGTGTGTTCATCGGTTTATGCTCATTTCTTTAGCGTTCATCCGGTGGATAGTCCTGCATGGCCGCCTCAATGGCAGCGACCACATTATCTGCACTTTGGTCAAGCTCAACCGTCTTAGGGCCTGCGAACATCGCACCCGGGGCCATTTGCATCATTCCCCTGCACAACTCGAAGAGTTTGTCGTTTGTCTGGTAATTAATAGGGGGATCGAGGTGGCTGAGTTCAATGCGAAGTGCAGAGTAGTCAACCGGTTCTTTCTGATGTTTTCTTTGTAACGACTGAATCGTTTCGACGATCTGGCGGTAAGGAGGCTTTTTCACGGTTTTTTTATGAATAGATTCGACCCATTCATGGCTTTGGTTGGGGAGGCTGCACTGAAACAATTCCCGGAGTTTCAGGAGACCGACCTGCTTTACAGGCCGAAGTCGAACGAGCCTGGCGAGATCATCGATAGCAATGAGAGTGATGGTTTTACCCGATTGTTCCCGGTTAGTTTTAATTTCCTCTCCCAAGGCAGAACCTCCACCTTGAGATGTCGGAAATGCTGGCGCTACAACTATCGCGTGATCGCATTCGTAATTATCTCGATGTCGAGCGACTCTGGAGATTCCAATGTCCTTCGCAGAAACCGCTGTACCAGATGTTTCCTTACTCTTCGCCTCTAGGCTTACTTTATAACTTCGAGATCCCTGCTCATCGGCAGATAAGTGAGCGGCTGCTACGCCATCCGGTTTAACTTTGTTTCCAAGAGGCGTTATGTCGAAGCCAAGGCTGCGGAATGCGTTGCAAACGGCTTCTTCCAGACGGCCCGGGTTGTTACGCGCCTCCGAGAGTGTGTTGGCCACCGATAAGGCGCTCTGCCGGCCTGATTCATTGGTGAGATTTCGCAATAGCAGATCGCGTAACGAGAGAAAGCTCTCAATTTTCGAGGTATCGACACCAGTGATATGGAGGTGCGCCTCCATGAGAACTTCAGCCATGGCCAGTAACTCCAACGGCTGTCCAAGCCGCTTGTCCGTGAATTCGTCGTGGAAAGTAGCGATAAAGGGATGCCACGCATTTAGGTGCAAAACGCCTGACTGCGTATCGAATTTGGCAATTCCATCAAGAGACGATCCTTTGAAGTCGGTCTTGACATCAGTGATAAAGCGTTCTGCCTCGTTGCCGGCCCGGCTTTCGAGATCGGCGAGGAAGGTCTCCCTCTCTTCCTCTGTTTCACACTCTGGGACGATCAAGTAGCGGGATTTGGCGGTGCCGTCTGCAACCGCACGTGACAGGGTTACGATTGGTTGGCGAGACAGGCTGGCAGGGCTGGCTGCCATCATGCGAGCCAATTTTGCTCCCGGTGCCTCTTCCTTGTCATGCGTCTCGATGATAGGACGCACCGCGTTAAAGATTGCTCGCAGTACATCTTGGGCCGCGCCAAGCAATGGCCCTTCGCCGATTGCCTCTCGGTTCGACCGCAGTCCTTTATCCAGACCATCCATATGGACAACAAGGCGGAAGCGCCCGAACGTGCCGTGTCTCAATTCGTCTGGAGATATACCGAAGTGTCCGTCATCAACATTGAGAAGTCGTCCGTACACATAGACAAAAAACCCGTAGCTTCGGCCGATCTCATCCGATTTTCCTCCGGTAAGGAGATCCTTGTAAGTCTCCACATATCCCGTGATGCGCCCGAGTTCTGGTACATCAAGCCCGTAGCGATGTTCGTTGGATGTGGCAGCGTTCGCGTCTTCCTGTACATTAATTTGTTTGGGGCCTGGTCTGGGAAGTTCGGTGAGGTCTTTGCCAAGAACCCACCGTTGGAGCAGGTCTTTACTTGCTTTGCTGGATTTCAATTTCCGGCCGTTCAGCCAGATTTGGAAGTCGGGTCGGAGAGGAAGAGCGGTGCGCAGAATCCATCCGAGGGTCCCTGGCTTGACCTCATGTACTTTTGGCTTGAGCGACGACATGATGCTGAGCGTCCAAGTTGCCGGACTTTCCTTACCGAACAGCACGGTCTTCGCAGCTTTGAACGCCGGGGTCTTTATCCATTGTTCAACAGCCTGCTCCGCCTCATTCTCGGTCAGTTCCCGGAGGGCAAGCTTGATGGGCACCTTCGGTTCGATTTCCTGGTCAACCCGCCTGTCAATAGTTTGATAATCCATGGATGTCGAGAAATACTTATCGCTACACTTGCTGATATGAGTCAGACGATTGGAGAGCACATACGTAGCCAGCTTCCCGATCCCGAACTTTCCGATCTGCTGCCTGCCTTTTGGGAGTACCGATAACTTGCGCTTGTTACTGGTACCGATAAGCCAGTGGCGTTTCAGACCCTCCGGATCCATGCCCTCGCCATCATCAAAGACCACAATCGTCGCATCCTGATCGTGCAGATTCGACGAGAGAAATACGTGAACTACCCGAGCTCCGGCATCAAAGGAATTGGCAACGAGTTCCTCAATGGCCTTATTCGGGCTGGTATAGAGCCCTTCGGAAAACAGCTCGACGATTTTATAACTGAGACGGACCTCAATTTTATCCGTCTCATTGCCGATAGCCGTGAAATTCGGTTCATTAGTCATGAAAGTACCGCGATCATATGCTGGTATTGGATGCCATTGCTAAAGGATGCTTGGTATGTAGCCATTTCTTATCTGTGTTTTCGCCGAATGGTCTTGCCCTGCTAAGGCTACCGGACAACTCCCTGCAGGGCAATAGAAAGCATGGGTTTATCTGGTGGGTAATCGGACGAACAACCCGCTCCGGGGCCGTGTCGCGACTGCAAATCCGAGCCATCATTCTGCTTCACCGTTTGGCATCCACGATGTCGGTCATGCGTCTGCTTCCGGCAGGTGGGACATAAGGGAAGTAGTCAAGTTATCGGCAACATGTGACCCACGCATTACCAGTCTGGAATGGGTGTGTGCTGACTCGACAATCTTTGTAAATTGCTGCTGCTCTTTGAGTGGAGGTACAGCAATCCAAATATCCTTTATGTCTTTGTCGGATACCGACGGGTAGTTTGCTCCTCTGACTTGTGACGATATTGTTTCGACGAAAAAAGGGGATATGACATGGCAAAACAAATAGAGCGGTTCGATCAGTTTCCGATTTGCTCGCAGTACACAAAAGCCGGTCGATGCGATTTCACGATCCAATTCATCCGGCACGATTGCGACGGCATTCAGGTTTGGCCTGACAGATGACACAATAATGTCATTCGTCCGGATTTCCTTTCTTGCCCGACTTGGCGCATCTTTGCCAAGCAGCAATCGGGTGGTGACAATTCTCTTCTGAACAGCGTTGATACCGGAAATATCGACATAGCGAAATTGAGTTGAGGGGGTTTCTCCGGGGCTGCGAGTCTCTGTTTGCACGCAAACTTGTCCTATCCTACGTTTCTCCCACCCCTTCGGATTCTCCGCCGGGTCGCCGAACATTTTGATGAACAGGGCCGGGATGAATTCCCGTAATCGCTCCTGTGCCTGCTTCCGCAGCCGTTCAATCTTCGCCGCCCGGTTCAGGATGTTGACGATACGGCGTTGTTCGGCGAGTGGCGGGAGGAAAATTTCGAGCTCCCTGACATCCTGCAAGGTCACTCCCTTTACGGTCGCACCAGCACCTCTGCTTTCTATCTCTGGGCCCAAGTACTTTAGCGACCAGAACAAGAATTCTGGCAAGACATCATTGGATGGCGTGACCGCCTTGACATCCTGATTGATCGCCAGATCTACGCCAGCTATCGCAACCTTGCCCAAGCCAACCCTTGTGACGAGCAAAACAGTGCCGGCCGGCACTACATTCGAAGCGGAGTTGTCCAAGCCCTCCTGTGATATAAATTCCTCCGTTGCGGAAATTTGTTCCGGCCCAAAATCCTTCACGGTCGCCCACGGAATGTCGCCATCCCAATACCGGTGAATCTTGCGAGACGGTGTTCCCCCGCCCACGAACTGACAAATCTCGCCGAGCGCTACTTGAGCAGTCATTGGGCGGACCCTCCCCCTACTGCCTCGGTTAGTTCATCAATCTCCCCCAAAATCTCCGTCTCAATCTCTCGCAACTCTCCCAGAATCTCCAATGGATCGCGGTGCTCTACCTTCGAGCGATTCTGCGGTCGGTGACGGTTGGCGCTCAGGTTGAAGTCAGCAGCACGAATTTCGTCCGCTTCGGCAAACCACCATTTTTCCGTCCAGTCCGCTTTCAGGTCACGGTTGTGCCAAGCGTCCCATCGCGCCTCCCGGTCATGGAACGCCTCAATCAGGCCGGGCAGATCATCCTGTTCAATCGGCTGGTCGTGCTTGGCATCCAGCTTGAAGCCGTCCTGATCGGCATGGAGGAACATCACCCGCTCCGTTGTCCCGCCCTTGCGGAAGACCAATACGGAAGTCTTGACTCCGGCATAGGGGTTAAATACTCCCCCTGGCAGCGACAGTACGGCCTCTACTGTATTGTTCTCCACCAGTTTGCGCCGCAGTTCCTTATGTGCGCCGGTGGAGCCGAACAGTACGCCCTCCGGGCCCACCACTCCGCAGCGGCCGCCTTCCTGCAACTGGTTGAGCATGTATTGCAGGAACAGCAGTTCGGTCTGTGCCGTTTTGCCGATTTTCACGTCTTCGACAATGCGGTCCTTGTCCAGTCGGCCAGAGAATGGCGGATTGGCGAGGATGACATCGAATCCATTGGCCGGCAGGCCGAGTTCCGCTCTGGCGGTGCGGTCCAGTGAGCGGGTCAGGGCGTCACGCCGCAGTATATGGACATGGTCGAGGCCGCGCAGGGTCAGGTTCATGGTGGCGAGGCGTACCATCTGCGGATCAACATCGGTGCCGTAGAAGGTGGCTTCGTGTAGCTGTCTGACCGCGTCGCGGCTGAGTGTGTCGCCCAGCCCGCGCCGGATTTTCTTGCCGTCCGCCTCCATTTCTTCAATGCCGTCGGGCGAGGAGTTGGCGAGCCGGATGTGGTCCCAGGCACCGACCAGAAAGCCGGCGGTGCCGGCCGCCGGGTCGTATATCGTTTCGCCAATACGGGGATCGACCAGTCGGATCAGGGCGCGGATGACATGGCGCGGTGTGCGGAATTGTCCGAGTTCGCCGGCCTGCCGGATCTGGCGCAGGACATGCTCGAACAGGTCGCCCTTGGTGTCCGCATCCACGCGGTCCAGATGCAGGTCGTTGAGCTGGCTGACTACCTGGGTGAGTACGGTCGGTTCGTCGATGATCAGCCGGGCACCGTCCATGAAGTCGGTCGCGCTATTGGCGGCGATTGCGGCATGGAATGCGAAGACTTCCTCGCGTACCCAGTTGACCAGCCGCTCACCGTTCAGTGCATTCGCCCAGGATGACCAGCGCAGCCGTTCTCCCGGCACGGTGGTCTCGCCCGATTGCGGCGCATTGCGTGGGTCGCGCAGGGTCCATTTGTCCTTGAAGGCGCTGTTGTAGGGTGCGGTGCCCGGTCGCTTTGCCGCACGCACCCGTGCCGCGTCCGCCGCCTCGTACATGTAGAAGTAAATCAGAAAACTGAGTTGCTCGGCGTTTGGCGCCGGATTCGGGTAGCCGCCGCCAAACAGATAATCGCGGATGCGGTCGATGCCTCGCCGCAGTTCGGGGGTCATGGGCATATCGTTATCCCTGCTCCATGTGGGAGTCGCCGGTCGTTGATGGCCCGCCGAACACGGCGGCGTTGAGTCCGGTGATCAGCTGCTCCAGGGATTGCTCGCCGCCAAACACGCGCCGCGCCTGATCGTAGCCTCCGAGTGCAGTGAACGGATGGCCGTCAAAGTCCCATTCACCAAACGCATCCATCGTGTCTGTTTTGACACGGCTGCCGATCAGCCCTACCCAGCGCATCTGTTCGGTGTTGAATCCTTCATGTTCGCCCCGCCATGCCTCGAATTTCAGGCCGATTCTGGCGGCGCGTGCTTCGTGTTCCGGCGGACGCACGATCCGACCATTTTCGTCCAGGGTGAGCCAGTCGCGGCTCATCGGGTCGATGTGGTCATTGACATCCAGGGTCAGCAGTTGCCGGGGTTCGCCGGAGGTGTAGCCGGGTTGCGTTTCGTGGATATGACTGCCGCTGACCGCTGTATCGTCGTCACCGTGAAAATCGGTCACGCCGACAAAGTCGAAGATCGTGAATCCGGTTTTGTCGATATGCGGTGCCTTGCGGGTGCCGCGCCCGCGCATCTGCCGGTACAGGATGGTGCTGCGGGTGAATCGCGCCATGACCAGATTGACTACTTCCGGGCAGTCAAAGCCGGTATCGAGCATGTTGACGCTGACCAGTATTTGCGGAAACTCTTCTTCCTTGAAGCGTTTGATGATGGCACCGGGGTCGGATGCGGGACCTCCACCGACATCGCTGACCACGAAGTCGGCGTAGCGCGTCGCGGGGTGTGGTTTCTTGTCGGCGAAGTGTGCATCGAACATTTCTGCCAGTGTTTCGGCATGGCGCTTGGTCACCGCGAATACGATGGTTTTGCCCCAGGCGGGCCAGCGCCGGATGCCGTCGCGGCCCATGAAGCCCTTTTCGTGCGCATCACGAAATTCCCTTGCCAGGGCGCGGTTGCGTTCGGGGATGGTGAACTGGCGTTCCAGGGTGCGCGGATCGACTGTGATGGTGTCTTGGTCCGAACTGGCGAATTGTTTTTCAAATTCGGTACGGGTCTGCTCGTCCATTGCGCTCCAGTCGAGTTCGTTGCGGCTGACCGGGAATCCACCTTCGGCAGCGGTTTTGACTGTCATGGCCCTGTATATGCGGTAGGGAACCAGATGACCCTCATGGATGGCGGTGCGCAGGGTGTAGCGATAGGTCGGTTCGGTGAGTTCGAAAAATCGCAGTGTGTCGCGCACGAATTGATTGTCTTCCGGATCGGGGGAGTGGTCGGTCTCCGCAGTGCAGGGGGTGGCGGTCAGGCCGAGTTGAACGCCATCGAAATGTCGCAGTACGCCGCTCCACTGGCCGTAGATGGAGCGGTGGCATTCGTCGGTGATGACCAGATCGAAGTAGCCGGGAGACAGGTCGTGGTAGTCTGCAATCAGGGTTTGCAGGGTGGCGATTGTGATGCGTTTGGCGCGGTCAAAGCCACGACCGGGGCGCAGCACATGGCAGGGGCAGTCCCGCAGGTGGTCGGCAAAGGTGTCTTCGGCCTGCCGTGCCAGGGCGATGCGGTCCACCAGAAACAGTACGCGGGTGACCCTGCCTGCCTCGAACAGTCGTTTGATAAAGGCGGCCGCTGTGCGGGTTTTGCCGGTGCCTGTCGCCATTTCGATCAGCAGTTTGCGTCGTCCACGGGAGACTTCGGCAGATAGTGCTTCAATACATTCTATCTGGTAGTTGCGGTTGACGATTTGCCGGTCGATGGCGATTGTGGCGAGGTCGCGGTGGTTCTGTCGCGCCGCGATGCGCCGTTCGAGATCGTCCTGGGCATAGAAGCCGGAGATTAGGCGGGCGTAGGCGTCTGTTTCCCGGTCCAGAAATCGCACTTCCTCGCCGTTCGACAGGAATACGAAGGGCACATTGAGTTGTTCGGCATAGTGGCGCCCCTGGTCCTGCGCTGTTATGGGGTCGGTGCTCGCCCGCTTGGCTTCCAGCACTGCCATGGGCCGGCCCTGTCGGTCGCACAGCACATAGTCGGCCTGGGTGCCATCGGGCAGGGTGTGTTCGAATAACACGCTGGAGCCATCAGTCAGGTTCCAGCTTGCATCCTTGAGCAGGGCATCGATCTTGACTCGTGCGAAGGCTTCGTTGGTGCCGCTCATGCTGCCGTCCAGGGATCGATGACTTCTACATTCATGCCCTCGAAGTCGCGGATGTTGCGGGTGACCACTGCCATTCCCTGCGAACGTGCGATGGCAGCTATCTGGCAATCCGTGGGCGCAATGGGGCGATCGATGGCGCGGCGCATGGCGGCAATGTCTGCATATTGGCGGGCTGCAGCGCAGTCGAAAGGAAGGATTCGACCATTGAAATCTTCTCGCAAAATTGCCTCGACCACGAGAGCAAGCGCATCCCGGCGTTGGCCCATAGGTAGAGTCACAACACCATAGCGCAACTCCGCTTCACCAATCGCCGAGAAATATAAATCTATCGCTGAACGTTCCTCGACCCACACCTCTACCGCCGGATGCAGCGACGGACGCAGGAGTTCGGATACGACATTGGTGTCAAGCAGCCAGGACACGTTTGTATGCTTAATCGAAGGAAGGCGGTTCGCGCCCCGGGCCGCGTGGTGGCAACTCCAGGTCCATTCCACCGAGAGGCTCGATCCGAGCTCGGATGATACTCACAAGATTCTGGCAATCCGGCTTGTGACCGACAGCTTTACGGAGAATCTGTCGGGCTTCCTCTTCCATTGAGTGATGATGTTCCGCAGCCTGCACGCGCAGACGCGCCTTTACATCGTCGTCGAGATTGCGGATCGTGATGCTTGCCATGGTCATGTCCCCTGATGGTTGCAGCAGTTTAATTTACACTTCGCTTGCAGTGCAATCAAGGGGTCGCAAGCCTGCCCATAATGGTCTGTTCCGGGATTCATTGCGTAAAACCCATTACCCCGGACAGGTTCATGCTCTATAATGACCGCATCATGAAACCCCTGCTCATACTTGCTGGATTGATCGACCGGTTGAACGCTTGGGTCGGCAAATCAGTAAGCTGGCTGGTTCTGGCCGTTGTTGTGGTGACATTTGCGGTGGTCGTCATGCGCTACGGCTTTCAGTTTGGCCGCATCTGGATACAGGAGAGTTATCTCTGGATGCACGCCGTTGTTTTTATGCTCGGTGCTGCATGGACCTTGCAGGATGGGGGGCATGTGTGTGTCGATGTGCTGCACCGTAAATTGTCTCCTCGCGCCCAAAGCCGGATCAATCTGCTGGGCGTTATCCTGTTGCTCGCACCGACTTGTACATTGATCCTGTGGATCAGCCTGCCTTATGTGGTGACTTCCTGGCAGCTCATGGAGGGCTCCAGAGAGACAGGCGGTATCCCGGCGATTTTTCTGCTGAAATCGATTATTCCATTAGCGGCTCTGCTGTTGTTGTTGCAGGGTATATCCATGGCTATCCATAACGCCGCACGCATTATGGGGCTGGAGGATTTCCCCGCAGACTGCGAGAGTAAGACATGAATGAATGGATGGCGCTGTGGTTGTTCCTGACCGTGTGTCTGGTTCTGCTGGCAGGCTTCCCGGTGGCATTCAGTCTGGCTGGCACCGCCATACTGTTCAGTGGTATCGGCATCCTTACCAATACGTTCAATCCCGGTGATTTTGGCTTTTTGTCCGGGCGACTGTTCGGGATAATGACTAATGAGACGCTCGCCGCCGTGCCGCTGTTTGTCTTTATGGGGGTTATGCTGGAACGTTCCCGTGTCGCCGAAAATCTGCTGGATACCATGGCGATGCTGTTTGGTTCCCTGCCCGGCGGATTGGGTATATCCGTCACCATTGTCGGCATGTTGCTGGCAGCCAGCACCGGAATCGTCGGCGCAACCGTGGTCACCATGGGTCTGTTGTCTTTGCCGATCATGCTGCGCCGCGGTTATTCACCTGCTGTCTCCTGTGGCACGATCTGTGCGTCCGGCACACTGGGGCAGATTATTCCGCCTTCCATCGTGCTCGTGTTGCTCGGTGATGTGCTGTCCAGTGCCTATCAGCAGGCGCAGCTTTCCCTGAATATCTTTTCTCCCGAAACGGTTTCGGTCGGCGATCTCTTTGCCGGTGCGCTGATACCCGGTTTGCTGCTTGTCTTTATGTATATCGTCTGGCTGGTACTGGTCTCGATTATCAGGCCTGAGGCTATGCCGCCCATACCCGCCGCCGAACATGCTCTGAACCGCCGGCAGTTGTTGTTACAAATATTGCGTGTGTTGGTGCCGCCCACGATGCTGATTTTCGCCGTGCTCGGTTCCATTCTGGCCGGCCTGGCAACACCGACCGAGGCGGCTTCTGTCGGTGCCGTCGGTGCCATCCTGCTCGCTGTCGGTCAGCGGCAGTTCAGCATGGATATGCTGCGGGATGTTGTGCGCACCACGACCCGGATTTCCTGCATGGTTTTTCTTATCCTGATCGGTGCTTCCATTTTTGCGCTGGTGTTTCGTGGTTTTGGCGGGGATGATGCGGTGCATCGTCTGCTCAGCAGTTTGCCCGGTGGCGTGTTTGGTGCCATGCTGGCCGTCATGGTGTTGATGTTTCTGCTGGGGTTTGTACTTGATTTTATCGAAATTATCTTTGTCATTGTGCCCATCGTCGGCCCGACCCTGCTGGCCATGGGCGTTGACCCCGTCTGGCTGGGCGTGATGATAGCGATCAACCTGCAAACTTCATTTTTGACGCCGCCATTCGGCTTTTCTCTTTTCTATCTGCGCGGCGTCGCCCCCGCCGGCGTGACGACGACCCAAATCTATAAAGGCGTGTTGCCCTTTATCGTGATTCAGTTGCTGGCTCTGGCCATACTTTCAGTCTGGCCGTGGCTGGCTACGTGGCTGCCTGGAATAATTTATGGATAATCACGGGCATACCTTATGAATCGATTTGCCGGCATTCTGCTTAAAGGGCTTGCGACGGTATTGCCGCTGTTTATTACCGTATATGTCCTGTACTGGCTGGCCGTCAGCAGCGAGGCGTTTTTTGGCGCCGCGATTCAATATTTCATTTCTGATGAGTATTACTGGCCCGGCATGGGCAGCGTTACCGCATTGGTCTTAATCATGCTCATTGGCATCCTGGTCAACAACCGCGTCGGCCAGTTCCTGATTCGAAAGCTGCATCATTTCATTACCCATGTCCCGGTCGCCAATACAATTTTTAATGCGGTGCAGGACATGATGCAGTTCATCACCTCATCCCGTGATCGTGAGAGTATGAATCGGGTGGTGGAGATTACCCTGGAAAACGGCATACGCGTTATCGGCTTTATTACCCAGGAAACGCCCGACATCCCGCTGCAGGACCATGGCGAAGACCTTGTTGGTATCTATATTCCGATGAGCTATATGATTGGCGGGTTTACCATATATGTTCCCCGGAAACAGATAAATCCTGTCAACATCAGCATGGAAAAGGCTATGCGCCTGATCCTGACGGCGGGCGTGACAGGGCGTCAGGACGTGGAAAAACCGTCCGGGCAATAACCGGCTTGCATATGGAATCCGTACTTGCGCAGCCCGTAAACAAGATAGTCCAGTTCCGGCGCCTGAGCCAGATAGGACGCAAGACGCTGCCAACTCAATCGGCGGAAAAGTCCCGGCACAAGGCATGCGCTGACAGCCTTTCGCCACTGTTTTTCAGCCTTGCCGCAACCGTGAAATTCCGGATTGCGGTCATCATAAAGAACCAGAACATGTCCGTTTTCGATATCAACTCTGCCTTTCGGGCTGACTTTAGCGGCCAGCGCATTGCGGGCCAGTTGATACGTATCTGCGAAGGGGCAGGGTGTGTGATCCTGGTTTGCCGGCCAGTCAAACAGTTTCGGCAGATAATCCCAGTATCTGATCCCGGCTTCTGTCAGGGCACAGCGTGAGCGTGAGACACGGCTTTTCTGGACGGTGTAGCTACCGTCGCAGACCTTCTTGCGAGGGCGTGAACAGTGACTGAACTCCGGTTCAGTGAATTTACATTCCACAGCAATCCGGTTCTGCGGTCCCGTGAACATCACATCAACGCTTGTTCGGCTTGGCTCATTCAGCCAGTCCACCTCGAACTCAAGTTCCTGCGTAAACTCTGCACAGTCGTTGAAAAAGGCAGGCCGCCCGCATTCCGCTTTTATGTCCTGCAGAAGCTTAAGCCGGTCAAATGCATCGAGTGCGCCAAATACGCTCTGGCTCAGTGCCTGTGAGCTTTTCAGACTGCGAAACCATCTGTGTCGGCGTTTTTCGTCAATGGCATTGCGTATCTTCTCTGCCGCCAGTTCATCCGGCGGCGTCAGAATATTGTCTGCGGCGTGGTGTTTTTTCAGCACTGGCGGCCTCCCGTGACGCTTGCCGCCATCAAGCCTGTTCCGGTGATTCTTGTCCGCCCAGTCCCAGAGATGCCGGGTAACCGCTGACTTATAATCTTCATAACGCTGATACATTATTTTACCGGCGGGCCAAATTTGATGTTCCGCCCGTCATCAAGGCTGACAGAGCAGAGCTGAAGCTCGCCTTTGAGCCGCGGCTTGTCCCGGTTCGGCCCATAATCAATATCGCCACGGTCTGTACCCTGCAGTGCGACGCAGTTAATCTCAATACCTATATGTTGATTAATATTTCTGCAGAGACGGGCAAACTCCGATTCCCAGTCACCAAGGGCTTTACGAGTGGAGGGCGCCAGTCCCGTTGACCAGCCCCGCCACCAGGCCTCAGTGCCCACGATCCAGATGACCGGCGGAATATCCCTGATCTCAATCCCGGATTTTGATTTTGTCTTTGCCTCTGCGACGATATCAGCCTGATTGGCCTGAACGACAGCCGTATAGCGCAATGCTTCCATCAAGGCTCTCATTGGGCTGTCGCCGCGCCCCGTATCCTTCGGGTGAACCTTCAATTCAATAACCATAAGCTGGCCTTTGTCTGCGACCCCAAGCAGATCAATTTTGCCGATTCCCTCGTCACTTTGCTTAGACTTAAGGGGAAACTGATAGTCCCGCAGGCGGAAGGCGCCGCCACGGGGGTCTGTCCACTCCCTTTCTTCATTGAAAAGCGCGACAGCCAGATGCTCTTCATAACGCCGGACAGGCGCATCCTGCTTTATACGCTTGGAAAGCGTCCCGCAATGGCCTGTAAAGTACTGTTTGTTCCTCTGATACCGTCTCGGGGCGCAATCCTGCAGGCGCTTATATTCATCGCAAAGCCGATCCAGATCGTTGCTTATTTCAGATATAGCTGCTGCCAACCCGGTATCTGGCCATTTATCCCCGAACAGGATAGGAAACAATTCTCGATCAAAGGCGGGCATGACGTATTTTTTTGCAAGGCAATCCTGTCAGTCTTGAAAAGACTATATTCTGGTATTGTCCATACCCAGCTTCATATCTCAAGAGATTCATCGGTATTCGCCAATATTTTACTTACAAAGGTTTGCTGCGTGCTGCTGCGGTTGATTACCTCGCCCATCTATTCAAGAATGGAATCGGCTTTCTCAACATCCGACACTCAGCCCCGCGCATTCATATACGCCCGTTCCGAAATATCATGCCATGCTTTGACCTGATCCCTGAAAGACACAAACGATTCATAGACCTTGCTGCTTAACGAATCTTTGGTGGCAGCCTCGGCTACTACTTCGTCGGAAAGTGCCTTTAATTTTGCCAGTACTTCATTCGGGAATTTGCGCAGGTCAACACGGTGTTCTTCCACCAGAGATTTAAGTGCCTGGTTGTTACGTGCCGTGTATTCAGCCAGCATGTCCTGATTCGCTACACGGCTGGCGTTGGTTACTATGCTTTGCAGGTCGTCCGGCAGGGCCCTGAAGGCATCTCTGTTGATAAAGCATTCCATCGTCGAACCTGGTTCATGCCAGCCGGGATAGTAGTAGTGTTTTGCTGCTTTATACAGGCCGAAGGCCAGATCATTGTATGGGCCGACCCATTCAGTCGCATCAATAGCACCGGATTGCAGGGATGGAAAAATCTCGCCACCCGGCAGTGATACCGGTGTGCCGCCAGCACGCTTCAGGACTTCGCCTCCCAGTCCGGGGATGCGCATTTTCAGGCCCTCAAGGTCGGCAACGCTGTTAATTTCCTTGTTAAACCAGCCGCCCATCTGCACTCCGGTGTTGCCCGCCGCGGTGGGAACCAGGCCAAATGGCTCATAGACTTCTTCCCACAGCTCCATACCGCCACCGTGATACAACCATGAGTTCATTTCCTGGCCCGTCAGGCCAAAAGGAACGGCCGTAAAAAACTGCGCGGCTTCGGATTTGCCCTTCCAGTAATAGGCGGCCCCATGGCCCATTTCCGCGGTACCCTGGGAAACGGCGTCAAAAATTTCAAAGGCGGGAACCAGTTCCCCGGCACCATAGACCTTGACCGTGAGACGACCTCCGCTCATCTCGCCAATCAGCTTCGCCAGATGATTGGCACCTGTGCCCAAACCCGGAAAGTTCTTCGGCCAGGTGGTGACCATTTTCCATTCCATGGTTTCCGATCCGGTCGCCGATGCAGGCTCCGGGGCGGGCGTTGATACTTCCTGTGTGCTTTGTTCCGCTTTGTCACAGGCTGCGACAGAACCACCCAGTAATGCGGTTACTGCTGCGTTTTTGATAAAACCACGACGTTCCATTTCAATTCTCCTTTGGTATTTCAAGTTCAGGGATGCTCCGGCCGGTTGGGGGAGCTTCTCCTGATAGTAAATGAATTGTTATATCGGCTGCAAGTCGGCATAGGTGATCACCAGCCATTTCGGGCCGGCCTCGGCAAAATGGACTTCAATACGGGCATGTGGCCCGGCACCTTCCATATTGGTCACCATGCGCCAGATTTTCTGTGGTTTATCCGCTGGCCCAGCCTGCAGCACCGCTGTTGCGTCTGATCGACTAAAAAGGCCGGCATCCCCGCCAAGAAGGGCACTATAGCTTTACCTGGAGGGAACATCACTGTTTTGGGCTAACAGAGTCCATGCAGTTATTGACAACATATTAACCTAGAGTAGTATAAATCAACCGACAGGGCTCGGCTTTCGATGGGCAGGAGTTGAAAATGACAGATGTAAAAGGTCCATTTATCTTTGTCGCGATAGTGATCGTGGGTTGTCTTGGTGCCGGTGTTGCGCTTGCTACTTTCACCGAACAGGTGACCGCGCTAGTGGTCTCGGTAGTGCTTGCATGCGCTGTTTCCTCACTTCTCTACGGAATTCTGGGTGGTGTCTCACAGGCTGGCTTTAACTTTGGCCCACTCAGTATGGGTGGCAGCGCAGCAGTGCTTCTCGGCAGCGTTTTCCTGTTTAATAAGGCGCTGGAGCCGCAACTCAGAGAGATTCGCGATTATGATATGGAGGTGGCTGTGGAGAAGGCTGTTGCCGCGGCGCTGCAGGATGCCAGGTTCGATTTTTACCAACACGTGGAACCGAACACGAACTGGTTTGCCATTAACAGGGCGACGGCAGTTCCGACCAGGATTGAGTTTAAGGATCCTCAAGGGACTGGCTCTGTGAAAGTCGTGCATCGTCCACACAATCCGATCTTGCGTCTGAGGCTTGAGAAGCAAGACGAAAATTCCTTTTTGGTTCTCGGAGTCAATGCAGATTCGGGCGATAGCTTGGGTTATATCCAGTCGCAACATTTGAGCAATATCATTGGCTCATCCGAGGAGCTTGCGCCAAGCAGGATATATGGGCCTCAAAAGCTGTATCTCTCGCTCGGAGGAGAACTTGCCGAGGATACGCCGCCGGAGTGGGGGTCAAGTGATCGCTGCCTGGGCAGAAGCCTGCCCATGCAGCTCCGTGTTGTCAGCTTCCGCCGAGGCTACGCAAACTACCAGGTCTCCGTCTGCGGCACCTCTGGTGATGCCGCCGTCAACCACGAATCGAGCCTTTCCAAAGGTGATGCTGAACTCGTTAGCTTTGAAATCGAGGGCGAGACGCGGCATTTCCTCATCGCGGTGCTTGCGGCCAACCATACGGGGTCCCCGTTATGGTCTAGCTTCCTGGTCATCGAGATGGTGGAAAACTGAGGGACGCCGGATACCACAAACTACCAGTCACGGCGTTACGCCCTCTGACGCAGACCACGAGCTGGCTTCGACGAAGACCTCTTCTTTTAGAGCCTCAAGCTGTGCCTATTCAGATACCGAGATCGCCACGGCAACGGGCTTGTCATTACGGTTGATGCCAACAGGGCTGTGTTGTGCGTTGAATCAGCGCCCCCGGCCCGAGCAAGTCCTTCTCTATCGGATCGTCGAAAAATATTACCCGGTGTGCATGGCTCATCTGGCGGTGCCGTGAAGGTAATTGCCCGTATCGAAGCCCCCACGGTGATCAAGCAGATCCTCTTAATCAGGGTTTTTCGCGTCCGCCAATATTGAACGAGTCACTATATCGGCTGCAAGTCGGCATAGGTGATCACCAGCCATTTCGGGCCGGCCTCGGCAAAATGGACTTCAATACGGGCATGTGGCCCGGCACCTTCCATATTGGTCACCATGCCTTCGCCAAATTTTTTGTGATTGACCCGCTGACCCAGTCTGAACGGGCTTTGGGCTGCTGCTGAAGGCCGGCCTGCGGGCAGGTCATCATGGGCCGCTTGTGTGATGCCGATCCGGGGGCGGATTTCATTGAGCAGGCTGGCCGGTATTTCTTTTACAAACCGGGATATTTCCCGATAGCCCTCGCTACCGTGCAGGGTTCTGGATTCGGCATGGCTCAACACCAGTTCTTCACGGGCCCGTGTAATCCCGACATAGCAGAGCCGGCGTTCTTCTTCAAGCTCGGACCCATCGCCGGAATGGCGTGAGTGAGGGAACAGTCCTTCTTCCATTCCGCATAAAAAAACCAGTTGAAACTCCAGTCCCTTGGCACTGTGCAGTGTCATTAATTGCACACTGGCTTCTCCCGCAGCACTTTGCCCTTCTCCGGCTTCCAGTGCCGCATGGGTCAGAAATGCGGTCAGCATGTCCATGTCCGGTTGCCCATCCGGGTCGTAGCCATGGGTGAACCCGCGTGCAGCACTGACCAGTTCTTCCAGATTTTCCAGCTTTTGTTCGGCCTTTTCGCCCTTGCCTTTGGCATAGTGGCTGGATAGCCCGGAGTGTGCAATGACATGGTTCACTTGCTCGTGTAATGGTGCGGTTTCTATCTGCCCGGCCATGGAATCAATGAGTTTCAGAAAAGCAAGCAGGGCGTTGCTGGCCCGTGCCGTGAGTCGGTCCCCGCCGATTAACGAGGTTGCAGCCCGCCACAGGGTGATGGATTGTTCGCGTGCGACCTGCCGAATGGTTTCCATCGTACGTTCACCAATGCCGCGGCTGGGCGTGTTCACCACACGTTCAAATGAGGCATCATCGTTGCGGTTGTTAATCAGGCGCAGGTAGGCGAGAGCGTCCTTGATCTCGGCTCTCTCGAAGAACCGCAGTCCCCCATATACACGATACGGTATGTCTTTGGCGACGAGCTGCTCTTCAAACAGACGCGACTGGGCATTGGAGCGGTACAGTATGGCGATATCGGCATACGACTGCCCCCTGTCAACCGCCTGCTGTATCCGTTCGATGACAAAGCTCGCCTCTTCGCGGTCATTCCAGGCGGCATACAGCTCAATCGGTGCGCCGTCATGGTCATTGGTCCAGAGTTTCTTGCCCATGCGACCGGAGTTGTTATCGATAAGTGCATTGGCGGCTGCCAGGATATTGCCGGTGGATCGATAGTTCTGTTCCAGCCTGATGGTCCGTGCCTGTGAGTAGTCTTTGGTAAAATTCAGGATGTTTTCGATGCGTGCGCCGCGCCAGCCATAAATGGACTGATCATCATCCCCCACGACAAAAGGATAGATCTGTTCACCTGCCAGCAGGCGTATCCAGGCATATTGAATCGCGTTTGTATCCTGAAACTCATCTGCCAGAATATGGGTGAAACGTTCCTGATAATGCTTCAACAAGTCCGGTGTGTCGCGCAAAGTCTCCTGTGTGCGCAACAGCATCTCGGCAAAGTCAACCAGCCCTGAGCGCTGACAGGTTTCCTCATAGGCGCGATAAATGTCAATCGTCTGTATCTGAATGGGGTCGCCATAGTCATTGAGATGCTGGTGACGGCGCCCTTCATCCTTTTGTGCATTGATAAACCATTGCACCTGACGGGGCGGATAACGAGACTCATCCACTTCAAGCGATTTCATCACTCGCCGAATCAGCCGGTACTGGTCATCTGCATCCAGTACCTGAAAGTCCTCAATCAGTCTGGCTTCACGCCAGTGCTGGCGGAGAAAGCGGTGCGCCAGTCCGTGAAATGTGCCAATCCACATGGCACCGACAGGGTGGCGCAGCATGGCTTCCGCCCGGCTGCGCATTTCGTGGGCTGCCTTGTTGGTAAAGGTAACCGCCATGATTTGGTGCGGAGAAATGCCTGCAACCTCAATCAGCCAGGCTATGCGATGAATCAGGACGCGGGTTTTACCGCTGCCGGCTCCCGCCAGAACCAGCACCGCACCATCGGAGCATGAGACTGCTTCACGCTGAGCAGGATTCAGTTCCTCTAATATGTGAGAGACATCCATCAGGCAGGTCTGTGCATCTGGTTCAGTACCCTGATATCCGGGTTGATATGGAGCAAGCCATTGTAGCCGGGATCGCAGGTCAGGGCTATGGTGCGGTAGTGCTGTTTCCGGTGGTTGTCAGTCAGTCGGTCTGTCGGATGCTGGCTGATTGACGGAAGCCCGGCCAATAACCGTTTTTCAAAGCAGCCAGCAGACTGCTATCGGGCAGCACGTTGTTGATCTGGATGCCGGAAAATTAATTTGATTTTTTGTTGCATATGAGAATAATTCTCAATACTATTCATTTCGTGCTATTCGCTGACCGCGCGGTGCTGGTAATTCCCGTTTTTCGGGTGCGGCAGGCAGGGCGAAAGCACGAGTTTATTGATTATCTGAAATGGAGTTGGTGATGAAAGTAGAAAATTATCAGGCACTTAAAGTGCTTGCCACGCTGTTATCCGGTGTCATGCTTTCCGTGGCATCATTTGCTGTGACGGCTGCAGACGAGCTGGTGGTTTATTCGGCGCGCAAGGAACATCTGATTAAGCCTCTGTTTGACGCCTATAGCGAAAAAACCGGTGTCGATATCCAATATATTACGGATAAGGCGGCACCCCTGCTGGAGCGTTTGCATGCTGAAGGTGAGAACTCACCGGCGGATATGTTGATTACTGTCGATGCGGGCAATCTGTGGCAGGCGGCCGAGAAAGGTGTATTGGCCCCGGTAAAGTCGGATGTGCTGGAGAAAAATATTCCGGCCTATCTGCGCGATGCCGATGGTCACTGGTTTGGCCTGTCGGTGCGTGCGCGTACCATTGTTTATGCACCTGACCGTGTCAAGTCTGGTGAGTTGACAACCTATGAAGGGCTTGCAGAACCGAAGTGGAAAGGCCGGCTGTGTTTGCGCACTTCCAAAAAGGTCTATAACCAGTCGCTGGTTGCCATGATGATCGCCCGGCATGGCGAGGCCAGAACTGAAGAGATTGTCAGGGGCTGGGTTGACAATCTGGCGACGGCACCATTTTCAAATGACACCAGGACCATGGAGGCGATTGCCGCAGGCCAGTGTGATGTCGGCATTGTGAATACCTATTACTATGGTCGCCTGATGAAGAAATCCCCCGATGCCCAGCTGGCGTTGTTCTGGCCAAACCAGAGTGATCGTGGTGTACACGTTAATATCTCTGGTGCAGGGGTGACCCGATATGCCCGTCACCGTGACGAGGCGATTAAACTGATCGAATGGTTGTCCGGCAGTGAGGCGCAGGGGATGTTTGCCGGCCTGAATCTGGAATATCCGGCCAACCCCGATGTGGCTCCCGATGCTGCTGTAATGGCCTGGGGTGACTTCAGGCAGGATCGGTTGAATGTCTCGAAGGCTGGTGAATTGCAGGCTGATTCAGTGATGTTGATGGACCGGGCGGGCTATAAGTAGTGGTTGTTGTCCGGCTCCGATCAGGAATCTTTGTTAAAGGTTGTTACAATGGGGACCGATGAAAGCCGGACTTTTCACCGGCCAATCCGTTCGGGATGTCACGTATAAAAATTTCGGTCTGGAAGATAGCCACGATCATGCTCGCCATGATCGTGGTTTTTCCATTGCTGGTGGTTTTCTCTGGTTGGATGCAGACCGGTAATACGGTATGGCAGCATCTGGCAGAGACGGTGTTGGCCGATCTGCTGATCAATACGGTCTGGCTGTTGCTCGGCGTTGGTGTGCTGGTCACCATACTGGGCGTTGGTCTTGCCTGGTTGACGGTGATGTGTGAGTTTCCGGGTTGCAGGCTGTTTGACTGGTTATTGATGTTGCCGCTGGCGGTGCCTGCTTATGTTATGGCCTTTGTTGCATTGGGCACAATGGATTTTGCCGGTCCTGTGCAGAGCACTCTGCGAAGTATGTTGGGACATGATGGTTACTGGTTCCCGGAAGTGCGATCAACGGGTGGTGTTGTTACTGCCATGTCACTGGTGCTGTACCCTTATGTTTACATGCTGGCGCGTTCATCTTTTCTGACCCAGGGTAACAGCCTGATTGAGACGGCCCGTTCCCTGGGTTTGTCGGCCTGGGGTGCCTTTTTTCGTGTCAGTATTCCGACAGCACGTCCCGCTATTGTGGCCGGCTTGTCTCTGGCCTTGATGGAGACGCTGGCCGATTTCGGTACGGTTGCGGTCTTTAATTACGATACCTTTACCACCGCAATCTATAAGGCATGGTTTGGTCTGTTCAATCTGCAGGCAGCTTCGCAACTGGCTTCTTTCCTTCTGGTGTTCGTTTTGATTGCGCTGACGACCGAGAGGCAGTTGCGTGGTCGCGCCAGATACCATGAGACAGGACGAAGCAATCGTATTTTTCGTTATCGTCTCAATGGCTGGAGAAAGTGGGGGGCTGTCATGGTGGCAGGACTGGTGCTGGTGATTGCCTTTATTGTTCCTGTGCTGCAACTGGGCCTTTGGGCGTGGGAGGTCATGGCAGAGGATCTGAACAGTCGATACTGGGGGCTGTTGTGGCATACCCTCGTACTGGGGGGTATGGCCGCTACGTTAACCGTTATCAGTGCCATGGTACTGGCCTTCGCCCGCCGCTATCGAGCTGATCTGACAATCAAAAGTGCGGTGAATATCGCCACTCTGGGTTACGCCCTGCCCGGGTCGGTGCTTGCGGTCGGCATCATGCTGGCTTTTACCAGTATTGATAATTTTATAAATACTCTGGCGGCTCTTGCCGGGCTGGAAATTTCGGGGCAGATATTGACCGGCAGTGTGTTTGCTCTGGTTATTGCCTATGTGGTGCGCTTCCTTGCCGTGGCTTATGGGCCAATAGACAGTGGTCTCGGACGCATACGCACCAGTCTGGCCGAGGCGGCGCACGGACTTGGGGCATCCGCGATGACCACCATGTTGCGGGTTTATATGCCACTGCTCAGGCCCGGTTTGTTGACAGCGGGTTTACTGGTATTGGTGGATGTCATGAAGGAAATGCCTGCTACCATGTTACTGCGCCCATTCGGGTGGGATACGCTTGCAGTGCGTATCCATGAGATGACATCCGAAGGGCAATGGGAACGTGCTGCCCTGCCGGCGATTACTCTTATCCTTGTCGGTCTGGTGCCTGTCATCATACTGGTCAAACGTTCCGCGAGGTATTAAACCGGAGATGGATCATGGCGGGTACGCTGGAAATTAAAAACATTCGATGCAGTTACGACCGGGAAACTATCGTTGATAATTTTTCGCTTGATTTCAGTGATGCCACGCTGAATTGTTTATTGGGTCCCAGTGGCTGCGGCAAGACAACCGTGCTGCGGGCAATAGCCGGCTTCGAGCCAATTCAGGCCGGCGAGATTATTCTGGACGGCCAGGTCATATCTTCCAGAGGAATGACCGTGCCTCCTGAGCAACGTGGTATTGGCATGGTGTTTCAGGACTATGCCCTTTTCCCGCATTTATCGGTAGCAGATAATGTCAGCTTCGGGTTGCATAAGTCGGGCAAAACAGAAAAGCGCAGGATTGCCGAAGAAATGCTGGAGCTGGTTGGTCTGGAGGATTATCTGGATCGTTACCCGCATGAGTTATCCGGAGGGCAGCAGCAGCGTGTGGCGGTTGCCAGGGCGCTCGTCCCACATCCCCCGTTAATTTTGATGGATGAGCCTTTTTCAAATCTCGATGTTGACCTGCGTGAAAGGCTGGTTCTCGACATTCGTGAAGTTCTGCGCCAAAGACAAACCACGACCCTGTTTGTGACGCACGATCAGGGAGAGGCGTTCATCATCGGTGAGCATGTTGGTGTAATGCACAACGGTTGTATCATGCAATGGGATCTGCCGTATAACCTGTACCATGAACCATGCAATCGTTTCGTTGCGGACTTTATTGGCCAGGGACGCTTGATTGAAGGTGTTTTGGCAGGCCCTGAGTCGGTTAATACTTCTCTGGGGCTGTTAAAGGGTAATTGTGCTTACGCATGGCCGAAAGATACCAGAGTGGATGTATTGTTAAGGCCCGATGATGTGCTGCTGGATGTTGAAGGTGGGGTGGATTGCCTGATTACAGATCGGCACTTCAGGGGAGCGCAGATCATGTACACACTGCGCACGCCACATGGTGATGAGCTGCTGTCACTGATGCCCAGCCATCTCGATATTAACGCCGGTCAGAAAGTCAGGGTTGGTATTGATGCAGAGCACTTGGTGATGTTCCGGCAATAGTTGGCAGGGAGGCAGATCATCAGCGGGGAGCTAGCAACGTTCCACAGACTCAACCATGGCATGGCACAGCCTGTTAAGGTCTTCCTCCTCGATGATATAGGGCGGCATGATATAGATAAATCGGTTGAAAGGTCTTATCCAGACCCCGCGTTCGACAAACATCCGGCAAAGCCCGGCCTGATCAACCGGATTATGGGTTTCTATAACGCCAATGGCACCCAGCACACGCACATCAAGTACGGCCGGTGACTGGCGAGCGGGTTCAAGCCCGATACGCATGGTTTTTTCGATAGTACGAACCCGTTGTTGCCAGTTGCTTTGCAGAAGCAGGTTAATACTGACATCGGCCACAGCACAGGCCAGAGGGTTGGCCATAAAAGTAGGGCCGTGCATGAATACACCTGCCGGAGATTCATGGATCGCCTGGGCGACCTCCCCTGTTGTCATGACGGCGGCCATACTCATCATGCCGCCGGTCAGTGCTTTTCCGAGACAGAGAATGTCCGGTACGACGCCTGCATGCTGCATTGCAAAAAATTTGCCGGTTCGACCAAAGCCGGTTGCAACTTCATCGAAGATCAGCAGCAGGCCATGTCTGTCACATATCCGGCGCAGACACCGCAGGTATTCTGGATGGTAAAACCACATGCCTCCAGCTCCCTGTGCGATGGGTTCAATAATGACAGCGGCGACTTCATGTTCATGCGCTTCCACCAGATTTTCCATGACTTCAAAGTCGAGCCGATCCCAGTCTTCATGGAATCGGCATTTCGGGCGTGGCGCACGGATATTCCGGTTGAGAATGCCTTGAAACATGGAATGCATACCGTTTTCCGGGTCGCTGACAGACATGGCCCCACAGGTATCGCCATGGTAACCACCAAGAACCGTCAGAAACTTCGTTTTTTTTACATGGCCTTTCGCCCGATGGTACTGTACAGCCATCTTCAGCGCAGCCTCCACTGCCACCGAACCTGAGTCAACATAAAAAATAGAGCGTAATGATTGAGGTGTTATGTCAACCAGTGTCTGACCGAGCCGTACCGCAGGTTCATGTGTCAAGCCGCCGAACATGACGTGTGATATCCGGTCAACCTGATCTTTGATGGCTTCATTCAGGGCCGGGTGGCTGTATCCATGTATGACGCTCCACCAGGAGGCCATACCATCAACCAGTTGGCGACCATCTTTCAGCTTTAGCCGGCAGCCCTCGGCAGACTCAACAGCAAAGACGGGATCGTCGCTGTCCAGTGCCGCATATGGATGCCATAAATGCTTTCTATCAAAATCCTGTATTGTCTCCGGGGTCATGCGGCTGGCCATCATTATTCGGGGAGCATGCCTTGCTTCAGAGCAGGGCCTTCGAGTATTTCATAATCGTGGGTGATTTCAGCCGTTTTGCCCAGCATGACGGACGCAGAGCAGTACCTGTTTGCTGACATGCTGATGCAGCGGGAAACATGCTTTTTAGAAAGCTCCAGACCATAGACGCGGAAATGAATATGAATTCTGGTATAGACCCGCGGTATTTCGTCCGTGCGTTCTGCATCAATATCTACAGTGCAGTCGAGCACCTTCTGGCGGGCTTTTTGCAGCATTCGAACCACATCAAATGCAGTGCAGCCGCCCAGACCGAGTAACAGCATCTCCATGGGGCGGGGGCCCAGATTACGACCGCCGGATTCGGCCGGTCCGTCCATGGCGATCACATGTCCGCTGCCGGTTTGCCCGGTAAAGCTGCCTGCTTCACGCCATTTTATCTGTGCTTTCATGGTATCCCTGTTTCATTTAAGTGTTGGAACTGAAACCAAAAGGGTAGCATAATCATAATTTCACGTTTGTTCATGGCTGCCAGAAAGATTGTCTGGATATGCCTGAAGAACATATCGAGGAATCTATAATGAAACAAAAGCTGCCAGTGCAAGGTCGGGGAGGCTATTTGTCCCGATTTCTTGCGCACTGCCGCAAGCACCTTTATCCCAAGAATGCAACAATTATTGAGGCGGGGCAGAAGCCGGATGTGCTCTATTACATTATTTCCGGTTCTGTAACCGTACTAATCGAATATCCGGATGGTCAGAGAATTGTTCTGGCCTACCTGAGCCGGGGTGATTTCTTTGGGGAAATGGGCCTGTTCGATGAGAAGGAGCAGCGTAGTGCATGTGTCCGAACCAGAGAGAAGTGCGAGCTGGCCGAGATCAGCTATAACCGATTTCGCCAGATTGCCAAGGACGATGCTGAGGTGCTCTTTGCGCTGGTTGGACAGATAGCGGCTCGCCTGCGCAAGACCTCCCGCAAGTTTGTCGATTTGGCGTTTCTGGATGTGGCAGGTCGTGTTGCGCGTACATTGCTGGACCTTAGTCAGGAACCCGATGCGATGACGCATCCGGATGGTATGCAGATCAAAATTACCCGCCTTGAGATCAGCAACATCGTGGGTTGTTCCCGTGAGATGGCGGGTCGCGTTTTGAAAGAGCTGGAAGAACAGGGCCTGATTTCAGCGAAGGGCAAGACGATTGTTGTGCATGGAGGGCGAACGACATTATAATTCGCAAATCAACAGGATATGTCGCGGCCTGCCGAGATGTTGTATTCACTATTTATCTAACGTATTACTGAAGGAGGAAGTTCAAATGCTTGTTTTATCTGCAATTTTATTCTTAGTCGCATGGATCTGGATAATCGTTACGGCGTTCAAGTCGGAGCAGATTGTATGGGGGGTGGTCATGATTTTATTTCTCCCGGCTATGTTACTTTACGGCATTCTGCACTGGAGCAAGGTCACTATCCCGTTTATTATACTGCTGATATCGCTCGGCCTGATGCTCACAATATCGCCCCAGGAAGTGGAGCAGCTTCGATGAGCTCACAGGAATAACCGAGGACCACAGGGCCGCCTGCATAAGGGTTTCTTATGCTTGATATGATAATTCTGAATTGCTTTTAGGCCCCGTGGGGCTATGGTGTGGGCTGCACCAATAAGGAGGCGGTGCGTTGCTTTTGTCGGAAACCAGCTGTAAGTATTTGTTTTGCAGCAAGTATTTTGTCAATTGTGCTCGCCAGACAGTCCTTTCGTGTAAAAAACCTTTTACTGACAGTTAACTAACGGAGTAAATCATGCCTACTTTTGTACGCACCGAAAAGTGTGATGGCTGCAAGGGCCAAGATAAAACTGCTTGCATGTACATCTGCCCACATGACCTGATGAAACTTGATAAGGATGGTTCAGAGACCGGTCATGCGATGAAGTCCTACAATCAGGAGCCAGAGCAATGCTGGGAATGCTATTCCTGCGTGAAGATCTGCCCCCAGAATGCCATTGAAGCCCGCCATTATGCAGATATTGTGCCTCTGGGCGGTTCGGTGCAGCCCCTGCGAGGCTCTGACTCCATCATGTGGACCATCAAGTTCCGTAACGGCACCATGAAGCGTTTCAAGTTCCCGATTCGCACTACCCCGGAAGGCTCCATTGACCCTTATGCGGGCAAGCCGGAGGCTGATATGGGGAAGATTACCGGGAATGGTTTCTTTGTAGAGCAAAATGGCTATCGTACCGGTGATCCGGGCGAGCTGCTGCGCACGTAATTGTTGTTATTGTTCAGGTACAAACAATAGGAGAGATTAAGATGGGTGAATTTGGAAACCCCGAAGTCGTCGAGGAAAGCGTTGATATTCTGCTGATCGGCGGTGGTATGGCCTGCTGTGGTGCAGGTTTTGAAATCATGCGCTGGGTCGAGGCGGCCAAAAAAGACGGTCACGATCTGTCTGTAAGGCTGGTTGACAAGGCAGCCATGGATCGTTCCGGTGCGGTTGCACAGGGACTGTCCGCGATCAATACGTACATCGGTACAGAGCAGGACCCTGCGGACTATGCCCGCATGGTCTCCAACGATCTAATGGGTATTACCCGTGACGATCTGGTCTATGACCTGGGTCGTCATGTTGACGAGTCTGTACACCTGTTTGAAGAATGGGGCCTGCCGATCTGGAAAACCGACGAAAACGGTGAGCGTTTTGATGGATCAAAGGGCATGACACCTCTGAAGGACGGCGGCAAGCCGGTGCGTTCTGGCAAGTGGCAGATCATGATCAACGGTGAATCCTATAAATGGATCGTTGCCGAGGCTGCGAAAAAGGCGTTGGGCACCGAGCGCATTCAGGAGCGTATTTTTATCGTCAAGCTGGTCAATGACAAAAATGATAAAAATCGCATTGCCGGGGCGGTTGGATTCTCTACTCGCGAAGACAAGGTGGTTATTTATACCGCCAAGGCGATCCTGCTGGCTGCCGGTGGTTGTGTAAACATCTTTCGTCCGCGTTCTGTCGGCGAAGGTACCGGGCGGGCGTGGTATCCGGTATGGAATGCAGGTTCGACTTACGCCATGGCCGCTGAGGCCGGTGCCGAGCTGACCATGATGGAAAACCGTTTCGTGCCGACTCGTTTCAAGGATGGTTATGGCCCGGTAGGCGCCTGGTTTCTGCTGTTCAAATCTCAGGCAACCAACGCTTACGGTGAAGTTTATATGACACGCAATAAGGAAATGCTGGATGACTATCCGCCTTACGGTCAGGCTGCGGTTCCGTCTTCATGCCTGCGGAACCACCTGATGCTGAAGGAAATGAAAGAAGGACGCGGCCCTATCTGGATGGATACCGTAACGGCTTTGGCCAACCTGCGTGAGACGTTGACCCCCCGTGAAGTCAAGCATCTGGAGGCAGAGGCATGGGAAGACTTTCTCGACATGTGTGTCGGTCAGTGTGGCATCTGGGTTGGCGAGAATGTTGAACCTGAGAAGAAAAACTCGGAGCTGATGCCTACTGAACCATATCTGTTGGGTTCCCATTCTGGTTGTTGTGGTATCTGGGCTTCCGGGCCGACCGATCTGGGTGCACCATCCGAAGAAACCATGGATGGCATTCCGGATCATCTGCCACAGGGCTGGAACTGGGGTTACCGCAGTATGACAACGATTACCGGTCTGTTTACTGCGGGTGATGGTGTTGGTGCTTCCGGCCACAAGTTCTCCTCCGGTTCTCATGCCGAAGGCCGTATCGCTGCCAAGGCGATGGTTCAGTACTGTATCGACAATAAAGACTGGACTCCAGAGCTGGATACCTCAGTAGAAGATCTGGTTGCTGAAATCTATCAGCCAGTCAAGACCTATCTGGAGTTCAAGGACTACTCAACCGCCATTGACATCAATCCAAACTACATCACGCCCAAGATGCTTCAGTTTCGTTTGCAAAAGATCATGGACGAATATGTTGCCGGCGTTGCGACTTATTACACTACCAATGCTGAAATGATGGCCGTGGCTGAAGAAAAGTTGACCATGTTGAAGGAAGATGCTGCCAGAATGCGCGCCAAGGATCTGCATGAGTTGTTACGCGCATGGGAAAATTACCACCGTATTCTGACAGCCGAGGCTCACATGAAGCATATTCAATTTCGTGAAGAATCTCGTTATCCGGGTTTCTACTATCGCATGGACAAGAACTTTGTTGACGAGGAAAACTGGAAGTGTTTCGTGAACTCTATCTACGATAAAGAGACCCGACAGTGGACATGCTTCAAGCGTGCGCATATTGATCTGGTAGATAAGTCGAAACTGTTCAAGTAGGTCCCGATTTGTCAGGTAGTACTACAGGGTTCGGGTGCCATCAGGCACCCGGACTTTTTCGTTATATGGTTCCGTACGTCGGCGGATTCCAAACCATGGCACTGGTCGTGAGAGATGTTGGTTATGCCTGATCCGAAAATTCATATTAAAGATTCACCGATTCCAGAGAGCCCGTTGCAGCCGGTGCAATATACCGGTGATCATGAAATTCAGTTCCATTGCCACAAAAATATCGAATGCTTTAATGCCTGTTGCAAACAGATTGATCTGCAACTGACACCCTACGATATTGTGCGCCTGAAGAACCGCCTTGGTATGACCTCCGAGGAATTTCTCAGGCAATACACCTTCCCTTATGAAATTGACAAGGATGGCGTGCCCGGCGTGAAGATGAAGCCGGTTGAAGGTACCAGTCAGTGTCAGTTTATGACTGAAGAAGGCTGTAGTGTGTATGAAGACCGTCCGGCTTCCTGCCGTTATTATCCGGCCGGCCTGTTGTCTCTGCGCCGTCAGGATGAATCTGTTGACCGTCAGTCTTACGTGGTCGTGCAGGAAGACCACTGCAAGGGACATTTTGAGAACAAGGTACAGACTATTGATCAGTACCGTGAAGAACAGGGGTTGGTGGAGTACGATGAACACTCACGTGGCTGGCGCCAGTTGATTCTGAAAAAAATCTCATCCGGCCCTGTATTGGGTAAACCGACGGCTGAAAGCCTGCAATTTTTATTCATGGCCTGCTACAATCACGACAAATTCCGTGAATTCGTCAACAGCGTATCGTTCCATAAAACCTTCGACCTTGATGAGGCAATGATGACGGAGCTCAGGACCGATGATGTCGCGCTGATGCACTTTGGCATCGATCTGTTGAAGCAGGTGCTGTTCGGCGAAAAAACGATTCCGCTGCGGGAAGGTGCTGTTAAAGAACGTATCGATGAGCGTTGGGAAATCGTGCAGCAGCGTAACCGGCTCAAGGAAGAAATAGGCAGGCAGCAAAAAGACACCTACGAACTCGATATGGAAAGCCGGCAAAATGACAATATATCTGATGATGCCGCAGGCCATCCCAACGGAGAGCGTTGTTCTGGAAACGATTGAGCGGTCATTATCCGGGTGGGCGATAACCGTTTTCAATGCCCTGTTGCCGCCTGATAACAGACAGGATGGTGTCTGAACCTGTACAGCCGAGCCGGATACAATTCTTGATTTTTTCCGGGCTTGCCACTATGCTATGTGCCCATCGAAAACCACTGGATATTTTGCTCACAAGATATACACACCCAGAGCTTCGCTCGCAACCTATGGAGAAACTTATGAACCCCTTGAAAACAGTAACAGGAACACTGGTATCCGGCTTGATACTGGCGATTATTTTTGCCTTCATGCTCGGCGGTGGCCAGGGCATCAACAGTCTGGAGATCGTGGTCTGGCTGCATGTCTTTGTCGGCATTATCTGGATAGGCCTGCTGTACTACTTTAACTTTGTTCAGGTGCAAGCCATGGCTGCCGGTGTGGCTGATTCCGATGGCCCTGGTCCGGCAGCCATTGGCAAATATGTTGCTCCGCGGGCCTTGTTGTGGTTCCGCTGGGCGGCGTTGATTACGTGGCTGACCGGTGCGGCAGCACTGGAACTTTTACATCCCGCTGAAGGCTCCGGTCTGGTTGCAGCTTTCACCTTGTCCAGCGGCTGGGCCGTGATCGGTATGGGTGCCTGGATGGGAACCATCATGTTGTTCAATGTCTGGGGGCTGATCTGGCCAAACCAGAAAAAGATTCTGGGTATTGTTGAGGCATCCGATGAAGAAAAAGCCAAAGCCAAAGTGATTGCCGGCACGGCCTCGCGCGTGAATACCATGCTTTCCATTCCGATGTTGCTGGGCATGACGGCTCACGCACACGGCCTGCCTTTCTAGGGAGTCCGCATCGGACTCCTGAAAACCCGGTTTTTCAGCCGGGTTTTTTGTTTCCTGCTTTTGTTATTATGCAGTCTTTCAGCAAAATATCGTCTTCGATGGGCGGCATTATCTGATGCTGTGTTTTAATCTTTTCAGCCCGATCTTCTGATGGCCGATACGCTCATGCCGACCTACAGCCGTTTGCCGATTGCCTTTTCGCATGGCAAGGGTGCGGTACTGTTCGATACCAACGGTGACGAATATCTGGACGCTCTGGGCGGCATTGCGGTGTGTGGTCTGGGGCACAACCACCCTGCCATACGGCAGGCAATCGCTGAACAGGCTGGCAGATTGCTGCATACCTCCAATCTATACGGCATAGCCGCTCAGCAGCGGCTCGCCGACAGATTGACCGCACTGAGTGGCATGGACACTGTATTCTTCAGCAACTCCGGGGCGGAAGCCAATGAAGCAGCCATTAAACTGGCGCGTCTGTATGGACACAATAAAGGTATTGAGCGCCCGACTATTATTGTCATGGAAAACAGTTTTCACGGGCGCACCATGGCAACATTGAGTGCAACCGGTAATCGCAGGGCGCAGGCCGGTTTTGAACCGTTGGTACAAGGCTTTGTGCGCGTACCCTACAACGACATTGACGCCATTAAAAACATTGCCGCCAATCACTCTGAAGTAGTGGCCATACTGGTCGAACCGATACAGGGAGAGGGTGGCGTTAATATCCCTGCCGACGATTACCTGAACGAATTGAGAACTGTCTGTGATGAGCATGGCTGGCTGCTGATGCTGGATGAAATTCAGACCGGTATCGGCCGCACCGGTAAATGGTTTGCCCACCAGCATAATGGCATTATGCCGGATGTGATGACGCTGGCGAAAGCGCTGGGCAATGGTGTGCCGATTGGTGCCTGTATGGCGCGGGGTGATGCGGCACAAACCCTGACCCCCGGCACCCATGGTTCCACCTTTGGCGGCAACCCGCTTTCATGCTGTGCGGCGCTGGCGGTTCTTGATGCGGTAGAAGCCGATGATCTACCGGCTTGTGCCGAGACCCTGGGCCGACACATCCTGGGCGGATTCAAGCAGCAATTGGCCGATGTTGGAGGTGTTATTGATATTCGTGGCAAGGGCTTGATGATCGGTATCGAGCTGGACATGGATTGTGCCGAACTTGTCAGCAGGGCACTGGGTAAAAAGTTGTTGATCAACGTGACCAGTGGTAACCGGGTACGTCTGTTGCCGCCACTGATTATTGATCAGCAACAGGCCGATACCATCGTCAGCATGGTTAGCGAATTGATCCGGGTCTTTCTGGCTGAAAACAGGAAAAGCCTGTCATGAGCCAGTCCCGTCATTTTTTATCACTACTGGATTTGTCGACCAGCGAAATCACAGACCTGCTGACCCGCGCCACCGAGCTTAAACGGCTGCAGCACCAGCATCAGGAGCATCGAACCCTGAAAAATCGCGTGCTCGCCATGCTGTTTGAAAAATCATCCACCCGTACCCGTGTTTCCTTTGAGGCAGGTATGAACCAGCTTGGTGGCAGTGCACTGTTCCTGTCGCCCCGTGATATACAACTTGGTCGGGGTGAGCCCATAGAAGACACTGCCCGTGTGTTGTCCGGCATGGTTGATATGATTATGGCAAGGACCTTTGAGCATGAAAACATCACCAGACTTGCCAGATACGCCTCGGTACCGGTAATTAACGGCCTGACAGATCGGGAGCATCCCTGTCAGCTACTGGCCGACCTGCAAACCTGGTTTGAACATCGGGGTGACATACAGGGTATCACGGTGGCCTACATCGGTGACGGCAATAATATGTGCCACTCATGGATACATGCTGCCCGGCTTCTGGGTTTCAGACTCAACATTGCCTGCCCGGAAGACTACGATCCAGACGCCGCCATTCTACAGATGGCGGGGAAAAATGTCTTGATTATTCGAGACCTCATGGAAGCTGCTGCAGGAGCCCATCTGCTGGTCACCGATGTATGGGCGAGCATGGGACAAGAAGGAGAGCAAAGCAGTCGCGCCGCTGTATTCAAACCCTATCAGATCAATGCCGATACGATGAAAGTTGCCGATAAAGATGCGCTGTTCATGCACTGTTTACCCGCACATCGGGGAGAAGAAGTGACCGCAGATGTGATTGATGGCCCCCAGAGCGTGGTTTGGGAAGAGGCAGAAAACCGTCTGCACTCACAAAAAGCATTGATGGAATTTCTGTTATTAAGTCACTAAAAAATAAGGTGTAATTATCGATAAGCTGCTGCATTTTGAAAAGCCGTCAATCGATCAGTTTTGACATATAGGAAAAAGCAGGAATAAATGACCGGCAAAACACAGCCGCTCAATATGAGCAACAGCATATTTCAGAATGCTGACAAGGAACGCTGGTTCAGATTTTCTGAAATCGTTTATCAGGCTTTTTTCACTTAAAGCGAATGCTATAGAAGTTTGAGGCGCATGTATTTTTCTATGGGAATTATATGTACATCGTGATATTGGCTTCGCCGGCAAACTCAAAAAATGTTGCCGCTCCCCCGAAATCAATGCCGTCAATGAAATCGCCGGGGTTCATGTCAAAAAGATCGACTGTCATCTGACAGGCAATCATTTTAACCTCGGCTTCCTGAGACAACTGACGCAGATCCTCAAGACTGGCGACACCTTTGGAGGCCATTTTTTTCTTCATCATTGCCGTCATCATGCCTTCCATGCCTGGAAGTGCCTGCAATGCAACCGGAAACCATTTGTCCATGGCACCGGGCATTGGCATACCCGGATTGCCCAGCGGGCTGATCCTCAGGTCGAGCTTCTTTTTGCACAGTTGAAGCCCGTAAAAAGTGAAAAAAATCTGCACCTCATAGCCCAGTGCCGCTGCCGTAGAGGCGAGAATAAAAGGAGGATAAGCCCAATCAAGAGTCCCCTTTGTTGCAATAATTGCGAGTTTTTTTTCTTCCATCAAAATGATCCTTCTGATGTTGTCAGTAACGGTGTTACGCTTTTTTCATGGTAAATACGAACTTACCATCCTGCTCACCGGACTCCAGAAGCTCATTGCCGGTCTGCTTGGCGAATGCCTCAAAATCTTTTACAGAACCGGGGTCGGTAGCAATAATGCGGAGCACCTGACCAGCTTCCAGGCCGGCTATCGCCTTCTTGGCGCGCAAAATAGGTAACGGGCAGTTCAGCCCGCTTGCATCTAATTCCTGATCAAAATCAGCCATAATAAAACCCTTCCATATAAGTTATCGGTGAAAAAACCATCGTAGTGATGGATGATGAAAAAGTGGTCGCCTTTTATAATTCAAGAGCTGAGAAAACGCAACTGGTAAACCCTGTCCCATGCGGTACTGGTGGTTAAACTGCCTCTGACAGCATATAGTCTCCGCTGACAACTTCCCGACCGCCTCGGATCCAATCGACGATGCCGCCCCTGAGATTTATCACATTATCAAACCCCTGTTGCTTGAGGAAATAACAAACCTGCGCGGAGCGTGCCCCGGTGCGGCAATAAAAGACCACTTGTTGATTTTTATCCAGCTCCGACACCTTTAGCGGGATAGTGTGCATGCTCATATGCTCTGCATGAAGCAGGGCACTTTGCATCACCTCATCGGTGGAACGCACATCAATAAGCCGGGGTGGCGTATCGCTGGTCATCATTTCAGCCAGATCGGATGACGAAATCTCATTGATCAACATTGTTTAATGAACCTGGCGGAGAAAGCTGTTTGAATTTGCAATGGCAACATGAGCTGTTGGATGTAATGGCAATTGAGCGGGTCACACTATACAGGAAAAACAACAGGTTCTCAACTTACCGGCCTGAAAACCGTCGCTCAAATGCGCCACAGTATTGAACAGAATAATAATTACAATAGCCGACCGGGGTCGACAAAGTCAAAACAAAGTCAAAACAAAGGGAATTATATACTTAATTAGACAATCAGTGCTTGACAGTGTCATTTATAGGGATATAATTAGACAAGAAACAGAGGAGGTCAGAATGAAGTCAAAACCAGAATATATTAGCCTTTTCAATTTTTCAAACAATTCCCGGATGAAGGCTCGGCCGTAGCGTTCTATGAAGCTCAAAGATGGGTGAACGGAGTTGTCTGCCCGCGATGTGATAGCGGGGAAAAGGTTAAGCAAGTAAAGAGCAGGAAGCCACAACCCTGGCATTGTGGGAATTGCAGAAAGTATTTTAGCGTTAAGGTTGGCACGGTAATGGAGTCCAGCAGATTGCCCGTGAATTGGGTATGACACAGAAAACAGCATGGTACTTGATGCAAAGGATAAGGGAATCATGGCATAAGGAAACGGTCATGTTGGATGGATATGTTGAGGTGGATGAAACCTATATAGGAGGAAAGGAGCGAAATAAACACGCCAACAAGCGATTAAACGGTGGTCGCGGTACAGTTGGGAAACAAGGCATAATCGGAATGAAAGAACGCGACACGGGGCGCGTTAAAGCCTTTCCCATCAAGTCAACAGACAAGCCTACCTTGCATCATGCAATCAATCAGAATGTTGCGCCCGGTTCTACGGTTTACAGTGACGAGCATCGCGGATATATCGGGTTGCATGGGTATCACCATGAATCCGTATCGCATAGTGCCCGTGAATACGTGCGAGATATGGCACATACAAACGGCATTGAATCATTCTGGGTATTGCTTAAGCGCGGTTATGTAGGAACCTTCCACCATTTCAGCATCAAACATTTGTGCCGATATGTGGATGAGTTTGCCGAGCGGCAGAACACGCTTGACTTGGAGCCATTAGAGCGTTTTGCCTACTTTGTACGATTGACTGTAGGCAAGAAATTGTCGTATGCAGATTTAATTAGGGATGAACAACAGGGTTAAGCCGAACATATCCCGTCCAATACACGCATCCTTTGAACATGTTGCGGCAAGCATGGTGCGATCAACGAGGTCGGCGCATAGAGCAGCAAGGCCGGGTGTCATGGTTAGGTCTCCACTTCGCTATCCGGGCGGGAAGTCAAGAGCAGTGAACACTATTCTTGACATGTTGCCTTATGGGATTACAGATTTATGTGCGCCATTTGTTGGGGGCGGTTCTGTAGAGCTCGCGGCCGCATCAACAAAAGGCATTCAGGTTCACGCTTACGACGCTTTCCCGCCGTTGGTAGACTTTTGGCAATGCGCTTTATCCAATTCACTAAAGCTGGCAGACATGGTGCGCAAATACTACCCGTTAAGCAAGACCAGGTTTTATTCTTTGCAGAGGACTTTTAGCGAGCTTACCGACAAGCAAGAGATCGCTACGGCATTCTTTGTTCTGAATAGGGCATCCTATTCAGGAACATCACTATCTGGCGGAATGTCGCCAGGTCATCCGCGATTTACGGATAGTTGTATTGAGAAGCTAGGTAAATTCAAAGTCGGTAACTTTCGGGTAGAAATGGCAGGCTTCCACGATTCTATACGCAAGCATCGAGACGATTTTATGTATCTTGACCCCCCGTACATGAACGGCGGTTCACTATACGGGAACCGTGGAGATCAACATGCAGACTTTAATCATACAGGGCTTGCCGACTTGCTTAAAGAGCGCGATGGTTGGTTGTTGTCATATAATGACTGTCAGAGAGTCAGGCAGTTATATGAAGGCTATGAAATCATTGAGCCTGAATGGACTTACGGAATGAGTAACGACAAGTCCAGCAAGGAAGTGCTGATTATGTCAAAAGATTATGTGAGGGTGTCTTGAAACAGGTTCGGAACGGCAAGGCGTTTGAGCACGCGCTTGCCAGAGAGATAAGCAGGCATACGAACGCCGACATTGTTCAAAACAAAGCGTATTTCCAAACAAAGATTCACTACGAAGATTTGCCAGAAAGGAAAGGCTTTGACAAGGCAGCAGATGAAGTCTCAATCTTTTTGTTGTGCCACGATGATCAGTTTAGTCATATATCGCGTATTGCCTTGCAGGATGACTTTCAAGGGAAATCTGGCGATGTTCGGGATATTGTTATTTACCTGGAGCCAGATGGTTCTATAGGCATTTCAGCCAAACACAACCATCAAGGGGTAAAGCACTCACAGCTATCGGATAGTATCGACTTTGGCAAGGACTGGGGAAACCATCCATGCAGCAGTGTCTACTGGCAGAAAGTAAGGCCTGTATTCGAGGATTTAAGGGGCAGGCAAGGGCAGTATTTTCGCGATATACCAGACAAGGTAGGTACTACCTGCCCATGCTGGCCGCCTTTGAGGATGAGCTACGGCGATTATGCGAGGACTACGCAAAGCAATTCATCAGTCCATTCTTCCAGTACTTGGTTGGGACAAAAGACTATTACAAGGTTGTCTGCTTTCCGGACCGTGCCAGCATTACAAGCGTGAACATCAATGGAACCCTGAAATGGGGCAAGAGATGGAAGATGCCGAGCCGGATTGAACAAATACGGCGAAAGCCAAGCTCAAATAGCACGCTACTGGTTACTTTTGAGGGTGGCTGGCAATTATCTTTCCGGCTTCACAGTGCTCGGTCAATGGTTGAGCCTTCATTGAAGTTTGATATACAGTTTATTGGAATGCCGCAGAATGTCGCACGACATGAAATTCCTTTTGTCTAATTAAGTATATAATTTCCAAAACAAATGTTAAGTGACAAAAGCAAAGTTGTATTGTTGTTTCCCGTGCTCTGACAGGCTTGATGCAGACATATTCAGGGCCTGATTTGATCGGTTCCTCAATAAATCTGTTTCGACTATTATCACGCCTTTGGAATAATTGCTCAGAAGATCTCCGTGATAAGGAGGAATCAGGCCTGCCGGGAGCTCTGTTAGCTCAGGGTCGAGCATTTGGGAAAGTAGAAGGCCCGTGTTTTCCGACCATATCCCGGACCTCGAAGATGCGATACTTGTAATATGTTTCTGTCCACGACGATACCCGACAGCGGGCCTGCTTCCCGCTGGGTCCGATGGTTCTACTGGTTGATGATCCTGCTTGTGCTGCTGGTTGGTGCGCTGCTGCGTGCCTACCATTATGACACATGGCAGGACAACCGCCATGTCTATTTTTTTGAGAACGAGCCACTGTTGCAAAATGGAGACGGGTATTACTACCTGCGCCTGGCACGAGACTTCCGGGACGACAAATACCAGCCAATAGACGAACTAAGGACCGTGCCGGAGCATCCGCCACGCCCGCAACCTCCTCCTCTTCTGGCCGTGTTGACTGCCATGTTCAGTGCGGCAACCTCACTCTCTCTGGACTGGAGCGCCGTCATACTGCCGGTACCCCTCGCGTTGTGTCTCATCCTGCCTGTTTTGGTCCTGTGTCGGCAATTACAGATTCCTGTACTGCCGTCAGTTGCCGCTGCCGCAGTGGCGGTTACCTCCCAGACCTATGTTGTCAGGACCAGTCTGGGTGTCTACGACACCGACAGCCTGATCGTGTTTTTTTCGCTGTGTGCGTCTGTTTTAGCCCTTGGTTTCGGACTGCACCGAACTCCTGTTCGCTATCTTTACCTGCTTGGTGCCGGGCTTAACACCGGATTCTTTATCTGGTGGTGGGACCAGGCCCCGGACGCTGTGACCCTGATCTGCCTCATACCACTTCTGATCAGTGCGATGCTGTACTACCGTCCACAGCGTCGAGAAGGGCTGCTGGCCGGTGCGGGACTCATCGGAGTGCTGCTCATATTTTTATTTGCATTCCCGGAGGCCGTGGACAAGATACGGCATGGTATCCGGGAAATACTGGTTCACGGTATCAAGGGTGGAACAGAGCACTTTCCCGATGTGCGCAGCGATATTGTCGAGCTCCACGCTACAGGATGGAACGGGTTGATCCGTGGCACCACAGGACTATCGGCAGTCTTCTTTATCTGTCTGGTCGGCTTTCTGTGGCTGGTATGGGCACACCCGGGGCGAACCGTCGTGGCGCTGACCGTACCGGTAGCACTTGCCCTGAGTACCTTCCTGTTTGGCTACCGTGCACTGATTTTCTGGGGTCCGCCATTAGGGCTGGGGCTGGCCTTTCTGGTGACTGCTGTTCACGGGCTGCTCAAACATCGCTGGCCCCGGTCTGGTATGGTTATCGCTACAGGTATCGCAATCGCAGTGGCTGTTGCCAATATACCGAATCAAATGTCGAGAAAATCTCCTGCCCCGATCTCGTTCTATCTGATGAAGTCTGTACCGAGCATCCGTGAAAATACGCCACAGGACGCCATCATCTGGACCTCGTGGACATCGGGGTATCCGCTCATGTACTTCACCGGGCGTCGGGTCATCTCCGATGGTCAATTCATGAGCGGTGAACGGCGTGTGTATGGCAACCTTCCGCTAGTCAGCTCTGACTCGAACTTTGCGCACAACTTCATCTATTTCTACATAACGCACGGTATGACAGGCCTGCATCGGCTGTACAGGCTGACCGGTTCGCCGGGGGCTGGCCTGCGCTGGATAAAACAGGAACTTGGCGGCGATGACCCTGAAAAAGCAGCTCAGGCCCTTCTGACACTCTCCCGACCAGCCGGGCACGATGCGATTTGTACATCCGTTGAAGCCTGCCGGAAATTTCTTTTTCCACCCCGCAGTGAACCCGTTTATCTGCTGCTGAATCATCAGATATTCAGGAGCAAGTGGTTCTGGTACGGCACATGGGACCCATTGCAGCGATCAGATCGACAACCTCCATCATTTAAGAGCGAATGGTTCCAGCACGACGCATCGGATGCCCGGGAAGGGAAAGGGGGGGGCGCGGCCATCCTGCCCCTGTTCCGGATCAAACGTGAGGGCGGCACACTTGTCCTGAACAAAAATATCACCATCGATATAGAAAAAGGGAAAAGGCTGGAACTGGCCACCGCTGGTCATGTGTTTAAACAGCCTGTGAAGCAGCTCCTGACATATACCGGCGACCGTCTGGAGATAAAAGACTATGGATACGAAGAGGGCTTTCATGTTGAGTGGATGCAGCATAACGGGTTCGGAGCCATCATGACTGAAAATGTGGCCGAATCACTCTTCAATCAGCTTTTCATTCGGCACACGACCAGCCCGGAGCATTTTCGACATGCGGCTATTCAGAGTCCGAACTTTTCACTCTGGGAAGTCGTCTCATCCTCCCCATGACCTGCACGGATATCATCGGAGTTATTCCCGCCTATAATCCAGACGAAACGTTACCCGAACTCGTCCGGGCGTTATGCTGCCATTTCCCGCTGATTGTCGTGGACGATGGTAGTCACGACAGAGTGATTTTCGAGCAGATACACACCATTGACGGAGTCACTGTGCTCACCCATGCCGTCAACCAGGGCAAGGGGGCAGCCCTGAAGACAGCCTTTCAATACATACTGGAACATCATCCTGACAGTATCGGCGTAGTGACCCTGGATGCCGACGGGCAACATCTGCCGGCAGATGTTGTACAGGTTGCCCGCCGCCTGCATGAAAAGCCTGCTTCACTCGTCGTCGGGGTGCGCCGCTTTACGGGCCATGTTCCGCTGAGAAGTCGTCTGGGCAATCTGCTCACGCGCTCGGTGATGCGGGTTTTTCTAAATGTCAGGCTTACGGATACACAAACGGGCTTGCGCGGTATTCCGGCAGTGATGCTGCCTGACCTCATCGATATCCCCTGCGACCGATACGAATTCGAGACGGAAATGCTGTGCATGGCAAACAAACATGGCTTCGTCTTCGATGAAGTCCCTATTCATACCGTCTATCTGAATGCGAACCAAGGCTCCCACTTCAACCCCATCCTGGATTCCCTGCGGATCTACTGGACACTCTTCCGCCACATACTGACCGGTGTCGCTTCGGCCGTTGTGGATTACGGCGTCTATCTCATCGTGCTCGCGATATCGGGGCACATCCTGTCAAGCGTATGCCTTGGCCGACTGTCGTCGCTGCTGATCAATTTTTTGCTCGTCAAACACTTTACATTCCGCTCCTCATCCGGTGGGAGGCGCCAGTTCCTGCTCTACCTGCTACAGGTATTGAGTATGGCCTTTGTGACAGCCTATCTGGTGCAGATGGCAGACTCCGTCTTCGGTATTGCCCCGGCGGCCTCGAAAATTCCCGTGGACATCCTTCTCTATCCGGTCAATTTTCTGATTCAGAGATCACTCATCTTCCACACCGGATATGCAAATGAACTGCCGGGTCAGAGCAAACCGGATAATAAAGCCCAACCCAAACAGCCCGAATAAAAAACCCGATGTATTACATCAGGGACATATCAATTTACTGACATATCCATAAAATAGGACTGATTTTTAAGCACATCTGGAGAATCTGTCGCATGAAAGAACAAATCGAAAGCACTTTGTCGGGCCTTATTGACCCGCATATTGATCAGGATCTGGTGAAAAGCAAAGCGGTCAAGGACATCGCCGTGGATGGAGACAAGGCCAGTATCCGGATCGTTCTGGGCTATCCCGCCAAAGGCTATCTCGATGCCCTGTCCGAACAGATCAAAACAGCCATCGAGGCACTGGACGGGATAACCTCCTGCGCAGTGGATGCCTCCTTCAAGGTGGTTGAGCGCAAGGTACAGAAAAACCTGGATCTGGTGCCGGGCGTCAAGAACATCATAGCGGTGGCCTCCGGCAAGGGCGGCGTGGGGAAATCCACGACTGCCGTCAATCTGGCTCTGGCCCTGTCTGCCGAGGGCGCAGCGGCAGGACTGCTGGACGCCGATATTTACGGTCCCTCGCAGCCCCGGATGCTGGGTATTGCCGGCCGCCCTGAGTCACAGGACGGCAAGACCCTGGAACCGATGATGAGCTATCACATCCAGGCCATGTCGATAGGCTTTCTGGTGGAAGAAGACACACCCATGATCTGGCGCGGACCGATGGTAACCCAGGCACTGGAACAACTGCTCAAAGACACAAACTGGAAAGAACTGGACTATCTGGTGGTTGACCTGCCGCCGGGTACCGGCGACATACAACTGACACTGGCGCAGAAAGTCCCGGTCTCCGGTGCCATCATCGTGACAACGCCACAGGACATTGCCCTGCTGGACGCAAGAAAGGGCCTGAAGATGTTTGACAAGGTGGAAGTGCCGGTGCTGGGTGTTGTCGAAAATATGAGTTTGCATATTTGCTCAGAGTGCGGCCATGAAGAACCGATCTTTGGTGAAGGCGGTGGCCTCCGCATGGCAGAAGAAGAAAATGTGGATTTTCTCGGCGCACTGCCACTGGACAAGCGGATTCGGGAAGAAACAGACACTGGCAAACCCACAGTAGTAGCCGATCCCGAAGCGCGGATATCACAAATCTACCGTGAGATTGCCCGTCGGGCCGCCGGCAAACTCAGCCTGCAGGCGCGATCCTATGCCCGAAAATTCCCTAAAATTGTGATTCAGAATAACTAGGAGCACTCCTCCTGACCGACTGAACCGGCATCGGACAGATGAAGTACCTACCTGTATTCATGGATATCCGTGACCGCGACTGCCTTGTTGTCGGTGGCGGCGAGATTGCCACCCGCAAGGCCGCGTTGCTGCTGGATGCCGGTGCCAGCGTAACGGTTATAGCCCCTGAACTGAGCAGGACCTTGAGTCAATGGCAGAAGGACAAAAAAATCACATACCGGAAAGCCATTTTCGGGACCGGTACCGATATAGATCGATACCGGCTGGTGATAGCGGCGACCGATAATCTGGAAATAAATCAGATGATTGCCGGCAAGGCACACGCCGGCAATATACCGGTCAATGTTGTCAACAACCCCGATGACGGCACATTCATCATACCGTCCATCGTGGATCGTGACCCGGTTCAGATTGCCATATCGACCGGCGGTGCCTCTCCGGTGCTGGCACGGCTGCTGCGCGGCAAACTGGAATCCACCATACCGGCAGCCTATGGCAGACTGGCCGCTCTGGTTGAAGAATTTCGGAGAAAGGTCAAAGTGCGTTTTGACAACGTAACCGGGCGACGAAAATTCTGGGAAAAGGTATTCGAGGGAAGAATCAGCGAACTGCTGTTTGCCGGCAAGGACGCCTGCGCACGCGAAGCCCTGCAGGCAGCACTCGACGCAGATGACAACACCCTCACCCAAGGCGAAGTTTATCTGGTTGGTGCCGGGCCGGGTGACCCTGATCTGCTGACCTTTCGTGCCCTGCGACTGATGCAACAGGCTGATGTGGTCCTGCATGATCGTTTGGTCTCCCAACCCATACTGGAAATGGTGCGCCGTGATGCAGAACGTATCTATGTCGGCAAAGAGCGCAGCTACCATGCTGTACGCCAGGAACGCATTAACGAACTGCTGGTTCAGCTCGCCCAACAGGGCAGGCGCGTTTTACGCCTGAAGGGCGGTGACCCCTTCATATTTGGTCGTGGTGGCGAAGAAATCGAAACACTGGCAGAAAACAACATCCCTTTTCAGGTTGTGCCGGGGATAACCGCTGCCATCGGATGTGCGAGCTACTCCGGCATACCACTGACCCATCGAAACTACGCACAATCATGCACCTTTGTAACCGGTAATTTCAAGGATGGCACAATCAGCCTGAACTGGAAGTCGCTGGCAGCAGAAAATCAGACTATAGTATTCTACATGGGACTAAAATCCCTGCCTCGGATATGCAGCGAGCTGATCGCGCATGGACTACCGGACGATACGCCGGCCGCCATTGTCCAGCAAGGCACGACACGCCATCAGCGGGTACTGATAGCAACCATCAAAGACCTGCCGACCCTCACCGAAGACGAGCATATACTGCCTCCGACACTGGTCATCGTGGGCAGAGTGGTTGAGTTACACGATAAACTGACATGGTTTGAACCCGCGGTTGAAAGTGATTCGCATTGGGATGATCAGATACTGTAAAATTTAAAAGGCCGTTGGAGGTTAATTGGATAAGAAACATGTAATATACGCGGGGCAAGTGGCCTGGTTTTCGCAGATGATTATCAAATTTCTTTATCATTCAGTACCTCTTGAATACAGTGAATTAAAAATGGTTCCATGATCTGAAAGTCAATAATCAGTTGCTCGGAGACCGTAACAAAAACTGTGTAAACCGCCTATCATTAACCTTAACTATAGGTGAGGACAGGTATCATGAAAAAGCAAGAACTGAAAGCCTTCGCACGTGAAGTAGCGAAGAGCATTAAAACCGAGGAAGACCTGAACGAGTTCAGCCAGATGCTCTGACCAAGGTTACGGTGGAGGGGGCGCTGAACGCCGAGTTGGATGACCACTTGGGCTACGCCCGCCACGAACAATCGGAGAATGCCAACAACCGTAACGGCTACAGCAGCAAGCGACTGAGCACTGGTGAGGGTGAGTTTGAACTGGAGACGCCGCGTGACCGGGACGGCAGCTTCGAGCCGAAGCGGGTGAAGAAGGGGCAGCGGCGTTTGACCTCCATGGACGATAAAATCCTGAGTTTGTATGCCAAGGGCATGACGCCCCGTGAGGTCGTGGCCACGTTCAAGGAGATGTAGGATGCGGAGATTTCCCCGACACGGATATCCCGGGTCACGGATGCGGTCCTTGAACGCGTGACGGACTGGCAGTCCCGGCCGTTGGAAGCCGTGTATCCGATTGTGTAGCTGGATTGTATCGTGGTGAAGATTCGCCAGGACAAGCGGGTTATCAACAAGGCCATCTACCTAGCCTTGGGGGTGGACCTGTCGGGCCACAAGGAGCTACTGGGTCTGTGGCTGGCTGAGCATGAGGGGGCCAAGTTCTGGCTGGCCATTCTCACGGAGTTGCAGACCCGCGGGGTGAAGGACATTCTGATTGCCTGCGTGGACGGGCTCAAGGGGTTTCCTGATGCCATCAGCAACGTGTTTCCGGACACGCAGGTGCAGCTCTGTATTGTGCACCGGGTGCGCAATGCCATGAAATAGGTGGTCTGGAAGGACGACAAAGCCGTGGCGGCGGATTTAAAGCCGATCGACCAGTCGGGCACCGAGGACGAGGTGCTGCTGGCACTGGAGCGGTTCGCTGAACGCTGGGATGAGAAATATCCCCCTATCAGTCGTACCTGGCGCCAGCACGGGCAAAACCTGAGCACCTTCTTCCATTATCCGGATGACATTCGTAAGGCGATTTATACGACCAACGCCATTGAATCCCTGAACAGTGTGGTCCGCAAGGCCGTCAATAAGCGCAAGCTGTTTGCGTCTGACGATTCGGCCCGGAAGGTGGTCTACCTGGCGGTCAGGGATGCGTCAAAAAAATGGACGATGCCGATCCGGAACTGGAAGGGAGCGCTGAACCGATTTATCATTGAGTTTGAAGACCGACTGATTGACTATGTCTAACCGGCGATTTACACAGAAATATTTACAGTCCCTTCTTGAGCTCGTTCAAGCGTTAGTCTCACGATCTCTGCAACATCTAAATCTCTTGGCGTGTAGGGCTCTCGCAAGTCATCCTGGCTGGAAGCATTCTTTGCGCGTTCCAGCGATTCCCTCAGTTCATCGAATCGCCGACGCCCTTCGTTCAATATCTCTTTGACCTGGAATCTGCAGTTCTCGAATTGAACGTCAGCGGGCTCATCCGCTTCCAGCAACGGACTCTCTGAGCAGGAAACTTCACAGGCTCCTAGAAGATTTCGGACAACATATTTTTCCCGTTCAAGCTTGTTGTCGTTGCTAAAGAAGAACATTGATTCTACTCAGGTCGCGATAAGTACTTGTTTCTGAGTCTCCCAGTCATCGCTCATGGCGTATAACGCCTCGCATCAGTGGCAAACAAAAGGCGTAGCTTTTTGGATGTCTGACTGCATGCGCTTGTTAGAAGTTTATCCTGCTTCGAACTCAATTGAATAATTCTCACCATCTATGGCTACTACTTTGCCAACTAGCTCACCTCTAGGCCAAAAGCACTTTTTTACAGTACTTGCGTCGACTCCAGCTTCAACAAGTTTGACTTCATCAGTTGCGACAATAACTAACCTTAAGTTTGTGCCGTTTTTATATGTGGAAGTAACATTCCGACGGAATTCGTTATTTCCCGGACCGCTCCATCGATCAAATCTATCTTTAAATGCTAGTTTGCCTTTAACAGACTTATCTCGATGATGCTCCCACAAACTAACCACAAGCTCGCCATTTTTATTAATGGCTGAGACAGACCACTGGACGTTTTTAAGAGTGGCTCCTAGTTTCCTAAAAGCTTCCGAAATTCCTATCTTTGACATCTCTACTAACCCCCCTCAATGCTCTGGCTGTTTTGCCACCAAGCATAACGGTTTTCACATAGGCTTCATTACCGCTTAACTATTAGTTATAGCCTAATTATACCACAAAACAAGGATTGATATGAAAATCTTTGCTGAAATTATACTACTTGTTTTGGGCATAAATAATAGATTATGCTATTGATTTAACAGAGTTTTTCTTTAATAAAAAAATACTTTATGCTGCCTGAATCATGGAAAATCAAAAGATGAAATCTCCCTTCTTAAATCAGATACGAGAGCGCTTGCAGCGATTGAATTATTCGATCAGGATCGAAGAAAGTGACTTGAATTGGATTAAGCGCTATATCCTGTTTCACAATAAACGCCATCCCGCCGAGCTGGGCAAGGCGGATATGGAGACGTTTTTAACGGATTGGGCGAAGTAGCCGATCACACTGCGGTAATCCGCAATGCCGGCACTGTCGAGTATCGTGGTGTGTATCACCTCGTCGGTCGTAATGTCCTTGAACACAATCTCGCGTTGCTCTTCTTCGGTGAACTTTTGATAGCCCACCGTCTTGAAGGTCATCATGCCGATCTGCAGGTTGGCGAGATTCTTGTATTCCCGATAAGTGCGAGGGGTCAGCACGGGAATTTCAATATCCAGTGCCTCAACATCCTTCTTTTCGTTATCCTTATCGACTTCCACTATCAGCGGCATTTTAGGTTTGGTGCCTTTGCCCATGGCTTTGCGCTCCAGTTCAACACCCTCGGCTTGTATGGATTCGACAAAGTCCATAAAGGCATCCGTTCCCACCACACTGACGTATTCTTCGACTTCTCCGGGATACATCCTGCGCAGGCCACGCCCCAAGGTTTGTTCCGGCAGGATGTTGCTTTTGGCGGAATAGGCCCGTAGTCCAACAATGGTGGTTACATTGCGCACATCCCAGCCTTCCTTGAGCATCAACACGGGTACGATAGCCTTGTAGGGGCTTTCCATGGAGTCGATCCTGTTGGCGTCCCTGCGCAATGCCTCCAGCTCTTCTTTGGCCTTGCCGGATTGCGCTTCGGAAATCTCGCCATTCTTTTGGGTGTGGATCACCAACACGGCGTCTTTCAAATCAGGGCAATGTTGTTCCAGATACTCTGCCACATCGTCGCAGTTTCTGGTGTCATCGGTCATCACAAACAGGATGGCCTTTTTGCCTGCCTTTTCATGTTCGGCATACGCCTTGCGCCACTCAATTACGCCCAGATCAAGATAGTCTGCGTACCGCTCCGTATAGCGGGCACTTTGCCGTTCTTCGAGTTTGGTCCGGCTGGCGGCGTCCGGTAATACCGGATGCTTCACTACATTCTGCGAAATGGCCTCTATCAGTGGATAATCGGAGATGGTCTGCACAAAAATTGCACCATTGTTGTGTTTGGGGGTTGCCGTTACATCAAGCTGGAGACTCAGCGCATTATCTTTCTGCAGCAGTCGGTTATGGATGTCTTCAATGGATTTGAACCAGGCCAGCTTCTTGTCATGGATATGATGTGCCTCATCATTCAACACCATCAGTTCGTCAATGTCGCGCACGATGTCGCCCAGGTCCAGCCTGGAGTCGGTCGTTGCTCCGGTTGGTCGCTTGCCGAAGAAATAATCCATGCTGTTGTCATCATCCGGCGAAGGTGGAATGTCGTTGCCGGAATAAACGCGGTGGATGTTGGTCAGAAAGATATTGCCGGTGGGTCGCGTTACCCGCACCTCATCCTGAAGGTGCAGGGTCAATTGAAAGTCATCGCGCCAGTTGTGGCCATCGAAACCATTGTCCGGGATGACGGGGTCTTCAAAGAAAATGCGCAGCCCCTTAAAGTCCTTATAGATGCGGTCCAGTACGATGATATTGGGCGTGATTATCAGAAAGTTACGCGCCAGATCCGAGTCCGGTTCATACAGTTTATGAAAATAGCTCCAGGCCAGCGCCAGACTGATCACCTTGGTCTTGCCGCTGCCGGTGGCCATCTTCACCACACAGCGCCGCCAGCTTTCGTCAAACATCTGCGCGGACACGGCACCGCTGCTGTCAAAGCGCATCAGATCGAACTTGTCTCTGACTCCCTCTGCGTCATACAGATAGACGATGGTCTCCAACGCCTCCCGCTGGGCAAAGAAATACTGGAATGTCGCCGTGTCGTCATCGGCCTGCGGTAACAGATGTGGCTTCTTGAACCACCAGTTCAGCAAGCTCTGACTGGTATCGGTCGCGTCCGCATAGCCACTATCGCGAAACGCTTTCACCCTGCGGCGCAGTTGATCCATCAGTGGCGGCATCAGTTTGTCGGCACTGGTCTCCCTCAGTGTTTCGTCCGCCGGGAACCAGCGGATTTCAGGATCGAGAGTTGCGTGGCGTCGGCCTGATCGCGGATATTGCCTTTCTCTCCCGGATTCCCGTCGCGCCACTGCCTTGCTGTCTTGCCGAAGAGCGCCATGTTCAATACGTCGGCCTCGCTGGCATATACGCGGCTGACCTGCTTTCCGCTGAGCGCAGGCGGGATCAGATTTGCCTGGATCGCATCGGTGTGGATACGGTAGTTGATCCTGGCGAGGTTGCGCTTCACATCCCAGCCGAGCTGCTTCTGCTCCGCTTCCTTGAGTCGCTGGAACTCTTTGATAAGGTAGAGCTTGAACTCGACCAAAACCCATGAGGCGAATTCGAAAGCAATGTCCCGGTGGGCGTAGGTGCCGCCATAACGGACTGCCTTTGAAACCAGACCAATGGCATTTGTGTTTTCTATCCACTTTTTCGAAGACAGGACAAAAGCATTATCGCCGGCCTCAAATCTAAACTGGTCGAATTCGACCAGTTTAAAGTCGGGGTTGTTCAGCTTTTCCAAAAGACCCAGCAAATCAATCGTGCTACGGCTGCGCAGCCAGTTCTTTACGATGTCAGCAGAGGCATCCTCATTCCGGAATCTGGCAATATCCGTTAATGAAATAAAATCGCCTTTATTGATCAATTGAACGCTCACTTCACGACCCAGTACCTCAATTGCCTTTGATTTAGCCATTTAGCTCACTTTCTCTTATTTGTGGCGAAATGGACATAATGTCCAACCGCCTCGAACTCGACACGGTTATGGTGCACCAGCGCAATCGAATCCGATGGGATCGAGGATTCGCATTCATCCGTGATCTGTGCTTCTCCCTTCACATCGACACCTCCACGATGGTCATCGTGTCATTGCCGAAGATATCGACTACCTTCACCGCCACCTTGCGCCGGCCCGGCGGGCATTCATGGGCGACGCTGATCAATTCCAGTGAACGGTCTTTTTTGGTGCGGAAACTCTGCCACTCGTTCTCGAAGACGTAATCGCCGGTCCACTGTTGCCGGGTCTCGCCGGTCTCCGGGTCCTGTACCCGGATGATTTCGCGCTTGCTCTCAAAGTCGAAGTCCACGCTCCAGTAATCGATCCAGTCGGTCCAGTGCCGGGTCAGGGGCTCGCGGATGATCACGCCATCCTTGTCGGCTCTGACCTTCGCGATCTGGCCGCGCTCCACCACGATCCTGCTGGCTTTCTTTTTCAGGCTGGCCTCGGCACCGGCAATGGAATCCTGCGAATAAAACACCGAAAAATCGGTCAGTTCCACCGCCAGCGTCGGAAGTCCTCTCGATCTCCCTCCTGACAAGGGGTGGCCAAGGGGGGTTAGAGATTGAGGAGACTCCCTTTGAGTAATCCAGGCAGCAAGATCAGAATGCACACCCTCCAGATTATTCAGGATATCCCGATTGGTATAACGCAGGACGGTAATGCCCAAATGATTCAGCTTTTTTGTTCTTGTTTCATCGTAGTCTGCCTGTTCGGCATGAGAATCGCCGTCAATTTCAATGGCCAGCATCAATTCGGCACAATAAAAATCAACAATGTACTTGTCCAGCGGTTTCTGCCGAGTAAATTTCAAATCGCCAAGGCGCTGGCCCTGCAAAACCTCAAACCACAGTTTTTTCTCGGCGGGCGTTGGATTTTTTCTGTTTTGCCGGGCTTTCCCCTTGAGTGAGGAGTCGTAAGGGATGTAACCCCCCTTGCCCTCCTTGTCAGGGGGGGTAATAAATGTGTGGTTTGACTTCGATGAAGGAAACGTCATGGAATACCACCTGATTTTTCTCGACTGCCCGTTTGTCGAACACATCGGCGGGGATGTATTTCGGGGAAATATCGATACCCTTTGATCGGGCATCGTCCAGTGCGTTGGGGAACAGCCCCATTTCAAACTCGAAACCAAGGATATCAACCCGAGTGATGTGCTTCCTGCGGCATTCCCGGATAATCTCTTCGATAAACAACCGGGTCACCGGCAGATTCACCGCCCCCCACCGCGACCAGCCGCCCGGCGCGTTTGCCGTGGAAGCACTCGAACTGTTCTACTTTTTCGGCCCGGTAGGCACGCAGGATCAGATCGAGGAATGTGGCTTCTTTTTCTTCCTGTTGTTTTCGTGCGATTTTTTCACGAACCCTCTCTAACTCCCCCTTGTCAGGGGGAGAATTATTTTGTGCCCCTTTGTCTGGGAGAGGATTATTTTGCTTTTCTCTATCAAGGGGATGATTATTCTGTTCCTTTGACTCAAGGAAAGAGCCATTATGCCTCTCTGACTCAAGTGAAGAGTCACTATACCTCTCTGGTTCAGAGGAAGAGCTGTTATGCCCCCCTGACAAGGGGGATTGGGGGGTTACTCCGATAAAATGCTGGCGCTCATACCGGCCCAGATTAAGAATCTCGAAGGCACGGTAATCCTTGCCTTCATCCTTTAACTGGCGCTGTACGCCAATCAGGCGCTTGCGAGTGGTGTGGATGGCGAACTTGCCCAGGTCGGTGGCAATCCATTTGCGACCCAGCTTTTCTGCGACGGCGGCCGTGGTGCCGGAACCACAGAAAAAATCAGCAACCAGATCGCCTTCATTGGAGGAGGCTTTGATGATGCGTTCGAGGAGGGCTTCGGGTTTTTGGGTGGGGTAGTGGACCCGTTCAAATGATGTCCTGCCAACCATATCGAAAGACCAAACATCACGTGCGTTAACCAGTGTGTACCAACCTATCTCATCCTCGAACTCCTCAACATTTTTGAACCGATACGGCTTGAAGTCACGGTTATATGATTTCTCTTTTGGCACGTTGAAAATAAAGTCATTTGTCTTTGAGTAGAAATGTATTGTGTCATGCTTTCGCCCGTATCTACTTTTTGTTGCCCCACCAGATTTATAAGACCATACGACTTCATTCACAAAATAATCCTTGCCGAATATCTCATCAAGTACCATTCTAATAAACTGAGTTACCCGCCAGTCACAATGCACATAAATGCTCCCATCCTCTGCCAGTAAATCCCGCATCAGCACTAGCCGCTCGTAGATCATGGCGATAAAGGAGTCTGCGCCTTTGCCCCAAGTGTCGCGGTAGGCGATTTCTTCGAGGATGTTGGGTTTTTTAGTGAAGGTTTCGGTTTGTCTAACCCCCTCTGACTCCCCCTTGTCAGGGGGAGGATTGTTTTGTACTTTCTTGTCAGAGGGAGTTCTGTTTTTCTCCCCCCTGACAAGGGGGGATACAGGGGGGGGTTCCCGCCAACTTCAATATCCATTGAAAAATCAGCACCTACATCGAATGGCGGGTCGATATAGATCAGTTTCAGGCCGCCCTGTTTTTCGATTTCCTCACGCAGCGGGCCGTTTTTGAGGGAGGACAGGATGAGTTTGTTGTCGCCCCAGATCAGTTTGTTGGTCCAGCCCCTGAGTTGGCGTCCCCGGTTGTCCATGATGAACAGATCGGATTGCAATGCCGCCTGTTCCGGTTTCTCGGCCCGCGGTTCGTCCACCTGTTCAATGGTTTGGAACGGCAGCACGATGTTGCATACTTCGCTGCTCTTGCCATTCCAGATCGGTTCCCCTTCGCGTTTTTCATCGAACAGCAGAAAGCGGTATTTGTCCGGCAGCGGTTTGTCCGCTTCCAGGTATCGCAAAATATCGCGCTTTTCGTTGTCGGTAAGTTTTAGCGAACCGCGCCTGGAGGGACTGGCGCCTTTACCATTTCCTGATTTTCCATTACCTGCCATGCCTGATTTCTTCGTGTCTGCTGTTCCTGATTGAACCGAACCATCAGAAAGCGGGGGAAGCCGGGCGGAGGGTTTGGGTCTCCGCGGGGCTTCCTTCATTGGGGGCTGGGGTTAGTTGCTGTAATACATATCAAACTCAATCGGATGTGTCGTCATGCGCATGCGGGTGACTTCTTCCATTTTCAGTTCGATGTAGGCATCGATCAGGTCGTCGGTCATCACGTTTCCGGCTTTCAGGAAGTCCCGGTCTGTGTCCAGTGCTTCCAGGGCCTGATCCAGAGAGTGCGCTACGGTGGGGATTTTCTTTTCTTCTTCCGGCGGCAGGTCGTACAGGTCTTTGTCGGCGGGGGCACCGGGATCGATCTGGTTCTGGATGCCGTCCAGGCCGGCCATCATCATGGAGACGAATGTCAGGTAGGGGTTGCCTACGGAGTCGGGAAAGCGCAGCTCAATACGACGTGCTTTCTGGTTGGCGACCCATGGGATACGAACCGAGGCGGAGCGGTTGCGGGCGGAGTAGGCCAGTAGCACGGGGGCTTCAAAGCCCGGCACCAGTCGTTTGTAGCTGTTGGTGGTGCCGTTGGCAAAGGCATTAATCGCACGGGCATGTTTAAAGATGCCGCCGATATACCACAAGGCTTCCTGAGACAGGCCGCCGTATTTGTCGCCGGCGAAGATGTTTTCTCCATTCCGCGAGATGGATTGGTGGACGTGCATCCCGGAACCATTGTCGCCAACCAGTGGTTTGGGCATGAAGGTGGCGGTTTTGCCGTAGGAGTGGGCGACATTGTGGGTCACGTATTTTTGTATCAGTATCTGGTCGGCGCGACGTACCAGAGTATTGAATCGGGTGCCGATTTCGCATTGACCGGCGGTTGCGACTTCGTGGTGGTGTACCTCGGTGAGGATGCCCATTTCTTCCATAACCAGACACATGGCGGCCCGCATGTCGTGCAGTGAGTCAACCGGGGGAACCGGGAAGTAGCCGCCTTTGACGCCGGGGCGATGACCGGTGTTGCCGTCTTCGTAGAATCGTTCGGAGTTCCAGTCGGCTTCTTCGGAGTCAACCTTGACGAAAGAGCCGCCCATATCGGCTCCCCAGCGGACATCGTCGAATACAAAAAATTCAGGTTCGGGGCCGAAGAAGGCTGTGTCTCCGATGCAGGTCGATTGCAGGTAGGCTTCGGCACGCTTGGCGACGGAGCGCGGGTCACGAGCGTAGCCTTCCATGGTGGAGGGTTCCAGAATGTCGCAGCGAATGATCAGGGAGGCTTCCTCTGCAAACGGGTCCATGACGGCTGTTTCCGGTTCGGGCATCAGGACCATGTCTGATTCGTTAATGCCTTTCCAGCCGGCGATGGATGAGCCATCAAACATTTTGCCTTCTGTGAAGAAGTCTTCGTCGATGGTGTGGGCGGGCACGGTAACGTGTTGTTCCTTGCCCAGGGTGTCGCAAAAACGCAGGTCAACAAACTTGGCGTCCTGGTCTTTTATCATGTTCATAACATCAGTTGACATCGTACTTCTCCTTGAATGTTTGACTTAAGGTCACTCTGAGCATGCCCATTCCGGGCCTGCCAGAGCGCGTTTCTCTAAATCAATGGCTTGCTGACATTGATCGTGGCGATATATTCCCGTATCGCAAAAGCTCCAGATACATCAGGGCTTCCGCAGGAGGCACCCAAAGCCGCTTTCTGTACGGTAAATTGGTGTCAGCAGCCCGCACGAATGCCTGAGAGGAATATGGCACCGTTTATGGAGGGTAGCGCATCTGCATAACAGGTTCAAGCGATATGTGGCCCGATATCGAGGGGGTCTCAAAGTGCATCCGGTCAGCCTGTGTTTGTCACCGGATATGATGGAAAGACTGTCCGGGCCTTATTTTGAAGCCGTGCTTTCGCCGGATTCAGGTTCGTCTCAGCTATTCAGGGAGCGGGATACTATTTCCAGTACATCTCTGGAAAGACCTTCCGTTTCCAGAATTTTCTTTAGCTGTTCCTGCATGAGTTGTTGGCGGGGTTTGTTGTATTGCTTCCAGCGACTGAAAGCGCTGGCCAGCCGCGCGGCAATCTGTGGATTCAGTGGGTCCAGCGTCATGATCTGTTCCGCAATAAATTCGTAACCACTGCCGTCATCGGCATGAAAGTGTCGGGGATTGCCACCGGCGAAGGCACCGATCAGAGCGCGTACTTTATTGGGGTTTTTGAGGTTAAATGCAGGGTGCCGGGTGAGTATTTTGACTTGGTCCAGTGTGCCCGGCAGCTCGCTGATGGCTTGTATCGAAAACCATTTGTCCAGAACCAGGGCTTCGTCCTGCCAGCGATCATAAAAGCTGTTTAACGAGGTTTCGCGCACCGGATCATCTAAGTTGCTTAAACAAGCCAGTGCGGCGATGGTATCTGTCATGTTATTGCTCTGCCGGAATTGTCCGACACAGATTGACATGATTTCTTCGCTGATTTGATCGCGGGGAGGGGACATCAGGTAACCAAGGCAGGTATTGCGCAGTGCACGCTGCCCCATTTTGTCCGGCTCGATGGCGTAGTCGCCGGGTTGGGTGAGGGCGTTATACCGGTTGATCAGTTCGTTGTGTAGCTGTGTCGCAATGGCTACGCAGAAGGCTTTTCTGACTCGATAAATTCGATCCGGTTCTGCCAGCGGACGCTCGTCAGCAAGCAGTCCTTCTGCGGGTAGTCGGAAAATTTCTGCAACCAGTGCCGGTTTCAATTCCTGATTGATCAGTATGTGGCGCAGGGCTTCAATAAAGGCAGGTTCTACTGCAATCGTGTCGCGGTTGAATTGTGGCACCATGAGCCGGACAGCCAGTGTTTGTGCTGCATCCCAGCGGTTGAATTCATCGTTGTCATGCGCCATTAAAAAGCATAGCTCATGGATGGATCGCTCCATTTTGAGCCTTACCGGCGCAGAAAAGCCACGCAGGAGGGAGGCCGTTGGTTTTTCGGAAATGCGGGTAAAAGTGAATGTCTCCGTTTTTTGTCTGAGATGCAGTACATGCGATGTATCGGTTTCGTTGTCTGCATTTTTCAGCGTCAGTGGTATCGCGTCTCCCGTACCGGACAGTAGTCCCATGCGCAGGGGGATATGCAGAGCGGCCTTGTCCTGTTGGTTCGGAGTATCCGGTATCGCCTGTTCAATACTCAGGGTGTATTCCTGCCTGTCGGCATCATGGCTTTCTGTCACGGTCAGTTCCGGTGTGCCGGCGGTGGAGTACCATCGCCTGAATTGTTTCAGATCATGGTCACTGGCATCTTCCATGGCACGAATGAAATCGTCTGTGGTCACTGCCTGGCCGTCATGTCGTGAGAAATACAGGTCGGTACCCTTGCGGAACATTTCGGGGCCAAGCAGGTTATAAATCATGCGCACGACCTCGGCACCCTTGTTGTATATCGTCAGGGTGTAAAAGTTATTGATTTCCGCATAGTGGTCAGGACGGACAGGGTGGGCCATCGGGCCGGCATCTTCTCTGAACTGGTGGGTGCGGAGTATGTTGACATCCTGGATGCGCTTGATGCCGCGGGCACTCATATCGGCAGAAAATTCCTGATCACGAAAAACCGTAAAACCTTCCTTGAGACTGAGTTGAAACCAGTCACGACAGGTCACACGATTGCCGGACCAGTTATGGAAATACTCATGACCAATGACGCCTTCTATATTCTGGTAATCGGCATCGGTCGCTGTATCGGGACGGGCCAGTATGTATTTGGAATTGAAGATATTGAGCCCCTTGTTCTCCATGGCACCCATGTTGAAGTCATCAACGGCCACGATATTGAAGACATCCAGATCATATTCCCGGCCATAGGTCTGCTCATCCCAGCGCATGGCATTGATGATTGAGCGCATGGCATGTTCGCATTTGTCGGCATTGTGCGGTTCAACGTAGATATTCAGGCCGATATGCCGGCCGGATGTAGTTGTCAATTCGTCGTGCAGGCAGGCCAGATCGCCCGCGACCAGGGCAAACAGGTAGCAGGGTTTTGGGTGGGGGTCATGCCAGACAGCATAGTGGCGGGCATGACCTGCGTTGTCGGGTTCGGCGTCCCCGGATTGCTGCGGGTTGCCGTTAGACAGTAGTACCGGGTATTTCATGCGGTCGGCCAGTATGGTGACTGTGTAGATGGACAGTATGTCCGGGCGGTCCGGAAAAAAGGTGATCTTCCGAAAGCCCTCGGCCTCGCACTGGGTGCAGAAGTTTCCTGCAGATTGATACAGGCCCATCAAAGAGGTATTGCTGGCAGGGCTGACTCTGACGACCGAGGTAATCTCGCATTCATCCGGAATATCCTCGATAGTCAGGTGGGAGTCTGTCAGTTGATACCGGGATTCGTCCAGTGGCTGACCGTTCAGCGAGATGGCCTTCAGCACCAGCTCCTCGCAGTCCAGCTTCAATGCCTGCTTTTTCGCTTCCGGATTACGACGGACTGTCAGGGTGGATATGACTTCAGTCGCGTGGCTGTCCAGCACGAATTTCAGGTCAACGGCATCCACCCACCATGCAGGCGGCCGATAATCCTTGAGATATATGGTCCCGGGAACGGCTGTTTCGGCAGGGCTGGCATCAGGCATTTTCTGGTTTCCGGTGTTTGGCTTCACCAGCCATTATAGAGAACTGCTGAAGAATCAGGGAAGCGCTGATTTAATTCGGATTTTCTGTAGTTCCCTGTTAGCGTAAAAAAAATATTTTACCAAGGGACAAAAAGAGGACATAATAGCCTGAAATAAACCCCTTGTTAAGCACAATTATCAATTATTAAGGATTGCCTGCATGTGCGACACCCATCCGTTGGAGTTGTTGAGAACGGCCAGACACCGTTATACCCAGAAACAGCTGGCTGAAATTCTTGAGGTTGATGTTAGAACGGTGCGTAGATGGGAGGTCAGGGAAAGTGACCCGCCTCCATACCTTTCGGACGCCATTCGTCAACGCATACTACCTCTTGTAGATAGTGGTAATGATGACATTAAATTCAGGTTCATCGATCTTTTTGCCGGTATCGGAGGTATTCGATCAGGTTTTGAGTATCACGGGGGGCAGTGTGTCTTTACAAGCGAATGGAATAAATTTTCCAGGAAAACCTACCTGGAAAATTTCTCTGAATCTTCAAGTCATACGCTTGTTGGCGATATAACGAATGTTGACGAAGAGGATATTCCGGATCACGAAGTGTTATTGGCCGGATTTCCTTGCCAGCCATTCAGTATTGCCGGTGTTTCAAAGAAGAATGCCTTGGGGCGTCCCCATGGCTTTGAATGCACGACTCAAGGAACATTGTTTTTTGATGTTGCCAGAATCATCGCAGAAAAAAAACCAAAAGCATTTTTGCTGGAAAACGTAAGAAACCTTGTGTCGCATGACAAAGGTAATACCTTTCGGGTTATTTTGCAAACGCTTCGTGAGCAGCTGGGTTATGAAGTCCATTATAAGGTGATTGATGGTCAACATTTTGTTCCCCAACATCGAGAGCGTATCCTGATAGCAGGATTCAGGGATAAAACAGAGTTTTCCTTCGATGATCTCCGGCTTCCTGAAAAAGGCCTGGTCAGGCTATCCGCGATCCTTCACCCCCAGGATGGAAGTGAGCATCCAGAGGTGCCCTATACGACAGGGAAAATGGCAAAAGTAAACACCAGATACACTTTAACCCCGCAACTATGGTCCTACCTTAAAGCCTATGCAGAAAAGCATAAAAAGGCGGGAAACGGTTTTGGTTATGGGTTGGTAAACAGCAATAATGTTACCAGAACCTTATCAGCGCGATACTACAAGGACGGATCAGAGATCCTTTTGTCTCAGGGCAAACGTAAACGCCCACGACGACTGACTCCCAGGGAGTGTGCAAGACTGATGGGATTTTCCGATAGTTTCAAAATTCCGGTCAGTGATACACAAGCCTATAGACAATTTGGCAACAGCGTTGTTATACCTGTGATACAAGAGGTTGCCCGTATTATGGTCCCCCATGTAATGGCTTTGTGTAGTAGAGAAAAAGGGGAAGTTAAACAGGTATCCTTGTTTTCATGATAGATGTAGTAGATATAAAAACCAGAAGCCGAATGATGTCTGGCATTCGCGGCAAGAATACCGGGCCGGAGCTGCTCATTAGAAGCCAGTTGCACAGAAGAGGCTTTCGATTCCGTTTGCATGATACGAAACTCGCAGGCAAGCCGGATATCGTTTTGAAAAAACATCAGGCTGTCATATTCATTCATGGATGCTTTTGGCATCGACATGAATGTTATTTATTTAAGTGGCCAAAATCGCGTCCTGAATTTTGGAAAAAAAAGATAAATGCAAACTATCAGCGTGATCAAAAGGTATTGAGCGCCCTTGATAAATCAGGATGGAGAATCTGCATTGTATGGGAATGCGCTATAAAAGGTGTGAAAAAAGATATAGCTTCCGTTGTAGACAAATTGGCTGGCTGGCTTGTAAGTAATGATCGTATGCTGGAGATCGGCGAATGAAAAAGGGTTATCTATCACAATATTTTGATGGGCCGCCATCAAAATATTAAGCCCGGTTGAGGCAGATACTTTAACCTCGAATCAACATGAATTCAATGGTGTTGAAGAGTTAAGAAGTATTCTCGGAGAGCCGGAAGGCAAGGAGGAATATAAAGCCAAGTTTCTTTATCTTGCAGATCATGACGATGGGCCAATAACTGCAGATGGTTTCTTGACCTGGTATGATGCCAGGCGAAAAGCACGCATTGAGCGACAAGTTATGCGCCGGGAGTATAGATTGTATTTTCCGACTAACCTTGTATCTCAGCGTGCCAATGCTGGTGATATTCTGGTAATCGCTAAACAGCCGGACAATACGCTACTGGTAATAGTCACTGAGGCAGACACAACTACAGCACAACAAATTGTCTGGCTTTTTGGTTTTTCTGATTTATCTCACCCTGGATTTTCAGTTCGGGAAGAATTGGAGACCGAGCGGGACAGAATCGAATTTGCCTCAAGATTCATTCTTGAAAATATCGACATAAATACAGAGATTGATGAAGAAAAATATCTCGATGATATGCTGAGAAAATTTGATGGTGCCTTTCCTGCAACAAGAGTGTTTTCTTGCTATGCCAGATCAACACTGCCAGATGTAACGCCACATGAGGGCCGTGACGCAGCATTGATGGCATGGATGGAAAGAGAGGAAATACTCTTCCGTACTCTGGAAAGGCACATCATTGGCGAAAGACTGTCACAAGGTTTTAATGATGATGTAGATGTCTTTATATCGTTTTCACTTTCTGTACAAAATCGGAGAAAGAGCCGTGCCGGGCTTGCGCTGGAGAATCATATTGAAGCTCTGTTTCAGAAGTGCGGAGTCAAATATTCAAGAACACCGATAACAGAAAATAAATCAAAACCGGACTTTATTTTTCCGGGGGAGGATGAATATCGCGATCCGGAATTCAATGCGATTGCTCTTACAATGCTGGGGGTTAAATCATCCTGTAAAGACAGGTGGCGACAAGTATTGACTGAGGCTGATCGAGTAGAAAGGAAACACCTTCTGACTCTTGAGGCAGCAATCAGCAAAAATCAAACTGATGAAATGAAGTCCAAAAAATTGCAGTTGGTTTTGCCAGAAGAATTGCATCAATCCTACTCATCCGAACAGCAATCATGGTTAATGACTATTTCTGGGTTTACAGATCACGTTCTTTCAAGGCAGCGATAATCAGCATCACTCCGCTTTCGGCTGCTGGTGAGCTTTGGCAATGAAATTAACCAATATTGCCAGCCTTGATTCAGAAATAACCTCGACAGGAAGGATTAGACAGGTTTTTGTTGGACTTACAGGAGCTTTTTGAACTCTTCAACGGACAGGCCCGCATCTTTTGCAATTCCTGCCATTGTATGTGCATTAACTGGATTGCTTCTCGGAATAGTTAAGAAAACGAACATCATCTGACATAACGAGATGTTTTCGACCTTGCCGGATAGAATTGAAGCCTGCTTTTTTCAGCGCACGTATGGCTTGCTGATGGTTTACGCCAGAAATCTTTGGCATTTTTATACAGCAACTTCAATTTCACGAATGTCCTTACTTGCACAGGATGCTGATATAGCCGCCAGATAGTCTTGAATGGCTTCATTGATATTGTCCAGTGCTTCTTTCTCGGTCTCTCCCTGTGACCAGCAACCGGGTAATCCTGGGCATGAGACGCTATAGCCTTCATCTGACCTGTTTAGTATGACTTTATATTTCATATAGTCTCCGTAGCGTTCGGCAAACTTGACAGCAAATCAGGTACTATCTGGTCAACCTTCTTATCGTACTCGCTTTGGTCAGAACGCGAGAACAACCACCAGATTCGATAAACTAACTAATACTACAGCAGGAAATTTATCCATTTGAATTGGTCTCCTCCTCTTCAAGAACAAAATGGGAAATTCCCGGGTTCTTGTCAACAGGAAGCGGTACGGCTGCGAACCGATTATGAAGGACCTCAAGTAACCAATCATCGGCTTCATCCTGATGAAGAAGGGCGAGCATAGCAAAAAGTCCCGCGGCAATCCAGGTCAGGTGCTGACTTGTCAACTTGTCCCTGATTATTCCTTTTTCTTAACCAGTGTTATCTGGATTGACTGGATTTTATATTATAATATCATTATATTCTTATTGTTCAAATTAAATTGATTCTCTGGGAGAATGACAATGAAAGCACGTATTTTGGCGATTCTTTTCGGTTTGCTGGTCAGCATGAATGCTGTCGCAAGCTGGTTTGGTAACAATAGCGGTTATCGGGGCGGCAACGATTGGCCGGAGTGGACGCCCATGTACTGGATGGAAGAGATGATGGACGGTTGGGACAATGACGATGATTACTATGGTTACGGGCCATACGGTTATGTGCCCAATCCTTATATGATGCAGCCTTATCAACCTCATCCATACCCAATGGCTCCCGCTCCTGTGGCTCCTCAGGCCGCTCTGCCTGCTCCGACAGCTCCTCAGACACAGTAGAGTACCGGGGCCTCTGGTTAAAGAAGCCCTGCCCTTTTCAGGGTGGGGTTTCTTTATGCCGTATAATTCCTTTCTTTCTCCTGACCGGCGCTTTTTTTCAGGCTAAACTATGGTTGGCAGGCTGCATCATCGGCTTGTACGCATGTCAGTGGAATGTTTGATGTGCCTGTCTTTGTTTAGGTTTATGATAGTGGCGTGGAAATTCAACGGAGGGTCGAAATGAAAAGGATCAAGACAACTTTAACAGCGTTGATATTGGGGCTGTTGATCAGTACTGCTGCCGGTGCCCAGTGGTGGGGCAGCAGTTATGGTTATCCGGGCGGGAATGACTGGCCGGAGTGGACTCCCATGTACTGGATGGACGAGATGTCCGATGGTCGGTATAACAATGGGGACTGGTGGCATTATGGAGGCGGTCCTTGGGGCGGTGTGCCTTATGGAGGTAATCTCAGGCGTGGTTCATGGGGAAGTCCCTGGCGTGGTTCATGGGGTAACGCCCCGTGGGGCGGTAGCACCTGGGGCGGTTCTCCATGGAATGGTCCCTGGGGTGGCGGCCCCTGGAATCGTTCCTGGGGTTATTACTGAGACCCATTTCTACGGTAGTGGTGCTTAGAATACGGGTGGGTGCTGTTACGATGTCGATAAAGGCGGATAAATGGATTAGGCGCATGGCGCGGGAAGAGGGTCTGATTTCTCCTTTTGAGGGCAGTCAGATTCGTCAAGGAGATAAGGGCGAGCGCCTGATTTCCTATGGTGCATCGAGCTATGGTTATGATGTGCGTTGCGCCGATGAATTCAAAATTTTTACCAATATCAATTCGGCAGTTGTTGATCCTAAAAATTTTGATGCCAACAGCTTTGTCGATTTCAGGGGTGATGTCTGTATTATCCCGCCGAACTCTTTCGCGCTGGCACGTACTGTTGAGTATCTCAGGATTCCCCGCCATATCCTGACGGTATGCCTGGGCAAATCGACCTATGCTCGTTGTGGCATTATCGTTAATGTGACTCCACTTGAGCCTGAGTGGGAAGGGCACGTTACGCTGGAATTTTCCAATACGACGCCATTGCCGGCGAAAATTTATGCAAACGAAGGGGTGGCTCAAATATTGTTTTTCGAGTCGGATGAGGTATGCGAAACATCATATCTGGACCGTGGTGGCAAATATCAGGGACAAACCGGAGTGACCCTGCCGAAGGCATGAAACAGAGGCTGATTATGGCCGGTCGCCCGGCCCGGTCAAGCCGCCTGTATTATCCCCCGCAGTGATATTGAAACAGACCCTGCGGGTGTGTAGAGTGCCCCGTCTCGCACGTTGAAACAGCTTTCAGACTGGCGTTGTTTTCCTAATGATCGCTCAGGTGATTTGTCATGGCCTCCGAATTTATGTCTCTGGTGCGCCGGTTTGAGATTCAGGCGGCGCTAACACCTGATTGTGTCGCTGTTTCATGCGGAACAGATACCATCACTTATGAAGAGCTGGATAAAAGATCCAGCCAGATCGCGCACTATCTGATATCAGGCAATACCGGACAGGTGTTACGGATCGCCCTGTACATGGGTAGGTCTATAGAGTTTGTTGTAGCCGTCATCGGGGTATTAAAAGCCGGTGGGGCTTATGTGCCGATTGATCCGAATATGCCACCAGAGCAGAGCAACTCCATATTAAATGATTGTTCTGTACATGCCGTCATAACGATGGCCGGGTTTGATCAAAATCTGATAACTGACGCTGTCGTGATCAATATTGATGCTGACTGGTCATTGATAGGCAGGCAGCCAATTGATTCTCCGGATGTGTCTGTGCAAACCGATGATATGTTATGCGTTGCCTATACGACTGGATTGACAGGCCACCCAAAGGCGGTACGGGGTACTTATCGAGGCATCATTAATCATTTGGACTGGATATGGGAGGAGTATCCGTACAATGATGGCGAGCTGGCCTGTCAGAGAATATCTGTCAGTGTTGTGGATCATGTTGTCGAACTGTTTTCTCCGCTGTTAAAAGGGGTTGCGCTTGTTATTCTGTCTGACGTGCAGGCAGGCAGTGCGCTTGAGCTTGTCAAAATAGTGGCGGCAAAAGGTATAACAAGAATTACTCTGACACCATCTCTGCTGAAATCTGTATTGTCTGTTTCGTCAGGGCAGATAACTTATCTTCCAGATTTGAAATATGTATTTTGCAGTGGTGAAACATTATCTGCGCCGGTCGCCCGGCTTTTTTGTCAACAATTCAAACATGCACGCCTGATCAATATATATGGCACTGCTGAAGTCGGTGCAGGTGTTACCTGGCATGAGGTAAAGAGACTTCATATTGATCATGTGCTGGCGTATTTTTCAAAGTCTGTTGAATCTTTGCCTGATCATGATCCGGGCGGTATGCCGTCGCCCGGAGACAGGCAGGGTTGTGAAATTACCATGCCGGACATACCCGTGAATGAGCTTGCCTCTCGTTTTATGAATACCGAAATGGCAGACCATCCGTTGGGTATGGAGGAGTATTTTGAGTGGTTCAAAAACGAGGTTATGCCTTATTCGATCAATACAGCTTCACCGCGCTATATCGGGCACATGACATCTGCATTGCCGGACTTTGTCCATGATGTGAGCCGATTGGTTTCTCGAATGAACCAGAATCTGGTGAAAATCGAAACAGCCAAGTCAGCAATTTTTCTCGAGCGTGAGGCGATTGCAATGCTGCACCGTTGTTTTTATGGCTTGCCGGACCCGTTTTATAAAGATCATGTGCAGAAGGTCAATGCGAATCTGGGTCTGGTTACGACCGGCGGTACGGCTTCCAATATCACCGCTCTGATGATTGCCCGTAATCAGGCACTGGCAAGATTGTCTGGTCATGATGATCTGTCTGCTGCTGGTTTGTATCGGATACTACAGGCCAGTGGTTATAAAGATATGGTGCTGATTGGCTCTGAGCTTATGCACTACTCTATCAAAAAATCGGCTTCGGTTCTTGGTATGGGAGCCAGCAATATTATCAATGTTGCTTCCACTGCTAATGGTGCCCTGGATATCGGGGATTTACATGAAAAAATTGACTATTGTCGTGAAAACAAGTTCTATATTTTTGCGATAACAGGTGTTGCCGGCGCTACTGAAACAGGACATATCGATCCATTGCAGCAGATGGCAGATATTGCCAGACAGTATGATATTTATTTTCATGTTGATGCGGCATGGGGTGGTGGGGGAGTATTTTCAGATAAGTATCGGAACCGTTTCAGGGGGATTGAATGTGCCGACTCAATAACATTTTGCGCTCATAAACAGCTTTATCTGCCACAGGGTATCAGTCTGTGCCTGTTTCGTGATCCTGAGATATTGAGATATGGTGCCACCCCGGCAGCTTACCAGTCAACACCGGATTCCTATGATGTCGGCCGCTTCAGCATGGAGGGTTCCAGATCTGACATGGCATTACTGATACATTTGTCTCTTCAGGTGATGGGGAAGAAAGGATATGAGGCCCTGTTCGATGCCAGCGTGGAGAAGTCCGTTTTGTTCGCCTGGATTATTGATTCCATGGATTGTTTTGAGCTCATATTTGAGCCGCCATTGAATATCGTTAATTACAGGTACATACCGGAAAGATATCGGAGTAAGCGGGCTCGCGGCACATTAAATGGTGATGATCATTCTAAAATTAATGCTGTCAATCAACGATTGCAGAATGCCCAGTTTATCAAGGGATCAACATTTGTTTCCAGTACTGTATTGAGTAATACCCGTTATGGTGCCGCCCAGCCTGTAGTCGTTTTTCGTGTGATACTTGCAAACCCGCTTACTACCCGGGTGGATATATTTCGGGTGCTTGCAGATCAGTTAATGCTGGCAAACCGGATATGCGGCGATCACAATAACTATGAACTTCATGGAGGGGGTGAGGGGATGCCCTCTTTGGCGGATGCCTTTGCCAATAATATGTTACTGCAAGAAGAGTCGGGTGAGGCATTCATCTCGATTGGGAAACCATTGCCTGGCTGTCGGATATACTTGCTTGACGAAGATATGAAACCGGTACCCGATGGTCAGGTTGGTGAAATCCATGTTGGGGGAGATGCGGTTTCGCCGGGGTACTTTCATCGGCAGAAAGCATATCCTGATCCATTTATTATGGACCCGTTTTCCAGCGACGCTAATGCCCGTTTATTCCGTACCGGAGACAGAGGCAGGAGGCGGGCAGGCGGCGATGTGGAATATATCGGACGTTCGGATGATTTCATTAAAATCGGTGAATGCCGCGTAGAGTTGTCCGAGGTTGAATCGATACTGCTGGAAATCGATCTCATCAGGCACTGTGCCGTAATGACTGAAGTTGATGGAGGAGCGAATCAATACCTTGTTGCCTATATTGAGCTGGCCGATAAAGAGGCAGAAAGTCGGCAACTGGACAGTATTAAATCCACTGCTGCAAAAAAGCTGTTGGAGTGTATGCTGCCCCGGAAATATCGCATCCTGGATAAGATGCCTTTCACATTGAGTGGAAAAATTGACAGAAATAAGCTGAAAAACGGGTAAGCACTGTATTGCGACTTGATTTCTTCGGTAAGTAGTTCCTGATAGCACACTATGTTTTTCTCTGCCATATCTGCGCAAACAGCAGATCTTTCGCAGCCAGTACCGCACCTCCGATGATCAGGGTGCAGGCAATGGCAATGCGCCAGTCAGCCTGACCGACGCCTGATGCGACAAGGATCAGGGTTGAGAATAGTGGTGCTGCATAGCTTGCGGTGCCCAGAATCCGTATATCACCATGTTTGACGCCAAAGTCCCAGGCGTAAAAGGCGGCACCAACCGGCAGCAGGCCGAGACCGGCGACAGCGAGCCACTGTACAGTTCCCTGCGGCCAGACGGTTTGTTCCAGTGCCAGATGGCAAGCAAGTGAGAGAATCGCTGTTACCGCACAAAACCCGGTCACTGCGTCGGTTGGAACTGTGCCAAATCGTCGCAGGAGGAGTGAATAGGCGCCCCAGGTAAAGGCGGCGCACAGCGCTGAACCATAACCGAGAGCGAAGCTGCTGCTGAAAGAAAAGCCGTCTTTGGCAACGATCAGAATGGTCCCTGCAAAGCCGGCCAGCGCACCGGCTATATGATGCCAGCCGAGCCGTTCGCCAGGGAAAAGTGCCGAACCGACAACGACCATCAGGGGCCAGAGATAGCCGATCAGGCTCGCTTCAACAGCCGGTGCATTACGCAGTGCGGTAAAGTAGAAAAAATGATAGCCGAACAGCCCTCCGACACTGATACACCATATATACAGGGGCTGGCGCAGATTACGAAAACCCGTCGGGCTTATGGCAAGCACAAGCAATCCAGGGGTAGTGGCGATCAAAAAGCACATGGCAGTAAGCTGGAAGGGTGGTACTCCTCCTGACGAAGCCGTCAGCAGGGCCAGCAGTGACCACATGAGGACTGCACTAAATCCGATCAGTGTTGCTTTCATCAAATATCTTCGGCTGCCCGAATACATGCCTGAAGGATAACGGAAGTTGCCCCGGCAATGATAACCGGATTCCATCAGGGACTGTCCGATCATTGTGGTACTGAAGCTGAATAACTCTGTCTGATAAATCCAGCATGAGACTGGCTGCGAATTACTGCCATTTTCGGGAAAGCGAACGGTGCTCTCCTCCTCTATCAGTATGTGCGCCGCCCGTACAGGTATCGGAGCCGGCTTGGTGCGGTCAGTGTGGTCTTTTCAATCCATGCAAGATGCAGATCGCCATTCATATCGACTGCTATAACCGGGCTGCCCTGATAGCCGTTTCCCGATGCACCAGGAACGAGTAAATCATCGCTCCAGTTGCCGTCAGATCGCCAGGATAGAAAAACATCACCGGATTCCTTTTCATCGCTCCAGCCTTCCCGCGCATCATCCCAGACAGCAATCAAAATATTCTCAAAGGCAACCACTGAGGCATGCCACTGCGCGACCGCATCACCCATCGTATCCTGTACACGCACATTGGCACTGAACTGTTGACCACCATCCTGACTGTGCCCACCCCATACAGCATAGCCGGACCCCGGATCGCGCTTGTCAAGCCAGACGGTCTCCACCAGTCCATCCCGGCCGGATGCTACGGATACCCGCATGACTCCGGTGCCTGTATTCTCAAGATAGTTCTCTGTTGCTACCGGCCCCCGGTGCTCATTGAGCTGGACTGCCGGATGAAGCATGCCACTTCGGTTCCGCAAACTGCCATAAATCCGGGTATGACCTGCCCATCGGTCCTCCCAGGCAATAAACAGTTCACCCCTGCTCGTATAAGTGGCTGCGGGAAAGCCCTGAAAATGACCTGAGTCATTGGCAGTGATGGTCTTCTCGTCCCTTACCACCAGACTCCAGTCCCGGATAACAAGGTCGGAGACCACAAGCTTTTGTGTGCGTCCCTGCTTTTTCCCCCAAACGGCCGAGACCTGCCCTGTTCCATCTGTCGCCAGAGTCACATGCCGACCTGGTCCGGACGAGAGATTTGACGGATGGGTCTGGGCTTCAGGGGTGAGGATACTGCCCAGGACTTCACCATCCTGTTCCCAGGCAACGACCCATGTCGCATCTGAAACAGGTACGATGGCAGGTTCGTAGGCCTCAGTGCCGGAGCTGAGTTGGAAAGTAGAGCGAAAGCCAAGGTCGGACAATCCCTTGATGGCCCCATGGATCTGTGGCGAACCGGTTCGATCATCCTCCCACACCAGGGCTACATAATCTCCGGCGGCAGCGAGATGCCGGCGTCCCGAACCATCCAGATGATGATAGTGTGGTGCCAGCGACGTATCCGTGACAGTAACGGGTTCGCCAAAGCTCCATAGCTCCCCGTGGCAAACCATCGGTAGCCATAATATCGGCAAAAGCCAGCGGATCACGTCCCCTCCGATATGAACTCCTGCAAGCTCTGGTTCCGATAATGCCCACCATTCACGTATCGGTCCAGTGCAAGGAATTCTGGTGCCGACACAAATCCCGGAATCCGGGTGATAGTCCTGCCATCCGGCTCCATGAAAAAGAAAAACGGTGTGCCGAAGACTTTATATCGAATACCCAGATCCATTTCAGTCATTCTTTCCCCATTGGGCAGACGCAGCCGGTCACCGCTTTCGGAATCGACATAAGCCAGTATGTAATGCTCATGGTATCGTTTGCGGACCTCCGGGTCAGTGAGGCTTTCATGGTTCACTCTGGCACAGGTTGGGCAGCCATAGCGCCCAAAGTACACGAAAATAGGGCGGTTCTCCGCGGTCGCTTGTGCTCTGGCCTCATCAAAGGTCAGAAAATCCCAGTCATCAGGGGCATCAGCCAGCCCTGCCGGGGAAGCGAGACACAGGCCAAGCAGGAAGACTACCATACGATTGATTTCAGAAAACGGTGAATTCCACATGACAAGACTCTGTAATGATTAAGAAGGGCCTCATTTATTAGCATAGACGGCTGGAAAATACCACCCTAAAGTCAGGGATCAGATTTCTGGAAATGCGGCCTGACTATCAATAAACCCTGCGGCAAACCGGGCAAGGAGTCTGGGGGAATTTTTAGCAGCCGCAGGCCAGTTCGGTTCCAGAGCAGGCATGTTCACCTTCGGTGGCATAGCCATCGCGTTTCCACCAATCAAGGCCACCGATCATTTCGCGCACCTCAAAACCGAGGTTCAACAGTTTGAGTGCTGTCCTGGTTGAGGCATTGCAACCGATACCGTCACAGTAGCAGACATAGATCTTTGATCGGTCGAGTGATGCTACTGACGCCGGTGAAAGCTCTCGGTGTGGCAGGTTGATAGCGCCCGGAATATGTTCCCTCGCATAGGCTGCGGTTGTGCGACCATCCACGACGATAACAGGTTCGCTGCTGCCAAGCGCTTCGTAAAGATCCCACGAATCCATCTCATGGGCGAGTTTGTTTTGATAGTGGTTTTTCTGCTCGATATTCATGCCGGACTATCCATCGATAAGACAGGCCGCTTCATTATTAGCATGGGTGATCAGAAAATTCCACCCAATGTGCGTTAAGCGGAATAGATAAGTCAGTTCTGCCGCAAATCCAATTTTCTGATTGCCGCAATGCGGGCTTTGTCGATAGCGGCTTTCGCTTGTGCCCCCTTGAGTCCCCGCACAATGGTCGGGATATCCACCGAGGTGGCTGCTTTATAGCAGGCTTCTATTTGTTTCGCTTGTTGCGGGATGATTTCCTCGAACCCTGTCCTGCCTCTTGAATCGGCCTCGCAGGCCAGCACGAATTGATGCAGGCGTACTGGTTTGCGGAATGCGTCAATGCCGTGCAGGACTTTTAGAATGGTTGCCGGCTGCATTTCTGCAACCCGATGAAAGTGACCATGATATTTTGCCACTGTCAGAGCCAGATCGCGGTATTGATTGGGTATTCTGTAGCGCCGGCATAGTTGTCTGACCCGTTCGATGCCACGCTGCTCATGCCCGCGATGTGAGGGCAGCATGGCTGCCGGAGTTGTGCCTTTGCCCAGATCCTGTGTCAGGACAGCAAAACGCACCTGATTATCTTCGGTTAAGCGGGCGGCCATATCCAGCGCCATCATAATGTGTACACCTGTGTCGATTTCGGGATGCCAGCGCTCCGGTTGCGGTATGCCCCATAAGCATTCCAGTTCCGGAAATAATTTTTGAAGGGTACCGCAGGCCCTTAGAACCTCAAAATATATGGAGGGTTTGGCTGCGGACAGAGCTTTGCAGGTTTCCGCCCAGACGCGCTCAGGTACCAGTGCATCGGCCTCTCCTTCGGCTGTCATCTGTTGCATCAACTGTTGGGTTTTGTCGGCGATGGTGAAGCCATACCTGTGAAAGCGTGCTGCAAATCGTGCGATTCTCAGGATTCTGACCGGGTCTTCAGCAAAGGCATCGGAGACGTGTCGCAACACCCGTTTTTCAATATCGTCGATTCCGCCATAGGGGTCGATCAATTTACCATCTTCGCTTTGTGCGATGGCGTTAATGGTCAGGTCGCGGCGCTTGAGGTCCTCCTCCAGCGTGACATCGGGGGCGGCATGAAAGCTGAAACCGTGATAGCCGGGCGCGGTTTTGCGCTCGGTACGGGCCAGTGCGTATTCCTCGCGGGTTTCAGGATGCAGAAATACCGGGAAATGCCTGCCAATCGGTTTGAAGCCGGCATTGATCATTTCTTCAGGCGTGGCGCCAACGACAACCCAGTCTTTTTCACGGGTTGCCCGGTGCAGCAGTGAGTCACGAATTGCTCCGCCGACAAGATAGGTTTGCATTAAGTCAGGGGGCTGCTTTAGGAGTGGTCTTCGTCACGTCCGGCATGACGACGAAATTCATTATGGCGTACTCGCTGGGTTTTTCTCAGCATGTATTGCGGCACGATGACTTCCAGTGGTGTGCTTTCAATACCTAAACGTTGCAGCCCATTGTCTTCACAGTGGCTGGCAGTTTTCAGGGAATAGAAATTATCCAGACTGAAGGGCTTGCCCGGAACCATCTCCAGAAAAAATGCCTGCAACATGGCAACACGCTCCGGTAGTGGAATTACCCAGCGCCTGAGTCCGATCAGTTTCGCTGTATATTCTACCAGTTCACGCAGTGAGTACCGGGATGGGCCGCATAGGTCATAGCGTTGATTGTATGTGCCGGGTTCTTCCAGCGCAGTGGCAAAGGCTCGGGCAACATCTTCAACATACACCGGTGCCAGCAGTGCATTGCTGCAGGCCAGCGGAAACAGCCATGGTGTATAACGCAATAGCCGGGCAAAACGATTAAAGAATTGATCATTTGGGCCGAAGATAACCGATGGACGAAAGCGGGTAATGTGCAGATTATCACCGGAGTCAATGTATAGTAATTGCTCGGCCTCCCCTTTGGTGCGCAGGTATTCGCTTTTGCCGGTGCCTGCGTCTGCTCCCAATGCACTCATGTGCAGAAGACGTTGAACTCCGGTTTTCCAGCAGGTGCGCATGACATTGCGGGGTAGCTTGACATGGGTATCGCGAAACGACTGATAGCGAAACTCATTGAGAATGCCGACAAGGTTGATGACCGCATCCATGCCTTCGAAGTGCCTTTCCAGAACCTCCAGCTTATGGATGTCGGCCTTGACAAGACGAACGCCAGGGTTTGGTAAAAGATCTTTTGCCCGTTGCGGACGACGGCTCAGGACAGTAATTTTGCGTCCAGTTGTCACCAATTGTCGAACAACGGCATGGCCGACAAATCCGGTTCCTCCCAATACACAGATGTTTTGTATGCGTGACATTCTGCCGTAAAGATACTCCTGACCGGCGGCAACAACAACCCTGAGCAGAGGGTGTGGTTGCCTGAATCGATGGCCAATCTGTTAAACTTTCGGTTCCGAAAAATGAGGTGAGTATGTCAGACGGAAGTTTATATATTGTTTCGGCACCCTCCGGTGCGGGCAAAACCAGTCTGGTTAACAGGTTGGTTGAAATGGACAGGCAGATTGCCGTATCCGTTTCGCATACTACGCGAGCAATGCGCCCGGGAGAGAAAGACGGGATGAATTATCATTTTGTTGACCATGCCACTTTTGAGGAGATGATTGGGCAGGGTGATTTCCTTGAACATGCCGAGGTGTTTGATAATTTTTATGGGACATCAAGCCGCCATATCCGGCAGCAGCTTGCTGAGGGTCTGGATATCATCCTTGAAATTGACTGGCAGGGTGCGCGGCAGATTCGCCGGCAAGTCGGGCATACGGTCAGTATATTCATACTGCCACCTTCTCGCGATTCACTCAGGCAGCGCCTGACAGACCGGGGTCGGGATGGTGAGGACGTTATCAATCGTCGTATGCGGGGCGCCGTCAGCGAGTTATCACATTTTGATGAGTATGACTATCTCATAGTCAATGATGATTTTGATACGGCATTGCAGGAGTTGGCTGCCATTTTCAGGGCCCGGCGTCTGCAGCTTTCCCGTCAGCGCAAGCGGTATGCTGCCATGATTGAGGAGCTGCTTCAGGATTTGCGGTGAAGTATGCGGGAAGCCGTCGGTCGGTGAATTTTACAGAGCAGGCGAAGGGGAGTTAGACACAGAAGCCTTGCTTATTTTCTTGCGGACTTTTCGTCATGCCCTGAAGTGCCGAAACGATGTTCCAGTTCCTTCAGAATGTCATCGGCACCGAGGCCAGTATGGGTCAGCATGACCAGAGTATGAAACCATAGATCGGCGGTTTCGTGGATAATCTGCTGTCGATCATTATCCTTGGCGGCAAGGATGACCTCGATGGTTTCTTCGCCAACTTTTTGCAGGATTTTGTCCATGCCTTTGGTATAAAGGCTGGCGACATAGGATTTTGTCGGATCTGATCCCTTGCGTGATTGCAGAATTCTGGTGAGTTTTTGCAGAGTATCATCCATTTTTACAACCTGACTTCTATGCCCTTGTCGGTCATATATTTTTTTGCCTGCTGTATGGTGTAGGTACCGAAGTGGAAGATGCTTGCGGCCAGTACTGCATCGGCTCCGCCTTCCGTCACGCCGGCTGTGAGGTGGTCCAGATTGCCAACGCCCCCGGAGGCAATGACGGGAACATCAACAGCATCGCAGACAGTGCGCGTCAGCTTCAGATCAAAGCCGTTACGAGTGCCATCGCAGTCCATACTGGTCAGCAGAATTTCGCCGGCACCGTATCGGACCATGCGAGTGGCCCATTCCACGGCGTCAATCCCCGTGCCCCGGCGACCGCCATGGGTGAAGATTTCCCAGCGTGGTGTTTCGTTATCGGTGCTCACACGCCTCGCGTCGATAGATAATACGATACATTGTGAGCCAACCTTGTCGGAAGCCTCCCGGACGAATTCAGGCTGCTTCACGGCAGCGGAATTGATGCCTACCTTGTCCGCGCCTGCATTGAGCAGGCGTCGGATGTCGTTGACTGTACGGATACCGCCACCGACTGTAAGCGGGATAAAGACCTGCGAGGCGACTTGTTCGACAACGCGCACAATGGTATCGCGGTCATCGGATGTGGCCGTGATGTCAAGAAATGTGATTTCATCCGCGCCCTGCTCGTTGTAGCGGCGGGCGGCTTCAACCGGGTCGCCGGCATCACGTATATCAACAAACTGAACACCTTTGACGACGCGGCCGGCATCAATATCCAGACAGGGAATAATACGTTTAGCCAGCATGAAAGCCGCCTGTTTTGAGCGGTGCTGTGTTGCAGCCGTGTTTGCAGAGAATCCAGTGGCCCCGTTTTCTGGTTTTACCGGCATATTGCGTTTGCCAGTTCATGGTGCCCGGCCGATTATTTTTTGTGCCGTTGCCAGATCAATGGTGCCTTCATATATGGCGCGGCCAATGATTGCCCCCATGATGCCGTAGTCGGATATGGCCTGTAGCTGATGGATATCCTCGTATTGGGATACGCCCCCGGATGCGATCACAGGGATGGATATAGCTTCGGCTAGTGTTCTGGTTGCTTCGATGTTGACGCCTTTCATCATGCCATCGCGGGTAATATCAGTGTAAATAATAGCGCTGATACCTGCGCTTTCGAATTTTCGGGCAACATCAATGGCCCGGCTGCCGGTCATTTCTGCCCAGCCCTCCACTGCGATCAGCCCGTTTTTTGCATCAAGGCCAACCATAATATGACCATGGAATTGTTTGCACATGTCGGTGACGAAATGTGGTGCCTTGATTGCCTGTGTGCCGATAATGACAAACTGTGCTCCAGCGTCCAGATAGGAGGCGACGGTGTCTTGTGTGCGAATGCCGCCACCAACCTGAACCGGTATATCGGGGCAGGTCTTGCAGATTCGATTGATCACATCGGCATTGACTGGTTTGCCTTCAAAGGCACCGTTAAGGTCAATCAGATGCAGGCGGCTGCAGCCTGCATCTATCCATCTGCTGGCCATTTCAACCGGATCATCGGCGAATATGGTTTCATCGCTCATGCGCCCCTGCCGCAGGCGAACGCATTTGCCGTCTTTCAGGTCAATAGCAGGAATCAGCAGCATCTAAATGTCCCATTCAATAAAGTTTTTTAATAGCCGGAGTCCGGCATGAGCGCTCTTTTCGGGATGAAATTGTACGGCAAACAGATTGTCCCGTGCGATGGCGCAGGTAAAGGGAATGCCGTAGTCGGTTTGTCCGCTCTGTATGGAGGCATCTTCCGGTTTGATATAGTAACTGTGGGCGTAATAAAAGCGTGAACCGTCTTCGATACTGTTCCACAAGGGGTGCTCCATGGTTTGTATGACCTGATTCCATCCTATATGTGGCACCTTGAGCTTCCTGCCATTCAGATTCAGATCATGGGGGAAGCGCACTACCTCACCGGGTATGAGATTGAGCAGGCTGGTGCCGTTATTTTCACAGCTATACCGCATCAGCACTTCCAGTCCCATGCAGATACCGAAAAAGGGCTTGTTTTGTGCGGCCTCCAGTATTGCCTGACTGAGTCGGTGATCGCTGATTGCTGCCATACAATCGCGTGCAGCACCCTGGCCGGGAAAGACAATGCGGTCCGCTGCCCTTATATATGTATGGTCGTCTGTGGCTCGAACATCGGCATCTTTGGCAATCTGCTGTACTGCTTTCAATACCGAGCGCAGATTGCCCATGCCATAATCAATGATCGCAACTTTCATGGGTGGTGCGGATGGGATGTTAAAGAGTGCCTTTGGTCGAGGGGATGACTCCAGCCATGCGCGGATCCGGTTCAATGGCCATGCGCAGGGCGCGGCCGAATGCCTTGAAAATCGTTTCAGCAATGTGGTGGCTGTTTTGGCCGCGGATGCAGTCGATGTGCAACGTAATCAGGGCATGATTGACCAATCCCTGAAAAAATTCATGGAATAGATCGACATCGAATGTACCAATACGGGCGCGTGTGAATTCCGCCTGGAATACCATGCCGGGGCGCCCGGAAAAATCCATCACCACGCGTGACAGGGCTTCATCCAGAGGCACATAGGCATGGCCGTAGCGACGGATGCCCTGTTTGTCTCCCAAGGCCTTTTTCAACGCCATACCGATGCTGATGCCAATATCCTCAACCGTGTGATGATCATCAATCCCGGTATCGCCGCTGGCCTTGACAGACAGATCAATCATGCCGTGACGGGCAATCTGGTCCATCATGTGGTCAAGAAAAGGTATGCCGGTTGCAAACCCGGATTCGCCGGTTCCGTCCAGATTCAGGGAGACTTCGATTTGTGTTTCCAGCGTGTCGCGTTTTACGCTGGCGACTCTATCAGGCATGGTCATAGTATCCATGGAGCAACAAGGTGCGAAGGATACCGGGAAAATGACTTAAAGGCGATCATCCGGGCAAATCAGCAGATTCGCTTCCGTAACGGCAGGATCAGAATAACGATGCGGACAGCTCGTTGACTGCCGCCAGCATCTCCGGATCATCCGTAAGCGCCTGGGCTATCGCGCTCTGACAGGCCGATACCGGGTCCACGCCGGCCGCCATCAGCTTGCCCGTATGTACCAGCAGGCGCGTGCTGGCGCCTTCATCCAGCCCATTACCTTTCAGATTGCGCGTCATACCGGCAAATCTGACCAGCAAACCTGCCATCTGCGTATCCAGGCCCGCCTCTTTCTCGACGATACGCGCCTCAAGACTCGCATTGGGGTAATCAAATTCGAGGGCGATAAATCGCTGGCGCGTTGACTGCTTCAAGTCCTTCAGGACACTCTGATAACCGGGGTTATAAGACATTGCCAGACAAAATTCCGGCCCTGCTTCCAGCATGTGGCCGATCTTCTCCATCGGCAGCACCCGGCGATCATCGGCAAGCGGATGAATGACCACGGTCGTGTCTTTGCGGGCCTCCACCACCTCATCCAGATAACAGACCGCCCCGGCACGCACCGCACGCGCCAGTGGCCCATCCACCCAGACCGTCTCACCATCCTTTACCAGAAATCGCCCGACAAGATCGGAGGCTGTCAGGTCATCATGGCAGGAAACGGTAATCAGCGGGCGCTCCAGCTTCCAGGCCATGTGTTCCATGAAACGGGTTTTACCGCAGCCGGTCGGCCCTTTTAATAAAATCGGCAAACCATTGTTGTAGGCAGCCTCAAAAACAACAATCTCATTACCAATCGGCTCATAATACGGTTCGTCCCTGATGAAATATTCTTCCAGATTGATTTCTTGTGCCTGCATAATGATTGACCTCGCTATATTTCAGACACACGTTAGCGGTAATAAAGCCATGTTTCAATATATGTGTGGCCGCCAAGTGCTATAGTGCAAAGATGAAAAAGTCTATCGCATTCGTTCTCACATTTTTGTCGTTGCCGCTCGGTGCTGCCGAGCGAGTGCTGTTGGACTCGCAAATCATCGCCAACCTGCCGATAGATCACCCACAGTCGCTCGACGAGATCACACTCGGGAAGTGGGGTTATGCGATTTTTGACCCCGACAAAGTTCCGGCGCAAACCCGATACGAAATCGTCCCCGATCAAGGCGGGCATGCACTGCAAGCGACTGCCATGGGGGGCGCGTCGTTTTTTTACCTGAAGTTCGAGACGCCGCTCGACCTGAGCGCAACTCCCTTTTTGATCTTTGATTGGCGCGTCGATGAGTCCCCGACCAATGGGCCACCCGAGGATAGCAGGGATGGCGATGACTTCGCCTTTCGCATTTACCTGTCGGCCGGCGGTAAATTAAGTTCAAGGACGCTTAATCTGGTGCGCGTGCGCGAAAAAGCCGTTGGCGCACTATGGCCCAGCCCGTATAAACGCTATAACAATTTTCTGCACCGGGTACAGATACGCGCATTCGCCAATGCCGATGCAGCAAACGGTATATGGCATCGTCAGGCGATCAATGTCGCTGCGTGGTGGCGCGAGATTTTTGCAACCGACCCGATCATCGACGGAATCGGCCTGATGGCCGATTCTGACAACGCCGGGGGCAAGGTAGTCGCTCGCTTCCGGGAGATCAAACTGGCCGAGAGTGCAGATACAAAATAGCATTTTCTTGCCTGAATCCGATACCATATTATGAAAAAGGCCTGACAAGCCCAATTGAGCCGGACTTGTTTTTCAGTAGCTGTGCTGCGCTTGCCACTGAAAAATAAGCCGCTCATTGGCAACGTTAGAATTCAAAACCAACCATGCCGGAACCATTAAAAAGCTTATACAACGTTGAACTTGTAAAATCCTTGTGTGAACAAGTGTCAAGCCTGCATGAGAATTTTGATGAAGATGGGTTTTCTTCTCATATATTTGATAATGAATGGAAAGAAAAAGAACTAAAGGAGCGAATGAAGCATATTTCAGAATCATTGCACCAATATTTACCAATGGATTATTCTGACGCTATTCAAATACTAATAAAATCGTCATCAAAATTCAGTGGATTTCAGTATATGTTTTTTCCGGGTTTTGTGGAGTTGTATGGCTTAGATCAGTATGAAGAGTCCATTCATGCTTTGGAGCACTTCACCTCGTATGCAAGTTCTGAGTCTGCGGTTCGACCATTCATTAAAAAATATAATAAGAAAATGATGGCACAAATGGAATTATGGGCTGAATCAGAAAATCACCATGTACGTCGGCTTTCATCTGAAGGATGTCGGCCTCGCTTGCCCTGGGCAATGGCACTTCCTGAATTTAAGCGAGACCCATCCCAAATCCTGCCGATATTGGAAAAGCTGAAAAATGATGATAGTGAATATGTAAGAAGGAGCGTTGCCAATAATCTGAATGACATATCAAAAGATAACCCACAGATTGTAATAGAGATAGCCAAGAGCTGGCTGGGTAGCAATCAACGAACAGACTGGATTATTAAGCACGCTTGTCGCACACTACTAAAGCAAGGTCAGCCGGAGATAATGAATCTGTTTGGCTTCTCAAAGCCAGAACATCTTGAAATTAAAAATTTCACAACCCAAAAATCCGTTGAAATGGAAGGTAATCTGAATTTCTCTTTTACAATTGAATCGCAAAAACAAAAGCTCGGAAGGCTTAGAATTGAATATGCGATAGGTTTTGTTAAGAAAAGCGGTAATTTATCAAGGAAAATATTCAAAATATCTGAGTCAGAAGTTGATGGTAATAAAAAAACTGTTACGAAATCTTTTTCATTCAAGAAAATTTCAACAAGAGAATATTATGCAGGCAATCATTCGATTAGCATTATCGTAAATGGACATGAGTTGGCAGGTATGGAGTTTCTGTTAAATGAAAAGTCCTAATGAAACATTAGTTTGTGGTTTGCGCCTAACGACAAAGTTCAGCCGACGCGAAACCGCGTAGCGGTTGAGCGGTCGGCTGTATCGGAGACCGTAACAAAAACTGTGTAAACCGCCTATCATTAACCTTAACTATAGGTGAGGACAGGTATCATGAAAAAGCAAGAACTGAAAGCCTTCGCACGTGAAGTAGCGAAGAGCATTAAAACCGAGGAAGACCTGAACGAGTTCAGCCAGATGCTGACCAAGGTTACGGTGGAGGCGGCGCTGAACGCCGAGTTGTATGACCACTTGGGCTACGCCCGCCACGAACAATCGGAGAATGCCAACAACCGTAACGGCTACAGCAGCAAGCGACTGAGCACCGGTGAGGGTGAGTTTGAACTGGAGACGCCGCGTGACCGGGACGGCAGCTTCGAGCCGAAGCGGGTGAAGAAGGGGCAGCGGCGTTTGACCTCCATGGACGATAAAATCCTGAGTTTGCATGCCAAGGGCATGACGACCCGTGAGATCGTGGCCACGTTCAAGGAGATGTATGATGCGGAGATTTCCCCGACACTGATATCTCGGGTCACGGATGCGGTCCTTGAACGCGTGACGGACTGGCAGTCCCGGTCGCTGGAAGCCGTGTATCCGATTGTGTACCTGGATTGTATCGTGGTGAAGATTCGCCAGGACAAGCGGGTTATCAACAAGGCCATCTACCTGGCCTTGGGGGTGGACCTGTCGGGCCACAAGGAGCTACTGGGTCTGTGGCTGGCTGAGCATGAGGGGGCCAAGTTCTGGCTGGCCATTCTCACGGAGTTGCAGACCCGCGGGGTGAAGGACATTCTGATTGCCTGCGTGGACGGGCTCAAGGGGTTTCCCGATGCCATCAGCAACGTGTTTCCGGACACGCAGGTGCCGCTCTGTATTGTGCACCGGGTGCGCAATGCCATGAAATAGGTGGTCTGGAAGGACGACAAAGCCGTGGCGGCGGATTTAAAGCCGATCGACCAGTCGGGCACCGAGGATGAGGCGCTGCTGGCGCTGGAGCGGTTCGCTGAACGACGGGATGAGAAATATCCCCATATCAGTCGTACCTGGCGCCAGCACGGGCAAAACCTGAGCACCCTCTTCCGTTATCCGGATGACATTCGTAAGGCGATTTATACGACCAACGCCATTGAATCCCTGAACAGTGTGGTCCGCAAGGCCGTCAATAAGCGCAAGCTGTTTGCGTCTGACGATTCGGCCTGGAAGGTGGTCTACCTGGCGATCAGGGATGCGTCAAAAAAATGGACGATGCCGATCCGGAACTGGAAGGGAGCGCTGAACCGATTGATCATTGAGTTTGAAGACCGACTGATTGACTATGTCTAACCGGCGATTTACACAGAAATATTTACAGTCCCCTGTAGCGTCTTGTTAGGTTTTTTGATTCATCGTTTTGTATAAGTCTACACTTTCTCGCAAGAACGTTTGGCATCCAATGCAAGCAGGTAAGGAGCCGCAAAGCCTTCGTACTCTTTCTTCTTTTCGTCTGATAAATCTTTCCATCCTGTAATCTTACCGCGACATCTCTCAGAGCCACACATGCACTGCTTCGGGAAATAATCAACATTGTAATTTCTCATAGCATAATCGAAGGTTATTTCTTTATTAATACTGATGTTTCTTATGGCTACAAAGTCATGAGCACCAGTTTCATTTACTCTAATACCACAATTATTGTCACAGGAATGATTAACCTTACTTACTAATCCAGCGTGAAGTACATACTCATATTCGCCTATCTGTGAAGCATGAGAGTGATTTCCATTCAGTACCTCTTTAATAACCCCAACCATTACTATGTCACCAACCTTAAATGATTTAGTAGCGAAAACACCTTCTCCTTTTTCAGAAGTTTCTCTTAATTCAAATCCAGTTTTCATATATAACCTCATTAAAACCTAACGACCAAACTCAGCGGCGGCGGAACGCCGTCCGCTGGAGTGCTTTGTTATACGCTGTATGCCGCTTGCTCCTCTAATAACATTAATTGCTCCTGCCTTTCTTGTTCTTGATTTTCATAAATTGATGTGTCGTAGTTTGTAATAATGGCTTCAATCATTGGGTTTCTGTTTTTTTCACTGCCACCAACGTGGTAAAAATGTTCTCTTGTTAAAATATTGAATTGACCCCACAGGGATTCTATATATTCATTTTTACGAAAATCGTTGTGATGCCAAGTTGATAAAATAAACTTGCTCTTTGATAGGGACAAAATATTAAATAGACTGTTTTCTCGTCCTTCATCCCAGCCATTAAAATACTCCACGTGCCTACCTATATAAGGAGGGTCACAATAAATAATATCATTAGAATTTGAGCTGGCCATTGTTTCATCAAATGATTGGCATTTAAATTCAAACTTTTTTGTTTCAAATAAACGACTAACAAGTGCCACTTGATTTACGATTTTAGTTACATATGCTTGTGCGAACCTTTCCGGTTTTCTGCAAAATGGAATATTAAAACCACCTTTTCTATTAAACCGAATCATTCCATTAAAACCTGCCCTATTTAGAAATAAAAAATCCAAAGGACGATGCTCTTCATTAAATCTTGTTCTTAATTCATAATAATGAGATTCGCCTTTTTCTAAGAGTTTTGCGCCTTCTTCATTTAAGTATTTTCTTACAATTTCCGGGGTAATTTCTTTATCTACGATTGCTTGATAGAAGTTCACTAAATGCGGGTTAGTATCGCATAATAGTGCGTGTTTTGGCGCAAGGTTAAAAGCAACAACCCCAGTACCCATAAAAGGTTCTATCCACTTCCCGTCAAATTCTTGGGGCACAATGGTTTTTATCCAAGGAACTAGCTTTGTTTTTATGCCTTGAGATTTTATTGGTGGGATATTTACCTTCATTTATCTGCCTTTTTCGGTACTCTATTATGTTTTGGAACAATTAGTGAAGCATCCCCTTTTCTGTATTTCATAAAGTCAGATAAAGAGGTGATTTTTTTAGTCCCACCTTTTCCGTCAGGAATGGTGATTTTGTTGTAATTCATCCAATAATCATCAAACCAAGGTTCCCCCAAGTTTTGAAAACATTCCATTGCCGCTGATAATATCATCAATATTATTAATACTTCCTATATTTGCTGTATTGCCACTACCACTTTTATCGCTGGCAATACTCCATTTTTCAACTACGAAAAACTGAAAATTCCCGACCACCGATGTAATGGATTTTAGTGAATCCAAATCATGTATTTTGGTCTCATCTATATCTCTCGAATCCACTCTGTCATATATAATTCCTCAACAATAATGCCCCGAGTATGTGCCATAAGGGAATTGGATGTTTTTTGTGCTGGCTCGATCTTCGAAATATTTCCCATGAGAACCTGATGTAAAACCATTACACAAATGAGGCTTTTTCGGCTGGCGATATGTGGTCTTAAAATCGACAGCAAAACGTACAGAATCATCATCATTGTCAACGAATGATATGTCTGGATAGTGGTTTTGATGATCGGCAAGAACTATTTTGTGGCCATGTTTTTCCGAAAGCCCTAGTAACTTTGGAAAAATATGTATTTCAAGTATTTTTGAGATGATTTTAGTATCAGAAGAGATGGTATAAACATTTTTGTAAATATCTATAAATCCTTTGATCGTCCATTGACCATCCTTACTGCTGATGTAGTCTTGCAAGGTGGTTACAAATTCTTTGAGCGCTGCTTCAAATTCTGACTTCTTACTCACGCAACAATTCCTAAAGTTAAATTATTGATCATTTTACAGTGCTTTGGTCGTTTACTGGATGGCGCATAACGCCTCAATCAGCCGCCGCCGAAGGCGGTCGGCTGGATTGATTTGTTAGGCTTCTTGGATTTATTTTCAAGTCGGTTGATATGGTTATGGGGGTAATTCGATTCGCGATTTTGAAACGTAATAATTGAGGTTTTTTTAATAACACCACCATCAATATTTATAGCATATCTGATAGTTTCATTTTTCTGCCAACTATCACGGCCCGATAGAACCGTTGATAAATATACAATAAGTGCGGCAGAAATTGAGCGAGTTGCGCTTTCCCAAAGGAAGCTCGGTGTATGATCCACAGCATAGTAATCTATCGTTTTATATTTAAATATCGGTTGTTTAAATGTGGTTGGTTTAGCAAAAAAGAACCCCATTCCCTGATCACAACTGACATCAATAATAAGACTGTGAGGTTTAAGGCACGAACTTTCCTCTTCGATCACAAAGTCAGTAGGATTATCCGTTTCTTGAAAGGTTCCATTTACAATGATATCTGCTTCAAGAATGAGTTCAGCCAACGGTCTTTTAGCTCCATCGTGCTCCACCACCATCATCCGCGCTTCGTCTTCGTTACCCGCTCTAACCTTAACGTAGTGACAATCAAGCACCTCTTCACGAACTTCATGGTCTGGGCGCTGAATACAAATGGTAATGTCTCTAAAACCATGAGCCTTGAGCGCGTATATCGCTCCCCGACTGACTGCACCAAAACTGAAAATAACTATTTTACGGCGGTTGCCGTAGTGCCCATCGATTCCTTTAAGCTGTAAGGCATGCAGTACCGCACAATAACCAGCTAATTCGTTGTTTTTATAGAATGTATGTCGACATCGTTGTCCGCTTGGAGACCAAACAAACATATCCTCAAAGGCAATAAGTGTCTGCTTACGGTTCAAAGCAGCCTGAGTGATATCCTGCTGTTGTACACAATGCACATAACCCCACAACGTTCCTCCTTCACGGAGCTCCAATAAATCAGCCAGTACAGGTTTTGAAATGATTACCATGCCAATGTCTGCTAATAATTCATGCCGTGTTGCAATCCCACCCGCCTGAGCAGCAATCTCTGAATCTGAAATATCAAACGGTGCTCCATAGCCCTCCTCAAATATTAGCTGACGACGAATAGCATCAGGAATACGAGACAAATGCTCTGGATGAATTGGGAAACGTCGTTCATCTTCTTTTCTTGAAGTTCCAATAACTCCCAGTTTTAATTTGCTCATGCTATTTCCTGGTTCTTAAACAACCAATATGCGTAAATTTACCAGTAAATTCACTTTTCTGGGCTTTGATCTGTAGTAATAGTCTACTTATTCCATAAAGTAATGGTGCTGCAAACGATATGCGTATAAAGCCTAACGCTAAATTTAGGGGCAGGTGAGCGGTAGCGAAACCTGTCCCTCTAAAATGACTTGTTAGAAACATTACGCACGGGCTAACGCTACTATTCCGGCAGTTATTAGCCCAGCTATAGCTGCATTTTTAAACGGGCTTTTTTCTGTGGGTGTCAAAAGACTTGCTATGGCAACAGCCCCTCCAGCGGCCTGCATAATAGAGTTATCGCTTTTAAGTACAGCACCTGCACCTAGAGCCACCAATAAATACTGCTGGATTTGGGTACTCTCAACCTCAAGACCATGTGCAAGTCTAACAAAATGTTCACAATTAGAGTGAATTAGATTGTAGGGCATACCTAAATATCTTTTTGCATTTATTGAGGCTTGAGTAGGATTATCGCTTGCTATCTCACTAATAATAATTGTTTTGCCCTCAGCAAAATCTTCGTAAGGCTCTTGAATTACCATCGAGTGCTTCTTTGAATTATGTATTACTTCACCTAGCCCATCTGCAACGCCATAGTGAAAGAATGAACCGAAATCTAATTTTAAAACTGTGCCTGCGGGATACATCTATATTCTCCTAATGATTTCTAACGCCTTGCTTTGGGGCGGCCGGAACAAAGCGAAGCGGCGTGTAGGTTGTCCCAGCCGCGTAGCGGCGACAACAGCAACTTGTTAAGTGCTAGATACACATACGATTCCAAATATTGTGAAAATCTGCCACCTCTTCTTGTAGGAAAGTTAGCTCTGCTGAGCCAGCCGATACAAATTTTTGAAACCCAATGTAGCCACCAAAACTATTTTTTGAATTAACTTCACCACAAGTCATAGGAATATTGTCAGCTCCACGATGAAAATAGACATTCCTAAATTTTGCCGAACCCGGGTCTTTCAGCTTAAGTTTTATAGTTTTTTTACCTTTATCCATCCAAGCAATCTTTTTTACATCTGTGGTTTTGTTGTAAGCGTCCGACATATCAGCGTGAGCATAGCTTACTACAGACAGGATGAAGGCAATTACTACAGCGTATTTATTCATGATTTTCTCCTTGAGCACTTAACTACTAATAGATCTCCCAATCTATCATGGAATGCGGACAGATACAAAATTTTTGTGTTAAAATTATTCGTCTGTTTCTGGCATTAAGAAATATTGATATTTATTTATACCATTGATTTAATTCAACTTTTTTGTTTTTAAATCGTATTTTATCTTGCCGAAATCATGCAAAATAAAGAAATGAAATCTCCCTTCTTGAATCAGGTGCGAGAGCGCTTGCAGCGATTGAACTATTCGATCAGGACCGAAGAAAGTGACTTGAATTGGATTAAGCGCTATATCCTGTTTCACAATAAACGCCATCCCGCCGAGCTGGGCAAGGCGGAAATGGAGGCGTTTTTAACGGATTTGGCCGTCAGGGGGAGAGTGTCTGCTTCAACACAGAATCAGGCATTGTCGGCTTTGGTCTTTATGTATAAGAAGGTGCTGGATATGGAACCGCCCTGGGTGGATGGTGTGGTGCGGGCCAAAAAGAAAAAATATATCCCGGTGGTGCTCTCCCGCGCTGAAATGGTACGGGTTTTGTCCAACCTGAAGGGACGCTACACGCTGTTTCAGCCGAAGTCGGGCCTGATTTCAGGGACGCCAATCTGTCGGGCTGTTTGGCTTGGGCGCTTTTGTCTGCTTCCGGCCGTTGTGCGGTCAATATCCCCGCGGCCATGGATATTCGTCAGACAATGTTCGCCTATATAAGGCGCTTATAAAAACATCGGAAATTTGAATACAGCGGGATGCTGATTAGCTGGCGCCAACGCAGATTGAAGGGTATCCTGCCTGATTGTCAGCCAGAGGCCACCAATATGGTCCGAAATAGGGCGGCCCCGAAAAAATTTCCTACGCCGGAGGAGTGAGTTCCATGTCGAACATCGTCGCAAGCAACGAGACCATTGTGGTCGTCGGTGGTGGCATCAGCGGTATGACGTCTGCCCTGGAGGCTGCGGAATGCGGTAAACAGGTCATTCTCATTGAGAAGAATCCATCGCTCGGTGGCCGGGTTGCCCAACTGTACAGATATTTCCCTAAAATGCACCCACCAACGCTGCGATCGGAATCTATGCTCCTTCAAGCCAAACCCACAAAAAATTTACAATGCTCCACGCAGCGATGAATCCGATTAATCCACCTAACAATGGTCCTAAGGCGCGACCTAAGATGGCACCAGTTAGTAGCGCCGGCAAACTAGTAATAGAGAAAAATACGGCAACGAAAGTTAATACGTATGCAATGACAGTTCCCATAGAATCTTTCTTCCAACCCCTTAGCAGCTAACGCCAAGCTCACCGGCACATATTGCGGAGAGCGTTTTTGTGTAAAAATGGAGCAACGCGACATATACAAAAACGAGCGTAGTAATATGTGTCCGCGTGCAGCTTTTTGTTATAGCTTAACTCTGGATCGGAGTACATAGCTCGATTAAGATGCCAGACGGACAACGAACGTATGAAACAACTTGCCCCCAAGGTTTTGTTTCAGGTGACTTCAATTCAACTGCACCATATTGTATTGTGCGCTGATGTATGCCACTAACATCATCGGTTATAAGTGCTATTTCAATGCCTAATGGTTTTTCTGAATCAGTAGAACTTATGTATCCCCCAGAGAAGTTTGATAATCCTAACTCATGAGATGCGAAAGCCAGAACTGTTTCACCTGTATCCAATTCACCATAGTCATTTTCGTCAGTGATAAAGCGTCGTTTCATTTCAAATGCTTTCTCAAAGAATGACAAAGCTATATCTACATCACGCACATAATTGATTGTATATCCGAATTTTACCATTCGATAGTTTCTCTTAGATTTTCACTGCTTGACTAACAAAGTGCGCGACGTCTTTTTGAACGATATCGTCATTTTCGTATATCTTTAGGTGCCGCCTCTTTTTACCACCACCCTCCAAGATCGAATCATTATCAATAAAATCCGCGCCATTACTGAACTCAATTGAAACATGTTCCTTATATGAATAAATGCCTCCAATCAACGCATCTGACACGTTAAAGACCAATCCACCATATTTAATACCTTCAACTAATTCTTCATTAGCCCTTAAGAAGATATCTCTTATCGCAATCACCATGTCAAACTGCTCAGAGGCAATGGACTGTATATCAGAAAGGAAGTCGTTTACTTTATCACTCGTTGAAATATTCATATTCCTCATACTCCAAATGCTGGAGAGCTATAACGCCTCGCATCAGCGGCGCGGCTTTGCCGCGTCCGACTGCATGCGTTTGTTAGAGCGAATCTTGAGACGAATAAATTTTCTTTTCCTTTAGCCAATTGATTGCTCTATCTGCAAATACTTGCTCATCTTCTAGTTCACTGGAATCTGACGCAGTCTTTAGAATTTCCGCTAGATTGTTCCAGGTGAGCATACCAATCCCTCTAAGGTTTTGTAATCCATCCTTTCGATGTGGAAGAACAGACTGGAGCAATTCTAAATTCTGATACTTCTCAACTGCCGAGATGCCCTTTGGGGAGCGTTTTTCGTCTAAGTACAAAAATGCAAAATAGAAATTGCGGACTCCTGCGTAGTAAGAACCGACGTCAATGTTTCGTAAAATTTGGTCTCTATTATCTGGTCTCGTAGTAGTGCCTTCGGAGATATCGCTTTTATACTTTGCCTCGATAAACAAAACCCATTCTGGATTCTCTAAAACAATATCTATTTCGGAGATGCCCTCGTCTCCTGTTTTTAGTAACGCTGGTGGAGGAGAAACGTCGTGCCATAAGCTTATTGTTGTATCGTTAATGCCATTTAAATCCCCAGTTCTAAACGCTTTTTCAAATAGTAAATTCACCCATTTATCGGGTTTGATTTGTCTCAAGCTGCGAAAAACATTCCATGAAATTGCGTCTTCACTATTTTCGCTTTTTAGGTGAGTTTTTTTAGATTGCCTCATTGATACGAAACAGGGGTGATATCGATCCACAATTAGGTTGTCTCGATAGTCCTCCGAGATGCGAACGCCTGACGCAGAAAATGCTTCCCGATCTTTTGACATTGACTAGATGTTCCTATTCGCTCTAACGCTCCCATCATGCGCCGCCGTAGGCGGTCGCATGGATGGGCTTGTTATGTGGCGATTGCTCAAGGCTGGGCAACAACTTCACTAATTGCATCTATTAGCCCATAGACAATTAGTGAATCTTGTACCCTTGCTGCAGGATGGGCATAGATGAATACAGGGCTTCCATTTTCATCTTTGAACCATTTGATTCCTCTACTAGTTTCAAATACCTCTGTGTCATTTAACTCTAAAGCCCAGCGTAAGTCCCATCCTGTGCCGCAACATACTGTAATATCAGGATTATAAATAGAGTACTGTTGCTTTATGTATGCCTGATCTTCTGTAATGACCGTATTGAAGTTTGCTCGGTCAGTAGTATGTGTTCCAGGAGATTTTTTTAAATTCATTGCACATATTGAGCGAAGAGTGTTTTTTCGGTCACTTTCCGTAATTTCGTTCAAATCTGCCCAGCCTGTATTAATCTTAAGCTGTCTTATGCAATGTACCCATCTTGTAACATTATCCCAAGTCTGCCATCTGGCACCATCACGAATAAATTCACGAAGATCCCAATCACCACCACCTTCATCATTCACTTCTTTTAGAACAAAACACAACTTTAAATCAGATTCAAGATAGTCCTTCTCAGAAACTACTCCATCAAACACAAATCCTCTTCTATTAAATTTCCAATCATTGAATAAGGCTGTTTCTTTATCTGTAATATTCATTATTTAGTACAACTTAAGATATGAAAGTTAGTTGGGGTGTTAGTGTAGCCACATAACTACTAGTAGATCTCCCAATCTATCATGGAATGCAGACAGATAAAAATTTCTGTGTTAAAATTATTCGTCTGTTTCTGGCATTAAGAAATATTGATATTTATTTATACCATTGATTTAATTCAATTTTTTGTTTTTAAATCGCATTTTATCTTGCCGAAATCGTGCAAAATAAAGAAATGAAATCTCCCTTCTTGAATCAGGTGCGAGAGCGCTTGCAGCGATTGAACTATTCGATCAGGACCGAAGAAAGTGACTTGAATTGGATTAAGCGCTATATCCTGTTTCACAATAAACGCCATCCCGCCGAGCTGGGCAAGGCGGAAATGGAGGCGTTTTTAACGGATTTGGCCGTCAGGGGGAGAGTGTCTGCTTCAACACAGAATCAGGCATTGTCGGCTTTGGTCTTTATGTATAAGAAGGTGCTGGATATGGAACCGCCCCGGGTGGATGGTGTGGTGCGGGCCAAACAGAAAAAATATATCCCGGTGGTGCTCTCCCGCGCTGAAATGGTACGGGTTTTGTCCAACCTGAAGGGACGCTATTGGCTGATTGGTAATCTGCTTTATGGCAGCGGTATGCGGCTGATGGAGGCGGTGCGGCTGCGAGTGGGTGATATTGATTTTGCCCATAAGGCGATTACAGTGCGCCGTGGCAAGGGTGATAAAGACCGGGTGGTGATGTTGCCTGATAAGTTGACTGAACCCCTGAAGCAGTTGTTGGTTGCCCGCAAAGCACAGTTTAAGGAGGATCTGGCTGCTGGGGTTGATGGGGTTTTTATGCCCGATGCCTTGATGCGCAAATATCCCAATGCACAGCGTGAGTGGGTCTGGCAGTATGTTTTTTCTTCATCCAAACTATCGCAGGACCCAAGAACAGGAGTCGTCAGGCGTCATCATATTTACGAGCAATCTATTGGACGAACCATTAAACAGGCTGCCCGTGATGGTCGAATAACAAAAAGGGTCAGTGCGCACACCTTCAGGCATTCGTTTGCCACGCATCTGCTTGAGGCAGGCTATGACATTCGCACCATTCAGGATTTATTGGGACATAAACATGTGGAAACCACGATGATTTATACTCATGTACTCAAATCGGGCGGGCAGGGAGTGCAGTCGCCTCTGGATGTGTTGTAATGCCGTGCCGGTGGGCGAGGTTCATTGGGAGCTTGCCGAGGACATTCAAATTTTTGTGTCAGCCACGCTGTTTCAGCCGAAATCGGGCCTGATTTCAGGGACGCCAATCTGTCGGGCTGTCTGGCTTGGGTGCTTTTGTCTCCTTCCGGCCGTTGTGTGGTCAATATCCCCGCGGCCATGGATATTCGTCAGACAATGTTCGCCTATATAAGGCACTTATAAAAACATCGGAAATTTGAATGCCGGGGGATGCTGATTAGCTGGCGCCAACGCAGATTGAAGGGTATCCTGCCTGATTGTCAGCCAGAAGCCATCAATATGGTCCGAAATAGGGCGGCCCCGAAAAAATTTCCTACGCCGGAGGAGTGAGTTCCATGTCGAACATCGTCGCAAGCAACGAGACCATTGTGGTCGTCGGTGGTGGCATCAGCGGTATGACGTCTGCCCTGGAGGCTGCGGAATGCGGTAAACAGGTCATTCTCATTGAGAAGAATCCATCGCTCGGTGGCCGGGTTGCCCAACTGTACAGATATTTCCCTAAAATGTGCCATCCTACCTGTGGTATGGAGATCAATCTGCGTCGCGCCAGGCACAATCGTAACCTGCGTATTTTGACCATGGCGGAGGTGACCGAAGTTACTGGGGAAGCGGGTGATTATTCGTTGAAGGTTGCCCTCAAGCCCCGTTTTGTGAACGAGAACTGCACGGCCTGTGGCGAGTGTGAAAAGGTCGTTGAGGCCGAATTCGACGATGAGTTCAACTATGGCATGTCCAGACGCAAGGGCGCTTACCTGCCATACAACATGGCCTACCCGCAAAGATACGTCATTGACGAGCGCATTATCGGCACCGAAGATGCCGGCAAGGCCAAAGATGCCTGTAAATACAATGCCATTGACCTGGATATGCAGGCCGAGGAAATCGAACTGAAGGCCGGTGCGATCATCTGGGCGACTGGCTGGCAGCCTTACGATGCCAGTAGAATTCAGCCTTATGGCTATGATCGTTATCAAAATGTTATCACTAATGTCGAGTTTGAGCGCATGGCCGATCCACAGGGGCCGACTGGTGGCAGGCTGGTTCGTCCCTCTGATGGCAGGGAGGCCCGAAAAGTGGCTTTTATTCAATGTGCCGGTTCTCGTGACCGCAATCACCTGCGTCATTGCTCGCGTATCTGTTGCATGTCCTCTCTGAAGCAGGCACGTTATGTACGCGAGGCATTCCCTGAAGACGGCATGGTGGATATCTATTACATTGATATCCGCGCTATTGACCGCTTTGAGGATTTCTACAAGAAGATTCAGGAAGATAAGAAAGTTTCCTTTATCAAGTCGAAAGTGGCGAGCATTATTAAGGACAAGGAGGATAACCCTGTGTTGCAAGGCGTGGATACTGAAGGCGGTAACCGCTACGAAACATCCTATGACATGGTGGTTCTGGCAACCGGTATGCAGCCCAGCGTCAACAGGGATGCCTTCCCGATTGATATCGTGATTAATCAGGATGGCTTTATTGAGCCCGATGAAAAAAATGGCGCCATCTTCGCATCCGGCAGCGCTGCTGATGCCTTGGATGTAAACCGTTCCGTCCAACATGCCACCGCGGCCGCGCTGCGCGCTATTCAGGTGGTCAATAAAGCCGCCGGCACAGGAGTGTAATCATGGCTGATGACAAGAAAATAGCCGCCTATCTATGTAAGGGCTGTGGTCTGGGCGAGCGCCTTGATGTCGATCAACTGAAGGTGATCGCCGAACGTGAAGGCCGGGTGGATATGGTGCAAGAGCACGACTTTCTATGTTCAGCAGCCGGTGTGCAGTTAATCCAGAACGACATCGATAACGAAGGCGTAACCAATGTTGCGATTTGCGCCTGCTCCCGTCGCGCCAAGACCGAGGCCTTCAACTTTGAAAACGTCGCGGTTACCCGCGGCAATCTGCGCGAGGGCGTGATCTGGGCCCGCCCGGATACCGACGAAGCCCGTGAACTGACTCAGGAAATGGCGGCGGACTATGTCCGTATGGCCTGCTTCGAGTCCAAATTCTCCAATGCCCCGCAGCCTTCAGGCGAACAGAGCCGTACCGATAATGTGTTGATTGTCGGTGGCGGCGTGACCGGCATGACGACGGCGATTGAAGTTGCCAAGGCCGGCTATAAAGCCACCATTGTTGAGAAGACTGACGCCCTGGGCGGTCATCTGGCTGATGCCTGGAAAGATATCCCCAGCCGTTCGCCTTATATCGACCCGGTTGACACCGGTATCGCCGAGATGGTTGCAGCCATTGAAGCCGATATCGGCATTACCGTTCACCTGAACTCAACGGTCACCAGGACTTCCGGCGCGCCGGGTCGCTTCTCCGCCGACATCAGCACTGAATCCGGTGCTACCGGCACCGAAAATTTTGGCGCCATCGTTCAGGCCTCCGGTTATAAAGACTATGACGCCGGCCAACTGCCTGAATTGGGTTACGGCAAGACGCCGGATGTGGTCACCCAGGCTGAACTGGAGAAACTGGCCGGAGAAGCCGACGGCGGTCCGATCAAGCGTCCGTCTGACGGCAAAGAAATTGCCAGTGTGGCTTTCGTGCAGTGTGCCGGCCAGCGCTCCGAGAAGGAGGGCCATCTGCCCTATTGTTCCGGTACCTGCTGTCTGGTGTCTATTAAACAGGCCATGTACTTCAAGGATAACAACAGCGATATAGACACCACGATTATCCATACCGATCTGCGTACCCCGGGCGCGCCGGGCGAGGATTTCTACCGTTCCGGTCAGAAGAAGGGGGTGGTATTCACCCGTGGCGTTGTTCATGAAGTTGTTGCCGGTTCCGATGCCCACAGCGTCAAATTCAAAGATCTGATTCTCAACGAGGATACTGAAATGCAGGCCGATCTGGTGGTTCTGGCTACCGGTCAGGTACCCAATTCCGGTCCCGATATGGAGCAGATTGACGAAGACAAGAAGGCCGCCGAGGAGGCCGGAGAAGCGTATGTTGAGGTGCCGATCGAATCCATCCTGAATCTTGATTATCGTCAGGGGCCGGATATGCCGCAACTGGTAAACGGTTTTACTGATTCACATTTCATCTGCTTCCCTTATGAAACCCGCCGCACCGGCATCTATACTGCCGGCCCGGTGCGTCGCCCGATGGACAGCGCACAGGCGAAGGAAGATGGTACCGGCGCGGCGATGAAGGCCATTCATGCACTGGAAGATGCTGCACAGGGTCGCGCTGCACACCCTCGTTCCGGAGACCTGAGTTTCCCTCAATTCCGTAAGGAAGGTTGCACGCAGTGCAAGCGTTGCACGGTCGAGTGCCCGTTCGGCGCAATCGACGAAGACGAGGAACGTTATCCGCAGTTCAACGAAGCCCGCTGCCGCCGGTGCGGTACCTGTATGGGCGCTTGCCCGGTGCGGGTTATCTCGTTCGAGAACTACTCGGTTGATACCGTCGGTCAGCAAATCAAGAATGTCGAAATGCCTGACGAGTTCGACGAAAAGCCGCGTATCCTGGTGCTGGCCTGTGAAAATGACGCCTACCCGGCCCTGGATATGGCGGCGCGCAATGGCAACCACTATAGTGAGTTCTCGCGCGTAATCCCCGTCCGTTGCCTGGGATCGGTCAACACCATCTGGATTACTGACGCGCTGAGTTCCGGCTATGACGGCATTGTTCTGATGGGCTGCCGCAAAGACGACGACTATCAGTGTCACTTCGTTCGCGGTTCTCGTCTGGCGAATGCCCGCATGTCGAATATTGATGATACATTGAGCCAATTGAATCTTGAGCCGGAGCGTGTGGCGACCTATGAAGTTGCCATCACTGATGTCGAACGTGCGCCGAAGCTGATTAATGATATGGTAGAAACCGTCGCGAAAGTCGGCATGAGCCCATTCAAGTTCTAAGGGAATCAACGATGAGCACCAATACAGCAATGGTCGAAAAGTACCGTAACAATTTCCTCAAGGAAGTCGAGGCCAATGTTGAGGAAGGCGAATGGGTGAAGATGTGTATGCAGTGTGGTGTTTGCGCAGGTTCCTGTCCGCTGGGTGATGCCTGGGAGCATCCGCCACAGGAGATATTTATGATGATTCGCGCCGGCAAGCGCGAGGATGTACTGACATCGGATTCCATGTGGATGTGTACTTCCTGCTATAACTGTGTCGTGCGTTGCCCGCGTGAACTGCCGATTACCCACATCATGCACGGGTTGGCCCACTATGCCAGACGTCTGGGCATTCAGCCCAAAAATAACCCGACTCAATGGTTCTGCGACGTATTCTGGAACAACATGATGAAAAAGGGGAGGGTCAACGAGTTGAAGCTGGGGCTATCCCTGTACTTTAAGAACGGTTTTCTATCCGGCATCAAAGAGTCACTGAAAAATGCCGGTCTGGGTCTTAATATGGTGAAAGCCAGGCGCATGTCGCCAATGGACTTCTTTGGTGGTCACGGTGTAAAAGACATCTCCGGCCTGCAAAAAATAATCAAGAAAGCGCAGGAGCTGGAAGCTGAGCGAATTGACCAGCATGGTGGATAATGGTATCTGGATATTCCCTTTGTCCGGCAGGGAGAGCAAGCCGGCTTGCTTCAGTGTGAAAGAATCTGACTGAGGAAAAGTTTTGTCCGCTCATTTTGCGGGTTATTGAAGAACTCCTCCGGTTCATTTTGCTCCACGATCTGACCGGCATCCATAAAGATAACGCGGTTCGCCACTGTGCGTGCGAAGCCCATCTCGTGCGTTACGCACAGCATTGTCATGCCTTCCTGCGCTAATTCGATCATCACATCCAGCACCTCCTTGATCATCTCTGGATCGAGTGCTGAGGTCGGTTCGTCGAATAACATGATTTTCGGTTTCATACAAAGTGCCCGCGCAATGGCAACGCGCTGTTGCTGCCCGCCTGATAGCTGCCCCGGATATTTATCGGCCTGCTCTGGAATTTTGACACGCGACAAATAGTGCATCGCTGCTTCCTCTGCTTCCTTTTTGGGGATCTTGCGCACCCAGATTGGTGCAAGTGTCAGATTCTGTAGAACCGTCAGATGAGGGAAAAGATTGAAGTGCTGAAAGACCATGCCGACCTCACGGCGGATTTCGTCTATGCGCTTGATGTCGTTGTCCAGCACGGTGCCATTGACGACGGTTGTTCCTTCCTGATGTTCTTCCAGATGATTCAGGCAACGGATCATCGTACTCTTGCCGCTGCCGGACGGGCCGCAAATGACGATGCGCTCGCCGGTACAGACTTCCAGATTAATATCACGCAGGACATGAAACTGCCCGTACCACTTGTTGACATTGGTCATCTTGACACATATCTGCGGATCATCCGATGGCACCGGGATACCCTCTGTTGCGCGTGGCAGGGTCCCCTTTTTGTAGAATTTTTCGGCTTCTTTCATCGTACGCTCCTTTATTTATAATGTTGGTGGGAGGCAAGACTGCCGCCCGGAAAAATACGGTCACCGCTCTTTGTGTCCGGTATCCAGCTTTTGCTCCAGATGCTGGCTGTATTTGGACATTGCAAAACAGCACATGAAAAAGATCAGCGCAACATACACATAGGCCTCAAAATCGTAGCCTTTCCATTCCGGTGAACGGGCGGCGATTTGTGCGCTGCCGAGAAAATCATGCAGCCCAATGATGCCGACCAGTGTTGTGTCCTTGAACAGCTCTATGAATGTGTTGACGATGCCGGGGATGGAAATTTTCATCGCCTGCGGCAGAATGATAAATCCGGTCTTTTTCCAATAGCCCATCCCCAGCGCGGATGATGCTTCATCCTGTCCCTTGGGGATGGCTTGCAGCCCGCCGCGAATTGCCTCGGCAGTGTAGGCGGATTGAAACATGGTGATCGCGATCAATGCACGCATGACCTTATCAAAATCCACCCCGGACGGAAAAAACAGAGGCAGGAGATTGGACGCCATGAACAAAATGGTAATCAGTGGTGCGGCGCGCCAGATCTCTATATAAAACACACACAGGGAGCGGATGATCGGCAGCTCGGATCGTCGCCCCAGTGCCATCAGGATTCCGATTGGCAGCGCGAGCACGATACCGCCTGCTGCCAGAAAGAATGTGAGCATGAATCCGCCCCATTCGTTTGTTTCGGCGACCGGCAGTCCCAGCCATTCACCATGCACCAGAGCGACCGCAATAAATGGAAACACCAGTAAGGTAAATGCACCCAATGGCAGCTTCCAGCGGAATGCGGGCATAAACAACGGCGCTATCAGTCCACCGAACAGTGCAAACATCAATACCGGGCGCCATACCTCGGATGGATGCGAGGCAAAGTACAAGCCGAACATGATCTGCACAAAACGCACCTTGGTAAAAGTCCAGCATGCGCCGGGCGCATCAACGCGGTAGGTTTCACCGTCTTCGGGGCTGACAAAATCCGTTTTACAGGCTTCCGAACTGGAACCACCCCATGAGGCATCTGCAAACAACCACTGCAGGGTGGGCGGTACTATTTGAAGCAGAGACCACAGGATCAGCAGCGTCAGCGCACTATTGAACCACGACGAAAACAGATGGGTGCGTACCCAGCCGATGATGCCGACTGAAGATGCGGGTGGTTCTCTGGCAGGAATGGGAGTGAACTCGTTCATCGTTCTGTTAATTGTACCCGTTTGTTGTACCAGTTCAAAAGTGCCGATGTCAAAAATGACAGTGTCCAGAAAACGCCGACGGTCATTGCAATGATGATCAGGGCCTGACCGGTGGTATTCAGCGAAATGCCCATCCAGATGGAGGCGATCTCCTCGTAGGCGATGGCGATCGCCAGTGTCGAATTCTTGGTGAGATTCAAATACTGGCTGATGGTCGGCGGAATGATCACGCGCATGGCCTGTGGAATGATGACCAGCTTGATATTCTGTCCGTGATGCAGTCCCAGAGAACGTGCTGCCTCGGTTTGTCCGTGTGACACGGCCAGAATACCGCCGCGCACATTTTCTCCAATAAATGCCGCTGTGTAGGTCGTCAGTGCGAACCAAACAACAAAGAACTCAGTTGTCAGATTGATGCCGCCGGACAGTTGGAATGAGCCGAGTTGAGAATATTCCAGAGAATAGGGAGAACCGGAAACATAAAATCCGGCGACCGGAACAAGGATTAAAATTGCCAGAGATATGGGCAATACCGGCAGTTGTCTGCCGGTCCGTTCCTGCTGTTTTTTTGCCCACCGTGCCAGATAAACGACGCCGGCGATGGCGGCGGCACAAATCAACAGAAATATCGTTGCCGTGCCGCTGCTTTCCATGACAGGTCGCGGCAGATACAGCCCGCTTTTATTGATGAATATCGCATCCGCGAACGAGATACTTTCACGCATACCGGGCAGCACCGGCAAAAATACGATGAAGTACCAGAAGAAAAACCACAGCAGCAGCGGAATGTTGCGAAAAATTTCTACATAGGTTGAAGCAATTTTGGCGACCAGCCAGTTCGGTGACAGGCGCATGACGCCGATGACGAAACCGAGCAGGGTTGCTGCGATGACCCCGAAAAAACTGACATAAATTGTGTTCTGGACGCCGATGAAAAAGATGCGCCAGTAGGAATTCTGGCCCAGTTCGTTAGCGAGAAATGGCGAGAATCCGACCTGAAACGGTGCCAGCTTTTCCAGCCATGACAGGCCGAGCACAATGCCCCGCTCCTCCATATTGGTGACCGTGTTACTGCCGATTGTCCACAACGCCCAGACAAAAAACAGCACTGCCATTATCTGAAACGCGATACCACGGACTTTCGGGTCGCGATGCAGTGGAATAGGGCGCCCGCCTGCTTTATTGGCTTTATTCTCTTCGAGCATTTGTTGGTTATACAGGATTTTTTGCAGAATGCAAAATTAATGCAAAATTATGGACACTCCCGTGCGCAAGAAAAAGGGCGGCCAGGATTGCCGCCCTTTTCGGGAAGTCCTGCAGAAAATTACCGCAGGGGCGGTGCGTAGATCAGACCGCCGCGGCTCCACAGATCATTGACGCTGCCTTCGCGCTTCAGACCGATGGGGGTATTTTCACCGACATTGGCTTCATAGCTCTCACCATAGTTACCCACCTGTGAGACCACATCATAGAAACATGTGTCATCCAGTGTCGTGGAGATGAGCTTGCAAAGCCCGCCTTCCTTGCCGACCAGCCGTGCAATCGCCGGATTGGTGCTGTTTCTGTGCGAGGCAATGTTGGACGAAGTGACACCCAGCTCTTCGGCGTTCATCATTGAAAACAATACCCACTTGACAGTGTTGAACCACACATCGTCGCCCTGACGGACAACCGGGCCCAATGGCTCCTTGGAGATGGTTTCCGGCAGAATGACATGTGCGCCCGGGTCGGCAAGCTCGCTGCGAATAGCGGCCAGTTGCGATTTATCCGAGGACAGAATATCGCAGGAACCGGCTTCATATCCTTCGCGTGTCTGCACCGAAGTGTCGAACGGCTTTGGTGTGAACGGCTGCAGACTATTGGCGCGGAAGAAATCGCCGACCGCCTGTTCGGTCGTTGTACCGGCCTGAATGCAGAGGCGGGCACCGCCGAGACCTCTGGCGGAATTAACGCCCATGGCCTTGCGGATCAGGAAGCCTGCACCGTCGATGAAGTTGTAATAGGTGAAGTTCAACCCCAGTGAAGAATCGCGCGTCAGCGTATGTGTCGTGTTACGGCTGAGTACATCAACCTCACCGGATGACAGTGCGGTGAACCGCTCTTTCGCTGTCAACGGGATAAACTTGACCCTGTTGCGGTCGCCCAGCACAGCGGCGGCGATGCCGTAACAGACATCGGCGTCAACGCCCTGCATCTTGCCGGAGTTGTCCGGCGCGGAAAAGCCCGGCAGACCGCCGTCTATACCACAGACGAGCTCACCGCGCGCCTGCACATCCTCCAAAGTGCCGGCCCATGCCGACCCCGAAAAAGACAACACCCCGGCCAGCGCCAGTGATTGCCATGTATTTGAATGTTTCATCAGATTTGATACTCCCTTCGTTGGTTTAACAGAAAATTGCCCAGACTGGCCCTAACAGTATAACCCGGATATTGCCGGTTTGTAAAAAATTTATGCCGGGAACAACCGGAAATCCATAAATTTTGTAATTATTGCCCGGCGTATCGATGTTTTCAGTCAGTTTGCCACCCCATGCAAGGTTCCAATGCCAGGGTTTATGGCTGACTGCTGCCGATTCGGCAGCCCGCCCGGCATCCACTGCTCAAGGCATCCCCGGTGAGAGGCCGTGATTGGCACCACGATTCGGGCATGGCACAAAAGACCGCAAAGATAAAGCCGGGCGTTTAAGGCCCGTCAGGTAAATGATGCCGGACAGACTCCCGCATTGAGTGTGAACGGTATATAATGAAATGAATCACCACTTGACTTTTAGAAAGGAGAATCTATAGTGAAAGATATGACTATCGAAGACCTCAACAATAAAATTGATCAGAGAATTGACGTATTGACCAGAGAAATCAACCAGCTCAGGCATGAAATGAGCGACAAGGTCCATCAAATCACCCTGACCCTGACCGGCGTGATTGTCTCTATCTGGGCCGTCACACTCATCACGGCTTCAGCCCTCTATATCATTAACCGCTGACCAGCGGGCTGCCGTCCTGATAATTAAATGTGATATGCCGGTCGATAATGAGGAAAAATTTTGTTAAAAAAAGTTGAATGACTTGATCAAATGGTCTATTATTGGTCGGATACCCGTTGGGCCTCGCTGCGTATAGCCAATATATGTTGTGAGTAATATGCCAGAACGAAAAAAATATTTTCTTTTCTTTGTTTGGTGTTATAATGATGGGGTGTAGAGCAGTTTTTTATTTTGATTCATTTTAGGAGGAAGATTTCATGAATCGCTTTTTCAGTAATACGTTTAAGATCGGCCTGCTGGCCTGTGTATCTGTGGCGGCAGCCCTGTCGGGAACTGCGCAGGCGCAGATGGTGCCCGAAGGGGGTGGTATGAAACAGGAACTTGCCGACAAGGGCTATAATTTCCGGCTGTATGGCAAGTTCCGGCCCAAGGTGACTTTTGGCAAGAATGGCAGTGGCGACAATACGATTGACATCCGCGACGACTCCTCACGGGTCGGCATCCAGGGCAAGATCCCGATCAGCGACGAGCTGACTGCGGTTTTGCGCGGCGAGTGGAAGGTAACCATACAGGACCAAGGTGATTTCGGTGATGTGCGTCTGGCCTATGCCGGCCTTGAAAGTAAGGACGCGGGCTTTCTGGGGATAGGTACGCAGTGGAATCCGTATTATGACATCGTCGCTGTGCCGGTTGATCATTTGTATAATGCCAGCGACACCCCCGTCGGATATGGCCAGATGAGTGATGCAGGCTTCGCCCCTTTCCGCACCAACAACTTCATCAAGTATGAGAACGACATCGGGTTGTTCAAGGTGAGTGCCGGCATACAGGTGGACGGTTCTTCTGGCACCCCCGGTGTTGCTGATGAGGACGGCATTGATGCGTTTGCGGTCGGTGTGGGGTTTGACGTGGGGAAAGGCAATATCGGTGTCGCTTACTGGCAGCAGAATGACATCGCTTCTGTTGGTGAGAAAAGGACGCTCATCGGTATTGCCGGCGGTTTTAGTGTCAACGAGAGTCTCTATGTGGGTGCCCTCTATCAGGATGCGGAATGGGAGAGGGTCGGATTTGTTACTACAGGGGGAGACACCCTTGACCTGACGGCGATCTATTCCTTCGGCAACGGCATGAAGTTGCTCGCCGGGGTATACGTTGATGATGCCGTGACTGATGAGAACGGCGTCACCCTCGGGCTGGCTAAAAGTCTGGCGCCGGGCATGGATGTATATATTGATTGGCTGCAGGCTCCCGAGATTGGGGATACCACCAATCAGGTCAATGTCGGTTTCCGCTACAACTTTGATGTGGGCCTCCTGTAAGTCAGGCACTTGGCTTGAAAATCGCGCTGCGGCCGCTCCGTCGCAGCCGGCTTTTCATAAGGGGACATGTTGCTCAACAACATGTCCCTTTTTTTATGGGAAAAATATATAATTTCGGCACTATCCGGTAAAATCAGTGCCGGATTTAACAAGTGATTCCAGGCAGATAGATGGCACACAGCGCACCCGGAAAGCATTACTGTGCATGGATCGCTACGTTTCCGGGTTTGCCGGACGGCACAACCTCCGTGAGCTCGATATCTTCAAAGTGGTCGCCCGTGGCATGGAGAGCAAGCGACTCAAGTACAGTGGCCCTGGTGATGGGGTCGTGAATATCGCGCCTGTCGTCAATGCCACAGGCACAGGCCGCCGCATTGCATCCCGGAAGTCCAAACGACTGATTGCATTCGGCTGGTACGGAAGCAAGTATTCCCATCTGAATTTTCTCGCTCCTCTCCTGCCGGACGATGCTACACACTTCTGCGATGTTTACGGTGGCTCGGCAGCCGTATTGATGAATGTCGGTCCGTATCTGGTCGAAATCTATAATGACATGGCATTTTCTATTATCCACTCTAGGGGAAGAACCATGACAAAAGACAAACCAGCACGCCAGACGGTCACGCTATGCGACCGAAACTACCAGCCCGCAAAGGCCGAAAAGGAAGAAAAATTTTCCGTGGTTGTACCGGGTAGAACGGTCGTCGAGCGCATGGACAATTTTGGCGGGATCGTGACGCACCCGGTCAATCTGCGCTACCGGAAATCTTGGGCCGATACGCTGCCTAACCTTATTAGGCCGGCACGGGTTTCGACACTATTGATATAATTCCCTTTTTTATCCTGCCTGCCTGGAATGAATGATGGAAATGGATGATACGGTCCCCATCCCGGACGACATACTGGAGCCTATCCATGAGCTGCTGGCGCAGGCCGCCGATCTGCCGGAACCCCGTGCCATGTCGCTGGCCACGGTGGATGAGTCCGGCCGGCCAGCCGTGCGCACCGTATTATTAAAACAGGTTGACCAGCAGGGACTGACTTTCTTTACCAATACCACCAGCCGCAAGGGGCAGCATATCGCCGCCCATCCCTTTGCCGCGCTCTGCCTGTATTTTCAGGGGCCTCACCGGCAGCTTCAGGTGGAAGGTCGGGTGGTGCAGATTGCCGATGAAGAGGCCGACCGTTACTGGTATTCGCGTTCCAGAGCCAGCCGTATCGGTGCCTGGGCGTCACGCCAGTCCGTGGTACTCGGAGATCGGCAGCAGTTGCTGGACCGTGTCGCCCGATATGAAGAAAAGTTTGCCGACATCGAGGTGCCGCGCCCGCCGTTCTGGAGCGGCTATCGGGTTATTCCCGACAGGATTGAATTCTGGAAAGGCCACCCGGATCGACTGAATGAGCGGGTTTGCTACCGGCTGACCGATGGTGAGTGGGTCAAGTTTTATCGTTATCCATGAAGCGCCATCCATCCATGGTTTTGCGCTGCCAAAACCTGATCATCGCTTCAAATTTTGCTTGCGCTCCTGATTCGATACTGGTATAAATCGCAGCTCTTTTGAACTGGGCCGTATCGGAGTTGATTCGGCCCCGTAAAACCGGTTTGTTTGGAGCAAGCACCATGTCCAGAGTATGTCAGGTTACAGGAAAGCGCCCCATGGCGGGTAACAATGTTTCTCATGCGCATAACAAGACTCGCCGCCGCTTTTTGCCTAATTTGCACACCCACAAGTTCTGGGTTGAGGAAGAAAGCCGCTGGATCAAGCTGCGTGTCTCCACCAAGGGTATGCGCATCATCGACAAGCTCGGTATTTCCGAGGTGCTGACGCGCATGCGCACCCGTGGCGAGAAAGTTTAGGGAGAAAATTGATGCGTGAAAAAATCAAACTCGTTTCGTCGGCCGGTACAGGTCATTTCTATACTACCGATAAAAACAAGCGCACCATGACCGAAAAGTTTGAGATTAAAAAGTTTGATCCGGTTGTGCGCAAGCATGTGATCTATAGGGAAGCCAAAATCAAATAGTTTTGGCGGATAACTCTGGCGGTATACGGGCTGCCAGCGTCCGGTTGAGTGCCGCAAGGCAGATTCTGAATAACGCCATTTTGGCGTAGCCGATCTTATATATGTATTATGCCGGGCGAAAGAAAACCGGATATCAGATTGCTGTCCCCGCCGGTCAGCATGATGGATCGACATGCTGTCGGCATATGCCCGAAAATTACATCATGGTGTGAATGGCACTGTTCAAATGACTTTTATGGCGTGCGGCCTTGTTTCTGTGGATCAGGCCCTTGCCACAGGCACTGTCAATGACCGGGATGGCTGTTTTGTAGGCGGTCTGTGCGGCTGCCTTGTCGCCGCCTGCTATGGCGTGGACGACTGATTTGATGGCGGTGCGCAGACGCGAACGCGCCGCTGCGTTATGGGCATTACGTTTGTCTGCCTGGCGGGCACGCTTTCTGGCTTGAGGACTGTTCGCCACTTTAAACTCCTGAGAAAATCTGTTTGCACCCGGATTAAAAATCATGGGATGCCGTTAAAAGGCAGAGTAATATAGGTATTTTCAGTGAAAATGTCAATTTCTTTTTCTTCAGAGAGCAGGGAAGGTGAGTATGAAAGCAATAGGATATCAACAAAATGGGCCGATTGATGCCCCACAGGCATTGATTGCGTTTGATGTGGAAACGCCGGAGTTGCGTGAGCGTGACCTTCTAGTTGAGGTGCGGGGCATTGCGGTTAATCCAGTGGATGTCAAGGTGCGGGCTGGTTTCCCGGCTGAAGGAGGCACTCGAATCATTGGCTATGATGCGGCCGGCATTGTCAGACAGATCGGAAGTGCCGTTAGAAATTTCAGGGTTGGTGACGCAGTTTTTTATGCCGGTGATATTACGAGGCCAGGAACAAATGCCGAGTTGCACGCCGTCGATGAAAGAATTGTCGGGAAGAAGCCCGAATCACTCGATTTTGCCGAGGCAGCCGGGTTTCCGCTGACTTCGATTACTGCCTGGGAGCTTTTGTTTGATTCCATGCAGCTTCAGGAAGGTGGCGGTCGCGGTGATACGTTACTGGTTATTGGGGGCGCCGGCGGTGTCGGTTCCATCCTCATTCAGTTGGCCAGAAAACTGACCGGTCTTACGGTGGTTGCGACGGCCTCACGTCCAGAGACGGTGGCGTGGGTTCAGAAAATGGGCGCAAATCATGTGATCAATCACCGCGAATCGCTGACAGACCAGCTTAAAAAGCTGGGACTGGAGCCGCGTTACGTCGCTGCCCTGACTGGCACAGCCGGGCACTTCCCTTCTATTCTTGAGTTGATCAAACCGCGTGGCCATATGGCGTTGATTGATGACCCTCAAACACTGGATATTATGCCCGGCAAGTCCAAGGCGTTGAGTTTTAGCTGGGAGTTCATGTTTGCCCGTCCCATGTATCAGACAAGTGACATGGAAAAACAACATGATCTTCTAAACCGCGTTTCAGATATGGTTGATAATGGCACCCTTATTTCGACAGTGAGCAGTAATCTTGGAAAACTGAGCGTAGAGAGTCTCACCAAGGCCCATAAGCTCCAGGAAAGTGGTTGTGTTATCGGGAAAAATGTACTTGAGGGGTTTTGAGGTGATCAATCTATTTCGGATGCTCAGTTGAGTATGCCGCACCCGCAGGTAAAGTCCGCCGGTCATGGCACATGAAAAAGAGATATGTTTTTCTGGTTTTGATACCTGCTGTTATTCTGTTCCTGTTTTTGGATTTCGATGGTGTTGTTTGCCGGGACAAGCAGGATAGAATCCTGACAATTTCATACGATCCGGTATTTGGAGTGGCCAGTGTTGGTGCTTCTCCTACCTATCATGCCGATGCTTCTTTTGTTAAAAAAATTTTTGTCAGTCAGGAGGGTTTCCTTGCTGTTCTGTCTCAGGGTGTCATGGTCAATCGAAAGAGAGAGGAGAGGATAATGATTAAAAAATATCGTCGGGATGAGGGGTTCACCCAATGGCTTGATGTTCCCCCCGATGAGGTAACCAGAATTCAGGGGCTGGATTATGTTTTTAATGGGACACCTCACTCCCGTTTGCAGAATTGTGGTTTTAATCCCTTTTCCAATCTGTTGAGCCTCTGGCAGATCATTCATACTGTGTAACCGCCTGGATTGACGACGTTGTTCGATGGTATTCTCGGGGACTGGATAGAAGTCTGGTATAACAGGCCCATTCATGCAGTGCGCTCAGGGGAAGTGATGCTCTTTGTTGCCCTGCTCATATCGGATTGAGCAATTTATCCATGAATCCTGCAAAGAAGACCGGCCCCGGCAAAGTATCCCTTATGCAAAAAGGCCAATTCGAAGGATGGCATCAGGCCCTGAACGGGATATTGTATTGCACCGCTGCCCTTGTCCTGATTTTTGTTTCAGGCGCAGGTGCCCCTGCGACCGCCCAAACCTACTCTCCGGGAGCAAAGTGCGTCCAGGTCGTTATTACTTCCTCCGATTCTCTGCTCGAAGAGCCGGCCATTAAAATGACGGCTGAAGTCGCAGTAAGTCCCGCTGAAAGACAAAAGGGCCTTATGTACCGGACCGAGTTGCCGCCGGGGATGTTGTTCTTTTTCAACACACCACAAATCATCAGTATGTGGATGAAGAATACACCGAGGTCACTCGATATTCTTTTTATTGGTTCTAAGGATGAAATCATCAATATCGCAAGAGATACAAAGCCTTTCTCTTTACAAACCATTTCTGCCGCCGCACCCGCCATCGCCGCCCTCGAAATGCCCGCAGGTACAACAGAATCCCTCAAGCCAGGAGACACCGTTCAATGGACCCCCTATTTTTTCAGTTGCCCGCAGCAATAAAGGCGGCTTTGGCAGGGCCGGATCAGGTCTGTTCAGAATTATCGCTGTTAATGAGACGCCCCATTGCCTGAGCAGTTATTCAAGTCGGTCTTCAGCTTTTCTTCCATGACCCTGTTATCCCGTTTTGCCGGTTTGGCACGGGATATTGTGTTCGCCAGTTATTTTGGGGCCGGGGCCGCTACAGATGCCTTTTTTGTGGCCTTCAAAATTCCCAACTTTTTGCGTCGTCTGTTCGCTGAGGGTGCGTTTTCACAGGCATTTGTGCCAGTGCTTTCCGGGGCCAGGGCTCGTGGTGGTGCGCAGGCTGTCAGAGATCTGGTATCTCATGCGGCGGGTACCTTGGGCATTGTATTACTTGGTATTACTGCTCTGGGTGTTATGGGTGCCCCCGTCGTGATCTCTGTATTTGGTGCTGGTTTTCTGGCTGAAGGAAATGAAGATAAGTTTGCCCTCAGTGTAGAAATGCTGCGCTTTACCTTTCCCTATATCCTCTTTATTTCTCTGGCTGCGCTGGCTTCCGGCATCCTGAATACTTATCGGCAGTTTGCGATTCCGGCATTCACTCCGGTTTTTCTCAATCTGGTATTAATCATCATGGCGACAGGTGTCTCGCCTTATCTGGATGAGCCGATTATGTCACTGGCGTGGGGTGTTTTTATTGCCGGTGTGGTACAACTGGGTTTTCAGTTGCCGGCTGTGGCGAGGCTGGGCATGTTATCAATGCCTCGCTGGGGATGGTATCACGAGGGTGTGATCAGGATTCGTGAATTGATGTTGCCTGCGATTTTTGGTTTCTCGGTTGTGCAGATCAGTTTGTTGATGGACACATTGATTGCTTCTTTCCTGGTGACTGGCAGCGTGACATGGATATATTTTTCTGATCGGCTGGTCGAGCTTCCTGTCGGTGTTTTCGGTGTAGCTCTTTCCACCGTCATTTTGCCCAGCCTGTCGCAAAAGCATGCCTCAGATTCGCCGGAACAGTTTTTTAATCTGATGGACTGGGCGATGCGCTGGGCAGTCGTTATCAGCATCCCGGCCATGGTGGGCCTGTTTGTTCTGGCTGAACCACTGTTGATCACTCTGTTCGGGTATGGGGAATTCTCTTCGCGCGATGTTGAAATGTCACGCTTGAGCCTGATGGCTTATACACTGGGTCTGCCAGCCTTTATTTTTGTAAAAGTCCTTGCCCCCGGTTTTTTCTCGCGTCAGGATACCAGAACACCGGTCCGGGCAGCCATTTATGCCATGCTGGCGAATGTTTCTTTGAAGCTGGTATTGGTTGGTTTCCTGCTCTGGGTGGTTTTTGATGGTGTCCACATGGGGCTTGCATTGGCGACAGCGCTGGCTGCCTATGTAAATTGCGGACTGCTGTATTACTGGCTCAAGCGTCAGAGAGTTTTCTGTTTCAGTGCGGACTGGTCGCCTTTTATTTTTCGCATTGTACTCGCCAGCATAGTGATGGGGGCAGTGTTATGGTGGCTTTCCGATCAGACGGCGGCATGGTATGCCCGCGACCTGTTTTCAAGGGCAGCATGGTTATTGCTCTGGGTCGTGGCAGGTATGGTGCTGTTTGTGGTGGTTTTACTGGGGTTAGGTATAAGGCCACGGCAGTTTTTGCGGCCGCCCCAACCATAAAAGGCAGCGTATCCTGAGTTTCATCCCTCTTCAGAAAGATCTGACTCGAGTTTATTTCGCCATTCCAGAAAGGAATCGGAGTGCTCTGAGGGTACTCTGGCCAGCACCTGTTTCTGGAACTCTGGTGTCAGATGATAGTGCAGATGCAGCAGCCGGTAGAATCGTTTGGCCTCTTCTATTTTATTGGTTTGCAATGCAAAAAACAGTGCGGTGCGCAGCGTGCCTCTTCGTTTGATCAGATATTCTTCCGGTTGTGCGATCAGTTCTTCGAACACTTTATGCGCCTCTGCCAGATTACCCATTTTGATATGGACAGCTATCAGGTTGATATAATCGCGGTAGTTACCAATTGGTCCGCGTTGCTTGATGTTCAGTAGTAATGGCAGGGCTTCGGCCCAACGCTGGTTCCTGTAATGATCCATGATTTTGAACTGTTCGGTTATCCAGGAACCCGGTATGCAGGTTTCAAGTGAGCGTGCCACACTGAGGCTTTCTCCATGGCGCCCGGCCTTCTGATAGACGGAAGCAAGTCCCACGAAAAGTCTCGCGATGCTGCGGTGGCAAAGTGGTGGTCCCAAATGAATGGGCTTGTTCCAGGCGGCACGCCGGGTGATCCCTTCGGTGGTGAAGAGTGTGTTTAACCATGCGAAGTTGAGTGTCAGTACCAGTGCCAGTAAGGCACCGGCGGTGCCCATAAAAGCATTCCAGTGATGTGCTCGCAGGGTGATATGCCTGCTCCTGCCGCCGCCGGCCTTAAGGATCAGGCCGGCATAAACGCCGAACATGATGATCGGCCCCGGCATCTGATAGGGGAAACTGACCTGCATCTGAAGGGCGCTGCCGGCCAGTACAGCGGTGATGAGCAGGAAGAATATGCGCGTGGTCAGATCGCCACGCCGTATCACGGTGAACAATGTACCTGCCAGTCCGATGGCACCGGCTAAAAATATCAGTATGCCTACTACGCCCAGCTCGACGCCAATCTCCAGTATGTCGTTATGCACACGTAGTACTGCGGAGCTCTCATATTTACTGCTATCTGTCAGCAGATTGTGAAAGAAGCTGCCCATGCCGGTGCCAAGTATGGGGTTTTCTCCCACCATCGTCAGGGCATCGTCCCAGATACGGTAGCGTTCCGTGCGGCTTGCATCCCAGTAAGTACCTATAATATCTTGCATGCTAATAAACCGGTTGGCCAGTTTTTGGAAGGCGCTATTCTGACCGTCTATCGGGAAACTGGCCATTGCCACCAGTAACAGCAGGGCCACTGGTGCCATAATTTTTAATGCCCGATGCCCCAGCAGACTTTTGTGCATGATCGTTTTGAGTGGGTGCCACAGCCATATCAGTGCAGCAACAATGATGAGCATCTGAAGTATCAGTGCTAACCAGGCCGAGCGGACAGGTGCATGAAAAGCATATCCGTACCCCAGTGCCAGCACAAAAAAGGACAAAATCGACAACTCCCGGCGCTTTTCGAACAGCAGCATGAAGATAACCATCGGGAGCGCCATCACAATGACCTGCATGGCCGTATTGCGGTTGTGATAATTTGCTGCCGGTTCCGCTGTTTGCAGGAATATATCGGTTGAGGTCATTGACTGTATGAGTCCGACCACAGAAATATATGCCGTGATTAATGCGCATCCACGTGCCAGTTGCAGCATGGCACCAAGGTCAAGGCGTACGGTCATCGCCACTCCCAGTGCCGCTGCTGCCGCCAGCCACAAGAGATATTTGCTGGCAAAAAAACCGATGTCGGCAGACCAGAAAACTGATATGCCTCCCAGCAGAAGCAAACCAGCCAGCCACAGGCGTGTCCAGCTAAAGGTCAAACTGCCCTGACGGACGTGGCGATTGCGCCACAGCACCCAGACCAGCAGACTGAGAAATCCTATCTCGGCAACCGCTTCGCGATAGTGATCAGAGAAGCCGATGCTGGAGCCGACAAAGGTGCCGGGTACTGCCGAGGCGACCAACAGCAGGGCGATTATCCCCATCGGCATCGACCAGACTATTGGTTGACGTGCTGAGGTGGATTTAGCGGGTTTGCCTGATTTCGGCTGGCTGGATTTTTTCGATTTCTTTCGTGCCACGGCAGATTGTTGTTAATGCAATACGCTGTCAGGTTAAGCAGTAGGCAGGCAGTTTATGTGATGAAGGGCATAAAAGCCAGTACAAATGTGGTCAACAAGGAGCGGCGCTGCCGGCCTACAGTGCTCTTGCAGAGATCACCTCTACCTGTGTAGCCTGTCACTCAGGCTATCGTATTCGTTAAATTCAAATTCACCCTGGATGCCTGTCTGCAGATCACATCGCGGGGTGTCGGTCACCTGAATGTCGAGATACTGTCGCCCGGTATCTGTCGCCGATGAGTGCCACAAGCTGCCGAGCGATCCTGTCTTTACTGGCAAGTGGCAATGTTTTTCGTCCATCATTCCAGTAAACATCAATGGCATTTTCGTCAGCCTCGAATCCCCGATCAGACAGCCCCACATTATTTGCAGCGATCATATCCATATTTTTTCTTCGCATTTTGTTTTGGGCATGGGCATCGATATTTTCAGTTTCGGCTGCAAACCCGACCGTGAATGGCTTGTTATGCAGTTGGCCAACCTCCTGCATAATGTCGATACCGGGTGACAGCTCGATAGTCAGGTTATCGCGGGTTTTCTTTATTTTTCCTGTATAAGGTGATGCTGGAACATAATCGGCAACGGCAGCCGAACCGATTAATATATCCTGGCTGGCAATCTGATTGAGCACTGCCTGCCCCATTTGTTCGGCGGTCTCAATGTTGATTCGCGATACTCCTTCAGGGGTATTAAGGCTGACTGGTCCGCAAATCAGCGTTACCTCGGCACCGGCCTCCCGGGCCGCAGTGGCCAGCGCAAAACCCATTTTTCCTGAGCTTCTGTTACTGATATATCGGGCGATATCAATGGCTTCACGAGTGGCACCTGCGGTGACCATGACCTTCAATCCGGAAAGAATATGCCGGGAAAAACTGTTATCAATGATAGTGAGCAATTCTTCAGGTTCCAGCATACGTCCCGCTCCGATACTGCCGCATGCCTGCTCACCGGATGCGGGGCCCATAACCACAATCCCGGATTGATTGAGGTGATTGATATTGATCCGGGTCTGATGGTTGAGCCACATCTGTTGATTCATGGCAGGTGCCACCATAATCGGAGCATCTGTGGTCAGGCACAATGTGCTGAGCAGATCATCGGCCATGCCATGAGCCAGCCGGGCCAGAAAATTGGCTGAGGCTGGTGCCACGACAACCGTATCTGCCCAGCGAGCCAGCTCAATATGCCCCATTCCGGCTTCGGCCTGCTCATCAAGGAGTGCTGTGTGAACCGGGTTGCCGGATAGAGCCTGAAAGGTCATGGGGGTAACGAAAGCCTGAGCTCCCCGAGTCATTACAACCCGAATATGCGCACCGGACTTGCCCAGCAGGCGCGTCAATTCGGCTGCCTTATAGGCTGCAATGCTTCCGGTTACGCCCAGAATGATTTGTTTGCCGATTAAAAGCCCCATATTTTATACAGGTTCTGCTTGCTCGATGGTTTTACTATTCTATTCCTTTCATCGACAAAAAAGAAGTTTTATGAGCATCAAGGAATGGCCAGCCACCGAACAGCCGCGGGAAAAGCTTATTAATCAGGGAGCAGAGGCTCTTTCAGATGCTGAACTACTGGCGATCTTTCTGCGCACCGGAATCAAGGGGCGCAGCGCGGTCGATCTGGGCCGGGACATGGTTCGACATTTTGGTGACATACGTGGCGTGATGCAGGCCGATATAAGAGAATTTTGCGCCATACCCGGATTGGGAGAAACAAAGTACGTACAGTTACAGGCGGCCCTGGAAATGGGGCGGCGTTATCTGGCGGTGGAAATCCAGCGGGGAAATGTGCTCGGCAGTCCAGAGGCTACGCGCAAATACCTGCGCCTCAAACTGGGCCATTTACCCCATGAAGTATTTGCCTGCCTCTTTCTGGATAATCAGCATCAGATAATTCGTTTTGAGGAAATATTTAGAGGCACGATTGACGGAGCGAATGTATATCCGAGAGATATTGTAAAGCCGGCCCTGGAGCTGGATGCCAAGGCCGTGATTTTTGCCCATAATCACCCCTCCGGTATTGCCGAACCGAGTCAGGCTGACCGCGCTCTGACCGAGCGTTTACAGCGGGCTTTGGATCTGGTGGAAATTCGTGTTCTGGACCACTTGATTGTGGGTGATGGTCAGCCAGCATCCTTCGCTGAGCTCGGGCTGTTATAGCGGACAGGACTCAGGAAATCACTTATTCCGTCAGCCGTATTGGCTATCTGGCGCGCCCCTATGACCCGCAGCGGCAACAAGCCGTGCTGGAACAGGAAAGACCGGGCCTACTGCATCGGCCTGGAGTTACCGGCATACCGGATATGCAGGTAATGATTCTGGTTGTGGCTCTCCATGTCAGGTGAACTTCCCTTTACGGACACATCCTGATACGATGCGCCGCACTGTGCGGGACAAGGGATTTCGCAGCAGCCATGCCGACCTGGTCGCGGGTTGGTGATTCCTGACTTGATGAGGTAAAAACATGAGCATAGATTTTTCAATTAACGCAGAGATGCGGGCAGACACGGGGAAAGGTGCGAGCCGCCGCCTGCGTCATGCCGGCCTGACGCCGGCCATCGTATATGGTGGAGGCGAGGCACCGGTGGCGATTACACTGAAACATGATGAGATCATTCAGCATATCGGGCATGAAGCATTTTTCTCCCATATCCTGGATTTGAAGCTGGATGGCAGGACACAAAAAGTAGTGCTGCGAGACATGCAGCGCCACCCTGCCAGACGTATGGTGATGCACCTGGACTTCCAGCGCATTGCCGAGCGAGACAGGATACACATGCACGTACCCCTGCACTTTATGGGTGAAGATGCCGCGCCCGGCATCAAAGCTGGCGGCGTGGTTTCCCACTTGACCATCGAAGTCGAGATCACCTGCCTGCCGAAAGACCTGCCGGAATATATAGAAGTTGACATGAGCGGACTGGAAATCGGTGAATCAATCCATCTGAGCGATATACGACTACCGGAAGGCGTTACACTGGTCGGGCTGACGCAGAGCGAAGGCCATGACAGTGCTGTGGCAGCCATTCATGCCCCCCGTGCCCAGATAGAGGAAGAAGAACAACAGGAAGAGACCGATGAAGACGACCAGGCGGAAGACGAATAACCCGTCAATCGCCGCATGTTGGGGGTTGTCAGGACATGTCAGACAAGCCGATCAGACTCATTGCCGGGCTGGGTAATCCCGGCCCTGAATATAAAAACACCCCGCATAATGCCGGATTCTGGCTGATTGATGAAACGGTACGGCGATATAACGGACAACTCAGGGCCGACAACAGATTCCATGGCGAAGTTGGCAGGGTACAGATCGACGGACACGACTGCTGGCTGCTCAAGCCCATGACATACATCAACAAAAGTGGCATCGCCGTGCATGCACTGGCGCGTTACTACAGGATCAACGAAACGGAAATACTGGTGGCACATGACGAACTCGATTTTGCGCCGGGCACTGCCCGGATTAAATTCGGTGGTGGTCACGGTGGACACAATGGCCTGCGGGATATCATGCCAGCCCTGGGAAAAGACTTCTATCGACTGAGGATCGGTGTCGGCCACCCCGGCGACCGCAATAAAGTGACCGGCTACCTTCTGGGGCGCGCCGGCAAACAGGTTTATGAAGGCGCAATGCGCTCGATAGCGGACATTCTCGACATCATGGGCCTGCTGGTTGCCGGCGACATGGATCGCGCCACCCTGCAACTCCACACAAAATAGGCAGCACACTATGGGCTTCAAATGTGGAATTGTTGGTCTGCCGAATGTGGGCAAATCAACCCTCTTTAATGCCATGACACAAGCCGGAATTGCTGCCGAAAACTACCCGTTCTGCACCATCGAGCCGAACATCGGCATCGTATCCGTCCCGGATCCACGCCTCGACAGGCTGGCGGCCATAGCCGGATCCGCGAAACAGATACCGGCAGCCATCGAATTTACCGACATAGCCGGCCTGGTGGCGGGCGCATCCACTGGTGAAGGGCTGGGCAACCGTTTTCTGTCCCACATCCGCGAGACCGATGCCATGGCCCATGTAGTCCGATGCTTTGCAGACAAAGACATCGCCCATGTCACCGGTGCCATCAACCCGCTGGCCGACATTGAAACGATCAACACCGAACTGGCGCTGGCCGATCTGGCCACGGCAGAAAAGGCATTGCAAAAGGCACACCGGGCCGGCAAGGCCGGCGACAAGGAAGAAAAAGCAAAGGCACAACTGTTTGAGCGGATACAATGCCATCTGGACGCAGGCAAGCCGGTACGCACACTGCAAGTTGACCAGAGTGAACAGGAAAAACTGCGGGCCGCCAGCCTGATTACAGCCAAACCCACAATGTACATCGCCAATGTGGCCGAGGACGGCTTTCAGAACAACCCCTGGCTGGCACAGATACAGACCCTGGCGGAACAGGAAAATGCCGCAGTGGTACCGGTATGCGCGTCCATGGAATCAGAAATAGCCATGCTGGACGAAGGTGAAAAGCAGGAATTTTTGCAAGACCTCGGCCTGCACGAAGCCGGCCTCAACCGGGTGATTCTGGCCGGCTACACCCTGCTGCAACTACAAACCTTTTTCACCGCCGGACCCGTCGAAGCCCGCGCCTGGACCATGCGCCACAACAGCACCGCACCGCAGGCCGCCGGAAAAATACACACCGACTTTGAACGGGGATTCATCCGCGCCGAAGTCATCGGCTATCACGACTACATTGCCTGCAACGGCGAGGCCGGTGCCAGAGAAGCCGGAAAATGGCGACTGGAAGGCAAGGACTACATCATGCAGGAAGCCGACGTAGTACATTTCCGCTTTAATGTTTAAGCCCCTGACCGGCAAGCTGCTGCATGGCCAATGCCGGCCGACAGATGATAATAAACCGCATGAGGACGCGAAAAATGCAATGAACACCTCATGCTTGCACTCCGTAAAAAGAAAGGGCGCAAAGTACAGTGATGTTTACAGCAGAGTTACTAAGGCTTGTCTATGAAATGGAATATAGGGCAAATAAATTCACGCAAGAGCAGCCCTGACAAGGCGCTCGTTCGGACGCAAACGACGCTCGCTGCGCTTCGTTTGCTCCGCACAGCTTTAACGTTAGCGTTCAATAGGTCGGGTATGTCGCTATCGCAGGAAGAGAAAGAACATGAGCAAACGCCCATCGCTAAAAGACTTTCAAAGTGCCGTCCGACAAATTGTTCGTTACCGACCTGAAAAAGCACCCTCCACCGCACAACTGAAACAACGATGGAAACTGGTCAAAAGGTAAGCAGGAAAAACAAAAATTCGGGGCATTAAGTATATAATTCCCAAAGTTAAAGTAGTTATTGTTGCCAGACCTACAATAAAACCAATTAAATATTTTCTCATTTTTTGCTCCTGTATTTAAAACATAACGTTTGAGTTAAACCGCGCCGATTTTCGGCGTCGGTTTGAATGACTTGTTAGGATTATTGCCATTTTTCCCGCATTTCTTCTCTATATTTACGAGCAGCTTCTTTACCACCTTGTGAATATGATGCCTTTTCTTCTGAATTATATTTTTGGCAATATGACCGATCTTCTCGATTGCCATATGCAAACTCAGAATGTGGGAACCACTTTCCGCAAATTGAGCAATCTTTACCGGCCTCGTTTGTATTGCTATAGCTTTCAATCACACGCTGCTCCTCGATGGGTGATTTATTCTCATGTTGAGTATCTTCTTTTTCTAAATTTTCATCTATGGTTTCAGGAATAAATTTAGCGCCACATTTCCCGCACACCCATTCTTTTTGATAACTGAAATAATCGAAGATGGCCATTAAAAACAAAAGTGCTGAAAGCGAAAACCAAAACCAAGCCCAACCACTATAAGGCTCTCCTTCAGTGTTGAAGATAACGACTAGCACAGTAATTACAATGGAAGGCCAGAATGGAAAAGCCTCTGCTTCTTGAGCTTTTATGCTTTGCCGTTTGCCTGATTGGGTGCCGCCACCCAACCATGCTCGTGGCCTCATTTTTCCTGACAAACCAAAACTAATGCCACGCGTTGAGCTTCTGCTTGAGTAATGCGATGTTCCTGATTTGTACACAACATCACGCTTTCTTACTGAGGCAGAGCCACATTCAGGACATTTAATAGGTGTTTTCCACTTGGTGCTCATTTGAGAAGCCTAACGCCAAGCTCACCGGCGGCAATGGAGTGCAGCGGAATTGCCGTCCGAGTGCAGTGTATTGTTATGGCCTTATATTATTTTCGTATAGATCTGCAACAGGAAAGCAAAGATCATAGTCATTCCATATTAAATCACCATTATCCAACTCATATTTTTTAAACTCTTTTAGAGCAAGATACTTGTTAATAAGAGGGTTGAGCGAATTTGATAAAAATGGACCAAAATCAATTACCTGCTTCACTCCATCATTAAAAGAGAGTTCAAGTTTATATCCATTGAGATATTTTACTTTTTCTACATTTATGACTTTGCTTTCATCAATCATTTGATTTGTCTCTCGATTTTTTCGCATTCAACTTGTTTGTGCAAAACAAAATAGTCAATCCATTTTTGGACTATTTGATCAGAATATGCATTAACGAAGTGACTAAAATTCTTCAATATATTTGATGGTAGTGGTTTGCGTCCCTTTACATTTTTAATGGTTATTTCTACCACATTACCATTAATAATCGTGAACTCTGCCTTTGATTCCTGCCCTTGATGTTTCCCATGCACATGAATAGGCTCATGTTCATTGCTGTAGAACATTATCAAAATTCCGAGATATTCATATATTTTTGGCATATCTATTTATCTCTTCGTAACATAACGTTCGCTTTGCTAGGCACCGCGTGTTTTGCGGCGGCCTAGTGTAAGCGCTTGTTATGCCAACAAGCCTACTGAATTGCGCCAATGCTTGCCAACCCAACCAAACCTAACAATATAGGTGACGTCATGAAACCTATAGCAGCACAAACCAAGCCTAATATACCCCATACTAATTGTTTCTTTATAACGGCAATTGTCCCAAGTATAACTGCAAACGGAACAAATATTGGTGCTAAAAAAAAGATACTGATTAAACCAAAAATGAACGCCGCTATTCCTAAAGCATTGCTGGTATCATTCTAAACAATTACAGTTGTTGTAGCAGCGGTTTGTGCAGTTTTGTTTTCTTCTGACATTTTTCTCTTCTTAATTTTTTGATCGCCGATATATTGTTAGCTATACCCTATGATCAGCGATCACATCTAGGGCATAACTACTAGTAGATCTCCCAATCTGCCATGGAATGCAGACAGATACAAAATTTTTGTGTTAAAATTATTCGTCTTTTTCTGGCATTAAGAAATATTGATATTTATTTATACCATTGATTTAATTCAACTTTTTTTGTTTTTAAATCGTATTTTATCTTGCCGAAATCGTGCAAAATAAAGAAATGAAATCTCCTTTCTTGAATCAGGTGCGAGAGCGCTTGCAGCGATTGAACTATTCGATCAGGACCGAAGAAAGTTACTTGAATTGGATTAAGCGCTATATCCTGTTTCACAATAAACGCCATCCCGCCGAGCTGGGCAAGGCGGAAATGGAGGCGTTTTTAACGGATTTGGCCGTCAGGGGGAGAGTGTCTGCTTCAACACAGAATCAGGCATTGTCTGCTTTGGTCTTTATGTATAAGAAGGTGCTGGATATGGAACCGCCCTGGGTGGATGGTGTGGTGCGGGCCAAACAGAAAAAATATATCCCGGTGGTGCTCTCCTGCGCTGAAATGGTACGGGTTTTGTCCAACCTGAAGGGACGCTATTGGCTGATTGGTAATCTGCTTTATGGCAGCGGCGATACCAGCGAAGGCTTTGGTCTGGAGCTGGGCGGCGGCCTGAGCTGGCAGACACCGGCCAAGGGTTTGACGGTGGATGTGCGCGGTCGCTATCTGCTGGAGCATGAGGCTGCCGAGCGTGAGGAGTGGGGTCTGTCCGGCTCACTGCGCTACGAGGCGTGGCCGAACTCGGCCTATGGCCCGTCGTTCAGCCTGCGCCATGAGTACGGCAATGCACCGGCGGCCAGCGGTCTGGATCGGTTGTTATCGGATTCATTGACGGGATGCGCTGGAGGAAGAAGACAACCGACATACTGCTGCCGTATCGAGCCGCTGGACGCTGAAAGGCGAGTGGGGCTTTGCCCTGACAGACGATGCCACCGGCATCCCCTATGCGAGCCTGTCGGCCTCCGATGCCAAGCGTGATCTGACTCTGGGCTGGCGTCTGTTGTCGAACCCGGCTGGCCTGAAGTCGAAGCTGGATATCAAGGCCATCCGCCGCGAGCAGGATGATAATAACCCGCGCCACAGCGTCGGCGCACAGTGGAAGCTGAATTGGCAGGAAGTCCGTAGCCGGCTCTTCTCTCTGCCGGCTGTTGCGGGGCCGGATCCATCCGTATTGTCACCGGCCCCGCTTTTTTAACGGTCAAAAGCCGTTTCATGCACGGATTTATCCGTACCGAAAGCAGGTGGAAAAGTAGTTTTACCGGCAGGCGGCGTTATATTGCACAGGTCCTGAACCCGGCAAAGACATCATTGCGGTCTGGTCCGTAGTAGTTGCGCCAGGTGTTGCGGATCATTCTGGAGCGGGTTGTCCAGGCACCGCCTCGAAGCACTCTGGTGATGTTGAATAGCGGCCTGGAGTAATCGGCATACATGTCCGGTGCAAAACCGGGGTAGGGGCGGAATAGAGTATCCGTCCATTCCCAGACATTACCGATCATCTGCCGGCATCCGTATGGGCTGTCACCTGCCGGCAGTGCAGCAACATCAATGCAGCCTGATGAGCGGCTATCCATGTTTGCAGTGGATTCGTCGGGAGGTGTCTCTCCCCAGGGAAAGGTCCGTTTGTCCGGGCCGGAGGCGGCGAGTTCCCACTCTGCCTCTGTTGGTAATCGGCGTCCTGCCCATCGGCACCAGGCGCAGGCTTCGAACCAACTGACATGGATAACAGGCTGGTGGGGTGACAGGGGCTGCCATTGATTAAAAAAACGGCGTTGCCATTCTTTGCCAGCCTTGCGCCAGTAACCCGGATGTTCGAGCTTCCTTTCCTGACACCATTGCCAGCCTTCGTTATCCCAGTATTCGCGGGTGTTATATCCATCGGCCTCAACGAACTCAAGAAACTGCTGGTTGGTTACGGGTGCTCTGGCAATGGCAAACTCGCCAACATGAACGGTGTGCCCCCATTTTTCATTATCAAAACAAAATCCATTGCCCCTGGTGGCTCCCAGGGTGTATTCGCAGGCTGGTATGGTGACATCGCCTGCCAGTGCCCCGGCCTCTGCTGGTGGCTGCATGGGTGGCTGCAACGGTGGCGCACAGTAATTCAGCGTCTGGCGCGTGTAGGTGAATGCCTCGGTATGCATGTCTTCATGAAACAGCGCATAGCGATATAGGTATAGTGCCTCTTCGTTGTCATCTTCGGACTCCAGTAGCTGTAACTCGCGTGTCTGTATCTGATTCATGTAGTCACGGACGGTGTCCAGCGACGGGATGGGCAGATCCCAGCGGGTATCATGGGCGATATTGACGGAGTCATACAGCTTGTCCACATTCGGATGCACACTGGTAAGCCCGTGTCGCTGACGCAGGCACCATAATTCATGGAAATAGGCTGCATGACCTATTTCCCAAGGCAGTGGGTTGATTATGGTCAGGTTTTTTGGACCCATCATTTGTTCCCTTGTCAGGTCGTCTGTAAGCTGGAAGGTGCGCCGACGGGCATCGCGCAATTGTTCGATTAATGTATTTTTAGAAATCGGAGTCATAAGCTGGTAGTCTATTTGTTGAGCAGGTTGTTACCGTAACAGGATACGGCGTTTATTCAATAATGAAAGCTTTTATGATCACCCCGGCCGGTCGGCGTTCTTCGTCCGGAAATCAGGCAACGGCAGTACGCTGGCGGAGAATCCTGAAGCGGTTCGGCTATCGCGTTACCGTTAATTCCGATTGGGATGGTTCTGATGCCGATATGATGCTGGCACTCCATGCGTGGCGTAGCGCCGATGCAGTCAATGCCTTTCGCAGGCGTTACCCGAACCGTCCATTGGTGCTGGCTCTGACCGGCACTGATCTGTACCGCTTTCTTCGTTCTCACCCCGCGAGAACATTGAGCTCCATTGAGTTGGCCGACCAACTGGTCGCATTACATGATCTGGCGCACCAGATGCTGCCCAGAAAGTATTGGAAGAAATTCAGGGTTATCAAGCAGTCCGCTGTGCCGGTTAAACGACAGCCACCAAGGTCGCGGACATTTGACCTCTGTGTTTCCGGACACTTGCGCGACGAAAAAGATTCATTGCGCGCAGCCTATGCAGCCAGAAATCTCCCTGCAGACAGTCAAATCCGAATATTGCACTGTGGCAGGCCACACAACGAGAAGTGGAATAAAATGGCACTGGATGAGATGAAGATCAATCCACGCTACCACTGGTTTGGTGAGATGCCTCACTGGAAGGTCCGACAGGTGCATGCAAGAAGTCGTGCCATGGTGCTGAGTTCCCGCATGGAGGGCGGTGCCAATGTTGTGTCCGAGGCGGTGATGGCTGACTTGCCGGTATTGGCGTCGAAGATTGCCGGCAGTGTCGGTCTGCTTGGAGAGAACCATCCGGGATATTATCCGGTAGAGGATACTGAGGCCCTGACGCAGTTAATGTTGAAGGCCGAGCAGGATAGCAGTTTCCTGCCCGCACTGACCAGACAGCAGCAGTCATTGAAGAGTGATTTTACCGAAGAGGCTGAGTTCGCAGGATGGGAACGTTTGCTGAAAGCAATATAGCTTTTTCCATAATGCGATTCATCGCCCATGCTTGAGCGAGCATGGGGAATTTGCCGGAAAGCGATGCAGGCAAACGTGCTTTTCGGCCCTGCCGGAATAGTCGCTCCAGTGAATGGTGGTTATATTTTCCACATAGCACTTTTTTTGCCTGTCTTGCTATGATCTCAGCTATCGACAATGGAGTGTGTCATTATGACCAAACTATCTTATAGAGTGATTTTCGAGGGTGACTTGTTTCCCGGTTATAAGCAGCCTCAGGTGCAGGCAAAACTGGCGGCACTGCTCAAGCTGGACAATGCCGCTGCAAGTCGTTTTTTTTCCGGGAAGATGCTGACCATGAGAAGCGAGGTTGATCTGTCGCAGGCGAAAAAATATGTGTGTGCCCTGGCCAAGCTCGGCGCTATAGGCTACATAGTTCAGGAGGTGGCTGGTTCGTCCAAATCAGCAGAGATCGGACAGTTAAAAGAGGATGGGCTGGTGGTAAGCGACTCCTTCGATGTCGCTGCGGTCAAGGCGTATTTTGACGATCTGGATGAAAAGCAAGAAGAGATCGAGCAAGAAAGCAATCATGCTATCTTTGGTCTGGACAGCTTCGATGAAGAGGTGGCCAGTATGCAGAGAAACGATGATGCTGATCTGACTGGCAAACATGATGTATTGAATGCGGAACAAATAAAAAAGCTGCTGAAGAAGAGGTAGCGCTTTTATTTCGGGAATTACCCCGATTAGTTGACAGAAAAAAGCTGAAAGCGTAATTGCGAAGTCCTTTTGAAGCCGGCAACGCTGCGACGACCTCCAAAACTGTTTCCCAATGTCATATTCAGTTAGCGGCCTGAGTTTTAGCCTGACAGCGACTAGAGCCTGTCACGGACATGCCCTATAATCGCAAACAGAGTTCCACTGAATAATACCGTGCTGACGGTTTTAATGTCATCGCCAGAAAGCCATCGCGATTTTTCGGGGGGAACGATAATGCCATGCGACAATAAGGATAGAGATGGCGATGATAATAAATACCACCACAAGAACGCCATTGACACAGTGTGCTAATATATCTCGCAGCCTCTCTTGCCGATGATGTTCTTTGCGATGACTAACCTCATCCAATTCTTGCTTTTGCAGAGCAAATGATTCGGACTCCGCCTTACTGTCAATTGACTTTGTGCCTGACGATTCCGGTCGTACCTCAGGAGTCTCACTCATTCAGCTTATCTTCATAGTAGCGCTGAATAATTTTATTGGGAATGATCGCCCCTGCCCCGCGCCCCATCTTTAAAAACCTGATGCCAGGGTGAACCATTTTCATGGGTTATTGACGAGAGAGACAGGGCAGAATGGCCTTTGTAGGCGTCCACTACCCTCTCGATCAGCTTTTTTTGATAATCACCAAACTTCTGTGATACATCCCTGATTACAATGTCAATATCATCGCCGCCGAATGATTTGTAGGTGTGATAAATAGAGGGTACCACAGGGCCATATTGCCACGCCTCAACAGGTTCATCGATCAATTCTTCATTCGTATTCCCCAGCATCCAGCCATGACACAAATACACCAGCTTGAGTATGTGCATGGGCATGGTTTCAATCGATTGATCCTTCCGGAGCTCTAAAATGTGCTCTGCCCCTCGTTTTGGGGGACTGGACGCTTCGGACATCATCAAGAAATCTCAAAAAATAAAAAATTGGTAGTTGGAATCATGGGACCTAATACCATGATAAATATAGCAAAAATAGATGCGTCTGTCAACGAATCAGGATAATTCCCTTTATTTCAGCAGAGTGGCAGCTTCCGTTGAATCATTGCCGCTTTTTTCAGTCTGCCGGCGTTCCGTGATGATTCGGAATGCAAGAGATGAGTGTGTGGTTGCTTCCTCTCGACGGGCTTTCTCTATTTCCCTGACAACGGTTTTCTTGAGGCGGACAGAGTCGTGAACATGGTTTATTTTGGGGTCAAGCCCAAGGCTGTCAATCAGTTCGCCGATGTGGACTGAAATGGCGGAACGGGAAAGATAGTAATGATGCTGACTGCCCTGATTGGTGATGTACCAGTCCAGAAAGTGCAGGTTAATCAGCCTCATGGTCACGGGTAGATAGATGCGCTGGTATATCGGCCAGTCGGCCCGTGCCCAGATGTTGAGAATATGGGTTAGACCCTGATCGTTGAGTTGTAACGGATGAGCCAGGCCATAGAGTGTGGCTGCGGGCCGGTTTCCCCGCTGCTTTTCAAGTCTGGACAGTTCGTTAAGCCGTGCGGCTGCCAGAACTTTGTTAAACCTTGCCTGATGAATGTATCGGATGCTGGTGTTGGTGACCATGTAACCGACTTCACTGACGATGGCAACCACCAGATCGCGCAAGGAGTTGCCGTCAGTGTTTATGAGAGTGGGCCGGATTGATGGCTGAATATCAGACCTGGGCTGATCGGGCAGACTGCCCAGTTCTTCGTCGATCTGGTGAATGCGTGTCTGTAACACCAGACGTTCGTTAAGTAGTTCCTGTCGTTTGCGGGTAGCCATGGGATGCAGGTTTATATCATTGCGGGCACAAGTATTACTATGATCAGGGGGACTGGTTTTTTCTCGCATCTGTTTGTATTGTGCGTAATAATTATGAGCATACTTGTATTGACGCGGATATTGTAATGTTTCCAATTGAAGATATTAAAAAACTGATTGAAGAAGGAATTCCCGGTGCCACGGTAGAGGTTACGGGGGATGGCTATAAATATGAGGCTATCGTGGCAAGCGATCAGTTTCAGGGACTTAATACAATGAAACAGCACCAAATGGTCTATGCCGCCGTAAATCATCTGATCACCTCAGGTAAAGTACACGCGCTGTCCCTGAAAACTTCCGTTCAGTAATCCTGACTCAGGCCGGTTGCATTGTACCGAGGTTGGTTCGATAGGGTATCGGATTGTGCTAACTGAATTTTGAGTGACGTGAAGATAAGCCAGTTAATATGGCATAACATATTGTATTAAATGAGAATATTTGAGTTATGCACAACTTCATGCACAGCAGGCCATCGGCACCGGGTTCGGACCGGTGCTGTTTATCTCAATATCGGCCTGAACAATGTCTGGATATAATATTAAAAATTTATGAATTTCTTCAATTCCGATCCGGGCCTGAGCATCGGCCTGTCGCCGCAGGTTTGCCAGGATCACAAAACTATCCTTTTACTATCAATAGGTTAGTGATACTGGTTTGGCCAATAGTCGAGGCTGCTTCCTGTTCTTGATATGCCGGTCAGTTCAGGGTGCAGTTAGCGCATTAAGCTAGAATTTAATTTAACCTTTGCCGGATTTCTCCGCTATTTTCGCTGAAAAGATTTTGTCGGTATTCCCTGCCCCTGGCCTCATATCCGGCAAAATTATTCACCGCTTGCCAATATGTGCTATTCCTGAATATGAAGGGCCTGTCATATTTCCATTGTTGCCAATGAAAAAATGCAAGCCTTTGATTTTATTGAAGTTATTATATGTGTATTTTTTTTGTGCAATTTAACAGGAAGCTCGACAGGAAAACCGTTTCATGCCATTTTTAGCGGTTCATCCACTGAATTATCCACAGATTTTGTGGATAAGGTATTTTTCTTATTCTTTCAGCCACAATCCGCTGAGTGATTCTCTTTAATACATGCAGCCTAAACCAGCCGACAGTCTGATTCGTGTTGCGATTAATGTCCCTCTGCGCAAATCTTTTGACTATCGATTGCCCTGCATCTGCCAGGGGATTCATAACCTTCCGGGGCGCCGTGTGCGGGCACCTTTTGGTAATAAATCAGTCATCGGTATCATTCTGGAGGTGCATAGTCGAAAATCTGACTTTGAGCTAAAGGAAATCACAGAGCTGCTTGATGCAGAGCCTCTGCTGGATGAAAAATTACTGAAACTGCTGAACTGGGCCAGTGAATACTATCTTCATCCTGTGGGGGAGGTTGTTGCGACGGCGCTGCCCGCCATGATACGTCGGGGCGGAGAAACCGTGCAGAACATTGATACATTCTGGCAAATCCGGCCAGATTCTTCCGGGTTTGAGGCAGGCCTGCAGCGTGCCCCCAGACAGTGCGCACTCTATGAAATCATTAACGCTCGGCAGGGCTGCCATGAATCGGTACTCAAAACACTGTTTCAGAAGCCTCAGCCAACGCTCAGGGCACTGGAAAAAAAAGGCCTGATTGTGCGCCGTGATCAGCCTGTTGAGCGTTATAACCCTGCCATAAACAGGCCTGATTTCGAACTGAATACGGATCAGGCGTTAGCACTTGAGGCCATCATAAGCCTGGATAAGGGATTCCATTGCCATCTGCTATACGGTGTAACCGGCAGTGGCAAGACCGAAGTTTATTTACGTGCGGCACAGCATTTTCTTAAACAGGGTAAACAGGTGTTGGTGCTTGTTCCTGAGATCGGTCTCACACCGCAGTTACTGGAGAGCTTTCAACAGCGGTTTCAAGCTGGAATTGCGCTTCTGCATTCCGGCCTGAGTGACGGGGAGAGAAAGCGGGCCTGGCTGGATGCACACCGGGGGTGTGCCCGAATCATCATCGGTACACGTTCCGCGGTTTTTATCCCTCTGCATAATCCCGGTCTGATCATTGTGGATGAAGAGCATGACAGCTCATTCAAGCAAATGGAGGGCTTTCGATATTCGGCCCGTGATGTCGCAATCAAGCGCGCCAGTATGTTGAGTTTGCCGATTTTACTGGGGAGTGCCACGCCATCGCTTGAATCCCTGCACAATGCTGACCAAAATAAATCCCGGCTGCTCGCTTTGCCTGAGCGTGCAGCAGGTGCCATTCATCCACAAATTTTCAGGCTGGATATGCGCAACCAGAGATTGGAGGGAGGGCTGACTCGCACGGCAATCAATGCCATAACCGAGGAATTAAGGCAGGATGGGCAGGTTCTATTGTTTCTGAATCGGCGTGGATATGCCCCCGCTCTGGTCTGCCCCGGCTGCGGCTGGGTGGCTGAATGCCATCGTTGCGATGTGCGTATGACGGTCCACAAGCGAATAAAACGAATCTGCTGCCATGTATGTTCGCATGAAAGACCTTTCCCCCTGCAATGTCCTGATTGCGGTCGTCGTGACCTGCTCAATCTTGGTCAGGGAACTGAACGGCTTGAAGAGTTCCTTGCCGGGCGTTTTCCGGATGCCGGTGTTCTGAGAATGGACCGCGATACGGTGCGAGGCAAACATACCTTCGCAAACATGATCCGTTCCATCCGTTCAGGTCAGCGAAAAATCCTGCTCGGTACGCAGATGATTGCGAAGGGACATCACTTTCCTCAAGTGGGTACTGTCATCATTCTTGATGCCGATTACGGCATATATGGCCTTGATTTCCGTGCACAGGAGCATATGGCACAGATTCTGATCCAGGTCGCCGGGCGTGCCGGACGAGCATCCAGAACCGGAAAGGTCTATGTGCAGACCCGCCATCCAGAACATCCTTTTTTTATGTCTCTGGAAAAACTCGATTACCGGCAGTTCGTCCGCCAGCTTGGCCAGGCAAGGGAAAAGACGTCCATGCCACCCTTCAGCTATCTGGCGCTTTTAAGGGCAGAAGCCAGAAACAGGGCACCTGTGCAGGATTTCATGCAGCATACTGCTGACCTGTTGCGAGCTGACAGTGTGGCTGATATTGAGGTATCGGGTCCTTCAGTGGCACCGCTGGAACGTAAGGCTGGTTATTTTCAGATGCAGATATTGATACGTTCACTAAAACGATCTTCATTGCACCGCCTTTTGAATCATGCGATAGCTCAGCTCGACAGGTTGAAAACCTCACGTCGGGTGCGCTGGTCCGTTGATATCGATCCCTATAATTTGTACTGAATGCCCCTAGTCAGCCTGTAGCCAGAATGTGACTGGGCCATTGTTTATCAGCTCGACCTGCATGTCCGCGCCAAATACCCCGGCACAGACACAGGGATGGATTGTTTTCGCCTGCTCCAGCAGGTAGTTGAAAAGATATCTGCCCTGCTCAGGTGGCGCACCTCTGGAGAAGCCTGGACGATTGCCACTCCGGGTATCTGCAATCAGGGTGAATTGCGGTATCAGCAATAATCCGCCGGATATGTTGTTCAGGCTGATATTCATCCTGCCCTGCTCATCTGGAAATATGCGATATGTCAAAATCCTTTGCAGTAACCGATCAGCCTGTTTTTCATGGTCGGCTTTCTCGATGCCGATCAATGCCAGTATTCCTGCACCGATTTCCGCTGTAACATCGCCGCCAATCCGCACAGAGGCACTCGAAACCCTTTGAATAAGTCCAATCATCCAGAACCTCCCATCGATAATCTGAAAAATCTTCTTCATAATTACCTGACTGCAGCATAAATTAAAAGTCCATACAGTAGTTGGAACCGACCTTCAGATGTCGGGACTGTCTTGTTATATGTGTTTCTGTCCCGGAATCTGCCAGATGCGTTGTTAAATGCGGGCTTGCTCCTTTTATTTTACAAAGAACACCATTTTTATCTATAATGGCGATTCGGGGGAGACCTCTGCCGTGCTTGATTGGTTACTAAGGAGTAAATAATGGATATTTCTTTGAATGCAGTTTCTGAATTTGTCGCTTTTTATGGGTTAAAAATTCTGGCTGCGATTGCCATTTTTTATGTTGGCAAATTTGTGGCGCGCTGGTTAAGCCGTCTGACCGAAAAAATAATGAAGGTCAAAGATGTTGACCTGGCGCTACAGCATTTTGTGGCAGCACTGGTTTATTATGCCGTGTTGGCATTTTCGATCATTGCGGCGCTGGGACAGTTGGGCATACAGACCGCCTCCTTTGTGGCTGTAGTCGGTGCCGCTGGTCTGGCCGTCGGTCTGGCATTGCAGGGTTCACTGGCAAACTTTGCCGCCGGTGTATTGATTCTGATTTTTCGCCCTTTCAAGATAGGGGACTATATTGAAGCGGCCGGTCAGGCCGGGGTGGTGGAAAAGATCATGGTTTTTACCACCGAACTGCTTACAACGGATAACAAGAAAGTCATTATCCCCAATTCGTCGGTAACCGGCGGCCCGATCATGAATTACTCCGCCAAAGATACCCGCCGCGTTGATCTGGTCATGGGCATCAGCTATGAAGATGATATTGACAGGGCCAGGTCGATCATGCACGAGGTTGTGACCGCTGACAGCCGGGTGTTGAAAGACCCGGTGCCCACGATTGCTGTGGCAGAGCTGGCCGATAGCAGTGTCAATTTTGTGGTTCGTCCCTGGGTGGCAACCGGCGATTACTGGGATGCCTATTTTGGACTGACCGAGGCGATCAAAAAACGCTTCGACGCAGAAGGCATCTCCATTCCCTACCCGCAGCGGGATGTGCATCTGAATCAGGTGGATAAAGCCTGACCGCATGTTTGCGCTAACCGATGCTAAACATATCGGTAATTATCTGCTTGTTCAATCCTGGGTGGCAGGCTGGCCTCCATAATTTCCCGGCAATGGGACGCTACATCGGATGATGGGTTAAGTGCGTTGCATAGATATTCAAACAGATATCCATGATAGATTCATGAACCCAGGTCCATTTTGGTTTTACCGTTCATCTCAGTACCTACCGGAACCCCGCCCATTCTTTCGGTAACCCGGTATGTCGTCCCTGAACCCAGGAATGGATCAAGGACAATATCGCCTTCGTCTGTGAACAGATGGATAAAAAATTCAGGCAGCCATTCCGGAAACGCCGCACTGTGTCCGGTATTGTGGGCAACGGGCGATTTATGCAGCACATTGGACGGATAAACCGTATCCCGGCCCTGCCAGTTCGCGATACATCGACCGACCTTGGAACGAGTCGATGATTCCTGTCTGCTTTTATCGTTTGCGCTCATATTGGCAAGGCGCTTCGATGTCCAGTCTCCAATCGGCACTTTGACGGCATCCTGCCTCATTTTAATGTCCTTGCTTTTGCTGAAGTGCAGCAGTCGCTCCCAGGAATCCCTGAATCGGTATTTCCATTTGCCCGGTGCCGCAGTTGTCTTATGCCAGATATATTCTTCGACCCACCTGAAACCAACGTCCTTCTTGAGTGCCAGAATCAGTTCAAGGACATAGGTGTGTCTTTCTCCGTTCTGTGCCTTTTCTTTAATATCCTGAGTTCAACTTGTAAGTGCAACTCTTGACGAGTTGGCGATAGGGTAAGCTGCTGTATGATTCACAGCTTTCCCATTCTGCCAGGAAAGAGGAGCACGATGAGATACAAACAGCTTACCCAGGAACAACGATACCGGATTGATGCCCTGAAGAAAGCCGGCCATAACCAATCCGGGATAGCCATGATGTCAGGTTGAAGTCGATCCACCATTAGCCGTGAGCTTCAGCGCAATACGGGTCTTCGTGGTTATCGCCCTGAACAGGCTCAACGCCTGAGTGACAAGCGCCGACAGGTCAAAGTGCGCTACCGGGTGACCGAGACGACCCGGAGTCATGTACGACACCTGCTGGAGCTTGACTGGAGTGCAGAGCAAATCAGCCTGTGGCTCAAAGCACACAGGAACCGGTCGGTCCGTCATGAATGGAGCTACCAATACATTGTGCGGGACAAGCATGAGGGGGGGGGCATCTGTATCGTCATCTGCGCTGCCAAAAGCAGCGCCGTAAACGCGATGGCAGCTACAATCGCCGGGGTCAGCTTGTCGGTCGTGTCAGCATTGACCAGCGCCCCGGAATCGTTGATACCCGTTCACGTATCGGCGACGGGGAACTCGATACCCTGATCGGTAAAAACCACCGACAAGCCCTGGTCTCCCTGACCGAGCGAAAATCCCGTTTCACCTTGATCAAAAAGGTCCAACGTAACACAGCCCAATGCGTCACGGATGCCATCATCGATCTTCTGGCGCCATGGTCCGACAGGGTCATCACACTGACCTCCGATAACGGTAAGGAGTTTGCCGGTCACCAACATATCGCCGATACACTCAACGCCCGGTTTTACTTTGCCCATCCTTATGCTTCATGGGAGCGGGGCCTGAATGAAAATACCAATGGACTCATCCGACAGTATTTTCCAAAGGGGGGTGAGTTGACAACCATTACCCACAGAGAAATTGAGCCAGCCATGAATAGACTGAATAATCGACCTGAAAAATGTCTTGGCATTAAAACGCCTAATGAGGTATTTTCAGGAATCAAACTACAGATTGCACTTGCGAGTTGAATCCGCGTGTTCAGGACAAACGACCCTGCAGGTGAAAGAATTCTGAGCATCTGCTCCGCCCGCTCGCAGAACCATTCGACATATTCATTCGGCGGTACGCCTCCGTAGGTATGTTTTCTGGCATCGGCATACGGCGGTGAAGTGATAATCAAATCAATGCTGTTATCCGGCAGTTTTTTCATCTGGTCGAGACAATCGCCGAAGTAAATTTTTCCGGCCCAATCAGGCACAGCATGGCCAGGCTGATTATGTGCCGGTTTGCTATATTCAAAAGTCTGCCTTGCAGACTCATCCAGCTCTCTCATTTCCAGTTGTGCGCTCATTATTGTAATTTCTCCAGTATGCAGAGGTTTTACAGCCGCTGACTGTTGGAGTTAAGTCAATCAATCCCCCAATATCAGGGTGCAGGATGGAACTTCCACTTTGCCAAAGTATGCCAAAGCGGGAATAATGTTTCAATGGATCACCCACCCGCCAAGCATTCTGGCCTTGTAGAGCCTCCCAAAAGTCTCAGGCGCCTCGTCGGTCGCGCCATTGCCGACTTTGATATGATTCGGGAAGGTGATCGGGTGTTATTGGGTCTTTCCGGCGGCAAGGATTCCTTGTCGTTACTGCATGTGCTGCGTCTGTTGTGCCGACATGCCCCCATTCATTTCGAACTTGGTGTTGTTACTGTCGATCCACAGAGTGATGTCTTTGACCCCTCCCCATTGCAGGATTATGTCGCCGGGTTCGGATTGGAGTATTTTTATGTTTCCGAACCCATTGTCGAGCTCGCGGAATCCTGCATGAAGGGAAACTCTTATTGCGCCTGGTGCGCCCGTATGCGCCGTGGGCTGATGTACAGGACCGCCCGCCGGCATGGCTATAATGTTCTGGCTCTTGCCCAGCATCTGGATGACCTCGCCGAGAGCTTTCTTATGTCTGCGTTTCATGGCGGGCGGCTGAAAACCATGAAGGCACATTACACCAATAATGATGGCGATATACGGGTCATACGGCCAATGGTCTATGTGCGGGAACGTCAACTGGCCCGTTTTGCGCAGGATGCTGGCCTGCCGGTCATTATGGAAAACTGTCCTGCCTGTTTTAACAGGCCGACACAGCGCCAACACATGAAAGAGTTGCTTGCGCAGGAAGAGTCAAAAAATAAAAATCTGTTTCAGAACCTGCTTTCGGCAATGAATCCTATCATGAAAAAAGATTTTTAGAGTTTATTTTTCCCACTAATCATTATTTATGAAGAATATTGTCGCCTATTTATTTATTAATATGACAAGTGTATTTAATCTCAGATTTCTGCACTTTTTAGGCATATTTGTGGGAAATTTATTGTATATTATTCCCAACAAAATTCGTTCAGTGTCACTGATAAATATAAAAACCTGCTTCCCTCAGCTTGATTCCAGGGCTCAGAGGGCGCTGACTCGAGCTTCACTGATTGAGTTATGCAAGTGGTTTTTTGAGCTTGGACCTGTATGCAGGTGGCCTCTGCACAGGCTTGAACGGCTTATTGTTTCTGAACATGGTGTTGATGCCATACAGGAAACATTGGATCAGGGTCGAGGTGTCATGTTGATCACACCTCATTATGGTAATTGGGAGCTGTCTGCTCTGGCGGGTGCACGGCAGTTTCCGGTAACCATTATGTACAAGCCACCGAAAATCAGGATATTGCATCAGTACATGCTGGGTGCCCGTACCAGAGCAGATGCTTCTTTGGTCGAAACGAATTACAAGGGGCTGAAGACTCTCATCCGTGCCTTGAGGAGCAGAGAAGCCATCGCCCTGCTTACCGATCAGGAACCCAAACAGGGAGCGTATGTCCATGCGCCTTTCTTCGGTCAGCCTGCGCGTACCATGACGCTGTTTTCAAAACTATTGCGTAAAACCGATTCGGCGGTATTTCTGTTAGCCATGCGCAGGTTGCCACGGGGACGTGGATTTGAACTGGGCTGTATTCCGCTTGATGATCGGGTACTTTCTGACCAGGATGAGGTCAGGGCAGCCACTTATATGAATCAATCTTTGGAAAAGCTTATTCTCGGGGACCCGGCTCAATATCTCTGGGCCTATAAACGCTTCAAGCTTCCGCCTGACTTTGAGACCAGGGGTAATATCTATGATGACGGACCGTCTGGTTTAGAAGGGAGGCAGGTTTGTTCTTAGGGACAGTCTCTGTTTTTCAGGACGACAAACCACTGTGGCAGCGATTCTTTCGGTGATGGCCCCCTGCCTCTTTCGTAGGGGCTATTTTCTCCAGAAGGTAATACTGACAAGAACCAGCAGGGTAAAAACTTCCAGACGCCCCAGCAGCATCGCAAAACTTAATACCCATTTGGCGAAGTCACTGATGTCGGCATAGTGCGGCCCGACTTCGCCCATACCCGGTCCCAGGTTATTCATGGTTGCCGCCACAGCGGAAAAGGCAGTCACCTGGTCCATCCCGCTGATCATCAGAACGACCATGAGCACGACAAAGCTTGCCACATAAGCGGAGAAGAAACCCCATACTGCACTGACGACTTTGTCCGATAACGGTTTGCCTCCTACCTTGATTGGGATGACCGCATTCGGATGGATCAGGCGTTTTATCTCGCGGTTGCCCTGTTTTATAAGCAACAGAAAGCGGATTACCTTGATGCCACCCGCCGTCGAGCCAGCACATCCGCCGACAAAGCTGGAAAAAATCAGTATAACAGGTATCGCTCCCGGCCATAAATAAAATGCCTCTGTGGTAAATCCGGTCGTCGTGCCGATGGATATGGCTTGAAAAATACCTGTAATGATTGCATCTCCCGGTTCGCTGGTAACATGCAGCCTATATAGCAGGGCGGATGTCAGTGCGGCAGTAAACAGCAGGATGGAAAGGTAGGTGCGTGTCTCTGCGTCTGCCATGTAGATACTGGTGCTCATGTTGCGCCATGCTATGAAATGCAGGGAAAAATTGATACCTGCCAATAGCATGAAGATGATCGCAATGCACTCAATCACTGTATTGTCAAAGTATCCGATGCTTTCGTCGTAGGGTGAAAAGCCACCTATCGCAATGGTTGAGAAGCTGTGAGATATCGCATCGAACAGGCTCATGCCTGCGAGCCAGTATGCAAGTGCACAGGTGACAGTCAGGCCGAGATATATAAACCACAGGGCCTTTGCCGTCTCGGTAATGCGCGGTGTCAGTTTATTATCCTTCATCGGGCCAGGTGTCTCGGCGCGGTATAATTGCATTCCGCCAATTCCCAGCATCGGCAAAACGGCAACGGCGAGTACAATAATTCCCATGCCCCCCAGCCACTGTAGTTGCTGGCGGTAATAAAGAACTGATCGCGGCAGCTGATCCAGGCCTGTGATCACTGTGGCACCGGTCGTGGTCAGGCCAGAAACCGATTCAAATACCGCATCGACAAGTTCAAGATTTGGTGAGCCAGACAGCATGAGTGGAATGGCACCAAACAAGCTCAATACCAGCCAGAACATCGCTACAATTAAAAAACCATCCCGCAATCGCAGATCCTGTTCGATATGGCGCACTGGAAACCACATAAGCAGCCCGGCAATCAATGTCAACAGGAAAGCCATAAAAAACGGTGTCATCTGACCATCACCGTCATATAAAGAAATCGGTATCGGGGTTAGCTGAGTAATGCTGAACAGCATCAACAGAATGCCGAGCACACGCTGGATGATTTTAAGCTGCAAAACTCCTGCCCCTAGAAGAAGTTGATGCCGACCTGGAATAATTTTTCTACTGCACTGATCTTGTTGCGGTCAATCAGAAATAAAATGACATGGTCTTCCGCCATTATCACGATGTCATGGTGTGCCATCAGTACCTCATCACCGCGGACAATAGCGCCTATGGTAGTTCCTGATGGCAGGTCAATCTGATCAATTCGACGACCAACTACCCCGGATGTATGCCGGTCGCCATGTGCGACCGCCTCAATCGCTTCAGCAGCCCCTCTTCTGAGTGAGTGTACCTTTACCACATCGCCGCGACGGACATGGGCAAGCAGGCTGCCTATGGTTACCTGTTGGGGAGATACGGCAATGTCGATCTCTCCTCCCTGGATAAGTTCAACATACGAAGCGCGGTTAATCAGCGCCAGAACCTTATTTGCCCCAAGGCGCTTGGCCAGCATAGCGGCCAGAATATTCGCCTGATCGTCATTGGTGACCGCACAGAATACATCAATGCTTTGGATATTCTCTTCGGTGAGCAGATCCTGATCAGCGCAGTCGCCCTGCAGGATAACGGTTTTATTCAGGCTCTCGGATATGCAGGCTGCCTGCTCCGGATTTCGTTCGATGAGTTTGACCTGATATTGTTTCTCCAGTGAACGCGCCAGACGAGTACCAATATTTCCGCCACCTGCGATCATAATGCGGCGAACCCGCTTTTCCCGTTGGCGCAGCTCCGAGGTGACTGCACGGATATGGGCTTCGGCAGCGATAAAAAATACTTCGTCATCGGCTTCAACTACGGTACGCCCCTTGGGAATAATAGGCCGGTTACGCCGGAAGATGGCGGCAACCCTGACCTCTATTCCCGGCATATGCTCGGTAATGGTGTGCAGCTCATGTCCCACCAGCGGCCCACCATAGTAAGCCCGCACGGCCACCAGTTTGACTCTGCCACCAGCAAAATCAGTAACCTGCAACGCACCCGGGTGATCAATCAGGCTGTGAATTGAGTCTGTAACAATCTGTTCCGGGCTGATCAAAACATCAATAGGCAGGGCTTCCTGATGAAACAGCCGGCCTTCTTTCAAATACTCCGGTGCGCGCACACGGGCAATTTTGGTTGGCGTGTGGAACAGGGTATAGGCGACCTGACAGGCGATCATATTGATCTCATCGCTGTTGGTTACGGCAATGACCATATCCGCATCTTCTGCACCTGCCTGTGTGAGTATGTCAGGGTGTGAGGCATTGCCCGATATGACACGCAGGTCCGAGTGTTCCTGAAGGTCGCGCAGAAATTCTGTATTGGTATCGACAATTGTTATGTCATTGGCCTCGCTGGAAAGGCTTGCTGCCAGCGTAGAACCGACCTGACCTGCACCAAGGATGATAATTTTCATTGTTCGGTCATTATTTTTTGTGGTCTATGCCAAGATTTTTCAGCTTACGATACAGGTGAGTTCTCTCCATGCCAATTTTTTTCGCTAACCTGCTGACGCTGCCTTCGGAGCGTTTCCATTGATGTAGAAGATAGTCACGCTCAAAGTGTGCTCTGGCTTCACGTATCGGCAGTTCCAGAATACCCTGTGTCAGTGACGCGGCATAGGCATGGGTATCCTCCGTAGTCTGTAATGAGGTTCCCAGGATGCGTCGCACATCCAGAGAAGAGATAGTCCGGTTATTACCCAGAATTAACAGACGCTGAATGATGTTCTTAAGCTCGCGGATATTGCCCGGCCAGCCATATTCGCGCAGATACATCATGGCATCATCGGAGAACATGCGGTCCGGTAAGTGACCTCTCTGAATATAATAATTCACGTAATGACGCACAATAGCAGGAATATCCGCGGCATGTTCCTTCAGGGCGGGTAAATATACCGGCAACACATTCAGAAAAAAATACAGATCATCCCGAAAGCGGCCCTCTCTTACTTCAAGTTCCAGATCACTGCGGGTACTGGCGATAATACGTACATCCACAGATACTGGTTGTGTGCCATCTACTCGCAGGAAGGAGGACTCCTGCAAGGCATTTAACAGGCGCACCTGGGTATCGGCATCCAGATCGGCGACTTCATCAAGAAAAAGTGTCCCGCCATCGGCCTGTTCCAGATGACCACTGTAGATCTCATCATTGTGTTCCCGTCCGAAAATGGCTGCTTGATAATTTTCACTGGCAATCGCACCGATTCTCAGTGTAATAAAAGGTCGCTCGCGGCGTTTGCCCAGGTGGTGTATGTAGCGCGCACAGGACTCCCGGCCGCTGCCCGCCTCGCCCTTGAGAAGCACTGGCGAATGGTGCCGCGCAACATTGGCTACTTGCCGAAGTAAATCCCGAATAATCGGGCTTCCCCCCAGAGGTTTCTCGATGACAATAGAGTTATTACGCAGGCGGGCATTCTCACGGGCAAGCTCAATGGCCTGCATGGTCCGGCTTACCATTAACAGCAGTTTTGCCATGGAAAGTGGCTTTTCCAAAAAATCATAGGCACCAAGGCGTGTGGCTTCAACCGCAGTTTCTATCGTACCGTGCCCCGACATCATGACGACATGAAAAGGCAGTCCCCCTTCCTGACCCCATTCCTTTAGCAGGCTGATACCATCCATATCCGGCATCCAGATATCCAGAAGGACCATATCCGGTAGGGCCTCATCCACTTCAAGCCGGGCTTCGGCTGCATTTCCGCCCCCCCGTACCTGATAGCCCTCATCCCTGAGTATATTTCCAACCAGCTCCCTGATTTCGGATTCGTCGTCAACAATCAGTATCTTGCCATCTGCCATATTTTAGGGGTTCTGTAAAAATTCAGGTCAATCAGTTTTTTCGGTGTACCTGAACGGGCAATCCCGTTTTCGGAAAAGTTTCCAATTTATCCATGCCAGCAACAAGTTCATTTGTAATGTTCTGCACAGCAATCAGATTTCTGGTTGCTGCGATCAATTGATTCAAGCTATATTGGTCCCGCATGCAAACAGGCCGATTTATAATATGGCCTTTACCTCTATCAGACTTCCGGCCAACTTCCCCACGTGAACCTGCTTGTATAACACTATAGTACACAAAGAGACATGGGTGTGTAAGGCTGATGAGAGTGGCTGGGCAGGGTTTCCTTTGTTTTTGCGCTATATTCATTTTATCGAGGTTGCCTTGACGAGAAAGGCTCTGAACACAGGCACCCAGTGGTACAGGCGACTATCGTGCCATATCAGTTGCCAAACGTTACATTGAGGCAAAGTCATCAGGGCTGATATTAATTTGGATATAATGGTAAAGGCATATTCCTGTTCAATTGGTTGATGCTGGCAGCCTGCTTAAATAACTTTTAGAAAGATTCGAGGGGAGGCATGAAGACAGACATAAAAATATTTGTGGTTACGATCATGTTTATCGGAGCCTTGTGCTACTTTTCTTATGCTGTTTATGTTCTTGACCAAGTCTCAATTTATGCGGAGAACGGCTGGCTGGAAAATACACAGGCAGCAATTTTAACATTGTCATGTGCCGTATTTCTTCTTCCTGTTTTCAGCCAAAAAAGAGGGGATAAGCTGGTGCTGATATTTTTCTCATTTCTTTGTTTTAGCTTTGTGCTGAGAGAAATAGATGTTGAAGACCTGGATATAATAAATTTCCTGAAATTCATGGGGCACGGCACCGGACGCAATATAATGTTAATCATCGGATTTGTCGCCATGGGTGTTTATGCTCTGTTTAATTATAAATATTATAAAAAACTGGCGAAAGAATTTATGGTGTCATTGATGGCGAGGCTGATTATAGCGGCGGCTGTTTTATTATTTATCGGTGATTTTTTTGAACATCGTAATGTGATATTACATCATGTATTTCTGGAAGAGATATCTGAGTTGTCTGGTTATATGTTGATTTTAATGGCAGCGTTAATTTTTTCAAAAAGAAGATTGTCATTATAAATAACATGTAAAAATAATTTTTCGCTTGCACTGAGGCAAATCAGCGTGTGACAGTACTGTGCGCTTCAGTGGTGATTCAAACGGGTATTGTGCGGATGCCGCCACTTTTCCAGAATGTGTGTAATGGTTGCCGGTTTGCTCAAAATGCCGGCAAACCAGCATCCAGCTTCCAGGTCTTGAGATCTTTGAACCACCGCCAGGTTTGCTGCTGGCCGGTTTGTTTGACGACCCCTATGTCTTCGATGTAATAGTCGATTTGAATGCGGCCGGAAATGTTGTCCTGTGATTTATCCACAGTCCACTTTAGTGGTTTGATGGCGGTTATCCGCACACCTTTCAGTGAGGGAATTGCAGCAATGGTTGACTCAACATGTTCCGGTGTCATAAAGCTGCTAACTTCATGAAAGTGCCCCCAGCGCAGATGTTTCGAATAAACCCGGAAAGAGTCGCTGAATTTCGTCATCCTGTCCTCATCTTTCCAGGAACCGCAGCCGAGCAGCGCAGCCAGAGCGGTTGCCACTAAAAGACCATAGATAGATTTTTTATACATCAGAATAGAGCGCCTCCGCCGTGTCCGATTGCTCTCCCATGATAATATCTTTTTGGGTTTTTTGCCATGGGAAGGTGGTTCGTCTGTTCAGGCCAGTCAGCTACCTCACGGCAGGGTGATAATGTATGTCGGTACCGAGTAAGTGCGGATGCCCGGTTCTGATGCTCTGTGAGCGCATGTTGTGGTATCATATCGGAGGTGCGGGTGTAGTTCAATGGTAGAACAAAAGCTTCCCAAGCTTTTAACGAGGGTTCGATTCCCTTCACCCGCTCCATCTGCAATTGGTTTATTTTCTGCGCCAACGGGTTTTTTCCGGGCTGTCTTCCAGCTCAATTCCCGCATCGATTAACAGGGCGCGGATTTCATCAGCCCTCTGAAAATCTTTGCTGGTTCTGGCGCTCCAGCGTGCTTTGATCAGTCTGTCAACTTCATCGTCGCTGAGTCCGTCCGAATCCTGGGGTTGCCAGCGGAACCATGCTTCCGGGTCATTCGTCAGCAGGCCCAGGATGGCACCACCAGCCAGCAACCCGGCCTTATGGCGGGCCTTCAGATCGATATCATCTGTTTTATTAAGTTGCGTGGCAATTTCGTGCAGCTGGGCCAGGGCTATCGGTGTATTCAGGTCGTCTTGCAGTGCGGCCATGACCCCGGCAGGGATTGCGGCTGGCAAGGTAGTGTGCTGTGGTGTCGGTTCAATGTCACCAGCCTGTCGCAGGGCGTTATACAGGCGGTCAATACCGGCTTTTGCCTGTTTCAGCGTTTTTTCTGACCAGTCCAGTGGCTGGCGATATTGGGCGTTGAGCAGGGCGTAGCGCAGTGATTCTCCGGGTGCGTGTTTCAGGGCGTCATGGATGGTCAGAAAATTATTCAGCGATTTGGACATTTTTTCTCCATTGATCGTGAGATAGCCGTTGTGCATCCAGTAGTTCACATAGCTTTCGGTGCCATGGGCACAGCGGCCCTGGGCAATCTCGTTTTCGTGATGCGGAAAGATCAAGTCCTGGCCGCCGCCATGAATATCAATCATCTCGCCCAGATGGGTTTTTATCATGGCGGAGCATTCGAGGTGCCAGCCGGGGCGACCGCGCCCCCATGGACTATCCCATCCCGGCTGATTATCCAGAGAAGGTTTCCATAATATGAAGTCACCCGGGTTTTGCTTATAGTCGGCGACTTCGATTCGCGCCCCCGCCAGCATGTCGTCCGGATGCCGTCCAGAGAGACGACCATATTCTTTCATGGTGGATATGTTGAACATGACATTGCCATTTGCCTGATAGGCGTGTCCCCGGTCCATGAGGAGTCGTATCATCTCCTGCATAGGCTCAATATGTGCCGTCGCAAAGGGCTCGATTGTGGGTTCCAGTACTCCCAGATTTTTCATGTCTTCATGGTAGGCGGCTGTATAGCGTTGTGTGATTTCATCAATGTCAGTGTTTGCCTCAATAGCTGTATTGATGATTTTATCGTCAACATCCGTGATGTTTCTGGCATAAATCACGTTCGGGTAGAGTTGCTGTAGTAGCCGGAACATGACATCAAACACTACGGCAGGTCTGGCGTTACCAATATGAACATAGTTATAGACTGTTGGCCCGCAGACATACATTGTGATCCGCTCAGAGTCGAGTGGGATAAATTCTTCTTTTTCCCTGGTGAGTGTATTGTGTATGTGCAAAGCCATATTTAGTGCCTGGGGCTTTTGTGGTGTTACTGGTGTTTTCGGTACAGGATATCCGGATTGATTAGTGGAGCCTGGATAACGCTGACCCGGTCTCCCTTTACCTGATTATAAAAGCAGCTTTTGCGGCCTGTATGGCATGCCGGGCCAGTTTGATCGACCAGCAGCAGGATCGTATCCCCATCGCAATCCAGACGCATTTCCCTGAGGAGTTGAATTTGTCCCGATGATTCGCCCTTACGCCAGAGTTTTTGCCGGGAGCGAGAGAAGTAGCATACCCGCCCGGCTTCCAGGGTCTCTTCCAGCGATTGCCGATTCATCCAGGCCATCATCAATACTTCCCGACTGTCAAACTGCTGTGCAATGGCCGGAATCAATCCGTCGTCGTTAAACAGCAGACTGTCAAGCACCTTGACCCATGGCAGGCTTTGCCCGACTTCATACTTTTCGGTTTCTTTAATCATAGCGGTGATTTCAATGTAGTCCCTTATTATAGCAGGTCTGATGACATGTCTGTCTATGTTTGCTTGTCGACTATTGCTATGCCGGGCTACTTGTTGTACAATTGCCTGCAATTAATAACCAAGAATAAAAACCATAAGGAAGGTTAGGGGGTGGTTAAGGATCTCAAGGACTGTAGTTTTAAACGCATACTGATTATCGGTTCAGTAGTCAAGTATCGGTGGCGGCTTGCGGTTGCCTTGATGCGCTTGTTGGACAGGCCTGAATTTTCTGCAATCGACCCTGCGCGGCAGAATCTTCCGCAGCATGGCTATGCATGGAGTCAGGTTGATCTGATCATCGTTGACATGTCCGAGCATAAGGCAGCTATTCGGAACTGGTATTTTGATCTGGTGATGCAGGCGGCATTGCCTGTGATAATTTTCATGGATCGTTCGGCGACCGTAGATGATGCCGCTGATATGGTCCGGGCCGGTGGTTCTGATTATATCGACATTACCCGACTGTCTCTCAAACGCCTGACACGTGCATTATTGATAGCGGCGAATATGCACGAGGTAAAGTCTGGATTTGCAACAAAATCTGCCTCGACGTTTTTGCCACTGGAGTCCGGTGTCACCGCCAGCCTTGTCTCAACGATCAAGTCGACCAACAAGCCCACTGGTGATGACTCATCTGTTCGGCAGAGCGGACAGGTGCTTTCCGGTATGGATAATATGACTGATGAGCCAACTGAGGTACTGCCTCGTCTAAACCCTTCGACACTGGATCCGGTGGTATTCAATGTGCAAACTGATGATGGCTCGCACAGTCGTGCATCCGGACGCACTGGATTTATGCGGACAGGTCATTCTGGCAGCATTGGCGATGAAGATGGCAGACTGCCGGAAACCACAGGCTCTGGCAAACATCATGACCATGTCGGGGTCACTGATGAAGTGACGGCAGACTATCAGGAGAGTCATGATTCTCTGGAGGCCTCCTTCGTGACGACCGGCCTGATGTCAATTCTGGATCGTGCGAATCTGCAACAGGCTGCCTTGCCGGAAGATCGGGATGCGAAAGCCAAGAGTTTTACCTTGGGTCAGTACTGGCCATTCACGCCGCAGCAAATAGAAAGAGGTGAAGCAATCATCGATAACTACCGGATACTGGAGTTTGTTGCTATCGGTGGTATGGTGTCGGTTTTCAAGGTGCAGCATAAAGATACGGGTCAGATATCCGCAATGAAATTGTTTGACAGGGATACTTCCGACAGGTTGGGTCGGAAGCGCTTTATTCGTGGTTATCAATTGATTGAAAAAGTGTCTCACCGGCATGTCGTGGCAATTCAGGATCTGGTTGCTTCAGAGGAAAGTGCTTATGCGGTTATGGAGTATTTCCCGGCAGGTGATCTAAAGAAACGCATCAGCAAAGGGATCAATCGAAAGGATATCGTGCATTACACCACAGTGATTGCAGCAGCACTGGATACGGCCCATCAGCAGAATATTCTGCATCGTGATCTTAAGCCCTCTAATGTGATGTTCCGTGCCAACGGAGATCCGGTGCTGTTGGATTTTGGTATTGCCAAGCTAATGACCGAATCAAGAACAAGTCTGGCGTTTTCCGATCATGTGGTCGGTACGCCGTACTATATCAGTCCTGAACAGGCGGTTGGCAGCCCGCTTGATGGCCGCAGCGATTTGTATGCTCTGGGCATCATGCTGTACGAGATGATAGAAGGGGAGCATCCCTACAGTGGTGATTCGCCGATGGACATCATGCGTCAACATGTGAGTGGCCCCGTACCCCGGCTAACATCAGTCACTGACCCCCTGGATAGAATCATCGGTAAATTACTGTCAAAGGATCGGGATGATCGGTATGCCACAGGTCGGGAGGTTATTCGGGCACTTTTAGAGCTTGTACCTGAGAGCATTGATGATGATTAACCGGACTGGTTTTTGCGGGCTCGTGCCACGGTGTAATGTGAACCCTGTTTGATTTTTTTATAGTCATTGAATGTTTCAGCCATGTGGCGTTTCATAAATTGTCGCAGTCCGTTGATCGTCACGATGTACAGGCAACCACCCGGATTCAGTCTGTTATAGGCGTCATGCAGAATCAGTGTGAGCAACTCTCTGCCGACCTTGGCCGGGATATTGGATGCAATCACATCGAATTGACGGTTCGGGGGAATGTGGTCGAACCCGTTGCTGAGCAATACTTCGGCATTGTTGATATGGTTGTAGCGGATATTTTTTTCAACATATTCAACAGCGACAAAGTCCTTGTCGATCAGCAGTGTCTGCCCGCGATTGGCTGATCGAGCCATCGCCAGACCGATAGAACCGTAGCCGCAGCCCAGATCAAGGCAGTCATGTTCCGGCTTTATATCAAGATGCTGAAGCAGCAGCAGGGTTCCATCATCAATTTCACGTGGTGAAAACAGCCCCCAGGTTGTATGAAAATGGAGATCATGTCCGCAGAGCTCGGCATCGAACTCAATATCCCGGCGAAGCTGGCTGATTGACGAAGATTTCATGGATTTATATCGCCGGGGCGTATCGGCAGTTGAAGTTATTATATGCGAACCCGTTACCAAAAGAAGAATATGACAGCGGGAAAATGTCGCCACATGGCGGCTGTTTTACAGCGGTACCGAGGTTGTCAGCCTGATAATGGTGCGATGAAGTGCTTGCTATCGGCAGGATGGCGTTACAAAATGTGTCACGAATCATCCGATAATTTGAACAGGAGAAATGGAATGTCGATTGAGGAAGGAAAAGCCGCACCGTTATTTACACTTCAGGACCAGCACGGCAACAAGGTTGCCTTGAAGGACTTTCGCGGTTCCGATGTGGTTATTTACTTTTACCCGAAAGATGATACTCCGGGTTGTACAAAAGAAGCCTGTGGCTTCCGGGATTTATGGGAGCAATATCAGGATCGGGGTATTGTCGTTCTGGGAGTATCTCCTGACGATGGTGAAAGCCATCTCAAATTTATCAGTAAATATGATCTGCCTTTGACTCTACTGAGCGATCCCGACAGGAAAATCATGAAGAAATATGGAGCTTGGGGAGAGAAAATGATGTACGGCAAAAAAGTAACAGGCGTTATACGTTCTACTGCCTGGGTTGGTGCCGATGGCAAGGTGGTTAAGCGTTGGGCAAAGGTGCCCAAAGCGGAAGATCATCCTGCCAGAGTACTTCAGGTAATGTCTGTTCCCAGATGAGCAGCTTTAGACAGGGGATGTCATGAAAAAAATATTCAGTATTTTGGTGGGGCTGGGCATCCTTGCGGTTGTCTTCATCGTCGCCATGGTATTTACGCTGCCTGATATCATTCAATCTGATGCCTTTAAGGCCCAGATTGTCCGGGCCGTTAAACAGCAAACGGGGCGCGACCTGAGTATCGAGGGTGAGCTTGATTTGGATGTGTTTCCCAAAATCGGCCTTGTCATGGGCAAAACAGAGCTGAGTAATGCGATGGGATTTGATGATAGGCCGTTCGCCCATGTGAGTGCTGTGCATATCCGGCTTGCCCTGCTACCGCTGCTGAGCAAACAGGTGAAGGTCGACGAAGTGGTTGTGGAGGGGCTGTTTTTGAACCTGCATCGCAATAAGGCAGGTCAGGCCAACTGGGATAATTTTTTCAAGGACGCAGACGGACAGGCCGATCAGCAATCGTCATCCCCGCAACATGATGCGGAGGCAGGTTTGGGTTCGCTGTATATCGGTGGTGTCAACATACGTGATGCACAAATCAACTGGCAGGATGATACGACGGGGGAAGCCTACCGGATATCTGAGATCAATTTAACTGGTGGGGCGATCATGCCGGGCCAGTCCACAAGTATTGATTTTTCGGCACATTTTGCCAGTAAATCGCATCAGGCGGGCGGCATGTTCAGGCTCACAGGTGATGTATTGTTTTCCGGGGCAGATGAAAGTATCACGATGAATAGCGTGGTGCTTGAGGTGGATGGTGTTCGTCATCTATTGGAGGTCCTGGGGGTGGCTGTCCCCGAGACAGTGGATCCAGCTATGCTCACTCATATCAAGGCAGGTTTTAACATGATGGTGTCCGGCCAGCGTATTGCCATGGAACGCCTGAATATTGTAATGGATGATACAACCTTGAGGGGTAGGGTGGATATTACTGATGTCAGCCAGCAGGCAGTGACTTTCGAACTGGACATTGACCAGATTGATCTTGGGCGCTATTTGTTGACAAGTGCGGCAGGGTCCGGTCCTCGGCCTCAATCGAATGATGCGGGTGTAACCGGTGATGAACCATTGCTTCCTGTTGAAGCCTTGAGAAAACTGAATGCCGATGGTACGGCACATATTGCTCATTTGCGGGTAAACAATATAAAAGCTGATGATGTCGAGCTTGAATTGAAATCAACCGATGGCCGCATCAATCTTGATATCCGGGCCGATCTTTATCAGGGGGAACATTCAGGCAGTTTCGCTGTGGATGTGTTGCCCGAAGTGCCGGTTTTTGAAATCAGGTCTGACTTTAATAATATTCATGTCGAATCCTTGCTGAAAGATTTGGCGGAAGAGGCAAGGCTGGCGGGTATTGCCAGCGGTTTTGTAGATGTCAGGGGTAAAGGTAATTCGCAAAACGCCCTGAAGAAGACGTTGCACGGTAATGCATCATTGAATTTTAAGGATGGTGCCGTTATCGGCGTTAATGTCGCCGGAATTCTCAGGGAGGGTATGGCCATGTGGGAGGGCAGGGTAGCTCAGAAGACGGATTTGCCCGAGAAAACCGATTTTTCACAATTATCAGCCAAGGCGACCATTGAAAGGGGTGTGCTTTCCAACAAGGATTTATCCATGAAGTCACCGCTGTTGCGTGCGGTCGGGAGCGGTACCATTGATCTGAACAGGGAGCAGGTGGATTATTTATTGGAAGCTTCTCTGGTCGGATCATTGCAGGGTCAGGGAGGCGAAGATTTGTCGAAATTAAAGGGCATCACGATTCCGCTACGTATTAAGGGGCCATTTTCTGACTTGTCCTATAAGCCTGAACTGTCAGGCGCTTTATCGGAACGTGCCAGACAAAAAGTACAGCAGAAAAAAGATGATCTTGAGGATAAGTTGAAGGGCAGGCTAAAGAAGCTTTTCTAGGCAGGAATCCGTCGAGGCGTGAATTGGGTATCGAGAGGTGAGTCTCTCAATGGAATACGAAGAATTTGGCGAGAAAGTTCTTGCCTGGTTTGATAAGCACGGGCGCCGGGGGCTGCCCTGGCAGCGACAAAAAACACCATATCATGTCTGGGTTTCGGAGATCATGTTACAGCAGACCCAAGTGGGCACGGTCATTCCGTATTTTGAAAAATTCATACAACGCTTTCCGAATGTGTATTCTCTTGCCGATGCGGCTAATGACGAGGTGATGTCGTACTGGGCCGGACTAGGATACTATGCCAGAGCCAGAAACCTGCATCGTTGCGCGATACATATTGTGGACAAATACCAGGGTAATCTCCCTGATAATCTTGACGACCTGCAAGCCTTGCCAGGCATCGGTCGCTCTACCGCAGGAGCTATATTAGCTCAGGCATTTGGTAAGCGGGGCATTATTCTGGACGGCAATGTCAAACGTGTTTTGAGTCGATATGCTGCTATAGAAGGGTGGCCGGGCCAGACTGCTGTCGCGAGGCAACTATGGAAATTGGCCGAACAATCTACACCGAATCACCGATCTGATGATTATGCGCAGGCAATCATGGATCTGGGGGCGCTTATCTGCCTGCGTCAGCGGCCTGCATGTATCTATTGTCCCCTGTGTGAATCCTGTCAGGCCCGGAGGCAAGGATTGATCGAGAAGATTCCAGGCAGGAAACCGAAAAAGAGACCCCCCCTAAAATCGATTCGCATGATGATCCTGCGCAGCAAGAAAAAAATTCTTTTGGAAAAACGGCCACCCGCAGGTATTTGGGGTGGGCTGTGGAGTCTCCCGGAAGTTGATGTCATGTTGTCCAGCAAGGAGGTGGAAGAGTTATTGGCTAGCCGGTATGGTGTGACTGTTAAAACAATTGAAAAAGTCCGCAGCTTTAATCATACCTTTTCGCATTTTCGACTTCAGGTTGAGCCGTGGCTCATCGACACACTGACCATACAGAGCAGAGTTCAGGAACCTGGACAACAGTGGTATCGCTTTCAGGAATTATCGAAGATAGGGATGCCCGGCCCTGTCGGTCGGCTTTTGATGGAGCTTGAGTCAGCAGCCGAACAGAACTGATTTTTGCACAGCCTGCCAGTGGAATGAGTCTGACTTCATTCCATCAAGGCTTCCAGATTCAGGCCTTCTTTTTCCAATATATGGCGCAACTGCTGCAGGGCATCTATTTGAATTTGGCGTACTCGTTCACGGGTTACGCCAATACTCTGACCGACTTCTTCCAGAGTCGATTTTTCATAGCCATGCAGACCAAATCGGCGCCTGAGCACTTCGCGCTGTTTTTCACCCAGGAGTAACACCCATTGTTCAAGGTGGTTATTAATATCTTCATTCTGCAGAGCTTTTGAGGGATCCTTGATGTTGTGATCTTCGATCATATCGACAATCGGCTTGCTGTTTTCCGAGCTTATTGGTATGTCCATCGAGCTTATCCGTTCGTTAAGGTTGAGTATTTTCTTCACATCCTTAACGGGCTTACCCATATACTGCGCAATTTCCTGGAGGTTCGGTTCCCTGTTCAGATTTCTGGATAAACCGCGAACCACTTTGGCATACATGTTGGCTTCCTTAATGACATGAACAGGCAGGCGAACCGTGCGAGTTTGGTTCATGATCGCGCGCTCTATGGTTTGCCGTATCCACCAGGTCGCATAAGTTGAAAAGCGAAAACCTCTTTCAGGGTCGAACTTCTCCACGCCACGAATAAGCCCCAGATTTCCTTCTTCGATTAAATCCAGCAGGGACAATCCCCGGTTCATGTAACGTCGCGCTATCCTGACAACCAGCCTGAGGTTGCCCTCAATCATTCTGGCTCTGGCAGATTGATCGCCCTTTTGGGTGAGGCGTGCATAATGGACTTCTTCCTCAGCTGTGAGTAGAGAGGGATATCCGATTTCATGCAGATACAGTCGTGTAACGTTAGGCTCACTGTCTGTGAGTTTATTCACGGTACCATTATTTTTTTTAACTCCAGAGGCAACCTCAGAGGATGGATCAAAAAAAACCTGCTTGCTTTCTTCTTCATTTCTCATGGTAGCGTCATACTGTTTGTATGGGTTTGTATTAGTAAGTCTGGTTTATTCTGCTGTAATAAAGTCAAAGTTGTTGCATGACTAACGTTTAGGCAGATACCTCAGTGGATTCGTCGGTTTGCCGTTTTTTCGGATTTCAAAATGCAGCATTGGTGTATCTCTTTCATTAACTCCCATCAGAGCGATTTTCTGCCCGGCTTTTACTTCCTGTCCTTCCCTGACATATACCTTACTGTTATGGGCATAGGCACTCAAGTAGATTTCGTTATGTTTTACAATAATAAGATTACCATAGCCAGGCAGACTGTCACCAGAATAGACCACTTTGCCATTCGCTGCCGATTGGACTATTTGATTTTTTGCACCTGTGATACCAATTCCTTTTTTTCGGGGTGCCTTGGAAGAATAGCCGCGCAGTATCCTGCCCGAAATAGGCCAGTGCCACTGAATGCGATGGTCTGTCCTGATTGCCTTACTGCTTTTCTTTGTGGGCGATGTGTTTGATGGCTTTTGCTTCTTTATCATTGTGTTGATGGGAGGGGGGGGCTTGATGCCGATAGTTGGCTCCGGTTTAAGCCGCAGTCGCTGTTCTGGGTATATCGTATAGGGAGGGCGTATGTTATTTATTCTGGCAATGGACTTAAAGTCCTCGCCATAGGCAAATGATATCGAATATAAGGTATCTCCCTTTTTTACTGTTACCCAGCCGGGTGTGGTTCGGCTGACAGGTTTCGATACCTGTGGTATGCCTACTTTTCGTTCAGAGACAGGCGCTATCCGGTTTTTGTCGCTGCAGGCGACAACCAGCACCAATAATAAAATGTATATTAATGCATGTATAGCTTTATTCTCCTATTGCCAGTAAGCTATTGCCGCAATTATGAGCGCCACCATGAACCAGCCCAGCCATTCGATATATTGCCTCAATTTGTGTTCAAAACGCTCGCCCCCCCATATAATTAACCCCGCAACCAGGAAAAACCGGGAGCCTCGACCTATTAATGACGCTAACAGAAAAACCGGCAGAAACAATGAGAGAGTGCCGGCAGCAATCGTGAAAACTTTATATGGGATTGGTGAGAAACCGGCGATCAGCACGATCCAGAAACCCCACTCCTTAAACCATTGTTGAGCCATTTGAAAGCGTTCAAGATAGCCGAATCGGACGATCACAGGCTCTACCAGCTCATAGGCGAAGTAGCCGACCAGATATCCGAATAATCCCCCCAGGACTGAGGCAATCGTTGTCAGCAGCGCATAGCCAATTCCTTTATGTGGTTTTGCCAGTGTCATGGGGGCCAGCATGACATCCGGAGGGACAGGAAAAAATGACGACTCGGCAAAACTTAATCCGCCGAGATAATAGCTTGCATGCCGGTGTGCCGCCCATTTCAGGCTTAAATCATATAAACGGGTAAATAACTTCATCAGGCTTTTCCGCTGCGGAAGGGGACAAAGGATACGGTCTCAAGTACCTGGCTTTCGTAGCTGTCCTCCGTGCGTAAAATGCTTTGCAGTTTCTGCATCGAACGATCCTGGCCTACGGGTACGATCATCCGCCCGCCGATTGAAAGCTGCTCTAATAAAGAATCCGGTATCATTTCAGGTGCTGCGGTAATGATAATAGCATTATAGGGTTCGGTTTGTGGCCAGCCTATGGTTCCATCGCTGTGCTTGGCCATTATATTACTGATCTTCAGCTCCCTGAATCGTTTTTTGGCCTGTACCAGCAGTTCCCTTATCCGTTCTACACTGAAGACTGCCGGTACAATGTGGGAGAGAATCGTCGCCTGATAGCCTGACCCGGTGCCAACTTCCAGTACCCGACCAGGTATGCCATCCTCCAGGATTGCTTCCGTCATTCGTGCTACGATATAGGGTTGGGAAATGGTCTGACCGTTTCCGATTGGTAACGCATTATCTTCATAGGCGCGATGAGACAGTGCTTCATCAACGAACAGGTGACGTGGAGTGCGGGCTATCGCTTTCAAAACAGCGGGGTGCCGAATTCCCTTTTCGCGCAGTCGTACAACTAGACGATCCCGTGCGCGCTGGGAAGTCATGCCCACGCCCCGGTGCAGTATATTATCGAGAACCACGATTCTGCATCCAGACCCAGAGCCGATCCATGGATCGATGATATGTTAAATCCGCATGTAACGGTGTTATTGTGGGACAATTATTCTGCATGGCGTAAAAGTCAGTACCCTCTCCGGCGTCCTGCTCCGGGCCGGGAGAACCAACCCAGTATATCGACTCACCGCGTGGATTCTGTGCCTTGACAGCCGGTTCGGCCTTATGTCGGCTGCCTAGGCGGGTTACAGCAAAGTCTCCCATCCTTTCTCGTGGTAAATCCGGGATATTGATATTTAATATCATGTTTCCAGGTAATGGTTCGCATAACAATCTGTCAATCATGTCAACAACAAGCTCTGCGGCAGAATCCAGATGATTGGGTGCGAATGACCCGGATGATGCGGCTATGGCGGGATAGCCGAGAAACCTTCCTTCCATTGCTGCAGCAACAGTGCCCGAATATAAAACATCATCCCCAAGATTAGGTCCCGCGTTAATACCGGAAATCACTATATCCGGTTCCTGCTCAAATAAACCGGTGATGGCCAGATGTACGCAGTCTGTTGGTGTGCCATTGACCCGGTAAATGCCAGGTTCTGTCTGCACGGCCATCAACGGTCGATCCAGTGTAAGCGAGTTACTGGCACCACTGCGATCCCGATCAGGTGCCACCATAGTGACATGATGCTTAACCACAAGCCTTTCAAATAAAACACGGATACCCGGTGCCTGATAGCCGTCATCATTGCTTAAAAGGATGCGCACTTTTTTACCGTTCTGGAAAAGCATGATACTATACCGCATGTGTGCGGAACTGGCGATAACCCAATGAGTGACACAAATGACGATAACACATTGTTCAGGAAGTATGTGAGTGATATTAAGCCCATCCATAATGACCGCGTTGGGCATCTTGCGCCTAGGCCGCCCCCTGTCCCCAAGCCGTTGGAAAGACGGGATATAAAAGCACCGGTTTCTTCATATCCATCGCCATGTGCCGAAAACGAATGGCGGAGAGGTGGCCTGCAGGATAAACGTTTTCGAGAGTTAAGGCGTGGTCGGATACCGACCCAGGAAACCCTTGACCTGCATAGCATGAACAGGGAGGTTGCCCTTGACAGGCTGGAGCGATTCATTGATTCTGCACAGTGTCAGGGCATCCGGTGTGCCTTGATTATTCATGGGAAAGGATTGCAGTCTGGAGGTCAGGCGGTACTGAGGTATAGCGTGCCGGTCTGGCTGAAGGAAATGCCGGAAGTTCTGGCCTACTGCCCGGCATTACCGAAGCATGGTGGAAATGGTGCGCTTTATGTGCTGTTCAGGCGCCCTTATCGTTAGTCTGGGAAACACCGGTTAAGGCGGGGATGTCCTAAATCTCGATAGACTTTGCCGGAACAAAGCCATCGACTTCTTCATGATTAAAGTAACCCCGCGGGTTACATAAAATACGTACACCATTGACTGTATAGTCCTGCGCATGATGAGTATGGCCATGTATCCAAAGATCGGGCTGGGTATCTCGCAACAGATTTTCCAAGTTTGAACAATAACAAAAACGGTAGTTATCGGCAGCATCTCGATGCCAGCTTCTCATTGATGGCGCATGATGGGTAACCACGACACTTTGGCCTGTGAACGGCTGTTTTAATGATTGGGTCAGCCAGCTTACCGACTGTTTGTGTGCTTCCAGCAATCGGGGCGGTTCAAGAGGCTGACCATTATCCAATATGTAACGAAAATCATTCATGCTTTTCCGTGCGGCATTCATAATGTGCGCATTCTCGCGACCATAATCTGTCCATAAGCTGCAACCAAGGAATCTTACACCGTCGATAGTGACACTTTCGTTTTCCAGAAAATAAACATTGGTGCCGCTGCTCTCCTGGCAGACCTGATCAATAAAGGCAGCATAGTCCTGCCCCCAGTACTCATGGTTTCCCAGTACATAAATCACCGGCCTGTTAAAGCCGGTCAGCCAGCGGATACCATCAAGCCCTACGCCGATATCTCCCGCCGCAACGATGACATCAGCATCTGTTGGAGCCAGAGGCAGATTGCCGAACTCAAGGTGAATGTCTGAAAAATATTGTAATTTCACAATGGCATCTATCTTATATGTATCGGCCGAAGGTTAGCATACCCTGGTTCAGAGAGCTAATCGGACACATCAATTATCAGTGGTTAGCGCTTTTTCGGAGCTGCTTTGTGGATTGCCAGATTATCTGCATCCAGTGCGGCTTCATGCAGTGCCTCAGAAAGTGTCGGATGTGCATGTACGGTTCTGGCGATGTCCTCAGCACTGCCTGCAAATGCCATTACAGTGACGGCCTCTGCAATTAGCTCGGAAGCACTGCGACCGATAATATGAGCGCCGATAACACGGTCTGTATCGGCCTCGGCGATAACTTTAACAAATCCTGCCGGAGCATTGACCGCCAGAGCGCGTCCCGTTGCTGCATAGGGAAACATTCCCTTTTTATAATTAACACCGGACTTTTTCGCCTGTTGCTCGGACATTCCAACCCAGGCAATCTCAGGTTCTGTATATATCACCCATGGTATTAGATTGTGGTCAATCGAGGCACTTTGCCCGGCAATCACTTCGGCAACAGCAATACCTTCTTCCGAACCTTTGTGTGCCAGCATGGGCCCCTGCACACAATCACCAATGGCATAGACATCTGTGACAGAGGTCATAAGGTTACAGTCAATATCAATAAACCCCCTTTCATCCCGCTTTAGCTCAATAGACTCATCGATCAGATCATGAGTATTCGGGCGGCGCCCGACTGCTACAAGCACACGATCAACCGGCAGCTTCTGTTTTCCTTGGGCACTTTCATAAGTCAGCGTTATCTCTTTTTGGGTTGCCTTGCTGCTTGTTACTTTGGCTGACAGTCGAATATCCAGCCCCTGAGACTTGAATTGTTTCATGGCTTCGCGACTAACCTGCTGGTCAGTCGTCGGTAAAAAGCTGTCCAGCGCCTCAAGAATAATAACCTCGGAACCCAGACGATTCCATACACTACCCAACTCAAGACCGATAACACCTGCGCCGATAACAGCAAGTCGTTTGGGAACATCTTCAAATTCCAGCGCCCCCGATGAGTCAACAATTCGTTGACCATCAATTGGAACCACGGGTATATCAACGGGAACAGAACCGCTTGCGAGGATAATTGAGTGCCCATGGTATTCGGTTCTTTCGCCGGCATGATTAACTACGGCTATTTTTTTATTGGCCAGCAGTCTGCCATAGCCCTGGATCCATTGGATGCCATTTGCTTTGAACAGGCCTTCTATGCCGCCGGTAAGCTGTTGGACAATTTTGTCTTTCCTGGCCAGCATTGCCGGCACATCCATGGAAACCCTGCCTGTCTTGATGCCATGTGCTGACACCGCATGATTGATTTCATGGTAGCGTTCAGAAGAATCCAGTAATGCCTTGGATGGAATACATCCGACATTAAGGCATGTCCCGCCAAGCACAGGATTACCTTGCCGGCCGATCCATTTTTCGACAACGGCAACCGACAACCCAAGCTGGGCACATCGTATGGCTGCTACGTAACCGGCAGGGCCGGCGCCGATGACAAGCACATCGTATTGTTCGCTGTCAGATGACATTGATTTAATCCAATAATAAAAATGTAAATTTCAATGATTCCGGGGTGGCTGAATTTTCGGCATCATCAATCGATACCTGCAGCAGTTGTTACAAGGCCAGCAGCATAATTGCCGGATTTTCCAGAGACTGCTTCACCTTGACAAGAAACTGCACTGCTTCGCGACCATCAATAATCCGATGGTCATATGAGAGAGCGAGATACATCATCGGCCTGACGACGATCTCACCATTTTCTACCACGGCGCGTTGTTGAATGTTGTGCATTCCGAGAATGGCGCTTTGCGGCGGATTGATAACCGGGGTTGATAACATGGAACCATATATGCCTCCATTCGTTATACTGAAAGTGCCACCGCTGAGCTCATCCAGTCCCAGCTTCCCATCCTGGGCGCGCACCCCGAAATCCCTTATGGCCTTTTCTATGTCACCAAAAGACAGCACATCAGTATTGCGAAGAATGGGTACCACCAGTCCACGGGGCGAACCGACCGCAATGCCGATATCATAGAAACCATGATAGATAATATCGCTACCATCAACCGAGGCGTTAACTACCGGATAGTGCTTTAATGCCTCTGTACATGCCTTTACAAAAAAGGACATAAATCCCAGTTTAACATCATGCTTATCGGTAAACTGATCCTGATACTTTGACCTCAGCGAAATGATCGGTTCCATATTGACCTCGTTAAATGTTGTCAATGTGGCAGTCGTTTGCTGAGACTGTACAAGCCTCTCGGCAACCCGCGCCCGCAAACGTGTCATGGGAACGCGCTCTTCCATACGGTCATTGATAATATCTTCTTCGGTCATGGTTCGAGCCTGTGGGGGTGCAGGATTATTTTCTGGTTTAGATACATTATCAAGGTATTCCAACACATCCTGTTTGTTAATTCTTCCTGATTTTCCGGAACCGTGGATTCGGGATGGTTCCAGCTTATTATCAGCGATCAATTTTTTCACTGCCGGGCTCATGGGCACATCGGTGGCTTTAGTCATATCGGGTTGCTGCGCTGTTTGCAATTCGGTGGCGGGAGCAATGACTTCACCCTGCTCCAGTATGGCCAGTACATCGCCGCTGGTCACAACTTCACCATTTGGTTTTAGTATTTCCTTAACTGTACCGCTATCCGGTGCGGGAATTTCCAGCACGACCTTGTCAGTCTCAAGCTCAACAAGATTATCGTCGCGTTGAACACTCTGTCCGACGGAAACACGCCATTCAATCAGAACGCCATCCGCAACCGACTCTGGTAATTCGGGGGTTTTTACTTCAATAGTCATATGCTTTTCCTTGTGTGTTTTACAGGATTACCATGCAATGCCTGACGAACAACGGTCTGTTGTTGTTCAACATGCAGTGAATAATAGCCAACTGCCGGCGAGGCGGATGCTTCCCTGCCGACATAATGTAGTCGCTGATTATCGCCCAGATATTTTCTGAATCGATGTTGTACCTGATACCAGGCACCCTGATTCTGTGGCTCTTCCTGGCACCAGACTACCTCGGTAACGTTCTTGTAGCGGTCGAACATACGGATAAAGTCAGCATGGGGAAACGGATATAACTGCTCCAGACGCACAATAGCGACATGCTCCATTTTATCTTCTTTCCTTGCGTCCAGCACATCATAGTAGATTTTTCCCGCGCACAGAATCAGGCGCGTTATCTTGTCAGCATTCTGCACATCATTATCGTCGATGACATTTTGAAATTTGCCAGCACCCAACTCTGCAAGTGTCGAGACGGCACTTTTATGCCTCAGCAGGGACTTTGGTGTCATCACAATCAGTGGTTTACGGTAATCCCGCAATATCTGGCGCCGCAACAAATGATAAATCTGTGCCGGGGTGGTAGGCATGCAGACCTGCATATTATGCTCGGCGCAAAGATGCAGATACCGCTCCAACCGTGCTGATGAATGCTCAGGTCCCTGTCCTTCATAGCCATGGGGCAGCAACAAAACCAGGCCGCACAATAAGTTCCACTTCACTTCTGCCGCACTGATAAACTGATCAATGACTACTTGGGCACCATTGGCGAAGTCACCAAACTGGGCTTCCCAGACAGTCAAACCCTGCGGTTCTGTGGCTGCGTAACCGTATTCGAATCCCAGTACGGCTTCTTCCGACAGCAGTGAGTCAATAGTAATGAACTGTCCCTGCTCCTGTCCGCTGTGTTCATGTATATGCTGTAATGGAACCCAACTTGAATGATCAGCCTGATTATGGATGACTGCATGACGATGAAAAAACGTACCTCGACCACAGTCCTGGCCGGACAATCTGACCAGAAAACCGTCATCAAGCAGGGACGCATAAGCCAGATTCTCTGCGCACCCCCAATCAACCGGCAGCTCACCATCCACCATTTTACGGCGGTCATCCATGATGCGCTTGACCCTTGGATGCAGTTGCAGGTCATCAGGGAAGCTCAGCAATGCGGATTGCAGTTGCTTGAGTTTATTGAGCGTCAATGACGGATCATAGGGCACATCCCAGTTATTGCCGAAATAACGCTGCCAGTTAGCAGCATGCTGATTAGTCAGGCCATCGATAATCGGCCGGGACACGATGTTACCATCCTCTAGTTCCTGCCGATAAAGATCAACCATCTTTTGCGGCTCATCTTCGGCCAGGACACCTTCTGCAATCAGCTGATCAGCGTAAATTTTGCGCGTTGTGGGATGATTGCGGATATTTCTATACATCATGGGTTGGGTCACCGCCGGTTCATCTGCCTCATTATGTCCATGACGCCGGTAGCAGACCATATCAATGACCACATCTTTATTAAAGGCCATGCGGAAATCCAGTGCCAGACGGGTAACAAATATAATGGCTTCAGGGTCATCGCCATTGACATGAAAAATGGGTGCCTGAATCATTTTGGCGACATCGGTACAATACAGCGTGGAGCGTGTATCCAGTGGATTGCTGGTGGTAAAGCCTATCTGATTATTAATGACAATATGCACTGTACCCCCGGTATGGTAGCCGCGCGCCTGTGACATATTCAATGTCTCCATGATAACGCCCTGCCCGGAAAATGCCGAATCGCCATGTATTAATACCGGTAACACCTGATTGCCTTCGGTATCATGCCGGCGCACTTGCCGGGCTCGTACAGAACCTTCAATGACGGGATTAACAATCTCCAGATGCGAGGGATTAAAACCCAGTGACAGATGGAGAGCACCGCCCGGCGTATCAATATCTGACGAAAATCCCTGATGATATTTAACGTCACCGGAACCGGTACGCTGATTGACATGCTTACCCTCAAACTCCGAAAACAGCCGGCCCGGATTCTTGCCCAGGATATTAATCAGCACATTCAGGCGGCCACGATGTGCCATACCGATAACAACCTCTTTAACGCCATACTGGCCGCTCTTCTGAATCAGATCATCCAGCAACGGGATAAGGCCCTCTCCGCCTTCAAGGGAAAATCTTTTCTGCCCTACGTATTTACGATGCAGGTACTGCTCAATACCCTCAGCCGCGGTCAGCATGCGCAGTAACCAGTATTTATCCTCGTTGCTGGCATCCAGCGTCGCCATGCCTCCTTCAAGCCGTTGTTGTATCCATCTTTTCTCATTCGTACTGGTGATGTGCATATATTCGGACCCGATGGTGTCCGTATAAGCCTTGCGCACAATGCTGTGTATTTCGTTTAACGTCAGCTCACTGGGGGCGACCAGTGAACCGGTATTAAACTTCTGTGAATAATCCGCCGGAGTTAATCCATGGAAAGCAGGGTCCAGGTCGGGGACATCTTCCCGGTCACGCAGTCTTAACGGATCAATATTGGCATGTTGATGCCCCCTGACTCGATGCGCATTGATATAGCGCAATACCGAAGCCTGCTTCTCCGCTTGAAAGGAGCAATAGCTGTCGGCCAGCCCACGCGGCCTGACCATTGAAGAAAGACCCCTGAAGTTTTCGCGTATTGGGGAATGCGGCACTTCGGCATCGTGGCTGCGAGGTAATCCGGAAAAATACTCGTGCCAGATATCGGGCACGGAATCGGGATTACGAAGATAATCCTCATAAAGTGCCTCAATGTATTCACCATTGGCACCATACAAGGGAGTATTGCCGGAAAACTGCTTATAATGAGAGAGAGTATCCACTCGGTACCTGAATCTGCTGTTGCGATTGACCTGACTATTGTGAACTGATTTTCTGCAATTACAATAAAATAAATATTCACTCTTTATCGTTTTACCATTTTTTACAGCGGTGCGCTATTCTGTACAAGCCATCAGGGTGATGCGCACGGTTACTCGGCAGACTTCCGTTCCAGGCTCTGGCGTAACCGTTTGATGCTTTTACGTGCGATTTCAAACTCCGGGTCAAGGGCCAATGCTCTCTCGAAGCTTGCCAATGCTTCCTCCGGTCGGTCGAGATAGACCAGCGTCGCCCCCAGATTTGAGTGAATCTGAGGACTCTCAGGTCGGACTTCAAGCATGGCCTGATACAGGGTAAGAGCCTCGTCGTAACGTTTCCCCGTAAAGCGCGTCATGGCAAGATGGTCGAGTGCCTCGGCACTTTTCGGATCAATTTCAACCGCACGTTCATAATACTCTACTGCCATTCCGGCCCGACCGAGCTTTTCCGACGCCTTGCCCATCAATATAAGGCGGGCCGTCGCGGTAGGAGGGTGAGAGTGTAGTTGTAGCGAACGATCAAACGACTCGATAGCCTCCTCGTAACGCTCCAGCTTATACAGGGCATGGCCCATGCCGGCATAGGCCATGGCAAATTCGGGGTCAATGGCAAGTACCGCACGATACGACTCAATGGCCTGTTCGTGTTGCCCCTGATTATTGAGCCTGCCGGCCATGTACTGAAGAACGTTAGTATCTGCCGGTGCTATCACGAGTGCCTGCTGCAGGTACTCATCGGCTTCGTCAAAGCGCTGCTGCTCGGTGCGAAGACTTGATAGATCAATCAGTAATTTCGCATCGTCCGGCAACAGTTGCATAGCATGCAGAAGCCGTTGCTCTGCTTCCTCAAGCTGACCAAGCGCCTGTAATGCGCGACCGATAAATGCATGTAGAACAGGAGCGTTATCTGACTGCGGTTCAAGCTCAAGCGCCCTTTGCATGGACGCGATAGCCTCTTCGTGGCGCCCCAGATCGTAGAGTGACAATCCAAGACCTGCATGGACACGCGCATTTGACGGGTTTTTTTCCAGTATTTCGCTGAATTGTTCAACAGCTTCCTCATGGCGTCCCTGTTGGCGTTTCAGTTGGGCCATATTCTGCCGGGCGAATATGTTGCGGGGATTCAGCTCAAGTGCCCGCGACAGATGCACCTGCGCCTTATCGAGGCGCTCCATAGACAGAAGTGCGTAACCAAGATTGGTATGTGCCTTGGCCGAACCCGGCCGATATTCCACGGCAGCGAGGCTTGCTGCATAGGCTTCCTCGGTCCGGCCTGCTCTGAACAGCGAGTTGCCGAGGTTGATATACACATGATGGGCTGCCGGATTATGTTCTGCGATATGGCTGAAAAATGTCACTTCGTCACGATAAATTTTTGACTGCTGCCAGCTCAGAGCGGCCAGCACGACCAGCACAGACACAAACATGCCGGTGACTATATGCCGCAGCCTGTCAGGCAGGCGGCTTGCGCCGAGAGTCGCACTGCCGACCAGCAGCGCCATGAGGCCAATGCCGGCCAGATATTGAAAGCGATCGGCCACAAACGAAAACTTCATATAGCCATAATCAACGAAACCCAGCACCGGTGAGAGAGTGATCACAAAGAACAGGACGCCGGCCAGTGGTCCGCGGCCCAGGTATTGGCGCAGGAACCACAATGTGGCTGTCAGTCCCACAGCGGCAGCCACATATAACCAGTCGAACAGGTTGCCGGCCTGTATTTTCCACAATGGATAAATCACCATCAGATCGACCGGCCATAGCAGCTTGCCCACATAAAACCATAATGCACGTGCCGCGATTAATATCCGCTCAACGAACGAATAGCCCAGCGCAAGCGACTCGCGTGAGGTGTAGTACATGAGATCGGCAGCCGTGACAGCAAGCCCAACCAGAAAAAAAGGTGCCAATCGAAGTACATCATATCTGCTTATGCGACCATATGACCACCAGTGCCAGATGAGAAGAGCGGCCGGCAGAGTGACGGTGATCGATTTCGAAAGCATACCGGCCACAAACAGCACCAGTGCCGCGCAGTAACGCCCCGGATGCGGTGCCTCGATGAAACGAACCCACATAAATACCGCGCCCAGATAAAATAATGCGGAGAGCAGATCCTTGCGCTCGATTATCCATGCGACTGATTCCACATGCAGGGGGTGGACAGCGAACAGTGCCGCGATGGCAAGGGCACCGGGCACCAAAAACCGCAGCATCAGCCGCCACAGCAGCACGGTGTTGGTCACATGCAGCAATACATTGACCAGATGGTAGCCGAATGGCTCCAGACCCCATAGCTTGTGTTCGAGCCAGAAAGTAGTATAGGTAATGGGCCAATAGTGGCCCTCATTGCCGATGGCAGACGGCGAAAACCAGATCTTCCACAGGCCCGACCATTGATGGATGGTCTTCTCTTTGGAAAAGGCGACATCATCCCAGACAAAGCCGCCAGCAAGCGCCGGCCAATAGCTGATCAAAATGAGCAGTGCGAGGCCGAGGACGACCATTATATCGCGGCGAGTGAATGCGCCGGGTCCTGCTGCCGACAGATGTCTGGAGCAGTCAGATTCGGCGGGACTGCCTGCCAGTTGGTTTTGAGCCGTTTTTAGCGTCTCTTGTGCAGCAGTCTGTGGCCGCCGTTTCACCCTGCCCATCAGTTGCCGGCCCCGCCTGATGTCTGTGTCGGTGCCGCATGACGGTGGTAAACATAAAATGTGGCAAGCAGGAAGTTGACCAGCCCCCCTAATCCGACACCCAATCCGAAGGCGAGCAGCCGGTGACGATCAAACACATCGACAAAGCTTGTCAGTGCTGTATAGCTGCCGACATTGATCACAAGACCTGTGAGACTACCGATAACGAACCTTGTCCACCGGTGCAGATGAGTTTCCGGACAACGATCTCGGAATGCCCCCCGCCGATTCATCAACCAGTTCCAGATGACAGCCGGCCAGAATGCACAAAATCGCGCCATACGATGCTCGATCCCGGCCCACTGCAGAGCCAGATAAAAAGCGACATCAATTAAAAGGCCGCTTGCTCCGACCAGGGCAAAACATGCAAGTCGCACCGGGCCGTCATACCGGAACACATACAAGCGATACAAGTGGCGCAGGTATTCAATCTGCTGACGCAAGCCCATCTTGCTTGTGCCCTGATGGCGGTCACGAAAGCCGATAGGCACCTCGGTGATTTGCAGTCGTCCACGTACCATCAGTTCCAGAGCAATTTTGTAACCGACAGGCTGCAATTTATGTGGATCGGGCAGCATACGGCGATTCATTGCAAAAAAACCCGACATGGGGTCGGCACAATCCGTGAGCGGGCGTGCCAGTGATCTCGCCACATGCGAATTCGTGAATCGCCACAAGCTCCATCCACGGTCAAAGAATCCGCCCGGTACATAGCGGCTGCCGAGCACCATGTCATATCCTTCATCAAGGGCATGCAGCAGATCGACAATGCGTTCAGGTGGATGTGACAGATCGGCATCCATGACCACCACCCGGTCAAATCGGGCACGTTCGATTCCGAACAACACCGAATGCGAAAGATCACGGGGCGATTCACACCGCATCTCCACGCGAATGGGTAATCGATGTGCAAGGTCGGTAACGAGCATATCGGTGCCATCATCCGAATTATCATCAGCGAGCACCAGCTCCCACTTAATGCCCGAACCATCTAATACGCTGCCTATGCGCTCGGCAAGCATCGTGATATTGGACGCTTCCCGGTATGTCGGCACCACGATGGAGACTGACGAATCAGGGGCCGTAGATCGTGCGGCACAATCATCCATGACATATTTTCCTGTGCGAACAATTTGTGTCGGGGGAATTGATATCCCGGTGCTGTCCGGGATGACATAAGGAACCGGTTACAGCGGGCAAGCGGCAAACCCGAACCGCTGCCGGCACACCCATCAGAATCGGTATCCGGCTGGAGACTATAGCATAACCTGATGCTGTGTTGCCATACCCTGCACAAGCTAACTCATGTCATGCAGTCGGGATGAGGCACTCGGTTTATCATTGGGGTGCAGGAGTGCGGGCTTTACCGTGGAAAAGCGTTTAAGTGTCAAAAAAGCGGGGCCGGAGGTACAGCGTTATACAAGGAGGGTTTCCGGCCCCGTAATAGCCGGCCAACAGAGGAACCGGCTGACCAATGGAGGCTACCAGTATAGCCTTAATTCCGCGCCAATGCCATGATTTTGATCATTATTATTCTGCTGGCGGCGGATGGCCTTGATATCGAGTTCCGATTTCCGGCCGGACGGGTTTGACAGCAGGCGTCAGCCGAGGGTCAGGTCACGTTTGGCATCGGACGCCGACAGGCTGGCATAGGGGATGCCGGTGGCGTTGTGCAGGGCAAAGCCCCACTCGCCTTTCAGGGTCCATTGACTCGATACTTCGGCGGTTTGAGAGTTGTCTTCCTTCAACGCATCCGTCAGGGAGTCCGACAACAGCCGCTCCAGACCGCTGGCAGCCGGTGCATTGCCGTATTCCTGACGCAGACTGAACGACGGACCATGCGCCGAGTCCGGCCGCGCCTTGTAACGCAGTGAACCGGACAGACCCCACTCCTGCCGCTCGGAAGCCTCCTGCTCCAGCAGATAGCGACCGCGCAGCTCGACGGTCAAGCCTTTGTCCAGCATCTGCCAGGACCAGGCCAGACCCATGCGCAAACGCTGTGTGTCCGCCTCGGTACCGGCCATCACCTCGGAGTCATCCGACTCAATACGGGCCAGCGTCATGTCCGAGGTCAGGCGCACAGTCAAGCCGCCCTCTTCTACCGGACGCTCCAGCAGCGTGCCACGCAGACCGGCCGTGGCAGACCACTGCTCCAGATCGTGTTCCGATTCCATACCGGTCTGTGAAGTCTGCTGCAAGTCACCCTGACCATAACTGACCGCACCCCACCGTTGCAGACGCTCGGTCAGGTCATGGCGCACATACGGCAGGATAGAGGCCAGCGTGCCGGACAGCTCACCCTCATCCGATTCACCCTGCCATTCGCCATCACTGTCGCTGTAGGTCAGCGCCAGACCCAGCAGCGTCTGACCGCTGTTGTGGTCAATACCCAGCAGGGCCGTGGTCACTTCACCGTCCGTGCTGAGGCCGTCTGCACCGTCTTCATAGCCCGAATACGCCGCCCGACCCCAGAGCGAGACACCGTGCTCATCACTGAGTGTAAAGTGACTGCCACGCAGCAGAGACGGCAGCAGCTTCGGCAAGGACAGCGTGCGCGAGAGTGAATGCGGACGATCCACTGAACCGGCTCCCAACGGCTCAAGGCCCGTTGAAACAGAGTCCGCAGCCTGACCAGAGCGGGTCGCATGCAGCGCCTGACCCCGTGGCAGGCCGTGCAGGTGCCCCGACAAACCGGGCTGACTCGATGCGGTAAAACGCTCATCCAGCCCGTCCAGCATGTGCTCAATCACCGTCAGACCAAAGCGCGGCAGCCAGAGCGCCTGCGCCGCCTGCATCTCGGCCATATCGCCGCCCGTGATACGTACCTCCATGACCGCCGTAACGCCGTCATAACCACCGGTCGCCATATGAGTCAACTCCACTCGGTCCTCGCGCAGCGCTTCGGAGTCCATCACCGTCACCGTCTGTGCCCGCTGCCAGTCCATCGAGGTGAAGGTCAGGGTGTTGCCGCCGGAGCCGTTGTCGAGGGTGATGCCGCTGGCCATGGCCGTGACGGTGACATTGGCGGCCGGTTGTGAGGTGAGTGCCACGGTGTAGCTGTCGGTGCCGCTGTTTTCCGACAGGGTCAGTGCGGTTTTGCTGAGTGTGACGCCGGTGCGGTCGTCATTGCGGATGGTGTAGGTGACACTGCCGTCAGTGGCGGAGATGATGACATCGGCGGGGGGTATCGGAGTTGCCGCCCAAACCACTGCCCACACCACTGACTGGTCGCAGGCTGACCATGACGGTTTCGTCATCCTCGAACAGGCTGTCTCCGTTGACCCGGATTTTGCGGCTGAAGGATGGATTGTCAGGGAGTATAAGCAGATCTCTACAACCACTACTAAGACGAGGCTCTGTGTTATCCAGGAATGTGTACTGATAGTCCGCATGGCTGCCGCGCTCGGCGGTGCCACCGAGGCAAAGCTCGATATTAAAACGCTGCAGTCTGGGCGGATTCATGGTGAAGGTCACGGTGGCGGCGGTGATGTTCACCATCGGTATGTCGTCGTTGAGGATGGTGAAGGTGGTCATAGCAGTGCCAAGAGTGACACTGCCGTGTGCCTGGGTTATTTCCAGGGTGGCGGTAATGGTTTCGTTGGGTTCGGGAGTGGTGTCGCCGAATATGCCAACGCCGACGAAAGTATTGGAGAGTAAGGTGGAAGAAATAGCGGAGCCTAATCCTGCATTGTCTGTACAATTTAGTCCGAATGGATTTCCAGCGAATCGGGCCACATAATCAGAGCCCAGCGGAGGCGTGATACGCCCTGTAGTATCTCGTGTTGCCGTACCACTGAAACAGACTCGCCATAACACTCTGCCCGTTATCTGCTGCGACAGGCTGACCGTGTAGGTGAGGTCCTGCGAGCCGGAGTTTCCCTCACTGGTATCGTCGGGCCCCTCGATGGACAGGATAGCCTGCGCCTGTACCGCGCCGGAAAATCCGAGCAGCAGCGGCAGACAGAGCAGCAGGGTAGGCAGGCTGCACCGCAGCCATTGAGCTACAGAGTGAAAAACCGGACTTCAGGCCGGATTTGCGCAAATTTTGCTGTCCATTGTGCATTTTTAGCGGGTCAGCGGCTTTTTTTGTTGAGGCTGCGGCGCAGTCGGGCGGTGCTTTCCTGGGCGGCCGGCAGGTGCGGATCGAGGGACAGTGCCTGTTCAAAGCTGGCCAGGGCCTGCTCGCGGCGGCCGAGGTAGTACAGCGCGGCACCCAGGTTCAGGTGGGTCTGGGCGCTTGCGGGGCGCACTTGCAGCAGGGTGCGGTACAGGGTGTGCGCTTCTTCGTATCGCTGCTGGTTGAAGCGTATGTTGGCGAGGTAGTCGAGTGCCTGTTCATTGAGGGGGTCGAGTTCCAGCGCACGGGTAAGTCTGACGGCGGCTTCGTCCAGGCGCTGCATGAGCAGCAGTGCATAACCGAGGTGGGCGTTGGCGGTGGCCGAGTCGGGGCGCTGCCGGAGTGCGGTCTGGCTGGCGGCGAGGCCTTCTTGCAGGCGGCCTGCACGCAGCAGTGCGGCACCGAGATTGAGACTGGCATCGCGTGCCTGCGGGTTGTGGGTGAGAATGTAGCTGAAGAAGGTGAGGTCGTCACGGTACAGCTTCGATTGCTGCCAGGTGAGTGTGCCGAGTATTGCCAGTATCACCATGAATGCGCCGGTCGCTGTGCGCTGTCCTGTCTCGTTCAGGCGGCTGATGCCGCGGGCGGCGGTGCCGGTCAGTATTGCTATCAGGCCGATACCGGCCAGATATTGAAAGCGGTCGGCCACCAGTGAGAATTGCATGAAGCCGTAGTCTATGAATCCCAGTACCGGTGACAGGGTGATGGTGTAGAACAGGATGCCGGCCAGCGGGGCGCGGCCCCATGGGCGGTATAGCAGCACTGCCAGCAGCACGGCCGCCGCCGCAACATACAGCCAGCCGGTCAGGTCGCCGGCCTGTATTTCCCATAGCGGGTAGATGATGATCAGGTCATCCGGCCACAGCAGTTTGCCGGCATAGAACCATAGTACGCGCGCCGCTATCAGGATTCGTTCGATGATCGAGTAGTCGAGGTCGAGTGGTTCGCGCCAGTTGTAGTAGGTCAGGTCGGCGGCTGTGATGGCCAGCCCGATAATAAAAAATGGTAGCAGCCGCAGTATGTCGATGCGGTGGATGCGCCCCTGTGCCCACCAGTGCCATATCAGCAGCGCGGCCGGCAGGGTAATGACGATTGATTTTGACAGCAGGCCGGCGATGAACAAGAGCAGCGCCGCACCATAGCGCAGCGGGTGTGGTGCTTCGTTGTGGCGCAGCCAGGTGTGTATCGCCGCCAGATAAAACAGTGCCGAGAGCAGGTCCTTGCGTTCGATGATCCATGCTACCGATTCTACATGCAGGGGGTGAACGGCAAACAGGGCGGCAATGGCCAGGGCAGCGGGTACGTTGAGCCGCTTCATCAGTCGCCATATCAGCAGGGTGTTGATGATGTGCAGCAGTATGTTCACAAGGTGGTAGCCAAGCGGTGCGTGTCCCCACAGTTTGTGTTCAAGCCAGAAGGTGGTATAGACAATCGGCCAGTAGTGGCCTTCCTTGCGGATGTCGGACGGTGAGAACCAGATGTTCCACAGCCCTGACCAGCGGTGTATCACCGGCTCTTCGGTGAAGATGATGTCGTCCCAGATGAAGCCGGCTGTCAGGGCCGGGAAATAGCTGACTGCAATGAGCAGCGCGAGGCCGATAGCGGCGGCCATGTCGCGGCGTGTGAATGCTGCAGGGGGGCGGACAGGCGTCGGTTCGGGGGATGGCTGGGGGGGCTTGTGTGTGGTTGCCTTCATGGGTTGGTCGGCTGGTATTGTTGTGTCTCCATTGTTGCTTGCGCAATCTGTCGGTCGTGGTCAGGTGCCACCAGCGGCGCGGGGGGACGGCGAGCGACGGGAGTGACAGTCTGCTGCCCATCCTGCGTATCGCCGGCAACGCGGCCGGCATTGTAGCATAGAGTCGCTGCCTGTTGTGAACATCCGAACGCGAAAGGCGTTATACTGTGCCGTGTTCTGAATTTGTCCGGTGTCCATCAAGAGAAAGCCATGTCTGATGATATTGCCCCTGTTATTACCGCGGCCTTTGAAAACCGCGCCGATATTACTCCACGTTCTGCCGATACGTTGACCCGCGATGCCGTGATGACGGCTATTGAGTTGCTGGACTCCGGTCAGGCCCGTGTTGCCGAAAAGAAGGATGGTGAGTGGGTTGTCAATGAGTGGCTGAAAAAGGCTGTGCTGTTGTATTTCCGTCTGGAGGATAATGAGTTTATCAATGGCGGCTTTACCAATTACTGGGATAAGGTGCCTTCCCGGTTTGCCGGCCATCATTCGCGTGATTTCCGCGATGGCGGTGTGCGCGTAGTGCCTCCGGCAATGGCCCGCAAGGGTTGCCATATCGGTTCCGGTACGGTGCTGATGCCTTCTTATGTCAATATCGGTGCCTACGTCGATTGCGGCACCATGGTCGATACCTGGGCAACGGTCGGTTCCTGTGCGCAAATCGGCAGGAATGTCCATTTGTCCGGTGGCGTTGGTATCGGCGGGGTGCTCGAACCTGTGCAGGCGGCACCGACTGTGATCGAGGATGATTGCTTTATCGGTGCACGCTCGGAAATCGTTGAGGGTGTTGTCGTCGGCGAGGGTTCGGTTATTTCCATGGGGGTTTATATCGGGCAGAGCACCAAAATCTATAACCGTGAGACTGGCAGTATCAGTTATGGTCATGTGCCGCCCGGTTCGGTTGTTGTGTCCGGCAATCTGCCTTCCGATGACGGCCGTTATTCGTTGTATTGCGCAGTCATCGTCAAGCAGGTGGATGAGAAAACCCGTGGCAGAGTCGGTATTAATGAGCTGCTGCGGGATATTTAACAGGCTTTATGACGGCATTTGTCGGGCAGGAGAGGTTCATGTCGGCAACGCTTGAGCTGGCCATGGAGCTGGTGTCGCGCCCTTCGGTAACACCCGATGACCAGGGTTGTCAGGGGCTGTTGGCAGACAGGCTGGAGGGGTTTGGTTTTGTCTGCGAGCATCTGCGGTTTGGTGAGGTCGATAATCTCTGGGCACGGCTGGGCAGTGACGATCCTGTTTTGTGCTTCGCTGGTCATACGGATGTTGTGCCGGCCGGCCCGGTCGATGGCTGGCAGAGTGATCCTTTCAAGCCGGAGGTCCGTAATGGTTTGCTGTATGGGCGTGGCAGCGCGGATATGAAGGGCAGTGTGGCCGCGTTCACTACGGCCTGCGAACGGTTTTTGCTGGGAAACGGCGGTACTTTCCAGGGTTCTCTGGCGTTTTTAATGACCAGCGATGAGGAGGGGACCGCAGTGAATGGTACGACCCGAGTGGTCGAGGCACTGGAAGCTCGAAATGAAAAAATTACCTGGTGCCTGGTGGGTGAACCAAGCAGCTCGGACAGGGTGGGTGATGTTGTGAAAAATGGTCGGCGCGGGTCGCTCAGTTGTGAACTGGCCGTGAACGGTGTGCAGGGGCATGTTGCTTATCCGCATCTGGCACGCAATCCCATACATTGTCTCGCCCCGGCGCTTGCCGAGTTGACGATAACGGAATGGGACCAGGGTAATGATGATTTTCCGCCCACAACATTGCAGGTTTCAAACATCAGTAGCGGCACGGGTGCCGGTAATGTAATCCCCGGTCAGTGCAGGGTTGCCTTTAATTTCCGTTTTTCAACTGCGCAGTCGCCGGATATTCTGAAAGCACGTGTCCACGAAATTTTTGATCGCCATGACATGGTTTATGAAACCCGCTGGACATTGTCCGGTATGCCGTTTCTGACGGCCGCTGGCGAGCTGGTGACGGCCAGCCAACAGGCTATCCGCCAGATCACGGGGCATGATACCCGGCTGTCAACGGCCGGTGGCACTTCGGACGGGCGCTTCATTGCACCAACCGGTGCGCAGGTGCTTGAACTTGGCCCGTTGAACGCTACCATTCATCAGGTTGATGAGTGTGTCGCCGTGGAAGACCTGGATACCCTGAGCCGCATTTATGAATCTATCCTCAATCGGTTGTTAATGTAACCATGAAAAAATTCGCTTTGTTGTTTCTGGCTTCGTTGCTGGTGGGCTGTGGCGGTTCGTCAGATTCTCTCACTCCATTGTCCGGTGATGCCGTCATACTGGCTTTCGGCGATAGTCTGACTTTTGGTACCGGTACGACTCTCGATAAAAGCTATCCGGCCGTTCTTCAGGAGTTGTCGGGCAGAAAGGTTGTCAATGCCGGGGTGTCGGGCGAGCTGTCCGCCCAGGGACTGGCCCGTCTGCCCGGTCTGCTGGATGCACACAGGCCCGACCTTTTGATTCTGATTCATGGTGGTAATGATATTCTGCGTAAAAAGAGTCTGGAGCAGGCCGCCGATAATCTCAGGAAGATGATTGCCCTGGCTCGCGCAAAAGGAGCCGAGGTGGTGATGATGGCTGTCCCTAACCCGACATTGATACTGAGTCCGGCAGATTTTTATGCGTCGGTCGCCGGGGAAACCGGCGTGCCGATAGAAATCGATGCGCTCGCCGACATCTTGCAGTTCCCATCCAATAAGTCGGATACAATCCATCCGAATGCCAGGGGGTACCGTAAAATGGCCGAGAGTCTGCATGCCCTGCTTCAGGAGCATGAGGCACTGTAAGGGTTAATGGCCGATTACTCATGTCGTCAGTGCCGTGCGATATTGAGGTTATTGATTCTCTGGAGACCGTCGAGTCCGCTCAGTGGAATGCGCTGAATATCGATCATTCTCCCTTTCTGCGCCATGAGTTTCTGGTGGCATTGGAACGGCATGGTGCCGTTGGTGAGCGTTTTGGCTGGTTTCCACGTTTTCTTGTGGCTCGTGACCGGCACGGCAGTCTGGTCGGTGCCATGCCGCTGTATGCGAAAAATAATTCCTACGGTGAGCTGGTGTTTGACTGGTCCTGGGCCGATGCCTTTCATCGCCATGGTGTGCGCTATTATCCCAAACTGGTTTCGGCTATTCCTTATACGCCGGCAACCGGCAGGCGTCTGCTGGTGCCGGATGGCGATGCGGTCATGGCAGCACGGCTGGCAAAGGCCGCTCTGGCCTATTGCCATGAAAATAGTTTTTCCGGCCTGCATTGTCTGTTTCCGGAAAGTCGGCAGTTGAAATTGCTGGAGGAGGAGGGCATGTCTGTACGCCATGATGTGCAGTATCACTGGCATAATGCAGACTATCACAGTTTCCAGGATTTCCTGTCATCACTGCGCCACGATAAACGCAAGAAAATCAAACAGGAACGGCGCCGGGTCAGGGAAAAAAATGTCCATGTCGATATGCTGTCGGGCACCGACCTGAATGAGGATCAGTGGGAGCTGGTTCATCGTTATTATGTCAATACATTCACTGAGAAAAGCGGTTATGCCACATTAAATGCCGGTTTCTGGAAGGAGATCGGTGATTCCATGGGTGAGCAGATTGTTATTGCCATGGCCTGCCTTGATGAAAAGCCCATTGCCATGGCTATCAATTTTCGTAGTCGCGATGTGTTATATGGCCGCCACTGGGGGTGCCACCGTGAGGCAATCCGGGATATCCCCGGCCTGCATTTTGAGACTTGTTATTATCGCGGCATTGAGTATGCCATACAGCATGGGCTTAAACGCTTTGAACCCGGCGCACAGGGACAGCATAAAATATCCAGAGGCTTTGACCCGTCATTTACATATTCGGCACACTGGATTGCCCGCGCTGATTTTCGTCAGGCCATTGATCAGTTTTTGCGGGATGAAATACGCGCCATGCGGGATTTTCACCGGCAGTTGTCCGATAGTTCCGCCTATAAAAAGAAGGAAATATCATGAGTCGGCCTTCATTGTTCTGGATTGAACCGGGTTCTGCCCCCGATAATTTTCCTCCGGCAGAGGCTGCCCTGAAATATCCCGATGGCCTTTTGTGTCTGGGTGGCGATCTGGCTCCGGGACGCCTGTTGGCCGCCTATAAAAAAGGCATATTCCCATGGTACTGCGAAGGACAGTCTATTATGTGGTGGTCTCCATCGCCGCGCTGTGTTCTGTTGCCTGACGAGTTCAAAATGAGCCGCAGCCTGAGAAAAACCTGCCGGAATGCCGGATTTGTTTTTTCGCTTGACCGTGATTTTGCCAGTGTCATTGAAAGTTGTGCGGCAGGTCGCAGTGGCGACTCCGATACTTGGATAACCGCCGATATGATGGCGGCATATCAGCACCTGCACGACTTGAAGCATGCCCATTCTGCCGAGATTTGGCAGGATGGGGAACTGGTCGGCGGATTGTATGGCATTGTCGTCGGCCGGATATTTTTTGGGGAATCCATGTTTTCCAGAGTTCGGGACAGCTCAAAGGTGGCTCTCGCCTGTCTGGTTCGTCATCTGCTGAATCATGATTTTCATCTGGTTGACTGTCAGGTCAGCTCGGCACATTTATTCTCGCTGGGGGCAAGAGAAATCACCCTTGAGGATTTTCAGTCCTGGCTTTGTCGATATTGCACTCCAGAAAGTTCTGCCCGGTTATGGTGCTCTGAACCTGTATCTGTCAGACAGTTTCTGCGTTTGGCATAGGTGGCAGTTGCAGCACCAGACATGATTTCTTCCAAACGAGTAACGCCCGCCTCATCAGGTTCAAGTGGCAGCGAAAGCTGTTGTATGTTACCATGACCATGATCATCGGAAATAAACTGAAAAAACCCTTTAATTTTATGAATTTTTCACCCGCAGACACTGACAGCATTGCGACTGAATCCAATAATGCCGTTGAGTTTCACGACTATTCCGTCACGGACAGTGACTTTCTGGGCGAGGTACTGTCTGGCCTGAGTTGTACTCCAAAGGCAATTTCTCCCAAATATCTTTACGATCAGCAGGGTTCCGTGCTTTTCGATAAAATCTGTGAACTGCCGGAGTATTATCCAGCCCGCACCGAGATCGGTATTTTCAGGGATAATGTGGATGATATTGCCCATCATATAGGGGAAGAGTGCATTCTCGTTGAACTGGGCAGCGGCAGCAGTGAAAAAATCAGGGTTTTGTTGGAGTCATTTCGTCCCAATCAGTACCTTGGTGTTGATATCTCCAAGGAGTTTTTGCTCGAAGCAACCCAGAGTCTGGCTGACGACTATCCATGGCTTGAGGTACATGCTGTATGTGCGGACTTTTCCAGCGAATTAACTCTGCCTCCGCATTGCAGCACTGATTCTGTCGTCGCATTTTATCCCGGTTCCAGCATCGGCAACTTCCACACTGATGAAGCAATCGCCTTTATGCGCCAGATTCACGGGCTTGTCGGTATCGGTGGTCAGTTGCTGATTGGGGTTGATTTGAAAAAAGATGAACAGGTGTTGCATAGTGCCTACAACGATAAGGCAGGAGTCACCGCCGCATTCAACCTGAATCTCCTGCATCGGATTAACCGTGAGCTTGGTGCCGATATTGATGTGGAAAAATTTCAGCATGAAGCCTTTTATAATGAGTCTAAAGGCCGCGTTGAGATGCATCTGGTAAGCATCACCAATCAAGCATTCTCGATCAGCCAAAAGAAATTTTCTCTGGCAACCGGTGACAGTATCCATACCGAAAGTTCATACAAGTATTCATTAAAGGAGTTTGAAAAGATCGCCGGGCAGTCCGGCTTTCAGGTCAAAAAAGTCTGGACGGATCAAAATGATTATTTCAGCGCACAATTATTGGTCGCGATATAGCTCCCGCCAGGAGGCAAATTGAAAAGAATAACCGGCGATACGAGGTTGTCAATGCAACCATTTTCTGGGATTCGCAGGCTGTACCTATCCGTTTATTGCCAAAAATCTTCTTGCTTCCCGTTCCAAATCATGCAGAATACGCCGCTTTCCCAAATGCCTCAAAAGTATGGCTAAAGAAGATCAGATTGAAATGCAGGGTACGGTCATCGAGACGCTGCCTAATACAATGTTCAGAGTGGAACTCGAAAACGGTCATGTGGTCACCGCGCATATATCCGGCAAGATACGTAAACACTACATTCGTATCCTGACCGGTGATACAGTCACCGTCGAACTGACGCCCTATGATCTGACCAAGGGCAGGATTACTTTCAGGGAGCGCTAAGGGAGATCGGGGTTCATCAATGCCTCCCCCGTACTGCCCTGGAAATGGTGCGCCCCGATCCATGCGGTGTTGATGCCGCTAAATTTTCGCTCAGGCTTCAATCAATGGTGTCCCCTGTTTGTATCCGGCTGGCAGCCTGACGACAGACCTGTCAAACAGAAGATATTTCCTCCAATCTGTGATTTCGAATTGCCCAGACCAGCATGGAACTGATTCCGGGCAGGAGATACGATAACGCACTTCAGTTCTCTGCCAGATTCTCTCTGCTTATTGCGTACAGAATGTTTGTTTTCGTATTTTTGATTTTGACGCCTTGTGTATTAAGGCACTAATCAAATGGCTGCTCAATGATTATATTGGCACCACGGTCTGCACCCGTGGAAATAATATGGATGGGTGTATCGGACAGTTCTTCTATGGCATTTAGATAATTACGTGCATTTTTTGGGAGTTCGCCCATTGATGTGGCACCGGCAGTACTTTCTGACCAGCCTGGATATTCTTCATAGAATACGTCGCAGGCGTCCAGAGCCTCTGCGCCGACCGGTGGCGTATCTATCATTTTTCCCTGATATTTATAGGCTGTAGCGATTTTGATGGTTTGCAGCCCATCCAGTACATCCAGTTTGGTAATACACATGCCAGTTACACTGTTGAGTTGATTTGATCGCTTCAGAGCGACCATATCCAGCCATCCGCAGCGGCGGGCACGCCCTGTCGTGGCTCCAAATTCATGGCCTTTATCGGCCATATGCCGGCCATGCGGATCATTCAGACCGGCGGCATCATAAAGTTCGGTTGGAAATGGTCCCGCACCAACACGGGTGGTGTATGCCTTGGTAACACCGAGCACATAGTCTATATGGCACGGGCCAACACCTGTACCTGTCGCGGCACCGCCGGCAGTCGTGTTTGAGGATGTTACGAACGGGTAGGTTCCCTGATCGATATCGAGCAGCGCTCCCTGAGCACCCTCAAACAGAATGTTGTCTCCTGCCTGACGTGCTCGTGCCAACAGGCCCGTCACATCAGCGGTCATCGGCACCAGAGCTTCCGCCGCCTTGAGAGACTTATCGAGTACCATTTGGTAATCAATGGTATCGGCCCCGAAATAGTGTTGTAGAACAAAGTTATGGTAGTCCATAACTCCTCGCAGTTTTTCCGCAAAGTGCTCAGGATAGAGCAAGTCTCCCAGACGCAGACCTCGACGGGAAATTTTGTCTTCATAAGCCGGACCGATACCACGGCCTGTCGTGCCGATGGCTTTTTTGCCACGTGCAATTTCACGCGCCTGATCGAGCGCAATATGATAGTCAAAAATCAACGCGCAGGATTCGCTCAGACGCAGGCGGTCCTGTGCGGGAATACCGCATTCATTTAATTCTGCCATTTCTCTCAGCAGGGCATCGGGAGATAGCACAACGCCATTTCCAATCATGCAGCAAACCCCTTCTCTCAGGATGCCGGAGGGAATGAGGTGCAGGACATTTTTTTGTCCGTCAATCACCAGCGTGTGACCGGCATTGTGCCCTCCCTGAAAGCGGACCACTGATTGTGCCCGTCCAGTCAATAAATCAACTACTTTCCCCTTGCCTTCATCACCCCATTGGGTACCGACAATTACGACGCTTTTACCCATGATTTTTCCTGTAAATATGTTTGCTCGGATGCGACTATCTGATGTCTTTGTTGATTAAAAAAAGCTTGCCGCAACACAGAGATATATCGTCAAAGTCAGCAAAAAACGCTCATTGCTCCGTGCTTCTGCCGGCCCGGGGCGAATGTATGTGGCTTCTCTGGAGGGATTCAATTTCCCAGGCTTCACCCCGCTTCACCAAGTGGCGGTCACAACCGTCCACTTCACTCTGGTCGGCAAGATTCTGTATCACTCGCTCGCCTTTCTCGCGCAAGCGGGTGATTGTTTTCTGTAGCCGAGGATCGTTATCCCAGGGTGCCAGTATGCCTGGACGACAGGGTGTCGTATTCCAATCTGATAGTTGGACCCATTGTTTCAGATCGGCACTAAAGCCTGTGGCAGGGCGTGATACACCAAAGTCCCGACCGATATTATCATATCGCCCTCCCTGCGCAATCGCCTTTCCATGGCCGATTGAATAGGCAGCGAAAACAACTCCGGTATGGTAGTGGTAGCCTCGCAGCTCCGCCAAATCAAAATGGAGATTAAGTCCCGGAATGCGTTCCAGCAGTAAATCTGCCACGGATTGCAGTGCCTGCAATGATTGTTGAACCTGTTCACCCGTGCCCTGTAAATGCGCAGCAGCCTGTGGCAGATTTTCTATTTCACCATTAAGGCTACATAACACGGCCAGCCATGTCCGGGCCGATTGAACAACGCCGTTGTTTTGTAAAAACTGCTCGAGCTCCGGCGCAGATTTGCGCTGCAGGATATCGAATAAAATCGCTTCCTGCGATATGCTTAAACCGGCCTCCTGTACCAGCCCCCGAAATACCCCAACATGACCAAGGTCCAGCAGCACATCATCTACTCCGGCAGTTTTTAGAGACTCTACTGTCAATGAAATCACTTCAACATCGCTCTCCGGCCCATGGTGACCATACAGTTCAGCACCTATCTGCAAGGGACTGCGGGAGCCACCCGATTCAAGTGGGCGGGTTCGTAATACTGTGCCCAGATAGCACAGCCGAACCGGTTCATTGCGCTTCAGCACGACCGACTCAATCCGTGCCACCTGAGGAGTCATATCGGCGCGAACTCCCATGGTTCGGCCTGTCAGTTGGTCGGTCAGTTTGAATGTCTGAATATCCAGATCCGCACCTGTACCGGTCAGTAATGATTCCAGATATTCAATAAAAGGCGGGATAACCAGCTCATAGCCCCAGCTTCGGTATAAATCAAGCAGTTGCCGTCGCAGCTCCTCCAGTCGGCTGGCAGCTTCCGGCAGTATCTCTTCCATGCCGTCAGGTAGCAACCAGCGACTTTCGCTCATTCGGTCAGCCCCTGACCCAGTAGAGAACAAGCAGACCACACCCCATCCAGACTGCGCCCAGAATACGTATTTTTTTGAGGTCCATTTCACTAACCACTTTCAGCATTCTGCAAAATGCCCCCGGGTTAATAAATGGCATAATACCCTCAATAATCAGCATGAGCGCAATCGCAGCCCATAGATCATTCCAGATAATATCCATCTCAGCATCAGTGACTTACCGGGCAGCAGCCGGTTCATCCATGGTGCTGTTGTCCATCCGCTCATTACCCATTGGGTCATTAAAGTAGCGAAAAAATTCACTGTCCGGTTCCAGCACCATAATATCACCATATCCCTGGAATGTCTTACGATAGGCTTCAAGGCTGCGATAAAATTTGAAAAATGCCTCGTTCTCTTCATAGGCTCCAGCATAGGTTTTCGCCGCCGTTGCATCGCCTTCACCTCGTATTTCCTGTGCTTTGCGATAGGCCGAAGCCAGTATCTCGGTACGTTGACGGTCCGCATCTGCACGAATCTGCTCTCCCACTTCCGCACCCTGTGAACGCAGGTCATTGGCAACCCGCTTGCGCTCGGAGCGCATCCGGTCAAATACAGAGTCACTGACCTCGTCCGGCAGGTCAATTTTCTTGATGCGGACATCAATTACTTTTGCCCCCAGCTCAGATGCAGCCTGATTGGCTTGATCGCGCAGGATGTTCATTACTTCTCGACGCTCACCCGAAACCACTTCCTTGATCGTGCGCAGGCCGAATTCATCACGCAGACCGGCGTTTACTTTTTGAGCCAAAAGCCGCTGAGCCGCAAATTCATCGCCACCGGTTGTGGTAAAGTATTTTTGTTCATCTTCAATTCGCCACATGATGAAGGAGTCCACAATCAGAAATTTCTTCTCTTTGGTAAGAAAACGCTCAGGTTCTGCATCCAGGGTCAGGGTCCGCTTATCGAATTTTTTAACTTCCTCAATGAACGGTATCTTGAAATACAATCCGGGTTCATAGTCTGAACGCTGCACCTTCTTGAATTGCAGCAGGACGGCTTTCTGCATCATATTCACCGTATAGAATGCCTGTGGTGCAAGCGCCGCCAGTAACACGAGGATGATAATAAGCAGTTGAATTCTGAGTGTGTTCATCGGCGCATCTCCGGACGTGAGTCAGTGCGAAAGGTTGTTGGTTCGCGGCGCATGGCTGGTTCCTGTTCGCGAGTGGACGAACGGGATGCTGCCACACCCGCCGACTGTGTGGTAATCCTGTCCAGCGGCAGATACATCAGGTTGTTACCACTTTCCACATCAATCATAATTTTGCGGTTATTGGCCAATACTCTCTCTACTGTCTCAAGATACAGGCGATCTCTGGTGACTCCCGGTGCCTTCTCATATTCAGCAAGCAATTGTCCGAAGCGACTGGCATCGCCCTCAGCCTCGTCGATAACCTGTGCCTTGTAAGCCTCGGCATCGGCAATGTCTCTGGCATATTTACCACGCGCCTTTGGAATAATGTCATTGCTGTAGGCCTCAGCCTCATTCTTGGCTCGCTCCTGATCCTCACGGGCCTTGATAGCATCATCGAAAGCAGCCTTCACGGCTTCTGGTGGCCTCGCATCTTCAAGTTTGAGCTCGCTTATCAGAAGACCTGTATCGTACTGATCCAGACTCTGCTGCATAAGATCACGAGTCTGGGTTGCGATTGAGGTGCGCCCTTCAGTCAGGACATAGTCCATCATGGACTTGCCCACCACATCCCTGACAGAGCTTTCTATAATGGAACGCAGGACGCTCTGCGGGTTTTTGTTCGGCCAACGGACTTCAAATAAAAACTTTTCCGGTTTCTGGATTTGATACTGGATAAAAAACATCACCTCAACCAGATTTTCGTCCTTTGTCAGCATGCTGGCCTTGTCGGTGAAGTTGTATATTTTTTTCACGTCAATTTTATAGACCCTCTCAATGGGGCGCGGAAGGCGGAAGTTCAGGCCCGGCTGAATCGTGTCCACATATTTGCCAAAGCGAAGTACAACGCCGCGCTCTGCCTGTTGGATGGTGTGAGTCATATCATAGACCAGCCAGATAACAGCAAATGCAGCCAGTACTATTGCATAAATACCAATCCCGAACGGGCCGGATGACGGGCCGGCAGAACCTCCTCCGCGACCACCCTTGTTGCCGCCGAGCAATCCGCCAAATTTTTCCCGCATTTTTCTGGCAACTTCATCCAGATCAGGAGGCCCGCCCTGATTGCCATTCCCCCAGGGATCATTCTTATTATCTTTGTCTTTACCGTTTCCGGACTCATTCCACGCCATCTTCAGCCCTGCAAAGCGGATCAGGCGGGCCAGAAAACCATTCCCGGAAGGGCGCATACTGCTGGTGCTGTTCATCAAGAAAATACCTGATTGAGTAAAAGAATCTCCATTGTAGGCAGTACCGTCACCGGTCGCAACTTTATCGAACTTATGGTGCCGTTAAAATTTTTCATCGAGATGCTCAGTGTCCTTTCAAGCCATGGCTGTTTGTAGTCTCTCCATCAGGCCGGTCGAGTCAAGATCGCGGTCATGGATGCTGATTTCCAGAATCGTGCATCCCTGTTCATCATATGTTTCATTTTGCACAACATTACGTTGATACAGTTCGGCACGAAGTGCCGATTCATCAGGTGCCAGCTTTATCCATCCGTGATGTTTCTGACGACGGAAAATTCCGATCAGCACCGCGCACAGGTGTTCAAGACCATCCGAATGATACGCCGATAACCAGATCCGCACTGGCCGACCCTGCTCGTCACGATCAACACCGGAACCATGATGAGTTAAATCGGCTTTATTATAAACCATTAAAACAGGCTGACCGGCAGTCTTACCTGCGCCAATCTCGGCAAGAACAGCCTCTACCTGCTCAATACAATCATCGCGATCTTCTCTGGACGCATCGACCACATGCAGCAAAAGGTCAGCATCACGGGTTTCCGCCAGCGTTGAGCGAAATGCACTCACAAGCTCATGAGGCAAATCCCGAATAAAACCGACGGTATCAGCCAGAATAATATGCGATCCTCCCTGTAAATCAACGCGCCGCAGCATTGGATCAAGCGTGGCAAATAGTTGATCGGCGGCATACACTCCGCTTGATGTCATCTGGTTAAACAGGGTTGATTTGCCGGTATTCGTGTAGCCTACCAGAGCTACGACCGGGGCCTCTGTCTTCTGCCGGGAACGGCGGCCCTGTTCCCGTTGAGTTCTGACTTTTTCCAGACGGGATACCAGTTTTTTAATGCGTCCGCCAATCAACCGACGATCGGTCTCTAGCTGGGACTCGCCGGGGCCTCTAAGTCCGATACCGCCTTTCTGTCTTTCCAGGTGGGTCCAACCTCTCACCAGGCGGGTGGACAGGTGGCGTAGTTGGGCCAGTTCCACCTGCAACTTACCCTCAAAACTTCGTGCACGCCGGGCAAAAATATCAAGAATCAAGCCGGTGCGGCCCAGTACACGGCACCTGAACAGCTTTTCCAGATTTCTTTCCTGTACCGGCGAAAGCACATGATTGAAGATAACGATCTCGGCTCTCGAAGATTGTACCTTGAGAGCGATTTCTCCAGCCTTACCCTTGCCTGTAAAATATCTTGGGTCGGGTGCATACCGGGAGGATGCCACCATACCAACGATTCGGGTACCGGCCGATTCACATAATTCCCGAAATTCCTGCTGGACATCTCCAAACCCGGCACTGCCATGACCTGAGCAAAATCCGGCCTTGCGAAAGCGGACATGCACCAGCAGGGCGAGCTCACCATCTCCCGGACGCTCAAACAAAGCCGTCCCCGCAAGTTACAACACTAGAAATTACCAGGCTCTCCTCCGTCGGGCTCGAGCTGAATACGGACACTTCGCGCCGGCACAACGGTTGAAATGGCATGCTTGTAAATCATCTGGTTTACATTGTTCTTCAGCAAAAGAACAAACTGATCAAAAGAGTCAATCTGGCCCTGAAGTTTAATCCCGTTCACTAAAAAAATTGATACGGGTATTTTTTCCTTCCGAAGGGTGTTCAGGAAAGGTTCTTGTAATGAATGGCTTTTAGACATTTGACAATCTCCGACTTAATTATCGTTATCTCGGAGCAACATCTCCGATACGCTGCCGAGTATCCCATACTCGGACCATTTATGCAAAACTTTCATGTACAAAGGATACTGGATCGGACATTTTTTGTGCATTCCTGCTCAAATCAAACCAGTTGACACCTGAAATTGAACGTAACCAGGTAAGCTGCCGTTTAGCCAACTGTCTGGAGGCACAGATACCCTTGAGACGGGCTTCCTCTTTGCCATATTCGCCATCCAGGTATCGCCAGATCTGCCGATAGCCCACACACCGCATAGACGGTTTGTCCGGGCCGAGATCTCTCCGTTCTTTCAGCCTCACCACTTCATCAATGAAACCCTGCGCCAACATATTATCAAAGCGCATTTGAATACGACGATGCAATGCTGATCGGTCTTCTGGCGATGCTGCCATTTTAATAAAATCATACGGCAATCCTTCGCCTCGATCAGATTTCATCCGGTCGGACATGGTATCTCCGGTGATATAGTAAACCTCCAGCGCACGCTGTATGCGTTGCGGATCATGTGGATGAATACGGGACGCAGATACCGGGTCAATGCGTCTGAGCTGTTCGTGCATTGCCGTCCAACCTTTCTCGCCGGCCTCGCAGAGTATCCTCTGACGGACAGCTTCATCAGCCTTTGGCAGCCTGGATAGCCCTTCCATGATGGCCCGGTAATACAACATGGTGCCACCGACCAGCAAAGGCACTTTACCGCGGGCCAGTATATCCTTGATCAATATGGCGGCGTTGGAAGAAAACTCAGCGACCGAATAAGGTTCAGCCGGATCGCGTATGTCCACAAGGTGATGGACAATACGGTTCAAGACTTCGGCCTTTGGCTTGGCCGTACCAATATCCATCCCACGGTAAACAAGCGCAGAATCCACGCTGATAATTTCCATATTGAAGCTCTCGACCAGCTCAATGGCCAGCTCCGTTTTGCCGGCAGCCGTCGGCCCCATCAGCAGCACAACTTTCGGCCTAGTTTCCACGGTCAAACAATTTATCCAGATCAGCAAGTCCAATCTGTACCCAGGTCGGACGACCATGATTGCACTGCCCGGACCGCTCGGTCCCCTCCATATCCCTCAACAACGCATTCATCTCCGCAACAGCCAGTTGCCGGTTGGCCCTGATAGAACCATGGCAAGCCATGCTCGAAAGCAATTCATTCGCAAGCTCACTGAGCCGATTCGATGATCCTGCCGCATGTAAATCTTCTATAACGTCATGCACCAGCCGGTTCAGATTCTGCGAGTGCAGCAAGGCCGGAATTTCACGCAATAAAAGACTCTCCGGGCCACTGACATCCAGCAACATACCCAATGACTGGATAATATCCTGATGTTCCTCGACCAGTGCCACATCTTTTTGTGAAACAGAAATGCGCTCTGGTACCAGCAACGGCTGCACACGAATACTCTCCTGATCAAATTGCCGTTTAAGGCGTTCATAAGTAATCCGTTCATGTGCCGCATGCATGTCCACAATAATCAAACCATCCCGATTCTGGGCCAGAATATAGACACCGAGCAACTGGGCCAGTGCGTATCCCAGCGGGGGGATATCCTCTTCATCAGCCGAATCAGGCAAAGCGGTCGCTTCCTGAACGGTCGCCGGTTGGTTTGCCGAGAGCGGTTGACCGTACAGATTATTGTAAGCATTTACTGCCTCTCGCATATTCAGACTCGTCTGCGGTGATGAATATGTACCATCCCTGCCGGGGGCTTTGGCTGCATTCAGCAGAGCATCCGGTTTTACGGAAACTTGTTTCCCGGCACATGTCTCGGACAAGGATTTATGCAAACTATGAAAAATGAAATCATGCACGGTGCGCCCGTCCCTGAAACGCACTTCATGTTTGGCCGGATGTGCATTAACATCAACCCGTGACGGGTCAAGCGTGAGATATAAAACATAAGCCGGAAATCGACCATGAAACAATACATCCGAAAACGCCTGACGTACCGCATGTGCAACAAGCTTATCTCGGATTACGCGCCCATTGACATAAAAATACTGCTGGTCGGCCTGCGATCTGGAATAAGTTGGCTGAGCGACCCAGCCTCTCAGCGCAAGGCCGGCACCGGCATGTTCCAGATAAATCGCATTGGCCGAAAAATCCCCCCCCAGAACCCGACTGATTCTGGATTTTAATCCGTCGGAACCATCCGTAACCTTGAGATCAAATATGGTTTTACCATTATGCGTTAATGAGAACGCTGACGTCAGATGGCTTAATGCGAGGCGGCGGAATACCTGCTCAATGTGCGAAAATTCGGTTTTATCGGTGCGCAGAAACCGGCGTCTGGCCGGCACATTATAGAATAGGTCATGCACATCCACTCGTGTCCCGGATGACAAGTTTGACGGAACAAATTCGGGAGTATCGGCCTGACAATCCAGCATTTTCCAGGCATGCTCACCATCATTATGTTTTGAAGTTAATTCAAAACGGGAAACTGCGGCGATACTGGCGAGCGCCTCCCCCCTGAACCCCAGAGAGTGAATTGCACCAAGATCATCCGCATCTGATATTTTACTGGTTGCATGACTGGCAACAGCCAGGTTCAGCTCCGAATGGGGAATGCCATGACCGTTATCACGCACCTGTATAAGGCGAATCCCTCCCTCTGATATACTGACATCGACCTGACCGGCACCTGCATCCAGACTGTTTTCTATCAACTCCTTGACAACAGAAGCCGGCCGCTCCACCACCTCGCCTGCAGCGATCTGGTTTACAAGATCAGGAGATAACCGACGTATTGGCATATTGTCAGGTCAGAAATATCACCGGGCTACAGTCTATCCTCATGTATGACAACGTCCGCCGCTTCACGCATGGCGGTTACAACACTTTGTGCCGCCCTTGCCGCATAACGCTGACTCAATTCCCGGACCAAAAGCTCATTGGCTGCCTCCGGCAATATGATTTTATCCAATGCAATCACCCCATAGCTCCCGTCCGACAAAGATATAACGGTCACTGCAATATCGTCCCCGGCAGGAACAGGCATTTTAAACACCTGCGGCAACATTCCCGCTGGTAAAGACAAGTTGTCACGCCCAATCGGTTCTGGAGTTTCCAACATCAAACCATGCTGCTCGACCAGTTCTTCAAAAGAACCGCCACCACGCACATTTTCAGCCAGTTCGAGAGCAAAATCACGGATCTTTGCATTGATCGCGGCATTCCTTGCACTGGATAGTGCCTGCTCTGTTACGTCATCGAAGGGCAGTATCACCGCTTCCCGATAATCCACTACACGGATAATAACGACATCATTTTTATCAATTTCGACAGGGTCGCTATTGTCTCCGGCACGCAGCCGCTCGCTAAATGCTTCGCGCAACACATCCGGGTTAGCCTCGACATTGGCCTCACCATCCGCATCAATAACCGGCATATCATTCTCACGCCCGAGCCAGTCTGTTGTTTGCAACGGGATGCCCAGTGCCTCAGATACCGGGACCAGTGAACCCTGGTTTTCATAACTGAGCTCGGCCATGTGCTCTGACACATCATAAAAGAGATTGACCGACTCCTGCTCCGCATAACCTTCTTCAAGCTCCTGCCGAACTTCATCAAAAGACTGCTCTTCTCTTTCAATGATTTCATCAAGGCGGATAAAGTGATGGCCAAAACTGGTAAGCACCGGGTCACTGACTTCACCCGCCTCACCCATGGCAAACAGGGCTGTCTCAAATGGCTTCACCATCATCCCGCGACTGACCTGACCGAGGTCGCCACCTGCCGACGCAGAACCCGGATCATCTGAATACTGACGCGCGAGCTCCGCAAAATCCTCGCCGGCAGCCAGCTTATCCTTCACGGCATTAAATTTTTCAAGTGCCTCAGCGGAATTTTCAAGCGATTCACCTTCCGGCAGTGCGATCAGTATATGGCTGCTTTTACGCTGCTCATCGACAATATAACGTTCGGAATGCTCCTCGTAGTACCGGCGAAGGGCATCCTCTGTAATCTCCACTCTGTCAGCGAGTCTGGAAGCAGACACCCGAAGATACTCAAGTTTAATCTGCTCTGGCCTTTCAAACTGGTTCTGGTGAGAGTCATAATAGGAGCGGGCATCGTCTTCGCTGATATTCACATCATCAGGGGAAAAATCACGGCCAACCACAGCATAGCGAATAACACGTTTGTGAGCCGCCAGATCATTAAGGCGCTTTGCCTCTCCATGTGTAGCAAAGCTGCTCGCCCTAACCATTCTCGGGAGGGTTGTCAGGACACGTTCGCGACGTAAAAACTGCTCGTATCGGTCCGGTGTAAAACCCTCTTGCCCGATTCGGGCACGATATTCATTGAAATCAAACCGCCCGTCTTTCTGAAAACTCGAATCAGATTGAATGATCAGCGCCAGCTCATTATCGCCGATATGGATATTGTTATCTTCAGCGAAGACCCGCAGCAGTGCCTCTTCCACCAGCATATTGACAACCTGCTTTCGTAGCTGGGGATCAAACAGATCAGGATTATAGCGCCCCTCCAACTGCTGCTGGACATTCTGCCGGCGTAACTGATAACGCCTTTGGTACTCCTCCTGATCAATAGATATGTCACCGATTTCCGCGACCGGTATTACTCGCGCCGGTGTCCCGAAGTCAGTGATCCCTATTATCGCAAATGGGACACCTATTAAAATTACAATGCCCCAAGCAACCCAGCCAACCAGCCTGTCCCGTATGGATTGCAGCATAAAAACTCTCTATTTAGGATGACAAATATCTGAAGTCAGTAATTGATGGATATAAAAGTACCGATACCCTGTATATGGCGGAGCGGACGGGACTCGAACCCGCGACCCCCGGCGTGACAGGCCGGTATTCTAACCAACTGAACTACCGCTCCGGATATTCCGTAAAAATGGTGGGCGCTGCAGGGCTCGAACCTGCGACCCTCGCCTTGTAAGGGCGATGCTCTCCCAACTGAGCTAAGCGCCCATTTTGGAAGCCAATACCGGCACTTGTAAACGATATGGCTCCCATAATGCGCTAGTTTACGGCATCTTTCAGGGCCTTACCAACCTTGAACGCAGGAGCTTTTGAAGCCTTGATTTGTATCTTGGCTCCTGTCTGAGGATTACGCCCCATACGTGCGGCACGCTCTCTGACCAGAAAAGTACCAAAGCCTACCAGCGTAACCGAGTCACCCTGTTTCAAAGCATTCGTTACCGCATCCAAAAAGGCTTCGACCGCATGGCCGGCATCAGTTTTGGATAAACCAGCGGCTTCTGCGACTGTATCAATGACTTCTGTTTTGTTCATAAAAATTCCCCAATTATTCAGTGGATATTAAAAAGTGAGCCTCAAGGCATTCGTACTACCCTTGCCTGAAACCATTATTCTGCATGAAGCATTATTCTGCATGAAGCAAGCACGCGCCCGTATTGTACAGAAATTCAGGCACCAAGGAAACGATTAATGTGCAGTAACCTGACTGCTTTTTGACGTTTTTTTGCCTTTTGATTTACCAACTGGTGCCTCTGCCTTATCGATAGGCAGGGGCAAATGTTCAAGTGCCGTCTCAAGCACCTGATCTATCCATTTGACGGGTCTGATATTAAGATGTCCCTTAATGTTATCCGCGATCTCCTTCAGGTCTTTCCGGTTTTCATCAGGGATCAGGACAGTTTTAATGCCCCCACGGGATGCTGCCAGCAGTTTCTCCTTCAGGCCGCCGATAGGCAACACCTCGCCCCGCAGGGTAATCTCGCCGGTCATGGCAACATCGGCTCTGGCGGGTATGCCGGTCAAAGCGGAGACTATGGCGATACACATTCCGATTCCGGCGCTCGGCCCGTCTTTCGGTGTAGCCCCTTCCGGCACATGGATATGAACATCATGTTCCTGGTAAAAATCATTTTTTATGCCCAGACTGTCGGAGCGCGCCCTGACAACTGTCATGGCGGCCTGTATGGATTCCTGCATGACATCACCAAGCTGACCGGTATTAACAAACTTCCCCTTTCCCGGCAAAACAGCAGACTCTATATGCAACAGCTCACCGCCGACCTCTGTCCATGCCAGACCCGTAACCTGCCCGACCCGGTTGGAGTCTTCCGCTTCGCCATAGCGAAACTTTCTGACTCCCAGATACTTTTCCAGCATATCCGCTGTTACGACAAGCTTTTCACTACGCGGTTCTGTAATTAATTCCTTAACGACCTTACGGCAGATCTTGCTGAATTCACGTTCCAGATTGCGCACACCGGCTTCCCGCGTGTAATAGCGAATAGTATCCAGCACAGACTCTCCGGCTATCTCTATCTCATCCTTTTCAAGGCCATTTGCCTTGATTTGTTTCGGTATAAGGTAGCGCTCGGCAATGCTTTGCTTTTCATCCTCGGTATAGCCGGCCAGACGGATGACCTCCATGCGATCCAGCAATGGGGGGGGGAACTTCAACGTATTGGAAGTGGCGATAAACATCGTGTCCGACAAATCAATATCTACTTCCAGATAGTGATCATTGAAGGCATTATTCTGCTCAGGATCCAGCACTTCGAGCAGGGCGGAAGAAGGGTCACCACGAAAATCCATGGACATCTTGTCTATTTCATCGAGCATGAAAAGCGGGTTTCTCGTTTTAACCTTGGACAGATTCTGGACAATCTTGCCGGGCATGGAACCAATATACGTTCTTCGATGACCGCGAATTTCGGCTTCATCACGCATACCACCAAGAGACATACGAATAAATTTCCGGTTTGTGGCCTTGGCAATAGACTTGCCCAGAGAGGTTTTACCAACTCCCGGCGGGCCGACCAGGCAAAGTATCGGCCCCTTCAGCTTCTTGACACGCTGCTGCACAGCCAGATATTCAAGGATGCGCTCTTTAACCTTTTCCAGTCCATAGTGATCGGTGTCAAGCACCTCCATCGCCTTGCCGATATTTTCATTAACCTTGGTTTTCTTGCGCCACGGAAAACCGACCAGATGATCAATATAATTGCGGACGACGGTTGCTTCTGCCGACATTGGCGGCATCATCTTCAACTTCTTCAGTTCAGAGGTTGCCTTTTCCTCGGCCTCCTTGCTCATACGGGCCTTTTTAATTTTCTGTTCCAGCCCCTCGACCTCACCAAGGGAATCCTCCGCGTCACCCAGCTCCTTCTGGATCGCCTTCATTTGCTCATTCAGATAATAATCACGCTGGCTTTTCTCCATCTGCTGCTTAACGCGCCCCCGTATGCGCTTTTCCACCTGAAGCATATCAATTTCACCCTCAATCATTGACATCAGGTACTCCAGGCGCGCATAGACATCGAGGGCTTCCAGGACCTGCTGCTTTTCCTCCAGTTTGAGTGACATATGAGCGGCGATGGTATCAGCGAGCCGTCCCGGCTCCTCAATGCCGGACAACGAAGTCAGCACCTCCGGCGGAACTTTCTTGTTGAGCTTGACATATTGATCAAACAGATTCGTAATCGAACGAATCAGAATCTCTCCTTCACGCTCGTCTTCCGTGTCAATCTCATCCTCAAATTGCACTCGCACCGAAAAGAAACTGTCTGTTGTCAGATATTCAAGGGCACCGGCACGCTGGCGGCCCTCCACCAGCACCTTAACCGTGCCATCAGGCAGCTTCAGCAACTGCAATATCGTAGCCAGCGTGCCGATACTGTAAATATCATCAACATCCGGCTCATCAACATCCGCGTTTTTTTGTGCCACCAGTAAAATCTGCTTGTTACTGGTCATCGCAACCTCAAGTGCCCGGATAGATTTATCCCGCCCGACAAACAGCGGAATCACCATGTGCGGATAGACAACCACATCACGAAGCGGTAGCACCGGAACACCGGGTACAACATTTTCATCGGCTTCCGGCTCGATCAACACATCTTCTTTTTCCGATATACGTTTTTTCTTCATAAAGCCTTACCTGTACAGACAACTTCGAACAAACCCGTGCGCACCATATCGAACCGATTCACAGCCCGCCTAGCTTTTGGCACCGGAAGAAACACGCTTTCCAGACTTCTTCACACTTTCATACATGATATAGGGAGGGGAGTCGCCTTCAATCACAGCCTCATCCACCACCACTTTGCGGACATTTTCCAATGTCGGCAGGTCATACATGGTGTCCAGCAAAACATTCTCAAGGATCGTTCTCAAACCACGTGCGCCGGTCTTGCGTTCCATCGCCTTTCTGGCAACGGTACGCAATGAATCTTCCCTGAAATCAATTTCCACACCCTCCATCTCGAACAACTTGCCATACTGGCGGATAATCGCATTTTTCGGTTCGGTGAGGATAGCAACCAGTGCATCCTCATCAAGCTCCTGCAAGATCGCCACCATCGGCAGGCGCCCTATAAATTCAGGTATCAATCCATAGCCGATCAGATCCTCCGGCTCAACCGCCGCGACTATTTCAGCAAAATCATGCCTTTCATCTTTGGTCTTGACCTCGGCTGAAAAGCCTATGCCGGTTTTTTCAGAACGATGACGGATCATCTTGTCGAGGCCAGCGAATGCCCCGCCGCAGATAAACAGGATATTGGCCGTATTGACATGCAGGAATTCCTGCTGCGGATGCTTTCGCCCACCCTGCGGTGGTATGGACGCAACAGTACCCTCGACCAGCTTCAACAGCGCCTGCTGAACGCCTTCGCCCGATACATCGCGGGTAATCGAAGGATTCTCGGATTTGCGGGATATTTTGTCGATCTCATCGATATAGACAATGCCCGTCTCGGCCTTGCTGACATCATAATCACACTTCTGCAGCAACTTATGGATAATATTTTCGACATCCTCACCCACATAACCGGCCTCGGTCAAAGTGGTAGCATCGGCCATGGTAAAGGGCACATCCAGCATCCTGGCCAGACTTTCGGCGAGCAGGGTTTTACCGGAGCCGGTCGGCCCGATAAGCAGGATATTGCTTTTGCTCAACTCAATATCCTCATCACCCTCACTGCCGCTATCTTTGGATTCGAGCCGCTTATAATGATTGTAAACAGCAACGGAAAGCACCTTCTTGGCACGCTCCTGACCGATCACATAATCATCAAGACCGGCCTTGATTTCATGGGGACTGGGCAGCCGACCAACACTGGCGGCCTCTTCCCCCATCTCTTCGCGGATAATGTCATTGCAAAGCCCCACGCACTCATCACAAATGAACACAGACGGACCGGCCACCAGCTTGCGCACCTCATGCTGACTCTTGCCGCAAAACGAACAATACATCAGCTGACTGCCGTCTTTTGATTTTTTACTCATGCGAACCTGCCATAAACCTTAAACCAGGGACCACCGAACACTAAAAGCTCAACAACCCGGAACACCGTACAACCAGCATCATCCGGGCCGGGCTCAATGCGCCGTTACTGTAGCGATAACGGTCATCCTACCACAAACGGGGCAGGAAACGACAATCAACTCTTCCCGCCGGCCTTGCCCTGACGATCCAGCATCACCTGATCGATCAGGCCATAATCCTTCGCCTCTTCAGCGCTCATAAAATTATCGCGGTCGGTATCATGTTGAATTTTATCCAGCTTCTGGCCGGTATGATCGGCCAGAATCCTGTTCAATCGCTCACGTGCCAGCAGAATTTCTCTGGCGTGAATGTCAAAATCGGAAGCCTGCCCCTGAAATCCTCCCAGAGGCTGATGCAGCATCACCCGCGAATGCGGTAGAGAATAGCGCTTGCCGGCCGCACCACCGGCCAACAGAACCGCCCCCATGCTGGCTGCCTGACCGATACACATGGTGCTGACATCAGGCTTGATAAACTGCATGGTATCATAAATTGCCAGCCCTGATGAAATCGAACCGCCGGGAGAATTAATGTAAAAATGAATATCCTTATCCGGATTGTCTGCTTCCAGAAACAACAACTGAGCCACGATCAGATTGGCCGAATAATCCTCAACCGGTCCGACCATAAAAACCACGCGCTCCTTGAGCAGGCGGGAATAGATATCATATGAACGCTCACCTCTGGAAGTCTGCTCAACCACGACAGGAACCAGATTCAGATTTCTGATCTGCGACGCCCCCGGCGCGTGACTCAAACCTTCTCCTCTGCCATCACTCATAACAGCCACCTCTGACCATATCACTCAAAATAACCGGACTGACCCCGAAAAAATCCACTCAAGCCGCAGGCGGTTCAATGACATCGAAAAAATCCTTTGTCACCTCCGCGACCTCAATCTGCTCAAGCAGCACATCGACAAGCCGATCCTCCATAACCACAGCCTCCAGATCCCGCCTCAAGTCTTCCCTCTCACGATAGGCGCGCTCCACCACCTCAGACTCCTCATAAGTCGAAGCAATGCTCCTGACCCGCTCATCAAACCGATCCCGATCCAACTCGATCCCGTTGGCCTGTATAAGCCTGCCCACCAACAAGCCAAGCCGGATACGGCGGCGCGCCCGCTCTTCAAACGGAGCGCGGGGCAGATCCGTCCGGGCACTGCTGCCGGGCTGCGGCGCACCGTTTGTGACCACCTCATGCAGCCGATCAATCTCCCGCTCGACCAGCACATTCGGAACCTCAATCGAATTATTTTCCAGCAACCCGTCCATGATCTGCTCCTTAATCAGGGAACGCACCTTCTGATCCAGCTCGCGCCGCATATTCTCCTCGACAGCCTGACGCAGTTGCTCCACTCCTCCCTCATCAACCCCATAGGAGCGGGCAAACTCATCATCCACCTCCGGCAACTCCGGCTCACTGACAGAGTCAGCATGGACACTGAACCGGGCAGTCCGGCCAGCAACGGCCTGACCGCGATAATCCTGAAGAAAAGTGATCTCGAACACCTTGTCATCACCGGCTTTCAGACCAACAAGATTCTCCTCAAATCCATTCGGCATGAGACTGGCACCCAGCACCACAGGCATGTGCTCAGCCTGACTGCCCTCAAACGGTTCACCGTCAATCCTGCCATCAAACGTAACAACAAGACGATCACCGGACCGGCCTGCCCGCTCAACCTCATGCCACTCGGTGCGCTGTCGCCGCAATCTGTCCAGCATACGGTCCACATCCCCCCCGTCAATGGACACCACCGGCTTTTCCACCCGCAGCCGATCCAGCCCCTGCACCTCAACTTCCGGAAAAACCTCAAAAGTGACAACATACTGCAACACACTGTCATCCCTCAAGTCCCGTGACTGCAAAGCGGGCCTGTCAACCGGCCGGATATTCTCCCTCAACAGCGCCTGCTCGCAGGTAGCAGCGATAACATCCGTCATCACATCATCCCGCACCTGCTCAAGATACTGTCTTTTCACCATGCCAAACGGCACTCTGCCGGGGCGAAAGCCCTGCATATGGGCGGTTTTAGCGATCGAACGCAGTTTTTTATTGATATTCGACTCGATATCATGATCAGGCACCGTAACCGTCATACGACGCTCCAGCCCCTGCACCACCTCAACCGCCACATCCATCTGGTTCTCTGTTTGTACTGCCATACCAGCCTGTGTTGCCATAACGATACCCGATTCAAAACATGGTGCGAAAGGAGAGACTCGAACTCTCACGCCTTGCGGCACCGGAACCTAAATCCGGCGCGTCTGCCAATTCCGCCACTTTCGCCGTTTCTCCCTGACTGCTCATAACGCTCATATATCTACAAGGACACCAGAAAACAGCCGTTGACACCATACAGACCACAGATAACGGCCCTGACGGCTTGTAACTTGTGCCTGATTGTTGACGGAATCCTGTCGGCCCGTCAAGTTTCATCCATGTCCGGCATGGATATGGGGTGAGTGAAGGGACTCGAACCCTCGACATCCGGAGCCACAATCCAGTGCTCTACCAACTGAGCTACACCCACCATAACTTTCCACCCGGCCCGTCTCTGGCGCGCCCGGCAGGATTCGAACCTGCGACCCACGGCTTAGAAGGCCGTTGCTCTATCCGGCTGAGCTACGGGCGCAAATACTGACCCATGAGGCACAAAGCCGGTGTTTGCAACCGACCCGTCCTGCCAGCAATGGTCGGGGCAGAGGGATTTGAACCCCCGACCCTCTGCTCCCAAAGCAGATGCGCTACCAGACTGCGCCATACCCCGATTTTTCCCGAAGCACAGCATCATACGAACACGATACGCCGGCGTCAAAACAAAATTGTGGCCGGTTTGCCCTGCATCAATCCGAACAGCCTCGAAAAGCGTTAATCTGAACGGAAATCCCCCGTTTTCAGCGACTGCCGTACATGCCGAACGAAGCCGGACAGCCGCCGCATCCTGCCCATCATACCGGCCAGGGCATAAAATGATGAAAAAAAACGGTTGCAATCGTATTTTTGATATGCAAAAACGGGTAAGGCGCACGGAAATACCCCCGCTGCCATTTGCAATCCGGCACAGGCAGGTTCAAAATCAGCCGCTCAACCCGACAAAGGTGTTGGCCGGCCAGGGCAGGCGGGACTCCGTAACCGGCAATTCAGGTAATACATATGACAGGAGCAACCGACATGAAAACCGAACAATGGCTGACGACGATCAGCAACAGCATCATCGCCGCGACAAACCGTGTCCTCGCGGCAACAAACAGCACCAACCGGCGTGCCAGCGCAGGCGCTGCTGCATTGCCCCCCTCCCAGTAACAAATTACCGGTTTTTCACTCTGTAGCTCAATGGCTGCGGTGCAGCCTGCCACCTTACTCTCCAATACTTTCGTCGGCGTTGGCATATTCGGCGACACCACTCCCGAACCCAACGAAACCATTAACGCCACCCTGGAAATAACCCAGGCACACGGCAGTGTCACTCTTGGCACTGCTATGACCACCTTCACCATCCTCAACGACGACATACCGATGGTGAACATCACCGCCGCCACCGTGACCTTCACCATGAATCCGCCCAGACTGCAGCGTTTTAATATCGAGCTTTGCCTCGGTGGCACCGCCGAGCGCGGCAGCCATGCGGACTATCAGTACACATTCCTGGATAACACAGAGCCTCGTCTTAGTAGTGGTTGTAGAGATCTGCTTATACTCCCTGACAACCCATCCTTCAGCCGCAAAATCCGGGTCAACGGAGACAGCCTGTTCGAGGATGACGAAACCGTCATGGTCAGCCTGCGACCAGTCAGTGGTGTGGGCAGTGGTTTGGGCGGCAACTCCGATACCCCCCGCCGATGTCATCATCTCCGCCACTGACGGCAGTGTCACCTACACCATCCGCAATGACGACCGCACCGGCGTCACACTCAGCAAAACCGCACTGACCCTGTCGGAAAACAGCGGCACCGACAGCTACACCGTGGCACTCACCTCACAACCGGCCGCCAATGTCACCGTCACGGCCATGGCCAGCGGCATCACCCTCGACAACGGCTCCGGCGACAACACCCTGACCTTCACCTCGATGGACTGGCAGCGGGCACAGACGGTGACGGTGATGGCCTCCGAAGCGCTGCGCGAGGATCGAGTGGAGTTGACTCATACGGCGACCGGTGGTTATGACGGCGTTACGGCGGTCATGGAGGTACGTATCACGGGCGGCGATATGGCCGAGATGCAGGCGGCGCAGGCGCTCTGGCTGCCGCGCTTTGGTCTGACGGTGATTGAGCACATGCTGGACGGGCTGGATGAGCGTTTTACCGCATCGAGTCAGCCCGGTTTGTCGGGGCACCTGCACGGCCTGCCACGGGGTCAGGCGCTGCATGCGACCCGCTCTGGTCAGGCTGCGGACTCTGTTTCAACGGGCCTTGAGCCGTTGGGAGCCGGTTCAGTGGATCGTCCGCATTCACTCTCGCGCACGCTGTCCTTGCCGAAGCTGCTGCCGTCTCTGCTGCGTGGCAGTCACTTTACACTCAGTGATGAGCACGGTGTCTCGCTCTGGGGTCGGGCGGCGTATTCGGACTATGAAGACGGTGCAGACGGCCTCAGCACGGACGGTGAAGTGACCACGGCCCTGCTGGGTATTGACCACAACAGCGGTCAGACGCTGCTGGGTCTGGCGCTGACCTACAGCGACAGTGATGGCGAATGGCAGGGTGAATCGGATGAGGGTGAGCTGTCCGGCACGCTGGCCTCTATCCTGCCGTATGTGTGCCATGACCTGACCGAGCGTCTGCAACGGTGGGGTGCGGTCAGTTATGGTCAGGGTGACTTGCAGCAGACTTCACAGACCGGTATGGAATCGGAACACGATCTGGAGCAGTGGTCTGCCACGGCCGGTCTGCGTGGCACGCTGCTGGAGCGTCCGGTAGAAGAGGGCGGATTGACTGTGCGCCTGACCTCGGACATGACGCTGGCCCGTATTGAGTCGGATGACTCCGAGGTGATGGCCGGTACCGAGGCGGACACACAGCGTTTGCGCATGGGTCTGGCCTGGTCCTGGCAGATGCCGGACAAAGGCTTGACCGTCGAGCTGCGCGGTCGCTATCTGCTGGAGCAGGAGGCTTCCGAGCGGCAGGAGTGGGGTCTGTCCGGTTCACTGCGTTACAAGGCGCGGCCGGACTCGGCGCATGGTCCGTCGTTCAGTCTACGTCAGGAATACGGCAATGCACCGGCTGCCAGCGGTCTGGAGCGGCTGTTGTCGGACTCCCTGACGGATGCGTTGAAGGAAGACAACTCTCAAACCGCCGAAGTATCGAGTCAATGGACCCTGAAAGGCGAGTGGGGCTTTGCCCTGCACAACGCCACCGGCATCCCCTATGCCAGCCTGTCGGCGTCCGATGCCAAACGTGACCTGACCCTCGGCTGGCGCCTGCTGTCAAACCCGTCCAGCCGGAAATCGGAACTCGATATCAAGGCCATCCGCCGCCAGCAGAATAATAATGATCAAAATCATGGCATTGGCGCGGAATTAAGGCTATACTGGTAGCCTCCATTGGTCAGCCGGTTCCTCTGTTGGCCGGCTATTACGGGGCCGGAAACCCTCCTTGTAGAACGCTGTACCTCCGGCCCCGCTTTTTTGACACTCTGTTGCCTTCCTGCTCAACAGATTCAGGAGATCTGTTTAACAGAGATTGAGGCTGTTGAATCCCGTCCTGCTTTACACAAGGCCTCCGGCTGGCTATGGTTGGTAATGGCTTTTACTGTGTTGCTATAAACTGACTGGCAGCTCTGGTCGCTCCATCAATTGGTAAAATCACTGCTCTGTTACATGAAGTGACTACGTTACCGGATAAATCCATGAAAATAGCAAGCTGGAATGTCAACTCCCTGCGGGTGCGTCTGCCTCATGTGCTGGATTGGCTGCGGACACAACAGCCCGATGTGCTCGGTTTGCAGGAAACCAAGATCAATGACGATGCCTTTCCTGCTGCAGAAATACGTGAACTGGGCTATGAGGTGGTGTATTCCGGGCAAAAGACCTATAACGGTGTGGCCCTGATTACACGCAGTCCGGCTGAGGAGCTGGTGGTTGATGTGCCGAATCTGGAGGACCCGCAGCGCAGGATTCTGGGTGCGACAGTCAATGGTGTTCGTGTGTTGAATCTATACGTCGTTAATGGCAAAGAGGTCGGGGATGAAAAATATCACTGGAAGCTGCACTGGTTGAGCAGGGTGAGTGATTATATTGAATCTCAGCTTGATCGGTATGACCGGTTTGTCGTGATGGGTGATTTTAATATCGCCCCTGCCGATGAGGATGTGCATGATCCGGCGGTATGGCAGGACAGGATTTTGTGCAGTATGCCTGAGCGGCAGGCATTGCAGCGTCTTTTTGATATGGGTTTGAGCGATACCTTTCGCCTGTTTGAACAGCCGGAAAAGTCGTTTAGCTGGTGGGATTATCGGGCAGCCGGATTCCGTAGAAATCTCGGTTTGCGGATTGACCTGATACTGTCCGGTGGAGCCATGACAAAATGCTGCGTCGAGGGCTTTATCGACAGGGAACCGCGAAAACTTGAGCGGCCTTCGGACCATGCCCCGGTAGTGGCCCGATTTGATGGCGAATTTACCTAACCATGAGCAGGCCGCCACCCGTTGATCTCGATATGTTGGTCATGGCATTGCAGTCAGATGATGATGTGACCTGGTGGCTGGATACGACCAATGGTGGGGTGACACCAGGGCCGATTGAGGAGATTCATCCCGGTCCTGCGATACCGCTGTCGCGGTATATCAGTGTCAAACCGATACCTGCCAATGTGCTGCCGTCATTGATGGAGAGCTTTATCGCCACTGTCGATGAGCAGGCTTGCCGGTATAAATTACAGGCAGCGTTGCAGCAAAAGCAGGCAGACTGGCATTTCAAACAGGCGTTGGCGGAATATCCGCATTTTGAAGACGACTGGTATGCCTTCAAGGAGCAGTTTTATACCCTGCAGGCCAGACAGTGGTTGAGAGATCGCGATCTTGAGAGCCGTACCATCGACCAGCAGGCAAGCCATTCGCTGGTTGTTGGTGGTACTGCGGATTCCCGGTTCATCTTGTTGTCTTTGCAGATTCAATCGGAGCCGCTGGTCAGATATGTTTTATGGCAGCCGAGTGAGCAGGTGGATGGGCTGACCCTGACAGCATACGATGCTGAAGATCATGTACTTGCAGAGGCCGGTATTAACAAGAACCGGTTACACGCAATAGAGGCTCTGCTGGTTCGGGCCGATTGCGGGTTGTCTGCCGTTAAAAAATCCGGCAAAACCGGGGCCGCTCTGTACTATGCCACCTCGGATGGAGAAACACGGATTGAAGGGCATGTGCAGCAGGGTAACTGGCTGGATCGGTTACAGTCATCTCTGGCACTGATACTCGGACTGCCGATACGGTGAGGGTGATAATGAAGCAGGCCCGGCAGATTGCACCATACCGGCAAAGTGGCTATGTTTGTCCCATGAGGCTGGTCACACTGTTCATGCTGTTGTTTTTCTGTACCGCTGCCGGTGCCGAGCTTTATCGATGGGTTGATGAAGAGGGCCGCGTCCATTTTTCGGACAGACCGCTTGATGACAGCGCAGAAACCTATACCCCGGCACCGATCCTGGTTGTGCCGGCCGGCCCGACCGCACCACGGCACCCGACGCCCCGTCAAAAAGTAATCCGGTACGAATCGCTGTCGGTTACATCCCCTGCCAGCGATCAGGTCTTTACGCCGGAAATACAAAGTGTCGCTGTCGGTGTCGAATTACAGCCAGCACTGCAAGCCGGGCATGTTATCGTCCTGTATTTCGACGGAAACAGCGTTTCCAGAGGCTCTTCAACCGGTTTTACCCTGTCCGATCTTTACAGGGGGACACATACGGTGTATGCCACTGTTGAGGATGACGGTGGCAAAACCCTGATCCGTTCCGAACCCGTGCAGTTTCACGTTCAGCGCCATCGTTTGTAGCGGGGTTCCCTGACTTCGGCAGTATCGTCCGGCATATTTTCTTCCCGGTCATTGTTTGCCTTGTGCCGGGTCGGCTGGTTACCCCTTGGTATCGGTAATCAGGCGACGGGATATGTCTGCGACCCGCATCGCTTTGTCCATATAATGACTGCGATAGTCTTTCAGTATCCCGTCTGTGGCCGTGAAGTACTCTTTGGGCGAGATTCCCTCTCAGTGTTCCTGTGCGATGAACTGCTTCTGCATATCGATCATTTCCTGAACGAGTCTGTCGCGTTCGGCTTCCATGGCTGCGTTGTCACTCATAAAATCTCTCCGTTTAATGGTCGTACTGATGCCGGCCTGCACATGGCCTGCGGGGATGTGAATATACCCAATCACCGGCATGATTAAAGCCGGTCAGATTGTCTGATCATGTCTGTCTTTGATACTGCTCACCGGTATAAGGCGTGTGGCTTATTTTTTTCATTTCACCTTCTATCCAGTTTTCAATTTTTTGATTGAGTTCCAGTGCTGTCAGATTGTCGGTATGCACGGGTTCACCGATGACGACATCAACTGTGCCGGGTCGCTTTACAAAACGGTTGCGCCCCCAGAATTCACCGGCGTTGTGGGCAATGGGAATAATTGGATAACCGGCTTCGATGGCGAGTATTGAACCGCTGATTCCGTAACGTCCCCGCTTGCCGGGTGGTACCCGTGTGCCTTCAGGAAAAATGACGATCCAGCGACCTTCCTCGAGCTTCTTTCTGCCCTGTTCGATAATCTGTCTCATCGCCTTGTGCCCGGATGTGCGATCAATCGCAATCGGCTCCATACTGGCGATGGCCCAGCCGAAAAAAGGAATTCGGAGTAGTTCCCGTTTCATAACCCAGACCTGCGGTGGAAACAGCCTCTGCAGGGCCATGGTTTCCCAGGCCGACTGATGCTTGGCCATGACGATGTGGGGTGTGTCCGGGATATTGCTGGCACCGGAAATCCTGTATTTCAAGCCACAGGTCAGTTGCAGCCACCAGAGATTAAAACGGGTCCACTGATAGGCATAGCGATAACGCACGTTATACGGCAGGGGATACAGCAGGGGTACAAACGGTGTGATGATAACCGTGGATGTCGCCAGCCCTGTCCAGAACAGCAGAGACCGTAAAAAAAGCATCAGGCTTCAATCTGTTGTGGCAATAATATGCCCGGCCGCTTCGGCCAGGTTGTCGAATACGGGAACATCACCCAGTCCGGACTCCTGTAAAACCTTTTCGGTCTTTTCTCCCCGGCCAGTTCTGACCAGACAGGGTTTGGCGTGGATGGCCTGTGCAGCTTGCAGGTCGCGCAGGGAGTCGCCGACCACCGATAATTCCCGCGCAGGGATGCGGAAGCGTTTGCTGATGTCGTTGTACATGCCGGGACTGGGTTTGCGGCAACTACAGTGATCGTCCGGAGAATGCGGGCAGAAGAATACTGCCTCAATATGACCACCGGCCTCTTCGGTAAGCCTCAGCATTTTATTATTGATATCAATCAGCGTATCCATGGTGAACAGCCGGCGTGCGATACCGGACTGATTGGTCGCCACCACGGTCCTGTAGCCGGCATGATTGAGTCGGGCGATGGCCTCCAGACTGCCCTCGACAGGACGCCATTCCTGTGGAGATTTGATGTATTCATCCGAATCATGGTTAATGACACCATCGCGGTCAAGGATGATCAGCTTTCTCATGCGTTTTCCTCTTTTGTCGCTCATGTCAGATGGGAAATATCGGCCACCTGCAAAAACAGGTGTTGCAGCCGTGCCAGCAGTGCCAGACGATTTATTTTGATGGTCTCGTCATCGGTCATCACCATCACATGATCAAAAAAGGCATCCACTGGTTCACGCAGCATTGCCAGATCTTTCAGTGTCGCCTCATAATCCCCCTGCGACAGAGATGATGATATCTGTTCGCTCATGGCATGTATCTGATCATTGAGTTGGGACTCCTCGATCTGCTGAAACAGTTCCGGATCCGGATCCGGTAGTGGTCGGTTGCCGGCCTTTTTCAGGATATTGCTGATACGTTTATTGGCGATGGCCAGGGCTTCGGCCTCGGGCAACTGTTGAAAGCCGATAACGGCATGCAGGCGCCTGTCGAAGTCGGCGATATTGCCAGAGCGGCGTGATGCAACGGCGGTAAATATTCCGACTGGAACCCCGTTTTCGGAATACATGCCCTTCAGACGATTCATCATAAAATCATAAACCTCTGTGGCAGCATGGTTGTTTTCCAGACTGTCGCCGAACTGGTTGGCAGCCTGTTCCAGCAGGTGGTGCAGATCAATGTTCAGTCGGTGCTCTTTCAGGATGCGCAATGTCCCCAGGGCCGCACGACGAAGTGCAAAGGGATCCTTGTCCCCGGTCGGCTTCATGCCAATCCCGAAAATGCCCACCAGGGTATCCGCTTTTTCTGCCAGCGATATGGCAATGCCCGTTGCGGTGGCGGGCAGTTGGTCACCGGAAAAACGCGGCATATAAAACTCATCCATAGCCAGTGCCAGTTCTTCTGGTTCGTTATCTCGATGCGCCTGATAGCGCCCCATAATGCCCTGCATTTCGGCGAACTCAGCGACGGTCGCGGTCATCAGATCACAGCGAGACAAAAGGCCGGCACGCTTTACCAGTTGCACATCCGCACCGGTATCGGCGGCAATAATGGCAGCCAGCCCGGCGACGCGCCTCGACTTGTCATATATCGAGCCCAGTTTTTGCTGAAACACGACGGACTTCGTTGCTTCAAGATGATCTTCCAGCCTTTTTCTACCGTCCTGCTGCCAGAAAAACATGGCATCGGCCAGTCTCGGACGAATAACACGCTCATTGCCGTTGCGGATAACATCCGGATTATGGCTATCGATATTGGCAATAGCGATAAACTGGTTCATCAGGCCGCCGTCCCGATTAACAACCGGAAAATATTTCTGATTCTTTTTCATGGTATGGATCAGTATTTCATTGGGCACCTCAAGATATTTTTCCTCGAAGCCGGCGGTGACGGGTATCGGCCATTCAACCAGTGCGGTAACTTCATCAAGCAGCGCATCGTCCATATCGGCCTGCCCGCCCAGCGCGGATGCTGCGGCCTGCACCTGTTCATGGATGCGCTGGCGACGGGTGGCGAGGTCGGCAATCACCCGACCGGTCAGCAGCCGGTCGGCATATTCCGACGGGTGCTCAATTGTGATGGCCTGCGGATGGTGAAAGCGATGGCCATGGCTTTGCCGGCCAGCTCTCACCCCCATAAGCTCACAGTCAATAACCCTGTGACCCTGTATGAACACCAGCCAGTGAACAGGTCGGACAAATCGGTCCTTGCCGTTGCTCCAGCGCATACGTTTCGGGATTGGCAGCCGGCTCAGAGCCTTGTCGGCAATCTCCGGCAGTAGTCCGGAAGCGGATTCCCCGGCCTGCCGGATGTTGCAGCACAGCCATTCCCCCTTATCGGTTTTCTCTCGCTCCAGTCGTTCAACTGTTGTGTCACAGGATCGGGCAAAGCCCTGAGCCGCTTTTGTCGGATTGCCGTCATCATCGAAAGCGGCCTGAACAGCCGGCCCGCGGCGTCGAATTTCACGGTCCTGCTGACGGATGGCGCAACTCTCGGCGATAATTGCCAAGCGGCGCGGTGTAGCAAAGCTGCGGATTTCGGAATACCCCAGACCGGCCCCGTCAAGGCCGGCGGCGAATTCTGTGGACAGAGACTGTGCAAGCCCCTTCAGAGCGGTCGGCGGCAACTCCTCGGTGCCCAGCTCAAATAACAAATCCTGTCTTTCAGTCATTGATGATATGTGGCCTGGAAACAGTGCATATTATCCCATGAGGCCGACAAAAATACCGGATATGCCACTTCCATGAACAGGCTTGTCATCTCAGGGTAACCAGTTCTTCGGCACTGGTCGGATGAATGGCCACGGTATTATCAAAGTCGGCCCTGGTGGCTCCCATCCTGATTGCAACGGCAAAGCCCTGCAACATTTCATCTGCTCCATCGCCAATAATATGGCAGCCGGCGATCTTTTCATCCGCACCGATACAAACCAGCTTCAGAGCGGTATCGACCTTGTGCTGCGAAAGGCTGTAGGCCATCGGCGAAAAGCGCGACTGATATATCCTGACGGTGCCGCCATGGGTCTTTCTGGCCTCCTGCTCAGTCATGCCCACAGTGCCCATGGGTGGGTGCGAAAAGACCACCGAGGGAATGAGATCATAATCCAGCTTTCGCTCGGGCTGACCACCAAACAGGCGATCAGCCAGACGGCGTGCCGCGGCAATGGCGACCGGTGTCAACGCCATGCGACCGGTGACATCGCCTACGGCATAGATACCGTCTATATTCGTGTTCTGATATTCGTCAACGGTAACAAAGCCGCGCTCATCACATCGAACTCCAGCGGCATCAAGCCCCAGCGCCTCGATATTGGGTGACCGGCCGACGGCCCAGATAACCTGGTCAAAACCCTGGAGCTTTCTGCCATTTCCCCAATTCATGGCAATCGTGCCATCCGATTGCCGCTCCAGACTGTCGATGCTGCTGTTGCCCGGTTCAATGCAAATGCCGGCTTTCACCATTTCCTCCATCAATACCTCCCGCAGGGTGCAGTCAAACTGCGGCAGAAAATCCTCATCATGGGTTCGCATGGTCAGGCAGACGCCGGAACCCAGCGCATTGAGCACACCGGCAAGCTCAACCCCGATATAGCCGCCACCGATAATACAGACATGAGCAGGACGCTCGCGCAGCTCAAAAAAACCATCCGAGGTGATACCCAGTTCAGCCCCCGGTACCGGCAGCACGAAAGGCTTGCCGCCGGTGGCGATCAGGATATGGTCAGCCGTGTATCGCTCACCGTTGACCTCGATGGTATGGTCGTCAATAAATGTCGCATGGCCCCGCAGATGAGCGATGTCGAGGTCCTTGAGAAATGTATCGTACCAATCCAGTATGCCCTGAATATGTCGATCCCGTCCCTCGACCAGTGCTTCCCAATCGTGACCGTTATTCGTCACATCAAAGCCGAAGTCGCCGGCGATATTGAGATGGTGTGCATGAGAAGCGGCAAACCACATGATTTTTTTCGGCACACAGCCGACATTGACACAAGTGCCGCCCAGTGCCCGGCTTTCCACAACAGCGCACCGCTTGCCGTAATAACGCGCCGCCCATTCCGGAGCTGAAAGTCCGCCGCTGCCGCCACCTATGGCGATCAAATCAAAATGTCTGTTCATCATGGTACGATCCCGATCAAGACCAATGGCACGGCTGGAACTGCACGACCTTGGCGTATGATATTTAACAGGTCACTGTGGTGGACCATCATGTATTCCTCTCCGTTAAGATGTGAATAGATTGCTCCAACCTGCATCAGTGCCCTCCGTTAGGTTTTGACGGGTCGTAAATGGGCTTATTCATTGGGCACATCTTGAGGGTTCCAGAATGCAGCCGTAAAATGCGCTCATTGGCAATTTCAATATACTCTTCGGATATGTCACATCCATACGCGGACCGCCCGTGTTTCAGAGCAGCTATGGCCGCAGAACCGACGCCCAGATAAGGATCAAACACAGCATCGCCTTCCTCGATCATAGACAGTACCAGACGCTCTACCAGCTCCACAGGAAACTGACATGGGTGGATGGTCTTCTCTGGATGATTGCTTTTTACATTCGGGAACATCCATACATCACTGGGATTTTTGCCATTCGGATTGCAGGACAGCTTGCCTGCATTCGGCCCCTTGAAATGTCGCTTTCCGGGGTATTTGGGAGGGATGCGGATGGGATCAAGATTCCATGTGTAATGGTCACTTTTGGTCCACCAGTTGATCGTTTCGTATCGGCCTGATAATCGTTTAGAGCAATGCAGGCCATGACCGAAATGCCAGACTATTCGATTTCTCGGTTTGAGTCCGTGAGAGGCGAAAACTGGATACAGCAGGACATCCAGCGGTATGATTTCGCCATTATCGACATGGTTTCCTGTCTGCCAGCATATTGAACCGTGCTCATCCAGCAGGCGGACGCACTCTGCGATGACATTCGCCTGTCCTTGCAGATATTCATTCACAGAAATACGCTTCTCATAAGATTTGCCAAGATTATAGGGAGGGAAAGTAACAATGAGCTTGAATGCCCTGTCTGGCAGCACAGACATAAACCTGAGATTGTCTTTGCACTCAATGACAAATTCCGGCTCCCCGGACTGCGAAGCTAATGCCACGGACATGCTGGTTTATCTCTCTACGCGGACCTGGAGCAAGGAGTGGAGCCGGAACCGGCAGTTGAGCAAGCCTCCATGGTGCGTGGACTTATTGACCCGTTTCATGGAAGGAAGCCTACTCAAACCGGTATGGCCTGTCAATCTCCTCTGACAATTCCGGAACCGAACACTGATCTCGGACATGGGTTGGTCACTGATCGATTCAGGGGCATGGCATTATCCGACCAATGTATTACACTGCCCACCCTGATCCAGGAAGGACCCGACCCCACATGCCATACAATCGTTCAATGCTACCGGCCGCCCTGCTGTTGATTCTGCCGATATGCGAGGCACTCCATGCGCAGCAGGAAACTGCACTGGAAACCCTTTATGTATCCGATCAAGTCACCCTGAAAATGTACAAGGACAGTGAGCTGAGTCAGGCTCTGCCGCCGCTTGAACCCGGTGATCAGGTGCAGATACTGAGGCGCGATGACAACTATGCCGAAATAAAACTCGCCGATGGTACCCAGGGCTGGGTAAAGAGCAATCGGTTGATGGCAGACAAGCCGGCCGTGGTCGAAATGGCAGAGCTTCGCCAGAAACTGGACAGACTGCAATCAGAATATGACAGCCTGTTAGTGCAGATAGCCGAGGCTGCGAACGACCCCGAACCGGTACGGCGCATGGAAGCCGCCGAAGCTGCCAGAGACAAACTGCAAAAGCGGGCCGCCGAGCTTGAAACAGAAAATGCACGCCAGCTTCAGGAATTGAAAGGATTGCGCCATATGCTGAATATTTACAAATCCCGCGACATACTGATATGGGCCATTGCCCCCTTGCTGGCGCTGCTTGTCGGATTTTTTATCGGCTATAGATATCTTGACGCGAAGATAAGGGCACGGTTTGGTGGCCATAGTCCGGTCTAGCCATTGTCGGTACGGCAGATCACACTATATTATTGCTGCTGGTCGGAGCGGGTTGCCGTGGTCAGTTTTCGGCCAATAAAAGCGGTTTGCAGCACGGCCCTGAGCTTTGCGGGTTCCACAGGTTTTGCCAGATACTTGAAGCCGTGCTCAAGCGTATCTGCCTCGATTTCTTTGTCCTGCTCCGCCGTGAACAGCACGCCCAGAAAATTACCATGGTGCGTTTCACGGTATTTCTTTAACAGATCAAGCCCATTGGCATTTGAACCCAGCCGATAATCCATCAACACCACATCGAAATGATCATCGCTGTCGGCAAGAGCATCAAACCCGCGGGTACTGTGCAGACACTTGACCGTGCCCCCCCAGCGCTGTAGCACGGTATGGGTTGCGCACAGAATTTCCCTGTCGTCATCGACACAAAGAATACTGATTCCGGTCAGCCAGCGTTTCTGAAAGGTCTGCATCTCACTGGAGGCATTTTCCGTGGCAACGGCTTTACGGCGGGGTACCAGCAGACTGAAGCAACTGCCCATGCCGGGTGCCGATTTTATGCGTATCTCATGTCCCAGCAATCTGGCCGTGCGATGGCAGATAGACAGCCCCAGCCCGACCCCCTCGCTGGTCTCGTCGAGCTGCTGAAACTCTTCAAAGATGGTGGCGATTTTCTCCTCTGCAATGCCGACGCCGGAATCGCGCATCTCGATACGGGTTTTGTCACCCTCACGACGGCAGACCACCATAATCGAACCGGCTTCGGTATAGCGAATGGCGTTGCTGACAAAGTTTTGCAGAATACTGCGCAGCAAAGTGCTGTCACTTTCGGTGCCAAGCGGGGTCGGTACGACCCGCAGCTTCAGGCCCTTTTCGGCAGCCAGCACGGTGAACTCCGTATCGATGGCGGTCAGGATTTGCTGAATCGGGAATCGCTTGATTTTTGGTTTCAGACTGCCTGAGTCCAGTTTGGATATATCCAGCAGCGACTTCAAAAGAGATTCTGCCGTTTTCAATGCGCCCAGGGCATTGCTGGCCAGACTCTGCTTGTCTTCATCATCGGCGAGGTCTTCCAGCAGGGCACCCAGATAGAGTTTGGAAGCGCCCAGTGGCTGGGTCAGATCATGGCTGGCAGCGGCGAGAAAATGGGTTTTGCTACGTGTTGCGTCCTCGGCCATGACTTTGGCCTGTTGCAGCTCGGAGTTGAGGCGAGACAACATCTCGGTACGCTCATTGACCTTGCGTTCCAGATTTTGGTTGGTCTCCTCCAGCTCACGTTCCACCTGTTTCAGGGTTGATATATCGGTGAACGTAGTAATAAAGCCGCCATCAGGCAGCTTGGCCCCCTGAGTCTGCATGACCCGACCATCCGGCCAGTGTCTGACATGCGTATAGGGTGTTCCATGTTTCAGATAATTAAGCCGCTTGCGGATTTCCTCTTCGCCGGAGCTTCCTTTGCTGATGATGCCCATGCCGCGATTGACATTATAACGGATAACCTCTTCAATGGGTTTGCCGACACCAATAAAATTATCAGGGTAATCGAACAATTCGATATAGCGACGGTTCCAGGCCACCAGCCTGAGATCGCTATCGACCACGCTGACACCCTGATTGATATTATCGATTGTAACCTGTAATATCTGGCGGTTAAACTGTAATGCCTGACTGGTTTTATCCAGCCACAGATAAATATCGCCATAGGCATAATCCTCAGGGGCCTGTGCTGTACGCATCAGATGTTCCGCCGTGGCGGCACCGATAGTGCCTGCCAGCACCTTTTCGGTCTGCCGGACCAAATGGGTGTCGGCCTTCTCCTTCATGCGTTCGCCCAGCTCATGGCCGCACTCCAGAAAAAACTGTTCGGCACGGACCGGGCCGATGATGCGTTTACACAACTCATACAGATCAGCCACCCGCACATTCCAGCTATGCTTGCGTGTATCGCGAGTCAGATCCTCGTCGCGATTGACATAGGCGCGGGCCTGTAGCTGATCCATAAAGGAATGTCTTGCCCGCAGGGAAAACACGATATAGGCCGCGACGTTAAACAACAGGCTCCAGAAAACGCCATGGGTGAGAGGATCTTCAAAGGGGATGCCGAACAACTGATAAGGTTTCAGCCAGTCCAGACCGAATATGCCGGAGACCGCGAACTCATCCGGCAGCCAGGTGGAACCACTCAGAGAAGGCAACAGCAGGGTATAAAACCAGATGATAAATCCGATGATGAGGCCGATCATGGCACCATTACGGTGTCCTTTCTCCCAATACAGTCCGCCGATAATGGCAGGAGTGAACTGTGCGGCGGCGGCGAACGACAGCAGGCCGATGCTATACAATGACTTGCCGCTGCCGGCCTGCAAATAATACCCGTAGGCGAGCAACATCAGCGCCACGATAGTGGAGCGGCGTATCAACAACAGAGCGGGGTAGAAATTGGTTTTGTTATCGGCCTTCCTGAGACGCACCAGCAGAGGGAAAATCAGATCGTTTGACACCATGGTGCTCAAGGCGATGGTTGAAACAATGACCATGCCGGTGGCAGCGGAAAACCCGCCGATATAGCTGACAATCGTCAACCAGTCCTGTCCCTGGTGCATGGGCAGGGTAAGGACAAACAAATCCGCATTGGCAGGATTCGGTGACATCTGCAGGCCGGCGATGGTAACAGGAATAACGGCGGCACTGAAAAGGATCAGATAAAGCGGAAAGCCCCATCTGGCAGTCCTCAACTCATCACCGCGCGCCTCCACTGCCGTCACATGAAACTGGCGCGGCAGACAAATGATTGCCGCTGCTGCCAGAACCGTTTTGACGAAAAACGAACCGGTGATCTCCTTTTCACTGAAATGGGACAGCATCATTTCCGTTGTGGGTACAGCGGCACCCCCCGTCGCTGTCGTGATCATATTCAGAGCGAACATGGCGACCGCCAGAAATGCCAGCAGCTTGATGGCCGACTCAAAGCTGACGGCATGAATCATGCCCCTGTGATGCTCACTGGCATCAATGGTTCTGGCCCCAAACAGCATGGAGAAGGCAGCCAGAATCAGACTCAGCACCAGTGCCGTATCAATAAAACCTCCATCTGTTACAGTCTTGCTGCCGGTGCCGGACAACAGATCATAGGCGCTGGTAATCGCCTTGATCTGCAGGGAGATATAAGGCAGGATGCCGACCAGCGCGATAATGGTGACAACGGCGGCCAGGCGGTTACTTTTACCATAGCGTGTAGCGATAAAATCCGCGATGCTGGTCGTGTTATGTCGCTTGCTGACATCGACCAGCTTCTGCAAAAAGGGATAAAAAAACACGAAAACAATAATCGGCCCAAGGTAGATGGAGAAAAAATCCCAGCCCGACTGGGCAGCACTGCCCACCGCCCCGAAAAATGTCCATGATGTGCAATAGACCGTAATGGACAACGTATAAATAAGCGGTTGATGCGGAGAAAACTGGCCGACCGGTTGCTGATCGCTTCGATACGCGATAAAAAACAGCACGCCCAGATAAAGCGCAGTATAAACAATCAACCAGTGATCACTAATCATATAGGGCGTCCGCAACAGGGCAACGACCGGTTCATGGTAAAAAGGAATCGGTCAGTAGCTCAGCGTCCCCGACCGACCATAACAGGCATTCTCAGATATTAGCCCGATTTTCAATCAAATTATCGACAACCGACGGATCGGCCAGAGTTGAAGTATCTCCCAGCGCATCGATCTCATTGGCGGCAATTTTGCGCAGAATACGGCGCATGATTTTTCCGGAGCGCGTCTTTGGCAGACCGGGTGCCCACTGAATGATATTGACCTTGGCGATCGGTCCGATTTCCCGGCGCACCAGTCCGATCAGCTCTGCCGACAACGTATCATTGCCTGATTCACCCTTCATCAAAGTGACATAGGCATAAATGCCCTGACCGGTAATTTCATGCGGATAACCGACAACGGCGGCCTCGGCGACCTTCTCATGCAGCACCAGTGCCGACTCAATCTCGGCGGTACCCATGCGATGCCCGGAGACATTCAACACATCATCGACCCGACCGGTAATCCAGTAATAGCCATCCTCATCCCGGCGAGCCCCGTCTCCGGTAAAATAATAACCTGGAAACATCTGGAAATAAGTCTCAAAAAACCGGCGATGATCGCCATAAACAGTACGCATCTGCGACGGCCAGGGATGCCTGATAGCCAGATTGCCCTCGGCCGGTTCACCCATGACCTCATTGCCCTGATCATCCAGCAACACCGGCTGCACACCGAAGAACGGCCGGGTGGCGGAACCTGGTTTCAGGGCGGTTGCGCCCGGCAGAGGTGTCAACAAATGGGCACCGGTTTCAGTCTGCCACCAGGTATCGACGATAGGACAACGACCGCTGCCCACCACCTGATAATACCACTGCCAGGCTTCCGGATTGATAGGTTCACCGACCGTACCCAACAGACGCAGGGAAGAACGCGAAGCTGCCTTGACCGGCTCATCCCCCTGCGCCATCAAGGCACGGATAGCGGTTGGAGCCGTATAAAAGACAGCGACCTGATGCTTATCGACCACCTGCCAGAAACGGCCGGCATCCGGATAAGTCGGCACACCCTCGAACATCAGGGAAATCGCGCCATTGGCCAGCGGTCCATAGACAATATAACTATGACCGGTTATCCAGCCAATATCGGCCGTACACCAATAAACCTCGCCATCCTTATAATCAAACACCAGCTTATGGGTCATGGCGGCCTGCAACAGATAGCCGGCAGTGGAATGCAGCACCCCCTTCGGCTTGCCTGTCGAACCGGAAGTATAGAGGATGAACAACGGATCCTCGGCACTCATTGGTTCCGGCTCACAGACATCATCGGCTGCCGAGAGCGCCTCGTGATACCAGACATCGCGTCCCTCATTAAAATCACAATCGCCGTCGCCACGCCGCACAACAAAACAGGTATGCACATCCGGACACTGCCCGATAGCCCTGTCGGCGCTGGCCTTTAGCGGCAGCGCCTTGCCGGCACGCACAGCGACATCGGCCGTAATCACGACCCGGCAGTCGGAATCCTGGATACGGCTGGCCAGTGCATCGGCAGAAAAGGCACTGAACACAATGGAATGCACCGCACCGATACGGGTGCAGGCCAGCATGGCGACGGCTGCCTCCGGGATCATGGGCATATAAATGGAAACCCGGTCCCCCTTGCCGACGCCACGCGCCTTGAGAGCATTGGCAAACCGGTTCACATCCGCATGCAGCTCCGCATAGCTGATGGCACGCGACTCACCCGGATCATCACCCTCCCAGAGAATGGCGGTTTGCTGGCCGCGTACCTGCAGATGGCGGTCCAGGCAATGATACGACACATTCAGAGTAGCACCGGCAAACCACTCGATATGCAGATCGGATTCGTCATAAGACCAGTCCAGCGTCGTGGTCGGTTCCTTGAAGAAAGAAAGATAGTTTCCAGCCTGCTCACTCCAGAACCCCTCAGGATCCTCAACAGACTGCCGATACATTGACTCATACTGTCCGGCGTTCAAATTTGCCTGGGCGGCAAACGCCTCCGGCACAGGGTAAAGTTTATCTGACATAAAATCCTCCTGATAGATAGGGATACCTCTGACAACCAGTGTAAGCCAAAAAACCGACAATGGCATAATTTTATTGCCCTCTCCCGACCCGACAACCCCGAAAACAGGTCCTGTCAGCCTCGATGAATACGGCAAAACCGGCCGAATCAACAGATTTCAGGGTCAATATCGGAAATTGATGCTAAACCGGGTGTTAAATGGCTTGACAATGCCATATAGAGCTGTTTTACAATGGGTTATTGTGTGCAGGCAGGAGGCGGGTTATACTGTCTGCAAATCGTCTATTTGAAAAGGGAGGGCAGTATAATGAATAGGAATCGGGCTATGAAAACCGGCCGGTCTGAATCCGGCGGCAGATTCACCGCCATACTCCACCGTGCCTGCAAGGTGATGCAATGGATGAGTCACCGTGCCGTTGCGGATACCGGTTCTGCGCATGGCGGGGCACAGCCATGCCATCAATTCCCTGCTGTTGCTGAACATTGGCTGCCATCTGCAAACAGCCATCCATTAAACCAGCCGCTATTTGTCAGCTGCTGGCCGCTATCACCCCCCCCCCCCCCCCCCTCCCCTCAAATGGTGGGGAAATCGGCCATGAGGCGCTTCATGGCCATGCTGTCCCGTGCGGCAAAACATGCCGCCGGGACTCTGCCCGAATCCGCCTGCCCTGAGTCCGCCAGCCCTGAGTCCGCCTGCCCTGAGTCCGCCAGCCCAACTGTCCGCCGGCTGTGCCGCAGCCTGCTTCTGCCGATTCTACTCATCGGCCTGCCGGCCCAGGTCGCCGCCCAGACGGCCGGCGTGACACTGTCCTCATCCACCCAGACCGTAGCCCAGGAAGACAGAGGTACCGACCGCTACACCGTGGTGCTGAACACGCTGCCGGTCGGCAATGTCGCCGTGATGGTCACCTCCGGTGATACAGCCACATTCACGGTGGCTCCACTCATGCTGACCTTTGCTACATCCAACTGGAACCAGCCGCAGACCGTGACCGTGACCGGCGTCAATGACGACACCCACAACACCGGTGACGAGCGCACCGGGACCATCACCCACACCATCAGCACCGCTGACGGTGGTGCCTATACCACCGGTCTGGAACTGGACTCTGTCGCAGTTACCGTCATGGACGACGATGATCCGACATTGACTGTCAGCTTGCCAAATGGTGAAACAACCATCGAGGAAGGAGGTGATCCTACCGCAGTTCGAATGACCGCAGACCCTGAACCGGGGATAGGGGATAGTTCTTACTTTCTAAATCAAAGTCTGTTAACTGTTCTATCTTTCAGCCCTGGTTATAGACGGGATTCTTTGGATTCAGCGGATTTCAGTTTCGACCCTGATCTCGATTTTGAATTTGATATTGCTGACAACGATGACGATCAGCCCAATGGTACGGTGACTATCGACATATCCGTCATGAGAGGCTTTTCAGCCGGTTCTCCGTCCATGGTCACGCTGACCATCATTGACAACGACCCGACCGAGGTCAGCCTGATTCGCACCGGCACGGGTGCCATTGACGAGGGCGGCACCGTCGCCTTCACCGTACAACTCAGCCGTGCCCTGATCGCCGGCGAGATTATTGACGTACCGCTGAGCGTAACCGGTACCGATGTCGAACCGGCGGACTGGAGCCTGAGTGCGACCGGTACCGGTGTGGTTCTGTCCAATGAGAACACAATGACTCCGCTGCTGCGCTTTGAGAATGCCGGCGCACAGACGGCCGAACTGACCTTGACCGCCATCGGCGACGATACGGTGGAAGGCGGTGGTTCCGAAACTTATGTTATCGCCCTGGGTCTGGACGGTGATGGGCCCAATGGCTTTGACCACAGCAGTCTGAACACCAATGTGGGCGGTGGTGCCGACCCGCACAGCGGCAGTAACGCCTTCAGTGTGCAGGTCAACGATGTCACGGTGCCGACCACAGTCGGTATCACTGTCAATCCGGCCTCTGTCACCGTAGCCGAAGACAGCGGTATCGACAGCTACACCGTGGTGCTGAACACGCTGCCGGTCGGCAATGTCGCCGTGATGGCCTCCGGTGATACAGCCACATTCACGGTGGCTCCGCCCACCCTGACCTTTACTATATCCAACTGGAACCAGCCGCAGACCGTGACCGTGACCGGCGTCAATGACGACACCCACAACACCGGTGACGAGCGCACCGGGGCCATCACCCACACCATCAGCACCGCTGACGGTGGTGCCTATACCACTGTTCTGGAACTGGACTCTGTCACAGTTACCGTCATGGACGACGATGATCCGACATTGACTGTCAGCTTGCCAAATAGTGAAACAACCATCGAGGAAGGAGGTGGTTCTATCAGAGTTCGAATGACCGCAGACCTTGAACTGGGGGCGGGGGATAGTTCTCGCCCTCTAAATCAACATCAGTCAAGTGTTCTATTTTTCAGCCCTGGTTATGGATGGTCTTCTTTGATGGCATTGAATAACAATTTCGACCCTGATCTCGAGTTTGAATTTGAGATTACTGACAACGATGACGATCAGCCCAATGGTACGCTGACTATCGACATATCCGTCGTAAGAGGCTTTACAGCCGGTTCTCCGTCCATGGTCACGCTGACCATCATTGACAACGACCCGACCGAGGTCAGCCTGATTCGCACCGGCACGGGTGCCATTGACGAGGGCGGCACCGTCGCCTTCACCGTACAACTCAGCCGTGCCCTGGTTGCCGGCGAGATTATTGACGTACCGCTGAGCGTAACCGGTACCGATGTCGAACCGGCGGACTGGAGCCTGAGTGCGACCGGAACCGGTGTGGTTCTGTCCAATGAGAACACAATGACTCCGCTGCTGCGCTTTGAGAATGCCGACGCACAGACGGCTGAACTGACCTTGACCGCCATCGGCGACGATACGGTGGAAGGCGGTGGTTCCGAAACTTATGTTATCGCCCTGGGTCCGGACGGTGATGGGCCCAATGGCTTTGACCACAGCAGTCTGAACACCAATGTGGGCGGTGGTGCCGACCCGCACAGCGGCAGTAACACCTTCAGTGTGCAGGTCAACGATGTCACGGTGCCGACCACAGTCGGCATCACTGTCAATCCGGCCTCTGTCACCGTAGCCGAAGACAGCGGTATCGACAGCTACACCGTGGTGCTGAACACGCTGCCGGTCGGCAATGTCGCCGTGATGGCCTCCGGTGATACAGCCACATTCACGGTGGCTCCGCCCATCCTGACCTTTACTATATCCAACTGGAACCAGCCGCAGACCGTGACCGTGACCGGCGTCAATGACGACACCCACAACACCGGTGATGAGCGCACCGGGACCATCACCCACACCATCAGCACCGCTGACGGTGGTGCCTATACCACTGTTCTGGAACTGGACTCTGTCACAGTCACCGTCACGGACGACGATGATCCGACATTGACTGTCAGCTTGCCAAATGGTGGAACAACCATCGAGGAAGGGGGGTCGTCCATTCTGGCTCGATTCACTGCGGACCCGCCGGTGGCGCAACGTTTGGGCAACCCCAGTAATTTTATAACTCTTACCACTGGTTATACCACATCTGTAAACCTTGTGGATGACCTTTTGGGAATACCAGTGGATTATGAATACTCTATTAGTGATAACAATATGGATCAGCCCAACGGCACTCTGACCATCCATGTATCCGATTCACGGTTTGCAGCCGGTTCTCCGTCCATGGTCACGCTGCCCATCATTGACAACGACCCGACCGAGGTCAGCCTGATTCGCACCGGCAGTACGGGCGCTATTGATGAAGGCCAGGCCGTTACCTTCACAGTCGAGCTGGGTCGTGCCCTGATCGCCGGCGAGATCATCGAGGTACCGCTGAGCGTAACCGGTACCGATGTCGAACCGGCGGACTGGAGCCTGAGTGCGACCGGTACCGGTGTGGTTCTGTCCAATGAGAACACAATGACTCCGCTGCTGCGCTTTGAGAATGCCGACGCACAGACGGCTGAACTGACCTTGACCGCCAACGGCGACGATACGTTGGAAGGCGGTGGTTCCGAAACTTATGTTATCGCCCTGGGTCCGGACGGTGATGTGCCCAATGGCTTTGACCAGGACAGTCTGAACACCAATGTGGGCGGCGGTGCCGACCCGCACAGCGGCAGTAACACCTTCAGTGTGCAGGTCGATGATCCGACATTGACTGTCAGCTTGCCAAATGGTGAAACAACCATCGAGGAAGGGGGGTCGTCCATTACGGCTCGATTCACTGTGGACCCGCCGGTGGCGGACGTTTTGGGCACCCCCGATGATTTTATCACTCTTACCACTGGTTATAGCTTAACTAGCAGCCTTACAAGTGGCCTTTTGACAAGACCAGTGGATGTTGAATACTTTATTGATGAATTCGATGAAAACAATATGGATCAGCCCAACGGCACTATGACCATCCATGTATCCGATCCCTTGGAACGGTTTGCAGCCGGTTCTCCGTCCATGGTCACGCTGACCGTCATTGACAACGACCCGACCGAGGTCAGCCTGATTCGCACCGGCAGTACGGGCGCTATTGATGAAGGCCAGGCCGTTACCTTCACAGTCGAGCTGGGTCGTGCCCTGGTTGCCGGCGAGATCATCGAGGTACCGCTGAGCGTAACCGGTATCGATGTCGAACCGGCGGACTGGAGCCTGAGTGCGACCGGTACCGGTGTGGTTCTGTCCAATGAGAACACAATGACTCCGCTGCTGCGCTTTGAGGATGCCGGCGCACAGACGGCTGAACTGACCTTGACCGCCAACGGCGACAATATGGTGGAAGGCGGTGGTTCCGAAACTTATGTTATCGCCCTGGGTCTGGACGGTGATGGGCCCAATGGCTTTGACCACAGCAGTCTGAACACCAATGTGGGCGGTGGTGCCGATCCGCACAGCGGCAGTAACACCTTCAGTGTGCAGGTCAACGATGCCACGGTGATGCCGATGATCACCATCACCGGCGGTACCACGGTCACGGAAGGGATGGGCAGTGCCAGCTTTACCCTGACGGCCACACCGGCTCCGACGGACGCCCTGACCCTGATGCTCAATGTGACCGGCGGCAGCGATTTTATCGCCACCAGCGGCGCACAGACGGTTGCCCTGAATAGTGGTTCCAGCACGGTGACCTATTTGATTGCGACGCAGGGCGATGCCGTGGATGAACCCAATGGCACGGTCACCGTGACCGTAGGTGATGGTACGGGCTATGAAGTGGGCGATCCCTCTGTGGCGTCCGTCGGAGTGCATGACGACGATGCCACCACAGTCACGCTGGCCGGTGATCCTGGTAATGTGGCCGAAGGCGACAGCAAACCGCTCACCCTCACCTTGGGTCGCGCTCTGGAGGCCGGCGAGCAACTGACCGTGCGGCTGACCTTCGGCGGTACCGCCACCTTCGGCACCGACTACACACTGACCGGCACGGCGGCCAATGGCGTGGATTACAGCGATCTGAGCGGCGGCAGCGTGACCTTTAGTGCCGATGGTCAGATGGCCACCCTGACCCTGATGGCACAAACGGATGCCGTGATCGAGACCGGCGGCGAAACGGTGCGCATTGTTCTGGGCACACTGGACAGCAACTCCGGCACCAACCTGGGCGGCGGTGCCTCCGGCACGGACAATCTGTCTGATTTTACGATTGAGGATGCCACGGTGCCGACCACAGTCGGTATCACTGTCAATCCGGCCTCTGTCACCGTAGCCGAAGACAGCGGTACCGACAGCTACACCGTGGTGCTGAACACGCAGCCGGGCGGCAATGTCGCCATGATGGTCACCTCCAGTGATGCAGCCACATTCACGGTGGCTCCACTCATGCTGACCTTTGCTACATCCAACTGGAACCAGCCGCAGGCCGTGACCGTGACCGGCGTCAATGACGACACCCACAACACCGGTGACGAACGCACCGGGACCATCACCCACACCATCAGCACCGCTGACGGTGGTGCCTATACCACTGTTCTGGAACTGGACTCTGTCGCAGTTACCGTCATGGACGACGATGATCCGACATTGACTGTCAGCTTGCCAAATGGTGACACAACCATCGAGGAAGGGGGGTCGTCCATTACGGCTCGATTCACTGCGGACCCGCCGGTGTCGCAATTTTTGAACGACCCCAGAACATTTAGAACTCTTACCACTGGTTATGGCGGAGGTGAAGCCGTTGTTAGTGACCTTTTGGAAACACCAGTGGATGTTGAATACACTATTAGTGAAAACAATATGGATCAGCCCAACGGCACTATGACCATCCATGTATCCGATCCACGGTTTGCAGCCGGTTCTCCGTCCATGGTCACGCTGACCATCATTGACAACGACCCGACCGAGGTCAGCCTGATTCGCACCGGCAGTACGGGCGCTATTGATGAAGGCCAGGCCGTTACCTTCACAATCGAGCTGGGTCGTGCCCTGGTTGCCGGCGAGATTATTGACGTACCGCTGAGCGTAACCGGTACCGATGTCGAACCGGCGGACTGGAGTCTGAGTGCGACCGGAACCGGTGTGGTTCTGTCCAATGAGAACACAATGACTCCGCTGCTGCGCTTTGAGAATGCCGGCGCACAGACGGCTGAACTGACCTTGACCGCCAACGGCGACAATACGGTGGAAGGCGGTGGTTCCGAAACTTATGTTATCGCCCTGGGTCTGGACGGTGATGGGCCCAATGGCTTTGACCACAGCAGTCTGAACACCAATGTGGGCGGTGGTGCCGACCCGCACAGCGGCAGTAACACCTTCAGTGTGCAGGTCAACGATGTTATTGTCATGCCGATGATCACCATCACCGGTGGTGCCACGGTCACGGAAGGGATGGGCAGTGCCAGCTTTACCCTGACGGCCACACCGGCTCCGACTGACGCCCTGACCCTGATGCTCAATGTGACCGGCGGCAGCGGTTTTATCGCCACCAGCGGCGCACAGACGGTTGCCCTGAATAGTGGTTCCAGCACGGTGACCTATTTGATTGCGACGCAGGGCGATGCTGTGGATGAGGCGAATGGCACCGTGACCGTGACGGTGGGTGATGGTACGGGCTATGAAGTGGGTGATCCCTCCGTGGCGTCCGTCGGAGTGCATGACGACGATGCCACCCCGGTCACGCTGGCCGGTGATCCTGGTAATGTGGCCGAAGGCGACAGCAAACCGCTCACCCTCACCCTGGGTCGCGCTCTGGAGGCCGGCGAGCAACTGACCGTGCGGCTGACCTTCGGCGGTACCGCCACCTTCGGCACCGACTACACATTGACCGGCACCACAGCCAATGGCGTGGATTACAGCGATCTGAGCGGCGGCAGCGTGACCTTCAGCGCCGGTGGTCAGATAGCCACCCTGACCCTGATGGCACGAACGGATGCCGTGGTCGAGACCGGCGGTGAATTGGTCCGCATTGGTCTGGGCACACTGGACAGCAACTCCGGCACCAACCTGGGCGGCGGTGCCTCTGGCACGGACAATCTGGCTGATTTTACGATTGAGGATGCCACGGTGCCGACCACAGTCGGTATCACCGCCAATCCGGCCTCTGTCACCGTAGCCGAAGACAGCGGTACCGACAGCTACACCGTGGTGCTGAACATGCTGCCGGTCGGCAATGTCGCCGTGATGGTCACCTCCAGTGATGCAGCCACATTCACGGTGGCTCCACTCATGCTGACCTTTGCTACATCCAACTGGAACCAGCCGCAGGCCGTGACCGTGACCGGCGTCAATGACGACACCGACAACACCGGTGACGAGCGCACCGGGACCATCACCCACACCATCAGCACCGCTGACGGTGGTGCCTATACCACTGTTCTGGAACTGGACTCTGTCGCAGTTACCGTCACGGACGACGATGATCCGACATTGACTGAAGACCCGGCCATTGTGCTGACCCCGGCGACGGCCATCAGCCTGATTGAAGGCAGCACGACCAGCTATACGGTCGCACTGGCGACTGAACCGACGGCGGAGGTTGTCATTACCCTGAGCGGTGTCACCACGGCCTTGAGAGCGGACACCGATGCCGACATGGTTGGCGATCAGAACACCCTGACCTTCAGTTCAGACAACTGGAATGAGGCGCAGATCGTGACGTTGACGGCGGGCACGGACAGCAATGCGTTGTCGAATCGGGTGATTCTGACGCATATGGCATCGGGCGGAAACTATGATGATGCGCTTGTGGTTGATTTGGAGGTTGTGGTGGGCAGCACGGAGGCGATGCAGGCGGCGCAGTCGATGTGGTTGCCACGCTTTGGTCTGACGGCGATTGAGCATATGCTGGGTGGTCTGCATCATCGTTTCGCGGCATCAGACCAGCCGGGTCTGTCGGGTAATCTGAACGGTCTGCCGCGGGGTCAGTCATTCAATGCGGCGCGTCTGCTGTCCAGTCGCGGCGGCCCGGATGCCAGTGTGCTGGGCATTGAGCAGTTGGGTGCCGGTTCGTCGGATCGTCCGCGCAAGCTGTCACGCACTTTGTCCTTACCGAAGCTGTTGCCGTCCATGCTGCGCGGCAGTCATTTCACATTGAGTGACGAGGACGGTACTTCGATCTGGGGGCGTGCCTCGTATTCGAGCTATAAAGACGCCGACGATGGTACTTCGATAGACGGCGAGGTCACCACGGCCATGCTGGGTGTTGACCACAGCAGTGGTCGGACGCTGCTGGGTCTGGCACTGGCCTACAGCGACAGTGATGGTGAATGGCAGGGGCAGGGTGAATCGGACAAAGGTGAGTTGTCCGGTACGCTGGCCTCCCTGCTGCCGTACCTGCGTTATGACCTGACGGAGCGTCTGCAACTGTGGGGTGCGGCGAGCTATGGTCGAGGTGATCTGGAGCAGACTTCAGAGACGACCGGCGTGGAGTCGGAGCACGATCTGGAGCAGGTATCGGCGACGCTGGGTCTGCGCGGTACGTTGCTGGATCGTCCGGTGGAAGAGGGCGGTTTGAGCCTGAAGCTGATTTCGGATATGACGCTGGCGCGCATTGAGGCGGATGATTCCGGGGTGATGGCGGGCACCGAGGCGGATACACAGCGTTTCCGGATGGGTCTGGAGTGGTCCTGGCAGTTGCCGGAAGGGGGCGGTATGCGCCTGACACCGGAGCTGGAACTGGGTCTGCGTTATGACGGCGGTGATACCAGTGAAGGCTTTGGTCTGGAGCTGGGCGGTGGCCTGAACTGGCAGTTACCGGCCCGTGGTTTGACCTTTGATGTGCGCAGCCGTTATCTGCTGGAGCATGAGGCCTCCGGGCGTGAGGAGTGGGGTCTGTCCGGTTCACTGCGTTACAAGGCGCGGCCGGACTCGGCGCATGGTCCGTCGTTCAGTCTGCGCCATGAGTATGGCAATGCACCGGCGGCCAGTGGTCTGGATCGGTTGTTGTCGGATTCTCTGACGGATGCGCTGAAGGAGGATAATGCTGATACCGCTGATGTGTCGAGCCGCTGGACGTTGAAAGGTGAATGGGGTTTTGCTCTGATGGACGATGCGACCGGCATCCCCTATGCGAGCCTGTCGGCATCCGATGCGAAACGTGATCTGACCCTCGGCTGGCGTCTGTTGTCCAATCCGGCTGGCCTGAAGTCGAAGCTGGATATCAAGGCCATCCGCCGCGAACAGGATGACAATAACCCCCGCCACAGCGTCGGCGCGGAGTGGAAGCTGAACTGGTAGGATTTCCGTAGCCGGCACCTCCCTGCCGGCTGTTGTGGGGCCGGATCCATCCGTATTGTCACCGGCCCCGCTTTTTTATGGCTCCAACCGTCCATGCCTGACACGCTCAGGCATAGGCGGCAGGCTGTCCAGATTGCCCGACTGGCTCAGAGATATATTGCCTCCTGAATCAGGCTGATATTACGACGCAAAAGGAATTTCTCAGGTTGTGGTTGGCTTCGCATAACTTATCCAGTAGTTCAGGGGTCGATATTTCATATACTGTCGCCGTCTCTAATGCCATAGCGGTGGAATTGGGACATATACCCCCAGCCCATCCAGACCCACAATCTCGCCGGGCAGGTAAAAGCCGGTTATCTGCTCCCGGCCCTGCTCGTTAATGATGAATGTTTTATAAGAACCTGAGCTGACAGCGAAAATCCTTCATGATGCTGCTTTCTGCATTAGGATAGCAATATCCGTTTGAATGGTTATCCAGATCATGGTTTTGCCTCCAAAACGACAGGGCCGCTCGCTTTCCGAATGGTTTCAGACAACAGCAGGAGCAGACTTACTGGAAAAGGAAAATGCCCTGTTGAAGAAAGTCCTGCCGGAGCTGTTTGGCTATCATCTACTGTGGACCGGGGAAGGGAATTATTGGTCGGGTGTTGCAGCTTCATCGGTCGCACACCATGTCCGCCTGCAGGCACCGGATAAATCCGCTGCCAAAGATTGTGATGTCATCGGCAGCCATACCAGCCTGCCTGTTCAGCGGGACAGCATTGATGTTGTCATTCTGCCGCATCTTCTGGAGTATGACCCACACCCACATGCGATCCACCGATAAAACAGCGCATTATAACCGGCAAAATCCCTCCATAAAGGCAGCCGTGACCACAAACCCCGACCCAATACACCATAAATTTCGACAAAAAATACAATTTATGCTAAAAAGGGCTGTTTTTTGCTGACCGGCTGCTATAATTCAGGAAACAAAGACCAACTGAACCGCTTGCCAGTGATGGCAGGCTGATTTAAGATAAGCCCAACCCTGTCAGCGGGCACGGTATCCGGCCCTTGCAACAGATACCACAAACAGTAACCGATAACCGGAAATTGATGAAAACACACGACGGAGAATAACATGAAATCTGGACAAAAATGGATTCTGAACAGCAACAAGGGTCATGCTGTGATATGCAAAATCATCACAGTCATAAACAATGCCCTGCGACCGGCAGGCATCGATATTGACCTGTGTAAAAATACAGCCCCCCCCCCCCCCCCCCCCCCCCCCAAACGGGAGGGTATATCTGATGCCGGCCGCTCTGCGGTGCATTCCTGTCGCGGGGCAGGTGCCTCTGAGCCTCCTGGTCGGCTGACGCGCCGGTCTTTTTCCGACAGTTTCTATTCTTTGACAGCCCGCACCGCCGGCTGGCTGCGCCGTGCGGCGGTGGTGTCATTGCTCGGACTGCCACTGCTGACAGTGTTCGCGACCGGGGCGCAGGCCCAAGGGGCGGCGGTTGAGTGCTCCGATGATGGCCCCTACGAGGTTCCTCATGACTGGGCCCTGAAGCCCTCCGGTGTCGATCGCGGCGACAGTTTCCGTCTGCTGTTCGTCACCTCGACGGGGAGAGTCGCGACCGCGACCGATATCGCCACCTACAACACGTTCGTGCAAACCCGCGCCAAGGCAGGCCACACCGACATCACCGACAGTTGCGGCGACGAGTTCAAGGTTGTCGGCTCGACCAGTACGGTTGATGCCCGGGACAATACCTCGACGACCGGTACGAGTCGGCCGATCTACTGGCTGAATGGCGCCAAGGTCGCCGACAGCTATAGCGATTTCTACGACGGAAACTGGGACAGCTATGCGGGGAAGACGGAGGCAGGATCAGACTACGGGGGCAACAGGTTCGTTTGGACGGGCAGTAAGTCGAACGGCACAAGAAATGCTTCCGGGCACTTGGGCGCTACAAACGTTGTGCTTGGCCAACTGCAATCTGGTCAAGATCCCATGAGTGGTTTCGCCAGTAATCCAGGTACGGCCAGGTCTTTCTACGCTCTGTCCCCCGTCTTCACGGTGGAACCACCGCCCACCGTATCCATCAGCGCCCCCACCGATGCCAACGAGGGCAATGCTGGCACGACGGACAAGTTCTTCACGATAACCCTGTCGGAGGCCATTACGCAGAATCTCAATCTGAGGGTTTGCTACTCGGGAACCGCGACCCGGGGCGCATCCGCTGACTACCTGCCTTTGGTTTCCAGCACTACCTTTAATCTGAACTGCCTGAACCCGGCCCCGACCATACTCACCGGAGATACTACATCGACTGCCGTCGGCATACGCATACGGGGCGACACCGACATAGAGCCCGATGAGACCGTCATTGCCACGCTGTCCTTCAATGGCACCCCGCCCGCCGGCGTGGTCCTCGGCACCTCCATGGCGACCTACACCATCCTCAACGACGACGTCCCACAAATCACCATTGCTGCCGACACCGCCTCTGTCGCCGAAGGCACCACCGCCAGCTTCACCATCACGACCAACGCGCCTCCGGCAGACGACCTGACCATTAATTTAACCGTCTCTGAAAACGAAATCGATGGCCAGAACTTTGTCGCTGTCGGTGACGAAGGCAGCAAAACGGTCACCATTCAGGCCGGCCAACGCTCGGCCACCTATACCGTCGCCACAGACGACGACAGCACCCCCGAACTGAGCGGTGCGGTCACCGTCACCCTCAACGACGGCACCGGCTACACCGTCGGCTCCATCAACCATACGGCCGTGGTGACCATCCTCAATGACGACCCCTATGTCGTATCCGTCAGCATTGAACCGGAAGAAGCAGAAGGAGATGAAGGCAATAGTGGTGGCTTGACCGATGCCGCCATACTGACTTTTACCGTGAATCCGCCAAGGCCAGAGGGATTCAGGTTTGGAATCTGTCTGGACGGTGGTACCGCCGAGCGTGGTAGCAGTGCAGACTATCAGTTCACAAACCTGAATAACACAGTGCCTGCTATTGCTCCTGTTGCTGGTAGTTGCGATAGCACTGTGGGAGCCGCCTTCAGCAATAATGAGGCATCCTTCAGCCAAAAAATCCGGGTCAACGGTGACAGCCTGTTCGAGGAAGACGAAACCGTCACCGTCAGCCTGCAACGAGTCAGTGGTTTGGGCGGCAACCTCGACACTCCCGACGATGTCATCATCTCCCCCACGGCCGGCAGCATCACCTACACCATTCAAAATGACGACACCGTGCCAGAGCTGACCATCACAGCCGCCGACATGGTCACCGAAGGCTCGCCGGCCAGCTTCACCATCGCGGCCAACCCGGCTTCTGGACTGCCCACCACGGTCAACCTGATGGTCAGCGAGGCTGACGGCGACGGCAACTTTGTGGCGTCCGGCGACAAGGGTCCCAAGTCCTTCCTGCTGCCGGCCGGCGTAGGTTCCGCCAGGTATGAAATAGACACCGTCTATGACAACACCGATGTCGAAAACGGCACCCTCACGGTGGCACTGGCCACCGGCGACGGCTACACCATCGGCTCCACTAATACGGCCGTGGTCGCCATCATCAATGAGGAGCCGCATGTCGTATCCATCAGCATCGAACCGGCAGAAGGAGATGAAGGCAATAGTGGTGGCTTGACCGATGCCGCCACACTGACCTTTACCGTGAATCCGCCAAGGCCAGGGGGATTCAGGTTTAGCATCTGTCTGGACGGTGGTACCGCCGAGCCTGGTAGCAGTGCAGACTATCAGTTCACAAGCCTGAATGACACAGTGCTTCCTATTTTTGGTTTTGGTGTTTGCGATAGCACTCTGGATACCAACTTCAGCAGTAATCAGGCATCCTTCGTCCAAAAAATCCGGGTCAACGGTGACAGCCTGTTCGAGGCAGACGAAACCGTCACCGTCAGTCTGCAACGAGTCAATGACACCCCTGACGATGTCATCACCTCCCCCACGGCCGGCAGTGTCACCTACACCATCCGCAATGACGATGACCCGCCCATGATTTCCATTGCCGGCGGCAGTCCGGCCACCGAGGGAGCCGGCACGCTCACCTACACACTGACGGCGGACAAACCACCGGTCACCGATCTGACCATTGACCTGACCGTCATGGACGCACCCGGCAGTGACTTTATTGCAGCAGAAGGCGACCAGACCGTCACCTTCCCGGCCGGCACCACCGCGCTCAACTACGCAATTCCGATCACCGACGATGAAGTCGATGAAGCCAGCGGCGAGGTCACGGTGACAATCAATGACGGTACCGGCTATACCGCCGGCACCGATACGGCTACCATCAGAGTGCGCGACGACGATGCCACCACCGTCACCCTGGCCGAAAATCCGGCCGGCGACCTCGATGAAGGTGCCCGCAAACAGATTACCCTGACCGTGAACCGTCCACTGGGTGGCAGAGGTTTTATCGAATCGCTGTTCGTGCGGTTAATGTTCGGCGGCACCGCCACACTGGGTACGGACTACACCCTGACCGGCATCTCGACGGCCAACGTGGCTTACGGTCGGCTGGATCTTCCGGGGATTAGTATTCAATTTAGCGGCCCGAGCTCCGAGTTTGCTGCCACCACCGCCACGCTGATCCTGACAACCACCGCGGATGGCGTCTCCGACTCCGGCGAAGACATCACCATTGCTGTGAGCAGCGTGTCCAATGCCGCTGGCCTGGAGGGCGGTGTGGGTGTGATCGGCACCAGCACGATTGCCTTTGACATTATCGAACAACCGGCGCTGGTACTGAATCCATCCACCCTGACCATTGACGAGGGCGATACCGCGACCTACACGGTGTCTCTGGCCACCCAGCCCAATGCGCCAGTGGCCATGACTGTAAGCGGTCAGGCCGATACCGATCTGACCCTGAGTGATGATACCCTCAACTTCACTACCCAGAACTGGAACCAGCCGCAGACCATCACGGTCACCGCCGGGTCGGACGACGACGCCCAATCGGATGCCCCGATCGCCCTGTTGCACACCGCCACCGGTGGCGACTATGCCGGAGTCACCGGTGAAGTCACGGTCACCATCACCGAAGACGATACGGCCGGTATCACCGTACAGCCGACCACCTTGGCCGTGGATGAAGGCGGCACCAACAACTACACCGTGGTACTGACCTCGGCCCCGGCCGGCGAGGTCATCATCACGGTTGATTCGGGCACGGTCGCCACCGTCAATAATGACATGCTGACCTTTACCCAGAGTAACTGGAATCAGGCACAGACGGTCACCGTGACCGGCATGGATGACGCGGTGCACAACGCCGGCGATGCACGCCCTGGCACCATCACCCACGCCATTAGTCAGGGCGACAGCGGTGATTACCCCGCTGACCGTGAGCTTGACCTGGTACAGCTCACCGTCGCCGACAACGACGATCCGACCCTGAGCGTACAAGTGGTGGGCGACCATACCAGCATTGAAGAAGGCGGTGCCCGCATGATACAGATCACCGTATCACCGGATACCGGCGAGACATTCACACTGGTCGATGTCCGTCTCTTGCTGGATATCAGCGACGGCTATGAGTTGACGCTGGATCAGACCGACACCAGCCTGGATCCGACCCTGCAATTTGAGGTCAGCGTGACCGACAATGATCAGGATGGGGCGGATGGTATGCTGACCATTGATGTTTCCTCCGTGAGCGGCTATGCCGCCGGCAGCCCGGCCACGCTGCAACTGACTGTCAATGACAACGACCAGGCCGATATCCGGATCGCCGAGACCGGTAGCGTCACCCGTGTCGCTGAAAACGGCGGCACCGACAGCTACACCGTGGCACTGACCTCACAGCCAACCGCCAGCGTCACCGTCACCGCTGCTCCCGGCACCGGCATCACGATGACCGACACCACCCTGACCTTTACCAGCACGGACTGGAACCAATCGCAGACCCTCATCGTCACTGGTCAGGATAACAATGACGACGATGCCAGCGATCGCCGTGTCGCCATCCGCCATACCCTGAGCGGCGATAGCCAATACAGCGGCCTCAGCATTGACGACCTGATGGTCATGGTTGATGACGACGACCCGACCGAAGTCAGCCTGACCCGCACCGGCAGCACGGGCGCCATTGATGAAGGTCAGGCCGTTACCTTCACGGTCGAGTTAGGTCGTGCCCTGATCGCCGGCGAAATCATCGAGGTACCGCTGAGCATAGCCGGTACCGATGTCGAACCGGCGGACTGGAGCCTGGCACTACAATCGGTCACGGGTGTGGTCCTGTCCAATGAGAGCACAATGACTCCGCTGCTGCGCTTTGAGAATGCCGGCGCACAGACGGCTGAACTGACCTTGACCGCCATCGGCGACAATACGATGGAGGGCAGCGGCTCCGAGACCTTCATCATTGCCCTGGGGCCGGACGGCACGGTCACCAATGGCTTTGACCACAGCAGTCTGAACACCAATGTGGGCGGCGGTGCCGATCCGGATTCACCGGACCATTTCAGTGTGCAGGTCAACGATGTCATTGTCATGCCGATGATCACCATCACCGGTGGTGCCACGGTCACGGAAGGGATGGGCAGTGCCAGCTTTACCCTGACGGCCACACCGGCTCCGATGGACGCCCTGACCCTGATGCTCAATGTGACCGGCGGCAGCGGTTTTATCGCCACCAGCGGCGCACAGTCAGTCACCCTGAATAGTGGTTCCAGCACGGTGACTTATTTGATTGCGACGCAGGGCGATGCTGTGGATGAGGCGAATGGCACCGTGACCGTGACGGTGGGTGATGGTACGGGCTATGAAGTGGGCGATCCGTCCGAGGTGTCCGCGTCCGTCGCGATACATGACGACGATGCCACCCCGGTCACGCTGGCCGGTGATCCTGGTAATGTGGCCGAAGGCGACAGCAAACCGCTCACTGTTACCTTGGGTCGCGCTCTGGAGGCCGGCGAGCAACTGACCGTGCGGCTGACCTTCGGCGGTACCGCGCTCTTCGGCACCGACTACACATTGACCGGCACGGCGGCCAATGGCGTGGATTACAGCGATCTGAGCGGCGGCAGCGTGACCTTCAGCGCCGGTGGTCAGATAGCCACCCTGACCCTGATGGCACAAACGGATGCCGTGGCCGAGACCGGCGGCGAAACGGTCCGCATTGCTCTGGGCACACTGGACAGCAGTTCCGGCATCAACCTGGGCGGCGGTGCCTCTGGCATGGGCAATGTTGATTTTACGATTCAGGAACAACCGGCGCTGGTATTGAGCACGACTCGCCTGACCCTCATTGAAGGCGACAGTGCCAGCTACCGAGTCAGCCTGGCAGTCGCACCGAGCGCCGATGTCATGGTGACCCTCACCGGCACCAATGCCGAACTACAGGCCGATGGCACCACCCTGACCTTTACCTCACAGAACTGGGGTAACCCGCAGACCGTCACGCTGATGGCGGTCACGGACAGTAACACCGTGATGGATCAGGTGACGCTGACCCACAGTGCCGATGCCGGCTATGATTCCGTCACGGCCGATTTGGAGGTGATCATCACCGACAGTTCGCCGCAGTTGCAGTTTTCAAGCACGGAGATTGAGCTGGATGAAGGGGGCAGCACGACTTATACACTGCAACTATCGGCTGAGCCGGCCGGCACGGTGACGGTCGCACTGAGCGGTTATGACGGCACCGCGCTGGCGCCGCAGCCGCTTGAGCTGACCTTTACACAGGATAACTGGAATCAGGCACAGACGATTACCCTGAGCGCCGGCACGGACAGCAACAGCGTGAATGAGGCTGCCGTGACACTGGTTCATACGGCGGATGCCGGCTACGGCGAGGAGGTCACGGAAGACGTGACGGTGACGATGACCGACACCGATGCACCGCGCCTGATTGTGGGTGTCAATACCCTGAGCGTGACCGAGCAGGGCAGTGCGACCTACACGGTCACCTTGGCCACCGAGCCGAGTGCCGATGTCACGGTGACGATTACCGGTCAATCCGGTGATCTGAGAGTGGATAGCGGCACTGAGCTGACCTTCACGCAGTCCAACTGGAATGAGGGACAGGTGGTCACACTGTCAGCCATTGCCGACGATGACAGCGAGGATGAGGCGTTGATCACCCTGACGCACACGGCGTCCGGTGGTGGATACGGGACTGCCTCGGCGGAACGGTTATCGGTGCGCATTCTGGACAGCACACGGGGTTTGGTGCTCTCAGAGAGCAGCCTGGATATGGAAGAAAATGATACCGCGAGCTACACGGTGCGTCTGGCGCTGCGTCCGATGGCGGATGTGACGGTGAGAGTATCTTCCGGGGATGCGACCCGCCTGCGGGTGACCGGCGGTGACCGCCTGACCTTTACGCCGACCAACTGGAATCAGGCACAGACGGTGACGGTCACAGCCGCAGACGACATTGACAGTGATGCCAATCAGGTGATACTGACGCATACGGCGGATGCCGGCTACGATCCGGCCGCCCTGCCGGTTGAGATTGCCGATGACGATGAATCGGCCGACATGACGGCCATGCAGGCCGCACAGCAGATGTGGCTGCCGCGCTTTGGTCTGACGGCCGTCGAGCACATGCTGGGTGGTCTGGATTACCGATTCACAGCATCGAGTCAGCCGGGTCTGTCGGGCAATCTGAACGGTCTGCCGCGCGGTCAGTCATTCAATGCGGCGCGTTTGTTGTCCAGCCGTGGCAGCCCGGATGCCAGTGCGATGGGTATTGAGCAGTTGGGTGCCGGTTCGTCGGATCGTCCGCGCAAGCTGTCACGCACCCTGTCACTGCCGAAGCTGCTGCCGTCGTTGCTGCGTGGTAGTCATTTCACATTCACGGATCAGGACGGCACCTCCATCTGGGGTCAGGCGGCCTATACGAAGTACAAAGATGGTGAAGAAGCTGGTACTTCGATAGACGGCGAGGTCACCACGGCCATGCTGGGCATTGACCGCGACAACGGTCAGACGCTGGTCGGTCTGGCACTGGCCTACAGCGACAGCGATGGCGAATGGCAGGGTGCATCGGACGAAGGCGAGTTGTCCGGTATGCTGGTTTCCATGCTGCCGTATCTGCGCTACGACCTGAGCGAACGCCTGCAACTGTGGGGTGCCGCCAGCTATGGGCGGGGCGACCTGAAGCAGACTCAGACTTCACAAACCGGTATGGAATCGAAGCACAATCTGGTGCAGCTATCGGCCACCGCCGGTCTGCGCGGTACGCTGCTGGAGCGTCCGGTGGAGCAGGGCGGTTTGACCCTGGAGCTGATTTCGGGCCTGACATTGGCGCGTATTGAGGCGGATGATTCCCGCGTCATGGCGGGCACCGAGGCGGATACGCAGCGTTTCCGCATGGGTCTGGCCTGGTCCTGGCAGTTACCGGAAGAGGACGGTGTGCGTCTGACACCGGAACTGGAACTGGGTCTGCGTTATGACGGCGGCGATACCAGCGAAGGCTTTGGTCTGGAGCTGGGCGGCGGCCTGAGCTGGCAGACACCGGCCAAGGGTTTGACGGTGGATGTGCGCGGTCGCTATCTGCTGGAGCATGAGGCTGCCGAGCGTGAGGAGTGGGGTCTGTCCGGCTCACTGCGCTACGAGGCGTGGCCAAACTCGGCCTATGGCCCGTCGTTCAGCCTGCGCCATGAGTACGGCAATGCACCGGCTGCCAGTGGTCTGGATCGGTTGTTATCGGATTCATTGACGGATGCGCTGGAGGAAGAAGACAACCGACATACTGCTGCCGTATCGAGCCGCTGGACGCTGAAAGGCGAGTGGGGCTTTGCCCTGACAGACGATGCCACCGGCATCCCCTATGCGAGCCTGTCGGCCTCCGATGCGAAACGTGACCTGACCCTCGGCTGGCGTCTGTTGTCGAACCCGGCTGGCCTGAAGTCGAAGCTGGATATCAAGGCCATCCGCCGCGAGCAGGATGATAATAACCCGCGCCACAGCGTCGGCGCACAGTGGAAGCTGAATTGGTAGGAAGTCCGTAGCCGGCACCTCCCTGCCGGCTGTTGCGAGGCCGGATTCCATCCGTATTGTCACCGGCCCCGCTTTTTTAAGCCCGTTGCGTCCTTTGACCGTCTGGCTAAAAATCAGCCAGCAGCCTTATACAGTGGCATCCCACCCGGCAAAAACCGGATTCCCGCCCGTATGGATTTGCCTGTGTCGCCGGGGCAAATGGATATACTTTTTTCATTTATGCTCTATAATCGTACTGGTATGAGCCAGTATTTTGAAATACACGCCGAAAATCCACAGACCCGGTTGATTCATCAGGCGGTCAGAATTATCCAGGAAGGCGGCGTCATCGCCTATCCAACCGATTCTGGCTACGCGCTCGGCTGCCATATCGGCGACAAGACGGCCATGGAGCGCATCTATCGAATACGTCAGCTCGACAGGACGCATAATTTTACGCTGGTTTGCCGCGACCTCTCCGAGATTGCTACTTATGCAAAGGTCGATAACGCCGGCTATCGCTTTATGAAAACCCTGACACCGGGCCCCTACACATTCATCCTGCCCGCCACACGGGAAGTCCCGAAAAGGCTGCAAAATATGAAGCGTAAAACAATCGGCATCCGTGTACCCGATTCCCGGATTGTGGCCGATCTGCTCGCTGAACTGGGCGAACCGATCATGAGTTCCAGCCTGATCATGCCCGGCGAAACACTGCCGATGTCGGTCGCCTGGGATATCCGTGAGGCCCTGGAGCATGAGCTGGCACTAGTGATCGACGGCGGATTCTGCGGGGTCGATGCCACTTCCGTCATAGACCTCACCGGCGACCAGCCCATACTCATCCGGCAAGGCAGACAGGACGACCACCACCTGGAAGAAATTCTGGAGTAATCAGCCGGTCGTTTATCTGTTTTCACGCTAAAAAAGAAAGCCTCCAGTATTTGCCGAGAAATATAAACATTTTAAGCTCTGAAGAAAAAGCCTCTGTCAAAAGTGAAAAGGAGGGCCTTCATTCAAAAATCCGTCACCGAACGATCTTCCGATACTTCGTCATGGGGTATCAGTACATAGCGCCAGGGTTTGCCATTATTGGCCTGTAGATATTGATTGGCTCTCCGGCAGTATTCCTATGCTGCCTGCGCCTTGTTTTTTATGATCAGCGATAGAGAGAACTTGATCTATTTGTCGGGCACTGCATCACGACTATGTTATTCGTTAGATCCTTTTTCACTTAATTCTGGCGGGATGCCTTTTGTTCAGTTCGCTATTATCGGCCGCATTTATCGCCGGTTTTATTCAGTCGATTCCTTATATCGCTGTATTTATGATGGGAGGCGTGTTGATTAACCATTAAGTCAAGTACGGGTTGTTCAGGTTCCTCGATGAAAAATGTTCGCCTGCCATTAAAAAGTATATAGGTCGCGCCGGCAGGGTCATAAAATACGGTGAGATTTTTGTCGTCGCAATCATGCGGCTTGCATGTTTTTATGACATTGTAAGCGGTGTTGTCAGCATTGATAACATGGCTTTTTACGCTTGGGCCACTGAGTTTAATGGCCCACTCCGGTAGTTCATGGCCTTCCACATGGCTCAGATAGGTTGAATGGAATGGCTCTTTTTTTATCCATTCCCATGAGTACATCCCTTCCGCAATAGACTGAGTGCTTATGATGAGTAATATCAATGATAGTGTGAGTTTTTTCATGCTAGACCGTTATTCCCATATTCTGGATCATTTGGATGAAGTCAATGCAATGGACCCTTTCTTCCTGGCAAATAAGCGGAATTTTATAATTACTCTTGCTATCAGGTTTTCCAGGTTGCTTTTCTTCGAAGGTAACCACTGTTTTTTTATATTGTCGGGCATAGGCAATCTTTTGTTGTTCAGTAAGTTTCCTGTTATCCTCGCTACTAACAGGTTCAATTTCTTTAAAGATAGGAGTAATTAGCATAAAGTTTTCTTTTTTATCAGATAATTCTTGCCACAATGACAGAAAGATCATTGGAGGGTAGGATTGTTGCCATGAGGTTATGAAAATATTGGCATCCAGACAATAATGGCCCTGCGTCATTATTCCAGCTCCAGAACTTGTCTAGATCTTTTGAGACCGAGTATCTGCATCACTTTGTGCAGACTCAGTTCCTGATGATGCCATGCGGTTAGTGCAGTATTGACAAAGGCATTGCCAAGTTGTCTTCTTGCTTCTCCGGAACGATTGCGGGCAGGTCCCCCGGGTTTTTCTTTCAGCTTTTTTTGTTGGGCTTCGCATTCATGTTGCAGCGTATTTTCAAGGCCATTGTATTTTTGCTGGTTGATATGCCGGGCTTTACGTAAACGAACTAAACAGGCGTAGGGGCTGACCTTGAAGTGGTTTGCGAGTTTTTTGATCGCCTCGACATTTTCTATCTGGCCTACAGTCGGCAATACTCGACGAATGTCTTCTTCGGGCATTAGAACATGACCTGCCAGTTGGTCGCACCATTTTTCTTCTGCGGAATCGTCAGGCCGCCAATAGTCAATCCGGGTATGCGCCTGAAGTAAATGGCCAAGCTCGTGTATCAGGGTGAAGGATTGTGCTTTTTTACTATCTGAATCGTTAATAATGATAATGGGCATGATCTCATGCGCTAGACACAGCCCTCTAACTTTTTTGTCTATATGCGACCAGCCTTTATATTTGCTGGTAAGAAAGATAAAAATGCTCTTTTGCTCCAGTTTCTCTTTTAGCTCTTCAAAGGTCAGTGGCTTTTCCAGGCCCATCCACTCGATAACTGCATTGGCAGATTCTTCCACTGACAGATTTTGGGATATATCAGGGAGAGTGCAGGGTATAACCGGATCGGACAGGTCATTACGCAGTTCCATGAACAGGTCTCGATAAGATTCAATGTGTGTAATCAGTCTGCGGACTTTGCTGTCCTGAAGCTGTTCTCCCAGCCCGCGAAAACTCGGCCTTTGTGCATAGCAGTATGGTTCGGGTAAGTTGCTTGATATAAAAACCCACTTTGGAACGGCATAGAGCTTCGCTAGAGTATCCAATTGTATCCAGGTGGGTCTTTTGGCGCCTGCCTCGATTTGATGGATTGATCCAACGCGGGCTTTAACATCTTCCAAAGACAGGGCAAGCTGTTCACGACATTTTTTGAGTATGTCGATGTTGAGCGGCAGGGTTTCGCTTATTTGTCCCATTTTAAGTATCAGTATATCTCTATCAAATATGTAAGTCATTACTGTTGCATGTCGTGGTTCTGTTTTCAGGTTTCCATTCAGGTGTTGCTTCAGACGCTTACACTCTCTTTCAGTTTGTTCAGTCGTGAATATCCTGTCTTCTTTTCATGTTGCAGTCGCCCTGTAACAATGCCGGGGTGAATGTTGATTTTATCGGCAAAGGCGCGTATCTCGCTCTCGGTCCGAAGCATTGCCAGTTCATGGCGGTATGCCGGGGGGATGAGTTGTTCGCCCGCCCATTGGTCGGCTTCGTGTTCCTGGCCTTTTATCAACTGGTTGAGGTGTTTGGTGCTGAATCCCGGCCGTTGTGAGAGCTCGGCCTGACTCCAGCCTCGTTCCTGCATGAGGTCGAGTATGGTGTCGCCGGGTGGTGATGCCCGGTCTGGCTGAAATCCTTTTGGTTTCCTGATCATGATAATCTCCAGTTTTTTGATTTTATGATTTATTTACCTGTCAGGTAAATGTTTGTTTTATTCTTTTTTGGCTAAAAATCGCAGGAGGCCCGCTTTCTGTGCTTTTTCGCTTCAGAGTGTCCGGTGGTTTGTCTTTGTCGGCGGCTTGTGTTAGGTTGTGCTGAAGTCTATCAAGCCAATCAGGAAGTAATGCCAAAACGACATCGAATTCAGTTTCCCAAACAGGAGTCATCTGATCTTAATCAGGATGAGGCTTATTTTTATCTGCAAGGTTCGGGGGGTAAGCGAAAAATCAAGTTTCATGATTATGATGAAATTTATGAGGTGCAGGGGTTGTATGAGCAGGTGTTCTATGACCGTTTGAAGTGCACATCTCCAACCAAGGTGACGTCTATTCTTGAGTCATCTGTAAAGCAGTCTGATGATAACTTTAGTGAGCTTCGCGTCCTCGATTTGGGCGCTGGTAATGGCATGATGGGTGAGGAGTTGAAGAAGCATGGGGTGTCACGTTTGATTGGTGTGGATATTATTCCGGAGGCCTATGAGTCCACAGTCCGGGACAGGCCAGGATTGTATGATACGTATTATGTGGAGGACTTTACCAGGCTGTCAGAAGAGAAAAGAGAGGATATTGCGTCATGGCAGTGTGATTGTATGGTGACGGTTGCTGCCCTGGGTTTTGGTGATATTCCAACAAAGGCGTTTATCGAGGCATTTAATATCATTAAGCAGCAGGGTTGGGTGGCGTTTAATATCAAGGAGACATTTTTTGATAGTAACGATGAAAGTGGATTCTCGAAAATGATTCGGGAGCTTATTTTTTCGAAGTATCTCGATGTTTATCATATCGAGCGGTATCGGCACAGGTTCTCTATTGAGGGCGAACCGCTTTATTATTTTGCTATCGCCGGTCGCAAGAATGCCGATGTCTCGTCCGAGTTTCTAATTTCAAAGGGCATGGTTTGATCGTCGCCCTGCGGGGCATCAAAAGTCCTGTTTCTTGTGCGTGCTGCTTTACGTGGCCGGGCATTTCAATTCATCATGTTGTTCGGCTGGGCGCTGAAAAATTGGGTGGGGTTTGGTGCGCGGGCTGGTATGTGGTCCGATAATAATGCAGCCTGCAATGGGCTGGTTGTTCTACACATCTATATATTAATGTGAGTTGTGTATGTTGCGAGTGACGGTGGTTGCCGGCTTTGGCTGCATCGGATGGTAATCCGGTGGCGGGTGTCTGGAAAAGTGTGGATGGGGGATTGGGGCGAGGTCTTGCTTTTGGGTGGTCATTTTTTTTGATAATTGTCACTGTTTTGTCATAAAGCATTGCTAATATGACTTCCGATGTCGGGTTTGTCCGGCAGAAATCCAGTTTATTTACGGGAGTTTTGTTTCCATGAAATTGAAAACATTCTTAGTGGCGGTCGCTTTTTCGGTTTCCGTATTAGGTGCCGGTCAGGCTTCTGCCCGCGATTACATCAGTATCGTCGGTTCTTCTACTGTATATCCGTTTGCAACGGTTGTGGCCGAGAAGTTTGGAAGGTCAACAACCTACAGCACGCCCAAGATCGAGTCCACAGGTTCAGGTGGTGGTATGAAGCTGTTTTGTGCAGGGATTGGTCCTCGGCATCCAGATATTAGCAATGCTTCCCGCCGTATGAAGAAGTCCGAGCAGGAGCGGTGCGTTAAAAACGGTGTCCGTGACATTGTTGAGGTCAAAGTCGGCTATGACGGTATTGCTATTGCCAATTCCAAGAGGGGGCCTTCCTTTGAGTTGTCTCTCAAGGATGTTTTTCTGGCTCTGGCCAAGCAGGTTCCGGGCCCTGACGGCAGATTGATCGATAATCCTCATCAGTCCTGGAAGGATGTGAATTCGTCTTTGCCTGATTCCAGAATTGAGGTTTTGGGTCCTCCCCCAACATCCGGTACTCGTGATGCGTTTGTGGAACTGGCGATGGAGGGCGGCGCGAAGAAGCTCGCTGATCTGAAGGCTTTGCGTAGTGCCGGGGGGGAAGACGAAGTTAAGGGCCTGATGGCAAAACTGGGTATTCCCATGAGTGCCTATAATAAGAAAGGCAAGAAGGTCTTTCAGGCGGTTGCTCATGCGATTCGTGAGGACGGTGCCTATGTTGAGGTCGGTGAGAACGATAATCTGATTGTTCAGAAACTGGACGATAATCCTGATGCCCTTGGCGTGTTCGGTTTCAGCTTCCTGGACCAGAATGCTGATAAGGTTCAGGGCTCCAGGATCGATGGTGTTGATATTACTTTTGAGTCTATTGCCAAGGGTGATTATCCGGTGTCCCGTCCGCTTTATTTCTATGTCAAGAAGGCTCATGTTGGTACAATTCCTGGAATTGAGGGCTATCTGAAGGAGTTTTCCTCTGCGAAAGCCTGGGGTGATGAGGGCTATCTGGCTGATAAAGGTATGATCCCGATGCCTGTTAATGAGCGTGAGGCCTTTGGTTCTGATATTAAAAACCTGCGGTCAATGAGCCAGCTCTAGTTTTTTGTGCGGCTCTGTATGTGTGTGGCCGGTTTAATCGTCGGCCACACTGCTTGAGGGAGGGGTGTTTTTGCAGTGATGCAGTCCACTACTTTAATCGTTGTTTTGCTGGCGCTGTCGGCATCCGGGTTTTATATGGGCCGCCGCAAAGCATTTCAGGTGTCGGGCAACGATATTCGTACCCTGAACTCTTTGCCATCGTACTATGGCTATTATACGGCCATGTGGTGCGGCATCCCCGCACTGATTGTTTTTTCCCTTTGGTCGATGCTGGATGGCCGGGCCATCATGGTAATGGCGACTTCGTCAATCGCGGATAGTGGTGTTTCAGCACAGGAGATGAGTCTGGTATATAGCGAGGTTTTGCGGTTTGTGTCGGGCTCTACCATCGGTGAACCGCAACCGCATATTATTGAGGCGGTTGCAAGATACAGGGAGTTGCAGGATACCAGCAATGCGGCTTTGATCGTTATTGCTCTGAGTATCGCTATCGCAGGTACGGCTTTCGCGCTCGGTAAAATTCGCCGGGATCAGCGAGCCAGAAATTCTGTGGAAGCCGGCGTCATGGTCTTTTTAATCGCCTGTTCGACTATCGCCATTTTCACGACGATTGGCATTGTTTTGTCGGTTTTGTTTGAGTCGATTCGATTCTTTCAGAAGGTCTCTTTCGCAGATTTTATCTTTGGTCTGGAGTGGAGCCCGCAAATGGCGATTCGCTCTGATCAGGTGGGTTCTACGGGCGCGTTCGGGGCCATTCCCTTATTTGCAGGAACTTTATTGATATCGTTTATAGCGATGATGGTGGCGGCACCCATCGGGTTGATGTCGGCAATTTATCTGGCTGAGTATGCTTCTGCCCGGTTGCGCTCTTACGCTAAACCGTTGCTTGAGATTTTGGCCGGCATCCCTACTGTGGTTTATGGTTTTTTCGCGGCGCTGGTTGTGGCTCCGTTTTTTCGTGATACGGGTGGCTTGATCGGCCTGGATGTTTCTTCGGAGTCGGCACTCGCCGCCGGGCTGGTGATGGGGATTATGATTATCCCGTTTATATCTTCTTTGTCTGATGATGTGATTGCGGCAGTCCCGCAGGCGTTGCGCGACGGTGCCCTTAGTCTGGGTGCCACGCAGTCTGAAACTATTCTCAGAGTCGTTATACCTGCCGCGTTGCCCGGTATTGTAGGTGGTATGTTGCTGGCGGTTTCCCGCGCGATCGGTGAGACCATGATTGTGGTTATGGCGGCAGGGTTATCGGCTAATCTTACTGCTAATCCACTGGAGGCGGTGACAACGGTCACGGTGCAGATTGTCACGCTGCTGGTCGGTGATCAGGAGTTTGATTCGGCCAAGACTCTGGCGGCGTTTGCCTTGGGTTTGATGTTGTTTCTGTCAACATTGGTACTGAATGTCATCGCCTTGCATGTGGTGCGTAAATATCGTGAGCAGTATGAGTGATCTTGAGCATACCGGGCAGCGTGCCATCAATACGATGTATGCAGGACTCGGTCGCCGTTATGCGGCGGAGCGGCGCTTTCGCCTCTACGGTATGTTGGCGGTACTCAGTGGTCTGGCGTTCCTTGTGGTGATGTTCACCAGTATTATTTCTAATGGGTACAGTGCTTTCAGGCAGCATTATGTGCAGTTGACTGTTGAGTATGATGAATCTCGTGTTGACAGGGATGAGCCGGCGGCAAGTGATTTTGAGGGGATCGTCAAGAGTTCGATGCGGGAGATGTTTCCCTGGATGAGTGGGCGCGGGGATAAACGAAAGCTTTATGGTTTGGTCAGCGGCGATGCGGCATATGCTATCCGGGATCGTGTTGGCGATAATCCGTCCCTGATAGGAAAACAGGAGGCTCTTTGGGTATTGCTTGATGACGATTCTGATATGTTTTTCAAGGGGTATGTTACGCCGGTCAAGCGGCAGCTTATGTCGTCAGGGATTGCGCTGGCGCTTGATGGCGAGAAGGCGGTTTTGACGGGCGATGAGATAGCATTTGAGGCAATCGTTACTGCAGTCAGGGACCATCTGCAGGCACAGCTTGCTGTTGCGCGAAAAGAGTTTGAGGATATGCGCCGGTTGCTTGAGGAGACTGAGGCTGGCGGCGACCGGGATGAGGTTGTTCGGTTCACAACCAAACTGGAGTCTTTGCGGGCGCAGATTTCTGAGTTGCAGGCACGGATTTCTTCCACAAGTCTGAATGAAGAGCTCGGCAGTGGGATGCCCTCTTTTCTGATTAATCTGGATGGTGTCTATATTCGGGTCAATGCCATTACTGCTACGGGTGTTTCGGGTGTGGTGTTTGCCGAAGATGTAGCGGGATTGCCGACCATTTTCGATCAGTGGCAGCTTGTCACTCTGGAGATGCCCCCGGCAGACCGGCGTCTGTCTGATAAGGAGGTTGCTGTATTGCTCGCATTACAGGATCGGGGGCAGGTGGAGAGCCGGTTTAATTCGGTATTTTTTACTAGCGGTGATTCGCGTGAGCCGGAGCAGTCAGGTATATTGGGTGCGCTGAAGGGGTCTATGTATATGCTTATCGTGACGTTGCTGCTTTCGTTTCCGATAGGTGTTGCGGCAGCGGTGTATCTTGAGGAGTTTGCGCCTCAAAATCAGTGGACGGATTTTATTGAAGTCAATATCAATAATCTGGCCGCTGTCCCTTCTATTGTATTTGGTTTGTTGGGACTGGCGGTGTTTATTAATTTTTTTGGTTTGCCCCGTTCCGCGCCTTTGGTCGGAGGGCTGGCCTTAACATTGATGACCCTGCCGACGATTATTATATCGGGGCGGGCGGCGCTGAAGTCTATTCCACCTTCAATACGTGAGGCAGCGCTGGGTATTGGTGCCTCCAAGGTGCAGACTGTTTTTTATCATGTATTGCCACTGGCATTGCCTGGTATGCTGACGGGGACTATTATCGGTATGGCTCAGGCGTTGGGCGAGAGTGCTCCGCTGTTGATGATCGGCATGGTGGCGTTTGTTGTTGATGTTCCGCAGGGTTTTACTGACCCGGCGACTGTCCTACCGGTTCAGATTTATCTCTGGGCAGATAGTCCGGAGCGTGCTTTTGTTGAGCGTACTTCTGCTGCAATCATGGTGTTGCTGGGTTTTTTGATCACTATGAATGCGCTGGCGGTGGTGCTGCGTAAGCGTTTTGAAAGGCGCTGGTGATAATTCATATCCGGAAGTTAAATATGGCAATGGCTGAGGAGCTGGCATACGGCATGGAACGCGAATCTGTGGCTAAGGGACCTTTAGAGATTTTCGAGGGCGGCGGTCAGGTCGTTACTGATCGTGATGACCGCCAGACGGCGGCGGGTGAGCCGTTTGTGGATAATCCGCGTGTCAGTGCGCGCAATGTCAATGTCTATTATGACGAAAAACATGCTATCCATGATGTGTCACTGGATCTGGGGGAAAATGAGGTGCTGGCGATGATCGGTCCCTCTGGTTGTGGTAAATCGACCTTCCTGCGTTGCCTTAATCGTATGAATGACACTGTGGCAAGCTGTCGTGTAACGGGTAAGATCAACTTTGACGGCGAGGATATCAATAGCCCTAAAATTGATGTTGTGCCATTGCGTGCGCAGGTTGGCATGGTATTCCAGAAGCCGAACCCGTTTCCCAAATCTATTTATGAGAATATTGCTTTTGGTGCCCGTATTCATGGGTTGGCAAGGCATCGCTATGAGCTGGATGAAATTGTTGAGAGGAGTCTCCAGCGTGCAGGGTTGTGGGATGAGGTCAAGGACCGGCTGGAGCAGCCGGGTACCGGACTTTCCGGTGGTCAGCAGCAGCGCCTGTGTATTGCCCGTACTATCGCGGTCAGCCCGGAGGTTATTTTGATGGATGAACCCTGTTCGGCACTTGACCCAATCGCCACGGCTAAAATTGAGGAGTTGATTGATGAGTTACGCAAGCAGTTCACGATTGCCATCGTGACGCATTCAATGCAGCAGGCCGCACGTGTTTCACAACGCACCGCTTATTTTCACCTCGGCGATTTGATCGAGGTCGGTGATACCAAGACTGTATTTACAACGCCCCGTCACCGTTTGACGGAGGATTATATTACCGGTCGGTTTGGCTAGAGGTATGCCGTATAATTCCAACCTGTATGGGCCTCAATAGGGTCAATCCATAAAAATCCAGACAAAGTAATAAATTCAAAGATATAAAGAAGGAAATGAATGCACTTGACTTAAATCACCATATATCCGAGCAATATAATACCGAGCTGGAGGATCTGCGTAACAAGGTGTTGGCCATGGGCGGGCTGGTCGAGCAGCAGATCTCCGATGCGCTTGAGGCATTGGAAAATCTGGATGGCGAGCTTGGTGAGAATGTGGTTTTCACGGATCACAAGGTCAATGCCATGGAGGTCAAAATTGATGAGCAGTGTTCATGGATCATCGCCCGGCGGCAACCTACGGCGAGCGATCTGAGATTGCTTGTTACCATCATCAAGGTGATCACCGATCTGGAACGGATCGGTGATGAGGCCGAAAAAATTGGTCACATGGCCTCCATGCTTTCCGAGATGAAGGGTTCCACGTCTTATAGTCAGCAGGATGAAATCATGTATATGGGGCAGGAGGTTCGTCAGATGCTGCATGATACGCTCGACGCCTTTGCACGTTTGCATAGCAAGGACGCCACCAGGATCGCGCATCGGGACGAAAAAGTGGATCGTCAATACGAAAGCATACTGCGTAAGGTGATGACTTATATGATGGAGGACCCCCGCACGATTACCCTGAATATGAATATTATATGGGTAACACGCGCCTTGGAGCGTATCGGCGATCATTCAAAAAATATCTGTGAATACATTATTTACATGGTCGAGGGCCGCGATGTGCGCCATACTAATTTCGTAGGATTGGATAGAGTAACCGGGGGGGAGGACTCATAAATGGCAAAGCCCAGACAGCGGAAAATTGTCGCCACAATGGCAGAGTTGGCTGACCGGCATGATTTGTACCAGCAGTCGGTTCAGTGCCCGGCAGCAGAAATTGATTTTGTGTTGCAGCAATTTCAGGCATTGCGCCAGCGTAAACCCTGCGTCCTCCGGGAAGATTTTTGCGGCACGGCCTATGCCGCCTGCGAATGGGTCAGTCGCGATGACAAGAAGCGCGCCTTCGGCATTGACCTTGACCTTGAGGTGCTGGATTGGGGGCGCAGGAACAATGTTAAAAAGCTTACCAGAAAACAGCAAAGCAGGATTTCTCTTATGCATGCCGATGTGCTGGAGGCTGAGACTTCCACTGTGGATGTGGTGCTGGCGATGAACTTCAGCTACTGGGTCTTGTTAACCCGCAAGAGAGTTCAGGCGTACTTTAACCGTGTTTACGAAGTTCTGGCGAACGATGGTCTGTTTTTTCTGGACTGTTATGGTGGTTACGATGCGCCAAAAGAGATCAAGGAAAAGCGTAAACTTGATGGTTTTACCTATATCTGGCATCAGGCGCATTTCGACCCGTTGACCAGTGAAATAGAATGTCATATCCATTTCAAATTTGCTGATAAGTCGCGGATAAGAAAGGCGTTTTCCTATAAATGGCGCCTGTGGACCCTGCCCGAAATCCGGGAGATGCTCGAACAAGCCGGGTTTCGTGATGTGCATATCCACTGGGAGCAGGCGGATGACGAAACCGGTGAGGGTAATGGAGAGTTCAAAGAGGTTACTCGTGGCGCGGCGGACCCGGGCTGGATCACGTATATCGTGGCGGAGAAATAGCCTGCAATTTTAAGATATATCGCCGGTCTCCGGGAATGGGGCTGCTGCACATGGAGATGGCGTTGATGTAAGACGGTCTATGAAGTGTGAAATTGATACGATAATGACCATTGGCTAGAGATGCAGGACATGCTACCGGGTTGTTTTCCGCACCCTTAACAAGCCTGGGATGGGCTTGCCCAGAGCTTTCTTACATTCAGGGTAAATGAATGCGTGTCGTCGGATTTAATCTACAGAATTTAACCAACTGCTTTTAGTTGCGGGGCTGTCTGGTTCAATATCAGGTGTGGGGGGAATTCGCATATAAATCGTGTGCCCTGTCCAACCTGTGACTCGATATGTAGCTGACCATCATGATGTTTGATTATTTGCTCCACAATGGTAAGTCCAAGCCCTGTGCCGCCTTGCTCTCTGGACCGACCGGTATCCATCCGGTAAAACCTTTCAGTGAGACGGCATAAGTGTTCCGCAGCAATGCCCTGACCATTATCTTCGACAGTAAACTCGGCCTTGCCTTTTCTGGCTGCCCACGTGATGTGGATATTGCTTCCTGGCGGTGTGTGGTGAACGGCGTTCTGAACGAGATTAGCAAGGGCGCTGTGTAGCTCACTTTCGTTTCCCGACAGGTTGATATAGGGGTCAATGTCAATTTTGAAGTGGTGTCGCCCGCCGCTGACGGTTTTCGCGTCTTCACAAATCATGGCTATCAGTTTGTCCATCATTACAGGCTTTCGCCCATGTTCTTTGTGATTCTGCAAGGACTCCAGCCTCGCGAGCAGTAAGGTATCGTTGATGATGGCTTCCATGCGTTGCGCCTGTTTCAGCATGGTGTTAATGATCTCTTTGGTTTCGTTTTCGGTCATGTCGTGCAGTGTTTCCAGATAACCGGTAATGACCGTCAGGGGTGTACGCAGTTCATGGGATGCGTTGGCGATCAGGTCACGCCGCATTTTTTCAAGGTTGTGAATCTGCGTAATATCACGAACAATCAGTAGCCGTGAATCGCGTCCATAGGGAATAATTTGCGCCTGTAGCCTTGTCCTTTCATTAATCGGAGAAGGCAATTCAATCGGGTACTTAAAGTCATTGCGCGCAAGGTAACGGGTAAACTCAGGGTGCCTGATCAGATTGGATATGATCTGATACAGATCTTTTTTACGCTTGAGCCCCATGAGCTTGCGGGCTGCCTTGTTGATCCATAGTGTTTCGTTACGTTGATTCAGTACAATAACCGCGTCAGGCATGGCGCGGGCGGATTCCTGAAATCGCCTGATAATCCGTTCCATGTTTTTCTTCTGGTTGTCGAAGCGATTTTGCAGATACAGTCCGCGATGAAAAAGATTTTCCATGATGCCGCTGTCCTGCGGGGAGTTGTCGAGGCGATTTCGTGTGAACCATTGATAAAAAATGAATATGCGGTAGTAAAGCCGTGCCAGCGCGGCAACAATACCGACTGTTATGCCGAAATGACCGTTTCCCAAAAGTGTTCCGACCAACCAGCAGGCAAGGACCAGAAACAGCGTGCGGACGAGTTCACTTAGCCATGGGTTATACATGATCTTTGGTCAGGCTGGTCGTTCTTCACGGGCTGACAAGCGGTAGCCGGCCCCTCTTACTGTCTGTATAAGCTGCCCCAACTTGTATGGTTTCAGCGCCTTGCGTAATCGGAACATGTGTACATCTATCGTCCGCTCTTCAATGTATGAGGTTTCACCCCAGATATGATCGAGTAATTGCGACCGGCTGTAAACGCGCTCCGTGTGGGCCATCAGAAATTTCAGGAGGTCGAATTCCTTTGGTCCCAAGTGAATTTCAGTATCTCCGACGAGAACCCTGTGGTTGTCTGATTCCAGTGTAAGCTGAGCTATGGTGAGTATTTCTCTGGATTTTTGACTCCGTGTACGCTTGAGCACTGCCCCGATCCTTGCTACCAGCTCTCTGGTGGAAAACGGTTTTGTGATATAGTCGTCGCAGCCCGCTCCAAATCCTTTTAATTTGTCGTTTTCTTCGCCTCTGGCGGTCAGCATGATGATGGGGATGTCTCGATATAGTTCCCTTGTCCGCAGCATTCTGGCAAAATCGATGCCGCTGGCGGTTGGTAGCATCCAGTCCAGCAGAATGATGTCGGGGCGTTCTGAGCCTATGCGTGCATAGGCCTGCTCGGCGCTTTCCGCGTGCCGGCAGATAAAGTCGGGCTGCCTGAGGGCGAAGCAGATCATGTCTCTTATGGGTTGCTCGTCATCAATAACAAGTACACTGGTTTGCATCATGGGCGATCCGTATTGCCAATGTGTATTCCACAATATCAGTATGACAGTTTTGTGACAGTAGCGGGTTTTATTGTTCGTTCTCCGTTGCTATGCCTGAAATCGACCGAATTGGCATATTGAAGAGTTTATTTTGCAAAAAAGTCGTATCAGTGATTGACAGCGGGTAATTCATGCTGGATAATGGTCCGGATGTGCTGTATGAAGGGAGGGGTTCCCGAGTGGCCAAAGGGGGCAGACTGTAAATCTGCTGGCTCCGCCTTCGGTGGTTCGAATCCACCCCCCTCCACCATTTTTGATGGTGCGGGGGCATTGGATGTCGGGATTGATGCCCGGGTATCGGCAAAGCGGGTGTAGTTCAATGGTAGAACTTCAGCCTTCCAAGCTGACCATGAGGGTTCGATTCCCTTCACCCGCTCCAATCAGGCTCATATAGCTCAGTCGGTAGAGCACTTCCTTGGTAAGGAAGAGGTCTCCGGTTCAAATCCGGATATGAGCTCCAGATTTATCGGGACGGGGTTTGTTGTTCGGCATGTCTGTTTGAAATTATTGACAATACAGAGTTGACTAAAGGGAGTCATTGCGATGTCTAAAGAGAAATTTGAGCGTACGAAGCCGCATGTGAATGTGGGGACGATAGGTCATGTTGATCATGGTAAGACGACGTTGACGGCGGCGATTACGACGCATCAGGCGTCGAAGCATGGGGGTGAGCGTAAGGCATATGATCAGATTGATAATGCGCCGGAGGAGAGGGAGCGAGGTATAACGATAGCGACGGCGCATGTGGAGTATGAGTCGGATGTGCGTCACTATGCGCATGTTGACTGTCCGGGTCATGCGGATTATGTGAAGAACATGATTACGGGAGCGGCGCAGATGGATGGTGCGATATTGGTGGTATCGTCGGCGGATGGTCCGATGCCTCAGACACGGGAGCATATATTGTTGTCTCGTCAGGTGGGTGTGCCTTATATAGTGGTTTATATGAACAAGGCGGATCAGGTAGATGATGAGGAGTTGTTGGAGTTGGTTGAGATGGAGATACGGGAGTTGCTGGACAGTTATGATTTTCCGGGTGATAGCACCCCGATTGTGGTGGGTTCTGCGTTGAAGGCACTGGAGGGTGATGGTTCGGAGATTGGGACGGATTCGATTGATCGTTTGATGGAGGCGTTGGATAGTTATATTCCGTCTCCGGAGCGGGATGTGGAGCGTGATTTTTTGATGCCGATAGAGGATGTTTTTTCGATTTCGGGGCGTGGTACGGTGGTGACGGGTCGTGTTGAGCGGGGTGTGATTAATGTTGGGGATGAGATAGAGATTGTGGGTATGAAGGAGACATTATCGACGACGTGTACGGGTGTGGAGATGTTTCGGAAGCTTTTGGATCGGGGAGAGGCGGGCGATAATGTGGGTATATTGTTGCGTGGTACGAAGCGTGAGGAAGTTGAGCGAGGTCAGGTTTTGTCGAAGCCGGGTACGATTACGCCGCATACGAAGTTTGAGGCGGAGGTTTATATTTTGAACAAGGAAGAGGGTGGTCGTCATACGCCTTTTTTTAATGGTTATCGTCCACAGTTTTACTTTCGAACAACGGATGTGACGGGGGCGTGTGATTTGCCGGAGGGTACGGAGATGGTGATGCCTGGAGATAATGTGCAGATGACGGTGAGTTTGATTGTGCCGATTGCAATGGAAGAAGGCTTGCGTTTTGCGATTCGTGAAGGGGGTCGTACCGTCGGCGCCGGTGTGGTCGCCAAAATTATTGAATGATTATTGTTGGAGATTGATTACATCGCGGATGTGATTTAGGCCAGTGGCTCAATTGGTAGAGCAGCGGTCTCCAAAACCGCAGGTTGGGGGTTCGAGTCCCTCCTGGCCTGCCATTATTGGATAACACGATGGGCCGATATAACAGGCTTCTCATGCGATTTACCCCTTCTTGATTATGAGTTCTACAGAGCAAAACTCGGCTGCGGATACAGCCAAGATGGTTATTGCGGTTGCCATCCTGTTGGGTGCCATATTTGGCTATTATCATTTTTCGGATAGTTCCCAGCTGTATCGGGTGTTGGGCATGGTGGGCGCGGTAGTTATTGCGTTGCTTGTGGTTGCTCAAACGGCTATGGGACGTGCTGGCATCAGTTTTATGATGGATGCCCGCATGGAAACGCGCAAGGTAGTCTGGCCGACAAAGCAGGAAACGACTCAGGTGACGATGATTGTTATTGTTATCGTTATCCTGGTGGGTCTGATCCTTTGGGGGCTTGACTGGTTTTTGGGATGGGTCGTCAAAGGTTTGATAGGAACCTGAGCAGGCGTCGATTAGGAGTTGGATATGTCAATGCGTTGGTATGTTGTCCATGCCTATTCGGGCTTTGAGACGCATGTGCAAAAAGCCTTGCAGGATCGCGTCGAGCGGGCCGGTCTGGGTGATCAGTTTGGTCAGATACTGGTCCCTACAGAAGAGGTTGTCGAGATGCGTGATGGTCAGCAGCGCAAGAGTGAACGAAAGTTTTTTCCGGGTTATGTTCTGGTGCAGATGGATATGACGGATGAGGCATGGCATCTGGTGAAGGAGTGTCCCAAGGTGATGGGCTTCATCGGCGGCACTTCGGATCGTCCGGCACCGATTTCTGATAAAGAGGCTGAGTCTATTTTGGATCGCGTTCAAGAAGGTGTCGATAAGCCAAAGCCGAAAGTATTGTTTGAGTCCGGTGAGGTGGTTCGTGTGACTGATGGACCGTTCAACGATTTTAATGGCGTTGTGCAGGAAGTGGATTACGAGAAGAGCCGTTTGCGTGTCGCGGTTTTGATCTTTGGGCGCGAAACTCCGGTTGAACTCGAGTTCGGGCAAGTAGAGAAAGGCTAATTTGAAAGCCTTGTGGGAAAAAGCTTCTTTGGTTGCAGGGTGTGGCTGGAGGAGCGGCCGATGGATTTCGGCAGACTTTTTTTACGCAGATTTTAATCTGCATGGACCGGGGAGCCAGCATGCTTTTGGTGCTTGTGCCCGTGGAGTGAAAAGTGGCTAAGAAAATTGAGTCGTACATCAAGTTGCAAGTGCCGGCTAATGAGGCAAATCCTTCGCCGCCCGTTGGTCCTGCCTTAGGCCAGCATGGTGTTAATATTATGGAATTCTGTAAGGCGTTTAATGCCAGGACGCAGAGCATGGAAAAGGGTATGCCTGTTCCCGTGGTGATCACTGTTTACAATGATCGCAGCTTTACTTTTATAACTAAAACTCCTCCCGCTTCGATTCTGCTCAAGAAAGCGGCAGGAGTGCAGAGTGGCAGCCCAACACCTAACACTAAGAAAGTAGGTAGTGTGACGCGCGAGCAGCTTGAGGAAATTGCCCGTGCAAAAGAGCCGGATCTGACCGCTTCGGAGCTGGATGCGGCAGTGCGTACTATTGCCGGTAGTGCGCGCAGCATGGGTATTGAGACGGAGGGTATGAACCATGGCTAGACTATCGAAGCGTGCAAAAGCGTGGGCTGGAATGATTAACCCCGATAAGCAATACGATATTAATGAAGCACTGGCTCTGGTCAGGAATTGTGCATCGGCTGGATTTGATGAGTCGGTTGATGTCAGCATCCGTCTGGGTATTGATCCGCGTAAATCGGACCAAGTGGTTCGTGGCTCTTCTGTGCTGCCAAATGGTACAGGTAAGAATGTGCGTGTTGCTGTGTTTGCCCAGGGTGAAGCCGCTGAAGCGGCCAGAGGCGCTGGTGCCGATGCAGTGGGCATGGAAGATCTGGCTGAGGCAATGCAGAAGGGTGATATGGACTACGGTATCGTTATTGCTACCCCCGATGCGATGCGTGTGGTGGGCCAGTTGGGGCGTGTATTGGGTCCGCGCGGCTTGATGCCTAACCCAAAGGTGGGTACTGTAACGCCTGATGTGGTGACGGCAGTTAATAATGCTAAAGCAGGTCAGATCCGTTTTCGTGCGGATAAGGCGGGTATCATTCACTGTTCAATTGGTAAGGCCAGTTTTGAGGTGAATGCGCTGCATGAAAATCTGGAGTCGATCATTGCCGAGTTGAAAAAACTTAAGCCTGCATCGTCTAAGGGGGTTTATTTTAGAACATTGTCCGTGTCCTCAACGATGGGACCCGGCTTGTCGGTGGACCATTCGTCACTGGCATAAAGAGCTTTGGGGCGCGCTGGTCTATAGTTGTTTTGGCTGGCAGCCGTCAAAAACCGTGGGTGTGAGACAGTATTGTTCTGCTTAATGTTTGCCTGCGTAGATGGTGTTGCTTGAAGATTGTTTCCGTGGGAATCAACCTGAGCTTCACATGGGTGGTGATGGGCGAAAGTCTGTTGCTGTATTTGGATGAGTGTAAAGGCATGAGCCCTGGCTGAGAAAGATGTTATGAGTCTGAGTATTGATCAGAAAAAAACAGTCGTCTCTGAAGTGCATGAAATCGCGGTATCCGCGCATTCTGCTCTGGCGGCGGAATATACCGGTATTACTGTAGAGCAAATGACGAGTTTGCGTGTAAAGGCGCGCAATGACGGCGTTGTTCTGCGCGTGGTTAAAAATTCGTTGGCAAAACGCGCTTTTGAGGGAACTGATTTTGCCTGTATGAATACGGGTCTGGTTGGTCCGCTTGTTCTTGCATTTTCTATGGATGATCCGGGCGGTGCGGCACGTGTGTTGGGTGACTTTGCTAAAGATAATGACAGGTTGATTATTAAGATCGTCTCGATAGGAGGTGAGTTGTATGACGCCAGTGAGGCAAGGCGTCTCGCTGATTTGCCAACTAAAGATCAGGCAATCAGTATGCTGATGTCTGTTATGAAGGCACCGGTCGGCAAGTTGGCTCGCATACTCAATGAGGTGCCGGGAAAACTTGTTCGTACCGTTGCGGCTGTTCGCGATCAGAAAGAGGCGGCTTGATTTACACTCAGTCATTTTTAAGTTTGGATTTTATATTTTAGGAGATAATCATGGCTGTATCCCAGGAAGATATCTTGGAGACAATTTCCAATATGTCAGTGATGGAGGTTGTCGATCTGATCGCTGCAATGGAAGAAAAGTTTGGTGTAACTGCTGCGGCTGCCGTTGCGGCGGCACCTGTGTCTGCTGGCGATGGTGCCGCTGGTGCCGTTGAGGAGCAGAGCGAATTTAACGTGGTGATGACCGGCTTTGGCGCTAACAAGGTTGCTGTTATTAAGGCAGTTCGCAGCCTCACCGGCCTTGGCTTGAAAGAGGCCAAGGAGATGGTTGAGGGTGTGCCTGCTAACGTTAAGGAAGGTGTTGAGAAAGCGGAAGCGGAAGACATTAAGAAACAGCTTGAAGAGGCTGGTGCCAGCGTCGAGTTGAAGTAATTATCGGGCTGGTTTGGTGTGAAACAGGGTCGGTCGCCATTGAGGTGGATCGGCTTTTCCTGTTTGAGGAGCTCTGAATTGAGCAGAGCGATCCTTAGCATTGTTTTGCAGTAGTTTGTTTTGCTGCTTATCGTCTGGCAAAAGGTATGCCTGTTGGCGTACCCAATAGACATGGGGTGTCATGATGGCTTATAGCTTTACTGAGAAGAAGCGCATACGCAAGAATTTTGGAAAACGTCCTAAGGTGATGGATGTGCCTTATTTATTGGCTACACAGGTCGACTCGTATCGGCAATTCTTACAGGCCGATATAAAAGAGGAAGATCGTCAGGATATGGGCCTCCATGCGGCACTCAATACGATATTTCCCATCGCGAGCTTCTCCGGCAGTGCTGCATTGGAGTACGTGAGCTATCGTTTGGGCACATCGTCTTTTGATGTGAAAGAGTGTCAGTTGCGTGGCATGACTTATGCTGCTCCGCTTCGCGTTAAAATGCACCTTGTTATTTATGATAAGGATGTATCCGGGAGTAAAAAACCGGTTAAGGATATTAAAGAGCAGGAAGTTTACATGGGTGAGCTCCCTCTGATGACGGACACGGGTACTTTCGTTATTAACGGTACCGAGCGTGTTATTGTTTCTCAGTTGCACCGGTCACCAGGCGTGTTTTTTGACCACGACAAGGGTAAGACGCACTCTTCCGGAAAACTGTTATATAACGCACGTGTCATTCCCTATCGTGGTTCCTGGCTGGATTTTGAGTTTGATCCGAAGGATGCGGTATTTGTCCGTATCGACCGTCGTCGTAAACTGCCGGCTACCATATTATTGCGGGCTTTAGGCTTCGATAATGAGCAGATGTTGGAGATGTTCTTCGACATGGATAACTTTGTTCTCGGACAGGAAGGAGCCGAGATGGATTTGATTCCTTCGCGTCTGCGTGGTGAGACCGCGGCTTTCGATATAAAAATAGGCGAAGAAGTGCTGGTTGGTGAAGGCAAGCATATTACGGCTCGCCATGTTAAAAAACTCGAAAAATCCGGAGTGAAGACGCTTCCGGTGCCGCTTGAGTTTTTGCATGGCAAAAATCTGGCGAAAAATATTATTGATACTGAAACCGGTGAAGTTATAGCCGATGCTAATGGCGAGATTACGGAAGAGTTGCTGTTTCAGCTGTCTAAGCATGGAATTGACCGGATTCAGACCATCTATACCAACGATCTGAATTGTGGTCCTTATATTTCCAATGCAATGCTGATTGATACGACAAAAACCGATCTGGAAGCATTGATTGAGATCTATCGTGTAATGCGCCCCGGTGAGCCACCCACAAAAGAGTCGGCTACTAATCTGTTTAAAAATCTGTTCTTTTCATCGGATCGATATGATCTTTCGGCAGTGGGGCGCATGAAGTTTAACCGCCGTATGGGGCGGGAAAAAATAACCGGTTCGGGTACGTTATCGAATGATGATATTGTCGATGTGCTAAAGGCATTAATTGATATCCGTAACGGTAAAGGCTCAGTCGATGATATTGATCATCTGGGTAATCGCCGTATCCGTAGTGTTGGCGAAATGGCGGAGAATACTTTTCGCGTGGGCTTGATTCGCATTGAGCGTGCCGTCAAGGAGCGACTGGCGCTGGCTGAGTCTGAGGGTTTGATGCCCCAGGATCTGATTAATGCCAAGCCTGTCGTCGCGGCAGTCAAGGAGTTTTTTGGTTCTTCTCAGCTATCTCAGTTCATGGACCAGAATAATCCACTTTCCGAGATTACCCATAAACGTCGGGTTTCGGCCCTTGGGCCGGGTGGCTTGACCCGTGAACGCGCCGGTTTTGAGGTGCGTGATGTGCATCCTACTCACTATGGTCGTTTATGCCCTATTGAAACACCCGAAGGTCCGAACATCGGTCTGATTAATTCTCTGGCGGTTTACGCTAAAACAAATGAGTATGGCTTTCTTGTATCTCCGTATCGCGTTGTTAAGGATGGTATGGTTACGGATGAGGTCTGCTATTTGTCGGCAATAGAAGAAGGTGAGTATGTTATTGCTCAGGCCAATACAGATATTGATGAGGATGGCAGGTTGTGTGGCGACCTGATCTCGTCGCGCCATCGTAATGAATTTACTATGTCCAGCGCAGACCAGATTCAGTATATGGATGTGTCGCCGCGCCAGATTGTATCGGTGGCTGCATCGCTCATCCCATTTCTCGAGCATGACGATGCGAACCGCGCATTGATGGGGGCAAACATGCAGCGTCAGGCCGTTCCGATACTGCGGGCAGACAAACCTTTGGTCGGAACTGGTATGGAACGCACGGTGGCCTCCGATTCGGGAGTAGCGGTGATTGCCAGACGCGGTGGGGCGATAGACTCCGTGGATGCGGGTCGCATTGTGGTGCGGGCAAAAGATTCTGAAACCGTTGCAGGCGAATCCGGTGTTGACATTTATAATCTGAGAAAATACACGCGATCAAATCAGAATACCTGCATTAATCAGCGTCCGCTGGTACGTCCGGGCGACAAGATTAGTCGTGGTGATGTGTTGGCCGATGGTCCATCAACCGATTTGGGTGAGCTGGCACTGGGGCAGAACATGATGGTCGCTTTCATGCCTTGGAACGGCTATAACTTCGAAGATTCTGTTTTGATTTCCGAAAAGCTGGTGTGTGAGGATCGTTTTACCACTATCCATATTGAGGAGATGACCTGCGTTGCTCGTGATACCAAGCTCGGTTCTGAGGAAGTCACTGCCGATATTCCGAATGTCGGTGAGGGTGCGTTATCCAAATTGGATGAGGCCGGCGTGGTTTATATCGGTGCCGAGGTAAAGCCGGGCGATATTCTGGTGGGCAAGGTGACACCCAAAGGTGAAACCCAGCTTACTCCGGAAGAAAAACTGCTTCGTGCCATCTTTGGTGAGAAGGCATCTGATGTGAAAGACTCATCACTTCGGGTGCCTCCGGGAATGGATGGTGTGATCATTGATGTGCAGGTATTTACCCGGGATGGGATCGATAAGGACAGCCGCGCTTTGGAGATTGAACAGTCTGCACTGGATCAGGTTCGTAAAGATCTTAACGACCAGCAGAGAATCCTGGAGGAAGATATTTATCAGCGCATGGAAAAGCTGCTGCTGGGCAAGGTGGCAGACTCAGGACCTAAAGGTATTCAGGCAGGTGCAGAGATTACCGGTGATATGCTGGCCGAGATTTCCCGTGACAAGTGGTTTGAAATTAGCCTTGGGGACGAAGATGCCAATCGCCGTTCCGAGGTGATGTCGGAGCAACTAAAAACTCTGCACAAGTATTTCGATGAACGCTACGAAGAAAAGCGCCACAAGATTACTTCGGGTGATGATCTGGCACCAGGTGTCCTAAAGATGATCAAGGTTTATATGGCTGTCAAGCGTCGCATTCAACCAGGCGACAAGATGGCGGGACGCCATGGTAATAAAGGTGTTATTTCCATGATTGTACCAGAGGAGGATATGCCATATTTGGAGGATGGTTCTACGGTTGATGTGGTTTTGAATCCATTGGGTGTACCTTCTCGAATGAATGTGGGTCAGGTGCTTGAAACCCATTTGGGCTGGGCTGCTCGTGGAGTCGGTCTGCGCATTGGTGAGATGTTGGACAGGCAGGCCAAGGCCGGAGAGGTGCGGGAATTTCTTGAAAAAGTTTATAACACTACTGGTGGCCAGACTGAAGCGCTGGATTCATTTGCTGACCGTGAGGTTATTGATCTGGCTGATAACCTTCGCGATGGTGTGCCCGTTGCGACGCCAGTATTTGACGGGGTTAGCGAAGAAGAAGTCGGTAGGATGTTTGATTTGGCCGGGTATGATCGTTCGGGTAAGAGTAAGTTGTATGATGGGCGTACTGGCGAACCATTTGATCGTGAGGTGACCGTTGGATATATGTATATGCTCAAGCTGAACCATCTGGTCGATGACAAGATGCATGCTCGTTCCACCGGCCCGTACAGTTTGGTTACTCAGCAGCCGCTTGGTGGCAAGGCACAGTTTGGTGGTCAGCGATTTGGAGAGATGGAAGTCTGGGCGCTGGAGGCTTATGGTGCAGCTTATACCTTGCAGGAAATGCTGACGGTTAAATCTGACGATGTGAATGGTCGTAATCGCATGTATAAAAATATTGTTGACGGCAACCATTGCATTGAGGCTGGTATGCCGGAATCGTTTAATGTATTGCTGAAAGAGCTCCGTTCACTTGGTATGAACGTTGAGATGGAACACGACGAATAGGGGGAAGGTGACTATGAAAGACTTATTAAATTTTCTGAAAATACAGGCCCCGGATGATGATTTTGATGCCATTCGTATCGGATTGGCATCACCTGAAATGATTCGCTCCTGGTCGTATGGTGAGGTGCGTAAGCCGGAAACTATTAACTATCGAACCTTCAAGCCTGAGCGTGATGGTTTATTCTGCGCCAAAATTTTTGGTCCGGTAAAAGACTATGAGTGTTTATGCGGTAAGTATAAGCGCCTCAGGCATCGAGGTGTGGTCTGTGAAAAGTGTGGTGTGGAAGTTACTCTGTCGAAGTCCCGCCGCGAACGCATGGGTCATATCGAGTTGGCAAGCCCCGCCGCCCATATCTGGTTTTTGAAGTCATTGCCTTCGCGGATTGGGTTGCTGCTTGATATGACGCTGCGTGAAATCGAGCGTGTGCTGTATTTCGAGGCATTTGTTGTGATTGAACCCGGCATGACCGAATTGGAACGCGGTCAGCTATTGAATGACGAGACCTATTTACAGGCTGTTGAGGAATATGGTGATGAGTTTGAAGCCCGGATGGGGGCGGAGGCAGTTTATGAGATGCTGAAGTCAATTGATCTGAAAGAGTTGATTGAAATATTGCGCGAGGAAATCGATGCCACCCGGTCTGAAACCAAATTAAAGCGTTTGCGCAAGCGCTTGAAGCTGGCTGAGTCTTTTCTGCAATCCGGAAATAAGCCGGAATGGATGGTAATGACCGTATTGCCTGTGCTGCCGCCCGACCTGAGACCACTGGTCCCACTTGATGGGGGTCGCTTTGCGACATCGGATCTGAATGATTTGTACCGTCGCGTGATTAACCGCAACAATCGTTTGAAGCGCCTTCTCGATTTGAGCGCCCCCGATATTATTGTTCGTAATGAGAAACGAATGTTGCAGGAGTCCGTTGACGCTTTGATGGATAATGGGCGCCGTGGTCGCGCTATTACCGGTACCAATAAGCGCCAACTGAAATCACTGGCCGACATGATTAAGGGCAAGCAGGGGCGCTTTCGCCAGAATCTGTTGGGTAAGCGTGTTGATTATTCCGGTCGCTCGGTGATTGTGGTGGGTCCCACATTAAGACTGCACCAGTGTGGCTTGCCCAAGAAAATGGCGCTGGAGTTGTTCAAGCCATTCATCTTTTCCAAGTTGCAACGTCGTGGTTTGGCTACAACTATCAAGGCGGCCAAGAAGTTGGTGGAAAAGGAAGGTTCCGAGGTCTGGGATATCCTTGAAGAGGTCATTCGCGAGCACCCCATTATGCTGAATCGAGCACCAACATTGCACCGCCTCGGTATTCAGGCATTTGAGCCTGTGTTGGTTGAGGGTAAGGCCATACGGTTACATCCATTGGTATGTACAGCATTTAACGCAGACTTTGATGGCGATCAGATGGCAGTACATGTGCCGCTGTCAATTGAAGCCCAGCTTGAAGCGCGTGCTCTGATGATGTCATCCAATAATATTTTGTCGCCAGCCAATGGCGAACCGATTATTGTCCCTTCTCAGGATGTAGTGCTTGGCCTGTATTTTATGACACGCGAGCGCATTAATGCCAGAGGAGAAGGTATGATTTTCTCGAGCATGGCCGAGGTTCATCGTGCCTATGAAAATAAAGTAGTGGAGCTGCAGGCTCTTATCAAGGTGCGTATTGAGGACTCGGAAGCGGATGCCGAAGGTGAAATTGAGCATAAGACGCATATTGTTGACACTACCGTTGGCAGGTCATTGCTGACTGAAATACAACCGATGGGTCTGCCTTTTGAATTATTCAACCGCACATTGAACAAGAAAACGATTTCCAGTCTGATTAATCAATGTTACCGCCGTCTGGGGCTTAAAGATACTGTGGTATTCGCGGATAAATTGATGTACACAGGTTTTCATTATGCCACCAGGGCCGGCATTACCATTGGTGTTGAGGATCTGATTATCCCTGATGAAAAGGCAGGTATCCTGGCAGATGCGGAAAAAGAGGTTAAGGAAATTCAGGACCAATATGCCAATGGTCTGGTGACTAATGGTGAGCGCTATAACAAAGTGGTCGATATCTGGTCGCATACCTCCGATCAGGTTGCTAAATCCATGATGCAGGGTATCGGCAAGGAAAGTATAAAAGATGCTGAGGGTCGTATGGTCGAACAGGACTCTCTTAACTCTATCTTCATTATGGCTGACTCAGGTGCCCGTGGTTCTGCTGCCCAGATTCGCCAATTGGCTGGTATGCGCGGGCTAATGGCCAAGCCGGATGGTTCAATTATTGAGACCCCGATTACAGCTAACTTCCGTGAGGGCCTGGATGTGTTGCAGTACTTTATATCGACTCATGGAGCCCGTAAGGGCCTCGCTGATACGGCGCTGAAGACCGCGAATTCAGGCTATCTGACTCGACGTCTGGTCGATGTAGCGCAGGATATGGTGGTTGTGACCGATGATTGCGGTACGAATGAGGGGCTGGTGATGACGCCAATTATTGAAGGTGGTGATGTTGTTGAGCCACTACGTGACCGGGTATTGGGGCGTGTTGTGGCACGTGATGTGTCCAGACCGGGTACTAATGAGGTTTTGGTTGAGGCCGGTACGCTGCTGGATGAAAACCGGGTTGATACACTGGAGAAAAACAGTGTGGATGAGGTGCTCGTACGTTCCCCGATTACTTGTGAAACCCGCTATGGCGTGTGTGCAAAGTGTTATGGTCGCGATCTTGCCCGTGGTCATCTGATTAATGTGGGTGAGTCAGTAGGGGTAATTGCCGCCCAATCCATTGGTGAACCAGGCACTCAGTTGACCATGCGTACCTTCCATATTGGCGGTGCGGTCTCGCGTGCAGCGTCCGTGAACAGTATCGAAATCAAGTCATCCGGGGTCGTTCATCTGCATAATATCAAGCTGGTGCAACAGGCCAGTACAGGATGTCATGTGGCAGTGTCTCATTCAGGTGAGTTGTCGGTGATGGATGAACATGGTCGTGACCGTGAGCGATACAAAGTACCCTATGGTGCGGAATTGACTATTGTCGATGGTGATGTCGTTCAGGCTGGTCAGGAACTGGCGACCTGGGACCCGCATACCCGGCCGGTCGTAACTGAAGTCGCCGGCATTATCAAGTTTATTGATTTTGTGGAGGGTACCACGGTGAAGAGTGAGACCGATGCCGTAACCGGTCGCTCCAGTATGGTCGTGGTTGATCCAAGACAACGTAGTACTGCCTTTAAGGACATGCGTCCTACGGTGAAGCTGGTTGATTCTGAGGGTAATGACCTGAATTTTGCAGGTACTGGTATTCCAGCGCAGTATCATCTGCCTACTGACGCGATTGTTGATCTACAAGATGGTTCTAAAGTGGAAGTGGGAGATGTATTGGCTCGTATTCCTCAGGAGTACTCCAAGACTCGTGATATTACCGGTGGTCTGCCGCGTGTTGTTGATTTGTTTGAAGCGCGCAAGCCAAAAGAGTCCGCTGTTCTTGCTGCGGCGACCGGTACCGTTGGTTTTGGTAAGGAAACCAAAGGCAAGCGGCGTCTGGTGATTACCGATGCCAATGGCGAAACCACCGAGGAGCTGATCCCAAAATGGCGCCGTGTATCTGTGTTTGAGGGTGAACATATCGAGAGGGGCGAGGTTGTTGTTGAGGGAGAATACAGTCCGCATGATATACTCCGCTTGAAAGGCGTGCCCGATCTGGCTGCTTACATTGTGAAAGAGGTTCAGGATGTCTATCGTTTGCAGGGTGTGGGTATAAATGACAAGCATATTGAGGTTGTTACGCGCCAGATGTTGCGCAAGGCAGAGATTGTAGATCCCGGTGACAGCGGTTTTCTGCATGGTGAGCAAGTAGAGCACTCCCGCATTCTGGAGGTGAATGAATCCCTCGAAGAGGATAAGCGCCCGGCGACCTATGAGCGTATTTTGCTAGGCCTTACTAAGGCATCATTGGCGACAGAGTCATTTATTTCTGCGGCCTCCTTTCAGGAGACTACCCGTGTATTGACCGAGGCCTCGGTGCGGGGTCTGCGTGACGGCCTGCACGGGCTGAAAGAGAATGTGATTGTTGGGCGTCTGATTCCTGCTGGGACCGGCATGGCATTCCATAACGAACGCCGTGAGCGCCGTGCAGCTCAGAATGCAGAGAAAGAAGCTGAGAGCACTGCCGCATTGATAGCTGAGGTTGATGATGCGGCGGGGGAATCGAAAGAAGCCGTTGATGCCGGTTAAGCCACCGTCAATTTTTCTAAAGATACTGCATATGAAAGTAAATTGTCAGGAGTATGTGATGATTTTATTAAATTTTTTGGACAAAAATGCATTCTGTGTTGACAGTTGGGTAGCATGTGCGTAGAATCACGCCTCCCTTGTGGGCTGACCTTACAGCGGCCTGCTTTGGTTGAGGTTTTCAGGTTAGTAATTTTATGTCCACAATCAATCAGTTAGTTCGTAAGCCTCGTGCGAAAAAGCAGGAGAAGAGCAATGTTCCTGCATTAGATGCATGCCCGCAGAGGCGTGGCGTATGTACGCGCGTTTATACGACTACGCCGAAGAAACCGAACTCGGCTCTGCGCAAAGTTGCACGTGTGCGTCTGACCAACGGTCACGAAGTGACCTCGTATATCGGTGGTGAGGGGCATAATTTGCAGGAGCACTCTGTGGTCTTGATTCGTGGCGGTCGAGTGAAAGACTTGCCGGGCGTTCGCTACCATACTGTCCGTGGCAGCCTGGATACTTCCGGTGTCGAGTCCCGGCGTCAGGGTCGTTCCAAATATGGTGCCAAGCGTCCCAAGAACTAGGGCGATAGTGGCAAAGAATAGATGGCTCAGAGGTTGGTTGACACCTGTTTTTTTGAACAAACGCGGGACATGTAAGTTAAGGGAAATATATCCTTAACTCCGAAAGACAAAATATGCTATTAATGGCTTATGGAGCACTACCAAACAATCCGTTATCGCCTGCATCCGAATGCTGCGGATAAGGACAGTAGAAAGATACAAGCTGATTTTGTATGTCAGGTCTGCGATCATCGGGACAATGCGGACAGAAATGCCGCATTCAATGTTTTGGCCTTCGGGAGTGAGGCGGCTGTACGTGGAGATGGTGCCGAGATAAGGCGGCCTGTGAAGCATGAAATAGATGCTGGCTCTTCGTCGTCAAGTATGTGGTTCCCTAAGTTAACGCAATAAGGTACGACGCAAATGTCAAGAAAAGGACAGGCCCCCAGACGTGCTATTCTTCCGGATCCCAAGTACGGGAGTGAGCATCTGGCCAGATTCGTTAACATTATCATGCTTGATGGCAAGAAGTCTGTGGCCGAAAAAATTATGTATGGCGCGATGGATGCAATTGGTGAACGTAATAAGGGCAGGGAACCACTTGAGATTGTCGAAGTGGCTTTGGAGAATGTGCGTCCGATGGTGGAAGTGAAGTCCCGCCGTGTAGGTGGTGCGACCTATCAGGTGCCGGTTGAGGTGCGTACAGTGCGCCAGATGGCGCTGGCTATGCGTTGGGTAACTGACGCTGCCCGTAAGCGCGGCGAGAAATCCATGGTTTTGCGTTTGGCTGGTGAGCTGCAGGATGCTGCTGAAAATCGTGGCTCTGCCGTGAAGAAGCGTGAAGAAGTCCATCGTATGGCGGAGGCGAATAAGGCTTTTGCTCACTACCGCTGGTAGTGTTTTTATATTGCTGTTTATTAAACTCAGAGTAAGGTCGTGGTGCGTAAGACTCCGATTGAGCGTTACCGCAACTTGGGCATTATGGCCCATATTGATGCGGGAAAGACCACTACAACCGAGCGAATTCTCTACTATACGGGCGTTTCCCATAAGATAGGTGAAGTCCATGACGGTGCTGCCACCATGGACTGGATGGAGCAGGAGCAGGAGCGAGGTATAACAATAACCTCGGCTGCAACTACCTGTTTCTGGTCGGGTATGGAACAGCAGTTTCCCCGGCATCGTATCAATATTATTGATACGCCGGGGCATGTGGACTTTACGATCGAAGTCGAGCGTTCCTTGAGAGTGTTGGACGGTGCGATTGCCGTTTTTTGTGCGGTTGGCGGTGTTGAACCCCAGTCCGAGACAGTTTGGCGTCAGGCGGACCGTTATGGCGTGCCGCGTATGGGATTTATCAATAAGATGGATCGCGCAGGTGCAGATTTTCTGCGTGTGGTTGAACAGGTGAAGAGCCGGTTATGCGGAACACCGGTGCCTATGCAGCTGCCAATTGGTGTGGAGGATAGTTTCAGGGGGGTCATCGATCTGATCAAAATGAGGGCGGTTTATTGGGAAGAGGAAAGCATGGGCATGCAGTTCCATGAGGAAGTGATTCCGGTAGAATTGCAGGAAGATGCGGAACTTTATCACGAATACATGATGGAAGCTGCCGCCGAGGCCAGCGATGAATTGATGGAGAAGTATCTTGAGGAGGGTGAGCTCGACCCGGATGAAATTAAGCGGGGCATACGTGCCCGGACATTGAAAGCGGAAATCAGCCCGATGTTTTGCGGCTCAGCCTTTAAGAATAAGGGTGTGCAATCGGTGCTTGATGCGGTAGTGGAATACATGCCCTCACCTGCTGATGTGCCGGCTATAACTGGTGTCGTGGGCAATGGAAAGGAAGCGGAGGCGCAACGCCGAGCAAATGATAAAGAGCCATTTTCGGCTCTGGCATTCAAGGTGGCCTCTGATTCTTATGTAGGAACATTGACGTTTTTTCGGGTATATTCTGGGGTGCTGAAAACCGGGGATAGTGTTTATAACCCGATTAAGGATAAAAAAGAACGGATTGGTCGCATCCTGCAGATGCATGCCAATTCGCGGGAAGAGATTAAAGAAGTATTGGCGGGTGATATTGCGGCAGCTGTTGGACTGAAAGATGTAACGACGGGTGATACGTTATGCGATGTCCACTCAGTGATTACGCTGGAGCGCATGAAGTTCCCGGAACCTGTGATTGCTCAGGCGGTGGAACCTCGAACCAAGGCGGATCAGGAAAAGATGGGTGTTGCTTTGTCGAAGCTGGTACAGGAGGATCCTTCCTTCAGGATGCAGACCGACGAAGAATCTGGTCAGACGATTATTTCAGGCATGGGTGAGTTGCACCTTGAGGTCATCATTGATCGCATGAGGCGTGAGTTTGGTGTCGAAGCGAATGTTGGTAAGCCACAGGTGGCCTACCGTGAAACCATTCGCAGGGCTGTACGGCAGGAAGGTAGGTTTGTCAGGCAGACAGGTGGTCGCGGTCAGTATGGTCATGTCCACCTTAAAATTGAACCTTTACCAGAAGGTGAAGGTTATGATTTTGTCAATGAAGTAGTGGGTGGTATAGTGCCGCACGAATATATCCCGTCGGTAGATAAGGGTATTCGAGAGCAGGCACAAAACGGTGTGTTGGCTGGCTATCCGGTAGTTGATATCAGGGTGACGCTGTATGACGGTTCATATCACGATGTGGACTCTAGTGAGATGGCGTTTAAAATTGCGGGTTCGATGGCTTTTCGGGATGGCGTTTTAAACGCCGCTCCGGTCTTGCTGGAACCGGTTGTGAGTGTGGAGGTTGTTACACCGGATGAGTATATGGGTTCGGTGAACGGTGACTTGAATCGCCGGCGCGGCATTTTGCATGGCGCTGAAGATGCTCCTACGGGGGCTGTTATCAGGGCAGAGGTGCCGTTAGCTGAAATGTTTGGATATGCAACGGATTTGCGGTCTGCTACTCAGGGGCGTGCTACCTATACTATGGAGTTTTCCAGATATGCGGAGGTGCCTGGAAATATAGTTGACGGGATGCTGGGTCGTAACTGATTCTGTGAATTGGTTCGATGCGGGTTTTATTGTTTTTAATTGAGGAAGCTTTCGCTTGGTCGGGGTTTCAGGCAATGATTACAGATTTTTGATGTTGATTTTTATCGAGGTTTAAAGGGTGTCTAAAGAGAAATTTGAGCGTACGAAGCCGCATGTGAATGTGGGGACGATAGGTCATGTTGATCATGGTAAGACGACGTTGACGGCGGCGATTACGACGCATCAGGCGTCGAAGCATGGGGGTGAGCGTAAGGCATATGATCAGATTGATAATGCGCCGGAGGAGAGGGAGCGAGGTATAACGATAGCGACGGCGCATGTGGAGTATGAGTCGGATGTGCGTCACTATGCGCATGTTGACTGTCCGGGTCATGCGGATTATGTGAAGAACATGATTACGGGAGCGGCGCAGATGGATGGTGCGATATTGGTGGTATCGTCGGCGGATGGTCCGATGCCTCAGACACGGGAGCATATATTGTTGTCTCGTCAGGTGGGTGTGCCTTATATAGTGGTTTATATGAACAAGGCGGATCAGGTAGATGATGAGGAGTTGTTGGAGTTGGTTGAGATGGAGATACGGGAGTTGCTGGACAGTTATGATTTTCCGGGTGATAGCACCCCGATTGTGGTGGGTTCTGCGTTGAAGGCACTGGAGGGTGATGGTTCGGAGATTGGGACGGATTCGATTGATCGTTTGATGGAGGCGTTGGATAGTTATATTCCGTCTCCGGAGCGGGATGTGGAGCGTGATTTTTTGATGCCGATAGAGGATGTTTTTTCGATTTCGGGGCGTGGTACGGTGGTGACGGGTCGTGTTGAGCGGGGTGTGATTAATGTTGGGGATGAGATAGAGATTGTGGGTATGAAGGAGACATTATCGACGACGTGTACGGGTGTGGAGATGTTTCGGAAGCTTTTGGATCGGGGAGAGGCGGGCGATAATGTGGGTATATTGTTGCGTGGTACGAAGCGTGAGGAAGTTGAGCGAGGTCAGGTTTTGTCGAAGCCGGGTACGATTACGCCGCATACGAAGTTTGAGGCGGAGGTTTATATTTTGAACAAGGAAGAGGGTGGTCGTCATACGCCTTTTTTTAATGGTTATCGTCCACAGTTTTACTTTCGAACAACGGATGTGACGGGGGCGTGTGATTTGCCGGAGGGTACGGAGATGGTGATGCCTGGAGATAATGTGCAGATGACGGTGAGTTTGATTGTGCCGATTGCAATGGAAGAAGGCTTGCGTTTTGCGATTCGTGAAGGGGGTCGTACCGTCGGCGCCGGTGTGGTCGCCAAAATTATTGAATGACTGATCTGAATCCGCGCAGATGATTTCGCCAGTCTTTTTTTATTATATTTTACAGGTAACTGATAGTGTCAGGTAGCCAGAAAATTCGTATTCGTCTCAAGGCTTTTGATCATCGTTTGATTGATCAGTCGGCCAGAGAGATTGTCGAGACGGCAAAGCGTACCGGCGCGGTAGTGCGCGGTCCTATTCCTTTGCCGACCCGCAAAGAGCGTTTTACGCTGTTAATTTCTCCGCATGTCAATAAAGATGCGCGCGATCAGTATGAAATCCGTACTCATAAGCGCTTGATGGATATTCTGGACCCAACTGACAAGACAGTCGATGCGCTAATGAAGCTCGATCTTTCTGCTGGTGTTGATGTTCAGATTAAATTGAATTAAGGTTCGGTATTATGGCAATCGGGTTAGTTGGTCGCAAGGCAGGAATGACAAGAGTTTTCACCGAAAATGGAGGTTCAACTCCGGTGACGGTGATTGAGATTGAACCTAACCGTGTGACTCAAGTGCGAAGCAAGGATATTGATGGCTATCGTGCTTTACAAGTGACAACGGGTAGCCGGCGTGCTAATCGTGTGTCGAATGCCATGAAAGGCCACTTCTCCGCTGCCAGCGTGGAGGCGGGTCGTGGTGTTTGGGAGTTTCGCCTGAGTGATGGCGAGGGTGAAGAAATCAAGGCTGGCGACGAGATTAAAGTTGATGATGTTTTCGAGGATGGTCAGTATGTAGATATTACTGGCTATACTCAGGGTAAGGGCTTTCAGGGCAGTATTAAACGCCATAACTTCAGCCATCAGGACTATACTCATGGTAATTCAGTATCTCACCGGGCACCAGGTTCGACAGGTCAGAACCAGACTCCCGGTCGAGTGTTTAAAGGTAAGAAAATGGCGGGGCATATGGGGCATATGCGTAATACCACACAGAACCTTGAGGTGGTGCGTGTCGATGCTGTGCGGAATTTGATTCTGGTTAAAGGTTCTGTTTCTGGCGCATGTTCGGGTGATGTGATCATCAAACCTGCGATCAAGAAAATATCTGGAATGGGTAACTCAGGAGGAAATCAGAGTGGAACTTAAGACATATTCAGGGACTCCAGTCAGCCTGTCTGATGCAACATTCTCACGTCACTTCAACGAGGGCTTGGTGCATCAAGCAGTGACTTCCTATATGGCGGGTGGTCGTGCGGGTACCAAGGCACAGAAGAATCGTTCATTGGTGCGTGGGGGTGGTGCTAAGCCCTGGCGTCAAAAGGGCACTGGGCGCTCTCGTGCCGGCACCAGTCGTAGTCCAATATGGCGCAGTGGAGGAGTGACATTTGCTGCGCAGCCTCGCAGTTACGAACAGAAGGTGAATCGTAAGCAGTATCGCGCAGCTATGCAGTGTATTTTTTCTGAGCTTGTTCGCCAGCAGCGTTTGGTGCTGGCGGATGAGTTCAGAGCTGAGGAGGCCAGCACCAGAGTGATGGTTGCCAAACTTAAGGATTTGAAACTGGATAACGTGTTGATCGTAACTGAAGAAATTGATGAAAAGCTTTATCTTTCGATTCGTAATATCCCCTGCATCGGTATTTGTGATGTGGCGGCACTTGATCCTGCATCGTTGATTCGTTTCGAAAGAGTTTTAATGACCGTTGATGCGGCCAGGAAAGTTGAGGCGTGGCTGGGATGAACGAACATCGATTAATAAAAATTATTCTCGCCCCGGTTATTTCCGAGAAAAGTGCCCGAGGTGCTGACCGAAGTGATCAATATGCTTTTCGAGTGTTGAGAGATGCGACTAAAAAAGAGATCAAGGCAGCAATTGAAAAGATGTTTACGGTCGAAGTAGTTTCGGTAACCACGTCAAATGTAAAAGGCAAGAAAAAGCGCTTTGGCACAACAATGGGGAGCCGCCCCGGGTGGAAGAAGGCGATAGTTCGTCTGCAAGCTGGTCAAGAAATTGATTTTATGATCGCTGAATAAGGTATCTTGCGATGGCTATTACTAAGTTAAAACCAACGTCAGCAGGGCAAAGACATGTTGTGCGGACCGTCAGACAGGACCTGCACAAGGGGCAGCCCTATGCGCCTCTTGTTGAAAAGAAGCATAAGTCAGGTGGTCGCAATAGTGCAGGTCGCATCACTGTCCGTCATCGTGGGGGTGGTCACAAGCAGCGCTATCGCGTTATAGACTTCAGGCGCAATAAGGATGGCGTTCCAGGCAGAATTGAGCGCATCGAATATGACCCTAACCGTACTGCTCATATTGCTTTGGTATCGTATATTGATGGTGAATATCGTTATATTCTGGCCCCCAAAGGTATTAAGCCTGGTGCTCCGGTCATTTCAGGCGATGCGGCTCCAATTAAGGCTGGTAACTGCTTGCCGCTTCGCAATATACCCTTGGGTACTTTGGTGCATGCGATTGAAATGAGGCCGGGAAAGGGTGCGCAAATGGCACGCGCAGCAGGCAGCAGTGCGCAGATTGTTGCTCGAGAAGGCATGCATGTAACACTTCGTCTGGGGTCTGGTGAAATGCGTAAGGTATTGGCCGAGTGTCGTGCAACAGTGGGTGAGGTGAATAATGCTGAACATGGCTTGTGTAAGCTGGGTAAGGCTGGTGCGATGCGCTGGCGTGGTGTTAGGCCAACAGTTCGTGGTGTTGCCATGAATCCGGTGGACCACCCTCATGGAGGTGGTGAGGGTCGTACATCAGGTGGTCGTCACCCTGTATCACCTTGGGGGATGCCTACCAAGGGATTTAAAACTCGCAACAACAAGCGCACGGATAAATTAATTATTCGTCATCGCAGTCGTAAGTAATCAAAGGAGAAGTTATCAGTGCCGCGTTCAGTTAAAAAAGGTCCATTTATTGATCTGCATTTGATGAAGAAGGTTCAGGCTGCCGTTGAAACAAATGACAAGCGGCCCATTAAAACATGGTCGCGTCGTTCAATGGTGCTGCCTGATATGGTGGGTTTGACGGTAGCTGTGCATAATGGTCGTCAACATGTCCCTGTATTGATTACCGAGAATATGGTAGGTCACAAACTAGGTGAATTCTCGATAACACGTACTTACAGAGGTCATATTGCTGACAGGAAGACCAAGTGAGGGAGGTATGATGAGAGTTTCGGCGCATTTAAGTCATGTGCATATATCGGCGCAGAAGATCCGTCTTGTTGCTGATCAGATTCGAGGTCTTTCTGTTGAGGACGCACAGAATGTATTAAGATTCAGTAATAAGAAAGCGGCAAGCATCCTTTCCAAGGTGCTCGAATCGGCTACATCGAATGCTGAGCATAATGAAAGCGCGGACATTGATGTTCTGAGCGTCACGACTATTTATGTGGATGAAGGTCGTAATATGAAGCGTTTTCGTCCTCGAGCGAAAGGTCGTGCGAGCCCCATTCTGAAGCGTTCTGCTCATATTACCATTACCGTGGCGGATTGATTAAGGAGTATACTATGGGTCAAAAGGTACATCCAACCGGCTTTCGTCTCGGTATTGCCACAGATTGGACATCCAAGTGGTATGCCGGTACCAGAGATTTCGCCAGTTATCTTGCAATGGATCTGGAGGTTCGCAGTTTCTTGCGTAAGGAGTTGTCGCAGGCTTCTGTCAGCGGGATTATTATTCAGCGTCCGGCCAGAAATGCCCATATCACTATTCACACTGCGCGCCCAGGTATTGTGATCGGCAAGAAAGGGGAAGACATTGAAAGGCTACGTCAGAAGCTTACCCGTATGATGGGGGTTCCGGTGCACTTGAGTATCGAAGAAATTCGCAAGCCGGAGTTAGATGCGCAGCTTGTTGCCGAAGGTATCTGTCAGCAATTGGAACGCCGAATCATGTTTCGTCGTGCCATGAAGCGTTCTGTGCAGAATACCATGCGTCTTGGTGCGCAGGGTGTTCGAATCAATGTTTCAGGCCGGCTGAATGGAGCAGAGATCGCACGAACCGAGTGGTATCGTGAGGGTCGCGTTCCACTGCATACGCTCAGAGCAGAGATTGATTATGGTTTTGCCGAGGCCAATACCACATATGGCATCATCGGCGTAAAGGTCTGGATATTTAAGGGCGAGATCTTTGAGGGTGATAAGGACCCCGGCGTTGTGTCTGCCCCGGCGGGCCAAGCGAGTTAAATTCGGGAGAGTGTCATGTTACAACCCAAGCGCACAAAATTTAGAAAGCAGCAAAAAGGCCGTAACAGGGGGCTGGCTCATAATGGTAACAAGGTCAGTTTTGGAGAGTACGGGCTCAAATCGCTTGATCGTGGGCGCATTACAGCACGTCAAATTGAGGCTGCCCGTCGTGCGATGGTTCGTCATGTAAAGCGTGGTGGTAAAACCTGGATCAGGATTTTCCCTGATAAGCCAATTTCCAAAAAACCTTTGGAAGTTCGTCAGGGTAAAGGCAAAGGTAATGTCGAGTACTGGGTTTCTCAGGTCCAGCCTGGTAAAATGCTGTATGAAATGGAAGGTGTTTCAGAAGAGCTGGCGCGTGAGGCGTTTGCTCTGGCGGCGGCAAAGTTGCCGGTAAAGACCATGTTTGTTACTCGCACGGTGATGTGATGGAAGTACAGGAGTTACGTAAAAAGGATATTGACGCGCTCAATGCCGAGATCACGGCGCTGCTCGCGGCGCAGTTCAGGCTGCGTATGCAGCGTGCCAGTGGTCAGCTAGGGCAGCCGCACCAGTTTAAGTCGATACGCCGGGATATTGCCTGCATTAAGACAATTATCAATGAAAAGTCTGCTGTTAGCGCGAGCGGTGAGAAAGCATGAGCGAACAAAGCGCCAAGGTCGCACGTACCATTATTGGTCGTGTTGTCAGCGACAAAATGGATAAGTCTGCGGTTGTGATGGTCGAGCGTAAGGTGCGTCACCCTTTATATGGTAAGTATATTCGCCGCTCCACCAAGCTGCATATTCATGATGAGAAGAACGAATGTCAAATGGGTGATACGGTCAGTGTTCAGGAGTGCCGTCCCATATCGAGGACGAAATTCTGGCGGCTGGTTGAAATCATTGAGCACTCAGAAATACATTAGCAGGCTGGTTGGATAAGTTTGGAGAATTATGTAGATGATTCAGATGCAGACAAGATTGAATGCAGCAGATAACAGCGGTGCACGCAGTGTTCAGTGCATTAAGATACTGGGTGGTTCCAGGCGCCGTTACGCTGGGATTGGTGATGTTATCAAGGTGACTGTCAAGGATGCGATTCCGCGGGGGAAGGTAAAAAAAGGTGAGGTTTACAATGCTGTTGTTGTTCGCACAGCAAAAGGTGTGCGCCGTGCAGATGGTTCTTCCATTCGCTTTGATGGGAATGCTGCTGTGTTACTGGATAAGCAGTTACAGCCGGTTGGCACGCGTATATTTGGCCCCGTGACCCGTGAGCTTCGTGGCGAAAAATTTATGAAGATTATTTCGCTCGCTCCGGAAGTGTTGTAGCCGCTATGGTAAAAATAGTCAAAATCGGGACAGAGAGATGCTGAAAATAAAAACAGGTGACGAAGTGGTTGTGACCACAGGAAAAGACAAGGGTCGTCGTGGTAATGTGCTACGCGTTATGCCTGTTGGTCGTCTTGTCGTGGAGGGTATCAATATGGTTAAGCGCCATACCAAGCCCAATCCTAAGGCGGGACAGCCAGGTGGTATTATAGATAAGGAAATGCCAATTGATGCTTCGAATGTGATGTTATGGAATGCGGATGCCGGTAAAGGTGACCGCGTTGGCTTCAAGTTTCTTGATGACGGTCGCAAGGTTCGAGTGTTTCGTTCCAGCGGCGAAGTTATCGATGCGACCTAGGGTTCAAGCGATGGCTAGACTGGAAACCCTATATAGGGAAACACTCGTTCCTCAGCTTAAGGAAGCTCTGGGTGTTGGTAATGTCATGGAAGTGCCGAGGATCATCAAGATTACTCTCAACATGGGATTGGGTGAGGCTGTTGGCAATAAAAAGGTTATCGAGAATGCCGTAGAGGATATGTCCAGAATTTCTGGTCAGAGGCCTGTTGTTACTTATGCGCGTAAATCTGTTGCGGGTTTCAAGATTCGCGAAGGTTGGCCTATCGGTTGTAAGGTTACGCTGCGTGGCAGGCACATGTATGAGTTTCTGGACCGTCTGGTCAGTATTGCCATCCCGCGTATTCGTGACTTTCGTGGGGTTGGTCCGAAGTCTTTTGATGGTCGAGGCAATTATACACTCGGTGTCAAGGAACAGATTGTTTTTCCTGAAATTGACTATGACAGGATCGATGCTCTGCGTGGTATGGACATCACAATTACGACTTCGGCAAGAACTGATGAAGCCGGTCGCGCACTTTTAAGTGCTTTTAATTTTCCATTCAGGAGCTAGAGTTATGGCCAAGAAATCAATGATTGCACGTGAAGCCAGACGTGCCAGTACCGTTGCAAAATATGCAGCAAAGCGTGCCAGATTGAAAAAGATTCTTAGTGGCAGAACAGTCTCTGATGAAGAACGTGCCGTTGCAGCCGATGCACTACAGAAATTGCCACGTAATGCAAGCCCTGTGCGCCAGCATAATCGGTGTAGCCTGACAGGTCGCCCACACGGTTATTACCGTAAATTTGGTCTGTCTCGAAACAAGCTTCGTGAGGCTGCCATGCGCGGTGATATTCCCGGCCTGGTGATGGCAAGCTGGTAGTGGGAGTACCGGAATGAGCTTGCAGGACCCTATAGCGGATATGCTGACACGGATTCGTAATGGCCAGTCGGCCGATAAAGAAAGTGTTTCAATGCCTTCCTCCAGAGTTAAGGTGGCTATCGCCGAAGTGCTGAAGGATGAGGGTTATATTGCCAACTTTAGTGTTGAGCAGGATAGTGCGATGTCGGTATTGACGTTAGGTCTCAAATATTATCAGGGCAAGCCTGTAATCGAGATGATTCAGCGACGCAGTCGTCCCGGGTTGCGCGTGTATGTCGATAAAGATAATTTGCCGAGTGTTAATGGTGGTTTGGGTGTGGCTGTTGTATCTACATCGAAAGGCATTATGAGCGACCGTAAGGCACGCGAGATTGGTGAGGGCGGCGAAGTCCTCTGTTATGTAAGTTAAGGCGCTGTCATGTCCAGAGTATCAAATGCCCCGGTTACTATTCCCTCTGGTGTCGATGTAAGGATCAATGGTTCTGCGTTGACAGTAAAAGGTTCCAGGGGATCAATGGATGTTTTTCTCCATGATTCCGTGAATGCTGTTATAGAAGGTGGAGCGCTCAAATTTTCAGTGGCCGCCAAGGATGATCGCGCAGCTATTGCAATGGCGGGTACTATGCGCGCCATCGTTAATAATGTAGTTGCTGGTGTTTCTCAGGGCTGGGAGAAAAAGTTGCAGCTTGTCGGTGTGGGTTACCGTGCTCAGGCGCAAGGCAAGAAATTAAATCTTACCTTGGGTTTTTCCCACTCTGTGGATTATGAGATTCCTGATGGTGTTGAGATTGAAACGCCTAGCCAGACCGATATTGTTGTCAAAGGCATTGACAAGCAGAAAGTGGGTCAGGTGGCAGCGGAAATACGTGCTTGGCGCCCGCCGGAGCCTTATAAGGGCAAGGGCGTTCGTTATGTTGGCGAACACATTGTTCGAAAAGAAGCGAAGAAGAAGTAGTTTTCCTATACAGAGTTTAGTGGGAATTATGATTATGGCAGATAATCGAAGAAGACTGCGCCGCGCTCGTCGTGCCCGCGCAAAAATTTATGAATTGGCCGTTGGGCGCTTGACGGTCTATCGCACCCCTCGTCATATTTATGCACAGGTGTTTGATGCGGCTGGCAGTAAGGTGATTGCCAGCGCCTCCACCTTGGATAAAGGCTTGAGAGATAATATCAAGAGCTCCGGTAATAAAGACGCAGCGGTTGCCATAGGTAAGGCTATTGCTGAGCGCGCCAGAGCTGCCGGAGTGGAAAAAGTTGCTTTTGACCGTGGTGGTTTTAAGTACCATGGTCGCATTCAGGTATTGGCAGATGCCGCACGTGAAGCTGGCTTACAGTTTTAGCTCATTAGTGAACATCAGAAGCATGGTAGATAGGATATAAGATGGCAAATCAGGATATGCAACAGCAAAGCGACGGGCTGGTCGAGAAATTGGTAGTCGTTAATCGTGTGGCTAAGGTGGTCAAGGGTGGTCGTCAGTTTGGTTTTACTGCGCTTACTGTTGTTGGTGATGGCAATGGCAAGGTCGGTTTTGGCTATGGCAAAGCGAAGGGAGTGCCGGCTGCTATACAAAAGGCAATGGAAAAGGCACGTAAAAATATTGTTAATATCTCCTTAAACAGCGGAACTCTGTATTACCCCGTACAATCAAAACATGCCGGTTCGAGTGTTTATATGCAGCCGGCATCTGAGGGTACGGGTATTATTGCCGGAGGTGCTATGCGTGCCGTGTTGGAGGTGGTGGGTATTCATAACGTATTAGCTAAGTCATATGGTTCGCGCAATCCGGTTAATGTGGTACGTGCGACTATTGATGCCTTGCACCATATGCGCTCCCCTGAGAGTGTGGCAGTCAAGCGTGGCAAGAGCATTGTTGAGATTACAGGTTGATACCATGGTTAATGTAACTCACAGGCAGGTCAGGGTGACGTTGGTGCGCAGCTTGAATGGGCGCTTGAAAAATCATAAGGCATGTGTGGCGGGCCTGGGTATTCGCCGCCTGCACCAGACAGTTACTGTCGCGGACACGCCGGAAAATCGTGGGATGATCAACAAAATCTCCTACATGCTGAATATTGAAGAGACCTGAGATGAAACTGAACACGATAAAGCCAGCAGTGGGTAGCTGTCCTGCAGCCAGGCGGGTTGGTCGAGGTATTGGCTGTGGTTTCGGAAAGACCTGTGGGCGGGGGCACAAGGGTCAGAAATCCCGTTCTGGCGGTTATCACAAGGTTGGTTTTGAAGGTGGTCAGATGCCTATTCAGCGTCGTTTGCCAAAAGTCGGTTTTCATTCGCGTAAGTCTCTGGTTATGGCTGAAGTTCGCCTTTCCGATTTAAATAAATTGGAAAGCGATATCGTTGATCTGCTATCGCTCAAGGTGGCCGGCCTTATTAACGGCAATGTTGAGGCAGTGAAAGTATTCTGCTCGGGAGAAATCGATAGGGCCGTTATTGTTAAGGGCCTCCATGTCACAAAAGGTACGCGTGCGGCTATCGAGGCCGCAGGCGGAAAGGTTGAAGGTTCTTAGAGATTATGGCTGCTAATGCTTTAGGTAGTCTTGGCGATATCGGTAAATTGGCCGAGTTGCGCAGGCGCTTGCTTTTTGTTCTGTTTGCGATATTTGTTTTCAGGGTGGGTACGCATATACCGGTTCCTGGCGTGAATCCGATTGCGATGGCTGACTTATTCAACCAGAATCAGGGCACGATTCTGGATATGTTCAACATGTTCTCAGGTGGTGCTCTGGAGCGCTTCAGTATTATGTCGCTTGGAATTATGCCGTACATTACAGCGTCCATTATTTTCATGCTGATGCAACATGCTGTGCCGGCACTGGAGCAGCTGCGTAAAGAGGGCGGTGAAGCTGGACGCCGAAAGATTACGCAATATACCCGCTATGCGACCGTTGGCCTGGCAGCATTTCAGGGTATTGGTGTTTCTACTGCATTGCAGGCACAGACAGCGGCTGGTACGGGATTGGTGCTGGACCCCGGTCCTGGCTTTGTCTTTATTGCAACTGTTAGTCTGGTTACGGGAACTGTATTTTTGATGTGGCTCGGGGAGCAGATTTCGGAGCGAGGCATCGGTAATGGTATTTCTTTGTTGATTTTTGCCGGCATTGTGGCTGGTCTGCCGGCTGCTATAGGTGGAACCCTGGAAAATGTGAGTACGGGCGAGTACAGCGCCGTGCTGGTGCTTGCCCTTGTTGTTTTGTCTATAGCGGTTATTGGGTTTGTGGTTTTTGTGGAGCGCGGGCAACGTCGTATTACAGTTAATTATGCAAAAAGGCAGCAAGGCCGTAAAATGTTTGCGGCCCAAAGTTCACACTTGCCGTTGAAATTGAATGTGGCTGGCGTTCTGCCGCCTATTTTTGCTTCAAGCATTATTTTGTTTCCCGCAACCATGGGGCGTTGGTTTGGAGAAACTGAGGGTCTTGAGTGGTTTGGTGACATTGCTGTACTGATGTCGCCTGGTCAGCCACTGTATGTGATACTTTATGCGATAGCCATTATTGGTTTTTGCTTTTTCTCGGCAGCGTTGTTATTCAATGCGCGTGAAACAGCCCAAAATTTGAAAAAATCGGGTGCTTTTATACCCGGCGTTCGTCCTGGTGATCAAACTGCGCGTTACATCGATAAGGTAATGACACGCTTGACTGCGGTAGGAGCAATGTACATCACGGCGATATGTTTATTGCCTGAGTTTTTGATTTTGTGGCTCAGTGTCCCATTCTATTTCGGAGGCACTTCACTGTTGATTATCGTTGTAGTGGTCATGGACTTCATGGCTCAGGTGCAGGCGCATTCGGTGCCGCATCAGTATGAGAGCTTGATGAAAAAGGCGAATTTGAAAGGTGGTATGGGCGGCTTGATCCGTTAAATTGACCGTTTATTGAGGACTGTAGATATGAAAGTCAGGGCTTCTGTTAAAAAAATCTGCCGTAACTGCAAGGTAGTTAAGCGCAGAGGAGTTGTGCGTGTAATATGCACCGACCCGCGCCATAAGCAGCGTCAGGGATGATTTTTATTTTTATCGAATTATTATTGATTTCTAATGGTTGCCAGATTAGAATTGGGCCACTTGCTTGAAAAGGGATGCCCAGCGAGTATAGATGTGGGTTCGCAGACTGATTTTATAGAGGGGTTCAGGTGGCGCGTATAGCCGGGATTAACATTCCAGATAACAAGCACAGTATGATTGCCTTGACCGCGATTTACGGTATTGGTATTCCGCGTGCGCGTCAAATCTGTGAGAGTGCTGGTATTGCTCCCGATACGAAAGTTCGTGATCTTTCCGAGCCAGAGCTTGAAAAGATTCGTAGTGCTGTTGGTAGATATCCTGTAGAAGGTGACCTTCGTAGGGAAGTTTCCATAAATATCAAGCGCCTTATGGATCTGGGTTGCTATCGTGGCATACGTCATCGCCGTGGTCTGCCTCTGCGCGGTCAGCGCACGAAAACCAATGCACGTACTCGCAAAGGGCCGCGTCGCCCGATTAAGCGTTAATAAAGGATATATTAAACCAGGTTTTTACTTATGGCTATTTCAAGCTCGCGTAAAAAAGTTAAAAAGACAATTACCGACGGGGTTGCCCATATTCACGCATCCTTTAATAACACCATCGTAATGGTGACTGACCGTCAAGGTAATGCTTTGGCATGGGCGACTGCGGGTGGTTCTGGTTTTCGTGGTTCCCGCAAAAGCACTCCGTTTGCGGCTCAGGTTGCAGCAGAAAGTATGACGGATCGCCTTAAAGAGCATGGCTTGCAAAATCTTGAAGTTAAAATTAAAGGCCCTGGTCCTGGCCGCGAGTCTGCTGTGCGGGCATTTAATAACGCTGGTTTCAAGGTCACTAACATCACCGATGTGACGCCCATCCCGCATAATGGGTGTCGCCCGCCCAAGCGGCGCAGGATTTAATCTTTTTCAAGTATCTGTTATGGCAAGATATCTCGGTTCAAAGTGTAAGCTTGCACGTCGCGAAGGGACGGACTTATATCTAAAAAGCCCTACCCGTTCGCTGGAATCCAAGTGCAAGTTTGAAAGTGGCCTGCCCGGAATGCATGGTGCTCGTCGAGGCAGGCTTTCCGATTATGGATTACAGCTTCGTGAGAAGCAAAAAGTTCGTCGTATGTATGGTGTGTTGGAAAGGCAGTTTCATAACTATTACAAGGCAGCAGCACGACGCAAAGGTTCTACGGGTGATAATTTGTTGCAGTTTTTGGAGTGTCGATTGGACAATGTCGTTTACCGCATGGGTTATGGAGTGACGCGCGCTGAAGCACGCCAACTGGTCAGCCATAAAGGCGTAAAAGTGAATGGCAAGGTTGTAAATATTCCATCCTGCCAGCTTAATGCAGGTGATATTGTGTCAGTTACCGAAGAAGCTCAAAAGCAAGGGCGAGTGCGGTCTGCAATGGATATCGCCGAGCAGCTTGGTCATGTTGACTGGGTTGATGTTGATCCAAATAAGTTTGAAGGTATATTTAAGTCTGTCCCTGAACGTAGTGATCTACCTTCCGAAATCAACGAACAGCTAATCGTTGAGCTCTACTCCAAGTAATTTCTATTTCTAGCTGGGGTCTTACATGCAAGGTAATGTTAATGAATTTTTAAAGCCTCGAATTGTTGATATCAAGCCTATTGGCGGTAATCATTCGCGCATAACTATGGAACCTCTGGAAAGAGGTTTCGGTCATACGCTGGGCAACGCTTTGCGTCGCATTTTATTATCATCCATGCCGGGCTGTGCCATTACGGAAGTTGAGATAGACGGCGTTCTACATGAATATACAGCAATGGAGGGTGTGCAAGAAGATGTGATTGATATTCTGCTTAACCTGAAAGATGTTGCCATTATTATGCACGAGCGTGATGAGGCAACTGTTACGCTTGAAAAAAGTGAAATGGGACCGGTCACTGCCAAAGATATAGCGGTCGGTCATGATATGGAAGTCGCTAACCCTGACCATATTATTGCCCATATTACAGGGGATGCGGTTTTGAAGATGGCGTTAAAAATTTGTCGCGGTCGTGGTTATGTTCCTGTCATTAGCAGACGTGATGTTGATGAAGATAATCCTATAGGGCGCCTGCAACTTGATGCCTCATTTAGTCCGGTACATCGTGTGACTTATAGCGTGGATGATGCTCGTGTAGAGCAGCAGACCAACATGGACAAATTGATTATTGATATCGAAACTAATGGGACAATTGATCCTGAGGACGCCATTCGTCGCTCTGCTAGTATCTTGCGCGACCAGCTATCGATTTTTGTTGACCTTGAGGGCGAGGTGCAGGCAGAAGAAGAGCCCCAGGGTCCTGCTGATATTGATCCAGTGCTATTGCGATCTGTTGATGATCTTGATTTGACAGTGCGCTCAGCTAACTGTTTGAAGGCGGAAAGTATTTACTATATAGGTGATCTGATTCAGCGCACTGAAATTGAGCTGCTGAAAACGCCAAACCTGGGTAAGAAATCTTTGACCGAAATCAAAGATGTGCTTGCTTCCTATGAATTGACTCTGGGAATGAAGCTTGAAAATTGGCCCCCTGCCGGCCTTGAAAGCAGAAATAATCCATTTTTTTAATTGATTAGAGTCAGGGGTATTTATCATGCGTCATCGCCACTCAGGTCGCAGGCTAAATCGTGGTAGCAGTCACCGTAGGGCAATGTTCCGTAACATGGCAGCTTCTCTTTTTCGCCATGAGCTCATTAAAACAACTCTGCCCAAGGCCAAGGAGCTGCGTCGAGTGGTAGAGCCGCTGATAACCATGGCTAAAGAAGACTCCGTTGCCAAGCGCAGACTGGTCTTCGCCCGCCTTCGGGACCGTGAGTGTGTCACTAAGCTATTCAATGACGTCGGGCCTCGTTACAAGGAACGCCCAGGGGGGTATTTACGTATTTTGAAATGTGGCTACCGTGCTGGTGATAGGGCACCTATGGCCTATGTCGAATTGATGGACCGCGAATTGATGGGGCACCATGAATCTGATGCTGGAGATTAGCGCAAGGCTATTTCTATTTCCTCAAAAAATATCATTGGTTGTTCATAACATAAGTCATTTTGGGCTTCCAGTGAATGATTATACTTTTTACTGATTTCGGGCGCACGGGACCTTATGTTGGACAGCTACATGCTGCAATACTTCGGCAATGTCCTGAAGTAATAGTGATCGACCTGCTGGCTGATGTGCCCGCTTTCGATATAGTACATGCAGCACATTTGCTGGATGCCTATAGTCATCAGTTTCCGCAAGGGTCTGTTTTCCTTTCTATAGTTGATCCTGGCGTTGGTAGTGAACGTGAGCCTGTTGTTATCGAGGCAGACGGACGTTACTATGTTGGACCTTTTAACGGACTGTTTGACATTGTTATATCCAGAAGCTGTTCTGCTTATAAAAACATTATAGACTCATCAGGCTTCAATTTATCAGCCAGCTTTCATGGTCGGGATATATTTGCGCCCGTTGCTGCAATGATTGCCTGCCGACATGAATATCCGGTTTCCTGTAGAACCGAGTGGAACATATCTTCAAAACAGCCTTCGACCGATCTTTATGAAGTTATCTATATTGATAACTTTGGTAATGCGTTTACTGGCATTAGAGCGAGTACTGTTGAGAGATGTTCATATCTTCAAATTGGTCAATATAAGCTAAAATATTCAAAGGTTTTCTCAGAGTGCTCCATCGGAGAATGCTTTTGGTATGAGAATTCTATTGGGCTCATTGAGCTTGCCGCAAATTGTGCCTCTGCTGCTGATCTGTTAGAACTTACTGTTGGTAGCCCAGTGTTTGTACGATGATGATCTAACAGGTACTTTTGAAAAAAAAGGTAAGATACTGAGTGGATATTCTCGAACCTTGTCTATGTCGAAACAGCTAGGTCTGTTGATTAGGCTTCCGTTTATTAGGGCCCCGTTTTTTGTTCTTCCTCAGGTAAGGCTTCAAAAATAATCCTGTGTAAGATTGGGATATTTTCGTAATGCTTTCCGGTGTGCCGGCTGCAATTATTTCGCCTCCCCCGCTACCACCTTCTGGGCCCAGGTCAATTATCCAGTCAGCGGTTTTTATAACATCCATGTTATGCTCAATAATAATGATAGTATTGCCATGAGCGCGTAAACGATGCAGGACATTGAGTAGCTGCTCTATATCGTGGAAATGGAGCCCGGTTGTTGGTTCATCGAGAATATAAAGTGTTTTACCTGTATCTCTTTTGGATAACTCTTTGGCAAGCTTGATGCGTTGTGCCTCACCGCCTGACAGGGTGGTCGCATTTTGGCCCAGCTTGATATATGATAGACCGACATCTATAAGCGTTTGAAGCTTTCGATTGATTACAGGGATGGCATTGAAAAACTGTAATGCATCTTCAACGGTTAGATTAAGTACTTCATCGATATCCTTACCTTTGTATAGAATTTCCATAGTCTCGCGGTTATAACGTTTGCTCTGGCAGACATCACAATTGACATAAATGTCTGGTAGAAAATGCATTTCCACTTTGATGACACCATCCCCCTGACATGCTTCACATCGTCCGCCTTTGACATTAAAGCTGAAACGTCCGGGCTTGTATCCTCGAGATCGGGATTCGGGGGTGCCAGCAAAAAGTTCACGTATTGTAGTAAATAGTCCGGTATAGGTTGCTGGATTAGACCTTGGAGTTCGGCCGATAGGACTTTGATTAATATCGACAACTTTATCAAGGAACTCAAGCCCCTCTATGGATTGATAAGGTGAGGGTGTTTCGTGTGCATGATTGAGTTCGCTATGCGCGATTTTGTAAAGTGTTTCGTTGATAAGTGTGGATTTTCCCGATCCGGATACGCCGGTTACGCAGGTCATAAGACCTATGGGAATCCTGGCGGTGACTGACCTCAGGTTATTGCCATTGGCCCCCTTAATGGTGAGCCATTGACCTTCAGTTGGTCGATGGCGATTATCCGGGATGACGATGGCTTTTTTGCCGGATAAATACCGACCTGTAATAGAGTCTGGATTGGCGATAATCTCCTCAGGATTTCCCTGTGCAACAATATTGCCACCATGAATACCCGCACCGGGACCAATGTCCACGACATGGTCGGCCGTTGTTATGGCATCCTTATCATGTTCTACGACGATAACGGTATTGCCCAGGTCGCGCAGGTGGACCAAGGTATTAAGTAACCTGTCATTGTCTCTGGAATGCAGGCCGATAGAAGGTTCATCAAGTATATACATGACTCCGGTCAGGCCAGAACCAATTTGACTGGCGAGCCTGATTCGTTGTGCTTCCCCGCCTGAGAGAGTTTCAGCGCTTCGGTCCAGCGTCAGGTAGTCTAGCCCCACATTAACCAGAAACTGCAGGCGGCTGATGATTTCCTTGATAATTTTTTCGGCAATTTCCCCCTGATGTCCGGGGAGCTTCAGCTTCTGATAGATCATTAGCGACTCGCCTACCGGTAATGCGGTCACATCCGGCAAATTTCTGTTATCAATGTAAACATTTCGCGCTCCTTCATTAAGGCGAGCGCCATGACATTCCGAGCAGTGGTTCGTTGTCATATAGCGGGAGAGTTCTTCACGCAGGGCATTTGGGGCTGTTTCATGGTATCGGCGCCGTAAATTATGTACGATACCCTCGAAGCGATGAGTACGTTGTTGTCGGCCAAGCCTTTCATTGGCATAGTCGAAGGTTATTTTTTCAGTGCCACTGCCAAACAGAATAATTTCCTGTATTTTTTTGTCCAGCTTTTCGTAGGGTATCTCAATATCAAAGTGGTAATGTTCTGCGAGTGATTTAAGCATCTGGAAGTAATAAAGGTTCCGTCGGCTCCAGCCATTGATGGCACCTCCTGCGAGGCTCAGATGAGGATAAGCCACAATTTTCTCAGGATCAAAAAGCTGTTCGATGCCCAGGCCATCACAGGATGGGCAGGCACCTACCGGATTATTAAAGGAAAATAGTCGGGGCTCAAGCTCCGCCAGAGAATAGCCACACTTTGAACAGGCAAAACGTGATGAAAAGGTCATTTCTTCCAGTTCGCCATTCTCATCATCTATTGGAACCAGACTGGCTAATCCATTTGATAATCGTAAGGCAGTCTCCAGAGACTCTGCAAGACGATTGCTGATATCCGGGCGAATTTTGAAGCGATCGACGATAGCTTCGATAGTATGTTTGCGGTGGAGTGATAGTTTCGGAATTTGATCCAGTTCGTAAGTTTTTCTGTCTATACGTGCCCGCACAAACCCTTGTGTGCGCAGTTGATCAATGATATCCAGATGCTCCCCTTTGCGCTCACGGACAACGGGAGCCAGCAGCATGGCCCTTGAGCCTTCGGGCAAAGAGATAATGGCATCGACCATCTGACTTATGGTCTGGGCCTCCAGGCTAATATGATGCTGCGGGCATTGGGGTGTTCCGGTGCGCGCATATAGTAGCCGGAGGTAATCATATACTTCAGTGATCGTGCCTACAGTGGATCGAGGGTTATGAGAAGTAGATTTCTGCTCAATAGATATGGCGGGTGAAAGTCCCTCTATATGTTCGATATCCGGTTTTTCCATTATGGATAGAAACTGGCGCGCATAAGCGGACAGTGATTCCACATAACGCCTCTGTCCCTCGGCGAAGATCGTATCGAAGGCGAGTGATGACTTACCGGAACCGGATAAGCCTGTAATGACAATTAATCGGTCACGCGGTAGCTGTAGATTGATGTTTTTCAGATTATGGGTTTTGGCGCCGCGTATTGTGATGCTGTCCATGCTATTAGCCCGCGTAGAAAGCGGTCAATGATACATTTGAGGGCAGTTGGCGTGCAAAAAAACTAGCATATCAGTTTATGAACAATCTGATTGAATCAGCATTTTCGCCCCACAGCGATGTGCTGCCAGAATTAATAATAAGCCAGAGTCAGTGGCTTTATCCAGGATCCGACAAGTCAGATGGGTGCTTTCCAATGCTGAAATGAGCCTGAAGAGCAGCGGGTGAGAGTCCTTTTTTCGCTTCCTCGGGTATCAGCAGGTATGGTTTGTGTTGAATAGCCTTGAAGAGAGCTTATCCCGATATTGCTTTTCTGCTCCTCCAATACACGCCTTGAGGCTAATGTTCTGGCGGCAATATCGTTTACTTTTCAGAATGATGTCTCATCATGGATGACACTAGAGATAGACTTGTGCAGAATTTCCTGGTATATTCCCCTATTGATGGTCGGGACTATCCCGAATAATGAATGTAATGCATGAGGAGAGACAGCCATGGCTGCCAGAGGTGTAAACAAGGTTATGCTGATTGGAAATTTGGGTAAGGACCCTGAAGTGAGATACAGCCAGGGAGGTTCGGCCGTGGCCAATGTTACGGTAGCCACCAACGACTCCTGGAAAGATAAAAATACCGGCGAGACACAGGAAAAGACGGAGTGGCACAACGTCGTATTTTTTAGCCGACTGGCTGAAGTCGTCGGCGAATACCTGCGCAAAGGTTCGCAGGTCTATATCGAAGGCAAGCTACAAACCCGAAAATGGACGGATAAATCGGGCAATGATCGCTATACCACTGAGATCATAGCGAATGAAATGCAGATGCTTGGCAGTCGGTCAGGTGCGGGCTCGCCTGAGAATCGTTCTTCAGCCGCACCGGCACGGCAGCCACAGGCTGCCGATTCGGCCGAATCAAAGCCCGATGCCGATGATTTTGACGATGATATCCCGTTTTAGGGCATAACAGGGGCCTGGCCAGACCTCCCAGCAGCCGCATTAAGCAATTTTCTATTGATTTCATTGAGTTAATGCGGATTTCGAGAATATTTGGCGATTGACTTTCCCATTCTGCTTCATTACGATAGTAATCCGGTGTCAGGGAAGCAATCGACAAAAACAACCAATCAATTATGTGATACGGGAAGCGGGGTCTGCAAGCATATTAGATGAAGCACGTTTATCCACTGTTAATGGGCGTATGTTTTTCTATTCTGTGGGCAGATGGCTTATATGCACAGCTGCCCGAAAATCTTCCCGATGCAGCAAAGCCTGCTGCGCAGATTCCTCAGGATATCTTTGTTTACCCTGATCTGGAGCCTGAGCCGGGGAAATATATTGTGCCCCCTGTGGTTGACCGTCCACTGGGAGTGGCCGGAGGCCCTCGAATTGAGATAAACGCATTTGATTTGCGAGGTGCTCAGGATCGGCCTGAGAAAGGATTTTTTGTTGACGATATCTGGCGTATTATTGAAGAAGATAGAGCGACCAGGCCGGACGGGATGACAATTGGTGAATTACAGGAACTGGCCAATCGCATTACCGACCTGTACCGGGAAAGAGGTTTTATTGTCGCGCATGCCTTTATTCCCGTGCAGACCGTTGAGGATGGAATTGTCACCATTCAGGTCCTTGAGGGGGTCTTGGGAAGGGTACTGGTTGAAGGCAACAGAAAGTATGACCCTGACATGATTGCGCAGCCCTTTGCAGACATGCTGGGGCAGCCATTAATCAGCAGTGATGTTGAATCTGCATCTGTCAGAATGGGGGATTATCCGGGGCTAATATCGTTTGGTGTATTTCAGCCGGGCGAAGAAACAGGCAGCTCTGATCTGGTGCTGAAGGTTCAAGAAGAAAGGGGCGGCAATATGACCTTCGCCCTGGGCAATCAGGGCTCCCGTTTCACAGGTGAATATGTTGCCCAGGCTAATCTGAAGGTATTCAATATGTTTAGTAGGGCAGATCAACTGAATCTGACATTTCAGCAATCATTTGATCCCTCTCTGTCTGATTTTCTGGCTTTTGAATATAGTCAAATGCTGTTTGAGCCCCGGTATCGAATTGAGCTTGGACAGGATGAAAATGCCTTTACCATAGATAGCTCAGGCACGGGCATTGTGGGGATTACCGGGCAATCGAAAAACATTCACCTGCGATTCAGAGATCGGTTTGAGCGAGGGCGTACACGTAACGCGCATTGGTTGTATTCAATTACCCGCAAAGCCACCAAAACCTTTCAGGGTGATTTGCTTCTTGCGAGAGATAATCTGGCGGTTATTTCGGTGGAATACGGGCTGGATTTTCTTGATGCAGAGACACAGAGTTTTAATAATCTGGTGGTGCAGTTGCATCATGGTGAGCCGCAGTGGCTTGGAGCGATGAATGCCTATAATGATGAGGGTTCGAGTCGGCGTCTTGGGTCAGGTGATTTTGTGGGCGCTCGATTCGACAAGCTCAATATCAATTATACCCGCCTGCAAACGATGAGTCCTACGCGCTCGTTCCTGTTTCGTACATCTTATCAATATACCTCAAATCCTCTGCTGGGACTGGAACAGTTTGCTATGGGCGGGCCGGATAGCGTCAGGGCCTATTCAGCCTCTGAAGCTACCATGGATCGCGGTATTTTTGTATCCGGTGAACATATCTGGAACGCTCCGGGCTTTGCCGATAAACAATCACCATTTGATAATCTTAAGTGGGGTAAGATTTTCACCATATCGGCCTTTGCCGAATGGGCTTATGGTGAGCGGATTGATCCGCTCTTGTCAGAAGATAAGACAGCGAGCTTGAAAGGCTGGGGGATTGGTGCTCAAATTGCCGTACCTGACGCATTCACGGCTAAAATAACGACTGCCTGGCCGATGATGGGTTCGCCGTTTCCTAGTAATGGACGTCGGCCTCAGGTATTTTTTAATCTTGAGACGGTGTTGTTCTAATGGCTTACGAACCTATGCACATACAGTATAGCCCCTGGTTAGAATGTGGCCTGGAGAAGCTGGTGTTAGCTGTCGATCTGGATGTATTCTACGGATGAAGCATCTGCCTGCACAGCTTAAACGCCGGTCGCTTTCAGCCTCTATATCCCTGCTGATTGCTGGAGGCACTGCTTTTCAAGGTGTAATGGCCGGCCCTGCCGGCGGTCAGATAGTGGGTGGTTCCGGTTCAATCAGTACCCCGAACGACAAAACCACGCAGATCCGGCAGCAGTCAACGCAGCTACTGATCGACTGGGACAGTTTCAATCTCAGTGGCGACGAACTGGTGCAGTTTAGCCAGCCCTCCTCATCCGCGCAGGTTTTGAATCGCATATTTGATCAAAATGCCTCGCAGATATTTGGTCGCATAGACGCCAATGGCCATGTCTATCTGATGAACCCCAACGGAGTGATATTTGGTCGCACGGCAAAAGTGGATGTCAATAGTTTGGTAGCGGCCTCTGCAAACATGAATGCCAAAGACTTCCTCTCTGGTAAATTCAGACTGATCAGTGGTGATGGTTCTGTCGTTAATCGTGGAACCCTGCAAGCGGCTCGAGGCGGTTCCATTACTCTGGCCGGCAAATCGGTTGATAATGAAGGACTGATAGTCGCCGATTATGGCCGAGTCAACCTGATATCCGGTGATGTTATGACACTGGACTTTGATGGTGACGGCCTGATTCGTTTCGTCATTGATGAACAAGTCCTGGAGAATCCCGCCGAAGCGGAAAATGCAGTCAACAATTCCGGCGTGATTCAATCTGAAGGTGGTCAGGCCATACTGGCAGGTTCCGCCAGCAAAGATGTATTCAGCCGGGTGGTCAACAACCAGGGCATGATTAAGGCGGGGCGTATAGATACCTCCGGTGGCCAGATTCGGCTTATTGCCAATGGTGGCGATGTGTATAACAGCGGAGTGCTGGATGCCTCGGCAAGAACAGCCGATGCGGATGGTGGCTCCATCCATATCCTGGGTGACAATGTGGCACTGACCGGTGATGCTATGGTGGTTGCATCGGGTGAGGGTCAGGGTGATGGTGGCGAAATCCTTATCGGCGGGGACTATCAAGGCACCAACCCGAAGATAAAAAATGCTGCTGCTACCTGGGTCGGGCCGAACGTCACAGTCAACGCCAATGCCGGCACGACCGGCAAGGGCGGCAAGGTCGTCATCTGGTCCGATCAAGCCACCCGCGTCCATGGCAAAATCACGGCGAAGGGCGGTACACAATCCGGCGATGGCGGACTGATAGAGACCTCCGGCGGCTACCTTGATGTCTCCGGCATAAAAATCGATGCCGGTGCCAGCAATGGTCAGGCCGGACAATGGCTGCTGGACCCGGAAGATATTACGATTGTTAATGGCAGCAGCAACAACGTCACCATGAGTCCTGTGTTCAATACCACCGGAACCAATGCCAATGTCTCCAATGTCACCATAGAGACCGCCCTGTCGGCAGGCACCAACGTAACGGTGCAGACCGGGGCGACAGTCAATGCGACGACCGCCGGTGATATCACCGTAGCCGCCAACATCACCGCGACCAACACTACCGTGATCTCAACCCTCATACCGACCCTGACCCTGATGGCGAACGGCTCCATCATTATGAACCCGGATGTCGCCATAAGTGGCGCCGGCAATCTGGCGCTCAGTGTCGATTTTATCGCCGATCAGGATGGGATGAACGGTGGCAATATCCGCATGCTGAATGGTTCGTCCATTGTGACCAATGGCGGTGACATTACCTTTCGTGGCGGTGTAGGGGGAGTGGGGTCGGCGATGGGTTTTGGGACGGGTGTGAATGAGGAGTTCATATCCGGTATTTACCTGGGGGATGGTGCAACCTTGAGTTCCGATGCGGGCGATATCACACTGAGAGGAACAGGCGCTGATAATAGTCTGTCAGGCGACTCGTATGGTGTTTTTTCCTTTGGCAATATTTCATCTGGCAATATTTCATCGACATCGGGTTCCATCAATATTACCGGTACGAGTAGGTCGGCAAATGGTAGTGGAGTCTCGCGGTCCTACGGTGTTTCTTCCGGTAGCAATATTTCATCGACATCGGGTTCCATCAGTATTACCGGTACGGGTGGGTCAGCAAATAGTAGTAGTGACTCACTGTCCCATGGTGTTTTTTCCTTTGGCAATATTTCATCGACATCGGGTTCCATCAGTATTACCGGTACGGGTGGGTCAGCAAATAGTAGTCGTGCCTCAGTGTCCTATGGTGTTTCTTCCGGTAGCAATATTTCATCGACATTGGGTTCTATCAGTATTACCGGTACGGGTGGGTCAGCAAATGGTAGTAATACCTCGCTGTCTGTCGGTGTTTCTTCCGGTAGCAATATTTCACCGACATCGGGTTCCATCAATATTAACGGTACGGGTGGGTCAGCAAGTGGTGCTAACCCGCTGTCCTACGGTGTTTTTTCCTTTGGCAATATTTCATCCTCGGGCGATATTAGCATTATGGCGAATACGAATATCTCAACCGGGCCGGCATTTTTTGTAGGTAGGCCTCTAAATATCACAGCCGGTAACCTGACCATAATGACCAATGGCGATATTATGAACGGCGAAAATGCCAGTCTGACCGTCGCCAATACGACTACCATCTCCCTGGGCACCGGCAATGCCTCGTTTGGCAATATCTCCAACGACATCAACTTCCTCAATGTTACCTCCGCCCAGGACTTTACCCTGAATGACAGCAATGGCCTGACCATCGGCTCATCAACGGTTACCGGTAACCTGACCATTAACGCCAATGGCTCCATTGCCGATAACGGCATCATTACCGTCAGCGGCGCCAGCCGTGTCGCCACTTTTAATGCCAACCTGTCCGGCGCCAATGGCGATGTGACACTGGACACCGTCGGCAATGACTTCAATATCATCAACGTCACAGCCGCCAACGCGACAATCCGTGACAGCAACGCGATCGACCTGGGCGCAAGCAACGTGACAGGCGACCTGGACGTGACGGCAGGGGGCGCCGTGACAGACTCGGGCGTATTGAATGTGACAGGCACGGCGACCATCAATGCGAACAGTGGCATGAGTGCAATCACGCTGGATGAAGCGGGTAACGACTTTGGCACGGTGGAATTGACCGGCGACGATGTAACGGTGGTGGATAGTGACGGTATTGTTCTGGGCACAAGTACGGTGACGGGTGAACTGGATGTTACGGCCGGGGGAGCGGTGACGAATTCGGGTGCGTTGGCGGTGACAGGTACGGCGAGTATAGATGCGGGTACGGACGATATTACCCTTGGCAATGTGAGCAATAACTTTAGTACATTGGAGGTGACGGGCAGAAATGTAACGGTGGTCGATAGTAATGGTATTGATCTGGGTGCAAGCACGGTGTCGGGTGATCTGGATGTTACGGCCGGGGGCGATATAACGGATTCAGGCACGGTTATGGTCATGGGTATGGCTCAGTTCACCGTTCCCGATGCGGGCAGCATCATTCTGGATTCGAGTGCCAGTAACTATATGGGTGATGTGACGTTCGGTTCTTCTGCCGGAACAATCAATGATATCACGATTATTGATAATTCTCGTTTTCGCATACAGAGGGGCGGCTTAAGTATTGCTGGCGACCTGAATATTACGACTACGAGTGGGAATGTCATACAACGTGGTGCAATTACTGTTGGCGGTATATTGAATGTTTCAGCGGGAACAGATATCACTCTGGGTATGGTGACTAATGACTTTAGCACGGTAGTTCTGACAGGTCGTAACGTGACGGTGATGGACCGTAACGGTATTGTTCTGGGCACAAGCACGGTGTCGGGTGATCTGGATATTACGGCCGGAGGAGCGGTGACGAATTCGGGTGAGTTATCGGTGACAGGCACGGCGACCATCAATGCGAACAGTGGCATGAGTGCAATCACGCTGGATGAAGCAGGTAACGACTTTGGCACGGTGGAATTGACCGGCGACGATGTAACGGTGGTGGATAGTGACGGTATTGTTCTGGGCACAAGTACGGTGACGGGTGAACTGGATGTTACGGCAGGGGGCGCCGTGACAGACTCGGGCGTATTGAATGTGATAGGCACGGCGACCATCAATGCGAACAGTGGCATGAGTGCAATCACGCTGGATGAAGCGGGTAACGACTTTGGCACGGTGGAATTGACCGGCGACGATGTAACGGTGGTGGATAGTGACGGTATTGTTCTGGGCACAAGTACGGTGACAGGCGACCTGGACGTGACGGCAGGGGGCGCCGTGACAGACTCGGGCGTATTGAATGTGACAGGCACGGCGACCATCAATGCGAACAGTGGCATGAGTGCAATCACGCTGGATGAAGCGGGTAACGACTTTGGCACGGTGGAATTGACCGGCGACGATGTAACGGTGGTGGATAGTGACGGTATTGTTCTGGGCACAAGTACGGTGACGGGTGAACTGGATGTTACGGCCGGGGGAGCGGTGACGAATTCGGGTGCGTTGGCGGTGACAGGTACGGCGAGTATAGATGCGGGTACGGACGATATTACCCTTGGCAATGTGAGCAATAACTTTAGTACATTGGAGGTGACGGGCAGAAATGTAACGGTGGTCGATAGTAATGGTATTGATCTGGGTGCAAGCACGGTGTCGGGTGATCTGGATGTTACGGCCGGGGGCGATATAACGGATTCAGGCACGGTTATGGTCATGGGTATGGCTCAGTTCACCGTTCCCGATGCGGGCAGCATCATTCTGGATTCGAGTGCCAGTAACTATATGGGTGATGTGACGTTCGGTTCTTCTGCCGGAACAATCAATGATATCACGATTATTGATAATTCTCGTTTTCGCATACAGAGGGGCGGCTTAAGTATTGCTGGCGACCTGAATATTACGACTACGAGTGGGAATGTCATACAACGTGGTGCAATTACTGTTGGCGGTATATTGAATGTTTCAGCGGGAACAGATATCACTCTGGGTATGGTGACTAATGACTTTAGCACGGTAGTTCTGACAGGTCGTAACGTGACGGTGATGGACCGTAACGGTATTGTTCTGGGCACAAGCACGGTGTCGGGTGATCTGGATATTACGGCCGGAGGAGCGGTGACGAATTCGGGTGAGTTATCGGTGACAGGCACGGCGACCATCAATGCGAACAGTGGCATGAGTGCAATCACGCTGGATGAAGCAGGTAACGACTTTGGCACGGTGGAATTGACCGGCGACGATGTAACGGTGGTGGATAGTGACGGTATTGTTCTGGGCACAAGTACGGTGACGGGTGAACTGGATGTTGCGGCCGGGGGAGCGGTGACGAATTCGGGTACATTGAATGTGATGGGTACGGCGAGTATAGATGCGGACACGAATGATATTACCCTGGATAATGTGAGCAATAACTTTGGCATATTGGAGCTGACGGGCAGAAATGTAACGGTGGTGGATAGTGACGACATTGGTCTGGGCAATAGTACGATCTCGAATAACCTTAACGTAACGGCGAACGGTTCAATCATTGTGAATAAGAATGTCGCCATCAGTGCACTCGGCGTTATGACGTTCAATGTCGATTTTATCGCCGATCAGGATGGCATGGACGGCGGCAATATCCGCATGCTGACAAGTTCGTCCATAGTGACCAATGGCGGCGATATTACCTTTCGTGGTGGTGTAGGGGGAATGGGGTCGGCGATGGGTGTGGATACAGGCTTAAATGATACGGACAGAACTGGTATTTACTTGGATAATGCAACCTTGGATGCCAGTACGGGCGATATCAACATCAATGGTAACGCCGCCGCAGGTTCCTACGCGGGTGTGCTCTTACAGAACTCCACAGCTGTCAGCACTACCAATGGCAACCTCACCATCACTGGCAACTCAACAGGCTTCTTAGCTACGATCATCGAAGGCAACACCACGGTCAGCACTACCGATGGCAACCTCACCATCACCGGCAATTCAATAAATAGCAGGGGTACGGTCATCGCAGGCGGCGCCAATGTCAGCACTACCGGTACAGGCAATCTCAACATCACCGGCAACTCAACGATTGGAGCGGGCGTAGAGATCTACGTCTCCACGGTCAGTACCGCCGATGGCAACCTCACCATCACCGGCAACTCAGCGCGTACCATTGGTGTGGATATCTCCGCCAACGCCACGGTCAGCACTACCAATGGCGCCATCACGATCAATGGCAGCGCGGACAGCGGCCTTTTTGCCGGTGTGGATATCTCCGGCAATGCTGCGATCAATTCGACCAACAGCGATATCAACATCACTGGCAACTCAGCGAATGGAGTGGGCGTGGATATCTCCGCCAACGCCACGGTCAGCGCCCCCAATGGCACCATTACCCTGAATGGGACAGGCGGTACAGCTAACACCAGCATTGCCTTGACCGGCAGTGGTACCGACCCTATCCTGAACGCCCGCGACATACAGTTGATTGATAACAGCACCATCACCGCCGCGGGCCTTTTCCTGGAAACACTGAACCGCCGCATTATGGCCACCGGCAATCTGACCGTGACCACCATCGGGACAGACAACGGCATTCGCGGCGGCGCTGGTGCCATCCTGACCGTCGGCGGCACGACCGATATCAACATCAGCGGCGATGCCATCGGCCTGACCAATGCCTCCAACAACCTCAACTTCCTCAATGTCACCTCCGCCCGGGACTTTACGCTGAATGACAGCAATGGCCTGACCATCGGCACATCAACGCTGACCGGCAACCTGACCATCAATGCCAATGGCTCCATTGCCGATAACGGCATCATTACTGTCAGCGGGGCCAGCCGTGTCGCCACTTTTAATGCCAATCTGTCCGGTGCCAATGGCGATGTGTCGCTGGACACCGTCGGCAATAATTTCAATATCATCAACGTCACAGCCGCCAACGTGACGATCCGCGACAGAGACGCGATTGACCTGGGCGCGAGCAACGTGACAGGCGACCTGAACGTGACGGCAGGGGGCGCCGTGACAGACTCGGGCGTATTGAATGTGACAGGCACGGCGACCATCAATGCGAGCAGTGGCATGAGTGCAATCACGCTGGATGAAGCGGGTAATAACTTTGGCACGGTGGAATTGACCGGCGACGATGTGACGGTGGAGGATAGCAACGATATTGACTTGGGCGCCAGTACGGTGGCGGGCGACCTGGATGTAACAGCGGGAGGTGACATAACGGATTCAGGCACGGTTATGGTCATGGGTACGGCTCAGTTCACCGTTCCCGATGCGGGCAGCATCATTCTGGATTCGAGTGCCAGTAACTATATGGGTGATGTGACGTTCGGTTCTTCTGCCGGGATGCTCAATAGTGTCACGATTATCGACAATTCTGACTTTGGCATACAGGACGGTCTGCTAGTGACCGGTAATCTGAATATTGATGTCATGGGTGGGAACATTACGCAGTATGGAGAGATTGACGTTGGCGGTGTGGGCACATTCGGCGCTTCGGGTGATGTCACGCTGGACAATGCGGATAACGACTTTACTACGGTGGAACTGACCGGCAGCGATGTGGTGGTGGTGGATAGTGACGACATTGGTCTGGGCAATAGTACGATCTCGAATAACCTGAACGTAACGGCGAATGGCTCAATCATTGTGAATGAGAATGCCGCCATCAGTGCACCCGGCGTTATGACGTTCAATGTCGATTTTATCGCCGATCAGGACGGGACGGGCGGCGGTAATATCCGCATGCTGAATGGCTCGTCCATTGTGACCAATGGCGGTGACATTACCTTTCGTGGCGGTGTAGGGGGAGTGGGGTCGGCGATGGGTTTTGGGACGGGTGTGAATGAGGAGTTCATATCCGGTATTTACCTGGGGGATGGTGCAACCTTGAGTTCCGGTGCGGGCGATATCACACTGAGAGGAACAGGCGCTGATAATAGTCTGTCAGGCGACTCGTATGGTGTTTTTTCCTTTGGCAATATTTCATCGACATCGGGTTCCATCAATATTACCGGTACGAGTAGGTCGGCAAATGGTAGTAATGTCTCGCTGTCCTACGGTGTTTTTTCCTTCAATGGCACTATTTCATCGACATCGGGTTCCATCAGTATTACCGGTACGGGTGGGTCAGCAAGTGGTGCTAACCCGCTGTCCTACGGTGTTTCTTCCGGTAGCAATATTTCATCGACATCGGGTTCCATCAATATTACCGGTACGGGTGGGTCGGCAAGCGGTGCTAACTCGCTGTCCATCGGTGTTCTTTCCCGTAACAATATTAATATTTCATCGACATTGGGTTCTATCAGTATTACCGGTACGGGTGGGTCAGCAAATGGTAGTAATACCTCGCTGTCCGTCGGTGTTTCTTCCGGTAGCAATATTTCACCGACATCGGGTTCCATCAATATTACCGGTACGAGTGGGTCAGCAAGTGGTGCTAACCCGCTGTCCTACGGTGTTTATTTCTTGGGCGATAATATTTCATCCTCGGGCAATATTAGTATTATGGCGAATACGAATATCTCAACCGGGCCGGCATTTGTTATAGATAGGTCTCTAAATATCACAGCCGGCAACCTGACCATGATGACCAATGGCGATATTATGAACGGCGAAAATGCCAATCTGACCATCGCCAATACGACTACCATCTCCCTGGGCACCGGCAGTGCCTCGTTTGGCAATAACGATAACAACCTCAACTTCCTCAATGTCACCTCCGCCCGGGACTTTACGCTGAATGACAGCAATGGCCTGACCATCGGCACATCAACGCTGACCGGCAACCTGACCATCAATGCCAATGGCTCCATTGCCGATAACGGCATCATTACTGTCAGCGGGGCCAGCCGTGTCGCCACTTTTAATGCCAATCTGTCCGGTGCCAATGGCGATGTGTCGCTGGACACCGTCGGCAATAATTTCAATATCATCAACGTCACAGCCGCCAACGTGACGATCCGCGACAGAGACGCGATTGACCTGGGCGCGAGCAACGTGACAGGCGACCTGAACGTGACGGCAGGGGGCGCCGTGACAGACTCGGGCGTATTGAATGTGACAGGCACGGCGACCATCAATGCGAGCAGTGGCATGAGTGCAATCACGCTGGATGAAGCGGGTAATAACTTTGGCACGGTGGAATTGACCGGCGACGATGTGACGGTGGAGGATAGCAACGATATTGACTTGGGCGCCAGTACGGTGGCGGGCGACCTGGATGTAACAGCGGGAGGTGACATAACGGATTCAGGCACGGTTATGGTCATGGGTACGGCTCAGTTCACCGTTCCCGATGCGGGCAGCATCATTCTGGATTCGAGTGCCAGTAACTATATGGGTGATGTGACGTTCGGTTCTTCTGCCGGGATGCTCAATAGTGTCACGATTATCGACAATTCTGACTTTGGCATACAGGACGGTCTGCTAGTGACCGGTAATCTGAATATTGATGTCATGGGTGGGAACATTACGCAGTATGGAGAGATTGACGTTGGCGGTGTGGGCACATTCGGCGCTTCGGGTGATGTCACGCTGGACAATGCGGATAACGACTTTACTACGGTGGAACTGACCGGCAGCGATGTGGTGGTGGTGGATAGTGACGACATTGGTCTGGGCAATAGTACGATCTCGAATAACCTGAACGTAACGGCGAATGGCTCAATCATTGTGAATGAGAATGCCGCCATCAGTGCACCCGGCGTTATGACGTTCAATGTCGATTTTATCGCCGATCAGGACGGGACGGGCGGCGGTAATATCCGCATGCTGAATGGCTCGTCCATTGTGACCAATGGTGGTGATATCGACCTGCGTGGCATGGGCGTGGGTAGTCTCGCCGGCGTCGAACTGGACGGCGCCACCCTGAGAGCAGGCGCGGGCAATATCATCATTAATGGCACTGCAGTGGATGGCTGGGGTACGTACATCCGGGGCAATGCCACTGTCAGCACTACCAATGGCGATCTCACCATCATCGGTACCTCAACCAATAACAGGGGTGCGTACATCCAGGACAACGCCACTGTCAGCACCACTGGTACAGGCGACCTCACCATCACCGGCAACTCAACAGGTAACAGAGGCACGTCCATCGCGTTCAACGCCAATGTCAGCACGGTCAATGGCAACCTCACTATCAACGGAAACTCAATGATGGCCAGGGGGGCGCTCGTCACGGAAAGCGCTACTGTCAGGACCACCGGTACAGGCAATCTCACCATCACCGGTACCTCAACAAATGACAGGGCTGTGGTCATCGGAGACAACGCCACTGTCAGTACTACCGATGGTAACCTCACCATCACCGGCAGCTCAGAAGATGACAGGGGTGCGTACATTCAGGGCAACGCCACTGTCAGCACTACCGATGGCGACCTCACCATCACCGGTGACTCAGTGAATGGAATCGGTGTGGATATCTCTCTCAACACCACCACGATCAGCGCCCCCAATGGCATCATTACCCTGAATGGGTCAGGAGGTGCAGGTAACACCAGTATTGCCTTAACCGGCAGCGGTGCCGGCGTTATCCTGAACGCCCGTGACATACAGATGACTGATAGCAGCACCACTACCGCCGTGGGCCTTGACCTGCAAGAACTGAGCCGCCGCATTACGGCCACCGGCAACTTGACCGTGACTACCATCGGGGCAGACAACGGCATTGTCGGCGGCAGCAATGCCGTCCTGACCGTCGGCGGTATAACCGATATCAACATCAGCGGCGATGCCATCGGTCTTATCAATTCTTCCAACGATCTCACTTTTCTCAATGTCACTTCTGCCCAGGACTTTACCCTGAGTGACAGCGATGGCCTGACCATCGGCACATCAACAGTTACCGGTAATCTGACCATCAATGCCAATGGTTCGATTGCCGATAATGGCGTCATTACTGTCAGCGAGGCAAGCAGTGTCGCCGTCTTTAATGCCAATCTGTCCGGTGCCAATGGCGATGTGTCACTGGATACCGTCGGCAATAATTTCAATATCATCAACGTCACAGCCGCCAACGTGACGATCCGCGACAGCAACGCGATTGACCTGGGTGCGAGCAACGTGACAGGCGACCTGAACGTGACGGCAGGGGGCGCCGTGACAGACTCAGGCATATTGAATGTGACAGGCACAGCGAACGTGGATGCAGACATGAATGCGATCACGCTGGATGAAGCGGGTAATAACTTTGGCACGGTGGAATTGACCGGCGACGATGTGACGGTGGAGGACAGCGACGCGATTGACCTGGGCGCCAGCATGGTGTCGGGCGACCTGGATGTAACAGCGGGAGGTGACATAACGGATTCAGGCACGGTTATGGTCATGGGTACGGCTCAGTTCACCGTTCCCGATGCGGGCAGCATCATTCTGGATTCGAGTGCCAGTAACTATATGGGTGATGTGACGTTCGGTTCTTCTTCCGGGATGCTCAATAGTGTCACGATTATCGACAATTCTGACTTTGGCATACAGGACGGTCTGCTAGTGACCGGTAATCTGAATATTGATGTCATGGGTGGGAACATTACGCAGTATGGAGAGATTGACGTTGGCGGTGTGGGCACTTTCAGCGCTTCGGGTGATGTCACGCTGGACAATGCGGGTAACGACTTTACTACGGTACAACTGACCGGCGACGATGTGGTGGTGAGGGATAGCGATGATATTGTCTTGGGCGTCAGCACGGCAACGAATCTGAATGTAACGGCGGCGGGCGCAGTGACGGATTCTGGTGTATTGACCGTGACAGGCATAACGAAGGTGAGTGCGCGCACGCATGAGATCACGCTGGATAATGCGGGTAACGACTTTGGCACGGTGGAATTGACCGGCGACGATGTGACGGTGGAGGACAGCAACGCTATCGTCCTGGGCGCCAGCACGGTGACGGGCAATCTGAGCGTAACGGCTGGAGGCGCGGTGACGGATTCCGATGTATTGAGCGTGACGGGCACAACGAATGTGGATGCGGGTATGAATGCGATCACGCTGGACACGGCAGGTAATGAATTTGACACAGTGGAACTGTTCGGCAGTGATGTGGCGGTGGAGGATAGCGACGATATTGATTTAGGCGTCAGCACGGTGTCGGGCAATCTGAGCGTAACAGCGGGAGGTGACATAACGGATTCAGGCACGGTGATGGTCATGGGTACGGCTCAGTTCACTGTTCCCGATGCGGATAGCATCATTCTGGATTCGAGTGCCAGTAACTATATGGGTGATGTGACGTTCGGTTCTGGCGGCACGATTGATGGCATCATGATTATCGACAATTCTGACTTTGGCATACAGGACGGTCTGCTAGTGACCGGCAATCTGAGTATTGATGTCAGGGGTGGGGGCATCACGCAATATGGAGAGGCTGGCGTGGGCGGTGTGGGCATATTCAGCGCTTCGGGTGATATCACGCTGGATGATGCGGATAACGACTTTAATACGTTACAACTGACGGGCAGCGATGTGACGGTGGTGGATAGCAACAACATTAGTCTGGGCAATAGTACGATATCGAATAACCTGAACGTAACGGCAAATGGTTCAATCATTGTGAATGAGAATGTCGCCATCAGTGCCCCCGGCGCTATGACGTTCAATGTCGATTTTATCGCCGATCAGGACGGGACGGACGGCGGCAATATCCGCATGCTGAATGGTTCGTCCATTGTCACCAATGGCGGTGATATTACCTTTCGTGGCGGTGTAGGAGGAATGGGGTCGGCGATGGGTTTTGGGACGGGTGTGAATGATGCGTTCATATCCGGTATTTACCTGGGGGGTGGTGTAACCTTGAGTTCCGGTGCGGGCGATATCACACTGAGAGGAACAGGCGCTGATAATGGGCTAGTCGCCTCGTATGGTGTTCTTTCTTTCGGTAACAATATTAATATTTCATCGACATCGGGTTCCATCAATATTACCGGTACGGGTGGGTCGGTAAATGGTACTGACGCGCAGTCCGCCGGTGTTACTTCCTTCGGTAACAATATTAATATTTCATCGACATCGGGTTCCATCAATATTACCGGTACGGGTGGATCAGCAAATGGTAGTAATGTCTCACTGTCCCATGGTATTACTTCCTTCGGTAACAATATTAATATTTCATCGACATCGGGTTCCATCAATATTACCGGTACGGGTGGGTCGGTAAATGGTACTGACGCGCAGTCCGCCGGTGTTGTTTCCTCCAATGGCACTATTTCATCGACATCGGGTTCCATCAATATTACCGGTACGGGTGGATCAGCAAATGGTAGTAATATCTCGTCGTCCCTCGGTGTTACATCCGAGATTTTTTCCAGTGGCAATATTTCATCGACATCGGGTTCCATCAATATTACCGGTACGGGTGGGTCGGCAAATGGTAGTGGTTCCTCGGAGTCCCTCGGTGTTTTTTCCAGTGGCAATATTTCATCGACATCGGGTTCCATCAATATTACCGGTACGGATGGGTCGGCAAATGGTAGTGGTTCCTCGGTGTCCCTCGGTGTTGTTTCCACTGGCAATATTTCATCCTCGGGCGATATTAGCATTATGGCGAATACGAATAGCTCAACCGGGCCGGCATTTTTTGTAGATAGGCCTCTAAATATCACAGCCGGTAACCTGACCATAATGACCAATGGCGATATTATGAACGGCGAAAATGCCAGTCTGACCGTCGCCAATACGACTACCATCTCCCTGGGCACCGGCAATGCCTCGTTTGGCAATATCTCCAACGACATCAACTTCCTCAATGTCACCTCCGCCCAGGACTTTACCCTGAATGACAGCAATGGCCTGACCATCGGCTCATCAACGGTTACCGGTAACCTGACCATCAATGCCAATGGTTCGATTGCCAATAACGGCATCATCGGCGTCAGCCGTGTCGCCACCTTTAATGCCAATCTGTCCGGCGCCAATGGCAATGTGTCGCTGGACACGGTGGGTAATGACTTCAATACCATCAATGTCACGGCCACCAACGTGACGATCCGCGACAGCAACGCTATTGACCTGGGCACCAGCACGGTGTTGGGTGATTTGAGCGTAACAGCAAGGGGTAATGTGACGAACTCCGGCGCCCTGAACGTGACGGGCGCAACGAATGTGAATGCGGGTACGAATGCGATCACGCTGAACGATACGGGTAACGATTTTAATACAGTATTGCTGACGGGCAGCGATGTAACGGTGGTGGATAGTGACGATATTGATCTGGGTGCAAGTATGGTGTCGGGTAATCTGGATGTTACGGCCGGGGGTGATATAACGGGTTCGGGCACGTTGAGTGTGATGGGTCCCGCATCCGGGAATTTAACACTTACGACAGCAGCAGGCCATAGTATTGTACTGCGCGCTGGTGTGAACGTATCGAATGGAACGCATGTTACCTTTAATACAGATGATATTGATTTTTTTGGTGGTAACAATTCTATTCAAACGACGGGTGCTGCAAGTACAAGCAATCTGACCATCGCACCAGTATCGGATGGCTTGACTATAGGCTTGGGCGATGGTGCGAGTTGTGCTGGTAGCTGTGATATGAGCATTAATGAGCGTGATTGGAATGCGATCGCGGACGGCTGGAACAGTATCACCATTGGCAGTAGCTCCAGTGGCATATTTGACAGTCCTGGTAAACCATTGTCTATAAGAGATCCACTGACTTTGCTTGGTGCAGTTTTGCTTCAAGCCGATCATACATTTTCTGATTCGAGTGTAGGTGAGTCCGGTTCGTTGGATGTTGATGGTACAACATTTCTTGCCGCCGGAAACTTGACCGCTGAAAGCTTTACTTTCGGTGATGTTATTGTGATTGGGGCATCAAATATAACATCAACTGGAGGAGATATTGTATTCAATGGTCGCTTGTCGAGCGAAAGCGGCGAAGATAATGCTTTGAATCTGGATGCATCGATGGGTGGAGATATCGCTTTTTATGGTGATATCGGCGTTGATTTCAGTACCCCTACAGTGAATGCCTCCCACCTCGGCGAACTGACAATAACCGGCGCTACCAATGTCACTATTGAATCCAGCAACATAAGGGCCGCCGGACTGAATATTGATGCTGCTAATATATTGATGGGAAACAGCGAAGCAGGCGGATCGACGACTATCAATCTGAGCAACAACGGTGGAGTCGCTATCGATTTTTCAAGTACACCGAATGTATTTTTGACCGGCAATGTATCCATTACATCAAGCAACGGTGATATCAACTTCGGCAGTGCGTCCAATAATCTTGATGGTAATTTTAACCTTGTGATTAATACCCCTCAAAGCGTAAACCTGGGAAATGTAGGTCAGGCTACCCCGCTGAATGATCTGACAATACTCGGTTCAGGCGTTGTCAATTTACATGACTCGGTAACAGCCAGTGGCTCGCAGGGAATTAATTTTTCCGCCGTTTCACAAGTTGTCCTGAATGACAGTATTACAATCAGTGCGACCGGAACAGGCAATGTTACCCTGGCGAACCTGATCTATGCCAACAATCATGACTTGACACTTGGGGGCAATGTACGAGTGGAGGGTACGCTGGAAGGCCCGCTGAACGGTCAACTGTTTAGTGGCACAGAATTTAATATGGGTAATGGTACATTAACATTCGGTACTGCAGCAGGAGATACGCTTTCAATAGCGAATGATTTGACCATTCAAGCGGCTGAGATAGATTTTCGTGGAGGAGTCAATAGTGTACAGCCAGGGGGGAGGTATATTACTCTCGTGCAACATGATGTCGATATACCGCTGTATATTGGTGGAGATGCCGATGCAAACGCAGATGCGCTGGAAATATCGGATGCTGATCTGGCTGCGCTTGGGCAGAGTGCCAGCGGTTCGTCAAGGGGGTGGAATCTTCTGACACTGGGCCGTAGCAACAGTGTGGCCGGCGGTCATTTCAGAAGTACCGACTACGTATTTAATGATCCGGTTGGTTTTGCGCAGAGCAATACGGTTACTATTCTACAGGATTATGTGTATGAACGTACGGATGGCGAATTTAAGCTGCGAGAAGACATGTCTGCAAGTCCAACCGAATTTACTTCTGATGGCAATGTGACTATTGATCTTCGCAGCAATCAACTCTTTTGGGGCATTGATGCGGACATATCCGGTCATCTGACGATCAGCAGCAGTGCGGCAGCAACTGTCCACCTTGGAGTTGGCATTGATGCTTTGAATGAGTTGTATGGAATCAGTATTACTGACGAACTTATCGAAAACGACCAATTGCTTTTGTCTAACATAGGTTCGAATATCAGCGCCGGATCCATACGACTGGGCGTAGGTTCGGATATCAGCGCCGAATCCATACGACTGGGCGATGGTCGGGTTCAGGTTAACCAGGATACGGTATTATCAGCAAACGATATTGACTTTCCGGCAAGTATCGTCGGCGCTGCCAACGCCAACGCCAGTCTGGCCATATTGCCAGGCACTTCGGATGTTAACGTATCAATTAATGGTGATGCTGATTTCAACATTAACAGCAGCAACTCATTTGCCGATCTGGAGAGTCTGTTTATTGGCGGTGTCATTCTGGATGAGGGAGGTAATTTTGTTTCGAGTGATTATGGCGATTACTCCGACGAAAATACCAACACAAGCCTAAGCCTGCTGTCATTGTATAATGGTACCAGTGCTCCTGCTAATGGTAATGGTACCAGTGCTCCTGCTGTGAACTTGACTATTCCTGGTTCAGTCAACATCACCAATGGTGTCACATTGACAGATACCGATCTTGTTATTATTTCCGGTGGCGATATCACTGTTCATGCCATAACCGCCACGTCCAGTGAGATTACATTGGTATCTCAGCAAGGTGGCATATTTAATCAGCCGGGCGGAGCTTTAAATACTATCAGCTCAGAGGCCGTGTATCTGATTGCACAGACGGAAATTGGTACGATTGGATCGGCAATACAAATTTCCGTACCCAACGGGATGACCATGGCCCTGTTCGCAGTAGGAAGTGCCCCTGAGGTCTTTATCAATAATCTGGTGGGTGGCGTCGCGTCAGCGGGCGAGTCTTTCGAGGGGCTTGGACCGATTGCCGGGACATTGTTTAGTATAGAAGCTAACGACCAAGCCAGAGCGGTGAATACGGCTACACTGTTTGCATCCGCTCAGATTAGGTCTGATCTTGAAGGCGTTGGATTCATTGATGTCAGCCTGTTTGATGAAGATATTGAGCTGTTCGGGCGGGTGGAACCAGGTGTATCATTGCCGGAGACACAAAGCGATGATTATCTGCCTCCTGATGCCCTTGATGACATAGGTGTCGATGATACGGGAACCACCGATGCTATCGATGCCGATGCTGTTGAACCTGATATTATCGAACCGGATGTTATCGATCTGGATCTCATTGATTTGGACCTCATTGAGCCTGAGGTTATTGAGCCGGAAACCGTTGAACCGGAAACCGTTGAACCGGAGGTCGTTGAACCGGAGGTCGTTGAACCGGAAGCCGCTGAACCGGAAGCCGCTGAACCGAAGGCCATTGATGAGTCCCCCGATGAAGAATATGTCCCGGATGAAGAGTTGCCGGAACTGGATGAGAGTGGTTGCCCACCAGGATTCAAACGCACGGGAGAAGGTGCTTGTGAGCTGGATTTTGGATATGAGGCCATTACAGATGATTCTTATCTGTTGGCGTTGAGCTCTCCCAGGCCCAGAAACCTTATCTATAGGGCGATGGCTGATGATAATTGGAGTGTTGAGTTGAGTTTTTATAAAGCCCGGGAACAGGAGTGACAACGGAAAACAATAACCCCCAGTATTATAAAAAGGTCGTTGCCCTGAGCAATAAAGGACATGCGGACTGGAAGCTCAAGGCGGCTGATGATTATTCGTTCACAGCAGGCTCAAATGCTGTTCTTGTCACGGCTATAGAGCTTTCATTGGTTGCCTGCGAGTATCCTGTTGTATTTGTCGAGAAATCCGGAGAGTTTAAGCCGATAGCGGTACTGGGATTGAAGTCGAACCAGAACCTGTTTTTGCGCGAAGACAACTCATGGAAGGCAAGGTACATACCAGCATATATCAGGAGATACCCTTTCATACTTTCTGGGGATACGTCGGTCACTGATGATCAGAATATGACTTACACGGTCTGTATTGATGAGAGCTATATCGGATTTAACAAGAATTCGGGGGAAAGCCTTTTTAATGCGGATGGCGAATACTCCGCCTATCTGGAGCGTGCCATTAATTTTCTCAAAGATTTTCAATCTCAGGGGCAGATGACGGATAGGTTTTGTAAAAAACTCAAAAAGCTGGATATTCTGGAGCCTATGCAGGCTAATATTGCGTCCAGGTCTCATAAAGACTTTTCTCTTTCCGGATTTTGGGTTGTCAGCAATGACAAGCTAAAAAGTAAAAAGCCATTAGAGTTGGCGGAGTTGATTAAATCCGACGAAATGGCCTTTATTTACGCACATCTGGCGTCTCTATCAAGATTTCAATCTCTTGCCAGCCACCTTGGTTAGCTCCTCCCACATAAGAAACAGTGGCATCATGGTGGGGTGCTGCCGGATAAAGAATGATGGTTTTTCTGGAGTAACCTGCGTTTTCTCAATGCTCCGAAGGTATCCACAAGCACGATAGACTATCAGGCCCATATGTGGCCCTTGTGGTTGCCTGCTGTTCGGCGTTAGAATACTGGGCAGGCTTTATGAATACTCTCTGTATTGTTGAAATCCAAGATACTTTAGAACATGGCTCAACGAAACATCAAATGCGCGATCATGTTTGCTGATGTTGCCGGTAGTACCCGGCTATATGAGGAAGTGGGAGACGATAAAGCCCGTAAAATGATAGCTCACACCATTAAGACAATGACAGGGCTGATTCACAAAATGAAAGGGCGTGTTATTAAAGAGATTGGCGATGAGATTATGTGCGTATTCGTCAATGCTGATCCGGCCATTAAAGCAGCATATGAGATACAGGAAGTCGTATCTAGCGACTTTACCTTTGGGCGACCGTTATCTATTCGTATTGGAGGGCACTTTGGTCCTGCTATTCTGGAAGATGGTGGCGATCTATTTGGAGATGCTGTAAATATTGCTGCTCGTATGGCAGGTATAGCAAAGGCTGGCCAGATTATCATCAGTGAAAATACTGTGGCACGCTTGAATGATGGGCTCCGATCCCATGTGCGTGAGTTTGACAGGACACCTGTAAAAGGCAAAAAAGAACCAATTATTGTTTATGAAGTTGTTTGGCAGCAGGAAGATGTGACAAGTATAGCTGTTCTTGCTTCGGCTATGCTCCCCGGAAAACAGGCTGGCAGGATAAAATTACGTTGGCGCGACCGGCAGATTGAACTTGATGGCGATAGCGGAGTACTTGTTATTGGCCGTGGAAATGAAGCTGATTTTGTTGTTGATGACAAATTTGCTTCAAGAATGCATGTGCGTATTGAGTTGCGCAGAGGGAAATTCGTTATTATCGACCAAAGTACGAATGGCACCTATGTGCAGGCTGGAGATGATCCAGAAGTTTACCTGAAGCGCGAAGAGTTCCCCCTGCTTGGTACCGGCTGTATTGGCCTTGGGCATAGTGTTGTTTCTGCTGGGGATACGGAACTTATACGCTATACAGTTGAGTAGTCAGCCTGGGTGAGAGAAGGCTGCATGAAGAAAGTCCTGGCATTATTCATATTTGATGATGTTGAGGTAATGGATTTTGCAGGTCCATTTGAAGTTTTCTCTGTAGCCAATGAATTAAACAACCATGAGCTATTCGATATAAAAATTACTTCAATTAACTCAACGCCTGTAAGAGCTAAAAATGGTCTGTCTATCAATCCAGACTGCTCAATAAATGAAATTTCAAAAGCAGATATCGCGATAATTCCAGGTGGAGACGGGACACGTCCATTGCTGAAGCACAAGGAAGTAATAAACTGGATAAAAAAAATATCTTCAAATGCTGAGGTTGTTGCATCAGTTTGTTCAGGTGCTTTGATTCTTGCGCAAGCAGGCCTGCTTAATGGCTTGAAAGCAACTACTCATCATCAAGTATTCGAGATGCTCCGGGATATGGCTGAAAATATCCAGGTGGTTGATAATATTCGCTTCATCGATAATGGCAAGATCATCACATCTGCCGGTATCAGTGCAGGTATCGATATGAGCCTCTATATTGTTGAAAGGTTTTATGGTCAATCGACAGCAGAAGCTGCAGCAAGGTATATGGAATATAGCAGATTCATAAAATGACAAGTATTTGCAGGGAGCTATACTAAAGCCAGATTGTGCCGTTCTATAAATACTCATATCGTTTATATAAGCACTACATCCTGGTCGAAGAATTTTTGGAATCAGGCGAAACATTATTGGCATTAATGCAAAAAGTTGTTGCAGGAGTTTTCAATGCTCTCATGCGGTGGGCTATGCCACACCCTGCAGCCGCTGGTTCTGCCTGACTTTTCATCGTTTGCGGGACAATCAGTATCTATTTTCGACCAGGTGTTGTGAATTTCATTCCAGGCCTGAAATCAAATTTTTCCTCCAGCTCCAATTCCCGAATCAGCTGATCAACTGCTCCCTGTCCATGTTCACTCATCACCTCGGCCAGTACCAGACGTGCTGCCTGACGGTTATACCCGCTGCCCATGGTAATGTGAGTTTGCAGTAATTCACATGCCTTGCTAAGTGTCATAGTAGTTTCCTCTTAAGTATTTTTCTGTCAAAAGCTGCCCGCAGATTTCTGGTTCTCGGCATGGAGGAAACAGGTATATAAGTGCGAAAGGCTGCTATGTAGCACACATCATGGAAGAAGAACGCGCTGATTTTATTCATATCGTCACCATCAAAACCTTCATGGTATGGCCGCTGAAAGATTGGCCTCCTTAATATGGGGACGTTTTTTCCAGATTATAAATGTCAGGTTCACCATTTGAACTCCTCCAGTTTCCGGGGCACGGCTATATTTTTCAGTCGTACATATTTAGGCAGGCCGTTTTTATGGTAGGGAGGGTAATCCTCGCCACGAATCAGAGGTTCCATATAAGTACGGCAGCGTTGTGTGATGCCAAAGCCGTTCTTGGAGATGAAGCTGGCGGGCATCATCTTCTCAATATTGGCAACACGGGACAGTCGGGCTGAACCAACGGTCCATTTGTAAGGCTTGTTGGAGGTGCGCTTAATCGTTGGCATGATGGAGTTTTTGCCGGCCAAAGCAAACTCGATAGCAGCTTTGCCCATGGCATAGGCCTGATTTACATCTGTCTGGGATGCAATATGGCGTGCTGCTCGTTGTAGATAATCTGCTACTGCCCAGTGGAATTTGTATCCCAGGGCGTCATGAATCATATTGGCAACTACTGGTGCGGCACCGCCCAACTGGGCATGACCGAAGGCATCACGGCTTCCCTGCTCTGCCAGAAAACGACCATCCGGCCATCGGGCACCCTCAGAAACAACCACGGAGCAATAGCCGTATTTTTTCACTTTGTCTTTAACTGCCTTCAGGAATTTTCTTTGGCTGAACTTTACTTCTGGAAACAGAACAATAATCGGAATGTCGTTATTTTCATCGGCAGCCATAGCGCCGGCTGCGGCAATCCAGCCAGCATGACGGCCCATAACCTCGAATACGAAGATCTTTGTCGAAGTGGCGCACATGGAGGCGACATCGTAACTGGCTTCCAGAGTAGAGATAGCGATGTATTTGGCTACCGATCCGAAACCGGGGCAGTTATCAGTAACAGGCAAATCATTATCCACTGTTTTCGGTATGTGAATTGCCTGAATTGGATAGCCCATATTTCGGGATAGCCGGGAAACTTTCAGGCATGTGTCGGCAGAGTCGCCGCCACCGTTGTAAAAAAAATACCCGATGTTATGTGCCTCAAAGACATCGATCAGGCGCTCATATTCACGTTTGTTGTCTTCCAGGCTTTTCAGCTTGAAGCGGCAGGAGCCGAAACCGCCGGAAGGAGTGTGGCGAAGTGATGCGATGGCACGCGCAGATTCCTTGCCGGTGTCTATCAGATCTTCGGTCAGTGCGCCAATGATGCCGTTACGGCCCGCATAGACCTTACTGATTTTATCCCTGTTTTTGCGTGCGGTTTCAATGACACCGCAGGCAGAGGCATTAATTACAGCCGTGACGCCGCCGGATTGTGCGTAAAACGCATTTTTTTTGCTGCTGGTAACCATGACAAATACTCCGTGGTAGTGATTGAAAATTATTTTGACGGTTCGGTTGGAAAGTTACCGACGCGCTGGCTATGGTGGTCAGCCTGAGTTTGCAATAATGCAACAATGCAGTCGGCAATATCTGGATAATCATTAACACCTGTGCCATATTCGTCAATGACTCTGTAAAAAAACTGGGGGCGATAGGAATGTTGCCCCTGTTTGATGATAACGAACTGGCAGCCATCTTCTTTCCACAACATGACTGGGCACAGTGCCATATCGGTCGAGTGGGGGTTGAGCCGTACCTCGGCATCGCCAAGCATGATTTCAATTTCCTTGCCGAATCGTTCGTCAACTGTTTTCTGCACGGTTTCCAGTTCGAAATCGGTAAAGTCAGGTATTTTTTTGGCCATCTTGATTATGTTTGAAAGGTTCTGCCTCTCTGTATGAGAAGCAAGGATACATTAAAAAAAACATGGCTGCACGTCATGGGTTTTAATGCACTCGCAGAAAAATATATGCTCGGACACGACTTTGGATAATATATCGCCATGACATTTAAACAGGACTATTCCTTGCTGCTGGCTTTTTTGCAGATATGTCTTCTCAGACAAGGGCCACAAACTCTGCCTGCTTCCAGGTTCCTGCTAGGGCTATTGGTAGTACTGAATGCTATTACCGGGTTAGCAGGGCTGCTCGCCGGGTTCTCGCTTCCTGCGGCGATACTGATTACCGTCGCTCATATCAGTATCGGTTTGGGGCTGGCCTATCTGATATTGCTGGCATTAATGAAAGTCTCAAGGGCGCTACAGACGTTGACAGCCTTATCCGGCACCGGGGTTATTCTGAACGTTATTTCAATACTGCCTATCTGGCTTTTGCCGGAAGAAGGGCAGCAGCAAAATATTATCTCCATGCTGCTAATCGGGATATTGTTTTGGAGTATTTTCATTATTGGCGGGATCTTTCGTCATGCACTTTCCATCAGTCTGGCAATGGGAGTACTGACCTCCATTGGCTATGTCTTTATGCTCATTGTGGTTCTTTCACCTTTGACGATGTAGCCAGTCATGCATATTCATATATTGGGAATTTGTGGTACCTTGATGGGGGGTATTGCATTATTGGCCCGGCAGGCAGGTCATACAGTCAGCGGCTCAGATGTAAATGTTTATCCGCCGATGAGTACCCAGCTGGAAATGCAGGGGATTGATCTGATGGAAGGCTACTCGGCGGAGCATCTCAGTCATGATCCGGATATGGTTGTGGTCGGCAATGCCTTGTCGCGTGGTAACCCGGCCGTCGAATATATGCTTGAAAAAGGCCTGCGTTATATATCTGGTCCCCAATGGCTTGCCGAGCATTTTTTACAAGATCGATGGGTGCTGGCAGTAGCGGGTACTCATGGAAAAACGACCACCGGCAGCCTGCTTGCCTGGATACTGGAATATGCGCGTCTTAGTCCGGGCTTTTTGATTGGCGGGGTACCGAAAAATTTTGATATCTCTGCACGAGCAGGGGAAGCTCCTTTTTTTGTGATAGAAGCTGATGAATATGACACGGCTTTTTTCGATAAGCGATCAAAGTTTGTGCATTATCAACCTCAGACCCTTGTTATGAATAACCTTGAGTTTGACCACGCAGATATATTTGATGATATTCGGGATATTCAGCGGCAATTTCATCATCTGGTTAGAACCGTACCTGGCAATGGTATGATTATTTACAATGAGGATGCTGCAACACTGAGTGAAGTTATAGATATGGGATGCTGGACACCGACCGAGAGATTCTCATCAACGCATGGCACAGAGTGGGGGGTGCAGACTCATAAAGATAATGACGGCGTATTTGACATTATATTGAATGGCGAGCGGATTGGTGATACCGAACTCACTTTGCCAGGGATACATAATCAATTAAATGCTGTTGCGGCTATCGCGGCGGCAAGGCATGCCGGGGTACCCACGGATGTGTCATTGCAGGCTGTCAGGTTATTTCAGGGCATAAAACGCCGAATGGAATTGCGTGGTGAAGTAAATGGTATCTATGTTTATGATGATTTTGCTCACCATCCGACAGCCATTCGGTTAACCTTGCAAGGACTGCGGCATCAGGTTGGTAAGCGGCGTATCCTGGCGGTGCTTGAGCCGCGCTCAAATACCATGCGCATGGGAGTTCACCGGGAGCGTCTGGTATCATCGCTGGACATGGCTGACAGGGTATATCTCTACCAGCCGCCTGAAACTGGATGGAGCGCTGAAGAAATTGCCATACAAATCGGAGAATCTGCAACAAGCCATAATAATATTGACAGTATGGTTCATGCGATTAGAGCCGAGGCAGTCGAGGGAGACCATATTTTGATAATGAGTAATGGTAGTTTCGGGAATGTGCATGAAAAACTGATAGAGGCGATGATTTGATCAACAACTTGAGAGATGTACTACAGAATATGTTTGCGGAAGTCAGCATTGATGACGAAGGGCATTCGTTAAGGCTGGCCTGTGCAGTTTTAATGTTTGAAGTGCTGCGTGCGGATATGCATGCCGACGAATCTGAGATGAGCACGATATGCCGGCACATTATGCAGGCGTTTTCTCTGGGTGAGCACGAAACGAAACAATTAATGGACAAGGCGTTGCAGGAATCCATAGATGCCGTTTCACTACATGGTGTCGTACGCACCATCAATAACGAATATCGACCTCGGGAAAAGCGGGACCTGATTCGTATGCTATGGGATGTAGCCTATGCAGATGGTCAGCTGAATCCGCATGAAGAGCATACGATCAGAAAGCTGGCAGATTGGTTGTATGTGCCACATCGGGATTTTATTCAGACCAAGCACGAGGCAATAGAAAACTGATCTCGTCTTATACAGCCTTCTTCTTTTGTAATCTGCTGCCCTGGAGTTGGCTTAAGTCAGGAGCAATGAAAAGCCCGGCGATGCCGGGCCTGATAAGCATAAAACTCGGGGATACGGACTTATACCATATCTTTCAGGCCTTTCAGAGGTGAGACCTTGACAATATTGCGCGCTGGCTTCGCCTTGAAGATTGTCTCTTCGCGGGTAAAAGGATTGATACCTTTGCGTGCTTTGGTGGCCGGCTTGCGAACGATCCTGACCTTCATTAGGCCCGGGATGGTAAAGTCACCAGGTCCAGAACGTTTGTTCAGGTTCTTCTTGATCAGGGTGTTCAGAGTGGTAAATACGGCGTCAACATCTTTTTTGGTCAAGCCGGTTTCTTCTGCAATAAAAGAATGAATTTGTGATTTGGTAGGTGCTTTTTTAACGTTAGCGGCTTTTTTTTTCGTAGGCATGGTAATGTTCTCCTTGGTGAATGTAAGGTTCCGTTTGGGACTACTTAAAAATCCCAGCATAACCGAAGACTAAGCCGGGCGCAAGTAAAAAATGGGGATTATATACAACAATATCCAATCTGAAAGTACAATAGCCCCATGAAACACTATCGCACAATCCGTTACCGGTTGCATCCGAACACAAAAGCCAAAGCCGAGAAGCTACTGGCATTGTCGGGTGCTTGCCGGCATGTTTGGAATCACTTTGTGGCCAAACTGCGCGATGACTATGCGTTTTATGGTCGGTGTGATTACCATTGATACACCAATAACAAACGGTTGACGGTACTACGCAATGGTCAAAAGGACTGGTTGCAGGATTATTCGGTTCATATCGTCAGACAGATCCTGAAACCGATTGAGACGGCTTACAAACAGTTTTTCAAGGGCATTCATTACCTCGCTTTCATGGTCGTTACGCTCATAGCCCGTCATTTACCTGTCCTGCGGGCACTTTCAGGCTCAATAACAAAACTCTGCATATTCAGAAGATGGGTCAGGTCGGGTTGTCGGGACTGAATTCTTATCCGGATGGCAAGCCGGTGCAGGTTGTTGTCAAGCAGGAGCAGGGTAAGTGGTATGCCTATGTGATGTATGAAGTGGCGCTGAAAGGAAAACTTCGTCCTATTCGCGAGGCAGGCATTGACAGGAATGTGGGTCAGATCACCTGCTCAGATGGTTTTGTCTATCGTCTGCCAGATGATGAGAGAGGCCGGATGTTGGAATGCCGCATTGAATATTTTGGCCTTTGGGAATGGGGCTGCTGCACGTGGAGGTGGCGCTGAGGCAAGGCGGTCTGTGAAGCGTGAAATGGATGCGGGAGTGACCGATGGCTACTGTTCTGGATAATTCCCTGAAAAATAGTTCTGATGCGGCATTCTAGCTTGATTTCCGTAAAGACTAATGAAAAATATTTTTCTGTGGCTGCTGCGGCATCGAAGCAGGGTGATGTCCGGTATTTTCCTTAAACAGGAATATGTCCGGCAAGATCCTTTAGTGGAGAAATAAGCAGTAATTTGAAGAAAAACAGTCCGATGAGCGCCAGCATGGGACTCAGGTCTATGCCACTCATCGGGGGTATCAGTCTTCGTGCTGGCCTCATGACCGGTCGGGTTAATTGGGCCAGTATCTGAGTGATGGGACTGTATTGATAAGGAGACGACAGCCAGCTAAAGACGGCAAGGATAATGATGGAAAAAATAAAAATATTAAACATATGATTGATGATCTCGATGGCACTGAACATGAGTAGTGCGACCGGTAAAAGTTTTGCTCCGACAATCAGTGTGATGAGCGTAAAGGATACATACTGTACGGCAAGCATCAGAATAATTGATGAGATGTCTATTTTGCCCCTTCCCGGAGCTATGCGCCTTAAGATCCTGAGAGGGGGATTGGTTATTTCGACGATGAGCTGGGATATTGGATTGTAGAAATCCACGCTGAATAGTTGAAATAAGAAGCGCAGTAATACTACCGTCACATACAGCCCAAAGATGGTTTCTACCAAAAATACCAGGGGATCATTCAAATACTGGCCCAAGCTTTTATGCCCCCAGCTCTTCAGATAGTTGTTCTGACCGTTTGGCTGCTGCATTGACGGCCTCCCGGATAAGTCCGGGCAAATCACCATCCATAAGTATCTTTATTGCCTGCTCGGTGGTGCCGCCAGAAGAGGTAACCCGGCGTCTGAGCTCGGCAGGTTCTTCTTCGGCGAGATCGGCCATGCCGGAGGCACCGCATGCGGTTTGTACAGCCAGACGCCGGGCCATATCTGGAGGTAATCCACGTGATGTGGCGGCCTCTATCAGTGATTCAATAAAAAAGAAAAAATAGGCAGGCCCGCTTCCACTGATAGCTGTTACTGTGTCCATGTCTCTCTCGGTCGTTAGCCATATGGTTTGTCCGGTAGTCTGCATGATTTGTTCGGCAATACTTCTCTGAGTATCATTGCATTCGGAGTTTGCGAACATTGCGCTTATTCCCTGACCTATTAGTGCAGGTGTATTCGGCATGGTCCGTATTACAGGTGGTTTGCATTGTAGCCAGCGTTGAATAGACTCAATGCGTATGCCGGCGGCGATTGAAATAACAAGAGGGTGTGTTCCCTTTATAGGTTCTGAAAGTTCCTGGCATACCTGTTTAAGTATTTGTGGCTTGATTGCCAGCACCAATACATCTGAGCATAGGGCGACCTCCCGGTTGTTGGTGGTGACCGCTATCCCAAGCGATTGTTTTCGTGCCTCCGCCTGAGGATCGGCAGCGGTAATCCGGTCATTTTGATAGCCGGCTCGAAGCATTCCGCCGATCAGGCTGCTGGCCATATTGCCGGCACCAATAAACCCTATTTTAGTTTCAGTCATACCTTACTGTTTTTTTGTCTTTGCCCGAATATAGCCGTACCAATGCGAACCATAGTTGTACCTTCTGCAATAGCGGCCTGCATATCGCTGGTCATGCCCATGGACAGTGTATCAAGTAAATGGCCTTGATTCCGGAGTCGGTTGTAGGCTTGCGCCAGCTTTGCAAAAGCCTTTCTTTGCTTCTCGAAGTCTTTTTCGGGGGCAGGGATCCCCATAATACCTCTGAGTTTTAGATTGGGTAATCCCGATACCAGCTCTGCAAGACCCTCCAATTCATGTAGAGCGATGCCTGATTTAGTGTTCTCTCCGCTGATGTTAACCTGGATGCAGACATTTAATGGAGCCTGGCCGAGGCGGTGTTCATTTAATCGTCTGGCATGTCTGGCGGTGCCAAGGCTTTGAGTCCATGCAAAATGCGAGGCGATTTTTCTGGTTTTATTACTCTGGATCGGGCCAATATAGTGCCATTCAATATCCGATTCGGAGAGAAGCTGGATTTTTTCGATGGCTTCGTCGATATAACTTTCGCCGAATAGGCGTTGCCCGGCTGTATAGGCTGCCCTGATGGCCTGTGCGGAGAAGGTTTTGCTGACGGCAAGTAGCTGAATATCATCGGCTGCCTTCTGATACAGGCTGGCTGTAGAGCTTATTTTCCGTTTTATTCGGTGAATGTTATTCTCAATATTGACGTCCGTGGTGGTCATGGTCTATGGATTAGGCGGCCAGAATATTGCATATTTCGGTATAATAGGCTTCCAGAGCTTTACTGGAATATAGTCTTTCAAGGGAATTGGTCAAGTCAAGGCCTGTTATGCTGGCCTCAGTCTGTTATTGGGTTTATTATATTTAAGTAATGCTTACTGGACTGACTGGTCTCAATTCATTATTGAGTTTATCATATTTACCTGTTAATCAGGACTTCTAAACAACTTTTAGGGTAACACAAAGAGGAAAGCATAGTGGATATTGGCGAGTTGCTCGCGTTCAGCGTCAAAAATGGTGCCTCGGATCTTCACCTGTCATCAGGGTTGCCCCCTATGATTCGTGTCGATGGTGATGTGAGGCGCATTAACGTGCCTGAAATGGATCACAAGATGGTCCATGACATGGTTTATGACATTATGAATGACAAGCAGCGCAAGGATTACGAGGAGTTCTATGAATGTGACTTTTCCTTTGAAATTCCGAATTTGGCTCGTTTTCGTGTTAATGCCTTTAACCAGAATCGTGGAGCAGGTGCAGTTTTTCGGACGATCCCTTCGGAAATTCTTACACTTGAGCAACTGGATGCCCCCAAAAAGTTTGCCGAGCTGGCAATGTTGCCGCGAGGCGTATGTTGTGTCACGGGGCCTACGGGATCAGGCAAGTCAACCACTCTGGCTGCGATGTTAAACCACCGCAATGAAAGTGAATTCGGTCATATCCTGACAATCGAAGATCCTATCGAATTTGTGCACCAGAGCAAGCGATCTCTGATTAATCAGCGTGAAGTGCATCGGGATACCCTGGGATTCAACGAAGCATTACGTTCAGCTCTGCGCGAAGACCCCGACGTTATTCTGGTTGGGGAAATGCGTGATCTGGAGACAATCCGCCTTGCGTTGTCAGCAGCGGAAACAGGTCACATGGTGTTCGGGACCCTGCATACGAGTTCGGCCGCCAAGACTATTGATCGTATTGTTGACGTGTTTCCAGCAGAGGAAAAGGATATGATTCGGGCCATGCTTTCAGAATCATTGAAGGCAGTTATCGCGCAAACATTGTTAAAGAAGAAAGGTGGTGGGCGCGTGGCTGCTCATGAAATTATGATTGGCACACCAGCGATTCGTAACCTTATCCGTGAGAATAAAATTGCGCAGATGTTCACGGCGATTCAGACCGGACAGCAGTTTGGTATGCAGACTCTGGATCAGAATCTTCAGGCTCTGGTGAAAAAGGGTGTGGTCGAAAAGCTGGTGGCGAGAGAAAAGGCGGCCAATCCAGATGGTTTTCTATAAGCCGTGTTAGTGATTTGCATGCCTTAATCAGAGTGGTCCTGATTTAATCAGGGTCTCCTGTAATGCAGAGCTGTATTGCTGAAATCGCTGAAAGTAAATGATTGATTTTTAAAGAGAAATAAAAGACATTTCTGGTAAGTCCAGTCTGGCAAGTCCAGCATGGATCTATTCAGAATCTCCAGTTAAATTTTTAGGGTTAAAGTAATGGAAAGAGATCAGGCAATTAAATTTGTGCTCGACCTGTTGAATACAATGATCGCCAAAGACGGATCAGATATGTTTGTGACCGTTGGATTTCCGCCGGCGATCAAGATACACGGGAAGGTGACGGCCGTGACCCAAACCGCGCTTAAGCCTGAAGATACCAAGGCGATGGTCTATGCCGTGATGCGCGACAAGCAACTGAAGGAGTTTGAGGCGACTAACGAATGTAACTTCGCCATCTCGCCGCCTGGCATTGGTCGCTTTCGGGCAAACGCCTTTGTGCAACAAGGCAATATGGGCATGATTCTTCGTGCTATCACCACGGAAGTACCCACCATGGATCAGCTTAAACTACCTGAAGTGCTGAAGGATGTGGCTATGACCAAGCGTGGTCTGGCGATCATGGTTGGTGGAACAGGTTCCGGTAAATCGACCTCTCTGGCAGCCATCATTAACCATCGTAATGAGAATGAGCGTGGCCATATTATTACTTTGGAGGACCCAATCGAATATGTGCATCCGCACAAGAAGAGTATAGTTACACAGAGGGAAATTGGATTGGATTCGGAAACCTGGGGAGTGGCTCTGAAGAACACTCTGCGCCAGACTCCAGATGTCATTCTTATGGGAGAGATTCGTGATGCCGAGAGTATGGAGCATGCCATTGCCTTTGCTGAGACCGGTCACCTCTGCATGGCGACACTGCACGCCAACTCGGCTAATCAGGCGATTGACCGGATTATCAACTTCTTTTCGGAAGAGCGTAAAACCCAGTTATTGATGGACCTTTCATTAAATCTCAAGGCGGTAGTATCACAGCGATTACTGCCTACAGTGGATGGCAAGGGGCGGGTTGCTGCGATTGAAATCATGCTGAATTCACCATTGATTGCGGATTTGATTCTGAAAGGTGAGGTTCACGGGATTAAGGAAATTATGAAAAAATCCCGTGAGTTAGGTATGGTAACTTTCGATGATGCACTGTTTGATTTATACGAGGCCGGCAAAGTTGACTACGACAATGCCATTAAAAATGCAGACTCGGCCAATGAACTGCGGCTCAAGATCAAACTGCAGGGCAAAGCATCCAAGAGTGAGAACAAGCTGGGTGGGTTGGATCATCTTACCCTTGAAGATGAGGAAAAGTCCGTGCAGGCATGATAATTCGGCACCCAGCCGACTATCCACACCTGTAAAGGAATACTTATGGACCTTACTCCCTATCTTAAACTCATGGTTCAGAAGGGGGCTTCCGACCTTTTTCTTACAGTCAACTCCCGAATCAATGTAAAACTTGAGGGACAGGTTGTTGCGGTCGGAAGAACCGTATTGACAACTGATATGACCCGCGAGGCTGCTTACAATATTATGAGCGATGATCAGATTAGACGCTTTGAGGACCATATGGAAAGCGACTTCGCGATTGCATTGGCTGATAGTGGTGCCCGTTTTCGTGTCAATATTTTCAGGCAGAGAGGGCATATAGGTCTTGTCCTGCGTTTGATTCCCTCAAAAATTCCGACAGCTGATGATCTCCGATTGCCACCGATACTGCTTGATCTGATAATGGAAAAGCGTGGCCTGATTCTTATGGTCGGGGCGGCAGGTTCCGGTAAATCAACAACGCTGGCAGCAATGATTGACCATCGAAATAGAAATTCTGCAGGTCATATCCTCACTATTGAAGATCCGGTCGAATTTTCTCATCCGAACCGGAAATCGATTGTTAATCAGCGTGAAGTCGGGATGGATACCCACAGCTACAGCAACGCACTGAAAGCCAGCTTGCGTGAAGCACCTGATGTTATTCTCATTGGCGAAATCAGAGACCGTGAGGTCATGGAAGCAGTCATGGAGCTTTGCAATACCGGTCATCTGGTGGTATCGACCCTGCATTCCAACAATGCCAATCAAGCTCTGGAGCGAGTCATTAATATGTTCCCTCAAAATCTCCACAAACAATTATTTATGGATTTGTCATTAAATCTGGTTGCCATTATTTCACAACGACTGGTCATGGGAGTGCATAAAAAGCGTTGTGCAGCTGTCGAAATACTGGTTAATACTCCCCATATTGCTGAACTGATAATGAGAGGTGACATTCATGAAATCAAGGAAATCATGGAAGGTAGCGGTGCCAAGGGCATGGTCACATTTGACAGCGCACTCTATAATCTATACAAGGAAGACCAGATATCGATGGATGAGGCCTTGGATAATGCGGACTCCAAGACAAATCTGGAGGCTAAAATTAATTTTGGCGAATAATATCGAGAGATGATGATGTCGGAGCAAGGCATTCCATACTATGTCGTTTATGTTGGCCTGATTGCAGGAGAGACGCGCTTTGGCTCGCAGAAGGTACTTAGTCCGGTTGAGTTCGATAATGAAGAGATCGTCCGTGAAGTTGCCAGGCAGATAAAAGAGCAGAAACATCTTAAAGAAGTTACAATCATTAACTGGAAGCGACTGAGAGTATAGAGAAGGGCATGCTGAATGCCTGCCAGTTATGGCGAAAACCGGTTGCGGTCGCCGTAACCAGAATAATATACGCATAAACAATTGACACAGCACCTGTTGCCGTATGAAAATCAGTATTGCTATTGACAGGGGAAGTCTGTCGGGTTTCTGACCGAATACAACAGCCATTCAATGCAATGAGGTTATTCCTTGTTGCAGTAAATGGGTATAGTGGCAGGTTTCCTTTAGCGAGACAGCAAAGGCCTGATGCTATCTGATTCGGTATTATTTATATTTTATAACCAACCAAAGGAGAAAAAGATGAAGATGTTTCAGTGGCTGGCTGCGGTTCTCGGGTTGACCCTGTCCCCGATAACCATGGCGGCCCCGGATATCTACGGCGGCATAGGTCTGGTTCACTCCAATTATGATACAAAGTCCGAGGGGAGTGTACTCGGTGTCCCGTTCAGTAACGAGCTTGCTTATTCTGCCCTGAATCCCAAAGCCATGCTGGGCTTCAAGTCTGATAGTCCTGGCTTTTTTGAAAAGCTTGCTTTTGAGCTTCAATACATGACCATTGGCGGCGACTCCGAAGTAGCTGGAGATCCTCTGATCAGTGGTGATATCAATACTGATGGCTACAGTTTTGGTATTGCTGGTGTTTATTATTTCAGCAACAAATTTTTTGCCAAACTGGGCCTGCATAAATGGAAAATGAAGGTTGGGGATTTGCTTGAAGATAAAGATAACGCCGTGTTTTATGGACTGGGTTATCAGATGGGCCTGCTCGATACCGATGCCATGGTTCGCCTTGAGTACGAAGGGTTGAGAATTGATCCAGAGGATTGGGATAGCGGTACTGCCCACAATTTTGGGGCAAGCATTGTTGTTGGTCTGTAGAGGGCCGATCAAAGCTACAGTCCGCATCTCGTGGTCGACTGTTACGGTGGCAATGTTTAAATCTTTAGTCTCTGTACTTCTTCATTTCCCAGCAAATGCTGCTGGAGTATATCTTCCAGGTCTTCCTCATCAACATAGGTGTACCAGACGCCCTGCGGATAAACCACCATCACCGGTCCCTGCTCGCAGCGGTCCAGGCAGCCGGCCGTATTGACTCGGATGCCGCCTTTGCCGGTCAGTCCCAGCTCCTTGCAGCGTGCCTTCAGATAGGTTCGCTTGCTGGATGCGTCGTGATGTTCGCAGCATTCCTGCCTGTCTTTACGGCAATTTGTACAAAAAAATACGTGATATTTGTAGTACATTATTGTATGTCGGGGTAATGTATTTCCGAACAACCTGTTCAGCCGGTAACAGATTGTGCGCACAATTTACTGATTCTGCAATCTATTATGAAGTTACCTGAATTACTGTCGCCTGCCGGTACGCTGAAAAATATGCGTTATGCCTTTGCCTATGGTGCCGATGCGGTTTATGCTGGCCTGCCACGCTACAGCCTGCGTGTGCGTGAAAACAATTTTCTGCCGGAAAACCTGCGCATCGGCATCCGGGAGGCACATGAGCAGGGTAAGCAGATATTTGTGGCTGCCAATATTATGCCGCATGGTTCCAAGTTGAAGACATTTCTTGACGATATCGAACCAGTTATCGAGATGGGCCCGGATGCTCTTATCATGGCAGACCCTGGTTTGATCATGCTGGTCAGAGAAAAATGGCCGGATATGCCTGTTCATCTATCAGTTCAGGCCAATACGGTTAATGCAGCCGGAGTCAAATTCTGGCAATCCATTGGTCTTAGCCGGGTCATACTGTCGAGGGAATTGTCACTCAAGGAAATTGCCGACATTCGTGATGCCTGTCCAGATATGGAAATCGAAGTCTTTGTGCATGGTGCCCTTTGCATGGCCTATTCCGGCCGGTGCCTGTTATCGGGTTACTTCAATCACCGTGATGCCAATCAGGGTGCCTGTACCAATGCCTGCCGCTGGCAGTACCGGATCGGTTCCGATTCACAGGCCAGTCGCACTATTGATATATCGGAAATCAACAGGTTGGCGGATGGTGTGGGCATGACAGGAGAAACAAGGCGCCATCCTCTGGCAGACGAAGTATATTATTTAGAAGAGCAAAATCGTCCCGGCGAATTCATGCCGATCTTCGAAGATGAGCATGGCACCTACATCATGAACTCCAGGGACCTGCGTGCTGTGGAGCATGTCCACCGGTTGGCACAGATAGGTGTTGACTGTTTGAAGATAGAAGGCCGCACCAAGTCTTACTATTACACTGCGCGCACCGCCCAGGTATATCGGCGAGCCATTGACGATGTCGCAGCCGGTCGGTCATTCGACCCTGCCTTGATGGCGGAACTGGAAAGCCTCGCACAGCGTGGTTACACCGATGGTTTCCTTGAGCGGCATGAATCACAAGAGCTGCAAAATTACCGTCAAGGCGCATCAAAGGCAACCCGCTCCCTGTTTGTGGCTGATGTCATACACTACCATATCGATTCCGGTGAAGCCGATCTGGAGATCAAAAACAGGATTACAGTCGGTGATGAACTGGAGCTCATCACCCCGCAGGGTAACGAAAGGTTCACAGTGGAGGCCATGCAGACACTGGCAGGTGAGTCGATTGATGTGGCACCGGGCAGTGGATGGCAGGTTCGTATTAAACTTCCCCGGCCGGTCGGTGATATGGCCATGCTGGTGCGCATGCTCGAACCTGCGGCCGCTTTGGAACTACAGTAGAGACGAGCTATGCCGCCCATCGATCATCTCATTACTACCCTTGATAATGCGGTGCGTACCTTACATGGGATCCACCATGACGGGCGTCCTGATCCGGCTGCTGGTATTAGCCAGGCCGAACTATCGGATAGCGAGCGTCGCCATGCCGCCGGCCTGATGCGCGTTGACCACACAGGCGAGATCTGTGCGCAGGCTCTTTACCATGGACAGGCTTTTGCCGCGAAAGACAATCATATACGCCGGCACATGCTGCACGCCGCCGCCGAAGAGGCGGATCACCTGCACTGGTGCAAACGGCGTCTTGATGAACTGGAGAGCCATACCAGCATGCTGAATCCACTGTGGTACGCTGGTTCCTTTGTTATTGGTGCTGCTGCCGGAGCAGCCGGGGATGGTTGGAATCTCGGATTTGTTGCGGAAACCGAGCGTCAGGTGAGGTCCCATCTGGATAAACATCTGCAAGAACTACCGCGGCAGGATGAACGCAGCCGGGTGATACTGCAAAAAATCAGAGAGGAAGAAGTCCAGCATGCTGATAATGCCATACATGCGGGAGGCAAACCTCTGCCGGAGACGATTAAAAGAGCCATGAAGCTGATATCCAGAGTTATGACGACAACGGCTTACCGGATTTAATCTCGGCCAGACAAAGGCCATCGGAACGCTGTCCCGCCCGAATCAGGCAATGCAGTTCAGTCCCCCAGTCTGGCGCATAGTATCCTGTTGACCTGCTGCGGATCGGCCTTGCCCTGTGAAGCCTTCATGACCTGCCCCACAAAATAACCCAGCACTTTTTTTTGCCCGGCCCGATATTGCTCAACCTGTTTAGGGTTGTCTGCCAGTATATTATCAACCATGCTCTCGAGTGCTCCGGTATCGGTAATTTGTCGGAGTCCTTTCGCCTCAATAATCGAGTCGGCATCATCTTTGCCAGTCAACATTTGCTCAAAAATCTGTTTCGCGATTTTGCCTGAGATAGTATTGTCAGCAATACGCCTGATAATACCGCCCAGCCTTTTCGCATCAATGGGGCTTTGGCTGATGTCCAGTTTTTCCCTGTTCAGGGCGCTGACCAATTCGACGATCACCCAATTGGCACTTAACCGGGCCTGTCCGGTTTCGGCCAGCACCTCTTCATAATACTCGGCCATTTCCTTGCTGCCGGTTAGCATAGTGGCATCATACCGGCTCAGTCCAAGCTCCTGCATAAAGCGGCGGCGTTTTTCATTCGGCAATTCAGGCATGGTGTGCCGCACGGCTTCTATATAATCATCATCAATGACAACCGGTAGCAAATCCGGATCGGGGAAATAGCGATAATCATTGGCATCTTCCTTAGAGCGCATGGCTCGGGTTTCGTCCTTGTCACTGTCATACAGGCGCGTTTCCTGAATGACCTCACTGCCGTTTTCCAGAATATCGATCTGGCGCTCCACCTCATGATTGATGGCACGCTCCATAAAACGAAACGAGTTCAGGTTTTTAATTTCGGTACGTGTGCCGAACTGAGCCTGTCCCTTTGGACGCACGGAAACATTGGCATCACACCGAAACGAACCCTCCTGCATATTGCCATCAGATATCTCCAGATAGCGAACCAGAGTGTGTATGGCCCTCATGCAGGCCGAGGCCTCCTCGGCGGAACGCATATCCGGTTCGGAAACGATTTCCAGCAGTGGCGTACCCGCCCGGTTTAGATCGATACCGGACATGCCCCTGAATTCCTCATGCAGGGACTTTCCGGCATCCTCCTCCAGATGTGCGCGGGTAATGCCAATGATCTTGCTCTCCTCTCCGTTATTCAGATTAATTTCCAGCTTGCCTCTGCCAACGATGGGCAGATAAAGTTGGGATATCTGGTATCCCTTGGGTAAGTCGGGATAGAAATAATTTTTCCGGTCAAATACCGAGCGCTTACTGATTTCCGCGTGAATACCCAGGCCAAACTTTACTGCCTTGCGAAAGACGGCTTCATTGGCTACGGGTAAAACACCGGGTAGTCCCAGGTCAACTGCACAGGCCTGTGTATTGGGTTCGGTGCCATAGGCCGCGGAGGCACCGGAAAATATCTTGCTTCGAGTGGAGAGACGGACATGGATCTCCAGGCCGATAACGGTTTCCCACTGCATTACGAACCTCCCGGCTGAATCTGTTCGGGAATTTGGCGATGCCAGTCAGTATCCTGCTGATATTGATGGGCGACATTCAACAAGCGTGCTTCATCAAACATGTTGCCGATGAGATGTAATCCGACCGGAAGCCCCTGACTAAAACCGCAGGGTATTGATATGCCGGGCAGACCAGCCAGATTGACGGCAATGGTATAGATATCGGATAGATACATCCTGATTGGGTCATCGGTTTTATCTTTCAGCTTAAAGGCAGTTTCTGGAGTTGTTGGGCCGGCAATCACATCAATATCGTTGAATGCCCGTCTGAAATCGTCCGCGATAACGCGGCGCACTTTCTGTGCTTTAAGGTAATAGGTGTCGTAAAAGCCGGCTGATAAAGTATAGGTACCTATCATAATACGGCGTTTCACCTCGCGGCTAAAAGCCTCGCCCCGTGAACGGGCATACATATCCGCCAGATCTTTCGGACGCTCGCAACGATAACCAAACCGCACACCGTCCATGCGCGACAGGTTTGAAGAACACTCGGCCGAAGCGACCACGTAATAAGCAGCAACCGCTGCTTTCTTCATATTGGGCAGGGTGATTTCTTTAACAGACGCCCCTCGTGCTTCCAACTGTTTAATTGCCGCGTTGACTTGTGTGGCGATACTGTCATCCAGATCTTCGTCAAAGGGCTCTTTTGGAATGCCGATTCTCAGCCCGCTGATATCGTCGTCCAGTGTCGCGCCATAGTCGGGAACAGGGTGATCGACACTGGTGGAGTCGCGGTGATCAGGTCCGGCCATGACATTTAGCATCAGGGCCGCATCCCGTGCATCAGTGGTAAGGGTACCAGCCTGATCCAGACTGGAGGCAAAAGCAACCATGCCATAGCGTGAAACCCGGCCATAGGTTGGTTTCAGGCCAGTTACACCGCATAGAGCGGCGGGTTGGCGGATAGAACCGCCGGTGTCGCTGCCGGTTGCAGCGGGTGCAAGCCGTGCGGCCACGGCGGCTGCGGAACCACCAGAGGAGCCGCCGGGCACCCGTTCGATATCCCAAGGGTTTCTTGCCGGACCATAATAACTGTTCTCATTGGAGGAGCCCATGGCGAACTCATCCATATTGGTCTTGCCCAGCATCACGGCACCGGCTCCATGCAGTTTTGCCACAACTGTTGCGTCGTATGGTGCGATAAAATTATCCAGCATTCTTGAACCGCAGGAAGTGCGTATGCCATTGGTACAAAAAATATCCTTATGCAGCAGCGGGATACCTGTTAACGGGCTGGTGTCACCGGTAGCGATATGTTGATCAGCCTCATTCGCGGCTGTAAGAGCCTGCTCCTGAGTGGTCGTAATAATGGCGTTCAGGATTTTGTTTGAAGAAGCAATGCGTCTCAGGAAATACTGCGTCAACTCGACTGCAGAGTACTTCTTGTCCCGCAGACCTTTCGATAAACCGGCTATTGTTTCATTGTACTGCTCGGTCATTCAATCACCTTTGGTACCAGATACAAGCCGGACTCAGCCATAGGAGCGAGCTTCTGAAATTTCTCTCGCTGGTTCTGTTCTGTTACCTCATCGGTGCGCAAACGCTGCACTGCGTCGGCCGGATGCGCCATCGGTATGATATCGCGGATATTAACCTCATCCAGCTGTTCTACCAGATCAAATACCCGCGACAGCTCTGTCGTATAGAGGGGGATATCGGCCTCGTCTATCTGTAGCCGGGCAAGCCGGGCGATGTTACGAACATCTTCGTCATTCAAAACCAATTTGGATTTCCTCGATAAATCACAGTAAAGAACTGTGCGAACGGTACCATAGTTTAATACTTCTGGCAGGGTGATGGATGCAAAAAGGCAGGTGGTGTTAGTTGCTTCCGATATGAGTAGGTTGTTAAGATATGCAGCTTGACCAATCCGGGGTGCTAACAGAATGTTTAACGCGATCAAGGGACTTTTCTCCAATGATCTCTCCATTGATTTGGGGACAGCCAATACCTTAATCTACTCTCAGGGACAGGGGATCGTTCTTGATGAACCTTCTGTTGTTGCTATCCGTGAAGACTCTGATGCACGGCGCGGAGGCAAAACCATAGAAGCAGTTGGGTTGGATGCCAAGCGCATGCTGGGTCGTACACCGGGGCATATTACCGCGATACGCCCACTGAAGGATGGTGTCATTGCAGACTTCACCTACAACGAAGTCATGCTGAAACATTTTATACGCAAGGTCCATGAAACCCGTATGTTTCAGCCCAGCCCGCGTGTGCTCATATGTGTACCGTACGGTTCGACCCAGGTGGAACGTCGTGCCATCAAGGAATCGGCTACCGGTGCGGGTGCGCGTCAGGCCTATCTCATTGATGAGCCTATGGCAGCGGCTATTGGTGCCGGGATGCCTGTTGATCAGGCGCGTGGTTCAATGGTTCTGGACATTGGTGGTGGCACTTCAGAAGTTGCCGTGATCTCGCTGAATGGTATCGTCTATGCGGCCTCTGTCAGAATCGGCGGCGACCGTTTTGATGAATCGATTAAAGACTATGTACGCCGTAACTACGGCACCCTGATTGGTGAGATGACAGCGGAACGCATCAAGTGTGAAATCGGATCAGCCTATCCGGGTGCGGAAATGAAGGAAATTCAGGTCAAGGGCAGGAACCTTTCCGAGGGTATTCCGCGGACATTTGTCCTGAACAGCAACGAGATTCTGGAGGCCTTGCAGGAGCCACTTTTCGGGATCGTCGGGGCAGTCAAGACAGCTCTGGAGCAGACACCGCCGGACCTCTGTGCTGATGTTGCCGAACGTGGTATTGTCCTTACCGGTGGTGGGGCTTTACTGTGCGATCTGGATCGTCTGCTGATGGAGGAAACCGGTCTGCCGGTTATTGTCGCGGAAGACCCTCTGACCTGTGTTGCGCGCGGTGGTGGGCGAATTCTGGAAGTGATCGATCAGGAAGGTGCCGGAATCTTTGCACTGGATCAAAACTAACACCAGATAGCGACCGGCAGGTGATGGCCGGCCTTTTCATGGCAGAATCCCGCATGAGCAAATTAATAAAGGGAAACAACCATTAACCCGATTTTTCTCAAGGGGCCATCCAGCTTTACACGTCTGGTCGTAGGTATCATCCTGTCCATGACCCTGATGACACTGGATCATCGTTTTGCGCAACTGGAAAAATTACGCAGCGATATCGCTCTGGTATTGTTCCCCATACAATACACTGTTGACCTGCCGCTGACGGGATTTCGATGGATCAGTGATAACTTCACCTCCTATAAAACACTTCTGCAGGAAAACAAAAAACTCGGGCAGGAGGTAGTAGAACTGCGCGCCCGTAGCATCAAATACACGGCACTTGAAGCAGAAAACATGCGACTCAGACAATTGCTGGATTCACCGGTCCGGTTAGCTGACCGGGTACTTGTTGCCGAAGTGCTGCATGTTGAAGCGGATCTTCTGAAAAGGCAGATTGTGATTAACAAGGGCACAGCAGACCAGACCTTCATCGGTCAGACTGTTATCAACGCCTATGGGATTGTTGGTCAGATTATCCATACCAGCCGCTATGCCTCGACCGTCATGCTTATTACAAGCCCCGACCATTCTATTCCGGTACAGATTGAACGTAACGGTATCCAGTCCATTGCGGTCGGCAGTCAGGAAGACTATCAGCTCAAGCTGCCCTATCTGACGACTAATGCCGATGTCAGAGTTGGAGATCGCCTGATTGCTTCGGGGCTGGGTAGCAGATTCTCCTATGGTTATCCGGTAGCCGAAATCAGCCGGGTAGAGCAGGACGATGCGGCGTCGTTTTCCAATGTCTATGCCACACCAACTGCAAATCTTGACCGGCATCGCGAAGTACTGCTGGTCTGGTCCGCGTCCGATGAACAGACAAGAGATAAGGATACCGGAGTGTCACCGGACTCCGTACAGGAGTTGGGCCAATGATTCGGGAGCCGGCCAATGCGTCTCATGTGATACTAATCACCTTCGCGATTGCCCTGATGCTTACAGTCCTGCCACTGCCGGAAGTTGTTGCCGACTATCGGCCGGACTGGGTGGCACTGGTATTATTGTACTGGGTTATGGCATTACCCCAGCGTATTGGTGTCAGTATTGCCTGGATACTGGGTGTTTCCCTGGATGTATTGAAAGGGGCGCTACTCGGACAACATGCCTTGGCCCTGATAGTGATTGTCTTTATCGTGCAACATCTGCACCTTCGTCTCAGAATGTATCCTTTCCGGCAGCAATCAGCCGCTATCGGCTTCATCCTGCTCATTTATCAGGCATTATTGCTGTGGATATACGATATGACCTCTACGGTAAGCATTACTTGGTCATACTGGCTGCCTTCTTTGACAGGTGCCTTGCTCTGGCCCTGGCTGTTGCTGGTATTACGGGGTGTCCGCAGGCATTACAACGTCAGGTAGCCACCATGCCTCTTGGAGACCGGATAAAGGATTATCGAGGCGAGAGCCATTTACTTCACATACGGATGACTCAAGCAGTTGTTCTTGTTGTTATCCTGCTGATGATACTGGTTGGCCGGCTGGTATATCTACAGATTATTCACCATGACGTTTATGCAACCCTGTCCAAGGAAAATCGTGTCAAGCTGATTGCTACCCCGCCCATCCGTGGCCTGATATTCGACCGTAACGGGATACTGCTGGCCGAAAGCCAGCCTTCCTACAGTCTGGAAATCACCCCCGAACGTGTTACTGATATAGACAAAACATTGCACGATATAGCCAGCCTTATTGAGATTAATGATAGCGACCGTGCCCGCTTTTTCAAGCTGAAAAAACGTCGCTCTTCCTTTGAAGGCATTCCATTGCGTTTAAAGATGACGAGTGAGGAAGTTGCCAGAATTGCTGTTAATCAGCACCTTATGCCGGGTGTTGATATTGTGGCCCGTCTGATTCGCCATTATCCCCAAAAAGAACATGCGTCCCATGTCATTGGTTATGTCGGACACATCAGTGAGCAGGAACTTGTTCAGTTAGATGAGTCTGACTATCGTGGCACCGACTACATCGGCAAATCCGGTATTGAAAAACATTACGAAGACATACTGCACGGCAGTGTCGGGATGCAACAAGTTGAAATTAATGCCCAGGGGAGGGTACTGAGGAAACTCGAAAGCGTTGCTGCCCAGCCTGGCAAGAACCTGTACCTGACCTTGGACTCAAACCTGCAACGTATTGCTGAACAGGCATTGGGAGAGGAAAGCGGTGCCGTTGTTGCACTCATTCCGAAAACCGGGGAAGTTCTGGTTTTTGCCAGTCAGCCGAGCTACAACCCCAATCTGTTCGTGCATGGTATTGATCATGAAAGCTACAGAGCCTACAACGAAAACGAAAGCCGTCCACTCTACAATCGAGCCTTGCATGGTCGTTACCCGCCGGGTTCCACAATAAAGCCCTTTATCGCTCTGGCGGGGCTTGAAACCGGCGTGATTGAACATGACCACAGCGTTAATTGCCCTGGCTATTACAGACTGCCTGGTGATAACCATAGATATCGCTGCTGGAAGGAGCGTGGTCATGGTAAGGTCGATGTGAACAAGTCAATTTCCGAATCCTGTGATGTATTTTATTACCAGTTGGCGAGGGCTTTAAAAATTGACCGCCTGCATGATTACATGACACTGTTCGGGTTTGGTGAAAAAACCGGTGTTGATCTGCTTGATGTGAAGAATGAACCGTCCGGTCTGTTTCCGTCGCGGGATTGGAAACGTCAGACATACGGGCAATCATGGTACCCTGGTGAGACCCTGATTACCGGCATCGGCCAGGGTTTTACTTTGGTGACTCCCTTGCAGCTTGCATCTGCAACGGCGACACTGGCAAACCGCGGTATCAGAGTTCGTCCCAGACTTGTTCAGGAAATTGAAGATATACAAAGTGGCGAAAAAAGCCATATCTCGCCGCAGCAGATCAATGAAATATCCAGGGTTGAGCAAGAGCACTGGGATCAGATCATACAGGCCATGCAGGATGTGGTTCACTCACCGACCGGTACCGCACGTCGTTTAAGCAAAGATATTCCCTATACCATCGCCGGTAAAACTGGCACGGCGCAAGTCATTGGCATCAAACAGGATGAAAAATACGACGAAACCAAAATCGCCAAAAAATATCATGACCATGGCTTATTTGTGGCTTTTGCCCCGGTCGAAGAACCGGAAATCGCGGTTGCTGTTATTGTCGAGAACGGTGGCAGTGGCAGCTCATCAGCCGCGCCGGTGGCAGGCAAGATCATCAAGGCATGGTTGATGCCGGATACTGAGCCGGGTGAACCTGCCTTTCAGGCTGCAATCTCCACGGCAGATTAATCATGACGGCATTACTGCACAAGCTGCACCTCGATGGCATATTACTGGTGGGTATTATCATACTCTGTGTACTGAGCCTCATAGTTCTGTATAGTGCTGGCGGTCAGCAAACCGACATTCTTGTCAAACAATCCATACGGCTGTTTTCTGGACTAATCGTCATGTTTGTGATAGCCCAGCTTTCGCCACAATTGCTCAGAGCCTGGACACCCTGGATTTATGCGGTTGGCCTGGCCCTGCTGATTGGAGTAATCTTCTACGGTACCCAGGCCAAGGGTGCGCAACGCTGGCTGGATATATTTGGTTTATTTCGTTTTCAGCCTTCCGAGATAATGAAGCTGGCCCTTCCTCTCATGCTGGCCAGATTTTTCTCGGAATACGAACTCCCGCCAGGCTGGCCCCGATTGATATTTGCTGTAATTCTCATTGGTGTACCCTTTACCCTGATTATTCGACAGCCTGATTTAGGTACAGCGCTGTTGATCGCTGCCTCTGGTTTTTTCGTGATTTTTCTGGCGGGAATGCGCTGGAAAATACTGATTGGCTTATTGATTCTCGGTATTGCCAGCCTGCCTGCCGCCTGGTATTTTCTGCTGCATGAATACCAGAAACGCCGTGTTGTAACACTGCTTAATCCTGAAAGTGACCCGCTCAATGCCGGATGGCACAGCATACAGGCAAAAATTGCCATTGGTTCCGGCGGTGCCTACGGCAAGGGCTGGTTGAATGGTACTCAGTCACAACTGGAATTTCTGCCTGAGCGGCATACTGACTTTATCTTTGCCGTTATTGGCGAGGAATTTGGTTTCATGGGACTGGTTATTCTTCTGAGTGTCTATCTGTTGCTGACAGGGAGGGGGCTATATATTGCTGCGCACGGTCAGGACAGCTTCTCAAAAATGCTGGCAGGCAGCTTATGTCTGACCTTTTTTATTTATGCCTTTGTCAATATCGGCATGGTCAGTGGTATACTACCCATTGTTGGATTGCCTTTGCCGCTTATCAGCTATGGAGGAACATCGATCATCACATTGTTAGCTGGTTTCGGTATAATCATGTCCATACAAACACATAAAAAACTATTCCGACATGAAGATTTTTGAGGATCGAATGCTCACACGTCTTGCATTTACTTTGCTGTTTGCCTTTCTTGCCAGTGGGCAGGCTGTTGCTGAATACGAATCCCGCGACGATGTTCAACAATTCATCGATATGATGCATAGTAAACATCAATTCGATAAACTGCAACTGACAGACTGGTTCGGCAGGGCAGAAAAACAGACCCGGACTCTTGAGGCGATTGCAAAGCCGGCCGAGAGCCTGCCCTGGCACAAATATCGACAGATATTTCTTACCGACAAACGAACCAGACAAGGCATTGAATTTATGCGAGAGCACTGGCAAACCCTGATGCGGGCCGAGCAAGAATACGGTGTTCCGCCTGAAATCATCACAGCGATCATCGGTGTTGAAACATTTTACGGCGTATATAAGGGCAAATATCCGGCCTTCGATACACTGGTAACACTGGGTTTCGACTATCCTCGGCGGGGCGAATTTTTCCGTAGTGAACTGGAAAACTATCTGCTGCTGGTCAGGGAAGAAGGGTTTGACCCTTTCGAACTGAAAGGCTCTTACGCCGGAGCGATGGGCAAGCCACAGTTTATATCCAGCAGCTACCGTCACTATGCGATTGATTTTGATGGTGATGACAAACGAGACCTGCTTAACAATACCGATGATGCCATTGGATCTGTGGCAAATTACCTTAAGCGTCATGGCTGGCGTCCGGGCGAACCTGTTACGGTAATGGCAAATTTTAGGGGAGAGCAATTTGCCGAATACGATATGAAGCCGGAGTATTCAATTGGAGAACTATCCAGCCACAACCTGTTCCCGACTCAGCCTGTAAAATCTTCCGAGCTGGCCACTCCCATACAGTTGCAAATGGAAGATGGATATGAATACTGGCTGGGCCTGCGTAACTTCTATGTCATAACACGCTATAACCACAGTAATCTTTATGCCATGGCCGTTTACCAGCTAAGCCGGCGCATTAAGCAAGGTATGCGAAGCTGAACCATGCTACTGTTCAGGCTGGTGCTTACTGCGGTCACTCTATTATTACTGTCTGCCTGTGGTGGCAAAAGCAGTACAAAGTCAGCGACCGGAAAATACTATTCTGATGACGGACCATCGGACAGTCATACGGATAACGTTATCATAGCCGATGCCATTCCGCGACTTGAGCCGAAAAGCAGGCTGGGTAACCCGCAATCCTATACGGTGTTTGGCAGGCGTTACCATGTCCTGCAAAGCAGCAAAAATTACATGGAACGAGGCATAGCATCCTGGTACGGTAAAAAATTTCATGGTCGTAAAACATCCAGCGGAGAAATCTACGACATGTATGCCATGACAGCCGCTCACAAGACTCTGCCTATACCCACCTATGCCGAGGTTGAAAACCTGCAAACTGGCAAAACCATCGTTGTACGCATCAATGATCGCGGGCCCTTTCTTGAAGGACGTATCATTGACCTGAGCTATGCTGCCGCCCAAAAATTGGGAACTGCCATAAAAGGGACCGGGCTCGTTGAAGTTCGGGCCATTGATCCCCTCGCCTGGAAATCAGATAAGGGGCAGGGTACCCGGCTGACAGAACCGGCTTTGCAGCCGGATGATATACCAATCTACCTGCAACTTGGTGCCTTCAGTGTCAGAGAGAACGCCGAAGCACTGCGCCGTAAAGCTGCGCACCGAGCTGTTACAAACGTTTTTATAGCGGCAGGTCACGACGGTCCGGGTTCACTCCCGATCTACCGGGTACGTATTGGCCCCCTGACGACGGTGGAACTTGCCGATAATATGATTGAACATCTGATAAATCATGGATTTCATGATTTTCATGTTATTATCGAATAAATCGGGGCATCGAACCGGGACAACAATGACCAATCACCTGAAAAACCAAACCAGCCCCTACCTGCTACAGCATGCCGAAAACCCGGTCAACTGGCATCCCTGGAATGAAGAAGCCCTGACCAAAGCCAAAAGTGAAAACAGGCCGATTTTGCTATCCATTGGCTACTCGGCCTGTCACTGGTGCCACGTCATGGCACATGAATCCTTTGAGGATCCGGAAACAGCCGCGCTAATGAACAAACTGTTTATCAACATAAAAGTTGATCGCGAAGAACGTCCTGACCTCGACAAGATATACCAGACAGCACACCAGATACTGACACAACGGCCGGGTGGCTGGCCACTGACCATTTTTCTGCAACCGGACAGCCACATGCCTTTCTTTACGGGCACATATTTCCCCAGAGAAACACATCGCGGCATCATTGGTTTCAAGGAGCTTATGCGGCGAGTTAATGACTGGTACCTGCAAAATCCTGCCGAACTGGCCGACAATAACGAACAGCTTGGTCTAATACTACACCATATTGCGAGAGGCACTCCTGGTGAGGAAATAGCTGATAACGGCCTGATAGAGCAGGTCGTCCAACTATTAAAAGACACATTTGACAACACGCTGGGGGGATTTGGCAGAGCACCCAAATTCCCCCATCCCGGTAATATTGAACGACTACTCCGAAGTGGTATCGGCAGCCAGCAGGACAAAGAAGGTCTTGATGCTGCATTATTTACCATGGAAAAAATGGCGCTTGGCGGAATAAACGACCAGCTTGGCGGAGGATTCTGTCGCTACTCGGTGGACAACCGCTGGGAGATTCCCCACTTTGAAAAAATGCTGTACGACAACGGACCGTTACTGGCACTTTACTCTCAGGCATTCAAAATTGATCACAACCCGTTATTTCTGCATACCTGCACCGAAACGGCTGGCTGGCTGATGCGGGAAATGCAATCGGACGAGGGTGGATACTATTCCTCTCTGGATGCCGACTCGGAAGGTGAAGAAGGTAGATTCTATACTTGGACCCCGGAGGAAATCAGCCGTCATCTGCCTCGGCAACAGCTCGATATATTCTGCGCACACTATGGTCTGGATCGACCGGCCAATTTTGAAGGCAAATGGCACCTGCATGTTCGTGAAAATACGGTGGTCGCCGGACAGAGTTCAGGTCTGGATGCCGATACAATACAACAACAGCTTCAGGCTGCCCGACTAAAGCTGTTCAATATCAGGGAACAGCGTATTCGACCTGACCGCGACGAAAAAATCCTGACATCCTGGAATGCGCTGGCAATCAAGGGTATGACAGTGGCAGCCCGTTACTGTGACAAGCCGGAATGGGCCGTCTCCGCCCGTCGGGCGCTGGACTTCATTCACCAGCGACTATGGCGCAATAACCGTCTGCTTGCCACCTGCAAAGACGGCAAAGCCCATCTGAATGCCTATCTCGATGATTATGCCTGCCTGATTGATGCCATACTTGAATCACTGCAACACCAATGGCACAACCGATATATCGAATTTGCCTGTCGGCTTGCTGATGTACTGCTGGAACAATTTGAAGACAAGGAGCATGGTGGGTTTTACTTCACCTCCCACGATCATGAAACTCTGATTCAGCGACCCAAACCCTATACCGATGATGCCTTGCCGGCTGGCAATGCGATGGCAGCCTACAGCCTGCAGCGATTGGGCTGCCTGCTGGTCAACACAGACTATCTGCGGGCAGCCGAGCGTTGCCTGCAGGCAGCCGGCCCTGCCATGAAAGAACAAAGTCAGGGATGTATTTCGATGCTGCTGGCACTGGAAGAATACCACCACCCGGTTAGAACGGTCATACTGCGTGGTACAGAAGAAGCGCTGTCACAATGGCAGCAAAGCCTGCACCGGCAATACAGGCCCGACTGCATGATATTTGGCATACCGGCCGACACGACGGACCTGCCTGAAAGCCTTGCCGGCAAACCTGCCGGTGACGGCACGATTGCCTATCTTTGTGAAGGAACAGGCTGCCGTCCCGCCTGTGACTCTCTGGACAGCCTGATAGAGTCATTGAACCGACAGTCGGAACCTCGCTAGCTGACCTTCGGTTCCAGCTCCCCGCCGGCATAACGGGCAACCATATCTTCCAGAGAGACAGGCCTGATTTTGGCGGCATGACCCGCACAACCGAAAGCCTCGAAACGCGCCTGACAAATATCCTTCATCGCTGCAGTGGAAGCCTTCAGAAACTTGCGCGGGTCGAAGTTGGCTGGATTATCCGTTAAATGCCTGCGGATCGCACCGGTAGCGGCCATGCGCAGGTCGGTATCAATATTCACCTTACGCACCCCGTGTTTGATACCTTCCTGAATTTCTTCGACTGGAACGCCATAAGTCTGGCCCATATCACCGCCATGGCTATTGATGATTTCCAGCCAATCCTGGGGTACAGAAGAAGAACCGTGCATAACCAGATGCGTATCGGGGATGCGCCTGTGAATTTCCTTGATACGATCAATGCGCAGAATATCACCGGTAGGCTCCTTCGTGAACTTATAGGCACCATGAGAAGTGCCGATAGCGATAGCCAGTGCATCAACGGCGGTTTCTTTGACAAACCGGGCGGCCTCTTCAGGGTCAGTCAACAGCATATCCATATCCAGCTTGCCGTCGGCGCCGTGACCATCCTCCTCGCCCATCTCCCCGGTTTCCAGTGAACCCAGGCAACCCAACTCACCTTCCACGGTAACACCACCGGCGTGGGCGATTTCGACAACCTTGCGGGTGACATCGACATTATATTCAAAGGTAGCCGGTGTCTTCATATCCGGCATCAATGAACCATCCATCATAACGGATGAAAAGCCGGACTGGATAGAACGCAGACAAACTGCTGGTTCTGCGCCGTGGTCCTGATGCATAACGACCGGGATATGCGGATACTGCTCGATAGCCGCTGTAACCAGATGGCGCAAAAACGGTTCACCCGCATAGGAACGCGCACCGGCCGAACCCTGCATGATAACCGGGCTGTCTGCTGCATCTGCTGCCTGCATGATAGCATGAACCTGCTCCATGTTATTCACATTGAAAGCCGGCATACCGAAGTCATTGTCCGCGGCATAATCGAGTAACTGCCGCATTGAAATAAGAGCCATAATTATCTCCTCACACATTAAAATTGAGGGGAAACCCGCACATTAACAGAATTTCCCCGGTTACTTGTTTTCCGCTTATCAACGATAATATCACGGATCGATTGTACAATATTCTGGAGTATATAATCCTCCGACTTTAACAACCTTCATAGTATTGGTTCCGCCGGCGGTGCCAGCCAGATCGCCTTTCGTAATGATGACCAACTCCCCGTCACGCACGGCACCGCGCCGCACCAGATCATCAACGGCCTCCTTATTGACGATAGTGTGATCGGAAAAATCCGGCTTAAAGCTGACGGGATAGACGCCCCGATACAATGTTACCCGGCGACGTGTTTTCACACTTGAAGTCATCGCATAGATGGGAATGCCTGAACTGATACGGGACATCCACAGAGGTGTCGAACCGGACTCGGTAAGAGAAATAATGGCCGTCACTCCCAGATGATTGGCAGTGTACATGGTGGCCATGGCGATGGCCTCATCAATATAGTCAAAAGTAGTACCTGTACGATGAGTGGAAATCATGGCTTCGCGCTGTTTCTCTGCGCCGAGGCAGATTTTACCCATTGAAGCCACCACCTTTGCCGGATGTTTACCGACGGAAGTCTCGGCCGATAGCATGACCGCATCAGTCCCGTCCAGCACGGCGTTGGCCACATCCATAACCTCGGCACGGGTTGGCGTATGATTCTCGATCATGGACTGCATCATCTGTGTAGCCGTGATCACCACGCGGTTCATTTTTCGGGCCCTGGCGACCAGTTTTTTCTGCACGCCCGGCAACTCTGGGTCGCCGATTTCGACACCGAGGTCGCCGCGGGCAATCATAATGACATCGGAAGCCTCAATGATTTCCTCGATATTGGTCAGCGCCTCGGCGCGCTCGATCTTGGCGATCAAACCGCCATGTCCACCGGCCTTATAAAACAGGTCACGGGCCATATTGACATCTTTGGCGTTTCGAGGGAAAGACAATGCCAGATAATCGGCCTCAAGGTCAGCAGCCGTTTTAATATCCTGCATATCCTTTTCGGTCAATGCGGCAGCCGACAGGCCGCCGCCCTGCTTATTGATACCCTTCTTGTCGGAAAGCACCCCGCCCACCACCACACGGCAGCGTATTTCGGCCCCATCCGCATCATCCACCCACAACACAATGGCACCATCATCGAGTAGCAGAGTATCGCCACGGGCCACATCGCCGGGCAGTGCCTTATACAAAATACCGACCGCCGCTTCATGGCCGGCTTCAATATCCATATTGGCATCCAGCGAAAACATAGCGCCTTCAGACAACTCAACCGAACCATCCCTGAACGCACCGATACGGATCTTGGGGCCCTGCAGATCGGCAATAATGCCAATCTGACGCCCACAGGCGCGGGCGCGGTTGCGAACAGTCTCCGCACGCGCCTTATGCTCCCCGGCCGAACTGTGAGAAAAATTGATACGGCAAACATCAACGCCGGCCTGAATCAACTCATCCAGCGCCTTGGGGTCATCGGTTGCCGGTCCCAGGGTAGCGACAATCTTGGTTCTTCTCGGCATGAATTTCGCCTTCCCGACAGACCCGGACTAACTGCCGGCGCGGGCCTGCAACATGGCTACGGCAGGCAATGTCCTGCCCTCCAGATATTCGAGAAATGCACCGCCTGCGGTAGAGATATATGAAACCTCATCATAAATGCCATACTTCTGGATAGCGGCAATCGTATCGCCGCCGCCGGCTATAGAGAAACAATCCGAACGGGCAATAGCCAGAGCGATAGTTTGGGTGCCGCTGCCGAACTGATCAAACTCAAACACACCGACCGGGCCATTCCAGACAACCGTGCCTGCCCTGGTGATAATATCAGCCAGCTCCTGAGCTGATCGGGGGCCGATGTCAAAAATCATATCATCGTCCGCCACATCGCCCGCATCCTTCAAAACTGCCTCGGTGCCCTCAGAAAGCTCCCTGCCGACAACGACATCGACTGCGACAGGAATATCCACACCGCGCACCCTCATCTTTTCAATCAGAGCCCTGGCCGTATGGACCATATCATCCTCACACAATGAACGGCCGATATTAAAGCCCATGGCCTTCAGGAAAGTATTGGCGATCCCGCCACCGACAATCAGCTGATCCACCTTCTCTGACAACGCCTCCAGCACAGTCAGCTTGGTAGAAACCTTGGAACCGCCGACAATCGCCAGCATCGGCCGTACCGGTTCAGCCAGTGCTCTGGCCAGACTATCCAGCTCATCCGACAATAACAGACCGGCACAAGCCACGGGTGCATGCAGACCGGTGCCATGAGTTGAAGCCTGAGCGCGATGAGCGGTACCGAAGGCATCCATCACAAACACATCACACAATGCCGCATATTTTCTGGCCAGCTCGCTGCTGTCCTCTTTCTCACCGACATTAAAGCGCACATTTTCAAACAAAACACACTCACCCGGTGCCACATCAGGAGCACTGCCCAGATAATCTGTGATCAGGCGCACCTCCGATCCCAGACGGGCAGACATATCATCAGCGATCGGTCGCATTGAATTTTCATCATCAGCCGCCCCTTCCTGCGGGCGACCACGATGAGACATCACCTGTACCCTGGCACCCGCCTTCATGCAATACTCAATGGACGGCATGGATGCCACGATACGCGCATCGGAAGTAACCCTGCCATTTTTGACAGGCACATTCAGGTCGGCGCGAATCAAAACACGCTTGCCGGCCAGCTCAACATCGGTCAAATTAATGAAAGGCATTCATTAATCCCGCGTATCCCACAGGCCATGGTCAGGCAACTGCATGGCATCAGCCGGTTGCAACATGCCTGACAAAGCGCAGCATATTACAGGTGTAGCCATACTCATTGTCATACCAGATCACCAGCTTGATAAAAGTACCATCGAGGGCAATGCCGGCTCCGGCATCAAAGATGGAAGAATGGCTGTTGCCGCGGAAATCGGTTGAAACCACCTTCTCATCGGTATAGGCCAGCGTATCCCCCATGCTCTCCGACTCGGCAGCCTCCTTCATGGCAGCGCAGACCTCATCGTATGAAGCCTCCCGGTCCAGTTCACAGGTCAGATCGACAACAGAAACATCAGAAGTCGGCACACGGAAAGCCATACCGGTCAACCTGCCATTCAACTCCGGCAAAACCACGCCCACGGCTTTGGCAGCACCGGTTGAAGAAGGGATAATATTTTCCAGGATACCCCGGCCACCACGCCAGTCCTTCATCGAAGGACCATCAACCGTCTTCTGGGTTGCCGTAGCGGCATGAACAGTCGTCATCAAGCCGCGCCTGATACCCCATCTGTCGTTTAGGACCTTGGCGACCGGTGCCAGACAATTTGTTGTGCAGGAAGCGGCAGAAACAATCTGCTGGCCTGCATAAGTCTCATGGTTGACGCCATACACAAACATCGGTGTGCCATCCTTGGAAGGTGCCGACTGCACCACCTTCTTCGCGCCGGCATCGATATGCTTCTGGCAGCTCTCCGCGGTCAGAAAAAAGCCCGTACACTCGATCACGATATCCACATCAAGCTCGCCCCAGGCCAGGGCAGCCGGATCACGCTCCGCTGTCAGGCGGATAGTATTGCCATTGACGACCAGACTACTGCCATCAACAACCACATCACCGTCGAAAATGCCATGAACAGAATCATGCTTCAACATATAGGCCAGATAATCCGCCTCCAGCAGATCATTGATGCCGACCACCTGGATATCAGGGAAATCCTTTGCGATAGCGCGAAACGCCATACGGCCAATGCGACCAAAGCCATTAATACCGACTCGAACAGCCATTATCTAATCTCCTGAAAAAATATAGAGGTTTCAAACATTGGCACCTCATAAAGCCCTACCTTTCGGCTGTGCACACCTCATCAATCGCCCTGCCGACAATCTCGGCCGTGAAGCCGAAATGCCTGAACAGCTCATCGGCTGGAGCGGACTCACCGAAACGATCAATGCCGACCACACTGCCGCGGGTGCCGACATACTTATACCAGCCATCCGATGCAGCGGCCTCGACCGCCACCCGAGCCGTAACAGAAGGCGGCAGCACAGACTCCTTATAATCAGCCTCCTGCCTGTCGAAGACACTGGTGGAAGGCATCGAAACCACGCGCACATTTTTACGGCTGGCAGCGGCAGCCTGCATGGCAATGCCGACCTCCGAACCCGTGGCAATAACGATGACATCAGGCGCACCATCACAATCCAGCAAGACATACCCGCCCATGCTGATGCCGGCAATCTGTTCGGAAGTTCGCTCCTGGTGCGGCAGTTTTTGCCGGGAAAAGACCAGACAAGACGGTCCATTGGTGCGCTCGACAGCGGCTGCCCAGGCGACGGCGCTCTCTACCGCATCACACGGACGCCACACATCCATATTCGGGATCATCCGCAATGCGGGAAGCTGCTCGACCGCCTGATGGGTTGGCCCATCCTCACCCAGACCGATTGAATCGTGGGTAAAGACAAATATGGAATGCACCTTCATCAGGGCTGCCATACGAAGCGCATTACGCGAATAATCAGAAAACATCAGAAAAGTGGCACCGAACGGCACAAAGCCACCGTGCAATGCAATACCGTTCATAATGGCCGACATGCCGAACTCACGCACACCATAATGGATATAATTACAATCAGGCATATCGGCCCGCATGGGCCGGTAACCGGGCCACTCCGTTAGATTTGAGCAACCCAGGTCAGCGGAACCGCCGAACAACTCAGGTGCCAGTCCGGCATAACGCTCGATGGCGGCCAGAGAAGCCTGTCGGGTTGCCTTGCTTTCAGCGTTACTGCTGCACTCAGCAACAAACCTCTCCACCTGTTTCGCCCAGTGATCGGGACGCTTATCCGCCATGCGGCGCTTGAACTCGGCAGCCAGTTCGGGGCAGGCAGCCTCATAAGCAGCGAACCGGTCATTCCAGGCTGCCTCAGCGGCGCGGCCTTTCTCCCTGCCGTCCCAGCCGGCATAAATCTCGTCAGGCACAACAAACGCATCATGCGTCCAGCCCAGCTCCTTTCTGACCAGAGCGACTTCATCGACGCCCAGAGGTGTGCCATGACAGGCATGAGAACCGGCCTTATTGGGGGAACCGAAACCAATAGTCGTTTTACAACAGATCAGGGAAGGCCGGTCAGTCGCGGAGCGGGCCATCTCGACAGCCCTGCCGACGGCCTGCGCATCGTGACCATCGACACCGGCCACCACATGCCAGCCATAAGCCTCGAAACGAGCCGGCGTATCATCGGTGAACCAGCCCTCGACATGGCCATCGATAGAAATGCCATTATCATCCCAGAAAGCGATCAACTTGCCCAGCCCCAGCGTACCTGCCAGCGAGCAGGCTTCATGCGAGATACCCTCCATCAGACAACCGTCACCTAAAAACACATAAGTATAATGATCAACGATGACATGGCCGTCTTTATTGAACTGCGCTGCCAGCGCACGCTCGGCGACAGCCATGCCAACGGCATTACTGACACCCTGTCCCAGCGGGCCGGTCGTTGTCTCGATACCGGGAGCATAGCCATACTCAGGGTGTCCCGGTGTTTTGGAATGCAGTTGCCGGAAATTTTTCAGGTCATCCATGCCCAGCTCATAGCCGGTCAAATGCAGCAGGGCATAAATCAACATGGAACCATGGCCATTGGAAAGCACAAAGCGGTCACGGTCCGCCCAGTGCGGATTGACCGGATTATGTTTCAAATAATCATTCCAGAGCACCTCGGCGATATCCGCCATACCCATGGGGGCACCCGGATGGCCCGAATTGGCCTTTTGTACGGCATCCATGCTTAACGCACGGACAGCGTTTGCCAGCTCAAAACGCGACGGCATAATATTCTCCTCAAAACATACACCCGGCGACTATCAAACCCGGCGGTGCCGACGGCAAAAATCAGCCCCATTCCGCAATATCGTGGCAAGAACCATCCTGACGATCTGATTCTGTATGCCGGTAACAAGACCAGCCATTATCGCCGAACCATCAGCTACCCGCAACACACCAGACAGGCAATATCGCTTATAGGTACATAAACAGAACAGAATAGAAGAGGCCGGCTGCCGCTCATTGCAGAGCAACACACCGACCGTCGGGAAGGAATTCTGCTATTCACCGATCCACTTGATGGAACACCCCATGCTGGGGATCTGCTCGGTCGGACCCTGACCTGTCTCGGCGACCCGCTTCATGGCCTCAAAAAGATCCCGTCGTACCGTGGGGCTGGCGGCCTCCTTGCGGCTTTCATCCAGGCGACCGCGGTACTGCAATTTCAGATCGGCGTTATAGCCAAAAAAATCAGGCGTACACACCGCGCCATAAGCCCTGGCTACAGCCTGCGTTTCATCCAGCAGATAAGGAAAGCCGAAGCGGCACTCCTCGGCGATCTTTTGCATATTCACAAAAGAATCCTCCTCATACTGTGTTGCATCGTTGGACATGATAGCGACACTATGCAATCCCAGTTGCTTAAGCTCATCCGTATCGCGCACAATCCTGTCCCTGACAGCCTTCACATAAGGACAATGATTGCAGATAAACATGACCAGCAGGCCCTTTTCGCCCGCACAATCCTTTAATGACCATGTCCTGCCATCGACGCCGGACAACGAAAAATCGATTGCAGGCCGGTTAAAATCACAAACCGGTGTTTCCAGACTGACCATGACTCTACCCTCCAGGCAGCAAAAGGACACAGTCTAGGCCGCCCGAAAAAATCGTCAAGCCCCGGTTCACCTCAAAACAGGAAAAACATGAAATGACATATTGATGAAAATGCTGACATCTATACTATAATGTCAATATGGAAATGCCGGAAACCGGCCAAACACCCTGACGACAGCCACACGAGGCCCCTGTACAAGGCACTGAAAACCATGAAGCACACACCAATCAGCCGAACACTGGTAGCGATGATCCTGCTGCTGGGACTATCAGGCGCGACCGTTGCAGCACCCTACACCTTTATTATTCAGCCGATCCTGCCGGCCTCGGAGACCGAAGCGGCCTATACTCCGCTGATCGACTACCTGCAAGACCGCACCGGCCAAAGCCTCAGCCTGCAAACCACCCCCAACTTCATCAGCTACTGGCAGGAAATGTCAAAGGGCCGGTATGATATAATCATGGATGCTGCCCACCTGACCGACTACCGCATCCAGAAAATGGACTACAGCGTCATTGCCAAAGTCGCTGGAGTGGTCAGCTTTACCCTGGTGACCGGCGAAGACACACTGGCCTTTGAGCCATCCGAGCTGATTGGCAAACGCATTGCCAGCCTGACCTCGCCGAGTCGTGGTGGACTGATACTGGACACTTTTTTTGACAACCCCATGCGCCAGCCCATGCTGGTTGAAGCCACTGATGCCCAGAATGCCATCAGCAAAGTCCTGGACAAAAGCGTGCACGGCGCCGTCATTCCCACCCCGCTGGTCGGAGCCAATCCCGGATTGAATGTCGTTGCCACAGAAGAACAATGGCCACACATGGCCATATCGGTATCACCCGACGTACCCGAAGATGTCGTAACAGCCCTGCGTGCCACCCTGGTACAGGCAGCCAACCTGCCCGAAGGCCAGCAAATGCTGCAACAAATCAACCTGCCCGGTTTTGAAGAAGCCGATTCCGGGCTTTACCAGGGCTATTCCGACATGCTCAAAAATTTCTGGGGTTACTGATGCAGACACCGCCTGTTCAGAGACTTGCCGGGAAAACCTGCTCCGGTGCCCCGTTTTCATGTTAGAATGATGCTGGAAATGTTGCCGGTTCGGAAAACTTGCAGTATGCTGCCGGTCTGATACATAATGGGCAAATGGTGCAGGTCAGCCGGTAATGTCGGACCCGCCTGCAATGGAACAAATGTCATACAAATTGGCTCACAGGAGGAAATGTAATGAATAACACAGTACAAACATTGCCGGACAGCAACACCGGTCCGGTGCTGACGACAGATACTGCAACCATGGCGATGACGAAAGGCCAGGCCCGGCTGTCGCCATATTGTCGCCATGCTGCCCCCCCCCCCCCCCCCCCCCCCCCCCTCAAAAAATGGTGGGGAAGTCGGCCATGAGGCGCCTCATGGCGATGCTGTCCCGGGTGGCAGGATATACCATCGGAACCCTGTCCTCTCTGCCCGAATCCGCCTGCCCTGAGTCCATCAGCCCAGCCGTCCGCCGGCTGTGTCACAGCCTGTTTTTGCCGATTCTGCTCATCGGCCTGCCGACCCAGGTCGCCGCCCAGATGGCGGCCGGCGTGACACTGTCCTCATCCAGCCTGATCGTGGCCGAGGACGGCGGCACCGGCAGCTACACCGTGGTACTCAACACCCGACCGGATGGCGATGTCACCATCACCGCAGCCCCGGATAATGTCGGCGTACTGACCGTCAATGTGGCGGGCGGTACGGCCACCCTGACCTTTACCTCGACCAACTGGGACCAGCCGCAGACCGTTATTGTAGTGGGCATGAACCGTAACACCGCCACTATCGAACATATGATTACAACAGGCGACGGTAACGCCTACACCTCCGGACTGGCTCTCGATGGGGTCTTGGCCACGGTGGTGGATGATGAGGCCGGTGTAACCTTCTCGCCATCGACCGTGGTAGTCCGGGAAGGCGGCACGGCCACCTACACCGCAGTGCTCGACACACAACCGGCCGGTGATGTGGTCATCACCCTGGAGTCGGACATGCCCGAACTGGCGACAGTCAATATAGCCGGTGGCACGGCTGGAGCCAGTCAGGTACTGACCTTCACGAATGGCAACTGGCGCCAGTCGCAAAGGGTCACCGTAGCGGCCATCAGTGACGGCATTGAAAATACCGGTGATGTGCGTCTGCTCACGGTCAGTCATGCGATTACCACCGGCGACAGTGCCGCCTATCAGGCCAGTCGTTTGGCTCTGCAGGATGTGGTAGTGGCGGTCATTAACGATCAAGTGCCGGCGGTCACCATTGCCGCGGACAGCGGCGTGGGCGTGACCGAGGGCAGTCCGGCCGATTTTATCATCACGGCCGATCCGGCACCCGACAGGGATTTGACCATTCGCCTGACGGTGGAGGAGACTGGTGATACCACCGGTTTTCTATCGGACAGTGCCGCCGGTGCGCACACGGTTATGCTGCCGGTCGGTCAGACCACGGTGCGCTACACGGTGCCGACCCAAAATGACACTATCGATGAACCGGACGGTGCGGTCAGCGTGACCGTGACCGACGGTGATGACTACGGACCGGGTGCCTCGGCAGACACCACCGCCACAGTCAGCGTCTGGGACAACGAGCGAACTGCCTTCACCATGACACACTCGCGTCCCTATAGAATCTCTGATGGGGGTGAGGATGTATTCCTGTTCACAACCATCACGGAATCCGGTGCGGATAATTTTCTGGACATTACCGTGACTCTGGGCCAACCGCTGCTGGCCGGTCAGCAGGCAACCATTCCCTATGTTACCGATCAGACGCAGCACTACACGCTGGTGCTCAATGAAGACGAGGCCAATACCGGCGTGACCCTGCTCAAGTCCGGCGATCACCCGGTGGGTCGCGGGCAGTTAGCCACAATTGACGAGCAAAATGGGGGTCTGCTGCGCTTTGCCGGTGCCGGTGCCCGGCAGGCGATGCTGCGGCTGACCGCCATCGATAATGCGAATGCGGATCGGGTGGATGGTAAGCGCACTATCACCTTTCTGTTCGGCACCTCACGTCGGCCTGCTCATGGCTTTGCAGATGATGCTGCATTTGGTCTGGGCAGCGGTGGTTTAGGCCGCATCAATCAGTTTGAGCTTGCCATCCTCGATGATGATGCCACCACTACCGGTTCTCCGACCATTGCCTTTACGCTGGATAACTATCAAGTACTTGAGGATGACGGCCCGGCGCAGCCAGTTGCCCGGCTGTCGCGACCGCTGCCGGATGTCTTAGAGGTACCGGTGCAGATCAGCGATGGTACTGCCATCGCCGGGCAGGATTATGAGATCATCGAAAATACACTGTTCTTCCAGCCTGGAGCAGTAGTCGGGAAAGTCGATATCCCACTGATTGCAGACAACATCGTCGAGCCTACCGAAACATTGACGATAGCTTTTGGCGAGCTGCCAGACAGTCTGGCCGCCGGTGCCAGACCTATGGCAACGATATCAATCATTGATTTTGGTGACACAGCCGGTCTGAGGCTGGAGCCCGCTCCCTTCACCGTGCCAGAAGGCAGTCAGGCCGACTACACGGTGCGTCTGACCAGCCAGCCGACGGCGGCTGTGACGGTCACCATCAGCGGTCATGACGGCACCGATCTGATGCTGGACAAGGACAGCTTGACCTTCACTCCGGAAGCCTGGAATACGCCGCAGGCTGTCACGGTCAGTGCCATGGCCGACAGCGGCAACTATGAAGGGACACTGACCCATACCATCACATCGATCGACAGTATCTATGCCGAACTGGAGGCCATTGTGTTCGATGTGACCGTCACCGACACCGATGCCGCCGGCGTGCTCATCAGTGAATCGACCGCCACGGTGGCCGAGAACAGCGGCATGGACGATTACACCGTGCACCTGAACACACGACCGGGTGGCATCGTGACCCTGGACATCACGGCCGCCGCCGGCGTCACGGTGGCACCGCCACAGCTTTTATTCACCAGTGCCAACTGGCAGCAGGTGCAAACCGTCACCATCACCGGTGTCGATGACGACATTGATAATACCGGCGATCAACGCACGGCAGTCATCCGCCACACCATCAGTGCCACAGAGGACAGCACTGGCTACCCGACCACTCTGACCATTGACAGCGTCACGGTGACGGTCACCGACGACGATACCGCCGGCATCACCTTCAACCCGACCGCTCTCACCTTGGCCGAGAGCGGCGGCACCGCCGCCTACACCGTCGTGCTGGATTCACCGCCGGCGGACAATGTCATCATTGAAGCCAGAGCCGCCATGCCGGGCGTGACCCTGCACCGCTCCGGTGATTCACCCGCTGGCACAGCCGTGCTGGAATTTATCGCAGGTAACTGGAACCAGCCGCAGACGGTCATTATCACCGGTGTCGATGATGACACGACCGATACCCGCACAGTGCTCATTCGTCATTTTGTGACCAATGGAGCGGCCGGCTACGCCACCGGTCAACGGGTCGATGACGTCATTGAAGTGACAGTACTGGATGTTCCACCGGCCATCAGCATTGCCGGCGGCAGTCCGGCCACCGAGGGAGCCGGCACGCTCACCTACACACTGACGGCGAACAAACCACCGGCCACAGATCTGACCATTAATTTAACCGTCTCTGAAGACGAAACCGATGGCCAGAACTTTGTCGCTGCCGGTGACGAAAACAGTCAGGCCGTCACCTTCCCGGCCGGCACCACCGCGGCCAGCTACACGATTCCGATCACCGACGATGAAGTCGATGAAGCCAGAGGCGAGGTCACGGTGACAATCAATGACGGTACCGGCTATACCGCCGGCACCGACACGGTTACCATCACGGTGCGCGACGACGACAGAACCATCGTCACCCTGGCCGAAAATCCGGCCGGCGACCTCGATGAAGGCGCCCGCAAACAGATTACCCTGACCCTGAACCGTCCGCTGGTTTCGGGTGAGACCCAAGTCCTCTCGCTCGAACTTGGCGGCACCGCCACGGTGAATACGGACTATACCCTGGCCGGCATACCGGCGGACGGCGTGAGTTACGAGGCTCTGGCCTCCGGGAACCCTGGAATCGTATTTACCGGCCAGACTTCCGGCTCTGCCACGACCGCCACACTGACCGTGACGGCCATCGCAGATGGTATCTCTGACCCCGGCGAGGTCATCACCATGGAGTTTGCAACATCGGAATTAGCAAGCCCGGACGGCGATGCGGGAATACAGGACGCTCGGGGCGGCGGTCCGGTCAGCACCACCCGAACGATTGCCTTCAGGATCAACGAACAACCGGCGCTGGTACTGAATCCATCCATGCTGACCATTGACGAGAGCGATACGGCGACCTACACCGTGTCTCTGGTTACCCAGCCCAATGCACCAGTGGCCATTACTGTAAGCGGTCAGGCCGGTACCGATCTGACCCTGAGTGATGATACCCTCAACTTCACCACCCAGAACTGGAACCAGCCGCAGACCATCACGGTCACCGCCGGGTCGGACGACGACGCCCAATCGGATGACCCGATCGCCCTGTTGCACACCGCCACCGGTGGCGACTATGCCACCGTCACCGGTGAAGTCACGGTCACCATCACCGAAGACGATACGGCCGGTATCACCGTACAGCCGACCACCTTGGCCGTGGATGAAGACGGCACCAACAACTATACCGTGGTACTGACCTCGGCCCCGGCCGGCGAGGTCATCATCACGGTTGATTCGGGCACGGTCGCCACCGTCAATAATGACATGCTGACCTTTACCCAGAGTAACTGGAATCAGGCACAGACGGTCACCGTGACCGGCATGGATGACGCGGTGCACAACGCCGGCGATGCACGCTCTGGCACCATCACCCATGCCATCAGTCAGGGCGACAGCGGTGATTATCGCACTGACCGTGAGCTTGACCTGGTACAGCTCACCGTCGCCGACAACGACGATCCGACCCTGAGCGTACAAGTGGTGGGCGACCATACCAGCATTGAAGAAGGCGGTGCCCGCATGATACAGATCACCGTATCACCGGATACCGGCGAGAGCTTTATGCTGATCGATGTCCGTCCCTTGCTGAGGATCAGCGACGGCTATGAGTTGATGCTGGTTCAGGCCGACACCAGCCTGGATCCGACCCTGCAATTTGAGGTCAGCGTGACCGACAATGATCAGGATGGGGCGGATGGTATGCTGACCATTGATGTTTCCTCCGTGACCGGCTATGCCGCCGGCAGCCCGGCCATGGTACAACTGACTGTCAATGACAACGACCAGGCCGATATCCTGATCACCGGGACCGGTAGCGTCACCCGTGTCGCTGAAAACGGCGGCACCGACAGCTACAGGGTGGTACTGACCTCACAGCCAACCGCCAGCGTCACCGTCACCGCTGCTCCCGGCACCGGCATCACGATGACCGACACCACCCTGACCTTTACCAGCACGGACTGGAACCAACCGCAGACCCTCATCGTCACCGGTCAGGATAACAATGACGACGATGCCAGCGATCGCCGTGTCGCCATCAGCCATACCCTGAGCGGCGATAGCCAATACAGCGGCCTCAGCATTGACGACCTGATGGTCATGGTTGATGACGACGACCCGACCGAAGTCAGCCTGACCCGCACCGGCAGCACGGGCGCCATTGATGAAGGTCAGGCCGTTACCTTCACGGTCGAGTTAGGTCGTGCCCTGATCGCCGGCGAAATCATCGAGGTACCGCTGAGCATAGCCGGTACCGATGTCGAACCGGCGGACTGGAGCCTGGCACGACAATCAGGCACGGGTGTGGTTCTGTCCAATGAGAACACAATGACTCCGCTGCTGCGCTTTGAGAATGCTGGCGCACAGAGTGCCCAACTGACCTTGACCGCCATCGGCGACAATACGATGGAGGGCAGCGGCTCCGAGACCTTCATCATTGCCCTGGGGCCGGACGGCACGGTCACCAATGGCTTTGACCACAGCAGTCTGAACACGAATGTGGGTGGCGGTGCCGATCCGGATTCACCCGACCATTTCAGTGTGCAGGTCAACGATGCCATTGTCATGCCGATGATCACCATCACCGGCGGTGCCACGGTCACGGAAGGAATGGGCAGTGCCAGCTTTACCCTGACGGCCACACCACCGCCGACGGACGCCCTGACCCTGATGCTCAATATCAGCGGCGGCAGCGGTTTTATCACCACCAGCGGCGCACAGACGGTTGCCCTGAACGGCGGCTCCCGCACGGTGACCTATTTGATTGCGACGCAGGGCGATGCCGTGGATGAACCCAATGGCACGGTCACCGTGACCGTAGGTACTGGTACGGGCTATGAAGTGGGCGATCCGTCCGTGGCGTCCGTCGGAGTGCATGACGACGATGCCACCCCGGTCACGCTGGTCGGTACAGCGGATGATGTGGCCGAAGGCGGCAGTAAACAACTCACCCTCACCCTGGGTCGCGCCCTGACGGCCGGCGAGCAACTGACCGTGCCGCTGACCTTCGGCGGTACGGCTGTCTTCGGCACCGACTACACACTGACCGGCACCACAGCCAATGGCGTGGATTACAGCGATCTGGCCGGCGGCAGCGTGACCTTCAGCGCCGGTGGTGAGGTGGCCACCCTGACCCTGATGGCACAAACGGATGCCGTGGCCGAGACCGGCGGCGAAACGGTGCGCATTGCTCTGGGCACACTGGACAGCAGTTCCGGCACCAACCTGGGCGGCGGTGCCTCCGGCACGGGCAATGTTGATTTTACGATTCAGGAACAGCCGGCTATTGTATTGACCCCGACCCGCCTGACCCTCATTGAAGGCGACAGTGCCACCTATCGCATCAGTCTGGCAACCGCACCGAGCGCCGATGTCATGGTGACCCTCACCGGCACGAATGCCGAACTGGAGGCCGATGACACCACCCTGACCTTTACCTCACAGAACTGGGGTAACCCGCAGACCGTCACGCTGACGGCGGTCACGGACAGTAACACCGTGACGGATCAGGTGACGCTGACCCACAGTGCCGACAGCAACTACGGTGAGGTCACGGCCGATCTGGAGGTGATCATCACCGACAGTTCGCCGCAGTTGCAGTTTTCAAGCACGGAGATTGAGTTGGATGAAGGGGGCACTACCAGCTACACCGTGCGCCTGTCGGCTCGGCCGATAGCGGAAGTCATGGTCATGCTCAGTGGCCATGCCGGTACGTCCTTAACCGTGAATCCGCTTGCGTTGACCTTTAGCACGATGAACTGGAACGAGACGCAGGTCATTACCCTGACAGCCGGCACGGACAGCAACAGCGTGAATGAGACCATCACGCTGACCCATAGCGCGGATGCCGGCTTCGGCGAGGTCAGTCGGGATGTGACGGTGACGATGACCGACACCGACACACCGGACAGCACAGGGAATTTGGTGCTCTCAGAGAGCAGCCTGAATATGAAAGAGAATGATACCGCGAGCTACACGGTGGTGCTGGACACCCGTCCATCGGGCGATGTGACGGTGAGAGTATCTTCCGGGGATGCAACCCGCCTGCGGGTGACCGGCGGTGACAGCCTGCTCTTTACGCTGACCAACTGGAATCGGGCACAGACGGTGACGGTGATGGCCAGAGACGACGCCGACAGTGATGCCAATCAGGTGATACTGACGCATACGGCGGATGCCGGCTACGATCCGGTCACCCTGCCGGTTAAGATTGCCGATGACGATGAATCGACCGACATGACGGCCATGCAGGCCGCACAGCAGATGTGGCTGCCGCGCTTTGGTCTGACGGCCGTCGAGCACATGCTGGGTGGTCTGGATTACCGATTCACAGCATCGAGTCAGCCGGGTCTGTCGGGTAATCTGAACGGTCTGCCGCGCGGTCAGTCATTCAATGCGGCGCGTCTGTTGTCCAGCCGTGGCAGCCCGGATGCCAGTGCGATGGGTATTGAGCAGTTGGGTGCCGGTTCGTCGGATCGTCCGCGCAAGCTGTCACGCACCCTGTCACTGCCGAAGCTGCTGCCGTCGTTGCTGCGTGGTAGTCATTTCACATTCACGGATCAGGACGGCACCTCCATCTGGGGTCAGGCGGCCTATACGAAGTACAAAGACGGTGAAGAAGCTGGTACTTCGATAGACGGCGAGGTCACCACGGCCATGCTGGGCATTGACCGCGATAACGGTCAGACGCTGGTCGGTCTGGCACTGGCCTACAGCGACAGCGATGGCGAATGGCAGGATGCATCGGACGAAGGTAAGCAGTCCGGTATGCTGGTTTCCATGCTGCCGTATCTGCGCTACGACCTGAGCGAACGCCTGCAACTGTGGGGAGCGGCCAGCTATGGCCGGGGCGACCTGAAACAGACTTTACAAAACGGTATGGAATCGAAGCACAATCTGGTGCAGCTATCGGCCACCGCCGGTCTGCGCGGCACGCTGCTGGAGCGTCCGGTGGAAGAGGGCGGTTTGACCCTGGAGCTGATTTCGGGCCTGACACTGGCGCGTATTGAGGCGGATGATTCCCGCGTCATGGCGGGCACCGAGGCGGATACGCAGCGTTTCCGCATGGGTCTGGCCTGGTCCTGGCAGTTACCGGAAGAGGACGGTGTGCGTCTGACACCGGAACTGGAGCTGGGTCTGCGTTATGACGGCGGCGATACCAGCGAAGGCTTTGGTCTGGAGCTGGGCGGCGGCCTGAGCTGGCAGACACCGGCCAAGGGTTTGACGGTGGATGTGCGCGGTCGCTATCTGCTGGAGCATGAGGCTGCCGAGCGTGAGGAGTGGGGTCTGTCCGGCTCACTGCGCTACGAGGCGTGGCCAAACTCGGCCTATGGCCCGTCGTTCAGCCTGCGCCATGAGTACGGCAATGCACCGGCGGCCAGTGGTCTGGATCGGTTGTTATCGGATTCTCTGACGGATGCGCTGGAGGAAGAAGACAACCGACATACTGCTGCCGTATCGAGCCGTTGGACGCTGAAAGGCGAGTGGGGCTTTGCCCTGACAGACGATGCCACCGGCATCCCCTATGCGAGCCTGTCGGCCTCCGATGCGAAACGTGACCTGACCCTCGGCTGGCGTCTGTTGTCCAATCCGGCTGGCCTGAAGTCGAAGCTGGATATCAAGGCCATCCGCCGCGAGCAGGATGACAATAACCCGCGCCACAGCGTCGGCGCGGAGTGGAAGCTGAACTGGTAGGATTTCCGTAGCCGGCACCTCCCTGCCGGCTGTTGCGGGGCCGGATCCATCCGTATTGTCACCGGCTCCGCTTTTTTGACGGTCAGGTTGCTTTCTGAAAAAACCGGCCCTGCACTCTGGTCTGCCCGGATGTTTCGGGTACCCGTGACGTTCTGGTACGCTCTTCTGCATTGTCGTCAGGCTTTACGTATAATTCTGTGCATTGCTTTGTTCACGGGATGAGTGAATGCTTACGGAAAAGCCTGCCTGGCGGTCTTTGCGGGCACATTTTGATGAGATTGAATCGCTGCATATGCGCGATTTGTTTGCGGCTGACGAGCAGCGATTTGAGTCCTTCAGTCTCGAAGCCTGTGGTCTGTTTTTTGATTTTTCAAAAAACCGTATCACCCGTGAAACATTGAGGCTGTTGTTGTTGCTGGCCGAGGAGTCTGGTCTGGAGCATAAGCGGGAGGCCCTTTTTTCCGGTCAGCCGATCAATAATACGGAAAATCGTCCGGCACTTCATACGGTATTACGTCAGCGATCCGAACAGTCTGTTCGGGTCGATGGGCGTGATGTCCTGGTTGATGTCCGCGAGGTGCTGGACCATATGCGTGAATTTTCCAGTGCGGTTTTTTGCGGTGCAGTCACGGGCAGTACCGGCAGGGCATTTACCGATGTGGTCAATATCGGTATCGGTGGTTCATTTCTGAGCGCGGTCGTTGTTTGTGATGTCCTTAAACCGTATGCGAAAACCGGACTCAGCGTTCATTTCATATCCGATGTGGATGGTAAAGAGGCCGTTGATGTGCTGGATATGCTTAATCCGGAAACCACACTGTTTATTGTATCGTCCAAAACCTTTGATACACAGGAAACCATGACCAACGCCCGCACGGTGCGTCAGTGGCTCAATACAGCTCTGGGAAATGATGATGCCTGGCTCAGGCATTTTGTCGCTGTAACGGCACACGAGGAACGGGCCTTGGCCTTCGGTATTGAGCAGGATTGTATCTTTCATATCTGGGACTGGGTGGGTGGTCGTTACTCGCTGTGGTCGGCTATAGGCCTGTCTGTCGTTCTTTATGCTGGTATGGAGCAGTTCGAGCAGTTGCTGGAGGGGGCTTATGCGATGGATTGCCATTTTCGGCAGGCACCGCCGGAAAGTAATATGCCGGTTATTATGGCTTTGCTGGGTATCTGGTATATCGATTTTTTTGACTCTGATGCGCAGGCCATACTGCCTTATGACAAGCATCTTCAGTGTTTGCCCGGTTATTTGCAGCAGCTTGAAATGGAAAGCAATGGCAAGTCCGTTACTCGTCAGGGGCAGGCGGTCGATTATGAGACGGTGCCCGTTGTCTGGGGGCAGTCCGGTACCAATGGTCAGCATGCCTTTTACCAGCTTATTCATCAGGGAACGCGCCTGATACCGGCTGATTTCATCGCACCCATGCGCTCTTCTTATGATGTCGGCGATCATCATGCGATTTTGTTGACGCATTTCTTTGCACAAACCGCGGCATTGATGGCTGGCAGGACTGCCACTGAGGTGCGTCAGGATATGGAGTCAGCCGGCTGCGATAAAGCAGATATTGACCAGTTGCTTCAGCACAGGGTGTTTGCCGGGAACCGCCCGACTAACACGATAGTGTTCCCCGAACTGAATGCCCGCACCCTGGGTAGCCTGCTCGCCTGTTATGAGCACAAGGTGTTTGTGCAGGGGGTGATCTGGGATATTAATTCCTTCGATCAGTGGGGCGTGGAACTCGGCAAGATGCTGGCAAGGGGTATTCTGCCTGAATTGATGGGTGAGGATATTTCCGATAGCCATGACAGTTCTACACGGGGCTTGATATGTTACTACAGGCACCATGCCTGCCGCCAGAAACAGTCCTCGTCCTAGATAACCCGGATTGCCGGCCTGACTGTGGCAGCCGCTATGTTGTCCATGTTCCATTGTTCTATGGCCCATGCCCATCGTATTTCATTGGGGCTGTTTATGATTTCCATGTCAACGGGCAGTGCGAGGGCATCGAATATATTTCTCAGTACGTCTCTTCGGTCCATTTCATCAACCGCTCTGGCTCCGGTCCGCTTGCATAGCTTGTTGCCCTGACTGTCAACCAGCAACGGCAGATGGGCATAATCCGGCGTCGGGTAGCCGAGTTGTTGTTGCAGGTAAATCTGTTGAGGGGTGATACTCAGCAGGTCGCAGCTCCGCACAATTTGGGTAAATCCATCCAGGGCGTCGTCAACTACGGTGGCGAGGTGATAGGCATACAGGCCATCGGCGCGGCGTATGACGTAATCACCAATCTGTTGCTCTATATTCAGACCGTATTCGCCCTGGATGCGATCAACAAAGGTTATTGTCCGGTTTTGGGTCAGCAGCCTGATGGCCCGTGCTGTCTTCCCTGCGGGCAGGCCGTTGCGGCAGGTGCCCGGATAGATCATGCCGTTCGGACCGGCCCGGGATATCAGCTCAATCTCTTTGCGTGAACAGCCACAGTCGTAGGCCAGATTGTTTGTTTGCAGTGTGTGCAGTGCAGCCTGATAGTGATCGTGACGCCGGCTTTGATAGACTACCGGTCCGTCCCAGTGCAGACCATGGTGTTCAAGTGTGCGCAGTATGCTGTCGGCTGAACCCGGAATCTCGCGAGGCGGATCAATATCATCTATTCTGATGTGCCATTCTCCCTGATTTGAGTGTGCCTGTAGATAGCTTCCTGTGGCGGCCAGCAGGGTGCCCTGGTGTGCAGGTCCGCTGGGAGTGGGGGCAAAGCGGCCTTTGTAAGGTTTATTGTCAGGCGATGGCATAATATGAGTTTAGCAAAGAATGGAAATCCGGAATGCCATGAATGCTGATTGCTGGATATGTGGCAGTATGGCGGCATATAGTGTGCTTTAGGCAATATGATTGTCATCCGCGCCGGCAGTCTCTGATATACCAGTGTTTCAGGCATTGTTTTTCAGTTGGCAGGGGTGGGGGTAGGGGGCAATACGGTATATGTTATACGGGATGCCTGTTCAGGAGGTTTTATGCTGAAAGCCGTTTTATTTGATGTTGACGGAACACTGTCGGAGACAGAGCGCCATGGGCATCTGGTAGCGATGAATAGGGCTTTCAGGGCCGCAGGTCTGGACTGGCAGTGGTCTGAAAAGATCTATGGTGAGTTGTTGAGGACAGCGGGCAGCATCGAGCGTATTCATCATTACATCGCCGCTTGTCATCCGGGGTATCGGCATGTCAATAAAGATCTGGATGATCTGCTCTCCGGTATCGTCAGGTATAAAAATACCGATTACCGGCGCATGGTAGCGAGTGGCGAGATACCGCTCAGGCCCGGAGTGAAGCGTGTGCTGCGCGAAATTCAGGGCAGCGATGTGCGTATGGGTATTGTCACAACCACGGCGAGACAGAATGTTGATGCCTTGTTATTGCAGAATATCGGTGGTGATGTGCTGGACTGGTTTGAGGTGATCGCAGCCGGCAATGTGGTTGCGCATAAAAAGCCGGCACCGGATATTTATATCCATGCCCTGCAGCAGATGGAGCTCTCGCCGGCAGAGGTGCTGGCGGTGGAGGATTCGGAAAACGGTGTGCGTTCCGCTCTGGCGACCGGTATGCCGGTACTGGCGATTAAAAGTGAATACTCCAATGACCACGATTTGTCAGGAGCGGCATTGCTGGTCGATGGATGGGGCGCCAGAGAAATGCCCATGAATGTCCTGCATGGGGATGCCTGTGGACATTCCATGATCAGCCTGGAGTTGATGAGGCGGCTGGTTGGTTGACTGGAATTGTCTATCGGGGACAGCCGCCCCCCATGATATTGTGCCCGCCATCGACATAGGTAATTTCTCCGGTAATGCCGGATGCCAGATCCGAGCACAGGAATGCGGCAGCATTGCCGATTTCCTCGATTGTGATGCAGCGGCGCAGCGGCGCAGCTTCTTCAAAGGCGTCCAGCAGTTTCTTGAAATTACTGATGCCAGCGGCGGCCAGTGTGCGAACCGGCCCGGCGGAGATGGCATTGACACGGATTCCCTGTGGGCCCAGTTGGTCCGCCATAAAGCGGACATTGGCTTCCAGGCTGGCTTTCGCCAGACCCATGACGTTGTAGTGAGGCACGACACGTTCAGCACCCAGATATGACATGGTCAGCAGGGCACCATGCCGGCCTTTCATCATGGGGCGGCAGGCATTGGCAAGCGCCGAGAAGCTGTAGGAGCTGATTTCATGTGCTGTCTTGAAGCCTTCGCGGGTTACGCTGTCCAGATACAGGCCGGCCAGCTCTTCTTTCGGTGCAAAGGCAATTGAATGCAGTCCAATATCGAGCGAATCCCAGTGTGTCTTCAGCTCGGTGAAGGCATTGTCGATCATGTCGTCGGAGCCAACATCGAGGTGAATGATGATATCTGCACCCAGTTCTCCGGCAAGTTTTTCAACACGCTTCCTGAGTTTGTCATTTTGATATGTCAACGCAATCTCTGCTCCCTGCTCTTTCATCGCTCTGGCACAACCCCAGGCAATGGAACGGTTGCTTGCAACGCCGGTGATCAGGGCACGCTTGCCTTCGAGAAAACCCATATATACTTTCCTGATGAGTAAAAATATGATCTGAATTAAGGGCGCATATCTTAAACCATGTGTTTATAATCAACCAAATAAATTTTGGATTATCGCCATCGTAAAGGGAAAATGCGATATAGACGGCGATTGTAACCCGGCATCCGGTGTCATTGAGGAAAAAAGGTGATGAGATTGTGGCAGCGAATGTCTATTGGAATTGCAGTGATGGTGCTGTTCGGCGGGTTGGCCGGTGCCCATCCCTGGAATAATCCTTATCCGAGCCAGGATGACCCTGAAAATATCCTTTACAGCGACTTCGAGGATCGCCCCAAGCATCTTGATCCGGCACGTTCCTACAGTTCTGATGAATTTGCCATTATTGGTAATGTCTATGAACCGCCCCTGCAGTATCATTATCTGAAGAGACCCTACGAATTGACTACTCTGACCGCTGCCCGAGTGCCGGTCCCCTATTATCTCGATGAAGATCAGCGACATTTACCGGATGATGCACCGGTGACCCGTATTGCCTGGAGTGTCTATGATATCGATATCCGGCCGGGGATTATGTATCAGCCGCACCCGGCGCTGGCAAAAGGGCAGGATGGTCATTATCTTTATCACGGTATTTCTGCCGACGATCTCAAGGAAATCCATACATTATCGGATTTCAGGCAAACGGGTACTCGTGAACTGGTCGCCGCGGATTATGCCTATCAGATCAAGCGTCTGGCGCATCCATTGATTCATTCTCCGATATTGAGTGTCATGGACGGATATATTGATGGTCTGGATGAGTATGCCGATTCTCTGCGGGCAGCTTATGATGAACAGGTCGGGGAGGCACCATGGCTTGATCTGCGAAAGTATCCACTGGCCGGTGTCGAGGTGACCGGTAGATACAGCTACCGGGTCCGCATTAAAGGTAAATACCCGCAGTTCAAATACTGGCTGACCCTGACTTTTTTTGCACCGATGCCCTGGGAGGCCGATCTTTTCCACTCCCGGCCGGGCATGAAGGAGAAAAATCTGACTTTGCACTGGTATCCCATTGGTACCGGCCCTTATATGCTGACCGAGAATAATCCAAACCTGCGTATGGTGTTGTCACGCAATCCGAATTTTCATGGCGAGACTTATCCGACAGAAGGTATGCCGGGAGATGCTGAGGCAGGTTTGCTGGATGATGCAGGCGAGACAATGCCTTTTATTGATACGGTGATCAGAAGTCTCGAAAAGGAGTCTATTCCGCGCTGGAATAAATTTTTGCAGGGATATTATGATGTGTCCGGTATTTCTTCTGATACCTTTGATCAGGCGATCAGGGTTGGCGGTTCCGGTGATCTGGTGTTGAGTGACGAAATGCAGGAAAAGGGCATCAGGTTGTCCACGGCTGTGGCGACTTCCACTTTTTATTTTGGTTTCAATATGCTGGACAGGGTGGTCGGTCATCCAGCAGGTGAGCGGGGAAGGTATCTGCGTCAGGCTATTGCTATCGCCGTTGATTATGAGGAATACATTTCCATTTTTCTCAATGGTCGCGGGATTGCTGCACAGGGGCCATTGCCGCCGGGATTGTATGGTCATCAGCAGGGAAAGGCCGGGCTTAATCCGGTTACCCATATCTGGAAGAATGGTAAGCCGCAGCGTCGCTCGCTGTCAGAGGCCAGAGCTTTGCTGGTAAAAGCCGGTTATCCCGATGGGCGTGATGCGGATTCGGGGGAGGTGCTGAAGCTGTATTACGACACTGTTGCAAGGGGGCCGGACAGCAAGGCACAAATGAACTGGTGGCGTAAACAGTTTTCCAGACTGGGGATTGAGTTGATTGTGCGTCCCACGGATTACAATCGTTTTCAGGACAAGATGCTCAACGGTACTGCACAGATGTATTCGTGGGGCTGGAATGCCGATTATCCGGACCCGGAGAATTTTCTGTTTCTGCTGTATGGCCCGAATGCCAAGGCACAGCATCATGGTGGTAATGCCAGTAATTATAATAATCAGGAATTTAATGAACTGTTTGAGCAAATGAAAAACATGGATAACAGTGACGAGCGCTTGACGATTATCCATCGCATGGTCGATATCCTGCGTGAGGATGCGCCATGGCTATGGGGTATCAACCCGAAAAGCTTTGCGCTTTACCATGACTGGTACTTTAATTCCAGTCCGAATCTGATGGCTAATAATACCCTTAAATACAAGCGTATAGACCCGCAACTGCGTTCCAGAAAAAGATCAGAATGGAATCAGCCGATCATCTGGCCGGTCTGGGCTGGTCTGATGGTTCTGGTCGTGATTACCCTGCCTGCTTTTGTCAGCTATCGACGGCGCCAGAAGGCCCGCCCGGAACTGCAGGCCAATCAACCATGATTGCCTACATTATTCGACGCCTTTTATATGCAATACCGATTCTTATAGGTGTGAATCTGATAACCTTTGCACTGTTTTTTGTTGTCAATCCGCCGGATCAAATGGCGCGTGTGCATCTTGGAGACCGCCATGTCACCCAGGAGGATATTGAGAGCTGGAAGGCTCAGCGTGGCTATGATCTGCCATTGTTGTTTAATGGTAAAGCGGATGGCCCTGCTATCCTGACCCGGACCATATTTTTCGAGAAATCGATTCGTTTGTTTATCTTTGATTTCGGTTCTTCAGATAATGGCCGTGATATTTCTTATGATATTGGTCAGCGTATGTGGCCCAGTCTGGCCATCGCCATTCCTTCATTGATTATTGCATTGTTCATCAATATATTTTTTGCTATGTTGCTGGCGTTTTTTCGTGGCAGCTATATTGATGTCTGGGGGATTGTTCTTTGTGTGGCCATGATGTCGATCTCCGCTTTGTTCTATTATATTGGTGGTCAGTTTCTGGTTGGGAAGTTGTTACGTCTGGTACCGATTTCCGGCTATGATACCGGAGTGGATGCCATCAAGTTTGTTATTCTGCCTGTCATTATTGGTGTGATTGCTGGCATTGGTGCCAGTACCCGATGGTATCGAACATTTTTTCTCGAAGAAGCCGGTAAGGATTTTGTGCGTACGGCAAGGGCCAAGGGTCTGCCGGAAACACGGGTGTTGTTCGGGCATGTGCTCAAGAATGCCATGATTCCCATATTGACAGGTATCGTGGTGGCATTGCCGTTGTTGTTTATGGGCAGCCTGATACTCGAATCTTTCTTTGGTATTCCAGGGCTGGGCAGTTATACCATTGATGCGATCAATCAGCAGGATTTCGCTATTGTGCGGGCGATGGTCTTCCTGGGTTCTGTACTGTATATCGTCGGGCTGATACTGACCGATATTTCCTATACACTGGTCGATCCCAGAGTACGGCTGATATGATTGAGATACTCTGGACCGATGCCCTGATATTTATACTGGTTGGCTCCATCATCGCCTTCGCGCTGTATGCACATTCACGGGAGCATTTAAGGGCACCCTGGCGTGAGATTATGCAGAAACCATTGGGCATGAGTGCATTAATGATCCTGATGGTTTATGTGTTGATCGGTTTGCTTGACTCTCTTCATTTTCGCCCGCAACTGAAAAACACTGGCAGTAGTGAAGTGAAGTATGCGGCTACCATTGAAAGTGTGCTGGATATTATTCTGAGTGACCTGCGTGAAAGTACGGAGAAAACCTATTCCGGACCGTTCGCGATTCACCTTTATAACAAAGAAACCATTGAGGATGAGCGGGGCAACAAAAGTCGCCAGTATCCGAGGCTGGCACATGCCGGTTCGCATTTGCGGCAACCTGAACATCGCACAGAAGATATTGGCCAAAGGCTGATTTTCAGTATCTTCAGTGGGTTGATGGCCTGGGGTATGACCACGGCATTGATCATTGTGCTGGTAGTCTGGAGAACGGGGGAACCGCTGCAAGTCGTTATACAGGGAATGGTGCGGGGGCATCGTAACCTTCCATGGCGCAGTATCCTGGCTACACTGGCATTTATCATGCTGACTTTCTCTTTCCTTATGAATACCGCCGCCGTTTATCATGTGTTCGGTACGGACAAGGTTGGTGAGGATGTCCTGTATCAGGCACTCAAGAGTGTCCGAACCGGCCTTGTTATCGGCACCCTGACGACGCTGATTATGCTGCCCTTTGCCGTTCTGCTCGGCATTATGGCCGGCTATTTGAAGGGTTGGGCTGATGACATTATTCAGTATATCTACACCACATTAAATTCCATTCCCGGCGTTTTGTTGATCGCGTCAGCAGTCCTGATGATGCTGGTGTATATGGAAACCCATCCTGAACTGTTTGGTACCGGTGTCGAGCGGGCAGATTTTCGCCTGTTGTTTCTATGTATGATAATGGGCGTTACCAGTTGGACCGGATTGTGTCGTCTGTTGCGCGCCGAGACGTTAAAACTGAGTGAGCTTGAGTATGTGCAGGCGGCGGAAGCCCTCGGAGCAGGGCGCCTGACAATTATCAGGCGCCATATTCTGCCGAATGTCATGCACATTATCCTGATCGCGGTGGTCATGGATTTCAGTGGTCTGGTACTGGCCGAGGCCGTTTTGTCTTATCTGAATATTGGCGTTGATCCGACGATGTATAGCTGGGGCAATATGATTAACAGTTCCCGCCTGGAACTGGCACGAGAGCCGATTGTCTGGTGGTCTTTTCTCGCGGCATTTATCTTCATGTTTCTGCTGGTTCTCAGCGCCAATCTGTTTTCGGATGCGGTAAGAGATGCCTTTGATCCCCGGCTCAGAGAGGTGCGCACATGAGCGAAATCATCCTCAGCGTCCGCGACCTTAAAACCTGGTTCGGTTCAAAGGATGAGCCGGTACGTGCCGTGGATGGCGTCAGCTTTGATATTCGACGTGGCGAGATACTGGCAGTGCTGGGCGAATCTGGATGCGGCAAATCCGTGACAGCATTGTCTCTGATGCGGCTGGTGCCGCAGCCCGCCGGAAATATTATTTCCGGTTCAATCCGTTTCAGGGGAGAGGAGCTGCTCGCCAGACCCGAAATGGAAATGCGTGATATACGTGGTTCCCGTATCGCCATGATCTTTCAGGAGCCAACTACTTCCCTGAATCCGGTGCTGACTATCGGCGACCAGATTGGTGAGTCTCTGGCACTGCATCTCAACTTGCGAGGTGAGATGCAAAAGCAGCGTATTGTTGAACTGTTGGAGCAGGTCGGCATTCCTGATCCGCAGCGTCGTATCAGAGAATATCCGCACCAGTTATCCGGTGGTATGAAGCAGCGGGCAATGATTGCTATCGCGCTGGCCTGTGAACCGGAACTGTTGATTGCGGATGAACCTACAACGGCACTCGATGTCACCATACAGGCACAGATATTGAGACTGCTGAAATCTCTGCAACAGCAGCGCAATATGAGCATCCTGCTGATTACCCATGATTTGGGGGTGGTCGCCGATATGGCCGATCATGTGGCAGTGATGTATGCCGGGCAAATGGTTGAATTGGCCAGCCGACAGTCATTTTTTGAGCGACCACTGCATCCTTACAGCCGAAAGCTGTTTCAGTCGCTGCCGTCATGGGAAAAACGCAGCGAAACCCTGCCCGTCATTCAGGGGGTGGTGCCCGATCTGAAACAACAGTTTACCGGCTGCCGCTTTGCTCCGCGCTGTGACCATGCAAATGACCATTGTCTGAGCACTATACCCGAGTGGCAGCAGCATGATGCACGCAGTGTACGTTGTCTTCGATATGAAGAAGTATTGCATGAGTCGATAAAGCCGGCTGTGATAACAGCTTCTTCCATGTCGCAATATGAACCGCAACCATTACTGAATACTAAAAATCTCAGGATTCATTTCCCCATCCATAAAGGCGTGTTTAAGCGCATTACAGGCCATGTGAAAGCTGTTGATGGTGTTGATATTGAAATTATGACCGGTAAGACCCTGGCTCTCGTGGGTGAGTCAGGCTGTGGAAAAACCACTACCGGCAAAGGTATCCTGCAGTTGATTAAACCGACTCTCGGTTCAGTCCGGTTTGAAGGTGTGGAATTGACATCGCTGAATCCCCGTCGCCTGCGTGAAAAACGTCGCGATATGCAGATTGTTTTTCAGGATCCTTTCTCATCCATGAATCCCCGTATGCTGGTGTCGGATATTATTGCCGAAGGATTGCCACGAAAAATGGACAGGCATGAACGCCATGCCAGGGTCAGTGAGTTATTGCAGCATGTCGGTTTAAGTGCTGACATGAAAGATCGCTATCCACATGAATTTTCCGGTGGACAGCGCCAGCGCATTGCGATTGCCCGTGCTCTGGCAGTTGAGCCCAGGTTGATCATTTGTGATGAACCGACCAGTGCGCTTGATGTTTCTGTACAGGCGCAGATTTTGAATCTATTGAAGGATCTGCAGGTGAAATTCAATATCAGTTATCTTTTTGTCACGCATAATATATCGGTCGTGGCTTATCTGGCTGACGAAGTCGCTGTGATGTATCTGGGGCGGATTGTTGAACAGGGAAGTGTTGATGATGTGCTGAATCGTCCTCAGCACCCTTATACCTGTGCATTGCTATCGGCGGTACCATGTATCGATGAGAGTGGTCATGAATCGATACAGCTCGATGGAGACATACCTTCTCCGGCTGAACCTCCTTCAGGTTGTCATTTCCATCCCAGATGTCAGTATGCCACATCCCGATGTCGAGAGAGTTATCCGGCATGGACGGCTGTCAATAATGAACACAGGGCACGATGTTATCGACTGCATGATACGCTGTAGAAAACAGCAAATATACCTGGTGATTATCTCCTTGGTACAATAATGAGGTTTGCTATCATTATGGAATGGTTTGGAGAGAAATTCTCGCAGTTATGCTTTTCGGTTCGATTCCTGTATTCCTGCCGTTATGGGTGGGAGCCTGTAGCCTGTAAGTTAGTGGCAATGGGGAGTACTGACCTTTGCTTGCATTGCGGCTTCGGCATGTTTGATGGTGACATCGCCTGCCTGTAGTATTGTGCTTGTTAGCAATAGTCCGATGATAAATGCAGATTTCATGTTTTCATTCCTCATCTCTTGTTTTGAGTGTGATACTGTGTTTGTGGTATCGCCGATTGTTTTCATACGCTGGGCCAGGCGTTTGACATCCAGGCCGAGCTTCGGCCTCATTTTTTACGCCCAACGACCAAGCTCAGCCGCGGACAAGCCGCGAAGCGGGTTGGCCGTCGGCTGGAGCGGCTTATTAGATTTCAGCCGCACGGCACTACCGGAACAAAAAGGAAATTCAGGTTCGATTCGACTAAACGCCACTTAAAACTGTAGTCGCTTCTGAGCTGGATAGGTGGCCCATACGGCCTCTGCGTGCGATAGATCAGCTTCGTGCCTCCTTCATACTTTTTTCCGTCTCGAAAATCAGAGTCTCGCGTGTCTTCCGAATACTTCTCTTGGTCGATGTAGTGCGGATGGTCTGTGGCGACCAGTAGAAGTCCGGTATCCGCGAATTTACCGTAATGCTCAAGATCGTGGAGGTCCTGGAACACGTCGTATCGATTGTTGGGCTCGCGGTGATTGGCACGTTTGAAGTACTTGAGTTCGATAGCGCAAGTCTGCTTTTTATCGCCTCCCTTATCTTCAAGCGAGAAGCAGATATCGACCCTCTTCCTACGCCTCCCGCCGATTAAATTCCAGAGCTTCTCGAAGCGTCACCCGCAAGGTCTCCAACAGCTCATGGCATGTGGATTCCTGGCAGTTTGCTCCGGGGATCTCTTCAATCCAACCCACCCACCAGTCTCCTTCCTTTTTCACAACTGCCGTGTACTCCATCATTTCGTCTTTCCTCTCGGTCATGGTTTCAAGCTGCCTACTTATGCACCATAGTTCGCGATTCCGAATGGTACGTGAACACAGGGTGTGGATGCTGAAGCTGGTCCTAAATGACCGATCTGATCATCAAAGAAGATGTGTGGTTTGAGGATGTCCAAAACGCGCCTCTTCTCAATACCACCAAGCAAGAACAATTCATCCGCATCGATTCCGACCTCTGCGAGTGTGTTGATCATCCTCTCGTGCGTCCTGTTAATCCCGACATAGGCGGCAGCGTCATCCGTGACGACCAATGCAGACGGCTTTGTCACGCCTTCCACAAAGCTCCGAAGCGTCGGCGCGTCCGTTGATTGAACAACGGTCGCGGATACCTTGTTCGTCTCACGGTCCTTGAATAGCAAGGACGGACATTATGGTGCTCCGAGAACTCTTGAACATAGCGGTCTAAGTGCTTCTCACCCGATCACAAGGCCGGTTACCCGCTCCAGCGGGCCTCCGCAGCTTGCCTTGCATGCGCACCTTGGCACCCGCTTTACCGGCCTGTCGCTTTGCCGGTTGCTTTAACCGGGTATCTTCCACTTCGCCTGTTGCGATCCGGGCGACCTTAATGGCGCAACCTATCCTGTCAGTCGGTCTGGTCTCACCTCTTGGTCCTCTCATATCAATCTCCTCGTTTGTGGTGGATTAGAATGCTGTGGTATTATGCCTACCATCAATCCATAGTGTCATCAATATGAAGAAAATTCAAACTGAGACACTACCAAAATGTGAGACTCATTGACGGCATCAGATTTGCCGAATTGTTGCTTGATGCCGGTATGGAGCAGTTGGACCATTTGGTGGCAGAGTAAACAACAAGCCTTAATGGACTTTCTGACTTTCTGGTCATACCTGCACATATCGAATTATGACGGTCAATCTCCCTTTTCTCTGCTTGACTGAGATTCAGAATCAGGGTAGCATTATTGACAGTGAGGTTTTGGCATCTTCGGTGATGAAGCCAAAAAGCATGACCTGTCTATTAGAGAGGTAATGAACGGAATTATGGAGGCATTACAAGCCAGCTATCCTGAATTGTCATTCCGGCACAGGCCGGATATTTCAAAGCAGTAAATCAATAACAAACTCGCATCACTTGATCCAGGCCTCGGACAGGTGTTGTTCATACAAAAGGCGAGCATCAGACCTGATGGTGGCATTATCGAGGTTAAGGACAAGTCGGACAACTATCGGGTTGTTCTGGCAAGCGAATCGAAACACCAAGGCAACGATGTTGAAAAAATCCGCGCTGGTATAAAGCAAGGGAAGAATAAAGACAAAGATTTAATGGTGGCCGGAAACGCAATAGAACGTGTCCATAAAAACATTCAGGAATTCAGGAACTGCCTTCTGGACGAAATCCACTTTCCTTATGTCGTTTTCCTTCAGGGTTCAAACTTCGCAACAGAAACCTTTTTTGTCGATTCCCCGGATGGCAGGAAAGTCAAAATCTCACACGATGCGGGCAACTTGAACAGAATTGACAGAGTAACGGCCCAGCAGTTACGGCATGGAGATCAACCGGAACTATTGCCGGAATGTGTTTGTTGAACTGGATGACAACATGCAGATGTTGCAAGCAGCATCGTTGTACTTCCAGAGCGATTCATGGACGGCAGGCGATATGGCTGAAATATTGTGGGACATTGCATCGACATCGCTAGAGATATTATCGGGTGAGATCTGTGCCTGACCGATCTCATTGAAACTCAGGATTAAGGGCCATGAACGCCATGAATAAAAATGGCGTTTTGTATTCATCGGCTAAACATCTGGAAACAGAAATACCTGTCGTTACAAGTCATATCGCAGAAATATCCGATTGTTGTGATCTGCTTGCAAGGTTGCCGGACGAATCAATACAACTGATTATCTGTGACCCGCCGTACAATATCATGCTGGCCGATTGGGACAATCATGAGAATTACATTGACTGGGCAGAAGTATGGTTGAGCGAGGCTGAAAGAGTGCTAAAGCCAACAGGCAACATTGCAATATTTGGCGGGCTTCAATATCAGGGAGAGGCTGGGAGTGGCGATCTTATTTCGATAATCAATCACATGAGACAGGCCAGCAACATGTTACTGGCAAACCTGATTATATGGAATTACCCAAATGGGATGAGTGCGCAACGGTTTTTTGCAAACAGGCATGAGAAAATAGCCTGGTTCGCCAAGTCAAAAGAGTATTACTTTAATCTGGACGCTGTTAGAGAACCGTATGACGAAAAGACAAAGGGTATTTACAAAAAAGATAAACGCCTTAACCCGGAGAGCATTGAAAAGGGTAGGAATCCGACGAATGTATGGAAGATTAGCAGACTGAACGGTAATTCAAGGGAAAGGGTAGGCCACCCCACACAAAAGCCAAGACAGGTTATTCAAAGGCTTGTCAGGTCGTTATCGTATCCGGGGTCAATCGTGCTTGATTTTTTGGCGGCAATGGCATAACGACAAGGGTTGCCATTGAGGAAGGCCGACACAGCATCAGCTGCGATAATTCTCAATCGTTTACTGGTTATGTCGGAAAGCAGATCGGGAATATCAAGCCGGATCTTGTATCACCAATACCGCATCATGAAATCAGTGAAAAACTTGATTTATCTCATCCGGTATTCAGAAGCAACCAACCATGAAATGCACCATCAAACCCGAAAATTGTTGCTCGCCTGACGTGACAGAGCGGCGGTTCAACTGACTATTAACGTCTATGGTTACAGGGCGGCGAACATATCCTGAAAAATCGTCTCCGGCTGTTTCCGGTGATTGTAGCGGTACTCAAACTCCTTCGCATATTTCGAGGTACTGCTTCCGGTAATATTGTGGCCCTAGATATGGCAAAGCTGGGTGAAGAGGTGATATGCCGGAAAAATGCCTTCCTCTGTGCGGCAGTGGGAACCAGAGTCGATATTACATTCTATCGCCGATTGGGGGCCAGACTGTTCGGAGGTGAGGGTCTTGTTTTACAATTGCTAAAAGGTGACGGTATGGCCTTTATACAGGTTGGGGGGTACTGTTGTTGAAAGGCAGCTTGATGGGGAAATATTGCGGGTCGATACAGGCTGTCTGGTTGGATTTGCCCATGGTATTGACGACGATATAGAGCGTACTGGCGGTGTCAAGTCGATGATTTTTGGCGGAGCAGGCATGTTTCTTGCGACATTGAGCGGTCATGGAACCGTCTGGCTGCAAAGCCTGCCTTTCGCCCGTATGGTGGATCAAATCCTGGTTAATGGCAGTCAAGAGTAAACGCAATATAGCGGACTGTAACCTGGATTTTTGAGGCAGTTGCCGGCACATATTCATCATTGGCAGATATTACAGCATGTTGACTGATATCTTGCCGGTTGAATCAAATCGTCGCATCAACGAGGCAATTCAAGCTGGTATTGCTGTGTGCTGACACCATGAACACTATCTCTGGCGCGTATAATGACTCTATTGATATGCTCCGGCACTCTGACGTCGCCAAGGCTGCGTGTGAATGGTTGTTCGTTGACGTGGGGATGTAATAATGTACGGGTTCCCAGTGCTTCGCCTGTCGTTGTCAGGACTTGCCACTGGTCTGCATAATGCTCCCAGCCGGTGTCACTATGTTCCAGCGTTACGCTGAAACGGTAATGATTGTTGCTTTCCATTGCGGCTTCGGCATGTTTGATGGTGACATCGCCTGCCTGTAGTACTGTGCTTGCCAGCAGTAGTCCGATAGTGAATGCAGACTTCATGTTTTCATTCCTCATCTCTTATTTTGAGTGTGATACTGTGTTTGTGTTATCGCCGATTGTTGTCATACGCTGCGCCAGGCGTTTGACATCCAGGCCGAGTTTTTGGTCGTAGATGGTGGCATAATACATGATTCGTTGTACATACAGTCGTGTTTCCTTGAAGGGTATGGTTTCGGCCCAGGCGTCTGCCGGCATGGTACCTGCGGTCGGCAGCCATTTTTTGACCCGGCCTGGCCCGGCATTGTAGGCTGCCGTAGTCAGTGGTTTGTTGTTATTGAATCTTGACAGGTTTCTTTCCAGGTATGCGGTACCCAGCTTTATATTGATTTCCGGTTGGTATAGTTCGTGCAGTCCGGGTTTTTTTATTTTCAGTATCCTGGCGACATGTCGGCTGGTGGCTGGCATAAGCTGCATCAGGCCCCGTGCACCGGCAGGGGAGCGTGCGTCTTTTTGAAAGGCACTTTCCTGGCGCATAATGGCCATTATCCAGGCGGTGTCCAGATTGTTTTTTGCTGCCACTTTTTGGATCTCGTCTTCAAAGATGACGGGGAATCGTATGTCCAGGTCGTCGTAATAGTCAGTTTTGGCAATGGTGAGAATGGCTTGTGAATGCCAGCCCCATTGTTTTTGGATATAGGCCAGCTTCTGCCGGTCTTCATCGCCAAATTTTTTCATCAGGTAGTACCATTCGCGGCGTGCACTATGGATCCGATCCAGCACGTACAGTTCTTCGGTACGTCGTACATTGTAATGGTTCTTTAAATCATTGATTTCTGTTTCTTCGTAGTGCAGTGGATTATGGTTGAATCGGTATGGGAGTTCAAGCTGGTCAGCGGCAAGAAAGTTATGATAGCCGCGGCCTGTAGCGAGGGTATGAAATCGTGTATCTGCAATAGCCGGTTCACCATTGTCGGCGATGGATTTTGCTTTCCAGTATTGCCAGCGTTCATGCAGAGTGCCGAGCTCTCCCATTTGATCAATAAATTCACCAGCGGACTTCATGTCATTTTCGCGGATGGCCGCCCGTACTCCCCACTCCAGTATCTCCTGATCGGGTGTCGGTATGGCTTTGTGCTGGCTGACTGCTCCATCCAGTCGCTGTGTCGTCATGCGTAATGCGATATATCGCTCTATTTCACGTTTGTCGGTCTCGGAAAGCCGGACCTGTGATTTGATCTTCGACCATCCACGCAGTGCTTTATCGGCATCAAAAAGGGCGATGCGCTTGATGCCGTAAACCAGCAGTTCCTGGGTGCTCGGATTTTCGGATTCGATATATTTTTTTGCTAAAATATGTTCCGGTTGGCTGCGTATTTTCAGCCATTCGGACACCATGTTTTGTTCTTGCTCTGGTAATAGCCTGCCAAGGTATTTAACCAGTGAAGTTTTACCCTTTCGTATGACCAGCCCGATGCGTTCCTGGATGAGGGCGTCACTCAGGTGATTATGCTTTTTCATTGCAGCAAATACGGGGTCACAGTGGCTGTTTTGGGATTTGCTGACCAGCCACAGTGGTCTGGCTTCATTCAGTGCTCTTTCCGGCTTGCCCGTTTTGTACAGGGCGTTGGCATAGTGACATTGATAGCGGGTGCCAAGACCGGTTTCATAATATTTTATGTAGCTTTGCCACTGATGTCGGCTGGCCAGATGTTGCAGCCATTTTTGCAGGTAGGTTTTTCGCAGCGGGGTATTTTTCAGTTCTGACAGGGCCTGTTCTACTTGATTTGTGGTGGCTCTGCCCACGCTTGTGATGACCTGTTTGAAGATCAGGTCGGCGTACAGGGGGTAGTCTTTCAGGCGTGGTTGAAGGTATTCCCAGGTTTTCTGGTCGCCTTTGTTAAGGGCTTTTTCGGCAGCCAGAAAGTTACCGCGATCATCGGCATTATCGGCCATGGCAAATGGTGCAAGCAGAGCTATCAAGCATACAATGTAAGCTGTATTTTTCATAATCAGTAGTTCGTTCGCTGGCTTCCCGGCCGCTATTCTGTAGCCTGAGTATGAAGCAAAAGCGGCATGATTGCATGATTGCATGATTGCATGATTGCATGATTGAAGGAGATGCTGACCTGATGGTTTCGGCACCGCCGGGCTGAGGCTAGAATCTCAGCGCAGGTTCCAGTACGAGATCAAAGGTCGCTGTGGTGACTTTTGTATCCGGTATCCACTGTGTCGTCAGTTGCTTGTAGCCACCTGCCGAGACTATGAAATGTACATGCGGCACAGGCATATCCGGCCATTCCGTTTCAAACCGGTAGGAACCATCGGGCAGGGTTATGATGTAGGCACGAAGCCTGTCATGGTACCTGCCATCGTTGCCGGCCGACCAGATTTCTATGATGGCATCCTCAATAGGGGCACAGTTGTGAATCGACAATACCCTGCCTTCAATAATGAGGCCTTTTCCCGGTTGTGTGTTGAATATGGCCGTATCGGCCTTGTAGTTGTTGCCAAGCGGTCTTTCCGGGGTGATCGTACATCCGGATTCGCTGGCCTGAGCAGGCAGTGAAAAAATGGTTGCCAGCAGAGTCAGGATCAGGGGTGTTTTAAGCATGTATTGCCTCCATAAGGTTGTGTGCCATGGCTGCCGAGTGATAAAAACCTGAGCCGGGTTGTGCATCCATACCTAAAACGGCCACCACGAACCGCCGCCCAGATTGGAGCGGCACGACTTGAGCTGCGAGCCATAGGTTCTGGCCTGGTTGTCAACCCTGCGTGCAACCTTGATTAACCAGGGTTTTTTGTTATAGGTTTTGCGCTTCCAGCCGCCATGCCCTTCATGGTATGCCAGATACTGGTTATAGGTGTCCCACTTGGAAATGCCCAGGGTTCTCTGGCTGATGGTGGTGTACCAGCCCATGAAGTCAACCGCGTCTTCGTAGTCATCACGGCTGGCCAGCCAGTTGCCTGTTTTGCTCTTATACCAGTCCCATGTTTTATCTTTGACCTGGGCATAACCGTAGGCACTGGATTTTCTCCACCACAGCGGGATGCCCAGAAAAGTCTCGCGCGGTGGTTTTGCGTTATGTTTGAAACTGGATTCCTGACGCATAATGGCCAGTTGTACCTGTAAGGGCAGGCTATATTTCTTTTCTACATCGACAGATGCCTCATACCAGTCACTTTTCTCCCTGAAGATGGCGCAGGCGTTTTCCTGATCGCGGGGTGGGGCGGTGGCGCAGCCAGCCAGAATGGCGGCTACGGATAACATGACAAGCCTTTTCATTGGTTTACCGGTTCATCGATTGAGGTGGCAGTCACTATACCAGATGACGGATATTTTCTAATGCCCAATCGATATGTTCCTTTACCAGTTCCGTGGTGTTGCGCCGCTTTGCCTCCAGAGCCGGAATAATTTTTTCTTTATGGCTTCGGCAGTTGCCCAGCGCTATGGCAATGTTTCGTGACCAGCGTTCGTAGCCAATTCGGCGTATGGCTGAGCCTTCGGTCTTTTGCAGAAAAGTGGCCTCATCCCAGGCAAATATCTCCAGCAGGGTCATGTCGTCCAGATGATGGCGTGGATGGAAATCGGTTTCACCGGTATGGTCGGCAAAGCGGTTCCAGGGGCAGTAGATCTGGCAGTCGTCACAGCCATAGACACGGTTGCCGATCAGGGGCCGCAGCTCAAGCGGAATGGTGCCTTTATGCTCTATGGTCAGGTAGGAAATACATAGTCGGGCATCCAGTTGATAAGGGGCCGTAATGGCGCGAGTAGGGCAGATGTCCATGCAGGTCTGGCAGTCTCCACAATGTTTTTGTGCGGGCTTGTCAATGGGGAGTGGCAGGTCGGTGTAGATTTCACCCAGAAAAAACCATGAACCTGCCTGCTTGTTGAGTAGGCAGGTATGCTTGCCTATCCAGCCAAGGCCGGCTTTTTCAGCCAGTGGTTTTTCCATGACCGGGGCACTATCGACAAATGCCCGATAGCCAAACGCACCGACCTGCTGTTCTATGTATCGTGCCAGTTTCTGCAGTCGGCGGCGCATCAGCTTATGGTAATCACGGCCCAGTGCATAGCGGGAAATGTAGGCTTTGTCCTGCCGGGACAGGACGGCTTCCATCTCCTGACAATCTGCGGGCAGGTAGTCAAGGCGGACGCTGATAATGCGAATCGTATTTTCGAGCAACTTGTCCGGTTGAATACGCTTGTCCGCATGTCGCACCATCCAGTCCATATCACCCTGCCGACCCTCTTTAAGCCATTGCATCAGGTGAGTTTCGCTGGTTGTCAGGTCGGTGTCTGTGATGCCGACCTGCTGGAATCCGAGCGCCATTCCGAATTGTTTGATCTGTATCGCGAGTTGTGCCGGGTGATGGGGTGCGGAGGCCATAATCCGTGATTGTAACGCTATAATGAAACAATGAGCATCGATCAAAATGTCCTTTATTCAGTAGCCCAGGTCCGAGAGCTTGATCGTCGGGCAATAACAGTGGCCGGGATTCCCGGATATGAGTTAATGCGCCGTGCCGGTCGGGTTGTTTTCGACCGGTTACGGCAGCAGTGGTCACGGTCTGCGCGGCTCGCTGTCTTTTGTGGGGCCGGGAATAATGCCGGTGATGGCTATGTTATTGCCAGACTGGCACATGAAAGCAATATGCCGGTGTGCGTTTATTATCTTTCCGAACCTGCAGGGCTGACAGGTGATGCTCAGCGGGCGTGGCGGGATGCAGATGAATTGGGTGTGCCTGTCAGGCAGTTTACCGCCGGTATGAGCCTTGATGCCGATATCATTGTTGATGCCTTGCTGGGTACAGGCATTCAGCGTAATCCTGAAGGAGACTGGCAGGCGGCGATCCGCTGCATGAATGCCTGTCCGCAGCCGGTGGTTTCGGTTGATGTACCCTCGGGTATTCATGCGGATACCGGGCGGGCCATGGGAACGGCGGTTCATGCCTGTATGACTGTAACGTTTATCGGCATGAAAAAAGGCCTGTTTACAGCCGATGCCCCGGATTACTGTGGCGATGTGGTGTTCGATGATCTGGGGGTGCCGGACGATGTTCATCGGCAGGTTGCCAGTGAAGGACGCCTGCTTTCCGATACGGTTCGCAGTAACCTGCATCCCCGCCCCAGAACGGCACATAAAGGTGACAACGGCCATGTTCTTGTCATGGGAGGGAACAACGGGATGGCCGGTTCGGTTATTCTCGCTGGCCAGGCCGCTCTAAGAGCCGGTGCCGGACTGGTCAGTATTGCTACCCGCCCGCAACATCTGGCTGCTGTAGTGGCTGCTCAGCCGGAATTGATGGTTCACGGTGTCAATAAAAAATCGGATCTGAATCCGCTTTTCGAGAAGGCAACCGCTGTCGTCACAGGTCCGGGCCTGGGCCAGGATGAATGGGCTTTGTCGCTGCTGGGAGCTATGCTGGAAAGGAATGTGCCCGCGGTGATTGATGCGGATGCCCTGAATCTGCTGGCGCGGGAACCCTGCCAAGGTGAAAATCGTGTTCTGACGCCTCACCCGGCCGAAGCGGCTCGCCTGCTGGGTGTATCCACACAGGAGATAATGGCAGATCGATATGAGGCAGTGAAGTTACTCCAGAGAAAATATGCGGGAATCGTTTTGCTGAAAGGGGCAGGAACATTGATAGCCGGGCCGGAAATCCGGGTATGTGCCGGCGGTAACCCCGGCATGGCAACCGCCGGTATGGGTGACACTCTGTCAGGTGTTATTGGAGCACTTATAGCGCAGGGGCTCACCATGATGCACGCCGTCGAGCTGGGGGTCTGGGTCCATGCCGGGGCGGCTGATATACAGGCACAGGCAAAAGGCGAGCGCGGTATGCTGGCTGGCGATTTATTACCCTCTATACGTCAACTGGTCAATGTCTGAACAACTTGTTCAGTGTCTGCCGTATGAGCGGTCAACGGAGATGCTTGGCAGGCGCTTATCCCTGCTTGGTGGCCTGATATTTCTGCACGGAGAGCTGGGTTCCGGCAAGACAACACTGGTCAGGGGGTTCCTGCGTGCTCTGGGGTACCGCGGAGTGGTCAGAAGTCCGACCTATACCCTGGTAGAACCTTATGAACTGTCCGGTCGCCGTATATTTCATCTGGATATTTACCGCTTGAGCGCTCCGGAGGAGCTCGAGTATCTCGGTATCCGGGATGAACAATCGGGAGATAACACGTTGCTGGTGGAATGGCCTGACCGTGCCGGTAACTCACTCGGTGAACCCGGTGTGGAGATATTTATGGAGTACGACGGGGGAGCACGCCGGGCGACTGTCAGGGCATTGTCCGAACCGGCAGTTTCGTTGATTAAAGTGCTTTCTGCTTAGAAATGGCTTTTATTATCAGTCATTTATTGAATAAATATATAATTTATTTGGCTACATCGTGTATCTATCGGTTTTATAACATTATTCTTTACAGAAATTTGCCGAAAACTTGCATCTTCAGCAAAATGTTGTATATAAAGCGTCAGTGCGGATTAATAGTGAAGAAACTGTTTAAATTTCTGTTCTTTGTATCGTTGATCTCTGCTCCTTTTCAGGCGTTGTCTGAAAAGGCGGAGGTTACTGGTGCGCGTTTGTGGGTTGCTCCTGATAACACCAGAGTGGTCTTTGATCTGACCCAACCGGTTGACTACCACCTCTTTACCTTACGGAATCCGGATCGAGTCGTTATCGACCTTAAAAATTCTGGCTGGGGCGATAAAGCCGGGCGTCAACTGGAGACCAGAGGTTATGTACGGGGATTGCGCAGCGCAAATAGAGAACAGGCTTTGCGTCTTGTGCTGGATGCTGATCGTGAGGTAAAGCCGAAAAGTTTTCTGCTCAGACCCAGTGGGCAATATGGGCACCGGCTGGTTGTTGATTTATATGAAAAGTCTCCGGGGCCTGTAAAAGCGACCAAAACCGTAAAGCCCGATAATCAGGGATATCGTGATGTGGTTGTGGCCATCGATGCTGGTCATGGCGGCGAGGACCCTGGTGCGATCGGACGCAAAGGAACACAGGAAAAGCATATTACATTGCAGGTTGCCCGCAAGCTGGAGGCGGAGATCAACAGGCAGCCCGGAATGAGGGCGGTTATGGTGCGTGATGGCGATTACTATTTGAAGTTGCGGGAGCGCATTAAAAAGACACGTGAATTCCGTGCAGATATGTTTGTTTCGTTGCATGCAGATGCTTTTCGCAGCCCGAACGTGAGGGGTTCTTCTGTTTATATCCTGTCTGAACGCGGCGCTTCTTCCGAAGCAGCCAAGTGGCTGGCAAGGAATGAAAATATGTCGGATGAGCTGATGGGTGGAGTCACTCTGGATGATAAGGACGATGTGCTGGCGTCTGTGTTGCTTGATCTTTCTCAGGCAGCGACCATTGAGGCCAGTGCGGATATTGCGCAGAGCACGCTCAGAGAGTTAAAAACAGTCGGAAAGGTCCATAAGCGTCATGTTGAGAGGGCGGGGTTTGCTGTTCTCAAGTCACCGGATATTCCATCCATTCTCATAGAGCTGGCATTTATATCCAACCCGACAGAGGAGCAGAATCTCAAGAGTCGGAGCCATCAGCAGAAAATGGTTAAAGCGATCGCGCGTGGGTTGAAACGGTATTTTGAACGCCGGCCTCCAGATAATACTCTGTTCGCCGTTAAAACACATACTATCAAGCGTGGTGATACACTGTCGGCACTGGCACAGAAATATCAAACGACTTCAAGGCGATTGATGGCGTTGAATGACCTTGAATCAGACAGTCTGAAGGTTGGGCAGGTTATACGTATCCCGCCGTTGTAAAGGTGATCAGCTTTTGTTGTGCCTGACGTGCTGCATGATGGTTGTGGCAATTTCCTCGATCGACATGTGGCTGGTATCAATGATCGGGATACTTTCGTTTCGATAGATTTCTTCCGCGATTTCGATCTCTCTCTGACATTGCTTTAATGAGGCATAGAGGCTGCCCGGACGGCGTTTTTGCCTTATATTGTGCAGGCGCTCCGCGCTGATGGTCAGCCCCAGTAATTTTTTCCTGTATCGGCGCAGGCTTTGCGGAAGCCGGTCAGCTTCCAGATCGGCATCTGCCAGTGGATAGTTGGCGGCATTGATGCCGTGAGAGAGTGCCAGATAAAGGCAGCTTGGGGTTTTGCCGCTTCGGGAAGGGCCCACCAGAATCACATCGGCATTGGGATATTTGCTTGTAATGGCCCCATCATCATTGGTCAAACTGAAATTCAGTGCCTCAATTCGATCCATATACTGTTCTTCATCCGCTATGCCATGGGACAGCCCGGATTTATGTGAAGAGTGGCAGCCGAGCTCATCCTCAAGAGGTACAAGAAACATATCGAAGAAATCCAGGTGCATACCTTCAGCACCGGCTATGACATCTTTCAGTTTGTCATCAAGAATCGTGTTAAATATGACAGGCCGTATGCCATGCTGTTCGCCGTCATTATTTATGCGCTTTACCGTGGATCTGGCTTTTTCCAGAGTGTTGACGAATGGATATGTTCTCTGAATAAACCGGATGCCGGGAAACTGGGTAATCAGGGTATGACCGATTGTTTCAGCTGTAATGCCTGTGCGGTCCGAGATAAAAAACACCAGCCGCTCTTTATTGGAATGAACAGACATTTTGCTTGAGTTGTTTAAGCAGAGCGTTAATGATGGGTAATTGAACCAGTGATTAATTCTTCTGGCCAGCCAGAAACAGCCATGTATCAACGACTGTATCCGGATTCAGGGAGATACTGGTTATGCCCTGTTCCAGCAGCCATCGGGCAAACTCTGGATAATCTGATGGACCCTGACCACAGATGCCGACGTACTTTCCTTTGTTATGGCAGGCCTTAATCGCCATGGCCAGTAACTTTTTAACGGCAGGGTTTCTTTCGTCAAAATGGTCGGCGATTAAAGCGGAATCACGGTCCAACCCAAGGGAAAGCTGTGTCATGTCATTGGAGCCGATGGAGAAGCCATCGAAGAACTCAAGAAATTCTTCGGCCAGTACGGCGTTGGAAGGTACTTCACACATCATGATGATGCGTAATCCGTTTTCGCCGCGTTTCAGGCCATTATCGGCCAGTAGCTCGATGACAGCTTCAGCTTCTTCCAGGGTACGGCAAAAGGGGACCATAATTTCGATATTGGTTAATCCCATGTCGCTGTGGGCCTTTTTCAGAGCACGGCATTCCAGCTCGAAGCAGTCGCGAAATGTTTCAGACAGATAGCGTGACGCTCCCCTGAAGCCAATCATGGGATTTTCTTCTTCGGGTTCAAATAGTTCTCCGCCAATCAGATTGGCATATTCATTCGATTTGAAATCAGATAGTCTTACGATGACCGGGGCAGGGGCATAGGCTGCCGCTAGTGTGGCAATGCCTTCGGTCAGTTTGTTGACATAAAAATTGACCGGTTCTGAGTAGCCAGCCATGCGTTCCATTATTTTGGATTGCAGTTCAGGTGTTTGTTGATCGAAGTCCAGCAGGGCTTTGGGGTGAATGCCGATCATGCTGTTAATAATGAATTCCAGTCTGGCCAGACCGACGCCGCTATTCGGTAATTGTGAGAATGTAAAGGCCCGGCCGGGGTTGGCGATATTCATCATGATTTTGGTGGAAATTTTCGGCATGGTTCCCGTATCGGTGCGGTTGATTTCAAAATCCAGGATGCCGCTATAGACATGGCCGGTATCGCCTTCGGCACAGCAGGCTGTGACCTCCTGATTGTCGGCGATTTTATGGGTGGCGTCCCCACATCCTACAATCGCCGGGATGCCAAGTTCCCGCGCAATAATTGCCGCATGACAGGTACGCCCGCCACGGTTGGTAATAATCGCCGAGGCACGCTTCATGATCGGTTCCCAGTCAGGGTCGGTCATATCTGTCACCAGTACATCGCCAGGCATGACACTGGACATCTTATCGACAGACATGATGACCCTGGCTTTGCCGGTGCCGATGCGCCGACCAATGGCACGCCCCTCGACGATCACTCTGCTGCTGTTTTTCAGGATATAACGTTCGACGATATTCATATTTGAGCGGCTTTCGACTGTCTCAGGGCGTGCCTGTACAATGTAAAGCTGATTATCACTGCCGTCCAATGCCCATTCGATATCCATGGGATGCCGATAATGTTCTTCAATGGTGATGGCGTAGCGGGCGAGCTCTTCTACATGCTCATCGCTCAGGCAAAATCGTTTGCGGTCCGCTTCATGGACATCCGTCGTCAGGGTTGACTGGCCGGGTTCGCTGGATTCGTTGTAAATCATTTTAATGGCCTTGCTTCCCAGAGTTCGGCTCAGGATGGCCGGGCGATTATCCTTCAGACCGGGTTTATAGACATAAAACTCATCCGGATTAACGCTTCCCTGTACGACTGTTTCCCCAAGCCCCCAAGAGCCGGTAATGAAAACAGTATCCCGAAAGCCCGATTCAGTATCAAGGGTGAACATGACGCCACTCGCACCTATGTCACTGCGCACCATTTGCTGTATGCCGGCGGATAATGCCACTTTGTCATGGTCAAAGCCCTGATGGACACGGTAGGCAATGGCACGGTCGTTGTACAGGGAGGCATAGACCTCTTTGATCGCTGTGATGACATTTTGCAGGCCGCTGATGTTCAGAAAAGTTTCCTGCTGACCGGCAAAAGAGGCATCGGGCAGATCCTCGGCGGTTGCCGATGAGCGGACGGCGACAGCGAACTCGTCCTCAGCCATCAGCTGTGTGTAGGCCTGTTCGATGTCTTTTTGCAGGTTGCTCTGAAATGGCGTTTCAATGATCTGGCGTCGTATGGTTTTACCGGTATCGGCCAGGGCAGCGACATCATCAACATCCAGTGAGTCCAGCAGTTCACTGATACGCTTACCCAGCTCCTGATGCTGAAGAAACTCTCTGTATGCCGCCGCTGTGGTGGCAAAGCCATTAGGTACCCGTACTCCCTTATCCGCCAGACCGGAAATCATTTCACCAAGTGATGCGTTTTTACCGCCAACGCGCTCCACATCATTGATGCTTAAATGCTTAAACCAGACAATGGATTCAGCCACAAATACTCTCCTTTGGAGATTATGAAATTCTGAGATTTTGAACTGCCGTTGCAAATTCGCTGATCTCATGATTATAACGGCCAGTATTGGGAAAATCCAGAGTAACAATGGATATTGATAAAGTAAGGCATGAAGAGGTATGCTTTATGGCAATAACCAGCAGAAACGGGGTCGAATGGAGCTATGGCGGGTGCGCAACAGTACTTTTATAAACAGAACCACCTCCAATTATTGCGTGCATTCTTTTCTGCGGTACAGCTTGGCAGTGTCAGTGCGGCGGCTGAACGGTTGTTTCTGAGCCAGCCGACGGTTTCCTTGCAGATACAGTCTCTGGAAAGAGAGCTGGATACAACATTGTTTGAGCGTCATGGCCCAAAGATCAAGCCGACTCCCGAAGGTGAGGTTTTCTACCGGTTGGCCCAACCGCTTCTTGAGCGTTTCAATAAACTGGAACAATCCTTCAAGGCGAGTAAGGGAATTATATAGGAAAGTTGACAAAGCCAACTTTCCCTTCCATTTCACGCTTCACAGGCCGTCTTACCTCAACGCCACCTCCACGTGCAGCAGCCCCATTCCCGGAGGCCAAAATATTCAATGCAGCATTGTAATCCGCATTGTCCCGATGACCACAAGCCCGACAGATAAACTGTGCTTGCGTCTTTCTGTTGTCTTCTTCCGTGTGCCCGCATTCATGGCACCTCTGAGAGGTATAGGCAGCCGGCACCGGGATCACATTCGTTTTGTAGGCCAGCATCTGCTCCAGTTGATACCAACCTGATTTCAGTATTTCACGGTTCAGTCCACTTTTGCCTTGGCCGGCTTTGGTCATGTCTTTTGTGTTCAGGTTTTCCATATAAACGGTGGTGTACTTATCCGCAATTTCTTTGCTGGTATGATGAGACCCGTTATACCGCCGTTTGGCTATCTTCTGGCAGGTCTTACCAGCAGCCGTTTGGCTTTCGCTCTGCGGTTAGAACCTTTCACCCGTCGTGCTACCCTGCGCTGATAACGCTTTTTACGGCATTCCAGCATCCGGCCTCGCTCATCATCCGGCAGACGATCAACAAAACCATCCGAACAAGTCACCTGACCGACATTCCGTCAATGCCGACCTCGCGAACAGGCCGAGGCTCACCTTTGAGTACCACGTCATACGTCACATAAGCATACCCGTTACCCAGCTCCTGCTTGACGGTCACCTGAACCGGCTTGCCATCCAGATAAGGGTTCAGTCCCGATAATCCGATCTGACCTGTCTTCTGAATGTGCAGGGTTTTGTTGTTGAGCTTGAAGGTACCCTTAGGACAGGTCAATGACGGGCTGTGAGTGTGGCGGCTGTGAAAGCGGGGAATCCACCCTTGCGATTGAAAAATTGCTGGTAAGCCGTCTCAATCGGTTTCAGGGTGTGTCTGACTATCATAGCCGAATAATCCTGCAACCCATCTTTTTGACTATGGCGCAGTACCGTGAACAGTTTGTTATTGCTGTACCAGTTGAAATCACACTCACCATAGAACGCATAGTCATCCCGCAGCTTGGCCACAAAGTGATTCCAGACATGCCGGCAGGCACCGCTCAAAGCAAACAGGCTTTTAGCCTTGGCTGAAGTGTTCGGATGCAAGCGGTAGCGAATTGTGTGATAGTGCACCATGGAACGATGACACCTTAACCCGGTTTGGTTTGTCAACTTAAATATATAATTCCCTATCGCTTCATATCTTGGCATAAAGCTGAATCTGCTGAATGTTACCGGGCGTGACGGCATGAATCTGCCAAGGGCAGACGATGCCGATTTTGCCGTTGGTTCCATGATCAATGTACCTGACGAGATATGGTTTATCAGCCGGTCTGGTACTTCAGTCCGACATTGATTGTCCCGCAAGGACATCCACTGGCCAAAATTCAATCACCGACGATTAAACAAATCAGCCAGCATGGCCTGATACTGCCGCCCCGTCATCTGGCGACTTGGCGTGTGATTGAGGCCGAGTTTGAAAAGCACGATGTCAAGCTCAATGTCACCCTTGAAGCCGGTGGATGGGAGGTTATCAAGCGCTATGTCGGATGTGGCCCGGGAATATCAATCGTCACCGATGTTTGTCTGAAAGATGACGACGAGGTTGTACGCAAGCCCCTGCTTGACTACTTTCCACGGCGCTCATGCGGCATCGTCATGCGAAAGGGCAAGTTCCTGACACCGCAGGCCAAACGTTTTATCGACATGATTGATGAAAACTTCTTAAGGAATGAAGCCTTTATCGAGAAAGCCGGTATCGACTAGGTTGATATGTTGTCTGGAACCATAGTCGTTTTGAAACGGGATTCTTCAGGGTAGGGGATGACATCAGGAAAGAAACCCGAAGCAACGGCCTGCTGTAACTTTTGCCAGTATTCAGCTTGAAACAGCTCTGGATGGGTATTTTTTAATGCCTTCCTGTAGGCCGGGCTGGCCACCAGAAAAGTGAGAAACTCTTCAGGAAAAATGTCGTTTGGGGCGACGGTGTACCAGGGTGTATCCGACATTTCATCTTCGGGGAAACGGGGCGGGGGTATTTTTCTGAAGCAGCATTTTTCCATGGGGATAATTTCATCATAATCGTAAAAAATTACCCGCCCATGTCGTGTAACACCAAAGTTCTTGGTCAGCAGATCGCCTGGAAAGATACCGCTGCCCGAAATATCCTTGATTGCCTGACCATAGTCGGTCAGTACCTGACAGGCCGCATCCATATCATGGTGATCAAGATAGACATTTAATGGTGTCATGCGGTGCTCGATAAATAATTGCCTGACAATGATCTGATCACGCTCCCGAATAACCTGAGAGGGTGCCTCCTTTTCCAGCTCATCAAGTAAATCCGGATCAAAGCGATCAATCGGGAAGGCCACATGGGAAAATTCCCAGGTATCTGCCATGCGCCCGACACGGTCGAGTTTTTTGACCAGACGGTACTGTGAGATCACCTTCTGTGGCGTGGTGTCTTTGGGAGCGGGGAACCTGTCTTTAATCAGCTTGAAGACAAAGGGGTAAGAAGGCAGGGTGAAGACCAGCATGACCAGTCCGCGTATCCCCGGTGCAATGCGTATCATGTCAGACGAATGTCTGAGGTGGTCGAGAAAATCCCGATAAAACTCTGCCTTGCCCTGCTTATGAAAACCGATGGCTGTGTATAGGTCGGCCGATGTTTTGCTCGGTAAAATGCTGGCAAGAAATCGCACCACAGTCGAGGGAACATCGGTTTTGACCAGAAAATGTGCTCTGGAAAAACTGAATATATTGACGACGACATTCACATCCGTCACCAGCGTATCGACATAAGCCCTGCCATCAGGAGTACGGCAGACCGCAATAACGAAAGGCATTTTTTCAGCGCCATTAATGGCACGACCCACAATATAGGCAGCCTTGTTACGATAAAAGGCCGGCATTAAAACCTGTAACTGAAAATGGTATCGCAACTCCTCATTTTTGCTGGGCAGAGTGCGAAGACGCTGTATAATATTACGGGCATCACGCCTGATATTTTCATAGGGAAGGCCCGGATTGGTATCTCGCAGAATACCCAGTACAGACCGATTCCAGCCATCCTGGGTAGGGTAGTAACTTTTATAGCCGGCTTCACTGCTCTCAATGCGCTCGGTAGATATGGCGGGTCGAACAAAGATATGTTCGTTGTTATAGTAATGACGTTCAAACAGACCGGTGAACAGCGAGTTATAAAAAGTCTCAGCCAGCTCAGGCTGCTGGTGACGGTAGAGCAACCCCAGATACTGATGTTTCACATCCTGCCAGAGTCGGGTATCGAGATAGGACTGACTCCAGTGCTTTTTCAGATCGGCAATCGCCTCAAGCACACGCTTGTCATAAAGCGAAATCTGACTGCGTGCCGCCGCACGGCCCGCCGCCCAGTTGCCATCCGTAAAATGTTCACGGCCCATCGCACTGATCTCGGAAAAAATCCGGAAATGGCGATCAAAATGGGCCAGTACCGTATCAGCGATACTCCGCGCCCGTTCCAGCCGAACAGGCAGCTTCATCCTTTTTGAATAGTTCTCAAAGAGTAGTGGGTCAGATGTCATGTCACCGATTAAAACAGTTTTCTGCTAATGTTGATATGTATGAAGTGCAGGGAAGCCCGCGGTTATTAAAGACCCCGGACTGCCTGATTAGTCCGGTCTCCTGCCGAACCATACCAGACCGGCAGAGAATATCACAGCGGTTGTTGGGTCTTGTGATAATTTGTGGAATTATATACTTAACTCCACTGATTGATAGCCCTGATTTCGGTTGTATTTTGTAGTGGATTGCCTCGAAGGAATATGTCTGGAAAGTGTGTGTACCCTAAACAGATATCGGGTGCTCGAATCCCTCTCGATCCGCCATAGCCGTTCTGAATTTTTGGGGATGTGGAAGTTAAGCCACTGAGTACAAAGACTTATCCTTAAAATCAAAGTGGCATAACAAGTAGTTTATGTGGCAGACTGCTCAGATAATGGATACCTAATAAGATGTTGTTCACATGAGTACATTTTTTCTTGATCCGAATCGTATCCATCAGTACTATATCGCTCAGATGGAGTTAAGTATAATTCCCCAAAAGTGCCTTATCCGAAAATCAAATCAGCATCAGCCATCAATGATCATACTTTACTCATCGAGTTCGATAATAATGACAAAAAAAGTACGATGTCTCTCCTCTCCTGAGCAAAGACATGTTTGCTCCGTTAAAGAATCCAGCTTTGTTTCAATCGGTAAAAGTCGAACGAGGGGGGTATGCTGTGGTTTGGGGTAGAGAGATTGACATTAGTGAATATGAACTGTGGAGTCATGGTCAGACAGTGCCATAACAAGTTACTTGTTTGGGCGTAAATAGCGAAACAAATAAACGGAGACAGAATGGCCAATAAGAATGAAGTAGCGAAAGAATCACCGGAAAAACAGTATTGGCGAGCGGCTGACAAGTTGCGCAAAAATATCGATGCAGCTGAATACAAGCATGTTGTGCTGGGTTTGATTTTTCTCAAATACATTTCTGATGCCTTTGAGGGGCTATACACCAAACTAAAGGCAGGCGAAGGTGATTATGCTGGAGCCGATCCCGAAGACAAGGACGAATATAAAGCAGAAAATGTTTTTTTTGTACCATCATGTGCCCGCTGGGCACACCTGCAAGCCCATGCCAAACAACCGACCATCGGCAAAACCGTTGATGAGGCTATGGATGCTATCGAAAAGGAAAACAGCTCATTAAAGGGGGTGCTTCCTAAAGTCTACGCCAGACAGAATCTTGACCCGACCAGTTTAGGTGAGCTTATCGACCTGATTGGCAATATTGCCTTGGGGGATGCCAAGTCTCGCAGTGCCGATGTGCTGGGGCATGTGTTTGAATACTTCCTTGGTGAGTTTGCCTTGGCAGAGGGTAAAAAAGGTGGGCAGTTTTATACCCCAAGAAGTGTCGTTGAATTATTGGTGGAAATGCTCGAACCCTATAAAGGTCGTGTACTTGACCCCTGCTGTGGTTCGGGCGGGATGTTTGTGCAATCAGAGGAATTTGTTACTGAACATCAAGGCAAAATCAACGATATTTCTATCTACGGACAAGAGAGCAACCAGACTACCTGGCGGCTGGCAAAAATGAACCTTGCCATTCGGGGCATTGATAGCTCACAAGTCAAATGGAATAACGAAGGCTCGTTTTTAAACGATGCCCACAAAGACCTCAAAGCCGATTATATTATTGCCAATCCACCGTTTAATGTCAGCGACTGGAGCGGTGATCTACTGCGTAAAGATGGTCGCTGGCAATACGGCACACCACCTACAGGCAATGCCAACTATGCGTGGATACAGCACTTTATCTATCACCTTGCCCCCAGTGGACAAGCAGGCTTTGCATTGGCAAAAGGGGCGTTGACTTCTAAAACATCGGGCGAAGGTGAGATTAGAAAAGCGTTGGTTGAAGCGGGTTTAATTGATTGTATTGTCAACCTGCCAGCCAAACTGTTTTTAAATACTCAAATCCCCGCCTCACTGTGGTTTTTAAGCCGTAACCGTGCCAATGGCAAGTTTCGTAATCGCACCAATGAAATCCTGTTTATTGATGCACGCAATATGGGGCATCTAATCAATCGCCGTACTCGTGAACTGTCCGTTGAGGATATACAAACCATTGCTGACACTTACCACAACTGGCGAAGTCCTGTAGGGGAAGACCTGCGTGGCTGCCCTGATAATGTGCAACCATCAAAAAAAGGGCAACCATACAGGGTTGCCCGTACGGTAGATACATATACAGACATCAAAGGCTTCTGTAATGCCGCGCCCATTGAACGCGTTAAAGAGCTGGATTACGTCCTCACCCCAGGACGCTATGTGGGCCTGGCAGAGGAAGAAGATGACTTTGATTTTGGTGAACGCTTTAGTAGCCTCAAAGCGGAGTTTGAAAGGCAGTTAACAGAAGAGGCGAGATTGAACCAACGGATTTTGGATAATCTGGCGAAGGTAAAGATTGATGGCTAAGAAAAAAGAAATCTTCCCAATACAATCCCCTGCTGAATACCAAAATTTGTATGCAGAGATCAGGCAACTGATTACTGATGCAAGATCAAGTGTTGTTAAGCAGGTCAACCAAACACTCGCACTCACCTATTGGCGTATCGGTAAACTCATCCGTACAGAAGTTTTGGAGTCAAATCGTTCAAAATACGGAAAGCAAACGCTCAAGCGCTTAGCTCAACAACTGAGTATCGAATTCGGCAAGGGTTTTGGTTACCGTAACTTGTTAAGAATGAAGTTATTTTATGACTATTTCCCCGCGCAAGAAAAAGTGACGACACTGTCGTCACAATTGAGCTGGTCTCATTTTGTTGAGTTGATCAAACTCGACAACGACACACAGCGTGTATTTTACACTCAGATGAGCAGCCATGAGGGCTGGTCAGTCCGAACCCTGCGACAACGCATGGACGGCATGTTATTCGAGCGTAGTGCTATTGCCAAACAGCCCGAACAAGTCATCCGGCAAGCATTGGCAAACTTGGGTAGTGGGCAGCAGCCATCCCTGAAGCTACATTTAAAAGATCCTTACCTGCTCGATTTTCTCGATCTACAGGACAACTTCAGCGAAAAAGATTTAGAAAATGCCATTTTGCACAAACTGGAACATTTCATACTGGAACTCGGCAGTGACTTTGCCTTTATGGCGCGGCAAAAACGCCTGCAAATCGGTGGCAATGACTATTATCTGGACTTACTGTTTTATCACCGTAGCTTAAAGCGTTTGGTCTTGATTGAACTCAAGCTCGGTGAATTCAAACCCGAATACAAAGGGCAAGTTGAGCTGTATCTCAAATGGCTGGCAAAACACGAACAGCAAGCCGACGAAAACCCACCCATCGCTATTTTATTATGCAGCAGCAAAGATCAGGAAGTAGTCGAACTGATGGAGCTGGAACAAGACGATATTCATATCTCGGAATACTGGTTGAAGTTGCCACCTAAAACGGTTTTACAGGAGAAGCTACATAAAGCGATTGAGGAAGCAGAATTGAGATTGGGGGTTGGGGGTGAGTGAGTGGCGGGAGTATAAACTTGATGATTTTGCAAAAATAAATCCAACTGAGCGATTACCAAAGGGTTTATTAGCCAAAAAAATCCCAATGGAAGCATTGCAACCTTTTACAAGGAAGATTCCATTGTACTTAAATGAGAAATATAAGGGAGGAGTAAAATTTCGTAACGGTGATACAGTAATGGCTCGCATAACACCAAGTCTTGAAAATGGTAAAACATCTTATGTTGATATTCTTAATGATGATGAAATTGGTTTTGGATCAACCGAATTCATTGTTTTAAGAGAAAGAGAAGACATTTCAAATAAACACTTTCTTTACTATTTGACGATTTCCTCTGAAATTAGAGATATTGCCATATTATCTATGACAGGCAGTTCAGGAAGACAGCGTGTTCAAACTGACGTAGTAAAAGAGCATGAGTTATTTGTTCCACCCCTCCCCGAACAAAAATCCATAGCCGAAGTATTAAGCTCGCTGGATGATAAAATCGACCTGCTCCACCGCCAAAACAAAACCCTTGAACAAATGGCTGAAACCCTGTTTCGGCAGTGGTTTGTGGAAGAGGCTGGGGAGGATTGGGGGGAGAAAGGAGTACTTCCTGAAGAGTTTGACTTCACAATGGGGCAATCTCCACCAGGGGGTTCATTTAATGAAACAGGCGTTGGAATGCCTATGTTTCAAGGCAATGCTGATTTCGGTTTTCGTTTCCCAACTGAGCGAGTTTTTACAACCGAACAAAAAAGACTGGCTAAACTCTTTGATACGCTTATCAGCGTAAGAGCACCTGTAGGCGCTCAAAATATGTCAGAAAAGGAATGCTGTATTGGTCGTGGCGTGGCAGCATTTCGGTATAAAGATAATCATGAATTTTATACATACACATACTTTAAACTTAGATCTTTAATGGAAAAAATAAAAAAATTTAACGATGAGGGAACAGTGTTTGGTTCTATCAGCAAGGGAGATTTTCAGCAAATGGAAATCGTAATACCATCTAAAAATTTGGTGAGAAGATTTGAATCTGAGGCTAAACCAATTAATGATAAGGTAATAAAAATTGCTGGCAAATCCGTAGCTTGGAATCCCTCCGCGACACCCTCCTACCAAAACTGATGAACGGTGAAGTCAGGATAGCCAACTATGGATAAGCAAAACGCAATAGAAATCTACCAAACCCAAGACGGGCAAACGCAGGTTGAACTACGCTTTAGCCAGGATAGTTTTTGGCTATCACAAAAACAGATGGCTACTTTATTTGATAAAGACAGCGATACCATCAGTTTGCACTTAAAACATATCTATCAAGAGGGTGAGTTGGATGAATCGGCAACTACCGAGGAATCCTCGGTAGTTCGTCAAGAAGGGCAACGACAAGTCACCCGTAAAATTAAACAATATAATCTTGATGCTATTATTTCAGTGGGTTACAGGATTAACTCTACCAAAGGCACACAATTCCGTATCTGGGCAACCCAACGCCTTAAAGAGTATTTAGTACAAGGCTACAGTCTGAACCAGAAACGCTTTGAGCAAAATGCTCAAGCCTTGCAACAAGCCCTAATACTGGTTGAAAAAACCGCAAAATCGCCTGACTTAACCCTGGATGCTGGGCGTGGGTTGACTGAAATTATCAGCCGTTACACGCAAACTTTCTTATGGTTACAACGCTATGATGAGGGACTGCTGGAAGAACCGAAAGGTCAGGCAGGCGGTACTTTACCCAGCCCCGAAGAAGCGATGCAGTCATTGAGGATATTAAAAGCGGATTTAATCGCCCGTCAGGAGGCAACCGACCTGTTTGCCAATCCCCGAGCCGAAGGTTTGGCAGGTATTTTCGGCAATCTGGAACAAAGCGTCTTTGGCGCACCCGCTTATCCCAGCATTGAAAGTAAAGCTGCACATTTACTTTATTTTGTAGTGAAAAACCATCCCTTCTCTGATGGCAATAAACGCAGTGGTGCTTTCTTGCTGGTGGATTTTCTCAATCGGAATGGTCGCTTATTCAATGCTCAGGGTGAAGTGGTTATCAATGACACCGGGTTGGCCGCTTTAACTTTACTGGTTGCAGAGTCCGATCCCAAACAAAAAGAAACGCTTATCCGGCTGATAATACACATGCTGACAAACCAGACTGAAGCATGAATCGAATCACTGAAAATGCCATCGAAACATTCTGTATTGAACTACTGAAAAAACAGGGCTATGAATACATTTATGCTCCCGACATTGCCCCTGATTCCGACAACCCGCAACGACGCAGTTTTGATGAGGTCTTATTAATCTCTCGTTTGACCGATGCAGTTGCCAGAATTAACCCCGGTATTCCTTATGAGGCGCAACAGGAAGCCATTAAAGAAGTTTCCCGTATCCATTCCCCTGAATTACTCGCCAATAACGAGACCTTCCACCGACTGCTGACCGAAGGGGTGAAGGTATCGATTCAAAAGGAAGGTAATCAGCGAGGTGCTCTGGTATGGCTGATGGACTTTGCCAACCCCGAAAACAATGATTTTGTAGTGGCAAATCAGTTGACCGTGATTGAAAACGGAGTCAATAAACGCCCCGATGTGGTGCTGTTTGTCAATGGTTTGCCCCTGATAGTGATTGAGCTAAAAAATGCTGCCGATGAAAATGCCACGATTCAATCTGCTTATCAATAATTGCAAACTTATCAACAAACCATTCCCGGCCTGTTTACCACAAATGCCTTTATGATTATTTCGGATGGTCTGGAAGCGAAGGCAGGCCCATTGTCGGCGGGACTCAGCCGTTTTATGAGCTGGAAAACTGCTGATGGCAAAGAGGAAGCCTCTCATTTGGTCAGCCAGTTGGAAATCCTGATTAAAGGAATGCTGACGAAACAGACTCTGCTGGATTTAATGCGTCATTTTATTGTATTCGAGAAATCCAGAAACGAAGACCCCAGGACAGGTGTGGTGACGATTGAAACGGAGAAAAAGCTGGCGGCCTATCACCAATACTATGCGGTCAATCGTGCGGTGGAATCGACCTTGCGGGCAGCAGGGCATGTCAACAACAAGCTATTAGAAAAACAAACACCTGTCAGTCAGGTAATGGAGGACCCGGCCAGCTATGGCCTGACAGGCGTAAAAAGCCAACCCAAAGGTGACCGTAAAGGCGGCGTAGTATGGCATACCCAAGGCAGTGGCAAGTCGTTATCCATGGCTTTCTATACGGGTAAGATTGTGCTCGCACTGGATAATCCCACGATTTTAATCATTACTGACCGCAATGATTTGGATGATCAGCTGTTTGATACCTTTGCTGCCTCTACGCAACTGCTACGCCAAGAACCCAGACAGGTTGAAAATCGTGATCAACTCAAAAAATTATTACAGGTCGCCTCTGGCGGGGTGATTTTTTCTACCATTCAAAAATTCCAGCCTGATGAGGGTAATGTATTTGATACCTTGTCGGAGCGAGAAAATATCGTGGTGATAGCCGATGAAGCCCACCGCACCCAGTATGGCTTTAAGGCAAAAACCATTGATGACAGGGATAAACAAGGCAATGTGGTGGGTAAAAAAGTCGTCTATGGCTTTGCCAAATATATGCGCGATGCCTTGCCTAATGCGACCTGCCTTGGCTTCACAGGTACACCGATAGAGAGCACCGATACCAATACACCGGCAGTATTTGGAAATTATATCGATGTCTATGATATCGCTCAGGCGGTAGAAGACGGGGCAACGGTACGTATCTATTATGAAAGCCGACTTGCCAAAGTCAATTTGAGCGAAGAAGGGAAGCAATGGGTTAAGGCACTGGATGAAGAACTGGCACAGGATGAACTGACTGAAGCACAAAAAGCCAAAACCAGGTGGACACAGTTAGAGGCGTTAATTGGCAGTGAAAATCGCATCAAAAATATCGCCAGAGATATAGTTGGCCATTTTGAACAACGCCAGACGGTGTTTGATGGCAAGGGTATGATTGTCTCCATGAGTCGCCGCATTGCTGTTGAACTCTATGCCCGGATTATCAAAATCAAACCTGAGTGGCATTCGGATGATCTGGATAAGGGTGCCATTAAAGTGGTAATGACTTCCAGTTCATTGGATGGCCCCGAAATTGCCAGACACCACACTACCAAAGCACAAAGAAAGACCCTGGCAGAAAGAATGAGGAATCCTGACGATCCCCTTAAACTGGTAATCGTTCGGGATATGTGGCTGACCGGCTTTGATGCTCCGAGCCTGCATACCCTGTACATTGATAAGCCAATGAAAGGGCATAACCTGATGCAGGCAATTGCACGGGTTAATCGGGTTTACAAGGATAAACCAGGCGGCTTGATTGTGGATTATCTGGGAATAGCCTCTGATCTGAAAGCGGCCCTGTCTTTTTATTCGGATGCAGGTGGAAAAGGTGACCCTGCCATTCTACAGGAACAAGCTGTGGAACTAATGCTGGAAAAGCTGGAAGTGGTTTCCCAGTTGTTCTCCAATGATGGCGGAGGCTTTGCCTATGAAAATTATTTTGTCGCCAATACAGCACAAAAGCTGTCGCTCATTTTGGCAGCGGAAGACCATATTCTGGGTCTGGAAAATGGCAAAAAACGTTTTGTGGATGAAGTCACTGCTTTGTCCAGAGCCTTTGCTATTGCAATACCCCATGAACAAGCCATGGATATTAAAGATCAGGTGGCATTTTTTCAGGCGGTGAAAGCGCGTCTGGTCAAGTTTGATGCCACAGGAACAGGGCGAAGTGATGAAGAGATAGAAACCACAATTAGGCAAGTTATTGATCAGGCCTTGGTTTCTGAACAAGTGATTGATGTGTTTGATGCGGCAGGAATTAAAAAGCCGGATATTTCAGTTTTGTCTGAAGAGTTTTTGCTGGAACTTAAAGGCATGGAGCATAAGAATGTTGCATTGGAGGTATTGAAGAAGTGACTCAATGATGAATTAAAATCCCGCTCAAGAAAAAATTTAGTGAAAAGTAAATCACTGATGGAAATGCTGGAAAATACCATCAAGAAATATCATGCTAAAATATTAACTGCCGCTGAGGTCATGGATGAACTGATTAAGCTAAGCAAAGAAATTATGAGTATGGATGATGAAGCGAAGGAGCTTGAGCTAACCGAATACGAGTACGCTTTTTATACGGCTGTTGCTGATAATGAAAGTGCTAAAGAGCTGATGCAACACGATAAGTTAAGAGAACTGGCCGTGGTCCTGACAGAGCGTGTAAAACAAAATACTTCGATAGACTGGGCAATAAAAGAAAGTGTTAGAGCCAAATTAAAAGTAATTATCAAACGCACACTGAGGCAGTATGGCTATCCACCGGATATGCAAAAACTGGCAACAGAAACAGTGTTGAAGCAAGCAGAGCTGATCGCGCAGGATATTCGGAAATAAAATCTGACTTGCTCGAACGATTTAATTTGTGATGCCTGATATTATTTTAATGTTTGATGTAGTGAAGGTGACTTAACGTATGAAAATAAAAGTTCTATTTTGTTGTATGGGTAATATTTGCAGGTCGCCAACTGCCCATGGTGTTTTTCGCCAACTGGTGAGAGATGCCGGCTATGCTGATGATATTGTTATCGAGTCCTCCGGGACTCATGCTTATCATACAGGTGAACCTCCTGATCGGCGGGCTCAGTCCGCTGCACGTCAGCGGGGGCTGGATATATCTGATTTACGGGCGCGGCAGATTAAACACAGTGATTTTGAGGACTTTGACTATATATTGGCGATGGATCGTGACAATCATGACACCCTTTCCTCGCGGTGTCCCGTGCAGCACCGGCATAAGCTGCATATGTTTCTGGAATACGCTCCGGATGCGAGTCGGCAGGAAGTGCCTGATCCGTATTATGGTGGTGCCGATGGTTTTGACCTTGTTCTGGATATGGTTGAGTCCGGTTCACGTGGCTTGCTGGATGATATTATTGCCGGACATAAGTTGAGTGCCCGGTAGGTAGCCGGACACTCAACTGGCAGGGGTTACTCTGTTACGACAGGGTCAGCTTGTTTCTCCCGGGCGGTCACGGGTTGCTTTGCTTCGTCTGTATCAGATTTGCCCGCACGGTTTCCAGAGTTTGTGTTCTCCCGTTGGCTGGAGCTACCGTTACCTTGTGGTCTGTTATTGGCCGCTGCTTCATTGCTGCTGCGCCGCTGTCCACGCCTGCGCCCCTGACCACGCTGTTTTTTATCGGATGTATTGTTTGGAGATTCCGCTGCGGCAGCCTGACCACCCGGGCTTTTGGTCGGCTTTTGGTCTGAGTGCGCCTGTTCAGGTTTTTGGTGTTCTGTCTTTTTCGGATTGCGGCTTTTATTGCGCGAGTCACGCCTCTTTTGTTGTTGGTCCCGATTTTCTTTCTTTTGTGAGTCACTATCCTGCCGGGCTTCCTGTGGGTTACCTGAATTCGGGCCTCTTCGGCCGGATTGTTGACGGCCCGGACTGCGGCGATGGCTTCGATTGCCTGAGCGTCGGCGCTCGCCACGGCGAGGTTTTTGCTCTTCCTCTTTGTTGTCACCAAAGATACTGCCAAACAGGCGCTTGATCAGCCCTGGGGCCTGTTCTTTGCTTTCTTCTTCTGCTTCGGGTTGCTCATGGATCACCGGAGCAGCCGGCTGTATATTTTTTATGGCCGGTTCAAGAGCAGGGGGAGCTTTTTCCCCGGACCGTGGAGCATCTTCAGCCACCGAAAAGTCATGGGCCTGTTTGTAGCTGCGGGCATCATTCTGCGCCGCCTCATCAGAGCGTTCACGTGCGATTTCATAGCGAGGTGTTTCCAGTGACCCATTGGGAACCAGTATGATCTCGATGTTGTGGCGGCTCTCAAGGAGCGTAATGGAGCGCCGTTTTTCATTGAGCAGAAAAGTTGCCACACTGATCGGAACCTGGGCGACCACGCGGCTGGTACTTTCTTTCATCGCTTCTTCTTCAATCAGGCGCAATATCGATAGTGCCAATGACTCCACGCTGCGAACCGTACCCTGGCCGCTGCAACGGGGGCAGATGTGATAGTTCGATTCATCAAGCGATGAGCGCAGACGCTGGCGTGACATTTCAAACAGGCCAAACCGTGAGATCCGGCCAATACGGGTTCTGGCTTTATCCGCCGATAAAGCCTTGCGCATACGCTCTTCAACTGTGCGCTGATTACGGTTAGCTCCCATGTCAATAAAATCGACAACAATCAGACCACCACTGTCGCGGAGTCTCAATTGACGGGCAATCTCATCCGAGGCTTCCAGATTGGTGTTTAAGGCAGTTTCCTCAATATCGCTGCCTTTGGTGGCCCGGCCCGAATTAATATCAATGGATGTCAGGGCTTCGGTGTGATCTATGACAATCTGACCACCTGACGGCAGGCGTACCTCGCGGCGGAATGCGCTCTCAATCTGACTTTCTATCTGGTAGCGGCTGAACAGCGGAGTCTCTTCTTTGTAGAGCTGCAACTTGTCCAGGTGATGGGGCATGACCTGCTTGATAAAGTCACGGGCTTCTTCGTATATTGCTGGAGCGTCAATCAGGATTTCGCTGATATCATTGCGGAAGTTATCGCGTAGTGCCCGGATAATGATATTGCTGTCCTGATAAACAAGAAACGGTGCCTTGTTTTCCCGGGCAGCGCCTTCAATCGCTGACCAGACCTGCTTCAGATAGTCCAGATCGGATTGCAGCTCCTCGGATGAGCGCCCGACTCCGGCAGTTCTGACGATAACTCCTGAACCGTCAGGTATATCCAGATCGCTCAGTACTTCACGAACCTGACCGCGCTCCTCACCCCCAATACGTCTGGATACTCCGCCTGCGCGGGGATTATTCGGCATCATCACCAGATAACGCCCGGCCAGGCTGACGAAGGTGGTTAGCGCTGCCCCTTTATTGCCGCGCTCTTCCTTGTCAATCTGGACAATGATTTCCTGGCCTTCTTCAATGACATCCTTGATCGAAGGGCGTCCCTCCGTTTTGGCTTCAGGCTTAAAGTAGTTGCGGGAAATTTCCTTAAAGGGCAGGAAACCATGCCGCTCCTCGCCATAGCTGACAAAGGCGGCTTCCAGACTGGGTTCAATACGGGTTATTTTGCTCTTATATACATTGGATTTTTTGCGTTGTTTTGCAGTGCGTTCGATGTCCAGATCGTAAAGGTACTGACCATCGACCATCGCAACGCGCAGCTCTTCCTGTTGGGTTGCGTTGATTAACATTCTTTTCATAGTCGGGCTCTCTAATTAGTGCCGGAACAGGTGTTTCCATGGAGTTGGTCACTTCAGCTGGCTTGTCAACAGCAATAGTTGTCATATATTTGTAACCGTTCCGGATGGCTGACAGACCAGCCTCACGGTAACGGCCCAGAAATGCGCTGATCGTGAAAATCAGGAAAATGAATCCCGGCGATAACATGATTGTAAAAACATACCTCGCTTAGTGCGGGTAAAAATGGTTTCGTCTATCGGTAGAGGGGATTTTCTTGTGCGCCTTTCTCATCAGGCGCAGACCAGACTTGAGACATCCAATATGCCATTATCAAGTGATGCTTCTGCATTGGTAGAAGCAATTTCGCCATCCAGCCAGACTACCGACTTTGTTAATGTAACAGCATATTGAGGCTTTGGCAACCCCTCTTCAGGTATAAGGTCAAAACCGATACTCGATGGGAGTTGTTTGCTGTCCAGGCTCGTCTAATAGCGTCGTCGCGGGGGGTAGGGCGTGTATGGAAAAGCCTGTGGCTGGTGATAGTAAGGATAGGGCGTGTATGGCCTGTAGGAGTAGGGTGCGGGCCTGTAAGCGTATGGCTGATATGCCCGGTGGCTATTGGAATAGCCATAGTTCCAGGTTTTGCCTTCAGTTTCACCACTGCCGGATGTCTTGCCTTTGACCCTGATATTGGTATCGACTTCGACTTCTCCCATCAGGTCGCCAAAAGATTCACCGAAGGAGTTCCAGGGCCCCGACCCCCAGCGACTGCCATCATTGCTCCATGGCGCTCGCCAGCCTTTCCACCGGCTGTCTTTCCAGGGCTTCCAGTCTTTGTCGTGGGAGCCTGGGTATCCCTGCCGGTCATATCCGGGGACGCCATTGCTGTTGGGGAAATGATTCCGACCGTCGTTATTTTCATTCCACCATGCGTGAACAGGGCTAATGCTGACCGTAACCAGTACCGCGAAAGAAGTTATCTGAATGAGTTTTAGCATGGGCATCGCTCCAATTATCTGCCGTCATATCAGGTCATCATACCTCAGTTCAGTGACTTTTTGCCATAATTGCGAAAACTAAAGCAGCCCCCCCGGTATTTTGCTGCCCAGCCCTCGCATCATTCCGGCCATGCCACCACTTTTGCCCATCTTTTTCATCATTTTGGACATTTGCTTATATTGCTTCATCACCTGATTGACCTGCTGGATCGAGGTGCCCGATCCTTGTGCTATGCGCTTGCGGCGGGAGCCGTTAATCAGGGTGGGGATGTGTCTTTCTTTCGGGGTCATTGAGTTGATAATCGCGATCATATGTTGAAGTTGTCTGTCATTCATCTGTGCCTTGGCGGTTTCCGGTAGTTTGCCCATGCCCGGCATTTTATCTATCAAGGCATTCAGGCCTCCCATACCCAGCATTTGCTGTAATTGATCACGCAGATCTCCCAGATCAAAGGCCCCGCCCTTTTTCATTTTTTTGGCCAGTTTGGCAGCTTTTTCATGGTCGGCTTTTTGTTGAACTTCTTCGACCAGACTGACTACATCGCCCATGCCCAGAATACGGGATGCAATACGGTCCGGATGGAATGGTTCCAGGGCTTCAATTTTTTCACCCATTCCAATAAACTTGACAGGCTTACCTGTAATATAACGAGTGGATAGTGCTGCACCGCCACGAGCATCACCATCTGCCTTGGTCAGTATGATGCCAGTCAGAGGCAAGGCGTCATTGAATGCTCTGGCCGTATTGACGGCATCCTGTCCGGTCATGCTGTCGATAACAAACAGGGTTTCTGCCGGATCGCAGGTTGTGTATAGTTGCTTGATTTCATTCATCATTTCCTCGTCAACATGCAGGCGACCGGCGGTATCCACCAGCAGCACATCGGTGGCCGATACCCTGGCCTGCCGGATTGCATTGCTTACAATTTTGATCGGTTTGTCTTTGCTGGTAGATGGGAAAAAATCGGCACCTGCCTGCATTGTAAGCGTCTGTAGCTGATCGATTGCTGCGGGTCGATAGACATCACAGCTGACTGTCATAACCTTTTTCTTGTGCCTTTCTGTGAGAAAGCGGGCAAGTTTGGCAACTGAAGTTGTTTTGCCTGCTCCCTGCAGGCCGGCTATCAGCACAACGGCAGGCGGTGCAGTATTGAGTGAGAGCTGTTCATTGGCCTCGCCCATAATGGTAACCAGTTCGTCCTGCACGATTTTAATCAGGGTCTGGCCCGGAGTCAGGCTTTGTAAAACTTCCTGACCCACCGCACGCTCGCGGATTTTTTCTATCAGGTCTTTAACAACGGGCAGGGCGACATCGGCCTCCAACAAAGCCATTCGCACTTCCCGCAGATCATCCTGGATATTGGTTTCCGTAATTCGGACCTGTCCGCGTAGTCGGCGAGTAACCTCTGACAGGTGTCCGGCAAGTTTATCGAACATGAAAATGCCTCAATTCAGCCACATTCCAAAGATGGCGCTAAAAACCAGGGTGCTGATTCTAGCAGAATCTGGTATGAATCTGTTGCTGATATTCGACACGGTTCTGATCTACCCGGGTTCGACTTGTCGGAAGCTGGTTTCAATACCCTTGATTTCGGCCATCGCCAGCCAGCATGAAGTCGCGGTATGGGAACATGCCCTTGGCAGACTGGTATTATTCTGGATGCCGGATTAAAGATATGAGATTGATTTTCTGTTTTGGGGTTAGGCTACATATCTATAGTATATTTATGTCCTGTCAACCTCGTTCTGGTGTCTGCAACCATGACTGAAGAAATCAGCGGACCTGTATGCCTGTCTGCCGATAGTTTGGATGAAACTATCAGTTCCAGACCGGAAAGTTCTGATTTTGAAAAAATCCTTGATGGAGCCTTGGACCGAAGGGATTTTCTCTTTCGATCCGTCAGCCTGGGTGTCTCTTCTTTTCTGGTTGGCATTGGTGTCACGATGTCTGCTGCTGGTCGCACAGCGCAGGGTTCGGCGCGTTTTATCGATTCTTTTGAGCCCGTTAAAGCCAGTACGGCCGATACGATAACTTTGCCGCCGGGCTTTGACTGGCAGGTGGTTGTGAAATGGGGGGATCCCTTGTGGAGCCAGGGCATTGACTTCGATGACAGCAGCCGGGGTACCGGACAAAGTCAGGAGCTGGCTTTTGGTGACAACAATGACGGCATGGCCCTGTTTGTAACGACCGATGGCCGGAATTTACTGGCGGTCAACAATGAGTACATCAATCGCGGCCTGATTTACGGTAATCGCGCTTCCAGACAGCCGGAAACTGCTGATGATGTACGCAAGGGTAAGGCAGCTCACGGTGTCTGTATTGTGGAGCTGGTCGAAAAAGATGGCCAGTGGCAGGTTGTCAAGGACTCTTCTTACAATCGCAAAATTACGCCGGATACCGCCTTTGAGATTACCGGCCCGCTGCGTGGCCATCCGGCCATGAAAACAGCGGCAGACCCGGAAGGTATAGAGGCCCTGGGGACCTGGAATAACTGTGGTAGTGGTCGTACGCCATGGGGTACTTATCTGGCCTGTGAAGAAAACTTTAATGGCTATTTTTCTTCGGTTGATCCGAACTTCCTGCCTGATGATGCCATGCAGCGGTATGGTATCAGCGGCCAAGACCGGGGTTATCGCTGGGCAACATACGATGAGCGTTTTGATGTTGGCAGGCATCCAAATGAACCTAACCGGGCCGGTTTTGTCGTGGAAATTGATCCGGCAAACCCGAAATCCAGGCCCCGCAAGCTGACAGCACTGGGCCGATTCAAGCATGAAAATGCCGAGTTGGTCATCGCGACGGACGGGCGTGTGGTGGTCTATATGGGTGATGATGAGCGAGGTGAATACCTGTATCGCTTTGTCAGTGATGGCCAATATCGATCCGACAGCAAAAACAACCATGAATTATTGACCAGTGGCACGTTGTACGTTGCCCGTTTTTACGATCATGAAAAAGGTGAGTGGCTGCCACTGATTCCTGAAACGACAGGCATGTCAAAAGCGGAAATTGCCCTGCATACGCGCATGGCGGCCTCCAAAGCAGGTGGCACGACGATGGATCGCCCTGAGTGGATTGCTGCCAGCCCTGATAATTCACAGGTTTTATGTTGTTTAACCAATAACACAAACCGCGGTGTTAAAACCAATCAGGGTGGTGATGAAACCCCGGTTGGTGGGCCGAATCCGAGGGCGCGTAATCTTTATGGTCAAATTGTGCGCTGGCGACCTGAAGGTAAAGACCATGCCGCCAATACATTTATCTGGGATTTGTTTGTATTGGCGGGTAACCCCGAAGTACACCGGGACGGACGTTCAGGTTCGGCGAATATCCATTCCGATAATATATTTAACTCTCCCGATGGTCTGGCATTTGATACCCTGGGTAATTTATGGATTGAGACAGATGGTAACTATTCTAATCAGGGTAATTTTGCCGGTATGGGTAATAACCAGTTATTAATTGGTGATGTTGAAACGGGTGAAATCAAAAGGTTTCTGGTCGGCCCGCGCGAATCCGAGGTGACCGGCATCACCTGGAGTGCCGACTATAAAACGGTTTTCGTGGGCATCCAGCATCCAGGAGAGAGAGGGGGCAGCAGCTTTCCGCGTGGCGGTGACAATGTACCACAGTCCTGCGTGATTGCTATACGCCGCCGGGATGGTGCCCGGATTGGTTGACTGGGTCTGCAGGTATTAATTTACAGCTGAGCAAGTGGTTTTTGTCGTTCTATATGCGTGTCTGTGCGTGAATTGTCTGTGCATTCACATTCCGGCTGCTCTCATCCATCAGATACACATAGCTGTCCATAATGTCTTTGGGGCTGGTCATTGTGCCTGGATCCAGTCCAGGATAGGTTTTTACGCGCATACTGGTTTTGACTGGCCCCGGATCAATCGCATTAACCCGTATTGGCGACTGATTTTCCAGCTCATCAGCAAAAGTCTTCATCAGGCCATCGACAGCATGTTTGGAAATACCATAGGCCCCCCAGTAAGCATGATGCCTGCGTGACTGGTGGTCAGTGGTAAATACAACCGAAGGGTGCTGTGCAGCATTCAGAAGATCCAGGCAGGCGCATGTCAGCATGAATGGAGCATTTAGATTAACCTGTAATATTTCAAACCACTCTTCAAGCTGGATACGCCAGAGTGGGGTCAGGGGATCACGTCTTGCGGCGTTATGCAGCAGGCCGTTGAGTCGGCCGAACTCCTTTTCGATAACGCTGGCGAGATCCGCATAATCCTGGTCTTTGGCACCTTCAAGGTTCATCGGATAGAGCGCGGGTTGGACATCACCGGCATCTTCAATCTCATCAGACAAGGACTCCAGTCCCTTTACGTCCTTGTCCAGCAAAATAACGGTTGCGCCGTAGTGGGCAAAAGTCCTGCTGACCGTTGCGCCGATGCCACCTGCGGCTCCGGTTATTAGAATAATTTTATCTCTCAGGCAATTTTTTTGCGGCATGTAGTCGTCGGGAATCATCGTATCCATCAGTCCGTCCTGACAGCCGGCTTCTGAATCTCGCTTGCAGCCTGCCTGCCGCTCATTACTGCACCTTCCAGGGTTGCGGGATATCCGGTTTGCGTGTAATCACCGGCCAGTAGCAGACCGTTAAGGGCAGTTGTGTTGGTCGGACGCAGCCTTTCCATTTTCGGAGTCGCCGAAAATGTGGCCCGTCTTTCTCGAACTACCAAACTGTCTGTCGGTTCATTCGGTAATTTGCTGACCGTCTTTATATCATCGATGACCGTCTTTACCAGCTCATCTTTGTCCATATTTGAGTATCTGCTATCCGCACTGATAACCGCCGCAATCATTTCAGGCTGACCGGTAATCCTGCGATCAAATATCCACTGGGTAAATCTGTCGGCATAACCCTGCATGATCGGATCAAGCATAACGGCTTTGGCATATCGGAGAAAAACTGTGGTGATGGACTCATAGTCGAATTGCAGCAGGTTTTTATGGAGCCTGCTCAGACTGGGAATACTCTCAATAAGTTGAGCAGCACTCCAGGCATTAGTGGCAAGAACCACCTGCTCAGCCGGCAGTGTCTGGCGATTGGTAATGACGCCGGTGATTTCATTCCGGTTCAGTTGCAGGCCGATGACACGTTCCCGTATGAGTATCTCTACATTATGTCGAGTAAGCCAGTCCAGAGCCGGCTGTGGCAGCACTTTTCCCATATCATGGCGGGGCAGCAGCAAATCGGAGCTCTTGCGCTGACGCATAAAAGTATCTTTAAGCACTCTTTGAAACAGACAGGCGGAAGCCATGTCCGGATGGGTATTTAATGCTGCGATACAAAGTGGAATCCACAGGAAATGAGAGACTCTTTCGGGCTGGCCCGTGCCATGCAGAAGCTCTGTAACCGTCATGTCATGACGTGTGTCTGCACCGATCAACCTGAACCAGTTAAAAAGTGTTTTGCCTTTATCGGTAGCGGTCAACCCTTTGGCACATAATAAGGCACCCAGAAGATGAAAAGGTGCAGGCAGTCTGGATGCCTTGAGAGTAACACTGTCCTCATTACCCATGATATTCAATGACAACGGCAGGCGGGAGAATACAAGGGACTCATGCAGGCCGATAATATCGAGCAATTCAAGCAGGTGGTGGTAGGCACCCAGTGCGATATGCTGACCATTGTCAACCGGCAATTCGCCGAACATGACCGTGCGGGCACGACCACCGGATTGTCCGGCGGCCTCAATAAGAGTGACGGACCGGCCCTGATGGGCGAGGTGAATGGCTGCCGACAGGCCGGCCCAACCTCCGCCAACAATAACAACGGGCTTTTCCGGTGTTGTATCAGGTGGCATGTTGCTTCATATATTGCCGGTAGCGCTTGTTTTCGCGGCGTGCTGTTTGCCAGGCAATCCATAGTCTGGACAGATTCGGTACGGATATTCTGCCATCCATAACGTTAAAATCATGTCTGCGGATACGGGCGAGCAGGGAGCGGTATATCGACGACATGATAAGACCGCTGCGCTGATTCCATCGGTCAACATCAGGCAACTTTGAGGCCGATGACTCATAATAGGCTTCCGCATGATTGGCCAGCTCCTGCAACACATCATGAAGGGCACTATTAAACTCACCTGCCATCAAAGATGTTTCATTGGCGCCGTGTCGGGCAAGCAAGTCCTGGGGAAGGTAAATGCGATTGCGACCGCTGTCTTCCTTGACATCCCGGATAATATTAGTGAGCTGAAAAGCCATACCCAGATCATGGGCATACTGTTCGGTTGCCCGGTTTTCATAGCCGAACAGGCGTGCCGCAATGAGACCGACTGCCGCGGCACTGTGATAGCAGTATTTTTCCAGCTCTTCGATGCTGGCATAGCGGGTTTGCAGCAGGTCCATCTGCATACCGTCAATAATGTCATCAAAATATCCATGCACCAGACCGAAAGGCTCGACCAGACGCTGCAGCTCCAGACCCACCGGATGCCGGGCCCTGCCGGCAAAGGTGCGAACCAGCTCATGGCGCCACCAGTCAAGTTTTTGTTGAGCGACTGAAGCCTCACGCACCTCATCGACAACATCATCCACCTCTCGGCAAAAGACATACAATGCGGTAATGGCACGGCGAATATCCGGTGGCAAAAACAGAAAGCTGTAGTAAAAACTCGAACCGCTGGAAGCCGCTTTGTCCTGACAGTATTGTTCTGGTGTCATGCAGGAAGGGGTCAATGCCAAAATAGAAACGCACTCTAGCAGAAATAAAAGGGCTTTTCCGGCTGTGTGGTGCTCATGGTCGGCAACACGGCAACGCTTTGATCGAAATCGGTGGTAATCCGGTCTGTTGCAGCCCACGATCCCCTCATTTTAGCCGACATTAATGCTAAAATAGCGGAATGAGAGAGTCCTTGACCATTCATATCCATGGTATTCCGGCCACAGAAGCAGACAGGCCCGCGCTATTGCCTCCTTCAGTTGACACGATGACCAAGAATAACAGAACACCCTCAGAAGAACCGGATATTAACCTTGTTCCGGTGTTTGCCGGTCTATATTTGCTTTTGGTCTGTATATTCAATCCGGTACAGGGCGATGAATCCCCGGTGCAGGGCTATAAGCTGTATGACATGCACCTGCATTACAACCAGAATGTCTGGCAACGTCTGCCGCCCGAACAGGCCATTCGGTTTCTGCTGGAGAACAATATCCAGCGAGCCGTGTTTTCCAGCACGCCGGAGAGAGGGACCGAGATGCTTTACGAAATCGCCCCGGAGCGGGTTATCCCTTTTATCCGTCCCTACCGCACGTATGATGATGTGCCGAACTGGCACCATGACCCGGAAATTCTCGACTATATCAACGAGCAGGCAGATAAGGGTATTTATCGTGGTTTTGGTGAATTTCATATGGGGTTCAAGCACCTCGACGGCAGGTCGATTGTACCGCAACTGATGCAGATAGCGGCCGAACAGAACTGGGTCATCAGCGCACATACCGACATGGAAACCATTGAAGCGCTGATCGCAATGCAGCCGACGCTACCCATTGTCTGGGCGCACTGCGGTTTCTCCTATGAAGCCCATGAAATTCGTGCCCTGGTCGAAAAGTACCCGACAGCATACTGCGATATGTCGTTGTATGAAAAACTGGTGGATGAAGACGACAACCTGACGCCGCAATGGAAAGCCCTGATGGAAGACCACCCCGACCGGTTTATGGTGGCGATTGACACCTATAAGGAATCCCGCTGGGGCGAGGTTCGCGAACATGCCCAACATATCCAGGAGTGGCTGGCCCAGCTAAGCCCGGAGGCAGCACGCATGATTGCCAACGGCAATGTGAACAGACTGCTTCCGGTCAGGCATTAAATCCGTACAGGATGGGTAACGAACAACCGCGGTAAAAAGACGAACTGGAAACAGCCTGCCTGTTGGTGGACGTGGACGGTAAGAATCCGCACCGTTGCCAACAGGGACTGTAAATATTTCTGTGTAAATCGCCGGTTAGACATCGTCAATCAGTCGGTCTTCAAACTCAATGATAAATCGGTTCAGCGCTCCCTTCCAGTTCCGGAGCGGCATCGTCCATTTTTTTGACGCATCCCTGATCGCCAGGTAGACCACCTTCCGGGCCGAATCGTCAGACGGAAACAGCTTGCGCTTATTGACGGCCTTGCGGACCACACTGTTCAGGGATTCAATGGCGTTGGTCGTATAAATCGCCTTACGAATGTCATCCGGATAACGGAAGAGGGTGCTCAGGTTTTGCCCGTGCTGGCGCCAGGTACGACTGATATGGGGATATTTCTCATCCCGGCGTTCAGCGAACCGCTCCAGCGCCAGCAGCGCCTCGTCCTCGGTGGCCGACTGGTCGATCGGCTTTAAATCCGCCGCCACGGCTTTGTAGTCCTTCCAGACCACCTATTTCATGGCATTGCGCACCAGGTGCACAATACAGAGCTGCACCTGCGTGTCCGGAAACACATTGCTGATGGCATCGGGAAACCCCTTGAGCCCGTCCACGCAGGCAATCAGAATGTCCTTCACCCCGCGGGTCTGCAACTCCGTGAGAATGGCCAGCCAGAACTTGGCCCCCTCATGCTCAGCCAGCCACAGACCCAGTAGCTCCTTGTGGCCCGACAGGTCCACCCCCAAGGCCAGGTAGATGGCCTTGTTGATAACCCGCTTGTCCTGGCGAATCTTCACCACGATACAATCCAGGTACACAATCGGATACACGGCTTCCAGCGACCGGGACTGCCAGTCCGTCACGCGTTCAAGGACCGCATCCGTGACCCGGGATATCAGTGTCGGGGAAATCTCCGCATCCTACATCTCCTTGAACGTGGCCACGATCTCACGGGTCGTCATGCCCTTGGCATACAAACTCAGGATTTTATCGTCCATGGAGGTAAAACGCCGCTGCCCCTTCTTCACCCGCTTCAGCTCGAAGCTGCCGTCCCGGTCACGCGGCATCTCCAGTTCAAACTCACCCTCACCGGTGCTCAGTCGCTTGCTGCTGTAGCCGTTACGGTTGTTGGCATTCTCCGATTGTTCGTGGCGGGCGTAGCCCAAGTGGTCATCCAACTCGGTGTTCAGCGCCGCCTCCACCGTAACCTTGGTCAGCATCTGGCTGAACTCGTTCAGGTCTTCCTCGGTTTTAATGCTCTTCGCTACTTCACGTGCGAAGGCTTTCAGTTCTTGCTTTTTCATGATACCTATCCTCATCTATAGTTAAGTTAATGATAGGCGGTTTACACAGTTTTTGTTACGGTCTCCAGTATTGTTTTGCAGAAGGGCCTATTTGGCTCAAACCATTTCAACAGTGAAGCTAGCATTCAGCTCATTTGCGCGTCGCCGCTCAGCTGTGATCTTAACTGATAGAGCTATATCTCAAAGTGGGCCGCCAATACCTGGTGAGCCATTATGCATCGCAATTCATGATCTGCTGTTGCCTGACCAGCAATGTATATCGGCTATCGATAAAGATTTGCTGGCGGCGCTCCTAGGCTATGGGCGCTCCCATCAAGCTAAGCGACCCCCAACATGGTGCTCTGAAGATGGAGGGGAACTGGTCGTGAATGGTGAGCAATATATATTCACAGGCCTAACGCATAAACGAATTATTCGTTAGCTATTTGAAGCCTGGGAGTCTGGTCAGGAAAAATTGCGCACAGCGGCGGTACTGGAAAATGCAGAATCTAAAGCAAGCGCCCTTTCTCAGGCTTTTAGCGGTAGAGATAAGAGTTGGCGAAATGTGATCGGCTATGGGAGCGGGGATTGTTGGCTGAAGACTGAATAGAAATTCCTGCCACGATTAAGGCGGTCAATGTTTGAGAAGCCGCTGCCATACTCATATCGCTACTTGCTCCTTACGAGCTGACCGCGATGGGTGCTTGCGCGGACCCACAAGCTTTATAGCTTGCCTCATATTTAGTGACCAAGGGGCGTATGCTTGGTCTGAGTATCATAATGGTTAAAGCCAGTGATCGGCAAGTTCTTGGACGCTAGAAATAGCCTCGTCCCATTTTGCGGGAGATGGGTGATATACGAGAGGGCCAATAAATTGATTGTAGCGTTCCTGGTGATGAGCTTGGTCAATCAATAAAGAGAGCCCGTATCGCAGCTCAGAGTTTGCATCATTTACGAATTCTTTGTGTTGATTTCCAAACTGGCTTTTGTCGATTTCAATCACTTGTTCAACCATTGACTTTAAAGCGGAAGGTGATGCCATTGATTCGTATATGAGGTGCAGATCATAAACATGCCTAATTAATGTTTCATCGTCTGCTCTTGAGCTATCCCGAGCATGTGATGCGGTTCTGCGAAGGAGTGAAACGAATTTTTCACTGGCAGTCGAGTGCACTGTGACACATGCAATGTTTTGAACTTCTCCCGCCTCTTTAAGTGTGCTTGCATAAAGCGAGCTCAAGGAAAGCTCTACTGGATCTTCAAGTAAATCAGACTCTGTTAAGTCCAATTGCAAATGTGGCCCGAGTGCTTCCAGGGTGTCATTATCTCTGGGGTATTCAATCAAAAATTGCGGATACTTACCTTCATTTCGTTTTTTAGGGTCTGCGGCAAGCTTGAAAATGCCAGAGTCAGAAATGATATTGAGAATGAGTTGATGAATATCGCGTCGTAATTGTCGCTGCTGATTTTTGGATTGCGCCAGAGTAGCTGCATTGGGAATCATTTTAATGTCGATATCTTCCGACATTCTGAAGGTGTTTTGATGGGCTTTGGCTAAACAAGTCCCGCCTGAAAAAACAAGTTGAAAGCCCTCTGGTGTGAGCTGCGATATTTCTTTCAATAGCTGTGTAGCCCAATAGTCCTTTTCAACAATGGCTGGGCTGCTTATGCCCAGCGCATCTGCAATATCAAGAAAAAGGGATGAGTCGACTGTGCTCATTAAGCTCGAGCCATTTGAAGCTCGAACTTCTCTGTACCTATGCGGCGATTGAAGCGTTCAAAAATAATAACTTCAGCATTTGCAGGGATTTGTGTCGAGCCTGACTGGTAATCCAGAACCGACTTAGAAGGCTCCCATTTTACACCTAGACGAGAAAGTGCTTCTTCTGCTACTTGAGTGAATCCGCCCTTGGCAGACAGCATGGGTTTGCCAGTAATTCTGTTTGGTCGGGCCTTGGCATAAAGACCATAACCAACCTTAACAAGAACACCGTCGGAAGTTAGTTGGCGTAATGCCCGACCAATTTGGTCATACCCTGCCAGCTTCTCAAAATCTGAGCGCAGAAATACCTCGCGATTCGAGCGCGATATCTTTGTGGCGACCTTTGATTTAAGTGACAAGCGTTTCATGCCGGTTAACTCTCTATTGAGAACGATTCCTATAAAACTTAGCAGAATTTGCCTGAGAAGTCAATCAAAAATACGACAAATATGTATTGTAAAATCATCCATCAGATCCTGATATACAACGTTTATATTAATTTTAGTGTCGTATTTTTGCGTGCAATTATAGAGGCTGATGCGCGAGTGATCAAATCTAACCTCCTCCCTAACTTCCCCCTAAACGGCTCCTAACCTACCGAAGCACATCATTACCTCACGTTTTCGCAATAACCATCAGGAGTGCAACGTGAGTGTAAATCATATGAACCAACGGCAATTAGCCAACCGCTGGGGCGTCAGCGAAGCCACATTGGAGCGCTGGCGCTCTGAAGGCATCGGCCCTGTCTTTCTCAAACTACAAGGTCGCGTGATGTACCGCCTCGAAGATGTCGAGGCCTATGAACACGACTGTCTTCGCAAGAGTACCTCTGAGCGTGTAGCTGGAGGTGATGCATGAGCCTTTCTCTAGAGCAAGCACAAGCCATGAGTATCGGCGAGTTAGCAGGTGTGACTGCTGCTAAGTTGATGCGTGTTCAGGCTGAAGCCGCCAACTACCTGCGCAATGCCAAAGAGCTAAAAGACTGGATCGATGGCGCTATCGCCATGAAGTACGAACAAAAAGTCAGTGAGCTAAGAACTCAACTTGGCAAAGACACCGGGATTATCAATTTCGATGACGAAGGTGTGCGTGTCACTTCAGACCTGCCCAAGAAACCGGTCTGGGATCAGGCGCAGCTATCCGAAATCGCTCAGCGAATCACTGCCAGTGGTGACAACCCAGCTGAATTCTTGGACATCACCTACAAGGTTGCCGAGCGCAAATACACCGCCTGGCCGGGAAACCTTCGCACCGTTTTTGAACCTGCTCGGACATTAAAAACCGGCAAACCCACTTTTCGCCTCAGCCTTTCACAGGAGCAATAAGCATGACGATTTTAAACGAAGAAACCAACTACTTAGAGGCTCTGCGCAAAAGCAGCTTTTCACTAGAAAGCCTGCCGGATGCTATTGCGATCCCCGCAGTATCAGATGACGACGAGGCCGAAAGCAAACCGCTAATTCTTGCCACTGTCGACGATATTGCATTTGCACAGCAAGGCTTGAATAAAGAGCTCAGTCGAATCGTTCAGGAAATGGAGTCGCTGCGTCGAGTTCACGACATGGCTCGTGGACTTGGAGCTAAAGGCGCTGATTATGCGCTTGAGTTTCTGCGCGAACATGGGGAGGTGAAGTAATGGCCTTTCCCATTATCACTGCCGATCAAAGGCTCGCGGAAAAGCGTGGCATTAAAGGCTGCATTCTTGGGCCTTCAGGTATCGGAAAAACCAGCTTGTTCATGAGGCGTTTTTGGTCCTCATTAAGCTGTTGAAATCCGGTATCATCTTGTAGCTCTTGACGACGAGTCTGGATGGCGAAATAAGTCTGGCCATTGGCGATCACTGCTTTGCTAGCATCGGCGTTTTGTACGATGAGGTAGCAGGCATAGCGGGAAAGTTGGTAGTCTCGGGTAGAGCGTTTGGCGCCTGAGCCAATATCGACCATTTTCCCCACCTGGGAAAAATGGTCCGCACTAGACTGGCCGGAGCCTTCACAGGCAGTCATGGCCTTTTTGATCACTCGCTCAAATTTGTCCCAACTGCTGTAGTCAAGTACAGCTTGTAGCTCTCTTGCATACCAGAACTCTGAGCCATCAACCTGCTGTTTTAGGCTTTCAAAGGTCAAATGCTCTGCACTAACTGGTTGTTTTTTGCTCACTTTGCCACCTCCGCTGTACTTGCTGGGGTAACATCCTTAAGCATTTCAGCCATTTTCTGGCGAACATCGGCTAGCTCGGCTTCAAGTGTTGTGATTTCAGCTTGAACGGCTGTAATATCGATCTCGACTTCTTCTTCGAAGGTGTCTACATAGCGAGGAATATTCAGGTTGAAGTCGTTTTCTTTGATCTCTTCAAATGAGGCCAAATGAGCGTATTTTTCAACTTCTTCACGCGCGGTAACCGCCGCAACGATTTTGTCCAAGTGCTCATCAAGCAGGATGTTCTGATTGTTACCCGCTTGGTAATGCTCTTTACCGCTGGCGTCTATAAATAAAACGTCTTTACGGCTTTCATTGGCCCCGCCTTTTTCACGAGAGCGGTCAAACATTAGGATAGCGACAGGAATGCCAGTACCAGGAAATAGATTTCCTGGCAGGCCAATAACTGCATCGAGTAAGTTTTCCTCGATCATTTTTTGGCGGATTCGACCTTCAGCGGCACCTCTGAATAGCACGCCATGAGGAACCACCACGGCAATTCGGCCTTCTTTTTCAACGGCTGCTTCGACCATGTGACTAATAAACGCAAAGTCAGCTTTTGATTTTGGTGGTAAGCCACGCCAGTAGCGGTTGTATCGGTCTTCTGCTACGTCATCGGCACCCCATTTGTCGAGTGAAAATGGCGGGTTGGCAACGACATTATCAAACTTCATGAGCCGATCATTTTCGACCAATGCAGGGGAGGTTAGCGTGTTGCACCACTCGATACGGGCTGAGTCAGCACCGTGGAGAAACATGTTCATACGGGCAAGTGCCCAAGTGCTGCCATTTACTTCCATGCCGTAGAGAGAAAAGTTTCGATCACCTACTTGTCGTGCAGCCTCAATGAGTAGTCCAGCCGACCCACAAGCTGGGTCACAAATACGAGCACCTGCTTTAGGCGCGCTTAATCTTGCTACTAACTCTGAAACTTTGTGTGGTGTGTAGAATTCACCGGCTTTTTTACCCGCATCTGACCCAAAACGCTCAATAAGGTATATGTAGGTATTACCAATAACATCTTCAGAAACACGTGTAGGTCGCATATCTAAAGCGGGCTTATTAAAATCATCAAGTAGGGTTTTAAGACGACGGTTTCGGTCTTTGATTTTCCCTAAATTGGATTCGCTATTGAAGTCAATATTTCGGAAAACGCCTTCTAGTTTTGACTTGTTCGCTGTTTCAATATGCTCTAATACAATATTGATTAGCTCGCCAATATTAGGCTCGTTCTTACGTTCAAATAAAGAATAATAGTTAGCCAAAAACTTATCGGTAACGACGGTTTTCTTTTCTTTGGTTTCTGGATCTTCGACTTCCTCAGTTAGTTCAACCATTGGAAGTAAAAAGCGTTCACGCTCAAGTTTTCGTCTAATGCGAGTGTCGTCATCGCCATACTGCTTTTTGTATTCTTCGTAGTGGTCATTCCATACATCGGAAATGTATTTCACAAACAGCATTACCAAGATGTAGTCTTTATATTGTGCTGGATCGACAGCACCTCGGCATGTATCGCAAGCAGCCCATGCTGCATTATTGATGTCTTTTTGTTGAATTTTATCGTTCATAAATCTGCCCTCAAATTCTTGTTACGGGGCTGACTGTAATCAGCCCCGATTGAAATTAATTAAATTGCTAAATGTTAATTGCGGATGATTGAGTCCATGTAATCGACCGACCAAACGGAGGATAAATTGATGTACTGTCTTTTACTGTGTACCTGGCAATTGGTTCACCTTGCTCGTTGAGATCTTCACATTCATAGGTGTCAGTGTCTTGACCTTTTCTTTGGGTCCACTGGCTATTCAAAATATTAAGAGTGTGCGATTCAGGTATGCCTATCTTTTTCTTGTATTCATCAGTCATAAAAGCACCTTACCCTTTAATATTGCGAGGGTCATTGCCGTGGCTATCTTTGCGCTGTATTTGTCCATTTTTACCGTGGACAAACAGCTCGGAACCCTCCCGCTTGCTTTGTTCGCGAGCAGCTGCTTCGGCCTCTTTTTTCGTTGAGTGAACACTGCTAGCGCGATCAGATCCACCTTTCTTGTTGGCCCATCCATCTGCATGAGGCACAACGTGACGAGTAGAGTTGTTGCTAGATTTAATATTTTTTGTCATACTTACTTTAACTTTTATTGATTAATTACCTTGTTCAAAGTGCTGTAACACTTGAACGCGCTAAGAACCCAGTGACTGCAATCACTGGGATTCCGATGCAAAAGACATCAGAATCCCTTCCATAAGCTGGCGCTTTTTCTCTGCCAACTCTTTCATTATTCTTTGTTCTCCAAGGGCCAGTCGCTCCAGCTCAACTATCTTTATTTGCACATCCATCGGTGGAATTAAAAGCTCTAAGCTCTCCAGTGCTGGCTTTCCGATAGTACGCTGCACTGTACCGGTCGACTGACTCAGCAAAGCCGCCTGCGATGCTGGCTGATTAATGAACCAGCAAAGGTATGCAGGATCGATCTTGCTTCTCTTTTCTATTCGAATGCGAAGTAGTGGAGCAGCAATAACTGCATTATCTAGTTCGGCATTAATAAGGGCTGCGGTGTTTGTAAACCCTCGAGATCTAAAAGCAATGTCGTTCACTTCTACTCGATGCTTTTCTTTGAGCTCTTCCATATCAATGACGACTAGCTCATCACGATTTAGTCGGTTATCTTCAGTAAGATCCTTCATTTGAATAACTGCGACATTGCCGCTCTGATCGGGATCTAGCCTTGTGCGGAAAGAGTGCCCCATCTGTACAGAAGCAATGCTCTTCAATTTTGCTTTCATGCTCTCTCCAGTATTAAAATGCTGTAACGGCGTTTCTGTAATTTGATAATGGGTTTAAGTGTAGGTCTGTGGATTGTCAATGCCAAAAAGCGCAAAAACGTCATTACTGTAAAAATAATTTATGTTTAGTGTGTTTGCCTACCCAATTCACCCAACAAACCTTTTGATTAGTCCGATAATAAGCTACTGATTTTAAAGGTTTCTATTTTCTCCGGTCATGGACTTGGGGCATGAGAGATAGGGAGAGGCGCAGAGAGTATTCGGCAATTTAGAGAATATATGCCTTGAAAAGTCCGTGATTAGAAATGGCGCGAAGTCCGTAAACCCTTGCCATATAAGGGCTGTAGCGCGGGTTTTAGGCAATAAAAAACCCCAACTGATAACAGTTGGGGTTTCGTATCTGGTGGAGGCGGCGGGAATCGAACCCGCGTCCGCAGGACCTCTGCCTTTGGCTCTACATGCTTAGCCGAATCTTTGCATTTAACCGGCTGCTACCCGATCGGCAGGGAAGACAACAGGCGATTTCGGTCAGCTTTTAACAAATCCGCCCCGAACCGGCTTCATTGCGATCTTGTGAAAATCGACGCCTGAAACCTGAACGCACAAGCACGGCTTCAGTCAGACGGCATTACGCAGGTTCTTAAGCTGCTAATGCGTAGTTGTCGTCGTTGGCAACTATAGTTTGCAGTCGGATTAACGAGGCTGGCTACATCCTCGGCATGCACCTCAGGTTTCGTGACTCACGTCGAAGCCATGTCGCCCCCAGTTATGTGACTGTAACCCTGATTGCTGACAAATACAAGGAAAATCTCCGGGTCAGGCCGGGATTTTTGGACGAGGGTAGCGGTCGCATGACTGTGCTCTCTGCTCTGACAGAGGCAGAATCAATTTGTTCAGCGCATTCCAGATGGTTTTTATGGACCGGTTCCACGTTTCAGCGTCCGTTGTTTTTCACGTTTCCAGTCTCTTTCCTTGATGGATATGCGCTTGTCATGCTGTTTTTTGCCTTTAGCCAGTCCGACTTCAAGTTTTGCCCGGCCCTTGCTCCAGTACATGGCCAGTGGCACGAGGGTATAACCCTGCCTTTCCACCGCACCGAGCAATTTATCGAGTTCACGGCGATGAAGGAGGAGCTTGCGACTGCGGACAGGGTCGGGGTTGACATGGGTTGAGGCACTGGCGAGAGGAGATATATGAGCGCCGAACAACCAGGCCTCACCGTCTTTCAGGATCACATAACCTTCCTTGATCTGGACAGAACCATTACGCAGGCTTTTGGCCTCCCATCCCTGTAAAGCAATGCCGGCTTCATAAGACTGCTCAATAAAATAATCAAACCGGGCCTTTTTATTCAATGCGATTGTTCTGGAGCTTTGCCTCGTTGTTTTCTTTTTCCCGCTCATGTCGGCATTTTAGCTAAATTGCGCTGCCATGGATAAAATTCTCGTCGAGAAACTCAATCATTCCCCTCCTTTGGAGGGGTACCCGCCAGGGCGGGGTGGTTGTCTAAAAGCCCCATATCTCTACCATTTTGCCGTTTCCGGGCAGGGTGGTCGCGCAAAAGCACCATATCCCCACCATTTTGCTGTTTTCAGGCGGGTTGTTTGCAATCAGATCTCCGAATCAGAACCACTGCTATCAACAGGCAACACTGACAGGCCTAATTCCTTGAGAAATTGGTTATGGGTGCGGGCTACCTTTACCGCTTTTTTCTCCAGCTCAACCAGCTCATTATTAACTTTCTCCAGATCGATGCTCGGTTCCGGTTCGGCTGTGCTGACATAGCGTGAGATATTCAGATTGAAATCATTTTGCTCGATTTCCTGCATGGAGACCCGGCGAGCATAGCGTTGTACTTCATTGCGGTCTCGATAGGTATCCGCAATCTTGTTGATATGCTGTTTCAGCAACCTGTTCTGCCGCTTGCCTTTTTCATAGTGCTCACTGGCGTTGATGAATAATACATCGTTATGCTTCTTGCACTTTTTCAGCACCACAATACAAACCGGGATGCCGGTGGAAAAAAACAGGTTGGCCGGCAGGCCGATCACTGCATCAATATGATTATCCTTTAAGAGCTTGGTACGGATGCGCGCCTCGGCACCACCGCGGAACAGCACGCCATGCGGCAAAATAATCGCCATCACCCCCTTGTCATTCAGAAAGTGAAAGTCATGCAGCAAAAAGGCAAAATCCGCCGCCGATTTGGGCGCAAGGCCATGGTTTTTGAAACAAAAATCCTCACCCAGCACCTCGGTAGGCTGCCAGCGGTAACTGAAGGGCGGATTGGCGACAATGGCGCTGAACTTGCGTTCTTGCCGGGTCATGTTGAGGTCTCTTTATTGGGCATCATCATCCTGCTCAAGTGGCAGTGGCCGGGTCTGTCTGGCCAGCTTTTTTTCTTCTGACTTAACCCTGTGCTCCAGCTTCTGCAGGTCTTCTTCCGACGGGAGATCTTCCGGCTGTATGCCGCGCTGTCCGAGCATGTCGCGCACGCTTTCATTGTTTTGTACATGCTCCAGGGTGATAGAGTGTTCACCGTGCAAATCGGCCTGCTTGACGTTGTGATTGGTGATTTCCGTGGCCAGATTCTTGGCAGCAATGGTCAGTGTGGGTAAAAAATCGGTCAACGGGCGGCTTTTGATAATACCGTATTTGTCTTTCATCGCCTGAGTCGTATGGCCGCCAAACAGCGCCTGATCACCTCTGGAGCGAATGCGCCCGAAACCGGCATCATCCACGCCGCGCTCATAGATGTTTTGTGACAGCGCCTTCTCCGATTCCTTCAAGCGAACACGGCCTGAAGCCGCATTCGATCTTCGATTAACTCCTGTTTACGGGTCTGCACCGCAAAATAGCTCTGTGCAAAGGCAATCTCCGGCTTACGCGGGTCGCCATTCTGGGCGATCAGATAACAGGCATAGCGGGTGAGCATGAAATCGTCAATTTCACGCCTGGAGCTACTGCCCAGCTCGACCATTTTCGTGACGCCACGAAAATGGTCGGAGGCCGCATGACCACTGGCTTCGCAGGACTCCATGGCGCGCTTCACAGCGGTCCGGAAGTTCTCCCAGCGGGCATAACCCAGAGGACTTTGCAGATCGCGGGCGAACCAGAACTCAATACCCTCGGCATCGGCGCGTTGTACGACGGTTTCCAGATTTTGATGCAGGGCCTGTAGTTGCTTACCCATGTTTGAATTCTCTTGGGGTGAGAGGTAGAAGTTCATGAGATTGTCTCATTGATGGCCGGGAAAAGCTGCTGCATCAGGCCTTTTTTGTGGTTTTCAGGGTATCGAGTTTTTTGGTTTCGATATTGATAACTTACCCCATGCAGCCGATCAAATCATTCCCCTCCCTTGGAGGGGTGCCCGTCAGGGCGGGGTGGTTGCCTGAAAGTACCATATCCCTGCCACTTTGCTGTTTCCGGGCGAGGTGATTATGTGAAAGCACCATCATGCCTCTATTTTCAGAGCGCTTCGGGTTGAAGTAGTACTGCAAATGGTATTTTGGGGTGCGCTGTACCAATGTCACCACCCCGTCAGGCTTCGCCTGCCACCCCTCCAGAAGAGGGGAATAGCTGCTACATCGGGTTTTTTATGGTTTTGCAGGGTGTCGAGTTTTCTGGTTTCGATAATATATCTGTAAACCGTGACGGATTTCATGATGGATTGGGAAATTGCTGCTAGTATATGCGGCAATGTTGCCGACTCTCTCTGCCGGGCCATGAAAATTCAATCTTTTCTCTTGTGGGTGTTTTTGCCGATCCTGGCCTGTATTTCCTCGGGTGCATCGGCGGAAGACGGTCCGCAGGTGCAGGTGATTGCCCTGTTCAGTGGCAAGGCCATGCTCAGGATAAACGACCGGCGGCACCTGCTGGAGGCCGGTGCTCCGGCTGTAGAGGGGGTGCATCTGATTCATGCCTCTTCCAACAGGGCCATTGTCGAAATTAACGGTGTGCGGAAAACATTGACCCTTGGTGCCGATATCAGCACGCAGTTGAGTAGTCCAGAGAAAAAAGTTGTCAGAATACCCAGTCGCAGGGGCATGTATTTTGTTTCCGGGCAGATTAATGGTCGAGGTGTGGATTTTCTGATGGATACAGGTGCCACGCTTGTGGCGATGAGCAGGCCGACGGCTGACCGCCTTCAGATTCAGTACCGGGAGCAGGGCGATGTTGCTGTTGTGACGACAGCATCCGGTCAGGAGAGGGCGTGGAGGGTCATGCTTAAATCTGTTACCGTGGGTGGCATTACCATACCGAATGTTCAGGGGGCCGTGATTGATACGGACCATGATCAGACCATATTACTGGGTATGTCATTTCTGAACAGATTGAAATTTTTTCAGGAACAGGGCATGGTGGTACTTGAGTGTTGTTAAGGGAACCTAACCCTGTTTGAGCTTGTCTGGCTTCGGTCTGTATTGAATTTTAGGAAGTACTTTAATGAAAAAACTCATCATACCCGGATTGTTGATTATACTTTCCGGTGGCGCATCCGCGCAGTTTGACTATGAGCAGGGCATTTACAGGTGGGTGGATACCATCACCGGAGAGGTGCATTATTCGCGATACCCCCCGGCTCATATCACTGACTATGAAGAAATAAAGCAAACCTATCCGGTTCTGCCTGCGTCGGCTGGTGATGCAGGCAGCGAAAGCGGCGGGCAGGTTGACGCCGATGGAGAACCGCAGGTCGTATCCGGGGCGGATGTGGAGGCTGCCATAAAACAGAACTGCCTCATCGCGAAGCAGAACAAGGCGCTGCTGGAAGATACCGGTATCAATATAACGTTCATCAACGAGACAGGTGAGGCATCTGACATGGATGAGGAACAACGGCGTAAACAATTGTCTGAGGCAGAAGGTCATATCGAACAGTATTGCCGGTAATGGTTGTGGTTTTTCTGTTCTGGCTTTGTAAAATGGACAGCTTCCATGCTGGTTCGAATGATGGATGCAATTACCATTTATCGGAAAAAATGCCCCTTTGATGCTATAACCTGTCTATCATGGCTTTACCGTTGCTAAGATATACCTTATGAAAGCCAGTTTTTTCTATTCTGATGCAGGCTTCACGATTGTGGAGTTGTTGGTGACTATTGCCATACTGGCGGTCCTGATGGGTTTGGCGGCACCGGCTTATCAGTCGTTCATCAAAAACAACTGTATGATAGCAACATCGACATCGCTGGTAACGGCTTTTCAGTTGGCGCGCTCCGAGGCGATCAAGCGCCGGGAGGAGATCAGCGTCAGTGCGACAGGTGGTTCATGGGGTAATGGCTGGCAGGTGGAGCAAGGTACCACGATACTGCAGAGATTCCTCAGAGAAGGCTGTAGCGTAACCACAATAACCGAGGCGAGTGGGGAAACAGAGTTTACTTACAGCCCAACCGGGCTTGTGGATGACGACGCCGATTTCTCGATATGCGATGACCGAGACAATACTCAGGCTGTCAGTCCGGGTCGTCAGGTATCCATATCCCTCACCGGCCGTCCGAGCACAGACTCCAAATATACCGGTGGCTGCCCGTGAAGCGCGACATTGTGAATCGTCTGGTGCATGGAGCTGGCCCGGGGGCAGCGCCAGGCTTTACCCTGATTGAGGTGCTGGTGACGATGGTGATCCTGGCTGTCGGCCTGCTGGGTATTGCCGCCCTGCAGATCAAGGGGTTGAAGTTTAACCATGATGCCCATCTGCGAAGCCAGATCAGCACGCTGGCCTATAACATTGCGGACAGAATGCGGCTCAGTGAAAATGTCACCAACGGTCTGGCGGCAAGCTACCTCAGCAGTTATACCGTTCCTGCCAGCAGACCGGGGGGTTGCATGCTGGCAACATTCCCGGCGGATGTGTCTTCAGTACAAAGTGATTTGAAATGCTGGCAACAGGCAGTCTATGACGCCCTGCCGCCAGGCAGCACGGCCAGTATTTCTCGTGCCGCTAATGAATATACCGTTACGCTGGGCTGGACCGACCGTGACAGTGAAACACACAATATAGCCTACACTTTTGTCTTATGAGCAAGCCAGCCTATTCCGATCTTGATGGCAGCCAGCGTGGTTTTACGATTGTGGAGATCATGGTGGCCATGCTGCTTGGCCTGATCCTGATGGCGGGTGTTGTTTCCCTGATGATAGGCAACAAGCGATCATTCAATGAGCAGACTGAAATGAGTCGCTTACAGGAAAATGCCCGGTTTGCCATTGAGTTTCTGACCCGGGATATACGCATGGCCGGCTATGTAGGCTGCTCGCATGATATAACGAAGGTTACTAATCATCTGAATCCGGATCCGGATCCGGATACCAAGAATTTGCTGTATGTGGACAACGCAATCGAGGGAGCCAATGATGTCAGGCTGAACAGCAAGTGGAAGCCATCCAACAGCATAGGCAATGTTGCCGACATGGTTGAAGACACCGATGCCATTACAATCCGCTTTTTCAGGCCCACCGGTCACAGTCTTCAGAGTGCCATGTCAGCGGTGTCCGACGACATTGTCGCGACGGCTGTAGATGGTATCGTTGGCAATGCCGTGCTTGCCGTGAGCGACTGCGCCAGCGCCGACATATTTCAGGTAACGGGGATGACAGGAAACAGTATAAAGCGTACTGCAGTGACGCCGGCACCGTCGCCGGCACTGTCGCCGGGTAACAGCACGACGGACCTGTCCAAGCTCTATGATAACAGTGCCAGACTGCACCATCTTTATGCTGCCCGCTACTATATTAAGAAAAAAAACCCGGGCGATATTCCTACGCTTTACCGTTACATTCATTCCGGTAGCGGCAAGGCGCAGGAGCTGGTAGCCGGCATAGAAGATATGCAGATTATGTATGGTGATGGCACCACCTTTGCTACTGCCGTTAATGTAGTCAACTGGGAAAAAGTGAACAGCGTCCAGATCGGGTTGCTGGTCCGTACCGAGGATGAGATGGGAGTGGATAAAGACAACAGGATTTACGATGTGCTCAACAAGCGCGTTACGGCACAGGGTGACCGCTATCGTCGGAAGGTATTCACCACGACTATTGAACTGCGTAACCGGAGCTGATTGAGGATGAGAAGATTGATTAATAGGGCAGATAATCAGCGTGGTGCGGTACTGGTAACCGCTCTGGTTTTTCTGGTGATAATGACGCTGCTTGGCATTACCGCAATGAGCACCAATACCCTGGAAGAGCGCATGGCAGGCAACTCCCAGGACATTAACAGGGCTTTTCAGGCTGCAGAATCCGGTCTGCGGTCGGCATTTAGCAGTGATACAGCCTTTGCCGGAACCACGGCGGGCTACACCATCTCCGAAGAAGATAACGACCTGGGTGACTACAGTGCGGACTGGGAGTTTGAAGTGAGATTCAGAGACAGCGAGGCTATCTCCGGATTTCAGGATATCGGTGAAGCCATCAGTTCAAGCACCTTCCGATGGTATTATTCAGATGTCGAAAGCGGTGGCTCGACCGAAAGCGGTGCATCGGCTCAGGTTGTGGCCGGAGCAAGGGCACTTGGGCAGTAGCCATGGTTTCCATAGTTATCTTTACTGTGATCATTTCAGTTGGCAACGGTGACCGGATAGCGGTCAAGGTAAGCAAATGAATATTCAAGGCAGATTATTCTCAAGATTTCTGTCAGTCGTTTTGACATTTCTGATGTCGGCTGTATCGACATTTCTGATTGCCGATGATACGGAGATCTATTTCTCCGGCTCGGGTGGTCTGATTAAACCGAATGTCCTTTTCGTCTTTGATACCTCCGTCAGTATGGCGCAGGACGTCATAACCGGCGATCTGAATAATGATGGTGATTTTAATGACCCCGGAGAAAATCTGAATCTGGGCAGTCGCATTGAGGTATTGAGCGATGTCATGCAGGACCTCCTGTCCGGTCTGGACAATGTGCGGGTAGGCATGATGCGCATGAATGGTGCCAAGCCCCCCGGTTCAAGAGGCACATCACTGGCCTGCCTTCACCCGGATCAGCGAGCCAATGGTGGTGAGACCTATATTGGTGGTGTGCTGGATCCGACCCATACGGGCAGCACGACTCGCCCATCGGCTAACGCCAATAATGCCTGTTATCTGCCAACCGGTGGTACCGTGTTATTTCCGGTGACGGATATTGATGCGGCGACCAGCACAGTGACCGGTGAGGGCGGTCAAAATTTGACAACGATTCTGGTTCCGATCTCCGAAAGCGAGGATGACGCCGAACAGGTGGTCGGTTCAGCCGTAGTGGAAACGGATAACCGGTTATTGCAGATGTCGAACAAGATTTGTGGAACGGCGACAACTCTATACAAAGTCGAAGAGTCCACTATAGACTCCGCCGGCGGGCCGAATGAAGCCGCTCAGGAAATGCCGGGTGGTGTCTCCAAGTTTGACATCGATGTCGGGGAACATTATACCGGTTTTCGTTTTACATCGGTCGATATTCCCCAGAATGCCTTTATTGAAAATGCCTATCTGGAGTTTGTTGCGAGAAGTAACGGCACCAGCGATGTCAATATCACCATTCATGGTGACATTAATCCCGGGCGATTTGCATTTTCCCCCGTCGCTCAGCTCCCTGCCAACAAGCTGGTAGCCGGTATTCCTGGTACTTCACTGACCAATGCGGTCGTTGACTGGTCCGGCATCGCCAACACCACGACAAATGCACCGTTCCGGTCACCCGACATATCGTCCATTGTGCAGGAGATTGTGAATAGAGCGGGCTGGGCGTCAGGTCAGGCAATGGGATTTTTAATTGACAATGACAGCAGTGTCCTTGGTCGTGGTCGCGAAATCCATCGCCAAAGAACCAAACTGGTTGTCCGATATTGTACACCGGGTAACGGCATAAATTCAGATGTCGGTCTGCGCTTTCAGGGTGTAGCCATACCACAGGGAGCGAATATACAATCTGCCGAAATCATTTTTACCGCCGCAAACCCTGATAGAAATGTCGATGCTGGTGCGTTGGCTCTATCTGTTGAGGATGCTGATGATGCAGTGACTTTCGACAATTCGACCAACCGGCCGTCTGATCGTGCATGGTCAACAGGGGGTCTCCAGTTTGTTAATTGGACTCCAAGGCATATGGTTCGGCAAGCCGACCCCTGGGTAGCGGGAAATACCTACATTACACCTGAATTGCGTAGTCTTGTGGAACGTGTGGTTGATCGGCCCGGTTGGTGCGGTGGAAACAGTATGGCATTCCAGATTGGATTAAATCCATTTAGTTTTTTTAGCGGGCCTTCGATGCGCACGGTCAGCAGCTATGACGACGATCCGGCGCGTGCGCCCGTGCTACGGGTAACCTATGACACCGCCGGCATCACGGGGAGCGATACCGGTTGTAACAAGGTTGATTACAGTATTCCGGTCGCGCGTGGCCTGCATGATTCCAAACAGTTTTCGGATAACAGAAACAGGCCCGCACTCGCGTCATTGGAACTTGGCTTGGTCGAGAGCGGCGGCAATACCAGTGAATACGGTGTGATCTTTTCCCTGCCGGTTGAGCAGGGCATACAGGTTGACGAGGCACTGTTGCGGTTTACGATGAGTCAGAACAGTGCTGCCTCTGCGGCTTCCTTTTTTGTGAATGCCGAGGATGTCGGCAATGCACAGGACTTTACTTCCACCGCCAATGATATTGGCAATCGTCCCCGGGTTGAGTCCGGTAATGGCAACATGGTTCCGGCGGACCCTCCCGGTGCGGTTAATGTTGATAATACCATTACACTGGATGTGACCTCTCTGGTGCAGTCCGTTGTCCAGCGCACTGACTGGGCCATGGATAATCAGATTGCCCTGTTCGTCAAGGGTCAGAATGGAGAGGAACGCCGGGCCTATTCCTATAACGGCAATGCCATCAAGGCACCCCGCCTGTTATTGTCGGTGGAAGAAAGCGTCACGGGCAGTGGCAGCACCGTCAGTGCCACGACAGTGCGCCGTCGCCTGCTGGAGATTGCGGATGCCTTGAACATACCCAGTCTGCTGGCCTGGACTCCCAGTGTCGAAACGCTGTATGAGGCGGCTTTATACTGGCGAGGCAAGCCGGTGGATTTTGGTCGGCAGCGCGGCAGTGCCCACCTCGGCTCCCTGAATGTCGGCGGTGAAACGATTGATTACAGGGAACAGATGCAAAACACACTGACCAGCCATCCCGGTTCATGGACAGGCGGGAACCATGATAATGGGCCGGGCGGTGGTACCGATTGCCAGTTTTCAAATACGGCCGATTGCGCACAGGATATGATCATGGGCAGCCCTGTCTATAACTCTCCTCTGAATATTGACCAGTGTGCGGCAAACTATATGATTTTCCTCACGGATGGTGCGCCCACGCTGACCAGTCAGGGCACCGAAACCAAGATTCTGTCGGAGTTCAGTGAGTTCAGTGCCTGTGTTGATAATGATCGCAGTGTCAATGCCCAAGACAGCCGGGGGCGGTGCGCGGTTGAAATGATCGAGGCGATGGCCAATAACGATCAGGACGGTGATCCGAACAATGGTGAACAGGTTGTAAAAACCTATACGATTGCATTCAATCTGTCAGGTGGGAATGCCGGGCGTTGGCTTGAGCAGATAGCCCGTGCGGGCGGTGGAAGCTCCTATAGTGCAAACTCCACAGATGAACTGTTGGATGTGTTCGATAATATTTTTGGTGAGGTTTTAAGTACATCATCGGCCTTTGCTTCGCCTGCGATCACGACCAACTTTTTTAACCGCACGCGCAGCCGCGATGAAATTTATTTCGGTCTGTTCACGCCTGAGCTGGAAAGCAAGTGGGACGGTAATGTCAAGCGCTTCAGGGTTTGTGTCGATGATGATACGATTGACCCGGTGTCCAATATGGCTTGCACGGCGGCGCAGGTGCGCGATACAGAGATTCTGGATCAAAACGGCAATGCTGCCGTTGACGACATGACGCTGTTATTCAACCGCAACTCTCGGAGTTACTGGAGTGCCGGTGCCGATGGCAGCAGTACTCTGATGGGAGGTGCCGGGGCACAGGTCACCGATTATCGGGACCGCCTCATCTATACCGATGAGAATGATGCTTATGGCTACCCTCCCCGTTCTCCATTATCGTTGCCTTATTCTCTGGGTTTACCCGGCTTCAACTTTAATCATACGAACTGGGATAGCAACGATCCGTTCTTCTCATTCCCATATATATCTGCCGCCAATGTGGTTTGCGATAATCCCGGTGATGTGAGTGCCGGTAGCGAGTGTTACAATAAAATGCTGTGGCTTCTGGGTCGGGATATTCTGGATGAGGACAATGATGGTGTTACTACAGATACCCGCTGGGGTATGGGTGATATCATTCATGCCAGTCCGGTTATCCTGACTTACGGTTTCTCCGATACCCTCATTAACGCCGATACCGATGCAGATGGCGCGGCAGACTCCACGAATGGCCAGTTGGATCCGGGCGAGACCCTGATTGACAAGCTGCTGGTCAATACCAATGCGGGTGGTATGAGAATGATCAATCCGAATGATGGTACTGAAGACTGGATATTCATGCCGGTATCGACTCTGGAAAATGTCGGGGCACTTTTTGAAAATCAGCAGCAGCAGCATTTATATGGTCTGGATGCCACCCCTGTTCTGCATCAGGTGGATGTCAATAATGATGGCACCATTACCCCGTCTGACGGTGATTTTATCCGGGTTTATCAGGTCATGCGGCGTGGCGGGCGGTTTGTCTATGCACTGGATGTGTCGCCGTCGTATGGAACAACATTAACCAGCTCAGCGGATACCGTGGTTCCCACGCTAATGTGGCGGATACAGGGAGGAACCGGTGACTACACCCGTATGGGGGACACCTGGTCACGCCCGATTGTGGCAACGATCAATGTGCTGGACTCCGGGAATCTGGTTGAGAAAGATGTGCTGATCATGGGCGGGGGATATGACAACGATCTGGACGAGAACTTTGGTACCGCAAACGCCAACCCCAATCTGGGGAATGCCATCTATATCATCGATCCTGATGACGGCAGTCTGTTGCTCTCTGTCAGCCATGCGGCCGATGCCGGCAACGGCATTGTAGCGAGCGGTGCCGATTTGGAGATACCGGGTTTTCACTATTCCATTACGGCCAGCGTCAGTGTGCTTGACAGCAACGACGATGGTATTGCTGACCGGCTGTATTTTCCGGACACGGGCGGTAATATCTGGCGGATTGATCTGGGGCATGACATTAAGGACGATGGCACAGGTTTTGATAACTCGCCCTCCATTACGACCCGAACGATTGTCGGGCATGTCGCCGATCTGTCCTCTGATAGCGCACTTTCGGATCAGAGACGCTTCTATCAAGACCTGACTGCCGTACAGGTCGTTGACACCGTTTATACGGATACAGTGACCGCAACCGATAACATTGAGGGTAAGTTGACCTATCTGCTGCTGACCAGCGGTTATCGTGCCCACCCTCTGGATGTTGATGTGGAAGACAGGTTTTATGCACTCCGAGACAAGGCGGTCAATCATCTGGTTGATGTCAATTCGGATCGTGTGGCGGATGGCACAGGATTTACCAGTCCGATCACGGAGTCGGATCTGACCTCCGTGACCGGTTCGGCGTTATCGGATACGAGCAGGAACTCGACCGCCGTGAAATCATCTCGTGGTTATTATCTTGATTTTCCGGGCAATGGTGAGAAAGGATTGAGCACCATCACGGTACTCTTCGGACAGGTCTTTTTCACCTCCTATGTGCCCAGTACGGGGGCATCCGTCAGTAATACGTGTTCGGCCGATATCGGACAGTCCATGGGCTATGCCCTGGACCTTGCGACCGGCGATGGTATCATTGACTGGGATCTGGACGGTGATGTGGATGTCGGTGACCGCCGGCACCTGCTCGGTGCGGGGCTGACCTCGGATCCCCTGCCGATATTCACCGATGCCGGTGTAAAAATCATTACGGGATTGCAGCAAAGTGTCCAGTCACTGAGCGGACTGAATGCCAACTCCATTCAGCGCACCTACTGGTATCAGGATGATTAAATTGAGAGAGGAGACTCGAATGAAAACCATGTCCGGCGCAGGCCGCATCCATCACAGCAGCGGCTTTACCCTGATTGAGATCATGATTGCAGTGGCTATTGTCGGCATACTGGCTGCAATCGCCTATCCGAACTACACTGCCTATGTTGAACGGGGTAAAAGATCGGATGGCAGGGCATTACTTTTGGAGGCGGCCAGCCGTATGGAGCGCTACTATTCTGACTGCAACAAGTACCCGGGACGAGTCGGCTCGGCTACCAGTTGCCCCGATCCCTCCGATCCCTCCGATACTGGCATGATTAATCTCTCTACCAGTAGTGAGGGTGACTACTATAACCTAGCACTTACGGGAGTTTCGGGGCAGCAGCAAGAATACATACTTGAGGCAAGCCCCAACAACTGGACAGACTCTGATTGTGGCGACCTGACCCTGAAAAACAATGGAATACGAAGTAGATCGGGAGCAGGAAAAACAGAAGAAGAATGCTGGAGTAAATAACAGCCTGTGTACCGGCTTACCGGCTGTAGGCGAGTGTCATCCATGTCCGCAGTACTATTGCGGTTTCCTCGTCCCGGTTGTTGGGTGCCGATGGTACTGATTCTGCAATGCTTGTATGCCGGGCCGGCATTCCCTCAAGCTCCGCAACATGGCCGGCCCGGTGCCCCGACTGCCCAGGCTGATATTATTCTGACCAAAATTGTATCCGGCCGGGCCTCTCTGGACGACATCAAATCTGGCCTGAGAACGGGGAAATCCGGTGATGTAGCCAATATGCTGCACGCGCTTTATGCCATGCGTGACAGCCTGATTATCAGGAAGCTGCTGCATTCAATGTGGTATGAAAGGCGGGATTTGCACCCGGATATGGTCTGGCATCGCCTGCAGTCTCCGGTGGTGCGGGTTGCGCTGGCCTCAACACTGAATCGTATCTTGCGGGGTAATACCCGCGAATTTCTCGACTATATCCGCGGGCAAAAAGATCATGAAATTTTTCTGGTTCGCTCACAGGTGGCTGTTGCCCTGGGAATCAACGGTGAGTTGCAGGATATCGATGTATTATCTGCCTATGTGCTGGATGAAAGTGACCATGTTGCCAAAAGTGCCGTTACCGGCCTGGCCTTTATGTATCGCCCGGAAGCCAGAGACGAGCTGGTGCGTCTGCTGGAGTTGCAGCCGGCTGACAGCAAAAGGGCACGTTTGATTCGGGAAGCATTGCTGCACACGTATGACCGGGTCCATGAGCAGGTAGAAAATCAATAATCTGCAAGGGCTGGTTGCCTCCGGCAGAATGGCGAAGGGGAGTTTTGCTGCTGCGATTAAAGATCGCTTTTTCTGTCGGCCCGCTTGTCCTTTTCTATCAGTGCGTAAGCGGAATGATTGTGGATGGATTCGAAGTTTTCTGATTCGACCACATACCGGATAACCCGGTCATCCCTGTTCAGTCGGGCTGCCACATCGCGCACCATGTCTTCGACAAATTTGGGATTGTCATAGGCGCGTTCCGTGACATGCTTTTCGTCAGGCCGCTTGAGCAGCCCGTAGAGCTCGCAGGATGCCTCTTCCTCCACGATGTCGATGATTTCTTCTATCCACATGAAGTTTTTGGAACGGATGTCAACCGTGACATGTGAGCGCTGGTTATGCGCACCATAGTCGGATATTTTTCTGGAGCAGGGGCACAGGCTGGTGACGGGCACGACGACTTTCACATTCATGCAGATTTCGTTGTCAATCTTGGCACCGCTAAATGTCACCTCATAATCCATCAGGCTTTCCACGCCTGAGACAGGTGCCTTCTTGTTGACGAAGTAGGGGAATGTCATCTCGATATGACCGGACTCCGCTTCCAGCAGATCAGTGACTTCATGCAGCATGTTTTTGAAGGACTTGACCGTGATCTCACGCTCATGCTGGTTGAGTATGTTGACGAAACGCGACATATGGGTGCCCTTGAAGTGTTTGGGCAGATCGACATACATGTTGAAGCTGGCAATAGTATGCTGCTCTCCACCAGAACGGTCTCTGACCCTGACCGGGTGGCGAATATCCTTGATGCCTACCTTGTCAATGGCGATCTGGCGCATATCCGCGCTCTGCTGTACATCGGCAATGCCGGGTAGATCGTTCCTGTCTGGTATGAGGTTATCCAATGGTTTGTCGCTCGTTTCAAGTATCCACATTGCCAGCATATTAAAGTGCAGTGGACTTGGCAACTTCGATGTGATGTTTTTTCAGGAATATTTCTATCCCGTCCGCATCAAGCCCGCATTCAGCCAGTTGTTCTCCCCTTTCTGCATGCTCAATGTAGCGGTCCGGCAGCCCATGCCGGATCAGCGGGATATTGAGTTGTTCGAGGTGTAGAAATTCCGCCACAGCACTGCCGGCACCGCCCATAATGCTGTTTTCCTCAATCGTGACCAGAATATCGTGTGTGGTCGCCATGTCGCGGATCAGATCTTCATCCAGCGGCTTTATGAACCGCATGTCAATCAGGGTGGCATCGAGGTGCTCGGCAGCCTGACGGGCGGCTGTAACCATGGTTCCAAAGGCCAGTATCGCCATGCCGCTTCCGCGGCGTATGACTTCGGCCTTGCCTAATGGCAGCGTGCCGAGTTCCGGCTGAATGTCTGTACCCGGCCCCCGGCCGCGTGGATAGCGTACTGCCGCGGGGCCTTTGTAATGGAAACCGGTTGTCAGCATTTTTCGGCATTGATCTTCATTGGAAGGGGCCATGATAATCATATTGGGCAGGCAGCGCATGAATGAATAGTCAAATACGCCGGCATGGGTCGGGCCATCCGGGCCGACGACACCGGCGCGATCAATGGCAAACAGGACATTCAGGTTTTGCAGATCTATATCGTGTACAAGCTGGTCGTAGGCACGCTGTAAAAAACTTGAATAGATCGCCACCACCGGCTTCATGCCGTCACATGCCAGACCGGCGGCAAAAGTCAGCGCATGTTGCTCTGCGATGGCGACATCGTAGTAACGTTCCGGGAAAGTCTGGGAAAATTTTACCAGACCGGAACCTTCCCGCATGGCGGGTGTGATGCCAATCAGCCTTTCATCCTGCGCCGCCATATCACAAAGCCATTCACCAAATACCAGGGTATAGGTAGGCGATGATGTCATGTCGGTCTTTTTTATTCCGGTGTCCGGGTTGAATGGCGTGACGCCATGATAGGTGACCGGATTCTGTTCGGCCCGCGTATATCCTTTCCCCTTCCGGGTAACAATATGTAGCAGGCGAGGTCCCTTGTGCGCCTTCAGGTTTTGCAGGGTTTTGATGATGGTCGGCAGATCGTGACCGTTAATAGGGCCATAGTAGCTGATATCCAGTTCTTCAAATAATGTTCCCGGTGCCACCATGCCTTTGACATGCTCTTCCGCACGGCGTGCTATTTCCCACATGGGCGGTACGATTTCCAGCAGTTTCTTGCTGCCTTCACGCATACTGGAATAGGTTTTGCCGGACAGAATCCGGGTGAAATATTTTGATAATGCGCCGACATTGGGCGAGATCGACATTTCGTTATCATTCAGAACAGTCAGCAGGTCGGCCTGAATGTCGCCACAGTGGTTAAGTGCCTCAAATGCCATGCCCGCTGACATGGCACCGTCGCCAATAACGGCAATATATTTTCTATCCATGCCCTGCTGTCTGCCTGCAACCGCCATACCCAGCGCGGCACCGATGGAGGTGCTGGAGTGTCCTACGCCGAAGGTATCATATTCGCTCTCTGCCCGTTTCGGGAAAGGGGTCAATCCTGCTTTTCTGCGAATGGTGCCAAGCTGGTCACGCCGCCCGGTCAAAACCTTGTGTGGATAGCTTTGATGACCGGTGTCCCAGACAATGCGGTCATTCGGGGTATCGAAAACATAATGCAGTGCAATGGTCAGTTCTACTGTTCCGAGTCCCGCTCCGAAGTGTCCCCCGCAGCTCGATACCGTTTCAATCAGGTAACGGCGTAACTCATCCGAAAGTTGCAGCAATTCCTTTTCCGGTAACTGGCGCAGGTCTGATGGCTGGTTGATACGGGCTAGCAGGGGATAGGTGCTCATGGGGCAATTATCCTGCACAAAGGCACTGATTTCATCCTGCTGTGCATTAAAAATGTCAATGCAACGATTAAATTTCGTTCAGCAGTCGCGCTGAACAATATATCGACCCAGTTCAATCAGTGGACTGGTGTCATGCTGCAATGTGTCCAGTGCAGAGACAGCTTTTTCCAGAAGTTGTTTTTTGCGCTTTTTCGAGGTCTCCAGACCGCATAATGATACAAAGGTGGATTTGCCGTTTTGCCGGTCGGAACCCTGTGGCTTGCCCAGCTTTTCCGTGTCACCGATTTCATCCAGGATATCATCCTGTATCTGGAAAGCCAGACCGATACATTTGCCGTAGATTTCCAGACCGGCCAACTCCTCCTCGCTCACATCCGGGTTACACAGGGCACCTGTCTGGATGGCAGCATGAATCAGTGCCCCGGTTTTTCTGGCATGCATTTCTTCCAGTTGTTGCAGGGTCAGTATTCTGGTTTCGGCTTCCAGATCAATGGCCTGACCGCCGGCCATGCCGAGAGAACCACTTGCCATGGCCAGTGTCTGTATGATTTTGAGCCGGGTTGCATGGCCTAGCCGGCTTTCGTTGGCAATAACGTCAAACGCCAGTGGTTGCAGTGCATCACCGGCCAGTATTGCTGTGGCGTCATCATAGGCCTTGTGGCAGGTGGGTCGTCCACGGCGAAGGTCGTCATTATCCATTGCCGGCAGGTCATCGTGGATCAGGGAATAAACATGAACCATTTCAATGGCACAGGCCGGTGCGTCCAGCAGATGGTTCGGCGCATTGACAGCCCGCCCGGCAGCATAAACCAGCATCGGGCGCACACGTTTGCCGCCGTCCATTACAGAATATCGCATTGCTTCGTGGAGTCTTTCCGGTCTGGCCGCACCGTTCGGGAGATAGCCGTCCAGTGCATGTTCGATGCGCATCTGGCTGTCACGCATAAATGCCTCAAAATCGCCCATGGTCAGCTGCTTTCATCGGGATTAAAATCGACCAGCTTCCCGTTATTCATATCCTGCATGAGGATCTTCACCTTTTGCTCTGCTTTTGTCAGAGCCTCCTGACAGTTGCGAGTCAGCTTGACTCCACGCTCAAAATGCTCCAGAGATTGTTCCAGAGTCAAGTCGCCGGACTCCATGGCCTTTACCAGACTTTCCAGCTCCGCGATTGATTGCTCAAGGTCCGGTTCGGTGGATTTGGATCTTTTTCTGGTAGCCATTGATTACCGTCGCAGGTTTGTTTTCGACGATAACAATGCTAACGGCTTTGATTCGAGAGGTCAATCGCCCGGTATGGACGGGGAAAACCTGGCATTCTAAAAAATAGATTAATTTTCCAATAAAATTGAATTGAATAATAGTGGCGCGGGTATTACATTGCATCCCCAGTTGATGGTGATCATTGGCATCCCGGCCCGTTATCCGTCAGGATAAGAGCCTGGAATTTCAGAGTTAATATGGAGACAACGATGAATTTGATACATCAAGTCGGCATCGCTGTAAATACCGCGATGTTTAATCACAGTGAATACGTGTCCACGCAACGATAGGAGGTGAAGAAATGGACGATATGACCAAGTGCCCGGTGATGCATGGGGCTGCCACAGAAAGTAGCATGTCAAATATGGAATGGTGGCCCAAGGCCCTGAACCTCGATATTCTGCATCAGCATGACAGCAAGACCAATCCAATGGATAAGGGCTTTAACTACACGGAGGAGGTTAAAAAGCTTGACTATGTGTCGCTCAGCAAAGACCTCCGGGATTTAATGACGAGTTCGCAGGACTGGTGGCCGTCTGACTGGGGGCATTACGGTGGTCTGATGATTCGTATGACCTGGCATGCGGCAGGTACCTACCGTATAGCAGACGGTCGCGGTGGTGCCGGCACCGGCAACCAGCGCTTTGCCCCAATCAATTCCTGGCCGGACAACGCCAATCTGGATAAGGCGCGTCGTTTGCTTTGGCCGATCAAAAAGAAATACGGTAACTGTCTTAGCTGGGCGGATTTGATCGCTTATGCCGGTACTGTTGCCTATGAATCCATGGGACTCAAGACCTTTGGTTTTGGGTTTGGACGCGAGGATATCTGGCATCCGGAAAAAGACATCTACTGGGGCGCGGAGAAAGAGTGGTTGGCTCCGAGTGGCAGCGAAGGTACTCGTTACTCCGGCGAACGTGATCTGGCAAACCCGCTTGCTGCTGTGATGATGGGCTTGATCTATGTGAATCCTGAGGGCGTTGACGGTCAGCCGGATCCACTTAAGACGGCCCATGATGTACGGGTTACCTTCGAACGCATGGCGATGAATGACGAGGAAACCGTTGCTCTGACTGCCGGTGGTCATACCGTTGGTAAAGCGCATGGCAATGGCGATGCCACAGCATTGGGGCCGGAACCCGAAGGTGCCGATATCGATGAGCAGGGGCTTGGGTGGAATAAAAGGACTGGTCGTGGTATCGGCCATGATGCGGTTACCAGTGGACTGGAAGGTGCCTGGACCAGCCAGCCGACCCGTTGGGATAACGGTTATTTCGATATGCTGCTGAACCATGAGTGGAAGTCGGTGAAAAGCCCGGCAGGTGCCTGGCAGTGGGAGCCGGTGGATATTGAAGAGGCCGATAAGCCGATCGACTCGGAGGACTCTTCAGTTCGGCAGAATCCGATCATGACCGATGCCGATATGGCCATGAAGATGGATCCGGAATATCGCAAAATTTCAGAACGTTTCTACAAGGATCCGGAATACTTCTCGGAAGTATTTGCGCGGGCATGGTTCAAGCTGACACACCGTGATATGGGTCCGAGGGCGCGTTACGTCGGCCCGGATGTCCCACAGGAAGACTTGATCTGGCAGGACCCGGTGCCGGCTGGCAGTGCTGACTATAATGTGCAGGCTGTTAAGGAAAAAATTGCTGCCAGCGGTTTAACAGTAGGTGAAATGGTCCGTACTGCCTGGGACAGTGCCCGAACCTTCCGTGCTTCAGACAAGCGTGGAGGTGCTAATGGTGCGCGTATTCGCCTTGCACCGCAGAAAGGCTGGGCAGGCAATGAACCGGAAAGCCTGAGCAAGGTACTGGCCGTACTTGAGCCGATTGCTGCCGACACGGGTGCCAGTGTGGCCGATGTGATTGTGCTGGCAGGTAATGTTGGCATCGAGAAGGCAGCCAGAGAGGCCGGTTTTGATATCACGGTTCCTTTTTCACCGGGCCGCGGTGACGCTACAGCAGACATGACGGATGAACAATCCTTTGCCGTGCTGGAACCGCTGCATGATGGTTACCGGAACTGGGTCAAAGAAAGCTATGTCATCAGTGAAGAAGAAATGATGCTTGACCGTACCCAGCTGATGGGCCTTACTGCCCGCGAAATGACGGTGCTGACAGGCGGTATGCGCATGCTCGGAACAAACCATGGTGGTACCAGACACGGTGTATTTACTGATCGTGAAGGTGTATTGACCAACGACTTCTTTGTCAATCTGACCGATATGAGCTATACGTGGAAACCGGTTGGAGGCAATCTGTATGAAGTGTGCGAGCACAGCACCGGCAATGTCAAGTGGACGGCAACACGGATTGATCTTGTCTTCGGTTCCAACTCCATTCTTCGGGCTTATGCCGAAGTCTATGCACAGGACGACAATAAAGAGAAGTTTGTGCAGGATTTTGTTGCAGCCTGGGTCCGGGTAATGGATGCTGATCGTTTCGATCTGGTCTGAGTCCAGTCATTTCCAGAAGCTCCTGGACAATCTGAACGGCTGACAGGCCGTAATCTGGAATGCCGGGGGCTGACCCCTGAAGTCAGTCCCCCGGTTTTTTATCGAAACAGGATTCCGAATAGCAGCCGCAGGAAGGTAGTTCGTGTGAGTTATCCTGTCTGACCGGGTAAATCCGGTTTTTCCAATAAGTCTGTGTGTCCGTCGTTCACTGGTTGCTCTGATGATTATGAACGAGAAACTTGTCGCCGGCGAAGGGCCGTACTACTCTATGCGCCCTTTCGTGTTTCGGTGATGTAAGTGCATATTGTCATACGATTTTCCATGACCCTTGTGCTGATGGTGGCTTGTTTATCGCTGTTTGCTTATGAGTTGGTATTGAATGCAGAAGAAGGGAGTGCCATGTCGTCCGGGTTACATGCTCAGCAATGGGGGTTTCGTGAGGATCCGGTTAACCTGCCAGCCTACCCTCAACAGAAAAACGTAATGCCTGTCGATATTGATGCTCCCCATGCCGGATTGGAGTATTTCGTTGATCCTGAATCCATACAGATCGGCAGTGATGAGCTGACATCCCGACTGACGATGGTTATTGAGTCCCGCACGGGCTATCAGAATATTCTTGTCGAGCGCTATCGTTGCAATAGCCGTGAATATAAAACACGGGCGTATGGCACCGGAAAAGAGATTTTTTATGAGCTTCATGCTCCCGTTTGGGAAAATATCGAACAGCGCAGCGGTTCGGGTTCGGACGACCGGCGTGACCTGATTACGGCTTATCTGTGCGATGGAAACGGGGCTGTCCTGCCAAAAAGAGACATATTGCGGCGGGTAAGATTTCCACAGGATATACCTGAAAGCAGCGGTGGATTCTGAAGCGTAATGGCCAGGGAATATGACGCCTCGTCAATCGAGGTATTGAGCGGACTTGAGCCGGTACGCAAGCGACCGGGCATGTACACCGATACAACCCGCCCCAATCACCTTGCACAGGAGGTGATTGATAACAGTGTTGATGAAGCAATTGCCGGACATGCCGGCAGAATTGAAGTGACTCTTTACCGGGATGGTTCTCTTGGGGTCGTCGATGATGGTCGCGGGATGCCGGTGGATCGACATCCACAGCAGAAAATTTCAGGTGTCGAGGTCATCCTTACCAGACTGCATGCCGGCGGCAAGTTCTCGGATAAAAATTACCGGTTTTCCGGTGGCCTGCATGGCGTTGGAGTCTCTGTCGTTAATGCCCTTTCCAGATCACTGGAGGTATGGGTTCGGCGTGGTGGTAAGGAATACAATCTGGCCTTTAAGGGAGGCAGCAAGGTATCCGACCTGAAGGTGGTTGGTGATGTCGGCAAACGAAACACCGGAACGACGATTCGCTTCTGGCCGGATGATCAGTATTTTGATTCGGCTAATTTCTCTGTCCCGCAGTTAAAGCATGTATTACGGGCAAAGGCGGTTTTATGTCCCGGCTTGTTGATCAGGTTTCATGGTGAAAAAGGTAATGACAGAGAGGAATGGTATTATGAAGATGGATTGAGGGACTATTTGATAGATGCCCTGCGGGGATTCGAGGTTCTGCCTGATGATCCTTTCCTCGGTAGTATGCAGGGCGAGAAAGAGGCGGCCGATTGGGCCGTTCAATGGCTCCCTGAAGATGGTGAGCCTGCTACCGAGAGCTATGTCAATCTTATTCCTACGGTGCAGGGCGGCACACATGTTAATGGGCTGCGCACAGGACTTACCGAGGCCATAAGAGAGTTCTGCGAATTTCGCAATCTGCTGCCGCGTGGCGTCAAGATTACGCCGGAAGATGTCTGGGACAGATGTAGTTACATCCTGTCGGTGAAAATGTCTGATCCACAATTTTCCGGGCAGACCAAAGAGCGTCTATCGTCCCGCGAAACTGCCGCATTTGTTTCTGGTGTGGTCAGAGATGCCTTTAGTCTCTGGCTTAACCAGCACCCTGAGGCAGGTGAGAATATTGCCCGGCTGGCCATAGCCAATGCGCACAGGCGTTTGAGGACAGGCAAAAAGGTTGCTCGAAAACGAGTAGCATCGGGGCCGGCGCTGCCCGGCAAACTGGCCGATTGCAGCTCTCAGGATTTGGGCAGAACCGAACTTTTTCTGGTTGAAGGCGACTCGGCTGGTGGTTCTGCCAAACAAGCGCGGGACCGTGAATTTCAGGCAATCATGCCATTACGGGGTAAAATTCTGAATACTTGGGAAGTGCCGCCGGACCAGGTGCTGGCCTCACAGGAAGTTCACGATATATCGGTAGCGATAGGTGTGGAGCCGGGATATGGAGATCTCAAAAACATACGATATGGCAAGATATGCATACTGGCAGATGCCGATTCGGATGGTCTGCACATCGCCACTTTATTATGCGCACTGTTTGTCCGGCATTTTCGTCCTCTGGTGGAAGCAGGTCGTGTGCATGTCGCCATGCCGCCTCTGTTCAGGATTGATATTGGCAAAGATGTCTTTTATGCACTTGATGAGGCTGAGCGCGAAGGCATTCTTGATCGTATCAAGGCGGAAAAGCGCAAAGGCAAAATCACCATCACCCGTTTTAAGGGGCTGGGCGAGATGAGCCCCAAACAACTCCGGGAATCCACCATGTCGCCTGATAGCCGTCGTCTGGTCAGGCTTATGCTTGATGCCGATGACCTTACTGATCGCATGATGGATATGCTGCTTGCCAGAAAACGCTCTTCGGATAGAAGGGCCTGGCTGGAGAAAAAGGGCGATAAGGCTGAAATATAGCGGGCTGATGTCCATTACCATCGATACAGAGGTTTCGCTGAAATCATTGAACACCTTTGGTGTCGATGCGATTGCCAGTCAATACTGCTGCATCACCTCTGCCAAAGATATGGTCAAGCTGCTTACTGAACATAAACCGGCGCTTGTTCTGGGCGGTGGCAGCAATCTTCTTTTTGTTGATGAACGGATCGAAGGGCTCGTATTGCAGCCCCACATCAAAGGTATTGAATCGGTTTCTTTCGATGACGAACATGTTCTGGTGACTGCACAGAGTGGTGAAAACTGGCATCAGTTTGTAGGCTGGTGCCTTGAGCATGATTACGGTGGTTTGGAAAACCTGTCCCTGATCCCGGGCAGCGTCGGTGCCGCGCCTGTACAGAATATCGGTGCATACGGTGTCGAGCTGGCGGATACCCTGTATCAGGTGGAAGCCATTAATATCGATACCGGCAAACCGGAGCTGTTTTCCAATAGCGAATGCCGGTTCACGTATCGTGATTCCATTTTCAAGTCTGATTTACAGTCCGCAAGTATTATCACCGCGGCATCGTTTTTATTGACGAAGAAAAAACATCGATTGAATATCTCCCATGACGCTCTGGCAGAGCAGCTTCGGCAACGAGGCATATCCAGTCCCGGTATTCGGGATATATCGCAGGCTATTATTGCTATCAGACAAAATAACCTGCCTGACCCTGCAGAAACCCCTAATGCTGGAAGTTTTTTCAAAAATCCTGTCATCAGTAATGAGGCATACCGGGAGATCTGCCGACATGACCCGGATACCCCGGGCTTTGAGCTGCCAGAGCAAATGATAAAAGTTCCGGCCGGCTGGCTAATAGAGCAATGTGGCTGGAAAGGTTTTCGCGGTACCCATGCCGGTGTACATGACCGGCATGCCCTGATCCTGGTGAATCATCATTGTGCATCGGGTCTGGAAATTTATGAGCTTTCCATGGATATTATTCACAGCGTTTTGGAAAGATTCGGTATTACACTGGAGCGAGAGGTCGGTGTCATTGGAAATATGGCAGGTCGATCATGATTTTTCACCTGAAAGGAGCATCTGCACAAATATGACTGATAGACAAGAACTGGATTTTGAGCAACTGGAACAAAAACCTTTAAGTGAATTCACGGAAAAGGCGTATCTGGATTATTCCATGTATGTTATCCTGGATCGCGCCTTGCCTGCGGTCGGTGATGGCCTGAAGCCAGTGCAAAGAAGGATCGTATATGCCATGTCCGAGCTTGGGCTCAGTGCCTCGTCCAAGCCGAAAAAATCTGCCCGAACCATCGGTGACGTAATCGGCAAGTTTCATCCACATGGAGACTCTGCCTGCTATGAAGCCATGGTGCATATGGCACAGGATTTTTCTTTTCGTTATAAGCTCATCGAGGGTCAGGGAAACTGGGGTTCTGCGGATGACCCGAAATCTTTCGCTGCCATGCGCTATACCGAGGCCAGATTATCACCTTATGCCAAATCATTACTGCAGGAGCTTGAACAGGGGACAGTCGATTGGAGGCCGAATTTTGATGGCACCCTGGAAGAGCCGGCACTGTTACCGGCGCGCTTGCCCAACGTACTGCTTGATGGAACAACCGGCATAGCTGTCGGCATGTCCACCGATATCCCGCCACATAATCTGCGAGAAGTGGTTGCGGCGACCATCAACCTGCTGGAATCTCCGAAGTCAACGACAGAAGAACTGTGTGAGCATATTCAGGGGCCTGACTATCCCACCGAAGCGGAAATTATTACCCCCAGAGAAGAGATAATGGAGATGTATCGCAATGGTAATGGTGCCATTAAAATGCGGGCAAAATATGAAAAGGAGGGTGGCGATATCATTATTTCCGCGCTGCCCTATCAGGTATCGGGAGCAAAGGTACTTGAGCAGATCGCACAACAGATGAATGCTAAAAAACTACCGCTGGTAGAGGACCTGCGTGATGAATCTGACCATGAGCACCCGACCCGGCTGATTATTGTGCCGCGCTCGAACCGGGTTGATGCCGAACAGCTCATGGCACACCTGTTTGCGACGACCGACTTGCAACGCAACTATCGCGTCAATATGAACGTGATTAACAACCACGGTCGTCCACAGGTAATGAGCTTACAGGCCATATTAAAAGAGTGGCTGGTTTTTCGCACCATGACGGTCAGGCGTCGCCTGCAATGGCGATTGGACAAAGTGCATAAGCGCCTGCATCTGCTGGAAGGCCTGCTGATCGCGTTGCTGAATATAGACGAAGTAATCCACATTCTTCGCACTGAAGATGCCCCTGCGAAGGCCCTGATGAAACGCTTTTCTCTAAGTGAGTTACAGGCTGATTACATACTGGACACCCGATTGCGCCAACTGGCCCGCCTTGCAGAAATCAAAATCAAACAGGAACAGCAGGAGCTGCTGGAAGAACAGGATTATCTGCATAAGACACTGGCATCTTCACGGCGTTTGAAAACCTTGATCCGGAAAGAATTACTGGAAGATGCGAGGCTCTATGGTGATGAACGCCGCTCGCCTGTTGTGGTGCGTTCCGCTGCGCAGGCACTGGACGAGACGGACCTGATATCTTCGGAGTCGATTACCGTGATTCTCTCGCAGAAAGGCTGGGTACGTGCGGCCAGAGGGCATGACATTGACTCAGCCGGACTCAGCTATAAAGCAGGTGACGGGTATCAGGGTTCAGCCAGAGGCCGGAGCAACCAGATGGCGGTTTTTCTGGATTCTACGGGGCGGGTTTATAATGTGACCACACATAACCTGCCTTCGGCTCGTAGTCAGGGTGAGCCTTTATCCGGCAGAGTCACCCCTCCCGATGGTGCTACCTTTGTGGGAGTGATGATGGGCAGGCCGGATGATTATTATCTGTTAAGTACGGATGGTGGTTATGGTTTTGCCTGTCAACTGAAAGATATGATGACACGCAACAAAAAGGGTAAAATGGTGATCAGTGTCCCGGCGGGAGCAAAAGTGCTGCCGCCGGTGCATGTACGAAGCCTGCGGGATGATCGGATTATCACACTGACCAGCGCGGGTTATATGCTGGTGACTCCCCTGGCCGAACTGCCGGTACTTTCGAAGGGCAGAGGCAACAGGATTGTCAACATACCTACAGCAAAATTCAAAAATCGTGATGAATTTGTCAGGGCTATTGAACTGATACAGAAAGGCGAAAAAGCCACGATATTTGCGGGCAAAAAACACAAGACGATGAAAGAAGCCGAGATCGATAAATATATTGCAGAACGTGGTCGCCGGGGATGGAAGCTGCCACGTGGCTACCAGTCAGTTGACCGGCTGAAGGTTGAGCGTGTTGATAGATAACCTCAGTGGCTCTGACCCGTTTCCTCTGCCTCCGTTAGAATGCTGGCTGTTATGCCTCTGATTACCCCTTTTGCCGGTTTACGACCCTCTCCGGAGAGCGCTGCTGATGTACTGGCACCGCCCTATGATGTGCTGAGCACTGAAGAGGCGAGGGCGCAGGTAAAAGGAGAGCCCTGGTGCTTTCTGCATGTATCCAGGCCGGAAATTGATTTGCCGGTTGGTACAGACCCTCATGATCCGGCAGTTTACGCCAGAGGATCTGAAAATTTTCGGCGTATGATTGACGAGGGTATTTTGATCCATGACCCCCATGATTGCTACTATGTTTATCGCATGACCATGGCAGGGCACAGTCAGACCGGGCTGGTTGCCGGAGCTTCCGTGGCAGCCTATGATCGAGACAATATACGCAGACACGAATATACCCGTCCAGACAAAGAAGATGATCGGGTTCGCCAGATTGATGCACTGAATGCCCAGACCGGACCGGTATTCCTGACCTATAAGAGCCGGAAAAATATCGATGATATTCTGCAAGCGGCCAGCCGCAGCAGGCCTGAGGTGGATGTGACGCTGGCAAGCGGCATACGTCATGAGCTATGGATTATTGACGATGCCGATACCATCAAAGAACTGACGGCAGCATTTGATGAAACAGGCGTGATTTATGTTGCTGACGGGCATCATCGTTCGGCGGCGGCATCGCGTGTGGCGGCAATGCGCCGCCAAAAAAATAATAATCCTGAAGCCAGCCATGAATATTTTCTGGCGGTCATATTTCCGCATCATCAAATAAAGATACTGGCTTACAACCGTACCATTCGAGATCTGAATGGACTGAGCAGAGACAGATTGCTTGTCAGAATTCGACAATCTTTTTCCTGCGAAGCCGTTCGTGAACCATTCAGGCCGGCTGCCCGTGGTGAGTTTGGCATGTACCTGCAAGGGCAGTGGTATGTACTGAGGATTCATGCAGATGCTGTTCCGGCTGATTTCATGAAGAGGCTGGACGTGAGCATACTGGCTGATAAATTGATTGAACCCATACTGGGTGTTTCAGAGCCGCGCACCGATGATCGGATTGATTTTGTTGGTGGCATCCGCGGCCTGGGTGAGCTGCAAAGGCGGGTTGACAGTGGTGAGATGGCGATTGCCTTTTCATTGTATCCGACTGATATTACCGATCTGATGGCAGTGGCGGATGGCGGTCAGATTATGCCACCGAAATCAACCTGGTTTGAACCGAAGCTGGCCGATGGTATGGTATCGAAGATGCTTGGCTGACTTTTATATCGGTGATTGCCTAATTATGTTCAAAATTAAACCGCATAACGGTGTCTGGTTCCTGAAGAAAATGACCTTGCACAAAATCAAAGCCACATTGAAACACCGCAGCCATGCTTTCCGCGTTTTCCACATGGGATGCAATGGTCGATTTATCCATGGTATGTGCGGTTTCAACCAGCTCCCTTACTTTTTGCATGGCAATCGGATCGTTGCTGATGTCACAGGTTAGAGCCGGATTGACCTTGATAAAGTCAGCAGGGACGACCTTCAGCAATTTGAGCGCATTATTGTCCATGCCGAACCGAGTAATAGCGGTGCGACATTTCATCATTCTCAGGGTGCGGCTGAAGCTTGCTGTCTTTTGGGTATATTGGGTGGCACCTGATTCAGTAATTTCAAAGATAAGCCTTGATGGTTTTATCTTTGCTGATTTCACTCGCTCAAATAGCCATGGAAGCAGATTTCTATTGCTATAGGCCGAGTCGGACAATTTGAGCAACAGACTGATTTTGCTATCCCTGTACTCTTTGCTGCCGAGTATATGTAGTGTCTGGCGGATAATCCAGCGGTCAACAAGATTGATCATTCCGACTCTTTCTGCCTTTAGCAGAAACTCACTGTTATCTATCTTTTTGCCATCTTCGCTGTTTAGACGCAGCAGCACCTTATAAATTTCATCACCTGTGCTGGCAAGGCTGATAACAGGCTGAAAAGCCAGGTAAAATATATTATTTTCCATAGCATTTTTGAGAAGATTGATCCAGCGTAGATTATCCTGAATCGCCTGTTTTTTCACCTTTTTCTCTATGTCCTTATAGGCTTCAGCTCTATTGCCGCCGCCTTCATTCGCAGTATTACAGGCCAGGTCGGCATAAGTCAGCACCTCGTAGGCAGATCGGGTAGTACTGTGAATGGATGCCAATCCCAGGCTGACAGTTATTGGTGTGGACAGCTCTCCCACTTCAATGACGGTATTCAGGGACTTGACCAGCTCTCTGGCTCTGGAACGGATGGCCTTGATATGTTTTTCCCTGACCAGAATAGTGAAAACATGTTCACCAAACCGTGCGCCAAAGTCATTTGGAGCGAGTGCATCAGCGATAATCCTGCCGACAGTTGAAATGACATCATCCATCTTTTCCATACCAATAGCGCCCTGTACCTTGCTGAACTTATCGATATCAATATAGAAAACAACACCCGGAGAACTTTTTGTCCTGACATCGACGATAGCCTGCTCCACCTCCTCGATAAATGTCTGCCGGTTATAAAGCCCTGTTACCGTATCCTGAGATTCAAATGTCTTTAGCTCATTGATCATGGTGACACTGCTGGCATGATCCCTGACGATGATCTGGGTACATGCCTCGCCGTCAATATTGGTCGGAGCAAGCTCAATAGAAGCGCTGAATTCTGTATCGTCATTGCGTTTGCAGGAAATCTCATATTCTTGCGAATCTGTTTTTGTCTCGTATTCAACTAAAAGTTCCTTGAATTGTTGCTGGTCTTCTACGGTTATAAGATCAAGGATAGGCAGGCCCTCCAGTTCTTCGCTGCTGTCAAAGCCAAACACCTTTGCATAAACATCATTGGAATCAGTATGCATGCCGTCATGGATATAAGCGATGGCTTCACGGGAGCTGTCCAGCAGACTATGGCAGCGCTTCTCGCTTTCTTCATAGGCACTCTGATATTTGTGCATACTCCTGTAGTGATACATGTTTTTCAACTCCCGTTCTGTGACAAGCCGCAGATGTGCGGGCTGATTTCGGGAGACCAGATCTCTGGCACCTTTTTCCAGTGCCTTAACGACAGATGCGGTGTCAGTATCGGTAGCGACAGCGATAATGGGGATATGATATTGATGGTTATCAAATATCTGGCAGATGGGAGTGAGCACCGATTTATCGGCAGAACAATAGACACACTCAATCCGGTTTTTGGCCAGAATCTCCTTCAAGCGGTCCGGGCTTTTAAAAGCAAAAGGCTTAACGACATGCCCGGCATTACGTAATTCAGTGGTGATAAGCTCCACCTCGTCGGGCACACTTTCATAAACAGCAATGTGAATCGTCTGATCTTTCTTCAACTTGAATTCCGAGTCTTATACCAGAGGATATGAAATACATGCAGGCTGTTTTAATTGCCGAACATACCGACATTCTCTTACATTTAATGTTGCGGTGCAACGGCGGATCATTAGCTGATAGCGATTAAATCCAGACCTTGGAAGACTCTCCGGAAACTTCTCTGACAAGCCGGGGAATCAAATAGCCGGGCAACTGGCTTTTCATGCCATCATGCAGGGCAACAGCCTCTGCTTGCGGGACCTCAAAATGAGAAGCCCCGGCAACCCTGTCCAGTATATTAAGATAATAGGGCTGCACATGTAAATCGAAGAGTGCCTTTGACAGGCAGCATAGAGCCGATATACTGTCATTGATATTCTTCAGCAGCACCGTCTGATTAAAAATTCGTATTCCAGCCTGATTCAGGCTGTTGATAGCTTCCGCGACTGTACTGTCCAACTCCTGGACATGGTTACCATGAATGACCATAACGAGCATACCGCTATAAGGTTCCAGAACTCTTAAAAAAGCCTCATTGATTCGTTCAGGTAATACGATGGGCAAACGCGAATGGATGCGTATTCGCTGAATCTGTGGTATTTCCTTTAACTGTGATAACAGCCTGCTGATAACATCATTATCGAGCACCAGAGGGTCGCCGCCACTGAGAATGACCTCCTCGATCTCCTCGTGAGAACGCAGATAATCCAGTGCTGGTTGCAGATGATGTCCGCCCGTGTGTAGTTCGGGATACGGGAAATGGCGCCGGAAGCAATACCGGCAATGTATTGCACAAGCTCCCGTGGTGATCATCAGTGCCCTGCCATGATACTTGTGCAGTAATCCGGGCGTACATACCGAACCGATCTCGCCAACCGGATCCGACGTATAGCCGGCTGTTGCATCCAGCTCTTGTTTTAGAGGCAAAACCTGTAACAACAGAGGGTCCTGTGGATTACCTTTTTCGATTCGCCGAATGTATGCCATGGGTACCTTGAGCGGGAAAGCCTGACTGGCTTGTGTAGCCTTTTCAAGCCACAGTGATCTGGGCAGCTCCACCAACTCCAGAAGAACTTCCGGTTGAGTCACTGCCTGACGCAGAGCCGACTTCCAGTCAGTGCTTTGGGACAGGATTCGAGGTATCATAGGGAGCTTCCAACGATATTTGCTTTACTATCCAGAGGAAAAAATGGCATCTTACAGCACAAATGAATTCAAGTCCGGCCTTAAAATCATGCTTGACGGAGACCCCTGTCACATCATCGAAAATGAATTTATCAAGCCCGGCAAAGGTCAGGCATTCAACCGGGTAAAGATCAGAAATCTGAAGACAGGTCGTGTCATCGACAAAACCTTCAAGTCGGGGGAAAAAGTTGAAGCGGCGGACGTTATGGATACTGACATGCAATACCTTTACAGCGATGGCGAATACTGGCATTTCATGGATCAGGTGACCTATGAACAGGTGCAGGCAGATGCGATGGCGATAGGTGACCAGACACAATGGCTGAAAGAACAGGATATATGCAAAGTAATACTATGGAATGGTGTTCCTATCAGTATTGAGCCGCCCAACTTCGTCAATCTGACGGTAACCGAAACCGGGCCGGGCATGCGAGGCGATACCGCACAGGGCGGTGTCAAGCCTGCCACACTTGAAACAGGTGCCACAGTTCGGGTACCGCTCTTCATCGAGGCAGGTGACCTGTTAAAAATTGACACCCGTACCGGTGAATATGTTTCCAGGGCCAAAGACGAATAATCCGTATCCGGGATGAACTGGCGTCCTGACGCATCTACAGCCATGTTGCGAATGCGCGCGACATGGCTCAAACAGATCCGGGCATTTTTTGAAGAGCGCGATGTGTTGGAAGTCGAAACGCCCATACTGGCAGCGGCTACTGTGACTGACCCGCAGACAGAAAGCCTTGCTGTTCACTTCGGGCATCGCGACTACTATCTGCAGACATCCCCTGAATACCACATGAAGCGTCTGCTGGCGGCCGATAGCGGACCGATCTATCAAATCAGTCGGGTGTTTCGTGCTGACGGGCCGGGCAGACTGCACCATCCGGAATTCAGTTTGCTGGAATGGTATCGGCCCGGCTTTGATCAATACTGCCTGATGCAGGAAATCACCGACCTGCTGGCCCGACTATGTACGGCACATCCGGCGGCTGCCGACATCGAAACGATCAGCTACCAGGACCTGTTTGCCCGATACACCGACATTGACCCACTGAGAGAAGACAAGGCAGCGCTGCTGTCATGGTGCGATATGGCCGGTCACGAATGCCCGATAGATGTGACAGACAACTGGAACACGGCGCTTGACTGGGTACTGTCTATTATCATACAGCCGCAGATGGAAGGGTTGAGCTTTATTCGGGACTATCCGGCCGATCAGGCGGCTCTGGCAAGACTCAATCCGCAAGACCCGCGGACTGCCCGACGTTTTGAACTGTATGCCGACGGTATAGAAATTGCCAACGGTTTTGAAGAGCTGACAGATGCCCATGAACAATACCGGCGATTTGAACAGGAAAACCGGCGACGCTGCATACACGGGCAGAAATCCATAGCCCTTGACGAACCATTTCTCAAGGCACTGGAGCACGGAATACCTGAAACAACCGGTGTGGCTTTAGGATTGGACCGTCTTTTGATGTGGGAAAGTGGCATGAATTCTATTCGCGAAACCATGGCGTTCGGCTGGCAGGCCGGACAATAGAACCTCAAATTTGACGATGGATATAATGAGCTTGTTGTTGGCGGGTGTCACTGCCGGGATGCTTGCCGGCTTGCTGGGTATTGGTGGCGGCACGATCATTGTACCCGTTATCGTGATCATCCTTGATGCTGAAGGTGTATCCGCTGACATGATGATTAAAATAGCCGTTGGCACATCGCTGGCGACCATCGCGGTAAGTGCGCTGCCTTCAATCTATGTCCATCATCGGAAAGGCGCGATAGAGTGGCCTGTTGTCTGGCGGCTTACACCCTCGATACTGGCAGGTGCCGTTGTCGGCGCAGTGATCGTGGATCGGCTGCCGGGGGAAATACTGCACATTGCTTTTATCGGATTTCTTGTTATTGCTGCCATACGTGCGCTTGCGGGCACAGTCGAAGGGAAACATCAGATGCCCGGTTTGGCTGGCATGTCAGGAATAGGGCTTGTGAACGGTGTTGTCTCATCCATGATGGGAATTGGCGGCGGTGTGATTAACGTGCCTTTTTTCAGCTATTGCTCAATGCCCATTCGCAGGGCAGTCGCTACAGCAGCCGCGGTGGGAATGCCGCTGGCCCTGATATCGGCTGTCAGTTATGTGATTACGGGCCAGAATGAGGCCGGCCTCCCGGAAAACAGCATCGGCTATATCAACCTGCCGATCTTCGCGGGTGTTGTTTCGGCCAGTGTACTGTTTGCGCCACTGGGAGCAAGGCTCGCTCATATCATACCCGAACGAACCCTGGGCCTGTTATTCTCCCTTTTTTTACTGGTCATGGCGGGTCGAATGATATGGTCGCTGCTATAGAGCAGTCACGCACGGTAAATGATTGATACCAGCCGTCCAGTCGTGTATGATCAGTGATCGTTCGAGGGGCATTATTGATAAGCCCCGATTTTTTTTACTCCTTGTCTTACCGGCGTCAGAGCGATGACGAGCGGAAGGCAAAACCCGCGAGGAGATATTATGAGACATTACGAAGTCGTGTTTCTGGTCCACCCCGGCCAGAGCGAGCAGGTTCCAGCGATGGTAGGTCGTTACCGTGCCGTGATAGAAAATGGCGGTGGTCTGGTTCACCGCTTTGAAAACTGGGGACGCCGCCAGTTGTCATACCCGATTCAGGACATACACAAGGCGCACTATGTTCTGATGAATGTGGAATGCGATCAAGCCACCATTGATGAACTGGAAAATGCCTTCCGATTTAATGATGCTGTCATTCGCAACATGATTATGCGCACCAAAAAAGCTCCGACCGAAGCATCACCTCTGGCAAAAGAAGAAAAGAAGGAAACGGAACAACCGGACGAACAGGCATCGGACGAACAGGCACCGGACGAACAGGCACCGGACGAACAGGCATCGGACGAACAGGCATCGGACGAACAGGCATCGGACGAACAGGCATCGGACGAACAGGCATCGGACGAACAGGAACCGGACGAACAGGCATCGGACGAACAGGAACCGGACGAACAGCAATCACAAGGAGACAGGGGCCGGCAATCTCCCGATGAGGAGGTCGAACCTGATCAAAATGCCGGAACCGAAACAGACACCAGGAGGGTGGAATCATGAACCGTTTTTTTCGTCGCAAAAAATACTGTCATTTTACAGTTGAAGGTATTGAGCAGATTGACTACAAGGATATCGAACTGCTAAAGGAATACATCACCGAATCGGGTAAAATTTTGCCCAGCCGCATTACCGGCACGAGCGCCCGATACCAGCGACAATTAGCATCTGCTGTCAAGCGTGCCCGTTATCTGGCCCTGCTGCCCTATAGTGATGCGCATAAATAGCTGCAAAAGCGACTGGCTGGTAGCTATGCCATGATGAAGGCTTTTGCAGGATGGGTGTTGGCCGGGCGGGTCAGTGCGCTGACCGTGACCGGTGGATTTGCCATACTGAGCATAGCGTTTCCCCCTCTGCTGTTAATCAGTCTGGCCTCTCTGGCGCTGGTTGGCTTACGGATAGGAGCCGGGGAAGGCCTGTTAATGGCTATAATCAGCGCGGTTCTGATGTTTGCCCTGTCTCTGAGTGGCAGCCCGGCCATCTGGGTGGGATTCATGATCTGCACGACTCTTTGGATGCTGACCTGGCTGGTGTCACAGGCATATCGCCGATATGCCTCAGCGGCCGTCATGATCAATGCCGCCGGTGCGATTGGCGCACTTCTGGTCATCAATGCCTACCTGATACTGGGTGACCCGGCTGAATACTGGCTGGGGCTGCTGGACCAGCATCTGCGGCCACAACTGGCTCAGACACAACTTGTTCAGGACGAAGCGGAACTGAATCAGTTACTGGTGGGTTTTTCGCGGGTTATGACGGGTGGTATTGCTGGCCTGATATGCTTACTGATCATCGGCAGTCTGCTGTTGGCCCGCTGGTGGCAGGCAATACTGTTTAATCCGGGTGGTTTTCAAAGGGAATTTCACAGCCTGAAGCTGGGGCGTTTCACAGCATGGTCCATGCTGGCCCTGCTTGCCATATCACTGACCGGTCAGCTTGCACTGACGACCGATCTGGCAACAGTAGTGTGGCTGCTGTTCCTGTTTCAAGGACTAGCGGTGATTCACCACCTTGTTTTACAGGCAGGGATGAACATCGGCTGGCTGCTTGCCATTTATATTTTGCTGGCAGTGATACCGTACTATACTGCTCCGGTATTATCCGGTCTTGGTCTTATAGACACATGGTTCGGCTTTCGTTCACGTATCAGCAGACAGACACCGGCGAACAACGAAACAGTTGATGATGAAGAATCCGATAAAGATGGATGAACTGCATCGACCGATTTGGAAAGAATACTTGATTATGATGGAGGCATTATTATGGACGTTATATTACTGGAAAAAGTAGGCAGCCTGGGTGCCCTGGGTGACAAGGTAACCGTCAAGCCGGGTTACGCGCGTAACTATCTACTGCCGACAGGTAAGGCCAAGCCTGCCACGGCCGCGAATCTGGCCGAATTTGAGGCCATGCGTGCCGAACTTGAAAGGCAAGCGGCAGAATCTCTGGCGGCGGCGGAGGCCCGTAAGGCTGAAATCGAAGCTATTGGCCCGGTGACGCTGCTCTCCAGAGCGGGGACAGAAGGCAGATTATTTGGTTCGGTTGGTCCGCGTCAGATTGCTGAGGCAGTTATGGCGGCAGGTATTGAAGTTGAGAGAAAAGAAGTCCGAATGCCCGAAGGCCCGATCCGTACGGTTGGTGAATACCAAATCGGCCTGCACCTGCATACCGATGTAGATGTCAGCGTGCAGCTCAATGTTGAAGCTGGAGAATAGTTTGCAGAAATTAGACATTAGCCCTTGGTGACAGCCATTGGGTTATTTCCACGAGCAAAGGCTGTAGCTTCCCAGGATTAATCTGTTAATTTGCCTGGCATCAGGCCAGCCGCAAGCATCTGCACCGCTATGTCAATGAAGTCACTTTCCGCCTGAATGCCGGCAATACACATGTTTCCACAACGAAGCGAATTGACGCCATGCTGGTGCTGGCTATCGGTCGGCGCATCACTTACAGAGAAGCCATCGCCTGAGTACCGCCGAGCAGACACGCACATCGACCTTTGATTAGGGCTGGGGCGTGGAAAATTGGATACTTTATTCTTGTTGAAAAGTGATTTATTTAACCATCAAATCCCATGGTACGTTAAAACCACCTATTGCTACAAGAATTGCCAACACTACTGTAGCGGCATAAATTTTCTTTGATACACCTATAACAGCATTTTCAAGATCGTTAATTTTTTTATCTTGTTTTTCGATGATATCTTTCAATGACTCAACACTACTGGTTAACTGACCAGTGCTTTTTTGCAACTCCATCACTATCTGTAATGTAAAGTTATGGTCAGCTCGACCAAAATCTTGAGGTGAAACAGACGGATTACCTACCTGATCGGGTGTAGTCGCCGTGCTATTTCGCGCACCCGTTTTATGGTGCATCAGGTTCCTCTGTTAGCTGCAATCCATTCCCACACATCTTGCCCGGCCAGCCCCCAATAGGCTGAAAAGTTGAGAATGATCGCAGAATCTGATGGCGATTCACCAATCCCAATGTCGTCTGAGAGCTGGCGGCTGGTACCATCGTAAGCAACGAGCCATTCACCTCTGGGCAGTTGCAAAGCCTTATTGCCGAACTTCTTTGGCAATACTTGATCAATGTTCGTTGTTCCACTGACTGGAACGACTATGAATGTACTCATAATGAGTATGTGAGAGGATTGGAAGCGTGGTGTCTGTTAATAGACCTGACTATAATCGTTCCTTTTCAGCATTAAAATTATTAATACTATCCTTTTGAGTACGATTTTTGGTTTTATAAAACATTGATGTTGCCTAAACTCTGGAAAAGATAGAATCTCCTTGCGAACAGGAAATGGATACAATTCACCACATAATACAACCGAAATCAGAGCTATCAACGAGTGGAGTCAAGTATAGTAAGTCCCAAACTTTGGCATGACAGGCCCGGTATATGAATGAACCCCACCTGACAGCAATTGACGGCCATATGCCGACCGGCCAGACCTCACAGACCGAGCCACTATCGTTGCGCGTACCCCCGCACTCCATCGAGGCCGAGCAATCGGTACTTGGTGGACTGATGCTGGATAATCGCGCCTGGGAAAAAATTGCCGACAGAGTGACCGGTGAAGATTTCTACCGTGCGGATCACCGCCATATCTACCGTGTTATTGTCGAGCTTGCGGACAACAACAAACCCTTTGATGTCGTCACGCTTTCCGAAAGGCTCGACTCACTGGGAGAACTTGAATCGATTGGTGGTCTGCCTTATCTAGCCACACTGGCCAGTCAGACCCCGAGCTCGGCCAACATTGATGCCTATGCCGATATTGTCCGTGAACGTTCCGTGTTGCGCCAACTGATAGCTGTCGGCACCGACATAGCCAACAGCGGATATCAGACAAAAGGATCGGGCAGCCGCGAGCTGTTGGACAAAGCTGAGCAGGAAATTTTTCGTATTGCTGATCAGAGCCTGCGCGCCCGTCAGGGATTCAGGCCACTGCCGACCCTGCTGAGTGATGTAGTTGACCGTATTGACACGCTTTATAACGAAGACAGCCTGATTACGGGGCTTTCTACCGGCTTTGATGACTTTGATGAAAGGACATCGGGCTTACAGCCAGGTGACCTGATCATCGTGGCGGGCCGGCCATCAATGGGCAAGACCGCCTTCGCCATGAACATGGCAGAACATGCAGCGATCAAGGCCGGCAAGGCGGTTGCCATTTTTTCCATGGAAATGTCTGGCGAGATGCTGGCCATGCGCATGGTTGCCTCGCTGGGGCGCATATCCATGCAGAAAATCCGTACCGGCAAGCTCGAAGAAGAAGACTGGCCGCGAGTGACATCAGCGGTATCACTGCTATCTGCGGCACCTATCTACATTGACGATGGTTCGGCACTCAGCCCGACCGAGATCAGAGCGCGTGCCCGACGCATCAAACGAGAACATGATTTGGGTTTGATCGTCATTGATTACCTGCAACTCATGCAGATAGCCGGTAACAATGAGAATCGAGCCACCGAAATTTCCGAGATATCGAGGTCACTCAAAGGACTGGCCAAGGAACTGAATATACCGGTAGTGGCACTATCCCAGCTCAATCGATCACTGGAGCAACGCCCGCACAAGCGTCCAGTGATGTCCGATTTGCGTGAATCCGGTGCGATTGAACAGGATGCCGACCTGATTGTTTTTATCTATCGTGACGAAGTCTATAACGAAGACAGCCAGGACAAGGGCATTGCTGAAATCATTACCGGCAAGCAGCGCAATGGACCAATCGGGACGGATCGCCTGACCTTTCTTGGGCAATACACACGCTTTGAAAACTTCATACCGGACATCTACCAAGAGAGGAGAGAGGAATATTGAACTCTCAGGCTGTTGCGACAATCGATGTAGCCGCCCTTGGACATAACCTTCGACGGGTACGGCATTATGCGCCGGCATCTGCGGTACTATCGGTGGTCAAGGCCAATGCCTACGGGCATGGACTGGCAACCGTTGCGGAAGCATTACAAGACACAGATGCCTTTGCTGTTGGGACACTTGCCGAAGCCATTCAACTCAGAAAAATATCGCCAGACAAAGCCATTGTGATTTTACAGGGTGCCACTGAGCCGGCTGACCTGTCTATTTGTCAAAAAAACAATTTTCAGCCCGTCATTCATAGTCTCCACCAGCTCGATGACCTGCGGGCAGTTTCGGCAAAGCCCTTGAAATACTGGTTAAAAATAAACACCGGTATGTGTCGTCTGGGGCTGGCTGCCGGCGACTATGACGATACCCTGAAAACAATCAATAATATGGTGGTCATGCAAAAACCGCTGGTACTTATGAGCCATTTCGCCTGTGCGGACGAACCGGACCGGATTGAAAACCGGCATCAAATAAACCGGTTTGAATCGTTATCGGAAAGGCATGATGGAGAGACCTCATTTTGCAACTCGGCGGCGACGATTGCGTTTCCTGAAGTACATGGAGACTGGGTACGGCCCGGTATAATGCTATATGGCATTTCCCCGATTAAAGATCGGACAGCGGCAGCCCTGAACCTGAGACCGGTGATGACCCTGACATCGCGATTGATTGCTGTTTACGAAGCTGGAGCAGGGGATAGCGTGGGCTATGGTGCAACTTGGCAATGCCCGCAGAACATGCGTATTGGTGTCATTGGAATTGGATATGGCGATGGTTATCCAAGGCACGCACCGAGTGGAACCCCCGTTATGATAAACGGCAGGCGCAGCTCACTGGTAGGTCGAGTATCCATGGATATGCTGACCGTGGACTTGCGCAACCAACCCAATGCCCGCCCGGGCGATGAAGTCGTGCTATGGGGAGAAGGACTGCCGATAGAAGACATTGCGGAGGCAGCCGGCACGATTGCCTACGAACTCGTCTGTCGCCTGACGGGCCGGGTTGACTATCAACTGAAGCGAATATGACAGTCCGGCCCAAAGTACAATATACCTGTACCGACTGCGGTGCATCGACTGCCAAATGGTCCGGGCAATGCAGTGACTGCGGGGCCTGGAACACACTGGAAGAAACAGCCACGACTGCTGATAATGTACGTCGATTTACGAGTTATGCCGGTCAGCCGGCCCGTGACACAATACACAGACTCAGCGACATCAGGCCGGAAAAAATTCAACGCCACAGTCTGGCGACTGGCGAATTTGACCGTGTTCTGGGTGGAGGTCTGGTAGAAGGTTCCGTTGTACTGATCGGTGGAGATCCGGGCGTCGGCAAATCGACGCTGCTGCTGCAATGTATTGCACGGGTTTCCGCACAACTGGACGCACTATATGTCACGGGAGAAGAGTCGCTGCAACAAGTCAGTCTGAGGGCACAGCGTTTGGGGCTTGAAGGTACCGACATGCAGATTCTCCCGGAAACGGCGGTAGAACGCATTATTGATGCGGCGATGCGAGAGAAGCCGCGTGTACTGGTTATTGACTCAGTACAGACTATCCACACCGATGAACTGTCATCGGCGCCGGGTTCAGTGGCACAAGTGCGAGAAAGTGCAGCACAGTTGGTACGCTTTGCAAAGCAGACCGGCTGCGCATTACTGCTGGTGGGTCACGTCACCAAAGAAGGGACACTGGCCGGTCCGCGCGTACTGGAGCACATGGTGGACACCGTATTATATTTTGAAGGTGATCCCAGTGGTCGCTATCGAATGATTCGGGCGGTCAAAAATCGCTTTGGGCCGGTCAATGAGCTCGGTATATTCGCCATGCTGGAAGATGGATTGAAGCCGGTCAACAACCCCTCAGCGATATTCCTGTCCCGCCATGAACAAGAGATGTCCGGCAGCGTCATCATGGCAAGCAGAGAAGGCAGCCGCACCCTGCTTCTCGAAGTACAGGCCCTGGTGGCTGAAAATCATGGTGGTGGAGCCAGAAGAGTAACAGTGGGGCAGGACACCAACCGAGTGGCCATGCTGTTAGGGGTTCTGCAACGCCATGGAGGTATGGCGCTTTATGATCAGGATGTTTTTATCAACATTGTTGGCGGGATGCGGATACTGGAACCGGCCTCCGATTTGCCGGTCATCATGGCCATGGTGTCGAGCTTTCGGGACCGGCCATTTCCTGCCGATACAGTGATATTTGGTGAAATCGGACTGGCTGGAGAAATAAGGCCGGTACCGAATGGAGAAGAGCGCGTTCAGGAAGCGGCCAAACATGGTTTTCGGCGGGTTTTGCTGCCAAAAGCCAACATGCCCAGAAAATCCGTCATGGCCGATATAGACACAATACCCATGGCAACACTGGCAGAAGCGCTGGAGCATGGTTAATATAGTACCTGACCCGAACAGAAAACAATCCAAAGGAACAGACCATGACAGGCTGCCCCAAATGCCACTACATCCGGACACCGGATGACAACCATATCCCGGACGGCATCTGCCCGGCCTGTGGGATTGCCTATAATAAATACCGAGCGGCCCAACAGGCGGCTTCGGCACAGACAGACGAAGCGGATGATGGCATAGAAGTCGAATACCTGCCGGACGAGACCCTGAAAGACAAAATAATGATCCTGCTGTTTGACGTTCCGGACCGAATTGATCCGGTCGTTTTCTGGAGTCGTGCGGTCTGCTATGTGATGTTCTTTATCTGGGGCTGGTGGTTCATCGCCACCGATGGAAGCTGGATAGACATTGGCAGTTCATTTCTGCACAGCGTCAACCTCGCTTTCCACGAAGCCGGTCATGTTCTCTTCATTCCGTTTGGACGTTTTATGACAATTCTCGGAGGCAGCCTGTTTCAGATAATGGTGCCGCTGATCGTCATGATTTTCTTTCTGCGGCAACACGACAATTTTGAAGCATCGATCATGCTTTGGTGGTGTGGTCAGAACTTTATTGACATCTCCCCCTACATATCCGATGGCGAATACCGGGGCCTGCCCCTGATTCACGGACTGGACGAATCAGCCCACGACTGGGGCAATCTCCTGACCATGCTGGACATGGTTGAAAAAGCCTACTACTTTGGAAGAATCAGCTTCATTATCGGCAGCGTGATCATAATTATCAGCCTGGCATGGGGGGCATATGTACTATGGCGGCAGAAAAAACATACTCTGCCGTGGTAAAGGCTGTCTCAGGCTAAAAGCAGCCTGACTGCTATAGGCCCCATAAAATGTCAGAAAAAGAAAAGTACCTTATTACAGGCAACTGAAAAAATCTTCCCATGCCTTTGTATTTTTTTCATGGGTCAATCTTTCATTAAATAAAGCTTTATTATTGCTGGAAATTTTTTCACACAACGCTTTATCTCTGATCAATATCTCGATTTTCTCAGCCAGATCGTCGGCATCTTTCTCTTTGACCACAAAACCATTGTCATGGTTTGTGACAATATCATCGACACAACCGACTGTATTGGTTGCAACGACCGGCACCCCAAACTGATAAGCCTCGTTGATAATATATCCCCATGCCTCCACGGCACCGCGTCTTTCTTCAATAGAGGGTACAGCCACCAGATCGATACTTTTATAAAAATGATGCACCTGTTCAGGAGGAATGGATTGAAGCTCATAAACATTTTTGCTGACCGTATTGCTTTTATGGCCAACCAGAAACAACTCAATATTGTCAAACTTTCTGTTCAGCATCTCAAACGCCTCCATCAAGTATTGAATGCCTTTTATTTCCAGATCACATCGACCCAGAAATCCGATTTTAAACGTTTCCCTGTTTTGAAAATATTGTTCCAGATCAAAGCGTTCTGAAAACAGCCAGACTTGAGAACACTGGGTAATAATGGTGATATCCTTATCTTTGAACCCCCACAACTTGATAAAATCTCTATGTTTTTTACCAGAGACGGCAACTTTATCGACCTTCAGAAAAATACATTTCAAAAATAAATATTTCTTTATAAATTTAATATTAGCCATAAGCCTTTCGGTCCATTGATCATGGCTGTTATAGATGAATCCTTTGCGCCATCTGTCGTAATTATTAAGAACAAACTTTTTTCTTCTGACAATAGAGGCCAGAAAGAAAAAAAAGGTATTAGCGATATCCTCCCGGCTATCCCAGCCTCCTCCTACCAGCACATCATAATCCTCTGTCAGCAGATAATGTAATGACTGCCAGCCATACCTGAATACAAAACAAACATTATTTTTCTCCAGGTATTCGACGAGGTACCCCAACAACTTACCCTGATCATAATGATATTTTTGATAATGCCTTTTTTTGAAAAACATAAACTTGATGTCAAACCTGTCTGATTGGGACAATGCAGCGAATACCGGAGCCCGATTCCAGGTGAGATTTTGCGAAGCGAACAGGATCGTTTTATTTTTTTTCGGCATTGAATTTTCGCTTATAGATGGATTGGGTTATACAAAAGACCAGACAGACAGACAGGCAGGGCATCCTGCAACAAACGCTATCTCCGGGTTGACCAGACAGCGACCATCAAAGAACTTGCACACTGCCGGTTCACCAGCGGCAAGATATCGAAACAACATACAAGCTCAGAACTCATCCGGCGTATAAGTCTTCATACTCAAGGCATGAATTTCGGAATTCATCATATCGGCAACGGCGTCATAGACCATACGGTGACGTTTGATAAGACCAAGGCCAACAAACCGGTCACTGACGATAACCACATTAAAATGGCCGCCCCCTCCGGCGCTGGCATGACCGGCATGACGGGCGCTGTCATCCTCGATATCCAGAGACTCCGGTTGCAGGGCACTCATCAGCCGCTGTCGAATCATATCCACTCTCTCGGCAGTCATATTCAGAATCCTCAACTCAGGCTGGCAGGAATTTTTTGAATGGTTTAACAACGACACTGCTATAAACGCCGGCAGCGACATAAGGGTCATGGTCGGCCCAATCTTTTGCATCCTGCAACGAATCAAACTCGGCGACAATCAGAGAACCGCTGAAGCCGGCCTCGCCGGGGTCAGAACGATCTATGGCGGGATTGGGTCCCGCCAAAGTCAGCCTGCCCTGATTCAGCAGGGAACTCAGGCGGTCAATATGTTCGGGTCTGGCGGAAGCCCGTTTTGGCAGACTGTTTTCGACATCCGTGCCGACAATCATATAAAGCATATCAGCTCCTTTAATGTAATGATGTTGAGGCATTATACCTGTCATAAAACTTTTTCATAACAACCCGTACATGATCGGGATAACCGACGCGATCCATTTCCGACATACCGCGGGCAAAAAAATCAGCAGCGTCCAGCGGCAGATTTTTGACAAGCGAGAGGAAAGCCTCCTCCATCACCTCGGGCTTCAATGTTCGGGTAGCGACAATGCCCCGATTGATATTCAAAACCTGCCAGGGATGGCCGGCGCTGATGCTATCCGGGTTGCTGCGCACAGTGGGGCTGACAGCCTCCATCAACCTGCCGAGGACACAGCCAAGCTCTGTCAACTCCTCCGGGTCGGTGAGCAGATTAGCCAGCCAGGCAAGCGTATCAACAAGAGGCTCAAGCCGTTCGACATACCCGCCATTCTCGCCGACCCACAAAGCAATACCCACAGCCAGCAGACCATTTTGCCGTTGCAGAACCGTATCACCCAGCGGCTGTAAAATACGTGCCGTGCGCTCCAGAAGCTGCCCAGCATGCTCACCGGCCTCCGTGGCTTCGGTGCCGGACAGATGACGACCGCACAAAACAATCTCCCGCAACCGTCCCAGCGCCATGATCACCTGCTGCCGGTCATCTGACCCGCTCCCGCGAGACGGCTGACGAATACCCGCAGATGCCATGGCGTCGACCAGCACATCCAGCGAATGCGCCAGAGCAACAGGGTCAGCGGACGGTATCTGCATGGGGGCAATACTCTCAAAACCAGACAATCAGCATCATAACAGAAGACAGCCGCGGTCTCCCAAAACCGCTGACCACGCGAAACCATCGGTTGACGCAGCTTGCGCGGCCTGAGCGGGGAGCAGCACCCGCATCCGAACCAGAACGGGCACAGAACCGGCCATCCGGGCAAAGTCCGGCACAATGACTCCCGCTACAACAACAATCGCAATGTGCAGCACACCGTCACAAAAAACCCTGTTTTCAGCGAAACCTGCCGGAAAAGCGCCCCCCCTTCCCTCCCCCCAAATGGGAGGGTATATCTGATGCCGGCCGTCGATGCCGGCCGCTCTGCGGTGCATTCCTGTCGCGGGGCAGGTGCCTCTGAGCCTCCTGGCCGGCTGACGCGCCGGTCTTTTTCCGACAGTTTCCATTCTGTGACAGCCCGCACCGCCGGCTGGCTGCGCCGTGCGGCGGTGGTGTCATTGCTCGGACTGCCACTGCTGTTCGGGCTGGCGACGGAGGCGGTGGCGCAGGACATGCCGACAATCAGTGTGGAGTTCCCCACTCTCGCCGAAGGTGAATCCGGTGTCATCAGGTTCACCCTGAGCGAGACATCGACACAGACAATCACTGTTCGCACAGGATTATTCGCTGCCTCATTTGATTGCGCCTCAACAATAGGCTTTTCTTGTCCGGAAGGTACCAGCGTTGCCACTTTTGGCGATGATTATTCTTTTCCGCTGTTCGGTGGCACTGTTACTTTTCCCCCCGGCGAAACAACCAGGACAATCAGCGTGACAACAATAGCTGATGGTCTCGCAGAAGGTACCGAGGTTTTCCCCTGGATTGTCATTCCTCCGTCTTCTCACATCATCGATCCGATGATACCAGCCGATGCTACTACTGTAGCTGGCCAACTCATTTGGTTCGGTTATATCCTCGATACCCCCGCTGTGATGACCACGGCTGCGACACCATCCATCATCAACGAAGGTGATACCGCCGCCTATACCGTGTCACTGTCCTCTCCTCCGGACAGCAATGTTGAGGTGACGGTGGCATCGGGAGACACAGCCATTGCCACGGTGGCACCGGCCACCCTGACTTTCACCACCGAGAACTGGCATGAGCCGCAGGAGGTGACCGTGACCGGTGTCAGTGATGGAGTGAATGATGAAGCCAACCGCACGGTCAATATCACCCACACCATCAGTTCCGGGGATAGTGGTGGTTATACCAGTGGCCTGACCATTGACCCCGTGGCCGTCACGGTGCGCGATACGGATGCGGTAGCGTTCATAATTTTGTGTCATTGACTTAAACTGATATGAACTGATTTGATTAAGGAGATGATAGATGAAAACCCACATTGGCTTTGATATGGAAGCGGCTATCAAGGATTTGCGCGAAGGCAAAGACCTCGGTGGCAAGGATGGCATTTTTACCCCGCTCATCAAGCAATTAACCGAGGCCGCCATGCAGGCCGAGCTGGAAGAACACCTGGCAGCCGAGGCGGCTCCGAACCGTAAAAACGGCAGCAGCACAAAAACCATGAAAACCCCGACCGGGGAGTTTGAGCTGAAAACCCCGCGTGACCGAGCCAGCACCTTTGAACCCCGGATGGTCAAAAAGCACCAAACCCACCTGACTGATGAACTCCAGCGCAAGGTGATGGGCCTGTTTGCACTGGGTAACAGCTATCAGGATATCCGCACTCACATTGCCGATATGTACGACATCTCGCTGTCCAACGGGACGATCAGCACGGTCACCGACAAGCTGTTACCCGAGTTACAGGCTTGGCGTGAGCGCGACCTCGAAGCCGTCTATCCGATTGTCTGGCTGGATGCTATCCATTACAAAATCAAGGAAAATGGCCGTTATCTGAACAAGGCAGTTTACACCATTTTGGGACTGAACATGGAGGGCAAGAAAGAACTCCTGGGTCTGTATCTGTCCGACTCCGAAGGTGCCCACCATTGGCTGAGCGTGCTGACCAACCTGCATAACCGAGGGGTCAAGGACATCCTGATCGTCTGTGTGGATGGACTCAAGGGCTTCCCTGAGGCCATTCACAGCATTTATCCTGACACCGAGATACAACATTGCGTCATCCATCAAATCCGCCATTCCATGAAGTATGTGGCCTCGAAAAATCAATCCGCGTTTATGGCAGACCTCAAATGTGTTTACAAGGCCGCAACCCTCAATGCCGCCGAGATCGCCCTGCATGAGTTGGAGGACAAATGGGGAGACAAGTATCCCCTGGTCATCCAGTCCTGGCGCCGCAAGTGGCCCACGCTATCGGCCTACTTCAAGTACCCCGATTATGTGCGCACCGCGATTTACACCACCAATGCGGTAGAAGCCGTCCATCGACAGTTCCGCAAACTGACCAAAACCAAAGGGGGCTTTGCCAATGAAAGCAGCTTGCTCAAGTTGCTCTATGCCGGCATACTCAAGGCCTCGGAGCGCTGGACACATCCGGTACAAAATTGGAACTTGACGCTCTCGCAATTAACCCTTCACTTTGAGGGGCGACTCGACGATTACATTGCTTTGTAAATGTAAATGGCTGACACAGAATTTTGAACACCCTCTACGGATGCCGGCACACTGACCATCGAAGTGGTCGGTGGTACCACTATCAATGAAGGGGAATTATATCGAATAGTAACCAAAGCCAACCCCCGCAAGGGATTGATGTGAATGGGGTTTAATCCTCCTTCTTGACGAAATTAAAGAGTTGGAAAAAACTCTTTCTGACCTGCTTGTCACTCATGCCTGGCATATCCTGTTTTTCATCTAATTCCTTTCTTGTGGGCTGATAGTCACCAGGCTTGATTACCAAGTCCTTCGGCTTTTGTGCCACGCTGTTTTTTCGTTTCATTTTTCATCTCCAAGTTAGTTTGTTGCTATTTCTTGTTGACGTGCTTCAACAATGCAACCCAGTTAATCGTCCTGCCCGATACTATTCCATTTGCATCAAGATGATCGACAATCATATTTTTTGCATTGCTTTTTATATCCAATAACCCATTTTGTGCGTGACGTGAGAAGACATCTAAAAGCGCCATATAGACATTACTCCATCCACTTATCTCTTCCCGGAAATCCAGATCCAACACAAGTGGCATAATTACCACGGTCCCGAGTACTTGCAGGTCCATAGCAAATTCCTTCGATACATCTCACATTAACATTCCCACCTTGTTGCAGTATTCTCCTGGCCTTGGTGAAGTAATCCTCCATCTTTTTTCTTTGAGACGAATTGCCCCAATTCATTCCCGATTTAACCTGCACTATGGTTCGTTGATTGGTTCCTGAATACTCGATATCAATACCTTCTGCAGTTGATTTCATACCATTCCTGCCATATTTGGAAATCACAACAGCATAACCCTCTGCCAGTGTACCAAACATGGTTTCTTCGCTAGACGACAGATAAGCATCCAATATTGCCTCGGCGTATCTTTCTTGATCGTCCGTTGCTCTCAAACAAAACAAATAAGGATTTTTCCTGCAAACAACTTCATTTGGTTTCAGGTTGTCAATTTTTTCTTGATATCATCTGCGAACGTACTCACCAGATTGTCTAGTTCCGGTTCTGCCGATTGCCACCATGGGGGTGAATTCATAATGCCTTGACCCGTTCCCGCATCAGGTCGCAATATTCTTTGGATGAATCTATACCGATTGATGACCGATTCAACTTCTGGGCCGCAATCAACGTGGACCCCCTCCCCGCGAATGGATCGAGCACTAAGTCACCCGGATCGGTAAACAATCTAATAAACCAGTTGGGTAGCTGTTCAGGAAAAGCGGCTGGATATTCCTTATAGCCACATTCTGTTGCCATATGCAATACGTTCGTCGGGTAAGCCATTTCACGTCCTAACCAGTTTTCCACTTTCTTGCCGAATCCATTGTCATTTTTCGATTCATCCCTCACCTTGTCGGTATCAGACAGGTTTTTCAATCTAGCGTCCTTCCAATTGCCCATGGGCACCATTACCGATTCACAATCCCCATGAATTACTCTCCAGGTTTTACTCGACTGACTCATACAGTCAAATCCTTATAGCGAAGCCGTTTCCCCTGCATGTTGTCCACAATACGACCCATCTGTTGAGCCGTATCAAAGTCACGATCGTTATGTCGGCCTGCAAACTCGTTGACGTAACGATGAAGATGGCTTTTGATGATGTGGTGATAGGTACCGCCTCGTTTCAACAAGGCCCAGAATGACTCGATACCATTCGTATGTGCCATATCACGAACATACTCTGAAACGGAATGATTGACGCTCTGGTGAGGTCTGGGAAGCCCATTATAGGCAGTAGCACCGTCAGTGTATACCTGAAGCACCCTTATCAGTGCTCTCAACGATAAAGCCCTGTAGCGTCTCTTTGTCGGTGTTTTCGACAACGGTAGCACGAACCTCGTTGGTCTCCCTGTCCTTGATACCGACCACGGCCGCCTTGTTGACTGCGCCTCGCCCTGTGTCTTTCAAGGCTTTACGCTTGGTGTTACTCATGTTGGCCTTTTTGCCTCCAAAATAGCTTTCGTCTACCTCTACGGGTCCACCAAAAGATATGCCGCCCAACTCGGCTGCTTTGCGAAGTCGGTGCAACATGAACCAGGCAGCCTTTTGTCCGATTCCCAATTCACGATGTAAACGCAAGGAACTGATGCCCTTGATGTTGGTGGTGTAGAGATAAATGCCGATGGCCCAAACCCGACACTTTAAATGACTGCCTTCCATGACCGTATTTGTCTTGACACTGAATTGAGCCTTACCCCCGTTTTTACGGCAATCCTTGCATCGGTGGGTCTGATTGGGATGTGTGGTGCGAACCACGTTTGAACTGCCGCATCTGGGGCAGGTGACACCATCCGTCCAGCGCATCCCTTCGAGCCACTGGCGGGACTTTTCCTCGGTGCTGAACATATCGGCAACCTCAAGCAAGGTGATGCCTTATCGATATGATTTTCCGGGTGCAGTCATTGTTTATTTCTCGTTGAAACTTACTGGATAGTAACCGTTTTGCCGTACATTATCAACAGTTTTTGGTTACTATTCGATATAATTCCCGACGAAATACCCGGCTCACTACCCTCAGAAGACGCGGAGCCCTCAACATCAGCAGAGTGCCCAACGTTGGGCACTCCCCCCACATCACCAGAATCCGGAGACGAACCCGACGAAATACCCGGCTCACTACCCTCAGAAGACACGGAGACATCAACATCAGCAGAGTGCCCAACGTTGGGCACTCCCTCTACATCACTGGAATCCGGAGACGCCCCCGACGAAATACCCGGCTCACTACCCTCAGAAAACGCCGAGACATCAACATCAGCAGAGTGCCCAACGTTGGGCACTCCCTCCACATCACCAGAATCCGGAGACGAACCCGACGAAATACCCGGCTCACTACCCCCAGAAGACGCGGAGCCCTCAACATCAGCAGAGTGCCCAACGTTGGGCACTCCCTCTACATCATCCGAATCCGGAGACGCCCCCGGCGAAATACCCGGCTCACTGCCCTCAGAAGACGCGGAGACCTCAACATCCGCAGAGTGCCCAACGTTGGGCACTCCCTCCACATCATCCGAATCCGGAGACGCCCCCGGCGAAATACCCGGCTCACTGCCCTCAGAAGACGCGGAGACCTCAACATCCGCAGAGTGCCCAACGTTGGGCACTCCCTCCACATCACCCGATTGACCCGCAATCCAATCCTCCAGGTATCGCACAACTTCCGCTTGCTCTGTATCCAAAGCCACCTGCATCGGCGATTGACCATGACTGTCCGGCCAGCGAGGGTCTAAACCTTTCTTCAAAAAACCAGGCAATAAATCCGGCCGACACGCCCGCACCGAACTCGTAAAACAAGACTGCAAAGCCTTGCTGTAACTTTCTGACATAACTACTCTACCGGACGCCCCGGCAATGACCGCCAACCTGACTCATCCCGAAAAGAACTCTCCTCCGTTATCCGGAAAACCGTGCGACCAATCTCGACACGCTCACCCTGTATCAATATCTCCGGCTGTCCGGCCGCCACAAAAGGCATGCTCACAATACCCTGCTCCTCCGCGGTTTTCGGCTTCACCGCCTCATGAACTTCACCCGGAGGAATGTTCTGAATCAAAAAATCACGCCAGGATAAAACCGATGAACGCAATTCAGCCCGCCTCAATATCTGATACGTCGTCGCCGTACTGGTCACCCTCTTCGGGTTCTCTACACTGATCGCACGCCCCCGCTTCAATGACCGACGGAACCATCAAAACAACGCCACCACCCTGATTCACCGAAAAATAACCAAAATCATAGATCCGGTCCAATAGATCCGCCATTTTCTCCAGCCGATGATTCGCACGCGTACGATAATGATAAACGGCATTTTGTAACCCATACGTCAAAGCCGCCGATTCCATTTCTTTCTGCCGAATCCCTTGAATGTCGTTTTGAAGTTGATAAGAGGTGCCACTTATCAACTTCGTTTGCGAAATTAACCGATCCAGCACACGTTCGCCCTCCGCATCTTCCGACAGCACACCCGCCGAAAACAACAAACCGGACACCAATCCGTAAACCAAAATCCGTCGCCCCATAATACTTAAACCCCCTAATCCCGATAACTGATCTGCAGAATTTTCTGATTTCGATCCACACTCACCGTCGCCCGCTCATCCAACTGCCAACCGATAGCCTCAAGAATTCGATAAAAGGATGTATCACGATGATCAAAAATAACCACCAAATCCGTCGCCGGTTCAACACCATTCACCACGAACTCATACTCAATTTTGCCTGCAATGGCGCGCAAAACCGCCTCTGCAGGCCCCGTCCAACGCAAATCCACCTTCTCCGCAATCCGACCCCATAACGGAACCTGAGTCACCCGGGGAACCACCGGATCACGCGCAAAGTCCATCTGGCGCAATGAACGCATGTGAGACTCGATCGATGCCGCAGAATCCGATACCAACTGAACGACCTTCTGTTCAACGGACACCGACAAATGGTCCCCGTCATCCGGAACCACCCCGGTTGTTTAACAACCCAAAAAAAGTGGGAAAAGGGCGCTATATATCAATGTTTTTGGGCATTTTAACTGCATGCCGATTTTGGCTTTCATAAGGCGCTCCTGTCGCTTTTTTATACAGATTTTCATAAAATACGGTTTTATCGCCAGGTTACTTCACGACCCCCCCTCGTGAAGTAACAAAGATTGCGCTCAATAAACTCTTAATTTTGCCGATTTGCAGTTTTTTTGTACAGACAATAATCTGCCTTGTGGAAATGTTAATAAACATGTGGGCAACTTAATTTCGTGCAGAATGCATCATTTCAAACAAAAATCAGGCAAACCAGAAACATAACCCTCAAAAGCGCAATAAAACGATAACCATAATGATAAACTCTTCCCCTCTAAAGTACCCCCATACATCTATGTTCCCAATAAATACACACAAGCTAACAAAAACCCAAAGCACCAAAGAAACCTACTTCAAAAAAGGCCAACAACTCGTCAATAAATATGAAAAGACGACAGGATACACATGGCAAGACGACCCCATCTACGCTATCCAATGGATCACAGAACAAAGAACACAATGGAAATACAATACCTGGCGACTCTATAAAGCAGCACTCAAAGAGTACATGAAAACCAATCAATGGCCCATCGAAACAACCGAGTTTCTCGATAACCTCAAAACCCAATCCGATGAATTCCAAAAAACATCAACGAAAACATCCGCCAAAAAACTCAAAAAATTCCCGCCCGAAGACCTCAGTAAAATACTGAAATACATCGACAAACAGATCCAAATTGGCCACAGTCCACACCACCAAAGAATCGATGTGCGATGGATAATACTCAAATACTGGCTACCACTCTCTATCCTCACCGGACTACGACCCACTGAATGGGAAACCGCAACCCTCCACGATAAAACACTCATTGTACAAAACGCGAAAAATACCAATGAACGCAGCTTCGGACCCGAAAGACATATCCTTCTGACCCAAGTATCCCAACAAGAACTCGAAGACCTGCAAACCTTATTGACAATGCTGAAACAGCAAAGCGATATAAACAGAACTCTAAAACTCTGCCAAAGATTGCTCTATCACATCGGGAAAATAATCTGGCCAAGGCGAAATAAAAAACCCTCCCTCTACTCCGCCCGACATCAATTCTGCGCCAATGCCAAAGCTGCACGCATCGGAACCCCCGGACTCGCCGCACTCATGGGACATAAAACCAATCGTACCGCCATCGCACACTACGCCCGCATCCAAAGCGGAATCGCCCAGGATTTCAAAGTCTCCCCCTCACCCGATGACATCAAGAAAATCAAAATAATTCCCAATTTGGGACACCCACTTGAACTGGGGAACCGATAAAGTTTTGTGAAACATGACCACTCACTCCAAGGTAGAGTGCCCAACGTTGGGCACCCCCCAACATCACCAGAACCCGAAGACGCACCCAACAAAATAACCGGCTCACTGCCACCAGAAGATGCAGATCCCTCAATATCAACCAGGGTGCCCAACGTTGGGCACCCCCGACATCACCAAAATCCGAAGACGTACCCAAGAAAATACCCGACTCACTGCCACCCGAAGATGCAGATTCCTTAATATCAACCAGGGTGCCCAACGTTGGGCACCCCCGACATCACCAAAATCCGAAGACGTACCCAACAAAATACCCGGCTCACTACCACCAGAAGATGCAGAACCCTCAATATCAACCAGGGTGCCCAACGTTGGGCACCCCCCGATATCACCAAAATCCGAAGACGTGCCCAACAAAATACCCGACTCACTGCCACCAGAAGATGCAGATTCCTTAATATCAACCAGGGTGCCCAACGTTGGGCACCCTCCGACATCACCAAAATCCGAAGACGTGCCCAACAAAATACCCGACTCACTACCACCAGAAGACGCAGAACCATCAACATCAACAGGGTGCCCAACGTTGGGCACCCCCTCTACATCACCCGAATCCGAAGACGCATCCGGCGAAATATCCGCCTCACTGCCACCAGAAGACGCAGAACCATCAACATCAGCAGGGTGCCCAACGTTGGGCACCCTGCGACATCACCAAAATCCGAAGACGTGCCCAACAAAATACCCGACTCACTACCACCAGAAGACGCAGAACCATCAACATCAACAGGGTGCCCAACGTTGGGCACCCCCTCTACATCACCCGAATCCGAAGACGCATCCGGCGAAATATCCGCCTCACTGCCACCAGAAGACGCAGAACCATCAACATCAACAGGGTGCCCAACGTTGGGCACCCCCCCAACATCACCCGAATCCGAAGACGCATCCGGCGAAATATCCGCCTCACTGCCACCAGAAGACGCAGAACCATCAACATCAACAGGGTGCCCAACGTTGGGCACCCCCTCTACATCACCCGAATCCGAAGACGCATCCGGCGAAATATCCGCCTCACTGCCACCAGAAGACGCAGAACCATCAACATCAACAGGGTGCCCAACGTTGGGCACCCCCCCAACATCACCCGAATCCGAAGACGCATCCGGCGAAATATCCGTCTCACTGCCACCAGAAGACGCAGAACCATCAACATCAACAGGGTGCCCAACGTTGGGCACCCCCCCAACATCACCCGAATCCAAAGACGTATCCGGCGAAATAACCGCCTCACTACCACCAGAAGACGCAGAACCATCAACATCAACAGGGTGCCCAACGTTGGGCACCCCCCCAACATCACCCGATTGACCCGCAATCCAATCCTCCAGGTATCGCACAACTTCCGCTTGCTCTGTCTCCACAGCCACCTGCATCGGCGATTGTCCATGACTGTCCAGCCAGCGAGGGTCTAAACCTTTCTTCAAAAAACCAGGCAATAAATCCGGCCGACACGCCCGCACCGAACTCGTAAAACAAGACTGCAAAGCCTTACTGTAATTTTCTGAATTGTAGCTTTCTGACATAACTACTCTACCGGACGCCCCGGCAATGACCGCCAATCTGACTCATCCCGAAAAGAACTCTCCTCCGTTATCCGGAAAACCGTGCGACCAATCTCGACACGCTCACCCTCTATCAATATCTCCGGCTGTCCGGCCGCCACAAAAGGCATGCTCACAATACCCTGCTGCTCCAATTGCAAAAACAACAACATCCCTTTATATAAGCGCTCTAAATTGGCAACCGCCTCTTCCAGAGAACGATACGCAAATAATTGACCATCGCGCCACCCGCGCCGAACTCCACGCTCCCAAATGGCCTGCTCCTCCACGGTTTTCGGCTTCACCGCCTCATGAACCTCACCCGGAGGAATGTTCTGAATCAAAAAATCACGCCAGGATAAAACCGATGAACGCAATTCAGCTCGCTTCAATATCTGATACGTCGTCGCCGTACTGATCGCCATCTTCGGGTTCTCTACATTGATCGCCCGTCCTGCTTCAATGACCGACGGAACCATCAAAACAACGCCGCCACCCTGATTCACCGAAAAATAACCAAAATGATAGATCCGGTCCAATAGATCCGCCATTTTCTCCAGCCGATGATTCGCACGCGTACGATAATGATAAACGGCATTTTGTAACCCATACGTCAAAGCCGCCGATTCCATTTCTTTCTGCCGAATCCCTTGAATGTCGTTTTGAAGTTGATAAGAGGTGCCACTTATCAACTTCGTTTGCGAAATTAACCGATCCAGCACACGTTCGCCCTCCGCATCTTCCGACAGCACGCCCGCCGAAAACAACAAACCGGACACCAATCCGTAAACCAAAATCCATCGCCCCATAATGCTTAAACCCCCTAATCCCGATAACTGATCTGCAAAATTTTCTGATTTCGATCCACACTCACCGTCGCCCGCTCATCCAACTGCCAGCCGATATCCTCAAGAATCCGATAAAAGGATGTATCACGATGATCAAAAATAACCACCAAATCCGTCGCCGGTTCAACACCATTCACCACGAACTGATACTCAATTTCGCCTGCAATGGCGCACAAAACCGCCTCTGCGGGGCCCGTCCAACGCAAATCCACCTTCTCCGCAATCCGACCCGATAACGGAACCTGAGTCAGCCAGCGTTTGACCTTTACCGCTACCAACCGGGATCAACCACAGACGGTGACCATCACCGGCATCAATGACGGGATAGTCAATCGGGGCACGCCGCGCATGGTCAATATCAACCACCAAATCATGTCCGGTGAGGGTGACGGTGTGAGTTACACCGCCGGCAATTTGAACTCTGTGGAAGTCACCCTCGCCAACACCGACACGGCCGGCGTCACGCTCAGTCCGACCGAGGTTCAGGTGCTGGAAGACAGTGGCACAGGGCGTTACACCGTGGTGCTGGATGCCGGGCCGCTAGGCAATGTGACCATTACCGCCACCTCCGACACAACGACAGCCGCCCAGATCGGTTTGCCGGGCCAGACGGCCGGCAACAGTCAGAGGCTGACCTTCACCCCCACCAACTGGCGGCAGCCGCAGACCCTGATAGTGACGGGCGTAGCGGATAGCGGTGCGGGTGAACGCATGGCGACTATCAGTCATGCCATTATGAGCGGTGACAGTGATGGCGTGGATTATCGACCCGGCAATCCGGCCATTGACAGTGTCGCGGTGCTGGTACTGGATCAGGTCCTGCTGAGCATTACGGCCGATGCGGATTCGGTGGCCGAAGGCACGCCAGCGGCCTTTACCATCCGTGCGATACCGGCACCGACGATGCCAAGCGTGACCTGACCCTCGGCTGGCGTCTGTTGTCGAACCCGGCTGGCCTGAAGTCGAAGCTGGATATCAAGGCCCATCCGCCGCGAGCAGGATGACAATAACCCGCGCCACAGCGTCGGCGCGGAGTGGAAGCTGAATTGGTAGGAAGTCCGTAGCCGGCACCTCCCTGCCGGCTGTTGCGGGGCCGGATCCATCCGTATTGTCACCGGCCCCGCTTTTTTATGGCTCCAACCATCCATGCCTGACACGCTCAGGCATGGACGGCAGGCTGTCCAGATTGCCCGACTGGCTCAGAGATATATTGCCTCGTGAATCAGGCTGATATTACGACGCAAAAGGAATTTCTCAGGTTGTGGTTGGCTTCGCATAACTTATCCAGTAGTTCAGGGGTCGATATTTCACATACTGTCGCCGTCTCTAATGCCATAGCGGTGGAATTGGGACATATACCCCCAGCCCATCCAGACCCACAATCTCGCCGGGCAGGTAAAAGCCGGTTATCTGCTCCCGGCCCTGCTCGTTAATGATGAATGTTTTATAAGAACCTGAGCTGACAGCGAAAATCCTTCATGATGCTGCTTTCTGCATTAGGATAGCAATATCCGTTTGAATGGTTATCCAGATCATGGTTTTGCCTCCAAAACGACAGGGCCGCTCGCTTTCCGAATGGTTTCAGACAACAGCAGGAGCAGACTTACTGGAAAAGGAAAATGCCCTGTTGAAGAAAGTCCTGCCGGAGCTGTTTGGCTATCATCTACTGTGGACCGGGGAAGGGAATTATTGGTCGGGTGTTGCAGCTTCATCGGTCGCACACCATGTCCGCCTGCAGGCACCGGATAAATCCGCTGCCAAAGATTGTGATGTCATCGGCAGCCATACCAGCCTGCCTGTTCAGCGGGACAGCATTGATGTTGTCATTCTGCCGCATCTTCTGGAGTATGACCCACACCCACATGCGAACCACCGATAAAACAGCGCATTATAACCGGTAAAATCCCTCCATAAAGGCAGCCGTGACCACAAACCCCGACCCAATACACCATAAATTTCGACAAAAAATACAATTTATGCTAAAAAGGGCTGTTTTTTGCTGACCGGCTGCTATAATTCAGGAAACAAAGGCCAACTGAACCGCTTGCCAGTGATGGCAGGCTGATTTAAGATAAGCCCAACCCTGTCAGCGGGCACGATATCCGGCCCTTGCAACGGATACCACAAACAGTAACCGATAATCGGAAATTGATGAAAACACACGACGGAGAATAACATGAAATCTGGACAAAAATGGATTCTGAACAGCAACAAGGGTCATACCGTGATATGCAAAATCATCACAGTCATAAACAATGCCCTGCGACCGGCAGGCATCGATATTGACCTGTGTAAAAATACAGCCCCCCCCCCCCCCCCCCCCCCCCCCCTCCCAAATGGGAAGGTATATCTGATGCCGGCCGTCGATGCCGGCCGCTCTGCGGTGCATTCCTGTCGCGGGGCAAGTGCCTCTGAGCCTCCTGGCCGGCTGACGCGCCGGTCTTTTTCCGACAGTTTCCATTCTGTGACAGCCCGCACCGCCGGCTGGCTGCGCCGTGCGGCGGTGGTGTCATTGCTCGGACTGCCACTGCTGACAGTGTTCGCGACCGGGGCGCAGGCCCAAGGGGCGGCGGTTGAGTGCACCGGCGATGGCCCCTACGAGGTTCCTTATGACTGGGCCCTGAACCCCTCCGGTGTTTCCGGCGGCGACAGTTTCCGTCTGCTGTTCGTCACATCGACGATGCGCAATGCGGTTCCGACCGATGTCGCCACCTACAACACGTTCGTGCAGACCCGCGCCAAGGCAGGCCACAGTGCCATCACCGACAGCTGCGGCGACGAGTTCAAGGTCGTCGGCTCGACCAGTGCGGTGGATGCCCGGGACAATACCTCGACGACCGGCGTGGGCCAGGTGATCTACTGGCTGGATGGCGCCAAGGTTGCCGACAACTATGCCGATTTCTATGACGGAAGCTGGGACAGCTATGCTGGGAAGACGGAGGCAGGATCAAACTTCGGGGGCAATACTTTTATTTTCACGGGCAGTAATCAGAATGGCACAAAAGCCTCCTTTGGGGCTACTAGTAGAGCCTTGGGCGCCTCCTCAGTTAGAGCCGGCCGACTGCAATCCGGCCAAAATCCAATCAATTCTGGTCTCACTGTTATGAATAATCGGGTCACATCCTTCTACGCCCTGTCCCCCGTCTTCACGGTGGAACCACAGCCCACCGTATCCATCAGCATCGACCCGGCAGCAGGAGATGAAGGCAATAGTGGTGGCTTGACCGATGCCGCCACACTGACCTTTACCGTGAATCCGCCAAGGCCAGAGGGATTCCCGTTTAGAATCTGTCTGGACGGTGGTACCGCCGAGCGTGGTAGCAGTGCAGACTATCAGCTCATAAGCCTGGATAACACAGTGCTTGCTATTTCTACTGTTGCTGGTAGTTGCGATAGCACTGTGGGAGCCGCCTTCAGCAATAATCAGGCATCCCTCAGCGCAAAAATCCGGGTCAACGGTGACAGCCTGTTCGAGGAAGACGAAACCGTCACCGTCAGCCTGCAACGAGTCAGTGGTTTGGGCGGCAACCTCGACACTCCCGACGATGTCATCATCTCCCCCACGGCCGGCAGTGTCACCTACACCATTCAAAATGACGACACCGTGCCAGAGCTGACCATCACAGCCGCCGACATGGTCACCGAAGGCTCGCCGGCCAGCTTCACCATCGCGGCCAACCCGGCTTCCGGACTGCCCACCACGGTCAACCTGATGGTCAGCGAGGCCGACGGCGACGGCAACTTTGTGGCGTCCGGCGACAAGGGTCCCAAGTCCTTCCTGCTGCCGGCCGGCGTAGGTTCCGCCAGGTATGAAATAGACACCGTCTATGACAACACCGATGTCGAAAACGGCACCCTCACGGTGGCACTGGCCACCGGCGACGGCTACACCATCGGCTCCACTAATACGGCCGTGGTCGCCATCATCAATGAGGAGCCGCATGTCGTATCCATGAGCATCGAACCGGCAGAAGGAGATGAAGGCAATAGTGGTGGCTTGACCGATGCCGCCACACTGACCTTTACCGTGAATCCGCCAAGGCCAGAGAGATTCATGTTTAGAATCTGTTTGGACGGTGGTACCGCCGAGCGTGGTAGCAGTGCAGACTATCAGTACACATTCCTAAATGACACAGTGCCTTCTTTTAGTGTTCCTGTTGCTGGTTGCGATAGCGCTCTGGAAACCCTCTTCAACAGTAATCAGGCATCCTTCAGCCAAAAAATCCGGGTCAATGGTGACAGCCTGTTCGAGGAAGACGAAACCGTCACCGTCAGTCTGCAACGAGTCAATGACACCCCTGACGATGTCATCATCTCCCCCACGGCCGGCAGTGTCACCTACACCATTCAAAACGACGACACCGTGCCAGAGCTGACCATCACAGCCGCCGACATGGTCACCGAAGGCTCGACGGCCATCTTCACCATCACGGCCAACCCGGCTTCCGGACTGCCCACCAGGGTCAACCTGATGGTCAGCGAGGCTGACGACGGCAACTTTGTGGCGTCCGGCGACAAGGGTCCTAAGCCCTTCCTGCTGCCGGCCGGCGTGGGTTTCGTCAGATATGAAATAGACACCGTCCTTGACAACACCATCGGCGATGACAACGACGGCACCCTCACGGTGGCACTGGCCACCGGCGACGGCTACACCATCGGCTCCACCAATACGGCCGTGGTCGCCATCATCAATGAGGAGCCGCATGTCGTATCCATGAGCATCGAACCGGCAGCAGGGGCGGAGGGCAGCAGCGGGGGCTTTGTGGATGCGGCCACCGTGACTTTTACCGTGGATCCGCCCAGATCGGCAGGTTTTGATCTCGCACTATGTGCCCCGGGTGGTAACATCGTTACCGCCGAGCGCGGCAGCAGCAGCAGTGCGGACTATCAGTACACAGACATGGATGACACAGCACTTGGTTTTACCTCTACTCTTCTCGGTTTTCCGTGCCGGTTATTAACCTTTAATGGTGGTATATCGTCCCTCTCCCATAAGATCCGCGTCAATGGCGACAGCGTGTTTGAAAACGATGAAATGTTTCAGATACGACTACAGTCGAATAGTCGTATATCGTCTCGAGCCATTGGTGGTTCTCGTACCCCAGCTAATGTCGTTTTCTCAGGTGACCTCAGCGGCAGCAGAGCAATCACCGCCAACTACACCATCCGCGATGACGATGACCCGCCCATGATTTCCATTGCCGGCGGCAGTCCGAATCCGGCCACCGAGGGAGCCGGCACCCTCACCTACACACTGACGGCGGACAAACCCCCGGCCACGGACCTGACCATTGACCTGACCGTCATGGACGCACCCGGCAGTGACTTTATTGCAGCAGAAGGCGACCAGACCGTCACCTTCCCGGCCGGCACCACCGCGCTCAACTACGAAATTCCGATCACCGACGATGAAGTCGATGAAGCCAGCGGCGAGGTCACGGTGACAATCAATGACGGTACCGGCTATACCGCCGGCACCGATACGGCTACCATCAGAGTGCGCGACGACGATAGAACCACCGTCACCCTGGCCGAAAATCCGGCCGGCGACCTCGATGAAGGTGCCCGCAAACAGATTACCCTGACCGTGAACCGTCCACTGGGTGGCAGAGGTTCTCTCGAATCGCTGATCGTGCGGTTAACGTTCGGCGGCACCGCCACACTGGGTACGGACTACACCCTGACCGGCATCTCGGCGACCCACGTGGGTTACAGTCAGCTGGATCTTCCGGGGATTAGTATTAACTTTAGCGGCCCGAGCAACGAGCCTGCTGCCACCACCGCCACGCTGATCCTGACTACCACCGCGGATGGCGTCTCCGACTCCGGCGAAGACATCACCATTGCTGTGAGCAGCGTGTCCAATGCCGCTGGCCTGGACGGCGGTGTGGGTGTGATCGGCACCAGCACGATTGCCTTTAACATCACCGAACAGCCGGCCCTGTCCCTGAATCCATCCACCCTGACCATTGACGAGGGCGATACGGCGACCTACACGGTGTCTCTGGCCACCCAGCCCAATGCGCCAGTGGCCATGACTGTAAGCGGTCAGGCCGATACCGATCTGACCCTGAGTGATGATACCCTCAACTTCACCACCCAGAACTGGAATCAGCCGCAGACCATCACGGTCACCGCCGGGTCGGACGACGACGCCCAATCGGATGCCCCGATCGCCCTGTCGCACACCGCCACCGGTGGCGACTATGCCATCGTCACCGGTGAAGTCACGGTCACCATCACCGAAGACGATACGGCCGGTATCACCGTACAACCGACCACCCTGTCCGTGGATGAAGGCGGCACCAACAACTATACCGTGGTACTGACCTCGGCCCCGGCCGGCGAGGTCATCATCACGGTTGATTCGGGCACGGTCGCCACCGTCAATAATGACATGCTGACCTTTGCCCAGAGTAACTGGAATCAGGCACAGACGGTCACCGTGACCGGCATGGATGACGCGGTGCACAATGCCGGCGATACACGCCCTGGTACCATCACCCACGCCATTAGTCAGGGCGACAGCGGCGATTATCCCATTGGCCGTGAGCTTGACCTGGTACAGCTCACCGTCGCCGACAACGACGATCCGGCCTTGAGCGTACAAGTGGTGGGCGACCATACCGACATTGACGAAGGCGGCACTCGCACCATACAGATCACCGTATCGCCGGATACCGGCGAGAGCTTTATGCTGATCGATGTCCGTCCCTTGCTGGATATCAGCGACGGCTATGAGTTGACGCTGGATCAGACCGACACCAGCCTGGATCCGACCCTGGAGTTTGAGATTGGCGTGACCGACAATGATCAGGATGGGGCGGATGGTATGCTGACCATTGATGTTTCCTCCGTGAGCGGCTATGCCGCCGGCAGCCCGGCCACGCTGCAACTGACTGTCAATGACAACGACGAGGCCGGCATCGCCGTACAGCCGACCACCCTGACCGTGGATGAAGGCGGCACCGACAGCTACACCGTGGCACTGACCTCACAGCCAGCCGCCAGCGTCACCGTCACCGCTACTCCCGGCACCGGCATCACGATGACCGACACCACCCTGACTTTTACCAGCACGGACTGGAACCAACCGCAGACCCTCATCGTCACTGGTCAGGATAACAATGACGACGATGCCGGTGATCGCCGTGTCGCCATCAGCCATACCCTGAGCGGCGATAGCCAATACAGCGGCCTCAGCATTGACGACCTGATGGTCATGGTTGATGACGACGACCCGACCGAAGTCAGCCTGACCCGCACCGGCAGTATGGGCGCCATTGATGAAGGTCAGGCCGTTACCTTCACGGTCGAGTTAGGTCGTGCCCTGATCGCCGGCGAAATCATCGAGGTACCCCTGAGCATAACCGGTACCGATGTCGAGCTGGCGGACTGGAGCCTGGCACTACAATCGGTCACGGGTGTGGACCTGTCCAATGAGAGCACAATGACTCCGCTGCTGCGCTTTGAGAATGCCGGCGCACAGACGGCTGAACTGACCTTGACCGCCAACGGCGACAATACGATGGAGGGCAGCGGCTCCGAGACCTTCATCATTGCCCTGGGTCCGGACGGCACGGTCACCAATGGCTTTGACCACAGCAGTCTGAACACCAATGTGGGCGGCGGTGCCGATCCGGGTTCACCCGACCATTTCAGTGTGCAGGTCAACGATGTCATTGTCATGCCGATGATCACCATCACCGGTGGTGCCACGGTCACGGAAGGGATGGGCAGTGCCAGCTTTACCCTGACGGCCACACCGGCTCCGACGGACGCCCTGACTCTGATGCTCAATGTGACCGGCGGCAGCGATTTTATCGCCGCCAGAGGCGCACAGTCAGTCACCCTGAATAGTGGTTCCAGCACGGTGACTTATTTGATCGCGACGCAGAGCGATGCTGTGGATGAGGCGAATGGCACCGTGACCGTGACGGTGGGTGATGGTACGGGCTATGAAGTGGGCGATCCGTCCGTGGCGTCCGTCGGAGTGCATGACGACGATGCCACCCCGGTCACGCTGGTCGGTGATCCTGGTAATGTGGCCGAAGGCGACAGCAAACCGCTCACCCTCACCCTGGGTCGTGCCCTGACGGCCGGCGAACAACTGACCGTGCCGCTGACCTTCGGCGGTACGGCTGTCTTCGGCACCGACTACACATTGACCGGCACGGCGGCCAATGGCGTGGATTACAGCGATCTGAGCGGCGGCAGCGTGACCTTCAGCGCCGGTGGTCAGATGGCCACCCTGACCCTGATGGCACAAACGGATGCCGAGGCCGAGACCGGCGGCGAAACGGTGCGCATTGCTCTGGACACACTGGACAGCAGTTCCGGCATCAACCTGGGCGGCGGTGCTTCCGGCACGACCAATCTGGACGAGTTTACGATTCAGGAACAACCGGCGCTGGTATTGAGCACGACTCGCCTGACCCTCATTGAAGGCGACAGTGCCAGCTACCGAGTCAGCCTGGCAACCGCACCGAGTGCGAATGTCATGGTGACCCTCACCGGCACCAATGCCGAACTGGAGGCCGATGACACCACCCTGACCTTTACCTCACAGAACTGGGGTAACCCGCAGACCGTCACGCTGATGGCGGTCACGGACAGTAACACCGTGACGGATCAGGTGACGCTGACCCACAGTGCCGATGCCGGCTATGATTCCGTCATGGCCAGCCTGACGGTGGAGCTGATTGACAGCACACCACAGTTGAGTTTCTCGCAGACCACGATTGATCTGAATGAAGGTGACAGCACGACTTATACACTGCAACTATCGGCTGAGCCGGCCGGCACGGTGACGGTCGCACTGAGCGGTTATGACGGCACCGCGCTGGCGCCGCAGCCGCTTGAGCTGACCTTTACACAGGATAACTGGAATCAGGCACAGACGATTACCCTGAGCGCCGGCACGGACAGCAACAGCGTGAATGAGACCATCACGCTGACCCATAGCGCGGATGCCGGCTACGGCGAGGAGGTCACGGAAGACGTGACGGTGACGATGACCGACATCGACGCACCGCGCCTGATTGTGGGTGTCAATACCCTGAGCGTGACCGAGCAGGGCAGTGCGACCTACACGGTCACCCTGGCCACCGAGCCGAGTGCCGATGTCACGGTGACGATTACCGGTCAATCCGGTGATCTGAGAGTGGATAGTGGCACTGAGCTGACCTTCACGCAGTCCAACTGGAATGAGGGACAGGTGGTCACACTGTCAGCCATTGCCGACGATGACAGCGAGGATGAGGCGTTGATCACCCTGACGCACACGGCGTCCGGTGGTGGATACGGGACTGCCTCGGCGGAACGGTTATCGGTGCGCATTCTGGACGGCACACGGGGTTTGGTGCTCTCAGAGAGCAGCCTGGATATGGAAGAAAATGATACCGCGAGCTACACGGTGCGTCTGGCGCTGCGTCCGATGGCGGATGTGACGGTGAGAGTATCTTCCGGGGATGCGCCCCGCCTGCGGGTGACCGGCGGTGACAGCCTGACCTTTACGCCGACCAACTGGAATCAGGCACAGACGGTGACGGTGATGGCCGCAGACGACATTGACAGTGATGCCAATCGGGTGCTGCTGACCCATACGGCGGATGCCGACTATGGTGCGGTGCAGGCTGTGCTGCCGGTTGAGATTGCCGATGACGATGTGCCGCGTCTGCTGCTGAGTGTTGATGAGTTGAGCTTGATTGAAGGCGGCAGTGCGAGCTACACGGTAGCACTGGGTACCCGTCCATCGGGCAATGTGACGGTCGCACTGAGCGGTCAGGGCAGCGCTCTGAGGCCGGACAGGTCCGAGCTGACTTTTGATGCAAGCAACTGGGCTCAGGCGCAGACCATCACGCTGACGGCGGTCATGGACAGTAATACGACCCATGATCAGGTGACCCTGACCCACACCGCCAGTGGCTATGGCGCGGACCTGGTCGGTCTGCCGGTGGCTATCACGGACAGCACGCCGCAGTTGATGTTCTCGCAGACCGCGGTGAGTGTCGGTGAAGGCGGCAGCACGAGCTACATGCTGGAGCTGTCGGCCGAGCCGGTCGGCACGGTGACGGTCACCCTGAGCGGTCACGAACGCACTGAACTGACGCCGGAACCGACCGAACTCACTTTTACACAGGATAACTGGGATCAGGTGCAGATCATCACCCTGACGGCCGGCACGGACAGCAACAGTGTGGATGAGACCATCACGCTGACCCATAGCGCGGATGCCGGCTACGGTGAGGTGACGGAAGAGGTGACGGTCACGGTCCGCGATGAATCGGCCGACATGACGGCCATGCAGGCCGCACAGCAGATGTGGCTGCCGCGTTTTGGTCTGACGGCCGTCGAGCACATGCTGGGCGGGCTGGACTATCGCTTTTCGGCATCGAGTCAGCCGGGTCTGTCGGGCAATCTGAACGGTCTGCCGCGCGGTCAGTCATTCAATGCGGCGCGTTTGTTGTCCAGCCGTGGCAGCCCGGATGCCAGTGCGATGGGTATTGAGCAGTTGGGTGCCGGTTCGTCGGATCGTCCGCGCAAGCTGTCACGCACCCTGTCACTGCCGAAGCTGCTGCCGTCGTTGCTGCGTGGTAGTCATTTCACATTCACGGATCAGGACGGCACCTCCATCTGGGGTCAGGCGGCCTATACGAAGTACAAAGACGGTGAAGAAGCTGGTACTTCGATAGACGGCGAGGTCACCACGGCCATGCTGGGCATTGACCGCGATAACGGTCAGACGCTGGTCGGTCTGGCACTGGCCTACAGCGACAGCGATGGCGAATGGCAGGGTGCATCGGACGAAGGCGAGTTGTCCGGTATGCTGGTTTCCATGCTGCCGTATCTGCGCTACGACCTGAGCGAACGCCTGCAACTGTGGGGTGCCGCCAGCTATGGGCGGGGCGACCTGAAGCAGACTCAGACTTCACCAACCGGTATGGAATCGAAGCACAATCTGGTGCAGCTATCGGCCACCGCCGGTCTGCGCGGTACGCTGCTGGAGCGTCCGGTGGAAGAGGGCGGTTTGACCCTGGAGCTGATTTCGGGCCTGACACTGGCGCGTATTGAGGCGGATGATTCCCGCGTCATGGCGGGCACTGAGGCGGATACGCAGCGTTTCCGCATGGGTCTGGCCTGGTCCTGGCAGTTACCGGAAGAGGACGGTGTGCGTCTGACACCGGAACTGGAGCTGGGTCTGCGTTATGACGGCGGCGATACCAGCGAAGGCTTTGGTCTGGAGCTGGGCGGCGGCCTGAGCTGGCAGACACCGGCCAAAGGCTTGACGGTGGATATACGCGGTCGCTATCTGCTGGAGCATGAGGCTGCCGAGCGTGAGGAGTGGGGTCTGTCCGGCTCACTGCGCTACGAGGCCTGGCCAAACTCGGCCTATGGCCCGTCGTTCAGCCTGCGCCATGAGTACGGCAATGCACCGGCTGCCAGTGGTCTGGATCGGTTGTTATCGGATTCTCTGACGGATGCGCTGGAGGAAGAAGACAACCGACATACTGCTGCCGTATCGAGCCGCTGGACGCTGAAAGGCGAGTGGGGCTTTGCCCTGACAGACGATGCCACCGGCATCCCCTATGCGAGCCTGTCGGCATCCGATGCCAAACGTGACCTGACCCTCGGCTGGCGTCTGTTGTCGAACCCGGCTGGCCTGAAGTCGAAGCTGGATATCAAGGCCATCCGCCGCGAACAGGATGACAATAACCCGCGCCACAGCGTCGGCGCACAATGGAAGCTGAATTGGTAGGAAGTCCGTAGCCGGCACCTCCCTGCCGGCTGTTGCGGGGCCGGATCCATCCGTATTGTCACCGGCCCCGCTTTTTTAACGGTCAAAAGCCGTTTCATGCACGGAATTGACCATTATCTATTCAGGTTGTACATTCCTGTTTCTGAATCTGGACAGGGATGCCTGGATGAGGCTGTCTGAGCAGGAAATTATCGAGCGGCTTGATGAGTGTCTGGAGGCCGAGTTCACTTTTATCCGTACCGATCAACTGGCGCGGGTATTGTTACCGCTGGAGGGGCAACATCAGCATTTTATTCTGGCCTGGGCCAGAAGTCTGGCCAGTACCCAGGTGGAGTTGGCGCATCAGTTTGTTGCCCATGTCGTGCGGGTTATTCACGATATGGACCGCCAGACCATTGAGGAATGGGCAGCCTTTACGCTGGATGTCTATGATACTTCCGGGCTGTATCCGGCAATGGAGGTCATACGTCAGGTTGAGGATTATGTTGATCTGAGTCGTCAGCGTAAGGTCGGGAGCGTCTATAGCGAGGTGCGCGGTGTGCTCGGTAATTTTGTCCATGGCCTCGCTGGACGTGAATTAAAACTTGAGTCAAAAGACCATACCTATACAGATAGTGAGACGCTTTATCTGCCGAAAGTGGTTTCGGCCCTGGAAAACAGGGAAGATAATTTTAATTTGTTCAAGTCCATCGTAACCCTGCAATGGGCACAGACCCGCTTCGGTACCTTTCGTCATCAGCCACTCGATGTATTGAAGCAGTATGAGGACAGCGAAAAGGCGATTGCCCTGTATCATCGGCTGGAGACTTTTCGGCTGGAAGCGTGTATCGAGCGTGAGTTGCCGGGACTCTATCGCCGTATGCAGGATATAAAAAATCAGTTGGGGCAGCGAACCTGTCCGCCGGAGTGGCAGGAGCAGGTTGTCGCACTGGGCAGTACCGGCGCGACCGCAGCAGATTCGCTCAGGTTGGTTGAACAGCTTTATGCGTCGACTCTGCCCGCACCGGTTTGTTATCAGGGTGAGTTGCGATTGTATGAGGTTGATGAGGTCATGCAGGCGCGTATCGAACGCGAAAAGGCACTGCTTCGTCTGAAACTGGCTGATACCCTCGATGAGCTTACCTCGGATGACAGGAAAAAGGATGGCCGTCAGTTTGATCTGAAAGAAAAAACGGCAAACTCCGATCAGCGTGATGAAAACGATATTCTGGAACCGGGTATGTATGAGCTTACGCTGGACGATGTGCCTATTACTCCACCGGAAGCCGTGCGCAATCTGCTGACCTCCATACAGCTTGATTTTGGCCGAATCCCGGATGATTATCTGACGCCGGCAGGCGATGGCGAGTATGACCCGTCCCTGTTCCGCGAGACCGATCCCGATGAGGTCTGGCAGGGGACTTACCATGAGGAGGACGCCGAGTTTTATGATGAGTGGGATGTTAAGCGTGACCATTATCGTAAACGCTGGTGTGTATTGCGTGAGCGGGAGGTGAAGCCCGGTGATCGTCAGTTTGCACGTAATACCCTTGTAAAATATCATGGGTTGGCTGAGCGCTTGCGAAAAACTTTTGAAGCCATGCGCGACGAAGATTGTCTGTTAAAGCGTCAGGTCAATGGCAGCGATGTCGATATCGATGCCCTGGTCGAGGCCTTGGCAGATACCAGAGGTGGTGCTGAAATGACGGATCGGTTGTTCACCCGGATGCATCGCAGTGAACGCAATATCGCAGTCGCTTTTATGGTCGATATGAGTGGTTCAACCCGTGGCTGGATTAATGATGCCGAACGGGAATCCCTGATTCTGCTGTGTGAGGCACTGGAGTGCCTGGGCGATCGTTATGCGATTTATGGATTCTCAGGAAATACACGTAAAAAATGTGACCTGTACCGGATAAAGTCCTTTACGGAACATTATACAGATGATGTGAAGGCGCGTATTGCCAATATCGAACCACAAGAATATACACGTATGGGTGTAACCATTCGCCATCTCGCAAAGTTGCTGGGGAATCAGCCTGCCCGAACGCGCATGTTGATAACGTTATCCGATGGCAAACCGGATGATATCGATCATTATCGCGGCGATTATGGTATCGAGGATACTCGCAAGGCACTGATTGAAGCCCGCTATGCTGGTATTCATTCGTTTTGTATCACCATAGACCGGCATGGGCCTGAATATCTGCCCCATATGTATGGTGCAGCCAACTATACACTGGTCGATGATGTCTCCAGGCTCCCGCTCAAGGTGTCCGATATCTACAGAAAGCTGACTACCTGACTATTTTTTGTGTGCTGCGATAATGGCACGCACCGGTGCGGGATGGCCTTCTATGGTTTTTGATGGGTCTGCCGGATCGAGAAAGTCTTTGAGTGACTCAAACGGCATCCATTCGGTTGTTCGTTGTTCGTCTGTTGTTGTTGGTGAAATATCAATCGTTCTGATGTTTCTCATGCCGGCGCTTTTCAGCCATTTTTGCAGCAGTGAAACTGACGGAATTTCATATACATTGTGCATTTTGGCATAGCGTCCGGCAGGCTTCAGTGCGGATAGGCTTTGTCCTTCGATAATCAGGGTTTCGAGTATCAGTTCTCCTCCGGGTCGTATCAGCGATTTCAGTTGTTCAATATGTGCGCGAGGTTTCCGGCGGTGATAGAGTACGCCCATTGAAAATACACTGTCGAATGCCGGCATATCAAAAGGTAGTTGCTCTATCCCCATGGGTAGTATCGAGGCAGCCAGTTCTTTGCCTGTGAAATATCGTATGGCTTGAAATTGCGCAGCAAATAGCGGCGATGGATCCACTCCAAGTGCACAGTATGCACCGGCACCCAGCATGCGCCACAGGTAGTAGCCATTGCCGCAGCCAATATCAAGAACCCTGCGCCCGGTGAGCGGTGTAATACCTTTGCTCAGCCGTTGCCATTTCTGGTCGGAGCGCCATTCGCTGTCTATGTAAATGCCATGGATATCAAAAGGTCCTTTGCGCCATGGGGCCATGCTTTTCAGTTCTAATACCAGAGATTTGCGATCAAAATCCTGTTCGGTATGAACGGTAATGGCCGAGCTGCTGATGTCTCTGGTGATTGTATTGATCTGCGGGAGCCTGCTGATTGTGTTCAGCCAGATGGCGGTATGTCCGTGTCGGTGAGTGTGTAAAAATTGCCGGGCTTTGCTTTCAAGGTCATGTCCCCATTCCCATAGATCGTGGTCTCTTAGCATCCGGTTCAGATGTCTGAAGTCGATTATTTCCATGCCAGTATCGAGGCAAAGTTAATGCAGCGAAACCATAGTTGTGCGTCATGGAAGCCAATGTTGTTTAATCGTTCAAGGTGGGTGGCGCATGATTCCGGAATCAATATGTTTTCCAGTGCTGTGCGCTTGCGGCTGATTGCCAGATCGGAATAGCCCTGTGTGCGCTTGAAAGATTCATGCAGGGCCGTCTGACGGATTTGTTCTGCCTCATTATCAAAGGACAGTTTTTCCGAGAGCACCAAAACGCCATTCGATTTCATTCCTTTGTAGATTTTTTCAAGAAGTGTGATGCGTTTTTCCGGTGAGATGAATTGCAGGGTATAGTTCAGCACGGCAACCGATGTGTTGTTGATATCTGTGTCGAGAATGTCTTCGCATCGGTAGCTGACTTTACCGGTATCCTGAGTATTTTCCCGGCAGCGTTCTATCATGCCGGGTGAGCTGTCAACGGCAATAATATGAAAATCATCAATCGTAATATGTTGCAGCATGGAAAGAGTCGAGGCACCTGTCGAGCAGCCCAGGTCGTAGGCGTTGGATTGTGGTTGTATGTAATCGCCGGTAATCAGTCCGGTGCCGGTAATGACATCTGCGTAGCCGGGAACGGAACGTTTGATCATGTCGGGAAAAACCTGTGCAACGGCATCGTTGAAGATAAACGGACCCGGTTCGTCCCTGTCGTAAATTTTGTCTTTGTCGTCCATGATGCGCTGCATTCCTCTTCTGTCAGTTCCTGATCAGTGTTCTGGCGTGGCTCGTGTGTAAGCCGCGCGGAAGATGCTGTATGCCGACCGGTGGATTACTGTGAAAACAGTTCTCTCAGTTTTTCGCCGGGTTCAGGTGCCCGCATGAAGGTTTCTCCGATCAGAAAGGCATTGACATTGTTGTCCCGCATCTGTTTTACGTCCTGCCGTGTACGAATGCCGCTTTCTGTAACAACGATGCGGTCATCCGGTATCTCACCAAGCAGGTTGATGGTGGTGTCCAGCGTTGTTTCAAAGCTGCACAGGTTGCGGTTGTTGATGCCGATCAGGGGCTGATCGAGCTTCAATGCCCGCTCCAGTTCATCACCATCGTGAACTTCGGTCAGTATGTCCAGTTGCAGCCGTTTGGCAAGCCGGGTCAATTCGATCATTTGTTCATCTTCGAGGGCCGCGACGATTAATAAAATACAGTCGGCTCCGATGATGCGTGACTCATGGAGCTGGTAAGGGTCAATAATAAAGTCTTTGCGTATCAGCGGCAGATTACAGGCTGTACGCGCCTGTTGCAGGTGGTCGTCGCTGCCCTGGAAGAATGTTTCGTCGGTCAGAACGGACATGCAGCTCGCGCCACCAGCCTGATAGCTTCTGGCAATCTGTCGGATATCATAGTTTTTCCGTATGACGCCTTTGCTGGGCGATGCCTTTTTCGCTTCAGCAATGATCCCTGCGCGACCTTCGGCGATGGAGTGCCGTATCGAGGCGACAAAGCCCTGCGGCTGAGATAACCGGCCTGTCTTCGCTTCCAGCTCTGCCAGCGATACGATTTCGCGGCGGGCGACGATTTCCCGGCGTTTATGGTCGAGTATCTTTGGCAGGATATCGGAGGTGCCGGACATGTTCAGACGGCTGGCTCGTTGGATAGGGCAATAAGTTGCGCCATTTTTTCTGCTGCATCTTCTGACTCTATCACCTCGCGTGCACGGGCAACGCCGCTGGCCATGGAGTCCGTAAGTCCAGAGACATAGATCGCGGCACCGGCATTGAGTGCCACTATATCCGTCGCGGGCCCTGGTACATTGGCCAGTACTGAACTCACTATCTCAAGGCTTTCTTCGGCGTTTTCAACCTTGATGGATTCAAGGCTGTCGGCCTTGCATCCATAATCAGCGGGATCAATTTCCCGGACGGTGATTTCGCCGTTTTTCAGTTCGGCAACACGGGTATTGGCCGCAATGCTGATCTCGTCCAATCCGTCATCTGAATGAACGACCATGACATGGTTACTGCCCAGTGCTTTGAATACGTGCGCCAGCGGTTCCACCCATTCGGCAGAAAAGACGCCCATGACCAGATTGGGCGCATCGGCAGGGTTGGTCAGTGGCCCCAGGATATTGAATAGGGTGCGTACTCCCATTTCCCGGCGGGGGCCGATAGCATGTTTCATGGCACTGTGGTGACGGGGGGCAAACATGAAACCAACGCCGACCTGCTCGATACACCGCTCAATCTGTTCAGGAGTCAGGTCAAGATTGACGCCGGCGGCTTCAAGCAGATCGGCACTGCCGGATTTACTGGAGATGGAACGGTTGCCGTGTTTGGCAACCTTGCCGCCGGCCGCCGCCACCACAAAACAGGAAGCCGTGGAGATGTTAAATGTACCGGAACCGTCGCCGCCGGTACCGACAATATCCACAATATGGTCACCTGAAACATCAACCTTGTGCGCCAGTTCACGCATGACAGCAGCGGCAGCGGCGATCTCATCGATGGTTTCGCCTTTCATGCGCAGACCGACCAGAAAACCGCCGATCTGGGCCGGAGTTGCTTGTCCGGTCATGATAAGGTGCATGACGCTTTTCATGTCATCATGTGAAAGATTCTGTCTGTCAATGACGGCTGCAATGGCTTGTTGTAGATTCATGGTCGTGTTGTTCCGTGGTATTGGTCCGGGCATTTTAGCGTATGACAGCCTGTTGTTACATGTTCAGAAAATTTCTTAACATATCATGGCCCTGTGGGGTCAGAATGGATTCTGGATGGAATTGTATGCCGATAACGGCATGATCTTTATGGGTGATGCCCATGATCTCGTCTCTGCTGCCATCTTCAAGACATGTCCAGGCGTTGACCCTGAGACAGTCGGGCAGCGAGGATGCCTCAATAATGAGTGAGTGATAGCGGGTGGCCTGAAACGGATTGGGCAGTCCTTTGAACAGTCCGCTGCCATCGTGATGAATCATGGATGTTTTGCCGTGCATGATTTGCCGTGCATGAGTGATATGACCACCAAATGCCTGCCCGATACCCTGATGGCCCAGACAAACGCCAAGCAGCGGTACTTTGTCGGCAAACCGTTTGATGGTTTCGACGGATATACCGGCTTCATTCGGCGTGCATGGCCCTGGGGAAATGACTATTTTTTCCGGGTTCAGGTCGGCAATCTCATCCGGTGTAATTTTATCGTTGCGATACACTTCGGTATGCGCACCGAGTTCACCCAGATATTGTACGAGGTTATAGGTGAATGAGTCGTAGTTATCGATCATCAGAATCATCATTCGTCTCCTTTCGATACAAAACCTGATTCGGCCAGTGCAACCGCCCTGAACATGGCGCGTCCCTTGTTCATGGTTTCTTCCCATTCTCTGGCAGGATCAGAGTCGGCCACAATACCTCCGCCGACCTGTATTGTCAGATGACCGTCCTTCACGACGGCAGTACGCAGGGCGATTGCCGTATCCATGTTGCCGCTCCAGGACAGATAGCCGATGGCACCGGAATAAATCCCGCGTTTAACCGGTTCAAGTTCATCAATAATTTCCAGAGCCCTGATTTTGGGTGCCCCGCTGACAGTGCCGGCCGGGAATGTAGCACGCAGTGCGTCCATGAGGCTGTATGATTCGTCCAGCTCGCCGGTGACATTCGATACGATGTGCATGACATGGGAATAGCGTTCGACGATCATCCGGTCTGTTAGTTGCACTGTGCCGATCCTGCTCACACGGCCTGTGTCGTTACGACCCAAGTCAATCAGCATCAGGTGTTCGGCAAGCTCCTTGGGGTCGGCAAGCAGTTCTTTTTCCAGTGCCCTGTCCTGTGCTTCGTCCCTGCCACGCGGGCGGGTGCCCGCAATTGGACGCACGGTAACGGTGCCGTCTTCGACCCGTGTCAGAATTTCCGGGGAGGAGCCCACAATCTGGAAATCGCCCAGGTCGATATAGAACATGTACGGAGAAGGATTCAGGCTTCTCAGAGCACGATAGACATCCAGCGCGGTGACATTCAGCGGGATGGACATGCGCCGTGATAATACAACCTGCATGGCGTCGCCGTCTGTGATGTATTGTTTGATACGGTTGACGGCGACTTCGTAGTCATCCCGCGCAAACTCGGATACAAAATCTTCTTCCCTGACAGTGGCCTCACCTGCCTTGCACTGAAGGTAATCCCGGCAGTTGTCATGAAGCTTTTTGCTCAGGGAGCGCAGCCGTTTTTGGCCCTGCTCATAAGCCGCTTCACTGGCGTCTGCCAGTACGATAAAAAACAGTTTACCGTGTCGATTGTCAAAGACGATGGCTTCTTCGGAAATGAGTAGCACAATGTCCGGTGTGCCCAGGGTATCTCTGTTTGCTCCAGTGGCCAGTCTCGGTTCGATATACCGAACCGTATCGAAGCCGAAATATCCAACCAGTCCACCGGTAAATGGTGGGGCATGTTGTACCGGTGCGACATTGAAGCGGTTGTAGTGCTGCTCAATCCAGCTCAGGGGATCCTGTACTGTTTCCGATTCAGTCACTTCTCCGGCAACCACAAGGTCAACCCGGTTTCCATGAACTTCAATTCGTGAGCGGCATGGCAGGCCAATAATGGAGTAACGCCCCCATTTTTCCCCGCCCTGTATGGATTCAAACAGGTAGGTATTGGGTTGGGCCGCCAGCTTTATAAAGGCGCTGAGCGGGGTTTCAAGATCGGCCAGTACTTCGCTGGTGATCGGTATTTTATTATAGCCTTTTGCAGCCAGCGCAAGAAATTCTTCTTTAGTCATGGGGTGTCATTATTCACTGTAGGATTCTTTGCGGGATGTGAGACAGATTGAGAATATCCGGCTGAGCAGGTTTTATGCTGCCCGAGTGAACAGTGTATCCAGTTGTTCCAGTGAGTCAATCACGGCGTCCGGGCTGGCCTGCAAAATGTCATTGCCATGGTTATAGCCATAGGACATGCAGACGATCTGAAAGCCTGCGGCACGCGCCGCCTTTACGTCACTGATGGAGTCGCCCACCATCAGACAGTTTTCCGGATCAATGCCGGTCTGCTGTGCGGCATACAGTAGTGGTGCCGGGTCGGGCTTTTGTTTTTCCAGTGTATCGCCGGCAATAACAATCTCGAAGTCATCATAAACGCCCAGCCCTCTGAGCAGCGGAATGGTGAATCGTGATATCTTGTTGGTCACACTGCCCAGTGTGAAGCCGAGTGATCGCAGCTTATCGATTCCTGCACGGACACCTGGGTAAAGTGTGCTGTGTCTGGAGGTGTTTTCGGCATAGCAGTCAAGAAACAGGGGATAACCTTTGCCGAACAGTTCGTCGTCTGGTTCGCCGTCCAGTTGGCCCGCGAGTGCACGGCGGGTAAGGCGCTCAACGCCATTGCCAACCCATTGGCGTATCCTGCCTTCGGGGTGTTTTTCCATACCGAGCTTGAGCAGCATGGCATTGACGCAGTGAGTCAGATCGGGGAGGCTATCGACCATTGTGCCATCAACATCAATCAGGATCAGTTCGGGTTTTTTCAGCATGATCAATAATATGAGCAGGAACCGTGCTTGTACGATCCGACCGGTTGAGGGTCAGGCTGCTTTGACGACATCGGCCCTGGCAAGCTCGTCACGCATTGCCTGGATAACGGTATCGTAACGGTTCGGGTCGCCATCGCGGGCCGCACCGAAAATGGCAGAACCGGCCACAAAAGTGTTGGCACCCGCTTCAGCAATTTGACGGATATTGTCGATCTTGACACCGCCGTCGATTTCCAGGCGGATAGCGCGACCGGACTCGTCGATGATACGGCGTGCTTCACGCAGTTTGTCCAGTGTGGTGGGAATGAAGCTCTGGCCGCCAAAACCCGGATTGACGGACATCAGCAGCACCATGTCGAGTCTGTCAATGGTGTAACGCAGGTAGTCCAGTGGTGTCGCCGGATTGAATACCAGACCGCATTTGCAGCCTTCGTTTTTGATGAGTTGCAGAGACCGATCAATATGTTCGGAGCCTTCTGGATGGAAGGTGATATAGCTGGCACCGGCTTTGGCAAAGTCGGGGATGATGCGGTCCACCGGCTTGACCATCAGATGAACATCAATGTCAGCGGTTATGCCATGCTTGCGCAGCGCCTCGCAGACCAGTGGGCCGATAGTCAGATTGGGAACGTAGTGGTTGTCCATGACATCGAAATGCACGATATCGGCACCGGAGGCAATAACCCGGTCCGCTTCATCACCCAGCCGGGCAAAATCAGCAGAAAGAATGGATGGGGCAATGGCATAGTCTGGCATGTCGCAGTCCTCGAAAAATATCGGTCAACAAAACTCTGACTTCATCGGAGTGTCTCTGATAAAGGCGGCGTATTCTATAAGAGGTTGCTGATGGTGGCAATTCGCTTTTGTATCAGGCAGTTGCTCTGCTGAAACCGGCCAACTGTATAATGGTTCTTGGTATTATTGGCCTGTTCTGGAGCTTTCTCAAGCATAAAATTCAAGGATAATGACAGCGCATTTGGCAAAAGGTGGCCCGACGGGGGCCTTGTTCATCGCTCTGATGGCTCCGGTGATACCATTGCAGGCCGGTGGTATGCCGGACTATGAGCGGGAGCAGCGCCTCAGGGACGAGATTGTCGAGACCATTGTCGTCGGTGACCCAATCGACCTGAATGACGGCAGGCGTGACTTTCTGGCGGTGATGACCGAGTCGGACACCGATGATCCGAAAGGCGCAGTCCTGGTTCTGCATGGCCGCGGTTACCACCCGGCATGGCCGGCTGTTGCGCAACCATTGCGTGAGAGGTTACCGGAACAGGGCTGGGCGACCTTATCCCTGCAAATGCCTGTGTTGCACAAGGATGCCAGGTATTACGATTATGTGCCGATCTTCCCTCATGCGCATGGTCGTATTGCAGCGGGAATCCGGTATCTGCGTGACCAGGGTTATGAGAATGTGATTGTGCTGGCACATAGTTGCAGCGTCCACATGACCATGAGCTATATCCGTGAAGCCGGTGACGGGGACTTTGATGCGTATATTGGCATTGGTATGGGTGCGACCGATTATGGGCAGCCGATGAGGCAGCCTCTGCCACTGGACAGAATCAGCCGGCCGGTGCTGGATATCTATGGCAGCAACGACTTTCCGGCGGTATTGAGGCTGGCTCTGCAACGAAAATCCATGCTGCTTAAGGCCGGCAATGACCATTCCCGGCAGATCATGGTCAATGGTGCGGACCATTTCTACAGCACACCGGACAGCATCGAGACTCTGGGTGATGAAATCCTGAAATGGCTGGAGAGTCTGTAGCTGACAGGCCGGTGCAGCGCCCGGTAGATAACCGGTACATCACTATAGCCGGGCTACCTTAACCCGCGCAGTGCTTTAATATGGTCGTATGCCGCGCGAATTCTGTGGGTTTTGGCGGTTGCCATTTCAAGCATTTCTTCCGGCATACCTCTGGCGACCAGTTTGTCGGGATGGTGCTGGTTCATCAGGCGGCGGTAGGCTTTTTTGATGGCCTTGTTGTCGGCCTTTGGGTCCACGCCGAGTATGGCGTAAGCGTCCTGATCGCCGATAACGGATTGGGTGGCCGGGCCGGACTGACGCTGGCCGCCGAAGTGCATCTCGGCCTGTACACGCTCGACGATGACCTCAAAATCCATCTGGTTAAAGCCGAGCATACGGAAAATGTGTTGCAGCATTTGTTCTTCTCTGGGATGCAACAGTCCATCGGCAAAGGCGGCATAAACCTGGATTTCGAGGAACATCTGCAGCAGATTGGTGCGGCGGTGTGCCACCTGACGGAGTTGCCGCAATGCTTCATCAATGATGAAGTCTGGATTTTTGCCCCCGTTAAACAGATTGATCGCCGTCATGCGCTGGGCATGATTGAGTCTCATCTGCTGCATGACACGCTCGGCCATGTTGATTTCGTCTTTGCTGATGCGACCGTCAGCTTTGGCGAGGTGGCCCATGACGGAAAAAGTGGCAGTAAAGAACGCCGCCTGGATTTTTTCCATATTGGCCTGACTGGGATTGTCGTCTGCCAGTATGCCTTCAAAGCCGTGGTCAAACTGATGGCCCAGTGCAACACCCAGCAGGGCGCCCAGAGGGCCGCCCATCATCATGCCGACAGCACCGCCGACGACTTTGCCCCACCAGCTCACAGGTGGACTCCGGGCAGGATGGTTCGCATTTCAGCTCGGTTTGTAAAGTGTGTGTGTATTATAAGAGATCGGAGGGGACGGTGGGCTGTTTGAACTCGCTCATCGGTCTGCAGCCACATCCTCAGAAGAAGCCGGTCATCAGGCCCTTGAAATTTTCCACCGCCGGGTAATTGTCCACCTGTCTGATAGCCTGCCTTGAATCCGGCCGGGTAATTGCCAGCAGATGCCCGATACCGTATTCGTGCGCACTGCCGAGTACGGGCAGGGAGTCTTCCACCAACAATGTTCGGGCCGGTTCATAAGGTTTGGCTTGTCTCAGTCTTTCCCAGAAGTCTTTGTTTTCCTTGGGTATTTTGTAGTCATGTGAACTGATAATGTCATCGAAGTAACGGTCAATGGCTGTCATTTCCATTTTCAGCCAGAGGCTTTTTTGGTGTGCGTTGGTAACCAGCCAGATTTTTTTATCGCTGTGCTGCAGTTTTTCCAGAAATTCCCGCACATGTGGATGGACCTCAATAAAATGTGCGGTTTGCCGCTTCAAAGCCTCGATGTCCAGTTCCAGTTCCCGTGTCCAGTAATCCACACAATACCAGTCCATGGTGCCGGCCACGCGCCGGTATTTTTCCTGTACGATGCGGCGGCCTTCCTCTTCGGGCAGGTGGTTTTTCTCTGCATAGACCCCGGGTATAAATTCCTGCCAGAAGTGATTATCGAAATACAGGTCCAGCAGTGTGCCATCCATGTCGAGGAAGACGGTATCAATGTTTTTCCAGTCAAGCATATGTGCAGTGGTTTAATGAAACGGGCTGCGAAGTATATCGTAACAACCAGGTTCACCGGTAAAATAACGGGGATTTATGCACTTGCACCGGCAAACTGATTATAATGGCTTCAATTCAGCCAGTCTGGATGCTGGAATCGCAAGGCAGCGTCCTCATCAAGGTGAAGGGTGATTGAAATGCTCACGAAAATCACAATAAGAAACTTTAAGCTGTTTGAGGAAGCCGAGATACCTCTGGGTAATGGATTTGTATTTGTCGGTCCAAACAATGGTGGTAAAACATCGGCTTTGCAGGCACTGACCCTGTGGCAGACAGGCCTGCAGAAATGGGTGGAAAAGCATGGTTCAAGGGAGAACATCCCTGCTAAACGCCCCGGTGTTACCATCAACAGGCTGGATTTAATTCCTTTGCCTGTGGTGCAAATGGACTCTATCTGGTTCGGTCGTAAAGTACGTAGAGGTTCCAATAAAAATATACGTATTGACTTGATCGTTGAGGGAATCAGTCAGGGCAGGGAATGGCAATGTGGACTGGAGTTTGATTATGCCAATTCGGAGGCACTCTTTTGCCGTCCGTTACGACTTGATTCAGGAGACAGCCCTGCTCGCATGGAAATTCCTCCAGGTGCAGTAAAAACAAGGCTTGCCTTTTTGCCGCCCATGTCTGGTCTGGTGACTGAAGAAGCACTGATAAAAGAAGGGCGTATCAATGTCTTGCTGGGACAGGGACAAACTGCGGAGGTGTTACGCAACCTGTGCTACCGGGTCTATGAGAGTGAAAACAAGGAAAGTTGGTCCGGTTTGGTAAAGCATATCAACGATTTGTTTGGCGTGACGCTGGACAAGCCCGAATTTCTGTCATCTCGCGGTACCGTGACCATGGGATATACCGACAGAGATGGTAATACAAAACTGGATTTATCCTCATCGGGTCGTGGTATGCAGCAGATATTACTACTGTTAGCGCATATCTATGGTAATGGCTCCAATACGGTTTTTCTGCTTGATGAACCTGATGCCCATCTGGAAATTTTGCGACAAAGACGAGTATATGATCTTGTCAATGAAGTGGCGGAGGAGCAAAATTCCCAGATTATTTGCGCAAGCCATTCTGAAGTGCTGCTGCAAAAAGCAGCTCCGGGTGGATCTGTTGTGGCTTTTGTGGGTTCTCCGCATATACTGGGGAGGAATCAGGAAAAAAATGTCATGGCATCCTTGAGAGATATTGGATTTGAGTATTATTATGGCGTCGAACAAAGAGGCTGGATCCTTTATCTGGAAGGTGAAACAGACTTGAGAATTTTATATGCGTTTGCCCAAAAAATGGAACATGCCTCTGCCTCTTTGCTGCAAGACTCACTCGTCAAATATGTGACTGATCTTCCACAGAAAGCCCGCAGACATTTTGCTTGCTTAAAAGAAGCAAAGAGTGATTTGCGAGGATTTCTTTTGCTTGACAGAAAAAATAATACTGCCTTAAATGAAATGGAGAATTTTACAGAACGCATGTGGACGAAGAACGAAATAGAAAATTATCTGTGCCATCGTGAGGCGATTATCTCTTATGTTACCAGAGGGCTTGAACAGGGCGATCTTTTTGATAACTCGGAAATTCTGGAGCGTGAGAAAAACATGAATGAAGAAATGAATAAACTGGAGGAAGCATGCCGGACGCTCAATAAGCCGATGCCTTTCTCGGATGATATCAAGGCCTCCGATGATTTCCTTGTCCCCTTGTTTGAAAATTTTGCAAAATCCATGCGGATACCTTTATCAACAGTCCTGCAAAAAACAGACCTGTATAAACTTGTGGAATATATTCCGATTGAAAGCATGGATAATGAAGTGACGGAAATACTGGATACCATTCTGGAAGTATCACGGGGTTGAGCCGGGGTTTGCTGTATGGTTTTCAAAATCACCCCCTGGGCGGTTCCTTCGTTGCACACCAGCGTACCGGATTAAGCGGCTTGCCGCCTTTGCGCAGTTCAAAATACAGACCGGCCTGACTCTGACCGCCGGAATCGCCGACGCTGGCGATCACATCGCCGGCCTCGACCCACTCACCGGTATCCCTGAAAACGCTTTCATTATGCCCGTAAAGGCTCATATAGCCATCGCCATGGTCAATAATAATCAATAAACCATAGCCCCGCAGCCAGTCTGAAAAAGCCACCCGACCATGGGCAACTGCCTGCACACCGTTGCCCGGACGGGAGCCGATAACCACACCGGACCATCGTTTGCTGCTGTTACCACGCTGCGCTCCATAACGCCTTATCAGCCGCCCTTCACTGGGCCATGCTAGCCTCCCTTTCAGCGAGGCAAAGGTCGTTTGCTGATCAACTCCCGGCGGAATATCGTCCAACGGGCCGGTCAGTGACTCCAGTATGGTTCTGAGCGACTGCTCATCCTTCTTCAGCCTGCCCAGCAGGCCGGTTTCGTTGTCAATATCAGCCAGTATGCGCTGTAGTACCTCCTGTTTCTGTCCTTTGAGGTGTTCCAGTCGCCGCTGCTCCTGTTCCTGTTTATTCTGTAATCTGGCCAGAGTTCCGGCTTGCAGTGCCGCTGCGTGCTGTGCCTTTGCCAGCTCATCGAGTTTTTCATTCACCCGGTCTATCTGGCGTATGCGCTGCCGGCTGAAGTAGCCATGGTAGGTCATCATGCGTGCAAACAGTGCGGGATTTTCCTGATTCAACAATATGTGAATATCACCATGCCGACTCATCTGATGGGCGGAACGTATCAGGCCGGCGAGCGCTTGTTGCTCAATGGCCAGGGCAGCCTGACGTTGAACGACCTCTTCTTCCAGTTGTACCAGCCGCTCCTGCTGCAGACCATGGTCCTGACGGATGATATTAATACGCCGGCTGATGCGGCTGATTTCCTTTTCGGCCATCATCAGGTCTGTCTGCACATCATCTTTTGCCTCGCGGGCCTGACGGATAGCTTGTTCGGTGGTCTCAATCTGCTGGTGCAGTTTTTCCAGTTTTTGCTGATTGGAGGCCGTATCATCGGCGGCATCGACCGACAGGGACAAAAGTAATGCAAGGGCAATAAAGGCGTACAGACGGTTTTCTGCCATCAGCTTCAACGGCTTATTCGTCGCCAAATCGTACCAGAGGTCGCCCAGTCATTTCGATGGGTTGTGCCAGCCCCATCATCATTAACAAGGTGGGTGATATATCCGAAAGTGCGCCATTAGGAAGCATTTCGGCATCCCGGCCAATGTAAACCAGCGGTACCGGGTTTGTGGTATGTGCGGTATGTGCCTGCCCGGTTTGCTCGTCGAACAGCAGCTCAATATTGCCGTGGTCCGCCGTGATCAACGCCTCTCCACCTGCGGACTGAAGGGCAGCAACCACGCGCTTCAGGCAGCCGTCAATGGTTGCAACAGCCTTTTCCGAAGCGGCCTGATTGCCGGTATGGCCGACCATATCGGTATTCGCATAATTGCAGATGATCAGGTCATAATGCCTGCCCTGGATCGCGTCAATCAGATGATCAGTGACCTGCTCCGCGCTCATTTCCGGTTTCAGATCATAGGTTGATACATCCGGCGAAGGCACCATGATTCTATCCTCTCCTTCGAACATATCCTCGGTGCCACCGTTAAAAAAGAAAGTCACATGGGCATACTTTTCTGTTTCCGCCAGCCGCAACTGCCGGAAGCCCTTATCGGCGATATAGCTGCCCATGACGTTTTCCAGCGGTTCCGGCGGGAAAGCCTTGGGAATATCCAGAGCAGCGCTGTATTCGGTCAGACTGACAAAGCCGCCCGGTTTTACACGATTGCCACGGTCAAATCCGTCAAACTCATCATCATGAATCGCTCGTGCCAGTTGACGCGCCCGGTCGGCGCGAAAATTCATAAAGAAAAGCACATCGCCTTCTTCCACCCGGGCCGGTGACTCTTTTTCAGGGGTTATGGCGGTTGCATCAATAAACTCATCGCTTTCATTGCGGGTATAGGCCCGGTGGACAGCCTGTTCCGGGGTAGGGCAGACATGTGCAGCGACACCGTGGAATATCAGGTCATAGGCCACTTTGATACGGTCCCATCGATTGTCACGGTCCATGGCAAAATAACGTCCCGTGATTGATGCCAGTTGGCCCCTGCCCAGCTCATCAAACACAGCCTGCAAACGTTTGATTGGCTGCATGGCGCTGCGCGGGGGCGTGTCACGCCCATCGGTAAAGGCATGCACAAAGATTTTTTGTGCGCCGCGCTGAGCCGCCAGACGCACCATGGCATGGATATGCGTATCGTTACTGTGAACTCCGCCATCAGACAACAGCCCCATGATATGCACTGCTTTACCGGACTTTACGGCCCTGTCTATCGGTGTGGTCAGGGTGGCATTTTCATAAAATGAACCGGTTTTGATAGAGCGCTCAATCCGTGTTGCCTCTTGATAAACCACGCGGCCGGCACCCAGATTAATATGACCCACCTCGGAATTTCCCATCTGACCGCCGGGCAGTCCGACCGCTGCGCCGGACGTATGAATCAGGGTATGCGGATGGTTTGCCCACAGCTCATCCCAGAAAGGAGTATCGGCACAATGGATCGCATTATAATCAGGGCTTTCGCTATAGCCCCAGCCATCCATGATGATTAGCACAACGGGTTTGGGAGACTTGCTCATGGTTTGTCAATCCTGGTTGCAGAGCCGCATAATCGGGCCTGCGCATGATACATAATAGATGAGTGTTCGCATTGATGTTTTTCTGTATTATCCCATACATACGTATTAGAATCCCGTAATCAGTCAATCACCCGGGATGATATACAGGAAACACGGGAAGCAGATAAAATGCCGAGCATCAGTTCGATCAATCTAATGTCGAAAGACGAGGATATAAACCTCGCCGCGCGTTCACTCAAGGCCATGTCCCATCCACTGCGCCTGAAAATTCTTTGCCAACTGGAAGGTAATGAGCTGTGTGTTCAGGACATTGTGGGGGTCGTCGGCACATCACAAAGCAACATCTCGCAACATCTTGCCATACTCAGAGATAAGGGCATTATCAGTTCACGCAAGAATGCCAACCGTGTTTACTATCGTGTTGCCGATGCCAGAATACTGAAGCTCGTTGACATGATGCGTCAGGCGTTTTGCTCGGAAGGCTAGACAAAGACGCCTGCATCCCGATTTTTTCAATAACCGGATACTGTTAGCCTATGGAACAGATTATAGAGTTTGCCGGCAATCACCTGATACTGGTGTCGGCTTTTGTTGTTGTGCTTGCCCTGCTTATTGCGACCGAGATCAATCGTGCCACACGCGGATTTGATGACATGGATCCGGGTCAGCTAACGCGCCTGATAAACCACGAAGATACACTGCTGCTGGACATCCGCACCACGGGTGAATACCGTCAGGGGCACATATTAAACAGCCGACACATACCGGTCAACGAACTGGCAACCCGCATGGGCGATCTGGAAAAGCGCAGAGACAATCACATTGTCGTCTATTGCAAAAGTGGCAATCGTTCTCCTGCCGCTTGCAAAATACTGAAAAGCCACGGTTTTGAAAAAGTGCATAATCTCGGTGGCGGCATTATAGCGTGGCAGGGTGCCAACCTGCCGACAACCACACGCTGACAGTCAGCAGGCGGAACAATGGCTGAAAAACAGGCACCCGCTTTTTCGATACAGCGCATCTACGTCAAGGATGTTTCCTTTGAGGCACCCCATGTCCCGCATATTTTTCTCGAAGAATGGAAGCCGGACATCAACATGCAGATGGACAATACAGTCAATGTCATTGATGAAGCCGGTGTTTATGACATACAACTCAAAGTCAACGTGACAGCCAGACTCGGAGATAAAACAGCCTACATCGCTGAAGCGGTGCAGGGCGGTGTTTTTCTGATAACCGGTTTTCCGGACCAGGACCGGATTCGGCTGACCGGTTCGGTATGCCCGGACATGCTGTACTCCTACATCAGGGAAGTGATATCCGGACTGGTGGTAAAAGCCAGTTTCCCGGCCTTTCTGCTCAGCCCGGTCAATTTTGACTACCTCTACCAGAAGCGTCGGAAGGAACAGGGGCAGCCCGAAGCAACCGCAGCCGGAGCTTGACCCCCATGATAGGGATACTGGGAGCGGGCTCATGGGGTACAGCACTGGCGCTGCAGGCCATATATGGCGGACGGCAGGTCCTGCTTTGGGAATTTCGCCTGTCCGTCGCACAACAACTGTCGGAAGCGCGGGAGAATCGTCAATTTCTGCCCGATGTTACCTTGCCCGACAATCTTCAGATTACCAGTGATCTGCAACAATGCGCCCGGCAATGTGACACACTGCTGGTCGCAGTTCCCAGCGCTGCATTCCGCGATGTACTCGAACAGTTAAAGCCCGATATTCAGGCCGAACAGGGGCTGGCCTGGGCCACCAAGGGACTCGACCGGGAAAATGGTCATTTATTACACCAGGTTGCCCATGAAATACTGGGCGACAACTTCCCGCTGGCGGTGCTGTCCGGCCCCAGCTTTGCGCCGGAAGTTGCCCGGCAAAAGCCCACTGCCGTCAGTCTGGCCTGCACAGACGAAAATCTGGCAAACCGGCTGATCGACTACATGCAGAGTGACACATTTCGCATCTACACCTCGCATGACCTGACTGGTGTCTGCCTAGGTGGTGCCTATAAAAACATCCTGGCGATAGCGGCCGGCATCGCGGACGGACTGCAACTTGGCCATAATGCCAGAGCTGCCCTGATGACCCGTGGTCTTGCCGAAATGCAGCGTCTGGGCCGGGTGCTGGGCGGACATGCCGAAACGTTTATGGGGCTGGCCGGACTGGGCGACCTCGTGCTCACCTGCACAGGCGACCTGTCACGCAACCGCCGGCTCGGTATGGCACTGGCGACAGGGGGCAGTCTGCAAGCCATACAGTCCGACATTGGCCAGGTGACAGAAGGCGTCGAAACAGCACAGGCCATGCGCAAACTTGCCCGGACCGCCGGCATTGACCTGCCCATAGCGGAAGAAGTCTATCGGATACTGTTCCAGAACCGTCCGCCCGAACAGGCCGTACACGCCCTGCTGTCAAGAGAAACCGGACAGGAATTTTGAACCGGCCAGCTCTTCACTGCCAGAGTTTCAATTTCCGGATGTCGTCGGATGATGAGATCCGGGCCAGCAGTCTGGTGATATTCCGTATCTGGAGAGCAAACTGATGTCATTTGAATCAATAGACGCACTACAGCAGGCGCTTACTAAAGATGTTTTCCATTATGCAAAGGACGCAAAGAAGGCTGCTGGTCGTGCATTAGGTACATTGGTAGAGATAGTCAACTTCTACTCGCTTAAAGCATGGGGGGTATGAGGCGCACATCGCTATTGAGCGCCGCATTCCAGAGTATGCGAATCCGACCTTGACACACAATGTTGAGTTTACTCTGCATCCCACTGAAAATATCGCAAAAGTTCGACTTTTAGAGGATGATTTGCCATTTACCGTAAACAAGATAAAAAAGCAGGTCGGTACCACCTGATGGAATGAAGGCGGCTTAAAGAGTACGCAACTGCTTTCTACCGCCGGACTGTTAAGAAATTCATGTGTCCTTTGCGAGGATGATGAGCATTTGATGATGGCCTATCTTGGAGATAAAGATGGGGATGAATGGAATATTTCAGTAGAGAGTCTTCGCGCTCATCCTTTTGCAATGTTTGAGTGTAAACGGGTTGGCGTTGAAGAGGGGGTTAAAAAAGGGCCGCAGACGATTGAGAAAGCAAAGCAGGGTGCCTATGTTGCGAGAACAGTGTCATCATTACAAAAAATCAGAATGTCTAATGGGGCAGTTCATGGTGCATTGCATATGGATGATGGTAAATTACGGGTTGAACCGTATGAACAGTTTTTGAAAACTGTTATCCACTCCCAGAGCCCGTCTCTTCTTAATGGTTTTATTTTAACGGTTGGCATAGTTAGCAACCATGGTAACTGGTTCACTTCGGAAGACCATAATAAAGAGCTAAAAGTGCTGGCCCAGTCTTATGACTGGCTCTTATTTCTAACGGATGCCGGGCTCGCAGAGTTTGTAGAAGATTTGCTTTTAAATCCGGCTGAAAAATATATGGAAGTCAGGCAAGCCTTCACAGGCAGTTATGCGGGTGCGAAAGGTGCCAATAAATTTACCAAGGTTCAGATTTCATTGTTGGCAGATAAAGCGATTCAAGAGTATTTCAGGGATAACATCAGGCGAGTTGAAGGTTGGTTTAATGTCATCTCGCCAGCAGGATCTGATGTTCATGCTCTAAAAGCGCAGCTTGATGTTCTGGCAGCCAAAAACTGGAAGGTGATATTGAAGTGACAGCAGGCAGGACCATAAACTCACAAAGTATTCACTGGTGTACACCGCCAAAGTATGTAGAGGCAGTGAAAAAGGTATTCGGTGGAACTGTACAGCTTGATCCATGCTCCAACAGATGGTCTGCGGTGGGTGCAGAAACAGAATTTACTTTGCCGCAGAGCGATGGGCTGGCAGAAGAGTGGAACTATAAGACCATCTATGTCAATCCTCCTTATGGTGCTGATCGCGAGCGCAAAACAACAATAAAGAACTGGATGTATAAATGTGTACTTTCACACAAACATTTTCATTCCGAGATATTGGCATTGATTCCGGTGGCAGCCAACACCCGTCACTGGAAAGAATATATCTGGAGCAGGGCAACAGCGGTCTGTTTCCTTTATGACACCCGTCTCAAATTCCTCGAAAATGGAAATGGCGAAGGCAAAGGTGCGCCCATGGCATGTGCAATGATTTACTGGGGGAAAGACTACGACAGATTTTTTCAAGTATTTCTGAAGTTTGGCGCAGTGGTTGATTTAAGAGCGCTGCATGGGAAGTGCATAGGCGATAAAAGTACTTTAAGGCAATCTGCTTTGTTCCTCGATAGCGGAAGCTCACTGTATATGTCCGGCCGGTAAATTCCGCACAGCTCAGAGTTACCCTGAACGCCGCTCACCCGGTAACAACATCACCGCCATAAACAGCACCATCGATACAGCGACGATTGCCGGGCCGGCGGGCAGGTCGAGATACCAGGATGCTGCCAGCCCGGCCCATACATCAAACATACCGATAACAGATGCCATGACAGCCATATACACCGGCGTATTCACCATGCGCCTTGCTGTTGCCGGCGGGATAATCAGCATGGACACAATAAGCATCACGCCGACTACCCGGATACCCAGAGCGACCACACAGGCCAGCATAAGCACAAACATCAACTCGGTACGCCCGACATGGATGCCCTCTACGGCGGCCAGCTCCGCGTTCACGGTGATGGCAAGCAGCGCACGCCACTGCCAGACAAGCAGGGCAAGCACCGCGATGCCGGGCAGTAACAGTATTCGCACATTGGCATCATCAATGCCGAGGATATCACCGAACAGATAAGACATGACATCGATCCGCAGCGAAGCCATTGAAGCGACGATTAATAACCCGACCGCCAGCGAACCATGTGCGACGATACCAAGCAGCGTGTCGTTGGCCAGCAAATGGCGGCGTTGCAGGGCTAACAGGCCGACCGCCAGCAACAGACTCACCACCAGCACAACCGGCCAGGGATCATTAATCAGAAAGCTGCCCACACGATAAACCGGATCATCCGGGCTGGCTGCCGCATCCAGCAGCAGACCACCGATCAGCAGTGCCAGAGCCACACCCAGCAATGCGGAATGGGCGATAGCGCCACCAAAATAAGCCATCCGGCGCCAGACCACAAAGCAGCCGAGCGGCCCGGCGATGACAGCGATCAGCGTGCCGGCAATCAGCGCGTTAATAAAAAAATCAGGCACGGCTATCGATGATGCTCGTGCCGGGAATGATCATCAGACACATGGCCGGATTCCAGGGTGTCACCATGCAGATCATGACTATGGTCGTGATCATGTTTATAGACTGCCAGAGTTTTGGCGATACGGTCGCCGAACAGCGAAACAAACTCTGGATGCATGGCCACACTTTCCGGCCGACCGCTGCAACACAGATGATGATTGATACACATAATCCTGTCCGTTGCCCCCATGACAATATAGATATCATGAGACACCAGGATCACACCACAGCTATACCGATCCCTCAGTTTTGGAATCAATTCATACAGATCACTCTGGCCCGCCATATCCACACCGGCCATGGGTTCATCGAGAATCAACACATCCGGCTGGCGCAGGATCGCTCTGGCCAGCAGCAGCCGCTGATACTCACCGCCGGACATTCGGAAAAGCTGCTGTGAGGCCAGATCGCCGATACCGGTCTCATCCAGCACATCGGCGATTGACGCACCTGCCGAGGCATCCGCCAGCAGCAAAAAATCGCGTGCCGACATGGGTAATATCGCATCCGGGAAAGCGTGCTGTGGACAATAGCCGATGCGGATGCCCGGCTTTCTTCTGACCTCACCGCTATCCGGGCTCAACAGACCGGTCAGCACCTTCACCAGTGTTGACTTGCCCGCACCGTTCAAGCCGACCATGGTCAGGATTTCACCGCGCACCAGCTCCAGACTGATATGGCTCAAAATATGCCGACCATCACGCACCACACAAACATCACGCGCCTCAATAAGCAGCTTATCATCTGCTTGCAGATTTAGACTTGACTGTGGCATCCGGTCATTATATCATAATTCGTTTTTTACGGGGGTTGCCGAACATGAAAGCCTGCTTACGTCCTGCCATACTGATCCTTGCCGCCTGGCTTACTCCGATCATGCCGGCCCATACGGCCGCCGCGCCTGATGTGCTGGTTACCATCAAGCCGCTGCACTCGTTGGTCAGCGGGTTGCTGGACGGCATAACGCAACCGCAGTTGCTGATTGAAGGTTACCAGTCACCGCACACCTTCCAGCTTCGCCCCGGTGATGCAGACAAAATTGACCAGGCCGACATCATTATCTGGATAGGCCCGGCAATCGAAACGCCACTGCGCCGGATCATCGGCGGCCAGACTGACAAGCTGGTTATCCAGCTTATCGAAGGAGGAGGGCACGGAGATGAACATGGACATGGGCATCATGGACACGGACATGGCGACCTGCACGAAGACCCGCATCGCTGGCTGGACCCTGTCAAGATACTTGAAGACATCCGCGACATCAGCCGCATCCTTGCCCGGCACCTGCCCGACCATGCCGACGCCATACAGCAAAACCTGCAACAACTGTCGAGCCGCCTGCAGCAACTGGATAGAGACATACAGGCACGCCTGCCCGGACCACAGACAATATCGGGACTGCTGTATCACGACGCCTGGGGCCATTTTCTGGAACGCTACCAGCTTGAAACGCACGGCATCATCAACCCCCATGTACAAACCAGCCCCGGCGCTCGCCACTTGCACGACATAGACAAAACGATCAGGGAAAGGCAGACCCGCTGTCTGCTGGTAGAACCACAATTCCGGTTGCCGCGCATCGAAAGCCTGAAGAAAAAATACCAGCTCCAGAGTGTCGAACTGGACCCGCTTGGTGCCGATCTGCCGGCCGGTGCTGACACCTACTTTATTATGATGAACCGTGTCGCAGATGCCTTTGCCAAATGCCTGTAAGCCGGCAAAAGATCATCGCCCACCAGGCCAGCCTGAGCCGCTGTACGGCCTGCCCCGACATGACAGGTCCGGTGATTACAGGCGCACCGGCCACCGGCAGGGTGATCCAGATCGGGCAGGCACCGGGCAAACACGAAGGCCGGGTTGGCAAACCCTTTGGCTGGACCGCCGGCAGGACACTGTTTGCATGGTACGCCTCAATCGGCATCACCGAAGAAAACTTCCGTAATCAGGTTTATATGGCTGCCGTATGTCGCTGTTTTCCCGGTAAAAATCCGAAAGGCGGCGACCGGGTTCCCGAACAAGCCGAGATAGCACGATGCAGAAAATGGCTGGACAGGGAGTTCAGACTCCTGCAGCCCGAACTCATGATTCCGGTCGGCAAACTGGCGATTCAGCAATTTCTGGACTTCGACAGACTGATTGAAGTGGTCGGACAAAAAATGACCGTTGAAACCACGGTCGGCAAAACCGACTGCATCCCCCTGCCGCACTCCTCCGGCCTTTCGACATGGCACCGCACGGAACCCGGTAAAAGCCTGTTGTCGCGTGCCCTGAACCTGATTCGGGAGCACCGGGCCATGCAGCCGATCATCGGTGCCTGAATGGATCTGAAGCCAGTCCGCCGGCACCGCACATTCACACACCGACCAGCACAGCCCGCCCATCCGACACCGCCAGCCGCCCTCTGATAATACGACCACCCGATTCAACATCATCGTCGGTGACATACTCGACCCGCAGATAGTTGCGCGTATAGCCCGAACAGACAAAGCCGCCATCCGGCAACGCCCGCCGATGATCCTCCAGCAACACCTCGCACACCCTCCCTTCATTCTGCCGCATAAAGTCACAGCGCATCCGCTCGGATAACTGACGCAACTGCCGGGCCCGGCGTCTGATGACCGCATGAGGCACTTTGTCAGGCAGGCCGGCCGCGCCGGTGCCCTCACGTGCCGAAAAAGGAAACACATGGACATGCCCGAAGCCGATATCCCCGACAAACTCAAGACCCTCCTGCCACTCTGCCTCGGTTTCTCCCGGAAATCCCGCAATAATATCGGTAGTGATGTTAAAGCCATCAACAGCGGCACGGGCCGCCTCCGTCAGAGCGGTAAAATCATGCCGTCTGCAACGGCGTGCCATACGCTTTAACACCGTATCCGAACCGCTTTGCAGCGGCAGATGCAAATGCGGCATCACCCGCTCATCGGCGAACAGAGAAAAAAAATCCTCATGCAGATCCCAGGGTTCCAGCGAACCAAAGCGCAGGCGGCGCACCCCGGTATCGGCCAGTATCGAGCGTGTCAACGCATACAGACTGCTGCCGATATCATCACCATAGCCACCCAGATGCACACCGGTCAGCACCACCTCCCGCACGCCACAGTCAACCTGCCGGTTGATCTGCTCGACAATCCGGCCCACCGGCATACTGCGCTCCGCCCCGCGTGCCACAGTGACAATGCAATAACGGCAACGCCAGCGACAGCCATCCTGCACCTTGATGAATGCCCGGCAGCGCCCGCGTCGGAAAAGCGCCGACTCATCGGCTGCCGGCACCGGCACATCCGGCCGATGCAGCGCCGCATGCACAGCGGCCACCAGGGCATCCTTGTCTCGATTCGGAACGACCAGCTCCACCCCCTCGATTTGCAGGGTTTTGTGCGGCTCAAGGGTAGCATGGCAGCCACTCACAACCAGCTTCGCACGCGGATTATTCCTGCGGGCGCGGCGAATCATCTGCCGCGACTTGCGCCCGGCCTCACCGGTAACGGCACAGGTATTCACCACCACCACATCCGCCTCATCAACGCACCGGGTAACAACATACCCGTGCGCCTCAAAATCAGCTGCCCAGCCCTGCAACTCCGCCTCATTAAGCCGGCACCCCGAAGACTGTAAATTGACACGCATGGCAGCTAATCAGAAATGACAAAGTCCCGATACTAGCAACAAAAGCCGCCATCGGCCTAATCCCGCCGACCGGCTCACAAAACAACGGGGTCCCTGAACTGAAAAAAGCGGCACGAACACCCGCTGCTTTATTTTTTTCAAATTTTTGGTTGACAAAGACATAATTCGAGTATAATAATCATTAGAACAATTGGGGAAGTAACTGATTTATCGGATATTTTTAACAGGCTGTACACAGCTACGAATATTGAACCGCCTCAACAAAAGGGGGATAAACTGAAATGATACCAGCGTACATAAGGAACAAAGGGATACCGGCGTTATGCCGGCCGGGGCACTGCCGGCGTGAACGCCACTTTGCTGGCCCGGCCTTGTTGGCGGCATTGCTGATATTGCCCCTGTTTGTCGGCTTTTTGCCCGCTGCCGTTGCGCAGACGGAAGGTTCGATCACCGTTTCCCTGACCGGTATTGCCCCAGAGCAGGGTGCAGAAGGCGATTCCGGCACTAACATTGGTGCTGTGATTACCATACAACAGAACCGGGCAATATCTGGTTTTGGTACTTTTTCCTCTATTATGTTCAATGTATGCTTGGGCGGGACCGCCGATAGGGAGGACTACTCGTTATCAAGTGTTATTAACAATTTAGCAACAGACACGATTCCCGGCGGTAATGGTTGCTTTCTGCAAAGACCTTTTCAGAGCGTTTTGGTTAGTGGTGCTTCCGCATATCAAATTCGGGTCAATGGTGATACGGACATCGAATCTGACGAAACGGTGATCATTTCGCTGAGTCGTATACCAAGTACTCCGGACAACCTTGTGATCGACCTCGGCAGCATCACCTTCACGATCCAGAATGACGACTTTCCGCCGCTCGTAGATTTCAACCCGGGGGTCATATCGCTGACTGAAGATGGCACCGCCAGCTACACTGTGGTACTCAACACACCACCCGCTAACAATGTGCAGATTGCCGTGGCCCCCGCAGACCCGTTGGTGGCCACAGTCAGCCCGATGACCCTGACCTTTGCACCGAACAACTGGAGCACGGCGCAGACGGTGACGGTGACCGGTGCGGATAACGATATTGTCTCCTCCAGCGAGAGCACAATGGTGGACATTAGGCACACTGTTGACGTCGGTGATGGCGGCAGCTACACCAGTGCCCTGATGATTGACGCCGTGAGTGCCACCGTCACTGACGACGATGAGGCGGGCCTGTTTATTTTCGAGACTGCCATAACGTCTACTCGTGTCATTCCTGTGACGATAGATGAGCCGACCAGTCTGACCTTCACGGTAGCGCTGACCAGTGAACCGACAGCCAATGTCACGTTGGGCACCGAAGGTTTCCTCGGGGATGAGCTGACATTGGATATCGATTCCGGGCTGACCTTTACCCCGGGTAACTGGGACACGGCTCAGACGGTGACATTGACCGCGCTGGATGATGACAATATTGAAAACGAGACCAGAGAGATATTTTTTACCATAGGTGGTGCGAGTGAATACGTTGTGTTGAATTTTTTTATTAGTATGAGGATCACTATCAATGACGACGACATGCCAGAGGTGACCATTGCAGGCGGTGCAGCGGTGATGGAAGGCGGTGGTGATGCGGCCACCTTTACCCTGACAGCCGAACCGGCCCCGACAGCGGATCTGACGGTCACTGTGGCGGTGGCAGAAGAAGCCGGTCAGGACTTTGTGGATGCAGGCAGTGAAGGTACTGGCAGGTCGGTCACTATTGGCACCAGTGGAACGGCAGAATACACGGTCGCCATCACCGATGACGATGTCGATGAATCGAACGGTACGATCACTGTCGCAATAGAGGCGAGTTCTGATTACACGGTGGGTGATCCGGGTACGGCTACAGTCGTGGTCAATGACGACGATGTGGCGGGTCTGGATATTTCGGAGACTGCTGTGAGGGTGGATGAAGAGGGCAGCAGTACCTACACGGTCGCCCTGACGAGTGAGCCGACTGCCGATGTCACTGTGACCATCACGGGTGCCAGTGCTTCCCTGACGGTGGATACCGGGTCCACGCTGACATTTGATGATACTAACTGGTCTGATGTGCAGACGGTGACATTGACAGCGTCGGGTGATGTCAATATGGACAACGAGAATTTTGATCTGATGCATAGGGCGAGTGGCGCGACGGAATACAGTTCGGTGAGAGAGGATGTGACGGTCAGTGTCATTGATAACGATAGCACTCCGCCAGAGGTGACCATTGCAGGCGGTGCAGCGGTGATGGAAGGCAGTGGTGATGCGGCCACCTTTACCCTGACAGCCGAACCGGCCCCGACAGCGGATCTGACGGTCACTGTGGCGGTGGCAGAAGAAGCCGGTCAGGACTTTGTGGATGCAGGCACTGAAGGTGCTGGCAGGTCGGTCACTATTGGCACCAGTGGAACGGCAGAATACACGGTCGCCATCACCGATGACGATGTCGATGAATCGAACGGTACGATCACTGTCACAATAGAGGCGGGTTCTGATTACACGGTGGGTGATCCGGGTACGGCTACAGTCGTGGTCAATGACGACGATGTGGCGGGTGTTACCGTGACACAGAGTGAAGGTGATACGGAGGTTGCCGAGTCCGGTGGTACAGACAGCTACACGGTGGTGTTGACTTCGGAACCGGCAGTGAATGTGGAGATTACGGTGACCTCCGACGATACGGATATATCCAGGGTGGCACCGAACGGTGGTGCATTTGCCGCAAGCACGGTACTGACCTTCACGGCGACGACCTGGAATCAGGCGCAGACGGTGAGGGTACAGGGCGTGGATGACGATATTGAGAATACCTCTGATCGCACGGTGGCCATCGGGCATGCGGTCAGCGTCTCGGATGCTGACAGTGGCTACTCGGCGGGTTTGAGCATTGATGCGGTATCGGTGACGGTCACGGACGACGATACGGCGGGTCTGGATATTTCGGAGACTGCTGTGACGGTGGATGAAGAGGGCAGCATTACCTACACGGTTGCCCTGACGAGTGAGCCGACTGCCGATGTGACCGTGACCATCACGGGTGCCAGTGAGCCCCTGACGGTGGATACCGGGACCGGGGGCACGCTGACATTTGATGATACTAACTGGTCTGATGTGCAGACGGTGACATTGACAGCGGCGGATGATGCCAATATGGACGGCGAGACTTTTACTCTGGTGCATACGGCGAGTGGCAGTGCAACGGAATACGGTTCGGTGAGTAGGAGTGTGACGGTCAGGGTCAATGATAACGATAGCACCCTGCCAGAGGTGACCATTGCAGGCGGTGCAGCGGTGACGGAAGGCAGTGGTGATGCGGCCACCTTTACCCTGACAGCCGATCCGGCCCCGTCAGCGGAACTGACGGTCACTGTGGCGGTGGCAGAAGAAGCCGGTCAGGACTTTGTGGATGCAGGCACTGAAGGTACTGGCAGGTCGGTCACTATTGGCACCAGTGGAACGGCAGAATACACGGTCGCCATCACCGATAACGATGTCGATGAATCGAACGGTACGATCACTGTCACAATAGAGGCGGGTTCTGATTACACGGTGGGTGATCCGGGTACGGCTACAGTCGTGGTCAATGACGACGATGTGGCGGGTCTGGATATTTCGGAGACTGCTGTGACGGTGGATGAAGAGGGCAGCAGTACCTACACGGTCGCCCTGACGACTGAGCCGACTGCCGATGTCACTGTGACCATCACGGGTGCCAGTGATCCCCTGACGGTGGATACCGGGTCCACGCTGACATTTGATGATACTAACTGGTCTGATGTGCAGACGGTGACATTGACAGCGGCGGATGATGACAATATGGACGAGGAGACTTTTATTCTGGTGCATACGGCGAGTGGCAGTGCAACGGAATACGGTTCGGTGAGTGAGGATGTGACGGTCAGGGTCATTGATAACGATGCCGTTGTGCAGACGGCTGGTGTGACAGTCAGCACAGATAGCCTTGAAATACGCGAAGATCGTCAAAATACATATACAGTAGAGTTGAACTCGGTGCCGGATAGCGATGTGGTTATTACGGTGACCTCCGAGGCTCCGTCGGTTTTTAGATTGGGTACCGGAGCGGATACTGGTGGAACGATAACCCTGACTTTCTCAACAGGGAACTGGAGTCAGCCACAACAGGTGACCGTCGCCGGTGTGAACGACGATATCGACAATCTGAACGATATGCGCACAGGGACTATCACCCATGTTATCACTACGGGCGACGGTGGGGACTACGATACACTTGGTATTGATCCAGTGAGCGTTACAGTGCTCGATGAGGATATCCCGAGCATTCGGATTACTGCTGGTAGCAGTGTCGAGGAGGGCGACACGGCGACCTTCATAATATCCCTTATATCCACTCCGGAGCAGTCAGAGAAAATGCTGACCATCAGCCTGATGGTTTCGGAAACTACAGGCGGGAACAGGAATGTTGTTCCGCCTGCAGCCGAAGGAGCACAGACTGTGGAAATCCCGCCCAATACAGGTTCGGTAACTTATACCATCCGCACTCAAAGTGACCGTTCCCCTCTTGATGGACAGATCACGGTGGAGGTCGAGCTGGCACCCGGTACTGACTTATTCAATAATTTCTTTGGAACTAGCTACCTTATAATAGATAGCAGCGCTTCAGTGGATGTCACTGATGATGGTTCTGTCACAGCGAGTCTGGATATTTCGGAGACTGCTGTGACGGTGGATGAAGAGGGCAGCAGTACCTACACGGTTGCCCTGACGAGTGAGCCGACTGCCGATGTCACTGTGACCATCACGGGTGCCAGTGATCCCCTGACGGTGGATACCGGGGCCACGCTGACATTTGATGATTCTAACTGGTCTGATGTGCAGACGGTGACATTGACAGCGGCGGATGATGCCAATGTGGACGACGAGACTTTTATTCTGGTGCATACGGCGAGTGGCAGTGCAGCGGAATACGGTTCGGTGAGAGAGGATGTGACGGTCAGGGTCATTGATAACGATCTGCCGGTGGTGACCATTGCAGGCGGTGCAGCGGTGACGGAAGGCAGTGGTGAGGGGGGCACCTTTACCCTGACAGTCGTTCCGGCCCCGTCAGCGGAACTGACGATCACTGTGGCGGTGGCAGAAGAAGCCGGTCAGGGTCAGGACTTTGTGGATGCAGGCAATGAAGGTGCTGGCAGGTCGGTCACTATTGACACCAGTGGAACGGTAGAATACACGGTCGCCATCACCGATGACGATGTCGATGAATCGAACGGTGCGATCACTGTCACAATAGAGGCGGGTTCTGATTACACGGTGGGTGATCCGGGTACGGCTACAGTCGTGGTCAATGACGACGATGTGGCCGGTGTTACCGTGACACAGAGTGAAGGTAATACGGAGGTTGCCGAGTCCGGTGGTACAGACAGCTACACGGTGGTGTTGACTTCGGAACCGGCAGCGGATGTGGAGATTACGGTGACCTCCGACGATACGGATATATCCAGTGTGGCACCGAACGGTGGTGCATTTGCCGCAAGCACGGTACTGACCTTCACGGCGACGACCTGGAATCAGGCGCAGACGGTGAGGGTACAGGGCGTGGATGACGATATTAAGAATGCCTCTGATCGCACGGTGGCCATCGGGCATGAGATCAGCGCCCCGGATGCTGACAGTGGTTATCCGGCTGCTCTGGATATTGCGGATGTAACGGTCACGGTCACGGACGACGATACGGCGGGTCTGGATATTTCGGCGGGTTCTTCTGTGACGGTGGATGAAGAGGGCAGCAGTACCTACACGGTCGCCCTGACGAGTGAGCCGACTGCCGATGTCACTGTGACCATCACGGGTGCCAGTGATCCCCTGATGGTGGATACCGGGGCCACGCTGACATTTGATGATACTAACTGGTCTGATGTGCAGACGGTGACATTGACAGCGGCGGATGATGCCAATATGGACGACGAGACTTTGATTCTGGCGCATACGGCGAGTGGCAGTGCAACGGAATACGGTTCGGTGAGTGAGGATGTAACGGTCACGGTCAATGACGACGATACGGCGGGTCTGGATATTTCGGAGACTGCTGTGACGGTGGATGAAGAGGGCAGCAGTACCTACACGGTCGCCCTGACGAGTGAGCCGACTGCCGATGTCACTGTGACCATCACGGGTGCCAGTGATCCCCTGATGGTGGATACCGGGGCCACGCTGACATTTGATGATACTAACTGGTCTGATGTGCAGACGGTGACATTGACAGCGGCGGATGATGCCAATATGGACGACGAGACTTTGATTCTGGTGCATACGGCGAGTGGCAGTGCAGCGGAATACGGTTCGGTGAGCGAGGATGTGACGGTCAATGTCATTGATAACGATGCCATTGTGCAGACGGCTGGTGTGACAGTCAGCACAGATAGCCTTCTAATATCCGAAGATGGTCAAAATACATATACAGTAAGGTTGAACTCGGAGCCGGATAGCGATGTGGTTATTACGGTGACCTCCGAGGCTCCGTCGGTGTTTACATTGGGTACCGGCAGAACAGTGCTCGCAGAGGATACCAGTGGAACGATAACCCTGACTTTCTCAACAGAGAACTGGAGTGAGCCACAACGGGTGACCGTCGCCGGTGTGAACGACGATATCGACAATCTGAACGATAGGCGCATAGGGAGTATCACCCATGTTATCACTACGGGCGACGGTGGGGACTACGACGATACACTTGATATTGATCCAGTGATCGTTACAGCGACCGATGAGGATACCCCGACCATTGAGATTACTGCTGGTAGCAGTATCGAGGAGGGCGACACGGCGACCTTCATAATATCCCTTACGAGGCAGTCAGAGAAAATGCTGACCATCAGCCTGATGGTTGAGGAAGATACACTCAATAACAGGAATGTTGTTCCGCCTGCAGCCGAAGGAGACCAGACTGTGGAAATCCCGCCCAATACAGGTTCGGTAACTTATACCATCCGCACTCAAAGTGACCGTTCCCCTCTTGATGGAGAGATCACGGTGGAGGTCGTGCTGGCATCCGGTACTAACTTCGGGACAACTAGCTACTTTGGAATAGGGAACAACGCTTCAGTGGATGTCACTGATGATGGTTCTTTCAGGGCTACTCTGTCGATCGATGCCAGTTTGCAGGGAAGTTCGGACACTGGAAATGCATTCACAGTTACAGAAGGCGACAGCAACGCTCGGACAGTTGGTACATTCACTGTCCGGTTGAGCCGGTCATGGCCGGTGGATGTGTCTTATAGTGCCTGCCATATCGGTACCGCAGAAATTGGTGTGAATTCAGATGCACTTGTCCGGGATCAGCTGCCGCTAAACTCGCTTCGGAATTTAAATGCTAGGGGATGCTATGGTGGCGTAATACTTAGCGGGGTTCAAAGCTTTACTCTCAGGGTCGAGGTTGTGGGTGATATGGTTTTCGAACCAGACGAGACAGTGCACCTCGAGTTGAGGACATCTGCTCCAAATATAGACATCGATCCAACCGCTGGCAGCATCACCTTCACAATCCAGAATGACGATCTACCGATGCCTGGTGTTACTGTCACGGAGAGCGATGACGACACCACGGTCGATGAGTCCGGTGGTACCGACAGCTACAGCGTGGTGCTGGCCACGCAACCGACGGCCAATGTGACCATCACGGCCGATGCCGGTGCCGGTGTGACAGTGGATAACGGTGAGGGTGGTAACACCCTGACCTTCACATCGATGGATTGGGATACTGCCCAGACCATAACCGTGACCGGTGTCAATGACGACAGCGATACGGCGAACCGTGAGGTGACCATCGGACATACGGTCACTTCAGGCGACAGTGAGTACAGTGCCCTTCGTCCCGGTGATGTTGTGGTCACCGTGACTGACGATGATCCGACTGTGGTCAATCTGACCCGCACGGGCGGTACCGGTGCGATTGAAGAGGGTGGCACAGTTAATTTCAGTATTACACTGAGTCGTGCCCTGGTTGCGGGTGAGACAATAGATGTGCCGCTGTCGATTGCTGGCGCGGTGGTGCTGGCTGACTGGACTCTGGCGTTATTGTCGGGTGCGGACAATACGGGAGTGACACTTTCCGTTGAGACGACCGTGATGCCCAGGGTAAGTTTTTCCGGGGATGGTGCCGAGACGGCTGAGCTGCAACTGACAGCGGTGTCTGACAGTGATATCGAAGATTCAGAGAGGATTGTGATAGCACTGGGCGATGACACGGCGTTCGACGATGGTGCTTTGGCGACCAATGTGGGTGGCGGTGCTGATCCGGCTTCGCCACCAAATGAACACTTTAGTTTGGTGATTAACGATGTGGTTGTGACCCCGCCAGAGGTGACCATTGCAGGCGGTGCAGCGGTGATGGAAGGCAGTGGTGATGCGGCCACCTTTACCCTGACAGCCGATCCGGCCCCGACAGCGGATCTGACGGTCACTGTGGCGGTGGCAGAAGAAGCCGGTCAGGACTTTGTGGATGCAGGCACTGAAGGTACTGGCAGGTCGGTCACTATTGGCACCAGTGGAATGGCAGAATACACGGTCGCCATCACCGATAACGATGTCGATGAATCGAACGGTACGATCACTGTCACAATAGAGGCGGGTTCTGATTACACGGTGGGTGATCCGGGTACGGCTACAGTCGTGGTCAATGACGACGATACGGCGGGTCTGGATATTTCGGAGGCTGCTGTGGCGGTGGATGAAGAGGGCAGCAGTACCTACACGGTCGCCCTGACGACTGAGCCGACTGCCGATGTGACCGTGACCATCACGGGTGCCAGTGATCCCCTGACGGTGGATACCGGGGCCACGCTGACATTTGATGATACTAACTGGTCTGATGTGCAGACGGTGACATTGACAGCGGCGGATGATGCCGATAGGGATGACGAGACTTTTATTCTGGTGCATACGGCGAGTGGCAGTGCAACGGAATACGGTTCGGTGAGTGAGGATGTAACGGTCAGGGTCAATGACGACGATGTGGCGGGTCTGGATATTTCGGAGACTGCTGTGATGGTGGATGAAGAGGGCAGCAGTACCTACACGGTCGCCCTGACGACTGAGCCGACTGCCGATGTCACTGTGACCATCACGGGTGCCAGTGCTTCCCTGACGGTGGATCCCGGGGCCACGCTGACATTTGATGATACTAACTGGTCTGATGTGCAGACGGTGACATTGACAGCGGCGGATGATGCCAATATGGACGGCGAGACTTTTATTCTGGTGCATACGGCGAGTGGCAGTGCAGCGGAATACGGTTCGGTGAGAGAGGATGTGACGGTCAGGGTCATTGATAACGATAGCACCCTGCCAGAGGTGACCATTGCAGGCGGTGCAGCGGTGACGGAAGGCAGTGGTGATGCGGCCACCTTTACCCTGACAGCCGAACCGGCCCCGTCAGCGGAACTGACGGTCACTGTGGCGGTGGCAGAAGAAGCCGGTCAGGACTTTGTGGATGCAGGCACTGAAGGTACTGGCAGGTCGGTCACTATTGGCACCAGTGGAACGGCAGAATACACGGTCGCCATCACCGATAACGATGTCGATGAATCGAACGGTACGATCACTGTCACAATAGAGGCGGGTTCTGATTACACGGTGGGTGATCCGGGTACGGCTACAGTCGTGGTCAATGACGACGATGTGGCGGGTGTTACCGTGACACAGAGTGAAGGTGATACGGAGGTTACCGAGTCCGGTGGTATAGACAGCTACACGGTGGTGTTGACTTCGGAACCGGCAGCGAATGTGGAGATTACGGTGACCTCCGGCGATACGGATATATCCAGGGTGGCACCGAACAGTGGTGCATTTACCGCAAGCACGGTACTGACCTTCACGGCGACGACCTGGAATCAGGCGCAGATGGTGAGGGTACAGGGCGTGGATGACGATGTTGCGAATACCTCTGATCGCACGGTGGTCATCGGGCATGAGATCAGCGCCCCGGATGCTGACAGTGGTTATCCGGCTGATCGGGATATTGCGGATGTAACGGTGACGGTGACGGACGATGATGAGGCCGGAGTGATGATCGCACAGAGTGCGGGTAACACGGTGGTTGCGGAGCTGGGCGGTATGGACAGCTACACGATGGTGTTGAGCAGTGAGCCGGCGGGCAACATTGTGATTTCAGTGACATCTGGTGAGGTGACGGCGGCGACGGTGGAGCCGATGGTGCTGACCTTCACGACGGCGACCTGGAATGTGGCGCAGACAGTGACGGTGACGGGTGTCAACGATGACATTGGCAATGAGGGTGGTCAGCGCATTGTGACGGTTTCCCATGCGGTGACGACGGATGATGCGGGCAGTGGCTACCCGGCGGATCTGAGCATTGATGCGGTATCGGTGACGGTCACGGACGACGATGAGGCGAACGTGACGATTGCGCAGACGGGAGCGGGCACGTCGGTGGCGGAGTTGGGTGGTACAGACAGTTACACGGTGGTGCTCAATACGGAGCCGACCGGGGATGTGGTGATTGACGTGACCTCCGATGAGGTGACGGCGGCGACGGTGGAACCGACGGCACTGACGTTCACGATGGAGACCTGGAATGTGGCGCAGACAGTGACGGTGACGGGAGAAGATGACGATATTGATAATGTGGATGATCGACGTGTGGTGAACATTAGCCATGCGGTGCGAGCGGGCGGCAGCGGTGGCTATGATGCGGTGTCGATTGCAGAGGTGAGTGTGAGTGTGGAAGATGACGATGAAGCATCATTGATATTCTTGCCGGATGTTGTGAGAGTGGATGAAGCGTCAGAGCAGAGTTACGAGGTGTCTCTGGGTACGCAGCCGATTGGTAATGTGACGGTGACGATCAGTGGTTCGGGCGGTGCTACGGGTCTGAGGCTGGATGATGATGAACTGACCTTCACGGCAGGTAACTGGAATGAACCTCAGGAGGTGACGGTATCGGCTGCTCCAGATGATGACATGGACAATGAGGTTGTGACGCTGATGCACCGTGCGAGTGCGGGTTATGGTGCGCCGGCGACCGGACAGGTAGAGGTTCGCGTGACGGACGATGACATTGCGCTGCCGGGTGTTCAGGTGAGTCCGACGCAGGTGACGGTGGATGAGAACGGCGGTGTGAGTGGCTACGATGTGGTGCTCAGGACGCGGCCGCTGGGTGATGTTGAAATTGAGCTGTCGGTCTCTGGTGCTGCTTCGGCGGCGGATGTGGGACCATTATCCCTGAGCTTTACACCGACGGACTGGGATGTGGCACAGGCAGTGCGGGTGACGGGTGTGAATGACGATATCGACAGTGCGGATCGGATGCTGGATATAGGTCATACGATTACCACGAATGACGGTGGCAGCTACACCGTAGCTTTGAGCATTGACTCGGTGTCGGTGAGAGTGGAAGACGACGATGAGGCGGGAGCGCACGTCAATCCGGGCATTGTGACGGTGAATGAGTCGGTAGGCATGGGCAGCTACACGGTGGTGCTGACCTCGCAGCCGCTGGGGAACTCGACAGTGACGATTGGCCTGGCTTCGAGGGATAGCACGGCGGCGATAGTGAGTCCGGCCTCTTTGAGTTTTACCTCGATGAACTGGGACGAAGCGGTTCGTGTAACCGTGACGGGCGTGAATGATGAAGTGGATAATGCCGGTGATGTGCGGGTGTTGGATATTGTTCATGCGGTGACAGCCGGTGACGGAGTTGGTTACAGAGCGGGTGCGACGGTCCTGCCAGCGGCGACGGTGATAGTGGAAGATGACGGTGATGATGCGGGTCTGTTGCTGGATGTTGATGAGCGCAATGCGGATGGTACGCTGTCACTGATAGAACAGGGTGACAGCCGTCACTATCGTGTGAGGCTGTCGAGTCAGCCGCTATCGGATGTGACCGTGACCATCACGGGTGCTGGCAGCAGTTTGCGAGTGGATGCTGGCGGTGCGGGTAACAGTCTGACATTCACGACGATGAACTGGTCGGAGGTGCAGACGGTGACATTGACGGCGGTTGATGACGGCAATCTGTCGGGTGAGCGTGTGACGCTGCCCCATGCGGCATCGGGCGGTGGTTATGATGGGGTAACGGGCGAGTTGACGGTGCTGATTGCGGACAATGATCGGATGTCGGGTGTGAGTATTGATTCGGATGCGTTGCGTGTTGATGAGGCGGGTGATATGGCTATGGCGTTTTACACGGTGGTTCTGGATGCCCAACCGTCTGGAGATGTGGAGATAGGGGTGTCTTCGGATATGACGAGTGCGGCGACGGTGAATCCGGCGGTGCTGAGATTTACGACGGCGAACTGGAACCTGCGGCAAAGGGTGACGGTGACGGGAGAAGATGACGATATTGATAATGCGGGTGATGGACGTATGGCGTTAATCACTCACACGGTACGTCTGAGTGACGGTGCGGGTTATCCAGTCGATCTGACGATTGATGATGTCATGGTGAGTGTGATGGATGACGATGAGGCTGGACTGGTGTTTGAACCGGAGCGGGTGTTTATTGCAGAAGAGGGTGACAGCCGTAACTATGGTGTGAGGCTGTCGAGCCAGCCGACGGGGGATGTGACGGTGACGGTGAATGATGCTGTGGGCGGTCTGAGTGTGGATACGGGCGGCATGCCGGTCAACAGTCTGACGTTTAGCAGGATGAACTGGCGCGTGGCACAAAATGTGATGGTTCTTGCGTTTGATGACGGTAACGAAGTGACGGAGACGGTGACATTGACGCACACGGCAGTTGGCGGTGATTACGATAGTGTGACGGGTGGTGTGGATGTCGTGATAGCGGACAATGATCGTGCGGCGGGTGTGAGCGTGGATGAAACGGTTGTCAGCGTTTCAGAAGGTGAGACAGTGATTTATACGGTGGTACTGGATTCAGAGCCGCGGTCGGATGTCGAGATAAGGGTGACTTCGAGTGATTCGCGGATAGCTTCGGTGAGTCCATTGACGGCATTGACGTTCACATCGGATAACTGGAATGAGCCGCAGGAGGTGAGGGTTTCAGGTATTGACGATGCGATTGACAGAGCGGATCGGATGGTGAGTGTTGATCATGCGGTGAGCACGGGCGACTCTGGAGGCTATAACGCTGGTTTGAGCATTGAGTCTGTGAGTGTGACGGTATTAGATGACGATGAGCGGGGTCTGGTATTGAATCGGAGCACACTGGGAGTGGTAGAAGATGGTGCGAGTGTGGCTTACACGGTGTCGCTGTCGAGCCAGCCGACGGGGGATGTGATGGTGACGGTGAATGGTGCTGTGGGCGGTCTGAGTGTGGATACGGGCGGCATGCCGGTCAACAGTCTGACGTTTAGCAGCATGAACTGGCGCGTGGCACAAAATGTGATGGTTCGTGCGGTTGATGACGGTAACGAAGTGACGGAGACGGTGACATTGACGCACACGGCAGTTGGCGGTGATTACGATCTGATGATGGCACGAAGTCTTATGGTGAGGATTGCGGATGACGAGAGCATGATGGCGGGTGTGAGTGTCAGTGAGCGTCGAGTGACGGTTGAGGAGTCGGGGGGTACGGCGACCTACCGTATTCATCTGGATTCGCCACCGATGGGTAATGTGGTGGTGAATGTGCTGTCAACGGATATGCAGGCGGCGAAAGTGGAACCGGTGAGTGTTGGTTTTACGCCCTTGAACTGGGGAGAGGAGCAGTTGGTGACGGTGACGGGCGTGGATGACGATGTGGACAACGGTGCGTTTCGGACGGTGCGTATTGAGCACCGCATTGTGGCGGGTGATGGAGTGGGTTACCGTACGGGTTTGTCGATTGAGTCGTTGGAGGTGAGGGTGACGGATGACGAGGGTCGTTCTGCGGGAGGGGATGAAGAGCAGGCTCAGATGCAGGCGGCTCAGGCGGCTCAGGAGGTCTGGTTATCACACTTTGGTCTGACGGCGGTTGAGCATATGCTGGGTGGTCTGGATTACCGTTTCTCATCGTCGAGACGTGCGGGTCTGTCGGGTAATGTGAAGGGTCTGCCGAATGGTGGTGCGGGTCAGGCTTTGAGTGGGGAAGGTGTCAGTTTGGTGCGTTCTCTGGGGGTTGATGGTTTTGGTCACGGTCGTGCGGTCGGAGTGGGTTCGGGTCATGATGGATTTGGAGCGGGTTCGGTGGATCGTTTGTTCAAGCTGTCGCGTTCATTGTCACTGCCGAATATGCTGCGTGGCAGCCGTTTTACCTACACGGATGAGGGAGGCACCTCGGTTTGGGGACAGGCCTCGTATTCGAGCTATGCGGGTTCACCGGGTGAGGTGTCGGTGAAAGGTGATGTGACGACAGCGATGCTGGGCATGGATCGGGAGCTGGGTCGCACGCTGTTGGGTCTGGCATTGGCTTACAGTGACGGTGATGGAGACTGGGATGATGCGGGTTCGGGTGAGTTTTCGAGTAAGCTGACCTCGCTGCTGCCGTATGTGCGTTACGATGTGACGGATCGGCTGCGTTTCTGGGGAGCGGCGAGCTATGGTCAGGGAGAGCTGGAGCAGACTTCCTCGCGCGGTTCGGTTTCAACGCATGATCTGGAGCAGGTATCGGCTTCAGCGGGCTTGCGAGGTACGTTGATGCAGTCTGCGCTGGAAGAGGGCGGTCTGACATTGACGCTGATTTCGGAGGCGACACTGGTGCGTACGGAGACGGATGATTCTGCTGAGATGGCGGGTATGGAGACGGATACGCATCGTTTTCGGATGGGTCTGGAGTGGTCCTGGCAGTCGGCGGAGACGAATGGGATACGTTTTACGCCGGAACTGGAGCTGGGAGTGCGCTATGACGGGGGTGATACGAACACGGGTCTGGGTATCGAGCTGGGTGGTGGTGTGAGCTGGGAGGCACCATTGAAAGGCTTGGCACTGGACTTGCGTGGTCGTCGCTTGCTGGAGCATGAGGATTCGGAACGGGATGAATGGGGTATATCGGGTTCATTGCGCTTTAAGCTGCGTCCGGGTTCATCGCATGGTCCTTCACTGAGTCTGAGTCAGGAGTATGGTAATACGACGGCTTCCAGCGGTCTGGACAGGCTGTTGTCGGGTTCGTTGTCGGATGCGTTGGAGGAAGATACATCGAGAGCCGGTGAGGTATCGAGTCGCTGGACGCTGAAGGGTGAGTGGGGCTTTGCACTGGATGGTGGTGCGACCGGTGTGCCGTATGCGGGTCTGTCGTCGTCGGGTGACAAGCGTGATCTGACGTTGGGCTGGCGTTTGTCATCACCGGGCGATGATCTGGATACGAAGCTGGATGTCAGGGCGATGCGTCGGGAAAAAAAGGATAGCGATGCAAACCACAGCATCGGTGCAGAATTGAAGGTGAATTGGTAATCACTCAGGCTTCTACCGGTGGTGCCACGCCCGGAGTTGTGTGTTCCCGGTCTGGATATCCAGCCTCACCATTTCTATTTCTGATGTCGGCATTGACAGTTCTTGTAATGCTTGATTCTTTTGCGCAATGGTGAGCGAATCTTTTGCAGAACCTGAAATACGGTGTATGGTTGAATGGCTGATGCAGTATTACAGGCGGAAAACCTGACCTGTATCCGCGGCGACCGGTGTCTGTTTTCCGATCTGTCCGTCTGTGTGCATTCAGGCGAGTTGCTCTACCTGCAGGGCACTAATGGTGTCGGCAAGACGACTCTGTTACGTGCCTTGTGTGGTTTGCTGTATCCGGATGAGGGACAGATCAGCTGGAATGGAAGGCCGATAAGAGAGGGTGGTGAGGAGTTTTTTGATCATCTTTTGTATATCGGCCATCAGTTGGCTGTTAAATCGGAGCTGACACCGCTGGAAAATCTGCGGGTTTCGTGTGCGCTTGGTGGCCTGTATCCCGAAGACGGGATGTTATGGCTGGCGTTGGAGCGGGTGGGGCTGCGCGGATTTGAGGATCTACCGGTCAGGATGTTGTCACAGGGGCAGCAAAGACGTGTCAGTCTGGCAAGGCTGTTCGTTAATAATGCCCTGCTCTGGGTGCTGGATGAACCTTTCAATGCACTGGATGCCGATGCTGTGGCGGTGTTGCAGGAGACTATTTCCAGCCACATTGATCGGTCGGGACTGGTTGTTTTGACAACGCATCAGGAAGTTATGCTGACCTCGGCCGGGGTGAAGTATCTGAGACTGGGGTGAATAGGATGTGGCGGTTGTTCAGGGTTATTGTGTTGCGTGATCTGCTGTTGGCGTTTCGTCGGCGCACGGAGATTCTGATGTCACTGTTTTTCTTTATTATTGTGATCAGTCTGTTTCCACTTGGTATCGGGGTGGAGCAACAAATCCTTTTCCAGATTGCGCCCGGTGTGGTGTGGGTAGCGGCATTGCTGTCTTCCATGCTGGTGTTGGAGCGGCTGTTTGCGGCGGACTATGCAGACGGAACGCTCGAACAGATGCTGTTGACATCGCAGCCTCTCAGTGTTGTGGTGATGGCGAAGGTGTGTGCTCACTGGCTGTTGACTGGTCTGCCACTGGTGCTGATCTCGCCGCTGGTAGCGTTGCAGTATCGATTGGGGGAGGGGCAGGTGGTGCCGATGATGTGGTCGTTGCTTTTGGGAACGCCTGCTCTGAGCATGGTTGGCGCTATTGGTGCTGCCTTGACGCTGGGGCTGCGAGGTGGGGGGATATTGCTTTCACTTTTAATTCTGCCCCTGTATATCCCGGTGCTGGTTTATGGGGCAGGGGCGATCGCCGCCGCCGCTACGAATGCCCCTCAGCAGGCTTATTACATGCTATTGGGTGCATTGACTGTTTTGTCTATGGCACTCGGTCCCTGGGCAGCTTCTGCCGCACTGAGGTTTTCGCTGGAATGAAAGAAGTGAACGATTGTGGGTATTAACTGGTTCAGGTATGCGTCGCCGGCTTCTTTTTATCCGCTGGCTGGCAGAACGATTCCGTGGTTTGCAGCATCGGCTGTATTATTGGCTATCGGCGGCTTGTACTGGGGTTTCTTTGAGACGCCAAATGTTCTGAGTGACCAGAAGCAGTATTACCGGATTATATTTGTACATGTGCCAGCGGCCTGGATGTCGATGTGGCTGTATGTCGTCATGGCCGGCTGGAGTCTGGTTGGCCTGGTGTTTAATACCCGTCTGTCTTTTATGATGGCAGCAGCCACCGTGCCAACCGGTGCGATATTCACATTTCTGGCGTTGTGGACAGGTGCCTTCTGGGGTAAAACAAGCTGGGGAACCTGGTGGGATTGGGACCCGCGCATGACTTCCGAGTTGATCCTGTTATTTCTTTATATCGGTTATATGGCTTTGCAGTCAGCAATCGATGATGTGCGAAGGGCAGATCGTGCTTCGGCGGTGCTGGCAATGGTCGGTTTGTTCACCATACCGATTATTTATTATTCAGTGAACTGTCCGGACCCAAATCAGTGCACGTCATTGCATCAGCGATCTTCCATGAAATCCATTGAGAGTAATATCCTTTGGGCCATGCTCACCATGACGCTGGCTTTCTGGTTGTATAGCTTTGCGGTGATATTGAAACGAGTCAGAAGCATCATTCTGGAGCGGGAAAAATACACGGAATGGGTGAACGAGTTGCCGGAAATCCGGTCTCAAAAGGTTCGGAGCTGATGATGAAAGATATTATTGCCGGTTACGGTTTTTACATAGGTTGGTCATTCGGCGCAACGGCCTTTTTGATGGTCGGAGAGTGGTTGATGGCCGATGTTCGGCGCAGAGTCGCCATCAGGCGTCTGAGGCGCATGGCCAGACTGAATGAATCCGGCGCTGATTAGCCATTGATAGCAGGACTGTCCATGAAGCCCAGACAGAAACGAATGATGCTTGCCGGTATGGCGCTGACCGGGGTGGCGGTCGCGGCGGTACTGGCGATCAATGCGTTGCAGGGCAATATGGCTTATTTCTTTTCACCTTCTCAGGTGGTCGCTGGTGCGGTGGAACCGGGTGAAACATTTCGCCTGGGCGGCATGGTGCGCAGGGGGACGCTGGAAAAATCCTCCGCCAGTCTGGAATCTCGCTTTATTGTCACCGATAACGCTCAACAGGTCGCTGTGAGTTATTCGGGGATATTGCCGGATCTTTTTAAGGAGGGGCAGGGTACCGTTGCCAGAGGCAGACTGGGTAAAGACGGGGTGTTTTATGCTGAAGAGGTGCTGGCAAAGCATGATGAGTCCTATATGCCGCCGGAGGTCGCCGATGCGATGCAGCCCATGCCGTATAACGGTATCCGACCGCAGGCATCTGCACAGTCTGTGACTGCCGAAAAGCGAAATATAAAAGTGCCCCGATCTGAATCGGTCGTTTCCCTGCCGCAGGTCGATATCGAATAACCGATGATCCCTGAAATCGGACATTTTGCCCTTGTTGTTGCGTTATTTATGGCCCTGGTGCAGACCGTTATACCAGTAGTGGGTGCCTATCGGGGCATCCCGGAATTAATGGCAATGGGCAGGCCGGCGGCACGCGCACAGTTTTTGTTTGTCGCTGTTTCTTTCGCCATGCTGACACTGGCGTTTATCGAAAACGATTTTACTGTGGCTTATGTCGTCCAGAATTCCAACAGCGCCCTGCCGATTGAATACCGTATCTCTGCTGTCTGGGGCGCTCACGAAGGATCGTTGCTGCTCTGGGTTTTGATGCTGGCGGGTTGGGGATTGGCTATCACGATATTCAGTCAATCACTGCCGGAACATTTTCTCGCACGGGTTATGGGTGTCATGGGTTTTATCAGCGTCGGCTTCATATTGTTTATTCTGATGACATCGAATCCGTTTGATCGCCTGATTCCCGGAGCTACCGATGGTCGGGATTTGAATCCACTGTTACAGGATCCGGGCCTGATTATTCATCCTCCCATGCTGTATATGGGTTATGTCGGTTTTTCGGTGGCGTTTTCCTTTGCAGTAGCCGCTCTGCTGGGTGGTCGTCTCGATGCCACATGGGCACGCTGGTCCCGTCCTTGGACAACGGTTGCCTGGCTGTTTTTGACCATCGGCATCGTGTTGGGTAGCTGGTGGGCTTACTATGAGCTGGGTTGGGGTGGCTGGTGGTTTTGGGACCCCGTGGAGAATGCTTCTTTGATGCCCTGGCTGGCAGGGACAGCACTGATCCATTCTCTGGCGGTAACGGAAAAACGTGGGGCGTTTAAAAGCTGGACTGTGTTGTTGGCCATACTGACATTTTCCCTGAGTCTGTTGGGGACCTTTCTGGTGCGTTCCGGTGTTTTGGTGTCGGTACACGCCTTTGCCAGTGACCCTGAGCGCGGGGTCTTTATACTGGCATTTCTGGTTGTTGTTATTGGTGCCTCATTAGGGCTGTATGCCTGGAGGGCACCGAATGTATATGGTGGTGGCAAATTCAGATTGTTTTCCAGAGAAATGCTGTTATTGGCGAATAATGTGTTGTTGATGGCAGCACTGGCGGCAGTGTTGATGGGTACCATGGCCCCCATTGTGTTGGATGCTCTGGGCCTCGGAAAAATATCTGTCGGCCCACCTTATTTTGATGCGGTATTTGTGCCTGTTATGTTGCCTCTTGTCATTCTGATGGGCATTGGTCCTCTGGTGAGCTGGCGATCGGGAGATATGCATCCTGTGGTCAAAAAGTTGCGGGTTGTGTTCATCGCCGGTCTTGTTGTCGGTGCTGTCCTGCCGTTAGTGGCTATGGGCAGGACTACATTGATGGTAACGGCTGCATCCATGATTGCTGTATGGGCAATCTTCAGCAGTGTGCAATATCTGAGAGATCGCCTGATTCGAAGGCCCGGAAACAGGGGCTTGTCGGCCGGGGTCTATGGAATGGTTATTGCTCATGCGGGAGTCGGTGTTTTTGTGATCGGGGCAACATTGAGTTCAGCTTTCAGCGTGGAGCGGGATGTCCATGTGCGCGTCGGGGATACGGTGCGGATTAATGACTTCGCCTTTCACCTTGAGGAGGTAAAGCCGGTTCGCGGACCTAATTATCACTCTGATATGGCGCGGGTGACCGTTACCCGTGACGGTGAGCAGGTTGCTGTTCTGATGCCGGAAAAGAGAACTTATTTCGTGCAGACGATGCCCATGACCGAAGCCTCTATCGATGCCACTCTGTTCCGTGACCTGTATGTCGCTCTGGCCGAGCAGCGAGGTGAGGATGGTTGGGCACTCAGGGTCTATCATAAGCCATTTCAGGCATGGATCTGGTTAGGGCCGTTGTTGATGGCCCTCGGTGGCATACTGGCCGCATCGGACCGGCGTTATCGGACATCAGCAAAACGCATTGTGCAGGCCAGACGCAGGTCGGCTGTCGGCCCGGTAGCTCGTGAGGCAAAGGCATGAAGGCACGTTATCTGTTGCCGGTTACGGTTTTTCTGGCCATAGTGTCCGTTTTCGGATTGGTGCTTTATCAGATAAACCAGGGACGTAATATCAGAGAGGTGCCTTCGCCGCTGATCGGCAGAGCCGTACCGCAGTTTGAGCTGCCACTTTTGCTGGAACCCGAGCAGACCTTTTCCTCAGAGCAACTTAAAGGGCGGGTCAGTCTGGTTAATATCTGGGCTTCCTGGTGTGTGTCCTGTCGATATGAACATAATCTGCTGGTGCAGATGTCACGTGATACCGATATTTCAATTATCGGCATCAATTACAAGGATGAGCGGGCGGATGCTCTGAAATGGTTGCGTGATACGGGCAATCCCTATGAGGCCAGTATCTTCGATTATGACGGACGCGCAGCCATTGACTGGGGGGCTTACGGTACTCCAGAGACTTTTGTTGTTGATCAGCAGGGAGTTATCCGCTACAAGCATACCGGCCCGATTACAGAGGAAAAGCTGCGGGATGAGATCATGCCTCTGATCAATAGGCTGAGAGAGACAGGCGATACAGCATGAGAATGGTTCTGATGTTTATTCTGCTGTTTCTGGTAACAGCCCGGGTTGCCGGAGAAATGACACTCAGGAACCCGGAGGATGAGCAGCGATTTAATGATCTGTCCAAAGTCCTGCGCTGCATGGTTTGCCAGAATCAATCAATCGCCGATTCCAATGCCGAACTGGCGCGTGATTTTCGTGATCAGGTGAAGGAACAGATCAACGAAGGGCAGTCTGATGCTGAAATCATCGACTATATGGTGGAGCGTTACGGACACTATATCCTTTACAAGCCACCTTTTAATATGGCTACCGCGATTCTTTGGACGGGGCCTTTCATACTTGTCGTTGTAGGGTTTGTCATGGTTGTCAGAACCATGAGGCGGCAGGAACAGTCACAGGCCGATACCAATACCCGGCAGCAGGGGCGTTTGCAGGAACTGCTTGAGAAATCCGCGGATTTCGATGACAGGGGCGGTTGAGCATGATCTGGGGTTTTGCTGTGGCTATGCTGGCTGTGGCATTAATCATTGTGCTGTTTCCTTTATGGCGTCCTGTCGGCTGGTTTGCTCCGGACAGCAATGCTACGAATGTCGAATTGCTGAAAGTTCAGCTGCGAGAGCTTGATGACGACTTGGTGATTGGTAATCTTGCGCAGGCGGAATATGATGCCGCCAAGGCAGACCTGAAGGCGGCGGTGGCTGTTGATCTGGTCGATGATGGGGTTGGCCTGAACCCGCTTTCAAAAAAAAGCAGACAATGGTTGGGTATGATATTGCTGTTTGTGGTGTCGTCGGGAAGTGTCGGCCTCTATCGTGAGGTAACAACTTACCGGGAAATCGTGCCACCACAGCATTCTGCAGTACAGGCAGCAGGGCGGGAGGCGGATGAACAACTGCTGCCGGTGGATCAGATGATTGAATTGCTGGCTGCTGAACTGCGTGAAAATCCCGGCAATGCCGAAGGCTGGCAGATGTTGGGGCGGTCTTATCTGATCATGGAAAAAAATAAGGAGGCCGTTGGTGCCTATGCACGGGCATATGAACTGACCGGGAATCAGGACCCGGTATTGTTGACTGATTATGCCGAGGCGCTTGCGTTTGCCAGTGATAACCGAATGCAGGGTAAACCACTCGAGCTGATCAATAGGGCGCTTGCTATCGCCCCCGCAATGTCCAAGGCCTTATGGTTAAAGGGGTTTGCGAGTTTTCAGGAAGGTGACTATGCAGCAGCGGTCAATGTATGGAGTAAAGCTGTGCAGAGTTCCGGGTTGACGGATGAGGCCCGGCAAACGCTGAATGCCTATATCGCCGAGGCACGTGAAAAAATACACCTGACCGATGAGCAGGGGGGTGACATACAGGTCGCAAATGAGGGCCGGGGGCAGGATGAATCTGTCGTCAGTACTTCCATAAAGGTACAGGTCAGTCTGGATGATTCAGTCAGTGGGCATGTTGATGCAGAGGAAATAGTGTTTGTTTTTGCGCGTGCCGCTGCAGGGCCGCCCATGCCGCTGGCCGTTCGCAAGCTGGCTGTTGCCGACTTGCCGACTATGGTGATTCTGGACGATAGCATGGCGATGTTGGCCGGGATGAATCTTTCCAGCCAGCGGCAGGTAGTGATAGGAGCCAGAGTGTCGCGCAGCGGTTCACCGATGCCACAGGCCGGCGATTTGCAGGGACTGAGCGAGGCGGTTAAGCCTGGGAAAGATGTTCAGGTCGCGGTTGTGATCGGCGAGACGATTGAATAGGATGTGGTATGGTCAGAACTCGGGTTAAGGGAAGGTTTTTAAGAACCAAATGGTGGGGTGGGAAGGATAAAATACGCACGGCTTCAGAGCAAGGTGGCGCTCTCGCCTTTATTGCCTGGCGTGTGGCGCACGAAACCGCCATCACCCTGCATGGCGAGGACTATGTTTACCGTGACGATGGACAGAGGCTGGATGTTATCGCCGAATTTCTGGCTTTTATTGTTCATCTGGTTGACCGCATTGCCTGCGAACAGTTGCCTGAAGAAGTCCGCAATGAATTAATTAATGCCACCGGTTCGAGACTGGCCGGGCACATGGAAGATAATCGCTTGGATTGGGAGGGTCCCGGAGATCACCGTACACTCTTTATTGATCTGTTAAATCGGCGGTTCGATGAATATGCCGAAGAGAGTTTCAGTTCCCAGACCGGTCCCGGGTACGGTATGTATCGGCATGCCGGTCATTGTGTCCGGCGGCATCTGTATGTGGAAGATGCACATGATAACCATTGGATCATCGATCAAGTGATGGATGTTGAAGGACCTGAAATATACGGCAAAGTCCATAAGGCGATGCAGGGACTGCTGGAAACCGGTTCCATTGACCTGACGCCACCTGCAGAGCTTCAGGATGATATTCACATCCCAAAGCCGGGGCAGGGGGTGTTCGGTGAGTAAATCTGGTTCATCTATTGATTCCCAAGGCACTAAGCAGGTGCAGTCAGGTAAATGTTGTATCATTTTGTAGATCGCCAGCAATGATGAGTACTAACAATAACCCGGGTTGATCTCTCCGTGTAAATCATAGTCCTCACCAAGTGCCTGTATGTATAATATGGGAATTATAAAGATTAGTTGGCAAAACCAACGTCTCTTTCAATTTCACGCTTCACAGGCCGCCTTACCTCAGTGCCACCTCTCAGCTTTGGACTTCGTGTTGTTCGGATGCAACCGATAGCGGATTGTCCGATAGTGCTTCATGGATGTATTGTACCATAAAATTGCAAACTAATCTTTATAATTCCCTATAATATCCCCTGCCCTGGATGTCTGACTAATAGAAGATGACCGACTGTGAACTCAAAGAACTGGTAGCCAGCTTGGCATTGGCTCAACGCAAGACTGACGAGCAACTGGTCAAGACGGATGCGCAGCTGGCCAAAACGGATGCGCAACTGGCCAAAACGGATGCGCAGCTGGCCAAAACGGATGCCCGGCTGGACAAGCTGGCCACCATGTACGGCGGTGTCGCCAATAATCAAGGTGCAGTCGCTGAAGCATTTTACTTCAATTCGCTCGGGCATGACCCGGTGCTGCGCGGCATCCATTTTGATTTTGTTTATAAAAACCTCGCCGGTAACCGACAGGGCATTCAGGATGAGTACGATATCGTGCTGTTGAATGGTCAGGATGTGTTTATTATCGAAGTCAAATACAAGGCGCACCCCAATGATCTGAAAACCCTTATTGACAAAAAGGCGGCTCATTTCAAGCCCCTGTTTCCATTGTACAAGGAGCACCGGATGCATCTGGGGCTGGCTGCTTTTCATCTGGATGATGAAACCATACAGTCTGCACTCGATCAGGGTGTGACTGTGCTGCAACGTAAAGGTGACTTGATTGAGACCACGCCGGCAACGCCATTTCATTGAACCATCATTGCGCCGGATCGTCGATAGCGGTTTGGAACCAACCGGTTTTCTTACAGGTGATCACTTGGTGTCCGCGTGTATAATACCCCTTATCACAGATACCCTGTAAGCAACAGACAATGACCGATCAAGAACTCAAAGAACTGGTAGCGAGCCTGGCATTGGCTCAACGCAAGACTGACGAGCAACTGGTCAAGACGGATGCGCAACTGGCTAAAACGGATGCGCAGCTGGCCAAGACGGATGCCCGGCTGGACAAGCTGGCCACCATGTACGGCGGTGTCGCCAATAATCAAGGTGTAGTCGCCGAAGCATTTTACTTCAATTCGCTCGGGCATGACCCGGTGCTGCGCGGCATCCATTTTGATTTTGTTTATAAAAACCTCGCCGGTAACCGACAGGGCATTCAGGATGAGTACGATATCGTGCTGTTGAATGGTCAGGATGTGTTTATTATCGAAGTCAAATACAAGGCGCACCCCAATGATCTGAAAACCCTTATTGACAAAAAGGCGGCTCATTTCAAGCCCCTGTTTCCATTGTACAAGGAGCACCGGATGCATCTGGGGCTGGCTGCTTTTCATCTGGATGATGAAACCATACAGTCTGCACTCGATCAGGGTGTGACTGTGCTGCAACGTAAAGGTGACTTGATTGAGACCACGCCGGCAACGCCATTTCATTGAACCATCATTGCGCCGGATCGTCGATAGCGGTTTGGAACCAACCGGTTTTCTTACAGGTGATCACTTGGTGTCCGCGTGTATAATATCCCTTATCACAGATACCCTGTAAGCAACAGACAATGACCGATCAAGAACTCAAAGAACTGGTAGCCAGCCTGGCATTGGCTCAACGCAAGACTGACGAGCAACTGGTCAAGACGGATGCGCAACTGGCCAAAACGGATGCGCAACTGGCCAAAACGGATGCGCAGCTGGCTAAAACGGATACGCAGCTGGCTAAAACGGATGCGCAGCTGGCCAAGACGGATGCCCGGCTGGACAAGCTGGCCACCATGTACGGCGGTGTCGCCAATAATCAAGGTGTAGTCGCCGAAGCATTTTACTTCAATTCGCTCGGGCATGACCCGGTGCTGCGCGGCATCCATTTTGATTTTGTTTATAAAAACCTCGCCGGTAACCGACAGGGCATTCAGGATGAGTACGATATCGTGCTGTTGAATGGTCAGGATGTGTTTATTATCGAAGTCAAATACAAGGCGCACCCCAATGATCTGAAAACCCTTATTGACAAAAAGGCGGCTCATTTCAAGCCCCTGTTTCCATTGTACAAGGAGCACCGGATGCATCTGGGGCTGGCTGCTTTTCATCTGGATGATGAAACCATACAGTCTGCACTCGATCAGGGTGTGACTGTGTTGCAACGTAAAGGTGACTTGATTGAGACCACGCCGGCAACGCCATTTCATTGAATATGGTGAAAATATTTCAGGGACGGTCAGGGGTACGCAGGCATGCAGCCGATGGTCTTTAGCCGCATGGAAGCTGCTCTCAGTCTCCTGTGGGTATGGCAGTCAGACCGATAGTAAGGTCTTTCTGCGCTTTGCACTTATAGGCCTCTGAATGTACTACCGTCCGGTTATCAGGCCAGTCTGAATTATTTGATATAATTTGTATAGTTACCCATGTTTTTTGCGGCACCATCTTCCTTACCGGCAGACCATGCCTCGGTGATGCGCTGTTCTTCGCGGTCCGGCATGTCAAGATAGCCCATTTGCCATCCCTGTATGTATTCGTCGTCAACGCCGGCTTTTTCCATTTTGATTGTGAAGTCGTAATAGGTTTTATCCATTTCTGTTACCTTTGTTTACTATGATGCCAATATGCTCTGTATCACAATTTGAGTATGTTATCGGATTGTTAAGGAAACTTTGTCAAGTTAGAGCTTTCTTAAAATATCCTTGGATACAAAACATGTGTGTGTAATGCCGAATTGCTTTGCCATGACCGGCATACTGTGTCAGTGTGCTGGTGCTAAGTTCAACCCGATGCGCAGATTGTCACATGTTCGCCCGGGAGCAACAACTCACCATATCGGGTAGTGTCCGATATATACAAAGGGATAGAAAACAGGCATGACAATATCTGGATTAAGGCGGGCGATATCGGCCATGGTCGGCTATCTACTTGTTGTGCTTTCGGTGCAGGCTGATCCGATTCGGCTTCCGGATCTGGGCGATCCGGCCGATAGCACGCTTTCCATCACCAGAGAAAAAGAACTTGGCGCAGAGGTGATGCGACAGGTGCGAAGACAACAGACCATCGTTGATGATCTGATTGTGAAAGAGTACATGAGCGATCTGGGCTACAGATTACTGGAACATGCCGATGCGGCATTACATGACTTTCAGCTTTTTGTGGTTGATGATAACGCCATTAATGCTTTTGCCCTGCCAGGCGGATATCTTGTCTTTAATAGCGGCTTGATTCTGACGACGGAAAATGAAAGTGAGCTGGCTGCTGTAGTGGCGCACGAAATATCCCATGTCACACAGCGGCATCTGGCTCGGTCATTTTCTCATAATAGCACGATGTCCACTCCTTTGTTAGCAGCCATGATTGCCGGGGTTTTCATTGGTGGTGAAGCTGGAGAGGCAGCCGTTGTCGCGGCTGGTGCTGTTTCTGCGCAATCCCGTATTAATTTTACACGCAAGCATGAGCATGAGGCCGACAGAGTGGGTATCGATTTGCTGGCGCGTTCCGGTTTCGTTGCAGACGGCATGGCGACGCTGTTTGAGAAAATGCAGCGCCAGTCACGCCTGCGCGGCGGTGCTCCGCTGGAGTATCTGAGTACCCACCCGGTTTACGAGACAAGGATTGCTGAAGCTCGTGCCCGGGCAGAAAGGTATTCCGCTGTTACGCCGACTGATTCAGAAGTGTATCGTCTGGTTCGAGCCAGATTGCGTGTGCTCACAAATGAGACGCCCCGTCAGCTGGCTGCCGATATAGAGAGTGTGCTTGATGCGGAGCAGACAAGCGATGAGCTGATGGATCGCTATGCTCTGGTTCTGGCTTTGCTGGAAGGCAGTCAGTTTCGTAAAGCGGCCCGTCAGCTTGATATTGCAATTCAACGATTTGGTTCCAGTAAGTATCTTGAACTGTTAAAGGCAGATATTCAGCTTAGACAGGGGCAGGACGAGCAGGCATTGCAAATCATGCAGGCGCTGCGCAATCGCTACCCGGCGGATCATATTGTAGCGCTGGAGTATGCACGTATGTTGATCGATGCCGGCAGGGCGGCATCTGCGCAGGATATGCTTGAAGAATATATCATATTCCGACCGGGTGATCCTGACATATATAAGCTGTTGGCGCGTACCGCCAAGGTTGTCGGAGACAATGCTCAATCACATGCCTATATGGCCGAGTATTTCCTTGCCAGCGACGAAACGGACAAGGCGATTTCGCACATTGAAACGGCCCTTGGTAATCCGATAGACGACTACCATGAAGAGTCGGGGTTGCGGGCACGACTAAGGGAGCTGAAAGGTCAACAGCAGGGTGACCCGGGAGGAGAAGTCGAATAAATAGATTATCCTGACTGTTTGACTTTGTGTTGACGATGGAATGCTGCGTCAGCATTCAGGAATTTTATATCAATATAAAAAAACAGTTCTCTGGTTGTTTGAATTTTTTTTGACATGGTGTAAAGTTTATTATGAGTAAGCAGATCATCAGGACACTTGGTGGAGAATGTATAACAAAAGCCGGATAGGGTAATTCCATATTCCGGCAGCTTCACCCGGTTGTCAGGCTTCTGATAATCTGCCCATAAAGTGGCGAAGGGAATGGCCCGAAGCTGTATTTTCACAGGAGGATTGAGAAGTATGAAATTAAAAGGCAAACTGCCCGTCATGATGTTTGTTGTTATGACGGCGATCTCAGGCATTAGTGTGCCTCTGGCATCGGCAGATGAAGAACTGATGGCTAGAGGGAAAGAGATTTCCTTTGATCGTAAGAAAGGGAATTGTCTTACATGCCACCAGATGGCCGGCGGTACTTTAATGGGTAATATTGGTCCGCCCCTTATTGCCATGAAAGCGCGTTTCCCGGACAAAGCGAAGTTGCGGGCCGATATCTGGGATATGACAAAGCGTAATCCGCATACCATGATGCCTCCTTTTGGAAAGCATGGAGTGCTCACCGAGAGTGAAATCGATGCGATTACCGAATTTGTTCACAGTTTATAAACAAGGAGAGGGCAATACGATGAAAAAAATTATTTTGATAGCACTGGCTGTAAGTCTTTCGCTCGGTGTAGGGTCGGCTTTTGCCACCACACAGGCGGAAGATATCGCGGCGCTCAAGGCTTACTTTGCCGAGAGATGGCCAGATGTTAAAGACGAGGATATGGTTAATGGCGCATATTCATTGAGCGAAGATAAGCGTATCAACTGGGAATCCATGCGGGATTTCCCGCCATACGAAGATCATCTGGCCATTGGTGAGGAAATCTGGAATACGCCGTTCAAGAATGGTAATACTTGGGTCTCCTGTTTTGGTGGTGATCCTTCCAAGATTCGTAATCGTTTCCCTCACTGGAATGCCCGTGACAAGAAGGTTGAGACTCTTGAAGGCAACATTATTCAGTGCCAGGAAGCCAATGGCGAGGAGCCATTCAAGGCTAAAAAAGGCAAGATTGCCTACTTCTCTGCCTGGCTGGCAAGTCAGGCCAATGGTCAGACAATCAATGTTGTTGTGCCCCAGGATGATCCCGATGCGGTTGCGGCTTATGAAGCAGGCCGTCAGTTCTTTTATGCCAAGCGGGGGCAGTTGAACCTGTCCTGTGCTGACTGCCATGTTTACCAATCGGGCTTGTATGCACGTGGTAATTTGCTTTCCCCGGTCCGTGGGCATACTACACACTTCCCGGTTTGGCGCGGCAAGTGGGCTCGGTCTGGAGGAGATGGTTTTGGAACACTGCACCGTCGCTATGGTGGTTGTAACGAGCAGGTTCGGGCCAAGTCATTCAAGGCACATGGTGAAAAGTATTCCAATTTGGAGTACTTCCACGCATCCATGTCCAATGGTTTGACCATTGAAGCACCGGATTATCGTGAATAATCAGGAGGATATGTAATGAAACAATTTTCAGGCATTGTACTTGTTGTCGTACTTTCCATTGGCTTTTCTTCATTCGCTCTGGCAGATGAGGCGGCCTACAAAAAGCTTCATGCCGAAGCAGTTGCTGCTAATGACAAGGCTCTGGCAGCAGGCGGTGAGTGGCGTGACGCACGTGGTAAAAAGTCCAAATTTATCCAATGTGGCGATAAAAAGATGAGCATTCTCCATGCTGCGGAATGTTATGCCGCCAAAGGTGATTACGATAATGCCATCAAATATGCTGAAATGGCTAAAGATCAAGGTGAGCAGGGCTATCAGCAGGCTATGAACCAAAAGAGCGCTGGCCCTCGCCATTGATTGTGCTCCGAGTACCTCCCCTGTGGTACTTGATTTAAGCTCCGTACCTTCCCGATGTAGTGCGGGGCTTTTTTTATATCTGCCGGCTTGATTGGCTATGGAATGTGGTCATAAAGCCTACCGAGAGATCAGCAAGGGCAGCTTTATCTTTGAAGCACCCGGGGCACTTTCGTCAGAGTTTTGCGATGAAGTTGTCCGGCGTTTTGAAGACTCGCCGGATCAGCATATTGCGGGGCGTATTGGGCAGCAGGCAGATACCGATGACAGCATAAAAAAAACCACTGATATTCCTGTCAGTGGAAACTCACACTGGCAGGACGTGGACAAACAGCTGTTTGCATCTCTGGGTCGAACCTTGCGGGAGTTTCGTGAAGACTATTCCTTTTTCTGCAACCCCTTTAAGGATACCGGTTACCATCTACAGCGTTACCTGCCCGGCGAGTATTATCACTGGCATATTGATGGAGGCAGCCATGACTTTAGTTATCGGCAGTTGGTGGCGTTATGGTATCTGAATGATGTGGGAGGCTGTGGTGGAGAAACAGAATTTCTCCATCAGAAGATCAAGGTCAGGCCAGAACGAGGCAAGCTATTGATATTTCCCCCGTTCTGGACACATGAACACAGAGCAGTTGAGCTGCAAAAAGGAAAAAAGTATATCGCAACGACCTGGCTGTCTTTCGCCTGAGGGAGTGTATATGCTGATGATAATACCCGACTTACTTGATTCCACGGTACTGGAGGAGATCAGAACACTGTTGAAGGGTGTTGACTTTGTTGACGGCAAGCTATCTGCCGGACGTGATGCGCAGCGGGTTAAACGCAACGAGGAAATGAGGGCGGACCAAAAGCTGACGGCGCGACTGAATCAGCTTGTTCTGGGGACGCTTTATGAGCACCCGACATTTCAGGCGGCTGCCATGCCGTTGAAATTATCGTCCGCATTTTTTGTGCGCTACGATGTGGGTATGTCCTATGGTCGACATATCGATGATGCTGTTATGGGACCACAGAGCGAGCAGTACCGTGCTGATATTTCGGTGACAGTATTTCTGTCAGCACCGGAGTCCTATGAAGGTGGTGAGTTGATCATTGAATCCGGATACGGCGAGCAGAATGTTAAGCTGCCTGCGGGACATGCGGTTCTCTACCCGTCAGGGAACCTGCATCGAGTGACTGAAGTGACGGCAGGGGAGCGTCTGGTAGCAGTAACCTGGGCACAGAGTATGGTCCGTGATCCACAGCATCGGGCTACTCTATACGATCTGTACATAGTCAAGGAAACACTGCTGGGTATTAGCCCCGATGCCGAAGCAACCGCATGTGCCAATCGAGTCTATGTCAGCCTCTATCGTCAATGGGCGGAACTGTAGCTATTATTACCTGCCTGTGGCTTTGAAAGATGGGGAACCTGATGAAACAAAAAGTAAACAAAACAGATGAAGAATGGCGTGAACAATTAACCGACGAGCAGTATCAAGTTTGTCGGCAAAAAGGTACGGAACGTCCCTTCACCGGCAAGTACTGGGATAATCACGAGGTGGGCACCTACAAATGTGTATGCTGTGGTGAATCTTTATTCAGCTCAGAGGCCAAGTTTGATTCAGGTACCGGCTGGCCAAGCTACTACCAGCCTGTGAACAGCGAAGCGATAGCTGAGCATTCTGATCGAAGCCTGTTTATGGTGCGCACCGAAGTCGTATGTGCTGCATGCGACTCTCATCTGGGGCATGTTTTTCACGATGGGCCGCAACCGACAGGACTGCGCTACTGTATAAACTCGATATCGCTGATTTTTGAAAAAGAATAGCTCCCTTTATATATGGCTATAGTGTTTATAACTTACATCATTTCTTTAGTGTCGTTTGCATATTGCCTGAGTAAATCGAGAATGCTGCCGGCAAAAGGGGCACCCTGTATCGTGCCGGCCTCATCTTTTAGGAGAACCTCTGCCTGATTTTTCAACTCAATAATATGTTCGGGGTCGAAAAGCTCCAGAATGGTGCGGGCATTGCCCACATCTTCGCCCAGTATAACGGCAGCGAGTTCGCCGGTTTTAATGGGTGAGTCTGATCTGAGCAGATGAGAGATTAGTGGCAGCTTTAACAACTCATAGTGCTGTGTACGAGCCAGCTCTTCCTGATGGAGTTCATCATGTGCAATCGGGTCATTACCCGCACCTTTCCGCACTGCCGCCATGATCACTTCCATCAATCGGGTCAATCCCTTTTTGTAGGGAGTGGGATCACCCGTCAGTCCTGCGCACTGTTCGTACAGCCTATCGGTATCTTCTTTCAGCTTGAGAATAACATCGCTTTCGCTATTGGGTTGCAGTTTCATGGCTTTGTCCATCAGGTCAGCGAAGTCCTGCTTGAATCGTTCTAATTCAGCCAGATCTTCCTGATGGGCAGAATTGACCATGTCCTGAGTGATTGTTTCATCAGAACCCAGAAGATGATTCCGGTAACGGCGCCTCAAGTGGCTTTCCTGACAGCCCGGATACCTGTAAAAAAGTAAAGTCACAACTGGAGAGTCTATTGCTTTTTGTATAATATTATGGATCGATTTTTTAATGTTACACGTTATTACCTGTCGCCATTATGGCTTGACCGTTGATCTGATATTCCAGGTATTCCATATTATCTGCCGCCATGACGATGACCCCCTGGTGTCGATCCACGCCGCTGGCGGTGTATTCAAAATGATAAAAGCGCAGCAGGCCAATATGTCCTGATGCCATTCGCGTCGGCCATACTTTATACAGGCATATTGATTCATCCAGTAACTGTAATCCAGCATCCTGTAACGCCTTGGTGACATACTCAATCGCAGATTCCCTGACTTTGGTATTACCATACCATGCCCCTAAAATAATACCTAGCAGGAGTAATAGCAGAAAGCCATTCATATGATCACCTGAATCCTTACCCTGTCAGACGCCTTTCCGCTTCCTGATATTTCAACAGGGTATGCTCGATGATGTCTGCTGGCAACTCAGGTCCTGGGGAGGTTTTATGCCAGTCCAGAGTTTCGAGATAGTCACGTACAAACTGTTTATCAAAGCTGGGAGGACTGATGCCTGGCTGCCAGGTATCAGCCTGCCAGAATCTGGAGGAATCGGGTGTTAATACTTCATCAATCAAGACGAGCTCACTTCTTTCGTTCAGGCCAAACTCGAATTTGGTATCGGCGATGATAATGCCTCTTTCCAGTGCATATTTGGCCGCTGTAATATACATCTTCAGGCTTACCTTACGCACCTGCTCTGCGAGATCTCTGCCAAGCAATTCCACCGTACTGTCGAAAGAGATAGCAGTATCACGCTGACCGGAGCCAGCTTTAGTCGAAGGCGTATAAACCGGTGTGGGCAGCCGGTCTGCCAATTGCAGACCAGCAGGTAATGTAATGCCACTGACTGCCCTTGTCTGTTGATAGTCTTTCCAGCCGGACCCGGCCAGATATCCTCTGACGACAGCTTCTATTGGCAGGGGTTTCAGTTTTTTGACGACGATTGCCCGATCCTTAATTTTTACTCTTTCCTTGTCATTTGGTAGAAACGTGTACAATTTGACATGTCTTAAATGATTCTGGATGGTGTCTTTAAAGAAATCAAACCAGAAATTTGAAATAGTGGTTAATATAACTCCCTTACCGCTGATAGGTGTTGGCAGGACAACATCAAAAGCGGACAGACGATCCGTAGTAACGATGAGCATATGTTGATCGTCAATGTCATAAATATCACGCACCTTGCCTCGTTGAATAAGCGGCAGAGAATCAAGGCTTGACTCAAAAAGACTTTTAAAGCCTGCTTTCATATACAACCACGTATGTACTTTCAGAAATCATCACCCGGTCTATCCGGTACCGAAAATATAGCATATCGACGCCCTGATGGCCTGAAGACATTGTATAGCTTTAAACATATACCGCACTCTATGGAGTGTAATCATGCAGTGCAGTAATGTCATTCAGGGCTGAAAGTCAATTCGGGTATGACAACTTCCCAGGTATCGCATCGGATACGTTCCTGATACTCAGGTTCTGATTGTTCTCTGGTACGGATGATGACCGCAAACACTGCGGCAGACAGGCATCGTTTTCCCTCTGGCACCGAGAAAGTTTTGGTGGCGAACTGTCCTATCTTGTTATTGGCCTGATCGAATAGTTCCCAGCGTCCCCTTTTGTTTTGGAGGACTTTGAGTGGATCGCCGGGATGCAGCACGGCAATATGACGATGCACAGGGTGGTGGTCGGGGAAGCGGCCGACAAAACCAATATCGACCTCATTGAGCCTCGCCTGCTTATAGTTGTAGTGGAGTTCGGGAAATGCCGATGGCAATGGGGCGGGTTCACGGCTCAGGACGGCAGAGTAACCCGCCAGCACCTGCGTAATATGATCTCCACCGCCACGGACATGATCAAAACGTAATAACGCCAATGTCTGCCGTGCCCGTGTCATGGCGACATAGTACAGTCTGCGCGATGCGTCTCTGTCTTCATGCTGGCTCAACCAGAACCCATCCAATACAGCTATGTGGTCAAACTCCAGTCCTTTGGCGCTGTGGGCGGTAAGCAGCAGCAGACCATGCTGGCGCTGGCGTGCGGCCCGGCCCCATTCGGCCAGCCATTCGATGAACTGTATCACCGGTACTTCCGTTTCTGCGCCCCCGGCTTCCTGTTGATATGCAGTGACCGCTTCTTGTAGCAGCTCGGTCCAAGGGGTTTGTCGCTGATCATGCAGCCAGGTGCTGAGCTCAGATATTTTGATTATTTTTCTGTCGTTCTGCTTCAGCCAGCCCACACAGTGCCGGGTTTCCCGCAGACGCCAGAAATTCGGCAGTTCTTCATTGCCTGACTGTACCGGGATACCCTCGTGCTCACAGTACCCGCGCACCGGGTGCAGATCTTTCCATTGCCGGGCGATGACCGCGCAGTTTGACCAGTCCCAGTCTTCTGTAAGGCTGGACAGGCGTTGTAATTCCAGCATAGTTGCCTGAGCCTGAGATAGCAGGTTTTCTCCCGCTGGCAGAATCTGTACTTTCCCTTCACTTACAGGGTCGATTTTGCTCCACTCGCCGCCATCGGATTGTTTGGCGCGTGCCGGATTGATCCTGATTGGATGCCCGGTTTTCATCCGGTTGGAGGCCGGCTCGATCAGTGCGTTGGCTGCGCTGATGATGTGGGCAGTGGAACGGTAGTTATCCGTGAGATAGGCTGGCTTTGCCTTGTAGTCCTTCTCAAAGCGGCGGATATATTCCACTGATGCACCTTTGAAGGTATAGATATTCTGGTCGTCATCACCGACAGCGAACAGGGTCAGTTTGTCGTCTTCATCGGTCAGGGTGCGTCCTGTGAGGGCGGTAATAAGATCATATTCTTCCTGACCGACATCCTGGTATTCGTCCACCAGAATCCAGCGGAAACCGGCCAGCAGTCGTTGTCGTTGCTCGCCGGCGTCCTCCGGTGGTAGGCCGTCACCACGCAGCAGGGCCGTCGCATCTCGCATCAGGGAGTCGAAAGTATCATTATCGGGGCTATCAGGACGTTCGCTGAAGCTGGCGCCGACCAGGCGCATTGCCAGACTGTGGCAGGTAAGCACCAGTACGCCTCTGGCGTCATCACCGACCAGGTTTGTGAGGCGTCGGCGAATTTCTACCGCGGCATGTCGGTTGTAGGCCAATGCCAGAATGCCGCGCGGATTTTCGCGTCGCATCCGCAGCAGGTAAGCGATGCGATGCACCAGCACCCGTGTCTTGCCGGAACCGGGGCCGGCCAGCACCAGTACGCTGGTCTGTTCTCGGTCGTCTGCAACGATATTTTGCTGTACGGGATTATCGAGACACTCGACAATCCTGCGCCAGGATTCCGGTGTCGTCTGTCGCGCAATTTCCTTGCCGGTAGCGGGCAGCCAGTAATCCAGGAAATCATCCTGCTTCTGTTTGAAGTAATCCAGCACCAACTCCAGCGCTTTTTTCGTATCGTCCAGCCCAAGCTGCGCATAGGCTTTCATAATGTGGATCTGTATGGTCTGGCCCAGGTAATGGTCCTTGAGCGGCGCAAAGTCGGTGTTGCGAAAGCCGCGCTTGCCTTGATCCCCTTGCGCCAGGCGGATGGTCATGGCCGGACGGAATACCGCCAGGCCCTTGTTCAGGCGAATCACTTCCAGTTCGTGCAGCCATAATAATGCACGCTCCATAAGCTTCTCGGGTTTTTTCATCTCCTGTTTCAAGATGATGTCAGCGTTGAGGATCTCGAGCAGTTTACCCAGTGTTGTCTCGGCCAGCAGGTCGACGCCGCGCTGGCCGGCAGGCAGGCTGTCAAGCAGATGTCCCAACAAACATGTGGCAGCAGCACGTCGCCGTTCGGCTGTTTTTTCCAATGCCGACCAATCACGTCCCAGTGTTACCCGCACCGCCTCTGCGTCCAGTTTGCGCACTTCGAGGCTACTGCCACTGCCGTCTTCACCACGGCCATCAGCGCCAAGACTGCGTAGAATACGCAACAATCGTTCCGGCAAGGCGTCCTCATGGCCGTCATCCTTGAGTTGCTGGTTAAGCTGGCGCAAGTGCAACGGCCAGGCATCACCCTTGCCCATATCCGGCGCCGCCGCCCGCAGGCGCTCAATCAATGCACGTTCCAACTGTATCGCTTCGTTCAGTCGTTTTTTTGATGAACGATCCACACCGACATGCACAAACGCGGTCAGCGCGGTGTCATTGCTGGCGATCCCCAATTTCTCAAGGTCGTACAATGCGGCGTGCAATCTTTCAGCATTCATGTCTGCAACACCGATTAACTCGTCTGTGGAAATGCCTTCATCCGGCTCAGCCTGCATCAGGGTTTCCACGATGCGCAGTAACTGCTTGCGATAGTCATCGGGAATAGACGCTTTGCCAAGCCTGTCTTGTGCTTGCTTGATTGAATTTACCTGTAGAGAGGATGGAAAAACCTGCGCCTGGTTCTCTTCACGGGTCAGTAGCTTGGTCTCTTCCAACCAGGCGATGGCAGTGCGCACCCGGGTATCGTCCGTCGCCGAGTCCCGCTCGAATACTTTGTCTTCCTCATCCAGCAGAATCTCACCGGCGGTGGCCACCACCTCGCCCTGCCCGTGCTTTTTCCGGTCCAGGCGGCGCAATGCTCTCAGGATACTGTGAATTTCGCGCCGGTTAAGTCGTCCGCGACTGGATAACATGAACTGCTGTTCTACGTCGTCCAGTGTATAAAACAGCACGCAACGCGCCGGTTGCCGATCCCTGCCGGCGCGGCCGGCTTCCTGCAGGTAGTTCTCCAGTGAGCCGGGGATATCGGCGTGCACGACGAGGCGCACGTCCGGCTTGTCGATACCCATGCCAAAGGCATTAGTAGCCACGATTACCCGTGAGTCGCCATCAATGAAACGCTTCTGTACGTCCTTTTTGCTTTCCGGTTGCAGACCTGCGTGGAAATAATCCGCAGCGACATCCCGCAATTGCAAAAATTCGGCAAGTTCCTCTGTGTCCTTGCGCTTGGCCCGATAAATAATACTCCCGCCCGGCTCTTCATCCAGGCACTCTCTCACCATCTGGTGGATATGGGAAAACTTCTCCGGCCCTGTTGTTGGCAGCACTTCAAATTCCAGGTTATCACGCTGCGCCCCACCGTTATAAACCTTCATCCCGATGTTGAGTTTGTCTTGCAGGTGTCCCACTATGTCGGCTACAACGTCCGGCTTGGCGGTGGCAGTCAGGCATATCAACGGTGGCACCGGCTCCTCACCTGCTTTCTCGCGGATGAAGCGTGCCACGTAACGATAATCCGGGCGAAAATCATGGCCCCACTTTGACAGGCAGTGGGCCTCGTCCAGCACCCAGGCGCCGATCTCCCGCTGTGCCAGCGCCCGGCGCACCGAGCGGTTGCGCAACTGCTCCGGCGAAATGATGAGGATACCGGCATCCCCTAAACGAACTTTGTCCAGGGCATCGCTGCGCTCAGGCAGAGATAACAATCCGTTGACCGCGACGCTACAACCAATCCCCTGTTTTTCCAGACCGGCAACCTGGTCCGCCATCAGCGCCACCAGAGGCGAGATAACCACGGTGAGGGCACCGGTCTTGTCATAGCGAGACAAGGCCGGGATCTGATAGCACAGGGATTTGCCGGTGCCTGTGGGCAGGATGCCCAGCACATTTTCTCCGGCCAGCGCCGCCTCGACGATGGATTGCTGCATGGGTTTTCCCTGTGTGTCTGCCGGTTCCGCCCGGAAGTCGCTGAAACCAAAGTAGCGATTGAGTTCCTTTTTTGCATCATGCCGCTGCCGGCACCAGCCACAGGCCGGATCGGTGCAGGCCATATCCCGCAATCGGCGCACCAGCCGTCCTGCTTCAGGAAATTGATGGCGCACCCAGGGCGGCATGACCGAGTTGCCGCCACATACCGATAACTAGGCCAGCGCATAGGCCAGCGGCCATGGTTGCCGGCGGGCGTCGGCCGCGATCTCATGGCTGTATGTGGTGCAGGCCTTTCCCTCCAGCAGCCTGTTTAATGCCGCGCCGGTTTCCATATCAGTGGGTCGCTTCGATTGGCGTATCTCGGCGAAAAACGCATCGAAACCGGCTTCATTTTCTGTTGTCGTTGTCAACCAGTGCCAGACGGCTAACAGGTCCGGGTTGGTGCCGATCAGTTTGGTCAATTCCAGGTGCTGCTCCGCAAATACCTGCAAGGCAAGTTGCGAATCCAGGTACGGATCATTGCGTCGGTCTCGTATCAGTTGTACGTCCTGGTAATGTTTTACCAGACGGTGGTAAGGATTGTGCGGGAAGGCCAGGGGGCTTAGACGCAGGGTATCCAGTGGTGGCAAATCCAGCAAGCGCAGATCAGGCGCGGCGGCGCGCAGGTGCGGCAGGTCGTGGGCGATCAGGTTATGGCCTAACAGGAACTCGGCACCGCTCGCAAGTTCGTCCAGTTTTGTCAGGGTATCCGTCAGATGATCATGCCGGGTGATTTTCTCGACTTTTAAGGACTGATCGCTGTCCGAGCGCACCGCCGCAAAAGCATGGATACGATGATTTCTGGTGTTGACCTCAAGATCCAGTGAAAGAATGCGTCTTGCCCACACAGGGATACAGTCCCCATTACCTTGCGCAGCGGAAACCGATGGAACCGTAAATTGACCGTCCGCTGACGGGTGGTTTGACGTTTCTGAAAGAAGCACGCAGATTCGGAGGATCCTCATCCCATGAACCGCCGCGCACGACCCGCTGCCTGCTTTCATCGGGCCCCTCCAGATTGCCACCGGCATATTGCGTCAAGCCGTCTGCGGCATACCAGACACTGGTCCATTCACCTGCATTGCCGTTCATATCATAAAGCCCATAGTCATTCGGTGCCCGGCTGCCGACACGCCAGGTACGATCTTCACCACAACCATCGCCTTCATTCGGTACCGACCCGGTAGTGACCTTGTCATCAAGAATAGCGTGCTCACAAGTGGCCTTTTGCCCCCAGGGATAGCGACTGGTGGTTTTTCCGCGGGCGGCTTTTTCCCATTCCGCCTCCGTCGGCAGGCGCTTGCCGACATGTTCGCAATAATCAACGGCCTGCTGCCAGTCAACACAGTTGGCGGGATGTCGCATGCGGCTGCTTTCGCCGACATTACAATACTTGTTTCGCGCATGGTCCTTAGGTCGGGTACACTTGCCCGCTGCTATGCAACTGACATATTCAGCAACCGTAACTTCATGGATATCGATTTGGAACTCAGGTACATCAACCGTGACACCTCCCGGAGGGCCCTCATCCCTGTCGCAATCCGGATCATTCACGGAACAGCCCATCTGGAAAGGGCCTGCCGGGATCGTGACCATGTCCGAGGCGGACAACACAGATGGAAAGCACAAAACAGCCAGAATGGTTATAAATTTTATGGTAAGTCCTTATGGGGTTACTCTTGTCAAGTGTGCGGGAGTATAGACGATAAACAATATGACTGACAGAACGGAAGCCATTTATCAATGGTTGGGGGAAACCGGCTATCAGGTGGAAAGCCTCACACCGTTGTCTGGCGATGCGAGTTTTCGGCGCTATCTGCGCACCTGTATTAGTGGGCAATCATATATTGTGATGGACGCCCCGCCTGAGAACGAAGACTGCCGACCATTTATCAATATGGCACACTCGCTGATTAAAATCGGTCTGAATATGCCGGAGATTATCGAGCAGAATCTGGAACAGGGGTTTTTGCTGCTGGACGATTTGGGTGATCGCCAGTACTTACAGGAACTCAATGATGAAACCGCAGCAAGGCTTTATGGTGATGCTCTGGGGGCACTGGCAACACTACAGGCCTGTGGGCCGGGCACCGAACAGATTCCCCCGTATGATGAAGCCCTGCTGATGCAGGAAATGGAACTGTTTCGTGAATGGTTTTTACGGCGACACCTGAACCTGAATCTGGATGACAGAACGAACCGAATGCTGGACAGCACCTTCAGGCTGCTGGTCGATAATGCACTGCAACAGCCACAGGTCTGTGTGCATCGGGATTACCACTCACGCAACCTGATGCTCACCGAGCGGCATAATCCCGGTATTCTGGACTTTCAGGATGCCGTGTTCGGGCCGGTCACCTATGATCTGGTTTCTCTGTTGCGCGACTGTTATATCGCCTGGCCGCGGCAGCAGGTTGAAGACTGGGCACTCGGCTACCATGAGCTGGCAATGCAGTCCGGGATACTCGACCGCGACAGCCACCACGACGAAACCCTATTTCTGCGCTGGTTTGATCAGATGGGTGTACAAAGACACCTGAAAGCCATCGGGATTTTTGCCCGCCTGCACCATCGAGATGGCAAGCCAGCCTATCTGCAGGATATTCCAGCGACACTGACCTACGTGGAAGAAGTCAGTGCCCGCTACCCGGAATTACGCCACCTGTATAATTTTACTGTCGAACAGATCGGGCCGGCATTACAATCAGCTACCCCGGATGTCTGAACTAAAAGCCATGATACTCGCGGCGGGCCGGGGGCAGCGTATGCGCCCGTTGACCGATAAAACACCCAAGTCCCTGCTGAAAATTCAGGGTAAATGCCTGATTGAATACCATATCGAGGCCCTGAGAAAGACCGGTATTCAGGAACTAATCATCAATACCGGCTGGCTTGGGCAAAAAATCGAGACCTTCCTGCAGGACGGCACCCGCTACAACATCCGCATAACATACTCTAGAGAACCTGCAATAGCCTATGAAACAGGCGGCGGAATACTACATGCGCTTGACCTGCTCAGTGACACCTTCATTGTGGTGAACGGCGATGTCCATACAGATTATGATTACTCCAGACTGCCCGATACACTGAAAGGGCAGGCCCACATCGTGCTGGTGGATAATCCGGCACATCATCCGGCCGGCGACTTTGCACTGTCTGATGGATACGCCGCAAACGAGGGACAGCCCCGCTTGACCTTCAGCGGGATTGGCGTGTATAACAAAACACTGTTCAAAGACCGGCGAACAGGAAAATTACCACTGGAACCCATTCTCAGAGAAGCGATACAGCACCATACAGTGACAGCAGAACACTACAAAGGATTTTGGAATGATGTCGGAACCCCGAAAAGACTGGCATTATTAAACGAAACGCCATCCGCTATACAACCCGCCGGGCATGACTGATTCCGGATCGTTTCATGTCCGTGTGAAAGAGACTATAATCTTCGTGAGCAAACTCATCAGGATCTTGCCTCAAACAATTTTGAGGTGAGTTTTTGTAATAAACTACGGTATGGACCGCTTCACTCGAATATTCGAGCTGCATAAAATACTCTCATCCAGACGCACGCCAATATCACGGCGCGATCTGGAAGAAAAACTGGAGTCCAATCGCTCAACCATCAAACGCACGATTGAAGAAATGCGCGACTTTCTCGGCGCACCGATTATCTATGACAGGGCACAAAACGGTTACTACTACGACCGGCAGCACGGTACACACCCCTATGAAATCCCCGGCCTGTGGTTCAGCTCATCAGAACTGTATGCACTGATAACCACCCAAAAGCTACTCAGCGACATACAACCGGGTCTGCTGGATGACAGCATCAAAGCCTTCAGACAGCGCATAGAAACCCTGCTCAAGCACATGGATACAGAAAGCGCGGAACTCGACAGACGGATAAAAATTCTGCAAACAGAAGCTCGACCGACAGACATTGAAGATTTTCGCAAACTGGTCACTGCCCTGATACGCCGCCGCCGGGTTAAAGTTATATACCACGGTCGTCAGCGCGACCAACTGACCGAGCGCATGATATCGCCGCAACGCCTGATATATTACCGGGATAACTGGTACCTGGATGGCTGGTGCCATCTGAGAAAAGGACTGCGCACATTTTCTCTGGACAGGATAAAACCGACCTTTATCGATAATGCCACGGCTCTGGAATACGGTGATAAAGAACTGGACGAACACTTCACCCGCACCTTCGGCATCTACGCCGGCCCGGCTACGGAAACGGCACACCTGATATTCGGCAGTGAAGCCGCCAAATGGGTGGCCGATGAACACTGGCATCCGCAACAACAGGGCAGAACCCTGCCGGACGGCCGGTACGAACTGAAAATACCCTACGGCAACCCCACCGAACTGATTCGAGAAATACTCAAATTCGGTCCTGATGTAGAAGTCATTGCACCACCATCACTTCGGCAACAGGTGAGCAACCGCCTGCTGGAGACGATAAAAATATATGGCGACAGACCCATGGATAGAGCCACTGGCGGTATATAAGGGGTTTATCAAGACCGAAATGGCAAAAAGTGAGGAGATCGTGACAGAAGAGGTCCGTGCTGAAGGACGTAAATTTATTGCACATAGGCGTAAAAATGGGGATGAGCAATTACTGGAAACCCATTTGCAAAATGTTGGCGGTCTGGCATCTGACTTTGCATCGAAAATTAATATCCCTGATGCAGGCAGATTGATAGGGCTGCTGCATGATTTTGGGAAATACAGTCAGGAATTTCAGAATTATATTAATTCGGCAACGGACCATATTGATCAGGATGATGAAGCTTGGGTTGATGTCAAACTTGCAAGAGGAAAGATCGATCATTCAACAGCAGGCGCACAGTATATTTGGCACAAACTTCAAGGTATTGAGGCCGGAAAGGGTACGGGTGAGTTGGTCGGGCAAATTCTGGCGCTGTGTGTTGCCTCGCATCACAGTGGCCTGATTGATTGTTTAAAAGTTGATGGAAAAAACAATTTTTGCTCTCGCATGGATAAACCCGACAAAGACACACACCTTAAAGAGGCGATTGAAAATGTAGATGAACATTTTAGGTCATGTATAGATGACTTACTTACGAAGTCTTTGGTGAAACAGGTAATAGATGAAGCACGTAAAACGATCTGCCAGCTTGATCAACAATCCAGGAAAGTTGTGGAACCCTTTGCGCTTGGTATGCTGACACGCTTTCTGTTCAGTTGTCTAATTGATGCCGACCGTTTGGACAGTGCCGAGTTTGAAATACCTGATCGGCAGAAAGAGCGATTGGCGAGAGCAGATTACTACAAGTGGCAAACCGCACTGGCGCGTTTTAATGAAAAAATAGCCAATTTTGCCGCAGATAAACAACCCATAGACAAAGTTCGATGCACTATCTCGGATAGCTGCGCCCAAAGAGCCAAAGACCCTCAGGGTGTTTATACGCTATCGGTGCCAACAGGTGGAGGTAAAACTCTGACGAGTCTGCGGTACGCCTTGCAACATGCACAACATCACCAGCTTGACCGCATCATCTATGTAATTCCATATACTTCCATTATTGAACAGAATGCCCGGGTAGCGAGAGATTTTTTGGAGCGGGAAGGAGATCGATTCCCTTGGGTACTGGAACATCACAGTAATCTTGACCCCGAAAAAGAACACTGGCGAACCAAACTGCTTTCTGAAAACTGGGATGTCCCTGTGGTATTTACGACAATGGTACAGTTTCTGGAAACATTATTTTCCGGTGGAACCCGAAGCGTCCGTCGTTTACACCAGTTGGCAAACGCCGTAATTATCTTTGATGAAATCCAGACATTGCCTATTAAATGTGTCCATCTATTTTGTAATGCGCTGAATTATCTCACTCAGAATGCCAAGACAACGGCTGTACTCTGTACAGCGACGCAACCACTACTGCATCAGTTGCCCAAGCCTGAGTATGGTCAGCTTAAACTGGCAGACAACCATGAATTGATAGATAACAAAACGCAACTGTTTACCGATCTGTCGCGTGTCGCCATCCACAACCGCTATAATAAGCGTGGTGGTTGGCAGTGCAGTGAAATTGTTGATCTTATCTGGGAGCGGTTTCAACAGCATGGTAGCTGTCTGACTGTTGTTAATACCAAGCGCTGGGCAAGCACTTTGTACGAATCGCTTGCCAACTCTGATATTGACCGTGAAGTGCTTTTTCACCTGAGCACTAATCAATGCGCTGCTCATCGTGAAGCGAGATTTAAGGACATCAAATCCAGATTGGCAGAGGGTTTACCAGTTTTGTGTATCAGCACTCAATTAATTGAAGCCGGTGTCGATGTGGATTTTGCCTCAGTCGTGCGCTTCCTTGCGGGATTGGATTCTATTAATCAGGCGGCAGGTCGCTGCAATCGCAATGGCCTGCTTAAAGACGGTGATGGGACATTGATCAAGGGTCGTGTTGATGTGATTAATCCAGCCGACGAACCCTTAAACAGGCTGACTGATATTTATGAAGGCGCTCGTTCATCGGAACGGATATTCAGACAGTTTGCTCAGGCTGCCGAACTGTTGTCGCCAAAGGCGATGGATGCCTACTATCAGGATTTCTTTTTTAAGCGTAGCAATGACCGCAAAAACGAAATGATTTATCCCATTGATGGGCCGAAAAATCTGTTAAGCCTGCTGGGTGGTAATTGCACGAATCCTGGTGCAGAGCTTAATAAAAAGAGAAAGCGCCAGCGGAAGCTGCCATTGTTACAACAGTCATTTATGGAGGCTGGCCGGTTGTTCGAGGTTATTGATGCGCCGACCCGGGGAGTGATTGTTCCCTATGGCGACGGTAAGGCGTTAATTAAGCAGCTATGCGCCGTCAATACGGATTTTGATATGGGGGAAATGTTCGGATTACTAAAGAAGGTGCAACGGTATAGCGTTAATGTCTTTTCTAATGAATGGGACAAGCTGAAGGAGGTCGGGGCGGTGTCAGAGATTCAGGAGGGGCTGGGCGTCTATTACTTGGATGATCAGTATTACAGCGAGGCTTTTGGCGTATCCAGTGAGAAGGTGTCTGAGCAGGAGTTTTTGTATTGTGGGTAAGGAAAATGAGAGCGACGCCCGAAGGCATCGCTCTGTGTTGAGCAATTTATGACTCCATTTCAATCCACGGTTGTCGTTTGACCGATTTTATGCGTTGCTTGGGCTTTGTGTACTTATCATACTAGCCTAAATACAGGAGATGCCATGAAAAACAGTATCAGTTTCCAATTAACAGGGCGCTATGCGCTATTCACTGACCCTATCACCAAAATAGGGGGAGAAAAATGTTCATACCATGTGCCAACATATGAGGCGATTAAAGGGGTATTAAAGTCGATCTACTGGAAACCGACATTTATCTGGTATGTGGACCGCGTGCGGGTGTTGAATGCCATTCAAACACAGACCAAAGGTACCAAGCCGTTGGTGTGGAACGGAGGCAACAGCCTTGCCATCTATACCTTTTTGCATCGGGTGGCGTATCAGGTAGAGGCGCATTTTGAATGGAACGAGCATCGCCAGGAGCTGGTCGCTGACCGCATAGATGGTAAACACTACGCAATCGCGAAAAGGAGCCTAGAAAAAGGCGGCAGGCAGGATATTTTTCTCGGTGTCAGAGATTGTCAGGGCTATGTAGAACCTTGTGATTTTGGTGCTGGCAGTAGTCACTATGATAATGTCCCGGAACTGGGTTTCGGCCTGATGTTCCACAGCTTCGATTACCCTGATGAAACCGGTGTCAATGAACTTCATGCACGTTTCTGGCAACCAGTTATGCGTAAGGGCGTGGTTGAGTTTCCTCGCCCGGAGCAGTGCGATAAGCGCCGCTTTATCCGTGAGATGGAAGCTAAACCGTTTGGCTTAAGCAATAACCTGATGCCGGTTGAGCGGGAGGCAATCCTATGAGCTGGATGTCGAGACTGTATCAAACCTATGAACAGGCACTGGAGCAGGGCGATATTTCCGGGGAAGAAAAGCCGATACCCGTTGCACATACTATTCAGAACGCCCATATCAATATCATTATCAACGGTAAGGGTGATTTTCTGGATGCAAGCATCCTCCCGGAAAAAACACAAATTATACTACCGGCAACAGAAAGTTCTGCGGGTCGTAGCAGTGGTGAAGCGCCGCATCCGTTGGCAGACAAGGTTCAGTATGTTGCGGGTGATTATGCCCGGTACGGTGGTTTAAAGGCGGCTTACTTCAGTAGCTATCAGCGACAGTTGGCGCAATGGGTTGAATCGGATGACACACCCCTCAGTATTCAGGCGATCTATCGTTATATCAGCCAGCGATCTGTTGTAGCCGATCTGGTGCAGGATGCAGTCAAAGTCTTGTGGGTCGATAACAAAGGTTGCTTGTTGACAAGCTGGGATAATCAGGATGTGGAGCCGCCCGAGATTTTCAAGACCTTGCCTAAGGAAAAGGGTCAACTTGACCAAGGCAATGCGCTGGTGTGTTGGACTGTTGAAGCGGCAGATATCAAATGTGCAGATACCTGGAAGGACCCGGCATTACAAAAACGCTGGGCACAGTATGACGAGCAACAAGGCAATATATCAGCACTCTGTTATGTTTCTGGTGAAGTGGAGGCCATTGCCCTCAATCATCCTGCCAAACTGCGTCATTCAGGTGATAAAGCCAAGCTGATTTCGTCTAATGATTTCGCTGGTTATACCTTCAAGGGGCGCTTTACCGATACCCAAAAAACGGTAAATGCAGGCGGCTTACAGGGTGCAACCATTGGCAATATCACTTCGCAAAAAGCCCACAATGCTTTGCGTTGGCTCATCAACAGGCAAGGTCACTGGGCACGTATGGAAGACCAGATTATCGTTACCTGGGCTGTCTCAACAGAACCAGTAATCCACCCCTTTGAAGAAGCAGTGTGGCTTGATGACGATTGGTGGAATGCCTCTGATCAAGAAGAAGTAACCGATGATATTCAAGGGCCGGCAGATGAAGTCGATCAGATGCAACCCGATCAATCTCTGGATCTTGGTTATGCTTACAGCAAAAAGCTCAATAAGCATATGAACGGTTATCGGCAATCCATTGATGTCGATGACACCATATCGGTCATGGCTATTGACTCGGCAACACCGGGGCGCATGGCTGTTACTTATTACCGAGAATCCATGCCGAAGGACTATTTAGACGATATAACTGTTTGGCATGAAGATTTTGCTTGGCCGCAGCGACATAAACGTGAAATTGACCAGCGAAATGGCAAAGCCAAAAAGGTCACCGTCTGGCACGTTCAGGCACCTGCACCTCGCGCCATATTGGATGGTGTTTATGGCGATATCCTGAAAAGCAATAAAAAATTGGGCAAGCAGTTATATCAGCGGCTATTGTCCTGTATGCTGGACCGTGCCGATATTCCACAGGATATTCTCAAACGTGCTTTGAGCGAAGCCAGCAGATTTGCCAACAAAGAATACTGTGAATGGGAGCGCAGCCTGGGCGTTGCCTGCGCCCTTTACAAAGGACACTTTATCAGGCATTCCGATCACAACCAACAGAGGACTTATTCTATGGCACTCGATACAACGATTACTTCAAGAGATTATTTATATGGTCGGCTGCTTGCGCTGGCCGAAAAACTTGAATCTACCGCATTGCGATTGGCGGATGCAAAAAGACCGACCACAGCAAACCGACTGATGCAGCGTTTTGCCGATAGACCCTATTCAACATGGTTGACAATCTATAAGCAGCTAGACCCTTATATACGGCAATTAACATCATCAAAGCCAGGTTTTCTTACCAATATTCGCAAGGAAATTGACGAAGTGACCGCTGCATTTGAACGAAATGAGTTTATGAAAGATGAAGCGCTATCTGGAGAATTTTTACTAGGGTTCCATTGTCAGCGCCTGACGCTGCGGAGCCAAGCTAAAAACAACACCAATGATTCTGAACCCCAACAAGGAGACCAATAATGAGCTTACAAAACAAAATTGATTTTGCGATTATCTTTTCGGTTGAAAATGCCAACCCCAATGGCGATCCTTTAAATGGAAACCGCCCGCGCACGGATTACGAGGGCTACGGTGAAATTACCGATGTTTGCCTAAAGCGTAAAATTCGTGACCGTTTGCAAGAGCAAGGGCACAGTATTTTTGTGCAGTCTGACGAAAAGAAAACCGATGGCATGACCAGCCTGCAAAACCGTGCCTATTCTGATGAATATGGACTTGGAAAAGATGCCTTTAATAGCAAGAAAAAATCCTCTGATGAAACGATCACAAGCGCCTGTGAAAAGTGGTTTGATGTGCGTAGCTTTGGGCAGATTTTTGCATATAAAGGCGACAAAAAAGGTGAGGGCTGCTCAATTCCTATCCGTGGCCCAGTGACTCTCCATTCCGCCTTTTCCGTTGATCCTATCAACGTAACCAGTACTCAGATTACTAAAAGCGTTAGTGGTGAAGGCGAAGGTAGTAAAAAGAGCTCAGACACCATGGGCATGAAACACCGCGTTGATGACGCGGTATATGTCGCCTACGGCGCGATGAATCCACAGCTTGCTGAACGTACAGGGTTCAGTGACGAAGATGCTGAGAAGATTAAAGATGTCCTGCCACGTTTGTTTGAAGGAGATGCGTCGTCAGCCAGACCCGAAGGTAGCATGGTGGTCAATAAAGTTATCTGGTGGCAACACAACTGTCCATTGGGTCAGTATTCATCAGCCAAGGTACATGGGACATTAAAAGTCGAACCCGATGGTAGTTATGGGCTAAGTCAGTTGGAAGAATTGACTCCCGAAGAAATCAATGGGTTCTAGTCTGTTGTTGACTATAATAATGCCAGCAATTTGCTAGTAATCTGGAGACTGATATGCCTTCCCTTGTTATCAAGAATCTGCCCGAAGACCTGCATCACCGGCTTAAGGAGCAAGCCTTCCGCCATCAGCGCAGTATGACGCGCGAGGCGGTTGCGATCCTGAGTGAGGGATTGAGTCAATCCGACATGGGGGATACACCCGCGCTATATAAGGGCAAATTCCCCTTGACCGACGAACTTATCGAACAGGCGAGGCGAGAGGGCAGAGAGTGATTGTTGTCGATGCCAATATCGTGGCGTATTGGGTGATTGAAGGTGACAAAACGCCTCTGGCTCGACGCCTGCGAAGTCTTCATCCTGTCTGGGTCGTGCCGTCGCTGTGTCGGCATGAGCTGGCCAGTGTGCTGTCAGTCTATTTCAAACACGGGGGCATGGACGCTGACGATGTTGCCATGCTATGGGAGAGTTTCACTTCGGTGATTGAAGGCCATGAATATGAGACAGCATTCCCTGAGGTAATCATGCTGGCACGGGACCACGATATCAGTGCGTATGATGCACAATATGTCTTGCTTGCGCATCAATTGAGTAAGCCGTTGATTACGGAAGATAAAAAATTATGCACCCAATGCCCTGACAAGGCACAGTCCATGAGTCAGTATCTGGGTATGGCAGGCGCATGAAGTAAGCGCGTTATTCGTTGGGATTCACTCACATGAACACGGATAACAGTGACTACCTGATGATCTCGGCCTTGCAGCATTATGCCTATTGTCCTCGGCAGTTTGCCTTGATTCACATCGAGCAGGTCTGGGATGAAAACCGTTTTACTGTGGAAGGTAATTTATTACATGATCGTGTGGATTCGGGTGCCATGGAACAGCGTGGCGATGTCCACTATGAACGCAGTGTTTTGCTTGAGTCGCGGCGTTATCGGCTTAAAGGAAAGATGGACTTGCTGGAAATCAGACAGGATGATCAATATTTTCCGGTGGAATATAAGCGGGGTAAGTCCAAGGTTCAGGATTGGGATCGCATTCAGCTTTGTGCGCAGGCTTTGTGTCTGGAGGAAATGCGTTCCATCACGGTGACTGAAGGGGCGATATGGTACTGGAAGGTACGGCGCCGTGAGAGTGTGGTTTTCGATGAAAAATTGCGTGAGCAGACTTGTCATGTGATTGAGGCGGCCCATGAACTGCAATCGTCTGCTATAACGCCCGCGCCGATTAAGGACAGAAAACGTTGCCGCGCCTGTTCGCTGCTTGACCTTTGTGAACCGGTTCTTTTTCGCAAGGATGTAACAAGGGAATATATCGATCAGATTTTCAGCGCATGAAAAAACTGCTTAATACGCTGTACATCACGCGCCAGGAGTCTTATCTGCACAAGGAACGGCAGACCATTGTTATCAAACAGGGAGGTGAGAAGTTGAGTCAGTTTCCTGCGCTGACCATCGGGAATATTCTATGTTTTGGTCAGGTCTCGGTTTCGCCGTTTTTGATGGGTTATTGCGGGGAGCAGGGGATCGGGTTGTCGTTTTATACAGAGTACGGCAGGTTTCTGGCCAGGGTGCAGGGTAAACAAACCGGTAATGTATTGCTGCGCAGGGCACAGTATCGTTGGGCAGATGATATGAAAAAGTCGTTGTCAGTGGCCCGTTTGATACTGGCGGCTAAAATTGCCAATGGGCGCTCTGTGCTGATGCGTGAGTTGCGAAACCACGGTGAAAATCCGCAGATACAGGCAGTCATCGATAAACTGGCGACCAGCCTCAGACGCATAAAACAGGCTGGATCACTAGAAGAGGCGCGTGGCATGGAGGGCGATGCCGCTAATGCCTATTTTGGTGTTTTTAATGAGTTGCTGCGCGGTCCGGGATTTGCGTTTGGAGGTCGGGTGCGCCGACCGCCGACTGACCCGGTAAATGCGCTACTGTCGTTTGCCTATTCTTTGATAACTAATGAATGTGCATCTGCATTGCAGGGCGTGGGACTCGATCCATATGTTGGTTTTTTACACCAGGACCGGCCGGGCCGGTTAAGCCTTGCGCTGGATTTGCTTGAAGAGTTTCGAGCATCATGGGCGGACCGTTTTGTCTTGACATTGATAAATCGGCAGCAGTTCAAATTGAAAGATTTTGTGACCGAAGCCAGCGGCGCGGTTAAATTAACAGAAGAATCGCGCAAGGAGTTTTTGACAGTCTGGCAGGAGAGAAAACAGGTGGAGGTGATGCATCCCTATCTGTATGAATCTGTGCCGATCGGGTTGTTGCCACATACACAGGCAATGTTACTGGCCAGACATATTCGCGGTGATACGGAATTTTATCCGCCTTACACGGTAAAATAGTAATGTTGGTATTGGTTACTTATGATGTGAGCGTTGTGACCGAAGGCGGGCGCCGGCGTTTACGAAATATTGCGAAGATATGCCAGGACTACGGAATGAGGGTGCAGAATTCAGTATTTGAGTGCGAAGTTAATCCGGCTCAGTTTGCGATATTGAAGAATGAGCTGACTGAAATATATGATTCAGAAGAAGATAGCCTGCGCTTTTATTTCCTGGGTAAAAAAGGCCGCCAAAAAGTCGAGCATCTGGGAGCAAAACCTGTCGCCGATGCCGTTCGCGACCCACTCATATTATAATCGCTAACTATCAGTCCTCATCAATACCGGCAGGTATAGCGGATAATAAGTGACTGATTATTTGAAGAAAAGTATTACTCTTTAACAAATTGGACAAATATTAACCCGTCAGCCAATGGTTAGCGGGATAGATTCTTTTTGTTTTTAAGAATCAAGAAATTATAATAAAACTGTCGCGCCCATCACGGGCGCGTGGATTGAAACGTATTAGCAATTTATAATATACCAATACATCAATGTCGCGCCCATCACGGGCGCGTGGATTGAAACCGTGTAACTTTCTACGTCACCGTCATACAGACGCGTCGCGCCCATCACGGGCGCGTGGATTGAAACACGTCCGAGCGGGCAGGATGTGTACGTTGGCGGCGTCGCGCCCATCACGGGCGCGTGGATTGAAACGTTTCATCGTCCATCACACTCTCCAAGTATCTTCGTCGCGCCCATCACGGGCGCGTGGATTGAAACCGCCCAATGTCAAGCACTTTCTCAATCTTTTTCACGTCGCGCCCATCACGGGCGCGTGGATTGAAACACCGTCACAGTGTATCGGCCAAGTCCGTCGGGATGTCGCGCCCATCACGGGCGCGTGGATTGAAACAGACCACCGCCAAGAGCGGCGCCAAGACCAGAAGGTCGCGCCCATCACGGGCGCGTGGATTGAAACACTCTGTTACCGCTCGCGGTCTCGCCGCTCTGCGTCGCGCCCATCACGGGCGCGTGGATTGAAACAAGGGTGGCTACAGGGCTTAAGCTATGAAAAGGTGTCGCGCCCATCACGGGCGCGTGGATTGAAACTCGCAACCATCGAGATATAGCGTTATATCGATTGGTCGCGCCCATCACGGGCGCGTGGATTGAAACTCAATCTTATGAGGGGCAGGAGAAGAAAAGGAGTAAGTCGCGCCCATCACGGGCGCGTGGATTGAAACTACTGTATCTTCTGTGCCTGAACCCTCTGTTATATGTCGCGCCCATCACGGGCGCGTGGATTGAAACGCAACATCCGAAACGCTGTTAAAACGGCGATATCGTCGCGCCCATCACGGGCGCGTGGATTGAAACAGACATGATTGGTACCTCTGTCCCAATCACGGTTGTCGCGCCCATCACGGGCGCGTGGATTGAAACTTCACCAATATCTCGCAGACCTTGGGATTATCATGTCGCGCCCATCACGGGCGCGTGGATTGAAACGGAGTCCGTGATTGTACCGTCATGCGGGGAAGCAGTCGCGCCCATCACGGGCGCGTGGATTGAAACGATTGCTTGCGGGCAGAGATACGACAACATTATGTCGCGCCCATCACGGGCGCGTGGATTGAAACATCATAGAAACGATACAACTTATTAGTCTCAAAGGTCGCGCCCATCACGGGCGCGTGGATTGAAACAGCCTCCGCATAGTAATCACGAAGGTTCTTCGACGTCGCGCCCATCACGGGCGCGTGGATTGAAACTTGTGAGGCGTATCATACACCACTCCGCCCGTTGGTCGCGCCCATCACGGGCGCGTGGATTGAAACCTTATATTCGGCAGTCCAAACAGTAGCCTGGCTTGTCGCGCCCATCACGGGCGCGTGGATTGAAACGCGCAACGCTATACCGACCTCTTGCAACAGGTGTGTCGCGCCCATCACGGGCGCGTGGATTGAAACGGTGTTTGTGTTGTCTGTCTGCAATTTAAGATCGCAGGTCTTTTGCTATTTTGTCCAGAACTCCGTTGATAAATTTGTGCCCCTGTTCGGCACCGTAGATCTTGGCTAGTTCTATTGCTTCGTTGATTACTGCTCGGTAAGGAATTGAAATGGAGTATTTTAATTCGTAGGTTGCCAGCAGGAGTATGGCTTGCTCAATCGGGTCAATTTTATCGAATGACCTGTCAAGAAATGGTTGCATGGTGGCGGTCAGTTGTTTGTAATTTGTCTCTATTCCACGGATTAGTTCGGTGAGCATACTTTGATTTGCTGATTGGGCTTCAGGGTCTTCAAGATATTGTTTTTCTATAAGTGTAATATCTTCCATGCTCATCAGCCATTGATATGTGGCTTGCATGGCTAGTCGCCGGGCGCATGTGCGTGAGTCGGCCTTTTTCTTTTTTGCCGGTTTGTTTGTCGGTGTTGCCATGTTAGCTGATCTTTTTCAGCAGGCTGATCATTTCGATTGCACCAAGTGCGGCCTCGATGCCTTTATTGCCTGCTTTGGTGCCGGCCCGTTCGACAGCTTGTTCGATGGTATTTGTTGTCAGGATGCCGTTGGATATCGGTATATTGTGTCGCATCATACTGGTGGATAGTCCGCTGGCTGATTCTCTGGCAACAATATCGAAATGTGGTGTGTCACCTCGAATGACTGCGCCCAGTGCAATAATTGCATCATGCTGACCAGCGCTGGCCAGTTTCTCTGCAATTAACGGGATTTCAAGGGCACCGGGGACGCGATATAGTTGAATATCTGCATTGATTACTCCGTGACGTTTTAGTGCGTCAACAGCACCGTTAATCAGGGCTTCCACAATGTGGCCATTAAAGCGGGATGCGACGATGGCGTAGCGGCCGATCGTGTTTGTAAATTCGCCTTCAATATTTTCTATGTCGTTCATGGTTGTATTCCTGTATTGTGTTTTCGATGATGTCTGTCAGTTTTCCGGGGGAATATAATCGACTACTTCCAGCCCAAAGCCTGCCAGACCATGAAATATTTTGGGGGAGCTTAACACACGCATTTTGGATACGCCCAGATCTGCCAGAATTTGTGCGCCGATACCGTAGGTGCGTAATTCTTGCGTTGCCTGGGTGTTTTCGCCGGTGTGTGGGTTTTCTTGTCTGGTTGATTCGGTTGTGTATCCCTGGATGCGTCGAATCATGTCGCGGGGGTCGGCTTTTTCGCAGAGGATGACGAGTACTCCATGCTTTTCCCGGGCGATGCGTTTCATCGCGCTTTGTAGCGGCCAGCCACAGTGTTTCCAGTTGATGCCGAGCAGGTCGCAGAGGTTGTCGCGTACATGTACACGGACTGTTGTCGGTTCGTTGCTGGATATATTGCCATGAGCCAGGGCGAGGTGCAGATTGCCCTCAATGTCGTCCTGATAAGCATGTAGCTGAAATTTTCCGTATTTTGTGGGCAGCTCACTTTCGGCCGCATGGGTGATGGTTTTTTCATTATTCAGGCGGTAATGAATCAGGTCGGCGATTGTGCCTATCTTGATGCGGTGTTTTTCTGCAACTTTTTCCAGATCCGGTCGGCGCGCCATGGTGCCGTCTTCATTTAATATCTCGACGATAACTGCGGCGGGTTCAAGCCCGGCAAGCCGGGCCAGATCGCAGCCCGCTTCGGTGTGACCGGCGCGTGTCAGTACGCCGCCCGGCTGTGCCATCAGTGGAAAGATGTGTCCCGGCTGAATAAGGTCTTCCGGTTTTGCATAGGGTGCCACGGCTGTCTGGATGGTGACGGCTCGGTCAGCGGCGGATATGCCGGTTGTGACTCCTCTGGCGGCTTCGATAGATACGGTAAAGTTGGTTGATCTTTGGGTATCTGCGTTGCTGACCATTAAAGGTAGTTGCAGTTGTCGGCATCTTTCTCGTGTGAGTGTGAGGCAGATCAAGCCGCGCCCATGTGTTGCCATGAAATTTATATCATCAGGTCGTGCCATGGAGGCGGCCATAAGGAAGTCTCCTTCATTTTCACGATCTTCGCCGTCTATGATGATGACCATGCGACCATTTTTCAGGTCTTTCAGTATTTCTTCTGTGGTGTCTGGCTGCATTGATTTAGTTCATCGTTATCTGAATCGGGTGTTACGCAGGTATCAGGCGTTCGAGGTATCGGGCAATGATGTCCACTTCCAGATTGACTTCGCTGCCGATTTTGAGGTTGCCCATGGTTGTAACCTGCAGGGTATGCGGGACGATATTCAGGTCAAACTGGTTGTCTGTGATGCCATTTACTGTCAGGCTGATACCGTCGATGCAGATTGATCCTTTTTCGGCGATATATTTTGCCAGCCTGATCGGTGTTTCAATCATGAATCTTTCAGACCGTCCATCCGTCCTGCGGCTGATAACCTTGCCTGTGCCGTCTATATGGCCGCTAACGATATGTCCCCCAAGGCAGGATGCCGGAGTGACTGATTTTTCCAGATTTACGGCCAGACCTGTATTCATTTTGCCGAAGGTGGTGCGGGACAGGGTCTCACCGGAAACATCAGCGGCATAGTAGTCTGTGCCGGATTTTGTGACGGTCAGGCAAACCCCTTGGCAGGCAATGCTGTCTCCGATTTTTACGTCGGACATATCCAGTTCGCCGGTGCCGATAACATACCGAGCGTCCGGACCCCGTGGTTCTATGCTGTGTATTTGGCCGACTGCCTGGATAATTCCGGTGAACATGTAACCGAGGTTCTATTTGTAAAGGGAGTGCGATTATACGGGAATCGAGAAATTTTCAGCACTTTGTGTATCAATCCGGTATCTTTGGGTAGCTTCGCATGGCAAGAGTGCCGTTGTCATGGGGTTGCAGGTTATGAGCTGCCTATTGGGCATGCCTCTTCCATGAAGATTAAACTCAGGCCATACTTTATGGCTGGGTGGCAAAGCCTTGTTTTGGTATGATCAGCCGAGAGTGGGTGCCTTGCGAGTCCGGGCGTTGCGGCCGGTGCAATGGCAGTATTCATCCGGTAAGTCGATGCAGTGGTCGTCGAGGCAGTTTGCCCGGTAAAGCAGGTTAAACAACACGGATAAAGCGATGAGTAGAACTGTAAATTGTATTAAACTTGGGATCCAGGCTGAAGGGTTGGACTTTCCTCCGGTGCCGGGTGAGCTTGGACTGAAAATTCTCGAAAATGTCTCGGCGCAGGCATGGCAGGACTGGTTACAGCATCAGACGATATTGATTAATGAATATCGTCTTAATCTCAGGGATAGCGAGGCCAGAGAGTTTTTGATGAAAGAGCTGGAAAATTATTTTTTCGGTGATGCTTCAAAAAAATCTGCAGAGCATAAAATATGATTATAACGCGGGCTTGACTAAGGTGCGTTCACTGCGTCTAATACCCGCTTTTCCCATTTGGCCAGGTAGCTCAGTCGGTAGAGCAGGGGACTGAAAATCCCCGTGTCGGCAGTTCGATTCTGTCCCTGGCCACCAATTCGCTTTCAGACCGGCATGTTGTTTCGGTGGTATGTGTCATGCCGGAGTAGTTCGTTGTGATCGCCATCAAATTGGCACGAATACGATAGGGCAGATGGCGGTACCATCTGGCATTGTAATGTGTCAGGCATGCATCTACCGTAGTTCGAGAATCGGCGTGAAGCCACCGAAAATCATCCGGCTGCCGTCAAAAGGTGTCGGATTGGTTTCGCAGTTGAGGCGCTCATCGGTTTTCATCAGTTCGTTCATCCGCCCCATAGCGGTGTCGCGAGTTTGTTTGTCCGGCCACTCAATCCAGGCAAAGACCACTGTTTCGTCTTCCCCGGCCTGTACCGCCCGACGGAAATCGGTAAGCCTGCCGTCTGGAACATCGTCGCCCCAGCATTCAATAATCCGGGTTGCCCCCAGTTCTTTGAAGACGCTATCGGCTTTTTGGGCATGTTCGATAAACTTTTGTTTGTTTAAGGTTGGTACCGCGATTACAAAGCCGTCTATGTAGGCGTTACTCATGTCATTCCTTTGTTGAAATCCGGGGCAGATTTATGGAGCTGGTGATCATCCGATTCCGGAGGTATACCGCTTGCAATATGAAGTGTGGATGTTGGGAATGCTGCTTCCGCTCCGTGTGATTCAATAATTTCGAGCACCTTGAGCAGAACTTCCTGTTTGATTTCATGGAAGCGAATCCAGTCCGTCGTTTTTGTGAACGTGTATATGAAGAAATCAAGTGAGGAGGGGGCAAACGTATTAAAGTTTACGATCAGTGTCCTTGAGGTATCAATTTCTTCGTGTTTTTGCAGCATTTCTCTCGTTGATTGAATGATGTCAGGCATTTTTGCGGCATCTTTGTAGCGAATACCAATGGTTTCATTTATGCGGCGATTCGTCATTCGAGATGGGTTTTCTACCGGGATACTGACAAATATCGAGTTCGGTACGTAAAGTGGTCGCTTGTCAAAGGTTCTGATACGGGTCAGGCGCCAGCCGATGTCTTCGACTATGCCTTCAATTTCTCTATCCGGGGAACGAATCCAGTCTCCAACGGAAAATGGTCTGTCCAGATATATCATCAGGCTACCGAAAAAGTTGGCCAGCAATTCTTTCGCTGCAAAGCCAATCGCAATACCTCCTATGCCGCCAAAGGCGAGCACCCCGGATATGCTGAAACCCAGGGTTTGCAGTATGACCATAGAGCCGGTAATGAGTACGGCGAGACGTAACAGCTTGCCAATGGCGACGATTGTGGTTTGATCGTCTTTCTTGACTGTCCGGAGTTCTTTGTCGATATAAGATTGTTCGGCGAGCCGGATGAAGCGCACCAGAAACCATATAATACTGACTATAACACCGGTGTCGCGCAACGACGGTACTTTGGCAAATATTTTGGTGTCTGTGTGGCTATAAATAATCTCTGCAGCAAAGCTTAAGCCCACCACCCATATCAACAGGTTCAGTGGTCGGGTTAATGCAGAAAAAAGGGCGTCATCCCAGAAGGTGCTTGTTTTTTCAGCCCGGCTTTGAATCCGTCGTATTATACGTTTTTGTGTGAAGTTGATGATCAGCGTTAGAAGGACGACAACAAAGGCCTGAATAATCCAGGCGTTCAGACTCATACTGATCGACTCCATCGCTTTTTCCAGAAAATCATTCATGGTTATAAAGTTGTTTGATCGATATTAAAACTCTAATTCCTGTTCCATCGGGAATTCGTCATTTAATGAATGGATGTCGTCAACCGTTTTTTTCCAGCGTACAGAGCGGCGATAGGCCTCCTGGGCTTCAGTATGGCACCCGCGCATACGCACCAGACGGCTGTGCAGCACCGGATCGGGGGAGTGTTTCAGTTCCTCCAGTATCTCAATGGTACCTGTTCTGTTGTTACATGCCAGTACTACGTCGCAGCCTGCTGCCAGCGCGGCTTCCGCACGCTCTGTATATCCACCGGCTCCATGTGCGCCGACCATACTGAGGTCGTCGCTGAAAATCAGTCCATTGAATTCCAGTTGCTTGCGTAGAATCTCTTCAAGCCAGATACGGGAAAAGCCGGCAGGATTTGAGTCCACCTGTTCATATATGACATGGGCCGGCATAATACCAGCTAATCCGTAGTGGATCATGCGTTCGAAGGGAAAAATGCCCTGCGAATAAATATCTTCATACGGGCGCGTGTCAACGGGTAGTTCGAGATGAGAATCTTCCTTAACGCCACCATGACCGGGAAAATGTTTGCCCGTAGCCTGCATTCCACCTTCCTGCAATCCTTTCATCAGTTGGTTGCCTAATTCTGCGATCACTTGTACGTCATGGTGGTAGGTTCTGTCTTTTAAGACTTTGCTGCCATGTGTTTTACGATCAAGAACCGGTGTAAAACTGTGATCAATGCCGACAGCTCCCAGCTCGATGGCAAGCAGCCACCCTGTGTCTCTCGTCAATTGCAGTGCCTTTGACGGATTGTAGTCATAGTATCGGCCAAGCTGTGCGGCGGCAGGCAGATGTGTAAATCCATCCTGAAAGCGCTGTACAGGGCCACCTTCATGGTCAATAGCAACCAGCAACCGGGGTTCACGTATGGCGTGAATATGCTTTACCAACTCTGTAATCTGTGCGGATGTTGCGAAGTTTCGGGTGAACAGAATAACTCCACCGACCAGCGGGTGACTGAGTACCTCGGTATCTTCTGCAGTGAGCGATTGGCCTTCAATGTCAATAATAAGCGGACCCGGGGACATGTCTAACTCCTGTTATCAAGACATGGGATGGTACGCTGTCCTGCTGCGGAATCATAGCCGACCAGCCCCATCGGTTTTATTCGTTGTAATCAGGGCGAGGCTGTATAATGATGAATAATCCTGAAAGCTATTGTTTTACTATTCTGAGTTTATGCGCTATATCCTGTTGCTATGCTTGTACGTATCTGTCTGTAGTACGTATGCAGCCAAGATATATTTTTATAAAGACGCAGATGGACATGTCTATCTTACCGACAGGCCACCCCATGATGGTTTTCGTAAAGTCACGTCGAGTGAGTGGATGCACAAGCCTATGCAGTCGCTTGATACCGCGAGTTTTGCGAAAAACCGAAAAAGATACTCAAGCCTCGTCAGTAGAGCTGCCCGGCGCTACAGAGTGGATGAATCCCTGCTTGATGCTGTGATTACGGCCGAATCAGCATATGATCCGAGGGCCGTATCGCGGGCTGGTGCCGTTGGTCTTATGCAGCTCATGCCCGGTACCGCAAAGCGGTATGGTGTTGATGACCGATATAATCCGGAAGATAATGTATATGCGGGTACCCGCTATCTGAGGGACCTGCTGCTGCAGTTCAATAATGCTGAACTTGCGCTTGCCGCCTATAATGCCGGTGAGAACAATGTTATTCGATATGACAATAAAGTCCCCCCTTTCAAGGAGACCCGGAGGTATGTGAAAAAGGTGATGTATTACTGGAGTCAATACCGGTAAGCCATGTGAGCCAGTTCTGTGTTTTTTCCTGTTTTGTTTGGCAGAGTAGTTGGAGTGTTTCCATCGTATCCATCATGTGCCATTTCCCAAATTGACCCATGCTCGAATTTTTTTATCATATTTGGTTGCCAGTTGTGGAAAATTGGTCTAAATTTTATATGGTGCCTTAAAGCTAGTCGGACTAACTTCTTTACATGAGGATGTAAATTGCTCAAAACGATTAAAGCCTTGTCTTTATCATTATTGCTTTTGCCCATGGCAGCGCCGGCGGAAACCGGCGATGCTCATACTGTTAAGGCAGAGAGTGCCATTCTTTACGAGTCGGCGGACGAAAATTCACCCCAGGTGAAAGAGCTCGGCAGATTTTCGCAAGTTGTGGAAATGGATGTGCAGGGCGAATGGTATGAGGTTTATGTTGCCGATGCCGACCTGAGTGGGTGGATACGTTCATCAATGCTTATGTTGCCAGGATCTGGTGATGGAGATTCTGATCCCACCAAAATGACGCTATCACGCACACAGATGATGCCCAAGAGGATTGTAGAGATAAAGATAGCCGATACTGATAAAACGCCGAGCATGAAAGAGTTTGAAAAATACATTCTGAAGTACAGTGCCAGAACTCGTGTTTTGAAGGGTTACACCCCGTTTACCAAAGTGGAACCGCTTCAAAACGGTAATTTACAGGTTGCGGCTACCGGCGCTTGGCTGGAACAGTCCAAAGCAAGGCAGAAAGTGAGCCTGATTATTCTTCATACAAAATGGAAAGAGGCAGTAAAAAATAATGATGCCAAAGTCGTTGTTGTGGATGATAACGAAAATCAAGTTCTGAATTATCCTGAATAATCCCGTCTTTATACTGGCCCTGATGTTTGGTTCGATATTGTAGTGCCAGCTAATAAAGCAGGTCATGCTGCTCTCTCGAAATCTGACCGTGCCGCTTAAGTCTGTTGTTTGTAATGCCGGCAGGGGCAATATCATATTTTATGGTTGTAACATCGCCCTCCATATTCAGGGGATGTAAAATATGCGAAAATGTTGATGGCTGTCAAAATGAACACCAGCCAGCTAAATTTCAATGCTCGCGGCCAGTACCCCTAAAAAATTATATCCATTAAAACCTGAATTCAACTTGTAAGTGCAACTCTTGACGAGTTGGCGATAGGGTAAGCTGCTGTATGATTCACAGCTTTCCCATTCTGCCGGGAAAGAGGAGCACGATGAGATACAAACAGCTTACCCAGGAACAACGATACCGGATTGATGCCCTGAAGAAAGCCGGCCATAACCAATCCGGGATAGCCATGATGTCAGGTTGAAGTCGATCCACCATTAGCCGTGAGCTTCAGCGCGATACGGGCCTTCGTGGTTATCGCCCTGAACAGGCTCAACGCCTGAGTGACAAGCGCCGACAGGCCAACGTGCGCTACCGGTTGACCGAGACGACCCGGGGTCATGTACGACACCTGCTGGAGCTTGACTGGAGTGCAGAGCAAATCAGCCTGTGGCTCAAAGCACACAGGAACCGGTCGGTCCGTCATGAATGGATCGACCAATACATTGTGCGGGACAAGCATGAGGGGGGGGGGGGGGGGGCATCTGTATCGTCATCTGCGCTGCCAAAAGCAGCGCCGTAAACGCGATGGCAGCTACAATCGCCGGGGTCAGCTTGTCGGTCGTGTCAGCATTGACCAGCGCCCCAGAATCGTTGATACCCGTTCACGTATCGGTGACGGGGAACTCGATACCCTGATCGGTAAAAACCACCGACAAGCCCTGGTCTCCCTGACCGAGCGAAAATCCCATTTCACCTTGATCAAAAAGGTCAAACGTAACACAGCCCAATGCGTCACGGATGCCATCATCGATCTTCTGGCGCCATGGTCCGACAGGGTCATCACACTGACCTCCGATAACGGTAAGGAGTTTGCCGGTCACCAACATATCGCCGATACACTCAACGCCCGGTTTTACTTTGCCCATCCTTATGCTTCATGGGAGCGGGGCCTGAATGAAAATACCAATGGACTCATCCGACAGTACTTTCCAAAGGGAATTATATACTTAATGCCCCGAATTTTTGTTTTTCCTGCTTACCTTTTGACCAGTTTCCATCGTTGTTTCAGTTGTGCGGTGGAGGGTGCTTTTTCAGGTCGGTAACGAACAATTTGTCGGACGGCACTTTGAAAGTCTTTTAGCGATGGGCGTTTGCTCATGTTCTTTCTCTCCTTTGGTAATGATCCGTATATCCCAAACAAAATGTTTTTCCATATCCACTAGAAGGATCGACTATTTCCTCAGCCAGAGCCAGGACATGTTCTTTCTCTTCCTGCGATAGCGACATACCCGACCTATTGAACGCTAACGTTAAAGCTGTGCGGAGCAAACGAAGCGCAGCGAGCGTCGTTTGCGTCCGAACGAGCGCCTTGTCAGGGCTGCTCTTGCGTGAATTTATTTGCCCTATATTCCATTTCATAGACAAGCCTTAGTAACTCTGCTGTAAACATCACTGTACTTTGCGCCCTTTCTTTTTCTGGAGCATCAAGTTTATGAGTAGAGTTATTTCCGTGTTGCCTCATTAAATCAATCCACCCTTTCATTGGCGTTGTTACATATCCCTCCACTTCAAGATGAGTCAGATATGCAGCAAATGATTCCCTCTCTTTTGCGCCTTTATCTGCAGCAGAATACGCATTTACTTCTATGCACCGACGAGCTTCACTATATGATTTATCGACTTCAGAAGGTCAGCCCCGAATACCAGGACCAAAGGGAATCCTTGGGAAAATCGTATCATTTGCGCATCCTGAGACACATTCCCTTGATGGACCTGATTTTGCATCAGGCCATCAGGGTTTTGTAAGTCAGCCGCTTGCCCTTGCCGGCCATGCAGACGGACTTCATGCGATCCAGAGTATCGACGGCACAGTGACCCTCATTTAACCGAAACACAAACTCATCCACATACCGTTGGCAGTGCTTCATGCTAAAGTGATGGAAGGTGCCGGTGTATCCCCGTTTGAGCAAAGCCCAAACGGACTCAATGCCGTTGGTATGCGCCATACCATTGATGTATTCCCCCGCAGAGTGATTGACTGTCTGGTGCTGGAAACCCGCTCCAGGAATGGCGTCGTAGGCACGCGCCTCATCCGTGAATACCGTAGCCCCCTTTTCAATATGACCCTTTGCCAGATGGCGAACCGTCTTTTTATTCTCACGATGCACGGCAACCGCCTTGAGGCGTCCGTCACGCCCACGCATCCCGATCACAGGCTGCTTGCCCACGGCTCCCCGACCCGATGGTTCTCTCACTTTTCTTCTGGCCCGGTTCATATTCTTTCGCTTTCCACCGAAACAGGTCGCATCCATTTCCACCTGAAAGGTCAGCTTCCAGTCCCCCTGCTGGCACGCTTCACGGATTCTGTGAAGCAAAAACCACGCTGTCTTCTGCGTGATAGCCAGTTCTTTTGACAACTGCAGACTGCTCACGCTCTTGCGGCTGGTTTGAACCAGATAAATGGCGTATAGCCATTTTACAAGGGAAAGCCTGGACTTCTCAAAGATGGTGCCGTGACGAACCGTGAAGTCCGCCCTGCAATCCCGGCAGCGATGCCCATGCCGCTTCAACCGCGGAACCGTGTTGCCACTCCTACAGTGCGGACATACCGGACCATCCTCCCAAATCTGACCCTCGACAAACCGAACCGCTGCCGCTTCACTCGGAAAAAACCTGAAAAACTCAAATACCGATATCGTCTTGACCATGACCCATCACCCGTTGAAAAACTGAACTGCCCACAATCCTGCACCCTATGCCCCAAAATTGCAAACATCCAAGGCATTAAGTATATAATTCCCTATATAATTCCCTATATTTTTCAGCAATAATCACAGAGTTGGTCTAAAATAAACATATAGGTTTGATTAAATGGAGGAGGGCAGATGTTAAAAATAGCGAAATCATTGTCTTTGTCCGTATTGTTTTCACCAGTATTAGTATTGGCAGAGGTTGGTGATATTCATACTGTCCGTTTAGATGGGGCCGTTGTGTACGAACAAGCCGACAAGAATTCCCCTCTGGTAGAAAAACTCTCTACAGGTTCGGAGGTGATGGAAATGGGTGTGAAGGGTGAGTGGTATGAGATTTATGTTGCCAGTTCCGATTTGAGTGGGTGGCTACATGTATCGACGCTCGCTCTGTTGGGTTCTGGCAGTGGAGGTTCTGTTGCTTCGGCTGCGGTGGCAGCAGTTACTCCGGGTCCTGCGAAGCTGAAGGTAAGTGCCAGTGACCCAAAAACGTCTGGCATGAAAGACTTTGAAAAATACTTGCTGAAATATAATGCCAGAACCCAGGTCCTGAAAGGTTACACTCCATTTACCGGAGCGGAGTCACTTGAAGACGGTATTTTGCTGGTCACGGTTAGCGACATGTGGCTGGAAAAATCCAGAGCAAGGCAGAAAAGCAGCCTGATTACCCTGCATATTAAATGGAAGGAAGTGATAGATAGCGATGCTCCTAGAGTAATAGCCGTTGACAGTAATGGAAATGAGGTTGCGAATTATCCGCAATAAGTCTGATTTTCCGGTCCATAGTTTGGCCGGTATCACTCCGAGTCAAGCAAAGCTGCTATCCATCGGGTTTCCTCGCTATGGTCCATGGCTATTTTTAACGTCATGGTGAGTGGTATTGAAAGCAGCATTCCGACAGGCCCCAGTACCCACCCCCAGAAGATCAGGGATAAAAATACCACAAGCGTTGACAGCCCCAGCCCTTTACCCATAAACCGTGGTTCAATGGCATTGCCGATAATGACATTGATCAGCGTGTATATGATGACAACTGCTGCCGCACCTCCCCAGCCTAGCTGGACGATTGCCAGTAAAACGGCCGGTATGGCAGCAATAATGGAACCTATATTCGGCACATAGTTTAATAAAAAGGCCATAACGCCCCACAATAGCGGGTAGTCCAGCCCCAGTAGCCATAACGACAGCCATATGATCAGGCCTGTTGCCAGACTGGTCCAGGTTTTGATTGCCATATAGCGCCTGACGGTTTTTAGAAAATGGTCAAATCCCGCAAGTGACTGATTTGGCTTATTCAAGGCACGGTGTATTTTTTCGGGGAAGGCTGATGCTTCGGATAACATGAAAACCACAGTTAGCAGAATCAGAAAGCCATTGGTCAGCACACTGCCTAATCCGCTGAGCATATTGACTGCCAGTTGCATGACAATAGCGGGATCGAAATATGCCCGGATATCCTGAAAAGATATTTTTATGCCAGTTTTTTCCAGTAATTCGGCAACGCCTTGCAGCCGTTCCTGCAGGCGTAGCTGGTATGCAGGAAGTGATTGTTGAAAATTCTCAATCGAATTTCCTGTCAGGACGCCAATCAGCGTTAAAGCCAGCACAATCATCGAAATGACTGCCAGCAGCGCAATAGGTGTCGGCAACCCCTGACGCTGAAGGAAAAACATGGAGGGTGCACTGATTATGGCGATAAAGATGGAGAGCAAAAATGAGGTTAATACTGGTGCGGCTGCTTTCATCCCTGCTATCAGGATGACAAATGCTGCTGATAGCAACAGGAAACGACCGCCGTTGGAGTAATGGTCCATATCTTTGGGAATTATCCCGATTAGTTGACAAAGCCAACTTCCCGGTCTATTTCACGCTTCACAGGCCGTCTTACCTCAACGCCACCTCCACGTGTAGCAGCCCCATTCCCGAAGGCCAAAATATTCAATGCAGCATTGTAATCCGCATTGTCCCGATGACCACAAGCCTGACAGAAAAACTCCGCTTGCGTCTTTCCGTTGTCGTTTTCCGTGTGCCCGCATTCATGGTGCCGCTGCGAAGTATAGGCAGCCCGCACTTTGATCACATTCGTTTTGTAGGCCAGCATCTGCTCCAGTGGATGCCAGCCTGACTTCAGTATCTCACGGTTCAACCCGCTTTTGCCTCGACCGGCTTTGGTCAGGCCTTTTGTGTTCAGGTCTTCCATATAGACGGTGGTGAACTTATTCGCAATTACCTTGCTCGTGTGATGACACCCGTTATACCGCCGTTCGGCTATCTTCTGGCAGGTTTTACCCAGCAGCAGCTTTGCTTTTGCCCGGCGGTTAGAACCTTTCACACGTCTGGCTACCATACGCTGATAACGCTTCTTACGGCATTCCAACATCCAGCCTCTCTCATCATCTGGCAGCCGATAGACAAAACCATCGGAACAGGTTACCTGGCCTACACTCCTGTCAATGCCAACCTCCCTGATCGGTCGTGGTTCACCCTTTAGAGCCACTTCATACACGACATAGGCATACCAGTTACCTAACTCATGCCTGACGGTCACCTGTATCGGCTTGCCGTCAGGATAAGGGTTCAGCCCCGATAATCCGACCTGACCAATCTTCTGAATATGCAGGGTTTTGTTGTTGAGGTTGAAAGTGCCCGCAGGACAGGTAAATGACGGGCTGTGAGTGTAACGACCATGAAAGCGAGGTAATACACCGTTTCCCTTGAAAAACTGTTTGTAAGCCGTCTCAATCGGTTTCAGGGTCTGTCTGACTATCGCAGCCGAATAATCCTGCAACCAGTCCTTTTGACCATGGCGCAGTACCGTGAACCGTTTGTTATTGCGGTACGAATGGTAATCACACCGATCATAACGCGCATAGTCAGCGCGCAACTCGGCCACAAAGTGATTCCAAACATGCCGGCAGGCACCACTCAAAGCAAACAGCTTCTCAGCTTTGGCCTTCGTGTTCGGATGCAGCCGATAGCGAATCGTACGATAGTGCTTCATGGATGTATTGTACCGTAAACTTGTCAACTAATCGGGATAATTCCCAAGAATGTATGGGTTCTCTGCAAATGTTTTTTAGGAATTAATACTTAACTCCACTGACTGTCTGCTCTGATTTCGGTTGTATTGTATCGATATTCCTGCTTTTGTGCGTTCAGCCGTTTTGATTTTCGGGCAAGCAGAGACCAGCCATGAGCATTTGGGAACAACCCTGTTGTTCCGTCACCTCCAAGGGACGGGGCCGGCACCTCATTGCCCGGATGTATTCAGGCAATCGCTTCCCTGTAAGTGATGCGCCGGCCTACAGACAGAGACAACATGGCGCTAATCCGCTCTGTTGTGGAAACCTGTGTATTGCCTTCATTCAGGCGGAAAGTGACTTCATTGACATATCGGTGAAGATGTTTCCGGCTGACCTGATGCCAAATACCGTACAAACCACGGTAGTAAAGCAGCTCGCCTGCGCTGGCCCCGTCCAACGCAAATCCACCTTCTCCGCAATCCGACCCCATAACGGAACCTGAGTCACCCGGGGAACCACCGGATCACGCGCAAAGTCCATCTGGCGCAATGAACGCATGTGAGACTCTATTGATGCCGCAGAATCCGATACCAACTGAACAACCTTCTGTTCAACGGACACCGACAAATGACCCTCATCATCCGGAATCCCCCCGGTTGTTTGACAGCCCAAAAAAAGTGGATAAATGGCGCTATATATCAACGTTTTTGGGCATTTTAACTGCATGCCGATTTTGGCTTTCATAGGGCGCTCCTGTAGCTTTTTTATACAAATTTTCATAAAATACGGTTTTATCGCCACGTTACTTCACAAGGGGGTGCTGTGAAGTAACGTTAATTGCGCCCCCCAGACACTTGATTTTTGCCCACTTGCTGTTTTTTGGTACTCATAACTACCTGTCTTGTGGAAATGTTAATAAACATGTGGACAACTTAATTTCGTGCAGAATACATCATTTCAAACAAAAATCAGGCAAACCAGAAACACAACCCTCAAAAACGCAATAAAACGATAACCATCATGATGAACTCTTCTGGGAATTATAGGAGATTAGCATGTTTCAGAAATTAACGATTATAGGTTATGTCGGTCAAGAGCCGAATTTCGGCACGACCAAATCCGGGTCGCCCGTCCTGAATATGTTGGTGGCGACAAACGAACGCCGGAGGGACAGCCAAACCGGTGAAGCCATTCAAGAGACAGAATGGCATGACATTGTGATGTTCGGCTCTTTGGGCCGGGGCCGCTCATAAAGCATTAAGCACTGGGGACTGTGTGCATGTCGTTACCGGAGGTCATCAGAAGTGATGTAACCCCCTCCAACCTTTCTTACACCCCCCCGAAAACCATCAGTTTTGTTCCTCAAACGCTCTAGGTCCTCCGGCACCACAACCCCTTCCAGTTTGCTAAGGCCATAAGCTCTACAGCGATCTTCAATCCGTGTAACAAGAAGGCCAACACCATCCTCTATAAATCTATTCATGCTACCAACTCTCCTTTAACCTAAGATAGAAGGGAAGATTAAGCGCCGCAAATTCGTCTCTCGTGAAGACGGCGCTGAAAAAACCGGCGTGGATATTCTCGCCAGCAGATTTCATAAAATCCCCCGGCTGGCGTCTGATCAAGATGTGCCGGACAAGGACGGCAATGTTGTGCCTTGACGGGCGACCAATCCGCCGGTCGGTGACTATCACACTGAGCATGATGACGCGGTACCTTTCTAGATGTCAACCGTACCTCATCGAGTCGGCTATAGTACCGAGCTGGTTTCGGATATTAACCGTGCGCTGGACAATCTACTCATGCCTCTCATACGGCCTGAGGGCGTTTCTGAGCCGAGCTCCCGGGAAGCAGGAGGGGCAAGGGCAGGGTTTACCTTTATGTCGAACCGTGAGGCTGTCCTGATGCGTCTGGTCACGCGCACAACCTCAACGTAGGAAAGTTGACAAAGCCAACTTTCCCCTCCATTTCACGCTTCACCAATGGATTTATGCTTTCTATCTGACCGTCACCGCCCGCAAGGGTATATCGAGTTTGCAGTTATCCAAAGAAATCTCGGTGACCCAAAAGACGGCCTGGTTTATGCAGGTGCCAGCAAGCAGACCGGCAGGGCACTCGCCAGCACCCATAACCACGCGGGTTCATCCAGTAATACCTTCATCCCCATGAGGGGGTATCCACCCCCATGCGGGGACGAAATAGCGAATCAGGCAGATTCTATTTTAAGAGGGTCAACATCGGAGACAATGGGGATAATACTCCCGATTCCCGGCAAACGCTCAATCATCCGATGATCCGAAATCTGAACCACTGAACGCAATACAACCAAAATCAGGACTATCATTGAGTGGAGTTAAGTATAGTAAGTCCCAACAATTTCATTAACCGGGAGCGATGTCGGGCCTACTGCTGCAGGTAAATGTACCGGTGCAGAAGAATTGCTGTATTATTCGGGGTTATGAACATATCGGTACGCACTCTGCTGCCCCTGCTTATGGGCTGCCTGCTCAGTGTTCAGGTACAGGCGCAGATACTGATACTGATTCACGGCTATCCGGGGCAGGGAGGTAACTGGCGTGATGCCGGCGTGACGCATATTCTTGAATCAGCGGGTTGGCAGGACGGTGGTCATCTGCGACTTCAAAACAGTCGGGTTATCGACTATCGGCTGGCCAATCCCCATCTCAATGACAAAACATTTTACACCCTCGATCTGCCTTATGAGGCACCGATAGGCATACAATCAGCACTGCTTGCCCGATACATGCGATCCATCAACATCAGACACCCCGGCGAATCCCTGAACCTGTCCGGCTTCTCTGTAGGAGGTGTGGTTGCGCGGATGTACATGGTCAATCGTAAAAGTGACGAACCACGGGTTGCCACGCTGACCACTATTGCCTCACCACATCTGGGAACCTATCTGGCAGAAATAGGTATCAGGCTGCATGACAACCCGCTAACCTGGATGATGCCGTATCCGGGCGCTGAAATTTTTCATCGGTCTGGCAGACTGTTTCTGGATTTGCTCCCCGAACGTCCCGGGAACTTCCTTTACTGGCTCAATCGGCAGCGGCATCCAGGGGCGACCTATATCTCGATCATAAGACAGGACCTGCCGCCTCCAGACGGTGACATGATGGTAAGCGGCACAAGCCAGAACATGAACACTATCCCCGCGCTGCGTGGACAATCCTACGTCCTGCCTACAACCGGAGGACACCGCCTGACATTTCAGGATGGACTGTGGCTGATACAGCTCATGCAGCGCGAGAGACAGATATAGGGTGCTCAACATGATTGAAATATATCTTATCGAAGTCTGGCGTATCCTTGTCGAACTTTCACCGCCACTGCTGATCGGTTTACTACTGGCCGGACTGCTGCATGTCACACTGCCCGCTGGCCTGATATATCGCGCCCTGAATCAACCGGGATTTACCAGCACCCTCAAGGCAGTAATGACAGGCGTTCCCCTGCCACTATGCTCCTGTGGTGTTGTACCGACAGCACTGAGTCTGAGGCGACAGGGTGCCTCGAACGGTGCAACGACCGGATTCCTGATCAGCACACCCTCGACTGGTGTTGATTCGATTCTGGTCAGTGCTGCCTTTCTGGGCTGGCCGTTTGCTGTTTTCAAGGTATGGGTCGCCTTTGTGACAGGGCTTATCGGCGGCCTGATTGCGGATAAAGTAGCGCCGCAGCGAATGAACGGAGACACAGCCAATGCAACATACAAAGAACAAACCCGGTACAAAGGCCGACTGCCTGAAATGATTCGTTACGCGGTTATTGACCTGTACGGGATGATAGATCGCTGGGTAATCAGCGGGATTCTGATAGCGGCCGCGATCACCATCGCACTGCCGGGCAACTTTTTTCATGACATTCAATGGGCGCAGGGGCCGGCCGGTATGCTATTGATGCTGGCCGTTGCAATTCCGCTCTATGTTTGCACGACCGGTTCAATTCCTTTGGCCGCTGCCTTTATTGCGGCCGGTATGCCGACTGGAACCGTGCTGGTATTTTTAATGGCGGGACCGGCGACCAATATCGCCACCATCGGAGCAGTTTACCGAACCCTGGGCGGCCGACTGCTGACAGTCTATATTGGCACCGTCATTGTGATGAGCATTGGTTTTGGTCTGACATTCGACTTCATCCTGCCTGATGCATCCATAAAGCCCGCCCACCAGCATGGGGAAAGCTGGTTCGGTACCGTCTCGGCGCTGCTGATGATAGCGATAACCATCTACCTCATTATTCGACGCTGTATTCACAAAAATCTGTCCAGACAACATGGAGAAACCGATATGGAACTGATCTTGAAAGTGCAGGGCATGTCCTGCCAGCACTGTGTAGCCAGCGTGAAAGAGTCCCTTGAAAGGGTAGCGGGCGTTGACACAGCCACCCCGGACCTCGACACAGGTAACGTCATGATTAAAGGCGACAATCCGGATCGGGAGCAACTCGCTGCTGCGATACGGGAAGCCGGCTATCAGATAAAACAGCCCTGACAGAGACTGCCTAACGCCTGAATATAGTCATCCAGCGCCAGATATTGAGCAATCCGGCCAGAGAATTGGCAACATAAGTAAGAGCGCAGGCCAATAAAATTTTACGTGCATGTCGGCGCTCTGTTTCATCGAGATAATTGCCTGCCTTCAATATCGGCATTGCCCTTTTAAAGCTGGCATCGAACTCAACCGGCAAAGTGATGAAATGCATCAGACTGGAAACCCCCATGGTGGCGATGCCAAGCAACAACATGACAAAGCCGGATGCAGGTGCGCGGGTAATACCGGTGATAATCGGGATAGCATAAATAAGCAGGGCACCGGCACGCTCTGCATGAAAGGCAACCTGCGCCATCTGAGTACGAATTTTTAATGGCCTGTAGCCCAGCTTATCCTGCAATGCGTGTCCGACCTCATGGGCGGCGACGACCACGGCCGTCAATGATTTACCACGATAATTATTCTCACTCAGGCGAACCGTTCTGGAGGCAGGATCATAATGATCGCCCTTATCGGTCATTTCCAGAGAAACGCCATCCAGTTCCAGTCTTTTAATGAGATGGCTGGCAAACTGCCCCCCGGTACCCTTAAAGTCCTCACGATGCGCCTGATGCCGCTTCAGGATACTGGAAGCCCACAGCGAAGGGCCGTACAAAACTGCGCCGACCACAACGGCCAGAAACAGAAAGTGCATCTACAAATCCAGCCGGATATAACCGATATTCAGATAATCATTGATCTGGGCCGGTCCGGCATGAGTCACATCAATAAACTCAGGATAATCCTCAGGAGCGATATCATGCCAGGAAGCATGCGTACCACAGACATGCACATCAACATCACTATCGACCAGCTCCCTCACATCCTGATGCAATGCACTGTATCGGGTCGCATTGCTGGATGTCAGTGCAAACTGCTCATAGCCATGGCTGACAACAGCGACAGGCAGACCGGGAAACCTCTGGCGGATTGTCTCCGAAGCGGCACGAATCGTGAACAGATGCTCATGCAGGGCATCGCCATCCGGCTTGATAACCTCAATGACCACCCCGACGGGCCTCTCCTGCAGCCTCAGCACATCCTCCAGAGACTCGGCGCTAACAACATTTGATGCCAGCAACAGAACCATAAAAAACATTTTTTCTTTCATCGACACCACCTCAGTTTTGACTACGGAAACTCTGTTTATCAAGCAACATACCGAAAAACAACCTGCGGGTTTCGGCATCGGTTTTTCTGAAGGTCACCTCATCGACATGCGAATCCGGGCTGCCCGAATCAAGACGGATGCCCCACAACGGAGACACACTGTCAGGCAGCATGGCATAACGTATATCACCTATAACGTGTTCCTCATCAGGATGTCGGACAAGATAACCCTGAGAAAGTTTGTTAAAGCGGGCAATATCCTCAGACTGCTGCGACAACCGCGTATGCCCATACATATCCGGCCTGTAGCGGGCGACAGACTGCCCCTCAAATACCCTTACACTGCCGTCGAAGCCGACCCGAATGGCATCGACATGATACCGGTCACCGTACCGATAGACACTCCGCCATAAAACAATGTTACCCAGAGTTGGTTTCACAACAGACTGTTCAATAACATGGCCACGCACCTCGGCAAGCTGCTGCTGTACCGAATAAGATGCCTGCTGCTGAGCATACGCCAATGCCAGATAGGCCAGGGCAAACCCGATGGCGGTGACCGGATATATGCGTTGACGCCTGCGCCAGCCAGCCACAAGCAGGGCGAACAGAGACAGCGACAATAGCGGGTCAACAACCGGCACCAGATTCCAGGCAATACGCGCATCGCTGAATGGCCACAATAACTGCGTACCGAAACTGGTACAGGCATCCAGAATACCGCCGGCGCTGTAACCGGACAAAGCATACAGATAGAGACGCAAAAAACCCGAATGCCTGCATACAAACGGCCACAACAACAAAGCCGCGATCAACCCGCCGACAGGGATAAACAACAATGAATGGGAAAACTGCCGATGAAACTCCAGGGCCAGCAGCGGATCATCGGCAGAGCGTATCAACACATCCGCATCGGGCAACAGACCGGCCGCGAAGCCGACGGCAGTTGCCATACCTTTTTGCCGGCCGGCACCGGCCTGCGCCAGCACAGCGCCGGCAATCCCCTGTGTAATAATATCCATGCCCGTACCAGCTAAAACACCGACCGGTGCAAGCCATCAATGTCGCATAATCCACCGCTCAAACCCATCCAGGCAACTCACTCTGAACACGCCCCAACTGCTTGTCCAGATACTGATAGTCGGGTTTATGGCTTGCGACCAGCGCCCAGAACTCCGGTGAATGATTCAAATGCCGGGTATGGCACAACTCATGGATCAACACATACTCCACCAACTCAAAAGGCAGCAACATCAACCGGTCATTCAGACTGATACAACCTTTCGAAGAGCAACTGCCCCAGCGGCTTTTCTGGCTGCGGATGCTGACCTTTTGATAATCCAGGCCACACCTCCGGCTGATCTCGCAGAGCAGGGCGGGCAGAAACCGGCGAGCCTGTTTTCGCAGCCAGCGATGCAACACACACAGACACGCCTCGATATCCTCCACCGGCCCCCGGACCTGCAAATGATGAACAGACACCTCCAGACACTGCCAGCTCCTGCTGCAACCAAACCGATACTCCACCGACCAATGCTCGCGGACAGCCGCAAGATGGATTATCACTGGCAACGCGACAGGTTGGTCCAGGCCCAGCCGCTCAACCTGTGCCGCGATCCAATGACGATGCTGCTGCACAAAGGGAGCAACATGACTCAGCGGCATACGTTTCGGAATAACGACCTCAATACCCTTGTCCCGGCGGGCATTGATACGCATATATCGGGCGCGTGAACTGCGCCGTACCGAATACTGTATATCGGTCCCCGGCCTGTCGCGCTTATATCGACTGACATCCATACTGGCTATACACCCGGTGTAATGGAGCAACCTGCGGGCAGGTGGCACCTGACATCAGCCGCTGCCATATCAATGCCGAAAATGGCGCATTTCTGTGAACACCATGGCCATACCATGCTCATTGGCTGCTGCCACAACCTCCTCATCCCGCACAGAACCGCCGGGTTGAATAACGGCTGAGATACCGGCACTGGCGGCGCTGTCAATGCCATCCCGGAACGGTAAGAAGGCATCGGAGGCCATCACCGAACCTTTCACCTCAAGGCCGGCATGTTCGGCTTTGATAGCAGCGATGCGGGCCGAATTGATGCGACTCATCTGCCCGGCACCCACACCAATGGTCATACTGTCCCTGCCATAGACAATCGCATTCGATTTGACAAACCGCGCCACCTTCCAGCTAAACAACAAATCGCCCATTTCCTGCTCAGACGGTTCACGCTCCGTGACCACCCTCAACCCACCGTACAACTTCAGGTCGGCGTCCTGCACCAGCAACCCGCCATTGATCCGCCTGTAATCCAGTCGAGTCAGAGAGCCATCGGGACAGCCGCAGGTGAGCAAGCGTATATTACCTTTTGCGGCAGCGGCCTTTTGCGCACCGGTGCTAGCCGATGGAGCGACAATGACCTCGACAAACTGCCGATCCATGATAGTGACAACAGTGGCCTCATCCAGCTCGCGATTAAAGGCAATAATACCGCCGAAGGCCGACTCCGGGTCAGTGCTGTAAGCCCGTTCATAGGCCGTCACAATATCATCTGCGGCACACACACCGCACGGATTGGCGTGCTTGACGATGACACAGGCGGGCACCTCATACTGCCTGACGCACTCCAGCGCGGTATCCGTATCACCGATATTATTGAATGACAATTCCTTGCCCTGTAACTGCCTTACCGATGCCACACTGCCCGTGGGGACATCATGGTCCACATAAAAGGCCGCCTTTTGGTGCGGATTTTCGCCGTAACGCATACCCTGCCGGTGTTTGAACTGAACGGTAAGGGTTACCGGAAAATCGCCTGCCTCGCCGCAGTGATTCCGGGCACCCAGATAATTGGATATAGCGGCATCATAGCGGGCCGTATGAGCAAAAGCTCTGGTTGCCAACTCATAACGAAGCGCATCCGAAGTCACCCCGTTGCCACTGACCAGCTCATCGAGCACGCGCCCGTAATCACCGACCTCCACCACAACCGTAACATCGAGATAATTCTTTGCAGCGGCCCTTAACATGGCCGGGCCACCAATATCAATATTTTCAATGGCCACCGCCAGCGAGCCATCTTCACGGGCAACAGCCTGCTCAAACGGATAAAGATTGACGACCACGAGATCGATAGCCTCGATGCCATGCTCCAGCATCACGGCATCATCGATGCCACGGCGGCCCAGCAACCCGCCATGTATCATCGGATGCAGAGTTTTCAGACGCCCATCCATCATTTCGGGGAAACCGGTACAGGCGGACACATCCTGCACAGCGATACCGCTGTTTTTCAGCAAGGCAGCCGTTCCGCCGGTGGAAAGAATCTCTATATCATGCTCTACAAGAGTTGCCGCGAACTCTACAATCCCTGTTTTATCCGAGACACTGAGCAAGGCGCGTTTGACAGGGTGGGGCATACAGATTTCCGGGTAATTCAGACAGGCTGCGAATTATACCGGATAAAAGCGACCAGCCAAACCGGAAGCGATATCGCGGCATAGGATAAGGCAGGAGAAGACAATGGCGGACAAACGGTGACACCCGCCGGATGCAACGATGTGCAGCCCTAATCAAGGCCATAAAACTTGAGTTTTTTCCTCAATGTACTTCTGGAAACACCCAGTATTCGGGCGGCGCGGCTCTGATTCCCGTTGACATACTCCATGGCAGCTTCAAATATGGGCAGCTCCACCTCGGTCATGACCATTTTATAGACAGAAGTGGGTTCATGCCCGTCAAGACTGCTGAAATAAAGCTGCAACTCCTTTTTGACCATGCTGGCCAGAGGTTCACGCTGCGGACCCCCGCTGGTATTTACGTTCTCATTCGGTTTTTTTTGAAATTCCATGCTGTCAGTTTCAACCTGTGCTTAACACCTCAAAAAAACATCCTGTAAAGACGGCTGATCGGCAAAACAGCCGGCACCATTTCAGGACTGGCATATAATTTTACATGATTTCACAAAAAGTCAAACCGGTAAGAAACCGTCTCCTGGCCCGGATCGACAACCTCCATAATCATCGTTACCGGCACATCGATATCCATTAAAATCTGCTCCTGATACCCCTTGTCCAGATACTCCACCGGCTCAAAATGCCGGTATGCGACAACCTCCCCGATCAGATTCAATAATTGCAGGCCGACTCTGGGATAAGGCTGCTCAAAATCAGCATGATTGATAAATGTAGCAGTGACCAGCAATACACCTTTGATAGCGGGATGAGAACGCACATCGCGGCTCAACAACTCTATTTGAGTCCGATCAGACCTCTCCTTCAGATTGCAGGGAAGCTGTTCACAGGCCAACAACACATAAGGCCGCAACGCCTCCCTTTCAGACAACGGCATACGATAAAACCAGGCCAGTTGGGCCAGGATTGCCGCCAGGCAAAGCAGTATTAACGCAGACCAGAGCGTGGTTGCCCACCACGATGTCCCGGACGGCGCATGCACATAAGCGCCTTTCAGGGATGCGAATAAATCTCTGGCGGCCAGATCACGGCTTTTTTCAACCAGTACATCCTTAATAGCATGGGCACTGCTGCGGTGCTCAGGCTTATCGACGCGGGCAGAAAATGCGTCAAAATAATGATGACAGATACCGCACTGCATCACCCCCGAAGCCGTACTGGACTGATCTTCGGGCAGGCGAAAAATAGTTTCACAGGAAGGACACCGGGTTTGCATGATGCTCAGAATAAAGCGGAATAAAACATCCCGGACACAGTAAGGCTGCCTGCCATCAGGTCAACTCCAGTTTTTTCTCCAGATAATGAATATCGACCCCGCCCTGCCGGAAAGCGGCATCATTAATAATATCGCGCTGCAGGGGGATATTAGACTTAATGCCATCGATAACTGTTTCGCTGAGGGCAACATCCAGACGGGCCAGAGCCTCCTCGCGGCTATCGCCGCAGGCAATCAGCTTGCCGACCAGAGAATCATAATATGGAGGCACCCGGTAGCCACTGTACAAATGAGAATCCATGCGTATGCCGGGGCCACCGGGCGCGTGATAATTAGCCACCAGTCCCGGACAGGGCAACATCGTATCGGGGTCTTCCGCATTGATTCGGCACTCGATGGCATGGCCGCGGACCACAATATCCGACTGACGATAAGACAACGCCTCACCGGCGGATATTCGGATCTGCTCCCGGACAATATCGACACCGGTAACCATCTCGGTGACTGGATGCTCGACCTGCACACGGGTATTCATCTCAATAAAATAAAACTCACCGTTCTCATACAAAAACTCAAAGGTACCGAGGCTGCGATAGCCGATTGTCTGACAGGCATCCACACAAAGCCCGCCGATTTTCTGGCGCACCTCTGTACTGATACCGGGAGCCGGGGCCTCCTCCACGACCTTCTGATGGCGGCGCTGCACAGAACAATCGCGGTCAGCCAGATGGATAGCGTTACCCTGCGTATCGGCCATCACCTGCACCTCGATATGGCGCGGTTTTTCCAGATACTTCTCCATATAGACCGTATCATTACCGAATGCCGAACCAGCCTCGGTGCGGGTCATGGCAACAGCATTTAACAGATTGGACTCGGTATAAACAACCCGCATACCCCGGCCGCCGCCGCCGGCGGCGGCCTTGATGATGACCGGATAGCCGATTTTCCGAGCCACCTCGATACACCGCCTGTCATCCTCCCCCAGCGGGCCATCGGAGCCCGGAACAGTTGGGATACCGGCCTCAGTCATGGTTCTGATGGCAGAAATCTTATCTCCCATCAAGCGAATGGTATCCGGACGCGGGCCGATAAAAACAAAGCCGCTGGACTCAACCTGCTCGGCAAAATCCGCGTTTTCGGCGAGAAACCCGTAACCGGGATGAATGGCCACGGCATCGGTCACCTCGGCGGCACTGATTAAAGCCGGCATATTCAGATAACTCTCTGCGGAAGGAGGCCCGCCGATACAAACGCTCTCATCGGCGAGTCGGACATGCTTCAGATCGCGATCAACCGTAGAATGGACGGCCACGGTTTTGATTCCCATGGCACGGCAGGCACGCAACACACGCAGCGCGATCTCGCCCCGATTGGCAATAAGAATCTTGTCCGGCATGACAGCTAATCAATGACAAACAGCGGCTGACCAAACTCAACTGGCTGTCCGTTATCGACCAGGATCGTCTTGATCACCCCGGCCTTATCCGCCTCGATTTGATTCAACATCTTCATCGCCTCGACGATACAAAGCGTATCGCCGACCGCGACACTCTCGCCGACAGCGGTGAACGGTTTGGCGTCGGGCGAAGGTGCGGCATAGAAAGTGCCGACCATAGGCGAGCGCACTGTATGCTCAGAAGAACTGCCCGCATCTCTGGCCGGGCGACTGACATCGGCAGCCGGCGTCGCCTGCACAGAGGCTGCTGACAGCGGAGACATGGCCGGAGCCGCGGAATAGCGACTGATTCTGACCGACTCCTCACCCTCATGGATTTCAATTTCAGCGATGCCGGACTCCTCCAGCAACGCGATCAACTTCTTGACCTTACGTATATCCACAACTATCCTCCCGTTTCGCGATGATTTTTCAAATACACATCGGCCGCTTGCAGGGCAAGCGAATAACCCGTCACCCCCAGGCCCGTGATCACACCCACCGCAATATCCGAAAAAAAGGACGCACGTCGAAACGCCTCCCGTGCATGGATATTGGACAAATGCACCTCGACAAAAGGGATATCGACGGCCACAACGGCATCCCTCAATGCCACACTGGTATGAGTAAAGGCGGCTGGATTGATAATCATAAAATGGACACTGTCCTGCGCTACCTCGTGCAGACAAGTGATCAGTGCGGCCTCCGAATTTGACTGAAAATGCTCAAGGCGATAACCCAGGGCATCCGCCTCGGCAGTCAGAGACTGCACCACATCATTCAGCGTGCGCGAACCATAATATTCCGGTTCCCGCGTACCGAGTAAATTCAGATTAGGTCCGTTCAACACCTGGATTTTAGCCATTGACACGATTTTTCCTGCAACTGCCTGCCGACTGGATAACGAATTGTGGATGAATGACAGATGGAAGTCCAGCAAAACATAAAAACAAGCTGTTTCGTGGTCAATCGCTGCAATCTGCCCGCAGATCGGCATCAATCAGGACAAACAACCCGTCTTTAAACAGCGCACCGACATGACAGAACGGCACCTTCCAACCCAGTTGAGACGCTTCATTGTGACCGGACTATCGGCCACCGCAGTGGACTCATCGGTGTATGCGCTCATGCTCTACCTGGGCATGGACTTCTCGCCGGCCAAGGCATGTGGATTTATGGCCGCCCTCAGCGTTGCCTATAACGGTCACCGGCGCTGGACATTCTCCACCCGTGGTACCCGCCGGCGCATGGTCGCCTTTGCCGGACTATATATAATGACATTCATCATCAACAACCTGACCAACTCCCTGATGCTGGAGATACTGGGCAAAGAACAAAAGACAGGCATAGCCGGTGCATTTATAATCGCCACCGGGCTGACCGCGCTGGTCAACTTTACCGTCCTGAAATTTTTTATTTTTCGACCGGAAAAAACCGGTCGGCCACCGCCATAAAAAAGAGACTTATACGCTTAATTCCACTTATATTGATCATCTTGTCTTTGTCATATTTTTTAGCGGATTGAATCAATTGATCCCGATCGCGTGCGGTTAGCGATTCAGATTTTCGGGCCCTTACGCTGATGCCCTCATTCGACCGCTTCCTTACAAGTGATATGCCTGCCCTCAGACAGGGACAATACTGCGTCAATCCGTCCCTGTGCCCATCAATGCAAAAAATTACGCAACAGGATTATTCAGGCATCCTTTGTGTAAGCTACAGAAATAAAGCACTGAATATGAATGCAGTAGTACGAATCGGGATAATTCCCAAATACAAGTATGGCTCGCGCCGGTATCAACCATTGCCGGGCAGAAATGAACCAACTCAGGACCAGCAGGCAGCTGATCACCTGCCGCAATAAAGCCGATATCCCAAATAAGACCTTTTTGCCAATCAAATAGGCCCGATAATACCGGCATGAGAAAAGTATCCCAGATCAACGGATTGCCTGGTCATCTTCTGAATAGAAAACAGCTTGCCTTCCAGCAGCTTTTTCCCAACCTGTAACGCATCCCGATTGGTATCAAAACAGGCGATTAATTCGCTATGATGCATCAATGCGAAACGATTCTCATCAGACTTTAGCAGATCGGGAAGCATCTGCTTAAATACTTCATAGTTTTGATCAACCTCAGCTTGCTGCGTATGTTTCGTCATAACAAATCACCTTGAGCACACACAAACTAATACAGATTATACATGGCAGCGCAAAAGAGGGAACTATATTTGGCCTCTATTAATACCGCGGGCATTCCATTCGCTGCAAAAAAATCAGATCGCTCTAATCCAAAACCAATATCTGGAAGATGGTTTACGATTTCTCATTCTTCAGGGCAATCAGCATCCCCCGCATGGATGCTGTAAATTCCAGCCATGTTTTTGGGCCTGCTCTCTGATGTAGTATCTTGGCCTGCCTTCCACTCGCTTTTACCCATTTCTATGGTGGTGTTTAGCTGGCCACTGGAGTACCTTGCTCGGTTGGGGCAACCGGTGCTCTACCCCATGAAGACAAGATTATCAATAAGTGGAGTTAAAGATATAATTCCCATAAAAAACGCACCTCCGGCGAACAGATGCGCCACCGGGATCGGCCTGCAACCCGGAACGGACGAACCGGAACAATTCACCTATAATACCGTGATGCAACCAGACAATAGGACAGCCGAATGAAAATACTGATCATAGGTAGTGGCGGCCGCGAACATGCGCTGGCATGGAAAGCGGCGCAATTCGATGCTGCAGAAGCAATTTACGTTGCGCCGGGCAATGCCGGCACAGCGCGCGAGCCGGGCATTGAAAACATAGCCATTGAAGTCAACGACACCGCCGCCCTGAAAGGCTTTGCGCTGCGCGAAGAGATCGAGCTGACAATCGTCGGACCGGAGGCACCACTGGTAGCGGGCATTGTCAACGACTTTGAGGCGGCCGGCCTGAAAATTTTCGGACCGGACCGACAGGCCGCGCGTCTGGAAGGCTCCAAGGTCTTTGCCAAAGACTTTCTGAAGCGGCACAAAATACCGACTGCCGAATACCGGCACTACACCGATGCAGCGCGCGCCATTGCCCATATCAAAAAAACAGGGGCCCCGCTCGTCATCAAGGCAGACGGACTGGCCGCCGGTAAGGGCGTTATCGTGGCACAGACCGAAGAACAGGCCATAGCGGCGGTCGGAGCCATGCTGGACGGCAACCGGTTTGGCGAAGCCGGCAGCCAGATCATCATCGAACAATACCTGACCGGAACAGAAATCAGCTTTACCGGCATTGTTGATGGTGAACACATACTGCCGCTGGCTGCCTCACAGGACTACAAGGCACGCGACACCGGCGACTGCGGGCCAAACACCGGAGGCATGGGTGCCTGCTCACCGGTACCCCTCGTTGACCAGGCCATGCACGAACGCATCATGGACGAAATAATGATACCGACAGTTAAAGGCATGAAGGCCGAAGGCAGCCGCTACCGTGGATTTCTCTATGCCGGACTGATGATAGACGCCAAAGGCGAGCCCCGCGTACTGGAGTACAACTGCCGACTGGGCGACCCGGAAACACAGCCACTGATGCTGCGCCTGCAAACCGACCTGATAGACCTGTGCAACACCGCCATTGACGGCACACTGGCCGCCAGCACCATTCACTGGGACGAACGCGCTGCCCTGGGAGTCGTCATGGCAGCCGGTGGCTATCCGGACCACTACGACACGGGCGACATCATCCACGGACTGGACGAAGTTGATAACGACGCCACCCGCATATTTCATGCCGGCACCCGACTGCAGGGCGACCACACAGTGACCGACGGCGGTCGCGTATTGTGCGTTACAGCGCTGGGCAAAACGCTGCAAAAAGCGGCCGCCACCGCCTATCAGGGCGTAAAAAAGATCCACTGGCAAAACGCATACCACCGCACCGACATTGGCCACCGCGCCATGAGTCCGCCAGCCCCCTCAAGGCAGTCCGGTCCCCGCAACAGGCACCCCGCCAGATCGAACCGGCCCAAAAAGCCGGCTCAATGAGCGATTTAGATAGATTTCTCATCATGGTTTTCTCTCCTGTTCAGGTTGATCCAGCCGGCTCCGCGCCAGATGTTCAAGGCGCTGCGCCTGCACCCATAATGTACGCCGGATTCCGATCCCGACCTTGCGCTCGCTGATGATGCGCGCAAGTTCGGCAATCGTTCTCGCTCGGCGAGCCAGACGGATATCCGGATGCTCTGATTGCCATTGTCTTGCCTTCCAGATACATTGATTTATAGGCTGACTATATGAAAATAACACGAGAATATCGACTGTTTTCCCCGTTTTCGTCCGCCTTGATCCTGCGCAACTCCCCGACTGCTGCACTCCCGCCACTTGTTCCGCTGGCGGAACCGGCTTGACCATCGACGCGAACATTTCCCTGCGCTTTACATCGTCCGGTTCCAGTTGGACATCAAAACTTTAAACCATTGAGCCGAGCCGCACATGCTGGCAGAATACCTCCCCATCTGTTGTTTTCTTCCTGATGCGGGCTTTTAATGACCCTTTACATTTTTGTTACAGGCGGCGTGGTCTCTTCACTGGGCAAGGGCATCGCGGCGGCCTCTCTGGCGGCACTGCTGGAAGCCCGTGGTTTGCAAGTGACCATGATCAAGCTGGACCCCTACATCAATGTGGATCCGGGCACCATGAGCCCGTTCCAGCATGGCGAAGTATTTGTGACCGAAGATGGTGCGGAGACGGATCTGGACCTGGGACACTATGAACGCTTTATCCGCACCCCCATGCGACAAAGTAACAACTACACCACCGGCCGCATCTACTCCAGTGTGATCGCCAAGGAACGTCGGGGCGACTATCTGGGCAAGACCGTGCAGGTTATTCCGCACATAACCGACGAGATCAAGCGCTGCATCAGAGCCGGTGCCGGCGATGTGGATGTGGCGCTGATCGAGACCGGCGGCACGGTTGGAGACATTGAATCGCTGCCTTTTCTGGAAGCGATACGTCAAATGGGCATCGAACTGGGGCAGGGACGCGCCATATACATGCACCTGACGCTGGTGCCCTGGATTGCGTCGGCGGGAGAGATCAAAACCAAGCCGACCCAGCATTCAGTCAAGGAACTCCGCTCCATCGGCATTCAGCCGGATATACTGTTATGTCGATCCCAGGATAAAATCCCGGAAGACGAACGCCGCAAGATCGCCATGTTTACCAACGTTGAAGAAAGAGCCGTCATATCGGCGATGGATGTTGATGATATCTACAGATTGCCGATGATATTTAATGCCCAGGAGCTGGACGATATCGTTGTCGAGAAACTGGGGCTGGACGTACCGCCGGCTGACCTCTCCGACTGGCAAGAAGTTGTATATGCCAAAGCCAATCCGACCGGAGAAGTGAATATCGCAGTCGTGGGCAAATACGTGGAGCTTACGGAGGCCTACAAATCATTGCATGAAGCCCTGATTCACGCCGGCATCAAGACCCGGACGAAAGTCAACATCCACTACATCGACTCCGAAACTATCGAAGCCACTGGCACCGCATGTCTGCAAACCATGGAAGGCATACTGGTACCGGGCGGATTTGGAGACCGTGGAATTGAAGGCAAAATTCAGGCAGTATCCCATGCGCGTCGCAACCGCATACCCTATTTTGGAATCTGTCTCGGAATGCAGGTCGCGGTGATCGAATATGCCCGCAATGCAGCCGACATGCACGAAGCCCACAGCACCGAATTCAGAAAAGACACCCCATATCCGGTCATTGCCCTGATTACAGAATGGCAAGACACCGACGGAGCGCTTGAAGTCAGGCATGAAGGCTCGAATCTGGGCGGTACCATGCGACTCGGCGGTCAGCCATGCCACTTACAGGAAGGCAGCCTGGCCAGAATCCTGTACGGTCAGGCAATCATCAACGAACGACACCGGCATCGCTATGAATTTAACAACGACTATCGCGCCGCGCTTGAAGAAGCGGGCCTGAAAATTGCCGGTCACTCCAGCGACGGATTACTGATAGAAATTGTGCAGGCACCGGACCATCCCTGGTTTTTTGCCTGCCAGTTTCATCCCGAATTTACCTCGACACCGCGTGACGGTCATCCGGCATTTACCGGTTTTATCAGAGCCGCGCGCAGCATGAATGAACAGGATGAGGTGACATAATGCAGCTTTGTGGTTTTCAGGTCGGCATCGATCAGCCATTCTTTTTGATCGCAGGGCCGTGTGTTATCGAGAGTGAGCAACTGGCGCTGGATACAGCGGGACAGTTGCAGGAAGTGACTGCCGGGCTTGGAATTCATTTCATATATAAGTCTTCTTTCGACAAGGCCAATCGCAGTGCTGCAGGCAGTTTTCGTGGCCCTGGTATTGAACAGGGACTGACCATACTGGATAAGGTAAAACGCCAGACGGGTGTGCCGGTGCTGACCGATGTGCATGAGGATACGCCGTTACAGGAGGTCGCTGATGTCGTTGATGTGTTGCAGACTCCGGCCTTTCTGTGCCGCCAGACCAATTTTATTCAGAGTGTTGCCGGGCAGGGAAGGCCTGTCAATATCAAGAAGGGCCAGTTTCTCGCGCCCTGGGATATGAGCAATGTCGTCGATAAGGCCAGAGCGGCTGGCAACGATCAGATCATGGTCTGCGAGCGTGGCGCATCCTTTGGCTATAATAATCTGGTTTCTGATATGCGTGCGCTGGCGGTGATGCGTGATACCGGGTGTCCGGTTGTGTTTGATGCCACGCACTCTGTGCAGTTACCCGGTGGGCAGGGTAGTTGCTCCGGTGGTCAGCGTGAGCATGTGCCGGTTCTGGCACGGGCCGCTATAGCGGCAGGTGTTGCCGGGGTTTTCATGGAAACACATCCTGAACCCGACAGGGCACTCAGTGATGGTCCGAATGCGTGGCCGCTATCAAGGATGAAAGAGTTGCTTGAGACGATGCTGCTGCTGGATAATGCCGTCAAGTCGGTCGGGTTTATTGAGAACTCTGCCGGCCTTGTCAGGCCGAGCGCAAAAGCAGGCCGGCATTAACGTGTCTGGCTGGTTGGTCAGGTTACTGTTGCCATGGTATTTTCATGTATGCGCTTCGTAAAATACTGCCGGGCCTTATCTTGCTGTTGCATGGTCAGATGGGCGCTGCGGAGACTTGTCTGAGCGGCTTTGAACTGACGGCGATGGTCGTGTTTGAAAATGATATCAAGCAATCGGTTGAGTCTTATGCCTGTCGTATGGCGCATCCGGAGCATGAACTGACCTATGATCTCTATAAGCAACTGCGTCAACACTGGCCGCAGCAACGTACCGGGCAGAGTATTATTCGAGACAGGGTTTACTGGCGCATCTACGGTAATAGCTGGCGGGATAAAATTGCCGAGTGGGAGAGGGTTACCGCAATACGTGAAGCCGGGTTATTCAAGCCGGAAATGCAGGTATGCCGTGACTTGAGAATGAAAATACTGCAATATACCGATAGCTGGAAGTCGCTGCTCACTGATGCCGCCCGCAAGGCTGCAGGTAAGGCTTATGATCCGTTGCGCTGTGCGGATGTGGAAGCCAGATAGCCGGAGCAGGGTAGTTGGTATTCATTATTTTGTGGCGATGGGGGTACGGCGTCTTTAAGAGAAGTCGTCAGGCAAGACACAATAGTGTCTTTACGACGGCATGTAATTACACATGTATTATTTGATGAGGTTTTCAGGGCCAGTGCAAATTCTTCCAGTCATAAAGACCCTGGCTCCATATGTAGCCCAGGTAGCTACCGCCGCAATTCCGCATTTCACATTGAAGCCAAAATCGGCAAAGGCTGACCCGCTTGTATCGCAACAGATAGAAGAGCTTCAGAAGGCAGCAAAACAAAACGCGGAGTCAATTCATGTACTGGCAGATAACCTGCAAAAGGCAATGCTGGAAGCTGAAAGTGCAGCACAGGAGGCACGTGCACAGATTAAAAAATATAAGTCCCTGCTTGTTGTTTCGTTTTTGATGTCGGTTACTTCCATGGTTGCATGTGCTTACTTGATAGTTCAGTGATGCCTGATAAATTATGTACTGATTTAAGTGTAATAATTAATTATTTTTTCCTGGATGGTATAAAATTTTTGGGAATTATATACTTGACTCCAATTACCATTGACCAAACTTCCCGCTAGCCGAACCATAAACTACCACCATCGAGGAATAATCAAAAGATTCAAGGCCGGAATTATCCAGTAATCCCATAAATATGGTATTGTCTTTCATTGATGATTCCTCCAAGTGATACCTGAATTGTACATACCTTATCTGCTGGAGTCAAGCATATAATTCCCAAAAATTATATGCGCGTGACAGTTGTGGTTAAGGCTGCCGATCTGACAGAAATTTCACCATGGTGACTGTCTCTTTGCATTAACCGGTTTTATCGGTTAAGAGAAATGATATGAAAGTATTGAAAATCTGGTTTGTTGCTGTTTTATTGCCCGCATGTTTTGCGGGCTTTCATCAGGCGCATGCTGTCGGATTTCTCCTCGAAGGTGAGAAAGCTGGTCAATGGTGGTCTGTTGCGACGCCGGCACAGATACAGCAACTGCTGGCAGATGGTGCCGATGTCAGTGCACGGGATAATTATGATAACACTCCTTTGCATGAAGCAGCGTGGAACAGCAAAGACCCTGAGGTGGTCAAGGCATTGCTGGCGGCCGGTGCCGATATTCATGGTCATAATCGATACGGTAACACCCCCCTGCATTGGGCGGCATGGAGTAACAACAACCCGCAGGTGGTCGAGGCATTACTGACGGCAGGCGCTGATGTCGATGCGCGGGGTTATGAGGGTAACACTCCCCTGCGTGAGGCGGTGCGCTATAACGTGAACCCCGAAGTGGTGCGGACGCTGCTGGCGGCCGGCGCCGATGTCAATGCGCAGGATAGTCGTGGTGAGACCCCTCTGCATGGAGCAGCCTATTATAACGAAAACCCGGCAATAGTCAGCGTATTGCTGGCGGTCGGCGCCGATGTCGATGCGAGGGATAGTGGTCGTGAAACCCCTTTGCATGAGGCGGCGCGTTATAACGATAGTCTGGAGGTGATTCAGTTGTTGCTGGCGGCCGGTGCCGATGTCAATGCACGGGATAGCGGCAATGAAACTCCTCTGCATGGGGCGGCGCGTTATAACGATAATCCAGAGGTGAGCCGGGCGTTACTGGCGTCAGGTGCCGATGTCAGCGCACGCAATGATCAGAATCATATCCCCTGGCAAGAGGCAGTGAACAACCCTGCGGTGGCGGAAATGTTGAGGCAGGCACCGCATAATACTGACTGGTTGAGGGCGCACTGGGAGCATCAGAATAAACAGGCTGGCGTTTCAGGTCTGTCGCCGGCCGCACAGGCCGATCTGGCCCGTGGCAGGGTGCAGGAAATGGTTGAGGCGCAGGATTATTTCGGAGCTGCGGTGATGATGGGGAGTATCCAGACCTTGAGTGCGCAGCATGGCTTTGAGCTGCCACCGGATTTTAATTTCAGGTATGCACAGATTTTGTATTTGAGCGGGCAGAATGTGCAGGCCGCAAAGAGCGTGACCCGGTATCTGCAGGCTGCCAGGCGGGATGGCGAGCATTATCTGGAAGCCTTGCAGTTGTTGCGAGACGCACAGTAAGGTTGCCTGCCATCCCGGCCGCATGTGATCGCCGGCAGTCCCGGCATGATCAAGTTGGGCCTTGACAGGATGAATGGTCGGCCTATCATGCCGACTCTGTATTTTCAGAGCGGATTATAAAATCATGAGTCGTGTATTTGTCTATTGGGATAATTCCAATATATTTCATGGCGCACAGGCTCTCGCCGAGGAGAGGGAAGGCACACCGGGTGCCCGTAGTCTGATTCGCATACGTTTCGATCACTTGCTGCGCCTAGCTCATGCTGACCGTCCACTTGAAAAGGCCTGTGCCACCGGAATTGCGCCTGTTGTGGAATCGTCTGGAAAATCAGGAGGTGGTCGTCCACTTGTTTGACCGTGGTTCTCCAGAGAGAGGCGAGCAGGAGACGCCTGATCAATGGTTGCAGCTTAGAATGCTGGAAGATGCCCTGGATTATAATGGTGACCCCGGTATTGTCGTGCTGCTGACCGGTGACGGGGCCGGATATGGCGAGGGCCATGGTTTTCACAGTACCTTGGAGCGCATGTACAAGAGAGGCTGGAAGGTGGAAATTCTGTCATGGCGGCACACATGTAACAGGCGCATGCGTCTGTGGGCGGAAGAGAAAGGGGTCTTTGTTTCACTGGATGACTACTACGAGGCGATCACTTTCAGGGAGCCGTCCCGTCCCGGACATGAGCTTGCTGTAGAGCGTGTCGTAGCACCACTGGATTTGTCGCAGCGGCTATAGCAGCGGTCGATCATCTCTGGAAAGTCACTATCCGGCTCGATGTGAGAGCCTCAACGGGTCTGTTCACGCCCTGTTCAGCCTCTAATGTTTGATTTTAATGTTGCCCTGTCCGGGAGCAATGTGTTAAAATCGTCTGTTTGAATGGCGCTGAAGCGCCATTTTCCATGTAACAGATTAGCAAGGAAGCTGTTTCCACAATATCCATGGCTGATTTTGCCAAAGAAATTTTGCCGGTCAATCTCGAAGATGAGATGCGTCAGTCCTATCTGGACTATGCTATGTCGGTCATCATTGGTCGCGCTCTGCCGGATGTGCGTGACGGACTGAAGCCGGTGCATCGCCGTGTGCTTTATGCCATGAGTGTGCTCGGTAATGACTGGAACAAGGCTTATAAAAAATCAGCCCGTATCGTCGGTGATGTGATCGGCAAGTATCACCCTCATGGCGATTCCGCGGTCTATGACACAATGGTTCGTATGGCACAGCCGTTTTCCATGCGCTATATGTTGATTGACGGTCAGGGTAATTTTGGTTCGGTTGATGGTGATGCCGCGGCGGCCATGCGTTATACCGAAGTGCGCATGGCAAAAATCTCCCATGAGCTGCTCGCTGATCTGGATAAGGAAACCGTTGATTTTGTGCCGAACTATGATGGTTCGGAAAAGGAACCGGCCATCCTTCCTTCCAGAGTGCCCAATCTGCTGGTGAATGGTTCTTCCGGTATTGCCGTGGGCATGGCCACCAATATCCCACCGCATCACCTTACGGAAGTCGTCAATGGCTGTATCGCATTTGTTGATAATCCGGACATCACGGTTGATGAGCTGCTGGAAATCATACCCGGCCCTGATTTCCCAACGGCCGGTTTGATTCATGGTGCCGCCGGTATTCGTCAGGCTTATATGACGGGTCGCGGGCGGGTCTATATGCGCGCCCGTACCGAAGTTGAGGGAGATGATTCGGGCAGGCAGTTGATTGTGGTGACCGAGTTACCTTATCAGGTCAACAAGGCGCGCCTGCTGGAAAAGATCGCCGAGCTGGTCAGGGAAAAGAAGATTGAGGGTATTACGGCCCTGCGCGACGAGTCCGACAAGGACGGTATGCGTATGGTCATCGAGCTGCGCCGGGGTGAGGTCGCCGAGGTGGTGTTGAATAACCTGTTCCAGCATACGCAGTTGCAAAGTGTGTTCGGCATTAATATGGTCGCGCTGCTGGATGGTCAGCCCCGCCTGGTGACTCTGACCGATATATTGACCGCTTTTATCCAGCATCGCCGTGAAGTCGTGATCCGCCGAACCCTGTTTGAGTTGCGCAAGGCGCGTGAGCGTGCACATATCCTGGAGGGGCTGGCGGTTTCTCTGGAAAATATCAATGAGGTGATTGCTTTGATCAGGGCATCCTCTAGCCCGTCTGAGGCACGTGATGGTTTGATGGCAAAGCGCTGGCGGTCGGATGTGGTGGTGAAGATGCTTAAGGCGGTCGATGTTCATGCCACACGTCCGGAACATTTGCCCCCGGAGTTTGGCTTGACTGACGGTGGCTACCGTCTTTCCAGAAATCAGGCTCAGGCTATTCTTGATATGCGTCTGCAAAAGCTGACCGGCCTGGAGAAAGACAAAATACTGGTCGAGTATCAGGAACTGCTGGACAGAATTAATGATCTCCTGGAGATACTTTCGGATGCTGATCGGCTGATGGCGGTTATTCGCGCCGAGTTGGTCGATATTCGTGAAGAGTATGGTGACGAACGCCGTACCGAGATTATCGAAGATCGTCTGAGTCTCAGCATGGAGGATCTCATTACCGAGGAGGATGTGGTTGTTACGCTGTCACATGCGGGTTATGCGAAATCTCAGCCATTGACGGCCTATGTGGCTCAGCGGCGCGGAGGCAAGGGCAAGGCGGCGACCAGTGTCAGGCAGGGGGATTTTCTCGATAAGCTGTTTGTCGCCAATACGCACGATACGATTTTGTGCTTTTCCAGCCGTGGCAAGGTTTACTGGCTCAGGGTGTTTGAGTTGCCACAGGCGAGCCGTGTCTCGCGGGGCAAGCCGATTGTCAACCTGCTGCCACTGGAGGAAGGTGAACGGATTAATGCCATTCTGCCAATTCGTGAGTATTGTGGTGATAGTTATGTCTTTATGGCGACCAATAGTGGTCTGGTGAAAAAAACATCCTTGATGGAGTTTGCGCGACCACGCTCTAACGGCAAGATCGCATTGGAGCTGGTTGAGGGTGACCGGTTGATCGATGTGGCAGTAACCGATGGCAAGCGTGAAATTATGTTGTTTACCAGCGCTGGCAAGGCGATCCATTTTCGGGAAAGTGATGTGCGACCAATGGGACGCACGGCACGCGGCGTTCGGGGTATCAAGCTGCCAGAAAAGCATGAGGTTAATGCACTGATTGTCTGCGACCAGGGGGATATTCTGACTGCAACCGAGAATGGTTACGGTAAGCGTACTCTGGTCGGAGACTATCCTTTGCGGGGCCGTGCCGGACAAGGAGTGCTTTCGATTCGGTGCAGTGAGCGCAATGGTAATGCGATTGGTGCCCTGCAGGTCAGCGAAGGCGATGAGATTATGATGATCAGCAGCGGTGGGACGCTGGTCAGAACCCGGGTTGATGAAATTCCTCGAACAGGACGTGATACCCGCGGCGTAACCCTGATACGCCTTGGCGAAGATGAAATGCTGGTTAGCCTGGAGAAAGTGGGTTCTCTGGATGCCACAGTAACGAATATGGAATCTGATGAGGAGCAATCTGTATGAACAGGGTGTATAACTTTAGTGCCGGACCGGCAATGTTGCCGACCAGAGTGATCGAGAGGGCCCGGGCCGAGATGCTGGACTGGAATGGTTCCGGCATGTCGGTCATGGAGATGAGTCACCGTGGAAGTGAGTTTATGAGTATCGCTGAGCATGCCGAGACTGCACTGCGTGAGATTATGGAAATTCCTTCCAATTACAGGGTGCTTTTTTTGCAGGGCGGTGCAACCACTCAGTTTGCCGCTGTTCCCATGAATCTGCTGCGCGGCAAGGACAGCGCTGATTATCTGTTGACCGGTATGTGGGGCAAAAAAGCGGTGGCTGAAGCCGGTCGTTATTGCGAAGTCAATCTGGCTGCCGATTCTTCCGGGCAGAATTTTATGGAGATTCCTGCCCCGGATGCCTGGAGTCTGGATGCCGATGCGGCCTATGTGCATTACACGCCCAATGAGACTATCGGAGGCGTGGAGTTTCACTGGATTCCGGATACAGGTGATGTACCTCTGGTGGCTGATATGTCTTCAACCATCCTGTCGCGTCCAGTTTCGGTTGAGCGTTATGGGGTAATTTATGCGGGAGCACAGAAGAATGTCGGTCCGGCCGGATTGACTCTGCTTGTTGTTCGCGAAGACCTTATAGGTGATGCCATTGCGGATACACCAACGATACTCAACTATCAGGTACAGGCTGATAGTAGTTCCATGTTCAACACGCCACCTACTTATAGTTGGTATATGGCGGGTCTGGTGTTTGACTGGGTGAGGGAGCAAGGTGGCTTGCGGGTTGTGGCGGAAGTCAACAAGCGTAAGGCCGATAAATTGTACGAGACCATTGATGAATCCGACTTCTATTCCAATCCTGTTCGTCCGGATTGCCGTTCCTGGATGAATGTGCCCTTTACTGTGGGTGACGGTAGCCGGGATGATGTTTTTCTGGCCACAGCAAAGGAAGCCGGGCTTCTGGCATTAAAGGGCCATCGCCTGGTCGGTGGTATGCGCGCAAGCATCTATAATGCCATGCCGGAGGAGGGGGTGGATACGCTAGTGGATTTTATGCGGGAGTTTGAGAAAAATAACGGTTAGATTTAATCTAATCAAGATGAAATATGGCACTGGAAATGGTGCCTTCGAGGTAAGCTTCGGGAATCAAATCTGAATTACAGCAGGACGAAATGTATAAGATACTGACATTAAATAATATCTCGGTGGTCGGGCTTGACCGTTTGCCGCACGATAGCTATGAAATTTCATCGGAGGTCAGTCACCCTGATGCAGTGCTGTTGCGCTCGTTCAGGATGCACGATATGGAAATTCCCGGCACGTTGAAAGCGATTGGTCGTGCCGGTGCCGGCGTAAATAATATTCCTGTGCAGGCCATGAGTGTTCGCGGCATCCCGGTGTTCAATGCTCCGGGAGCGAATGCCAATGCCGTAAAGGAACTTGTTTTGGCTGCAATGCTGATGTCATGCCGTAATATCGTGCAAGCCTGGGATTTTGCGCGTAACCTGCAGGGCGATGATGGAGAGATTGCCAGACAGGTAGAAGCTGGTAAGAAAACATTTGGTGGCTTCGAGTTGCCGGGCCGTATCCTCGGAGTTGTTGGTCTGGGTGCTATCGGTGTGGAAGTGGCCAATGCAGCCGCTTCTCTGGGTATGAGGGTGATTGGTTTTGATCCGGGTGTGACCGTGCAGCGGGCCTGGCAGTTGTCTTCGGAGGTGGAGCAGGCCACTGATATTGATGCTATGTTGTCGAAGGCTGATTTCGTGACCTTTCATGTGCCATTAGTCGATGCTACGGTTAATATGATCAATGAAGAGCGAGTCAGGCTGATGAAGCCGGAAGCAGTTATTATGAATTTTGCGCGTAGTGGTATTGTCGATGACAAGGCAGTGGTGAGGGCACTCGATGAACGACGCCTGTATGCCTATATCTGTGATTTTCCGGATAACCTGTTAAAGGGGAATCCCCGTGTTGTGACACTGCCTCACTTGGGGGCTTCTACCCGTGAAGCGGAAGATAATTGCGCCGTAATGGTGGCAGAGCAGGTGAGGGATTATCTTGAAAACGGTAATATCAAAAATTCAGTCAATTTCCCGGCAGTAAAGCTGCCACGTGCAGCAGACAGCTATCGCCTCGCTGTTGTCAATTCCAATGTTCCCGATATGGTCGGTCGGATTGCTCATGCTCTCGGCGAAACAGGTCACAATATTGTGCGCATGGTGAATGAATCACGTGGAGAGATTGCCTACACATTGATGGACTTTGATGCAGTGATTCCACAGCAGCTTGTCAGTACTGTTTGCAATATCGATGGTGTGCTGTCGGCCAGAGTACTTTAGAATGGTGCCTCGCCAGGTGGGTTTTATTCATCCGTGATGAGTGACGAAGAACAACAACTTAAATCAATTCGATGGGAAATTGATGATCTGGACATCCGTATTCAGGAGTTGATCTCGCGTCGGGCTGAGTGCGTGAGGGAAGTTGCTCGCATAAAGCGGGCATCTAACCCGGATCTCACTGACTTTTACCGGCCGGAACGCGAGGCTGAAATATTAAGAAATATCAAGAGCAGAAATAAGGGCCCGCTGCACGATGAAGCGATAGCTGCGATTTTTCGCCAGATATTGTCCGCTTCTCTTGCCCTTCAGTTGCCGTTGCGGGTTGCTTACCTTGGTCCGGAAGGAACCTATACTCATGCCGCCGCTCTGAAACAGTTTGGTTCCTCAATCAAACCGGTAGCATTGGCAGCCATAGATGAGGTTTTTCGTGAAGTAGAGTCAGGAAGTGCTGAGTATGGTGTTATACCTGTAGAAAATTCAACAGAAGGTATTGTCAATCATACTCTCGATATGTTTCTTCAGTCCGCATTGAATATCTGTGGAGAGGTCTCTTTGAGGATCCATCACCATCTGATTTCCAGTGAGGAGAGCCTCAGTCAGGTGCGTTTCGTATATGGACACCCGCAGGCATTGGCCCAGTGTCGTCGGTGGCTGGATACCAATTTGTCCAATATTGAGCGGATCGCGGCTTCCAGTAATGCGGAGGCGGCCAGCATCGCTGCAAAGACTCCGGCTGCAGCCGCTACGGCTTCCGAGTCGGCAGCGTCTGTATATCGATTACAATCTCTGGCCAGTAATATTGAGGATGAATCGAATAATATCACTCGCTTCCTGGTTATTGGAAAACAGGAAGTTGACCCAAGTGGTAAAGACAAGACTTCATTGCTGCTTTCAGCAGCCAATCGCCCCGGTGCATTGTATGAAATGCTGGCACCGATTGCTGAAAATGGTGTGAGTATGACCAGAATCGAGTCTCGTCCGTCGCGGCGTGCAGCGTGGGATTACGTGTTTTTTGTCGATGTTGACGGACACCAAAGAGATGCGAATATCTCGAAGGTTTTGTCCAGACTTCGCGACCGGCATTTTTTGATCAGGGTGCTGGGTTCCTACCCTGTCGGTGTGCTGTAATTATGTCTCTTATTGACTTTGCCATACCCGGCATCGCCGGATTGAAGCCCTATAAGTCTGGTAAGTCAGTTGAAGACCTGAAGCGTGAATCCGGTATTGCCGATGCTATTAAGCTGGCATCCAATGAAAATCCCTTTGGTCCCAGTCCGAAGGCATTGGTGGCGGCCAGAACCCAACTTCAAAAGGTCTCTGTTTACCCGGATGGTAATGGTTATGCCCTGCGTAAGGCACTGGCGGAATATCATGGGTTGGATGCGGACTTTATTACTATTGGTAATGGTTCTAATGAAATCCTGGAGTTGGTTGCCCGGTTGTTTCTGGCACCGGGGAGGCAATCTGTTTTTTCCCTCCATGCCTTCGCAGTTTATTCGATAGTTACGCAGGCGACTGGAGCCGATGCTGTAGTCGTTCCGGTTAAGAAAGGAAGTTATCAGGTTGATCTCGACAGTATGCTGGCCGCTCTGAGTGATCGGGTGCGTGTGCTGTTTCTGGCTAATCCAAACAACCCGACCGGAACCTGGCTGACAGCAGCGGAGTTGCATGATTTTATTTCCAGGATACCGCCCCAGGTGATCATCGTGCTTGATGAAGCCTATTTTGAATATGTCGATAAGCGGGGTTATGAGTCTGCCGTTCAATGGGTGGCAGACTTCCCTAATCTGTTGGTGACACGCACATTTTCCAAGATATACGGGCTGGCAGGTTTTCGTATAGGTTATTCGGTTTCCCGGCCTGAGCTGGCGGATCTTTTAAACCGCGTGCGTCAGCCGTTCAATACCAATTTGCCAGCCCAGGCGGCGGCACTGGCGGCATTAGATGATGTGGACCATGTGCGATTGAGTCGCGAAAAAAACCTTGCCGGTATGAACTGTATGGAATCTGCTTTTAATGCCATGGGCTTGTCCTGGATCCCTTCGGCAGGTAATTTTATATGTATTGATTTCAAGCGTGAGGCCGCGCCGATTAATGATGCTTTGTTGCGCGAGGGTATCATCGTGCGTCCGCTGACCAACTATGGTTTGCCAGATTGCCTGCGTGTCACGATAGCCTCTGAATCTGAAAATGAGCATTTTATCCGTGTGTTGAAGAAGGCGATATAGGTCATTATTTTGATTCATCATTTATGTATTATTGGTGTAGGCCTGATAGGCGGTTCACTGGCCCTTGCCCTGAAGAAATACAAGGCATGTCGGCGAGTTACTGGCTGCGGGCGCAGCATTCAAAATTTGGACAAGGCTGTTGAGCTCGGTGTGATTGATGATTATCACACGGATCCGGCAGTAGCAGTGCAGGGCTGTGATATGGTACTGCTGGCCGTACCAATGGGAAGCATGCAGGCCGTTATGCAGGCTATTAAATCCTGTCTGTCTGAGGATGCTGTCATTACTGATGCTGGCAGTACTAAGGGGGTGATTATCGAGGTTGCCCGTGAGGTGTTCGGGGAGCTGCCGACCGGCCTTATTCCGGGGCATCCCGTTGCAGGTAATGAAAACAGTGGGGTTGTTGCTGCCACAGCCGACCTGTATCAGGGGCGCCGTGTGATTTTGACTCCGCATGAAAACAGCCGTAAGGACGCATTGCATAAAGTTGCTCAAATGTGGCAGGCAGTCGGAGCCGAGATAAAGCAGATGGATGCCGAATTGCATGATCATATACTGGCAGCGACCAGCCATTTGCCGCATATGCTGGCGTTTTCGCTGGTGCGTGAACTGGCAAACAGCCCACACCATGACAATATATTTCGCTATGCGGCAGGAGGGCTTCGTGACTTTACCCGAATCGCGGAAAGCGATCCGGTGATGTGGCGTGATATCTGTCTGTCTAACAGGGATGCTATCCTGGCAGCCATGGATCGTTATCGTAATGAACTGGACCAATTGCAGCAGGCGATATGTGAATCTGACGCAACCACCCTGTATGATATGTTTGTCGAGGCCCATGATGCTCGCGCACACTTCAGACGTTTGCTGGATGCACGGGAACGTGACTGTGGGCGTTGAATGGTCGTTGTTGAGCTTCGCGAGGTGTAATATCTGCGACTGGAATTTCTGCAATGAATAGTGCTGTAAATTTCATAGCTAAGCCTAAGAAAGAAGAGCCATTAACAGGTGATATTCGAGTGCCGGGTGATAAGTCAATTTCGCACCGCTCCATTATGCTCGGCGCTTTGGCTGACGGCACGACCCGGGTGCATGGTTTTCTGCATGGTGATGACTGTCTGGCGACCTTGAATGCGTTTCGTGCCATGGGTGTAAAAATTGATGGTCCAGTCAATGATGAGATTATCATCCATGGTGTTGGAATCGATGGTTTGAAAGCACCACACCATGACCTGGATATGGGTAATTCCGGTACCAGTATGCGTTTGATGACCGGGTTAATGGCGGGACAGTCCTTTGACACCGTGATGGTGGGCGACAGCTCTTTGATGTCACGTCCCATGCGTCGGGTAACTGAGCCGGTGACCTGTATGGGAGCTAGTGTTTCTACTGCAGAGGCGGGAACTGCGCCTGTCAGGATAACCGGAGGTGCCAGGCTGAGAGGGATAGACTATAAACTCCCTGTGGCCAGCGCTCAGGTAAAATCCTGTGTGTTGTTGGCAGGTCTTTATGCCGAAGGACAGACTATCGTGACCGAGTTGGTGCCTACCCGTGATCATACCGAGAGGATGCTGAGATGCTTTGGATATGAGGTGCATAACCCACAATCTGGTGTATGCAGCCTGACGGGTGGCGGGCGCTTGTCGGCAGCAGAAGTTGATGTGCCGGCCGATATTTCTTCGGCGGCGTTCTTTATGGTGGGCGGCAGTATTGCAAAGAGTGCTGATATTAATCTGCGGCATGTCGGTATCAATCCAACGCGCACAGGTATCATCGATATACTGCGTCTGATGGGAGCCGATATCAGTATCAATAATCAGCGCATAGTCGGTGGTGAACCTGTCGCCGATATTCGGGTCCGTTCAGCGCCTCTTGCAGGTATAAGGATACCCGAAGAGTTGGTGCCTCGGGCCATCGATGAGTTTCCAGCTATCTTTGTCGCGGCATCCTGTGCCGAGGGTGAGACGGTATTGACAGGTGCGGAAGAACTCCGGGTGAAAGAGAGTGACCGCATTCGGGTAATGGCCGATGGCCTGAAGGTTCTCGGTGTTGATGCTGTACCAACGCGAAGCGGTATCGTTATACAGGGAGGGAATGGTTTTACAGGGGGTACAGTGGACAGTTGTGATGACCATCGTATAGCCATGTCATTTGTTATGGCTTCTCTGTGCGCTGATGACGACATTATCATCAATGATTGCGCTAATGTTGATACTTCCTTCCCGAACTTTGTCAGTCTGGCAGGCCAGACAGGGTTGGTCGTAGATGTCGATAGCCAGTCACGGCAGCAGCATCTGTCTATGGGGCCTTAACCGGGTGACTGAAACAGCTTTTGTTCATGAACATCGGATGAATTTATGACGATACCTGTTGTTGCCATTGATGGCCCCAGTGGTTCGGGCAAAGGTACAATCGCCCGGTTGCTTGCCAACAGTCTTGGCTGGCATTTGCTGGATAGTGGTGCGTTATACCGGGTTTTGGCCTATGCTGCGGTTCAGCGGGGTATATCCATTAACGCCGAATCGAACAGCCTGATTGAGCTGGCAGAAAATCTGCCTGTCAGTTTTGGTGCAATAGATGGTGATGTACATGCCCTGCTTGATGAAAAAAGTGTTGAGGTTCATATTCGTACAGAGACCACGGGCAGTGCAGCATCCAAAGTGGCGGCAATGAACGGTATCCGGAGAGCCTTGCTAAAGCGTCAGCGTGATTTTGCAAGGTCCCCGGGTCTGGTAGCTGACGGGAGAGATATGGGCACTATCGTGTTCCCGGATGCCCCGGTAAAAATTTTTTTGACCGCAAGCGTTGAGGAGCGGGCAAAGAGACGCTATAAGCAGTTGAAAAAAAGCGGATTTTATGTTAGCTTTCACGATCTTTTGCAGGACATCAGGCAGAGGGACGAACGCGATACCAGCCGAGCTGCTTCTCCTTTGAGGCCTGCGGCGGATGCCTGTCTGCTGGATTCATCCAGATTAAGCATTGAGCAGGTGTTGCAGAAGACAAAGGAATGTCTGCAGGGGCGGGTGTAGCCCGGAGTGATTTTATGAATCAGCGATACATTTCCGTATCGCGGGAAGCCCTGGTTTGATTGGAGCTTTCCTTAACGCGGCTGCTGCTATCTATTCTTGCCAGGATAGCGGTAGTCATTATTAACTTGACCATGACAGGCAGGCTGATGAAATGTCGTGTAACCGACCCGAGCGGGTCAGGAATGATATTAAAATGAATGAAAGTTTTGCTGAACTATTTGCACAAAGCGAAAAGAAGCTGGATATGCGACCGGGTATGCTCACTATCGGCCATGTAGTGGAAGTGGGTCCGGATATGGTTGTGGTTGATGCAGATCTGAAATCCGAAGGCGTTATCCCGCTAGAGCAGTTCAAAGGTGCAGACGGTGAGGTGGAAGTTCAGGCGGGGGATGAAGTCGAAGTTATTGTGGAGGCGTTTGAAGATGGTAGTGGTGAGACCCGGCTGTCCCGTGAAAAGGCAAAGCGTGCTCGCACCTGGGAAAATCTGGAGAAGCTCATGGAGGCCGGTGAGATTGTTAAAGGCACCATTACGGGCAAGGTGAAAGGCGGCTTTGCAGTAGAGTTGACAGAAATCCGGGCATTTCTGCCGGCTTCTCTGGTTGATGTGCGTCCGGTCCGTGACCCCTCCTACCTGGAGGGTAAAGAGCTTGAGTTCAAGCTTATCAAGCTTGATCAAAAACGCAATAATGTGGTGGTTTCACGCCGTGCCGTTGTCGAGTCCGAGTACAGTGAAGAACGTGAGCAGTTATTATCCAGCATCGAAGAGGGCAAGATACTGACCGGTGTCGTCAAAAACCTGATTGACTATGGTGCGTTCGTTGATCTCGGTGGCGTTGATGGTTTGCTGCATATTACCGATATGGCCTGGCGGCGCGTTAAACATCCCTCTGAAATAATTGAAGTGGGGCAGGAGGTTGAGGTCAAGGTCCTCAAGCTCGATAAGGATAAGAGCCGGATATCTCTCGGTCTGAAACAAATGGGTGATGATCCTTGGGCTGATCTGGCACGCCGCTATCCAGAAGGGACACGCATTTTCGGTAATGTTACCAACATCGCTGACTACGGTTGCTTTGTTGAAATTGAAGAGGGGGTTGAAGGTCTGGTCCATGTTTCTGAAATGGACTGGACGAACAAAAACGTTAACCCTGCCAAGGTGGTTACCATTGGTGAGGAGGTTGAAGTTTCGGTGCTGGATATCGATGAAGAGCGTCGCCGTATCTCTCTCGGTATGAAGCAGTGCAGGCCCAATCCATGGGATGAGTTCGCGGCAACGCGGAAAAAAGGTGATAGGGTTTCCGGTCAGATCAAGTCAATTACCGACTTCGGTATCTTTATTGGCCTGCCGGGAGGAATTGATGGTCTGGTTCATCTCTCGGACATTTCCTGGAATATCCCAGGTGAAGAAGCCGTTCGTAATTATAAGAGAGGTCAGGAGATCGAAGCGGTTGTTATAGCGGTTGATTCTGAGCGTGAGCGTATTTCGTTGAGCATCAAGCAGCTAAATCAGAATCCTTTCTCCAATTATCTGGCGCTCAATCCCAAGGGCAGTGTCGTTATGGGCAGGGTCAGGGAAATAGATGCCAAGGCGGCGACCATTGATCTGGGTGATGGTGTTGAAGGGCAGATACGTATTTCCGAAATTTCTCGTGCTCATGTGGATGATATACACGCCTTTCTGGCCGTTGATGACGAGATTAAGGCAAAGTTCACCGGTGTTGACCGTAAGAATCGGGTGATTTCACTGTCGATTAAAGAAATGGAAGAAGATGAGGAAAGTGCGGCAGTTCAGGAATATGCTTCGGCTCCTGCCAGTACCGGTACGGCCAGTCTGGGTGACTTGCTGAAGGAGCAGATAGGAGGTGGCAAGGAATAAAACAATTACCGTACAACAGGTTACCTGATTTTTTTCAGATAACCTGTTCGTTATATGGGCTTGCCTGGGTTATGATACGACACGGGTCCGAGGAGAGGCTGGTTTGACTAAATCAAAATTAATCGAGACACTATCAAATAAGCTTAATCATCTGGCTTATCGTGACATTGAACTGTCCGTAAAGTATCTCCTGGAGCTTATGAGCCAGTCATTATCCAATGGTGAGCGTATTGAAATCCGGGGGTTCGGTAGTTTTTCCCTGCATCATCGCCCTGCGCGTATGGGTAGAAATCCGAAAACAGGTAAATCCGTTGCGTTACCCGCCAAACATGTTCCACACTTTAAGCCGGGCAAGGAATTAAAAGAAAGAGTGGATGTCAGTATGCAAAATGTGTTACAGCGACAGGTCGGGCAGGATGATTAATCGCAGGTGTCCGTAAACTTATTTGCCATTCCTCCGGGATTACTAAAAATGTGGATTGTCCTGATGATGCCACAGCTTCAGCATGGCTGATCTGAATTCCGCTTTTCTGCTGTTACTTCCGATTGCCGCCGCATCCGGATGGTTTGCTGCATGGCGTAGCGGTCAGCGTCCTCCGGGCTCTACAATGAACCGCTTTAACAGTGATTATTTTAAGGGGCTGAATTATCTTCTGAATGAGCAGGAAGACAAGGCAATCGAAGTTTTTCTTCGTATGGCTGAGGTCGATAAAGACACAGTGGAAACCCATTTTGCGCTGGGCAACCTGTTTCGCAAGCGTGGTGAAGTGGATCGAGCCATACGCATCCATCAAAGCCTGATTGCCAGAGAGGCTCTATCCGAAGAACACCGATCACAGGCTTTATTAGCCCTGGCAGAAGACTATATGCGAGCAGGATTGTTGGACCGTGCTGAAGATCTGTTCAAGCAGATAGTTCGGTACTACGGCAGTCATCCACGCGCCCTAGGTTACCTCATTGATATTTATGAGCAGGAAAAGGATTGGATAAGTGCGATTGAGGCTACCCGTGAGCTTTCCGGGCAGTCGGGCGAAAACTATGACAGTGTCATGGCGCAGTATTTTTGCGAACTGGCAGAACAGACCCGTGAACGAGGTGATACCAGTGCCGTCATGCGCTATCTGGAAAGAGCATTACTAACCGATCCGAATTGTGTCAGAGCTAATTTGTTGTCGGGCCACATCTATCAGCAGGCAGGTGATTATGAAAAGGCCATCGCAGCCTATAAAAAAGTAGAAGATCAGGATGTAGAGTATGTCCCTGAAATGATAGATGACCTGCTATCCTGTTATGCAAAGCTGGGCAAACCCTATGATGTCATGCCTCATCTGGATGAGCTTGTACGTAAATCCAGAGGGCTTTCGCCGATGCTGGCGCAGGCTTCGCTGATTCAGGCAAGAGACGGGGACGAGGTTGCTGAAAGCTATATTACTCAGCAATTGAGGCGCCGACCAACTGTTCGCGGGCTTGACAGATTGATTGATGTTCACTTGGCATACTGCGAAGAAAGCGCAAAAGAAAACCTGATGATGCTGCGAGAATTGACTCGCAAAATTCTGGAAGACAAGCCCATATATAGCTGTGTGCGCTGTGGATTCAAGGGACGATCACTGCACTGGCAATGTCCAGGGTGTAAGAGCTGGCATAATATGAAACCGGTGCATAGTGTTGAGGGTGAGTGATTGAGTGCCTGTCTATAGTGTATTATGTATAGAGCCAGTCCGGAGCATCAGTGGATATGCGGTGATAGAAAAAACCAGACGAGTTTGTTCTGGATGAGACTGAAAAAATTGATCTCGGATCCGGATGTGGAAGATCATGTGATATTTTGAAGGTTGTCGGATAGCGCTCAGGTTATTGCATGAGCGTCATTGCCGAAAGCCTCTGCGCAATGATATTGTTGTTGCTTATGGACATACTGATCATCACAGCAGTTTCTGCCATACTTTTATATGTCTTGTCGGCCGCCCGTTTAGGCATGGATCTGTCCAGGGGTTCTGCGGTGACGCTGGATGATTCTGGTATTTCTCTGGGTATCGGTGCCATTGCGGTCGTTTTGCATGCCATTTATCTTTATCAGGGGGTTGTCGCTGAGGGTGGCCTGAGTCTGGGCTTCTTTAATGCCTTGTCTCTGCTGGGCTGGATGATTGCTGCCCTGTTAATTGCCGGTACATTCCTCGGGCCGGTATTGAGTCTTGGTATCGTCATGTTTCCGGGAGCCGCCATTACTCTGTTTCTGATGGTGTTATTTCCATCGAATGAGGTGGCGGAACTGCGGGGTGGATGGCCGATGAAGGTTCATGTGCTTTCCTCTATACTGGCATACAGCCTGTTTGCCCTTGCGGCGGTACAGGTTATTCTGATCGCTGTGCTGGACAGGTCACTGCGCAGACATCGGGCCGGTGGCTATGTACGGGCATTGCCACCGCTACAGACTATGGAAGCCCTGCTTTTTCAAATAATCCTGCTGGGTTTCATCATTTTAAGCTTTTCGCTGTTGACGGGTGCGATCTATATTACTGATATGTTTGCCCAGCATCTGGCACATAAAACAGTGCTTTCGATTGTCGCCTGGCTGGTTTTTGCTATCCTTCTGTGGGGGCACTGGCAATCAGGGTGGCGAGGGAGAAAGGCCATGGTTTGGACTTTAAGTGGCTTTGTGGTGCTTGGTCTTGCCTATCCGGTCACCAAATTTATTTTGGAAATAATCCTTAACCGTTGATCGCTGGTTCTTGACTTCGCGGGCGGTTGATGTTCGAATAGCGGTCCCTTAATACGGAGGTCATCGGCCCCATTGGACGATATTTCAATAGCCAGCCTGCTGGTTATTCTTGTTGGCCTGATTGTTATGTCGGGTTTTTTCTCCAGCTCTGAAACCGCTCTCATGGCGTTGAACCGGTATCGGTTGAAGCATCTTGTCAAGCGGGGCCATAAAGGGGCCATGCTGGCCAATCATTTACTGAAACGTCCTGACCGGTTGATTGGTGTTATTTTGCTTGGTAATAATGCGGTCAATATTATTGCCGCATCACTGGCCACGATAATTGGCTATCGCCTTTACGGGGAGCCAGGGATATTTATATCCGGTGTTGTTCTGACGTTTACCATTATCATATTCGCCGAGGTGACGCCGAAAACACTTGCGGCCTTGTATCCCGAACGGGTTGCCTTCCCGGCCTCTTATATCCTCTCTCCGTTGCTTAAGCTTACTTCTGTCTTTGTTATCGGCATCAATTTTGTCACTAATGGCCTGTTGAAATCTATCGGAGTTTCTCCTGGAGACGGCAGGAATGAGGCATTGAGTCAGGAGGAACTGCGGACCGTGGTGCAGGAGGCCGGTAGTCTGGTGCCTGATGCTCATCAGGAAATGCTGTTGAGTATTCTGGATCTTGAAACGGTCACAGTCGAGGATATCATGATCCCGAAAAATGAAATAGTCGGCATTGATCTGGACGATGACTGGCCTGATATCGTGGAGCAGTTGAGCCATTCTCAGCACACGCGCATCCCGATTTTTCGCGACAATATCGACCAGATTATCGGTTTTACACACCTCAAGCGATTATTGAAATATATCCAGCATGGTAGTCTGACGGAGAAAATTTTACTCGATGATTTACGTTCGCCGTATTTTATTCCGGAAACGACGCCGCTTAACAAACAGTTATTGAATTTCCAGAAGGAAAGGCGGCGTGTTGCGCTTGCTGTTAATGAATACGGTGATATTCAGGGTCTGGTCGCACTAGAAGATATTCTGGAAGAAATTGTCGGCGAGTTCACAACCGACCCCTCAGCCATCCATCAGGATGTTTTTCCGCAGAAAGACGGAAGTTATCTCATTAACGCTGCCATCACTGTGCGCGAGCTTAAGCGTGCGTTACAGTGGGAGCTGCCGACTGACGGACCCAAGACATTGAATGGACTGATACTGGAGCATATGCAGGATATTCCACAGCCTGGAACCAGTCTTTGGCTCTATGGTAGCCCTGTGGAAATTTTGCAAACTCAGCATAACAGCGTTAAAACAGTTAGATTAAATGTCATGGAACACAATGAAAGACAGGATATTTTACAGTAACTTTTGATCTGCTGATTGCCAGCGGTGTATCAAGGCGGTATAAATAGTCCGGCAGAGTCACTTGGACTTTGGTATAAACAGCATGATCAAGGTAATGTATTATCAATGAGCGATAAACCTGCAAGCAGGCATCGGCAACTTGGAATTTTGAACCGTTTTTTTGGGGCCAGCAGCCTTAAAATTACGATAGAAAGCCAGACTTTCGAGTTCGAAACTACAGATGAATTCAGGAAGTTCCTTGCTGCCAGAACTGAAATTCCAGCATCCAAGATGCAGAAGATGCTGGAAAAAGCTGATCATTATCTTGTCGAAGAGGCAAAACAACTGGCTGAGGCTGAGCATAAAATCAACGAGAGGCTGGCAGCGACCGTCCGGGATCCAGGCAGCATAGACAGCTATCTTAATGATGCCACTATGGTGCGCTTTACCCAGGATTATGATTGGCGCCAGATTATGTTTGAGCTCAGCAAGCAATCAACGGATTTCAGTGAGTTTAAACGGGAAGCTGTCGCGGCTTATCTGGTGTATCTTCAGTCGCGCATTAATATCGTAAATGGCATTATCAAGGATCGCGATAGTCGTGCCAGAATGCAGGTACCAGATAAAGAAAGCCCGGATACGAGAGAAACTGTAGTAACAGGTGCCTCGGTCGATTATTCTGATACGATGGACATCGAGGAGAGTATTCGGGTTCAGACCATGAAAACCAGTTATGTGGATGAGCACGCCATACCTGCTGAATTTACCAGGATTCCAAGAGGGCAGACTGTCATCGTGGATGTTGGCAAAATCTCCCGGCTGCCTGTAAAAATTGCCGGCCACGCATTCATTGTTGATAACGGTGGATCAGAACCTCTTTTAATCAGCAGAAAGGGTGACAGATACAGTCTTAAGTCTGGTGAGAATTTAATAGGTCGCAGCTCGAAGTGTTCTATTGTACTGGATTCCGAATTTGATGACATCTCCAGGCAGCACCTCATTATTGAGTACTACCCGGATAAAACTCTGCACTTTACTGACCTGTCTTCGTCGGGCACGCAGTTGCGCAGAAATACCTACAAAATCAAGCCGGAATAAAGCCGAATAGCCCATGCAGGTCAGTATGGCTATATCGTCTCTGTAAGGGGTTCGATATTTTCGCTGGCTTTCCTTTCCCAGTAAATTTTATTGTCTTTTATGAGTAGCCTGACTGCCGTCAGGCTTTGACCATTGCAGGGGCCATGCAGGCATTTTCCTTCGCTGATAGAAAAGCGGGCTCCATGCAGGGAGCATTGTATGGATTTAGTGTCGAGGCTCAGAAACTGGTTCGGCATCCATTCAAGCGGAGCACCGGTATGCGGACAGCTATTGATGTAACCATAAACAAAATTGTTTTTTTTGACGATAAAGATATCGACACCGGTTTTTGTGACATCAGCCGCAAACCCAAGCGCAGTATTTTCCTCCAGTTCATTTAGATCACAGAGTTCGATATTATATATGATTTCCATTAATGAAATGACTTGAACACAGGCGATGCAAAAATGTTTTTAACACCAGCAGATGCGGAAACTGCATTTTACACGGCGATTGAAGATAAGGATATGGATGTCATGGTGGATGTGTGGCTGGACTCGGAACATGTTATCTGTATTCATCCAATGGGAAACCGCCTGCAGGGGCGACAGGAGGTGATGGCTGGCTGGCAGCATATCTTTGGCAAAGGATCCTCGCTTCGGTTCAATCCAAGGGACATTGATCGACAGATATCAGGCAAGCTTGCGGTACATATCTTGCATGAGCAGCTACTGCCGCAATCCGACCCGGATAAACTGATAGACATCGTCACTACAAATGCCTATAAACTTACCGAAGATGGTTGGAAAATGATCCTGCATCATGCGTCGATACCGTCGAATATCCTGGAAGAGTGGGAGTTGCCGGATATTGAATCTAGTCCCAGGGTTTTGCATTAGCATGGCGGAATTCCTGTTTCATGATCAGTAGAATCAGCAGTACAGAAGGTATTCCCAGGGTTGCCGCATATAAAAAAAACACCGGATAGCTGGTTGCATCAACGACCATACCGGAAAAGCCGCCTATGAATTTTGGCAGAAGCAACATGACTGAACTGAACAGTGCATATTGAGTGGCCGTGTAGGCACGGTTGGTCAGGCTGGACAGATAGGCGATAAACACAGTGCCGGCCAGCCCGCCGGCAAGGTTATCTGCCCCTACGACCAGAACCAGCCAGATGACCAGTGGTTGCTGTCCGGCCAGCCATGCAAATAACAGATTGGTGGCAATTACAACAATGGCACCAGCCAGCAACATGTGCATGATCCCATAGCGTACTACCAGTACGCCACCGATCAGGGCACCTGTAATCGTAATAAATTTGCCGACCAGTCCGCTGACGATGCCAATTTCTGAGTCACTGTAGCCCATATCCTGGTAAAAGGGAAAGGCCATGACCCCCAAGGTGATGTCGCTCATGCGAAAAATAGCGATGAAGCCCAGAATTAATAACGCCTTCCAGCCATTGCGGGCAAAGAAGTCGGCGAATGGACAGATCACGGCACCGATGAACCATGCCTGAATCTGACGGATTTTTTCCGGTAAATGTACGTTATGTTCAAGAAGTAAAATAACACGCTCTTCGATTTTCCATTCTTCATTACCCCGTGTATGGTCGGGTTCACTGATGATGAAAGTGCTGGTGACACCGACCAGCATAAAGGCTGCCATGGACAGGTAGGCAACAGACCAGGAGGTGTTATGGGCAATGATAAAGGCCATGCTGCCGGCGATAATCAGTCCCAGACGGTAGCCAAGCTGATAGGTGCCGGCCATTGCGCCTTGAAAATCATCTGATACTGCCTCGATACGCCAGGCATCAATGGCGATATCCTGAGTGGCTGATGAAAACGCGGTCAGCACGGCAAAAGTGATGATGGCGACCAGACTTGCCTGCGGATCAGATGCCGACATTGCGATCAGGCCGGTAATGATTCCGACCTGTGCCAGCAGCATCCAGCTTCGTCTTTGTCCCAGCAATGAAGACAGTACCGGAATCGGTAGCCTGTCAACCAGAGGCGACCAGACAAACTTGAAACCGTAGGCCAGCGCCACCCAGCTGACAAAGCCGATAGTGGTCTTATCAATGCCTTCACTGTTAAGCCATGCCGATAATGTTCCAAAAACCAGTAGCAGTGGCAGCCCGGCTGAGAAACCCAGAAACAACATGGCCAGAACCTGTGGCTTTTTATAAACCTGAAAGGACTCTTTCCAGCTATGCAGTGTGGATAGTGTCATGTGGCTTACAGGGAATAGTCGTAATCGATCATAAGCGGTGCATGGTCTGAAAACCACTGGCCGGTATAAACCCGGGCAGTTTGCACCCTGTCCGCCAGACCGGGAGTGATAACCTGATAATCAATGCGCCATCCGACATTATTTTCACGAGCCTGACCACGATTTGACCACCAGGTATATTGCTCGGTCTCAGGCTCAATCACGCGATAGGCATCGACATAGCCGAATTCGTCACTGAACAGTTTATTCATCCAGGCACGCTCATGGGGCAGGAAGCCCGAATTTTTCCGATTGCCCTTCCAGTTTTTCAAGTCAATTTCATTATGAGCAATGTTCCAGTCACCGCAGATGATGGCGTTTGTCTGCTCCTGCCTGAGTCTGGCGAGCCGGGACGGAAATGTATCAAGGAAACGGTCTTTTGACGCCTGGCGTTCCGGCCCGGAAGAACCGGAGGGTGCATACAGGGATACCACAGACAGTCCGCTATAGCGGGCTTCAACATAACGTCCTTCGCTGTCGAACTCATCAATGCCAAAGCCGATAATCACCTCATCAGGCGCTTTTTTGCAATAAATGGCAACTCCACCATAACCCTTTTTCTCTGCCTGACAGTAATGGCAGTTATAGCCCTGCGGCCAGAACGAAGAATCTTCGAGCTGTTCGACCTGTGCCTTGATTTCCTGAATGCAGACAATATCGGCATCCTGCTCGGCAAGCCATTCGAAAAAGCCCTTGCGGGCGGCGGCGCGAATACCGTTGACATTGATGCTGATGATTCTCATGTCATGTTTGTCCTGATCAGGGTGGCGTGTATCATACTTGTTGCCTGGATGATCACAAGGAACCGTTATGCGGCATTACCAAAAGGAATTTCTGCAATTCGCGCTTGCACGAGGCGTGCTCCAACTTGGAGAGTTTACCTTGAAGTCAGGGCGTCTGAGTCCTTATTTTTTTAATGCCGGCCTGTTCAATACTGGTACTTCGCTGTCTTGTCTGGGAGCATACTATGCCAGCGCCATCATGGATCATGGTATGCAATTCGATGTCCTGTTCGGCCCGGCATACAAAGGTATTCCACTGGTGACCGCAACGGCGATGGCATTGGCGGATCAGCATGACAGGGAAGTGCCTTATTGCTTTAACCGCAAGGAAATAAAGAACCACGGCGAAGGAGGTAACCTGATAGGGGCACCACTGGAAGGTCGTGTAGTGATCATAGATGACGTGATTACAGCGGGTACAGCCATACGCGAAGCGATGGATATTATCGCCGCCAATGGAGCAGAGGCGGCAGGCATAGTGATTGCTCTGGATCGTATGGAGAAAGGTCGGAACCAAATTTCTGCTGTTCAGGAAATAGAGTCTGATTATGGTTTAAAGATCATCAATATTGCCAGCCTGGAGCTGTTGATTCAATTTATCCAACAGTCAGGCGATTATGGTGATTATCTGCAGCTAATACAGGATTATCGGCAGCGGTACGGAGTTTAGAGAGAATTTCTGGTCTGGACCTGTTGGGGCAGTAAAAGCCATAGCGCGATTTTTGCACAGACCAGTCGCATTCCCTTATAAAATCTGAATATCATATCAACTTCCTCACTCTGTATAAGATTTACTTATTTCCGAGTGGGTGCCGCCTGAGATACAATGCAGAACTAGCCGATATAGAGAGGTTCGGCAATAAATTTTTCCGTTCTGCCCGACCTGCCATGACGGGTCGCAGACCACGAAAGCAGGAGAACATCATGTCTCGCAAACACCCTGTTGTTGCTGTTACCGGTTCTTCCGGTGCAGGTACCACGACAGTCAAGCGCGCGTTTGAGCATATCTTTCTGCGCGAGAACATCAAACCCGCGATCATTGAGGGTGACAGTTACCATCGCTATGAGCGAACCGAAATGCGGCTCAAGATGGAGAAAGACAGCCTGAGCCACTTTGGTCCAGAGGCGAATAAATTTTCCAGCCTGGTCGAAACCTTCAAATCCTATGGTGAGACCGGGATGTGTCAGTGTCGTTACTACCTGCATAGCGATGAGGAGGCAGCTCATCATAATGCTCGCCTTGGAACCAATAAGGCATCAGGCGAGTTCACTCCCTGGGAAGACATTGAATCCGGTACGGATGTCCTGTTTTACGAGGGTCTGCATGGACTGGTTGAATCCGATGAGGCCAATATTGCTGAACATGTTGATCTGGGTATCGGTGTGGTGCCCATCGTCAATCTGGAATGGATCCAGAAAATTCATCGTGACAATGCCGAACGTGGTTATTCTGCTGAAGCGATTGTTGACAGCATCCTGCGCCGCATGTCTGATTACATTCACTACATCACGCCCCAGTTTTCGCAAACCGACATTAACTTTCAGCGTGTGCCGACAGTGGATACATCAAACCCCTTCATTGCACGTGACATACCAGCACCTGATGAAAGTTTTGTTGTCATCCGCTTCAAGGAACCGAAAAAATTTGATGTTGATTTTCCATATCTGCTGGCCATGGTTCATGATTCATTCATGTCGCGTCGCAACTCAATTGTTGTTCCGGGTGGCAAGATGGGGTTTGCCATGGAAGTCATACTGGCTCCGATCATCGCCGGTATGATGGAAAGGCGTAGCACCTGATTAACCACTGCCTTGTTTGCCTCCACGTACTCCACGCATCCTGACTGGAGTCAGGCCATCGCTGAGTGCATCAGCCGGCTCGGCGAACAGGTACAGGGCAAGACCCTTGGCTTTGTTTACACCTCCGATAGCTTTTCCTGTTACCTGCAGCTGATTGCGGGCGAGCTGCAACGTACCACCGGCATTGAAAACTGGGTCGGTACGGTCGGACGGGGTATCTGCGCCGGCTTTCAGGAGGTGTATGAGCAGCCCGCCCTGTCTATCCTGCTGACTGATATTGACCCGGAACATTACTGCATATTCGAGGGCATTGATCTGCAGCCGGCAGATATACGGCAGTGTCAGAATAATATTGCCACCGTGGGCATCCTGCACGGCGACCCCTATAACCAGTCTCTGCCGAATCTGATAGAGAAGCTGGCCGGCAGTGTGCCGGAAGGCTTTATGATTGGAGGTTTGACATCCTCACGTAATGATAATCCTCAAATTGTCTGCTCCAGCCTGAGTGAAGGCAGTATTTCTGGAGTACTGTTTTCTGAACAGGTACCGATTACCACCGCTTTGACCCAAGGATGCTCACCAATTGCTGCCAGACACACGATCACAGAATGCTCAAGAAATGTCATCGTCTCGCTGGATGATCGACCGGCTCTGGAGGTCATGCAGGAGGACATGGGAGAGATTCTTTCCCGTGATAGCAGTGATGGCAATATCTTTGTCGGTTTTCCGGTTATCGGTTCAGACACCGGCGATTATCTGGTACGCCAGCTGATGGGGGTCGATGTCAACAACAGCCTGATCGCAGTTGGTGAAATGGTCGAGCAGGGGCAACCCATGATGTTCTGCTGTCGAGATAGAAGTGCCGCCCGCAGAGATATGCTCCGTATGCTGGGCAGCATTAAAAAACATATTGGTGATCGACAGGCCAAAGGGGCCTTGTATTATTCCTGCCTCGGTCGCGGTCTCACGCTGTTCGGTCCGGATTCAGAAGAACTCGATATGATCCACCAGCAACTAGGCGATATTCCCATCAGTGGTTTCTTCGGTAATGGTGAAATCACACATAATCAGCTCCATGGCTTTACCGGCGTACTGACCGTTTTTCTATAGAGCCATGCAATACACCAGTCTGGGACAAACCGGGATCCAGGTCAGCAGGATCTGCCTTGGCAGCATGACCTGGGGACAACAGAACACCCGATCAGAAGCATATCAGCAACTTGACTATGCTATCGAACGTGGCGTCAATTTCGTTGATACCGCCGAGATGTATCCATCTCCGCCGAAGCCCGAAACACAGGGGCTTGCCGAGATATTTATCGGAGAGTGGATCGCAAAGGGGAATCGGGACAAGGTAGTGCTGGCCAGCAAGATTTCCGGCCCGGCGGTCTGGCTGCCCTGGATACGTAATGGTAATTCCCGCTTTACGGAAAAAAATATCCGTGAAGCGCTGGATATAAGCCTGAAGCGCCTGCAAACCGACTATATTGACCTCTATCAGCTGCACTGGCCGGACCGGCCGACCAATTATTTTGGAGAGCTGGGGTATTTTCATAAACAGGACCCCGATGCCACGCCGATACATGAAACCCTGTCGGCGCTGAAAAAGCAGCTTGACGCCGGCAGGATCAGGGCCATCGGACTGTCGAATGAGACCCCCTGGGGCATGATGCAGTTTATTAATGCTGCCAACTACCATGGGTTGCCGCGCATGGCCTCAATCCAGAATCCTTATAATCTGCTGAACCGGATTTTTGAAATCGGGCACGCCGAAATGGCTCATCGTGAAGATATGGGACTGCTCGCCTATTCACCCATGGCTTTTGGCGCACTCAGCGGCAAATACCTCCACGGTGCCCGGCCGGAAAATGCCCGCATGACCCTGTTTAACCACTTCAACCGCTACAATACGCCGGAGGCCAAAGAGGCGATTGCCGGCTACAAACAGATTGCTGACGAACACAACCTCAGCATGGCCCAGATGTCGCTGGCCTACGTCAACAGCCGCACTTTTGTTACCAGCAATATCATCGGCGCGACCTCGCTGCACCAACTCCGAGAGAATATTGACAGTCAGGATGTCAGGCTGCCCAAAGTCGTACTGAGAAAGATAGAAAAAATTCACCTGCATAATGCCAATCCCTGCCCGTAGGGTCCTGGCCTGATACCCGTCCCGGCGACGCTGCCTTCGTATAAAAATGGGTGCAGACAAAGCCCATGAGATTGAAAACACTGACGGTTATTTTTTTCTGAGTGCCAGCCCCTTGATAAAGACACTGAACATCGCATCGGTATCATCACTGTCAGCCGTAATCGCGATATAACTCGGTGAGGGGGCTTCATAGCCAAATCGATTCATAAAATCAGCCGCAACATCAATTTCATGCGAAAACCAGACCTGCTCCGGTTCAGACGGTAGCTGCCTGATCTGCATCCATCCGGCCTTTCCCGTATATGGATTTTCAAACCATTCCCCCCTTTTTGCTCCGCCCCCCCATAAGTAGGTCAGCACACGCCCCGGCGCATCCTTTCCCTGACGGGCTTCGACAAACGGACGCAGCAATCTGTCTTTGATACTCGCGTTTTCAGGCTGATAGGGAAAGGCAACATAAACAGCCGCGATTCTGTCATCACCGCCTTTCCTTGTCAGGTCGGTATCCGGGGTCTGCCCCTGTTTCTGCCAGGAAAATGACAAAACCGGTGTTTGCCCCAGATCAATACTTCCTTCAGGGAATGGCAGGTAGGCAATCGAAACAGACTGTTGTGTGTCAATGCGAATGACAGAAGGTGTTCCGGAAACCACAGTAAACTGATTCGCGGGTTTGTCATCGAAGCGAAACTCAGACCATCCTTCGGCTTCAAGCATGCTATCAATATCGGCACGGACAGAATGGCTGACAGACAGGTTGACTATAACGGTACAGACGACCAGGAAGGCGAATCCCCGCCATCTTTTCTTGTTACCAGCCTCAGACCTCCGACCATACAACGCAAAGCCAGAATGCAGGGTATGGCACTTTATTCTTAATGCAGACATAATTACTCTATACTGTGTTTTGTTTATTTATTTTGCTTAGAGTAGTCCAAAACCCGGTAGGAAGACAGTCTGGTTTTTTATGGCTGGCAGTGCGAAACATCCGGTTCGGCAAGAGAATGTGGAACATCGTGAACACAGTGTCTTTGCTGATAAAGATGGCGCCGGAAAGCTGGCCAATGCTCTGTGGTCTGACTCTGAGCGCCGTCATACGATTCCGGTCGGAGGGCAAAAATACATTGCCGCCCCGGGCGGGCCATGATATGGGTACGATCAGATGACAGATATTTTCGGAGGAACAAAAATGGTCATGTCTCATCCCCACAAGCCGCCCGGATCGTTCCGCGCTGCTCTGGAAGAATTCTTTGAGCAGCGTTATGGGGATCATGTACCACGTTTCCCCAAAGGAATGTGGGTCGCCGGCATTGTCGGCAGCCTCGCAGGGATGGTACTGTTCGGTGCCGTACCGGAAGGCTATGGGCTGGGTTTGCCCTGCCTGTTGATCTACAATGCAGTTCATGGCTTGCTGACCGGCAGAATCACATGGGCAAGCAGTTCGTGGCATCCCAGGAGTTCCAGCACCCGCCGTAATGACCCCGGCATGTACGGGTTGGCGGTAATGGTCTATCTGCTGTTTGGAGGATAGATACTGAAAGAACCGGGTATCCTGTGACGATGAACTGCCGGGTACATTGGTTTTACTGATGCCACAAATATTCTTTTCGCGAAGAAGCTCTGATTTATTCAGAGCTTCCTTAAAACTACAAACAGCCTGGAGGGCATTATGAAGTATCTGAAAAAAGCAGCGGTAACACCTGGTGCCAATGAGCAGGAGACCAGGAATATTACCAGTAATATTTTAGAAAAAATCAGGCAAAATGGCAAACAACAGGCCATTGACTATGGCAAGAAATTTGATGACTGGCACGGCGATATTGTCGTCGATAAAAAAACAATAGCCGAGGCAAAAGACAGCCTCAGTCAACAACTAAAAGACGATATACAGTTTGCTCACGACAAGGTCAGCAGATTTGCCCGGCAACAGCTGGACAGCATCCGGGAATTTGAATGTGAACTGTCACCGGGAGTCTGGGCGGGACAAAAGCTGATACCGATCCGGACGGCCGGCTGCTACGTACCTGGCGGCCGCTATGCCCATGTTGCCTCTGCTATTATGAGCATTACTACCGCCAGAGTTGCCGGCGTCAGTAATATTATTACCGCTTCCACACCAAAACCCGAATACAACGGTATTCATCCGGCAATTTTATATACCATGGACTTATGCGGCGCTGATCAGATTTTGGCAATGGGTGGTGTTCAGGGTATTGCCGCTATGGCGTTTGGCTTATTTACCGGCCATAAGGCCAATATTCTGGTTGGTCCGGGCAATCGCTTTGTTGCTGAGGCAAAAAGAATATTGTACGGCGAGGTGGGCATAGACTTGTTTGCCGGGCCAACGGAAATACTGATTATTGCCGATGATGGCGCCGATGCAGAGCTGGTCGCCTATGATCTGGTTGGGCAGGCAGAGCACGGCATTGACTCACCGGCATGGTTAATTACGACCAGTGAAAAACTGGCGGCAGAGGTTATTGAGCGGGTGCCGGATGTTATTGATGCCCTGCCTGAACAACAGCGACAGACAGCGGCAGAATCCTGGCGCAATTACGGCGAGGTTATCGTGTGTGACAACGATGAAGAGGCAGCCGGACTAAGTGATGAATATGCGCCGGAACATCTGGAAGTGCAAACCAGCAACCCGGATTGGTATGAAAAGCGTCTGCAAAACTATGGCTCGCTGTTTATTGGTGAGGAAACGACAGTCGCATTTGGTGACAAATGCTCAGGGACCAATCATATTCTCCCGACCAGGGGAGCCGGATGCTACACCGGCGGCTTGTCGGTGCATAAATTTATCAAGATTGTCACTACGCAAAAGGCAGACAGGCAGGCCACCAGGGAACTGGCAACGGTAACGGCCAGACTGTCAAGGCTGGAAGGTATGGAGGCCCACGCCCGCACTGGTGATATTCGTCTCAAACATTATTTTCCGGGACAAAAATTTAATATCGGAATTGAAGGCTGAGATAATGAATACCTATCTGGAAGCCATGTTTTCCTTGAAGGGCAGGATTGCCCTGTGTACGGGGGCAAGCTCCGGGATTGGTGCGCACATGGCAAAGACACTGGCAAAGGCCGGAGCAGATATTGTTTTAATCGGCAGGGATGAACAGGGCCTGAAGGCGACGCAGCAGGCCGTATCGGAAGAAAACCCCGGTAGTAGATGTATCTGTAAAACGCTGGATTTAAATGTATTGGAGAATATTGAACCGGCGGTTGCACAGATTGGTGAGGAGCTTGGTTTTGCCGATATTCTGATAAATGCCGCAGGCATTAATTTAAGGCAGGCGGCGAATGATATTCGGATTGAAGACTGGCAACAAACGCTGAATATCAACACTGCGGTGCCTTTCTTTCTGGCAAGGGCACTAATTGATGGTATGCGGCAGAAAGGCGGCGGCAATATAATCAATATTGCCTCGTTACAATCCTACCGTGCCTTCAAAAACAGTATGGCTTATGGCGCCTCCAAAGGGGCTATCGTCCAGTTGACAAGGGCCATGGCAGAGGCATGGTCGGGCTACGGTATTATCTGCAATGCCATTGCCCCCGGATTTTTTCCCACCAGAATGACAGCGACAGTGTATAAAGACAAAGATATGCTGAAGCACCATGCAGGCATGACGGCGATCGGCCGCAATGGAGAACTGTCTGACCTGGAAGGTGCGATGCTGTTTTTTGCTTCAAATGCCTGCCGCTATGTCACTGGTCAGGTTTTGGCGGTTGATGGCGGCTATACGGCAAAATAAAATTGTTGGAGTAGAGGTACTCTACAGACGGGCATAGATTCCAGTGGCAAAAGCCGCCGTATCCTGTACGCTTGGAAGAGGGCGTACCGCGTACCGTCAGAACGCTGGACGCGCCCGGTACAAAACTCGAACCTCACCCTCTCGCAATTAGCCATTCACTTTGAGAGGCGATTAGACGGATATACTAATCTATAGAAACTGGCTGACACAGAATTTTGAATACCCTCGCGTCTTTACATAGATTTCCTATAATTTACGTTTTCTTGCTTCGGGTATGAGGCCGTTGCGCAATCCAACCCACTATTTTCCGGCTTCAACTTGCTTTGTATTGTGCACTGGACCATTTGCTGAATCTTGTAGCAGATTACTACCAATTTCGTTTACATCAGTTTCATTCGCCTCAATCGCTTTCCGGGTTTTATCTGCTAGCTCTAACTTACTTTCCTTAATAATTCTCAGTCGCTCAAGCTCTGTCAGAGTATATTTTTCCCATTTTCGTGCGTCATCAAAATTGTTCTTCGCTTGTTTTGCCTGGCGAAAAGCCTGTAAGGCATTTTCAAATTCTTTGATGTTAAAATAGGACATACCCATCAACATCTGATTATTACCTCGCTGCTTGAGACCGCCTTTTACATCAGCCCTTTTTGCCGCTTCTGCTGCTTTTTTATAATTGCCTGCGTCAAAATACACCCCTGCAAGCCGGGCATAAAGCAATCCTTTATCTGATATACCGGCTGCCTTTTCCAAGGCAGGAATGGCTTTTTTGTGTTCATTGGCATGAGCCCATGAATTAGCAAGTGTCTCAATGTTTTTTGGAGATGATTTTATATGACCATCTTTCATGTTTGTTTCAATGATTTGACTCGCTTTATAAGGGATCTTCTGGCCCAGGTACATATACGAAAGATTTAACAATTCGCCTTCTTTCTGTAGCGCCCCATGCAGATAAGCTGCATCGTATGTGGTAAGCCGCTTCCTCTCATCCCCCAATTCACCATGCAGACCAGCTATCTGTTTCAGATATGAAGTTCTGGGGTAGTTAGCCATTAATTCTTCATAGGCTTGCAGCGTGTTTTTTGTATCTTCCTTTTCATAATAGATCGCCGCTTTCATACGCAACCAGTTTTCTTTTATTTGTTTTCCTTCTTGTCTGGCTATAGCTATAGCCTTGACAAGGTTTTTCAGTGCGGGGTCATAGGACTTTCTCTGATAATAAGCCTGTGCAAGCATAATATGAGCCGTTGACGTTGGTTTGTTGATTTCTTTTAGCCATTGCTCCATTAGCTCGATGACAGATTTATAGTCTTCTATCTGAAAATAAAGCTGGGCCATTGTATATTTAGCCGTTAGTTTGAGTCCTTCAGTGGCTTCTTTTTCCGCTAATATATTTTTATAGGCTTCTATCGCGTCTTTATATTTTTCCTGGCTGGCATAAATAAAGGCATAAAAATTCCATATCTGACTCTTTGCATAGCTGTTTAAGTTACTGTTATCCCTTACTTTATCTAGTGTCTGAATTGCCTCTGAGAACTTTCCGGCTTCAGTGAGTTCCTGAGCCTTGGTCAATATCTTAAACGTTTTGGCATCAATAGCGCCGGTGGCCCTGGTTCCTTCTTTCTGGCGAGCCGCATGCGTATCCACGGAGAATTGTATGGCTGACAAAACCAAACATGAAACAGCAAAGAATCTGAATGTAGAACTTAACCGGAAATTTTTATTCATGAATCTTAATCTGCCAGTTGAAACGTGATTTTGGTGCGTACCCCTTCAACTTCAATGGGCTCTCCGTCAACTACCCGTGGCTTGTATTTGTATCTTAAGGCAGACTTGATCGCTGCCTTGTTAAAAACATTTTTTGGGCTGGCTTCAACAACCACAGGGTCTTTCACTGTGCCGAGTTTTGTCACAGTGTATTCAAGTATGACATACCCTTGAATACCGCGGCTTAAAGCCCGCCGGGGGTATTGTGGCGCCACTTTCACTATGGGAAGGTATTCACCATCCGTAGCCGACAATCCGGCGCCAAGATTCAAGTCAAGTGCTGCCTTGATTTTTCCTGAGCCAATGAAACCTACGGCTGCATTGCCGTCAATTTTATCAAAATCCTGCTGTGGAATCTCAGGAGGAGGTGTCTCATCAATTTCCGGTTTTTCCGGTTTTTCAATCATGCGCTGTGTTTCAATTTCCACCTCTGGCATGTGAATATCCGGGAGCTTGATACGCACCTCATTATTCAGCGTATTATCCGCAAATTCAATCAGGGAAACCATGAACGCAAATAACATTAGCGTCACTACCGCTGCAAGCGGCATCACCAAAAATGTTCTTTTTAATGCAGCAGGCATAACTTACATAATCGCGTGTTTCGTTAGTTGGTTTTTTCGGTCGCAAGGGCTATTTTTTCCGGTGCAACAACCTCGCGTGCCGCATCCAGAACCTCAGTAAGCGATTTTACCGAAGCCAGTTCATCCGCTTGAATAACGACACCACCTTCAGGATTTTCTGCATGTAATCGTTCGATATTTGCACGCACAGAACGTATATCAACGCGACGTTTGTCTATCCATATACTGTTATCTGCGTTAATCGCTACTAACACGCTGGTGTTTTCTTTCTGGGTGGCTGTATTGGCATCGGGACGATTAACTTCAACGCCCGCCTCTTTGATGAAGGTGGCTGTCACTATAAAAAATATAAGCATAATGAATACAACATCCAGCATAGGTGTTAAGTCAATCGCACCTTCATCTTCATTCGTTTCGGTCACATGAGTTCGTCTTCTCATTTTTAATGATCCAATGTTAAATGTTCTTCTATTAGCTCACGCTCACTCGCAGCTTTTTGGCTAATATAGATGTTTACAAACACACCTGATAATGCTGCAACCATACCAGCCATTGTTGGAATGGTTGCTCGTGAGACACCGCCTGCCATTGATTTGGCATCACCTCCTCCGGTGATTGACAACACAGTAAAGACTTCAATCATTCCGGTTACCGTTCCCAGTAAGCCAAATAGAGGACAAATCGCGATAAGGGTTTTAATCAAGGCAAGATTTTGATTGATCTTTAAGCGTGTAACAGAAATCAATTGGTCGCGTATTGCATGAGCCTGCCAGGATTTGCGCTCGCGTCGTGCCTCCCAGGCATTGATTACCTGGCCGGCATCATGCCGATAATCAAAAAGGTAGTACCACATACGCTCAAGCATCAATATCCACATAATAAATACCAAGGCAGCGATCATTGAAAGCACCGGCCCGCCAGACTCAAAAAAATTGCTGATGGCCTCTAGAATATCCAGTAAAGAAACAAGCATTCTCAAACCCTCCGTGCAGCCGAATAATTTATTGTTCGGCTTTCCTGGCAATAATACCAGCGGTCTGCTCTTCCAGAATATGCAGCAGATTTTTTGCCTTGCTGTGTAGCATCGTGTGCAGTAAAAGTATGGGTATAGCAACGATCAATCCCAGCACCGTAGTCACCAGGGCGCTGGATATACCCCCCGCCATCGCCTTCGGGTCACCGGCGCCATAGATCGTAATCGCCTGAAACACGATAATCATACCTGTCACTGTTCCGAGCAGTCCCAGCAAGGGCGCCACCATGGCAATTATTTTGAGAAAAGACAAGCCTGCATAGATCTTTGGCGATTCCTTGAGGACAGCCTCTCCCAGCTTTAATTCGAGGCTTTCAATATTGACGTTTTTGCTATCGACTGCAACCTTGAGCACACGTCCAAGCGGGCTTGCCGTATCAGGCTGCTTTAATGTCAACTGGCGTTTAATCTTTCTGGAAATCCAGGCCAAGGCAAAAAACCGCCAGACAGCCACCAATAAAGCAATAATCCCAACTGCTGTGATGACGTAGCCGACAACCCGTCCCTGACTCCAGCGCTCCGTTAGAGTGGGTGTATTGATTATGGCCTTTAGGAATCCGCCTCCGGCCGCGCCGGTAGGGTCAATCCCGACAGAGGTCACTCCCGATGAAGAAGCTTGCAGTTTCTGCGCATTACTTGCCAGACCTTTTGGCTGCCTGGGTAAAACTGACAGGCTTCGCGTATCAGGGTCATAGGCGAGATAGTCACCATTCGAAATCAAATTAAACAAGCCAATCCTGACGACTTCGCGATTATTTTTTGTGCCCACGGATGTGTTGAACTTGACCACTCGTCCCGACTCAGTCATCTCACGATGCAGTTCAAACCAAACCCGTTCTATTTCATCCAATGTTGGAAGGTCAGTATCGTTGTTCATTTTTTTAATCAGCCCGGTAAGAAACACTTCACGATCGGCGAACTGGCTGGTCGTAATAGAATTACGGAAGCGGGTACGCATATCACCGGCAGCACCTGTCAGATGACCAAACAACTCCTTAAGTGAACCCAATCGCTCATCACGCTGCTCGCGCTTTTCTTCTACAAGCAGTTCATTGGCATTAAATTGCTCCTCCAGTTGAGTGCTTATTGCTTCCAGGCGTGCAATCTCTGCTCTGGCCTGCTGGATGCGTGCTTCTTGTTGAGCTTTTTCCTGTAAAAATGCCTGGAGACGTTTTTTATTTTCAGCCGCATCTCTGGCACGCCCCTCCTTCACCTGCTGGAGTAACTGTTGCATGGATAACAACTCAGAATCAGAGTCCGCCGCATATGATGTAATAAACGCGCCTGCAATAAGCACAAATATAATCAGGGTTGCAGTGGTTTTTATATTATCTTTCATTGCACTGCCTCCGGTGCAGATATTGGCAGGGCTAATATATCGATGGGCGCCTGTTTCTTCGCCATTTTGATACCGTTACGAATGGCATTACGGTAGGTAACGTTATCCAGCACTTCCCATGACTGGCTGGTGTTATCCCACCTTGCCGATATTTTCGTATCCTTGGTTTGACATACCATGGCGACACGACCTATACGCAACACATCTACCTCGCGGTCCTGGCCTTCCAGATTAACGATGGATTGATAGCTATCGATCTTGCGACCATATTCATTTTCGATCTGGTAAGCCTCAATGATCTGACGAAATTTTTCAGCCACATCAATATCGGCGGATGCAAGATTCTCCCGGATAAAGGCCAGGCGCTCCTGGCGTTCTTCGGTATAAAAGGGATTATCCAGATCAACAAACTGGTCGAGGCTGTCAACCATTTTCGCTACCAAAGGCGCTATCTGCCTCTGAATGAGCGCCGCCTGAGCAATGGAATCATCAAAGCGCACCAGCAGATTTTCCTGACCCGCAATCTGCGTTGACAACTGCTCATTATAGGCCTTCAAGCCATCAATCTGTTTCAGCAATGCGCGATACCGGATCAATCGATCTTGTGAACCTGCCACGACTGCATCAACCTTCTTCTGCGAAGCCTCGCCTTCCAACAGCTTTTTCTCGCCTTCCTGCTGTATCTGCTCCAGGCTCTCGGAATACGCCAACCCCGATACAAAGAGCAATCCAGAGACAAGCATAAAGCCGTAAATACCGTAGCTATTTCGTATCATTTTTAACCTCTCTCCACTAAGGAAGTTCCGGACAAATCCACCCTGGACTTGCCAGAGCACGGAAAACAACAATGCGATTTTTTTCCTTTCAAAATCAATGACTTAGTTGTCATTGATTTTGGTGATACATTCCTGCCTACATGATCAGACATGTACTTGCGAATCTTATGATGCCCGCAATACTAGTGCACAGTGCAGGAGCATACCAGTGCGACTATGCCAATTATTTTCCTGAGAAGCCTGAAAATAAGTCTGCCACCATAAAAGCAAGCTCAAGTGCCTGAGCATCATTTAATCTCGGGTCACAATGCGTATGATAACGATTTTCCAAATCACACGGTTTAATTTCAAGGGATCCACCCAGGCATTCAGTTACATCCTTTCCGGTCATCTCCACATGGATCCCGCCGGGCTTGCTACCCTCGCTTTCATGTATCTCAAAAAACGTCCGTAATTCAGAAAAGATATTATCAATCCGACGGGTCTTAAAATTATTCACTTTTTCAGTATTACCGTGCATCGGATCGCAAGACCAGACAACATTGAGTCCCTGCTCAGTAATGCCATTTAAAATAGGAGGAAACCGTTCTGAAATATTATTATGCCCCATTCTGACGATTAAGCTGATACGGCCTTTTATATTGTCAGGGTTTAATAAATTTATAATTTTTATTAATTCCCACAAATCGGTATCAGGTCCGCATTTTATTCCAATTGGATTTTTTACCCCGCGTAAAAACTCAACATGTGCGGAATCTAAAAATCGTGTACGGTCACCCAACCATAGGAAATGAGCTGAGCAGTCATACCAATCTCCTGAAATGGAATCTTGTCGGGTTAGTGCTTGTTCATACCATAATAATAAAGCTTCATGAGAGGTGTAAAAATTTGTTTTTGTTATCTGGGCTGTTGTGCCTGTCAATCCGCAAGCCTCCATAAAAGACAAACATTCCTGTATTTTCTCGGCGGTTTCATGAAATTTCGACAATTTCCCGCTGTAATTTACAAAATCCAAAGTCCATTGATGAATTTTATGCAAGTCGGCAAGGCCGCCATCGGAAAAAGCCCGCAATAAATTTAAAATGGCTGCAGATTGATTATAAGCCTCTATCATTCTGTTCGGATCAGCACTACGAGCGGCATGCGTGAAATCCATAGCATTAATCATATCGCCACGATAAGAAGGTAGCTTTTTTCCCTCTCGTTCCTCAAAGTCCTCCGAGCGCGGCTTGGCAAACTGACCCGCCATACGACCAATCTTAACGACGGGTTTGGAAGCCGCATAAGTTAATACCACCGCCATCTGCAACAGGACTTTATAAGTATCTCTTATAGTATCGGCGTTAAATTCCAAAAAAGATTCAGCACAATCCCCACCCTGCAATAAAAAGGCATCCCCATCAACACAAGCAGCAAGCTCTTTGGTGAGCCGGTCACATTCACCAGAAAAAACTAATGGCGGCTTTTTCCTGAGCTCATGTTCAGTCGCAAGTAACAACTGCTCATCATCATATCGAGGCACTTGCCTGATAGAGAAGTTACGCCAAGATTCCGAAGTCCATCTAGCCATTTGTCGCTCTAAAACGTTTTATCATCTCGAATGATTGATATTACAATAGCTTTTTTAGTGCTATTTCAAGGGCTGTCTTGGAAATATCGGTTTTTTTACTATTTATGCTATGTGTATGTTTCAGTGCATCGAAAATCACATTGGAAGTGTCTGCAAAGATAGCTTTGTCTTTGATTTCAGCTTCAGGTTGCATAAGATAATAAAACGCTCTGGCCATACCGCAATTAGAAATAAAATCAGGTAATACGCTGACTTTTTGATCGGCATAAAGACCTACAGAACCAAAGAAAATCTCCTCATCAGCGAATGGAACATTCGCACCACAAGAAATAACTTCCAGACCATTGGAGATCATCTGCTCTAGCTGTTCTTGAGTTACCAGTCTGGAAGCAGCCGCAGGAATAAAAATTTCGGCACCTGAACTCCAGATTCTTTCATTAGCCTGCTCAAATGGAATAGTATTATTTGTTTGTAATAAATTATTTTTCTTTGTCAGCAGTAATTCTTTAATTTCATCATGGGTAAATCCATCAGGGTTAATCAATCCGCTGGTACGATCAATAATACCAACAATCCTTGCCCCATTTTGAGCCTGGTAGTAAGCGGCAGCAGCGGCCACATTTCCCCAGCCTTGAACGATAACCCGCTTACCTTGCAAACTGCCGCCGTAGATAGAATAAAAATGGCTCACCGCTTTGGAGACACCATAACCGGTTATCATATCCGCAACAGCATATCTACCATCTAAAGTTGGCGCTAAATCTTTATCCTGCAAAGGTAGCAAGACACCTTTCTGCAGTTGCCTGATAATCTTTGTCTTTGCCGTATCTATTAGATCGAAATGCCCCTCTAAAACTCCTTCTTGAGGATGACTGATATTCAATTCCGAAGTAATCGGTATAACTTCGCTGATTTCGTCTATATTAAGATCACCACCGGTACCGTAATAGCTTTTTAATAATGGTTTTACCGCTTTATACCAACGCTTAAGCACTCCGAATTTGCGCGGATCGGAGGCATCAAAATCAATTCCTGATTTAGCTCCCCCAATGCCAGGACCTGAAATCGTGAATTTTACCTCCATTGTTTTAGCCAGGGATTCCACCTCATCAAGGTTTAAGCCGGATCGCATTCTGGTACCTCCCCCGGCGGCACCACCTCTGAGAGAATTAATAACAGTCCAGCCGCGGGCTTCAGTCTCTGAATCATTCCATTCAAAAACAATCTCCGGCTTTTTTTTCTCATATATGTTAAGTAATTCTTTCATGGATAGGGTACCTGCGAAACCACTGGATATAAGCAAGTGGTTGTTATAGTGATTCAATAAAGCCTTTCATCTCACGATTAAATCGTTCCGGGTACTCCCAGAACATCATGTGGCCGCCAAAAACGGCAGTACTTGAATGGGGTAATTCCGTACTAATGTAATTTTGAGCAATTTCCCCCCAGTGATTAGCAAGATAAAATAGACTGGGAATTTTTTTATCAAGCATTTTTGCCTGTTCAAGCCTATTACTAAACACGCCTGAGGCAAAAATACTGGCAGCCACAGAGTGCGGAGTACGAAGCGATAAATCTACCAGCCAGTCAAGTTCTGACTCGGTTAACTCACGTTCCACCATGACATGCTGCGCATAGCTTTTTATTAAAGATATTTGCCCTTCAGTTGAGATCAACATATGGTATGCCTCGGCAATATCGGATATTTTGCCTTCTACCCAGGCACCTTTTTCCTCATCCACTGAAAGCGGCACGGGAGGCATATCAATGCAAACATGTGCAACTATTCGTTCCGTACCAAGAGCACTGTAACCCCAAGTGGCAAGTGCACCAAATGACCAGCCGACCAGGACAATATTATCAAGCTCAAGTTTTTCAACAAACACCTGCAAGTCATTTGCATGAGTGAGATAATCATTGCCTGTTTGAGTTATCGTAGAGTCACCATGACTTCTAGGATCAATGGCAATAACATGATACTCATTGGCCAGCATCTCAAGCTGATAGTGAAAAACCTCGCTGGAAAACGTAAATCCAGGTACCAGCAACAAGGTTTTATCGGATATCGGCTTTACAGGTCTTACTTCTGCATAAGCAAGCTGTAAACCTGAATCTATCTCAAGCCTTTTTTTCGTCAGATGAATCATGCCGATATCATTTTGATATGTGACCTATTCCCCATTAGAAATTAATACGAAAATCAATACCAATGGTTCGGGGTCGGTTGCGTGCCACACGCACCCTTCCGCCGGCCTCCGCTGCCAGGCTTCTGCTGTCGGATAAAACGACATCGCGGTCAAACACATTGTCAACGAAAAAAGTCACCTGATTGGCATCATTTTTTAACCCAAGGCGGGCATCGAGTAGCGCGTAGGAGGGTCTGGTACGTGGATTTTCCGAAGAAACAACGGTGCTGATACTGCTGTCAACAAAAGCGAAGTCCGCCCGGGCGAACCAATCATAGCCGCCAATAGCGTGAAATGGAGCAGAATAATCTATGCTACTGGAAAGTGTAAACTCTGGCACTTGCTGCAAACGGTCACCTTTTTCAACCACCCCCGCAACCACCTCAGTAAACTCGGCATCGGTGTAACCCAAACCAACTCTTATATTCAGATTGTCACTTGGACGTGCTGTCATTTCAACCTCAATCCCGCTGCTTTTTGCTGAACCCAGGTTGGTAATAAATGGAAATCCGCACGGAAGCAGAATCCTTTGCTGTATGTCATCAAAGTCAATATAAAAGGCAGCCGCATTCAACGTCAAATCTCCGAGGCCTGTATCGTACCAGTCTGTCTTTGCCCCTATCTCATAACTCAACAAGCTGTCGGAATCATACGTCTGGACATCATTATCGGTAAAACCCAAGTCGTTCTCATATTCGTCACGACATCCAAGTGACTCTGGCAACACACCATTTGCGCCACCAATGCGGAAGCCTTCAGCGATTGACGTATAGAGAAAAATATTATCGTCAACCTCGTATTCAATTAATCCCTTCAAATTGAACCCGTCCTCAGACTGCTTGTTGGCTACACGACTCGGCCCGCCTGCGGCAAAACCATCGGCATAATCATCATTGGTCACCTCGGTATCAAAATAACGCGCCCCCAAAGTGACGTCCAATCGGTCGGTCAACGCATACGAAAACTCACCAAAAAGCCCCAGCTCCTTGATCTCGGTATTGTAATCGGATCTAAATATCAAATCACTACTGGTCATCACCAAGTTCACCAAGTCTGGGATTGTATTACCATTTGCATCTAAGATTGGATTACCCAGTCCATCTCTCAGTATAAGCAATGGCAGAGGTACCTGACCAAAACCTGTGGCATTATTATCCGGGGTATAGGCTTCATCATCATCGGTACGTTGGTAAAAGGCCCCCAGGGTCGTACTGAACGGGCCGTCAAAATCCGAGACAAAACGAAACTCCTGCACAAAGCTGTCAAACTCAAGCAGCTGAAAAATAGGAGCTGGAATAGCCTGCGCCGGCTGCCCGAAAATTCCATTAATGAGTCTAAACGATACAAATTCGCTGGAATCCTCAAACTCATGGGTCTCGCGGTTAAAATAGCCCGAAGAAGAACCAAACGTACCAAATGCCGCATCATAATTCAGATTAAGACTGATCTGATACCATTCATCTTCACCGCCCTCGGCGATATTAAACAGCCTTTCCTGAGTGAAATCTTCGGCGGACAGATTCCCCCCCCCGCCGGTAAAGTCGGCCAACGGAAAACCATCCAGTGTGGTTTTCTGATACATCAGGCGGCCGTTGATTGAGAAGTCATCGGTGGGCTCAATTCTAAGCGCTAATTGAGCACCATAGGTTTCCTTATCATCAACATTTTCCACCACGCTGGCAGAGTCTCCCGTAATCGCGCCTGCCGTGCCCGGAGCAACAACAACTCCGGGAGCAGTTGACGAACCGACAACACGATCAAAAATACCTTTATCGCCTTGATAGTAGGCGCTGATGCGGGCAGCGAATGTGTCAGAAATAGGTATATTGAATGCACCATCAATAAGCGTGTTCAACCCACCTTCCCGGGTATCGGATAAGCCCGTATGCAGATGTGAGCTGAACTCATCAAACTCCGGCTGCTTGGTGATAATTCTGATTGTGCCGCCAAGACCACGGGCACCGAACAACGTTCCCTGTGGCCCGCGCAACACCTCAACACGCTCTACATCAAGCACCAGTGGATCAACCGATTCATCCAGCGGTACATCATCAATATAAAAACCCGTGGTATTCAAACCCTGAATACCACGAATTGAAATGGATCTACTGGCCAAGATCCCATCATCCGTAGCACCGAATGAAAGATTGGGGATTGAAACCGCGTAGTCTTCAAAATCAACCGCCCCTTGTGCCTGTAGCTCTTCGCCCTGCAAAGCACTGACACTGAGACCGATACTCTGAATTGACTCTTCTCTCTTGGTTGCGGTAACAACAATCTCTTCTGTAGCAGATTCTTCTTGAGCATACCCAGTCGTCATGGTACTGGCATACGAAAAGATCGCCATTAATAACCATGTTAACAACTTCGGCGACACTCTATTGGCATATGACTTACTCATAATTTCTGTCTCCTAAAGTTTATAAATTGCCTTAAAACACTAACTACCAGCCTGTTCGGTTGGCACTTCCCAATCCGTCGGCATCTTACTAAAATCAAAAAATGGTTCGGTATCGCCATCTTCGATGGCATCCTGAACTTGCTTGTAAAAGCCTTTTCCAGCCTGATTGGAAAAGGTTATCTCCACTTCTTTTGCCTCGCTTTCGGTTCGCGGTCGCTGACAATATTCAGGAAATACCGCTTCTCCGGCATGACCACTTGCATAACCTTTGGCAAACATCTGTTTTAATATTCCAAAGCCGTCATTTTGCACAATAGTCGTACCACGTGGGTTACCGCCGAGCGAACTCATATGTTCAATAAAGGCATCCAGATTATATGTATCATAGGCAACATGCTGACAAGAGTGATCGCCATGCTTGCTAACGAACTGGGTGACCTGAGATGTCTGAGCACGATCAATGCCCTCAATTAAAGCAATACCAAAATCTCCGTAATCAATACACCAGATTTTCATACTGCTATCAGGGTCTTCAGGACGCACATCATCAATACGTTTAATCAGTTTCCCTCCTTCCACCACGATATGGAACCAGGCCCATTTCTTAATATTGCCTGATTCTACGGCATACGTAACATGATCTATTTTCTTCAAGTAAGACACAGCTAGCTCTCCAGGATAAAAGTAACGAATTCCATTAAACAAATGTAATGCTATCAGGCAATAAGCTATAATTATGTTGACATTTTTGTGGTATTTTCACAAAATACGCAATAAATAGCTATTATCACTACGTTATTATGTAAATATATTGCGCCATGGATAAATTTGACCAATTAATATTGAATCTGCTCTTGAAAAACGGGCGTATGAGTTACAGCCAGATTGCGGACCACGTTAACCTGTCTACCTCTGCTTGCCTGCGCCGGATAAAAGCGCTTGAGAAAAAAGGGATCATTGACCGATTTTCGGTGCGACTAAGCGCCAAGGCAATGGGGCAACAAATAAAGGCTTTCATTACTATCCGGGTTAACCGCCATGATGTGGGCGCGGTGGAGGCTTTTACTGAAAAAATCATAGCCTACCCTGAAGTCATTTCCTGCTATCAGCTAACGGGAAAAACTGATTTTATAGCAGAAGTTTGTACTTACAGTGTTGATAGCTATGCCGAATTCATTAATAAAAAAATTCTGTCCATGCCAGCGGTAAAGGATGCGGTATCGTCTGTCGTTTTGAAAGAAGTAAAGCCTTATCAGAATGAAGTTCTGAGATAATTACGAACCCAGGATGCCTGATAAATTCCAGTATGTGGTGCTATGCCCTGCTCAATGGAGGGCATCCTGTTAAACGAGTGAGCTATTGCAACAGCGATGCACCATGGTAACAAACAGGATTGTTTATACGGTGGCCATACCCTTTGGGGTATTGTGCCGCTGTCTTCGCCATTGACTTGAGTTTGTTGCAGAGCGTCATCACCTTCTCGTTAATGTATTCAACTCATGCAGCTACCCTTGTATTATTGGTGAGGTTTACGGAAACAACCGCAATATTCTTGCATTAATTTAATAAAAAAATACTTTTTATTGCATAAAAACTTGAATATTCGCAATAAAAAGACATGTAATTCACTGATTCTAATCATAAACTTGGACGTTGTAGGGGAAGCTTTGAAATAGCTTAGCTGTCATTGGTTTTGGCGATACATCCCTGTATCGCAGGAAACTTAAACTGAATCTAGAGATTCTCTATAAGGGAATGATGTTGAGTATGTTAAAGTCCTGTGCCTATATCCCCTTATAGGCATTACCTCCAAGATATAGGCACAGGCATACTTTTGAAAAGCAAGGAGTAGTTTATGGGCAAATCCACATCGTATGCAGCTAAAAAGCCGGATGAGAATGGCTATGTCAACTATACCGAAGTCGAAAATCAAACTTGGAAAATACTGTATGAAAGGCAGCTACCATTGGTTGAAAAATACGCCTGTCCCGCTTTTATGAAAGGCTTGCAGAAACTTAATTTTAGTGTCGATAAGATAGCGCAGTTGCCCGATGTATCCGGAGTTTTACAGGCCGAGACCGGCTGGGAAGTGTACCCGGTTGCCGCGCTTATTAATTATGAAAAATTTTTCAGACTGCTGTCTGAGAAAAAATTTCCAGCGGCTACGTTTATACGCCGCCATGATGAATTGGAGTACCTGACCGAACCGGATATCTTCCATGAACTGTTTGGCCATTGTCCGCTGCTATGTGACCCGGACTATGCACAGTTTATGCAAAAATATGGCGAGTTAGGACTCAGTGCTACCGACGCGGACAGGCATTGGTATGCCCGTATTTATTGGTACACAGTAGAATTCGGGCTATTAAAAGCAGGGGATAGCTTTAGCTGTTACGGCGGTGGCATCCTGTCATCCATAAAAGAAACCCCGTATGCTGTTGATAGCAATAAGGCCAAGCGGTTACCACTTAACGTGCTAACCGCTCTGCGCTCGCCGTATCGCATTGATATACTGCAAACGATTTATTTTTATATTGAGGAATTGGCAGACCTGTTTACCTTGCTGGATTGCGATTTTCCAGCCGCCATCGTAGAAGCCAGAGAGCTTGGTCAATTACCCCCAACCTATACAACCTGTCAGGAGACTTAGTAATGGATGCTTTACACCAAAAACATTGTACTGTCTGTGAATCCGGTGGTGAGGCTTTGTCAAAAGCGCAAACCGATGCTTTGTTAAGTAATTTGGATGAATGGACAGCAAATCAAGAAAACACCGCTATTGAGCGCACCTTTCATTTTAAGACATTTTCAAAAACCATGGCGTTTGCCAATGCTGTGGCCTGGATTGCGCACAGTGAAGGGCATCACCCGGAGTGGCACATTGGCTACAATCAATGCGCCGTAAGCTACACTACACATGCAGTTAACGGACTGACAGAAAATGACTTTATTTGTGCCGCCAAGGTAGACAAGCTGATAACAACGTGAGGGGAAGATGACTATCGTTAGAATACGGTCGTTTAGTCTATTACTTTGTCTGGCCCTAGCCATGAGCACCGAGGGAGTATCTGCCCAGGAAAGCGAAAATCAATTTATCGAGGTTATAACGGTCACTGCACAAAAACGGGAAGAAAGTGTACAGGATGTCCCGATTGCCATTAATACCTATACGGGAGAGCGTCTGGCAGATGCTGGTGTGGAAAACACTATTGATCTACAGGTTATTGAACCGGGTCTGGTTTTTACCACTAATGCAGCCTTTGGCCAGCCTTATCTCAGGGGAGTGGGGACGGATCTGTTCACGCCGGGTGCTGAGTCAAGCATTGCGACCTTTGTCGATGATGTCTATCAGTCCCGCACGATTTCAGCCCTGCAGGATTTCTACGACATGCAACGGGTCGATGTTGTTAAGGGTCCGCAGGGGGTGTTGTTTGGGCGCAATGCAGTTGGTGGGGCAATCAATGTTTACTCAAACAAGCCAACCGATGAGCTAGAAGGCTATCTCAGCATTACACCGGGCAATTTCAACAAGACCCGCTTTGAGGGAGCTCTTAACGTACCCCTGGCAGACAGCATGGCTTGGAGAATTGCCGGACTAATCTCCAAGCGAGATGGGTACACCGACAATGTTTTTACTGACAGAGATATCGATGATGAAGATTATTATTCATTGCGCACCCATTTGGATATTGTACTGAGTGACAATGTGGAGCTATTGCTCTCAGGTAATTACTCAAGCGAAGATAGTTCACGCAATGTCGTAACGCGGGTTGATACCTCAGGAGGGGCTGCAATAGCCGATTCCTTCAATGCAATACGCCCCGATGATGAGTTTGAGACCGCGCTAAACGAAGACCCCAATGTTGATATAGAAACCCGCAGTTTAGCGGCTACCCTCAACTGGGATTTAGGCGGTATGGTGCTGAAATCCATCACTGCATATCGGGAAACTGATGCCGCAATGGTGCTTGATCTTGATGCCTCCCAACTGGATTTTGCATCGAATGCACCGGTTCAGGAATCGGAAACCTTTTCCCAGGAACTACAACTGATCTCGCAAGGAGACAGCGCAGCAGAATGGGTACTGGGTCTGTATTTACCTGCAGGAAGATGCCAGCCAGCAGCTCAATGTGGCACTTGATTTCCCTGCTGCGGTAACAGGTGCGCCCTCTGATTTGCTCGATCAGCCGGGCGGGTCGGTGGAAACCACTTCTCTTGGTGTTTTCGCTAATCTGAGGTATCAGATCTCTGATCCGTTGGCTATAAGTGCCGGGCTTCGTTATAACTATGACGAACGTGACCTGGATTTTGTTGAGACGTTGAGCATACTGTCAACGGGAGCTCCGATACCAGGACCTCCACCGCTGGATCTGAGCGATACCTACGAAGAATTAACCCCTCGTGTTGTTGTGGAATATGCTGCTGCTGAGGATACCTTGCTCTATGCTTCTGCTTCCCGCGGCTATAAGGCGGGTGGCTTCAATACCAATGTATTTCAGCCTGAAGGCTTTGAGCCGGAAACCCTGTGGGCATATGAAGCAGGGATAAAATCGACATTTTGGGATGGTCGAGCACGAATAAACTCGGCATTTTTCTATTATGACTACGAAGACCTGCAGCTAAATACAATCCCCCCTGGTTCGTCTGCAGGTACGTTTCAAATTGTAATCAATGCAGCAGCGGCGACGATCACGGGGTGGGAAGCTGACGCTACCTTTGTCCCTATCGACAACCTGGAGCTGAATGTAGGGGTTCAACTGCTTGATGCAGAGTTTGATAGCTTTGTGGCGACCAGCCCCAATAATAGGGCTGCCGGTGACATCGATCGCTCTGGTGATCGACTTCCACGAGCACCGGAAAGGAGCATAAATCTGGGCGCACAATATACTTGGTTGATCAATGGCAGGGAACTAGATCTGCGTGCTGATTATCGCTATGAAAGCGAACAATTTCTGGATATTTTTGAGGACGATGCGGTACGTCGGGATAGTAACTCAACAATTAATGCACGTTTGAGTTATGACTTTAATGAGGATCTCTCTCTGTCTGTTTGGGGGCGCAACCTTACTGATGAAAAAACTGTCCAGTCCTCATTACGTGTTGATGGACTATTCGGAACAATCCAGTTTCTCGCGCCGCCCAGGACATATGGCGCTACACTTAAATTAAGATTTTAATTCTGCGAGGCCAGATATGTCCCCGGCAGATGGACTGCAAAACTGTCAAATTCAACACAATGGGGCATGCCTTACTTATACCGTGGCTGGGGACCGCTCTTCGCGCCATCTTTGTTTACTGCCTGGCTGGTGTGGTGCCAGAGACTTTTGGCGCAACCAGATCAATTATTTCGCAAAGAATTATTTCGTTGTTACAATAGATTTTCCGGGTTTTGGTCATAGTCATCTCCCCCGCGAAAATAATGTTTTCTCCATGGAATTCCTGGCGGATTTTGTCGCGGCTGTTTTACAACGAGAGGATTTATTGAATTGCATTATGCTAGGACATTCAGCAGGGGGAGCGTTGGCACTGACAACCGCAGCGCTGAATCCATCGCGAGTGGATGCAGTTATTGGCGCTGATGCTTTTGCTCATACCGATTTCCACCTTCAAATGGAGGAAGAAATAGTCAGAGAAACCGTCGCGCCATTAACTGACGATTTTGATAGTGGGGTTCGTGCGCTTGCGAGCAGCTATTTTCTTGAAAGCTCAGCCCCAACTCTAAAAACGAAAGTGGTTGAAATAATGGCTGGGGTAGAGCCTACTCTGGCTTTAGAAATTCTCAGGTCCTTTCTGCGCTGGGATATACTTGACTACCTCGACCGCTACGATGGGCCTGTAAAAGAGGTTGCAGCACTGGGTAGCTACAACGAAAATGCTTTTTTAAATATCTTTGGCAATCGTATCGCTGTACAGACTATTAGCGGTACGGGACATTTCCTTATGCTTGAACGCCCGGAAAAATTCAACCATGTTTTACAACAGATTTTACGCGCTTTGTAATTTTGGCAATGCAACTAGTATCAACAAGCCATAGGGAACTGGGGCATACAACCGAAGGTACCTGCATGACCTACCACCTGGCCTCGCACAACCCGATTTCCTGGCCTATGCACCTTGTCCACAACGGCCAGGAAGAGATTTTCCAGGCGGGCTGGAATTTCGCATTCCGCTGTAAGCCCCAAGATATACAAACTTCATAAAGCAGTTCATGCCGAGGTAGCCTATGCAGTTCAAAGAAGACTATTTTTCTGACAATTATGCAGAAGCACGGAAAAAATTTCTGTCCGCCGCAACGGATAATGGAACACAGGTCGAAACAAAGCTGAACCAGGTTGCATCCTCTCCCGATGGACAGGAACTTGCTACTGATATTTGTTATTTGGGGCCAGACAAGCCTGATCGGGTCCTGCTGGTCTCTTCAGGTAACCATGGTGCCGAGGGTTATTGCGGCTCTGCGGTTCAGACAGGTTTGCTATGCGGCAAAATTTCAGAGAAATTGCAAAGCGATACCGGTTTATTTTTGGTGCATGCCTTGAACCCCTACGGCTTTGCCTATGACAGGCGGGTCAATGAGGACAATGTCGACTTGAATAGAAACTTTATTGACTTTTCTAATGGTGTCCCCGAATCGACAGATTTTCTCAATGCCAGAGATTGTTTCTACCCGGAAAGTTGGGCCGACAGCGATTGGGATTCTATTGAAAAGAAAATAAAGGAAGCTATTGAAAAATATGGTGAATTGAATTTCCAGAAATCTATCAGCAGTGGGCAGTATAGCCATTCGGAGGACCCGTTTTTTGGTGGCACGCAACCGACTTGGTCGCGGAAAGTCTGGGAGGAAATCATTGATAGAGTACTATCCTATACAGAATTGATCGTTCATTTAGATATTCACAGCGGCTTGGGGCCTTCGGGAGAGCTGGAGCGAATTTTACCCGTTCAGGAAAAGGGGATTGCCTATGATCGGGCAGCCAAATGGTATGGCGAAGAGCTGCTGAATTGCCCTGCGTTTGCAACCAGTAGTAGCCCCAAAGTTGCCGGTGACTTGACATCAGCGCTAACTAGACGTTGCCCTGCAGCGGTCGCACTAGGTCTTGAATTTGGCACTGTCAATCTTCAGGAAATGTTGCTCAGCGTTATTGCCGACAATTGGTTATCACACTGTAAAGAGCCAGACCCGGCCTTAGCAGAAAATATAAAAAAGCGTATAAAGCAGGCGTTCTATATTGATACCTATGAATGGAAGCAGGCCATTTGGACGCAATCCTGTACGTTGGTCAACCAAAGCCTGCAGGGACTATATTCACTTTAAGAAAACGTCATTGGTGCAGAAGTTATAGCCTCTTGATTTCGTACCACTAAGCATTATGCCTTTGATAGGCCCGTCTGGGCATTGCAGGTAAAGCGTTCCAAGCAAAATGTGCCACTCTCGGCTGAAAAGCCCTTGAGCCAGCGAGCTCACGCGGCGCTTAATATGCAGACCGTAATTCCTTGTCTTTTAAGCCATGATAATCGGTCAGTATTTGTCGTGCAGCATACGCCAACGATAAAGTATCCACGCCGATAGCAATGAATTGAATGCCAGCTTCCTCATAAGCCTGCGCGATTTCCTTGCCCACCGCCAACGTGCCGACGGCCTTGTTAGAGGCGCTTATCTTCTTAATTGCACGCTTTACTACAGCCTGAACATCAGGATGAGTCGGATTGCCCAAATACCCCATGGTAGCTGCCAGGTCCGCAGGCCCGATAAAAATTCCATCAATGCCCTCAACCGCCAGAATTTCATCGAGATTCTCAATACCTTTTACTGATTCAATTTGGATAATCAGGCATAACTCATCATTAGCATCCTTAAAATAACCATCAACCATATTCCAGCGTGCAGCACGCGCCAAAGCTGTACCCACGCCGCGAATACCCTGCGGCGGATACTGGGTTGCACGTACTGTATTTTGGGCCTGTTGTGCTGTTTCTATCATCGGTACAAGCAAAGACTGTACACCTATATCAAGATACTGTTTGATTATGGCGGGATCATCATTCACCAATCTCACTACCGCATGAGAAGGCGTTGCTGCAATCGCCTGTAACTGAGCCAATACCGTATTAAGATCATTCGGTGCATGCTCCGCATCAATCAACAACCAGTCATAGCCGGCGTAAGCACATAACTCGGCGGATAGCGGGTTACAAAGACCAAGCCAGTAGCCATATTGCTGCTTACCATCCTTGAGTGCCTGCTTAAACGGATTATGTGGGGTTTTCATAAGCGTAACTTTATTAAACTAACTGGTTTCAAATCAAGATACTGTATGTACTGTGTTTGATAATGTAGTGCACTGGGGTGTGTAATCCCAGCGTGTGGCGATATGCTGTTGTATTTGCCCAGCCAGTAAGCCTGCTCTAGACAAATTGACAACTGATATTCCCTAAAGACCCATAGTCCGCATGAATGGTATCACCTGACTTAACCGCTACTGGTGCAGTAAACGACCCCGACAACAAAATCTGGCCTGCTTGCAACGCAACTTCATGTGCAGCAAAACGTTTTGCAATCCAGCAAATCCCGCTTGCCGGATGATTCAAAACCGCAGCAGCAAGCCCTGTTTCCTCAATAACAGCATTCTTGTACAGGATTGCACCACACCAACGTAAATCCATTGCGTCTGGTTTGATCGGACGCCCCCCCACGATAATGCCGGCATTCGCTGCATTGTCTGATATCGTATCCATTACCGTGCGGACATAACCTGTATCAGGATGAATACGATAACTACGAGCCGCAATAATCTCTAATGCGGGAATCACATAATCCGTTGCATTGAGCACATCGAAAATACTTGTTTTTGCACCGTATATACGATCTTTTAGTACAAAGGCCAATTCAACTTCGATGCGCGGATCAGTAAAATCCGATGCCTTAATCTCGGAGCCATCCTCAAAAGCCATTGACTGCATTAAGACACCGTAATCCGGAATATCAATTTTCATCGCACGTTGCATGACGCGAGAGGTTAATCCGATTTTATAGCCAATCCTGCTATCACCCTCGGCTTCCTTGAGCTTTATCCATGCCGACTGCACCGCATAAGCATCATCCATGGTCATATCAGGATACGTTTTAGTAATCGCTTCTATCTGTACACAGTCGCGTTCCGCTTGATATAAGTCTTGCGAAGCCTTTTGAATTTGTGTTTCGCTTAATGTAATCATAGATAATCCGGAATATTATTTTTATTGTACTTTAGCACAGGCTCCAGCTCTCTCATTTCAAACGACATCGCAACGCCACGCTTATCGAAACAATCAGCAAAATGTGAACTAAATATCTCAAAAAACCGTTTGGCGGCCACCTCTCGCTCTTCCAGGCTGCGCCCGGCACCCAGCAAAACACTCAGATGCACGAACATATGCTGCGGGTTGCCATCCGCTATTCGATAGTCGGAACACGCATACGCACGACTGCGGATACCTTTATAAGCAAACATTCCTGTTGCATCAGCAGCCTGATGAAGCTTTTCAAAAAGCTGCTGCAGAGACAAAGTTGCCTTATCTACATTGTCCGAATACTCAAGTATGAAATGAGCCATTATTCAGTCTTAAAATCAGGTTACGGGGAGAACCGCATTGAGTTGGCCTGTGCCGGAGCTACCGAAATAAGGGGTAATTATCTCTGCCTGACCCTGATATTGATCCCAGCCCAGGGCGCCCAGTAGCATTGCTGTATCATGCATATGCCCTTCGCCATGACATTTTTCCGCATACTCCGGTAGCATCTCAACAAAGGTTTTCCACTCACCACGTTGCCACATACCGACCACATGGCGATCCACCTGTTCAAGAAATGGTGACCAGACCTTATGCAGATAATCTTGTGCAATATGACTATCCGCAAATCGATGCGATAATGAGCCACTTGCCAAAATGGCCGCTTTCCCATCGTAATTCTGCTCTATAGTTTCGCGCACCGCGCTGCCTAAAGCGGCACTATCATCCAGTTTATGTGAATTACACCAACCTGAAACCGAGACCACTTTGAAATAACGGTCCGAGTTCATATAACGCATCGGAACCAAGGTGCCATATTCAAGCCCCAATGTTGTTTTGTCATGCGCCCGTGCAGAAATACCGAGTTGATTAACTCGCTCCGCAATACTCACTCCGAGCTGCGGATTGCCATCGTACTCATACTCCATATTCTTTATAAAATGTGGTAATTCATTACTGGTGTAGGTATCCTGGAAATGCGGCGCACAATTAATATGATATCCTGAATTTACCAGCCAATGCACATCAAAGACGATAATGGTATCCACCCCTAAATCACGACATCGCTGCCCAATATCATAGTGGCCATTGATTGCCGCTTCACGACAGCCTTTATGTGGGCCATCCATCTCGGACAAGTACATTGAAGGCACATGTGTGATTTTAGCTGCCAGAGCAAGTTCTCCCATAAAGCCTATCTCCTCTTGCCTATAACCGGGATACGATGCGTACCGTGTGCCAGGCAAATATTTTTGGTTTCCATATAAAATTCAAAACTGTAATCACCGCCGTCACGACCAATACCGCTCATTTTATTACCACCAAACGGTGAAGGTAGATTACGGTTATTTTCCGAGTTTACCCAAACCATGCCGGCGTCAACTTTATGCGACAAACGCATTGCCCGACTCTGATCATTTGTCCAGATATAGGCAGCCAGGCCATAAGGCGTATCGTTGGCAATACTAATCGCATCGTCTTCAGTATCAAAGCTTACACAAGTTAACACCGGCCCGAAGATTTCCTCACGAGCGATTTTCATTTCGTTATTGGCATGAGTATAGAGAGTGGGTGCGATATAATTACCGGCGCCCAAATCATTCCGCAACGTCCCGCCGATTGCAACAGTTGCGCCATCCGTCTTTGCTGCATCAACATAACTCATCACCTTGTCCAGATGGGTTTTATGAATAATCGGGCCTACTTCCGTATCAAGATCAAGCGGATGACCCACTTTAATTCCAGCAACACGATCTTCCAGCGCCGCAATAAACCGGTCATGAATACCTGACTGAACCAGTAGGCGGCTACTTGACGTACAACGCTGTCCATTCAGGCTGTAGATCATAAAAACAACGGCATCAAGCGCACGTTCAAAATCTGCATCATCAAATACGAGAACCGGATTCTTGCCACCTAACTCAAGATGAATACGCTTCAAGGTAGGCGCACCCTGTGACATGATACATGACCCTGTTACGGTTTCTCCCACAAAAGAAACCGCCTTGATAGCGGGGTGTGCGCTAATCCCTTTTCCAGCGACCTCGCCAAAACCATTAACCATATTCCATACACCATTTGGCAATCCCGCCTCAACACTGATTTCGGCAAGCAGGGTTGCCGTTAACGGGCTAAACTCGGCCGGTTTATGCACAATGGTACAACCTGCCGCCAGTGCAGGGGCTATCTTCCACGTTGCCAGCATGAAAGGCGTATTCCACGGAGTAATGGCGCCCACAGGACCAATCGGAGACCGCACCGTCAGATTCGTATGCCCGGATTGGCACAATGTTTTACCGTCTTTCGCTTCGGCTGCTTTAGCGGCAAAAAAGCGGAAATTCTCTGCGCCGCGTACAGCGGCCTGCTGCATAAAGCGTATAGGTTGACCGCAATCACTGCTTTCCACCAACGCAATCTCTTGCGCCCTTTCAACCAATAAATCCGCAAAGCGATTCAGCATTTTTTGGCGCTCTGTACCCGGTATATCACGCCAGGCCGGAAAAGCGGCAGCAGCAGCTTCGCACGCCTGATTAACATCCTCCTGTGTTCCCGCAACAACATTACCCAGACTGGTGTTATCAATCGGGGTCAGATTACGGAAAGTCTTTGCGTCCTCAGGTACGACAGCCGCACCATTGATAAAATGTCCTGTTGTGCTCTCCCTGAAACGCCGTAAGTATTGATCTGCAAGTTTCTTATTCTCGTCAAAGCCAGCCATATGCCCCGCCCACAAAGTACTAAAAACACCGTGAAGCATACTATGTCAGGCTTACTTGTGTCAATAGGGCATGGATTTGCTCCTGGGTGCTTTCGATTGAGGCACCAAACCCGCTAATCCCTGCGCACCGTAAGCTTTCTGCCAGGCTACAGGGTGCGGCGGCTTTTATCGCATGCCTACTCAATGCGATAAAAGTCCTTAATAATGTGTGATCCGGGTTAATCTGCGTCAAGAAATGGAACCGCCTCGGTTTTCCGCAACTTGCCTGTCTGGTATGTTATATGCTGACAATGCCGGCTGATGCCAATGTATAATTGCATTAAGGAAACGTCTGATTAAATCAGATGATTAAATCAGAGCTTCCTTAAAATAACACTACCCGGATTCACAACGAAAAAATCCTATACCAACACCCTCTATCCACCATAAGGACTCAAGATGAAATTTGTAAGCTACCGTCATACAGACAAAACGTCATGGGGAGCAATCAATGCAGAGCAAGAGATTATTGACCTCGGACATATAGCAGCCACACTCAAAGAAGCAATCGCGCAGAATTGCCTCGCCGGACTGGCGTTAATCAGGCAAGACAGTAAATGTCTCCCACTCGCATCAGTTACATTGCTTCCGCCGATTACAATGCCGGAAAAAATCATTTGTATCGGTGTAAATTATGCTAACCGTAACGCGGAATATAAAGATGGCAGCGAAGCACCTGAATTTCCCAGTGTTTTTATGCGCACGCCCGATTCACTAACCGGCCAATCAGCGCCGCTGATCCGCCCCCCGGAATCTGATCAATTGGACTATGAAGGTGAAATTGTTATCATCATCGGGAAAGCAGGACGCCGCATTCCCCGGCAAAACGCCTTGGAATACATCGCAGGCTTAAGCATCATGAATGAAGGAACACTCCGTGATTGGGTACGACATGCAAAGTTTAATGTCACCCAGGGTAAAAATTTCGTACACTCCGGGTCAATAGGTCCATGGATGGTATCCGCCGACGAGCTCTCACCCGAAGACTACCGGGATATGTGGATAACAACCCGCGTAAACGGTGAGATTCGTCAGCACGATACGACGGCAAACATGATGTTCCCTATCGACTATATCATTCACTATCTCTCCACTTTCTATCAATTAAAACCGGGAGACGTGATTGCAACCGGTACCCCCAATGGTGCAGGAGCACGTTTCGACCCTCCAAGATATCTTGCCCCAGGTGATATTGTTGAAGTTGAAGTGCAGGGGATTGGTACGCTTAGCAATGGTATTGCCGACGAAGTGCTCTAAGGAGACTCTGATTATCAGAGTCTCCCAGGAACAATTTCCTTGATGGCAATGCTTGTCTGCATCACATCATGGTGAACCGCTGCGGCGGAACACGGCTGGAATGACCTGCAAGTGCGCATGCGGTTGGTGTTTTTTGCCAGATCACGATAACACTTTGCTATAACCAAACGGCTGCCTGGTCGTGAAGAAGATGTGTTCGACCTTAGTCCGTACAGAGATTTTGTCCTTCTCTGCTTGAACCAACGCTGAATGCCTCGATTGCAAAGGTCACTTGGGTCATGGCCCCCTCATCACTGTTGTTCGGGCTCGACTATTGTGTTAAATTCCGGGGGGTTTTCAGAGATGCCCTGAATTAATCAGAGTTTACTGCGATACAGGGATGTATTGACAAAATCAATGACCCGAGGTCTGATAACAACCCGTCATTGATTTTGAGAGAAAAGCAAAAAACGCATCGCATTTTTGTTTTCCGTGCCCTGACAAGTCCAGGATGGACTTGTCAGGGCTTCCTTAATTTATAGAGTTACATGGAAATGAAGGCACTGGTTCTAACAGATATTGAAAAGCTGGAATACACCTCTTACCCGAAGCCCAGGCCCGGAAAAGATGAAATTCTGGTCAGGCTCAGGGCATCCGGTATTTGCGGTTCGGACATGCACGCCTATGTCGGGCACGACAGCAGGAGGCCGCCGCCCCTGATTCTCGGACATGAAGCCAGTGGCATGGCGCAGATAGACGGCAAGTCCGAGCGGGTCGTTATTGACCCGTTGGTGACATGCACCCAATGCTGGTACTGCCTTAATGGTTTCAGTAACCTGTGTGTGGCGAGGCAGATTATCAGTATGGAACCCAGGGCGGGCGCCTTTGCTCAATGGATTACCATACCAGGGCGCAATCTGGTGACGGTGCAGGATAACCTGTCTTTTGAGCAGGCCGCCCTGGCGGAACCGGTGTCAACTGCCTGGCACGGCGTAAAACTGGCGCAGAAATACAGTATAAAACCGCTACAGTCCGCCCGTATTTTAGTTTACGGCGGCGGTGCCATTGGTCTGGCATCCGTCCTGGCTTTGAAATACCTGGGGTGCGACAACATTGCCATCCTGGAAACAAACAGCAAACGTATAGCCCTGCTTACAGAGGCAGTGGATGTTGAAGTCCATAATCCGTCCGCCGACAACTCCGTCCATGAGGCGGATATCGTTATTGATGCGGTTGGTTTGGGCATAACCCGCAAAAATGCAATAAGCGGCATTTCCCCCGGCGGAGTGGTTGTACATATCGGGCTGGGTGATTCTGAGCAAGGGTTTGAGCCTCGAAAGATAACGCTGGCACAGATTACCGTGGTGGGCAGCTACACCTATACTCACGATGAGTTTGTGGAAGTCGTGGATATCATGTCCAAAGGAGGGTTTGGCAAGCTGGACTGGTATAAAAATTATGCTTTGTCTGATGGAGCATTGGCATTTAAGCAATTACTGGACGGACAGGCAGACGCCATAAAAATCGTTCTTAACCCGCCTGATTCAGAATAGCTCGCCCGTATTTTGTTTCTTGCAGATTAAAAATAGTTCATGGCGATAAGCTGCCTCACACCCATCGATATCCAAATCTTTTTATAAATTTTATTTTATTGCTGGTTTTTTCAGAGAGGCTGGCGTATCCTGCCCAGAGGTAGTGTGCTGTATCTCATGCGGGTTGTTGTATTGACTGTCTGTGTAGTGTCAGGCGCACTGCCACGCTGCCCATACCGCATGCCGGAAATGGGCTTGATCTAAACAAATGAGGAGGATTATATGAAAAAGATATTGATTTTAGTCAGTTCAGCGGCCTTGCTGCTGGCGAGTAATTTCGCCTATTCAGCGGTCGATATTAAAGTTCAATCGGTCATTCCATCGAAGGCGGACGAAATTGTCATGCTCAAGGATTTTGCCAAAAATGTGAGTGATCTGACCGATGGAGAAGTGACATTCACTGTCTTGCCCGCCAATGCTGTTGTCGGTAACAAGCAGGTCATCGAGGCTGTTGACAAGGGCCTTATTGGTGCCGGTTTTGCGTGGACACACTACTGGTCCGGATATCACCCGGCGGCCATGCTGTTTGGTTCACCGGTGGCGGGTGCAGGTGTTGGGCTGGATAATTTTGCTTTTATATCATGGTATCTGAACGGTGGTGGCAAAGAACTTTATGACCAGCTATGGGGTGAAATGGGCCTTGATATCAAGGGCCTTATGCTCCAGCCTGTGGGCCCTGAGGCGCTGGGTTGGTTCAAGGAACCCATAAAAAGCATGGATGACTTCCGTAAATATCGTTTCAGGGCACCGCCGGGCATACCGGGTCAGACCTACAACGACATAGGTGTTGCCGCAGTAGCCATGGGTGGAGGTGACATCCTGCCCGCGCTGGAAAAAGGCACCATCGATGCAGCGGAATGGTGCTGCCCCAAGCCGGACAGTGTATTTGGCTTTCAAAAGGTACTGAAACACTACTACCTGCAGGGTTTGCATCAGGTTGTGGTGAATGCAGACTTGTATATCAATGGTGATGTCTGGCGTAAATTGACCGACAAACAAAAGCGCGCCATTGAAGTTGCTGCTGATGCCTCGCTTATGCGTGCTGTTGCCTACAGGATTCATGAAAATGGCAAGGCGCTGAGGGACCTGACAGAAAACCATGGAGTCATTCTGCATGACACCCCGGCCGACTACTTTCCTGCCTATATGGATGCGGCCAAAAACATTCTCGATAAAAATGCGGCAGAGAATGCTTTCTTTAAGCGTGTCTGGGACTCTCAAAAAGAGTTCGCCAAGACGGTCGTTCCTTTCTGGTCAGGTGCACAGACATCCAATGCAAAGTTGGGTAAGGCGTTTGCAGACCAGCTAAAGTAGTCAACCTGATGCCTGCTTCAGATAAGGGTGCCGAGCTTGACATTACCGATGAGCTGATTGCCGAATCCCGTAGTATCGGCAATCAGCCCGACGATATGGCGCCCTGGATGGCGGCGGTGATCGGACTGATTGACAAGTCCAGTCACCGCCTTGCCGTGGTGATATGCTGGCTTACGGTGCCAATATTTCTGGCCATGGGCTATGAAGTATTCATGCGCCACTTTCTGAACGCACCAACGCTCTGGGCCTATGACATCAGCCGTATGTTCAGTGGCGCCCTGTTTATGCTGGGAGCGGCCTACGGGCTGCTGAAAGGGGTGCATATTCGCGCCGACTTTATCTACAGAAACTGGCAGGCATCCACTCAGGCAAAAGTGGATGCCTTTCTTTATATCGTCTGCTTTTTTCCGGGCATGTTTCTATTTTTGATTGCGGCCTCGGACTTCGCCTTTGCCGCCTGGGTTCGCGGAGAGCTTGGCATGGATACCGCGTGGATGCCGCACATGGGGCCCATTAAATCGGTATTGCCTGTTGGCATTGTACTGCTTATCATTCAGGGCATATCCGAGGTCCTGAAGTGTGCCTATGCAATAAAACATAACAGGTGGCCATAGTGAGTCCGGAGGCGCTGGGTTTTGTTTTAATAGCGGTAATGCTGATAGCGATATTTGTTGGCTTCCCCATCTCATTTACACTGATATTTCTGGGTCTGGTATTTGGCCTGCTGGGTTTTGGCGATCTGGTTTTTTACCTGATCACCTTTCAGTTTGCCGACATCATGCTGGAACAAACCCTGGCCGCCATACCGCTTTTTGTATTCATGGGCATTTTGATGGAAAAAGCGGATCTAATGGAAAGGCTTTTCCAATCAATACAACTACTACTGTCCAGAGTGAACGGCGCCCTGTTCATTGCGGTACTGGTAGTATCGACCATCTTTGGTGCGGCAACCGGAATTGTCGGTGCGTCCGTGACTATTCTGGGCATTATGTCCGGCAAAATCATGCAGCGTTCCCAATACGACGTACGCATGGCAGCCGGAGCAATTACCGCAGGCGGCACCCTTGGCATACTGATTCCCCCAAGTATTATGCTGGTGGTTATGGGGCCCATAATGGAAGTACCGGTTACCGAATTATTTGCTGCCGCCATTATTCCCGGATTACTGCTTGCTACCATGTACATGGCATATACGCTGATTCGCTGCTACATCAATCCAAGCCTGGGGCCTAAAGTTCCCGAGCATTTGCGCGGCTCCTCCATGAAAGCGGTCTGGCTTGAGTTTGCCAAGGGACTACTGCCTCCCGCTGTTTTGATTGCCGCGGCGCTGGGCAGTATTTTATTTGGTTTGGCAACGCCGACAGAAGGAGCGGCAATAGGGGTTCTTGGTGCCATATTCCTCACCCTGGCGTACAGACGGCTGACCTTTGGAGTTTTTCAGGACGCCCTGATGAAAACCCTGGAAATTACCGTACTGATTATGGTTCTGGTGGCGGCGTCCAATTTTTTCGGCGCTGTTTTCTCGCGCCTCGGCACTCCGATTATGATGACCGAATTCCTGCTGACACTTGAGCTATCCCCGTACATTATTCTGGCCATCATTATGGCGCTGATTTTTTTACTGGCGTGGCCGCTGGAATGGGTGCCTATTGTCCTCATTATCATTCCCATTCTACTGCCTTTGGTCGAACAGTTGGGATTTAACCTGACCTGGTTTGCCATCCTGGTTGCCGTTAATCTGCAAACTGCGTGGCTTTCGCCACCTGTTGCCCTGTCGGCCTACTTTCTGAAAGGAGTCGTTCCCGAATGGGACCTGAAAGACATCTACAAAGGCATGCTCCAGTTTATAGGGATTCAACTACTCGGGTTGCTGCTGATTATTATTTTTCCACAACTGGTACTTTGGCTGCCGGGAGTATTATATGACTGACAAGGAACGAAAATGACAGAAATAAACACTTTTGTGACTCACCTGGAATGCTCGTTGACCGGCAAAAAATACGAGAAAGATACAATTCACACCTTGTCCGAGGCGGGCAAGCCCCTGCTGGTCAAATATGACCTGGAGGCACTGGCAAAGCATGTCAGCAAGCAGACAATCAAAGCCAGCAGTAAAAACGGATTTTGGCGATACGAAAACTTTTTGCCAGTCACAAAAAGCGAAAATCAGATTTCACTGGGAGAGGTTATTACCCCCCTTATTCCCCTGAACCGATCCAGCGAGGTTCTGGGAGCATCAAATGGCAAGATAATCGTAAAAGACGAAGGCCGGCTACCCACCGGCTCATTTAAGGCCAGGGGTTTATGTCTGGCGGTATCCATGGCCAAAGAGCTCGGTATTAAGCATCTGGCCATACCGACCAATGGCAATGCGGGTGCTGCCATGGCGGCCTATGCGACCCATGCCGGCATAAAGACAACGGTATTCTGTCCAGATGATACACCGACAGTAAACGTTGCAGAAATCAAACAACAGGGTGGCGATGTTTATCTGATAGATGGATTGATAAATGACTGTGGCAGGATAGTCGGCGAGGGCAAAGAAGCTGTAGGCTGGTTCGATGTATCGACATTGAAAGAACCATACCGCATTGAAGGCAAGAAAACGATGGGTATGGAACTTGCTGAACAAATGGGCTGGCAACTGCCGGACGTTATTTTCTATCCGACTGGTGGCGGTACCGGAATGATAGGCATGTGGAAGGCATTTCACGAGCTGAAAGCCATGGGCTGGATAAGTGGCAAATTACCAAGAATGGTTGTCGTACAGGCAAAGACCTGTGCTCCCATCGTCAGGGCCTGGGAAAACAAACAGACCACTGCGGCCCCTTGGGAGAATGCCCAAACGGTTGCTGCCGGTATTCGCGTGCCTGTTGCCATCGGAGACTTTTTAATTTTACAGGCTGTCAATGAATCAGATGGTTTTGCGGTATCCGTTAGCGATGACGACATTATGAGAATGAGAGATGACATTGCCGACAAAGACGGCCTGCTTCTCTGCCCGGAAGGAGCAGCAACAGCGGTAGCATGCAAAATTGCGCTTGAAAAGGGCTGGATTGATAAAAGTGACACCGCGGTCCTGTATAATTGCGCTACCGGTTTGAAATACCCCATGACCTCATCATTCAAACGCCTGGATCGTGGCGCGATTGACTACGACAGATTTTAGGCCGGCATGGGCAGCGACCATTACGATTACATTATTATCGGTGCCGGTTCGGCCGGATGCGTACTGGCCAACAGACTTTCGGAAGACAGCAGCAAAAAAGTGCTGATACTGGAGGCAGGTGGCAGGGACAACAGCCCCTGGATACACATACCGGTAGGTTACTTCAAAACCATGCACAATCCACAGTTCGACTGGATGTACAAAACCAATAAAGACAAAGGTATAAACAACCGATCTATTGAATGGCCAAGAGGCAGGGTTCTGGGGGGATCCAGCTCACTCAACGGCCTATTGTACATTCGCGGTGACAAACACGACTACGACAACTGGGAAGCGCTGGGCAACAAGGGCTGGAGTTATAATGACATTCTGCCGTATTTCATAAAGTCAGAAAACAATGAAGAAGGTAAAAGCGAATATCACGGTGGCAGTGGTGAGCTGCGAGTTTCGAAGCTGCGTCTGAGGCGGCCCATCGCCGACAAATTCATCAAGGCCAGCGTTGCTGCTGGCATACCGCTGAACAATGACTGCAATGGCAGACAACAGCAGGGAGTAGGCTATTTCCAGCAGACTGCCTACAAAGGCTTCCGCTACAGCAGCGCGAAGGCATTTTTACACCCCGTCAAGCACCGAAAAAATCTCACCATTATTTGTGGGGCAAACGTCACAAAAATTATAATAAAGGACAAAAAAGCGATTGGCGTACAATACATGCATAATGGCAGAGAGCGAGAAGCCCGCGCAGCTCTGGAAACAATACTGAGCGCCGGTGCGATCAACTCGCCAAAGTTATTACAGCTATCGGGTATTGGCGATAAAAAATTACTTGTCGCACACAATATCAAGTCAGAGTACGACAACCCGGCGGTTGGGCAAAACCTGCAGGACCATCTGCAAATTCGGCTGGTCTATAAAACCAGAGAAAACACATTGAACGACGAGCTGAACCGCTGGTGGAAAAGGGCCCTGGTGGGTATGCAGTACATATTATTCAGAACGGGCCCGCTTACCCTGAGTGCCAGCCAGGTTTATGCCTTTACCAATACCGAACTGGACGGTTCGCGCTCTGACATTCAATTTCACATGCAACCCCTGAGTGCAGACAAGCCGGGAGATGGAGTACATCCATTTTCAGCCTTTACCTCCTCGGTGTGCATCCTGCGTCCGGAGAGTAGAGGCAGCATTGCCATAAAAAGCAACGACTATCTGGAAAAGCCGGACATAATTCCCAACTATCTTTCTACGGAAAAAGACAGAAAGACCGCCATTGGTGCTATAAAAGTGGCGCGTAAAATTGCCAACAGCTCGCCGTTAAAAGAAGCGATTACAGAAGAATACATTCCGGGCAAAGACTACCAGAGCGATGACGAACTGCTGGAGGCGGCAAAAAACTACAGCCAGACCATCTACCATCCTGTTGGTACCTGTAAAATGGGAACAGATGATGGCACAAGCGTCGTAGATGAAAGACTCAGGGTCTATGGAATAGAAAACCTGCGTATTGCAGACGCATCCATTATGCCGCAGATCACATCGGGCAATACCAATGCCCCGACCATTATGATTGCAGAAAAGGCAAGTGATATGATTAAAGCGGACAACCGTTAGGCTGATCTCGGCAATGAATGGCAAATATCTCTATGCAATAACTGGAGCAATGATAAAATAGTAATGCTGTAATCACTACCGTATCGAGCAAAGCAGGAGAACATAATGGCTGACATGCGTAATATGTCTGAAATGACGAGAATCAGGGTTGCGCGCAGCGATCTGGTAATTCCCACCGTCATCTACCAGTCCGCGACGCAGATATTCGCCCAGATGGTAGGTACCGGAAAAGTAACCGAAAAAAACCAGAAGAGTGCCCTGAGAAAGGCGATTGAAATGGCGATAGAACTGGCCATAGAAACAGACAGGATAGTGGACCAGGATTCTGGTGAACGTGGCCACTTTGCCCCCAAGAAAAAGTTTTAGCGGCGTTTCTGGAATGATGCCATCCCTGCCCTGTCTTCCGAACGGATCCGTTATCAGGGCTGGCAATAAAAAAAGCCGGCAGAAAACACCTGCCGGCTCTTCTCAACCTGCCGCAGCAGCATGATTACCGATATTCCTACTCTTGGGCGCCCAGATAGGCTGCAACGTTATCAATATCCTCGTCGCTCAACAGACCTGCCATGGCATTCATGGTGGCATTCTGCTTTGCACCGGACTTGTAATCCGTCAAAGCCTGCTTGATATAGTCAGCGCCCTTGCCATTCAGAGCCGGATTGGGAGGATTAGCCGGGATCGGGCTACTACCGGCGACGCCGTGACAGCCGACACAGCCCTTGGTATTAAAGGCAGCCTGACCGGCATCCGCATCGGCGGCCAAGGCAGGGCAGGTGGCAGCGGTCATGGCTGCGGCGACAACGGCAAAATAAACGACTTTCATTTTAGAATCTCCAGATACATGTCGAAAGATATAGAAGAGCACCGGATTAAAAGCGACTCATCTAAAAAAACCGCGCATATTATAATAAAAAAACCAATCAAAGGCGCACAAACAACCTTACCCACATCAACCTGCAGCGGCAAGGGGCAGCCACTGATGCCACAGAGACAGCTACCGATAGGGACGCAGATAACGCCACTCAAACCAGGACTTGGCCCAGTGAAATGGTCTGGCCTTAATCTGAAACATGCGCTGACAATCCCTGTACACCATGGTGCCGGTATCCAGCGTATCAATAATACAAATCAACTCGGTTTTGAACGTATGATCATCTTCACGACCGGCAATCTGATTCAGTATATTTTTAGCCGCTGCCTCAGCCTGTAAATCAGCCATATGCGCCTGTTTTGGTTTCCAGTCCGGGCCGGGGAAACTCCCGGCATCACCAGCGACATAGACACGCTCGCTGCCGGCCACCCTGCAATGCTCCGTAGCCTGAAAAAAGCCACCTGCTGACAGAGTCAATCCGCTGTTCGATGCCCAGTCCGGGCCAGTCATACCCGGCACAAACAATATCAGATCACCGGCAAACTCCTCGCCGTCGGTAACAACCCTGCCGGCCTCGAACCGCTTCATTTTATGGCCTGCATGAATCGTGATATGGCGACGCTGCATTTCACCCAGTATGCGCTCGACGGCCTTATCCCCCATTCTGGCCCCTGGCTTTTTGGCAGGAGAGAAAAAATGCAGCTCAAACCTGTTGCGCCGACCCTGCCGCCTCAACAACGTATCCGTGCCGAACAAAAACTCGAAGACAGGACCGCCGCGCATGGCAGAAGGCTCATTCGGATTACCGGCAAAGCCAAAGGCAAGGCTGCCGGACGACATGGAATTTAATTTTTGTGCCCAGCTATTCGTCTCCTGCCAGCCTGCGCAGGCGATATGGGCAAGCTCCAGGCCGGGCAACTTTCTGATATAGCGCCCGCCACTGGCGATAAGCAGATAGTCGTATTCCAGCTTGCCCAGGCTGGTATCCAGGGCCCTGTTATGACTGTCCAGCCCGGTAACGGAAGCCGCCACATGATTGATGCCATGTCGCCTGCAAAAGCCATCCAGACAAACCCGCAGATCGGCCTCCTTGCGGCCGCCATCGGCGACCCGGATAAGACTGGGATAATAAAACAACTCGGCCTTGGGCGAGATCATTTTAATACAGTCATGGAAGCCGTTTTTTCTCAACGTGCGGACAGCCGTACAGGCGGCGAACCCGGAACCGACGATAACGATATTAGACATAAAAGCTCCCGATTAAACCAGTGCAGATCATAAAGCGCCCAAAAGCAGGCGACCAAACCAATAGTGGTCGGTCCGCCATACCTCCGCCCGCTGCCAGCTCCGGCAAATCGTCAATCTACGACAGGCGATAAAGCAAATCATGGATAGTATAACCTCTGCGTAACCCTCGTCGCTCAAAGCGGGTCTGTGGACGGACAAACGGATACCCCGTCCGATCGCTGACCGTTACAAACCTGCCATCAGCCACAACCACCGCCTCAATATGTCGGGCATAATCCGACCAGTCCGTAGCGATATGCAACACCCCGTCCGGCAACAACAGCCCGGCCACCCGCTCAACAAATTCCGGGCTGACGATACGCCGCTTATGATGCCTTTTCTTGGGCCATGGATCGGGAAAAAACAGCCACAGCGCAAAAAGTGAACGAGGTGGAATATGATTTTCCAGCACATCCATGGCATCCAGACAAAAAATCCTTACATTGCGGCTATCCTGCTCATCCAGCAACCGCAGCAAATGCCCGACTCCCGGACGATAAACCTCGATACCGATAAAATTGACCTCGGCATGATGCCGTGCCTGCCAGGCCAGCAGACTGCCACTGCCGAACCCGATCTCGACAACAACCGGATGAAAATTGCCAAAAAGTCCGGCCAGATTCAGCACGCCGGCAGAATGATCGATGGCATACCGGGGCAACAGCTCATCCAGCGCACGTCGCTGGGCAACAGTCAACCGGCCATCACGGCGCACAAAACTCCGAACAGACCGACAACCGGCCCGGTGGCCACTGCCAGTAACCCCCGACAGGGACCAGGTCATGCCTGAAAAAACGCACCGTCAACAGGAGAAGAAGCAGAAGCGTAACGCTTACGTGGCATACGACCCGCCAGAAACGCCTCACGGCCCGCCTCGACACCTTTCTTCATGGCCGAAGCCATCAGCGCCGGATGACGGGCGGCTGCGATAGCGGTATTCATCAATACAGCGTCGCAGCCCAGCTCCATAGCAACTGCCGCATCGGAAGCCGTACCGACGCCGGCATCAACGATAACCGGCACCCCGGCATTATCGATAATTTCCAGCAGATTATAAGGATTACGGATACCGAGTCCGGACCCGATAGGAGCGGCCAGCGGCATCACCGCGACACAACCCGACTCCTCCAGATGTCTGGCGATGATCGGATCATCGCTGGTATAAACCATCACCTGAAAGCCGTCCCGCACCAGCAGCTCCGCAGCCTCAAGAGTAGCCGCAACATCCGGGAAAAGAGTTTTCTCATCACCCAGCACCTCCAGCTTGACCAGATCGTGACCGTCGAGCAACTCCCGTGCCAGACGGCAGGTACGCACCGCCTCCTCGGTCGAAAAACAGCCGGCAGTATTGGGAAGAATGGTATAAATATCCGGCCGGATCACATCCAGCAGACTCGGCTCATCCGCCGACTGCCCGATATTACTGCGACGCACCGCCACAGTGACAACCTCGGCACCACTCGCCTCGACAGCCAGCCGGGTCTCCGTTAAATCCCGATACTTGCCGGTACCGACCAACAGGCGGGACGAAAACACACGCTCCCCGACCTTGAACGAATCTGTACCCATAACACCAGCCTCCATAACCATGCTCAGCCGCCACCAACGGCGCGAACAATCTCCACCCGATCACCCTCACACAACGGATAAGCTGCCAGCCGGCTGCGCGGAACGATACAAAGATTGACCTCAACAGCGAATCTCTCGCGGAACAGACCCTGCTGCTCAGCCAATCGCTGCAGGGTACAACCGTCATCAAGCCGGCACAATTCACCGTTCAAGACTATATTCATAAGACAATCGACCGTAAAAAATGCCATTCTAAACCAACAGGGCAGAAGCAGGGAAGAGGGCAGGCTGACAAAATGGCCGACAAACAGGGAAAACCGGCCCGATAGCCCCGAAAACAGGTCCTGTCAGCCTCGATGAATACGGCAAAACCGGCCGAATCAACAGATTTCAGGGTCAATATCGGAAATTGATGCTAAACTGGGTGTTAAATGGCTTGACAATGCCATATAGAGCTGTTTTACAATGGGTTATTGTGTGCAGGCAGGAGGCGGGTTATACTGTCTGCAAATCGTCTATTTGAAAAGGGAGGGCAGTATAATGAATAGGAATCGGGCTATGAAAACCGGTCAGTCTGAATCCGGCGGCAGGTTCACCGCCATACTCCACCGTGCCTGCAAGGTGATGCAATGGATGAGTCACCGTGCCGTTGCGGATACCGGTTCTGCGCATGGCGGGGCACAGCCATGCCATCAATTCCCTGCTGTTGCTGAACATTGGCTGCCATCTGCAAACAGCCATCCATTAAACCAGCCGCTATTTGTCAGCCGCTGGCCGCTATCACCCCCCCCCCCCCCCCCCCCCCCCCTCAAATGGTGGGGAAATCGGCCATGAGGCGCTTCATGGCCATGTTGTCCCGTGCGGCAGGACATGCCACCGGAACTCTGCCCGAATCCGCCTGCCCTGAGTCCGCCAGCCCAACTGTCCGCCGGCTGTGCCGCAGCCTGCTTCTGCCGATTCTACTCATCGGCCTGCCGGCCCAGGTCGCCGCCCAGACGGCCGGCGTGACACTGTCCTCATCCACCCAGACCGTAGCCGAAGACGGCGGTACCGACCGCTACACCGTGGTGCTGAACACGCAGCCGCTCGGCAATGTCGCCGTGATGGTCACCTCCAGTGATACAGCCACATTCACGGTGGCTCCACTCATGCTGACCTTTGCTACATCCAACTGGAACCAGCCGCAGACCGTGACCGTGACCGGCGTCAATGACGACACCCACAACACCGGTGACGAGCGCACCGGGGCCATCACCCACACCATCAGCACCGCTGACGGTGGTGCCTATACCACCGGTCTGGAACTGGACTCTGTCGCAGTTACCGTCACGGACGACGATGATCCGACATTGACTGTCAGCTTGCCAAATGGTGAAACAACCATCGAGGAAGGAGGTGGTTTTATCACAGTTCGAATGACCGCAGACCCTGAACCGGGGATGAGCGATAGTTCTTACTTTCTAAGGCAAAGTCCGGGAGATGTTCTATTTTTCAGCCCTGGTTATGGATGGTCTTCTTTGAGGGGACCGGATCGCTTTTTCGACCCTGATATCGATTTTGCATTTAATATTCGTGACAACGATGACGATCAGCCCAATGGTACGCTGACTATCGACATATCCGTCATGAGAGGCTTTGCAGCCGGTTCTCCGTCCATGGTCACGCTGACCATCATTGACAACGACCCGACCGAGGTCAGCCTGATTCGCACCGGCACGGGTGCCATTGACGAGGGCGGCACCGTCGCCTTCACCGTACAACTCAGCCGTGCCCTGATCGCCGGCGAGATTATTGACGTACCGCTGGCCATCGACGGCACCGGCGTCACTCCCGCCGACTGGGGCCTGACAGAGCAGGCGGGCATAGCCAATACCGGCGTCAGCCTGCACGACACCGATACGGCCGTGCCCTTCATCCGCTTCAGCGGCGCCGGTGCCGAGACCGCCCTGCTGCAACTGGCCGCGGCGCTGGACGACACCGATGAAGGTGGTTCCGAGACCTTTATGATTGCCTTGGGCCAAGACGGCTCAACAACCAACGGCTTTGATCTTCCCGGTCGTGCCACCAATGTCGGCGGCGGTGCCGACCCGGACGGCGACAACAATCGCTTTGAGTTAGTCGTCAATGACGAGGGAAGCACCGTGTTGTCCATTGGCATTGACTCGGTAACCGATGCGGAAGGCGATGCCGGTGAGACGACCTTCAAAACGGTTACGGTCAGCCTGTCGCGGCCCTACAGCCGGGACCTGGTGGTGAATGTGCGTCGTTCCGGCTCAGCCACCCGTGGCACCGACTATGAGCTGGTCGGTACCGGTGACAACAATGCCCTGATCAACTTTAATCCGGTCAGGAGATTCACCATCACCGCGGGTGCCACCAGCGTCCAGTTCCGTATCCGTGTCATCGGCGACACGGTCTTTGATATCGATGAGACGGTGGTACTAACGTTGATCGGTCTGACCACCGGTATTAGCGAGGCCGTCACGGATGTCGTCATTTCTAATATCGTCGGTGCGGTCACCCACACGATTGAAAATGACGATCCCGGCGGTAAAGTCACGGTCAGCCGGTCGGCGCTGAGCATGGAAGAAGCCGATGGCGCGGCCAGCTACACCCTGGTGCTGGACAGTCAGCCGGGCGATGAAATCATCTTGACGGTGGCCGGTGGTGAAGCCGATACAGCCACCGTCAACACAACCGGCGGCATGGCCGGCATCGAACAGACCCTGACCTTTACCACGATGAACTGGGATCAGGCACAGACCGTGCTGGTGGCTGCGGTCAACGACAATGAAGACAATGCCGGTGGCAGTCGCAGGCTCACCCTGACCCATACCATCACCACCGGTGACGATGCCGGTTATTCGACTGGTCTGCCGGTGGATGCGGTCGTTGTCACGGTGGTGGACGATGAGGCCACCGAAGTCAGCCTGTCCTATACCGGTGGCAGCTCGGTCGCGGAGGGCGATATAGTCGAGTTCACGGTCATGTTGGCGCGTGCCCTGGTCGCAGGCGAGACCCTGGATGTGCCTCTGCAGATTGGCGGCACGGGCGGGACGCCGGCGGACTGGCTTCTGGCCAGCCGGTCCGGGTCTGCGGGAGTCAGCCTGCTGGCTGGTCCGGTCATACGTTTTGCCGGTGCCGGTGCCCGCACAGCCACCCTGGAGCTGACCACGGTGCTGGACGGGGCCGTGGAAGGCAGCGGCATGGAAACATGGAGTATTGCGCTGGGCGATTTTGGCGACTCGGCACTGGCAGGCGGTGCCTCCCCGCGCAGCGGCAGTAACACCTTCAGCGTGCAGGTGCAAGACTTTGCTGGCACCACGGTGCGCATTGAGGCCGATACGACCTCGGTTACCGAGGGCACGCCGGCCCGCTTTACCCTCACGGCCGATCCGGCACCGGCGGGTACTCTGGCGGTCAATCTGGTGGTAACCGATGTAGCGGGCAGTGATTTTCTGGCCTCGGGGGACGAAGGCACCCAGACGGTCACCATCGGTACCGGCGGCACGTTCAGCTACAGCCTGCCCACCACCGCCGATACCCTGGATGAAATCGATGGCCCGGTCACGGTTGCCATTGCCGATGGTACCGGTTATCGGGCCGTGGGTGGTCGGGGCTCAGCGGCAGTCACGGTCAATGACGACGATGACATCAGTCTGTCCATCACCATTGACTCGGCCTCGGATAACGAGGGCGATAATGGCGAGACCATCAAGATCGTGACGGTCAGCCTGTCGCGGCCCTACGACCGGGATTTGTTTCCTGTGCTCAGGCTTTCGGGTTCAGCCACTCTCGGCACCGATTATGACACGATATTTGATCCCGAAATTCTTCCTCCCTTGAATCGTGCCGCCTCGGTGAATTTTTTCCAATTGAGCAACCAGGATTTCTATATTCCCTCTGGCGAAACCAGTTTTGAGCTTCGCTTCCGTGTCATGGGCGATACAGCCATCGAGGCCGATGAAACAGTGATGCTGACTATTATCCAACCGAGTTCTAATCGCACCCGCACCCCCGGCCTGTCCATATCTGACACAGCCGGCAGCATCACCCACACCATTGTCAACGACGATGCCACGGTGCCGACCACAGTCGGTATCACTGTCAATCCGGCCTCTGTCACCGTAGCCGAAGACAGCGGTACCGACAGCTACACCGTGGTACTGAACACGCAGCCGGTCGGCAACAATGTCGCCGTGATGGCCACCTCCAGTGATGCAGCCACATTCACGGTGGCTCCACTCATGCTGACCTTTGCTACATCCAACTGGAACCAGCCGCAGGCCGTGACCGTGACCGGCGTCAATGACGACACCCACAACACCGGTGACGAGCGCACCGGGACCATCACCCACACCATCAGCACCGCTGACGGTGGTGCCTATACCACTGTTCTGGAACTGGACTCTGTCGCAGTTACCGTCATGGATGACGATGATCCGACATTGACTGTCAGCTTGCCAAATGGTGGAACAACCATCGAGGAAGGGGGGTCGTCCATTCTGGCTCGATTCACTGCGGACCCGCTGGTGGAGCAATTTTTGGGCAACCCCGATAATTTTAGAACTCTTACCACTGGTTATGCCTCATTTACCACTCTTGAAGATGACTCTTTGGTAAGACCAGTGGATTATGAATACTTTATTGATGAAAACAATATGGATCAGCCCAACGGCACTCTGACCATCCATGTATCCGATCCACGGTTTGCAGCCGGTTCTCCGTCCATGTTCACGCTGACCATCATTGACAACGACCCGACCGAGGTCAGCCTGATTCGCACCGGCACGGGTGCCATTGACGAGGGCGGCACCGTCGCCTTCACCGTACAACTCAGCCGTGCCCTGATCGCCGGCGAGATCATCGAGGTACCGCTGAGCGTAACCGGTACCGATGTCGAACCGGCGGACTGGAGCCTGAGTGCGACCGGAACCGGTGTGGTTCTGTCCAATGAGAACACAATGACTCCGCTGCTGCGCTTTGAGAATGCCGACGCACAGACGGCTGAACTGACCTTGACCGCCAACGGCGACGATACGTTGGAAGGCGGTGGTTCCGAAACTTATGTTATCGCCCTGGGTCCGGACGGTGATGTGCCCAATGGCTTTGACCAGGACAGTCTGAACACCAATGTGGGCGGCGGTGCCGACCCGCACAGCGGCAGTAACACCTTCAGTGTGCAGGTCGATGATCCGACATTGACTGTCAGCTTGCCAAATGGTGAAACAACCATCGAGGAAGGGGGGTCGTCCATTACGGCTCGATTCACTGTGGACCCGCCGGTGGCGGACGTTTTGGGCACCCCCGATGATTTTATCACTCTTACCACTGGTTATAGCTTAACTAGCAGCCTTACAAGTGGCCTTTTGACAAGACCAGTGGATGTTGAATACTTTATTGATGAATTCGATGAAAACAATATGGATCAGCCCAACGGCACTCTGACCATCCATGTATCCGATCCACGGTTTGCAGCCGGTTCTCCGTCCATGGTCACGCTGACCATCATTGACAACGACCCGACCGAGGTCAGCCTGATTCGCACCGGCAGTACGGGCGCTATTGATGAAGGCCAGGCCGTTACCTTCACAGTCGAGCTGGGTCGTGCCCTGGTTGCCGGCGAGATCATCGAGGTACCGCTGAGCGTAACCGGTACCGATGTCGAACCGGCGGACTGGAGCCTGAGTGCGACCGGAACCGGTGTGGTTCTGTCCAATGAGAACACAATGACTCCGCTGCTGCGCTTTGAGGATGCCGGCGCACAGACGGCTGAACTGACCTTGACCGCCAACGGCGACAATATGGTGGAAGGCGGTGGTTCCGAAACTTATGTTATCGCCTTGGGTCAGGACGGTGATGGGCCCAATGGCTTTGACCACAGCAGTCTGAGCACCAATGTGGGCGGTGGTGCCGATCCGCACAGCGGCAGTAACACCTTCAGTGTGCAAGTCAACGATGTCATTGTCATGCCGATGATCACCATCACCGGTGGTGCCACGGTCACGGAAGGGATGGGCAGTGCCAGCTTTACCCTGACGGCCACACCGGCCCCGACGGACGCCCTGACCCTGATGCTCAATGTGACCGGCGGCAGCGGTTTTATCACCACCAGCGGCGCACAGACGGTTGCCCTGAATAGTGGTTCCAGCACGGTGACCTATTTGATTGCGACGCAGGGCGATGCCGTGGATGAACCCAATGGCACGGTCACCGTGACCGTAGGTAATGGTACGGGCTATGAAGTGGGCGATCCCTCCGTGGCGTCCGTCGGAGTGCATGACGACGATGCCACCCCGGTCACGCTGGCCGGTGATCCTGGTAATGTGGCCGAAGGCGACAGCAAACCGCTCACCCTCACCCTGGGTCGCGCTCTGGAGGCCGGCGAGCAACTGACCGTGCCGCTGACCTTCGGCGGTACCGCCACCTTCGGCACCGACTACACATTGACTGGCACCACAGCCAATGGCGTGGATTACAGTGATCTGAGCGGCGGCAGCGTGATCTTCAGCGCCGGTGGTGAGGTGGCCACCCTGACCCTGATGGCACAAACGGATGCCATGGCCGAGACTGGCGGCGAAACGGTGCGCATTGGTCTGGGCACACTGGACAGCAACTCCGGCACCAACCTGGGCGGCGGTGCCTCTGGCACGGACAATCTGGCTGATTTTACGATTGAGGATGCCACGGTGCCGACCACAGTCGGTATCACCGTCAATCCGGCCTCTGTCACCGTAGCCGAAGACAGCGGTACCGACAGCTACACCGTGGTGCTGAACACGCTGCCGGTCGACAATGTCGCCGTGATGGTCACCTCCAGTGATGCAGCCATATTCACGGTGGCTCCACTCATGCTGACCTTTGCTACATCCAACTGGAACCAGCCGCAGGCCGTGACCGTGACCGGCGTCAATGACGACACCGACAACACCGGTGACGAGCGCACCGGGACCATCACCCACACCATCAGCACCGCTGACGGTGGTGCCTATACCACTGTTCTGGAACTGGACTCTGTCGCAGTTACCGTCATGGACGACGATGCCACCCCGGTCACGCTGGCCGGTGATCCTGGTAATGTGGCCGAAGGCGACAGCAAACCGCTCACCATTACCCTGGGTCGCGCTCTGGAGGCCGGCGAGCAACTGACCGTGCGGCTGATCTTCGGCGGTACCGCCACCTTCGGCACCGACTACACATTGACCGGCACCACAGCCAATGGCGTGGATTACGGCGAACTGAGCGGCGGCAGCGTGACCTTCAGCGCCGGTGGTCAGATAGCCACCCTGACCCTGATGGCACAAACGGATGCCATGGCCGAGACTGGCGGCGAAACGGTGCGCATTGGTCTGGGCACACTGGACAGCAACTCCGGCACCAACCTGGGCGGCGGTGCCTCTGGCATGGGCAATGTTGATTTTACGATTGAGGATGCCACGGTGCCGACCACAGTCGGTATCACTGTCAATCCGGCCTCTGTCACCGTAGCCGAAGACAGCGGTACCGACAGCTACACCGTGGTGCTGAACACGCTGCCGGTCGGCAATGTCGCCGTGATGGTCACCTCCAGTGATGCAGCCACATTCGCGGTGGCTCCACTCATGCTGACCTTTGCTACATCCAACTGGAACCAGCCGCAGGCCGTGACCGTGACCGGCGTCAATGACGACACCGACAACACCGGTGACGAGCGCACCGGGACCATCACCCACACCATCAGCACCGCTGACGGTGGTGCCTATACCACTGTTCTGGAACTGGACTCTGTCGCAGTTACCGTCATGGACGACGATGATCCGACATTGACTGAAGACCCGGCCATTGTGCTGACCCCGGCGACGGCCATCAGCCTGATTGAAGGCAGCACGACCAGCTATACGGTCGCACTGGCGACTGAACCGATGGCGGAGGTTGTCATTACCCTGAGCGGTGCCACCACGGCCTTGGGAGCGGACACCGATGCCGACATGGTTGGCGATCAGAACACCCTGACCTTCAGTTCAGACAACTGGAATGAGGAACAGGTGGTCACGCTGTCAGCCTCTGCTGACGACGACAGCGACAATGATGCCGTGACTCTGGCACACACGGCGGCTGGTGCCGAATACGATACGGCCTCGGCCGAATCACTGATGGTACGCATTATGGATAATACGCCGGCATTGGTGCTCTCGACGACAGAGGTTCTGACCTTGCAGCCGGGGGGCAGCAGCAGCTACATGGTGGCACTGGCGATTGTACCGACCGCAGATGTGATCGTGACGGTGATGGGGCATGAGGACACGGGTCTGACAGTGGCACCGGAAAGTCTGACATTCAGTATAGGTAACTGGAATATGGCACAGACCATCACGGTGACGGCGGGCACGGACAGCAATGCGTTGTCGAATCGGGTGATTCTGACCCATATGGCAGGTGCGAACTATGGCGGTGTGACGGCCGAGGTTGAGGTCCGTGTGGGCAGCGCGGAGGCGATGCAGGCGGCGCAGCAGATGTGGTTGCCACGCTTTGGTCTGACGGCGATTGAGCATATGCTGGGTGGTCTGCATCATCGTTTCACGGCATCAGACCAGCCGGGTCTGTCGGGTAATCTGAACGGTCTGCCGCGGGGTCAGTCATTCAATGCGGCGCGTTTGCTGTCCAGTCGCGGCGTCCCGGATGCCAGTGTGCTGGGCATTGAGCAGTTGGGTGCCGGTTCGTCGGATCGTCCGCGCAAGCTGTCACGCACTTTGTCCTTACCGAAGCTGTTGCCGTCCGTGCTGCGCGGCAGTCATTTCACATTCCGTGACGAGGACGGTACTTCGATCTGGGGGCGTGCCTCGTATTCGAGCTATAAAGACGCCGACGATGGTACTTCGATAGACGGCGAGGTCACCACGGCCATGCTGGGTGTTGACCACAGCAGTGGTCGGACGCTGCTGGGTCTGGCGCTGGCTTACAGCGACAGTGATGGCGAATGGCAGAGTGCATCAGCATCGGACGAAGGTGATCTGTCCGGTACGCTGGCCTCCCTGCTGCCGTACCTGCGTTATGACCTGACGGAGCGTCTGCAACTGTGGGGTGCGGCGAGCTACGGTCGAGGTGATCTGGAGCAGACTTCACAGACCGGCAGGTCGGAGCACGATCTGGAGCAGGTATCGGCCACCGCCGGTCTGCGCGGTACGTTGCTGGATCGTCCGGTGGAAGAGGGCGGTTTGAGTCTGAGGCTGATTTCGGATATGACACTGGCGCGTATCAAGTCGGATGATTCCAATGCTGGAGTGCCGGGAGTGCCGGGTATGACGTTGGATACACAGCGTTTCCGGATGGGTCTGGAGTGGTCTTGGCAGTTGCCGGAAGAGGGCGGTATGCGCCTGACACCGGAGCTGGAACTGGGTCTGCGTTATGACGGCGGTGATACCAGTGAAGGCTTTGGTCTGGAGCTGGGCGGTGGCCTGAACTGGCAGTTACCGGCCCGTGGTTTGACCTTTGATGTGCGCAGCCGTTATCTGCTGGAGCATGAGGCCTCCGGGCGTGAGGAGTGGGGTCTGTCCGGTTCACTGCGTTACAAGGCGCGGCCGGATTCGGCGCATGGTCCGTCGTTCAGTCTGCGCCATGAGTACGGCAATGCACCGGCGGCCAGTGGTCTGGATCGGTTGTTGTCGGATTCTCTGACGGATGCGCTGAAGGAGGATAATGCTGATACCGCTGATGTATCGAGCCGCTGGACGTTGAAAGGTGAGTGGGGCTTCGCCCTGATGGACGATGCGACCGGCATCCCCTATGCGAGCCTGTCGGCATCCGATGCGAAACGTGATCTGACTCTGGGCTGGCGTCTGTTGTCGAACCCGGCTGGCCTGAAGTCGAAGCTGGATATCAAGGCCATCCGCCGCGAACAGGATGACAATAACCCCCGCCACAGCGTCGGCGCGGAGTGGAAGCTGAACTGGTAGGATTTCCGTAGCCGGCACTTCCCTGCCGGCTGTTGCGGGGCCGGATTCCCGCTTTGTATTGTTATTCCGGTTCCGCTTTTTTGATTTTAACTTCCAGGCTGTTGTCCCCGGACGGTTTCGATTTGCCGTTCCGAGGCTTGCTTTCTTCTGTAAGCTGCTCCCGCCCGGGTTTTGTCTGTCGCTGGATTATCGGCGTTGCTTTTTCTGTTCGTTGTTGCTACTCTGCGCCCGCTTTTAACGAGTGCCCCGGAATTTGTCCTATGCGTCAGCCTTTGGTAGCCGGTAACTGGAAGATGAACGGTTCCCGCGACAGTATCAATCATTTGCTGGACGGTATCCTTGCTGGTATCGGGTCGGTGAAAAAAGCGGAGATTGCGGTGTGTGTGCCGTATGTCTATTTGCAGCAGGTCTGTGAAAGGCTCAGGGGTACCGCTGTGGCTTGGGGGGCGCAGAATATCAATGAGCATGACTCCGGTGCCTATACCGGTGAAATATCGGGTTCCATGTTAAAGGATTTTGGTTGCCAGTATGTCATTGTCGGGCATTCTGAACGCCGCACTCTGTATGGAGAATCGGAGCAGGATGTTGCGGTGCGCTTCAAGGCGGCTCTGGCGCATGGGTTTGTGCCTGTTCTTTGTGTGGGTGAGTTGTTGCAGGAGCGTGACAGAGGTATGACGAATGAGGTTGTCACACGCCAGCTCGATGCTGTTATAGAAGATGTGGGCATCGATGCTATTGGTCGCTGTGTGATCGCCTATGAACCTGTATGGGCGATTGGTACCGGCAAGGTGGCAACGCCTATGCAGGCGCAGGAGGTACATGCCATGATTCGTGCCCGATTGGCCGGCCTGAGCGAGGATGTTGCTGCCCGTGTCCGTATTCTTTATGGTGGCAGCATGAAGCCTGCAAATGCCGGCGAGCTTATGCGTATGGATGATATTGACGGTGGCCTGATCGGTGGAGCATCGCTTAAGGCCGAAGATTTTCTTGAAATCTGTGCGGCGGCAGGCTGATATGCTGCCATTGTTGCTTTTTCATGCTTTGACAGAACCGGGATCGGTTGGTCAGGCTTTTCTTTAATGTGATATGGATTTTCTATGTACACTGCATTGGTAATTATTGATGTACTTCTGGCATTGGCTCTCGTTGGCTTTATTCTGTTACAGCACGGTAAGGGGGCTGATGCGGGTGCTGCGTTTGGTAGCGGTTCTTCCGGTACGGTATTCGGTGCTGCTGGCAGCGCATCATTGCTGCAGAAGACAACGACATGGCTGGCAGCCGGTTTTTTTGTGGTGACTCTGGGCTTGTCCATACTGGCCAAAGAACGTGTCCATGAGGCCGCCAGCCGTGTGAAGCGCACCAGTGTGGTTGAAGGTGTCCAGCCTGGGGAGCAGCCTCCCTCGCCGGCGACGCAGACGGCAGCAGATTCGATTTCCGAAGTAGAGTTCAAGCCGCCGGGCGTGGATTCGATACCGCTCGAAGGAGGTGCTTCCGCGCCGGAGGTGCCGGTCGTGGGTGAGCAGGATCCGGGGCTGCCCGTTCCGGACAGTATTCCAGATAACCCGGTACCGGTTGAGTAGCTTAAACCGCCGATGTGGTGGAATTGGTAGACACGCTATCTTGAGGGGGTAGTGGCGCAAGCCGTGCCGGTTCGACTCCGGCCATCGGCACCATAAAAAGTGGTTGACAGGGCAGAGGCTATACTAATATGGCCTGATTCAGGTAGATTGACAGTAGTGCCGGCATCGCCTATGGTTGCCTCTCTAATGTGGTACGGGCGGCCGGGATGGTTGCCATAACGGCATACATGGGAGGGTTCATGCTGGAAAATTATCTGCCGATTTTATTGTTTCTGATGGTGGCGCTGTTGTTTGGTATCGGTTCCATGGCGGCCGGCTTTGTACTTGGGCCGCGGCGTCCGGATGATCAAAAAAACTCTCCCTTCGAGTGTGGATTTGAGGCATTCGAGGATGCCCGGATGAAGTTTGATGTCCGTTACTATCTGGTGGCCATTCTGTTTATCATCTTCGATCTGGAGATTGCCTTTCTGTTTCCCTGGGCCGTCGTTCTGGAAGACCTGGGTCCGCAGCAGTTCTTTGCCATGATTGCCATGGGTGTATTTCTGCTGATACTTGTCGTAGGTTTTGTCTATGAATGGAAGAAAGGTGCCCTTGAGTGGGAATAGGAGCAGGTTATGAGCGTTGAAAGTCTTTTGCAGGAAGGTTTTGTTACTACATCCGCGGACAAGTTGATTAACTGGGCTCGAACAGGTTCTCTATGGCCGATGACTTTTGGCCTTGCCTGTTGCGCGGTAGAAATGATGCATGCCGGTGCTTCACGCTACGATCTGGATCGCTTTGGTGTCGTGTTTCGCCCCAGCCCGCGTCAGTCAGATGTCATGATCGTGGCCGGTACCTTGTGTAATAAAATGGCTCCCGCGCTTCGCAGAGTCTATGATCAGATGGCTGAACCACGCTGGGTTATTTCCATGGGTTCCTGTGCTAACGGTGGTGGCTATTATCATTATTCCTATTCGGTGGTGCGTGGTTGCGACCGTATTGTTCCTGTCGATATCTATGTGCCGGGTTGTCCACCGACCGCCGAAGCTCTGCTGTATGGTATTGTTCAGTTGCAGGAAAAAATCAGGCGCACTGATACCATTGCGCGGTAATATGGAGCCGTCACTCGTACAGCTTAGGGATGCGCTGGAATCGTCATTGGCTGGCAGGATTACTGCGTCGGCAGTCGCTCTGGGCGAGCTGACGGTGGATATCCGGGCGGCTGATGTGATTAATGTGTGTGTGGTATTGCGCGATGATTTTTCGTTTGATCAGCTGATCGATGTCTGTGGTGTTGATTATTCTCATTATGGGCTTGATGAGTGGCAAACCGGTTCCGCTTCGGGCACGGGTTTTTCCCGTGGCTTTAATGCGGTAACCCATGGGCGCGGTCGGGATATGAAGCAGGCCGGGATCGACCTTAAACATCCAGCACGCTATGCGGTTGTGTATGGCCTGCTGTCCGTTTCCAAAAACCAGCGCATCCGGATCAGGGCCTGGTGCCCCGAAGATGATATGCCACTGATTAAGAGTGTCGTCGAGGTATGGCCGTCGGCTGACTGGTTTGAGCGCGAGGCTTTTGATCTGTTCGGCATTGTTTTTGAGGGTCACCCGGACTTGCGTCGAATCCTGACTGATTATGGCTTCGTTGGTCATCCTTTCCGTAAGGATTTTCCTCTCAGTGGTAATGTCGAGATGCGCTATGATGCCGGCAAAGGCCGTGTAATTTATGAGCCGGTCAGTATTGAACCGCGAGTGCTTGTGCCCCGTGTTGTCAGGAAGGAGTCGGGTCGTGAGGGGCAGACCGATGCCTGAGATCAGAAACTTTACCATGAATTTCGGCCCCCAGCATCCAGCGGCGCATGGTGTATTGCGATTGGTGCTTGAAATGGATGGTGAGACCATTACCCGTGCTGACCCGCATATCGGGTTGTTGCACCGTGCGACTGAAAAGCTGGCTGAGTCCAAGCCTTTTAATCAAAGCATCGGTTATATGGATCGCCTGGATTATGTGTCCATGATGTGTAACGAGCATGCCTATGTGATGACCATTGAAAAGCTGCTCGGTATCCGGGTGCCGGAGCGTGCGCAGTATATTCGGACTATGTTCGATGAGATCACCCGTATCCTTAATCATCTGCTGTGGTTGGGTGCCCATGGCCTCGATATTGGTGCCATGACGGTGTTTTTGTATTGCTTTCGTGAGCGCGAAGACTTGATGGATACTTATGAGGCGGTATCGGGTGCGCGTTTGCATGCCACTTATTATCGCCCCGGTGGTGTGTACCGCGATCTGCCGGATCAGATGCCACAGTATAAAAAATCACGCTGGCATTCGCAGAAGGAGGTCGATGAAATGAACAGCAATCGTCAGGGTTCCCTGTTGGATTTTCTTGATGATTTCTGTGCCAGATTTCCTGCCCGCGTTGATGAGTATGAAACGTTGTTGACCGATAATCGTATCTGGAAGCAGCGTCTTGTGGATATAGGTATCGTTACCCCCGAAAGGGCTATCGCACGGGGCTTCACCGGCCCCATGCTGCGTGGCTCCGGCGTGGCTTGGGATCTGCGCAAGAAGCAGCCTTATGAAGTCTATGACAGGATGGATTTTGATATTCCTGTTGGAACTAATGGCGATTCCTATGACCGCTATCTGGTGCGGGTACAGGAGATGCGCGAGTCCTGTAAAATCATCCGGCAGTGTATCGACTGGTTGCGTCATAACCCGGGTGCTGTAATCGCCGATGACCACAAGGTTGCACCACCTTCGCGTGAGGATATGAAGGATGATATGGAGGGATTGATCCATCACTTTAAGTTATTTACCGAGGGCTATATCGTACCTGAGGGTGAGGCCTATTGTGCCGTGGAGCATCCTAAAGGCGAGTTCGGTACCTATATTATTTCCGACGGTGCGAACAAGCCATATCGATTAAAGGTGCGCGCACCGGGTTTCGCACATTTGTCCGGCTTTGATGAAATGGTGCGTGGGCATATGTTGTCTGATGTGGTGGCCATTATCGGTACTCAGGATATTGTATTTGGTGAGGTGGATCGGTGAGTGATATGTATCAGCTCAGTGATGATCTCAAGGTGCGCATTGATCACTGGGTGGCAAAGTATCCACCGGATCGTCGGCAGTCTGCTGTTATATCTGCACTGAGTATGGCGCAGGAAGAGCAGGGGGGGTGGCTACGCACGGAAGTGATGGATGCGGTAGCGGATTATCTTGATATGCCAAGGATTGCTGTTTATGAGGTCGCTTCGTTTTATTCCATGCTGGAAACCGAACCGGTCGGGCGGCATATCGTGGCCTTTTGTGCAAATGTCTCCTGTATGTTGCGGGGTGCTGATGAACTGATTGCCTGTGCCGAGAACAAATTGGGCTGTAAGCGTGGTGAAACTACATCCGATGGCCGGATTACACTGAAGATGGAGGAGGAGTGCATCGCAGCTTGTACAGGTGGCCCGGCCGTGACAGTCAACGGTCATTACCATGAAAATATGACATCTGATAAGGTCAATGAACTGTTGGATGGGCTTGAGTAACTATGAACGATCATCCACAGGTTTGTCTGGCAACGGTGGGCATGGGTGACAAGCCCTGGACACTGGAGAATTATAAAAAAATCGGTGGCTATCAGGCATGGGAAAAAATTCTCAGGGACAAGCCATCGCCGGCAGATGTTATTGAGGAGATAAAAATTTCGGTGCTTCGTGGTCGTGGTGGTGCTGGTTTTCCTACGGGTCTGAAGTGGAGCTTTTTGCCACGTAATGCCCCCGGACAAAAGTATGTCGTGTGTAATTCGGATGAGTCCGAACCAGGTACCTGCCATGACCGTGATATCCTGCGCTATAACCCGCATGCCTTGATAGAGGGTATGGCGATTACCTGTTATGCCATGGGTGCAGCCGTGGGCTATAATTATATGCGGGGAGAGTTCCATCATGAACCGTTTCATCGCTTTGAAGGTGCATTGCTTGAGGCACGCGAGGCCGGTTATCTTGGTGAGAGTATTCTGGGCTCCGGTGTTGATGTGCAGATTCATGGCCATTTGGGTGCCGGTGCCTATATTTGTGGTGAAGAGACGGCCCTGCTGGAGTCATTGGAGGGCAAGAAAGGTCTGCCGCGCTTTAAACCCCCGTTTCCGGCTAACTTTGGTCTCTACGGTTGCCCTACAATCGTTAATAATACGGAAACCCTGGCGTCTGTGCCGACCATTATGCGTAATGGCGGGCAGTGGTTTCTGGAGCAGGGTACGCCCGGCAGTGGCGGTGTAAAGATTTTTTCTGTGTCTGGCCACGTGAATAGCCCTGGCAACTTTGAGGTCCGCATGGGTACGCCCTTTGCCAGATTACTGGAAATGGCGGGAGGAGTCTTGAATGGTAATAAGCTCAAAGGAGTTATCCCCGGTGGTTCTTCCATGCCGGTTATTCCAGGTGAAATCATCATGGATTGCACCATGGATTATGATTCGCTCCAGCAGGCTGGTTCAGGACTGGGCTCCGGGGCAGTCATCGTCATGGATGAGACGACCGATATGGTGAAGGTGTTGCAGCGTCTGTCTCGTTTTTATTATGCAGAGTCCTGTGGTCAGTGTACTCCATGCCGTGAGGGTGGGGCCTGGTTATACAGGATTGTCACTCGTATTGTCGAAGGTAAGGGCAGCATGGAGGATATCAATACCCTGGAGCGCGCGGCGGGCATGATTGAGGGGCATACTATCTGTGCTTTTGGTGAGGCAACCGCATGGCCGGTACAGGGTATGTTGAAGCATTTTCGCCATGAGTTTGAATATTATGTTGAGCACGGTCGCTCAATGGTCAGTTGACAGTCAGGGAGGCACTATGGGAGGCGGGATTACTATTATCGTTGATGGCACTGAACTGAAGGCCAGTTCGGGGCAGATGCTTATCGAGGTGGCTGATGATGCCGGGATTTATATACCGCGGTTCTGTTATCACCGTAAGTTGAGTGTGGCAGCCAACTGTCGTATGTGTCTGGTTGAGGTTGAAAAGTCCTCCAAACCATTGCCTGCCTGCGCAACGCCGGTTGTTGATGGCATGGTTGTCAATACGGCTTCCGACTTTGCCAGAGCAGCTCAGAAGAATGTCATGGAGTTTTTGCTGATCAATCATCCGCTGGATTGTCCTATCTGTGATCAGGGGGGGGAGTGTGAGCTGCAGGACATCGCCATGGGTTATGGTCGGGATTCTTCTGCCTTTGTCGAGCGTAAGCGTGTCGTGCGAGACAGGGATATTGGTCCACTGATCAGCACCGAGCTGACACGCTGTATTCATTGTACCCGCTGTGTCCGCTTTGGTGAGGAGATTGCCGGGTTGCGTGAACTTGGTATGACTGGTCGTGGTATGCACTCCCTGATTGGTACTTATATCGAAAAGACTGTTGATCACGAAATGTCAGGGAATGTGATAGATTTGTGTCCGGTGGGCGCATTAACCGCTAAACCATCACGCTTCGGTGCTCGTGCTTGGGAGGTCAGACAAACCGGTTCTATTGCGCCACATGACGCGGTGGGTTCCAATCTGTATGTCCATGCCATCCGGGACAAAATTCAACGTGTGGCCCCGCGCACCAATGAGGCGATTAATGAGGTGTGGATTTCTGACCGTGATCGTTTCAGCTACGAGGGAGTCGCGCACAAGGAGCGAGCCGATGTGCCGATGGTTAAGCAGGATGGAAAGTGGCAGGTGACCGATTGGCAGACTGCATTGGCAGCGGCTGTCAGTGGTATCCGATCTGTCGTCGATGAGCAGGGGGGCGATGCGCTGGGGGCTTGGGTGTCTCCGCAGGCAACGCTGGAGGAAATGTATCTTTTGCAGGGTATTGTTCGTCATCTGGGCAGTAATAATATCGACCATCGCCTGATGCAGGTTGATTTCAGGGGACAGGGACGTGAGCCGATTATACCGACTATCGGTGTGCCGATAGCTGCCATTGAAAAGCAGGATGCAGTGTTGGTTGTCGGTGCCAATGTTCGTAAGGAACAACCTGTTATCGGTCATCGTATCCGCAAGGCAGCGTTAGCCGGTGCGCAGGTCAGCAGCCTCAATCCAAGAGACTTTGGTTTGCGGTTTGAACAGCTTGAAAGTCTGATCGTCCATCCAGCGATCATGGTGGCGGAGCTGGCTGCTATAGCGGCAGCAGCAGGTGCCGATGCGATATCTGTCAGGGATGTTATTGCCTCCGCCTGTCCTGCTGATGCCCACAGGGCCATAGCTGATTCGTTAAAGGATGCCGGTAGTGGTATTATTGTCACCGGTCGGATCACGGCACAGCATCCAGATGCTGTTATTCTGTCGGAGTTGGTCAGGGTGATTGCTTTGGCAACTCATAGTGTTGTCGTTGAGTTGCCGGCCGCCGCAAACAGCGTCGGCGCATGGCAGGCTGGCGTGGTACCTCATCGTGGTGTCGGTGGATCCGCAGTTGCCGTGGCAGGTAAAAATTTTGCCGAAATGCTCGATAAGCCTGTTTCTGCCCTGATCATCCATAATGTCGAACCGGAACACGATTGTGCGGATCCGCAAAAGGCGCTTGCGGCCGTCAGGGATAGTCGCTTTGTTACAGTGTTGACCCCGTATGTTAATAAACAGGTTAAGGATTATGCTGATGTCATATTGCCTGTTGCCCCCTATACGGAGACTGATGGCACGTATGTGAATATGGAGGGGCTGGCACAGTCGTTCAGTGCAGCGGTAAAAACCCATGCTGAGTCTTCCCCTGCCTGGAAAGTGTATCGAGTGATGGGCCAGCAGCTCGGTATTAGTCGTTACAGCTACGAGACAACTACCGAGGTATTAGCCGATGTGTTGCAGGCTGGTCAGGGTAGTGCGGCGGTTAGTGAGATAGCAGATAGCCTGCAACCGGTTATGCTGCCGGGCGGATTAAGCAGAACCGGAGATGTTTGTATTTATGCGACAGATAGTCTGGTGCGCCGTGCAGAGTCATTACAGCAAACCGCAGATGGTCGTTCAAGACGAGTAGTCTGCATCAATTCGGCAACGGCAGATAAGTTCGGTATATCCGGTGCATCGCAGGTGCTGGTATCGCAGGGTGACCAGTCTGTCTCATTGTCATTGTGTGTTGAGGACAGCCCGGCAGACGATACTCTCTGGTTGCCGTTAATACCGGAGCTGGGCGGATTTAATCAGGAAGTGCAGATACAGGCGGCATAATCAGGTGAACAGTCTGCTTTTTGAATATCTTGGTTTTCTGCCTGACTCTGTGGTCCTGACGATTGCCACCCTGATTAAAATTCTCCTGATTATTGTGCCTTTGATGTTGGGCGTGGCCTATGTGACTTATATTGAGCGCAAGGTCATCGGCTTTATGCAGATACGCAAAGGGCCTAATCGTGTCGGCTTTTTTGGCTTCAAACTCTGGGGGCTGGGTCAGCCGATAGCCGATGGTATGAAGCTGGCATTCAAGGAAATCATTATTCCGACCAGTGCCAATGTTTATATGTTTTTGTTGGCACCAATTCTGGCCATTATGCCGGCACTGGCCGCTTGGGCGGTTATCCCGTTCGATGATGTTATGGTGCTGGCCGATATCAATGCCGGGTTGTTGTATGTGCTGGCACTGACGTCGCTGGGTGTATATGGTGTTATTATAGCCGGCTGGGCTTCAAACTCCCGCTATGCTTTTCTGGGCGCGATGCGCTCTGCTGCGCAGATTGTGGCCTATGAAATTGCTATGGGCTTTGCTTTGGTGGGTGTGCTCATGGTGGCAGGTAGCCTTAATCTGGGGGAAATCATACTTGCACAGCAGACGCCATTGAATCTGTTTGGCTTTAATATCATTACATCGGGTTGGTTTTATATCCCGCTGTTTCCGCTTTTTTTGATTTATTTTATCTCAGGCGTTGCCGAGACCAATCGGGCACCTTTTGATGTGGCGGAGGGTGAGTCAGAAATCGTCGCAGGTTTTCATGTTGAGTATTCTGGCATGGCGTTCGCGGTGTTTTTTCTGGCTGAGTATGCCAATATCATCCTGATTGCAACGCTGACAGCTATTTTGTTTATGGGGGGATGGCTGTCTCCATTTGATGGTTTGCTGGGAGCTGAAATACGTTCGGTACCTATTCTCGGTACGCTGATGGATTCAGGGATTCACTGGTTGTTATTAAAAACGGTGTTTTTTATTTATCTGTTCTTATGGTTCAGGGCCACATTTCCCCGTTATCGCTATGATCAGATTATGCGCCTGGGCTGGAAGGTGTTTATCCCGATAACGATCATCTGGCTGGTTGTTGAGTGCGCCGGCATTCTATTGAAAATTGAACCATGGTTCGTTTAGTGAGGTGAAGAATATGCGGTCATTAAAACATTTCTTTAAGAGTTTTTTCCTCTTTGAACTGCTGAAGGGCTTGATGATCACTCAGCAGCATTTCTTCAGGCGCAAAATTACTGTTCAGTATCCTGAAGAAAAGACACCCCAATCTTATCGTTTTCGTGGTCTGCATGCCTTGCGCCGTTATCCAAATGGAGAGGAGCGTTGTATAGCATGTAAATTATGCGAGGCTGTTTGCCCAGCACTGGCTATTACAATTGATTCAGAAGAACGAGAAGATGGTACTCGTCGCACCACTCGTTATGACATTGATCTGTTCAAGTGTATTTACTGCGGCTTTTGTGAGGAGGCCTGCCCAGTGGATTCTATTGTTGAAACTCGCCACTTTGAATATTGTTTTGAGGAGCGTGGCGAAAGTATTATGACCAAGGAGAAGCTCCTTGCTATAGGCGATAAGTTCGAACAGCAAATTGCCGAAGACCGAGCTGTAGATGCAGCTTACCGATAAGATTTTAGATCGAGATCTATAATGACCTTCCAGTATGGTGTATTTTTATTTTTTGCGGCGCTTGTTGTTTATGGCGCGGCTGGTGTCATTGTCGTTCGAAACCCGGTCCATGCTGCATTGCATCTGGTGTTGGCTTTTTTTGCCAGTGCCGGTTTGTGGATATTGCTTGAAGCTGAATTTCTGGCCATCATCCTGGTGCTGGTTTATGTCGGTGCGGTCATGGTGTTGTTCCTGTTTGTCGTTATGATGCTGGATATCAATATCTCCGAGACTCGTGAAGGCTTTGTCAGCTATTTGCCGGTTGGTTTTCTTGTCGGGCTGGTGTTGCTGTTGCAAATCAGGATGGTGGTTGGTTCCGGTTTTTTTGATTTGGAGCAGTATTTATCACCGGCGCTTCGTCCGGCTGATTACAGTAATACTGATGAACTGGGCAGTCTGCTTTATACTGTTTATGTTTATCCGTTTGAGATAGCTGCGGTAATTCTGCTGGTTGCAATCGTTGCGGCAATTTCGCTGACCATGCGACATCGTCCAGAGTCCAGAAAACAGACTCCTGGTAGTCAGGTAAAGGTTAAGGCAACTGATCGCCTGAGAATAGTGAAGATGGATGCTCTGACTTCTGTTGATAAAAAGAAAAAAGGAGATAGTGCCTGATGGCTGGCCTGTCTGATTATCTGGTGCTGAGTGCGATTCTGTTTTGTTTGAGCATCGCGGGTATTTTTCTGAATCGCAAGAATGTCATTGTTTTGTTGATGTCACTGGAGCTGTTGTTGCTCTCTGCAAATATGAATTTTATCGCTTTCTCACACTTCCTTGGTGATATTACAGGGCAGATCTTTGTGTTTTTTATTCTGACTGTGGCTGCAGCTGAGGCAGCTATCGGTCTGGCTATTCTCATCGTGCTCTTTCGTAATAAGCGCACGATCAATGTCGAGCACCTGGATACCATGAAGGGCTAATGATGGAAAAGATTTATCTGGCTATCCCATTAGTATTATTGTTCAGTGCTGTTGTTACCGGGCTTTTTGGTCGTTATATCGGCAGGGCGGGTGCCCATCGGATTGCTATATTAGGGGTATTGACCTCGTTCATTTTATCCATTGTTGTTATTAAGCATATTATTTTTGATGGTGCGCCTGTTTATAATGAAACTGTTTATGTCTGGATGGTAAGTGGTGGTGTCCGTTTTGAAATCGGTTTTCTGATTGATGAATTGACAGCATTAATGATGGGTGTTGTGACCTTTGTTTCTTTTATGGTTCACATTTATACCATCGGTTATATGAATGATGATCCCGGCTATCAGCGCTTTTTCAGCTATATCGCACTGTTCACTTTTTCTATGCTGATGCTGGTTATGTCCAATAATTTTTTGCAATTGTTTTTTGGCTGGGAGGCGGTTGGTCTTGTTTCTTATCTGCTGATTGGGTTTTGGTATCAGCGTGAAACTGCCATTCTTGCAAACCTGAAGGCCTTTTTGATTAATCGAGTGGGTGATTTTGGCTTTCTATTGGGTATTGCTGTTGTTTTGGTTTATGCCGGCAGCCTGGACTATGCCCAGGTTTTTGCGAATTCCGGGAGTATGGCGTCGCAGACTATCAGTATCTTTTGGGGTGCTGAGTGGGACGTTATTACTGTGATTACTATTCTGCTTTTTATTGGTGCGATGGGCAAGTCGGCACAGTTTCCTTTACATGTGTGGTTGCCGGATTCCATGGAAGGGCCAACACCAATCTCGGCACTGATCCATGCGGCAACGATGGTGACTGCCGGTATTTTTATGGTGGCGCGTATGTCACCATTGTATGAGTTATCAGAGACCACGCTTGGTTTTATTCTGGTGATCGGATCGATTACAGCCCTTTTTATGGGTTTCCTGGGTTTGATTCAGCATGATATCAAGCGGGTGGTGGCTTATTCAACGCTTTCACAGCTCGGTTATATGACTGTTGCATTAGGTGCATCAGCTTACGGGGCTGCCATTTTTCATTTGATGACTCATGCCTTTTTTAAGGCACTTTTGTTTCTTGCAGCCGGTTCCGTGATTATTGCCATGCACCATGAGCAGGATATGCGCAGAATGGGTGGCCTGAAAAAGTATATGCCAATCACTCACTGGACATCGTTAATTGGTTGTCTGGCATTGATCGGTTTTCCATTTTTCTCGGGTTTCTTTTCCAAGGATTCCATTATCGGTGCCGTTCAGTATTCGGAGTTAGGCGCGGCTAATATCGCCTATGTTGCACTTTTGGCAGGTGTGTTTGTAACGGCACTTTATAGCTTTCGTATGTATTTTCTGGTTTTTCATGCCAGAGAACGTATGGATGAACATACACGATCACACCTGCGTGAGACGCCATGGGTGGTGACCTTGCCTCTGATATTGTTGGCTGTCCCATCCGTTTTCAGTGGCTTTGTGTTCGAGCCAATTGTTTTTGGTGAGTTCTTTGAGCGCTCGATCTATGTGGCAGACAGCCATAATGTTTTGGCTGAGCTGGGTTCAACATTTGAGGGCATCGGCGGATTTGTGTCACATGCCCTGGCAGGGCCGGTCGTCTATCTCGCTTTGGCTGGCGTTGTTGCGGCTTATCTGATTTACATCGTTAAACCTCAGTTTGCAGCCGATATGCAGCAGCAATTTTCTTTTTTATACAAAATAATGGATAATAAATATTACATGGACTATTTCTATTTAAATGTTCTTGCTGATGCTGGCCGTATCACTGGCCGGGTTTTATGGAAACTGGGTGATGTCATCGCTATTGATGGCTTTGTTGTCAATGGTTCTGCCAGGGTAGTAGGCTGGTTTTCTGCTACCCTGCGCCGTTTGCAGACCGGTTATTTGTATCACTATGCCTTTGCCATGATTGCGGGAATGATGGTGTTGGTATCCATGTTTGTCATAAAAGGGCTTTTGTAGTTTATGCCTGATAATCTGCCATTATTGAGTTTGATTGTCTGGCTGCCAATTATCGGTGGTTTGATTACGCTGGCAGCCGGTGACCATGATTCTACGGGTGCCAGGCGGATCGCTTTTTCATTTTCCATGGCCAATTTTTTCCTGATGATTCCATTATATGTCCGCTTCGATACCTCAACTGCCGATATGCAGTTTGTCGAGCGTACACCGTGGATCGATGCCTTTAACATCGATTACTATTTTGGTGTCGATGGAATTTCCATGCCATTGATTGCACTGACGGCATTTATTTCTCCGCTGGTTGTTATTGCCGGTTGGAAGACTATCCAAGTGCAGGCCTCTCGTTATATGGCGGCATTTCTGATCATGGAGGGCTTGATGATTGGTGTTTTTGCTGCGCTTGACTCCATACTTTTTTATGTGTTTTGGGAGGCCATGTTAATCCCGATGTTTTTGATTATCGGTGTTTGGGGTGGCCCTAATCGAATCTACGCCACTATCAAGTTTTTTTTATACACCTTTTTGGGTTCAGTGCTCATGCTGATCGCCTTGATTTATATGCGTTATCAGTCTGAGGCCGGCAGCTTTGCTATACCGGATTTCCATGCATTGAAGTTGAATATGACTGAGCAGATATTGATTTTCTTTGCCTTTCTACTGGCATTTGCAGTCAAGGTGCCTATGTGGCCGGTACACACCTGGTTGCCCGACGCGCATGTAGAGGCGCCTACTGGCGGTTCGGTGATTCTGGCAGCCATCATGCTGAAAATTGGTGGCTATGGTTTTCTGCGCTTTAGCCTGCCTATTGCACCTGATGCCAGTATGCAGTTTGACTGGCTTATTATTACCATGTCTTTAATCGCTGTAATTTATATTGGTCTGGTAGCTATTGTTCAAGAGGATATGAAAAAACTGATCGCTTATTCATCTATTGCCCATATGGGATTTGCTACCCTCGGATTCTTTTTACCTTTCGGGATTCATGCGGCGGCAGCTGATGATTTATCCGGTGCAGCACTGGCTGTAGAGGGTGGCATGATTCAAATGATTTCACATGGCTTTATTTCTGCTGCCCTGTTTCTTTGTATTGGGGTGATGTATGACCGTTTGCATAGCCGTCAGATCAAGGATTATGGTGGCATTGCGGTTTCCATGCCTGTATTTGCCGGTTTTATGGTGCTTTTTGCTATGGCTAATTCCGGTCTTCCAGGAACATCCGGCTTTGTTGGGGAGTTCATGGTTATCCTGGCCAGTATGCAGTCCGATTTCTGGATTGCATTTTTGGCGGCAACTACTCTGATTCTGGGTGCGGCTTACAGTCTCTGGCTGGTTAAGCGCGTGATATTCGGAGAAATTCGTAATGAACAAGTTGCTGAGATGAAAGATCTTGATGTGCATGAGTTTGTTGTGTTGGGTTCATTGGCGGTTACAGTACTGTTATTTGGTGTCTGGCCTGATCCTCTGGTTGAGATCATGCATCCGTCCGTTGACAACCTGTTACGGCATATTGTTGTTTCAAAGCTGTAGGAAGCAGAGAAATGAATATGTCTGACTTCTCGTTAATTATTCCAGAGATATTTATGCTGGTCATGGCTTGCATCGTTTTGATAGTGGATGCCTTTTTGCGTGAAGACCGACGTGATATATCTTACCTGCTGTCGTTGATTACACTTATCGGTGCTGCGATTTTGACCTGGATGAATCATTCGGATGGTCGTGCCGTTGGCTTTAGCGGGATGTTTGTTGCTGATACTATGGCCGATATTCTCAAATTCATGATCTATCTGCTGACTGCTGCCATCTTTGTTTATTCAAGGCAGTATCTGAGAGCAAGGGATCTCTTCAAGGGTGAGTTCTATGTGCTGGGTCTGTTTGCAGTTCTAGGCATGATGATCCTGGTTTCTGCCCATAGTATGTTGACAGTTTATCTCGGCCTTGAGTTGATGTCTCTTTCCTTGTATGCCATGGTAGCCTTCAGTCGTAATAGTGCGTTGTCTTCAGAAGCGGCGATGAAATACTTCGTGCTGGGTGGTTTTGCGTCCGGCGTGCTTCTCTATGGTATGTCTATTGTCTATGGGGTTTCCGGTACCCTGGATCTGGAGCGGCTGGCGCAATATCTTTCGATTCAGCAATCATTTAACGCGCCGCTGTTACTTGGTATGGTGTTCGTCGTTGTTGTGCTTGCATTCAAGTTGGGTGCTGTGCCTTTCCATATGTGGGTGCCCGATATCTATCATGGTTCTCCGTCCGCTGTAACCGCACTTATTGGTACTTCGGCCAAGCTGGCGGTGTTTGGTTTTTTCATGCGCTTGCTTATAGAAGGTATGGGAGCCATGCAGTATTCCTGGCAGGATATTCTGATTATCCTGAGTGTGTTGTCTCTGGCAATTGGAAATATTGTGGCTATCGCACAGCTTAATATTAAGCGTATGCTGGCATATTCAGCCATTTCTCACGCTGGTTTTATTTTATTGGGCCTTGCTGCAGTCAATCCGGAAGGTTATTCCGCTGCTATGTTTTATACAGTGACGTATGCGATTACCGGTGTAGCTGCTTTTGGCATTATCATTTTGCTGAGTCGCAAAGGATTCGAGGCGGATAGCATTGATGATTATAAAGGACTGAATATCCGTAATTCCTGGTATGCCTTTATGATGCTGTTGGTCATGTTTTCGATGGCAGGTGTTCCGCCGATGGTTGGTTTTTATGCCAAGCTGTTGGTACTGAAGGCCGTTATTGATCAGGGCATGTATTGGTTGGCGATTGTTGCTGTGTTGTTGTCTGTCATCGGGGCTTTTTACTATCTGCGGGTCATCAAGGTGATGTATTTTGATGAGGCAGAAGACCGGAATGAAATTGTTGCCAATAGCGGTATGCATGTCGTATTAAGTTCAAACGCATTGCTGATATTGTTATTGGGTCTGTTCCCCGGTACGTTGATCTCGCTTTGTCTGGCTGCAATTTCTTGATGAGTTGGGACGGCTGAAAGACACTCAGGCACTCATTCGCGATCTATACCGGCGACTGGCTGATATTTCGACCGTCGGCGAGCTTGTTGTGAAGCTGGGTGCAGTCCTTGAACACCATGAGCTGTACTATGGTCATGGTACAGACAATCCGCAGGATGAGTCTTATGCGCTGGTTTTTAGCGTTTTGAAGCTTCATTTTTCAGATGTGGACAGAGTTTGGGATAATCTGGTATCTGAAGTCGATATTTCGTCTGTTATTCATCTCGCTGCCCGGCGTATCGACGAACGAATACCATTGCCCTATCTAACGGGTGAGGCCTGGTTTGCGGGTCTTAGATTTCACATAGATGATCGTGCCTTGATCCCTCGCTCACCATTTGCCGAGCTGATAGAGCGGAGGTTTGCACCATGGGTTGATGCCGACCGGGAGTTGAAGATATTGGATATGTGTGCTGGTAATGGCTGTATCGGTATTGCTGCTGCGGTTTATCTTCCCCATGCTTCGATTGATATTGTTGACATTTCCGAAGATGCCTTGGCGTTGGCCAGAAAAAATATCCGTTTATGTGAAGTAGGCGATAGAGTGGTGGCGATTCATTCTGACCTGTTTCAGAACCTGGACGGGAAGTGTTATGACCTGATTGTCTGTAATCCACCCTATGTGTCGACAGGCAGTATGGCGAATTTGCCAGTAGAATATCGGTATGAACCGGAGCTTGCGCTGCAGGCTGGTGACGATGGCATGGCTGTCATAGATACATTATTATTGCAGTCGGTTCGGTATCTCAACAGTGATGGGGTGCTGATGGTTGAGACGGGTGAGACAAAAGAGGCTGTGCATCGTTTGTATCCTCGTCTGCCGTTTGTCTGGCCGGAGTTTGAGCGTGGTGGAGAGGGTGTATTCCTTTTGCATAAAAGAGATCTGGAAGATTTGAACCATGGAAAGAGCTAAAACGGTGGAACAGTATGTGCGTCTTGTTGAAGAGGCACTGGATGAATTGATTGATATTCGTATGTCGGCCGAGTACGACATGGATAGTATGGGGCCCGCACTGAATTTTGTGTTTAATCTGGAGCAACAAGTCAGAGAGTTATGGCAGTCAATGGACGATGGCAGTTATGTATTTGATGATAAGCCATTGCCGTTCATGGATCTGGTTAAAAATACCGATGATTGCCTGCTGCCATTCAAGCATCTCTTTATGATGATTAATGCGACACATATAGAGGGACTGGATGTTGATGAGAATGAGGATTGATGTTTTTCACTCTAAACAAAGGTGAATAGTAATAATAGAGACTTATATACTTAACTCCACTGATTACCTGCTCTGATTTCGTTTGTATTGTGTGATGGATTGCTTTCAGCGGTTCAGATTTTCGGGTAGTAGGGTTGTTTTATCGTTTGCAGGGAAGCGGGAGAATGATCCACATCGACTCCGATGTTTGCTACCTCAAAGAAGTGCTAAATATGTCGAGGGTGTTCAAAATTCTGTGTCAGCCATTTACATTTACAAAGCAATGTAATCGTCGAGTCGCCCCTCAAAGTGAAGGGTTAATTGCGAGAGCGTCAAGTTCCAATTTTGTACCGGATGTGTCCAGCGCTCCGAGGCCTTGAGTATGCCGGCATAGAGCAACTTGAGCAAGCTGCTTTCATTGGCAAAGCCCCCTTTGGTTTTGGTCAGTTTGCGGAACTGTCGATGGACGGCTTCTACCGCATTGGTGGTGTAAATCGCGGTGCGCACATAATCGGGGTACTTGAAGTAGGCCGATAGCGTGGGCCACTTGCGGCGCCAGGACTGGATGACCAGGGGATACTTGTCTCCCCATTTGTCCTCCAACTCATGCAGGGCGATCTCGGCGGCATTGAGGGTTGCGGCCTTGTAAACACATTTGAGGTCTGCCATAAACGCGGATTGATTTTTCGAGGCCACATACTTCATGGAATGGCGGATTTGATGGATGACGCAATGTTGTATCTCGGTGTCAGGATAAATGCTGTGAATGGCCTCAGGGAAGCCCTTGAGTCCATCCACACAGACGATCAGGATGTCCTTGACCCCTCGGTTATGCAGGTTGGTCAGCACGCTCAGCCAATGGTGGGCACCTTCGGAGTCGGACAGATACAGACCCAGGAGTTCTTTCTTGCCCTCCATGTTCAGTCCCAAAATGGTGTAAACTGCCTTGTTCAGATAACGGCCATTTTCCTTGATTTTGTAATGGATAGCATCCAGCCAGACAATCGGATAGACGGCTTCGAGGTCGCGCTCACGCCAAGCCTGTAACTCGGGTAACAGCTTGTCGGTGACCGTGCTGATCGTCCCGTTGGACAGCGAGATGTCGTACATATCGGCAATGTGAGTGCGGATATCCTGATAGCTGTTACCCAGTGCAAACAGGCCCATCACCTTGCGCTGGAGTTCATCAGTCAGGTGGGTTTGGTGCTTTTTGACCATCCGGGGTTCAAAGGTGCTGGCTCGGTCACGCGGGGTTTTCAGCTCAAACTCCCCGGTCGGGGTTTTCATGGTTTTTGTGCTGCTGCCGTTTTTACGGTTCGGAGCCGCCTCGGCTGCCAGGTGTTCTTCCAGCTCGGCCTGCATGGCGGCCTCGGTTAATTGCTTGATGAGCGGGGTAAAAATGCCATCCTTGCCACCGAGGTCTTTGCCTTCGCGCAAATCCTTGATAGCCGCTTCCATATCAAAGCCAATGTGGGTTTTCATCTATCATCTCCTTAATCAAATCAGTTCATATCAGTTTAAGTCAATGACACAAAATTATGAACGCTACCAATATGTCGGTTATGTCCGCAAGGATATTCCATTGGAGCATCGGGATTATAAGGGATGTATAAAAGAACTTAAGGAGCAGTTTCAAATACTTGAAGGGCAGTCAAAGGATGAGTCTAGAACCTATCTCAAAATCAAATTATTTTCAGAGTAGTGTATCGTTGCTTGCATAAATAAGCTGACAGGTGAAAGCTGGAATCGTATTAAGGAGGGTGTTCAAAATTCTGTGTCAGCCATTTACATTTACAAAGCAATGTAATTGTCGAGTCGCCCCTCAAAGTGAAGGATTCATTGCGAGAGCGTCAAGTTCCAATTTTGTACCGGATGTGTCCAGCGCTCCGAGGCCTTGAGTATGCCGGCATAGAGCAACTTGAGCAAGCTGCTTTCATTGAGGGTGTTCAAAATTCTGTGTCAGCCATTTACATTTACAAAGCAATGTAATCGTCGAGTCGCCCCTCAAAGTGAAGGGTTAATTGCGAGAGCGTCAAGTTCCAATTTTGTACCGGATGTGTCCAGCGCTCCGAGGCCTTGAGTATGCCGGCATAGAGCAACTTGAGCAAGCTGCTTTCATTGGCAAAGCCCCCTTTGGTTTTGGTCAGTTTGCGGAACTGTCGATGGACGGCCTCTACCGCATTGGTGGTGTAAATCGCGGTGCGCACATAATCGGGGTACTTGAAGTAGGCCGATAGCGTGGGCCACTTGCGGCGCCAGGACTGGATGACCAGGGGATACTTGTCTGCCCATTTGTCCTCCAACTCATGCAGGGCGATCTCGGCGGCATTGAGGGTTGCGGCCTTGTAAACACATTTGAGGTCTGCCATAAACGCGGATTGATTTTTCGAGGCCACATACTTCATGGAATGGCGGATTTGATGGATGACGCAATGTTGTATCTCGGTGTCAGGATAAATGCTGTGAATGGCCTCAGGGAAGCCCTTGAGTCCATCCACACAGACGATCAGGATGTCCTTGACCCCTCGGTTATGCAGGTTGGTCAGCACGCTCAGCCAATGGTGGGCACCTTCGGAGTCGGACAGATACAGACCCAGGAGTTCTTTCTTGCCCTCCATGTTCAGTCCCAAAATGGTGTAAACTGCCTTGTTCAGATAACGGCCATTTTCCTTGATTTTGTAATGGATAGCATCCAGCCAGACAATCGGATAGACGGCTTCGAGGTCGCGCTCACGCCAAGCCTGTAACTCGGGTAACAGCTTGTCGGTGACCGTGCTGATCGTCCCGTTGGACAGCGAGATGTCGTACATATCGGCAATGTGAGTGCGGATATCCTGATAGCTGTTACCCAGTGCAAACAGGCCCATCACCTTGCGCTGGAGTTCATCAGTCAGGTGGGTTTGGTGCTTTTTGACCATCCGGGGTTCAAAGGTGCTGGCTCGGTCACGCGGGGTTTTCAGCTCAAACTCCCCGGTCGGGGTTTTCATGGTTTTTGTGCTGCTGCCGTTTTTACGGTTCGGAGCCGCCTCGGCTGCCAGGTGTTCTTCCAGCTCGGCCTGCATGGCGGCCTCGGTTAATTGCTTGATGAGCGGGGTAAAAATGCCATCCTTGCCACCGAGGTCTTTGCCTTCGCGCAAATCCTTGATAGCCGCTTCCATATCAAAGCCAATGTGGGTTTTCATCTATCATCTCCTTAATCAAATCAGTTCATATCAGTTTAAGTCAATGACACAAAATTATGAACGCTACCCTTTCATTGGCAAAGCCCCCTTTGGTTTTGGTCAGTTTGCGGAACTGTCGATGGACGGCCTCAACCGCATTGGTGGTGTAAATCGCGGTGCGCACATAATCGGGGTACTTGAAGTAGGCCGATAGCGTGGGGCACTTGCGGCGCCAGGACTGGATGACCAGGGGATACTTGTCTCCCCATTTGTCCTCCAACTCATGCAGGGCGATCTCAGCGGCATTGAGGGTTGCGGCCTTGTAAACACATTTGAGGTCTGCCATAAACGCGGATTGATTTTTCGAGGCCACATACTTCCTGGAATGGCGGATTTGATGGATGACGCAATGTTGTATCTCGGTGTCAGGATAAATGCTGTGAATGGCCTCAGGGAAGCCCTTGAGTCCATCCACACAGACGATCAGGATGTCCTTGACCCCTCGGTTATGCAGGTTGGTCAGCACGCTCAGCCAATGGTGGGCACCTTCGGAGTCGGACAGATACAGACCCAGGAGTTCTTTCTTGCCCTCCATGTTCAGTCCCAAAATGGTGTAAACTGCCTTGTTCAGATAACGGCCATTTTCCTTGATTTTGTAATGGATAGCATCCAGCCAGACAATCGGATAGACGGCTTCGAGGTCGCGCTCACGCCAAGCCTGTAACTCGGGTAACAGCTTGTCGGTGACCGTGCTGATCGTCCCGTTGGACAGCGAGATGTCGTACATATCGGCAATGTGAGTGCGGATATCCTGATAGCTGTTACCCAGTGCAAACAGGCCCATCACCTTGCGCTGGAGTTCATCAGTCAGGTGGGTTTGGTGCTTTTTGACCATCCGGGGTTCAAAGGTGCTGGCTCGGTCACGCGGGGTTTTCAGCTCAAACTCCCCGGTCGGGGTTTTCATGGTTTTTGTGCTACTGCCGTTTTTACGGTTCGGAGCCGCCTCGGCTGCCAGGTGTTCTTCCAGCTCGGCCTGCATGGCGGCCTCGGTTAATTGCTTGATGAGCGGGGTAAAAATGCCATCCTTGCCACCGAGGTCTTTGCCTTCGCGCAAATCCTTGATAGCCGCTTCCATATCAAAGCCAATTGAATTCAGGCAATATCATACGCGGTGTATCTTAATTATTCGTTAATCGCTCGGAATTGACGGCTCTGCTTTACCGTCCAGTGCCGCTTGAACAAGTGCCCCCAAGAATTTTGTAAAAGGCTCTATGTTTTGGTTTGTGCTCGCTTCTTCCAAAGCAGCCATGTAATCATTACGCTTTTCCAGCGGCACAATCGTCCAAGGGTAGCCGCCACTTGCCAGCATAGCATTCATCAAAAAACGCCCCGTGCGACCATTCCCATCCATATAGGGATGAATATAAACAAAGATAAAATGCCCCAGCACAACACGCACAGCGGCATTCTCTTCTGCTTGCAGCAACTCGAAAAACGCTGGCATCGCATCGCGCACAGCCTCTCGGCTTGGCGGCGTGTGCATGGAGCGACGGATAAAAACAGGTGCATTCCGATAGCCTGCAAGATCAGCAGGCTTGTGAATACCAGCCGTGACTCCGGGCGCAAACATTTCGCGATACCATACGCGATGATCGTTATCGACGACTTCCCCTGCATTATGTCCATCAAGTATCTGCTCAATGCTCCTGCGTACGGCTTGGTAAGCCTGCCAATAGCCTCGGGCGGCCAAAGCATTTAGCCGCTCTTTATCATCGACATTTTGTTCTGGGTTCCAGTCTCCAGTGCGAACGCGGTTGATCAACTCAGGCATTACACGATATCCCTCAATAGAAAGCGAGTGATAGGCGTCTGTCACATACACATCTTCAACATGCTGCATGTATGCGGTTTTATCGACTGTTTGCGGGGGTGATACAGGAAAGTACTCTATCACTGTTTCCCGCATATCCTGCCACATAAGCCGAATACGATTGACGTATGGGGATTGTTCACGCCGCGAGAAACTTAGGCTGGATTGTTGCTCAAACAGGTCTGTTTCGCACAAATCATACCCAGCCGCGCGCATTGTACCCATGATATCGTCGGCAATTTGATTGCGGCCAATATTCCTGAATGCACCCGCCAAGCGGCCAGCAATAGAGCTATGCCCACCCTCTAGCAATTGCTCCAAGACTTCAGATGCATCACTGATCATGGATAATGCCGCGCGCATATCGGTTGGGTTCTGAGTAAAGCTCTGTTTGCTACAGGCAATCAAAGCAGCAGGAAGGCTATATATGCGCAGACCGTTTTTGGTCATCACCTGAGCGGGTTCAGGGAGCGCAGCGCGAATATCTAATAGTGATGTGCCGTGAGGTAATTCTGTTACATTGTTCCGTGCCTTGGTAGCTCGAACTAATAACTGTTTGGGCACAGTCAGATTTTCAGTATGAAGCGCGATAGACTGCTCAGGTGACAAGCACCAATCGTCGCCTTTTAGATGATTAAGGTAGGCTGCACAAAATTGCCAAAAGGACGCATACCAAGCCGTGCTTTCGCCGCGTGTTTCATCGGGGCGGGCTGGCACATACCAGCCCTTGATAACTTCCTCAAGGAAGCCGTTTTGAACGAGGCGTTCACGATGAGTGCGAGAGAGATCGGCAGAGCGTATGGCAACAGAACCATTTGTCTGGAGGTCGTGAAGTGCTTCTAATGCATCAGCCAGTTTTTCGGAAGGGGTCGCCATGGTGGTTCTTCTCGCTTATCGCGCGTATCTATTATTCGCTTATTATGTTGTACCATTATTCGCTTATTGTGTCGAGCGATAATTCGCTTATTGTGCTTATTTGGGGGCGAGCCAAATCTCAAAGCCATACAAGCCCTCAGCCAGTTTTCCTAATTTGCAAAGCGCTACGGAAAACTGACTGGCCGCCAAGCCCACCCTATATGACCTGATGGCAATGCCATCGATCATCCGACTGCCTCGATGATGATTCAGCATCGCGCTTGTAATAGATATCGGCAGGCGGTAAACAGGTAGTGGGCGCGGAGCATTAAAGAGTAAACTTCTGCCCTTGGGGCAGGCTTTAGTACCACCGTCATCGTGAAAATGAGACAAGAGTGGGTAGGAATAAATTGCTGCAATGCTGCATAGTTCCGCTATTGGCGCGGCTTTACGATGACCGCAAGATGTGTGCGTGTAGTACAAAATCGAAGATTTTTCCCTCCCCGCACCTATCTTGAGAAGGACGTTGCCTCGTCCGTTCTATCCTCAGCAGGCGGCGCTCTAGGCATCGAATTATCATTCTCTGGCAAGAGCTTATCAGGTGCGCAATCCATAGGTATTGGTATGCTGCACCAGCGAACGATTGGCCGTTCGATAATCAAATCAGTTCATATCAGTTTAAGTCAATGACACAAAATTATGAACGCTACCATTTGACAAGATAGAGCGCAGGAGCGTAACCTTGGAAGATATACAGCAAGTCATGGAGAAAGTCATGTCGCATGAAGTCAAGCCTGATAACAGCGAGAATCGGGATCCCACTCTTCGGGAACGCATGATCCCATGGCGACTTCAGCGGAAAACAGCGAATAAACGCTCATCATAACCTTGCTGATTGTTCCATAAGTCCCATTTATTCTCCTGATGGTATGACTAAGTCACATCTTGATGTTTTATCTCCTGCGCAACGGGAAATATGGCCGCATTTGAGTGGTACTGTGCCCGACAATTTTGTGCTCTATGGGGGTACGGCGATCACGCTTCATTTGGGTCATCGTCCAAGCCGGGATTTCGATTTTTTTACAGGTCAGTCGTTCGCACCCGATGAACTCAAGGAGCATTTGGTTATATTCCCTGATTCTGAAATACAGCAACATCTCGAAAACAACCTGACCCTGTCAGTCCCCGTACGCGATGATGTTGTGAGAATGAGTTTTTTCGGAGGGTTGCCTCTGGCCCAAATACATGAACCGTCACAGACAGAGAACGGTCTCCAGGTTGCCTCACTTCCTGATTTGCTTGGCACAAAATGCAAAGTAATCATGGACAGAGCCGATATCAAAGATTATCTGGACATCATTGCCATTCTGAAAGAAACAGACCTGACGCTTACCTATGGTATTGCGGCCGCTGTTGCCATCTACGGGGAGTCGTTTGTGCCGATCTCATCCTTGAAGGCGCTATCCTATACTTCGGACCTGTCAGCGATGTTATCTGATGCAGATTTGGCATTGATCCAGAAGGCCGTGACGGAGGTAGCACTAGATAATCTGCCGGTATTAGAACCACTGGGACTAATTGGAGAGCATACTCCTTCCTGTGACAGGCCAGCATGCGGACCGAAATGAAGAATATGAATCTGGATTTGGTTGCAAAGCGCATCAATTGGTACATGCCATCGGCAGAGGTGCTTGCCAACCCCCGTCTGTTTCTTTGTCAGGTCATGGCCCGCGGCGCAGCGGCTGATATCGTGACTGTGCAACAGCATTATGACGAGGATGCGTTTATTGATGCCTACAGACATGCTCCGCCGGGCCTGTTCGACAACCCGTCTTGGGCTTACTGGGGACTTGTACTGTTAGGTAGTCCTGAGGCATTGCCGCGCCCGGTTCGTTTCCCTGATGCGGCCTGTAATAGCTGGCGGGGACAAAGCGCAGGACGTTGGGATTGAGGTTGTACAAAATAGAGTAGCGGATTGGGTGGCTGCCTCCATGTCAAGTTCTATATCCGGTTTTAAAGGGTTCACCGAGGGTGCCCGCGCCGTGCGAAAATCGAAAGCTCACGCGGGAAAAATTGAGCGAACGCTGGTGGCTGGTCAGGAAGTAGAAAACCCACCCTTGCAGATTTTGCTACATAATTCCCTAATAATAAGGAGGTTTTATGGCGGGTAATACAATAGGTAAGCTTTTTATGGTGACTACTTTCGGAGAGAGCCATGGGCCTGCGGTTGGCTGTGTGATTGATGGCTGTCCACCTGGAATGTCATTAGCTGAAGAAGATTTTGCCGCGGATATCAATCGTCGTAAGACCGGTAAGTCTCGTTATACCTCGCAACGCAAAGAACCGGACACCGTTAAAATTCTGTCGGGTGTGTTTGAGGGGCAGACGACTGGTGCGCCGATTGGTCTGCTGATAGAAAACACCAATCAGCGACCTGGGGATTATTCTGAAATTATGGATAAATTCCGCCCTGGACATGCCGATTATACCTATCAGCATAAATACGGTATCCGGGACTATCGGGGTGGCGGCCGATCTTCCGCAAGGGAAACAGTGATGCGTGTTGCAGCCGGTGTAGTAGCTAAAAAGTGGCTGAAGGAAACATACGGTGTTGAAATCAAAGGTTATGTTTCTGAAATTGGTGAGCATCGTTTTCAAAATTTTGATTGGGATGTTGTAGAGGCTAATCCGTTTTTTTTCCCGGACATAGATATGGTGCCAATACTTAAGGACTATTTGGATACTATAAGAAAATCCAGGGATTCGGTTGGTGCAAGGGTGGAAGTGGTTGCCAGCCATGTCCCCGTGGGTTGGGGTGAACCGGTATATGATCGCCTTGATGCCGATATTGCTTTTGCCATGATGAGTATCAATGCTTCTAAAGGTGTGGAAATTGGTGCTGGCTTCAGGTCGGTTTCGCAGCGAGGTGCGGAGCACCGTGATGAAATCACGATGAAAGGTTTTATGAGTAACAATGCTGGCGGTATGCTGGGAGGTATCTCTTCCGGTCAGGATATTCTGGTGAGCACGGCATTTAAGCCGACATCCAGTATTACAACGCCGGGCAGAAGTATTAATGCGGCCGGTGATGATGTTGACCTCATTACCAAGGGGCGCCATGACCCATGTGTTGGTGTCCGCGCTGTTCCTATTGTCGAGGCTATGCTGGCGCTGGTATTGACAGATCATGCGATGCGTCACAGGGCACAGTGTGCGGATGTGCTTTCATCGGCACCTTTTATACCAGCGTCCACCAAGGAATGAGCCGCGCATCAAGGGCCGTTTATGGGAAGCTTTCGGCCTTTTATTTCTTTTATTTTGCTGCTCTTGGCGTATTGATACCCTATTGGGGGCTGTACCTTCTATCACTTGATTTCAGTGCGAGAGAGATTGGCGAGTTGCTGGCTATTCTGGTTGGTACCAAGCTGATAGCACCCTACATCTGGGGATTAATTGCAGATTACTCCATGCAGCGTGTCCGGGTTATCCGGATCGGTTCTTTTATGGCTGCCGCCAGCTTTTTATTGACCTATCGTGCTGAATCTTATTGGTCCATGGCGGGCATTATGGCGCTTTACAGCTTTTTCTGGAATGCTGTATTGCCTCAGTATGAGGCGGTGACCATGAATCATCTTGGAGAAGATCATCGCCGCTATAGCCTGATTCGTTCATGGGGGTCTATCGGATTTATCATGGCAGTGATGCTGGCAGGCCCGTTGATAGATCAATACGGTAGCCAGGCCATCCTGCCGATGCTCACCTTTGCCTTCTTTGCGATATGGGCTGCCGGAATACTCACTCCTGAAGACCGGGGTTACGCTGAAAGTAATGGCGTTCAGGTTGAAAAAATGATTCAGATAATCAGGCGACCTGAAGTGGCTGGACTGCTTTTGGTCTGTTTCCTGATGCAGTTTTCTCATGGTGCCTATTACGCATTTTTTTCCATATACCTCGAACACTATGGCTACAGTAAGACAGCTATCGGACAGTACTGGGCACTGGGAGTGTTGGCTGAAGTGATTATATTTTTGGTTATGATGAAGTTACTGGATCGTTACGGTACCAGAAAGCTACTAATGATCAGCCTGATGATTGCATCTGTCCGCTGGGGTTTGACAGCCTTTTTTGTCGATAACCGTTGGGTTGTCGCAATAGCACAAATCATGCATGCCGCAACATTCGGGCTTTATCATGCGGTTGCCATTCATTATATTCATCATTATTTTACTGGCAAGCTGCAAGGTAGAGGGCAGGCGTTATATAACAGTCTGGGTTTTGGGGCAGGCGGCGCACTTGGCAGCCTGATAAGTGGTTATAGCTGGGAGGCAATGGGTGCCATGGTTACTTACTTGATTGCTTCTTTTGCCGCAGCCATTGCTATGGTCATTTCCATGGTTGTAATCAAAGATGTGGGGCCTGACTAGACTCAGATCTTCATTGATTTCATTAGTGTAGTCAGTCTCCGCATGGTGGCTTTGAAGAATCCTTTGTAAAGCATCGCCTGATTTTCAGCAGATAATGACTCAAGCGTTTTGAAGTTGACGCTGAGCACTTTGGTAACTTCGGCTGTTCGAATACTTGCTGTACGACGAGTATTGTCGGTGATGTGTCCAAGCTCGCCAAAGCTGTCGCCAGCCACCATTTTGGCAATGGTACTTGAGCTTTTAACAACATTCGCAGAACCTGAAATGATGGTGTAGAAGCTGTCTGCGATTTCTCCTTCGGTTACAATTAGCTGCTCAGCCTGATAGGTTTCAATTTTTCCAACTTTGACCAGCTCCTCAATCAGGCTGGGTGAAAAATCTTTGAACCAGCTATTGTCGCGCAGAAATACATAGTCCTCATTTTGTGAGACTTTTTTAGCTCCACCAAGACTAGTTTCAGTACTGGCTTCTTCATTGAACAGGTTGTCAAGAAGCCTTTGAATGGCGGATGCAACTTCAAGCGCAGTACTGAATCGATCTGCCGGCTTTTTGGCAAGTGCCTTGTTAATAATATCGTTGAGTTCCTTGGGCGCATCAGGCCGATAATGTTGTAATGGAGTCGGATTCGCTTTCCTGATACTGGTTATTACTGCGCTTATGTCTTTACCGTTAAATGGCGGTTGTTTGGTAATCAGCTGATACATCACCGCACCCAGAGCAAAAATATCGGTTTGTGCCGTTAATACGCCGTCTTTTTGGAAATGTTCTGGTGACATATAGAGCAGGGTGCCAACGCTTTTGGCAGTTTTGTAATTGATCTGATCGGTTATCCCGAAATCCATGAGTTTGACTATGGGGTAGTTGGGGTTATACATGATATTGCCAAGTTTGATATCACGATGGACATTTTTATGAAAATGGATGTAGTCCAGCGCCTTGCAGCACTCAAATACAATCTGCAGGATTTCCCGGTAGGCAAGCTGATCAACTTGCTTGATATATTTCTTCAGCTCAACACCGGCGACATATTCCATGACCAGATAGTGCATTTTGATGTTCTTGCCCTGTTCGATCACTCCAAGATCATAGACAGTGACGATGTTGGCATGCCGGAATTGGGCACCAATACGTGCCTCGCGGTGAAATTCTATAATCAACTTGGCAAGCTCGTCATCACTTAGCTTGAGAGAGGGGACCTTGATAGCGACGGCCCTGTCCAGTGCCGGGTCTCTGGCTTTATAGACGGTTCCGAATGCGCCTTCTCCGATTTTGGACTCGACTTCGTAGCGACCGATTTTATTAAATGCCATTTTTGCCCTCAGGGTTTTAAGATAATTTCTTCGAATGTTGTTTCCTGCTTTTCAGCAGGAAGTGTATGTGTGTTTATACCCGGAGATACACTGCGAAGCAATACTATCGAGAGCCAAACCGGCAGATTAGCTAATTTAAGTCTGGTGAAGGTCCGTAAGTTCGGGCAGGTTTACTCAAATAAGTTTGAGTTATGCAGTATTTGGGCGTACATTCCATGCCCGATTCAGAAACAGCTTGTCAGGGATATGGGCGGTAAAACACTTTACGACAAAATCTGGGATGCACATCTTGTCCGTACGGGAGAAGGTGGTACGGCATTACTATACATTGATCGCCATCTGGTTCACGAGGTTACTTCTCCTCAGGCCTTCGAAGGCCTCCGTATGGCTGGGCGGCAGCTCTGGCGAGCTGACAGCATATTGGCAGTGCCCGATCATAATGTGCCGACCACTAACCGCGCTGCCGGTATCGAAGATCCGGTATCAAGAGAGCAGGTCAATGTGCTGGATAATAATTGTGACGAATTCGGTATTACCGAGTTCAAAATGGATGATATGCGACAGGGGATAGTTCATGTAGTCGGGCCAGAACAGGGTGCAACATTACCGGGAATGGTTGTCGTATGCGGTGACTCTCATACGTCAACGCATGGTGCTTTTGGTGCGTTGGCATTTGGCATTGGCACCTCTGAGGTTGAGCATGTGCTGGCTACGCAATGCCTCATTCAAAAAAAGTCTCGCAATATGCGAGTAGTGGTTGATGGCAGGGTAAATTCAGGTGTTACAGCAAAAGATATTGTGCTGGCAATCATTGGAGAAATAGGCACTGCCGGCGGTACCGGTTACACGATTGAGTTTGCCGGGGAAGCCATTCGCGCCCTTTCCATGGAGGGGCGTATGACGGTGTGTAACATGGCAATCGAGGCGGGTGCCCGTGCCGGAATGGTGGCAGTTGATGATAAAACTATTGAATACGTCAAGGGCCGGCCTTTTGCACCTTCTGGCAAAACTCTAGATCAGGCAGCGGCATACTGGAGGACTCTGCGTAGCGATGATGATGCGATATTTGATGCCGAAGTGATTCTTAACGCTGTTGATATAAAGCCTCAGGTTACGTGGGGTACATCACCTGAAATGACGGTTGCCATAGATGCCACAGTACCTGATCCTGCTGATGAAATGGACGAAGTTAAACGGAGTGGTATGCAAAAGGCACTCGACTACATGGGCTTGAAGCCGGGCATCGCTATCAGGGATATATTTGTTGATCGGGTATTTATTGGGTCATGTACAAATTCGCGTATCGAGGATCTGCGCACTGCGGCAGAGGTTGTGAAGGGTCGTAAGGTCGCAGCCGTTGTGAAGCAGGCTATGGTGGTCCCGGGTTCGGGCCTTGTGAAAAAGCAGGCCGAGCAGGAAGGACTTTCCGTGATATTTCAGGAAGCAGGATTTGAGTGGCGTGAACCCGGATGTTCGATGTGTCTGGCCATGAATGCTGACCGTCTTAAGGCGGGTGAACGTTGCGCCTCGACCTCGAATCGTAACTTTGAGGGGCGTCAGGGGCAAGGGGGGCGTACTCATCTGGTCAGCCCGGCACTGGCAGCCGCTGCAGCTATTGCCGGTCATTTTATTGATGTGGCACATCTGGAGAATTTGTAATGAGAGCTTTTGTAACTCATTCCGGCATAGTAGCTCCGCTGGACTGCTCTAACATAGATACTGATGCCATTATTCCAAAGCAATATCTGAAATCGACCGGCCGCTCAGGTTTTGGAGTGACTTTGTTTGACGACTGGCGATATCTGGAGCCGGGGGAGCCAGGTCAGGATCATGGTCAGCGTAAAATTAACCCTGATTTCGTTTTGAATCGACCGCCTTATGATAGAGCAACTATTCTTCTGGCGCGTGACAACTTTGGCTGTGGATCTTCACGGGAGCATGCGGTTTGGGCTTTGACAGATTTTGGTTTTCGGGCAGTTATTGCCTCTGGTTTTGCTGATATATTTTTTAATAATTCTTTTAAAAATAGTTTGCTACCTATTGTTTTGAAAGAAAAATATATTGATTTTTTGTTTCAGATCGTTAACAATAATCTTGGCTATGAGCTTCAAATTGACCTCACCCAACAACGAATTTCAGGTGATGGTTTCGAGGCTATCGGTTTTGACGTTGATAAGTTTAGCAAGCACTGTCTGTTGAATGGCCTTGATGATATTGGCTTGACTCTGGAGCACTCAGACTCTATCAGAGATTATGAAGGCGAATATCGTCGGCAGGCACCTTGGCTGTTCCGAGCATAATTATAAAAACATATCAGTGGAAGATATTCGCTATGGGTCATAACTTGTTGATTTTAGAGGGTGATGGAATTGGTCCCGAGATTGTTGCCGAAGCTGTCAAGGTAATTGACAGGCTTTGCTCGCATCATGGTTTTCAGGCCAGCATCGAGTATGGCCTGATTGGTGGGGCTGGAATAGACAGCGTCGGTAGTCCCTTGCCGGAGGAGACGCTGGAGTGTGCCCGGCTATCGGATGCTATACTTTTAGGTGCAGTCGGTGGAATAGAGTGGGATGGATTGGAAAGGCACCTGCGGCCCGAGCAAGGGTTGCTGCGTATTCGCGCGGGCCTGGATCTGTTTGCTAATCTGCGGCCCGCAATACTCTATCCGGGCTTGACAGATGCCTCTACCCTGAAGCCGGAGGTGGTGTCTGGTCTGGATATTCTGATCGTCCGCGAACTGACAGGGGGAATCTATTTTGGCCATCCCCGCGGTATAGACGAACTTGATGATGGTGAAAAACAGGGCTTCAATACATTGACTTACAGAGAGTCTGAGATAGAGCGTATTGCCCGTGTGGCGGTTGATATTGCAAGCAAACGTTCTGCAAAGCTCTGTTCAGTGGACAAGGCAAATGTCCTTGAGGTCGGAGAGCTGTGGCGTGGCAAGGTTACTGAGGTTTGTGATGCCGTCGGCGGAGTGAGGCTGAGCCATATGCTTGTTGATAATGCAGCAATGCAGATGATTAGAGAACCACGGCAATTTGATGTCATCGTTACTGACAATATGTTTGGTGATATTTTGTCGGATATCGCAGCAATGCTTACAGGTTCAATAGGGATGTTACCCTCTGCATCTCTGAACAGTCGCAATCAGGGCATGTATGAACCTGTTCACGGCTCTGCCCCCGATATGGCAGGCAAAGGTATTGCAAACCCCATTGCTACAATACTCTCTGTGGCCATGATGCTCAGGTACTCGCTGGAAGAACCGGATCTGGCTGACAAAGTCGAAGCTGCGGTACAGAGGGTGCTCGACGATGGCGCAAGAACGGTTGACCTGGGTGGAAGTATGTCAACGGTTGCAATGGGTGATGCTATTGTGGGGCAGCTGTAGAAAAAATAAAGATAATTCAATTAGTTAAAAATAATAGTTGACATGGCTCATTAAAGTGATATAAGTTAAGGCTTATGAGTAATACATATGATATTGCGGTTGTCGGTGCTACCGGTGCGGTAGGCGAGGCGATGTTATCCATTCTGGCGGAAAGGGATTTTCCCGCTAACAGGGTATTCCCTCTGGCTAGTAGCCGTTCGGTTGGAAAGAAGGTTCAATTCGGCAATCAAATGCTGACGGTAGAAGATATGTCCGCATTTGATTTTTCCAGAGTACAGATTGGCTTGTTTTCTGCGGGTGCTTCTGTTTCTGAAGAATATGCCCCGAGGGCGGCGGCTGCGGGTTGTATTGTCATTGATAATACTTCCCGGTTTCGCTATGACGATGACATTCCACTGGTGGTCCCCGAGGTCAATCCGCAGGCTGTGGCTGATTACAAGAATAAAAAAATTATTGCCAATCCGAACTGTTCGACTATTCAGTTGCTTGTCGCACTCAAGCCGATTTATGACGCTGTCGGCATAGAGCGTATCAATGTTGCGACTTATCAGGCCGTATCTGGTAGTGGCAAGGAGGCTATTAAGGAGTTGGCGAGGCAGACTGCGGATCTGCTAAACGGTAAAGGCGAGGTTGAGTGTCGGGTTTATCCGAAGCAGATAGCATTTAACGTTTTGCCCCATATCGATGTTTTTCAGGATAATGGCTATACAAAGGAAGAGATGAAAATCGTGTGGGAGACCCATAAAATCATGGGAAATGACAGTATCAGGGTCAACCCGACTGCTGTCCGTGTGCCTGTTTTTTATGGTCACTCAGAAGCGGTACATATTGAGACACAGGGCCTTTTGGGTGCTGAAAGAGCTCGTGAATTACTTGAAAAGGCACCGGGTATTACAGTTTTGGATGACAGAAATGATGGAGGATATCCGACTGCCATATCTGAGGGTGCCGGAAGTGATGCGGTCTATGTCGGTCGGATCCGTACAGATATCTCCTGTGAAAGGGGCCTGAGCATGTGGATAGTATCTGACAATGTAAGGAAGGGGGCGGCTTTGAACAGCGTGCAGATCGCTGAAATTTTGATAAAAGACTATATTTAACCGATAGTTAATGAAATTTTATAAAAAAAATATTTAAAATAGGCTCAGTAAGCAGCTACAATCAATAATATATTGAAATCGAGGAAAGTCTGTACGACAAGTATAAAAGCTGAGGGAACAGGAATATGTTGAAAAAATTGCCGCTGGTTTTAATGGCTCTGATTATGGGGGGTATCCTCGCAGCCAGTCATGTCTTTGCATTGGGTATTGGTGATATCACTGCTAAATCAGCGTTGAACCAACGGTTGGACGCGGAAATAGAGTTGCTTTCTTCCATTGAGGGGGAGCTGGATGATCTGACTGTTAGGCTTGCTTCTCAGGATGCATTTGACCGTATCGGCCTTGAGCGCCCTGCCTTGCTGACCAGCATTCAGTTTGAGATCGCTACCCGTCCGGATGGTACTCCAATCATTAAGCTATCTACTCCTGATAGCATACGTGAACCATTTCTTGATTTTTTGGTAGAGATTAACTGGCCAAAAGGTCGTGTGCTGCGTGAATACACGGTTCTGTTGGAACCCCCGGTTTCCATCGCTGCCCAGTCCCAGCCACTGGCCCCGGGTTCCTCAGCTGTGCCCGTACCGTATGCCGGCGAGACTGATCCTGTGTTTCCTGATAGTCCTGTATTTGCCAATGATGCCCAGCCTGCGGCAACTTCTTCGCCCGATGCAGAAGCTCCATACGATGGTTTGCCATCGGAACCATCAGCGGAATCATCCGCGGAATCATCTTATGAAGCTTCATATGACAGTGACACTTATGGCCCAATAGCCAGTCAGGAGACCCTGTGGAGTATTGCTGCTCTGGTCAGATCAGGTGATGCTTCCATTCAGCAAATGGTGCTGGCACTATTTGATAATAATCCCGAGGCTTTCATCGATGGGGATATACATCGTGTTAAAAAAGGTGCTGTGCTCAGGATTCCTGACTCCGGTACGGTAGCCACACGCAGCCGCATTGATGCGGCCGCTGAAATACGTCAACACAATGCCCGTCTGGGTATTACCCCAGAGGTTTCCGAAAGTGCCGGCATACCTGATGCTGCGTCTATAGCTGCTTCCACGATACCTTCCGATAGCGCTGTGCAGCGTGACGAACTGAATCTACTGACCCCTGATAATGCCTCCTCGGCAGGAACCGGCAGTGCTTCGGAAGATGTTGCCGCGCTGAAACGGGAGCTGGCACTTGCCGCTGAAACAGTGAGTAGCCAGCGCCTTGAGAATGAAGAGCTGAAATCACGTGTGCGTGAGCTGGAGGCAGCCGTTGAAGAAGTGGATAAGCTCAGGCGTTTGTTTGAGATACAAAACGAAGAAATGGCAAAATTACAGAGCCAGATATCCGGTGATGATACTGTGCCCGATGCCGCAGCGGTGCCCCCCGAGGAAACCGGTGAAGTCGTTGCTCCAGCACCCGAATCTGATATTACAGAAGCTGCCGAACCTATTGTGGAAACGGCTAAATCTGAGGAGTCCGATAGTGCTGTAGCAGCGGAATCAGCGGTGCCGGAACCTGTCGAGTCAGCCTCTTTGCCCCCGCCGGTTTCACAGGAGCCCTTCGATGTATTTATGGGCTATGTAAATCAGGTGGTCGACGATCCGATGCTACTGGCGATTGGGGGGGGAGTGTTGCTGGTTCTGCTTGCCCTGACAGGTTTGATTATGCGTCGCAGAAAGGCGGCTGCTTTTGACAAAGCTGATGTTACTGATAGAAAAGCTCATCAGACGGAAACAAAATCTTCTGGAAAATCGTTATTTGCGGGTCTTGCGGCCTCTTTTGCTGGCTTCAAAGACAGAGTTCCATTTTTAAGAAAGTCCGGGAGTGAGGATGTGGATTTTCAAGATGAAGATATTACGGAAAATGAAGATATTACCCAACATCATTCCTCATCCAGGGGAGGTGGTGTGCAGGTTGATGAGATGTCGGGGGGTGACCAGCCGAACCTTAGCGATATGATATTTGAGGAAGATGAGGCGAGTGCCTCTTCTGATAGCTTTAATGCCATTGTTGAAGATCCTGCTTCGGAGCCAGCTTCTGATGAGCTGAATGCCCTCGAAGAAGTGGATATTTATGAAGCCTTCGGTGATTTTGAGCAAGCCGCCGAGATTGTCAAGCAGGCTATTGCGGATCAGCCGGGTAATAACCAGTTTAAATTGCGGCTCTTCAAGGTATATCAATCAGGCAGTATGTCTGATGAATATTCCAGAGATGCGGTTGCCTATCAATCTGAAATGCAGGGTTCACCGGAATGGAATGAAGTTGAAGCTATGGGTAAAGAATTCGTTCCGGACTGTCCTGTGTGGGCAGGAAGTAGCGCAGCTGAGGCATCGGTCGATGAACCGCCTGCCGCATCAGCGGATGAGGCCATGGATGTGGATGATATGGGAGAAGCATCAGCATTGGAAGGATTTGATGCCGGTATGGATTTTGATTCGCCGGATCCTGATATGGCTGATCTTGATACGGCCGATGAAGAAGTGCAGTCGGATACTCCTGCAGAACAGGAATTATCTGGTGGTGATGAAAGAGGAAATACGCTTGAATTTGATTTAAGCGACCTGAACTTTGACTCGGCTGATGATAAACCGGAGCAAAGTGAAAGCGAACCAGAGCCAGAGCAGCCGCCTGCAGATAATGAGCTGGAATTTGAACTTGCGGATGAGGAGCCTGAACCAGTTGAAGAATCTTCTGATAGTGATGCCGATATAAGTATGGAGCTTGATGGCAATAATGAACAAACCCCAGAGAGCGGTGTTGACCAGCAATTTGAATCAACAGTGCAGCTCGATGCTGATGCTGCCTCCGGGTTGGAGATGCTTGAGGTTGAAGAAACCGAGGCTGTGCTTGAAGATCTTGGTGCGTCACTCGCGGATGAAAGCGGAGATTCTACCGAATCCGAATCCGAGTCTGATTTGAGCATGGGAATTGATTTATCTGACTTTAATTTTGATGTTGATGAAAGCGGTCAATCCGGGGCATTGCCAGTATTGGAAGATGGTGAGCCTGATGCATCAGACAGCGCCTCGGATGCCCTGTCCGAGGTGCCTGATGAGGTGGCTACTAAACTGGATCTGGCGCGTGCATATATTGATATGGGAGACGCCGATGGTGCGAAGGGTATCCTTGATGAGGTCGTTTCAGAAGGCAGTGAGGTCCAGCAGCAAGAAGCACAAGAGTTGATGAAAAATATTTGAACTCCCTGATTGCGAACAAATATGACAACGGGGCTTTATGCCCCGTTTTTCTTTTATGCCCCATAAAATTGCTTTTGGAATTGAGTACGATGGAAGCCGATATTCCGGCTGGCAGCGCCAACAACATACTTCTGAGACCGTTCAGGAGTATCTTGAGAAAGCAATTAGCAGCGTGGCGGATGAATCCATAACTCTTTATTGTGCCGGGCGAACAGACTCAGGGGTACATGCGTTGGGGCAGGTGGCCCATGTCGAGACCGGGGCGATACGGTCTCAAAAATCCTGGGTTAGGGGGGTTAATGCAAAACTGCCTGACGATATTGCTGTACAGTGGGCGCAGCAGGTGCCGGAGGATTTCCATGCGAGATACAAAGCATCCCAAAGAGCTTACAGATATATTATAGACAATACACAAAGCTATCGAAGCGTGATAAACAGGTTCAGGACATCATGGATATACAAGCCACTCGATGAAAATAAGATGGCTGAGGCGGCAAAATATCTGTTGGGTAAGCATGACTTCAGTTCTTTCCGTGCGTTGGCCTGTCAGGCAAAGTCTCCAATCAAAACCGTCAATCGCCTGGATATCTATAGAAGGCAACAGCTGGTTATTATTGAGGTTGAAGCGGATGCTTTCTTACACCATATGGTAAGAAATATCGCTGGGGTATTGATTGCTATTGGCGTCGGAGAGCAGGATATTTTGTGGTGCAAGGATATTCTTCAAGCCAGAGACAGAACCAGAGGCGGTGTTACAGCGAGGGCCGAGGGACTATTCCTGACAGCCGTCAGATATCCGGATAGATATAATATTCCTGTGAATGAAAGCAGATTGATTATGGTATGACACGCACTCGAATAAAAATTTGTGGCATTACTCGTATTGAGGATGTGTTGGCATGCGCCATCTATGGTGTGGATGCGATTGGATTGGTATTTTACCCTCCCAGTGCCCGTAATCTGGACTTATCCAGTGCACAGAGTATCGTTGCCGAGTTGCCGCCATTCATCTCAGTTGTTGGCCTGTTTATGAACCCTGAGGCAAATCAGGTTTATGAAGTCATTGATAATGTGCGCATAGATATTCTTCAGTTTCATGGTAATGAGCGGGTAGATTTTTGTGAAATGTTTGACAAGCCCTATTTTAAGGCAGTCCCAATGAGTAGCGCTCCAGAAATAGATTTCCGGCAACTTGCCAGAGAATATTCATCCAGTATGGCTTTTCTGCTGGACAGCCATGCCAAGGGACGGGCGGGTGGAACTGGCAGGGTATTTGATTGGCTAAAAATTCCTGATAATGTAGGAAAGCCATTGATACTGGCAGGGGGATTGACCCCGGATAATGTACGATCAGGGATTGAAAAATCACGCCCTTATGCTGTTGATTGCAGCAGTGGGGTAGAATCGAGCCCTGGAATCAAAGATCACAGAAAAATTCGTGAATTCGTGGAGAATGTTACACATGTCGCTTCAAAAAAATGATTATACATTGTACCCGGATAATAGTGGCCATTTTGGCACATTTGGCGGGGTATTTGTCGCCGAAACGCTCATGCAGCCATTGGAGGAACTGCGGCTTGTTTATGAAAGATTAATGACAGACAAGGATTTCCTTGCAGAACTTGATTATGACCTGAAGCACTATGTCGGTAGGCCATCACCCATATATCATGCGCAGCGACTAAGCGACAGAGTTGGCGGTGCTCAGATCATGCTGAAGCGTGAAGATCTGAACCATACAGGTGCGCATAAAATCAACAATACGGTGGGTCAGGCGCTGCTTGCAAAACATATGGGCAAAAACCGTATTATTGCGGAAACAGGTGCAGGCCAGCATGGTGTTGCCAGTGCCACGGTAGCCGCTCGTCTTGGTTGTGAATGTGTTGTTTATATGGGTGCCGTTGATCTGGTCCGGCAGGCACTTAATGTTTATCGTATGAAATTGCTGGGAGCGAAAGTTATTCCGGTAGAGTCGGGTTCCAGGACACTTAAGGACGCATTAAATGAAGCCATGCGTGACTGGGTTACCAATGTTGATGACACATTTTATATTATAGGTAGTGTTGCTGGTCCACACCCTTATCCGGCATTGGTCAGAAATTTTCAATCCGTTATTGGCCGTGAAGCTCGTGAGCAATGTCTGGAAATGCAAGGTAAGTTACCTGATGCACTGGTAGCCTGTGTTGGTGGAGGTTCTAATGCCATAGGTCTTTTTTATCCCTTTCTTAATGATGAGAGTGTGAAAATTTATGGTATTGAAGCCGCTGGAAAAGGCTTGGATACAGGGTCTCATGCGGCACCGCTTTGTGCGGGCATACCCGGCGTATTGCACGGTAGCCGGACTTATTTGATGGAAGACAACGATGGACAGATTGTAGAGACCTACTCTGTGTCTGCTGGACTCGATTATCCGGGCGTGGGTCCCGAACATGCCTGGCTGAAAGATAACGGTCGAGTAAACTATGATGCTGTCACGGATGATGAAGCAATGGCTGCTTTTCATGAATTGACCAGAGTAGAAGGAATTTTGCCGGCACTGGAATCAAGTCATGCTTTGGCCTATGCGATTAAGCTGGCCAGACAGATGGGTAAAAACCAGACTATCCTGGTGAATTTATCTGGTCGTGGAGATAAAGATATTCATACCGTTGCATCTGGTGAGGGAATACATGTATGAGCAGGCTTGATGGTTGTTTTGATGCGCTAAAATCAGATAACCGATGTGCTTTGATACCCTACATTACAGCGGGTGATCCAGAGCCTTCTCTCTCTGTGGATTTAATGCATACCCTGGTATCAGCAGGGGCGGATATTATCGAGCTTGGCGTTCCTTTTTCTGACCCCATGGCCGATGGCCCGATTATACAGGCCGCATGTGAGAGAGCACTGAAGCACCATACCTCATTATCGGATGTGCTGGATATGGTGGCGGAATTTCGTACTACCGATACGAATACTCCTGTAGTTCTTATGGGTTATCTGAACCCAATTGAAAGAATGGGGTATGAAGAGTTTGCCGATAGGGCAATGAAAGCTAATGTGGATGGTGTTCTTACGGTAGATATGCCGCCGGAAGAATCTGATGAACTTGTTGAATTGCTCGGTAGTAAAAAAATTGATCCCGTTTTTTTGCTATCACCAACTTCAACTGATTCCCGTATCAAAAAGATTGCAACTGTCGGGTCTGGTTTCCTTTATTATGTTTCATTCACGGGAGTAACGGGTGCGAGTCATTTGGAAGTCGATGAAGTTGCGATAAGGCTTGACCGGATACGTGAGCAAAGCAGCCTGCCTTTAGGGGTTGGTTTTGGCATCAAGGATGCAGAGTCTGCGGCTGAAGTTGCCAAAGTAGCTGATGCTGTGGTTGTTGGTAGCGCATTGATACATTTTCTGGAGAAGCATCAAGATAACATTAGTGAAGCAAAGTATAATATTTCAGACTTAATAAAGTCTATTCGTAAATCTATTGATATAATCAGACTGGAAGGCTAGACAACACAGGTTAGCATATGAGTTGGCTGGAAAAATTAATGCCATCGCGTATTAGGACTGATGGGAAATCCAAAAAAGCTATCCCGGAAGGCCTATGGTCAAAATGCAGTTCATGCAGTGCTATTCTATATAGTGCGGAGCTTGAAAAGAATCAGGAAGTTTGTCCCAGATGCAGTCATCATATGCGTATTCCAGCCAGAAAAAGGCTTGAATATTTTCTTGATGAAACCGGTTTCGAGGAGTTGTATATCACACTTGAACCTTCCGATCCGCTGAAGTTTAAGGACAGCATTAAATATCGGGATCGTATTAGTCAGGCACAAAAAAAGACCAGCGAAAAGGATGCTCTTATTGTGATAAAGGGCACACTGAAAAGGAAACCAGTTGTAGCCTGCGCATTTGAATTCCAGTATATGGGCGGTTCAATGGGTTCTGTTGTGGGAGAAAAATTTGTACGTGCCGTGCAAGCCTGTATCAATGAAAGCCGTCCTCTCATATGTTTTACAGCCAGTGGCGGGGCACGAATGCAGGAAGCCTTGTTTTCATTGTTACAGATGGCAAAGACAAGTGCTGCTCTTAATAAATTATCCGGGCATGCCATTCCTTTTATTTCGGTTTTAACCGATCCAACCATGGGCGGGGTTTCTGCCAGTTTTGCCATGCTCGGCGATATACATATTGCGGAACCGAAGGCACTGATCGGTTTTGCTGGTCCAAGGGTTATCCAGCAAACTGTGCGGGAGACATTACCGGAAGGGTTTCAGCGTAGTGAATTTTTACTTGAGCATGGTGCGATTGATATGGTTGTCAATCGTCTGGATATGCGGGATACCATTGCTAATCTGCTTAGTATGCTTCACGATTAGCGACTGTACTGTGTCACCTGTTAGTGCAAGGGTTCAGCAGGAATGATAATGCGAACGTTCGCACAATGGCTGACATATCAAGAAAAACAGCACCATAGTGCTGTTGACCTTGGTTTGGAGCGTATAATTCGGGTATGGCAAGGTCTTTGTGAGAGAGATTTTAACTGCCCTGTCATTGTCGTTGGTGGAACCAATGGTAAGGGTTCAACTATCCACTATCTGCGCACGGTTTATCAGCAGGCGGGCTACATGGCAGGTGTATATACCTCGCCGCATATATTGAGATACAATGAAAGAGTTGTAATTGGCGATCATGAGGTATCCGATGAGCAGCTGATAGATGCATTTGAGGTCATTGAGGGGGCTAGAGCAGGCATACCGCTTACTTACTTTGAGTATGGCACATTGGCCGCATTATGGCTATTTATGTGTTCTGAACCTGACATCGTACTACTGGAAGTTGGTATGGGAGGCAGACTTGATGCAGTGAATATTCTTGCACACGATCTGGCGATTGTTACCAATGTTTCGTTTGACCATATGGAATGGCTGGGCCACGATATCAATTCGATAGCTTATGAAAAAGCTGGAATAGCACGAAAAGGGAAGCCTCTGGTTTATGCGGAGCATGATGTCCCGGAGAGCATTAAAGACCATTGTGCAAAAACAGGGGCGCAGCTGGTTATCGGTGGGCGAGATTATACGCTTACGGAATCTGTCGATAAGACATTGAAATGGACTCATGCTGCTGAAAAAATAGATGGGATACCGTTGCCGGAAATTGCGGGACAACATCAAGTCCATAATATGGCTGCGGCTATTTATGCACTCTATTATTTTCAAAATACACTGCCTGTCGGTGCCCATGATATCAGAGAGGGATTGTCAAAAGCCCGACTCGCTGGCCGATTTCAGACTATAGCATATAGCCCTGAAGTTATCGCGGATGTTGCTCACAATATCGCAGCGATTCAGGATTTTGCAGAAAATGTCCGGCAGAAAAACAATGCGGGTAGAAAGATCGCAGTTTTTGCTATCCAGGATACACGGAACTGTCGGCCCATCATCAAAGCATGCTCTGGCATATTTGATAAGTGGTATGTTTGTTCACTGCAGAAGGTATCTGGCTATTCTGCTCAGGAACTATGCCGGATATTGCATGATATTTTTCCTGGTGTGGAGGTTGAAGGAAAGGCCTCGGTATCATCAGCATTGATTCAGGCAATCAGAAAGGCTGATTCAGTTGATGCCATTTTTGTATTTGGATCTTTTTATACAGTTTCTGAGGCCATGAGAGAACTCGATGTATAATGTATGTATAACCATGTTGATTGAAGAGATCAGATAAGTTGGACGATCAATTAAAACGAAGGTTGGTAGGAGCGGCTGTTGTTGTTTCTCTTGGTATTATTTTTTTGCCGATCATCCTTGATGGCGGTAGGCATGCTGAACTCAAGAAGGTTCATATCAAGATACCTCCGACCCCGGAGGTGAACTATGCTTCAAGTATCGAACAGCCTGTTGAGGCAACGGAACCCGATCCACCCATAGTGGCAGAGCCATTCGCGAATCCAACTATTTCCCGGCTTGAACAGGCAGATTCTGGTCGGCATGATGATACTGAACAGAAGAAACCGGAGCGGCCACCAAAAACCGACATCGCAACGACCCAGCCAGTCAACTCCCCCAAAATGTCGCAAGAGGTGCCTGATCGCAAGCCAAACGGATATGTGGGAAAAACGTCAGCAGCGGGTATCAAGCCTTTGATGCTCGAATCTACTTCAGATTCTCAGGCTATCAGGCCAGTTCGAAAATCAAATCTGCCGGAATCCTCAAAAGTGACTTCGCCGGTGACGATTTGGGTTATACAAGTTGGTAGTTTTTCCAATCGAGCCAATGCTGTAGAGCTGAAAGACAAACTTAGAAAAAACGGTTTTAAAAGCTTTGTTGAATCGTTCGAAAATACTGGAGAATCATCGCACCGGGTACGCATAGGTCCGGAAGCTGATCGTGGTCGTGCCGAGGAGTCATTAAGCATGTTGAAAAGCAAACTGAAAATAAATGGAATAATTGTCAGCTACCCGTAATGATACTTGGGATATTGTGACATTAATTTGCTAGGATCGCGGGTACCGCATCAAGCAGCCTCTCAATGCATATAGAGAATCATGGAACTTAACTGGGCCGACTTTGCCATCATTGGTATTGTACTTATCTCCACGCTAATCAGCCTGATCCGTGGATTTATCAAGGAAGCGATTTCTCTGGCGACTTGGGTATTGGCCGCCTGGGTGGCGTTAAAATACACCCCTTTCGTCGCTAGCCTGCTGGTAGAGTCCGTGGATATTCCTTCTCTCAGAATAGGTATTTCAGCATTGGTATTGTTTGTAAGCACATTGATAGTTGGTGCCTTGATCAACTATATGGTGGGCCAGCTTGTTGAAAAGACAGGTTTTTCAGGTACAGATAGGACCTTGGGGGCCGTTTTTGGTGTTCTCAGAGGTGTATTGGTTGTGGCTTTAATTGTGATGCTGGCTGGCCTGACACCTATACCGCAGGATCCCTGGTGGAGGAAATCTGTATTGCTGCCCATTTTCCAGGAAAAAATTACAGCCTATAAGGCGTACCTGCCCGGGGAAGTTGCGGAGCACTTTGACTTTACTCGTGGCGATGAATCAACGCAGAATGAAGATAGTCCCGTGCAACCAGCGGAGCCTGCGATGAGTACTTACCCTTTGAATAACACCTGACAGCAGAGGTCGGACAATATGTGTGGGGTTGCGGGTATTGTCAGTCGTTCAACGGTTAATCAGAGCCTGTACGAGGCTCTGACTGTGCTTCAGCATCGTGGTCAGGATGCGGCCGGTATTGTTACGGCAGATAATAATCGTATGTATTTACGCAAAGATAACGGTCTGGTTCGGGATGTGTTTCACGCACGCCATATGTTGAAGTTGCTTGGAAGTATGGGTATTGGGCATGTCCGCTATCCTACTGCGGGCTGTGATAGTTCAGCCGAGGCACAGCCTTTTTATGTCAACTCCCCCTATGGTATAACGCTTGCTCATAACGGTAATCTGACAAATGCCAGTGAGTTGAGGCGTGAATTATTTATTGATGAAATGAGACACATCAATACAGATTCCGATTCAGAGATCCTCCTTAATGTATTTGCACAGGAGCTACAGCATATCGGCAAATTGAAAATCACTCCCTCCGATATATTCAAGGCGGTTAAAGGTGTACATAGACGTTGCAAAGGCGGCTATGCTGTTGTGGCAATGATTATGGGGTATGGTGTAATCGGTTTCCGTGACCCTTATGGCATACGTCCGCTTTGTTATGGCAAACGTGAAACGGATGCGGGTCCGGAGCACATGATAGTATCGGAAAATGTTGCCCTACAGTCATTGGAGTATGAGATGATTGATGATATTCATCCCGGTGAAGCTGTCTTTATCGAAAATTCCGGTGTAGTATTCCGGCAGCAATGCCATGATAGCCCTCAGTTATGTCCATGTTTATTTGAATACGTTTATCTTGCTCGCCCGGACACGATTATTGATAAGGTGGCAGTGTATAAGGCTCGTTTGAGAATGGGAGAATCACTGGCCAAAAAGATTCTGCAGGAGTGGCCCGATCATGATATTGATGTTGTTATACCTATCCCGGACACATCACGCACGGCGGCATTGCCTCTGGCATACAAACTCGGCATAAAATATCGTGAGGGATTCATTAAGAACCGGTACATAGGTCGCACATTCATTATGCCAGGACAGCAGCGAACAAAGTCGGTACGCCAGAAGCTGAATGCAATTGACCTTGAATTTAAGGGCAAGAATGTTTTATTGGTGGATGATTCCATAGTGCGTGGAACGACCTCGAAACAAATTATTGAGATGGCACGACAGGCAGGTGCCCGAAATGTCTATTTTGCCTCTGCTGCGCCAGCGGTCAGATATCCGAATGTTTATGGAATTGATATGCCAACGGCCGATGAGCTGGTAGCGCATGGCCGTACTAATGATGAGGTCGGTGAATACATAGGTGCGGACCGTTTATTCTATCAAGATCTTAAAGATTTGAGGCGGGCCGTGCTCAGAGGTAACCCAGATATTAGTGGGTTTGAGGATTCTGTCTTTACTGGACAATATCTGACCAGCGAAGTAACCTCCGAGTATCTTGGTAGGCTTGCCAGGCAGCGTTGTGAAAAGGAACGGCATAATGAACAGCTCGGTGAACCGATTGAGATGCACAATGTTTCATAGGATCTATCTCAGTATTGATAGCCCGGCAGATTTATAATCGTTTGGTATCTGTACCGACCTTATCAATAGTAATACGGTTATAGAGATCAGGCTGGATTTTACTTGACAATAAGCTACTGCCTTGAGCTGATTGTGGTGCGATATGCCGGGTAGAACGGTTATCAATACTATCTGGTCAACGGATACTGGAGCAGAGAATAAATGGATCATTTACTGAGTTTATCGAAAGCTGCCAAGCTCGCCGGGATTAGCCGGCAGATCATTCAGGAAAAAATTCAGGATGGTTATCTTGAAACCTTTGAAGGTCATGTCCGTATGTCTGCTTTGGCAAAAGTCTATCCAGATGTTGACCCTCAATCATCTGCCATGCTCGAGAGGGTAGAGCGATTACAAAATAATGCTGTCAATAAATATAATCCGGATGAAGCGAATGATGGGCTGACGCTGGCAAGTCAGGTGCGTAGATTGCAAGTCGAGTTGGTTGAAGTCCGTGCGGAACTGGAGTCTTACAGGACCCTTACTGCGGAAATACAGGAAAGACTGACCGTAATGAGAGAAGGGTGCGAGAGAAGAGAAAGACAAATGTTGCAGGCTTTATTAAAATGGGTGTCCATGCAGATCGGGCAATATTCAAAAGCAAATCGATAATCGGCTATCTGCCTAACTTAAAACTGCTGGATGGATTTTTACTAAAACTGATGGAAGAGATTTCACGGCTTGTTCATACACTGGCCTCGCTCATGCCGAGACACTGTGCGATGCTTGGTGGCATGGTCTTGAAGCGTGCCTTGAATATCAGCCAAATGGAATCATGCCTGATTGGGTCAGCCTCTATTAATCGTCAACGTGAATTTGCTTGTGGTCGTTATTATGCCCATCAGGTATTGCAAAACCTGGGGTGCGATGTTTCTATAATAGGTCAGGATAAGGACGGTTGTCCGCAGTGGCCGGAGGGTATAGTTGGCAGTATCAGTCATACCGATGATTATTGTATTGCTGCTGCAGGCACAGCGGCCTGTATTGGTTCTATAGGTATTGATCTTGAAAAGAGCAAACGCTTGAAGTCTCGGCTATGGCCCCGTCTGTTTAATTCATGCGAGATCGCAAGGCTGAATGATATCGCCGATCCGGTTGAACAGCAACGGCAGGCCACCATCATTTTCAGTGCCAAAGAGGCTTTTTACAAATGTAATTTCCCACTGAGCAAAAAGCGTATCGTCTTTACCGGAATAGAGGTCTGCCTTGAAGATAACAATGTCCTGAAATTTATTCACACCGAACATAATACTGTGGATCGCTATCGGGGTTTTTATTGTTCTGGAACAACTCATGTATTAACGGCAGTAATTCCGGCTTTAACAACTGAATATACAGATTGGCACCTCGCAACGGTGTGACTCTGTAACTCCAGGAGATAAATTTTCAGGTGCTATGATGCGTCAGTTGATTATTATACCTATCAGGTTTTATCAGTTATTCATTTCCCCTGTATTAAGCACACATTGTCGGTTTTCACCTACATGCTCCTCCTATGCAATACAGGCCATTCAAATACACGGGGTTATTTCAGGCGGCTGGATGGCTATAAAGCGAGTGTTCCGTTGCCAGCCATGGTATCCGGGAGGGTATGATCCGGTTCCAGATGTACATGATTGCCAGCGCTATGAAGAAAAAAGCAGCAGGTCCGACCATAATGATTAAAGCGATTTATTTATGACCCGCGATAAAAGCCTTCAGGTATTGGGGTTATGCAGACTACGGGCATTGTGTATGATCAAGAATGGTTATAGAATCAATATTGGGATTGATGCTTATGTCTGAAACATTATTTACAAAAATTATTAATCGTGAAATTTCCGCAGATATTGTGTATGAGGACGATGATTGCCTTTGTTTTCGTGACATTAATCCTCAGGCACCACTACATGTCTTGCTAATCCCCAAAAAGCCGATACCGAGAGCCATAGACGCGACAACTGAAGATCAGGCTTTACTTGGGCATTTAATGATAAAGGCCGGTGAGATAGCCAGACAGGAAGGATATGGCGAGGCTTTTCGTCTGGTCGTCAACAATGGTGCCGAAGCAGGACAAACGGTATTCCATTTGCATATACACATTCTGGGCGGTCGTCCGTTAAGCTGGCCTCCAGGGTAATGAACAGTGATTACAATACACGGTGTCCCGGCCTTTGATGACAATTATATCTGGGTGATATCCGGGGATAATGGTAAGGCAGCGGTTGTTGACCCTGGTGATGAGGTACCTGTTATTGATTATCTGCAGGCGCATGATCTGCAAGCAGTCGCTATTTTGATTACCCACAAGCACTCCGATCATGTCGGTGGAATTACCGGTTTATGCCGACAATATCCCGATGTGAAGGTTTATGGTCCCGCGAATGAAAATATCTCTGGAATAGACCGGAAGCTAAAGGAAGGAGACAGAGTCGATATTCCGGGCATGAAATTTACCCCTGAAGTGATTGAAATACCGGGGCATACCGAAGGACACATTGGCTACTATGCCGCGCCGGCCCTGTTCTGTGGGGATACACTATTTGCCTGTGGTTGTGGGCGGGTATTCAGCGGCAGTTTTGCGCAGCTACATGCCTCTCTGGACCGGATACGCGAACTGCCGGATAGTACCGACATCTATTGTGCGCATGAATACACTCTGGATAATATCGGATTTGCAAAATGGGTAGAACCTGACAACCCCGAATTACTGAAGAGGGAAGAACAGGTTATCGGTGAGCGAGAGCAGGGACTGGCGACAGTTCCTTTCCGTTTGGCAGTAGAGAAAGCGACCAACCCCTTTATCAGGACGGATATGAATGGCGTCAGATCCTCTGCCGAAAAATATTCAGGTACTGGCTTAAGCACCACGGAACAGGTATTCACGGTGCTGAGACAGTGGAAAGACAGGGATTATGATTAGGGTGAGCTGATTTAAAGAAGAGCTTTCGGGCTTAATCCGGACTGTCATCCTGAGAACATTTCTTGCAGTTAAGCTCGGCTCCAAGCATCTTTTTTCTGGAAGCTTCTGTCATCGTCCAGGGGCGGTTGATCCAGGGAGGCTGATGGCGGACATGCTGATTATGTCCGCATGACAGCTCGGCGACCCAGTTTGATTCGCTGTCCTGATGGAAGCCGACTATTTTTCTTGCCCTGAATGCTTCAGGATTTCCTTTTTCCATTATCTGCCTGATTCGGTCAATAAATGCTTTTAGCTGTTGGAAAGATTAGTTAGAATAGCTGGATTAGTGTATTTCTTCAGGTTAATTCCTTGCAGGATTTCAAACAGATTATAGTCGATTTTGCGGAGAAAGGCGCTTCTTTTGAAGAGCTTGAAGAGGAGTTGGTACGTCTGCTCAAGGCAGACTCCGAGGCCTTGTCCGGCCTGCTTCAGGCATTGGATGTTGCACGGGGTGAGGGTTTGATCAATGATGCGCAATACAACCGCCTGCTTTCCAGGCTGGTAGCGTCGGATACGATTGATCCGATAGACACCACCAGCAAGACCGACCATGAGACCAGTCGCACCAATGATCCAAGGCAGTTTTTTATCGAAACCGATGCTCAAGGGGTAGTTGAATCAGTAGGGCCGGGAACTGTTATCAAGGATCGTTTTGAACTATTGGAAGTCCTTGGCGAAGGTGGTATGGGGATAGTTTACAAGGCCCGAGATCTGATCAAGGTTGAGGCCAGTGACCGCAATCCATACCTCGCCATTAAAGTGCTGAATGATAATTTCAAGAGGCATCCGGAGTCATTCATTTCATTGCAGCGTGAATGCAGCCGGACACAAAAACTCGCGCATCCCAACATTGCGACCGTTTATGACTTTGACCGTTATGACTCCATGGTCTATATGACGATGCAGTTGCTGGAAGGGAAGCCTTTGAATGACTTTATCAGCGAGCATGTCCCTGAGGAAGGCATGAGCTTTGCAGAAGCAATGCCCCTTATTGAAGATATGGGCAATGCATTAGGCTATGCACACTCCAGCAATATCGTGCACTCTGACTTTAAGCCGGGGAATGCCTTTGTCACTGATGGTCATGGTGTTCAGGTTCTCGATTTTGGCATTGCCAGAGCAGTGAAAAAGCCGGGTCAGCAAGACACAACCTTATTTGATGCTGGAAAGCTCGGTGCGCTTACGCCTTCCTATGCCAGTTGTGAAATGCTGGAAGAGGAAGAACCTGACCCGCGTGACGACATCTATGCGCTTGCTGTGGTGAGTTATATTCTGCTGTCGGGTAGCCATCCATTCGATAAATTTCCTGCCACTATGGCGCGCGACCATGAAATGGTGCCCAAGCCACTGAGGAAGCTGACGCGCCATCAAAACAAGATGCTGCGAAAGGGTCTGTCATTTGACAGAGATAAAGCACCAGCCAATGTTCAGGTATTCTTAAATGGCCTCAGAAATAAGGGCGGCAATCTGGAGAAATACTCTCTGGCCGCCGTGGTGGGGATAGTTTCACTGGCTTTGATCGCGATTTATCCAGTTCAAAACTACCTTAAACAGCAACGTGAGGCCGAGCTTGTTGTACTGCTTGGTTCTTCTGATCCGGCAATTGTGGAAGAAACACTTTCGAGTCTCGATGATCGCAATGATATTTCGGTTCAGAATGTGCTGTCTCTGGCACGTGACAGTCTGGTTGCCTATTACAGCCAGCAGATAGATGATGCGCTTGCCGGCGATTTGGGAGGTCCCAATAATTTCCAGCTGGCCACGACTCTTATGAAAGAGGCTCGACAGTTATATCCAGAGTCAGCGGAAGTCAAACAACTAAATAACCGTATTGCACACCATAAAACACGGGTTATTGACTTCATTGATACTTCGTTACAGCAGATTGTGGACGAGCTTGATGTGACGGCTGCTGGTGAAGAGCATACCGTACCACAGCTCTTTGAAACACTGGACAAGGCGGCTCCTGGAAATGCCCTCCGTAGGGATATACGGATTCCAGTTGTTTATGCGGAGATGATTGATGCCGCGATTGCCGAGAGGCAACTGTTGGATGCGGATGCCATGCTAAAACAGGCTCTCAGCCTGTATCCCGAAGATGATGCTTTGCTGTTTTTGCGCTCTGAAATGAACCGATTTTCGGATGCGGGTTATCTTGCCTCGGAAGAACAGAAAAAAGCTGATGAAGACGCCCGTCAGGGGCGCATAAAAAAACGTCGCGAATCTCTGGAAAGTGCTATGGCTGAAGCGGTCAAGCGCAGCCTCCTGATAAAAACCAGAGCCGGGCGTCCAGACAAGGCAGTAGAGTTTTTGAAAATCCTGGAAGAGCGATTGCCTCCCGGGGCATTGTTTATTACTGATATTGCACCAGCGGCGATTGCCGAGTCTTATCTGGTGTTGGCGACATCGCTGGCAGAAGCAGGGCAGTATGACCAGGCTGTAGAGATGCTGGATGCCGGCCTGAAAGTTAATCCAAAAAACAGTGCTCTGAAGGCGGCCAGAGAGAAATACAAGCGGACTCCGGGCTTATAAGTTAATCATCCTTCTTTTTTAGCTTTGTGACTGACACGACGACCCCATCTTCGGTATGTTGTTGTGGTGCCGAGGGGTAGGTTGGCCGTAAATCCCAGCTTTTGCCGGAAGCCTCTAGCAGCTCTTTCTGTCTCGCCGTGATCAGGTCAAGCCCATGTCGTATGTTGCTGATAGTGGATTGCTTCAAAGGATGTTTGAGGCCGGGTTTAGTCGTCGTATCTTTTATGACATCAACCAGGATACTGCGCATAACCTGAAGAATACGCTCTTCCCTGGGCTCTTCGTGGTTTTCGCTCATGGTATTTCTCTGAAATAACGGATATAGAAGCATATCAGCACATAAAAAATATGCTAACCGTCCATTGGCAGTAGATTCCGGCTTGAAAGCTGCATCGTATCCGGCCAGGATACCGTATAGAACTTATCAGGGGATGACTGTGAACATATTTAATTTTTTCAGATATCTGCTGGTGTCTTTTTTGCTGATCTCCGCGGTACTGAATGCGCAGGAGATAAGCCGCTATTCTGATATTGATGAGCTTCTTTCCAGAGCCGATTCCGGGGATGTTGAAGCGCAATATCAGCTGGCGATGCACTACAGCAATCGTGAGCAAACTGCGGAAAACCAGAGAACCTCTTTTCAGTGGATGCTATCTGCCGCCGGGCAAGGGGACAGCAGGGCACAGGCTGCTGTGGCATCGTATTACCGCCTGGGCAAGGGTATTGAACGCGATTTTCAAAGGGCATTCCATTGGTATCAGGAATCGTCGAGGCAGAATAACCCGGCAGGGGACTTTGGTCTGGGGCGCATGTATTATCAGGGTTACGGGGCTCCCAGAGACTATGAAAAGGCCATTGAACTCTATACTAGGGCGGCAATAACCGGGCACCCGTCGGCGCAGGCGGCTTTGGGTTATATGTATGACAATGGACTCGGCACCAAAACTGATTTCATAGAAGCCATGAAGTGGTATTTGCTATCTGCGGAGAAATGGTACGCCGCCGGGCACTATGTCTATTATATGAAGCAGAAACTGGACGAGGACGCGGTGGCTGAGGCGCATAAACTTGTCGAGACCTTCAAAAGCCGGCATTACACGGGCGCGTCGCAACAATAGGCTGAATGCCTTATCGTTTTGGCCCGCGCCACACCATCAGCTCAAGGCGGCTCCATATCCAATTTAAGTCACTTTCTTCGATCTCAAGAGAATAACTTAATCGCTGCAAGCGCTCCTGCACCATGCTCAGAAAGGGAGATTTTATCTTTTGATTTTCCATAATTCAGGGAACATTTTGTGATAGATTAGGCTATCCCTTTATAACAATGAGAAGAAGCATGAAAAAAAATCATTACACTCATATTTCAATCGATACAGTCTGGGCGAGAATCAAGGTGCTTGAGGGTGAGACCTTTCGCCAAATTCGCGGAAAGGAGTACATCTATACGGTCGTCGGCAATGCGATTGTCCCGGAGGGGATCAATCAAAACATCGCTCGCTCCGAATTTCTCAAAGCACTGGAGTATCTTCCCCTTGAAAACACGTCGCCTATTCAGCACCTTCGAGGGCCATCCTACCTATATTCGATCTTGATGGATCCGCGTGTCAGAAAAGCCGACGACTGGGGTTTACGGCCCAAGGAGTAAACCCGATAGAGCTATGACAACCATCACTGGATTCGGCGTGCTTGATGAGAGCGGCCAACCCTTAGACGGCTGACGCATAATCCTTAAACATCATTACATCCGCATCGGGCGGTGATAGAATCCGCTTTTTTACCATTGCCTGCCAAGATGTCATCACAATCAACAACGGACACCCCGCCCAACTTTATCCGCAATATCATTGACTCTGATATCGCGGTGGCAAAAAATCCTGATGGAGTAATTACTCGTTTCCCGCCGGAACCCAATGGCTATTTGCATATTGGTCATGCAAAATCTATCGTCTTAAACTTTGGTATAGCTAAATCCTGCTCAGGACGATGTAACCTCCGATTTGATGATACCAATCCAGAAAAAGAAGAAGGAGAGTATATCGAGGCGATTAAACAGGATATTGTCTGGCTGGGCTATGATTGGCATGAACTGCATTTTGCTTCAGACTACTTCGAACAGCTATACCAGTTTGCCGAGCAATTAATTCAGCATGGAAAAGCCTATGTTGACGATCAAAGTGTGGACGAAGTTCGCCAGACACGTGGCACCTTGACTGAATCAGGCGTCGAAAGCCCCCATAGAAACCGCTCAACCGAAGAAAATCTCAATTTGTTCCGTCGTATGAAGGCGGGGGAATTTGGCGATGGTGGTCGAGTTCTACGCGCAAAAATTGATATGGCCTCGTCCAATCTGAATATGCGTGACCCGGTTCTATACCGTATCAAGCATGCGAGACATCACCAGACAGGTAATCAATGGTGTATTTATCCAATGTACGATTACACACACTGTCTTTCTGATGCTATAGAAGGTATTACTCATTCGCTATGCACACTGGAGTTTGCGGACCACCGACCCTTGTACGACTGGGTGCTTGACGTACTTTCCACGCCTTGCCAGCCTCAGCAGATTGAGTTTGCACGTCTCCAGCTTGAATACGCCATTACCAGTAAGCGTCAACTCAATATACTGGTGGAAGATGGCACTGTAGATGGCTGGGATGACCCGCGTATGCCGACAATCTCCGGTATGCGCCGACGTGGTTATCCGCCACAAGCCATTCGACGTTTCTGTGAAATTATTGGCGTTACCAAAAAAGACAGTACGATCAAAATAGATGTATTGGAAAACTCGGTCCGTGAGCACTTGAATGAACATGCCCCGCGTCGTCTGGCAGTCCTGAATCCATTAAAAGTGATTATCGAAAACTATCCGCAAGGTCGCGAAGAAAAACTTGAAGCAGCCAACCATCCACAAAAGCCTGAACTTGGTACACGCAGGATATTTTTCAGCCGGGAAATTTATATTGAACGTGACGACTTCATGGAAGATGCACCGAAAAAGTTTTTCCGCCTGTCTCCGGGGCGTGAAGTCCGCCTGCGCTTCGCCTACTATATTACCTGTACCGAGGTAGTCAGGGATGATGACGGCAATGTCATGGAACTCAGGGCAACATACGATCCTGAAAGCCATGGTGGTACCGCAGACGGACGTAAAGTAAAGGGCACCATCCACTGGGTCAGTGCCAATCATGCTATCGATGCCCAGGTTAATGTTTATGATCGGTTATTCAGCACACCAACACCTTGGGTTGCCAATGATGTGCATGATGAACTGAATCCGGGTTCATTGCAAATATTACAGGGCTGCAAGCTGGAAGCTGGTTTATCGGATGCGTCGGTTGAAGATGCCTTCCAGTTTGAAAGGCTTGGCTACTTTACCCTGAACCACATCCCGGAACATGGCGATAATCCGGTTTATAATCGTATCATCAGTCTCCGTGACAGCTGGGCAAAGGTCAGCAGATAGCATCGATCAATGGCATCTATACTGAATACAGTATTGGATCATAACTACCGCATGACTGATATAAAGCCCACATCGGGTGTAGCCTATAAAAAATCACGGGATAAATCACCTAATCAAAAATGGTGGGTTTACATAATCCGCTGCCGGAAAGGGAATCTTTACACCGGTATTACGACCGACCTGCAAAGGCGATTTGATGAGCATCGAGGAAAACAGGGTAAAGGAGCAAAATCACTACGTGGCAAAGGACCATTGAGAATGGTATGGTACCAAAGAGCAGATAACCGCAGCAAAGCATCCAGACTTGAATATCGGATAAAGCAACTGAGCAAGGCAGAAAAAGAGGCTTTCATCGATGAACAATTTTCAAGATAGTGACACACTTGGTTAGCCAGAAGTATCACCTCGCCGAACAGCATTAATTTTATTTTTTAATTTTTACAAAAACGCCATTTACTAAAGCACTTGCAGATATGGCAGGTGTTGAAGACCTGACCGAGATGGAAGATAGATAAAAACAATAAATTACAGTCAATAGTCTGGTTTTTATAGGCGAATTATATACTTAATTGTACAAAAAATCGGTTAATTCAAGCAATCCCTTGACGATATCGACGGTTTTCACGCTGCCGGCCTTGACATATAAGTCATAACCCAACTATCCTATTCACTTTATACTTATTGGTGAGGCATATCAGTATGACTGTCTGGAAAGTTAATTGCATGGAGAATGAATATCCAGGCATGTGGCAACGCTGGTTCTTGAATCAGTGTGTCGCTGTTGGCTGGAAAGGTTCGTGGGGGTATAAATTGCGTGGAGAAACAGATGGGGGTATAGGCTGGAGGCGAGTCCGAAAGGCACTGGAAAGAATTTCTGTTGGGGACAAAGTGATAGTTCAACTCAGAGGTCATCGATTAGGGCGTGTCGGTGAGGTGACGGGCAAAGCTATCGAAGATGAAGACTGGGATCCATTAGTTCCTAAAACGGAAGAAGACTCCGATGGGGAAATGGGTCGGCGGATTTTTGTCCGGTGGGACCTTACGGTGGGTCCCGATGACCGTGACATGGTAGTGAAGATTCCTGAATCAATGCACCTGAACCGATGGGAAATTCGAACGACAGTTTGTGAACTTCGCTCCAGGAGCTGGGATGAGATTGTTGAAATCATGAATAACCCGGCGAATTGGGTTGGGCTACTAACGACCAAATTCAGCTCCGAGCGAGCACTTTCTGACTACATTGCTGCATATCCCTATCGATTGGAAGACAGACTGCTCACGCATCCAAGCCAGAAAGTCAGGGAACGAGTGTTTGATGATAAAACTAGAGCGGATGTGCTCCTCATCGACCGCAGCGATCAGGCAGTTATCGTTGAGTGTAAACAACACTCACCCACAACTGAACATGTAAAACAGCTACGCCACTACCTCGAACGATATAAGTGCGAAAGCAAACAACCTGTGCGAGGCATACTCATTCATGGTGGCGCACGAAAACTAGACTCTGATGTGCAACAGGAGGCGGCAAAAAATCCTCCCATAGAGTTGGTGCAATACCGTTTGGATGTCGAGTTCTCGGCATGCCATTGAGCATCCTAATGAGGAACCGCATGTGCGTGGTTTGGGTTATGGGCAATATGCGGGTGAGATAGAGAGCATACTTTAATGACCACAAAAAAAGCCTGCTGTTGATAGTCACGCAGTTGTTTGGTCTCTTTTCTCCGAAGCGAGGCGAGTGAAGAACGTTCCCAGTCAATAGAGGAGTTTTCAAAAACATCGATCCCCCAGCGAGCGACCGGTTTATCGCGCCCCTTCAAGGCTGCTTCTGCATTTTTGCCCCAGTGATTCGTGGTCGATACCACGATACCTTCGGCAAAATTTTCTCCGTTGTGCGACTGCTCATAAGCGACCAGGAATGAGTCAATATTATCGCGTTGCAATGCCACGCCTTCACGATAAAACTTGCATTGAATGGCGACCCATTCGCTGCTATCACGTTTTTGGGCAACCAGGTCTATCCCTGTATCACGTTGCCCCTCATTGTGGGGCCATTTATCCCACATCCATACCTGCGAAAAATGGCGGGACTGGGTACTATCCTTCTCAATAAACCATTGGACAATCTCTTCAAATCCGGTCCTTTCTCACAAGTGTTTGCTGCTCGGATGCCTAGTCGGGTCAAAAAAGCACGGAAGGGACTCCCCGCAGAATGACTTGTCTCTTGAGAACCTGTTTTATGGAATTTGCTCGGCATCTTTCCTCCGGTTTCCATATCAAAGCCTCCTTATTGTAGCAAAGTCAGTGCGCATTGTATTTTTCGGGATTGAGTATAGATATATGGATCATTCCAAAGGAGAGAAAAGTATGAGCAAACGCCCATCGCTAAAAGACTTTCAAAGTGCTGTCCGACAAATCGTCCGTTATCGACCTGAAAAAGCACCCACCAAACCCGAAAAAGCCCCCTCCACCGCACAACTGAAACAACGATGGAAGCTGGTCAGAAGGTAAGCAGGAAAAACAAAAATCGGGGGCATTAAGTATATAATTCCCTTTCTTATTACCTGATCAATGTGATTGACGAGTTCAATCAAAACAAAAACAGCTTGAGATGATTGGAAATGACTTCTCATCACCTCCTGAACATGGCATATGGACTTTGGAACAGGTTTTTCAATGGCAGGGAAAGCCATAGGCTATTCGCGTACCATCATTCATAATGGCAGGTCGTTTTCAGCCCACTGTGGTAAAATGGTCCCAATCGGCAGGTGGATATGTTAGCTGATTTTGAACAGTTTGCCTTAAATTAAGGAAATCTCTTGAATTCTCTTGTTAGTGCCAACAGCCGTGTTTTATCCGGCATGCGCCCGACCGGGCGGTTGCATCTGGGTCATTATCATGGCGTATTGAAAAACTGGGTTGAGATGCAGCATGAATATGATTGCTTCTTCTTTGTTGCCGACTGGCATGCACTGACCACACACTATGAAGCCCCCGATGTTATTGGCAAAAGCGTTTGGGAACTGATAATTGACTGGCTGGCTGCGGGTGTAAATCCAGGTGCGGCGACAGTATTTATTCAATCGCGTATTCCTGAACATGCTGAACTGCATCTGCTGCTATCCATGATTACACCTTTGGGCTGGCTGGAGCGTGTGCCGAGTTTCAAGGACCAGCAGGAAAAACTGAGAGGGAAAGACCTTTCCACGTATGGATTCCTTGGCTATCCGTTACTGCAAGGTGCCGATATTCTGGCATATCGTGCTGGCTGGGTGCCGGTTGGTGAAGATCAGGTTGCCCATGTCGAATTGACGCGCGAGGTTGCCCGCCGTTTTAATTTTCTCTATGGGCGTGAACCGGACTTTGAGGGTAAGGCTAAAGTGGCGATCAAAAAAATGGGTAAGAAAAATGCCAGACTTTTCAACGACCTGCAGACGAAATATCAGGAGCAGGGTGATAAGGAGGCACTGGAGGTGGCCCGTGAGCTGCTGAAAGGGCAGCAGAACATCACTATCGCCGACCGGGAGCGTCTATTCGGTTATGTTGAGGGTAGCGGCAAAATGATACTGCCAGAGCCACAGCCATTGATGACCAGTACATCTAAAATGCCTGGTCTGGATGGGTTGAAGATGTCCAAGTCTTATAACAACACAATTTCGTTACGGGATACAGAAGATGAGGTTGAGCAAAAAATACGCACCATGCCGACCGATCCGGCGCGAGTCAAACGTACCGACCCTGGTGACCCGGCCAAATGCCCGGTCTGGCAATGGCATCTGGTTTATTCTGCAGATGATCTGCAAAAACAGATACAGGAGGGTTGCCGTTCGGCTGCGATTGGCTGTATTGATTGTAAGTCACATATCACCCGGGCCATTCGTGAAGAACTGTCGCCGATACAAGAGCGCGCACAACTTTATGAAGAGTCGCCCGATCTGGTGAGAAACATTATCAACGAAGGTAGTGAAAAGGCGCGTGACGAGGCGCGTAAAACCATGGATGAGGTTAATCATGCCATGGGTCTGAGCTACTGATGCCGTGTATTATTTTCACTTCAGCGGTGTCAGGATGCCTTCTGCCATATCCGGTATATACAGGGTGCCTGTGCACTCTTTAATTGGATGTCAGAATCAGTGACCGAAGCGCAGGCTAAAGACGAATATGAGCAGCATCCGGCACAGAACGAGATGCCGTTTGCCGTTGTTCAGGGAGAAGCAATAACAGAGCTTCCCCGTGATCTATATATACCTCCAGAGGCACTGAAAATTTTTCTGGAGGAAGCATTTGAAGGTCCTCTGGATTTGCTGCTGTACCTGATTCGCCGTCAGAATCTGGATATTCTTGATATACCGGTAGCCAGTATTGCAACGCAATACATCGCCTATATTGAAATGATGCATGAAATGTCCTTTGAATTGGCCGCTGAATACATGGTGATGGCAGCCATGCTGGCTGAGATCAAGTCACGGATGTTGCTGCCCCGCCCGGCCGATAAAGACGAAGACGAGGATGGCGATCCGCGTGCCGAACTGGTTCGTCGATTGCAGGAATATGAACGATATAAAAAAGCGGCTGAAGATATGGATCAACTTCCTCGCATGATGCGCGATACATTTCAGGTGACCATAGATGTGGCTGATAAAATTGTGACACGCAAACTTCCTGAAGTGCCATTGAAATCCCTGCTAAAGGCTTTTGCCGAAGTGATGCAGCGGGCGGCAATGAGCGAACATCATCATGTACAGATGGAGCCGCTCTCGGTTCGAGAGCGCATGTCAAATATGATGGAAAGCCTGTCGCAGGATAAATTTACCACCTTTCGATCCCTGTTTGATCGCCAAGAGGGGCGCATCGGCATAGTTGTGACCTTTCTGGCCATTCTTGAGTTAATAAAAGAAAATCTGATTATTGTCCAGCAGACCGAAATTTACTCTGAAATACATGTAAAAATTAAAAATGAGGAAGCCTCATTTCAGAGTGATGAAGCGTAAAAACAGATCATTAATAGATATTACCAAAGGCCAGGATATGCAAGAAAAAGATCTTAAAAACATTATCGAGGCATCGCTGCTGGCGGCCGGTAAGCCATTGACACTGGATAATATTATTGCTGTTTTTGCGGACGATGCCGTACCGGACCGTGATGTGATACGTAAAACCATCCATGTGCTGAATGAAGAGTACAAAGAACGTGGTATTGAAATCAAACAGATCGCCTCAGGTTATCGCCTGCAAGTCAGGAAAGAGCTGGCTCCATGGGTTTCGCGCCTCTGGGAAGAAAAGCCAACACGCTATACGCGCGCATTACTGGAGACACTGGCCCTGATTGCTTATCGGCAGCCGGTTACGCGGGGAGAAATTGAGAATATTCGGGGTGTCAGCGTGAGTTCCAATATTATCAGAACACTTCAGGAACGCGAATGGGTACGGGTTGTGGGCCATCGTGATGTGCCTGGCAAGCCGGCAATGTACGGCACAACCAGAGAATTTCTGGACTACTTCAATCTTAAATCTCTGACACAACTACCTTCACTGGAAGAACTACGTGATGTTGACTCCATCAACGCCGAACTGGATCTCAGTGACAATCCTGTCACGAAAAAACATGAGAGCAGGGGAGATAAGCCTGCCGAAGCAGCAATAGAAGAATCAGATACACTGGCTGAAGCAGACAGCCAGACTGGAGAACAGACCTCGCCAGAACAACAAACGGAAACACTGCACTAATCTGAACTATGCTGCATAAACATGGGGGAGAAAAATACACGACCGGGAGAGCGGTTGCAGAAAGTACTTGCGGGACAGGGTAAAGGTTCCCGTCGGGAAATTGAGCGCTGGATCGAGCAGGGTCGTGTAAAACTAAATGGCAGAACCGCCCGATTGGGTGATCGCTACAGACCTGGTGACCAGCTGATTGTTGATGGAAAACCGGAGTTCGTTCGAGGTGCGAGCAAGCCACCTGTACTAGGCCTGATGTATTACAAACCAGAAGGCGAGGTGGCGACACGTTCAGACGAAAAAGGGCGATCAACCATATTTGATCGCCTGCCGGAATGCGAATATGGTCGCTGGATAAATGTTGGTCGTCTCGACTTGAATACCTCCGGCCTTATGCTGCTGACCAACAATGGTGAGCTGACCAATCGGTTGATGCATCCGAAATATCAGATACCACGAGAATATGCAGTACGTGTACTAGGGCCGGTCAGCGCAATACAGATCAATAATATGTTACATGGAGTACAACTGGTAGATGGTGATGCCAAGTTTGAAACCATACAGGATGCCGGCGGTAAGGGCACTAATCACTGGTATCATGTCAGCCTGAGAGAAGGGCGCAATCGAGAAATACGCCGTATCTGGGAATCACAGGGCATCACAGTAAGCCGCCTGATCCGTATCCGATTCGGATCACTGCGGCTGGATAGAGGTCTGAAAACTGGAGAATATCGACCGTTGAGTTCAGGTGAACTTAACCGAATATTGAGTGAAACCGGCCTGCCGCCGATCAAATCATACCAGACAGCCAAAGGCAGGCGTTCTTCTGCCTCTTCTTCAGGCAAATCGATGATGCGCAAGATAGAGCGCAGCAAAAAATCATCACAGAAGCCTAAAAACCGGCACCGATGGCGTAAATAACCATGCAACTACTGGAAATCTACGAGCGACTATCCAAATACTTTGGTCCGCGGGACTGGTGGCCGGCCGATACGGCATTCGAAGTGATGGTCGGTGCCATCCTCACGCAGAACACCGCATGGACCAACGTCGTCAAAGCTATTGATAACCTCAAGGCCGCTGATTGTCTGAACGCAGAATCGATCAATAGCCTGTCGCAGGACAGGCTTGCACAACTGATACGACCATCCGGTTACTACAACGTGAAAGCCAAACGCCTGCAAGCCTACTGCCGCTGGTATCTTGAACGGGGTGGTTTCGACGCGCTCGATGCCATGCCGACAGATGCCATGCGGGAGGCCATCCTGAGTGTTTATGGCGTGGGCCCGGAAACTGCTGAAGACATTGTGCTGTATGCCTTTAATCGTCCGGTATTCGTCATTGATACCTATACCCGGCGCACCTTTTCTCGATTGGGTCTGGTGGACGGTACAGAAACGCATGAAGAGCTGAGGCAATACTTTCAGGACTCACTGCCGGCCGAATCGGCACTATTCAACGAATATCACGCCCTGATCGTGATTCATGCCAAGGATTGCTGCCGCAAAAAGCCGCTTTGCGGGCAGTGTCCGCTGGCAATGGACTGCGATTACTTCAAGGGCCGGGAGGAATGCTGATGAGCCGGGGAACTCTGGTTCATTCAGGGTTTCCATAAGACTGAGTCCCGGCATAAAACCTTTCTTGAAGACCTGATTCTGCCTGCCATTCCTGCGAGAGCAGGAGTCCACAAAAGAACCAGTATTTTGAGTACAAGGAAATCTTTTTTTCAGGTGGATAATATCTGTGATCGGGTTAATAATAGAGCAGAGAAATCAAACGGAGCAAGAGGTAAAAGCCATGCGTTCACCCACCAACATACTGACACTCATATTCGCCTTATGGTCAGGTTTATCGCCCCTGTATGCCGATACACCGGCAGGGCAACGGGAACAGCTCAGTGAAGGCCTGGAAAATCCAGGTTATGCAGAAAAGCCGAAATGGTTCAAACAATCTTTTCTCGATATCCAGGAAGACATTGCCGAGGCTGCCGAGCAAAACAAACGTGTCGTGCTGTATTTTTATCAGGACGGTTGCCCCTACTGCAAAAAATTGCTGGAAGATAACTATGGCAACCGTGACATTTCTGAATACTCCCAAAAACACTTCGATACCATTGCCATTAACATGTGGGGCGATAGAGAAGTGGTCGATATAAACGGTGAGGACTCCACCGAAAAGCAATTTGCCGAGGGTCTTAGGGTCATGTTCACACCGACCATGTTAATGTTGGACGGGCAGGGTAGGGTCGTACTGCGTATCAATGGCTACTACCATCCGGGCAAATTCATGGCGGCCTTACAATATGTTGCCGGGAAGCACGAAACAGCCTCAACATTTCGTGAATACTATGGTGAACAACCCCAGAACAAGGCAACTGGCAGGCTGCATATAGAGGACAGCTATATCCAGCCCCCCTATGATCTGAGGGCAGGGCACCGCGGCACAGGCAAACCATTACTGGTCATGTTTGAACAAAAACAATGCCTGCTCTGCGATGAACTGCACCTCGACATTCTGCAACGAGAGGAATCGAAGCGGGAAATGGCCCGTCTGGACATCGTACTGCTCGATATGTGGTCCTCAGCCAGAATAACGGTGCCAGACGGACGTCAGATACAGGCACGGGACTGGGCCAGAGAATTGAATATCCAGAACAGCCCCAGCTTTGTCTTTTTTGACGACAAAGGTCGGGAAGTTTTTCGTGCGGAAGCATACCTCAGAGCTTTCCATACGCAGGGTATCATGGACTACGTCTCATCGGGCGGATACAAAGAACAACCGAATTTCCAGCGCTGGCTCGCAGCCAAAGCCGATGCGTTGGAAGCACAGGGCATACATGTTGATCTGTGGGAATAAGTGTTTGCTTTTATCGAAGATCACTATCGCCATGTCGCGGTTAATCGGTATATTTTTGCTGGTACTGGCAGGCGAGCTGCGGGCAGAACAGGGAAATATCCAGCATGATTTACACGTGGCCGAAGTTGGTGATGAAATTTTCACCCTCAAAGTACCGACAGGCTATCAACTGGAATTATTGACCACCGACATGCAACGCCCGCGATTATTTATTTTTGACGATGCGGGCAATATGCTGGTTGGTTCACGCTCCGGGCACATCTATCGCCTGCCACCGCCCTACAATGAACCGGAACCGCCGTTACTGATCCTGCCTGACTATCCCCACAGCCTGGCCATACGCAATGGCTATCTATATATTGCACAAACCTCCAGCCTGTCCCGAATACCCTACGATCCGTCTGAAGAAATACTCGACGAATCCGAACTTGAAGACATTATCCCGATACCTGGCGGAAGCGGGCATAACAGTCGAACACTGAAGATTGGACCCGATAAACGTCTTTACCTTGGCCTGGGCATCACCGGAAACTGTAGTAATGAATATCTGGATAACAGCTATCCCTGGCGGGATCGTCGGGGTGGAGTTATGGTGCTGGATGAAACCGCCACGCCGCCGATCTGGAAACCCTGGGCAAGTGGCCTGCGAAACCCGATAGGATTTGACTGGCATCCTGATACTGAAATCATGTACGCCAGCAATAACGGGCCCGACCACCAGGGCTATGAGCAACCACCGGAATACTTCTCAAAGCTGGATCAAAACTCCTTTCACGGTATGCCCTGGTACCAATATGATGGCAACAAAATTAACCGGGATAACTGTATCCGGGGCAGATCACCAAGAACTGATGCTATCATCCCGGCAGCAACCTTTCCGGCCCGCAGTGCGCCTATGGATGTGCATTTTATTACCGATGGCAGGCTTGCCAAAACCTACCATGGAGATGCACTGGTCGCCCTGCATGGCTCATGGGGCACCCAACCCGATGGTTCCGGTTCGGGCGACCCCGCTACTCGCCGCCCGCCCAAACTGGTGCTTGTCCGTTTTGCCGACGGTAAGGCCACCCATGTTGATGACTTTATAACCGGATTTCAAAATGTACGCGGTGCGCGACTGGCCAGACCGATGGGGTTGGGAACAGGGCCGGATGGAGTGCTTTATTTTACCAGTGACGGTGGCATAAACGGGCTGTATAGATTGATAGCGCAATAGCTTTTTCATGCTTGTTGGCTAACAAGTCAACAAGGTGGACGGTAGTATATTTCAAGCATGTTGTCTTTTCTCTTTTTTGTAGTACCAAGATGCTTATTATATACTTGACCAATTTTACGGGTGTCAGTCAGAAGTGATGCTCGCAGGCTGCTATTGTAATGATTTTGTCTGGCTTTAATGTCCTTCGAAAGCGGCAGTGGAAAACTGTCTGTATCAGAAGTCAAATAATTTTCATCAGACAGAAGGTAAAAAGCGAAATCCGAAAATCAGCGGCACAAAAATGAGCAGGTTTTTTAACCACTGATGCCATCGAACGGCCCTCAACCATACCCCCGCATGATCAGGACGATAAGGAGCGATCAAACGCACTGAACTGTCGGGACAATCATTGGTAGAGTAGGCTGCTGTGCTGGCTTGCCACACAACCTGATCCGCTCTACTGTTGCCGGCATACTCAAAATGTTCAGCAATGGTTTGCAGATACTGAACCTTGACCGCAGCCTTCATATTAACATCCGTGGTACCACATGCCTGGTCAAAGCAGCCTGTCTGCCGGGCCAACCTGTCCACCAGACTTTGATGAGATGCACTGAGCAATACTTTATGAGAGGACGGATGCTGTTGAACCCACTCAATCAGGGTATGGTTATAAGGCAAAACAGCAAAATCAATCCATTCAATGGAATGCCGGGCCAGCTCAGCCTTAAGATAGGGCAGACCGCGGGATAACCAGAATGGTCAATAAAACAACTTCCACGGCTGATACTTGAGCAGGCGCACCACACACTCATGCAGCAAGTCGCCACATAACAGCGTACCGTCCAGATCGACCGCCAATACCGAATGTTTTTTCATAGACCGGATACTTTCATCGCAATACCGGACGGCTGTTGAAATCTGCCCATGCTGTATATCATAGCGGCGATGACCTCCCTCTGTCAAAGGGCTGTATGAGTCGGACCCAAATGGCACTTTTAGACTGCGGTACCGAAACCATGCCACAACAACATCGCACATTTAACAGGTTCCGAGGCGACAGCCTCTACCGCCTCACCGACAACCCCATACAAAACCTGACTCTCGAACACAATCAGCCTACAATGCTGGCCTGTCCAGCATGGGCTCCAACACCTCCCAGACATTCTCCATCATCTGCGGTTGAGCGGCGGCGGCTGGATGCAGGCCATCGGCCTGATACATATCGAGGCCGATACCCAGCCCGTCCATCAGAAAGGGTAAAAAAGCCAGCTCATTCTCCTCGGCCAGCGAGACAAACTGCCTGTGGAACAACCCGGTATAACCCGGACCATAATTTTCCGGCAGATGCATGCCGACTAACAACACCTCGGCCGGATGCTGCCCAACGAGGTCAATCATTTGTTGCAGATTCTGCCTCATGGCCTTCAGCGACAAACCGCGCAACCCGTCATTGGCACCCAACTCCAGAATAACGATATCAGGTTGGCTGGACTCCAGAGAACGGGCCAGACGTGTCAGGCCGCCGCGCGTCGTTTCTCCAGAAATGCTATGATTATAGACTTGAATTATCTGTTGCCCGTCACCAAATCGTTGCTGCAGCAGGGCAGGCCACTCCTGACCCTTTTCCAGACCATAGCCGGCACTCAGGCTGTCGCCGAACACCAACACAGACTGAACATCGGAGGCGCGTACAGGCAAAGAAACGGAAAGCATCAGACTGGCGACTGACAACAAAGCGAACAACAAACGAATGGATAGCATGGAAAGCATCTTAAAGGTAAAAGGACTCAGTAAAGAGGTTGCCACCACCGATGACAGGTTTCAAATCCTGTCTGATTTTAATTTACAGCTACAGGCGGCCGAATCCATCTCCATAGTAGGAGCCTCCGGTTCCGGCAAATCGACACTACTGGGGCTGCTGGCTGGTCTTGACCTGCCCACCAGCGGTACCGTACAACTGCTGGGTCGGAACCTTTCAGAACTGGATGAAGACGACCGTGCCCGACTGCGGGCCGGACAAGTGGGATTCATATTCCAATCCTTCCACCTGCTTTCCACGCTCAATGCCCTGGATAACGTCCTCATGCCGATGGAACTGCTATCCCTGACCGATGCCCGTGACAAGGCACGTCAGGCCCTGACAGAAGTCGGGCTGGAAAAGCGCCTGCACCACTACCCATCGCAGCTATCCGGTGGCGAACAACAACGGGTAGCGATAGCCAGAGCCTTTGTGATTCAGCCACAAATCCTGTTTGCCGACGAACCAACCGGCAACCTGGACCATAAAACCGGCGCAAAGATATCGGACCTGCTGTTCAACTTGCAGGAACAACACCGAACAGCCATCGTACTGGCAACCCACGACATGCAGTTAAGCGAACGCTGTGATCGAGTGATTCGGCTATGACCGGCATACTCCGGCATGGCCTGCGCTTTCTGCGGCGCGAAAGCCTGCAAGCCGAAATGCGGCTGGTCTTTCTGGCACTGGCACTGACCATAGCTGCCATGGCCACGGTTGGCCTGCTGACCAATCGCATTGCCAAAACCCTGGTACAACAAAGCAACGAACTACTGGGAGCCGATCTGGTCATTGCCTCATCCCGCCCGATACCCCAAAGCTGGCTAAAAGAAGCCGGCGACCGCGCCATCCGCACCAGCCTGTTTCAGGAATTTCCGAGCGTCCTGATCAGCACAGACGACACCGCGCTGGTGGAAGTCAAAGCCGTAACCGAAGGCTATCCGCTGCGAGGCCGACTGCGACTGAACAAAGGGCAGGGCACCTATACCAGCCAGCAGAACCCTCCCGCATCGGGCACAATCTGGGCAGAAAAGGGCCTGCTGCGCAAACTGGCCCTGCAACCAGGCGACACGATAACCCTCGGCAAAGCCACTTTCACCATAGATGCCGTAATAGAACAGGAACCGGACCGCGGTGGCAGCCTGTTCTCACTGGCACCGCGCGTCATGCTGAATCTGGCGGACATGGCAGCGACCGGGCTTATTGGAGAAGGATCACGAGTCAGACACCAGCTACTGCTGGCCGGCACGGAGCAAACCATGCAAGCCTACCGCGCCTGGCTACAACCGCGCCTGGGCAGCCACTACCAGATACAATCCGTGCGGGACTCCCGACCGGAAGTCAGGGCCTCACTGGAACGAGCAGAACGCTTTCTGGCCCTGAGCCTCATAGTGACCATCATGCTGGCCTGTCTGGCGATATGGGTAGCCATGCAGAACTGGGTACAAAAGCGGCTGATTCATACCGCCGTGCTGCGCACCATTGGCCTGACACGCCTGCAAATAACCGCACTGTACCTGTCACAACTGAGCATACTGAGCATACTGGCCAGCGCTTTGGCCCTGCTGGCAGCCTACGGCCTGCAAAGCCTGCTCGCCAGCCTGTTGCAACAATACATGTCATCGACCCTGCCGCCGGCCGAACACAGCCCGGCGCTCTGGTCAAGCCTGCTCGGTTTTCTGCTGGTACTGGCTTTCTCGTTGCCGGCTTACTGGCGTCTGGTATCCGTATCGCCCATGAGAGTGCTGCGCAGCGTACCGGACGAACTGCAACCGGTCGTCTGGCCGCTGATATTCGGTCTGGTTGCACTATGCCTGATACTGTACGGCATAACGCGGGACCTGCAACTGATGGCCATAATACTGGCAGCCCTGGCTGCTGCCCTGTTGCTGCTACTGCTGCTGGCGGCGGGCCTGCTGCTCATACTGCACCATCTCTCCCGCCGGCTTTCCGAAACCATGAAATTCGGCATACAAGCGCTGATTCGCCACCGGCGGGAAACCCTCATGGCGATCAGCGTATTTGGCCTGTCATTTATATTTATCACCCTGTTGACCCTGATACGCACCGATCTGCTGGACCAATGGCGAAACCGCCTGCCGGCAGACACACCCAACATATTTCTGATCAACATCCAGCCGCCGGAAATACAACAGGTACAACGATGGCTGTCGGACAATGGACTGAAAAACATACAGTTTTTCCCCATGATTCGCGGGCGCCTGATCAAAATCAACAACCGCACCGTGACCGGTAACGACTACAACACAGCGCGCGCCAAACGAATGCTGCGTCGCGAATTTAACCTGTCATGGGACGACACACTGCCTGCCCATAACAACCTGTCAGCCGGACAATGGTGGCAGGCCGGCGACCCGCAGCCACAATGGTCAGTAGAAAGCGGCATTGCCGAAGTGCTCGGCATACAGACCGGTGACACAATCACCTACGACGTAGCGGGCAGGCAGGTAACAGGCCGCATCACCAGCCTGCGCGAAGTCAGTTGGGACTCCTTCAAGGTCAATTTCTTCGTGATAGGAACCCGCCGGATGCTGGCCGATATGCCGACACAATACATCAGCAGCTTCTACCTGCCGGTCGCAAACAACCACCTGATGGATCGACTCGTACAGCAATATCCATCGGTGACCATACTGGATGTCGAAGCACTGATGTCACGGGTACGGACCGTGATCAACAGAGTCAGCTATGCCGCGGAAGCGGCCTTCCTGTTCACCCTGGCGGCAGCCGTGCTGCTGGTCACTGCCATGGTCATGTCAACACGGCGCCTGCGCCAACACGAAAATGCACTGATGCGAGCCATGGGAGCCACCCGTCACCTGATCAGCCGTGCGCAGACCATCGAATTTCTGCTCATAGGAGCCTGTTCCGGCCTGACAGCCGTCATACTGGCCAATATCATCGCATGGTGGGTATCAGTAGAACTGCTCGATATCGGATTCCGACTCAACATACCCCTGGCCCTGATCGTCATCATGGCGGGCATGTTGCTGGTCATGCTGACTGGCTGGGCAATACTGCGCCAGCAACACCATCAGACACCGGCAACACTGCTGCGAACATCCGAATAATCAAAAAACCATGCCGGCAAAACATCCACAGCCTGATGCCACAGCGAGACCGATAAAGAACGCCGACGAACCAGGCTAACTGATTGATTTACAAAGCAAAGAGACGGATGAATGCGCCATCAGCCGGCCGCCTCCGCACAACCGGTCTGAAAATAAAACCTCCGGTTGCGAAAAAATACTTGGCAGCACAAATAAGGCATCTATAATTAACAGAACATTGACATCACGGGGATTGTCTCCGAAACGGACCAACAGGAGGCAGTGAACCAATGAAAACAGCCATTTTGAACAACCCGCAAAGAGCAGCAGAGTGTGGCCGCATAACCCTCTCCCCAAATGGGAAGGTATATCTGATGTTGGCCATCGATGCCGGCCGCTCTGCAGTGCATTCCTGTCGCGGGGCAAGTGCCTCTGAGCCTCCTGGCCGGCTGACGCGCCGGTCTTTTTCCGACAGTTTCCATTCTGTGACAGCCCGCACCGCCGGCTGGCTGCGCCGTGCGGCGGTAGTGTCATTGCTCGGACTGCCACTGCTGTTCGGGTTGGCGACGCAAGCGGTGGCACAGACCGTGCCGATGCTCAAGGTCCAGGGTGATTTCTCTGTCATCGAAGCCGACTCCGGGCTTTATCAGGGCTATTCCGACATGCTCAAAAATTTCTGGGGTTACTGATGCAGACACCGCCTGTTCAGAGACCTGCCGGGAAAACCTGCTCCGGTGCCCCGTTTTCATATTAGAATGATGCTGGAAATGTTGCCGGTTCGGAAAACTTGCAGTATGCTGCCGGTCTGATACATAATGGGCAAATGGTGCAGGTCAGCCGGTAATGTCGGACCTGCCTGCAATGGAACAAATGTCATACAAATTGGCTCACAGGAGGAAATGTAATGAATAACACAGTACAAACATTGCCGGACAGCAACACCGGTCCGGTGCTGACGACAGATACAGCAACCATGGCGATGACGAAAGGCCAGGCCCGGCTGTCGCCATATTGTCGCCATGCTGCCCCCCCCCCCCCCCCCCCCCCCCCCCCCCCCCCCTCAAAAATGGTGGGGAAATCGGCTATGAAGCGCCTCATGGCGATGCTGTCCCGGGTGGCAGGATATACCATCGGAACCCTGTCCTCTCTGCCCGAATCCGTCTGCCCTGAGTCCATCAGCCCAACCGTCCGCCGGCTGTGCCACAGCCTGTTTTTGCCGATTCTGCTCATCGGCCTGCCGACCCAGGTCGCCGCCCAGATGGCGGCCGGCGTGACACTGTCCTCATCCAGCCTGGTCGTGGCCGAGGACGGCGGCACCGGCAGCTACACCGTGGTACTCAACACTCGACCGGATGGCGATGTCACCATCACCGCAGCCCCGGATAATGTCGGCGTACTGACCGTCAATGTGGCGGGCGGTACGGCCACCCTGACCTTTACCTCGACCAACTGGGACCAGCCGCAGACCGTTATTGTAGTGGGCATGAACCGTAACACCGCCACTATCGGACATAGGATTACAACAGGCGACGGTAACGCCTACACCTCCGGACTGGCTCTCGATGGGGTCTTGGCCACGGTGGTGGATGATGAGGCCGGTGTAACCTTCTCGCCATCGACCGTGGTAGTTCGGGAAGGCGGCACGGCCACCTACACCGCAGTGCTCGACACACAACCGGCCGGTGATGTGGTCATCACCCTGGAGTCGGACATGCCCGGACTGGCGACAGTCAATATAGCCGGTGGCACGGCTGGAGCCAGTCAGGTACTGACCTTCACGAATGGCAACTGGCGCCAGTCGCAAAGGGTCACCGTAGCGGCCATCAGTGACGGCATTGAAAATACCGGTGATGTGCGTCTGCTCACGGTCAGTCATGCGATTACCACCGGCGACAGTGCCGCCTATCAGGCCAGTCATTTGGCTCTGCAGGATGTGGTAGTGGCGGTCATTAACGATCAAGTGCCGGCGGTCACCATTGCCGCGGACAGCGGCTTAGGCGTGACCGAGGGCAGTCCGGCCGATTTTATCATCACGGCCGATCCGGCACCCGACAGGGATTTGACCATTCGCCTGACGGTGGAGGAGACCGGTGATGCCACCGGTTTTCTATCGGACAGTGCCGCCGGTGCGCACACGGTTATGCTGCCGGTCGGTCAGACCACGGTGCGCTACACGGTGCCGACCCAAAATGACACTATCGATGAACCGGACGGTGCGGTCAGCGTGACCGTGACCGACGGTGATGACTACGGACCGGGTGCCTCGGCAGACACCACCGCCACAGTCAGCGTCTGGGACAACGAGCGAACTGCCTTCACCATGACACACTCGCGTCCCTTTAGAATCTCTGATGGGGGTGAGGATGTATTCCAGTTCACAACCATCACGGAATCCGGTGCGGATAATTTTCTGGACATTACCGTGACTCTGGACCAACCGCTGCTGGCCGGTCAGCAGGCAATCATTCCCTATACTGCCGGTGAGACGGCGCACTACACGCTGGTGCTCAATGAAGACGAGGCCAATACCGGCGTGACCCTGCTCAAGTCCGGCGATCACCCGGTGGGTCGCGGGCGGTTAGCCACAATTGACGAGGAAGAGGGGGGTCTGCTGCGCTTTGCCGGTGCCGGTGCCCGGCAGGCGGTGCTGCGGCTGACCGCCATCGATAATGCGGATCGGGTGGAGCGCCGTTTCGCCTTTCTGTTCTCCTCACGTCAGCAGGCTCATGGCTTTGAAGATGATGCTGCATTTGGTCTGGGCAGCGGTGGTTTAGAGGCAGTTAATGACCGCATCAATCGGCTTTCCATCCTCGATGATGATGCCACCACTACCGGTTCTCCGACCATTACCTTTGCGCTGGAGAACTTTGGCGTATTGGAGGATGACGGCCCGTCGCAGCCAGTTGCCCTGCTGTCGCGACCGCTGCCGGATCTCGTAGAGGTACCGGTGCAGATCAGCGATGGTACTGCCATCGCCGGGCAGGATTATGAGAGCACCGAAAATAGACTGTTGATCTTCGCGCCTGGAGTAACAACCAGGCAAGTCACTATCCGACTGATTGAAGACAACATCGTCGAGCCTACCGAAACATTGACGATAGCTTTTGGCGAGCTGCCAGACAGTCTGGCCGCCGGTGCCAGACCTATGGCAACGATATCAATCATTGATTTTAGTGACACAGCCGGTCTGAGGCTGGAGCCCGCTCCCTTCACCGTGCCAGAAGGCAGTCAGGCCGACTACACGGTGCGTCTGACCAGCCAGCCGACGGCGGCTGTGACGGTCACCATCAGCGGTCACGACGGCACCGATCTGATGCTGGACAAGGACAGCTTGACCTTCACTCCGGAAGCCTGGAATACGCCGCAGGCTGTCACGGTCAGTGCCATGGCCGACAGCGGCAACTATGAAGGGACACTGACCCATACCATCACATCGATGGACGACAGTACCTATGCCGCCCTGGAGGCCGTTGTGTTCGATGTGACCGTCACCGACACCGATGCCGCCGGCGTGCTCATCAGTGAATCGACCGCCACGGTGGCCGAGAACAGCGGCATGGACGATTACACCGTGCACCTGAACACACGACCGGGCGGCATCGTGACCCTGGACATCACGGCCGCCGCCGGCGTCACGGTGGCACCGCCACAGCTTTTATTCACCAGTACCAACTGGCAGCAGGTGCAGACCGTCACCATCACCGGTGTCGATGACGACATTGACAATACTGGCGATCAACGCACGGCAGTCATCCGCCACACCATCAGTGCCACAGAGGACAGCACTGGCTACCCGACCACTCTGACCATTGACAGCGTCACGGTGACGGTCACCGACGACGATACCGCCGGCATCACCTTCAACCCGACCGCTCTCACCCTGGCCGAGAGCGGCGGCACCGCCGCCTACACCGTCGTGCTGGATTCACCGCCGGCGGACAATGTCATCATTGAAGCCAGAGCCGCCATGCCGGGCGTGACCCTGCACCGCTCCGGTGATTCACCCGCTGGCACAGCCGTGCTGGAATTTATCGCAGGTAACTGGAATCAGCCGCAGACGGTCATTATCACCGGTGTCGATGATGACACGACCGATACCCGCACAGTGCTCATTCGTCATTTTGTGACCAATGGAGCGGCCGGCTACGCCACCGGTCAACGGGTCGATGACGTCATTGAAGTGACAGTACTGGATGTTCCACCGGCCATCAGCATTGCCGGCGGCAGTCCGGCCACCGAGGGGGACATGATCGAATATAGACTGACGGCGAACAAGCCACCGGTCACAGATCTGACCATTGACCTGACCGTCATGGACGTACCCGGCAGTGACTTTATTGCAGCAGAAGGCGACCAGACCGTTACCTTCCCGGCCGGCACCACTGCGACCGCGACCTACACGATTCCGATCATCGACGATGAAGTCGATGAAGTCAGCGGCGAGGTCACGGTGACAATCAATGACGGTACCGGCTATACCGCCGGCACCATCGACACGGCCACCATCATGGTGCTGGACGACGATGCCACCATCGTCACCCTGGCCGAAAATCCGGCCGGCGACCTCGATGAAGGCGCCAGCAAACAGATTACTCTCACACTGAACCGCGGTCTGGTCAATGGCGAAGATCTGGTCGTCCCGCTGACCTTCGGCGGTGATGCCACACGGGGCACAGACTACACCCTGATGGAGGTCGCAACGAATGGCGTGAGCTATGCCAATCTGACCGGCAGCGACGACCCCACCGTCACATTCATCGGCCCGTCCTCCGGCACTACCGCCATGACGGCCACCCTGACCCTGAGAGCCACTGCCGACAGTACCTCCGACTCCGGCGAGAGCATCACCATTGTACCGGGTACCTTGATCGACATCTTTCTGGACGGCGGCGGCACGGTCACCGGCAGTCTGGCTTTTAACATCACCGAACAGCCGGCCCTGTCCCTGAATCCATCCACCCTGACCACTGACGAGGGCGATACCGCGACCTACACCGTGTCTCTGGTCACCCAGCCCAATGCGCCAGTGGCCATTACTGTAAGCGGTCAGGCCGATACCGATCTGACCCTGAGTGATGATACCCTCAACTTCACCACCCAGAACTGGAACCAGCCGCAGACCGTCACGGTCACCGCCGGGTCGGACGACGACGCCCAATCGGATGACCCGATCGCCCTGTTGCACACCGCCACCGGTGGCGACTATGCCGGAGTCACCGGTGAAGTCACGGTCACCATCACCGAAGACGATACGGCCGGTATCACCGTACAGCCGACCACCTTGGCCGTGGATGAAGACGGCACCAACAACTATACCGTGGTACTGACCTCGGCCCCGGCCGGCGAGGTCATCATCATGGTTGATTCGGGCACGGTCGCCACCGTCGATAATGACATGCTGACCTTTACCCAGAGTAACTGGAATCAGGCACAGACGGTCACCGTGACCGGCATGGATGACGCGGTGCACAACGCCGGCGATGCACGCTCTGGCACTATCACCCACGCCATTAGTCAGGGCGACAGCGGTGATTATCGCACTGACCGTGAGATTGACTCGGTACAGCTCACCGTCGCCGACAACGACGATCCGACCCTGAGCATACAAGTGGTGGGCGACCATACCAGCATTGAAGAAGGCGATGCCCGCATGATACAGATCACCGTATCACCGGATACCGGCGAGACATTCACACTGGTCGATGTCCGTCTCTTGCTGGATATCAGCGACGGCTATGAGTTGACGCTGGATCAGACCGACACCAGCCTGGATCCGACCCTGCAATTTGAGGTCAGCGTGACCGACAATGATCAGGATGGGGCGGATGGTATGCTGACCATTGATGTTTCCTCCGTGAGCGGCTATGCCGCCGGCAGCCCGGCCATGGTACAACTGACTGTCAATGACAACGACCAGGCCGGTATCCGGATCATCGGGGCGACCGGTAGCGTCACCCGTGTCGCTGAAAACGGCGGCACCGACAGCTACATCGTGGTACTGACCTCACAGCCAGCCGCCAGCGTCACCGTCACCGCTACTCCCGGCACCGGCATCACGATGACCGATACCACCCTGACCTTTACCAGCACGGACTGGAACCAACCGCAGACCCTCATCGTCACTGGTCAGGATAACAATGACGACGATGCCGGTGATCGCCGTGTCGCCATCAGCCATACTCTCAGCGGCGATACCCAATACAGCGGCCTCAGCATTGACGACCTGATGGTCATGGTTGATGACGACGATCCGACCGAAGTCAGCCTGACCCGCACCGGCAGCACGGGCGCCATTGATGAAGGTCAGGCCGTTACCTTCACGATCGAGTTAGGTCGTGCCCTGATCGCCGGCGAAATCATCGAGGTGCCGCTGAGCATAGCCGGTACCGATGTCGAACCGGCGGACTGGAGCCTGGCACGACAATCAGGCACGGGTGTGGTTCTGTCCAATGAGAACACAATGACTCCGCTGCTGCGCTTTGAGAATGCTGGCGCACAGACGGCTGAACTGACCTTGACCGCCATCGGCGACAATACGATGGAGGGCAGCGGCTCCGAGACCTTCATCATTGCCCTGGGTCCGGACGGCACGGTCACCAATGGCTTTGACCACAGTAGTCTGAACACGAATGTGGGCGGCGGTGCCGATCCGGATTCACCCGACCATTTCAGTGTGCAGGTCAACGATGCCATTGTCATGCCGATGATCACCATCACCGGCGGTACCACGGTCACGGAAGGAATGGGCAGTGCCAGCTTTACCCTGACGGCCACACCACCGCCGACGGACGCCCTGACCCTGATGCTCAATGTCAGCGGCGGCAGCGGTTTTATCACCACCAGCGGCGCACAGACGGTTGCCCTGAACGGCGGCTCCCGCACGGTGGCCTATTTGATTGCGACGCAGGGCGATGCCGTGGATGAACCCAATGGCACGGTCACCGTGACCGTAGGTACTGGTACGGGCTATGATGTGGGCGATCCGTCCGTGGCGTCCGTCGGAGTGCATGACGACGATGCCACCACAGTCACGCTGGTCGGTGATCCTGGTAATGTGGCCGAAGGCGGCAGTAAACAACTCACCCTCACCCTGGGTCGCGCCCTGACGGCCGGCGAGCAACTGACCGTGCCGCTGACCTTCGGCGGTACGGCTGTCTTCGGCACCGACTACACATTGACCGGCACGGCGGCCAATGGCGTGGATTACAGCGATCTGGCCGGTGGCAGCGTGACCTTCAGCGCCGGTGGTGAGGTGGCCACCCTGACCCTGATGGCACAAACGGATGCCATGGTCGAGACCGGCGGCGAAACGGTGCGCATTGCTCTGGGCACACTGGACAGCAGTTCCGGCACCAACCTGGGCGGCGGTGCCTCTGGCATGGGCAATGTTGATTTTACGATTCAGGAACAACCGGCGCTGGTATTGAGCACGACTCGCCTGACCCTCATTGAAGGCGGCAGTGCCAGCTACCGAGTCAGCCTGGCAGCCGCACCGAGCGCCGATGTCATGGTGACCCTCACCGGCACGAATGCCGAACTGGAGGCCGATGACACCACCCTGACCTTTACCTCACAGAACTGGGGTAACCCGCAGACCGTCACGCTGACGGCGGTCACGGACAGTAACACCGTGATGGATCAGGTGACGCTGACCCACAGTGCCGATGCCGGCTATGATTCCGTCACGGCCGATCTGGAGGTGATCATCACCGACAGTTCGCCGCAGTTGCAGTTTTCAAGCACGGAGATTGAGCTGGATGAAGGGGGCACTACCAGCTACACCGTGCGCCTGTCGGCTCGGCCGATAGCGGAAGTCACGGTCATGCTCAGTGGCCATGCCGATACGTCCTTAACCGTGAATCCGCTTGCGTTGACCTTTAGCACGATGAACTGGAACGAGACGCAGGTCATTACCCTGATAGCCGGCACGGACAGCAACAGCGTGAATGAGGCTGCCGTGACACTGGTTCATGCGGCGGATGCCGGCTTCGGCGAGGTCAGTCGGGATGTGACGGTGACGATTGCCGACACCGACACACCGGACAGCACAGGGAATTTGGTGCTCTCAGAGAGCAGCCTGGATATGGAAGAAAATGGTGCCGCGAGCTACACGGTGGTGCTGGACACCCGTCCATCGGGCGATGTGACGGTGAGAGTATCTTCCGGGGATGCGACCCGCCTGCGGGTGACCGGCGGTGACCGCCTGCTCTTTACGCCGACCAACTGGAATCAGGCACAGACGGTGACGGTGATGGCCAGAGACGACGCCGACAGTGATGCCAATCGGGTGATACTGACGCATACGGCGGATGCCGGCTACGATCCGGCCACCCTGCCGGTTGAGATTGCCGATGACGATGAATCGGCCGACATGACGGCCATGCAGGCCGCACAGCAGATGTGGTTGCCACGCTTTGGTCTGACGGCGATTGAGCATATGCTGGGTGGTCTGCATCATCGTTTCACGGCATCGAGACCAGCCGGGTCTGTCGGGTAATCTGAACGGTCTGCCGCGCGGTCAGTCATTCAATGCGGCGCGTCTGCTGTCCAGTCGCGGCAGTCCCGGATGCCAGTGTGATGGGCATTGAGCAGTTGGGTGCCGGTTCGTCGGATCGTCCGCGCAAGCTGTCACGCACCCTGTCACTGCCGAAGCTGCTGCCGTCGTTGCTGCGTGGTAGTCATTTCACATTCACGGATCAGGACGGCACCTCCATCTGGGGTCAGGCGGCCTATACGAAGTACAAAGACGGTGAAGACGATCTCAGCCTCAGCATAGACGGTGAAGTGACCACGGCCATGCTGGGCATTGACCGCGACAACGGTCAGACGCTGGTCGGTCTGGCACTGGCCTACAGCGACAGCGATGGCGAATGGCAGGGTGCATCGGACGAAGGCGAGTTGTCCGGTATGCTGGTTTCCATGCTGCCGTATCTGCGCTACGACCTGAGCGAACGCCTGCAACTGTGGGGTGCCGCCAGCTATGGGCGGGGCGACCTGAAGCAGACTCAGACTTCACAAACCGGTATGGAATCGAAGCACAATCTGGTGCAGCTATCGGCCACCGCCGGTCTGCGCGGTACGCTGCTGGAGCGTCCGGTGGAAGAGGGCGGTTTGACCCTGGAGCTGATTTCGGGCCTGACACTGGCGCGTATTGAGGCGGATGATTCCCGCGTCATGGCGGGCACCGAGGCGGATACGCAGCGTTTCCGCATGGGTCTGGCCTGGTCCTGGCAGTTACCGGAAGAGGACGGTGTGCGTCTGACACCGGAACTGGAGCTGGGTCTGCGTTATGACGGCGGCGATACCAGCGAAGGCTTTGGTCTGGAGCTGGGCGGCGGCCTGAGCTGGCAGACACCGGCCAAGGGTTTGACGGTGGATGTGCGCGGTCGCTATCTGCTGGAGCATGAGGCTGCCGAGCGTGAGGAGTGGGGTCTGTCCGGCTCACTGCGCTACGAGGCGTGGCCAAACTCGGCCTATGGCCCGTCGTTCAGTCTGCGCCATGAGTACGGCAATGCACCGGCGGCCAGTGGTCTGGATCGGTTGTTATCGGATTCATTGACGGATGCGCTGGAGGAAGAAGACAACGGACATACTGCTGCCGTATCGAGCCGCTGGACGCTGAAAGGCGAGTGGGGCTTTGCCCTGACAGACGATGCCACCGGCATCCCCTATGCGAGCCTGTCGGCCTCCGATGCGAAACGTGACCTGACCCTCGGCTGGCGTCTGTTGTCGAACCCGGCTGGCCTGAAGTCGAAGCTGGATATCAAGGCCATCCGCCGCGAGCAGGATGATAATAACCCGCGCCACAGCGTCGGCGCACAGTGGAAGCTGAATTGGTAGGAAGTCCGTAGCCGGCACCTCCCTGCCGGCTGTTGCGGGGCCGGATCCATCCGTATTGTCACCGGCCCCGCTTTTTTAACGGTCAGGCTGCTTTCTGAAAAAACCGGCCCTGCACTCTGGTCTGCCCGGATGATTCGGGCACCCGTGGTGAGCTATCGGGAATTTACAGGGCAGAGGGGCTGGCGTCAGGCGGGGCGGTGGTGGATTCGTCATGCCATACAAGCAGATCAAGATAGCTGCGAATGTTCGATACATACGCCACTGGTTCGTTACCGCGAGCATAGCCGTGTCGGGTCCGGCTGTACCATTTTTCCTGACTTAAAAGCGGTAAGCTCTTTTTCACATCAGTCCATTTGTCGGGATCGCCGCCGCGGCCCTGGGCTATTTTCCGTGCATCTTCAAGATGACCATAGCCCACATTGTAGGCAGCAAGGCCCATCCATGTGCGATCCGGTTCCATAATGCGTGCAGGTATTTTGTCAATCATATAGCGCAGATATTTGGCTCCGCCATATATGCTTTGCGCCGGATCACGGCGATTTTCAATGCCTATAAGCTCCGCTGTATCGCTGGTCAGCATCATCAGTCCTCTGACACCGGTCGGAGATACGGCCTGTGGGTTCCAATGGGATTCCTGATAGCTCACCGCCGCCAGCAGCCGCCAGTCAAGTGCATATTTCCTCGCCGATTTTTTGAAGTCTTCCAGGTAGTCCGGCAGCCTGTTGTTCATATCGCGCATGAATGTTTGGGTATCAACGTAGTCGAGCGGACGTGCCCGTTCGAAATACCGATTGATCAGGGTGTTCAGGCTGCCGTCTCTCTTGATTCGCGCAAAGAACGCCTGCACCGCGTTCAGGAGGGTATGGTCTGTACCTTTGTATAGTGCCCAGCCGGCCTGGCTGGGCTTGTCCAGAGCAAAGGCAACCGCCAGCCCCGGGTAAAAGTGTTGTTTGAATTTTATTTCTGTGGCACCGGCCACCGTATAATCAATGGTCTGTGACCAGACCTGCTGCATCAGTTCTGCTGTGCTGTGCTCACTGCTTTCCTGCCAGTTCAGTTGCGGGTGTCTGTTGCGCAGGTTTTTCAGCGTTTTAATGTGAGGTGAATCCGCGGCTACCCGCATACTCATACCGATGATGTCGGCCACTTTTTCAGGCCTGCGGTTACCGCTCTGCGGGCGATATACCAGTTGCGGCGTAACATCAAGATAGCCGGGACCGAAGCGCAAAAATTTTTTTCCGGCTGTGGTAATAGCTAATCCGGCAGCGGCTATATCCGCCTTGCCGTCAGCCAGCAGCCGATACATCTCAGCCGGTTCGCTTCGGGTAATAATGGCAAGTCTCACACCCAGATAATCGGCAAATTGTCTGGCCAGCTCATATTCCAGCCCGGTCGGGCCGAATGGCCCTTCATAGTAGGTGGCCGGACCATTTCGGGTCACAACGGTAAGCTCCTGATGTTTTCTGATTTGTTCAATTTGAGTCGTATCCGGGGAACAGCCGGTCAGCAGCATCAGTAGTATCAGGGACGTGGAAATCAATGCAGACGATTTCATCCTGACATTATAATGGCAACATCGCACTTGTGACTTGTGAATGTTTTAATCAGGCACCGAACCGGTCAGAATGACCTTGACCTGAAAAAATTCCATTGTTTGAATATAATCGCTTTTTTCATCAATCTGTTCGAGATTCATATGCAGTCATTCAATCCGCCACGACGTATTTTAATGGGGCCGGGACCATCTGATGTCCATCCCCGTATTCTGGAGGCTATGTCACGTCCGACCATAGGCCACCTGGACCCGGTATTTGTCGATATGATGGATGAGGTGAAATCCATGCTGCAATATGCCTTTCAGACTGAAAACTCAATGACCATACCGGTTTCTGCACCGGGTTCGGCCGGTATGGAGAGCTGCTTTGTTAATCTGATTGAGCCGGGCGACAAGGTGATTGTATGTCGTAACGGGGTATTTGGCGGCCGCATGATGGAAAATGTCCTGCGAAGCGGTGCTGAGGCCATTATGGTGGATGACAACTGGGGTGAACCGGTTGATCCGCAAAAGCTGGAAGATGCACTGAAAGCAAACCCTGATACCGGCGTTGTTGCGTTCGTTCATGCCGAAACTTCCACCGGGGTTTTGTCCGATGCGAAAACATTGAGTGAAATCGCACATGCCCATGACTGTCTGGTAATCGCAGATACCGTGACCTCACTCGGTGGCGTTGAGCTGCGGGTTGATGACTGGGGACTGGATGCGGTTTATTCCGGCACACAAAAATGCCTGTCTTGTACGCCCGGGCTTTCACCAACCACATTCAGTGAGGCTGCCGTCGATAAAATCCGCAGCCGAAAAAATGCGGTACAGAGCTGGTTTCTTGATTTGAATCTGTTGATGGGTTACTGGGGTCAAAATGGCAAACGGGCTTATCACCACACGGCACCTGTCAATGCCCTTTATGGCTTGCATGAGGCTTTGGTCATGCTCGGTGAAGAGCGGCTGGAGAGCGGCTGGAAACGCCACCGGCATCACCATTTGGGACTCAGAACAGGTCTTGAAGCCTTGGGATTGTCTTTGATTGTCGATGAGGCATATCGCCTTCCACAGCTTAACGCTGTTGGTCTGCCGGAGGGTATTGATGATGCCACCGTGCGGGCACGGCTGTTGCAGCAGTATGGACTGGAGATCGGCGCTGGTCTGGGTGAAATGGCTGGCAGGATATGGCGTATCGGTTTGATGGGTGAGTCATGTCATCAGCGTAACGTCATGTTTTGCCTGGGTGCGTTGGAAAGCGTGCTGGGCCGTACCGGCGCAATAGAGGCCGCAAGCCGGTACTACGACGCATAAACAGATCAGCGCCCCGACCTCTGGTATGAGTTGCATGGGTTGAGTTCAGGATTTCAGGCATGAAAGGAATGGTGCCGCCGGATAAGGCAGGTAATGTCTCCGGGCAATGCTATGCGGTTGTCCATGTCCCCGGCAAAAATCGCAATCGTTTCTCGGCCGGAGCTGTTCAGGTGGTACAGAACAGGGCAACCGCACTGGCCACAGCCTCCCCCGATAATCAGAAATATGCGGCTCTTGTGCATGGCCCGTCGAAGTCGTCTGAAGGACAGTTGCTCTATTATCTGCTTGACTGGCTGGAGTGAAGGGAGGTGGCTGCATTTGAGTTATTGCTGATGCGACATGCCAAGTCCGACTGGCGTAATAATCTGTCTGATATAGACCGACCATTAAGCAGGCGCGGCCGCCATGATGCTGAGCGTATGGGCATATTTCTGCACAACAACGGTCTGATTCCTGATCGGGTTCTTGTTTCACCGGCCAGCAGAACATGGCAAACGATCAAACTGCTGAATAAGTCCTGGCTATTGGGATCAGAGCAGATTGTAATCAGTAAAAAGTTATATCTGGCAAATGAGGAGATTTTGCTTGAGGATGCGGCTGCTCATGCAGGCGATGGCGGGCGCATTATGGTGCTTGCACATAACCCGGGTATGGATTGTGCCGTCAATCTCATTTCCAACCAGCCGCTTGCCTTAACTGAATCCGGTAAACTTATGGTAACGGCGGCAGTTGCCTGTTTCAGGGTTGAAAGACGGGAGGATCTTCGGCAAACAGGGAAATGCCGGCTGCTTGGCCTGTATCGGCCAAAAGAGATCTAATGCTTTACGGCGGCCTTGCCCCATAATTCTTGAAGCCGGGCATCGCGACCGCAACGCCAGCGGTAATACTTATAGCTTACAGCACTCTTCTGATAGTAATCCTGATGGTAATCTTCTGCCGGGTAGAATACGGTAGATTCAGTAACCTCGGTATAGACCGTATCATCCTTGAATTTGTTCTTTACTTCTTCCAGACTGGCCAGCGCTGCCTGTTTCTGTTCATCGTCATGATAAAATATGCCGGCGCGATACTGGCTGCCATGGTCACAGAACTGGGCATTGTCGGCGAGAGGATCAACATTGACCCAGTAAACCTTGAGCAGTTCTTCGAAGGTGATCTTGTCGGGCTCATAAACAACCCGAACCACTTCGGTATGACCCGTATTGCCGGAGGAGACCTGCCGGTAAGTTGGATCTTTGGTATGTCCGCCTGTGTAGCCGGATGTGGTTGATATCACTCCTTCCAGTATGTCGAAGGGTTGTTCCATACACCAGAAACAGCCCCCTGCAAAAGTCGCAATGCGCTGGCCTTCTTCTGCTTTCATTGCCAGCGAAACCGATGAGAGTAATGTCATTAAAGAGGAAAGAAATATACCGGCTAAGTGCTTTTTCATTGTGGCTTTGCCTTATGATGCGGGAATAGGAATAGTTAGTGTTGTCAGACCGTACAGAGTGCCGGGAGTTCCTTGTGCTGCGCATTGTATGGCCTGTGTCCGGGTCTGGATTAAAAATCAGGAAGTGGTCCTGTTGGAATCCCTATATTGGGATATAATGCCGGAATAAGCTATCCAGATACGGTTAAATCACGGTGCTATACCGCAATGTTTATGTTGAAGAAAAAAACAGAGATGCCTTCGGAGGCGGAGTCCATTGCTGGTCGGAATACTGTTATGGCGGTCAATAATCGACATTATGTGCATGGAAATCCGATTCTGGAACCATTTCCAGAGGGTTTTGAACGGACGATTCTGGGCCTGGGTTGCTTCTGGGGAGCGGAGCGTAAGTTCTGGCCGTTGCAGGGGGTTTACACAACCGCCGTCGGGTATTCGGCAGGCCATACAAAAAACCCCGTTTATCAGGAGGTCTGCACAGGTAGGACCGGTCATAATGAGGTTGTGCTGGTTGTATATGACCCGAAAGTGATTCGCTATGCCGATATTCTGAAGGTTTTCTGGGAATCACATGACCCGACTCAGGGAATGAGGCAGGGAAATGATGTGGGTACACAGTATCGTTCCGGCATTTACTGCACCTCGGACGCACAGCAGAAACTGGCAATAGATTCGCTGGGCGCCTATCAAAGTGCGTTGCAAAGTGCAGGATATTCGAGTATTACGACAGAAATTCTGCCTGCCGGAGAGTTTTATTATGCCGAGGATTATCATCAGCAGTATCTGGCGAAAAACCCCGGTGGGTATTGTGGTTTGGGTGGTACCGGTGTGGCCTGCCCGGCCGGGTTGGCAGCCTGATTTTATGGCACTGATGTACGCAAGGAGTTGCCAAAACTTTCCGGCTGCGCTATATAAGCATGCTTTTTACAAACAGGGAGAGAGGAATGTCATCACTTGATGATATCGAACTGCCGAGTGATTATCGTCCCAATGGGGAAGAAGAATACATGTGCAACAGGCATCGGGTGTATTTCAGAAAGAAGTTGCTCGACTGGCGTTCTGAATTGATGGAGGAGTCACAGGAGACTCTGGACCATCTTCGTGATAATGCCAACCAGGATGTGGGTGACGAGATTGATCGTGCCAGCCGTGAAAGTGATCATACTCTGGAGCTGCGTACCCGTGACCGCTATCGCAAGTTGCAGAACAAGATTGATGGGGCACTGAAGCGCATCGAGGATGGTTCTTATGGTTATTGTGATGATACTGGCGAGGAAATCGGTCTGCAACGGCTCGAGGCCCGCCCCGTGGCCACGCTCACCCTGGAGGCCCAGGAACGCCGTGAATCCAAGGAAAAACATACAACCAACGGTGGCTGACAGTCTAGTCAGCGATTAGCTCTACCCAGTGCCTTACCGGGATCGAGGTTCCTGAAGCGAGGTGATGCAGGCATCCGATGTTGGCTGTGACAATCATGTCTGGTTGCTCGCGGCTGATATTTTCCAGCTTTCTCTTTTTCAACTGTCTGGACAGGGTCGGTTGCAGCAGCGTGTAGCTGCCGGCTGCACCGCAGCATAGATGGGACTCATTGAAGGAAATACGTTTTACACCCATTGAATCCAGCAGGCTTTCAACACGGCCGGCCAGTTTTTGTCCATGCTGTAGCGTACAGGGGGAATGACAGGCGACTGTGCAGTCGCGATTGGGCCTTAGCCTTGTCGTATCCTCTTGATCGATAACTTCCACAAGATCCTTCGTTAATTCATTGATTTTGCGGGATTTTTCCGCGTATTCCATATCGTGCTCAAGTAATTTTCCATAGTGTTTGATATGTACGCCACAGCCGCTTGCAGTTGAGATAATGGCTTCTATGCCGGCTTCAACATGCGGCCACCAGGCATCAATGCGGCTGCGTGCAAAGTTCAGGGCCTGTTCAGGGGCCGAGGTATGGTGATGCAGGGCACCACAGCAAGCCGGTGGGTTTTCTGTTATCGCCTCGATATCGAGCTGGTCCAGCACCCTGCATGTGGCGGCGGTGATGGATGGACTGAGTACAGGCTGCACACAGCCCTCCGCCAGCAGAACTTTACGGGAATGTGAACAGACAGGGCGTTTGGTTGTGGGTGATTTTGCTGGTATCCCGGCTTGCAGGCGGGGAGGCAAAAAAGGGCGGACGATACGCCCCATACCAAGCAGGACAGCAAAGCGATCTGGATAAGCCAGGGACTCGCGAATTAAATAACGCCTGAAACGGTCGAAAAGGGGACGTGATGTATTTTCTTCAATAATCTCCCGACCGATATCGAGTAGCTCGCCATAATCCACGCCGGAAGGGCAGGTGGTCTCGCAGTTAAGACAGGTCAGGCACTGGTCAAGGTGTTGCCGCGTTTCATGGCTATAGCTTTGCCCTTCCAGAATCTGTTTGATTTGATAAATGCGTCCGCGCGGTCCATCCAGCTCATTACCAAGGATTTCATGGGTCGGGCAGGTTGCATTACAGAAACCACAGTGTACGCATTTGCGCAGAATCTCATTGGCACGCTGGCCTCTGGGATCGGCCAGGAACTGTTCAGTAAGGCGGGTTTGCATCGCTATAGCTCATTATAAAAAGCACCAGGATTTAGAATTCCTTTTGGATCAAAGGCTTGCTTGATTCTTTTGTGAATATTTCTAATTTCATCGGGCAAGCAGTACCGCAGATTTTTTTTGTCGGAGGTATGCCATTGTTCGGCATACCCGCCTGCAGACGACGCATTTCGCATAACGCTATCAGGGGACTCTTCGGTTCTGACCCAGCGTTGTGCACCGCCCCAGTCAATGAGTTGTTCGCTTGAGTTTTTCAGGATATGCGGACTGGATGGCGGGATAGACAGTCGCCAGAAACTGCCCTGCTGAAAAAACTTATGACGGTGGTTGCGGATAGATAGCCAGAAGTTGTCCGCGTCCTGCAGTAGTTCACCACCGAGCAGGTGCGAGGTCTGCCTGACACCGGACTCCGTGCCCGATAGTCGAACCATGAATCTGTTCTGATACCAGCAGGCTGCGCTTATGGGATTGGCATGACCTGATAGCTCACTGCTCTGCCGGATAGCTTCTTCTGCAGACAGTTCGAAAGCTTTGGTGACTTCCACTTCAGGCAGAGGCAGTACTTTTATGGATATGTCCAGAATAACTCCCAGAACACCGTAGGCACCTGTCATCAATCTGGATATGTCATAACCTGCAACATTTTTCATGACCTGACCGCCAAAACGCAGATCTTCACCTTTACCATTGATGATGCGTGTTCCCAGAACAAAGTCGCGGGCGGCACCGGCCCACGGACGACGGGGGCCCGATAGCCCGCTTGCTATCGCGCCACCAATGGTGCCACCATTAAATTCAGGAGGCTCAAATGCCAGCATCTGGCCGTTCTGCCGTAATACAGATTCAGTCTCGGAAATGGAGGTGCCTGCTCTGACCGTTAATACCAGCTCGGTCGGTTCATAGGCCACTATGCCGTTGTGCTGCAAAATGGACAGGGGTCTTCCTTCATCCCGGAGTCGCAGGAATGATTTTGATCGGCTGCCGTGGATGCTGAGCGGTTGTCCATCATGGCTGGCATCGATAACCGCTGTGACCAGTTGCTGCGCTATATCAGGCATCCTAGAAGCGTTCTATTTCAGGATGGGGCAGTTGACCATGGTGTACGTGCATGGCACCAAGTTCGGCACAGCGGTGCAGTTCTGGCACGGCCTTGCCCGGATTGAGTAATCGTTTCGAGTCAAAAGCATCTTTAACGGCATGAAACTGAGCAAGCTCTGCCGTTTGGAACTGCACACACATCTGATCGATTTTTTCTATGCCGACGCCGTGCTCTCCGGTGATTGTGCCGCCAACCTCTACAGAAAGTTCCAGAATCTTTGCGCCAAGCTGTTCGGCAAGGTGAAGTTGCCCTTTCTGGTTTGCATCATAGAGGATCAACGGGTGCAGATTGCCGTCGCCTGCATGAAATACGTTGGCAACCGGTAAGCCATATTCTTCTGACAGCCTGCCAATGCGTTTTAATACTTGTCCAAGATGTTTTCTCGGAATTGTGCCGTCCATGCAGTAATAATCCGGAGCCAAACGTCCAGCGGCAGGGAAGGCTGACTTGCGCCCGGCCCAGAACATCATGCGTTCCTGCTCATCTCTGGCCAGGCGTACTCCGGTCGCACCACTTTTGTTCAGGACCTGCTGAACAGTCTCTATCTGGTCATTGACCTCGCTTTCCATGCCATCGAGCTCACATAGCAGAATGGCACTGGCATCAGCCGGATAACCAGCAGGCATAAAACGCTCGACTGCCTGAATAGACAGGTTGTCCATCATTTCCAGTGCCCCCGGAATAATACCCGAACCTATAATCCCCGTGACGGCATCGCCGGTTTTCTCAACATCATCGAATGAAGCCATCAGTACGCGGGCCACATCCGGCTTCGGTAGCAGCTTGACCGTGATCTCGGTAATCACTCCCAGCATACCCTCAGAACCGGTCAGCAGAGCCAGTAGATCAAAGCCGGGACTGTCCAGGGCTTGTGTTCCAATAGAAAGCACTTCACCTTCTATTGTTAAGATTTTGATATTTAAGACATTGTGAACAGTCAGCCCGTACTTCAGGCAGTGTATGCCGCCCGCATTTTCCGCCACGTTACCGCCGATTGAGCAGGCAATCTGTGAAGAAGGGTCTGGTGCATAATAAAGACCATGGGGTGCGGCTGCCTCGGTGATAGCCAGATTACGGACGCCGGGTTGCACCCTTGCCGTGCGGTTTTGTATATCAATGTCCAGAATTTTATTGAGCCCTGCCAGTCCCAGCACGACGCCATCCTTATGGGGCAGGGCACCACCCGACAGGCTGGTTCCTGCCCCGCGTGTGACAATCGGCACATCCATTTCGTAACAAATACACAGTATGGCCTGTATCTGTCTGGTCGTATCGGGTAGTGCGACCAGCGCGGGCCGCTGTCGATAGGCCGACAGGCCGTCACACTCGTAGGGTGCAAGTGCTTCATCGGATGTCAATAATCGGGATTTGTCCAGATATTTCGATAGCCGCTTGAGTAGTCGTTCCGTGCATCTCGCAGACATGGCATTGTTTCAGTGGATTAAACCCAGACATTTTATACGCTAATCAACCGGAATAACCATCAATTTTGCCGCCTGCAACGGCTGAATCGGGGAAAAATACAAGCCGGAGAAAAATCCGGTCACGATATTGAAGCTGTGTTATGCTCAATCTATGGCAATTTCAGTCAAACAGTCGCAGAAGATAAAAGGCAAGGCGAGGAGCTTTCACGCGCTCATGTCCCTGTATGAAGAAAACCATGTCCGATTCAATCAGTTGGTCAGTGGTTTGCCTGATGCGGGCAGGCAGTCATTATCGCAGCGCACGAATGATGTTGACTTGTATCTGAAGATACTTGAGCGCCATAAATATACCACCACGGTTTTGCTGACTTACCGGTTGCAGTGTGAAAAAGGTGAGATGAGTATGCCTGATATGAAAATCCGCCTTTATCATGATGCCAGGCAGGCCGAGTTGGTGTCCTGTTGTTGCAGGGATAGTGCGCACTATGGCTGGCTTGAGCGTGATTCCTGCCGCTCTGCTATCGAGTGGCGTTGGCGCATGAATCACTTTCTTTTCAAGTGGTTAAACTATTGCCTGAAATCGGGGCATGGATTCCCTCAGCAAAAACCGGATACGGACTGGTCATATTTCATACAGTCGGTTTCAGCCAACTGATTCTCGAATACCTTCGAACCCATGTCGCCCCTGTGTTCTGGCGGCGCTCCGGTTGACTTGCAACGGGTCAATACGATACAGTTAGGATAGTATTTTCCCTTCTTTGCAGGTGCTGTATGAGACTATCAACCAAAGGACGTTATGCCGTCACGGCCATGCTGGATCTGGCCCTGAATGACAGCGGAGATCCGGTCGCTCTGGCCCAGATCGCAAAATGCCAAGGCATTTCAGTGTCCTATCTTGAGCAGCTTTTTGCCTGTCTGCGTGAGGCTGAACTGGTTATTGGTTTGCGTGGCCCCGGTGGTGGCTATCGACTGGCGCGTGATGTGCAAACCATTACCATCGCGGATATTATTGAGGCAGTAGGTGAGTATCCGGATGTTGCTCGCCGTGAAGCACATGAACAGTGCAGACATGGGGAGAGTTGTCTGACCTATGAATTATGGTGTGCTCTAAGCCTGCGGATTCACGACCATTTAAGGCAGATCAATCTGGCCGAGTTTCTGTCCCTGTCCAGTGTTCGGTCAATTATTGAGGGACGCTCCGGACAGCAATCAGCACCTGCCGTGGTTTTGGGTGATCGATCTCAGGCTGTCTGATTGATTTCAGGACTCCGGAAAGGCCGTATGAAAACCGGCTTCATTGTGGCCCTGCTGTTCGCGTCCTGCTCAGGCCTGGGTCAGGCGCAGCCTGCCGAGTCACCACTGCCTGACAAGGAGTGGTGGTCTGCTGCAACACCGGCACAGATACAGCAGCTATTGGCCGTCAACGCCGAACTCAAGGCGCAGGATAAACTCGGGCAGACTGTCCTTCATCAGGCAGCACAATACAGCGAAGACCCGCAGATGATCCGGGCCCTGATACAGGCCGGTGCCGCTGTCAATGTGCGGGATATAGATGGACTGGTTCCTCTGCACAGGGCGGTAATCAGCAATAAAAATCCCGAAATCATTCGGGCATTTATACAGGCCGGTGCCGACGTCAATACACGGGCCGGTAATCATTCAACTGCTTTGCATTGGGCAGCCGCAGAAAGTGCGAATCAGGACATCATCCAGGCCCTGATGCAGGCCGGTGCTGACATCAATGCCGGCGATGCAGGCGGAAAAACCCCTCTGCACTATGCAGCAATTTTTAATGAAAATTCTGACATTGCAGAGGCACTTCTGCGTGCCGGTGCCCATATCAACGAACGGGACCAACATGGACGGACCCCTTTACATTGGGCAGCTTATCGAAACTCCATGCTTATCCAGCCATTGATACAGGCTGGCGCTGATATCAGGGCACCGGATCAATACGGAATGCTCCCCTTGCACTGGGCGGCGCGATATAGTCAGTATCCACAGGCTATCCGGGACCTTGTGCAGGCTGGTGCAAATACCAATGTACGCGATGAAGGTGGGCGGACTCCCTTGTATCTGGCAGCGGAAGATAACAGGAACCCGGAAATCATTAAGGCTCTTGTGCGTGCCGGTGCCGATAGCGATGAACAAGGCGGGGCGACGCTTTTGTATTGGGCCGCAAGATTCAGTGAAAACCCTGAAGATATCCGTTTACTGATACAGGCTGGCTCGGATATCCATGCGCAAGATAAAAACGGAGAAACACTCCTGCATCGGGCCGCTCAATATAATCAGAATGCTGCAATTATCGAAACCCTGATACAGGCTGGTGCCGATATAAAGGCCCGGAATAAAGACGGGCAGGGGGCTTTGCACCGGGCCGCAGGATTTAATGAAAGTCCCGAAGTGGTCCGGACCCTGATGCAGGCTGGCGCAGATATCAATGCAATGGACAGTACCGGAGATACTCCCTTGTTTCGGGCTGCAGAAAACAACAGTAACCCCGAAGTTATCGGGGTATTGGTACAGGCCGGCGCAGACATCAACAGGCCGGATCGGTCTGGCAGCACCCCCCTGCATCGGGCAGCGGCATCGAGTGAAAGCCCGGAAGTCATCGAGGCCCTGATGCAGGCTGGCGCAGATATCAATGCAATGGACAGTACCGGAGATACTCCCTTGTTCCGGGCCGCAGAAAACAACAGTAACCCCGAAGTTATCGGGGTATTGGTACAGGCCGGCGCAGACATCAACAGGCCGGATCGGTCTGGCAGCACCCCCCTGCATCGGGCAGTGGCATCGAGTGAAAGCCCGGAAGTCATCGAGGCCCTGCTGCATGCCGGTGCCGACAGTAATGCACGGAATAATGACGGACAGACCCCGTTGCATCGGGCAGCCTATAACAGCCCTGAGAAGGTCAGTATTTTATTGCAGGGTGGCGCCGACAGTAACGCACGAGACAAACTTGAAGAGACCCCTCTGCATAAAGCAGCAGCGTATAGCCAAAGTTCCGAAATGATTCAGCTCCTTGTGCAGGCAGGTGCAGATGTCGGTGCAAGGGATAAAGACGGAAATACCCCCTTGCATCGGGCGGCCTATAAAAGTATCAAAGTCGTTGAAGCTCTTTTACAAGCTGGCGCGGATACCGATGCACGGAATCAAGATGGACAGACACCTCTGCATTTTGCGGCACTGCTTAATGAAGACCCCGAAATCATTCATTTTCTGATACGGGCTGGCGCAGACATCAGTGTGCGCGGCTATTCCGGATTGACTCCTCTACACTGGGCGGCGAGGGAAAATGAAAATCCTGAAATCATTCGTGTCCTTATGCAGGCCGGCGCAGACAGTAATACCCGAAACAAAAATGGACGAACACCTCTGCATCTGGCAGCACAATCCAATGATAATCCTGAAACCATTGAGGTCCTGCTGGAATTGGGAGCAGATCCGGGGATCAGGGATAATGATGGAAGGCTGCCGGCTGATCATGTGGCAAGGAACCGATCTGACCGCATCAAAAACAGCAATGTAAAGAGATTTCTTGAAGCGACGCGGCGCTGAGTAAAGTGTAATAGCTGGCGGGGGCAAAGTGCAGGACGCCGGTATTGAGGTTGCACAAAATGGAATAGTGGATTGGGTGGCTGCCTCCATATCACGTCCCATATCTGGTTTTCATGTATCATCTCATTTCATACGCATATTGAAATGAATGGTCCGATCGGACTCGAAGCAGGCTCGCCTGAACACATACGCTATCCTCAGCAACCATGGCAACCCGAAAAAAGAAGAAAAAAACCAGAACAGCAAAAAAAAGATCAAAGCGCCCCTTGAAAAAAAAGCCGGGTCCGATTATCCGGCGCATCTTGTTGATAGCAATGATACTGCCTGTCGCCTGGCTCATCTGGCTGGATGTGAAAATTTTGACTCGATTCGAAGGCAAAAAATGGTCTTTGCCCGCCAGGGTCTATGCGCGACCACTGGAGCTTTACACAGGGGCACCCTATACCACGAACCATGTGCTCAGGGAGCTCAGGCTGCTCGGTTATCGAAAGCAGGCAAACCTGGACAGGCCAGGCAGCTACAATGCTTCGCAATCTGTCATTGCTGTGCATAAGCGAGGATTCGATTTCTGGGACGGTATAGAAGACGAACAGCGGTTGCGCATACATTTCGACCGGTCAGGCGTTTCCCGGATTACCTCATCGGGCCAACGGGAGGCGGGGCCGGTGCGTTTCGACCCTTTGTATATTGGTGGTATATACCCGGAAGAAGCTGAAGACCGTATTCTGGTACGGTTGTCCGAGGTTCCTGATTTGCTGGTCAAGGGGCTGCTGAGCGTGGAGGACAAGAGTTTTTACCAGCATTTTGGCATATCACCCAGAGGTATCGGGCGGGCCTTGATCAGCAATATCAAGGCCGGCAGAGCGGTGCAGGGCGGCAGTACCCTGACACAACAACTGGTTAAAAACTTTTACCTGACCAGCGAACGCTCTCTGCAGCGCAAGGCAAATGAAGCGTTGATGTCTGTTCTGCTGGAGCTGCATTATGGCAAGGATGAAATTCTGCAGGCCTATCTGAATGAGGTTTATCTGGGGCAAGCCGGCGAGCGGGCCGTACATGGCTTTGGCCTTGCCAGTTATTTTTATTTTGAGCGGCCATTGAATGAGCTGGACCTGCCGGGAATTGCGCTTCTGGTCGGCATGATCAAGGGGCCGTCATTGTATAACCCGCGCCGCAATCCGAATCATGCCATCGAGCGTCGCAACATTGTTATTGATGTGATGATGGACGACGGAATTATCACGACCCAACAGGCCGAGGTCGCCAAGAAGGCAGGGCTGGGCATTACCCCAAAAGCGCCGGCCGGTGCCAGCCGCTACCCGGCCTTCATGGAACTGCTCAAGGCCCGGCTCAGGCAGGATTACAAACAACAGGATCTGGAAACCGAAGGCCTGCAGATTTATTCAACATTGGATCCGATTATCCAGGATATAGCCGAAAAAACTCTGGACAGACGTTTATCGGAATTTGAGACAGGTCGGGGGCTGAAAAAAGATACCCTGCAGGGTGCTGTCATTGTAACTGCCGGCCACAATGGCGAGTTGCTGGCCATGGTTGGCGGCCGAGAGGCGCTTTATGCCGGCTTTAATCGCGCATTGCATGCCCGCCGTCAGGTCGGATCAATTCTCAAGCCGGCTATCTATGCTACCGCCTATGCGCAACCTCAGCATTATTCGATGCTGACGCCGGTGGACGATTCTCCATTGCAGGTAAAGACACATAAAAGCCGATTATGGGAACCGAAAAACTACGATGGTCAGTTCCATGGACGGGTACCGTTATATCTCGCGCTGGCGCGTTCTCATAATGTCTCTGCTGCTCGTCTTGGGCTGATGCTGGGTCTGGACAATGTTTTTGATACCCTCTATCGATTGGGTATCCGTAAAAATCTGCCGCCTTATCCCTCGGTATTACTGGGTGCTGCCGAGCTTACACCGCTGGAGGTGACCGGGATGTATCAGACCTTTGCTGCCAATGGTTTTCGGACACCCGTCAGGGCCATACGGGATGTGCTTGACGCGGACAGAAAACCACTACAGCGTTATCCGGTAACGCTCAGTCAGGTTATTGAGCCGTCGGTTGCCTATCTAACCAATGCCAGTCTGATTGAAGTGATGAGAAGCGGCACAGGTCGAAGTTTTTACCGACAATTTCCATCCTCCATGGTTGTGGCCGGCAAAACCGGCACGACCAATGAATTGCGCGATAGCTGGTTTGCCGGCTTCAGCAATGACAAGCTGGGGGTCGTGTGGGTCGGTGACGATGCGAACAAGCCGATAAAGCTGACAGGCAGCACGGGTGCCTTACGGATATGGACCGACATCATGAAGGCGACAGGCATCGAATCACTGCGTCTGGCACCGCCCAGCGACATTACATTTGCCTGGGTAGAAACCACAACCGGCAGATTATCGGGCGAAGACTGTGAAGGTTCGATACAGCTTCCTTTTATAAAGGGTTCGCAGCCACATGAAAAGTCAGACTGCATTATCAATCAGACTTCAATCGGGGATACAATCCGGAAAAAGGTAAAATCATTCTGGGAAAGTTTATTTGGAGATGAAGACTGATGTTATATCGATATACCACGATAATACTGGGCATTGTGATTGTAGCGGGCTGTTCTGCCAAAGGCAGTGCCATAGCACCGGTTGAAGACCGAACGGCAGCTTCCAGTGTCGGCCATGGCAGCCGTGCTGCACAGCAACCGATAGCGGCACAGCCAGATACGGTTGAAATCAGCCCCTATGTGGCGTCACCCGTGCCGACGCCTGCTCCTGCACCAATAACGCCTGCATCCAGTCCGGCTTCCCCACAGCCTGACAAGGTCAGCTCGGCAGTAAACTCACTGGTCAGCATTGCCAATGCCAATATGCAGGGTGGCCAATATGACAAGGCCGCAAACTCTCTGGAGCGCGCCCTGCGTTATGACCAGAAAAATGCAACACTCTGGCACAGGCTGGCTGAAGTCAATCTGTTCCAGCGCGACTATGCGCAGGCTGAGTCCAAGGCGCTGAAATCCAACGCTCTGGCAGAGGGTGATAAATCACTGATGGCCCGAAACTGGCGGCTGATCAGCAAGGCCAGACGCCTGCAGGGTAATGTCACTGGAGCGGATGAGGCGGAGGCCAAAGCGTATCAGCTATCAAAGTAATACTGTAGAAGTATATTTTATCTTATTGATAATGAAGAATTTTTATTATCAAGCTGACAGCTTTTCTGAAAGGTATTACCAATTCGCTTCCGGCCCGATTCACGTCGGGATTGTGAGATAAAGATCGCATGTCTGCGTCAGAATATCTTTCTGGTGATGGTGCGCTCAGTGAATCTCTGGCCGGCTTTGCGCCACGCGAGGCCCAGCAGCAAATGGCTGATCGCATCGCCCGTACCATTATTGATGAAGGTGCCGTGCTGGTGACTGAAGCCGGAACCGGCGTTGGCAAGACTTTCGCCTATCTGGTACCTGCGATGCTCTCCGGCAAGCGCACTATCATAGCGACGGGTACCAGAAACCTGCAGGATCAGTTATTCCATCAGGATTTGCCCGTCATTCGCCACGCACTCAATGTGCCCGTGACCGTCGCTCTGCTGAAAGGGCGCGCAAACTATCTCTGCACCCACCGACTGAATGTCAATCGCAGTGCAGGCGATACCCGCAGCCGGCGTCATCAGCATGAATTTCAGCTGATCAATGATTGGGCAGGCCGCACATTGACCGGTGATATTGCCGAGGTCGATGATGTGGAAGAGGGATCATTTATCTGGCCGCTGGTAACCTCAACAACTGAAAACTGTGTGGGTTCGGAGTGTGAAGACTATGCAAAATGCCATGTTCTGAAGGCACGACGGGAGGCGCTTGCAGCCGATCTGGTGGTTATTAACCATCATCTGTTCTGTGCCGATATGGCGCTCAAGGAACAGGGGTTCGGTGATATTCTGGCGGGTGCCGACATATTTATTATTGACGAAGCGCATCAACTACCGGAAGTGGCTACCCGTTTCTTTGGCCTTTCACTGACCTCGCGCCAACTACATAATCTTTGCGCCGATACGCGATCTGAACACATCAAAGAGTCCGGCAGCCAGAGCGAGTTGCCCGACACACTGGATACACTGGAAAAATCTATCGCCGACTTACGGATCAGCATGGGGCAGGATGGTCAGCGGCTTTCCTGGAATGATTTGCAGGGCAGGCAGGGCTTTACCCGGCTTCTGGATGTGGCAAAAGAAAGTCTGACGGCGGTCAGTAACTGGTTATCCGATGAATCCGAACGTTCCAAGGGGCTGGGTAGCTGCTATCAGCGCAGCCTCAATCTGCTGGAACGTATCAGCCATATAGATCCCCGCACTGAAGCAGATGAAGATGCAGGTGATGAAAACGAAATGGTGCGATGGGCCGATACCTCCCGCCGGGGGTTCGGGCTGCACAGCACACCGTTAAATATCGCGGAAATTTTCCAGGGCTATATGGCAGAAATGAACGCCAGTTGGATTTTCACCTCCGCTACTCTGGCCGTCGGCGACAGCTTTGAACATTTTAATGATCGTCTCGGATTGGATGAACCGGACACCCAGATACTGGGCAGCCCGTTTGATTATGAAAACAACAGCCTTAATTATTTACCGATGGGTCTGCCTGCTCCCTCAGACTCATCTTATACCCGTGAAGTCTGCATACAATCGCTGCCCATCATTGAAGCGGCCGGAGGCAGAACCTTTATGCTGTTCACCAGCCATCGGGCACTGAAGATCGCTGCGCAACAGATAGCAGACCATGTCGATTATCCGATACTCGTGCAGGGCGAAGCCCCCCGGCAAAGGCTGCTGAAGGACTTTAAGACATACGGCAATGCCATACTGCTCGGCACGGCCAGCTTTTGGGAAGGTGTTGATGTGCGCGGCGAGGCGCTGTCCTGCGTTATTATAGACAAACTGCCTTTTGCCTCCCCCGGCGATCCGGTCATGCAGGCACGGCTTGATGCCATGCAGCGGCGCGGACAAAACCCCTTCTTTGAATACCAGATACCAGCCGCCGTGGTTATGCTGAAACAGGGAGTAGGGCGTCTGATTCGCGACATAACAGATACCGGCGTACTGATGCTGTGCGACCCTCGATGCCGAAGCAGGGGATATGGGAAAATATTTCTCGATAGCCTGCCACCCATGCCAATGACAACCAACATCGAAGATGTGAAAAAGTTCTTCCATCAAAAAGAGCTGCCAGCCAACTCGGCCTGAATGCAGTTAATTATTGAATCGGGCAAGCCGCAGCAAAATGCTTATGTCGAGCAGTATGTTATAGCCGACTCACACAATGCCGATTTGAGTATGCAGGAGCTTGTCGCATGCTGGCTTTGGCATTACAATCACAAGCGGCCTGATACGAACCGGCAAGTATTATCTCAAATGCGCCAAAGGCGTACATCGATGATCAAGACGCTGGTCATCAAAAACCATGCATGATAGTCAAATGGATATAGAAGTTACAACTCAGAAACAAATTCAGGCCAGAGGTTACTGGATTGACAGAATTGGCAGCTTAAGCAGTAATTTTGGGGAATTATATACTTAATGCCCCGAATTTTTGTTTTTCCTGCTTGTGAAAAGTCCACTACGAGCCTGCACAAACCTTTTGACCCGTTTCCAGTCTTGTTTCAGTTGTACGGTGGAAGGGGCTTTTTCGGGTTTGGTGGGTGCCTTTCAGGTCGGTAACGTCAGATAACCCAAGAAGCCAATATGCGCTTTAATCATGGATGTGAAGATTCCTTCGCGCCCGCTTCCAGGGTCATGGAGAGCTATATCAATTTACTGTCTTCCGAACGGTTTCAGGCCGATGTTGCAGTGGCCAATAAAGCCATGAAACGAGAAGCCAATCTTTTCCGTGAGCGTATGGGTAAAACATCCATTGTTCGGGCTTTGTCCAGGCTTTCCTGAGGTTGGTCAATCTCTGAATAATGGGGCATAATATAGTATGACCGGCTTAGAGACCATCGAAAAGGCGCTAAAGGACACAGCCGAGTTTAACTCGCAGGAGACCAATGGCAAATGGCTGGAAGACATTACTGTGGACTCCGCTCCTTTCATAAAGGAGTGGGACATCGCGGAGTGCTGGCACTGGGACAAGTGGCCCGATAGAAAGAAACACTTTCCTAAAACCACCAAGCTGGATGTGGGAATAGACGCCGTAGCCGTGCGTCGCAACGACGGGAAATACATCGCAATCCAGTGCAAGTCGCGCCGGCTTGACGACGAGGGGCGCGGCGGCCCAATCCATAGCAACGAGATAGCCAAATTCGCGGCTGCGTCCGGTTCAGACTCCTGGGCCGAGCGCTGGATCGTTACCAATGGCAATAATCCACTTGCCAGTGGCGCGACGCAATCAGCATCAATGCACCCAAAGCCCCTCAAGCTGGTCAACATCACCAGCGATCTTCTTCAGCAGCGGCAGGCACAAGCCGCATCCGGGGAGTGCGAACACTGCCAACCGAACCCCCACGGCGAAGAACGGCTGCAGACAAAAAACTGCATGCAAAACGAAGTCGTTGCCAACAGTGTCCGCATACTCAGGGAACAGGAACGCTCGGAGAGCGGTGGACTACCGATAGGTGAGGCCCGAGGTAGAATCATCCTGCCCTGCGGGACAGGAAAAACTCGTATATCGCTCCGGATCATCGAAGAACTGACGCCTCCGGGCAAGCTATCCATCGTGCTGTGTCCGTCCATCGCGCTGGTTGCCCAGATAAGGCGTGAATGCCTGCAACACGCTTCAGTTTCCCTGGACGTGCTGGCAGTCTGCTCGGACGTCACGGCGGGCTATGCCCCCAGGAAAGAAGGACGCCGCAACACCACACTTGATCCGACCGTCGATAACAGTAATGTCAGCGCTTCCGAAGTGAAGGGTAAGGTGACCACCGATGCCGGCGAAATAGTCGACTGGATGCGCCAGAGCACTATCGACAACGGGATCAAGGTTCTCATTGGCACTTACCAGAGCAGCACCAAGGTATCGGAAGCCCTGTTGAGCGCCGATGTCAGGGCGTGTGTCATGGTTGCCGACGAAGCACACAGGACGGCAGGGCTAAAGCGCAGGAACTCCAGGTCTGCCGCCGCAAACGAAAAGGAAAAGCGTCTCCGAGACTTCACGATTTGCCATGACAGCGACAGGTTTCCTGTTACGTACCGCATCTATCAAACAGCAACGCCGCGCATCTATGATGTCAAGCGCGCCACCGGTAATCCAGACTGGATAGTGCGCTCGATGGACGACGAGACCACCTTCGGGGTGGAACTGTACCGCAAGAGCTACCTGGAAGCAGTCCGTAACCGTTGGCTGTCCGACTACCGTATCATCGCTATGGGCGTCAACGACCCCGAGGCGTTCAAGACGGCGAACGACCTAGCCAGGGCCACCAAAAGCACAGGGCGCGGCCAGCTGACGACCATCGACTATCTTCGGGGCCTGGCGTTTGCTCTCACGATGGGCGGAGCGACTCAAGGCAGAGAAGTGGACATCCGCTCGTGCATCGCCTTCATGAATACGGTGGACAAGTCGAAGAACATGGCGGCGGACCTCCAGACCGATAACGTGAAGGATTGGGTCTCACGCTGGCTCAGCGAGAACGCGGACGGCAGGGCCGCATCCGATTACAGCCTCGAACACCTGGACGCTTCGAGCAACGCCGCGGCGCGTGAAACCGCGAAGGGACGGTTGGCTGCCGCTGACGCGGCGAGCCCTCGCGGCATCATCAATGTGGGCATATTCGGAGAGGGTACGGATTCGCCGTCATTGAGTGCGGTGGCGTTCCTGGAAGCTCGAAAGAGCCCCATTGATGTCGTACAAGCCGTCGGAAGAGCGATGCGGACCGCGCCCGACAAGGAGCTGGGCTACATCGTCTGCCCTATTGTGTTTCCACCCTCTGCCGACCCTGAGAAATGGCTGAGCACCAGCGGCCCGGAGGAAGGGTGGCAGGAGTTGGGACAGATACTACTCGCATTGCGCGCCCACGACCAGCGTATCGAGGAAAACCTTGAGGAACTCTTGCACCTGTACATTCCCAAACCACCGCCGGTGGAACGCACATTGGTGGCGGTCGCGATGGGTGAAGGCATGCGCATACAGTACGGCGAAGTCGAGGGGCCTCCCGGCGCCGCGCAGGCAGCGGTCGAACAGGCATTGGAAGGCAAGACCCGCGCTGCGACTGGCATACAGCGTATCCGTGAAGAACCCGCTGATTACAGCGCGGTGGAGCTGACGCAAGTCCTCACAGGGAAGAAAAACAAGGATGGAACGGTTGAACTGCGCGAGGACTCCATAACCCGCGACAAGCCAAAAGCAGGCGAGGCGCGGGGCATTGTGAACATACAGCGAACCAAAGCCAAAGCCGGCAAGATGATCAATACCGGTGAGGGCGGTAATCGCGTGAAGCCGGGCAGCCATCGCAAACCCCGCAAGACCGCCACGGAACGAGCGGAGGAACAGGGGCAACTCATGCTCAAGCTGAGCGGGCTGGAAGATCATGGCAGCGCCATCAAGATGAACCTGCTCTCGAAGTCCGGGCTGAGCGACAATCGGGTGATACGCGATCTGAATATACTGGAATCGAGCGTGACCGAAGCGGCGCACCACATGCGTGCGGATGAATTGTTGCCCGCGCTAAACCAGCATTTCGGACTCGACCGGCTCAAGGAGACAGGCAAGGAGCAGGCGGACGGCTGCACCATCGCTGCGCTGCTGATGATGAATGCCGCCATGCTGCACCAGCGCATTAGTAACGGTGGCTGGCTGTCGGGCATCAGCGACCTCGCCCAGATCAAGAATCAGGCTAATGTCGTGCAGAAGATAAGCCGGGAGTGGGAGCGAATCATGCGCCACGACTTCCGCCCGGTGCTTGAACCCGCCCTTGAGGCCATCTACGCCGTTGAGACGACAGGAAAGACTGCCGGGCTCGAACGCGCCCTGCATCATCTCGCTGCGGAAGCCGAGCGCATTGCAGAAACCTACGCGGATATGGGCGCCGACCACGCCGGGCCGCTTTTTAATCGCGTCATGGGTAACCAGGCATCCGACGGCGCGTTCTTCACCAGACCCGTTGCCGCCTCGCTCGCTGCGCGATTGACGCTCGACGCCTGCGGAGACCAGGACTGGTCTGACCCTGAAGTCTGGCAGCGGCACAAGATTGTGGATTTGGCATGTGGCAGCGGCACGCTGCTTGCCGCCATGCTTTCCGACATGAAGCGCAGGGCGCGCGATAATGGCGCAGACGACGAATCACTGAATCAGCTTCAGAAAATTGCCGTCGAAGACACCCTCAAAGGGCTGGATATCAATCCGGTGTCGCTACAACTGGCTGCATCACAATTAACCGCGGGCAACCAGAGAGTCAGCTACCGGAGAATGGGACTGCATCTCATGCCCTACGGTCCCGACAAGCATGCTCCAGACCGAGTCTACGCTGGCACACTCGAGCTGCTGGGGCAACGGGCTATCGTGCAAAGACCGAACGAGCTGGACTTGGGTGACGATGCCATCGGTTCCCGGGCGACGTGGGAGACGACGGACGACACCGAACTGGAAGATACCGTAGATGCAGTTAAGGAAGCGCGCATTATCATCATGAACCCACCGTTCACTAACCGTTCCAAGATGGGCGAGAAGTTTCCCGCTGAAACGCAGACGGCTCTGCGCGACCGCGCCGACTTTATGGAGCAAAAACTCACGCAATCCGACCCCGGTCTGATGGAGTTCGTGGACAAGAATTCCATCGGACCGCTCTTCGTTGGTCTTGCAGACCACTGCGTAGAGCGGTCCGATGGAACTCTGACGATGATTAACCCGACCATAGCGCTCACGACCCCATCCGGTCAGCGCGAGCGGCTTGCACTTGCCAAGCACTTCCATATACACACCATATTGACCTCGCACCAGCCTCAGAACATCAACCTGAGCCAGCATACCTCTATCAACGAGAGCATCGTGGTGATGCGTCGGTGGTATGCCGGCGACAAGCCGCCAACGCGGTTCATCAATCTTGACAGAATGCCGGCAGACGATGGTGAGGCTGCCGATTTTCATCGATGCTTGCTGGACTGTGAACAAGGGCTGATGGCAGACGGTTGGGGCGAGGTCTCTTACTGGTCTGCAGAGCGCATTGAGGCTGGCGATTGGACGGCGGTGGTGTTTCGATCACCAGAACTGGCCAATGCGGCGTTCGATATCTCCACTCACAAGTCGCTTCTTCGGATGGAAGAACAGAACATGGTGCCATCCGCAGTGTTAGGTGGGGGTAGGCGGGGTCAATTCAGGCAGGCTGACGCAGATGCACCGGGCGCTTTCCCGGTCTTTTATTCCAAGTCCGCCGAGGCCCAACGGACCATTCGAGGCATGCCTGATCAGCATCAAGCGCCCCAAAGGCATGTTCCACAGGATGAATGGATTGAGGTTCCCGGCGTGGATGGCAAGCACCACCCTGACAATGCCAGTCGGATTGTGACCCAAATCTCCCACCTGCTGGTGACGGGCGGCCAGCGCACCAGCACAGGCCGTTTGACGGCCGTGGCACAAGAGGAACGGTATGTCGGCGTGGGTTGGTTGCCGGTGCCGAATATCTCGTTCAATCAGGCGAAGGCCGCGGCTGTCTTTCTCAACTCAACCCCGGGGCGGTTGCAACTGCTGCGCAATCCTGGAAAGACTTTGGAATTTCCAAATTACAACCCTGCGGGCCTGAAAACCATCCGTTTGCCTGATCTCTCCGATAATGTTCTCGTTGACAGGTTGGCTCATTGTTGGAACCACACCAAGGACATGGTTGTACCGCAATTCCGCGACGGTGAATGCGAAGTGCGCCGCATTTGGGATGAAGCCGTGGCAGAAGCGATGGGGTGGGACGTCGCCGAGCTCACGCGGCTGCGACTGCTGCTGCACCAGGAACCGCATGTGCGTGGGCTGGGCTACGGGCAGTATGCCGATGAATGAAACAGTGACTGCATATCATACAAGCAGGCAGAGGAAGCTTTTGGTTCTGATGTGGATGATGCCTGGTTGGTCAAGTTGTATGGCGACATGCCGGCGGATGAACAACGGAGTTACAGCCCGTCAGCTTGCATCGGCGCACACCGTGAACATGTTATCGGTCGGCCTGAGTTTGAGCATGTATCAACCAGCTATGTTGAACGCCATAACCTGACCATGCGTATGAGTATGCGCCGGTTCACCCGGCTGACCAACGCATTCAGTCAGAAAATCGACAACCATATTCATGCGTTGTCCCTGTACTTCATGTTTTATAATTTCTGCCGTATTCACAAGACATTGAAAGTCACGCCGGCAATGGAAGCGGGATTAACCGATACGCTGCACAATATGGGTTTTATTGTCGATCTGATAGAAAACAGAGAACCGAAAGGAAAGAAGCGCGGACCGTATAAGAAGAAAAATTCAAACTGTGACACTACCGGCATTTCTGTTTATTCTTGTATAATATAGATGCCTGAATTCAACTTGTAAGTGCAACTCTTGACGAGTTGGCGATAGGGTAAGCTGCTGTATGATTCACAGCTTTCCCATTCTGCCAAGAAAGAGGAGCACGATGAGATACAAACAGCTTACCCAGGAACAACGATACCGGATTGATGCCCTGAAGAAAGCCGGCCATAACCAATCCGGGATAGCCATGATGTCAGGTTGAAGTCGATCCACCATTAGCCGTGAGCTTCAGCGCAATACGGGCCTTCGTGGTTATCGCCCTGAACAGGCTCAACGCCCGGTTTTACTTTGCCCATCCTTATGCTTCATGGGAGCGTGGCCTGAATGAAAATACCAATGGACTCATCCGACAGTACTTTCCAAAGGGGGGTGACTTGACAACCATTACCCACAGAGAAATTGAGCAAGCCATGAATAGACTGAATAATCGACCTGGAAAATGTCTTGGCATTAAAACGCCTAATGAGGCATTTTCAGGAATCAAACTACAGATTGCACTTGCGAGTTGAATCCGCGTGATGAGGCACATTTGTATATTCCCAACAATACTAAAGACAGTATTGAAACAAAAGGGCTTTTTAACTTCGAGCGTATAGCAAAGGAAGGGAGAAAACATGGCGTTTCACTTATTGTTATCAGTCAACGGCCTGCTGATGTCAGCAAAACCGTCTTAAGTCAATGTGGCAACTTTGTCGCCATGCGTCTTACAAACCCTGATGACCAAAATGTAATAAAACGGCTATTTCCTGACAGCTTAGGAGGCTTTTCAGAGTTGTTACCTATTTTAGATATTGGAGAGTGCTTGATCATTGGCGATGCTTGCTTATTACCCAGCAGAATTAAAATGGCAGAGCCAAAAATAAAGCCTGCTAGTGCAACAATTGATATATGGACTGAATGGTCAAAGGAAAAAGACAAAAATACTCTGGAAGAAGCCATTCAAGCATTAAGGCAACAGAGTAAACCATGACCACATTATAAATATGAAGAAATTTCAAACTGAGACACTACCAAACGCAGATAGGTATTTCAGTACAAAAGTAGAAGAAGAGGTTGTTCAAGCAGTTAAACTCCAGCTTATGGCATTGGGATTTGTTGAAGTTGAGAGTCTACAAACAAGGGGAGGTACGATGGCGTTATTCTGGATTCTGACGCCGAGGGGCAAGAAGTGCTTGATGGATGTAAGAACAATCAAAAAAGAAGACACTTAACAATTTGCTTCAGCGGACGCGCCAAAGGCGCGCGCCGCTGAGCATGGCGTTAGGCCACACAAGGAAAAACATGAAAGAGTCAAAAGAATATCAAGTGCATTGTCAATGTGGTGCTATAGAAATAAAACTAAAAAATACCCCTATTGTGCACGCAACTTGCCATCATCAAGGGCTAATGTCTAATTTCTGCTCAACTCTAATCAGCATAAAAACCGAAGGGACAATCAGTGGAGTTAAGTATATAAGTCCCTGATTTTGGAGTAGGCGCAGAAAAAATCGAGGATGAAATCGATAAAGAAATTGAAGACAGTGGCATTGATGCACTATTAGGTCATTTGCCATTATGTGGAGCCATCCCGGAGAGCTATCACCACGATACGAGTGAGGAAAAGCTTTATTCAAAATACACTGATGTTGTAATACATGAAGCTTATAAAGCTATAGGCTTTAATAGCTCAGTCCTGACAGAGCGGGCTGATGTAGCTGATGTCGAGTGTGTTAATGAAAACTACAGCTTTGTGGCAGATGCAAAGGCATTCAGATTGAGCCGTACGGCAAAGAATCAAAAGGATTTTAAAGTCCAGGCAAGTAGATGGCTGGAAGCATGGTAAGCCTTATGCGATGGTTGTATGCCCGGTTTACCAGCTGCCTGCTCGCAGAAGTCAGATATACCAGCAAGCCGGAGCGAGGTCCGTATTAATTGGTACATACACACACCTTGCAGTATTCGCTCGATATGCAATGCTCAGTGGTGTAGATAATGCAATGGAGTTGGTGCATGAAGTATTTAGAACTGTGGAGTCAATGAATCCATCAAAGGATGCTAATACATACTGGCAGGCAGTTAATCGGAAAATTCTTGATTTTGATCATAGTATCAGCGCTGTCTGGCAAGAGGAAAAGAAAGCATCTGTAGAGTCAATTCACATATCGAGATATGAAGCCCTTAAATTTTTGGCTGCTGAGCGAGAGCGAATAATGAGATTTACTAAAGAGCAGGCAATCAGGGAGGTACTAAAGGCGAACAAACTCGATAACAAAATTCGAGCTATATGTTCTATTGTCGATAACGGGCTTTTGGGTCTTGGGTAAAGAACCAGATGAATAGTGATTACATTAATAAAATAACTTTAGGCAACTGCCTGCAGTACTTGCCTGACCTGGACGATTGTAGTATCGATCTGTTTTTATCGGATATTCCCTATGGAATCAGCCTGGATGACTGGGATGTGCTGCATAGCAATACGAATTCTGCTCTGCTTGGAAAATCGCCGGCACAAAAGGGAAAGTCGGGATTTAAACGCAGAGGCAAACCAATTAATGGTTGGTCACAGGCCGATAGAAACATCGGATTGGAATATCAGGGGTGGTGCAAAGCCTGGGCGACTAAAATTTATCCGAAAATGAAGAATGGTTCTTTTTTATTGGTGTTTGGTGCAAGAAGAACCATTCATAGAGCGATCAATGCGTTTGAAGATAGTGGATTTCTTTTGAAGGATACATTGGCGTGGAAAAAACCATCTGCCCATCATCGGGCACAAAGGGTCAGTATTGTTCTGCAACGCAGAGGCTTAACAAAAGAGGCTGAAAAATGGAAAGGCTGGCGACTCGGTAATCTTGCACCTGTCTGGGAACCCATAGCATGGTTCATGAAACCTTATAAAGTCGGCGGCACCATTACAGACAATATCCTTGAAAACGAAGTGGGTGCCATGAATACAGGTGAATGCCAGTTTAATGGATCGAGTCCCACCAATATGCCTGAGTTTGGTTTCGGCAAAAATGAGACAAGAATTCATGAGGCACAGAAACCATTAGCCCTGATCAAATATCTCATCAAACTCACAACAAGGGAAAATCAGATCGTGCTTGATCCATTCATGGGCAGTGGGACAACGGCGTTAGCTGCCAGAATGCTGGATAGAGCATTTATCGGTTTCGAGGCTAATCTGGAATATCATTCGAGGTCATTGGAAAGGTTGAAAGGTGTTGCAACCGGTGAAGCAGAAAGTGAACTGTCTTCGTTTCAGCTGTCATTGCTGTAGAAATGGTTAAATTGAGATTCAACCAGAACTTGATGGAACTGATAAAAAAGAAGTAACTTTGACCGAAGAGACAATCCTGTGAACATTCTTGCCCTCGATACCACCCAGGAATACTGCTCGGTTGCGCTGTCGGTTGATGATGAACTGATATGGCGGGAAGAACATGCGCCGCGTGCCCACACCGGACTGATACTCCCACAAGTGCAGGCCGTTCTGGCGGAAGCCGGGTTGCAACTCAAGCAACTGGATGCCTTGGCATTTGGACGTGGCCCCGGCAGTTTTACCGGTTTGCGTATTGCGGCCGGTGTAGTGCAGGGACTGGCACTGGGAGCTGATCTGCCGGTTGCTCCGGTTTCATCTCTGGCCGCCATGGCACAGGGCTATTACCGTGAAAACAGTGCAGCGACCCGGATCTGTGCCGCCTTTGATGCCAGAATCGGGGAGGTATATTGGGGTAGTTACACCCTGATACAGGGCACCATGCAAAATATCGGCGATGAAGCCGTCAGCTCGCCCAATGACCTGTTTCTCCCCACAGAAGGTGACTGGTATGCCATAGGTTCAGGGTGGGCGGCATATCCGCAAATGCAGCAAAGGCTGGAGGGGCACCTGATGAAAATAATCCCCGAAACCATACCGCTGGCCAGAGACACCATCCCCCTGGCAAAAAAAATGATCCGGGCACAGCAAACTGTCAGCGCCGAACAGGCCATACCCGTCTATCTCCGTGAAAAAGTTGCTCGAACCATCCGGGAACGTAACGCTGCGAAGCCATCAATGGAATGAACGAAACACGGTAGATTCGCTTGTGAAAATAATAGTGTGTCATGGCAAATCGGTTGTCGGGCGATCATGCAAACCGGATATGAAGCCGCAAGCTTGCGGGGATTGTGTTGCCCTGCCAGTGTGGTTTACGGTCTCCAATTACCGGGATTCGGGTTACTCTCTATTCACAGCCATTATGTTTTTTGAACATTTCGGCATCGTGCCCCTCAGGTATATTGTCGCAGACGCTACCTTCAGAATATCCGCGTAATTTGTTATATCGTTTGATTTGTTTTTCTGACAACAACTCTACCGTTTCCAAATGTCTGGATAGATGAACGTATCGTAGTTTCGCTCGAATATCTTCTATTTGTTCTATCAATAACAGCACGGAATCACTGCTCATACTTCCTGTTTTGAACAGGGTATCCAGGTTTCTTTCAGCATCAATATATTCATTTCCAAGCGGAATCGCTTCAGAACGCATCTCTTCATATATCTTTTCTATTTGAAATACTTGTTCCGGATTTAACGAAATCTCTTCCTTCATTTCCAATAAATGCGCCGGACCCGGCACACCATTCAGTTCCGCAGGTTTAGCGAAACCCCATCCGCCGCCTTTTTGTAATTCAACAATATCTGCTGCCGAGAGAGCCTTTATCTCTCTATTTTCTTCGCCAACATATTGTGATGTGTGATCAGGGCTTTTACTTGCGATCACCTCGTGTGAAAGAAATAACACTATCAAAAGCCAGATGAGCTTGTTCATTTCGAAAATCTGATTGGGTGTAAGGCCCGACATTCTATATTAACCATGCGTGACATAAACGCATTATTTTAGCTGGATTGCATGAATTTTTCGCGCACGATAAAACCCCCAAATTCCGCGATAGAGATTCAGTGATGTGTTTGTATGTAGTATTTTGACGGATTGGGAGTGACAGACCGTGGCGCGAACCGGCTCACTGTGTGAAGTCAGGGCGCCAGAGCGAATCGTCGGGTATGATACAGGGCTTCTGACAAGAGCGCATAATGTTCTGACTGAATCTTCAGCGTCCACTGGCGGCTGTGACAGACCACCTTGCCGGCTATACTGAACAGCCGGTGACGCACCGTCCCGGCTCGGCGGTTCAGCCACTGCGGCGGGAGCGTGAGCCGCAACAGCGCAAACAGGTTCCAGGCGGTCTCTGTCCTCATCATATATTGCTGTGGATGATATTTCATGGAAGCAACACATTATCCCCGTAGAGTTTTGCTTGCTGTCAGCGGGTTGTCTCCCCAAATAGTGACAGAAACCCTCTATGCACTATCCGTCAATCAGGATAGTCCATGGATTCCGACAGAAATTCACCTCGTTACCACACAAGAGGGCAGGGAAATCGTGAGACATTCTCTGCTCAATCCAGAACATGGGTATTTTTATCGACTCATCGAAGAGTATAAACTGCCCGACATTAATTTTTCGATAGAAAATGTACATGTTATCCAGGATAAAGCAGGAACTGCCCTGGAAGATATTCGCACCGAGCAGGACAACCAGGCGTGTGCTGACAGGATGGTTGGGATAGTCCAGAGGCAAGAGATAAAGCAAAAAGCGACCCGTAGGTCGCTTTTGCAATTTTGCGAACTCTCACTTGTTAATCTTAGCAGAACCGCTTATTCCCATGTGTTAAGTCACGAGCAAGCATAACAAACCGAAAGCATTAATAGCAAATAATTTTTAGGAATTACATACAATAGTCTCTTAATGAGGATGGAGGGCGACCAGATTTATCAGGGTCAACCAAGGTCAACGGCAAAGGTGGCTGGTGGCTAACAGATACCGAATATGAAGTTCGCCGTGAAGATGTTCAGGCGACTATGGTCTGTTACTCCCATTTAACAGGAAACGGATGTTGGTGTTTATGCCGTACTGTACTTCCTTCCACAATGGCGATTTCCTTGTCGGTCAGGCGGATGAAGGGTTCCTGTTTATCGGCAGGAATTTCTGGAGTGGGTAATTGTTTGGCAACACACAGTTGCCGGCCCACTATTCCCCGGCCTCACTATTCGGAAATCCTCTCAGCTACCCATTGAGCAGGCATGGTTGACCTCAACCTGTGCAAACTCACAATGGCTTGCTGGCAGAGGCTCACCCTCTTCTTTTAGCCCTTCGAGGCGAAATTCAATGGCTTCCTTAACCAGCCGCAAGACCTCCTCTTTGGTTTCTCCAACGGTGATACATCCCGGAAGATCGGGAGCATAAGCCCCATAACTGGTCTCGCCCCGCTCAATAACTACGGTAAGTTTCACGATCAAACTCCTTCATTTTTTACTTAAGGCCAGCTTGCTTTAATGCATCATACAGAACTCAATGGGTATCTCTACAGTCAACTTTTCAGAAACTGTCACTTTTACTTTCATAAATAGTAGCCGGCTTTATTTATTCCTATCGGTCCAGAGGAAAATGGAAATGCCACTGATTGCAGTGGGCTTAAGAACATTGGCGATGGTTGCATGCCTGATTGCTGCCAGATAAGGATTATCTGTGTTGGAATGAGTCTAAAACCAATCTCAGCCCTGGGCTGATTATCAGCATTATTGTGTATTATGGCTGCCATGATCGCATTAAGCCTAAGGAACTCCATATCTCAGGCTAAACACTGAAAGTATAACAGCCTTGTTTTTCTCCACGCATGTTGAGCCTGCACAAAGACTTGACAAGATCATATGGACTATCTAGAATTTAGCTATTGCTCTGATAATGAAGATTGCTGGAACTGGATGCCGGCAATAGGAAAGGATTAAGATAATGATTGATCAAACTGCAGATGGCAAAAAAACCGAAGAAGTCGAAGGGCTCGATGACGAAAGGGATATTTCCGGCGAATATCCGATTGATACCGTTTTGATCCGAAATGAGTCTCGTACCGTGCATGATGTTTTACGTCGTATAGAGCAACAAAAGTTTGTGATGGATCCAGACTTCCAACGAGACTTTATCTGGAAAGATGAGAAGCAATGCAGGCTTGTCGAGTCGGTCATGATGAGGATACCGTTGCCTGTGTTTTATCTGGCTGAAAATAATGATGGCGACATGATAGTGGTTGATGGATTACAGCGTTTGTCCACATTTCGACGATTCGCCAACAATGAATTACGCCTCAAATTGCCTAGACAATCTGCATTAGACAGTAAATACTTTAGAGATCTACCACCAAAACTTCAAAATCGTCTGGAAGATTGTAATTTGACTCTGTATATCATTGATTCAAAAGTGCCTGCACAGGCATTGCTTGATATTTTCGAACGAGTCAACGGAGGAGAGCCGTTGACCAGACAACAAATGCGGAATAGCCTATTCCATGGTTCAGCTACTCGTTTTCTTAAAGTTGAGGCAAATAGTGATGAATTTGAAAAAGCAACAACGGGAACTCTCGATAAGAAGAAAATGAGAGATCGTGAGCTTATTAATCGATTTTGTGCATTTAAAATTTTTGATCTCCAAGAATATAAGGGAGATATGGATGACTTTCTTGCTACAGCACTCAAAAGAATGAATGAAATGGAAGATTTGACAGATTTATCGAACAAATTCAGATTAAGCATGATGAATAATTGGAATGTTTTTAGAAATTATTCTTTTAGAAAACATGGGTCTCAATCTGAGAGCAGAAGAAATATGATCAATGCATCCTTATGGGATGTGATGTCTGTTGGATTGAGCAGATATGATAAGTCTATGGTTGATAGAAAGAAATCAGAATTACAAGTTAAATTTTATGATCTCATGGATTCTCACGACTTCATTGAGGCAATTACATTGGGCACAGGCGAAGTGAGGAGAGTGAGACAACGATTTGATATTATAAATACTGCTCTGAAGGAAGTTTTTGGTGATTAATCAAGTTGAACTAAAAAATTTCAAGTGCTTTGATGTTGTAAAGCTACCACTTACAAATTTGACGATCCTCTCAGGCTGTAACGCATCTGGTAAATCTTCCTTTCTTCAAGCAATGGTGCTTTTACATCAATCAATTAGCGAAGATGAGTGGGCATCAAGGCTGATGTTGAATGGTGAAATCATTCGATTGGGAACCGTTTTGGATGTCGTTAATAAAATACATGGGCGCCAGGAATTTGATTTGACAATAATCGATGATAATCATTCATATAACTGGAAGTTTGCAGGAGATCGATCTGAAATGTCGATGGCAGTGCACTCGATAAAGATAGATGATGATACTCCCTACATCGATCCAAAATTAAATAAACTGCTGCCTACAGCACATGAAGAGCCCGAGGAAAGCTCCTTGTCCGAAGCTCTGGAAAGGCTTACTTATATAACCGCCGAAAGGCTTGGGCCGAGAGATTCCTACAAATTAGAAGACTCATGGAAAATAAAGACCGTAGGCCCCATAGGAGAACATGCAGTCAGTATGCTGCATAATTTACGTGATGAGAAAGTTTCAAAGGGTCTCCTTGTTAGTAACGAACCGCCAAATCTTTTGCGACAAGTTGAAATGCGTATGCGGCAATTTTTCCATGATTGCAGAATTGAAATTAATTCTGTCCAACGCATGAATGCTGTAACACTGGGGATTAGGACATCTGAATCTACGGATTTTCACCGACCGGTAAATGTCGGATTTGGCTTAACCCAGATTCTTCCCATAATTGTGGCAACACTCGCAGCGAAACCAAGTGACTTACTTCTGATTGAAAACCCGGAGGTGCATTTGCATCCCGCCGGGCAAGCAATGATGGGGGCATATCTTGCTGAGGTTGCCAATACTGGAGTACAAGTAATCATAGAAACCCATAGCGATCATATACTCAATGGAATTCGCCGGGCTGTCAAAAAGAAACAGCTTAAACCAGAAAATGTTTCGCTTCATTTTTTCCGTCTGCCAACTGATGATTTGGATCAGGTGGTATCACCTGAACTAGATTCAGAGGGAAATATTAATTCCTGGCCGGACGGTTTTTTCGATCAATTTGATAAAGATATGAATTATTTTGCTGGTTGGGGAGAGTGAGATGCTCATCCTCTTCAATGAGTGCTCTTTACATGGGCAGTTTCCAAATATTCCAAGATTTTCCAAGGCACTAGATGCTTTAATGGACATGCGCAGGACAGCCAAAAAGTTTGGTCGAGAGATTTATTGTTGTCGAAATTATGGTTCATCCAGAGTGACTAGGCAGCTCTCTTTATTGCAGGCTGTACAACGCATAGAAAAAAATAAGCGCCGGGCGCTAATGACGTGGTTTGACAAGACCGGGCCATATTGGCAAGATACACGCCAACATTCTGGAGATGACTATATCGAATGCCGGGGCCAAGTAGTCACTGACACCGCGATTGGAGAATGTGCCTATTTGCAATTTTCAGATGAAGATGCTCAGTTGGCTAGTATAGATCCTTCTAAATGGACATCCCGGCAATTTGAGGTGATCTGGTATAAGAGTGATGAAAGCTGCCATAGGCGGATGATCTTTAATCACATTTCTTCAGCCACTCTCAAAGAAAAATTGCGAGATGCCACTCCTCCCATCCAATCCTGGAAAAACATGGAGGATATCTGTCGAGTTCGTTTCAAGAACCTTTATTTCTCAGATGATGCATTTAGGTATCTTAAAGGAATACCTTTTGCACAAGCTGCTGCTGATCGCATTGTTCGCCGTTTAGATGTTTTATCCAGCCTCAAGTCTGCCCATAAAATTAAAGGACTCACACAAGAGGGAAATGATTTATATCAGAAGTACTTTACAGGCCAACGCGCACAATTTACAGATTCAAGTTCGACGGAAAAAAATAACTTTAGACGTGAAATGACATTTCCTCATCCAGAAAATAGAGGCAAATCGATTTTTGCTCCGTACCATGGAAAAATCAAAAAACCTCTAATACGTATTCACTTTAGCTGGCCAGTCACATCAAATGAACCACTATATGTTTTATACATTGGTAGCAAAATTACAAAGTATTAGAACCCGGCTCAAAATTGTTTAAGCAGCAAACAACCACCAGCGAGTTGAGCAAAGTTCATGAAACGGGCAGCTTGGCACTTCAGATTATTACAATTTCAAGAAATTATAGTTGAGCATCATAAAAATCCGCAGAACCCCATGAATCTTGTGGATGATCTTATGGAACCGTTCCGCCCGATAGCAGACTATATGCTCTGGCTTAATCAACAGGGTAATCTGGATCAGAGTTATGATGAGATGACTCCGGATATTAAAAGTGCGTTGGCAGCAATTACTAATGTGGTAGTCTCGATTGGAGACGAAGCCTCCCCTTTGTCGCTGACTACGGTCAAGATGTGTCGTTCCTTTGCGGGTTATTGTCTGGGACAAAGTAATCATTTTATAACCCCTGACCTGCCTTCATCATTGGATATGGCAGTAATATGAAGCCACGAAAACATCTCAGTCCTTATCGAATCATGTGGCTCTTTGTAATGTTTGATCTGCCAGTTGGCACAAAAAAGGAACGGAAGGGAGCAACTGCTTTTCGTAACCACTTGCTTGATCTGGGTTTTGAAATGTCACAGTTTTCGGTTTATCCGAAGTATTCAGCCTCAACCGAGCAGGCAGAGGCGGCAGGCAACAAGGTCAAGCAACAACTACCTCCGGGTGGAAAGGTCGATATATTGATGATTACGGACAAGCAGTTTGCAAACATGCAGCGGTTTTATGCAAAAACGGTCATAAAAAATGAGGGAAAACTCAGCCAGCTACACCTTTTTTGAGCTTTTCCCCGCCACCTTGGCGGGGAAAAGCCACTTGGTATCAAGCACTTGCGTCGTCACTAGTTTAGCACATGGGAATAAGTGGCGCTAAGACAACATAAAACTTCCCTCGGTCGCTTTGCTTGATTCAGCTTTCAGATTGTCTTGGTTGGTGATGAGAGGCTTAGAGATAAATAGGTAGAAGGTGGTGGGAAGGTATTTTACAGTTCTTTTTTATTGATAGATTCAACCTGTGAAATAATACTGTATTTGGGTAGTCGTGTTTCTATCTTTTTCCCTGGTGAGGTTTGCTGGCTGTTGGTGAGTAGTTTTTGGGTTTCCTGATCGAATGTCAGTGTGTAGCCTCTTGACAGAGTGGCCATAGGACTCAGTGTGTGCATGGAGTGGGTGCTGGCTGCAAGTCGAGACTTATACATGTCGATATGATATTCGAGTCCTTTCAGCAGCCGATGTTGGAGCAGGCTGCATTGATCGGATTTATTGAGAATCTCATGGATGGGTGATTGTTGTTCAAGTCTTATGGTTAGTTGATGTAATTTTTGTTCGTATGCGGGCAGGATAGGCCCAAGGCTGCGGGCCGTGCGCATCATCAGGGTGTCTAATATCTGGCGTTTTTGTTTGAGTTGTTGTCCCGGATGCAGGTTTTTCAGGCGTTGTTCCTTCCAGTCGAGGTCTTGGTAGTATTGCTTCAATCTGTTATCCATTGTCCTGTACAGTCCATGTAGCAGATTTTTTAGATGCGTCAGTATTTCCTCGCTGTCGGATGTGGCTTGTTCGGCTGCTGCAGAAGGTGTGGGTGCCCTCAGGTCAGCGACAAAATCGGTGATTGTGAAGTCAATTTCGTGACCGACGCCGCTGATTACCGGCAGAGTGCAGCGATGTATGCTTCTGGCCAGAGCTTCGTCATTGAACGCCCACAGATCTTCGAGAGAGCCACCACCCCTTGAGATAATGAGCACATCACATTCCCGACGATAATTCGCGAGGTCAACCATTGCTCGCAGGTTTTTCACTGCACTATCACCCTGTACAAGGGCAGGATAGATGATGATCTGCGCCACTGGGTAACGCCGTTTCAGGATGTGCAGAATGTCTCTGACTGCCGCGCCGGAAGCTGAGGTGATAATGCCAATGGATTTTGGCAGATCAGGTATGGCTTTTTTCTGGCTTCGGTCAAACAGTCCCTCTGCCTGTAGTTTTTGTTTGAGTAATTCGTATGCCTGACGGAGTTCGCCTTCGCCGGCTGGTTCGATGTACTCTACAATGAGCTGGTAATCACCACGCGGTTCGTAAAGGCTGATTCTGCCACGTACCAGTGCCTTCATTCCGTCCACAAGTCTGAAATTCAACAGGTGGTTACGTTGTTTGAAAAATGCGCAGCGGATTTGTGCCGAGGCATCTTTCAGAGAAAAGTAGAGATGGCCTGAGGCAGGGCGAACGATGCCTGATATTTCGGCCTCGATCCATATCAGCCCCAGCGACTGTTCCAGCATGGTTTTGGTGATGCTGTTTATTTCGGTTACGGTATAGATGTGGCGCATGGAAAATATTTGCAGGTGGTACAGCCTTGTACTGGGCATATCACTGGGTGAATTGAGCTGCTATAATAGCGGTTCAATCCTGCCACGTCACACTACAGGAGACCGGTAGCCAATGCGTATTTCCCATGAAGCCCTGACATTTGATGATGTTTTATTACTGCCGGCCTATTCGGAGGTGTTGCCGGGCAATGTCGATTTATCGACTCGATTAACATGCAATATACGTTTGCACATCCCGTTAATTTCTGCCGCTATGGATACGGTAACAGAGTCCAAGCTGGCTATTGCGCTGGCTCAGGAGGGAGGAATAGGTGTCATTCACAAAAATATGATGATTAAGCAGCAGGCCAGAGAAGTCCGTCTGGTCAAGAAATTTGAAAGCGGGATTATCACCGATCCAGTCACGGTCACTCCCGATATGAAAACAGGAGAGGTGATTGCCTTGCGCCGCAACAAAGGATTTTCCGGTATGCCGGTGGTTAAGGGTGATGAGCTGCTGGGTATTGTTACCAGTCGTGACCTGCGCTTTGAAAAACGTCTGGATGAACCGGTATCAGCCATTATGACACCGAAGGACAGGCTGGTAACAGTGAAAGAGGGAGCTGATCGTGCTGAGGTCATTGATCTGTTGCATGCACACCGTATTGAGAAGATTCTGGTGGTCACCGATGATTTCCGGCTGCGTGGAATGATTACCGTCAAGGATATTCAGAAAGCTCGTGAAAAGCCCATGGCCAGCAAGGATGGAGAAGGTCGTCTGCGTGTGGGGGCTGCAGTTGGCACAGGGGAGGGCACGGATGAACGTGTTGAAGCACTGGTAGAGGCGGGCGTTGATGTGGTTGTGGTTGATACCGCCCATGGTCACTCAAAAGGTGTGCTGGACCGTGTTGCCTGGGTAAAAAAGAAGTTTCCTCATGTGCAGGTCATCGGAGGCAATATTGCCAGCCATGACGGCGCACTGGCACTTGCTGATGCCGGTGCAGATGCGGTCAAGGTAGGTATAGGGCCCGGTTCAATTTGCACTACTCGCATTGTTGCCGGTGTCGGCGTTCCTCAGGTAACGGCTATAGCAGAGGCAGTTCGGGCACTGGAGCACAGGGGTATTCCGGTCATTGCTGATGGTGGCATCCGTTATTCCGGGGATATGTCGAAGGCGATTGCTGCCGGTGCCTCTACGGTAATGGTGGGCAGTGTGTTTGCCGGTACGGAAGAGGCCCCCGGTCAGGTCGAGCTGTATCAGGGGCGTTCGTATAAATCCTATCGCGGCATGGGTTCGCTGGGGGCAATGGCTGACAGGGAGGGTTCGAGCGACCGTTATTTTCAAGATTCGGTCGAAGCAGAAAAGCTCGTGCCTGAGGGTATTGAGGGCCGTGTGCCTTATAAAGGTTCGCTGGTCCCTATTGTACATCAGTTCATTGGTGGGTTGCGCGCCAGCATGGGTTATGTGGGATGCCGAACGCTGGATGAAATGCGCACTCGGCCCGAATTTGTGAAAATTACCGGGGCCGGCGTAGAAGAAAGTCACGTGCATGATGTAACAATCACCAAAGAAGCACCCAACTACCACAAATAATCCTTCTTTTCGGGACGCTTGTAATGAGTGACATCCATTCGGACCGCATTCTGGTTGTGGATTTTGGTTCGCAATATACCCAGCTTATCGCACGCCGCGTGCGCGAGGCTATGGTTTATTGTGAAATCATGCCCTGGGATGCTGATGTTGAGCGTTTCCAGGATTTTGCGCCCAGAGGAATTATTCTTTCTGGTGGGCCGGAAACGGTTACGGATGATAAAACACCACGTGCTGTCCCGTGGTTGTTTGAGGCAGGTGTCCCGGTACTGGGGATTTGTTACGGGATGCAGGTTATGGCAGCACAATTAGGGGGCGAAGTAGCCAATGCCTTGAAGCATGAATTCGGTTTTGCCCGCGTCCATTGCCATGGGCATTCTGCACTGCTAAAGGATATTGCAGACGAAATCACTCCAGAAGGCGGCACCATGCTGGATGTCTGGATGAGCCATGGTGACCGGGTCGAGTCATTGCCGCAAGGTTTCAAAGTCATTGCCGGTACCGATAATGCACCACTGGCCGGCATGACCGATGAGTCGCGGCAGCTTTACGGTATTCAGTTTCACCCTGAGGTCACGCATACCCCGCAGGGTGAACGTATCCTGAATCGTTTTATCCATGATATTTGTGGTTGCGCTGCCGAGTGGACACCGGAAAACATTATTGAAGATGCTATACGATGGATTGGTGAGCAGGTAGGTGATGATCAGGTGCTGCTGGGTTTGTCCGGTGGCGTCGATTCATCGGTAGTTGCGGCAATCCTGCATCGGGCGATTGGAGATCGATTGACCTGTGTTTTTGTCGATAACGGCCTGCTGCGCCTGAATGAAGGTGATCAGGTGATGGCGACTTTTGCCGAGCACATGGGTGTCCGGGTTATTCGGGTCAATGCACAGGACCGCTTTCTTGCCGGGCTTGCCGGCAAGATTGAGCCGGAGGAAAAGCGAAAAGTTATCGGCAACCTGTTTATTGAAGTATTTGAAGAAGAGTCGAAAAAGCTCAGGGATATAAAATGGCTGGCGCAAGGCACGATTTATCCGGACGTGATTGAGTCTGCGGGTTCCACAACAGGCAAGGCCAAGGTTATTAAATCCCATCATAATGTAGGCGGCCTGCCGGCATATATGAAACTGAAACTTATCGAACCGCTGCGTGAACTGTTCAAAGATGAAGTACATCGAATCGGTGTCGAGCTCGGTCTGCCGCCGGAGATGATATATCGACATCCTTTTCCCGGCCCGGGTCTCGGTGTGCGTATTCTGGGTGAAGTTAAAAAAGAATATGCGGATATTCTACGCTTGGCCGACGATATTTTTATCCAGGAGCTGCGGGACTCAGGCTGGTATGACAAAGTAAGTCAGGCATTCGCTGTTTTCCTGCCGGTAAAATCCGTTGGTGTCACCGGAGATTCCCGCCGTTACGATCATGTGGTGGTGCTCAGGGCGATACAGACCGTTGATTTTATGACGGCGCACTGGGCCCGTCTGCCATACGATCTACTGGATCGCTTATCGCGCCGTATCATCAATGAAGTTCCACGTATCTCCAGGGTAACTTATGACATATCCGGCAAACCACCCGCAACGATTGAGTGGGAGTAATGTCTCTTGTATAAATTGCCAGGTTAGCTTTGAGGCAAGCTCTAATCTACTTGCTTATCAATCCAGTTTCAAGATATTAGAAATAATGTGATCGGCCATTATTGAATGGGCTTCATAATTCGGATGGTGATCTATAGTGGACCACACCAGAGAGTTGGAGGTTGAGTTCCTTATAAAGTATGGATAGGGGTCGCTTATTTGTATCCCCTCCTGCTCTCTCACCTTGAAAATGAAATTCTTCCATATAAGGTGACGTGGATCATTGATGGATATGGAATTAACATCCGGGTAATAGATGAAGTGGGCATTACCGCCTTTGTCTTCAATCAGCTTCTGGATTGCGATGATCGTAGAAATGAATACGTTGTTTAACGCATTGTCATAATCATTAAGAAGCCTATATCGCTCGTCTATGGAAGAACCACCACTCTTGTGATGCGCTGGATTTCCCGGATTTTATCCAAAAACTAATAAGTGCTATTACTCCAGCAATAATTGTAGCAATAGATAATAAAAGAGGCTTTATTAATCCGACGACAAAAAAATGACAGCCAGACCGCCCAGTATCCAGGCAAATATCTCGGCACCCTGATAAATAAAGTAGCCACACGCCAAAGCAAAAACGGCGGCAAAGAAAAATCCAAATGTTCTATTGGACGGTAACTCAATATCGGAAGTCTTCATTTTTTGATGGCGTCCAAAATTCGATAACCAATAAGTTATTATAACTCAATCAATTTATAATTTCCATTATCGAAGTAATACAGGACATTCCCGTGTTTATACCAGTCACCCAGAACAATACGGGTTTTCTCGATGCCGTTGGCCTGAAAGTGATGTATCGCTGGACGGTGAGTATGGCCGTGGATGAGCAGATCGACATGTGCCTCTGACATGACGCGCTCGACTTCCTGTTGGCTGACATCCATGATTTCAGCGGGCTTGACGGCATTGAAGTCTTGGCTTTCCTGGCGCAGGGAATGAAAATAGGCCTTGCGTTGTACAAGAGGCATTTGCATTACTTTGTCGTTCCACTCTGAACGGCGAACCATCTCGCGAAAGCGCTGATAATCCCTGTCATCGATACACAGGGTATCGCCATGTGTTATCAAGGTATTGCGCCCGTACAGGTCGATTGTTTCGTACTCAGGCAGCAGTCGGCAGCCACTTTCCTTCTGGAATCGCTCGCCGACCAGAAAATCACGGTTACCGGCAATGAAGTAGGTGAGGGTGGAACGGCTGGCTTTATGCAGCAGCTCAAGGGTGCCACTGTAAGGTGAGTCAACATCATCATCCCCCAGCCAGTATTCAAATAGATCTCCGAGAATGTACAGGGCGTCCGCTGAGGGGGCAGTGTCAAGCAGGAAGCGGCTGAAAATATCCTGGATAGCCGGTCGTTCCGGGTGCAGGTGTACGTCCGATACAAAGAGGGTGAGCGACATGCGGATAGCCGCTAACTATCGTTAGTCCTCATCGGTAACTGTGGCCGACTCTATAATAATATCTTCTACAGGCACATCAGCATGGGGTGTGCGGTTACCGGTCTCTACGTCTCTGATAATGTCAACGATGTCCATCCCCTGAACGACCTGTCCGAAGACGCAGTATCCCCATCCCTGTGGAGTAGGGGAGCTGTAGTTCAAGGAATGGTTATCAAAAATATTGATGAAAAACTGAGCTGTGGCCGAGTGCGGGTCGGCAGTTCTGGCCATGGCAATCGTGCCTCGATTGTTTTCCAGGCCGTTGTCAGCTTCGTTTTTAATTGGGTTGCGCGTCTGTTTTTGCTTCATGCCGGGCTCAAAGCCACCGCCCTGAATCATAAAGCCGTCAATGACCCTGTGAAAGATAGTGCCATCATAAAACTTATCCCTGACGTATTGCACAAAATTATGCACTGTTTCGGGGGCATTTTTATGATCAAGTTCAATGATGATATCGCCTTTGCTGGTTTTCAGAGTGACCATGCCGGACTCCTATTGTGGTATTGGCTGGGGAGAGATACGTTCTATGGACTGGATGATAACAGGGTCGAGTGGAACATCCCGGCTGAACGGGCCACTGGCACCGGTTGGCACGGCTTGAAGCTGAGTGACGATGTCCATGCCCTGAATAACCTTGCCAAATACGGTATAGCCCCATCTGACATGGACCGGTTTCAGAGCAGCATGCCGGGAGCTTATATATTCGGAACAGGTGCCATCAGGTTTGATGATTCCGGCCTGCCTGAGCTCATCAAGGTTATTGTGACATTCCTCAATCGCATGGTCCAGAGAATAACTATCGTCATGCAATATAGCCTGCATCAGGCAAATATAATCATTGCTGCTGGAATTTGCTGCCTGACTCAGAGTATCGCGCCGGATCGGTTTGCCTCGGCAATCACTGGTCGTCAATTTACCGCTGACTGTGTCCTGTATGCCGAGCTTACTTTGCCGTACGGTGTTCACAGCTCCTGCTTCCTGCATTTCAAAATCAAGAAACAAGTTGTTCTTTGCGTTAATGAAAAACTGCGATGTGGCGGAGTGTGGTTCGCCGGTACGGGCCATGGCAATAGTGCCTGACTTGTTGGAAAGACGATTGTCGGATTCATTTCTGACAGGTGGTTGCGTGTTCTTTTTCTGGTAATCAATGGAATGACCGCCACCCTGAATCATGAAATTATCAATAATACGGTGAAACACGGTATCGGTATAAAAGCCGCTATCAACATAGCTTAGAAAATTAGCGACCGTTTCAGGTGCCTTGTCTTCATAGAGTTCGAGATCGATGTTCCCGTAATTTGTTGTCATTCGTACAACGGGTTGGTTGGTTTCGGCAAATACAGTCAGGAAATAGCCTAAAAAGAAAATAGTGGTAACAACTCTGTTCATTATCAAATCCACGCTATATATATTGTTAAGGAAATGGTCTGATGACCACGACAGCCCTCATTATATATCCAGTCTTTCAATTTTTCGATGCAGTGTTGCTTTGCCGATGCCCAGCACCCTGGCCGCATGGGTTTTATTACCATTGGTTGATTGAATGGCAAGCTCAATAAGGGCCGTCTCGAACTCTGAACGCAGATCCTTCAATGCCAGTTTATGATTGGTATAGAGTTCGGAGATGGCCTGATTGACCATGTTTTGTGCTCTGGTACGAACCTTGTATTCAGGCGTGAGCGGGATGTAAGACAGAAATCGGAAAAGGTGGTATTTCGCTTCTGTTAAAACGAGAATGACCAGCAAAAGGGATGACAATAATGGCTGAACAACCGTTGCATTGATGCTGTAACCATAAGCCATGGCAGCCATAATGCTTATAGTAAAGATACCCATGGGCGCAGCAGCAATAAGAGTGACAGTGCTTTTCTGGCGTACAATCTGATCAGGTGATTTGAAAGCATTGATACCAAGTATGATTAAACCCGGAATAACATTAAGCAAAATAAAAGCCTGAATCACCCAGTAATAGTCACCGGGCACTTTCGTGACGGAATAGCTGATGAGCCGGGTGCCTGCAATCAGGCTATCGCCGGCAATGATAAATGCAGACATAAGACCCGCGGTGAACAAAAGAACGGGGAAAGCAAGTTTATCCGGGCTGGAGAGCGACAGCGTTAGGACCAGGAAGGCTGCCGCAGCAAACATTGCGGCGGTATAATATCCCTTCATGATCCATAAAGATGCGCTGCTGGAAGTGCTGTTTATTAACAGCATAAATTCCGCCAGATTAAGCGCGAACAGCGCTACCAGAAAGACAGCCAGGGCCGTATTTCTTCGGAACAATCTGCCTCTGGCCACGGCGAATAGTATGCCTTTTATGAGCAGAGCGACTAACGAGGGTAATGCTAATATATTCATGATTAAAATACCATTCCTGTTTGACTGATAGACAAACCGCTTCCGGTTCCCAGAATCAGTATCTTATCTCCTTTTTGAGGCGGATTAAAGTGAAAATTTACAGGTATTGTCGCGCTGGTAATATTCCCAAACTTCCGATAGGTAATCGGGGCTTTTTGTGTATCAATTTTAGCCAGTTCCGCCATTTGCCGATGTGGTCTGGCACCTACCTGATGGCAATACAGCCAGTCAACATCTTCCGGCTTCCATGCCAGCTTGCGATAGGTATCCCCGATCATACAGCGGTGAAAATCTACGATTTCGATACTGATTGACTTCATCAACATCTGGCCTTCTATACGCCCGTCAACATCATACTCATAATAGCAAAGGCTGGTGTGCTCACCATTCGATGAAAAATTAAACTTCTGAAAACCGCTTTGGTGTTGGGAGCGGCGTATTATAACGGCACCACCGGCATCTCCAACCGTAAAGGCACCAAGCCAGCGTTTTACATCAGATTTACTGTCGGATTTGGCGAGCCTCCTAAGGGCTTCATACATGATATTGCTTGGTTTTTCCCCGGTGCAGATCAGGGCAGTCGAAGCGCTGCCCGTAGCAATCATGGCGTCAGCCACTGATATTCCATTCATAAACCCATGGCAGGCATTACTCAGATCGAAGCATGACGCATTTTTCGCGTCAATAAACTGTTGAACTCGATGTGCGGTCGCCGGCTCAATCCAGTCCCGCTCAATTCCGCAGAATATTATCAGGTCAATTTCACTGGCATCTATACCGCTATGCTTCAATGCCGTCTTGGAGGCAAAAATAGCCAGATCCGAGGGTTTATGCTCCCGTGCGGCTACCCGGCGCTCCTCGATTCCAACGACATCAGATATAAAGCTTTCACTGATACCAAACTTTTCAGCCGAATCAATTTCCGCCATGAGATGCTCCGATTTAACGATCTGGTCCGGCATGTAGCTACCGATGCCTATGATATTAGTGTGCCCATTAACCAACATGTTGACTCTCCTTCCATAAAGAAAATAAAAAACAGCTCGTCACCCGGCAAAACAGAAAAAAATCCTCTGAAAATAAAAGGTGTCTCACTTCTGATACTGCTTCTTTATACAAGAGTTTCAATCGTGGGAGTATTGATTGGGGGTGAATATGCCTTGAAATTGTCTTAAACACGAAAAGTAATATCGATTTATGAAAGCTATCCGGGTAAATCTCCCTGAGGATGTCAGGAATCAGCAGATTTACTTAAGCAGGAAATAAGATGTCCTGAATGAGCCTGCTTCTCTGCCATGTGGTGCTGGAAATCTGGAAAGCGCTTTACAGTGCTTTGATTATTTGTTTGTCAAGTGGCTTTCCAGAAGGCAGTCTGGATAAGTGCTGACATCAAGAGTTAAGCAAGCTCAAGAGCGGGCCGCAACCATGCTTTATCCGATCATCCAAACCTGGATGAAAGCGTTACCTGCTATATCAACCCGACTGTCAGCCAGAGTGTTGGTTGATACCCGACAAAAATACCCGGGTCTGCCCTGTATTTCATTATGACTGGATGAATATTCGCTGATCTGTATTGGCAGTTGATGTTTCCAGGCATTCAGTCCAGACAAATCAGCAGATATTGCCCAAAACCGGAGGATGTTTAACAGTCAGTCTGCTCTTCATGCCCGTTTATCGCTTTCATTTGATATGGTATTTGTCTGAACGGAGCCAGTTGTTGTAAAATTCAGAAAACTCAGGTGGTCACTGACCTGACTGTAAAGACAAATATTCTCTGTAGTAGTTATTTTCCCGGTAAAACAGGGAGGCTTAGAAAAATTATGGGTACTCCTGTTAAGCAAAATGCCAGATTGATTGACTCGCTGGATGATGCCTTATCGGCTATTAGCCAAATCATTCTCGGTAAAGAAGAACAGGTAAGTCTGGCCTTGACCTGCCTGATTGCACGGGGGCATTTACTCATTGAAGATTTGCCGGGCGTTGGAAAAACCACGCTTGCCCATGTTATTGCTCATGTGATGGGGCTGGATTTTCAGCGGATTCAGTTTACCAGCGATCTGCTGCCCACGGATGTTCTCGGTTTGTCGGTATTTGATCGGGAAAATAACCTGTTTGAGTTTCATCCCGGCCCAGTCTTCTCAAACCTGATTCTGTCAGATGAGATCAACCGGGCAACACCAAAGACACAAAGCGCGTTGCTTGAGGCCATGGAAGAGCATCAGGTTACTGTTGAAGGCACCACTCGGCCTCTACCAGACCCGTTTTTTGTCATCGCAACTCAAAATCCTGTGCATCAGATTGGCACATTTCCATTGCCTGAATCACAATTAGACCGGTTTTTAATGCGCATACACATGGGGTATCCAGGCCAACAGGCGGAGAGAGAGTTGCTGTCTGGAGCGGATCGGCGAGACATGATTGAGCAGATGCCGGTAGTATTTGATTCGAAAAAACTTAAGCTGCTGCAAAGTCAGGCACAGGAGTTACATGTATCTGATGCACTGCTTGATTATGTACAAGCGATATTGCAGTTCAGTCGCAATTCAAACAGTTTTGAGTTCGGCCTATCGCCCCGAGGCGGGCTGGCATTATTAAACGCAGCCAGAGCCTGGGCGTTCATTTCAAGGCATGATTTTGTCGTGCCGGAACATGTCAAAGCGGTATTACCGTCGATAGTCAATCACCGTCTGCTTGCAGGCCACGGCAAGGAATCTGACATGACTGCCGCGGACATCATTTCGCAAACCGTACCTATTCCATAGCTATGGCCCTACCCATGGCGAATCGGCTGATTGCGCCGCTGTTGTATCCGGTTGTATTTCTGCGCCGGGAGTGGCACCGCCTTCTTGACAGATTTTTGGCCAATCGGAGCGGGCCATTTTCTGAGTCGATAAGGCTACATAGCTCTCTGGTTTACATATTGCCGACCCGAGCCGGGATGATATTTGCCATTTTGCTGCTGGTATTGCTCATCGGTTCTATTAATTACACCATCAGCCTCGGATTTATGCTGACTTTTCTGCTGGCAGGGTTAGGTAATGTCGCGATGTTGATGACCTGGCGCAACATGGCCGGGCTAAAACTAAAAGGCATGGGTGCAAAACCGGTATTTGCAGGAGAAGTTGCCAAATTCGCTATCCAGCTTGAAAATGATACTAACGACCGGCGCTATGCCATCACTTTGCCAAATGATTCGCTACCGGGTGAAACAGCGGATATGCCTCCCGGTGCGCTGGCTTTGCTCCATTTTAACTGTCATGCAAAAAACAGAGGGACGTTAAATCCAGGCAGAATTCGTATTGAGACAGAGTTTCCGGTCGGCCTGTTTGTGGCCTGGACCTGGGTTGATCTGGATATGCGGGCACTGATCTACCCGGCCCCTTCCGGTAAAAAAAATATGATTATGCCCGTGAATGGCCAGAGTGGTGAAGGGCAAGCTGAAGGAAGTGGATTGGAAGATTTCGCCGGCTTGCATAAATATCAGGCAGGTGACCCCTGGCAGCGTATTTCCTGGAAGATGGTCGCAAGAACCGATGAGCTGTTCAGCAAGAAATTCACAGGTGGCCAGCCCGAACTGGAATGGATTGACTGGTTCGCTTTGGATGAGGCATCTGTTGAAAGGCGTCTTTCGATCATGTCTGCGATGATTCTGGACGCTCAGAAGGCTGGCAGGCTGTATGGTTTGCGTATGCCGAACATCGAAATAAAGCCGGATAATGGTGCGCAGCATCGACACGAATGTCTGAAAACGCTGGCGCTGTACAATATTGAAGATACAAACCATGTCGATTGAGGGTCGAAAGTTATGGGCGCTGCTGGCTGGCATACTGCTTGTCTCCGCACCTTTTTTTCCACGCATCCCACTACCCGTTACGGCATTGAGCCTGATAATGACCTTATGGATTGTTGCCATAATACTTAACAAGGCGCGGCAACCCGACAAGCTACAGCGGATAGGTCTGCTTTTGCTGGCTGTGCTGATTATGAACCTGTCATTTGGGACACTACTGGGAAGAGATGCTGGTACGGGGTTTCTTATCCTGTTGGCATTTCTGAAGATGCTCGAAATCAATGATAAGAGGGATATGTATATTGTCGTATATGTGGAATATTTCCTGATAGCAAGTCATTTTTTTCATACTCAAAGCCCATGGATAACTGTTTACGTCTTTGCTGCTGTGATTTATCTGACCTCGGTTCTCATAATATTCACTGACAAGGCATCTACTCTCGATACTCGGAAGCGATTAATGATGGCGGGCCGTATGATTTTTCAGGCCACGCCATTGATGTTAATCCTGTTTTTATTATTTCCCCGTATCCCTGGGCCATTATGGGGTTTGCCTGAAGATGCACAGACTGCGGTGACAGGTCTGGGTAATGATATGTCCCCTGGTTCAGTCAGCAGTTTGATTCAATCGGAGGAAATTGCATTTCGGGTTCGCTTTGAAGGCGAGATTCCGCCACACGCCGATCTATACTGGCGCGGTCCGATCTTCAGCCGATACGATGGACAAACATGGAGGGCAGACAATACATCCCGGCACATCAAAGTCAATCTGATCGGCAGCGAGAGCGAAACCGACATTATCCAATATACCGTCACCCTTGAACCCCATCGGCGAAAATGGCTGTTTGCCCTGAATTATCCGACTAACCTGCAAGGCAGCGGTTATCGATTGACGAGAGAGTTGCAGCTACTAAATCCGAAGAAAGTCAACAGCGTGACCCGGTATTCTGTGACATCGGATCGTAAGCTCCGTAATTACAGCCTGTTTGAATCCGAGCGCCTGAAAAATCTAAGGCTGCCTGGGGTAGGGTATCTGAATGAAAAGACGATTGCCCTGGCACGACGATGGCGCACTCTGGCGGGTGACAATGACCGACGTGTTATTGAGGAAGCCCTGCGTTATTTTAGAGAGCAACCATTTGTTTATACCTTGGATCCGCCATTGCTCGGCAATAATGCCATGGATGACTTTTTGTTCGAGACTCGGCGGGGGTTTTGTGAACATTATTCCAGCGCCTTTGTTTATCTGGCCCGTGCTGCCGGCATACCGGCGCGCATAGTGGCCGGATATCAGGGCGGAGAAAAAAATCCGGTCGATCAATATTTGATTGTCAGGCAATCCAGCGCACATGCCTGGGCTGAAGTCTGGCTGGATGATGCGGGCTGGGTGCGTGTTGATCCGACAGCAGCCGTTTCGCCTGACCGCATAGAAAGCGGCATACAGGATGCGATAGAGGAGCGTGATCAGCTACCGGGTATATTGCTGGCTGGAGACAGTATATTTCTCAAGGCGCGGTATCACTGGGACAGCTTTAGTTACCGATGGGACGAATGGGTAGTTGGCTTTAATCGGGAGCGCCAGTTTGAACTGTTTCGGAAACTGGGTTTTAAAAATATCGACTGGCAAGGCATGGTGACAGGAATGGTCATACTGTTCGCTTTGGTGGGAGCATTTGTGGGTTTTTGGATATTTCGACAGGGCCAAGGTATCTACCAGGATCCGGTGAAACGGGCTTATGACCGCTTTTGCTATAAACTGGCAAAAGCAGGCATTGGCCGAAATAATACCGAGGGGCCCTCTGAATATTTTTTACGTCTGCGAGGTAAACTGGCACCGGCCTCAGCCCAAACAGCCGGAGACATCATCGACCGCTATACTGCGCTGCGATATGGAACGGCCTGGTCTCCGGCACAGCAAAAGCATTTTATCAAGCGTGTTCAAAACTTTACTGCCCGCTTAAAATAACGGCCTGTTGAATCAGGTTCACAACCCATGACCACACCGGAAGATATCTGCAAGCAGGCGGAGACATTGCGCAGGGCACTCAATCAACACAACCACCAGTACTATGTCCTTGATGACCCCGATATTCCAGATGCGGAATATGATCGACTGTTCCGCAGGCTGCAGAAGCTGGAAGCCAGATATCCTGATTTGGTCACGGCCGAATCACCCACCCAAAGGGTTGGCAGTGCACCGGCGGACCATTTTGAAAGGATTCAGCATACAATCCCCATGCTCTCTCTTGGCAATGCCTTTAGCGATGCGGAACTGCTCGACTTTGACCGGCGGATGTGTGAAAGGCTTGATGTGGATGAAGTCGAATATGCGGCTGAACCCAAGCTGGATGGGCTTGCTGTTACATTGATGTATGAAAATGGTCGCCTTGTCTATGGCGCGACCCGCGGAGATGGAACAGCAGGCGAAGACATTACTGGCAATATACGCACTATCCACTCTATACCGCTGCAACTGATTGGTCAGGATTATCCGCAAAAACTGGAAGTCCGTGGCGAAGTTTTCATGCCGAAAGCAGGTTTTGAAAGGCTCAATCAACAGGCAAGGGAAAAAGGCGAGAAAACCTTCGCCAATCCCAGAAATGCCGCAGCCGGCAGTTTGCGTCAACTGGATCCGAAAATCACCGCCTCACGGCAACTCGACATCTACATTTATGCACTGGGACAGGTCTCTGAAGAAATCAGCGCACATCATTACGATACGCTCAATCGATTGAAGCAGTGGGGGTTTAAGCCCACACCTCTCATCAGAGTCGTCAAAGGCATTGACGAACTGAAGGCATACCACGAAGCGATCGAAAGGCAGCGCAATGATCTGCCCTATGAGGTTGACGGGGTGGTTTACAAAATCAATGCTTACTCCCAGCAACAAATGATTGGCTTTGTTTCAAGGGCACCGCGTTGGGCCATTGCCCATAAATTCCCGGCCCAGGAAGAAAAGAGTGTACTTGAAGATATAGAAATACAGGTAGGCCGCACTGGAGTACTGACACCTGTGGCGCGGCTGAAGCCCGTATCGGTTGGTGGCGTCACTATCACCAATGCCACACTGCATAATATGGATGAAATTATTGGTAAGGATGTGAGGGTCGGGGATGTAGTCATTGTGCGCCGAGCCGGTGATGTGATACCGGAAATTGTTGGCCCCATACCTGACAGTCATCGGACTCGTGGCCCATTATTCGAAATGCCCGAAACCTGTCCAGTCTGCGATTCTGCGGTACAACGGGTCGAGGGAGAAGCCAAATATCGCTGTACAGGTGGAGTGTACTGTAGCGCCCAGCGCAAAGGAGCGATGAAGCACTTTGTATCTCGCAAGGCCATGGATATCGACGGACTGGGAAAGCAAATGATTGATCAACTGGTTGACAGAAAACTGATTGAAACGCCGGCTGATATCTATGAACTGGACTTCAAGACGATAGCCGGCCTGGAACGCATGGCAGAGAAATCTGCAAAGAATTTATTAGAAGCCATTGAAAAATCCAGAGAAGTGACCCTGGCCAGATTTCTGTATGCACTGGGAATCCGGGAAGTCGGGGAGGCCACCGCAGTCGCACTGGCCAATCACTTCTCGACGCTGGAAGATTTGATGCAGGCGGAAGAAGAACGGCTATCGGATGTGCCCGATGTCGGGCCGATTGTAGCCCGGCACATACTGGATTTCATCAACGAAGAACGCAATCAATCGGTTATCAGGCGATTGCAGGCAGCCCTCAAAATACATTGCCCGGAACAAAAAACAACTGACCGGCTGCCGCTGGAAGGACAAACCTATGTCATTACCGGGACGCTATCCACCATGTCCCGCAGTATCGCTAAACAGAAATTAATGGCTCTTGGTGCAAAGGTAGCTGGCAGTATCTCTGGTAATACAACGGCATTAATTGCCGGTGAAAAGGCCGGGTCAAAACTGGCCAAAGCACGGGATGCAGGTATTGATATTCTTGACGAGCAAGGGCTGGAGGCACTACTTCAGGATGACCACAGAGGTGTTACCCGGCAATTGTAGCGAATACCCTGATTAAAAGTGTACTAATATCGATCCTGGATTTATCAGTTATGACACCTGGCGCCTGAGGTATCTGTGAACGCCTGCAATCAAGTAAGCGGGTAGCCGATATTTTGTAGTCGGGTTTACAATGTATTTCTATCTTATTGATATGCGAGACATAAACAGCAAGAAGCCGGAAGGTTTCAAAGATAAGGAATTTCTTCGATCACTCAGTACTCATCCCGGCGTATATCGCATGTACAACGGTGAGGACACTGTCATCTATGTCGGCAAGGCGCGGAACCTGAAAAATCGTATCAGCAGCTATTTCAACAAGGCACATGATTCAAAAACTCTCGCTCTGGTCAATCAGATTCACCATATTGAAGTCACGGTAACCCGCACAGAAGGGGAGGCATTACTGCTGGAAGACAGGCTGATCAAAAAATACCAGCCGCGCTATAATGTTCTGCTGCGCGATGATAAAAGTTACCCCTATATCTATCTGTCCACGCATCAGACATTTCCCCGGCTATCGTCGTATCGAGGTTCAACCAAAAAAAAGAAAGGGACATTTTTAGGTCCATTCCCCAGTTCAGCCGCAGTCAGACAATCTATCCATTTGTTACATCGGCTATTCCGACTAAGACAATGCACCGATAGCTATTTCAGGAATCGCAGCCGCCCCTGCCTGCAATACCAGATCAAGCGTTGCAGTGCTCCCTGTGTTGGTCTCATATCGGAAAGAGAATATACACAAGATATCAACCATACCTTATTGTTTTTAAGAGGGAAAACGGATCAGATAATCACCGATATGGTGGCCAGAATGGAGCAGGCTTCAGTCAATCTGGAGTTTGAACAGGCGGCTATTTACCGAAACCAAATCAGCCACTTACGACAAGTGCTCGAAAAGCAATATATTGGTGGTATGCAACAAACATTCATTGATGTCGTTGCCTGTGCCGTAAAAGGTGGGCAATGCTGTGTGCAGGTATTTTACTTTCGGGAAGGAGTCAATCAGGGTAATAAAGCCTTTTACCCTAAAATACCTTCACAGGATATAGACGAGGTGCGGATACTGGATGCTTTCATAAGCCAGTATTATCTGGCCAACCGGATACCTGATGAACTGATTGTCAGCCATGAACCAGAAAGCAGGGCAGTGCTTGAAGAAGTTTTGAGCGAACGTGTAGGCCGGCGGGTGCGCATCAAACATCGAGTTCGTAGCGAACGGGCAAAATGGCGGCAAAGTGCTATCCATAATGCTCAGGGAGCACTTGAAACCAGATTGACCAAACGCAGCAGCCAGCAGAAAAGAGTGTCGGAGCTGCAGAAACTGCTGAATCTGGATGAGATACCAAAGCGGATGGAATGCTTCGATATCAGTCATACCCAGGGAAATCAAATTGTCGCATCCTGTGTGGTATTTGATGAAACTGGTGCGGTGAAAGCCGATTATCGGCGATTCAATATCAAGGGCATTACACCGGGAGATGATTATGCTGCTATGGCTCAGGTATTGGAGCGCCGTTACAGCAGGGTATTAAAAGAAGAGGGTGCCATTCCTGACATTATTTTTATTGATGGCGGTAAAGGGCAGCTTTCCAGAGCGATAGAAACCATGCAGGCACTGATATCAGACGGGCCTTTGCTGGTTGGTGTTTCCAAAGGGCCAGATCGCAAACCTGGCATGGAGCGATTGTATATTCCGAATATGGCACATCCTCTGGAACCCGGTCCCCGTTCGGCGGCACTGCTCCTGATCCGACAGATAAGGGATGAGGCACACCGATTTGCCGTTACAGCACATCGGCAACGGTCCCGCAAAAAGGCCACCCGATCATCACTGGAAAAGATTGAAGGTCTTGGTCCGAAACGGCGACAAAGCCTGATTAAGTACTTTGGAGGCATTCATGGTATAAAGCGTGCGGGAGTTGAAGATATTCAGCAGATAAGAGGTATAAGCTCATCTTTAGCCCAAAGAATTTATGATCATTTACATTCACACTAACGGCCTGAGCAACGTATGAAGCCGAATATACCGACGATGCTGACATTATTCAGAATTATTCTGATACCAGTGTTAATCGTTATATTCTACCTGCCGATTCCGGGGGCCAGAACTGTTGCCGCCGTGATTTTCATGCTTGCAGCACTCAGTGACTGGCTTGATGGATACCTGGCGAGAAAGCTGGCGATGACATCGCCGTTTGGTGCATTCCTGGACCCGGTCGCCGATAAATTGATGATTACCACAGCATTGATCATGTTATTACAGCAGGATCCTTCATTCCTGCTCATGTTATCGACTGTTGTGATTGTCGGACGGGAAATTGCCATCTCGTCTTTGCGTGAATGGATGGCGGAAACAGGGGAGCGGGGAAGCGTGGCAGTATCCTGGATCGGCAAGGTAAAAACTGTCGCTCAAATGACCGCGGTCACACTACTGCTGTATGAGGCACCTGTTGGGCGGATATCGACTTACTCCATCGGGCTGCTGATTCTTTATATTGCCGCGATACTGACGCTATGGTCAATGATTCGCTACTTGATGGCCGCATGGCCGACCTTAAAAGGAAAAACTGATGGCTGATTGAGGCAACGACAGACTTGACAGTCCTGTCATTGCTCTGTAGGATGGCTACCAGCCTGCGGGAATAGCTCAGTTGGTAGAGCACAACCTTGCCAAGGTTGGGGTCGCGAGTTCGAATCTCGTTTCCCGCTCCAGACGATAGAACCCCGGCCATGCCGGGGTTTTTTATCAAGCAAACCCCGCCTCCTGAGCAGAAAATCCAGTTTGACCGGGGTTTCACTGGAATAAACAAATTGCTATCCGGCTGAGTGGCAGAGTGGTTATGCAGCGGCCTGCAAAGCCGTGGACGGCGGTTCGATTCCGCCCTCAGCCTCCATATTTTTTAATGCCCGATTCTCATGCGTTCAAGGGTTGATAAAAAAGAGACAGGGTAGGGTGGTTCTTGGGCAAATGATGCCGCCGTATATGGCTTGATATCGCAACAATACCTCCCAATCTGCCCGGGTGGTGAAATTGGTAGACGCAAGGGACTTAAAATCCCTCGGGGGAAACCCCGTGCCGGTTCGATTCCGGCCCCGGGCACCATCAAATTGGCCTCGACCAGTTATTTCAACTTACACCACTCAATATTGACCTGCGACATCCAGTTATTACGATAAAAAACAGGCCGATAATTGCACCCTGTATTTTATGTTTATTATCATGGCGGAAGTAATATCTATGCAATAAGAAGGGTTTTGCCGGGGATTATTCCTCCAGATAATAAATTTCATATAAAATAAAGGGTTATAATTATCATTGCATAAAATTCAGCGCCTCCGGCAAGGTGTCTCATATATGATTCTGTATATAAAAAATACATCTCAATCCCGATATACGAGACGCATAAATTATGAGGTGTTATAAAGGCTGCTCAGTAAACTTTTAATGAGGATTATTAAGACAATGAGCATGATGAAAAACAAAACCAAAATTGAAGAGCAAAAGTACGCGCGCAAGGAACTTCTTCGCCTCGGACAGGACTTCAAGGAAAAGCGCCTGAAAGCCGGGTTGACCCATGAAGAGGTACGGGCGCGGACAGGTATCAGTGTTTCTACCGTACATCACCTTGAGCATGGTATGGGCGTCGGTCTGGAAACCTATATCATTCTGCTGCGCTGTGTAGGTTATCAACTGGACTAAAAGTCCGGCATATAGTGGGGCCGTCATATCGGCCCCATGTCTTTGCTCCGGCTTTGCTGTAAGCCAACGGCGGCTGTTCGCCCGATCCTGTTTCAGTTACCGCAAACATCATAACTGCGCCTCCTGACAAAGCCACTTTCAACAGGCAAGTCATTTCAGATGCTTCCTGGACGGTGGCTTGGTGATCGTCGTTTTAGTGGGTAGTGATATACAGTGTTGAAGTTGTAATCAGTGTGACAGCCCAAACCTGCAAATAATATAATTGCGCATAATGTATATTATGTTAAATTATATCATCAGAAGAAATGCCCTGAGAAACAACCATAAAGCGAATTAAACCGGTCTCAAGATTAGCCAACTCTGTCTAATCTCGGCTACATCTGCTTTAGTGGCTACCTGGTCAATATCCGACACAGCAAAAGCAGCTTGATTAGGCGACAGAAAGGCAATGATAACGCCTGCGGCAACCGAAACAGAACCAATTATTAAAGTGGACAGGATTCCAGATATAACTACCATACACCAAGTCAATCTGGCTTCCAGTGCATTCAAATCCGCTTTCGCAGCAACTTCGTCCATTTTACAGTAATCAGTAAGACTTCCAGCCGCAGCACGAGCCTTATCCTCAGTCGCTCCAGCCTCTATAAGGGCATCGTATAACTCTGTCTGCATCGTGCTCATAATCAAATATTAATACCATTGGACTAAATCGTATTGATTGCACGGGCGGAACTACTGCCCACACAACCAGTGAATCACTACTCCAGATCATTTCTGGATCATGCCCGGCTCAACTGGTCAGGGATTCTCAACAGAGACAAAAGCAGCCGCCTGCTATATCTGGCTTTCGCGACAATCAGGGCGGTCAACCCCAGTACCCTGCCGGGCAAGCGCCCCAAAATCCTCGGCATAATTAATTCACAGAAGCAAAAAGCCACATTATGAAAATGATTCATATGTCCATTCGCGCCAGCCATCCATCAATGGAAAATACAGCCCCAGGCGTATTTCCTGACTGGAGCTTACAGACAGCATTGCGGCATATTCTTCCAGCTGAGGTCTATAGCGATGCTGCTCCTCATCGAGAAACCCTGCAAGATTACCGCCCTCATGTGAACCGGTTTTGTAGTCAACTATCCAGCGCACCCCGCTGTCGTCGATAAAGGTACGGTCAATAACCCGGCTGATAACCTGCTGATTCAGTACACCGCTGACAGCATATTCGCTCTGTGCATCACTATGCGGGGCCAACAACCATCGCCCGCGGTCCGAGTGCATAACATTATTCAATATCTTAATAACCCGCTCGACTGCATCTTCAAGCCGACCTTCCGGCAGACTCCCTGATGATTGCAGGCTCGCAGAAACAGCATCATGCTGACTCTGAACGGTGGAGCTGCTCCACTGTTCAGTGCCTGTTTCTGCGAATTGACGGAGGTACTGGTGCACAACGATACCGACCAACCGTGCACTTTGTCCGGCCCAGGAAAACTCTACAGGTTCCTCATCCTGTGCCCTGCTTAGCGCCTGCTGCCAATCAATGTTTGCAGCAGCGACTGCAGGACACCAGTCCACTGCAACCCGGTTGAAAACGACCGCTTGACCAGCGCCCTCCTCTATCACGTCATCGGGTTCGCCTGCTGTCTCGGTGGTGAATTCATTCCGCAGATGCGATTCAAGAAAGCCCAGAAAGCTGCCGGCTCGGGGTCTGAACAGCTTGTCTCCCTTGCGGCCTGTGGACAGCGTTGCGAACAAATGCAGATGCTGTCTGGCACGAGTGGCAGCGACATATAACAGGCGCTGCGTCTCATAATTCTTTCTTTGTTCTTCCCGGCCTTTGACAAAATCAAAGCTGGCATCATCGCTGCCCTGTGCATATATGGGAGCCAGCAACAATTTTTTTTCATAGTCTGCCGAGATTTCCTCATGCCATGTTAATAACGGTTCCTTATCTGCACGTGTAGCACGCTCCAGCCCCGGCAATATGACAGTATCGAACTGCATACCCTTGGATTTATGGATAGTCATCAACTGTACCCTGCAGTTGCTATCGTTACCGACCGTCGAATAAAGCCCTTCCAGCCCTCGCTCAATGGACTTCAGGGTAATCTGACTGCCCTGCTCCAACTGTTCAAGCAAGTCGAAACAGGCTTCAATGTCCTGCCCTGAGCCGGCATGACACTGGTCAGCGCCCAGCAACTTCCACAGCCACTCCAGGCGGGTACGAAAGGTTAAGTGCCCCGCGTGATTGAATACCTGCCGATAAGCCTGGATTACACGCCATAATCGTTGTTGTTCATCATCAACCAGCCTGCTCTGTCGCTCGACATTATTGATTAGCTGCCACAGATCTTTATCCGGTTCATCGGCGCAGAGTCGGTGCAGAGAATCCAGTGTCAAACCGCACCAGGGCGCACGTAATACGGCCAACCATGCGATACGGTCATGGCGATGTAGCAGGCTGCGCGTAACAGAAACCCAGTCCTGGATAACGGCAAGGCCCGACAAAGAAAATATTTCTACCGCCTGAAATGGAATACCCTCCATGAGTAAACGATCATGGATCAGACTCAAATGACTTCTTGAGCGGGCCAGTATGCCGATAGTGTTATCCGGTTCATCTCTCAAATACTGATGCACTATCTCAACCACCTGCCGGGCCTCATCCTCCTGCTTCCGGTCTGGCTGTGCGTGAACATGCACACCACTATTGGCGTTGTCCTCAACTGCAGAAACAGCGGGCGAATAGCTGACGCCTCCCAAAGAAAGATCATCTCGCTCAGCGAGAATTCCTGGAAAAATGTCATTAAACCAGCGGACCAATATGGGTGTAGATCGAAAATTGGATTTCAGAATCAAGGACTGCGGACGAATAGCGGCAATGCCACGATCACGCACCTTAAGAAAACCGCTGACATCGGCCTCCCGAAAACGGTAGATGGATTGCATGGGGTCACCGACCAGAAACAGGCTGTGACCGTCATCCGGTTGCCAGCCTTCAAGCAGTTTTTCCAGCAGATTAAGTTGAGAATGCGAGGTATCCTGAAACTCATCCATAAGGATATGCCGGATCGAGTAATCCAGTCTCATAGCCAGATCGGTAATCTGCTCACTATCTCCAATAGCCTGCCGGGCGGCCAACGCCTGCTCGACAAAATCCATGGCACCATGGCGCTGAAATACCAGCCGTAAATGCGCCGCACATACCGGCAATAGCGTAACTAACGCCTCCAGTAACTGCCATTGCCTTTCATTGTAAATGACATGAGGAAGTTTCTTTATATTATTGAATTTTAATAATAAATCTTCATTATCTACCAAGCGATTATAAATCAATGCATATCGTTCCTTATCTTGTTTGCCTGCCTGGCCGGCCCCAAAACCCTGTTTCTTATTGATTCCACCGGGTTTTCGCCAGCTTCCGGCCTCTGTCAAAAACAAGCATGCCAACGCCTGCCAGAGCGGTACATCCACCATATCTGTCCCCGGCAAAGCATGTAAGTCATGGCAATCAATATGTTCTGCCTTCTCTTCCCCTGCCTCCAGAAGCCGCCGGGCACTCTCACGGGCAACATCAACCATATCCTGCCCCAGTGAAGCCGGTAATGCCTCAGTCATATCGTTCAGCTCCTTTTCAATAACACGCTCAAACATATCTGTGAGTGAACAGCGAATATCCTGCATATTGGACAACTGCTTCAGTGGCATCAGGTGGCGTAGCCACTGATCACGCCTGGCCAGTAATTCACAAAGCAAACCGACGACACGGCGGTCATTATTATCGAGGTGCAGCAGCAAACGCCGTAACGCCTCTCCGGTTTTTTCATCGGCTTTGGTGGCATCCATGACATACCAGACTGCTTCTTCATAGAGATATTGAGGTGCCTGCTTCAGACTCGCATCCGCACCGATGCCGGATAACCAGGGCATGGCGCGTACCAGAGAGGTATTCAGAGAATCGATAGTCATAATGCGCAATCGGGAGGTCTGCTTCAAGATATTCCAGTCACACTCATCAGAGTGCGCCAGTGCATTGCCAGCCAGCCTCCAGGTAAGCCGGGCATGTGGTGAATCCGGCTCAGGCTGCTGTGATCGAGTCAGGGCATCAATGACCCTGTTGCGCATTTCGGTCACTGCCTTACGGGTAAAAGTAATCGCCAGCACCTCTTCCGGTTCATTGACAACTGCCATCAGGGACAAGTAACGTTGAATCAATAATTCTGTTTTGCCGGAACCGGCAGGTGCCTGCACAATACAAGACTGTGAGACATCGAGAGCCTGCTCCCGCACCAACTGGTCGGATGCTATCATTTCTTTTCTCCGCTATTATCTTTCACTTCCCTTCTCTGCTGCCACTCGGACAGCCGGCAGACCGGATACACATCACAATATCGACAGGTTAAAGGTGGCTGCCTGGGATTAATTGCAGCATCGCCACTGATATGCGCCTTTGCAAGTTGCTCTATTACCTGCCGCCATTCAGACAACATGGCTTCCCAGTTTTGATAAGTTCTCAGCATGGAGAACGATTCTTCATCCTTGGTCAGTCCAACATAGCGACACTCCCCTGCCCTTATACCAGCAAAAGCAACTGTCGATACCGGCTGCTGCTGAATGATGGCATACAGCGGCAACTGCGGTTCATCGGGTCGTTCACCCCACCAGTTGCCAACCTTTGCTTTGCCGGTTTTATAGTCAATGATGCAGCAGCTACCGTCCGGCTGCCTGTCGATGCGATCAACATAAAGATGCAGATTCAATCCATTCACTGATGTGCGGACTTCCTGCTCCAGGGCTACCACCTCAAACGGTTGGCGTAGTTTTTCCTGCTCCAGCCATTCCAGTATCAGATTGATCAGGCGCTGTTTTTCTATCTCTCGATTCAGCATTCTGTGTTTGCTCAACACTTGTGCTACCGTCTCAGCGACCTGTTCGGATAGTGCCTCATCGCTCATGGCCGTGAGTTGATGTGAATGACGCCAGTGCTGCCAAAGCAGCTCCATGATCCGGTGAACCAGCCGACCACGGCTTCTGGGGTCGCTGCCCGGTAACGGATCTTCAGGAACAATCGCTTTCAGACGATGACGGATGAATGCGCGGAATGGACAGGCCGCCTGATCCCGCAGAGAGCCGGATCCGGCATGATAATGGTGCCGATCAGCCTCAGGGCCCTGCTCATCCTGCAGATACTCATAAGCTGGTGCGGGCACATCTTTTTGCATGACCACTGGCACATCGGCCTTTGGAAAGTCGGCAATGAGCGGACTGGGGGCACACTCCTCCTCCCCTTCAGATAATGAATAACTGAATATGACGGATGGTGCGGCTTGTAATAATCGCCGAATCTGCAGTTCAGCATATTCATACTGGTGCTGCGACGAACAGTGCGGCATTCCTTTATCTCGTTGTAATTGCAATGGGATAAAAGGGTTTGGTTGAGCAGACGGTGGCCAGTTGGATTCGGACATACCAGTGACCCACAGGCTGGAAAAAGACATTCCGGCCGCCTCCATAATGCCGAGTATCTGTATCGGAAGCTCAGAGACACCGGCTTGAAAAATCCGGCCTGTCACCTGTGAATTGAAATTGGATAGCGCCCATTCAAGTGACACCGGCCCATGCACAAAATCCGTGCGGGCAAACTCAAACCAGACATCATCCAGACCCTTTTGAGCCTGATACAGATCATTGTTATGTGTCCCCTTGCCCGGCCAGCCAAAAATATCCAGACACTGTTGAAAGCGTTCGACCCAGGCAGAGGCGCTGGCTTTGCCTCGCCACTTTTCCAGCCGTTTATACAACTGTTGCAGCTTCCCGGAAAAGTCCGCCCGACAGGTTTCAGGCAGACCAGCCAGAATATCTTTCAGACTGATTTCGGCGGATACATAACGACGCAGCCGCATATCAAGAAGTGATCGCTCCGAGGCATATTCAGTAGCACCTGCCACATAGTCTGAACGTAAAACGCGGCTGAAAATCTCGAATTCAAATCGATGACGACACAATGCAAGAATATCCAGGGCAGCGGCGATCACCGGTTCACGGCTTAAGGGATACCCCAGTGAGATATTGAATACGGCATCTTCACGGACCCCCTGACTGCGGAAACGATCCAATGCTGTGATGGAATAGCGGTCCTCGGGATAAAAAACATCCCGAAACACACGTTCAATCCGGTCACGCTGTCGCTCAAGCCCCGCTACAACAATACCGATGGGGTCGTCGCTGGCATTCCATGGTTTTTCGAGCTGCTGCCGCGCCCAGTAGGCCGCCTGTCGAATTTCATGGTTGGTATCGAGGCAGGCCTGTTGCAACGGGCGGGTACAGTTTTCGGTCAGAGCAGGCAACTCGATCCACAAAGACCGCTCTGCAAGCCATTTGCGCAGTTGCCCCTGTAATGGTGTCAAGGCATCAAAGCCGACCAGACAAAGCGGCACCGATATATCATATTCGCCATCCCATGCAGCATCGATCATTGTTACTGCCAGTGCCGGCTCATCCAGCCAGTCATTCTCTTTCAACCTGCGAATATACCGGCGATGCCACTCCAGCCAGCGTGAAGCATCATGGTCAAGAACAAACCGTTGCAACGCCTGCTCATCATCCAGGTCAAGCCGATAGTCAATCAACTGTTGCCGTGCCGCATGTGCATGTCGTGCGGTTGCCTGCACACTGATCAATCCATCGGTATCCGACTCGATAATGGACTGCCACAGCAACAGCGATTGCTGTCGGGAAAGCAGGATATGCCGATCCTGAGTACGTACAGCAAACAGCTTCCACTGTTTCTGCAACCATGTTGACCATGGCAGTATTTCAGGGGTTGGCCAGACCTTCAGCCCTTTTTTCTGCTGTTGTCGGTGATACTCAAACAGCAGGCGTCGTGACAGGCGGCGCGTTGCCGAAATAATGACGACATCAGCGCATTGCTCAATTAACCGTAATGTATCCTGAATCATAAGCCGCTGTATTATTCCGTGTTGCCCTTGTCAAAGTCCCTCGGCCCTGAGGATTTTCACCAACCCGATTCAGGACATTACCCCGCCAATGATGGCACCGACCAGCAACAAACCGACTTGCAGGCCGATAAAGATGAACAGCCCAAATGCGGCGACAACGCCAACAATGACACCGATAACCGGAATGCCTGTCAATGCAGCTGCCGGCCCCAATGCCAGTAATACGGCAACGACAACAGCAGGAAAAAATACCGCGATGATGCCATTCATGGGGCCGCCTGACTTAACCCCGCCGACCCAGTCGGCAATGAGAGGCCCAAAGACAGGCAGCCAGAACAATAGAGCAGATAAAAATATCATCCATATGCTGCCGACCATAATAGAACCTGAATGTGATTCTTCAATTTTTAATTTATCTATAAATCAATAAGTTATAGTTACTAATTAATTTATATTCTCATTTTCATGGCGGTGCCAGATACAATAGCCCGACTGCTTTTCAATCATATCGAGATACCGGGCATGGGCCTCGGTCTCTGCGGCCGTGGGAGATATAACCGGCAGACTGGCACGATTGGTACTGAGTCGGTCAACAACCTGTTGTTGTACCTGTCCGGCATCTTCATCGGTATCCAGTGAAAGCGAGCTCTGTCCGCCCGTCATAGCCAGATAAACATCGGCCAGGATTTCCGAGTCAAGCAATGCACCGTGCAAATCACGGCTGGAATTATCAATATCGTACCGCTTACACAGAGCATCCAGGCTATTTTTGACGCCGGGGTGCATTCTGCGTGCCATGGCGAGGGTATCGAGGATCTGGCACTTGTCCGCCAGCTCAAACCCGGTGTCATAAACCATTCTGAACTCTCGATTCAAAAAACCGACATCGAATGGCGCATTGTGAATAATCAGTTCGGCCCCTTCGAGATAGGCCAGCAGATCAGAGGCAATATCGGCAAACTGCGGTTTATCGGCCAGAAACTGGTTGCTAATGCCGTGTACCTCAGCCGCGCCTTCATCGATCTCACGGTCTGGCTGGAGATACTGGTGATAATTATTCCCTGACAAGCGACGGTTCACAATCTCCACGCAACCAATCTCAATAATGCGGTGGCCATGGCCCACTTCCAGGCCAGTAGTTTCCGTGTCAAGAACGATTTGGCGCATATCGGGATTATGGCTTATCCGGGGGTAGTGCATCAATAGCCGCATTAGCCAGTCTATCGGCTATTTCATTCTCCCGATGACCGCTGTGGCCCTTTATCCAGCACCACTCCACATTATGCTGACTGACTGCCTGCTCAAGACGCTGCCAGAGATCCATGTTTTTTACCGGTTTTTTAGCGGTGGTTTTCCAGCCATTTTTTTTCCAGTTATGGATCCACTCACTGATGCCTTTTTTTACATACTGCGAATCTGTTGTCAGCACAACCTCACTTGGGCGCTTCAATTTTTCCAGTGCCATAATTGCCGCTGCCAGCTCCATACGATTATTGGTTGTGTCCACTTCCCCCCCATTAAAGGATTTTTCCTGCCCTCTGTAGCGCATCAATGCACCCCAGCCGCCGCGACCGGGATTACCGCGACAGGCACCATCGACAAAAATTTCTACTTTGCTCATACTTCCCGGAGCCGCTTATTCGGCAAACAGATGCGGGTTGTCGGTTCTGCCACCCCATCAAGAACCGCCTTTTTCCTGCTCCGCCCAGGCTTGATCACATTGGAGGTAACGATCAAATTACGAGCGGTGATCATATACACACCACTCAACGGCGCAAGCATCCCCTGCCCCGCCTTTTCAATAAATCTGCTGCATCGGGCCATTTTTTCATATCGAATTGACGGTAAAAAAGCAGTGTAACTTACTGACTTAACAACAAAACCAAGCAATTTAAGCCAGTCTCGGATGCGCAAGGGATGATAAAAATGTCCCTGCCACGGCATATTACCCCGGAATCCGGATAATACCCGGCAGAACCCATGATAGCCGACCGGATTAAATCCCAAAATGATGATATGGCCGTTTGGATGGAGTACACGTTCGGCCTCTCTCAGGATCGCATGTGGGTGTGGGTCATACTCCAGAAGATGCGGCAGAATGACAACATCAATGCTGTCCCGCTGAACAGGCAGGCTGGTATGGCTGCCGATGACATCACAATCTTTGGCAGCGGATTTATCCGGTGCCTGCAGGCGGACATGGTGTGCGACCGATGAAGCTGCAACACCCGACCAATAATTCCCTTCCCCGGTCCACAGTAGATGATAGCCAAACAGCTCCGGCAGGACTTTCTTCAACAGGGCATTTTCCTTTTCCAGTAAGTCTGCTCCTGCTGTTGTCTGAAACCATTCGGAAAGCGAGCGGCCCTGTCGTTTTGGAGGCAAAACCATGATCTGGATAACCATTCAAACGGATATTGCTATCATAATGCAGAAAGCAGCATCATGAAGGATTTTCGCTGTCAGCTCAGGTTCTTATAAAACATTCATCATTAACGAGCAGGGCCGGGAGCAGATAACCGGCTTTTACCTGCCCGGCGAGATTGTGGGTCTGGATGGGCTGGGGGTATATGTCCCAATTCCACCGCTATGGCATTAGAGACGGCGACAGTATGTGAAATATCGACCCCTGAACTACTGGATAAGTTATGCGAAGCCAACCACAACCTGAGAAATTCCTTTTGCGTCGTACTATGCCTGAGCGTGTCAGGCATGGACGGTTGGAGCCATAAAAAAGCGGGGCCGGTGACAATACGGATGGATCCGGCCCCGCAACAGCCGGCAGAGAGGTGCCGGCTACGGACTTCCTACCAATTCAGCTTCCACTGTGCGCCGACGCTATGGCGCGGGTTATTGTCATCCTGCTCGCGGCGGATGGCCTTGATATCCAGCTTCGACTTCAGGCCAGCCGGGTTCGACAACAGACGCCAGCCGAGGGTCAGATCACGTTTCGCATCGGAGGCCGACAGGCTCGCATAGGGGATGCCGGTGGCATCGTCTGTCAGGGCAAAGCCCCACTCGCCTTTCAGCGTCCAGCGGCTCGATACGGCAGCAGTATGTCGGTTGTCTTCTTCCTCCAGCGCATCCGTCAATGAATCCGATAACAACCGATCCAGACCGCTGGCCGCCGGTGCATTGCCGTACTCATGGCGCAGGCTGAACGATGGGCCATAGGCCGAGTTTGGCCACGCCTCGTAGCGCAGTGAGCCGGACAGACCCCACTCCTCACGCTCGGCAGCCTCATGCTCCAGCAGATAGCGACCGCGTATATCCACCGTCAAACCCTTGGCCGGTGTCTGCCAGCTCAGGCCGCCGCCCAGCTCCAGACCAAAGCCTTCGCTGGTATCGCCGCCGTCATAACGCAGACCCAGCTCCAGTTCCGGTGTCAGACGCACACCGTCCTCTTCCGGTAACTGCCAGGACCAGGCCAGACCCATGCGGAAACGCTGCGTATCCGCCTCGGTGCCCGCCATGACGCGGGAATCATCCGACTTGATACGCGCCAGTGTCAGGCCCGAAATCAGCCTCAGACTCAAACCGCCCTCTTCCACCGGACGATCCAGCAACGTACCGCGCAGACCGGCGGTGGCCGATACCTGCTCCAGATCGTGCTCCGACCTGCCGGTCTGTGAAGTCTGCTCCAGATCACCTCGACCGTAGCTCGCCGCACCCCACAGTTGCAGACGCTCCGTCAGGTCATAACGCAGGTACGGCAGCAGGGAGGCCAGCGTACCGGACAGATCACCTTCGTCCGATGCTGATGCACTCTGCCATTCGCCATCGCTGTCGCTGTAGGCCAGTGCCAGACCCAGCAGCGTCCGACCACTGCTGTGGTCAACACCCAGCATGGCCGTGGTGACCTCGCCGTCTATCGAAGTACCATCGTCGGCGTCTTTATAGCTCGAATACGAGGCACGCCCCCAGATCGAAGTACCGTCCTCGTCACGGAATGTGAAATGACTACCACGCAGCAACGACGGCAGCAGCTTCGGCAGTGACAGGGTGCGTGACAGCTTGCGCGGACGATCCGACGAACCGGCACCCAACTGCTCAATACCCATCGCACTGGCATCCGGGCTGCCACGGCTGGACAACAGACGCGCCGCATTGAATGACTGACCGCGCGGCAGACCGTTCAGATTGCCCGACAGACCCGGCTGACTCGATGCTGTGAATCGGTAATCCAGACCACCCAGCATGTGCTCGACGGCCGTCAGACCAAAGCGCGGCAGCCACATCTGCTGTGCGGCCTGCATGGCCGTCATGTCGGCCGATTCATCGCTGTCCCGGACCGTGACCGTCACCTCTTCCGTCACCTCACCGTAGCCGGCATTCGCGCTATGGGTCAACGTGATGGTCTCATCCACACTGTTGCTGTCCGTGCCGGCCGTCAAGGTAATGGTCTGTGCCTGATTCCAGTCCGTCAGGCCAAAGGTCAACTCAAGCGGATTCACGCTCATGCCGGTACCGGCATGACCGCTGAGCATGACTGTGACTTCCGCCACCGGCCGAGCCGACAGGCGCACGGTGTAGCGGGTACTGCCGCCTTCATCGAGATCAATCGCCATGCGTGAAAACTGCAACTGCGGCGAACTGTCGGTGATGGTCACCGGCAGGCGGACCGGGGCCGCACTATAGCCACCACTGGCTGTGTGAGTCAATCTCACTTGACCATCATCGGTGTTACTGTCCATGGCCGCCGTCAGCGTGATGGTCTGCGCCTGAGCCCAGTTGCTTGCATCAAAAGTCAGTTCGGACCTGTCCGGCCTCAGAGCGCTGCCCTGACCGCTCAGTGCGACCGTCACATTGCCCGATGGACGGGTACCCAGTGCTACCGTGTAGCTCGCACTGCCGCCTTCAATCAAGCTCAACTCATCAACACTCAGCAGCAGACGCGGCACATCGTCATCGGCAATCTCAACCGGCAGCACAGCCTGCACCGCACCATAGTCGGCATCCGCCGTATGGGTCAGCAGCACCCGATTGGCATCACTGTCAATGTCGTCTGCGGCCATCACCGTCACCGTCTGTGCCTGATTCCAGTTGGTCGGCGTAAAGGTCAGGCTGTCACCACCGGTCACCCGCAGGCGGGTCGCATCCCCGGAAGATACACTCACCGTCACATCCGCCATCGGACGCAGCGCCAGACGCACCGTGTAGCTCGCGGTATCATTTTCTTCCATATCCAGGCTGCTCTCTGAGAGCACCAAACCCCGTGTGCTGTCCAGAATGCGCACCGATAACCGTTCCGCCGAGGCAGTCCCGTATCCACCACCGGACGCCGTGTGCGTCAGGGTGATCAACGCCTCATCCTCGCTGTCATCGTCGGCAATGGCTGACAGTGTGACCACCTGTCCCTCATTCCAGTTGGACTGCGTGAAGGTCAGCTCAGTGCCGCTATCCACTCTCAGATCACCGGATTGACCGGTAATCGTCACCGTGACATCGGCACTCGGCTCGGTGGTCAGGGTGACCGTGTAGGTCGCACTGCCCTGCTCGGTCACGCTCAGGGTATTGACACCCACAATCAGGCGCGGTGCGTCGGTGTCGGCAATCGTCACCGTCACGTCTTCCGTGACCTCCTCGCCGTAGCCGGCATCCGCCGTATGAACCAGTGTCACGTCAGCCTCATTCACGCTGTTGCTGTCCGTGCCGGCGCTCAGGGTAATCGTCTGTGCCTGATTCCAGTTATCCTGTGTAAAGGTCAACTCAAGCGGCTGCGGCGCCAGCGCAGTGCCGTCATAACCGCTCAGTGCGACCGTCACCGTGCCGACCGGCTCAGCCGATAGTTGCAGTGTATAAGTCGTGCTGTCACCTTCATTCAGATCAATCGTGGTCTGCGAGAAACTCAACTGTGGTGTGCTGTCAATCAGCTCCACCGTCAGGCTGGCCATGACGGAATCATAGCCGGCATCGGCACTGTGGGTCAGCGTCACCTGATCCGTCACGGTGTTACTGTCCGTGACCGCCGTCAGCGTGACGGTCTGCGGGTTACCCCAGTTCTGTGAGGTAAAGGTCAGGGTGGTGTCATCGGCCTGTAGTTCGGCATTGGTGCCGGTGAGGGTCACCATGACATCGGCGCTCGGTGCGACTGCCAGGCTGACTCGGTAGCTGGCACTGTCGCCTTCAATGAGGGTCAGGCGGGTCGTGCTCAATACCAGCGCCGGTTGTTCCTCAATCGTAAACTCGTCCAGATTGGTCGTGCCAGAGGCACCGCCGCCCAGGTTGGTGCCGGAACTGCTGTCCAGTGTGCCCAGAGCAATGCGGACCGTTTCGCCGCCGGTCTCGGCCACGGCATCCGTTTGTGCCATCAGGGTCAGGGTGGCCATCTGACCACCGGCGCTGAAGATCACGCTGCCGCCGCTCAGATCGCTGTAATCCACGCCATTGGCTGTGGTGCCGGTCAGTGTGTAGTCGGTGCCGAAGACAGCCGTACCGCCGAAGGTCAGCGGCACGGTCAGTTGTTCGCCGGCCGTCAGGGCACGACCCAGGGTGAGGGTGAGCGGTTTGCTGTCGCCTTCGGCCACATTACCAGGATCACCGGCCAGCGTGACTGTGGTGGCATCGTCGTCATGTATCGCGACGGACGCGGACACCTCGGACGGATCGCCCACTTCATAGCCCGCACCATCACCCACCGTCACGGTGACCGTGCCATTCGCCTCATCCACGGCATCGCCCTGCGTCGCAATCAAATAGGTCACCGTGCTGGAACCACTATTCAGGGTGACTGACTGTGCGCCGCTGGTGGCGATAAAACCGCTGCCGCCGCTGATATTGAGCATCAGGGTCAGGGCGTCCGTCGGAGCCGGTGTGGCGGTCAGGGTAAAGCTGGCACTGCCCATTCCTTCTGTGACCGTGGTACCGCCGGTGATGGTGATCATCGGCATCACCATGACATCGTTGACCTGCACACTGAAATGGTCGGGTGAATCCGGATCGGCACCGCCGCCCACATTCGTGTTCAGACTGCTGTGGTCAAAGCCATTGGTGACCGTGCCGTCCGGCCCCAGGGCAATGATGAAGGTCTCGGAACCACCGCCCTCCATCGTATTGTCGCCGATGGCGGTCAAGGTCAGTTCAGCCGTCTGTGCGCCAGCATTCTCAAAACTCAGTTGTGGGGTCATTGTGTCCTCATTGGACAGAACCACACCCGTGCCCGATTGTAGTGCCAGGCTCCAGTCGGTCAGTTCGACATCGGTACCGGTTACGCTCAGAGGTACCTCGATGATTTCGCCGGCGATCAGGGCACGACCTAACTCGACCGTGAAGGTAACGGCCTGGCCTTCATCAATGGCGCCCGTGCTGCCGGTGCGGGTCAGGCTGACTTCGGTCGGGTCGTCGTCATCAACCATGACCATCAGGTCGTCAATGCTGAGGCCGCTGTATTGGCTATCGCCGCTCAGGGTATGGCTGATGGCGACACGGCGATCGCTGGCATCGTCGTCATTGTTATCCTGACCGGTGACGATGAGGGTCTGCGGTTGGTTCCAGTCCGTGCTGGTAAAGGTCAGGGTGGTGTCGGTCATCGTGATGCCGGTGCCGGGAGCAGCGGTGACGGTGACGCTGGCGGTTGGCTGTGAGGTCAGTACCACCCTGTAGCTGTCGGTGCCGCCGTTTTCAGCGACACGGGTGACGCTACCGGTCCCGGTGATCAGGATATCGGCCTGGTCGTTGTCATTGACAGTCAGTTGTACCATGGCCGGGCTGCCGGCGGCATAGCCGGTCACGGAGGAAACATCAATGGTCAGCATACCATCCGCCCCATCCTGATCATTGTCGGTCACGCTGACCTCAAATTGCAGGGTCGGATTCAGGCTGGTGTCGGTCTGAACCAGCGTCAACTCATAGCCGTCGCTGATCCTCAGCAAGGGACGGACATCGAGCAGCATAAAGCTCTCGCCGGTATCCGGCGATACGGTGATCCGTATCATGCGGGCACCGCCTTCTTCAATGCTGGTATGGTCGCCCACCACCTGTATGCTCAAGGCCGGGTCGTCGTTGTCGGCGACGGTGAGCTGTACCGGGTCAATCTCACGGCCAATAGGGTAATCGCCGCTGTCGCCCTGACTAATGGCATGGGTGATGGTGCCAGAGCGTGCATCGCCGGCATTGTGGACATTGTCATCCATGCCGGTCACGGTGACCGTCTGTGCCTGATTCCAGTTACTCTGGGCAAAGGTCAGCATGTCATTATTGACGGTGGCGACCGTGCCCGAATCAACCGTGATGATGACCTCGCCGGCCGGGGCCGAGGTCAGTACCACGGTATAGTTGTTGGTGCCGTCTTCATCCACGGCCAGGGTGGTCGGCTGTACGGTGATACCGGCCGTATCGTCTTCGGTGATGGTGACCGTGACTTCACCGGTGACGGTGGCATAGTCGCCACCGGTGGCGGTGTGCAACAGGGCGATCGGGTCATCCGATTGGGTGTCGTCGTCCGACCCGGCGGTGACCATGATGGTCTGCGGCTGGTTCCAGTTCATCATGGTGAAGTTGAGGGTATCATCACTCAAGGTCAGATCGGTATCGGCCTGACCGCTTACAGTAATGGCCACTGGCGCATTGGGCTGGGTGGCCAGAGACACGGTGTAGGTCGCCGTATCGCCCTCGTCAATGGTCAGGGTGGATGGATTCAGTACCAGCGCCGGTTGTTCGTTGATCCTGAAGGCAATCGTTCGGGTGGCGCTGACCGGACCGCCGCCCCGAGCGTCCTGTATTCCCGCATCGCCGTCCGGGCTTACTATTCCCGTTGCAAACTCTATGGTGATGCCCTCGCCGGGGTCAAAGATACCATCTGCGATGGCCGTCACGGTCAGTGTGGCGGTCGTGGCAGAGCCGGAAGTCTGGCCGGTAAAGGAGATTGCAGAGCTCTCGGTCGGCGGGGCCAGATTACTGTAACTCACGCCGTCCGCCGGTATGCCGGCCAGGGTATAGTCCGTATTCACCGTGGCGGTGCCACCAAGGGTGAGCGAGAAGACCAGTCCCTCACCTGAAACCAGCGGACGGTTCAGTGTGAGAGTAATCTGTTTGCTGGCGCCTTCATCGAGGTCGCCGGCCGGATTTTCGTCCAGGGTGACGATGGTTCTATCGTCGTCGCGCACCCTGATGGTGGCCGTGTCGGTGCCGGCGGTATAACCGGTACCGTCATTGATTGTCACCGTGACCTCGCCGCTGGCTTCATCGACTTCATCGTCGGTGATCGGAATTTCGTAGTTGAGCGCGGTGGTGCCGGCCGGGAAGGTGACGGTCTGGTCGCCTTCTGCTGCAATAAAGTCACTGCCGGGTACGTCCATGACGGTCAGGTCAATGGTCAGATCTGTGACCGGTGGTTTGTCCGCCGTCAGTGTGTAGGTGAGCGTGCCGACTCCCTCGGTGGCCGGACTGCCGCCGGCAATGGAAATCATGGGCGGGTCATCGTCATTGCGGATGGTGTAGATGACACTGCCGGCCGTGGGGGAGATGATGACATCGTCGGGAGTGTCGAAGGTGCCGCCCAAATTATTGCTTCGTTGCAGGCTGACGGTGACGGTTTCGTCTGCCTCGAACAGGCTGTCACCGTTGACCCGGATTTTTGAGATGGAGGATGCCTGATTACTGCTGAAGAGGGTTAGCACAGCGCTATCGCAACCACCAGCAACAGGAGCAATAGCAGGCACTGTGTCATTCAGGCGTGTGAACTGATAGTCTGCACTGCTACCACGCTCGGCGGTACCACCGTCCAAACAGATTCTAAGCCCGAATCTCTCTGGCCATGGCGGATTGACGGTAAAGGTCAGTGTGGCGGCATCGGTCAAGCCACCACTATTGCCTTCATCTCCTTCTGCTTCTTCCGGTTCAATGCTGATGGATACGACATGGGGGTCGTCATTGGTGATGTTGACGGTGGCGGTGTTGGTGGAGCCGACGGTGTAGCCGGTGCCGTCGTTGAGGGTGACGGTGACCGCACCGCTCAGTTCGGCCGTGCTGTCGTCGTCTGTGGCGACGGTATGAGTGGCCGAGAGTTGACCGGCCTGAATGGTGACCGTTTTGCTGCCTTCGTCACCGGCAGCGACAAAGTTCTGGCCATTGGTTTCGTCATCAGAGACAGTTAAATTAATGGTCAGGTCGTCTGCCGGAGGCGCGTTGGTCGTGATGGTAAAGCTGGCGGTGGTGCCTTCGGCGACAGAGGCGGTGTCGGCAGCAATGGTGATTTGTGGGTCGTCGTCGTCGAGGATCGTGTGGGTTACTACGGAGTTGCCGAGGGTGACGCCGGGGTTTGGACCACGCAAGGACAGCGTCGCGATCACCGTTTCGTCGGACTCGGCGTCGGTGTCGCCCTTCACGCGGATGCCCTCGGAACCGATGCCGGCGGTTTGGCCGGTGAGGCAATTGCTGCCCGCTGGAAAACCGGTTCCGCTGACGATGGTTAAAGGCTGGTAGTCGGCGGCGTCGGGAATGGTGCCGGCCGCGGTCGTGTCGATGGTCGCCGTGCCGGTGAAACAGACTTGATAGTTCGCATTGGCCGTCCCTCCGGTCCGGGTCACCGTGAACGTGAGGTCCCGCGTGCCCGCATCGCCCTCGTTCGCGTCCGCGGGGGCGCTGATGGACAGGGTGGTCTGCGCCTGCGCCTCCCCGGCAGCGAGGACCAAAAGCAGCGACAGGCACAGCAACGCTGAAAGCAAGTCACGCCACGAACGGCGGGCGAGGTGGGTTTTGTGTGGTGATCGAACCGTTATCGTAGGGGAGGGTCTCTGTGCCCTCCCGCAACCACCGGAACAGGTATCAACGATAGCGGGCACCCACAGAGGGGCGCCCCTACGATGACGGTTAACCGCAATCTCCGTATGGTTGCGGATTCCCGCTTCCACGGGAATGACGGCTGGTTGGGGCGCAGGATGACGGTTGTGTCCCCCCACCCAATCCGCAAGCGGATTGGACTCCCCCTCAAGGGGGGAATGATTATCGGGTTGGGGCGTGTTCCGGCGGTTGTGGATTCCCGCCTTCGCGGGAATGACGGATGATGAAGTTAAACGGTCAGGATTCGATAAGGCAGACGCAGGAGCGGAAGATTCAGGCCGGGAGGACGAACCCCGGCAACGGCGCAGCCAGCCGGCGGTGCGGGCTGTCACAGAATGGAAACTGTCGGAAAAAGACCGGCGCGTCAGCCAGCCAGGAGGCTCAGAGGCACCTGCCTCGCGACAGGAATGCACCGCAGAGCGGCCGGCATCAGATATACCCTCCCATTTGGGGGGGGGGGGGGGGGGGCTGTATTTTTACACAGGTCAATATCGATGCCTGCCGGTCGCAAGGCATTGTTTATGACTGTGATGATTTTGCATATCACGGCATGACCCTTGTTGCTGTTCAGAATCCATTTTTGTCCAGATTTCATGTTATTCTCCGTCGCGTGTTTTCATCAATTTCCAATTATCGGTTACTGTTTGTGGTATCCGTTGCAAGGGCCGGATACCGTGCCTGCTGACAGGGTTGGGCTTATCTTGAATCAGCCTGCCATCACTGGCAAGCGGTTCAGTTGGCCTTTGTTTCCTGAATTATAGCAGCCGGTCAGCAAAAAACAGCCTTTTTTAGCATAAATTGTATTTTTTGTCGAAATTTATGGTGTATTGGGTCGGGGTTTGTGGTCACGGCTGCCTTTATGGAGGGATTTTGCCGGTTATAATGCGCTGTTTTATCGGTGGATCGGTGTCGCACGGGTTGCTTTTATGGCTATTGAGTTGAGGTATGACAAGGTATTGCGCAGTCGGGTGCGACTGTTCGGGGATGTGCTCGGTCATGTATTGAGTTCTCAGGAGGAGTCTGAGGTTTTGAAGACGGTGCAGTCTTTGCGCCGCGGTTTCAGCAAACTGCGGAAAAAAGATGATCCGGCCTTGCGTCGGCGTTTGATGCGCCGTATCCGCCGGCTTGAGCCGGGTTTGTTGTCGCGTGTAATCCGGGCCTATACGGTCTTTTTCGGCCTGCTGCATATCGCCGAGGAGTCTTTTATGCACCGCCAACGAGCTATGGCCGGCCGCAGCGGAGCGTCGTGGCCGGGATTACCGCGACAGGCACCATCGACAAAAATTTCTACTTTGCTCATACTTCCCGGAGCCGCTTATTCGGCAAACAGATGCGGGTTGTCGGTTCTACCACCCCATCAAGAACCGCCTTTTTCCTGCTCCGCCCAGGCTTGATCACATTGGAGGCAACGATCAAATTACGAGCGGTGATCATATACACACCACTCAACGGCGCAAGCATCCCCTGCCCCGCCTTTTCAATAAATCTGCTGCATCGGGCCATTTTTCCATATCGAATTGACGGTAAAAAAGCAGTGTAACTTACTGACTTAACAACAAAACCAAGCAATTTAAGCCAGTCTCGGATGCGCAAGGGATGATAAAAATGTCCCTGCCACGGCATATTACCCCGGAATCCGGATAATACCCGGCAGAACCCATGATAGCCGACCGGATTAAATCCCAGAATGATGATATGGCCGTTTGGATGGAGTACACGTTCGGCCTCTCTCAGGATCGCATGTGGGTGTCGGTCATACTCCAGAAGATGCGGCAGAATGACAACATCAATGCTGTCCCGCTGAACAGGCAGGCTGGTATGGCTGCCGATGACATCACAATCTTTGGCAGCGGATTTATCCGGTGCCTGCAGGCGGACATGGTGTGCGACCGATGAAGCTGCAACACCCGACCAATAATTCCCTTCCCCGGTCCACAGTAGATGATAGCCAAACAGCTCCGGCAGGACTTTCTTCAACAGGGTATTTTCCTTTTCCAGTAAGTCTGCTCCTGCTGTTGTCTGAAACCATTCGGAAAGCGAGCGGCCCTGTCGTTTTGGAGGCAAAACCATGTTCTGGATAACCATTCAAACGGATATGGCTATCCTAATGCAGAAAGCAGCATCATGAAGGATTTTCGCTGTCAGCTCAGGTTCTTATAAAACATTCATCATTAACGAGCAGGGCCGGGAGCAGATAACCGGCTTTTACCTGCCCGGCGAGATTATGGGTCTGGATGGGCTGGGAGTATATGTCCCAATTCCACCGTTATGGCATTAGAGACGGCGACAGTATGTGAAATATCGACCCCTGAACTACTGGATAAGTTATGCGAAGCCAACCACAACCTGAGAAATTCCTTTTGCGTCGTAATATCAGCCTGATTCACGAGGCAATATATCTCTGAGCCAGTCGGGCAATCTGGACAGCCTGCCGCCTATGCCTGAGCGTGTCAGGCATGGACGGTTGGAGCCATAAAAAAGCGAAGCCGGTGACAATGTGGATGGAATCCGGCCCCGCAACAGCCGGCAGAGAGAAGAGCCGGCTACGGACTTCCTACCAATTCAGCTTCCACTGTGCGCCGACGCTGTGGCGCGGGTTATTATCATCCTGCTCGCGGCGGATGGCCTTGATATCCAGCTTCGACTTCAGGCCAGCCGGGTTCGACAACAGACGCCAGCCCAGAGTCAGATCACGTTTCGCATCGGATGCCGACAGACTCGCATAGGGGATACCGGTGGCATCATCCATCAGGGCAAAACCCCACTCGCCTTTCAGCGTCCAGCGGCTCGATACATCAGCGGTTTGAGAGTTGTCTTCCTTCAACGCATCTGTCAGGGAGTCCGACAACAACCGATCCAGACCACTGGCCGCCGGTGCATTGCCGTACTCATGGCGCAGACTGAACGACGGACCATGCGCCGAATCCGGCCGTGCCTTGTAACGCAGTGAACCGGACAGACCCCACTCCTCACGCCCGGAGGCCTCATGCTCCAGCAGATAACGGCTGCGCACATCAAAGGTCAAACCACGGGCCGGTAACTGCCAGTTCAGGCCACCGCCCAGCTCCAGACCAAAGCCTTCACTGGTATCGCCACCGTCATAACGCAGACCCAGTTCCAGCTCCGGTGTCAGGCGCATACCGCCCCCTTCCGGCAACTGCCAGGACCATTCCAGACCCATCCGGAAACGCTGTGTATCCAACGTCATACCCGGCACTCCCGGCACTCCAGCATTGGAATCATCCGACTTGATACGCGCCAGCGTCATATCCGAAATCAGCCTCAGACTCAAACCGCCCTCTTCCACCGGACGATCCAGCAACGTACCGCGCAGACCCAGCGTCGCCGATACCTGCTCCAGATCGTGCTCCGACTCGATGCCGCTGCCGGTCTCTGAAGTCTGCTCCAGATCACCTCGACCATAGCTCGCCGCACCCCACAGTTGCAGACGCTCCGTCAGGTCATAACGCAGGTACGGCAGCAGGGAGGCCAGCGTACCGGACAACTCACCTTTGTCCGATTCACCCTGCCCCTGCCATTCACCATCACTGTCGCTGTAAGCCAGCGCCAGACCCAGCAGCGTCCGACCACTGCTGTGGTCAACACCCAGCATGGCCGTGGTGACCTCGCCGTCTATCGAAGTACCATCGTCGGCGTCTTTATAGCTCGAATACGAGGCACGCCCCCAGATCGAAGTACCGTCCTCGTCACTCAATGTGAAATGACTGCCGCGCAGCATGGACGGCAACAGCTTCGGCAAGGACAGCGTGCGTGACAGCTTGCGCGGACGATCCGCCGAACCGGCACCCAATTGCTCAATGCCCAGCACACTGGCATCCGGGCCGCCGCGACTGGACAGCAAACGCGCCGCATTGAATGACTGACCGCGCGGCAGACCGTTCAGATTACCCGACAGACCCGGCTGGTCTGATGCCGTGAAACGATGATGCAGACCACCCAGCATATGCTCAATCGCCGTCAGACCAAAGCGTGGCAACCACATCTGCTGTGCGGCCTGCATCGCCTCCGTGCTGCCCACACGGACCTCAACCTGGGCCGTCACACGGTCATAGTTTCCGCCCGATGCCATATGGGTCAGAATCACCGGATTCGACAACGCATTGCTGTCCGTGCCCGCCGTCACCGTGATGGTCTGTGCCATATTCCAGTTACCCATACTGAATGTCAGACTTTCCGGTGCCACTGTCAGACCCGGGTCCTCATGCCCCATCACCGTCACGATCACATCTGCGGTCGGTGCAATCGCCAGTGCCACCGTGTAGCTGCTGCTGCCCCCCGGCTGCAAGGTCAGAACCTCTAAGGTCAGAACCTCTGTCGTCGAGAGCACCAATGCCGGCGTATTATCAATAATGAGCAACGGCAACGGCGGCGCGGTCACACCCGCATAAGCCCCGCCACTGGCCCGGTGAGACAGTGTCACCGCGTCATTCACGCTGTCATCGTCATCGCGTGCCGTCAGCGTCACCTGCTGCGCACGGTTCCAGTTGTCCCGACCAAACACCAGACGGGCCGGGGTCGGTACCAGATCACTGCCCTCATGCCCGGTCAACGTGACCGTCACATCCACCCGAGGCTGCGTGCCCAGCCGCACCGTGTAGGTCGCACTGCCCTGCTCGGTCACTCTATAGGTGGCACTGCCGCCTTCGATCAATTCATCGGTATTCAGTATCAGGCGCGGTGTATCCGCATCCCGGACCGTGACCGTCACCTCTTCCGTCACCGCACCGTAGCCGGCATCCGCGCTATGGGTCAGCGTGATGGTCTCATCCACACTGTTGCTGTCCGTGCCGGCCGTCAGGGTGATGGCCTGGGCTTCACTCCAGTTGTCCTGTGTAAAAGTGAGTTCGGTCGGTTCCGGCGTCAGTTCAGTGCGTTCGTGACCGCTCAGCGTGACCGTCACCGTGCCGACCGGCTCGGCTGACAGCTCCAGCGTGTAGGTCGTGCTGTCACCTTCGTCCAGATTGAATGTGGTCTGCGAGAAGCTCAACTGCGGCGTGCTGTCCGTGATGGTCACCGGCAGATCGGCCGGGGCCGCACTATAGCCACTGGCGGTGTGGATCAGCGTCACCTGATCATGGGTCGTATTACTGTCCATGACCGCCGTCAGCGTGATGGTCTGCGCCTGACCCCAGTTGCCCGCATCAAAAGTCAGCTCGGACCTGTCCGGCCTCAAAGTGCTGCCCTGACCGCTCAGTGCGATCGTCACATTGCCCGATGGACGGGTACCCAGCTCTACCGTGTAGCTCGCACTGCCGCCTTCGATTACAGTCAATTCATCAACACCGAGCACCACACGCGGTATGTCGTCATCGGCAATATCCACCGTGATATCTCCTGTCACCGAACCGTAGCCGGCATCCGCCGTGTGGGTCAGCGTCACCTGGTTGGCGTCGCTGTCGTCGTCATCCTCAGCCATCACCGTCACACTTTGCGCCCGATTCCAGTTGGTCGGCGTAAAGGTCAGGCTGTCACCGCCGGTCACCCGCAGGCGGGGCGCATCCCCGGAAGATACACTCACCGTCACATCCGCCATCGGACGAATCGCCAGCCGGATTGTATAGCTCTCGGCCTCATTCTCTTCCATATCCAGGCTGCCCGTTGACAGCACCAGACCCGGTGTGTTGTCCGCAATCGATACCGTTACCGTCCGCATTATCGCCAAACCATAATTGCCACCGGTAGCCGTATGCCTCAGCATCACCGGTGCCTCGTCCTCGCTGTCGGTATCCGATACCGCCATCAGCGTCACGGTGCGCGCCGTGCTCCAGTTGGTTTGAGAGAAGATCAGCGTGTCGGCATCCACCTGCAGATCCGTGTCAACCTGACCGGTGATCCTGACCGTCACATCGGCCGTCGGTGATACAGACAGGCCGACCGTATAGGTCGCACTGCCTTGCTCGGTCAGCATCAGGCTATTGCGCTCCAGCACTATCTCCGGGGTTTCCTGAATCTGGAAATCACCCAGTTCATCCACACCGGTCGCACCACCGCCCAGATTCGTACCGGAATCCGCATCCAGCGTGCCCAGGCCGATGATGACAGTCTCGAGGCCCTCGGTTGTTCCATCCAACTCAGCCCTCAGACTTAGTCGGGCCTCGGTGACGCCGACACCCGCCGCCGGGCCGGTAAAGGTCACCGTTGCACTGCCACCACCATTGAGATTGGCATAGCTCACGCCATTCGCTACCGTCTCCATCAGGGTGTAGTCCGTACCGCGGGTTGCCGTGCCGGCAAAAGACAGCGCAACCGGCAGTACCTCACCCGCCACCAGACCCCGACTCAACGTCACGGTCAGCTCCTTGCGTGCCCCCTCGCCGACATCATCGTCTGTGCCTGCCAGTGTCACCGTGGTGGCATCGTCGTCATTGACCATTGTGGTGGCCGATGGTGCGCTGCCCGCCACATAACCATCACCGTCCAGCAGCGCCACCATCACTGTGCCGCCGGCTTCGTCATCGATATCGGCCAGCGTCGGAATTTCGTAGCTGACCGAGGTCGTGCCGCCGACGAAGGTGATACTCTGCCTGCCTCCGCGAGCCGCCGCCAGAAAATCACTGTGCACGGCATCCGTCACCATCAGGTTGATGGTCAGATCCGACAGCGGCGCTTCACTGGCCGTCAGGGTAAAGGTCACACTGCCGCCCTCGGTCACCGCCGGACCGCCCGCAATGTTGATCATCGGCTTTTCTATAATGCGGAATGGTGCCAGACTGCTGGTACCAGTGCCACCGCCGTTCAGACCGGTGCCGGAGTTCTCATCCAGGGTGCCCAGACCAATCGTCACCGTCTCACCACTGCCTTCATCGTCCGCATCCGGTGTGGCTCTGAATGTCAGGGTCGCGGTACCGACCGCACCGGTGCCACCGGTAAAGGTCACCTGCGCATTGCCGCTGTTCAGGTTCTCATAGCCAATGCCCGTCGCTGGCACACCCTCCAGGGTGTAATCCGTGCCGCGGGTGGCGGTGCCGGCAAAGGTCAGCGGTACCGGCAGCACTTCACCCGCCACCAGCGCCCGCTCCAGCGACACGGTGAGGGTACGCTCGGTGCCCTCAACCACATCCAGCGCCGCACCCGACAGGGTTACCGTAGTGGGATCGACATCTGTCACAGTGACGGTCACATCGTCAACCTCAATGCCGTCGTAGCCACTGTCCGTGGAAGTGACCGTATGCATGATGGTCGTGGCGGTGCGTTCACCACCAGGATTGTCGATGTTGTCTGCCAGGAAAATGCTTCCAAATATGCTGACCGTCTGCGGTTGATTCCAGTTGACAGTTGTGAAAACCAGTCTGATATCCAGTGTGCCACCCTGAATTGGAATCTCACCCTGGATAGTGACATCACCGGCCGGCGGTATGTCCAGCACCACCGTGTAGCTGTCGGTAACGGCCTCATTCTCGATGGCCACGAGGGTATCTTTGCTGATGCTCACGCCCGATATATCACTATCGGTGATGGCCACCTCCAGTGCCACCTCGGTGCCATCATAGCCGCCGCCGGAGGCGCGGTGCGTCAGGGTGACACGCTCGCCGTCGCCGCTGTCATCGGCCGCCACCGTCAGGGTCACCGTCTGACCGGCATTCCAGTTCTGCGTGGTAAAAGTCAGGCGGGTCGGGGCCGGCGTCACATCCGTGCCGTCATGGCCGCTGATATCGACCGTGACATCGGCCAGCGGCTGACCCACCAGTTGCATCGTGTAGGCCACCTCCGAACCTTCCGTGACCAGCACATCGGCTGCCGGATCAACCAGCTCAAACAGCAGGCGGTTCGCCGCATCATTGTCAATCACCTGCACCGGTACCGAATCAATCGACAACTCTTTCACATAACCACCGGCCGTGGTCGTGATGGCATGAGTGATCGACACATCAAGGTCCCCGCGATCCACGGTGTCTACATCCACCCCGGTCACCGTCACCGTCTGCGGGCTTTGCCAGTTCAGGGTGGTAAAGGTCAGGGTGTTCTGCACACCGCTCAGAGACTGGGTATCCACACTGACACCGGCCGCGGCCGTGGCGGTTACCACCACACGAGCGGCCGGCTGTGAGGTCAGCACCACCGTGTAGTCATCCCTGATGCCACCGTCTTCACTGACCGCCGTACGGTCACCGCTCTCGACAATCATCACGCCGGCCTCATCGTCTTCCTCTATCGTCACACGCACCGGGTCTATCCGCAGATCCTCCGGATAGTCATCGGCGTCATCGGTGGCAGTGATGGTATGAACAATGGTCACCGTGCGATCACCCCGGTCAATCTCATCACTATTCACACCGGTCACGGTGACCGCCTGCGGCGTATTCCAGTTATCCACCGTGAAGGTCACGCTACCCGGCTGCACCGTTATGCCGGCCGCCGGAGCGAGAGTCACCGTCACGGTGCCGGCCGGTTCGGTGTGCAGCACCAGCGTATAGCTGTCGCCGCTGCCGCCCTCGCTGACCGTGATGGCCTCCTTGTTCAGCCGCACCTCCGGTGCCTCCCTGTCGATGATGTCGGCCTGCACGCGGGCTGTCAGTCCATAGTCACCGCCGGAGGCCGTATGCACCAGCACAATGCGATCGGCATCGCCATCGTCGTCATCTTCGGCCATCACCGTCACCATCTGTGCCTGATTCCAGTTCGCCGTGGTAAAGGTCAGAATGTCCCGGTCCAGCATCAGGTCGGTACCGGCCTGACCGGCGATCACCACCGCCACCTCATCGGTCGGCTGGCTGGACAGACGCACCGTGTAGCTGCCCGTGCCACCCTCCGCCAGAGTCAGTGTATCGGAATCAAAAACCAGCCCGCGCTCATCATTATCGGTCATGATGACTGTGGCCGCGGCATTGGTGCCAACGGTGATAAAGTCCGGCAGTCGGGTTTCATCAATCACGACCGTGAATCTCTCGTCGCCTTCGGCTATCTGATCATCCAAGAGTGTGATAGCAAAAAATGCCCGCCCCTCAGAAGTAAAATTAAGGACGGTGGAACTGATCGGTTCAAAGTCTGATCCGGCCTGTGCGGTACCGTCAATAAACAGCAGCGGCAAGTCGATGGCACGACCCAGTAGCGGACTGATCTCAAGTATCAGAGTTATGGAGTGGAAATTTTCATTGTTGCGATAGATTGACTTGTTAAACTCCACGCTCACGGTCGATGGCGCATCCATGATTGGGATGCGAAAGTCCTGACCGTTCTCACCAAGGCGCAGCGTCAGGGTCTCGACCGGTTCCGCCATATTGTCCTCCAGCAACTCCACCTCCAAAGGCAGGGTGAATCTGAATGTTCGTCTGCCGGGAGATATCTGTGTGCCATCCAGAATGAACATCAGTTGACCGTCTGTTGACTCGACACAGGAAACCGCAGGGTGCGATCCGCGTCCTGCCGGGTTGCGCTCACAACGCACCTGATAATCCTGACCGCGCACCGCGTCGCCACCAGGTATCAACGGCAGCGTCATGACCTCGTCAGCACCCAGACTTCGCCCTGGGCTACTTTCGAAGACAAAGTTGAAAGACCGCGTCGACCCTTCTTGATCACCGCCACTCAAAGTCACCAGCCGCCCACGGCTATCATCTGGATCTCTGTTCACCGTCACCGTTACCCCGGCAATGGTCAGTGTCCGGTCATAGTCATTATTGTCCCCAACACTCAGGATATGGCTGATATCGGCCGTGCGCACACCGTCATCGGCATTGTTGTCCACCGCCGCTACCATGACCGGCTGCGCCTCATGCCAGTTGGTCGGGGTAAAGACCAGATCGAGTGTGGCCGCACCATTGACCGTCACACCACTGTCGGCACTGACTCTCACGGTCACATCGCGGTCCGGTGCCGTATTCAACACCACCTCATAGAAATCCGTGCTGACCCCCTCCGTGACGATGGTGCGACCGTCGCTCTGCACAATGCTGACGCTGGCAGTACCGCCTTCCAGCAGCATCGCGCCCAGGGTGGCGCTGACCGAGTTATAGCCGCCGCCCGTGGCCGTGTGGCTGAGGGCGACATCGTTATTGTCCATATCGCTGTCCGTGCCCGCCGTTACCGTCACCGTCTGCGGCATGGGCCAGTTGTCCGTACTGAACATCAAGGGGGTATTGCCCGCTGTCAGATCCCCGTTGTCGCTGGCAATGGTCACGGTCACCACCGCGGTCGGCTGGCTGGTCAGACGCACACCGTAGCTCGTACTGCCGCCCTCAACCACCGCCAGCACCGAACGGCTGAAGCGCAGCCCGGCCGTGTCGTCGTCCAGCACCGTCACCGATACCGGCGCAATCGACAGGGCCGGGGTATAGCCGGCACTGTCGCCGGCACCACTGACCGCATGGCGGATCATGACCTCGCGCCCATCATCGGGATTATCCAGGTCGTCATTGACACCGGTCACCGTAACGGGCTGCGGTGTCTGCCAGTTACCGGTTGTAAAGGTCAGGCTGTCCGTATCCACCGTTATACCGGCTGCGGCAGTCACCGTGAGGGTCACATCACCGCGCGGTGCCGCATTGAGGACCAGTGTGTAGCTGTCCTCGCCGCCATCCTCGCGGACTATCGTATTGCCGCCGCTCTGCGTGATATCCACACCGGCCGAGCGATCCGTGATGCGCACCGAAATGACCTCGCTGATCGCGCCATAGTCACCCCCCGCCACGCGGTGCGTCAGTTGCGCCTGCTCGTCGTCCGAATCATCGTCTGCGTTGGCCGTCAGGAGCACCGTCTGCGGCATGGACCAGTTGTCCGTACTGAACATCAAGGGGGTATTGCCCGCTGTCAGATCCTCGTTGTCGCTGGTAATGGTCACCGACACCACCGCGGTCGGCTGGCTGGTCAGACGCACCGTGTAGCTGATGGTGTCGCCTTCCGACAGCGTCAGATCCGATGATGACAACAGCAGACCGGCGGTATCGTCGTCTATCAGCATGACGTCCAGATTGGCGATGCGCAGGGCGTCCTCCGGATAGCCACTGTCTGCACTGTTGACAATGGTATGGGTCACCGACACGGTGCGCAGCGCACCGCTGGCAATGTCATCGTCAATGCCCGCTATCGTCACCGTCTGTGCCTGATTCCAGTTGGTAGCGGTAAAGGTCAGATCGGCCGCGGCCGCATCGTTCACACTCAGGCCGGTGCCGGCCGTCGCCCGCACCACCACATCACCGACCGGTTGTGTGCTCAGCCTCAGTGTGTAATCGTCCGTGCGGGCACCGTCCTCGCTGACCAAGGTATTGTCACCACTGGGCATGACCACCACACCGGCCGTGTCATCCAGCAGGGTCACACTCAGGTCGGCGGTCACCGAGAGGTAATTGCCACCCGAGGCCGTGTGCCGCAACTGCAGGGTGCTGCCGGCCAAGTCGCTGTCCATCGCCGCTGTGGTCAGTGTTACCTGCCGGGCAATGTTCCAGTTGGCCGCCGTGAAAATCAATTCGTCGTTATCCAGCGTCAGGCCGGTGCCGACATAACCGGTCACCACTACCGTCACCGGTGCCGTCGGCTCACTCGCCAGACGAATCGTGTAGCTCGCTGTTTGCATACCTTCCGATACCATCAAACGGTCGGGACCCAGTATCAGCGCCACTCGTTCAATGATGTTAAAAGCCAGACTGCCGGTGACCGTGCCGCCGCCGTCCAGAGAGGTGTCGGTCAAGGTACCCGGTACAATGGTGACGCTCTCGCCGGGGTCGGAGGTACTGTCGGCAATGGCTCTCAGGGTCAGGGTGGCCGTCATGGCGGTAGTGCCGGAGGACGGGCCGATGAATGTGACGGCGGGGTCGTCGCTGCCGGTCAGATTGGCATAGCTCACGCCATTCGCTGCGACCTCCATCAGGGTGTAGTCTGTGCCCCGTGTGGCATCACCGCCGAAGGTCAGCGGGACGACCAGCTCTTCGCCATTGACCAGACCGCGGTTCAGTGTGAGAGTAATCTGTTTGCTGGCGCCTTCATCGAGGTCGCCGGCCGGATTTTCGTCCAGGGTGACGATGGTTCTATCATCGTCCACCACCGTGACAACGACCGCATCCACCGGCAGACCGGTCGAATAACCGGCATCGTCACCGGTGGTAATGGTATGGGTCAGGGTGAGCCTGCGACTGCCACCGGCATTGTCTTCATCGTCGTTGACCGCAGCCACCAGCACGGTCTGTGCCTGATCCCAGTTCATCGTGGTAAAGGTCAGGGTCTGTTCGATGCCGGCCATGCCGCCGGTTGTGTTGACGGTGGCTGTATCGGCTTCACCACCGGCCACCGTCAAGATGATTTCATCGCCCGGCTGACTGTCCAGCACCAGGGTGTAGCTGGCCGCGCCATCGGCTTCTTCCATGCTCAGCGCCGACCGGCTGACCGTGACTTTACCGCCGGGATCGTCATTTTCAATCGTGTGGGTGACCGCACCGACGATATTAGAAATGACGACATCCGTGACGGCCTCGCTAATACCGGTGGTCAGACCGATCAACGTTAGTACCACCGTCTCATCGATATCAAAGACCGTGTCGCCGATGACACGGATACGGAACTGGACGCTGGTGGCACCCGCGGTGATGGTGAATCTCCTGACCGGATTAAAGTTGATCAGGGCATTGTTGTCACCGGTACCGACCAGCTCATAGTCGGTGCCACGGGTGGCTGAGCCGGAACGACGCACATTCACCACCAGGTCCCGGCTGTAGGGCCGCGACAGGCTGACCGTAACCGTTTTGAAGGTCGTCTCACCGGCATCGCCTTCCGCATCGGTTACCGAGTCAATGCCAATGGACAACACGGTGCTTCCCTCGTCATTGACGACTAACTCAAAGCGATTGTTGTCGCCGTCCGGGTCGGCACCGCCGCCGACATTGGTGGCACGACCGGGAAGATCAAAGCCGTTGGTTGTTGAGCCGTCTTGGCCCAAGGCAATCATAAAGGTCTCGGAACCACCTTCATCGGTGTCGTCCAGCGCCGCGGCCAGTTGCAGCAGGGCGGTCTCGGCACCGGCGCCGCTGAAGCGGATGAAGGGCACGGCCGTATCGGTGTCGTGCAGGCTGACGCCGGTATTGGCTATGCCCGCCTGCTCTGTCAGGCCCCAGTCGGCGGGAGTGACGCCGGTGCCGTCGATGGCCAGCGGTACGTCAATAATCTCGCCGGCGATCAGGGCACGGCTGAGTTGTACGGTGAAGGTAACGGCCTGGCCTTCATCAATAGCGCCCGTACTGCCGGTGTAAATCAGGCTGACCTCGGTCGGGTCGTTGTCAATGATGGTCAGCGTGACCATGGACGGAGAACCGGCTGCAAACCGTGAATCGGATACATGGATGGTCAGAGTGCCGTTGGGCTGATCCATATTGTTTTCATCAATAAAGTATCCAATATCCACTGGTCTTACCAAAGAGTCATCTTCAAGGCTGGTAAATGAGGTATAACCAGTGGTAAGAGTTCTAAAATTACTGGGGATGCCCAAAGATTGCGCCACCGGCGGGTTCGCAGTGAATCGAGCCGTAATGGACGACCCCCCTTCCTCGATGGTTGTTTCACCATTTGGCAAGCTGACAGTCAATGTCGGATCATCGACCTGCACACTGAAGGTGTTACTGCCGCTGTGCGGGTCGGCACCACCGCCCACATTGGTGTTCAGACTGCCTTGGTCAATGCCATTGAGCTCATCAGGGGAAATGACTAGGCCCAGACCCAGGTCGATAACATAAGTTTCGGAACCACCGCCTTCCACCGTATTGTCGCTGATGGCAGTCAAGGTCAGTTCAGCCGTCTGTGCGCCGGCATTCTCAAAGCGCAGCAGCGGAGTCATTGTGTTCTCATTGGACAGAACCACACCGGTACCGGTCGCACTCAGGCTCCAGTCGGCGGGGGTGACGCCGGTGCCGTCGATGACCAGCGGTACGTCAATAATCTCGCCGGCAACCAGGGCACGGCTGAGTTGTACGGTGAAGGCGACGGTGCCGCCCTCGTCAATAGCGCCCGTACTGCCGGTGCGAATCAGGCTGACCTCGGTCGGGTCGTTGTCAATGATGGTCAGCGTGACCATGGACGGAGAACCGGCTGCAAAGCCTCTCAGGACGGATACGTCGATAGTCAGCGTACCATTGGGCTGATCGTTATCGTTGTCAGCAATATTAAATTCAAAATCGATATCAGGGTCGAAACTGGTATCCGGTGCACGGAAAGAAGACCATCCATAACCAGGGCTGAAAAATAGAACATTTGACAGATCATTTGACGGATCTTGATTTATAAGGCGAGAACTATCCCCCGCCCCCGGTTCAGGGTCTGCGGTTATTCGAACTCTGGTAAAACCACTTCCTTCCTCGATGGTTGTTTCACCATTTGGCAAGCTGACAGTCAATGTCGGATTATCGTCGTCCGTGACGGTGACTGTGACAGAGTCCAGTTCCAGATCGGTGGTATAGGCACCACCGTCAGCGGTGCCGATGGTGTGGGTGATAGTGCCAGAGCGTGCATCGCCGGCGTTGTACACCGCGTCATCCATGCCGGTCACGGTGACCGTCTGTGCCTGATTCCAGTTACTCTGGGCAAAGGTCAGCATGTCATTATCGACGGTGGCGACCGTGCCCGGTCGGACCTCGATGATGACCTCGCCGGCCGGGGCCGAGGTCAGTACCACGGTGTAGTTGTTGGTGCCGCCTTCATCCACGGCCAGGGTGGTCGGCTGTACGGTGATACCGGCCGTATCGTCTTCGGTGATGGTGACCGTGACTTCACCGGTGACTCCGGCATAGTTACCGCCGGTGGCGGTGTGCAACAGGGCGATCGGGTCATCCGATTGGGCGTCGTCGTCCGACCCGGCGGTGACCGTGATGGTCTGCGGCTGGTTCCAGTTCATCATGGTGAAGCTGAGGGTATCACCGCTCAGGGTATCACCGCTCAGGGTCAGATCGGTATCGGCCTGACCGCTTACAGTAATGGCCACTGACGCATTGGGCTGGGTGGCCAGAGACACGATGTAGGTCGCCGTATCGCCCTCGTCAATGGTCAGCATGGATGGATTCAGTACCAGCGCCGGTTGTTCGGTGATCCTGAAGGCAATCGTTCGGGTGGCGCTGACCGGGCCGCCGCCCCGAGCGTCCTGTATTCCCGCATCGCCGTCCGGGCTTACTAATTCCGATGTTGCAAACTCCATGGTGATGACCTCGCCGGGGTCAGAGATACCATCTGCGATGGCCGTCACGGTCAGTGTGGCGGTCGTGGCAGAGCCGGAAGTCTGGCCGGTAAATACGATTCCAGGGTTCCCGGAGGCCAGATCCTCGTAACGCACGCCGTCCGCCGGTATGCCGGCCAGGGTATAGTCCGTATTCACCGTGGCGGTGCCGCCAAGTTCGAGCGAGAGGACTTGGGTCTCACCCGAAACCAGCGGACGGTTCAGGGTCAGGGTAATCTGTTTGCGGGCGCCTTCATCGAGGTCGCCGGCCGGATTTTCGGCCAGGGTGACGATGGTTCTGTCGTCGTCGCGCACCGTGATGGTAACCGTGTCGGTGCCGGCGGTATAGCCGGTACCGTCATTGATTGTCACCGTGACCTCGCCTCTGGCTTCATCGACTTCATCGTCGGTGATCGGAATCGTGTAGCTGGCCGCGGTGGTGCCGGCCGGGAAGGTGACGGCCTGACTGTTTTCGTCACCGGCAGCGACAAAGTTCTGGCCATCGGTTTCGTCTTCAGAGACGGTTAAATTAATGGTCAGATCTGTGGCCGGTGGTTTGTTCGCCGTCAGTGTGTAGGTGAGCGTGCCGGCTCCCTCGGTGGCCGGACTGCCGCCGGCAATGGAAATCATGGGCGGGGCATCGTCATCGAGGATGCGGACCCACCAAGACATAAAAGTTCCAAAGAAAATTCTGTCGGCCGGTGTACCCGGATCGATGGTGGCTTCGCTGGAAGCGAGATCAACAATCCCAATCGAGAAAATCTCTGTTGACTCGATTGCGCTGTCTTCGGTCGTCATGAAGGTCAAGGACTTGGTCGTATCGCCGATGTTGAAAGTTATTGTCCGCGTGGAGCCCGTGCCAGAAGAGAAATCGGATGCGGACGCTCCAGAGATATCAGTGGGACAATTATGTGTGTCGCAGTCAGTTAAGTAGCTGCCGGTGGTAAATGTGATCGTGCCGCTCGCCGCCTGGCTCAGGGTGAGCGTGATGGTGCCGGAATCGCCTTCGGTGACAGAGAAATCACCCTCGACCTTGAGCGTCGGCACGGTCTGCGCCACCGCTTGCGTCGCCAACCCGAACAGCAGTGGCAGTCCGAGCAATGACACCATCGCCGCACGGCGCAGCCAGCCGGCGGTGCGGGCTGTCACAGAATGGAAACTGTCGGAAAAAGACCGGCGCGTCAGCCGGCCAGGAGGCTCAGAGGCACCTGCCTCGCGACAGGAATGCACCGCAGAGCGGCCGGCATCGACGGCCGGCATCAGATATACCCTCTCATTTTTTTGGGGGGGGGGGGGGGGGGGGGGGGGGGGCTGTATTTTTACACAGGTCAATATCGATGCCTGCCGGTCGCAAGGCATTGTTTATGACTGTGATGATTTTGCATATCACGGCATGACCCTTGTTGCTGTTCAGAATCCATTTTTGTCCAGATTTCATGTTATCCTCCGTCGTGTGTTTTTATCAATTTCCGATTATCGGTTACTGTTTGTGGTATCCGTTGCAAGGGCCGGATACCGTGCCCGCCGACAGGGTCGGGCTTATCTTGAATCAGCCTGCCATCACTGGCAAGCGGTTCAGTTGGCCTTTGTTTCCTGAATTATAGCAGCCGGTCAGCAAAAAAACAGCTTTTTTAGCATAAATTGTATTTTTTGTCGAAATTTATGGTGTATTGGGTCGGGGTTTGTGGTCACGGCTGCCTTTATGAAGGGATTTTACCGGTTATAATGCGCTGTTTTATCGGTGGATCGGTGTCGCACGGGTTGCTTTTATGGCTATTGAGTTGAGGTATGACAAGGTATTGCGCAGTCGGGTGCGGCTGTTCGGGGATGTGCTCGGTCATGTATTGAGTTCTCAGGAGGAGTCTGAGGTTTTGAAGACGGTGCAGTCTTTGCGCCGTGGTTTCAGCAAACTGCGGAAAAAGGATGATCCGGCCTTGCGTCGGCGTTTGATGCGCCGTATCCGCCGGCTTGAGCCGGGTTTGTTGTCGCGTGTAATCCGGGCCTATACGGTCTTTTTCGGCCTGCTGCATATCGCCGAGGAGTCTTTTATGCACCGCCAACGGGCTATGGCCGGCCGCAGCGGAACGTCGTGGCCGGGTTCGTTTGATGCCACTTTTCGTGAATTGCACCGGCGTGGCCTGGGTGTGTCGCAGGTGCAGGCTCTGCTGGGGAAACTGGCTTTTCGGCCTGTCTTTACCGCTCATCCGACCGAGGCCCGACGTCGTTCCATTATGGTGTTGATGCGGCGAATTTTTGTCACGGCCGAGCAACTGGGTGGCACCGGCAGCAGCCGTGAGCAGCGCCACTGTCTGCATCGCCAACTGGAGGCGCAAATCCAGACTTTGTGGAAAACCGATGAGGTGCGAGGGCGCAAGCCTTCTGTTGAGGATGAGATCCGTACCGGTCTGTATTATTTCCGTGAATCGTTGTTTATTGCTGTGCCGCTGCTTTATCGCCGTATGGGTGATGCCGCGGCGCGGGTTTATGGTGACGGTATCCGCATTCCTTCCTTTTTGAGCTTCGGTTCCTGGATCGGCGGCGACCGTGACGGTAATCCTTTTGTATTGCCGGAGACGACGGAGAAGGCGGTGCGTCTGCACGCCGAGGTCATTTTGAGTGAGTATCGGAGCCGGGTGGTGCAACTGGGTAATATTCTGACGTTTTCTGACGGTATGTGTCAGCCGTCGCAGGCGTTGCTCGATAGTCTGGAGACTCAGGGCCGGCTCAGTGCGGAGGCTTTTGCCAGCAATCCGAATCGCTTCCGGTCGGAGCCTTATCGCCGCAAGCTGGCCCTGATGCGGGTGCAACTGGAGCAGACTTTGCAGTCTGTCATGCAGCCTGTACATGGCGGACCGCTGCCGGCGGCGAGGGGTTATGTGCAGGCGCAGGATTTTATCGATGATCTTTGTTTGATCCGTGATTCGCTGGTTGCACATGGTGATCAGGCAACGGCCGATGCGGAGTTGTCGGATTTGATCCGGCTGGCGGAAACTTTTGGCTTTCATCTGGTCAAGCTGGATGTCCGGCAGGAGTCGGCGAGGCATTCGGCGGCGGTTGCCGAGATTGTCAGACAGCAGTTGCAGGTGGATTATGCGGCGCTGGATGAACCGCAGCGGTTGCCGCTGCTGGCCGGCTGGCTTGAGTCCGGTGCGTGTGCCGGCGTGGATGTTTCGGCCTTGTCTGCCGATACCGCACAGACTCTGGAGGTGTTTGCGGTTATGGAGCGGTTGCAGCAGGAGGTCAGCCCGGCGGCGTTTGGTGCCTATGTGATTTCGATGACACGTGATGCCAGCCATGTGATGGAGGTGTTGTTGCTGGCTTCTGTCTGTGGGCTGGTCGGTGGCCGGCCGGATGCGCCGTTTTGTCGTATGCTGGTTGCACCGCTGTTTGAAACTATCGATGATCTGGCGCATGTCGAGCCGGTTCTGGAGCAGTTGTTTTCGAATCGGGTCTATACCCGGTTGTTGCAGGCGGCCGGTAACTTGCAGGAGGTTATGCTGGGTTATTCGGATTCCTGTAAGGATGGCGGGATTTTTGCCTCGGCCTGGTCTTTGTACGAGGCGCAGGAGCGGATTGTTGAAATCGCCGGCCGGTATGGTGTGCGGGTTCGCCTGTTTCATGGCCGGGGTGGCACGATGGCACGCGGCGGCGGACCTACGCATGATACGCTGCTGGCTTATCCGCCAGGGTCTGTGCAGGGGGAAACCCGCTTCACCGAGCAGGGGGAGGTGTTGTTCTATAAGTATAATAATCCGGAAACCGCTGTCTTTGAGCTGGGTGTCGGTATGACTGGTTTGATTAAGGCAAGCCTCGGCCTGGTGCAGCCGGTTGTGGCGGTGCCGGCGGTGTTCCGAGCGACCGTCCGGGAGATGGCGCAGGTCGGTGAGCGTGTTTATCGTGAGTTGATGGATTCGCAGGAGCTGGTTGATTATTTTTATGAGGCAACGCCAGTCAGTGAAATCGGCCTGATGAATATCGGCTCCCGTCCTTCGCATCGTGAAAAACAGGATCGCTCCAGAGGTTCATTGCGCGCTATTCCGTGGGTCTTTGGCTGGGCGCAGTCGCGGCATACATTGCCGGCCTGGTTTGGCGTCGGTTCCGCTCTGGAGCAGTGGATCGGTGATGACCCGGAGCGGCTGGCGTTGTGTCGCCGCATGTATCAGGAGTGGCCGTTTTTTCATTCGTTTTTGAGTAATACGCAGATGGCGCTGTTCAAGGCTGAAATGGATATCGCTCAGGCTTATGCCAGCCTTGATAGTGATCCGGCCCGCGCAGAGGCTGTTTTTCTGGCTATCCGGACTGAGTATCTGCGCACGGTGCGCATGGTTGTCGCTGTTGCCGGGACTGATGGTCTGATGGCGGAAACGCCGGATATTCTGTTGTCGCTGACGCGCCGCAATCTGTATCTGGACCCGCTGAATTTTATTCAGGTCGAGTTGCTGCGACGGTATAAAAACGAGAGTACGGAGGCCGGACGTGAGCGCTGGCTTGAACCGATATTGCGTACTATTAATGCCATCGCCGCCGGTATGCGGAATACGGGTTAGCGTATTGTTCGCCAGCCCAGCCAGCCGGCTGTCAGGAAGATGGCAATGGGCAGTGTGTTGCTGAGTATGGGGTTGAGGGCGTATAGCTGCCCTGCCCTGACCATAAGGTGCGATAGCAGGTAGTAGCTGATGCCCAGTATGATGCCAATCAGAATGCGTTGACCGGAGCCGGTGGTGCGTAACGGGCTGAATATGAATGGTATGGCTATGATCAGCATGACCGGTATGACGAAGGGGGCGGTGATTTTGCCCCACAGGGCAAATTCGTAGGCCCGTGTGTCGAGGCCGTTGGTGCGCAGGTAGGCCATGTAGGTGTGCAGCCGCCATATCGGCAGTTGTTCCGGCTTGACCGCCAGCACTTTGATCAGTTCGGGTTCCAGCAGGACATCCCATGGTGCCTGTTGGTCGGTGATGGTCTGGAGTCGCTGCGGTTGCATGCGGGTGCGGGTCAGGTTGTACAGGGTCCAGGTGCCATCTTTGTATTCGGCACGCTTTGCACGGGTGTGTTGTTGCAGTCGGTAGTTGTCGTCCAGCCGGTAGATGTCGAGGTTGTAGAGCTTTCCGTCCGGATGCACCTGACCTATGTTGATAAAGCTGTTTGCGTCGCGTATCCAGATACCATGCTGGCTTTTCAGGGCTGTGCTCTGGGTGCGTGCGAAGGTACGCATTTGCTGTGCCCAGGGTTCTGTATAGGGCGCAATGCCTTCTCCCAGTATGATGACTATCCCAATCAGCACTGCCCCACCCTTCAGTACTGCACCGGCAATCTGTCGGGTCGATACGCCGGCACTGCGCATGGCGGTAAATTCGTTCTGCCCGGCCAGTCCGCCAAGCATGACCAGGCTGCCTGTGATGGCGGCCATCGGCATGAAGTCGTAGGCCCGCCTCGGTGCGGTCAGTATGACATACAGCAGGGATTTGCCCAGGCTGTAGTCGCCCTCGCCTATGTCGGATGCCTCGCCAACAAAGGTGAATACCAGATCAATGCCAACCAGCATGAGCAGGGCCATGATGGAGCCGGTTATGATGTGGCGGCCGATGTGTCTGTCCAGGATGCTCATTTTTTGTTTGTCGTGCGGGCTTTGCTGGTACGGTAGCTGGTCGATCTGACTTCGGATTCGGAGCGCAGGGTCCATAGCAGGTACAGGGTCAGTCCGAGAGGTGCCCACCAGAGCCCCGGCCATGGCGACAGTGTTTCCTGTTCCATGAGCTCCTGCCCGACTCGAAGCAGTTTGAAGTAGATGATGTAGATGAGTACGCCAAGCATGATTTTTCCATAGCGGCCTTCCCGTGGTTGCAGCCGCCCCAGTGGCAAACCCAGAAAGGCGAACAGCATCGGGCTGAGGGTGGTTATTGTCCGCATGTGCAGTTCGGCCCGGTGGTACGGGTTGTCTGAACCGAGCAGTTGCCGGGTTTGAAGCGCTTCGTGATCCGGCACGGGGGGGGTGGAGCTGTTTTGTCCGGCCTGTATCCAGTGGCGCTTGAATTGTATGGCGCTGTGTCCGGCTGTTTCCTGCCCGCCCTGATAGCGATAGCCGTCCTGCAGGTCAATCAGGGTGCCGGCTTCGCCTTGCTGGCTGGCCGTTTGTGCTGTTATCAGGCTGAATCGGCCTCTGTCCCGTTCGTGGATAAAGATGTTTTCGGCCTGACCGGCATCGATGTGTTCAATGTAGATGACGCGCCGACCACCTGAGCTCTGGTGGAAGCGTCCCGGTGCTATTCCGGTTATTGCTGAGTTCTGCTCGGCTTGTGTTTGCAGTATCTGGGCGGCCTGCTTGGCAATCGGTACGACGTAGAATGACATGGGGCCGATTATTGCCCCTAAAATAATGGCGAGTATTGCCAGCGGACGATATAGCCGGTAAGTGCTCACGCCGCAACTGTTGAGCACGGTCATTTCATTGTCTTTGTACAGCCGCCCGGTTACTGACAGGACGGCCAGAAAAACCGCCACAGGCATGATCAACGCCAGACTGCTGACAGCCGTCAGGCCCAGCATCGGCATGATGATCTCTACCGGCCATTCACCGGATGCTGCATTCTTCAGGAAACGGGCTGCTTTGTTGCTCAGAATGATCAGTATCAGTACCAGCAGTATGGCGGCCAGTGTCTGTAAAATTTCTTTCAGCAGATAGCGATCCAGTATTGTCAGTCGCAACAGGTTCATTCGGTACATAAGGTTGGTAAAGTGCGCTATGATACGCAAAATGGTTTGTCGGTGTCATAACACACGGTATGCAGGACTGCTGCGGAGAACAATATGAAGTTTCAGGCTATCAATACCCTTCCCCATAAAACCACGACTGATTGTATCGTCGTCGGCTTTACCCCCGACGGTCTGACGGCAAGCGCCAGACAGTTGGATAAGGCCTGTAAGGGCGCTATTCGCAAGGCCGTCAATCAGGGCGATATCAAGGGTAACGCCGGGGAGGCGCTTTATCTGTATGGTCTGGAGGGGATTAAAAGTCCCCGTGTGCTGGTGCTCGGATGCGGCAGTGACGATAAACGCGATGCCGATTGCTGGGTGAAAATGATCGAGACGGCGTTCGGTCGGCTCAATCACGGTGGCAGTAAAAATGCAGCGATATTTTTGAGTGAAATCAGGGTCAAGGGACGTCGTTCAGGCTGGCTGTTGCAGCAGGCTGCCTGCTCCATGTCGAATGCTGCCTATCGCAGAGGTGAGTTAAAAAGTACTTTCAAAAAATCCTCCAATCCATTGATTTCCATAAAGTTTTATGTCGGAAAGAATTTGGCAGCGGGGCGCAGGGTGTTGTCTCGTGGTAAGGCGGTTGGCGAGGGCATGACATTGACCAGACGCCTGGGTGATCTGCCGGCCAATGTCGCTACGCCTTCTTATCTGGCCGGTCAGGCGCGCGCCCTGGGTCGCAGGTTTGAAAGTCTGAATGTGCGGGTGTTGAATGAGGCGCGGATGGAGAAGCTGGGCATGGGTTCGTTGTTGTCGGTGGCCGCCGGCAGCGCTGAACCGGCCCGGTTGATTGTGCTGGAGTATCAGGGCGGCAAGCCGTCCATGCCACCTGTGGCTCTGGTCGGCAAGGGTGTCACTTTTGATACCGGCGGCATTTCATTGAAGCCGGGCGCTGCCATGGATGAGATGAAGTATGATATGTGCGGTGCCGGTTCGGTATTGGGCACTATACAGGCGGCGGCTTCCCTGAAATTGCCGATCAATGTGGTCGGGATCATTCCGGCAACGGAGAATATGCCCGGTGGCAAGGCTACCCGCCCAGGTGATGTCGTCACTTCGATGTCCGGCAAAACAATCGAGATATTGAATACTGATGCGGAAGGCCGGTTGATTTTGTGTGATGCCCTTACTTATGCGCGAAAATACAAGCCCGATGTGATCATCGATGTCGCTACGCTTACCGGTGCCGTGATCGTGGCCCTTGGTCACCATATTTCCGCTGTGATGGGCAATGATGACAAGCTGGTCAATGCGGTTATTGACGCCGGTGATGATGCCCTGGACAGGGTGTGGCAGTTACCCATGGATGACAGGTTTCAGCAGCAGATTGACAGTCATTTCGCGGATATGGCGAATATAGGCGGCCGCGGCGCGGGTTCTATTACGGCGGCCTGCTTTCTCTCACGCTATACTGAGGGGGTTAGCTGGGCACATATCGATATTGCCGGTACGGCCTGGAAAAGTGGTGGAAAAGATAAAGGTGCCAGCGGTCGGCCAGTGCCTCTGTTGATTCAATTTCTCATCAACCGCTGTGCCTGAGCTGGTGTAATCAATATATTGTGCTGCCATGTGTTGAGTGCCCATGTCACGCATTGATTTCTATATTCTGAAAGACGGTTTCCCGGATAGCCGTTTGGGTTTTGTCTGTCGTCTGGTCGAAAAGGTTTATCGTAAAGGCCACAGGATTTTGTTGCACACAGATGATGACGGTCAGGCCGCAGTGGTTGACGATATGCTGTGGACATGGCGGCAGGGAAGTTTTATCCCTCACGAGGTTTATGCCGGGGATACGATAACGGATTGCCCTGTTGTCATTAGTGATCGCCCTGAATATGACGCTGATGTGCATGATGTCCTGATCAATCTGGCGAGTGATGTCCCTCTTTTTTTCGAGCGCTTTGAACGGGTCAGCGAGGTTGTCGATGGCGATGAGGTGGTCGCCCGCATGGCCAGACAGCGATACAGGTTTTATCGGGAACGTGGCTATTCTCCAGAGTCTCACGATATGAGTTGATGAAGGTTGCGGGGCAATCCGGATTTCCTGCTATCATGGTATTTACCACCACCTGTCAGAGAAACACCCGGACAGATATGCAGGGGAGTTTGCAGGACGGCATAGTATCCGGGGACGCGATACCATCGTTCAGATCGCTTGTCTCGCAAAGGGCATGGAGCAGAAGCGGCCAGGGTATCAGGAGTTGACGGCATGAGTGAATGCAACATTAAAAACCGCACTGTCTTCTGCGATGACAATCTGGACATTATGCGGGGCATCAATTCAGAGTGCATCGATCTGATTTATCTGGACCCGCCGTTCAATAAAAACAAGAAATTTACCGCACCGATCGGTTCGAGTGCCGAGGAAGCCAGCTTCAAGGATGTCTTCCGGGAAGAAGACCTGAAAGATGAATGGGTGCAAACCATCCGGGAAGACCAGCCCGATCTATACCATTACCTGAACGGCATCAAAGGCATCGGTAAGCCATATAACTTCGCTTATCTGGCCTACATGGCGATTCGCCTGATTGAGTGCCGGCGTCTCCTGAAACAGACAGGCTCCATTTACCTGCATTGCGATCCCACTATGTCGCATTATCTGAAAACAACGATGGATTGCATCTCCCAAACTGGCGGAACTTGAAAACACTAATACATCATTCCGCCGACACTATCTATATAATGCCCATATGAAAGGTAAGCCTGCCAACCGAAATATCCCGGTATTGACCGATGTGGTCAGTCTGGGGCCGCTTGCGCCGGGCATGGCATCTTCTTCCGGGTCTTCCGCTGCTGCCACTGTGGATAACACGGCTGCCAGTGAATCGAATACAGAGCAAACCGCCGACGCTCAGGCCAGTCAACTGGTCGAGCAGGCTTTGCCGATCATCATGCCGGAGCTGGAGAGGCTGGCGCGTAAGGCTTTACTTGATCTTGCCCGGAAGCTACAGCAGCAGAAGAGTGGTTTGTAGCCTGTTTGTCGTTATATGAGTCCATCCGGTGGTGTCTATGGCCCCGGAAAACGGTGTTTGTCGCTACCAGCTCAACTTCATTTCGGCACCGATTTTGTGGTTGGCTTTGCCGTTGCTTTCCTGTTGCTGAACTGCTCTCATATCCAGCTCTTTACGCAGTCCACCGGATATCGATAGCAGGCGTAAACCGAGGCTCAGTTCGCGTTGTGAACCGGATGAGGACAGGCCCGCATAGGGTATGCCTGTGGCTCCATTATCGAGGGCAAGCCCCCATTCACCATTGAGTTTCCAACGCCTTGCTATGGCCCCCGGTTCTGACGGGTTGTCGGTCAATGAGTCGGACAGGGTTCCCGATAGCAGTCTGTCCAGCCCGCCGGATGCCGGTGCGTTGCCATATTCCTGATGCAGGCTGAGTGACAGGCCATGCGCTGAGTCCGGTCTCGTGTCAAGGCGCAGTGCCCCTGACAGGCCCCATTCGCGACGCGCCGATGCTTGATGGTGCAGCAGGCGGCGGGCCAGCAGTTCCAGGGTCAGACCTCTGGAGGGTGATTCCCAGCTCACACCACCACCCAGTTCCGTACCCAGACCACCCTGAGTATCTCCATCATCATGCAGAACACCCAGTTCCAGCCGCGGAATCAGCCGGCCTCCGTCTTCCTGCGGTAATTGCCAGGACCATTCCAGACCCATGCGTAATCGCCGTATGTTGGTTTCCATACCCGACGCATGGATGGAGTCATGCAGTTTGTTATATACCAGGGTCGCATCCGAAATCAGTGCCAGTGTCAGGCCGGGGTGTTCCAGCAGTGTGCCGCGTAAACCTGCCGATGCCGATATCTGCTCAAGGCTTTGCCTTGTGTCTGCCGATGTGGTGGAGGTTTGCTTCAGATCGCCACGACCGTAGCCTGCCGCTGCCCAGACTTGCAGGCGGTCCGCTACGGTGTGTTGAATATACGGTATCAGCGATGTCAGGGTGCTCGTTAGTTTGCCTTGGCCCAGGGTGCCTTTCCAGTCGCTCTTACCATCGCTGTACGATAGTGCCATGCCGGTCAGTGTGCGCCCGTTGTCGCTGTCCACACCCAGGATGCCGGTCGTTACATCGCCTGTTACCAGAACACCATCCGCTTTGTCTTCGTACTGTGAGTACAGTACCCTGCCCCAGATTGACACGCTGTCTTTGTCGCTGTACATGAAGTGGCTGCCACGCAGCATGTTTTGCAGCGATAACGACCATGACCGTGACAGGTTGAACAGGCGATCAACTGAACCGGCACCAAAGCCATCTTTGTTGGTATGACCATGACCAAAACCATCTGCACCCAGGCCACGCAGGTTTGCTTTTGCCATCGGTGCATGGCTAATGTTCGGCAGGCCGTTCAGGTTGCCGGACAGGCCCGGCGGCGGATCAACCACTGAGAATCGGTAGTTCAGGCCCGATAGTACATGCTGCATCGCTGTCAGGCCAAAGCGCGGTAACCAGGTCTGTTGGGCTGTCTGCATTTCCATCTCCTGTGCCGTCAGAGTGTTGTTGGTGGTCAGTTGTGCAGCACTCGTCACTGTCACTGCCACAGGGTCAATCATCAGGCTGCCATCGTCCGGGTAGCCTGCACCATCGCCGCCGTTGTTGGCAATGGCATGACGGCTGGTTGCCGTGCGGCTGACCGGTGTGTCGGTACCATCATCAATGCCGATCACTGTGACCGCCTGTTCTATGCCCCAGTTCAGCGGGGTAAAGATCAGACTGGTCGGGCTTACTGTCATCACGTCTTCATCGGAGGAGGCCACTGTGATGACCACATTGGCCATCGGTGGGGCATCCAGCACTACGGTGTAGCTGGCTATTCCGCCGTTTTCATTGACTCTGATGGCTGACGGGCTGGTGGTTACGCCGGCGGTCATGCTTTCATCATCGGCGATATTGACCGCTATTGCCTCTGCCACTGTGTCATAGCCGCCACCTTCGGCTGTGTGCGTCAGTGTCACTCTGTCGTTGTTGCTGTCGGGGTCGCTATTTGCCGTCACCAGTATTTCCTGTGGCTGGTCCCAGTTGGTTACCATGAATATCAGTTGGTTGTCGCTCAGTGCCAGGTCGGTGCCGGCATTGCCGGTGATGGTCACTGTCACATTCGCTGTCGGTATGGTCGCCAGATTTACTGTGTAGGCGCTGCTGTCGCTATCTTCTATGACGGATATTCTGTTGGGGCCGGATAGCTGTCCGAATATCAGGCCTGCTTCGTCGTCGTCGGTTACCGTTACGGTCACTGTCTGTGCGGGCAGGATGTTGTAGGCAGCGGAGCCACCAAGGGAGGATGATATGTTGTGTGTGACCGTTATCCTGCGTTCTCCATTGTCGATATTATCCTGCACTCCTGTCACCGTTATTCTTTGCCGGATGCTCCAGTTGGCTGTCGAGAAGGTCAGAGTTGTCGGTGTTACCGTGGCGACAGTCGTCATTGCGGATGCCATGGTGATGGTCACTGTCTCGCCACTGGTCGGTTGTTTATCGAGTACCACGGTATAACTGGCTGTGCCACCCTCGCCTACCGTGACGTTGGCCCGGTTGATGCTGACGCCTGTATCTTTGTCGTCATCGGTAACATTGACTACCACCGTTCCGGTCACTCTGTCGTAGCCACCATTCGAGGCTCTGTGGGTCAGTGTCACGCTGTCGTCGTCTCTGTCGTTATCCATGCCCGCTGTTACTGTTACTGTCTGCGGGTTGTTCCAGTTTATCGGTGTGAATATCAGTGTGTCCTGATTGCCGGCAGTATCCGGATCGGTATCAATAGTGAGGTCGGTACCGGCCTGTCCACTGATGACAATGTTCACTTCTCCAGTCGGCATGGTCGCCAGCGTCACCGCATACAGGCCGCTGGCACCGTTCTCAATGACAGGCAGTGTGTCCTGCCCGAATATCAGCTCTGCCTGATCGTTGTCAGTCACTGTGACCGTGACTGTATCGATGGTCGGGCTGGTGGGCGTATAGCCACCGCTGTCACCGGTGGTGATGATGTGGCTGATGGTCGCTGTGCGTGCGTCACCGGCATTGTCTATATCGTCGTTCACTCCTGTCACTGTTATTCTTTGCGGGATGCTCCAGTTGGTTGTCGAGAAGGTCAGAGTTGTCGGTGTTACCGCGGCTATGGCATTTATGTCGGAATCCACCATGATGACTATGCTGCTATCTGGTTGGGCATCCAGTTCTACCGTATAGCCGCCTGTCTGTCCTTCTGTAATCGTGATACCGGTTTGTTCGATGGTCACGCCGGCATTCTTGTCGTCATCGATAATGCTGACTGCTACTGAGCCCGTCAGGCCGTCATAATCGCCCCCCATTGCTGTGTGCATCAACGATGTATTGTTGTCGTCGCTGTCGGGGTCCGACTCTGCTGTGATGGTCACTGTCTGTGCTGTATTCCAGTTTATGTCGGTAAAAATCAGTCTGTTCTGGTTACCATCAGTGCCCATGTCGGTATCGACGGTCAGGCCGGTTGCGCTGACGGTCACTGTCACATTTGCCGTTGGCTGGCTCGTCAGCCTCACTGTGTAGCTTTGGTTTGTCTCTTCAATGACCGATATTGTGTGCCGGCTAAATACCAGGGCTGCATCTGCCTCGTCGTCCGTCACTGTCACTGTTACGGGGGCAATCATTCGGCTGCTGGGGTAGCCGCCACTGGCAGCGGTGCTGATGCTGTGCCGGATATTGACCACACGCACATCGATATCGTCGATAGCGTTGTTGACGCTCATCGCTGTCACTCTCTGTGGTTGATCCCAGTTTGCCGATGTGAATGTCAGGCCGATTGAGCCGGCCGGGGCCTGTATCAGAAGGGCTGACGGATCACCGGAGTTCACCATAATCTCTACGTCCGATACCGGTTGTGAGGTGAGTACTATTGTATAGCTGTCGGTCGTCGCACCATTGCCTTCTTCAACCATGATGGCTTCTTCACTGATGTTGACTCCTGCCGTATCATCGTCTGTCAGCATCACTGTTACGGAGGCCGGGTTCAGGCCATTTCGTGGATAGCCATCACCATCGCCGGTAGTAATGACATGCCCGATGCGCACCGTGCGCGTGTCGTCGTTGTCTATGTCGTCGTCCACAGCGGTCGCGGTCACTGTCTGTGGCTGGTTCCAGTTGTTGGATGTGAAACTCAGAATGACCGGCCCGCCGGTCTGTAACATGACTGATGTCGGCTCAGCAGAGGTTGCTGTAATCTGTACATTGCCGGCGGGTCGCGAGGTCAGGTTGATCGTGTATATCAGTGCGCCGTCGGCCTCGGCAATGGTCACTGTGTCTTCACTGACAGCAACACCGGCGGTGTCGTCATCGGCTACTGTGACCGCTACTGAACCGATTTCCCGGGCATTTGTATAGTCACCACCATCGCCAGCAGTAATGATGTGGTCAATGGTCACTGTGCGTGCATCACCGGCGTTGTCAATCGCATCGTTGACGCCCGTCACTGTCACTCTCTGCAGCTGGTTCCAGTTGTCCACTGTGAATGTCAGCCTGCTCTGGCTGCCATCGGTGTCCGCATCGGTATCGACCATGGCCGCTGTCACTGTATCGGAGGTCGCTGTAATCACTACATCTCTGTCCGGCCGGGTGTTCAGCCTGACTGTGTATATGGCAACACCAGCGGATTCGGAAACTTCCAGATTGTTGGGGCTGGTCGCTACCCCCGGTACATCGTTGTCTATTATTGTCACTTCAAGTCCCGACATCAGTCCGCTGTAGTCGCCGCCATCCGCACGGTGGCTCAGGGTTATCGGGCCATCATCATTACCGTCAAGGTCTTCATCCGCCATGACGGTCACTGTCTGGGTTTCATTCCAGTTGCGCCTTGTAAATGTCAGACTGGATCCGTTCAGGCCGGTACCGCTCAACATCAGGTCGGTGCCAGCCTGGCCCGTGACCGAGACTGTTACGTTCGCTGTCGGTTCGGTCGCCAGTATCACGGTGTAGGTCTCGCGGCTGTTCTCGTTAATCGTCAGCCCGGTTGGTTCCAGTATCAGCTCCGCTGTATCGCTGTCTCTGGTATTGACCTCTACATTCGCCGCTACTGAATTGTAGCCACCACCGGCTGCCGTATGGCTCAGCATCACGGCTGTATCATCTACCGCGTCGTCGTCCGGGCCGGCTGTGATCGTCACTGTCTGTGCCTGATTCCAGTTGCCCACAGTAAATGTCAGTTCGGGATCATTCGCAATCAGGTCGCTGTCGGCCTGGATATTAACGGTGACTGTTACATCACCCGCCGGTCGGGTCGCGAGTTGTATTGTATAACCGGTGTCGCTGCCTTCATTGACTGTCAGGGTTGTTGGTTCGACCACCAGACCCGGAGCATCGTTGTCAGTGATGTTGACCGTTATATTGCCGACCACTGAGTCATAGCCTCCACCATTGGCTCTGTGCGTCAGTATTGCTTCGCTGTTCTGGCTATCGTCGTCGTCGCGTGCCATGATGGTTATCATCCGGGTCTGATCCCAGTTGCCGGTTGTAAATGTCAAACTGGAGCCGCTCAGACCAGCACCACTCAGGTTCAGGCCGGCACTGGAGTGGCCTGTGATGGAAATCGTCACGCTGTCGGTCGGTTCGGTGGCCAGTGCTACCGTGTAGCCTGCATTGCTTTCTTCGATGACGGTCAGGGATGATGGGGCCAGCAGCAGCGCCGCCATGTCATTGTCGGCGATGGTTATGGTCACTGTGTTGCTGCCTCTCGTGACATAGCCGGTACCGTCCGACAGCATCAGGATGATCGTTTCGTCATCATCGTCGATCCTGTCGTCAATGATGGTTATATCAATGGCCGCGCTGCTCTCGCCTGCCGGGATGGTGACACTGCCGCTCAGCCCGGTGTAGTCCGTACCGGATGTGGCCGTGCTGCCGGTCGATATGGTGTAACCGATGTTCAAGTCGATCGGCTGTGGGTTTTCTACGGTTACCGTGAGGCTGCCTTCGATACCTGCCGTCTGTTCACTGGCTTCGATCTCGCTGAGATTGAAGTTCACCGTCGGGTCATCATCGTCTGTCACTGTAACTGTGATGGAGTTGATCGTCAGGTTGTCCGATCCGTATTCGACACCGTCACCCGTGCTGATGGTATGGGCAATGGTCGCCGTGCGTACATTACCGGGGTTGTCGATATCGTCATTCAGGCCTGTTACTGCCACTGGCTTCGGTGTTCTCCAGTCGGCTGTCGTGAAGGTCAGGCTGGTCGGGTTCACTGCAGCCGCAGTGGCCGGTTCTATCCCCATTGTAATCACCACGTCTGCGACCGGCTGTGTGTCCAGTACCACTGTGTAGTTGTCTGTGACTGTGCCATCCTCGCTGACTGTGGTATCGCCGCCGCTTTGCATGACAGTCACTCCTGCTTCGTCGTCATCGATGACCATCACGGTTATTATGGCGGCACTCGCCAAATCATAGCCACCACCTGCGCCGATGTGCTGCAGTAGCAGTATATTATCCATTCCATCATCGTCCTGCCCCACTGTAACCATTACTGTCTGTGCTGTATCCCAGTTGGCTGTTGTAAATGTCAGGCTGGTATCGTCCAGAGTCAGGTCGGCACCAGAATCGCCCAGGATAGAGACCTCTACATTTACATTGGCTGTCGGTCGGGCCGCCAGTGTTACCGTGTAGCTGTCGTTGGTACCTTCGGTCACTGAAAGTAAGTTCCTGGACAGTATCAGTGCGGCTGCATCGTTGTTGGTTATGGTGACTGATGCGCTGCCGGTAGCTGTTGTGCCGTCCGCCCCTGTGCCGGAAGCCCGATCCAGATTGCTCATCACTGCCCGTGCGCCACTGCCGAAACCGATGTTCAGTTGTTCCTCAACGCCAGCGCTGGCAAAGCCCTCTGTCGCTGCTACCAGCAGGGTTGCTTCCTGCACTGTATTGCTGTCATGTCCGTCGAATACTACCGCTGGTTCAGCGGTGCTGTGAGGCCCGGATGTGTTCAGCGTCACGCCGCTGTTGAGCGAAAAACTCGTGTCAGGCAGGGTGATCCGGTAGTCTGTCGGTGTTATCCTTGCCCCTGTTACTGTCAACGGTACCGTCACTGTCTCACCGGCATACAGCCGGCGACTGAGGATCACTGTCACCTGTACCGAGTCTTGACGGTTACTCGAAACCGGGCCGCCACCGCCCAGAGTCACCGTGGTCGGGTCGTCATCGATAATGGTAGCAGTGGCTGAGAGAGTCTCACCGTCGCGGATATCTTCGGAGGAGTGAGTCAGCATCATACTGAAGGTTTCGTCACGCTCGTCGTCGGCATCTTCCAGCGTCTGAATGCCTACCATTGCACTGGTCTCGCCTGCTGTGATCACACCGGAAACAGTCGTGGCACTGACATCCGTACCGCTGCTGGCTGTCTGCCCGGAGTCGGAAACACTTACATCGAAATTCAGGTCGGTGCCGAGTGTGGCGCTCAATTCAACCGTCACGGTCAGTGTATTTCCTTCGTCAACATTGTAGGTCGCACTCGATAAATTTATGACCGGTCGGGTGTCTGGAGTGACCGTTACCATGACATCGTCTATGTCGAGGGCCGCCGCAGTATAGCTATCTCCGTCATCAGTAGTAATGCGGTGGGTGATGACCGTCGTCCGGCTGCCGGCATCGTCTATGCCGTCATCCACACCTGTTACCAGTACTATCTGCTGTTCATTCCAGTTTTCCGTTGTAAAAGTCAGGGCCGCTGTATCACCAGGTGAACCACCGGTAAGGGCCTGTACTGTAGCTCGCGATGGGTCACCGGAGGTCGCCGTAACAATCACATTGTCGGCTGGTTGCGTGTTCAGAGCCATGAGGTAGGCCTGTGCATCACCTGCTTCGCTAACCGTGATGCTGCCTTCAGGTACAGCGATGTTCACACGTGGTATATCATTCCTGACTGTAAAGGTGGTTGCCAGAGGTTCCCCCCGGTAGCGGCGTGCTTCATTCTCGGAGATAACCCGGCGTAACATTTCTGGAGAAACCGTCACTACTACTTGCTGGTCGCTGCTGATGCCCGAACCACTGTAGGAGAGAGTAAGTTCAAGAGAGGTATGTGAGGGAACACCGTGCCGACCACTGCTATCTATGGCTGTAAAAGCAGCTCTTTCGATGCTCAACCCCGGCAACCCTGACAGGGTAATGAGGCTAAATTCGTGAACCTCCAACTGGCTTCCCAATCCTACTTCATCTCCATCCCCATTATTGTTAGTGGAATTGCCGACATTAGCGAATGACACATTTTGCGGTATCAGTGTCAGTGTAACCATGCCGTCACTATTAAAATCAGACATCTGTATCTCTTCCGGGTTGATATCCAGCGAAACAGTGACTGAGGGAGTGTCACTTATGGTGAGTAAGTCTGCATCATCTTCAACCAAAGTGGGGGGCAACGGGAGGTTTGTACCGGTAATGTCCTCCGATGAGCCCCAAACTATATGGACTGTCTCATCCGGATCGGTCACGAAGTCAGTCAGCGCATACAGCGTCAGGATCGCCGTGCTACTGCCGGCTGTAAACTCAATATTGGCAGACATGCGGGGATTTAAGGAAAAATCGTCATCACTGACGCCGGCTGCATCCGCAATCGTCACCCAGTAATCGGTGTTGCGAGCTGCTGTACCAGTGAACGCCAGCGGCAAGGTCAGTGTCTGACCTGTGGTCAGCGTCCGGCTCAGGGTGATGGTATAGGTCAAGGTCTGACCCTCGCCGATACTGTCACCAGTGTCGCGTGTCAGAGTTGCAGTGATAAGCTCTAATACCGTTACTGCCACACTGTCTATGCTCAGGCCCACAGGGTAGCCATCACCGTCACCGATACTGATGGCATGGGTGATTGTCGCCATCCGGCTGTTGTCGGAGATAGCCATGTTATCGTTAATGCCCATCACCGTTACTGCTTGCGGTTGATTCCAGTTTCCTGTTGTGAAGGTCAGGGTCGAGGGTGTTACGGCTGCCGCATTGATCGGGGAGGTGGTCATAATGTGTACATCCCCGGCTGGTTCCGTATCCAGCACTACGGTGTAGCTGTCTGTGCTACCAACCTCGCTGACTGTTGTACTGTCGCCACTTTCCGTTATGGTCACACTTGATATGTCGTCCGTCACCGTCACCATCACGGATTCAATAACTGTGTCAGAGCTGATATAGCGTTCACCGTCACCATCAGCGATCTGGTGGTTAATGGTTACTGTGCGCTCGCGGCTGGTGTTTTCGACACCATCGTTAACACCCGTCACTGTCACCACCTGCGGCTCGTTCCAGTTCTCTGTCGAAAAGGTCAGGGTCACCATGCTGCCGGCTGCACCAGTGGGTCCCTGCACCGTAGCTGCCAACGGATCATCAGAGGTCACACTAATCTGCACATTTCCGGTTGGTTCTGTATCCAACGCCACCGTATAGCTGTCCATGCCACCGCTTTCGCGTACCGATAACGTGTCTGATAAAATAAGCAGACCCGGAGCTACTGTGATAGTGAAGTCAGCAGCCAGGTCACTGTTTTGCGCGATAAAGGTGCCAACGCCATATTGCCTGAGCAAAACCCTATCGACATTCACAGTCACAATATCATCAGCCATGATTGTCGCACCACTGTAGGACAGATCAATTGCTACAGAGCGATGATCGCCACCATCGGGTATCCCATGTATGGGTCCTGACTGAAGGGCGAGCAATCGAATATCGTCAATCATCAGGCCTGCCGGTTCACCAGATAGCTCAATGAGTTTCTTGCCAGCGTCGGTCAAGTCGCCGTTCAGAAAATAAGTACTACTACCACCACCTCTCCTCTCCTGCCTACCACCGCCACCATCATCACCGCCTGCTCCGAGAAATGTTGCATTTTGGGGAATCAGTGTGATGGTAACGGTGCCACCGCCATCAAAACTGTCTGCCATCACTCTAGCCGGGTCCAGCATCAGGCTGGGAGTCGTGTCCTGCGCCCAGGTGGTGGGTGCCAGACCTGCCAGCAGTGACAGCATGAGCAGGAGCGACAGCAGGTATCTGTATGGATAACGGGTAGGCCCTCGCAGGTCTTGTTGATACAGGGCTGTGGAGGGACGGTGGTTATTTTGCCCGGGCTTGCTGGTAATGAGCCCGATTACACTCCGAGGGAGCATGTCTGCTGTGGTGCAGTTTGCGCTGTGTGACCGTCTCTGCAACTGCCAGAGATATCCGGGATTTCTATATCTGAGCATGCTCAGCTTCCCCCACGACATTTGCCGCTGGGCGCATCCACATCCATCACTTATAAAAAAATTGTACCTTGATGCCGGCCAGTTGAATCATGTCATTGTGATTCAGCGTGTATGGCGTGGTACCAATATCAGCGTCATTCACTTTGGGTGTGTTGCTGCCCTCGACATGCGTCAGTATGTAGCCATCCGGCCTTTTGGAAATCGAGGCAACCTGAATACCAGGTCTGCCCAGATTGGTGAAGGATTTCATCAGGTTCATGCTGCAACCGGCATTCGGCCCGGACATCAGCTTCAGACCGGCCGGCTTGGCTTCTCCCTGACTTGCCATGGCCTGAGCGTTGTGCATGCCCACATCCACTGCCTGCTTTTGGGCCGCCGAAGAAAGCGCACTGGGCCTGATAATCATGGTTTTTTCCACATCGTCAGACAGCGCTGCTTCGGCATTTTGGTATAGCAGCTCGTGCTTGCCGATTTTAATCAGATCGCCGTGCTGCAAGGCGTGTTTCTGTATCAACTTACCGTTGACATAGGTGCCATTGGTACTGTTCAGATCTTCCAGAAACGAGTCCTGGAGGATGGTTGTAACCCTGGCATGTTGCCCACTTACAGCAAGGTTTTCCACAGCAATGTCATTATTAGGCTTGCGACCAACAGTGATCGATTCCTTGTCAAGCGGATATTCGCCCAGCGTCGAAGACCCGAATTTTAGTATCAGCTTACCCGGCATTTTTACGCCCCATCATAAAATTATTAAACCAGTCGAATAAACGACTGTGCCATCTCTCTTGCACCGAAAACCTCCGCAGCGGTCTGGCAAGCACTACCGATATATTGTCCTGACCACCCGCTTCATTCGCGATTTCGACTAATTTCTCAGCCGTTAGCTTAAGATTAGCACTAAACTCTTTGAGAGTTAAGTAAATTTTCTCTTCTGAAACCATATCAGTCAATCCATCTGAGCAAAGTAAATATATATCATTTATTCGTACCGCTTCTTCGTGGACATCTACCTGAACCTGTTCTGCCACTCCCAGAGCACGAGTGATGAGGTTTTTGCTGCCGGCCGCTTCGGCCTCTTCCACAGATTCGTAAAAGCCCTCGTCAATAAATTCCTGAATCAGTGAGTGGTCTTTTGTCAATTGTTTGAAACGTTTTCCTCTCAGTCTGTACATCCGTGAGTCACCAACATGGGCTATCGTCATGCGGTTATTGTAAAACAGTCCGGCAACGATTGTAGTACCCATACCTTCACATTCAGGCTTATCAAGTGAGGTCTGATTAATAATATGGTTGGCCAGTTCTATGGCACTTTTAATTGCAACGGATTCGGTGGCATATCCTGTCTCGGCATCTCTGGTCCCTGTATCCAGACCGGACAGGGCAGTGCAAAGCTGTTCGTAGATGACGTTGACCGCTATGCCGCTGGCCACTTCTCCCGCATTATGACCGCCCATGCCATCGGCGACCAGAACCATGCCATAGGTGGAATCGGCACCTACACTGTCTTCATTGTGCTCACGCTTCTGTCCGGTATCTGTTAATACGGCAACTTCCAGAGCGTCTGATAAGTCCATCATGGGGCCTGTTCCTGATAGTCCATGATGTGTGCAATATCAAGGCCGGTAGCTTTTTCCAGTCCATACCCCCCATTGGCTGATTTTATATCCCGATATGCAACCCGATGGGCACCATGCACAGCACTGGTTATCTGCGCAACTGTTTTTTCGACACTTGTTGTGAGCAGCTTGTCTGTGGTTGCGTAAACGGTCAAGTCATCTTCCTTCTGCAACTTCATGGCGATTCAGGAGGGCTCCATTCCATCACCGGTTATGCAGATTGTAACATTGTTCAAGCGGTTTGATCGACCGGAAACCCTGCGCTATCAGCGGCAGTGTCATCAAGAAGAATAATAATTGTTTATTGTTCTTGAAATAATTTCCTTTTTATAGCCTATAAACCGAATCCAGTCCCGGCAAAGCTGTCTCTTACGTCAGGATTTTATCAATAATATAAAGGCCATACATGAGGGTTGGCAAGTATAAATTGCCCATGCAAACATCAGGCAAACCCTGCTGCCGCGATCAGTTTGTCAAGTATTTTCCTGATCTGTGCCCGTATGCTGTCGATATCCTGTGAGGCGTCTATTGTCTTGAATCTGTGGGGGTATCGCCGGGCACGTTCCTGATAGCATGCCCTGACCCGGTTAAAAAATTCTGTTTCTTCCCGTTCAAAGCGGTCCGGGTTTGTGCGTTGTCGGGCACGCTTCAGCCCGGTTTTTGCCGACAAATCCAGATAAATGGTGAGGTCCGGGCGCAGCTGGCCTTGTGTCATGGTTGCAAGCTCTGTTATCAGGGCTTCGTCCAGTCGGCGTCCGCCGCCCTGATACGCATAAGTTGCGTCTGTAAAGCGGTCGCACAGTACCCATTGTCCACTGTCCAGCGCCGGAATAATTTTGCGGTGCAGGTGCTCTGCCCTTGCCGCCATTATCAACATTAATTCAGCCTGAGCGGTGAGTCCTTCCGGTCTCGGCTTCAGGAGTATTTCACGCACTTCTTCTCCAGGTGGTGTCCCTCCGGGCTCTCGTGTGACAATAAATTCAATGCCCGCTTCCTTCAGGTAGGGTGCCATGAATTCCAGTTGCGTGGTTTTGCCGGCACCTTCCACGCCTTCAATCGTTATGAATATGCCTTTATTCATTGTTTAACTGGTATCTGGTAACGGCACGGTTGTGTTCTTTCAGGGTCACCGAAAATTGATGCGAGCCGTCGCCTTTTGCTACAAAGTACAGTGCATTGCCCTTTTCCGGATGAAGAGCGGCATGTATTGCAGCCCGGCCCGGTAACGCAATCGGTGTTGGCGGAAGCCCGAACCGGGTGTATGTGTTGTATGGCGTGTCTTTTCGCAGATCCTTGCGACGAATGTTGCCTTTGAATGTTGAACCCATGCCATAGATAACCGTCGGGTCAGTCTGGAGCCTCATTCCTTTCTTTATTCGACGATTGAAAACACCCGCTATCTTCGCTCTCTCGTATTCCACACCGGTCTCCTTTTCTATAATTGAGGCCAGTATCAGGGCTTCATAGGGGGTACTGGTTTCTGTGTCATCTGACCGATTACGCCATTCTTCCTCGATAACTCTTTGCATTGTGTCGTAGGCTCTGCGCAGAAAGTCGGCATCTGTCATTTTATCCGGGAACAGGTAGGTATCGGGATAGAACAGCCCTTCCGGGTGCTTTTCCGGGTATCCAAGCCGCTCCATAATAGCTTTATCGGTCAGGCCGCTCAGGGTCGCCGATATCCGCGGGTGCTGCTGTATTGCTGTCAGCATTTGCCGGAAGGTCCATCCTTCCGGAATGGTAAGCCGATACCGGATAACTTCCCCACGTACCAGCTTTCCAAGCAGTTCCACCGGTGTCGGGACAACCGGGAAATGATATTGTCCTGCCTTGAGCTGGCGCGCCAGATTTTCCGTTTTCGCATACCATTTCAGATAGCCGGGGGAGTTCAGCAGGTCGCGGCGGGACAGTTCGTGCACCAGTTCTGAAAATCCCGTGCCCGACTTGATAGTAAGGTAAAAGGATTGCGGTTCTTTTGTGATGGGGGTGGATAGAAATAATCGGTAGTCCCGATATAAAAAGTATGTTCCTGCCATTATCAGGGTCATCAGTGTCAAAAATAACAAGCCCGCTGTTTTATGGCTTTTTTTCATGGTGAATAAAGCAGAGATTGCAGTTTTCGAGTGGTGCTGCCAATAAACAGCCTTTTCCCCATCAGTTCTTTAACCGGCCAGATGCCGATCAAACTATTGGTTACAAACATTTCATCAAAACCCATCGCTTCTTCGAGCATTATAGCCCGGATAGATAAGGGCAGCTTCAGCCGGCAGGCCGTATTGATAATATGGCGCCGCTGAACGCCTTCTACACCGCAATGGTCTATTGTCGGTGTAATCAGTGTATTATCGTCAACGAAAAATACATTGCTCGAAATGCATTCAATCACGCGCCCATCGTTATCCAGCATCAAACCTTCCTGGATGTTGTCGTCATCCCATTCATTGCGTGCCAGTATCTGCTCGAGACGATTCAGATGCTTGAGACCCGCCAGCAGGGGTTGTACAGCCAGACGGGTATCACATAGTCTGACCCGGATACCGGCGTGGCTAAAGCCGGACTGGCAGGAAGGAAAGCCTGTCCTGATAATGATACGCGTGGGGGGTGTGGAGTCATCTGCTTTGTAGCCTCTGGGCCCTCCACCTCTCGTTATAATGATTTTGACAATCTGTTTATCACTTTTGTCCAGCGAGGATTGTAGCTCTGCTTCCAGTATTTTTCTGTCTGTAAAATGAATACCCAGCCTCCGGCATCCCGCCAGCAGCCGATCTGTGTGATAGTCCCATAAAGCAGGCTTTCCATTAATGACAGTAACGGTTTCAAATAGTCCATCCCCATAAGCTACTCCCCTGTCTAAAGGAGAGATGCCATCCGCTACATCGCCATTAATCAGTATCATGCTGTCTGTCTCAGTGCAAGCAGCAGTCCACGAGCTTTCTGACGGGTTTCCTGTAGTTCTCTGCCGGGAACCGAGTCGGCCACTATACCTGCTCCTGCCCTGAAGTGTATTTCCTGCCCATGCTTGAAAATAGTGCGAATCAGTATGTTTAAATCCATGCTGCCATCCCGGTTGAGATAGCCAACCGAACCCGTATATGGGCCACGCCCCTGTTGTTCCAGTTCAGCAATGATCTCCATACATCGAACTTTAGGACAGCCTGTAATGGTTCCTCCGGGAAATACCGCCTTTATGGCATCAACAGGTGATGAATCATCGTATGTCTGGCCCCTGATGTTGGACACTATGTGGTGAACATGTTCATAGGACTCAAGCACCATCATTTCATTGACTACTATGGAACCCGGCTTGCATATTTTGCCCAGATCATTGCGCTCCAGATCAATCAGCATGATGTGCTCGGCTTGTTCTTTGGCGTCTGTTTTAAGTTCGTGTATCCATCGCTGGTCGTTTTTGTCATGTGTTCGCGGCCGGGTACCCGCAATGGGGCGGGCTTCAGCAAAACCATTTCGAATACTTATCAGTCGCTCTGGCGATGAGCTGATAATATCGCCCTGCTCGTGGTGAATATGGCAAAAAAAAGGAGCCGGGTTGGCGTGCCGCAGTCGTTCATAAAGGTGAATTGAATCGACATCATGGCTTAGTCTGGCCTGCCATGGGCGTGATAAATTAACCTGAAATACGTCCCCGGCACGGATGTATTCAAGCACTTGCTTTACCCCATCAATATATCTTTGTGGTTCTTCTTCATTGATATATTCGAAGTCAAGGGCGGAATCAGCGGGCTTCCGGGCATCCAGAACGGCAAGCATCTCGCCAAGATACGAGCGGTACGCCGTCTCTGCCAGACAGACTGTTTCTGATTTTATATGGTCCAGGATAATGGCGGCATGGCACCGCGTTGCAAATGCCGTTGGATAACGGAAGGAAAATCCAGGCAAATTCAGCACCGGCTCAATTTCACAGGCTGTCTCGTAGCCGAGATAGATAAACCAGCCACCATGAAACGGCAGGTTTGGAAGTGACTGGCAGTTGTCCACTATCTCCTGATTTCGGAATTCATCTTCCAAAAGCGACAGAAAAGCATGGTTGCTTTTCATTTCCCCGGATTCGATGTGTTCGTCAGGCAGTGCCAGCAAAATGCTGTATCGTGCCTGTGCGCTATCATGCGATACGCTCTCAAGCAGATAAGGAAACTGATCCGGATATCGGGCCTGAATCGCTACCAGATCAGCCAGACCTGACCGCGTCTCCAATGTAACAGACATCTCTGGTCTGTACGTGATGGCAGGTTATTCAGGCTTACGGAACGCAAGCGTCCCATTGGTTCCGCCAAAGCCGAATGAGTTGGAAAGAGCGACATTGATTTTCATTTCACGGGCCTCGTTCGGTACATAATCCAGATCACATTCAGGATCAGGGGTATCGTAGTTTATCGTTGGCGGGGCCACCTGATCGCGGATGGCCAGTACGCTGAACACCGCTTCGATTCCACCCGCAGCCCCCAGTAAATGACCGGTCATTGACTTGGTGGAGCTCACTGCCACCCTGGCCGCATGGTCTCCCAGTGCCTCCTTAATGGCCTGTGTTTCAGCCTTGTCACCCGCAGGAGTTGAGGTTCCGTGCGCGTTAATATAGTCAATATCCGCCGGATTCACGCCCGCATGGTGCATCGCTGTCTGCATACAGCGCCTTGCGCCGTCACCACCAGGTGCCGGCAAGGTCATATGGTAGGCATCCGTGCTCATGCCAAATCCGGCCACCTCGGCATATATCTTTGCCCCTCTTTTTTTGGCGTGCTCGTATTCTTCCAGCACGACGACACCGGCCCCATCACCCAGCACAAAACCATCACGGTCCTTGTCCCAGGGGCGGCTGGCTGCTTCCGGATCATCATTTCGGGTCGAAAGCGCACGAGCCGCCGCAAATCCGCCAAGGCCGGTATAAGTCGTCGCCATTTCTGACCCGCCTGCAATCATGATATCGGCATCACCATATTCAATCAGCCGGGCAGCATCTCCGATATTATGCGTCCCTGTTGTACAGGCCGTGACAATGGCAATGCTGGGTCCTTTGTAACCGTAGGCAATGGACAGATTTCCAGATATCATGTTAATGATGGCGGCCGGCACAAAGAATGGGGAGATGCGGCGGGCACCCTTGTCGAGAAATGTCCGGTAATTGGACTCGATTGTCTCAAGTCCTCCTATCCCTGCGCCAATGGCCGTGCCGATACGTTCGGCATTTTTTTCGGTCACCTCAATACCGGAGTCTTCGATTGCCTGTCCGGCTGCCGCTATACCGTAATGGATGAATACATCCATTTTTCTGGCATCTTTGGGTGTCAGATATTGATTAATATCGAAACCCTTTACTGAACCTCCAAAAGTCACTGAAAAACCGGAGGTATCTATACGATCAATAGGCGCAATACCGCTTTTACCGGCGAGAATATTCGCCCAGGATTCTTTTGTATTCAGGCCAACCGGGGTCACAGCCCCCAGTCCGGTAATTACCACACGGCGCTTGGACAAGACAGTTTTCTCCAGAAATCAATGGCTTGGGGGAGACTTAAAGCAATCAGGGCCTCCCTAAATACGGCGGCAACAACATCGGCTGTAACCACCACCCTACTGTTCAGATAGAGCTACCAGATGCGGCACAGATTGTATCTGTTAACCGGCATTTGCATTAATGTAGTCAATCGCCTGTTGCACAGTCGTTATATTCTCGGCCTCTTCATCAGGGATTTCGCATTCGAATTCTTCTTCAAGGGCCATAACCAACTCAACTGTATCCAGTGAGTCTGCACCTAAATCATCAACAAACGAAGCCTCAGGCTTCACTTGATCTTTATCAACGCCGAGTTGTTCAACAACAATCTTGGCAACACGCTCTTCAACGCTGCTCATTTTACGGTCTCTCCTAAGAAGTATTTGTGCGGCGGGTATCTTAATGAAAATGGCGCCGCCCTGCCATAGTCATTATTATTTTCTTCAGGAAGCCCTGGGCAGGTTCGCCCCGGTCCCGTCAGAGCACGGAAAACTATCATGCTGTTTTTCCCCTTCCAGTTCAATAGTCTGTTCACCATCAATATGGGTTATTATCCTGATTATATCGCACTGAGTTTTGATTCGGTCAGGATTTCTTTGAACGCTTAAACCATTTAGCGGGCCGATTATAGCTAACTCATGTGCATGCCACCATTAACGTGCAGCGTCTCACCAGTGATATAGCCTGCTTCGGGACTGGCCAGAAAAAGTACAGCATTGGCAACATCCTCGGCAGAACCAAGCCTTCGCAGCGGCACCTGATTGATCAGTGACTGCCGTTGTTCGTCACTGAGCTGGCGCGTCATGTCTGTATCAATGAAGCCCGGAGCAACTGTATTGATGGTAATACCGCGAGAACCTGCTTCGCGGGCAAGTGATTTGCTAAAACCAATGATCCCTGCTTTGGTCGCAGCATAGTTGGCCTGACCAGCATTACCTACCGTACCAACAACAGAGGCAATGCTGATGATACGCCCCCTCCTGATCTTTATCATACCGTAAAGCGCTGCCTTTGAGAGCCGATATACCGATGTGAGGTTGGTCGCTATCACACTGTCCCATTGCGTGTCTTTCATGCGAATCAACAGGCTGTCGCATGTTATACCGGCGTTGTTGACCAGAATCGATACGGTTCCATATTTTTCACCTGTTTCTGTGATTAAAGCATCCACTGCCCCGGCATCATTGACATCAAGTATTCGGCCTGCTCCTTTAATACCGGCGTCCTTGAAACTGGTCGTGATACCAGCAGCCCCATTTTCAGATGTTGCCGTTCCAATCACCATCGCGCCGGCATGACCCAGCGCCAGCGTAATGGCCTGACCTATGCCTCTGGTAGCGCCGGTAACGAGCGCAATGTCTCCATCAAGATTCATAATGTCTTTAACCTCTGAATAATGCTCAGGATGCAACTTTTGCAAGTGCCTTTTCCAGACTTGGCGGGTCATATACCGCCAGACTGTCAAGTGATTTGTCGATGCGTTTACTGAGGCCGGTCAATACCCGACCGGGACCCATCTCAATGATACGGGTAACACCGTTATCTGCCATGGCCTTTATGGTGTCAACCCATAATACCGGGCTGTATAGCTGCTCAATCAGTGCCTGTCTTATCTGGCTGCCTGTAGCGCAGGTGGCAGCCGAAACATTGTACAGAATCGGCACCGATGGCGTGGAAAAATGCACATTTTGCATATGCCCTGCAAGGCTTTCAGCGGCAGATTTCATTAAATCGCAATGGGATGGAACACTGACGGTCAGTTTCAGGGCCCGTTTCGCACCGGCCTCTGTGGCCTGGACCGTGGCACGGTCAATCGCTTCGGTATGCCCGGCAATGACTATCTGCCCCGGAGCATTGTAGTTAACGGCCTGCAAAACCTGACCTTCCGCGGCATTGGCACAAACCTGACGGACAGCAGCATCATCCAGCCCCAGTATGGCTGCCATGGCTCCCGTACCTTCCGGTACTGCCGACTGCATCAGCCGACCGCGCTTTGCAACCAGATCAATCGCTTCTGCAAACTCCAGCACACCGGCACAGCACAGGGCTGTATATTCGCCCAGACTGTGACCTGCCATGAGTTCAGCAGTTATACCGCCGGCCTCATTCCAGACACGCCAGCACGCAACTCCACTGACCAGCATCGCAGGCTGCGTGTTGTCGGTCCGGTTAAGATCGGACTCCGGCCCATTGGCAATTAATGACCAGAGGTCAAATCCAAGGGTCTCAGAAGCCTCGTCGAATGTATCTTTCACGGTCTGACCGGAGTCATAAAAGGCTTTCATCATGCCCACTGACTGGGACCCCTGACCCGGAAAAATAAATGCTGTACTCATAATTTAATTATTAAATATCAATTAGTTAGTGAACTTTCTTAAGTTTCTACATCTTTAGTAGAGCGGACCCCCAGGTGAAGCCTCCGCCAAATGCCTCCATTAAAACGAGCTGACCTGCCTTTATCCGGCCGTCTCTGACAGCGGCATCGAATGCGAGTGGAATTGAGGCCGCAGAGGTGTTGCCATGCTCGCCAACGGTGAGGACAACATTATCCATGCTCATTTCGAGTTTTCTTGCGGTTGCCGATATGATCCGGGTATTGGCTTGATGCGGTACCAGCCAGTCAATATCTGATTTGGTCATATTATTATGTTCAAGCGTTTCATCAACGATACGCCCTAATGTTCGCACCGCCATTTTGAAAACCTCATTACCCTGCATCCTGATAAAAGAGTCACCGGCAAACATTTCACTGTCGCGTGCAACACCGGAAGGTACATGAAGCAGTTCTTCGTAGGCTCCATCTGCGTGCATGTGCGTAGAGTAGATACCTGGTTCGTCTGATGCCTTCAATATGACTGCGCCGGCACCATCTCCAAACAGGACGCAGGTACTTCTGTCTGTCCAGTCAAGAATCCTTGACATGATTTCAGCGCCAATGACCAGGGCACATCTTGCGGCTCCTGAGCGGATGAAGTTGTCTGCAGTACCAAGCGCATAGATGAAACCCGAACAGGCCGCCTGAATATCAAATGCCGCGCAACCATGAATGTTCAGGCGGGATTGAACAAGGCATGCCGTACTTGGAAAAATCTTGTCCGGCGTTGAAGTGGCCAGCACAATTAAATCAATGTCACCGAAATCAACCCCGGCGGCCTGCATGGCTGATCGGGCTGCAATAACAGCCATATCGCTGGTTGTTTCTTTATCACCAGCAATATGACGCTCACGAATGCCTGTTCTTTCCTGAATCCACTGATCAGATGTTTTTATCATCTTTTCGAGATCAGCATTTGTCAGTACTTTTTCAGGCAGATAACTTCCGGTACCCGCTATAAGTGCGTGAGTCACGCTTTCCCCCATTATCCAGTAACCGCCGCCAAATCCGAGTAAGAACTACCGGGCTTTTGACAGTACTCTTTCCAGTCTGGAGCTGATCGCCTGAGGCACCTGCTTTTCGACCTCTCGAATGGCAATGTCTATGGCATTGGCAAAGGCAGGAGCATCGGCCCCACCATGGCTTTTGATCACAATACCCTTAAGCCCAAGCAAGGATGCGCCATTATAGCGCCCCGGGTCAAAAGTTTTCTTAAATGATGTCAGTATCGGCAATGCAAAAAAGGCAGCAGTGCGGGTGAATATACTCTGCCCGAATGCCTCCTTAAGTGTCGCAGTGACCAGCTTGACAACTCCCTCACTGCTTTTAAGGGCAATATTACCGACAAAACCATCACAGACGATAACATCAAAATCACCCAGAAAAATATCGTCACCCTCCGCAAAGCCAACATAATTAAGATCCGTTTCAGCCAACAGTTGCGCCGCTTCCCTGACCTGTTCATTGCCCTTTATGTCTTCTTCACCAACATTCAGCAAAGCTACCGAGGGTGCCTCAATATTCCCGATGGCACGGGCCAGTTCTGAACCCATGATGGCAAAGTCCCGTAAGTGCCCGGCACTGGAATCAACATTGGCACCAAGATCAAGCATATAGGTATGTCCGTTCGCCGAAGGCAGATGGGAAATAATCGCCGGACGGTCAATGCCTGGCAGCATTTTCAGGACAAAACGCGAAATAGCCATTAGTGCGCCAGTGTTACCCGCACTCACACAGGCGTCGGCCTGCCCCTCGTTAACCAGATCAATTGAAACCCGCATGGATGAATCTTTCTTCCTGCGAAGTGCCAGTACCGGAGATTCCTCCATTGTCACGATCTCGCTCGCGGGGTGCATCGTCATTCTACCGTTCAGCCCCATGGCATGTTTTTTCAGGGTCGCCGTCAGCATCTCTTCCGGGCCAACAAGGATGACATGAAGACGCGGACATCTGTCCAGCGCCTTCAATGCAGCCGGTAAAACCACATCCGGACCCGTATCGCCCCCCATGGCATCCAGCGCTATTGTTATCCGATCAGACATACATCTACTCTGAAAAATAAAATTGCCCGAGCCGTTTCAGCCCGGACTCGGGCAATTAATGATTGATTTGACAAATATGACTATTCGTCGTCTTCTTCGTCAATTACCTGCGGTTTGATAACCTGTTCTCCGCGGTAATAACCTCCTGCGCTGATATGGTGCCGCAAATGGGTCTCGCCACTCCCCTGATCAACCGACAGCGCAGCATTACGCAGACTGTCATGCGCGCGACGCATACCGCGTCTGGAACGGGTTTTACGATTCTGTTGTACAGCCATTTTCTATCTCCAGTTAAATTAAGACCATCGGTCGGCCTGATTCATACTTTCAGCTTTTTCAACACAGCAAACGGGCTTTCCCGTTGATGAACTGCTGCCTCAGAAACAGCATTTTTCTGCATAGCCGGCGGCTCACAATTATCATGTATAGCAGCAACCGGTAACACCAGCAGTAACTCATCTTCAATCAGGTCAATGATATTGATCTGCTCATCATCAACCACCACAGGGTCAAACGGACGGGGCAGTTGAACCGCCTGCGCTTCATCAGTTACCACACAAAGCGAAACTTCACTGTCAAGCCGGACGACTACCTGCTCCAGACAACGCTGGCATGTCATGACTACTTCAGCACCAATAACTCCCGTAATCAGTACCCTGCCCTGCTCATCCCGACTGAATCTCAAGTCAGCACTGATACTGCCCTGATAACTATCGATTGAATCAAGCAGTCGCTTACACAAAGCGCCATCAAGCTCACCCTGTATCCTGCGCACAGAGTCGGCAAGTCTGCGTATATCAATGGATTCTGGCAGGGCTACCGACATGGGTGCCGCATCATAGCGACGAATCCGGGCGGCGTCAAAGTAAAGTTGCGCATCAATCCGTTTTTTATGCAGCGGTTCCCTACTGGAAGCGGTCAGATATATTGATCGACCTGTCAGCGGGCTGGTAACATGTATCTCTGCCACTTCTGATCTTGAAGCAGATGACATTGCGATGCCGAGTGAATATTGTCCGAATTATAGGTTGTTTATTTGATAATGTACTGTTAGAATGCCACTTTCCTGATGCGGGGTGGAGCAGCTTGGCAGCTCGTCGGGCTCATAACCCGAAGGTCGTAGGTTCAAATCCTACCCCCGCTACCAATTGAACAGACGGCTCGAAATTATGATTGTCATTTGCAGTCATGGATTCGAGCCGTTTTTCTATCTTTCCTTTCTCTTTCATAGATTTATCCTCGCTCGCTATTCTCAGGATGCCTGCCAAGTCACCATAGAGGTCGATTGACAGCCCATCGTCATCATTTTTTGGGCTTAGAACGATCTTTTCGACCAGTCCTCGCACCTGTTCTCTGGCTTCAGAAGACTCGCCCGTACTAAGCGCTTTCGTTAGTACGTAAATTTCGTTCTTATATCGGCGCGACATAGTGGGATGGATCAGAGGACGCGGCTCGTCATCGCCGCTTTCCATCTGAGCCACCAATTCTTCCTGACGTTTGACGACACGCTCCAGCTCGTCCTTGACCATAGAGGCCGGAACACCGTCATTGATGGCCTGTACGATGTTTTCTTTCTCTTTGTCTAGCTTGGCAGCTTCAGCCTTTCGAGAGGCCAAAGCAGCGTTCTGTGCTGACCTGAGCGCACTCATGTGACGGGTGTATTCCTCGCAAAATATCTGCACCAGTTCATCCCGCATCAAATGGCTCTGGAGGGCATTCAGAACTGAACCCTCCAGAGTGCTTCGCTTGATCGTTTTCTTGTTAGTGCAGACGCTCTCTCCTTTGTTACGGGCGGATGAGCAGCCGTATCGTTCGCTGTTGATCCTGGAAAACCCATCGCCGCAATCTCCACAGACCAATAGACCGGAAAGCAGGTATTGAGGACGCTTGCGGCTGCCCAAGTTACCCGTGCGCTTGTCCAGCTCTTTCTGTCGTCCTTTGGCTGCATCCCAAAGCTGTTGCGGAACAATCCGTAAATCCGGCACATTCTGGCGTATCCAGTCGGATTCTGGATTAAATCGTGGAACGCGGCGTCCAGTTGATGGGTCTTTCATGAAACGCTGGCGGTTCCAGATCAGCTCGCCAATATAGAGATGGTTGTTCAGAATGCCCGTTCCGCGCTTGCGGTTGCCATTGATCGTGGATTGCCCCCAAGCCTTGCCGGATGGGCAAGGAATACCCTCGTCGTTCAAGCCGGAAGCTATCGCTTTCGGCGATTTGTTCTCATGTGCGTATTCATGGAATATTCGGCGCACAATTTCGGCATGAGCTTCGTCAATTGTCCGATCCCCACGAATGGCTTCACCCTGAGCATTGAATTGCTTGACAACCTGATACCCAAACGCCAACCCACCGCCAGATTTTCCATTCTCTAATAGATCATATCGAGAGAAGTGGGAAGGGAAATTTGCTTGAATTTATTGCTTTTCACAAAAAATCCTTTCGATAATCATTTTTCATAGACAATAATCGTTTTTCATGCAATGATGCAAAACGATCACGTTTAACCAATATTCACGGTAATGACTCAATATAATCAAAATTCAGAAGTTATAAAGGCTTTTCACGCTTTCCCAGCACTGGAGGCGGGGGCAACCTATGCTGGATATGCCGCGCTCATTGATGGGCATACATTGGCTGTACCCGCGCCGGACAGTCTTTGTGCCATAGGCACGAAACACAGGAAGCTTGAACATGGTCGCTGGCAGCTATACACCCCCCGTCACAAGCCCGACGACACATTGCAAGGTCATCTTACCTTTGCTCTCAAGTATGAAGGCATTGATCTGGCCATCCTGAAAGTCCTGTTTGATGGCATTGATCCGCAAGAGATCGTCAACATCGTCGAGGCAGAGCCAACGGGTAGTTATAGCCGTCGTATCTGGTTTTTGTATGAATGGCTGACTGATACAACGCTCGCACTGGTTGATGCCACTCAGGGAAATTTTGTTCCCCTGATCAATGAAAAGCTCCAATACGCGGCAGCACCGCGTGATTCGAAACGTCACCGTGTCCGAAACAATCTGCCTGGTACGCGCGATTTTTGCCCGCTGATACGCCGCACCGATAAGCTGGATCACTTCATTTCCATGAAGCTCTCACAGGCGGCAGTCGATCACATCGGGAAAACACACGCCGACCTGTTAAGCCGTGCGGCAGCATTTTTGTTGCTCAAAGACTCCAAGGCATCCTATGCGATTGAAGGTGAAACGCCGCCGCATAATCGTATTGAGCGATGGGGCAAGATTATTGGTGAAGCCGGACAGCGAGAATTGAGTGTTGATGAACTTGAGTATCTTCAATCCATTGTTATTGCCGATAGTCGTTTCATCATGCCCGGCCTTCGCATTGAAGGCGGATTCGTTGGCGATCATGACCGCACGACTGGAATGCCTATGCCTGTTCATATCTCAGCGCGGCATGAAGATTTAGAAAGTTTGCTTTCTGGTTTGATGGAAACTAATCAGCTCTTAACAGATAGCGGCTACGATCCCGTTCTTACGGCAACGCTGATTGCGTTCGGTTTTGCCTTTATTCATCCCTTTGAAGACGGTAATGGACGGATACATCGGTATTTATTTCATCATGTTCTGGCAGAGAAAGGTTTCGTTCCCAAGGGGCTGGTTTTTCCGGTATCCGCCGTCATTCTGGAACGTATCGACGGTTACAGACGCACGTTGGAGCATTACTCCAAGCCCAGACTGGAACTCGTCGAATGGCGCCCCACTGATAAGGGCAACGTTGAGATTCTGAATGAGACAATAAACCTTTACCGCTATTTTGATGCAACCAAACAGGCTGGGTTTTTCTTTGAATGTGTAGAAGAAACGGTCAATAAAACTCTGCCGGAAGAAGTAGATTACCTGACGAAATACGATCTTTTGAACGACTTCATAAAGAACTACATCGACATGCCGGACAAACTGGTTGATCTGCTCATCAGGTTTTTGAACCAAAATGGCGGTCGATTATCCAATCATGCTCGCGGCAAAGAATTCTCCGCACTGACGGACAAAGAAGTGCAGGCTATCGAGAACAAGTACGATGAAATATTTAATCGTGACGAATAGCTTGTGGGGACTGTAAATATTTCTGTGTAAATCGCCGGTTAGACATAGTCAATCAGTCGGTCTTCAAACTCAATGATAAATCGGTTCAGCGCTCCCTTCCAGTTCCTGATCGGCATCGTCCATTTTTTTGACGCATCCATGATCGCCAGGTAAACCACCTTCCGGGCCGAATCGTCAGACGGAAACAGCTTGCGCTTATTGACGGCCTTGCGGACCACACTGTTCAGGGATTCAATGGCGTTGGTCGTATAAATCGCCTTACGAATGTCATCCGGATAACGGAAGAGGGTGCTCAGGTTTTGCCCGTGCTGGCGCCAGGTACGACTGATATGGGGATATTTCTCATCCCGGCGTTCAGCGAACCGCTCCAGCGCCAGCAGCGCCTCGTCCTCGGTGACCGACTGGTCGATCGGCTTTAAATCCGCCGCCACGGCTTTGTCGTCCTTCCAGACCACCTATTTCATGGCATTGCGCACCCGGTGCACAATACAGAGCTGCACCTGCGTGTCCGGAAACACGTTGCTGATGGCATCGGGAAACCTCTTGAGCCCGTCCACGCAGGCAATCAGAATGTCCTTCACCCCGCGGGTCTGCAACTCCGTGAGAATGGCCAGCCAGAACTTGGCCCCCTCATGCTCAGCCAGCCACAGACCCAGTAGCTCCTTGTGGCCCGACAGGTCCACCCCCAGGGCCAGGTAGATGGCCTTGTTGATAACCCGCTTGTCCTGGCGAATCTTCACCACGATACAATCCAGGTACACAATCGGATACACGGCTTCCAGCGACCGGGACTGCCAGTCCGTCACGCGTTCAAGGACCGCATCCGTGACCCGGGATATCCGTGTCGGGGAAATCTCCGCATCCTACATCTCCTTGAACGTGGCCACGACCTCATGGGTCGTCATGCCCTTGGCATACAAACTCAGGATTTTATCGTCCATGGAGGTAAAACGCCGCTGCCCCTTCTTCACCAGCTTCGGCTCGAAGCTGCCGTCCCGGTCACGCGGCATCTCCAGTTCAAACTCACCATCATCGGTGCTCAGTCGCTTGCTGCTGTAGCCGTTACGGTTGTTGGCATTCTCCGATTGTTCGTGGCGGGCGTAGCCCAAGTGGTCATCCAACTCGGCGTTCAGCGCCGCCTCCACCGTAACCCTGGTCAGCATCTGGCTGAACTCGTTCAGGTCTTCCTCGGTTTTAATGCTCTTCGCTACTTCACGTGCGAAGGCTTTCAGTTCTTGCTTTTTCATGATACCTGTCCTTACCTATAGTTAAGGTTAATGATAGGCGGTTTACACAGTTTTTGTTACGGTCTCCTTTTTGCTATTTGTCCATCACGTGCTGTCTGTTTAATCGCTCGTCCAATAGATTGCTCATAAATGTGATGGCGCCTGACTATTCCTGTTCTTGGGTCTTGTGATAATTTTGGCGAGGAAAAAACATATTGCCAAATCCACTCACGTTGTGCATCTGGATATTTGCGCATCAAAGCATCGGGCATAAAAACCCCACTAACCCGGCGGCCAAATCCTCTTCAAACTCTGCTTTGCGCATAACCAATAACTTTTTTAGTGGTTCAATCAACTTATCAGGTAGCATCACTACCCGATCTTTATCGCCCTTGCCACGGCGCACCGTAATCGCCTTATAAGCAAAATCAATATCACCAACTCGTAGTCGTACTGCCTCCATCAGCTGCATAACGCTGCCATAAAGCAGATTACCAATCAGCCAATAGCGTCCCTTCAGGTTGGACAAAACCCGTACCATTTCAGCGCGGGAGAGCACCACCGGGATATATTTTTTCTGTTTGGCCCGCACCACACCATCCACCCAGGGTGGCTCCATATCCAGCACCTTCTTATACATAAAGACCAAAGCAGACAATGCCTGATTCTGTGTTGAAGCAGACACTCTCCCCCTGACGGCCAAATCCGTTAAAAACGCCTCCATTTCCGCCTTGCCCAGCTCGGCGGGATGGCGTTTATTGTGAAACAGGATATAGCGCTTAATCCAATTCAAGTAACTTTCTTCGGTCCTGATCGAATAATTCAATCGCTGCAAGCGCTCTCGTATCTGATTTAAGAAGGGAGATTTCACTTCTTTATTTTGCATGATTTCGGCATTAAATCAATGGTATAAATAAATATCAATATTTCTTAATACCAGAAACAGACGAATAATTTTAACACAAATAGTAGTTAGACAACTTTTTGTCGCAGTTGTTTAAGTATTTAAAATTTAAGCGACAGTAACTAAAGTTGGAGTAAAATATAGTAGTTAGGCAACTTTTTGTCGCAGTTGTTTAAGTATTTAAAATTTAAGCGACAGTAACTAACTTGGAGTAAAATTATGAAAAATTTTGTTACTAAATTGTTTTTTTTATTTTTTGGGTTAGCGATTGCGTTAAGTGTGCAAGCAGAACTCAAAGGCCCAGTGAATTATGTTATTCCCTTTGGACCTGGCGGTGAGTCCGATATTTCGGCAAGACTACAACAACCTTTTTTTAAGGAGAAATTTAAAGAAAATCTTGTTATCTCCTATAAACCTGGTGGTGGTGGTAGCGTAGGCTGGGCTTCTTTAAACAACCTTAAGGGCAATGGTCAAACTATTATGGGAGTTAATTTACCTCATATTATTCTTAAGCCCGCACAAAAAAATGTTGGCTTTAAGACAGATGATTTAAATATCTTTTATATGTTTCATTTTACGCCTGATGCCATTATTGTTCCTGCCAGTAGTCCATATGAAAAACTTGAGGATCTAATTAATGATGCTAAAGCTAGACCAAGAGAAGTAACTTTTTCTGGTTCTGGAAAAGCTTCTGCTAATCATTTAGCACAGATCCGATTTGACAAAATAACAGGAATCAAATCAACTTATGTAGCTTTTAAAGGGACTGGTGCAGCAGTAGCTGCATTACTCGGGAATCAAGTGAAAGCTCAGTGGGGATATAGTACAGTTGCAGCCAAGCAGGGTGAGGCTGTGCGTATGCTTGCTATTGCAACAGAAAAGCGTCATCCCTTATTCCCAAATGTTCCGACATTCAAGGAGTTAGATATTGATATGGTCGGCGGCGCTTACCGAGGTATAGCTTTGCCTAAATCAGCAACTAAAGAAACCACAAAAGCTTGGTCTGATAGGATTGCTGCAATCAATGCCGATACATAATTCCGCCAAAAAATGATTAATAATGGATTTGAACTCTTGGATATTGATTATGCCAATATGAAGAACTTCATGAAAAAACAAAGCAGTCAATACATCCAAGTCGCTAAAGAAGCTGGATTAATCAAATAATTTTTGATGGATTTCTTTTTACAAGCACTTACACCAGAAAATATTGCCTTAGCTTTATTAGGTGTTATTTCTGGTACTATTATTGGGTCTATCCCGGGGCTAACGGCAACGATGGCGGTAGCGGTGCTGGTTCCTATTACATTTAGTATGGAACCAGCACCGGCTCTTATTTTGCTTGGAGCCATTTATACAGGAGCAATTTATGGGGGAGCTTATCCTGCAATCTTGCTGAATACTCCAGGCACACCTTCTGCAATTGCAACCACTTTTGACGGCTACCCTCTCGCCCAAAAAGGAAAAGGCGACTTGGCCGTAGCTATTGCCTGCTTTGCTTCCGTTTTTGGTGGCATGGTTGGTGCGTTATCATTGCTTTTATTAGCACCGCCTCTGGCTGACATTGCCCTCAGTTTTGGTCCAGTAGAGTACTTTTGGTTTTCCATTTTTGGTCTATCGCTTATTGCTTCTTTATCAAAGGAAGGCAATGTAATCAAAGGGATAGTTGGAGGAGCATTTGGACTGATACTCTCGACCGTAGGAGTTTCTGAAATATCGGCTGATATTCGTCTTAACTTTGGAAGCCAAACCTTAATCGGTGGTTTTAATGTGGTCAGTGCTATGATTGGGTTATTTTGTATTCCGGTGTTAATTGATTTAGTGGCTTCGTCAGACCACCATCTTAAAGTGGATAAAGGAGGCAAATCAGTGCCTTTCATAAAAGCCGCACACATTGTATTACGTTCTAAATTCAACTTAGTACGATCGTCTGTTATTGGTACTGTCGTTGGTATATTGCCAGGTGCTGGAGGCTCTGTTGCTGGGCTTGTAGCCTACTCAGAAGCCAAACGTACCGCAAAAAAAAGTCAACAATTTGGTCAAGGCGAGCCGGGTGGATTGATTGCTTCGGAGTCATCAAACAACGCAACCGTTGGTGGTGGATTCGTTCCAACTTTAGTACTAGGCATTCCTGGAACACCGCCCGATGCAGTTATTCTGGGTGCGTTGCTAATACAGGGCGTGCAGACCGGTCCCTCCCTTTTTCAGGGAGAGGCTAGCATCATATTTTATACCTTTGTTTATGGATTGCTGTTTGCGACCATCTTAATGTTACCGGTTGGCTTACTGATAGGTCGCTACGCCTATAAATCCATAGTAACTATCCCCAGAGAATTATTAGTCCCAACGGTGGCATTTATGACCATTATTGGTACTTATGCCATTCGCAATAGCGTTTCCGATGTTGTCCTTATGATTGGATTGGGTGTTTTTGGTTGGATTATTAACCGTTACGGTTTTCGTGCTTCACCTATAGTATTGGGCTTGATTTTAGGCCCCATTGCTGAACAAGGTTTTGTACAAGGTTGGACGATTGGCTCTGCCACTGATAACCTACTCGGTATGTTTTTTGGACGACCAATTTCGCAAGTGATTATTGTTTTTCTTGTATTCACACTGATATATCCAGTGCTCAAAAAGAAGATCAAAAACTATAAAAATAATTAGATTACACGACACAATGAATGACAGAAAATCCAATTTACCTTCCCTAGTCGTAAGTATTTTTTTTATAGCTGTTGCTCTAATCACATTTTATGACACATTATCTTATGGAGACATTGACTCAAAAGTTTTTCCAAGAACAGCAGCTACTATTTTGTTGATAGGTGCTACTATTTCTTTAATTCTGCAATTATTAAATCGTTTACCAACAGAAGAAGGGATTACATTTAATAATTGGTGGAAGCGAGTTGTGTTGATTGGCACCATGCTTGTTGCCTGTAGTGTTATGTTTTATACAGGTTTTTTAATAGCAAGTATGATTGCTTTTATGGGTTGTATGTTTGCCGCTAAACACGCGCACTGGTCAATAAAAAAGACGGCATTTAATATTATCTTTGGATTAATAATTTTAGTCGGCTTCTATGCACTTTTCCAATATGGTTTAGATGTACCTTTAAACACTTTTTAATATTTAGAAGAAGTTACTTAGCTTATGAAAATAGCTGTTCATTGTCTAACAAAGCACTCCAGCGGACGGCTACGCCGCCGCTGAGTTTGGGCGTTAGGCTTATATACAAAAAGGAGTCACGATGACATCAAGAAAGGACACAATACACAGCCACGTAGAATCAATTGCAATGGAAGTTCTTGGCCATATCAAAGATAAAGAAGGTCACTTCCAAGACCGCTGGGTTCCATCAGTGGAAATCAAAAATGATCTTGAGTTAAATTATGTGGCAGTACCTAAAAGCAACAAGTAATATGGCCCTAAAGGTTGGTTAATGGCCATTGCAGCTAGGCTTCTAGAAGATAAAAACTTAGTGGAGTTCAAGAAAATTGGCAGCCGTTCTTTTTACAGAAGTAAGTAAAAGCCTAACAAGGCGCTCAACCGGATTGGTTATGGCCGGCTTTCTTCAGGGCATCAATCCGGTATCGTTGTTCCTGGGTAAGCTGTTTGTATCTCATCGTGCTCCTCTTTCCTGGCAGAATGGGAAAGCTGTGAATCATACAGCAGCTTACCCTATCCCCAACTCGTCAAGAGTTGCACTTACAAGTTGAATTCAGGTGATTAACACGGTAGAAGGCAGGGAGATATTTTGAGTAGTCTCTGCATTACAGAAACCTTTTTGTGTAGCGTGAAATAAGAAATATACTACACAAAAATGCTTGTTGATACTCCAGACTACACAAAGCGGGCCAGCTCTGGTAGAAGGCCTGCCGTGCTGTGCTTTTCCGACCTATTGGCAATAACCAGGAAGGGATTATTGTGAATGAACAGGGAGTGTAATTCTCTCACTTTTCGTTAAGCTCAGGCCACTAAGGCCGATCTCTATTTTGAGACAATACTACTCTTTGCCTGGTTTAAGGGCATCAAGCAGCAGCGGCATTGTTGTTGCCTGGATGAATATGGTAAATATTACAACACCGTAGGCAATGGATTGAATCGTCCACCAGTAAGGCAGTTCTATCGGCAGTGACAGAGCAAGGGCCAGGGTTACTGCACCTCGTATATTTCCCCAGTACATAACTGCTCTGTATTTTATATCAATCGGGGTCATACCGGGCAGGTAGTTCAGCAGCGGTATGACTCCCATTGTGCTGACCAGTCTCGCAATCATTGATGCGGCGATGCCCATCAGTATTGCAAGCCATTGGTCTGTGAACATGGCAACCTGTATGGTAATGCCTGAAATCAGAAACAGCATGGCATTCGCTACATAGGCTTTGTATTCCCATAGTTCGTGTATAAAGCCATACTGTTGTTTTTGCATGGTATTTCGACTGGCATGTCCAAGCAGCAGTCCGACAGTCAGTACCGACATCACTCCTGAAACATGCAAAAGTCCTTCTGCAAGGACGAAGGATATGTACGCTGCTATCAGGCTGACCACGCCACGTGTGATTGTACTTTCGATCAGCGGCAGCAGGAGAAGAATCGATCCCCCCAGAAGCCCTCCGACGAATATGCCGCCGAAAAATGTTTTTAGAAAGCCGTAGGCAGCATCTGGAATATCCGTCGCACCATCGCCCTGCATCGCGATAGTGATGAACAAAGTGAACAGTACTATCGCGGTGGCATCGTTAAACAGGCTTTCGCCATCAACCAGTATGCATAATCTTTCTGGTACGCCTGCTTTTTTGAATAATGCCAGTACCGCCGCAGGGTCTGTTGCCGACAATAAGGCCCCTGTCAGTAAGGCTGCAACCCATGGGAAGCCGGCAGGATGACCAATGCCGTAATATAGCAGAGCGGCTATAATTGCCGTTGATAGTAGCATCAGGGGAAGTGCCAGAAACAGGACCGGTATTATATTTTTTATGAGCAGGCGCAGATTAAGATTGAACGCTGCCTCAAAAATCAGTATGGGCAGGAAAACAAAGAAAATCAGGCCGTGGAAGTTATTCCAGCGTATGCCGGTATCTATTGAAAGGGCTACCAGTATTTCTGATACGGCAAAGCCAACCAGCAATAATGCTGCAATAAACGGCAGGCGGGCTTTTTCCGCCAGTGGCTCGATAATAATGGCCAGTAGCAGCATGCCCATAAACAGCAGGATAACATGCTGTATGGCCATGGCCCTGATTATTGTCTGAATTTAAGGGCAATCCAGTAATCGGCACTGGCGTACTTGCCTGCACCGATAAAGAAAAGCGCCAGCAGCATGATAAAATAGGTCGCTGCCCATTCTATGCCATTGTTGGATATGACAAAGCTGCCTGAGCCTGTCAGCCAGTCGTAGTTTCCATGTTCCTGCAATATCGAGCGCGCAGCCTGTAGCCGCTGGCCTGCTTCTTCTATATTTGCCGATGGCCATGGACTCATTGCGTCTGCAACGGCTTGCCATCCATTTTGCCAGTGGACGGAGAATGCGGCTACCAGCATTGTGATCATCAGTGGAATGGATACCCAGCGCACACCGACTCCCATGAGCAGCATGACTGCACCGAAAATTTCAGTTGTAATGGCCAACAGGGCCATCAAACCCGGCAGCGGTAATCCCAGACCCCAGTCAGGGTTACCGAACCAGTCGGAGGTGTTCTGAAATCCTTCTTTAACCGCTTCCCAGCTTTCCAGACCGCCCACCTTATTGGTACCGGCAATCCAGAACACAGGTGCCAGATACAGTCTCAACAGCAAAGGTGCCAGAAAATCGATTACTCGACTCGTATCGAGCAGGTCCTGTAGCTTATTCAATAATGCAATCATTTTTTCTCCTGGATGGTATCAGATAAATTTCAGCCGACTATCATTTTGTATGATCCGACCAATTATGCGCTCTCGGCAGGATACCATCATGATGCTTTGTCAGCATCGGTTAATTCCGGCAGCGGATGGAGCTCATTTAATGGTATGGACAGGCTATTCTGGCCAACGATTCTTGCATGATGGCGCCTGAATTCTCTCGGCTCTTTCACCCCGCAGGAATGACCAATCATACCGACCTCATACACCATGTTTTTCGCATAGTTGGCAACCCGCTCTGCTTTCTCGGCCACGACCAGCCCACCCTGCATTTTTTTATTGTGTGTCGTAATACCCGTCGGACATGTGTTTTTATTGCATTGCAGAGCCTGAATACAGCCCAGGGCAAACATGAAGCCTCTGGCGCTTACGCAGAAATCAGCTCCAAGGCACAGTGCCCAGGCCACATCGGCAGGCGTCACCAGTTTACCAGACGCAAATACTTTGATTCGGCCACGCAGCCGATATTCAATCAGCTTATTGACCAGTAACGGCAGCCCTTCCCGTAAAGGCAGACCCATATCATCAATCAATGGCATCGGCGCCGCACCGGTTCCACCATCTGCGCTATCCAACGTAATAAAATCAGGAGCGCTTTCCTCGCCTCGCTTATTGATTTCGTCAAATAATTCATCCAGCCATCCATAGGCTCCCATCACTGCCTTGAATCCAACCGGCTTGCCTGTCACTCGGCGAATGTGGTCAATCATGTCCAGCAGTTCGGCATTGGAGTTGATATCCGGGTGGCGGTTTGGGCTAATGGCGTCTTCTCCAACATGGATACCTCGTATTCGAGCAATTTCCTCGGTAACCTTGGCACCCGGCAGAATGCCACCTTTCCCCGGCTTTGCTCCCTGAGAAAGTTTAATCTCGAACATTCTGACTTGTTCGTGCGAAGACATTTCATTGAGCTTTTCATCATTAAGTCTGCCTTTCAGATCACGTACCCCATTCTTCGCCGTACCAATCTGAAAAATGATATCAGCACCCCCTTCAAGATGGTAAGGTGACAGCCCCCCCTCCCCTGTATTCATCCATATGCCCGCTTTACGGGCACCTTTTGACAGGGCCAGAATCGCTGGACTGGATATGGCCCCATAGCTCATGCCTGAAATTCCGAACAATGCGCTGGTGGTCCAGGGTTTTTTACAGTATGGCCCAAGGGTAATCGGTGATGGGTCAACCGCATCCTTGCCCAGAGTAGGAAACGGGCAGTTGACAAACAAGACTGTGCCGGGTGACTTTAAGTCACGAGTGGAGCCAAACGCTACCGTGTTATTGATATTTTTAGCCGCACGGTACGCCCATGAGCGTTGCGCACGGTTAAATGGTAATTCTTCCCGATCCATGGCAAAGAAGTATTGCCTAAAAAATTCACCGATATGCTCGAACAGATAGCGGAAGTGCCCAATAACCGGGTAGTTACGCCGAATGGCATGCTGGGTTTGGGTAATATCAACAATGTAGGTGATGATAACTATGGCGACCAGGATGCCTACTGCAAATATAAAAGCTACTGCAAGGGTTTCCAGGGCCACATATAAAAAGCTGTTCTGTAATTTTTCTACCATAGTTCCGTCTCCTGTTGCACTTTAAGTTACACCGCTTTGGAACGCATCACCATCATTTTTTCTACGGTCATGTCCTGGTAGGTATATCGTATGCCACCCACTCCATGGCCCGATTGTTTCAAACCGGCAAAAGGCATCCAGTCAACTCGAAATGCTGTATGCTCATTCACCATAACTGCCGAGGCATCCAGATTTTTATAGGCATGCAGGGCCGTATCTATATCCCGCGTATAGACAGAAGCCTGAAAAGAATAAGGCAGGCTATTGGCCCGTCGAATCGCCTCATCGATATCATCATAAGCATAGACACAGATCACAGGGCCAAATACTTCGTTGCAGCTAATCCTCGTGCTGTCGGGCGGATTGAGTAATACCGTTGCCGGATAACAGGTGTCTGAAGCCGGCTTACCACCACTCAACAGTCTGGCACCGTCGTTGACGGCTTGTTCAACCCATTCATGCACTCTGGTTACTTCACGGGGGCGAATAAGTGGCCCAATATCGGTGTCCTCTAGCGCCGGATCACCAACCTGCATGGCATTGCCCAGTTCAGCCAGACGCTGCGCTATCTCTTCAGCCAGTTGCGAAGGCGCATAAACACGCTGCACCGATACACAGACCTGTCCGGCATGGTAAAAACCGGCCCGGGCTATCATTGGCAGATTTTCGTCCAACTCTGCATCTTCCGCCAAAATGACCGGTGCCGCACCACCGTGTTCAAGCGCATTGCGTACACCCGGAGCCAACTTGGAGTGTAGCATCCAGCCGACTCTGGCACTGCCGATAAAACTGAAAAATCCGACCCGTTCATCGGTTACCAGCTGCTCTGCAATACTGAGGTCATCGACAACACAGGCCTGGCACCATTCTTCCGGCAGACCCGCTTCTCTAAGTATCGAAATAAGGCGCATACATGATAACGGCGTATCCTCGGCCGGCTTGACAATCACCGGGCAGCCTGAGGCGACTGCCGGACCTACCTGATGCACGATTAAATTTAACGGATGGTTAAATGCGCTCACGGCTACCACCACGCCGATGGGTTCACGATGCGTAAATGCCAGATGTCCTGCTGATGCCGGTGTAACATTCATCGGTATCTCATGTCCCGATTCATTACGCAGCAACTCGGCACAGTTCCTGATACCATCAATAGCCCGTGCAACCTCAGTACGTGAATCCACCAAAGGCTTGCCTCCTTCTCTGGCAGCTCCCAGAGCAAGATATTCAAACCTGTCCTGCATGATTTCAACTGCCCTGCTCAGTATCTGAATACGTTCCGCTCCACTCAGCCACTGGCTATGGTCACGATAAAGCTGAAAAGCAGTGGATAATGCAACTTCCACATCTTCGCTGTTTGCGATCCCCGCCGAACCAATTGTGGAACCATCAAAAGGCGAAATAACGGTTAGTTGCTTTTCCGCCTGGCGGCCTGCGATCATTAGTGAATAGTCTTCAACCATGTTAACTCCAGCAGCATTCAGTCATTGCCAATGTTAAATCGGGCAAACCAATCCACCAAGTTTTTCCGTCAGCTTCATGTTTTCTTCGTAATCAACGGCGCAGTCAACAATAACAACCGTATTATCATCTCTCGCATGTTGTAGTGTCGGCAGTAAATCCTGTGCGGATTCTACACGATAGCCTCTGGCACCAAAGCTTTCCGCATACTTCACGAAGTCTGGATTATTGAAGTCTATATGGCTGGGTCTGCCGAAAGCCTTCATTTGGTGCCAGCGGATTAGTCCGTATTTTGAATCTGTCCAGACAAGAATAATAAATGCTGTACCGGCACGAAGCGCGGTCTCGATTTCCTGAGAATTCATCATGAAGCCTGCATCGCCGGTCACCGCAACCACGGTGCGTTCAGGATGATGCAGTTTGGCGGCGATGGCGCCAGGAACGGCTATTCCCATTGACGCAAAACCATTTGAGATAATACAGGTATTGGGGCGCTCTCCCTGATACATGCGGGCCATCCACATCTTGTGTGCGCCAACATCACTGATAACAATATCTTCCGGATTAAGCAACTGTCGCAAATCCCATATTATTTTCTGTGGCTTGACGGGAAAACCGGTATCACCAGCATGTTCTTCGACTTCATCGACAACGGCTTGTCGCAAAACCGTCGCCGGAAATGTTTCACACGGCACAGCAAGTTCACCAATGGCATCTAGTGCCCGGGTAATATCACCGATAACACCACATTCAACAATGTAATATTCATCTACTTCGGCAGACGAAAAATCAATGTGAATGATTTTCACCTGCTTATTCTTGTTCCATAAATAAGGATGATACTCGACGAGGTCATAACCCACACAGATCACAACATCGGCCCTGTCAAAACCACAGGAAATATAATCATTAGCCGCCAGACCTACTGCACCAAGACAACGGCTATTTGAGAACGGAATCGATCCCTTGGACATAAATGTCGTTGCTATGGGCAGATTGAGTTTTTCGGAGAATCGGTTCAGGGCTTCATTCGCTTTTCCCCGCACAATGCCGTTGCCGACCATAATCAAAGGAAAGCGTGCGGAAGAAATGATATCGGCAGCCTGTTGCAGCTTGTCTTCTGGCGGCATGGGGGCTTTTGCACTTTGTACCTTGAGCGGCTCCTTTTCCTCAACCGACATGCCGGCAATGTTTTCAGGAAGATCGATAAAACTGCCACCGGGCTTTTCTGCCTGTGCCACCTTGAATGCTTTGCGAATAATTTCAGGGATGATTTCTGGTTCACGCACCTGTGTTGAGTACTTTGATATGGGTTCAAACAGGTTGACGAGGTCCAGTATCTGATGGCTTTCCTTGTGTAAGCGCGTTGTCGCACCCTGACCTGCAATACCGACAATCGGAGCACGATCCATATTCGCATCCGCAAAACCGGTAATCAGGTTTGTTGCACCGGGACCTAAGGTAGCCAGACAAACCCCTGCCCTGCCCGTCAATCGCCCTTGCACATCCGCCATAAAGGCTGCTCCCTGCTCATGGCGCGTCGTAATGAAATTAATCGAGCTATCGAGCAGAACATCCATCACGGCGATGTTTTCTTCGCCCGGAATACCGAAAATATACTCAACCCCCTCATTTTCCAGACAGCGGACAAACAGTTCTGCTCCCTTCACTATTCACCTCCTTGATGTTACTGTTATTGGCTGATACATGATGGCTGCAACCATTATGGCGGCACAATCATCGATAGAAGCTGCTCCGTACCTTTAGTTGGCTATGAAGCCGACGATAGGCATTTACTCTGCCTGCCGGCGAATAATCGCTGTGCCCAGTACAATATCCTTCGCTCGCAACTGCTTTAACGTATCCATTCCGCCTGAGATGATAACCTCTGGCCGAGGATGATTCAACTCTTGTGCGACCAACTCCAGGGCCTGCTCGCCACTCAAGCTCCGGCTCTCATCCTCAAGTAATTGAAATAATCGTGATGTTACAGGGTTTAGCTGTATAAAACCAACATCATCCTGTGCATCACGATAAATAATAATCCAGGTTGGCTGGTCCGGCTTTTCGGTCGGCCGGTAGTCACGGCTAATCGTATGTACCGGCCACTCGTAGGAAAGCAACCACGCCAGAGGAGAAATAACGACAGGTTCATGTCTTAAATCTCCCCGGCTGTTAAATGACACATCGGCTATACAATCTTTGGATAATGATAATGCCGTTTCCATCCATTCATAGTGCGCCAATTCATAAATAAAGGCGGGATCGTTATCGCCCGGGATAAATTCATTGAGCAGGTAATAAACAAACTCCCCGGCCATTTCCGGGAAATGCGGAGTTTTTGCATTATGGCGTGAGAAGTAATCCCTTATCAAAAGATGCCAGGCATCTTCATCGTAGAGTGAGCGCAAAACCGGAAAGCCGGTCGCCATAAAGTTTTCTACATTGTTATAGAAGAGATCGCGATAAACCGCCATGCGACGGTCTTCTATCCCATCAGGCCCAGACACATTCTCAGGGTCGCGGATATGTGCGGCGAAATCGTATTGTATCTGCCTAAAACCCGACAACAACATGACTAGGAAGCCTGCGATTGAAGCAGGACATGTGAAGTATCACCCTGACATTCAATAATTTTGTCAACCTCAACCAGCAGTTTTTCTAACGGCGGGATATTAAAATCGCGTTCCAGCAATGTCGGAAATATACCAAATATGTCATAGGCAGTCCGCAACAGGGCCCATACCGGTTCACAAACCTCATCTCCATGCGTATCAACACGCAGGTCTTCAGCTTCGACAAAGTGCCCCGCAACATGTGCATAAGCGATACGCTCTCCCGGCAGGGCCTTCAAAAACTCTTCTGCATCGTACCGATGGTTGATCGCATTCACATAAATGTTGTTAATGTCGATATGCAAATCACAGTCAGCCTCTTCAAGAACCGCATTTACAAACTTAATTTCCGACATTTCCTGCCCCGGTGCTGCGTAATAGGAAACGTTTTCCATCGCTATACGACGCTCCAGGATATCCTGTACACGACGTATGCGATCTGCCACATAATGAACAGCCTCTTCGGTAAAGGGAATTGGCATCAGGTCATATAAATGGCCTCCATCCGAGCAGTAGCTAAGGTGCTCGCTGTAACATAAAATGCCATGTTCGTCAAGGAAACCCTTTACTTCCTGGACAAACTCAACATCAAGGGGGGACGGCGAACCAATCGAAAGCGACAGGCCATGGCAGACGAAGTCATGCTGCTCTGTGAAAGATCGAAATTGTTTACCGGCCTTGCCGCCGACTCTCATCCAGTTCTCTGGAGCGATCTCCATAAATGAGACATTCTCTGGAAAAGCAGCTGCCAGCGAATCCATCAAAGCTCGCCGGAAGCCTAAACCTGCGCCATGTACGGGATAGTCGCATGTCTGGATACCATTCATCACTTTCTCCCGTGAGGCGCATTATAAGTAGGTTACGCAGGCGTTACTTCTTGCCACCGCATTTGCCTTCTCCACACTTGCCTTCGCCAGCAGCTTTGGAACCACCGCATTTGCCTTCTCCACACTTGCCTTCGCCAGCAACTTTGGAACCACCGCATTTGCCTTCTCCACACTTGCCTTCGCCGGCAGCTTTGGAGCCACCGCATTTACCTTCCCCACACTTGCCTTCGCCGGCAGCTTTGGAGCCACCGCATTTGCCTTCTCCACACTTGCCTTCCATCGCAACCTGATAGCCTGAACCCAAATCGGTCATACCAAATGGGCTGACATCAGCCTGGGCAACAGGTACAGTTGCCAGCGAGGTAACTACCACCGCACCAATTGCAGCAGCGATAGGCTTCATTGAAGTTTTTTTAGACATTAATTTTCTCCTGTGCAAATCAATTTTAGTTGAGTACTGGAAAGGTCTACCAAAGACCTGACCAGCCGCTAGAAAGCATACAAAAACAAGCGATACCACTGATCGCCCGTAATATCAATATCTTCAGATAAGGCGCACACTTGAAAGTTCAAAGGGAAATCATACTTCCCGGACGTTTTACCGGGCAAACCATCAATCAGCCTGTTCCTTTAATTTGTCATGCAGACCTGTATAATCCGTTTTTCCTGTTGCCAGCAACGGGATACTGTCAACATGGATTATGCTTCCTGGCACCAGAAGTTCGCTTTGCCCCATTTGACGCGCCATCTCGAGCAGCTCCCTGCGACTATGGTCTGTGACAGTTCTGGTTGAGAACAACACCAACCGCTCTCCTCTTTTGGCATCAGGCACAGCGATGGCAGCGTGAGCCTCATTCGGCCAGCAGCATCCAGCTAAACTCTCAATCTGAACCAGCGATATCATCTCTCCCGCAATTTTTGCAAAGCGTTTAGCTCGGCCTTTTATCTTAACAAAGTTCATACTGTCTATAGAAACAATATCGCCCGTATCATACCAGCCATCTCCTTTCAGAGTTGATGGTGGCTGCAATATTCCAGGTTCCTCCGGCATAAGGTAACCATTCATAATATTCAGCCCCTTGACATGCAGGCGTCCACCTTCTTCAATTCCGGCAACTGGCTCGAGATAGTATTCGATACCCGGCAACAGCTGCCCTGCTGTGCCTGTCTTATAATGCATCGGTGTATTAACGGAAATGACTGGACTGGTTTCAGTTGCTCCATAACCTTCAAGAATCCGGATGCCAAATTTTTCATGCCATATTCTCTGTGTTTCTTCCTGTAGTTTTTCCGCACCCGTCAACAACAGACGTACTTTATGAAAATCATAAGAATGGGCTTTTTTTGCATAGCCCGCCAGAAAGGTATTGGTTGCAAATAGTATCGTGGCTCGAATATCGTAAGACAGCTCAGGAATAATATTATAATGCAACGGTGACGGATACAGAAAGAGTTTAATCCCGGCGGTTAATGGCAGCACCATTCCTGCCATAAGCCCAAATGAGTGAAACAGCGGCATGGCATTCAAGATAATATCATCCGAAGTAAAATCAATTACAGCATCAAGCTGGCAGCGGTTTGCCAGAAGATTGACATGAGAAAGTACGACTCCCTTGGGCTCGCCTTCAGAACCTGATGTAAAAAGTATGACGGCTGATTCTTGCGGATCATCAGCCGCCTGACTAAGGTTCCATGCAAACCGCGGGAACAGGCTTGACAGTAAAGCCTTCAGCTTTATAGACACCGTAACGCTTTCTCTGACATCTTCCAGATAAATAATGCTCACATCACGCTCTATTGCCTCTATGGCATCCTGCCTCTCTGAGAGCTCAATAAATTTTCGGGAAGTGATAACTGTGCTGATGCTCGCTGTGCGAATTGCGGAGCGAATATCTTTAACCCCCATTGTGTAATTAATCATAGCCGGGATTTTGCCGAGCAAATGCAATGACAGGAAAGCCACAATCGTCGGTATGGCATTGGGCAACATCAGCCCAATACCTGCTCTGCCCTTCAATAAACCTCTCAACGCATACGACAGGCCAAATGTCGCTCTTAATAGCTGGTTATAGTTCAACTGCTTTCGATTAATGTCTTCTATTATCGGGAGCACACCACCATGTATAGTCCGTGCCTCAAGCAGGGTTTCAAAAAATGTTTGATGATGCCTTCCGGCAATCAACACCATTTCTCTCATCATACTCTCCAGAATCTGAGTGGCGATCATGCGACGCCGGGAGCCCTTAATGTCAGGATCTATATCAATTGTACGAGGAGGAAGGATGGTTATTCGCACCTCAGGAAACCAGCGTTGGCGGATAACGCCCTTTAGTTGGGAAAATTTCGAGTACTGCGGTCCATCAAGATATATGGGCAGTACCTGCGCATTTGTCTTATCCGCAACCAGACCGGTTCCCTGATAAATTTTCATCAGGGAACCGGTTATTGTAATGCGACCTTCAGGGAAAATAGCGACAAGCTCGCTATCTTCAATGGTACGAATAAGCGTTTTAACATACAGAGGATTGGTAGGGTCAATAGTGACATATTGAATCAGCCTTAAAAATGGCCTGACCCACCATTTGCGCGCCACGAAGGTATTAATAACAAATAGTGGTACTCTCGGAAGGAAAGCTGCCAATAAGGCTCCATCGAGAAATGAAACATGATTAGCGATAATTAAAATGCGCTTGCCGGCACGGTGGAAGTTTTCAATACCTTTCACTTCTACACGATATAAAACCCGCAAAATCAGGCGTATGAAGTGTCGAAATATTTCAAGCATTTTACTCAGGTCCTCAGTTATCGTCATCTGCTACAGACATTTTTATGGAACAGTCTATCAGCAAGCTGACCGGGATGTATATGGGTTCACCATAAACCGCACTTTTATTAAGGCTGGTAATGTAATGGATCTGGATTTGCAATACCAGTCGTTTATGAGACTATATGTTGTTGCATTGAATCTGTCAATCGGTGAGTTTTTGGTTAAGCGATTCCAAGTCGATGAACAACTGGTCTTCGTGGAAATCTACCCTTTGTTTCGGAACAGCGCGATTAAGCTGCCTGCGCAGGGCATTTATCTTGAACAGCCTGACTATCCCGGAGGAGGCTACCAAAGCTGCCTTTGAGCTCCCTGCTGCTATTGATCGCTACTTGCTGGACAGTCTGGAAGCGTTTTTTGAAGAATTGCCGAGCTATTAAGTTTCAGCACCAATAAAACCAAAGCACGGTCACTGGTTTTATCAATGCAGGTCAGAGGAGGTATGGTCCTGTCTGATACATCGACTAACGTTTACGGTGCCACCGCCTGATCCGTTCACGTTTCTTTATTTGTCGCGCAGTCAGCTTATTTTTATAGTCTCCAAAGGGATTATGACCATCTCGGAATTCAACCTCAATCGGTGTGCCTTTTAGCTTCAAGTGTCGGCGTATTCGATTAATCAGATAACGGCGATAGCCGTCAGGAACAGCATCAGTAGAGTTTCCATGAATGATAAAGCGTGGCGGGTTCATGCCACCCTGATGCATATACCGGAGTTTAATTCTGCGTCCTCGAGCCAGTGGCGGTTGATGCTCTGCCAGCATATCCTGCAATAGTTGATTCAAAGTCGGGGTCGTGAAACGGCGAAATGCGGCCTTGTAAGCTCTATTGGCCGACTCCAGAACATCAAATACACCTGAACCATGAAGCGCGGATATAAAATGTAATTCGGCAAATTTCGTAAAGCCCAATTTAAGTTGCAACTGCATTTTAATTGTATCACGTTGCTCAGCCGATAATCTATCCCACTTGTTGACAGCAAGAACCAGTGCCCGTCCTCTATTCAGAATATAGCCCAGCAAACCAGCATCCTGCTCAGCAATTCCTTCGCGAGCATCCAGCATCATTATCACAACATTAGCTTCTTCGACAGCTCGCAGCGTCTTCACCACACTGAATTTTTCAACGGTTTGTTTAACACGACTACGACGACGTATCCCGGCCGTATCAACCAGTGTAATCTCATTATCACCGTAATGGAAAGAAACAAAAATACTATCACGTGTTGTACCAGGTTGATCAAAAACTACCAGCCGTTTTTCACCCAATAAACGATTAATATAGGTGGACTTTCCAACGTTAGGACGACCGACAATAGCAAAAGTCATTCCTCTGTCAGCAGAATCGGCCTGATTGCCATATTCCGTTGGCATTGGAAAACGATCAATCAGATTTTCGCAGAGCATTCTCAAACCCCGTCCCTGCGCTGCGGCTATCGCTACAGGCTCTCCAAGTCCCAGAGCATGAAATTCACTGAGAGCGACACTGGCATTCATAGAATCTATTTTATTCGCCAGCAGTTGAATCGGTTTTCCATAACGCCTGAGTTGAGCTGCAATTTGCTCATCGTGTGCATTAAGACCTTGTTGGGCATCAACAAGAAAAAGAATCAGGTCGGCCTCGTCCACTGCCTGAAAGGATTGCTGAATGATCAGGTCGCCAATATCGTCTGCTTCATCAATCAGGCCACCGGTATCTATGACAATAAACGCTCGACCATCTATGTCCGCATGGCCATATTGGCGATCACGAGTCAAACCCGGATAGTCTGCCACAAGAGCATTGCGAGTTTTTGTAAGGCGGTTAAATAACGTCGATTTGCCGACATTAGGCCTGCCAAGTAGCGCGAGAATCGGCACAGGAGGGATCCCAGGGTAGTCTGGCTATTTGACCGTATAGACTGACAGCTCTCCGTCAAGCGAATAACTATATACAAGTCCATCTACGACCAGCGGCGGAATATTAATTGCGACACTACCTGTCTTGGCTCGGCCCACAAGACTACCATCCTCGACTGAAAGCCAATGCAGATAGCCCTCAAGGTCGGCAACAACAATATGTCTGCCGTCCACAGCAGGTCCCGTTACATTTCTGAATCTCAATTTATCCTGCTTCCAAAGAGCTGCACCACTTCTACGATCAAGTGCCCAGACATTACCATCGCTATCCGTTACATAAATGTTGGATTCATCAGCAGACATATCGGTGGAAGTCGCCAGCTCCTTTGACCAGATAGTACCACCGGTTTCAAGATCCAGGGCAACCACGACACCCTGATAGGATGCGGCATAAATAACACCGTTAATAACCAGAGGGTCTCCATCAATATCCACAATACGATCCAGTTCGGAACGACCACTTGGATAGGCAACACTCTTTTCCCAGATAGGCAGACCTTCCTTCAATGAAATCGCTGTTAATTTGCCTCCGTCCGAACCATAGATTATCAATCCGCCCGCCAATGTCGGTGAACTGCTACCACGCAGAGTAAGAACCGGAACCGTTCGATCATAAGTCCAAAGACGACTGCCATTTGCTGTCGAGAGTCCGAACAGACGTCCGTCAATAGATCTGGCTACAACAATACCGGCAACCGCTATCGGTACAGACAACACTTCACTGGTTACACGGCTGCGCCATAATTCCTTACCTTTGTCGGCTGCGAGTGCAATCACTTCACCTTCTCGCGTCCCCAGCAGTACGAGATCATCACCCACCCCTGGCCCCCCTCCCAAACGGGATTGAGTATTAATCTGCCATTCAATATCACCTGATTTATAGTCCAAAGCGGTGACAGTACCATCCTGACTGGCCGCATAAAGACGTTGATTGACATGTATTGGCTGTAAATTAACAGCATGGTGTGTACTGCCAACATTTTTCGACCACACTTTATTCACTGTAATCGAGCTGCTAATTGCTGCCAGTGGTGTGGGAGGATCCGCATTATCCTCGTCTTTAAACATACCGCTAATAGTCCCACATCCGCTCAGCCATAATAAAAGCAGCAGATAAGCAGGGTAACGCACTATAAGCATGACCATTACTCCGCTGTCGTATCGGCCTGAGCGACACGCTCAGAATGCAGGGACAGACCATCAATCTTCATCCGTAGAATCTCAGCATTTACACCACCGTCAATAAGCCGCTCTGCCTTTAAGTAAAGCTCTCCCGCACGCTGAATATTGCCCTGTGCGTGATGAATATCACCGCGGACTTCTTCATATAAAGCAGCATATGCCGTCGGAGGCGGTTCAGTCAGCAATGCCTTGGCCTCATCAAATTTCGATGCTTCAATATAAACTCTTGCCAGACGAATTCTGGCCACCGGTTCGAGAGTGGATGCCTCACCACGCTCAATTATTTTCATGAGAGGCTGAACAGCATTTTGCAGCTCTCCCTGTTCAACGTATGAACGGGCCAGTAATAACCTTGTCATATCAGTGTATAAATCATCGCTCATGCCGGATAGCAAAGATTTCGCTGCTGCTTCCGCCGCATCCGGTCTGGTTCCATCAAGAGCTCTAATGATTCCATACAGATTTCCGGAGATTTTCTGAGAGTCGGCTATACGGTGCTGCTGCCATGCTTTCCAGCCATATACCCCTCCAAGGCCCACGATAATACCGATCACAATGGATAATCCATTTTCATGTACCCATCTTTTAATCTGAGCTAACTGTTCCTTTTCTGTATCCATATTACCCATATCACTCAACCTGCTGTTTGTTAATATTCAAAATTTCGGTTATTCGTCCGGCGAGCTGAGTATATGAAACCACTTCTTGCCGGGCGTCTGTTCGAAGAAACTTAATCACGATGCTCTGATCATGCAGCTCCTGTTCTCCAAGTACCAGAGCAATCACCGCACCGGACTTATCGGCTCGTCTAAATTGGCTTTTGAAACTTCCACCGCCACAGTTTACAATCATACCAAGTCCTGGGATATCGTCACGTAATTTTTCAGATATCTGATGCAAGGTCATCTGGACAATATCACCGACACCAACAAAATAAACATGCGGGCGTTGTCCTATTTGTCTATCTGACAATATTTCGACCAATCTCTCAATGCCCAAAGCAAATCCTGCAGCCGGCACCTGCCTTCCACCGAGCTGGCTAACCAACCCATCGTAACGCCCTCCTGCGCAAACTGCTCCCTGAGTGCCCAAACTATCGGTAATCCATTCAAATACCGTATCGGAGTAATAGTCCAGCCCTCTCACCAGCTTATCATCCGACACATATGAAACTCCTGCCATATCCAGTCGGTCACATAGACCCTGAAAATGTTGCCGTGAAGGTTCATCCAGATATTCGGTAAGATGTGGAGCATCACTCACAATGGCCTGCATATCAGGATTCTTGCTATCCAGCACCCTCAGAGGGTTCTTGTGGAGCCGCTGCCTGCTGTCAGTATCCAGTTTTTCGATATGCCCCTCAAGATAGGCCATCAGTGCTTCGCGATATCTGGTTCTGGACTCAAGGTTACCCAGAGAATTGACATGCAAACGAACATCCTCAATACCGAGCTTCTGCCAAAAGCGATTCGTCATCATGATCATTTCAGCATCGATATCCGGCCCCCTCAATCCAAAGACCTCGGCCCCAACCTGATGAAACTGGCGATAACGCCCTTTTTGTGGCCTTTCATGCCGAAACATAGGTCCTGCATACCAAAGACGCTGAATACCTTGATTGATTAAACCACTTTGCAACGCTGCACGCACACAACTGGCCGTGCCCTCAGGACGCAAAGCCAGACTGTCGCCATTACGGTCATCAAAAGTGTACATTTCTTTCTCAACAATATCGGTCACTTCTCCGATAGAGCGTCTAAACAACGCTGTTTTTTCAACTACAGGGGTGCGAATCTCCTGATAGCCATAGGCGAATAAAATATCAGTCAATGATTTCTCTACATACCGCCAGATATTCGAGTCAGTGGGCAAAACATCATTCATACCCCTGATAGCCTGTAACAAAGGAACTGCCAAAAAATAATCCTGAATATTAGTACATTAAAACAATATTAAGCCAGAGGCTGGTATGACCGGCACTACTCAACTTGATCACCCAGAGTCAGCCGGGCCACTTTATTATGATAAGAGGTCAAGTCCACAGGCTTGCCTTTATACATCAGTTCCACATTTTCTGGCTTGCCCAAGACAATCTCAATCGGAGGAGAGCCATTCAGTTCAATACGATGGCCATTGTCAAAAGTACCGGCACTCAGTTCACCATCGGCATCATCCACCTTAGCCCAGCTATCACCCTTGAATACCAGCACTACATCAGCCGTGGTTGCCGCCGTATCCCCGATGGACTCCGATTGGCCTGTACGGGCTGCCAAATCATCGATTCTGGACAAGCTGAAATCAGGTTCCTGAACCGAAATATCCTGCTGAGCATCACTGACCGTTGCAATGGAATCATCAACCAGCAAGATCTCCGACGCATCTACAGCATCGCTCTGTGAAACAGCTATCGGTTCTTCCGAATTCTTGGCCACTGTTTCCGTCACGGCATTGCGATCTATGACTTGAGCTGCCACATTATCCTTTTTCAGGCTTGCCGATACTTTTTCGGATTGCTCCTGTTGAAACGGTACTATCCGGTCTATCAGATGAAAGGAGTTTTCAACAAGCCATAAACCAACAATGATCACCAAAAAAACGAAGAATCCGCTACTGATATATTTAATCCAGCCATCCTCACCATATGAATCGGATGATGCCGTATTAGTTGATCGGAGAGGAGAACTCAGATCAAAGCGTTGGTCAAATGGTTCCAATATAGACCGGGGAACATCCAGCAGCTTTGCATAGGATAAAATATAGCCCCTGATATAGGCCGGTTCCGGTAAATCGGAATAATCATTCGACTCCAGGGCCATTATTACACGCACCTCAAGATTCAGGCGGCCAGCAATATCTTCGACCTTAAGCCCTCTCAGCTCCCGTACTTTTTTTAATTCAAGGCCGGGTAAGCCAGTTTCATGCTCTCCGACGGTCTGTTCATTATCCGTTTCAGCGCTCATTTGGGGGCTATATCTCTAAGCAGCAACCTGGCTTCTTTCGAGTTGGGAAAGCGTGATTTGAGCCGCACTGCATAGTTGGCAGAAGCTTCTTTATCACCCATATTTTTTTCGATCTGGTATCCGGCCCACAAGGTAGCCGCACTATGTTTAGCAAGGGCTATATAGCGCTGTATATAATCCTTACCTTGCAGATATTTAGATTGATTCAGGCTGACTTGAATCATGCCGGACAGCGCAGGAACCCATTTCGGATTCTTTTCCAGTGCCTGAAGGAAATAATCTTCCGCCATAGTGCCTTGGTCAATCCATAATGCACATCGACCAGCATTAGTCAATGGCAGATAGGGTGCTTTATAGAGCGGATTTTTAGCTGCGATATCAAGTTGCCTGATGCCTTCCAGCTCATTACCATGCTGGCACAGGAATTGCCCATAGTTATTCCGCAGCTTGGGATCATTTGAGTCCAGTCTAATGGAACGCTCATAGTGCTGTTTAGCCAGTTCACTCTCGCCCATTTTTTCATAGAGCGCCGCGATTGTATTATGTGCAAGCGCAAACTCAGAACTTTGTACCAGGGCCTTCCTCAATTTTTCCAGGGCCACTCCCAGATCCCCTCTGTTCATATACTCAATACCCAGCTGAACATTTTTGTAAGCAGGAGAATCAATATAACTCTCCAAGGGTTGTTCATTGGCAAACCTGGATTCTGAAGATTGCCCCCCAACCTGACAACCTGTTGCGGTCATCAGCAAGATTAAAAACAGAACAACAGGTGGGCATCTCATGATGCAGCGACCTGAATTTTATCCATAGGGGTGGCCCGCATGGCAGATCGTGTTAAGCGATTCTGAATCTTGCCGGCCAATTGACCGCAGGCGGCATCAATATCCTGTCCGCGGGCCTGACGTATGGTGACCACCCGTCCAGATGCCTGCAAAATATCTCTGAATCGGTGAATGGTATGGTTATCCGAGCAGCGATAAGAAGTATTCTTGAAGGTATTGAACGGAATTAAATTGATTTTTGCAGGCAAACCCCTCAGTATCTTGATTAATTTCTGCGCATGTTGAAGCTGATCGTTCATGCCTTCAAGCATAACATATTCCATAGTAACTTCACGGCGAGAACCTGAGTCAGCGTATTTTTTACATGCTGCGAGCAACTCATTAATCGGAAACCTCCGATTAAGCGGGACCAGCTTATCTCTCAGCTCATCGTTCGGTGCGTGCAGGGAAATGGCAAGGTTGACATCACAGTCATCCACCAGTTTGAGAATATGAGGTACAACACCGGCAGTGCTCAGTGTAACACGACGACTCGACAGACCATAAGCAAAATCATCCATAAAAACCCTGAGTGCCGATAATACATTACGATAGTTATAAAGCGGTTCCCCCATGCCCATCATAACAACATTACTGATAGCTCTATCGTTGCGAACGAAGCCGGACAAAAAATAGTTTGCCATCCAGAGCTGAGCAACAATCTCAGCCGTTGTCAAGTTACGGTTAAAACCCTGCTGTGCTGTCGCACAAAATGTACAATCAAGGATGCAACCAGCCTGAGAAGAGAGGCAAAGCGTACCGCGACTACTCGCGGGGATAAATACCGTTTCAATAACATTACCATCATAGAGGCGAAACAACCACTTACGTGTGCCGTCTTTCGAGAGTGTATTACTGATCATTTCAGGAAATGCGATTTCCGCATGTTCCCTGAGCCAGCTGCGAAGGGACTTGCTGATATTCGTCATTTTGTCGAAATCAGTTACTCCAAACTGATGAATCCACCGACTGATCTGGTCAGCACGAAAGCGTTTCTCGCCATGGCGGGTAAAAAATGCCGCCAATGCCTCCCGGTCAAGGTTCAGTAGATTGGTTTTTTCGGTCATTACTCTTTGCAGTTATCGGGTACGTTCACAAATACCGTCTTCACCGAAAAAAAACCTGATTTCTTCTATCGCCGTCTCAGGGGCATCGGAACCATGGACCGCGTTTTCATCAACGGTTGAGGCAAAATCAGCCCGAATAGTGCCGGGTTCAGCCTCCTGAGGATTGGTTGCTCCCATCAGCTCACGATTTTTCCTGATTGCATTCTCGCCTTCCAACACCTGTACCATAACCGGCCCTGAAGTCATAAACTCAATCAAATCCTTAAAGAAAGGACGCTCCCTATGAACAGCATAGAAATTTTCAGCCTGCTCACGTGTCAAATGAAGCATTTTGGATGCAACGATACGCAGCCCTCCGCTCTCAAAACGGGAATAAATCTGCCCAATAATGTTTCTGGCAACCGCATCAGGCTTAATAATGGAAAAAGTACGCTCTAACGCCATGGGAAACTCCAAGATATATTAGGGTAATATTACAAAAGCCGCTCAGTCAGACGGATTGCATGAAAAGCTGTATTGTACAGGCGCCTGAAAGCTCAGGCAATTAAAGAGGGGTATCAGGCAACATACTCACGGCTGACCGGACAATACAGCCCGCCGGGTGCGACACAAGGCAAACGCTTACGATAAAACAGTATCGCTCTGAAAATCGATATTTGGAGGAAAAAAGACGAGGGTTTGTCTAAACGACAAAGCTTTCACCGCAACCACACTCCGCCTTGGCATTCGGGTTGCTGAACTTAAATGCCTCGTTTAGACCTTCGCGGCCGTAGTCAACCTCGGTACCATCAAGAAAAGACATATATTCATCGTCAATGACAACTATTGCGCCATGCGCCTCAAATACCTGATCAGTATCTGTAGCTTCATCGGCGTAATCAATCGTGTACATATATCCCGAACATCCAGATGTTTTCACACCAATGCGGAGACCAATACCTCTACCTCTGGAGGTCAGGGTATCCTTGATACGGCTTGCAGCAGCCTTTGTAATCATAATCGCCATAAAAACTCCTCATCCAAGTGCAGAGCAACATCACTATCTGCCATCGATAACATGGGCCTTCCCATACTGACAAAAGTGTGGTCACTCTACCATATTGCAAGTCACATCCAGCGTGGCAGCAATGGCATGATATGGGAATTATCCCGATTTGTTGACAAAGTCAACGTCCCGGTCCATTTCACGCTTCACAGGCCGTCTTACCTCAACGCCACCTCCACGTGCAGCATTACAATCCGCATTGTATCATAAATTGTCAACGAATCGGGATAATTCCCAAAACAATCAACCCCTGCAACAAAGCCTGTCCAAGTCAAGCCAGACTGTCTTGATCCTTATCACTTTTTTTATTCTCTGGCGAACCGGCATCATCGAGTGAAGCAAGCTCGCAGGGCTTCAGAGGTGGCATTGTACTGTTTTCAGTAGCACCTGTTTCCTTGAGAATATCGCCGATCTGTGTTACCCGCTCGTCAAGCATATGGATATGATCAATCATCTTATTTATAGAATTGATAACCGGGTCCTGCATGTCCCGGGTTGCGCCATACGCATCAAATCCCATCTTTTTCGCCATAGCGTCCCGACGAGCCTTTACTTCGTCCGGAGTCGAACTGACAATGCGCCCAGGAATGCCGACGATTGTTGCGCTTGCCGGCACCGACTTAACAACTACCGCATTAGAACCAATGCGGCTATTGTTACCAATTTCAACCGGCCCAAGTATTTTGGCACCAGCCCCAACCACGACATCGTTCCCCAATGTCGGGTGACGCTTTCCTGGAAACCCGGAAATACCTCCCAGAGTGACTCCATGATAAAGCGTGCAATCATCACCAATAATGGTAGTTTCTCCGATCACAATACCCATACCATGGTCGATGAAAAAACGCCGGCCAATTTGTGCACCGGGGTGTATTTCGACCCCCGTGAACCAACGAGCAAAATAGGACAACATACGAGCAAGCCACCGCAAACCATTGTTCCATAGCCAGTGATTCAGCCGATGCAATATAATTGCATGCAGGCCTGGATAGGCCGTCAAAACCTCAAATGTCGTTCTCGCCGCCGGGTCACGATCAAAAACGCTTTGAATACTTTCCCTTAGATCTCGAAACATTGGATACATTTAGTTTTCATTCAGCTTATTATCAATCATGCTCAGAATCCCCCTCATAATCTGAACCTCCGGATGTGTCATCATCGAGCGGTTAAACAGACGCATAACCCGGCGTCTGAGCAACTTGGGTTGTTGTGGTCGATAATAGCCAACCTGCTGCATGATATTGAAAAAATGATCATAAAAATATTGCATCTCGTCACGGGTGGCCAATATTTCTTCCGACTGCTCAACAACTTCACCTGCTGACAGCATTTGTACCATACGCATTTCATAAGCAATGATCTGCACAGATGCAGCCAGATTGAGAGAGCTGTAATGGCTATTCGCTGGAATATGGATTTGAAAGTGACAATGGTCCATCTCTTTATTCGTCATACCGGAGTTTTCGCAACCAAAGACTACCGCTACATCACCCTGCATTTGACGATGCTCCCAGACTTTTTGAGCACCTTCACGCGGGCCAAGCAATGGCCAGGGCAGATCACGCAAACGGGCACTCGTACCCATAATCAGATCACAGCCCTCCAGGGCCTGTTCGAGGCTTTCAACGATCATGGCATCCACCAACACATCATCTGCCCCGGAAGCACGTGCTGTTGCTTTGGCGCTTGGGAATTCAGCAGGCTCTACCAATACCAGCCGGGAAAGGCCCATGGTCTTCATGGCACGTGCAGCCGAACCAATATTACCGGCCTCAGTAGTACGGATAAGTACTATACGAATACGACCAAGAAAGTTTTGATCAATATCCAATTTTCCTGCCTCAGCACGGAGCAAAAGCCGCATTTTACATCACGTTTACAAACAAACGATACTGCTCCATAAATAAACACTTCAAAATGGGAAAAAGCCATTGGATAGATTTTCATTCCGCCCCGTTTCCGGTATGTTCATGCACCATGAATACCGCCATGCTGAATACCGCTGTTCGAGCTGCCAGAAATGCCAGTGGCCTGATTAAACGCTATATGGGCCGCACGGATTCAATCCAGATCGATCAAAAGCATCCGAACGACTTTGTTACCGAGGTTGATAAGCTATCCGAGCAGGAAATTATCGGCACGCTCTCCGAAGCCTATCCTGATCACGCCATTTATGCGGAAGAAAGCGGTAAACACAATACGGGCGATGATGACAACAAACCGACCTGGATCATTGATCCCCTTGACGGTACCACCAATTTCATACACGACATCCCTCAGTTTGCCATTTCCATTGGAATGAAAGCCGAAGGCCATCTACAGGTAGGTGTCATCTACGATCTGGTACGTGACGAGCTGTTTACTGCAATGCGGGGCGACGGTGCCAGACTGAATAACCGCAAAATCAGAATAAACCCGAACACCAGATTACAGGGCTCCCTTCTGGGTACCGGCTTTCCGTATTATCAATATGATCATCTGGATCATTATCTGGCCATTCTGAAGGAAGTCATTACCAAAACATCCGGTGTACGACGACCCGGCTCTGCTGCCCTGGATTTAGCTTATACCGCAGCCGGGCGCTTTGACGGATTCTGGGAATTCAACCTGCAAGCCTGGGATATCGCCGCAGGTGCATTACTGGTTCAGGAAGCCGGAGGCATCATCACTGATTTCAATGGCGAGCATGATTACATGCAAACCGGTGACGTACTCTGTGGTCCCCCCAAGGTACATCAAGAGTTACTGGATATAATCAGGGCGACCGCTTAACCTCGGAATAGTACCCAGAGTTTGCCTAACTTCAATGCTCGCTAATTGACCGATGGTTCTAATACAGCAGTACACGACCTCATAAAGGATTAGCATTACAAGCCCCGGATCAGCACAGTTTATCTTGGAAACATACAATGTATTGCATCCATTGTGACATTGGGGTTACAATCGCGACCGTATAGTGTTCGGAGTTAAAAGCATGTCGTCATCGAGAATTGGTCCATTTGTATTTGTTGCAATCATTGTCGTCGGTTGTCTTGCATCGGGAATATGGTTGAGTGTTTATACCCATGATGTGCCTTCGCTGGCAGTTGCGGTTTTGCTGGCTATTGCCGTTTCATCACTCTTGTTTGGCATCCTGGGCAGCATTGGCACTGACGGTTTTGAAATTAGCCCGATGAAAATGGTCAGCAGCACTGTGGTGCTTATTGGTGGCATATATTTATTTAATTTGTTACTTGAGCCTCAGTTTGAAGAAGTTCGCACGGCACGTGTTCAGAAGGCTCTTGAGGATGCACGTTTTGACTTTGGTCAGCATGTGACCCCGGCTAATGGCTGGTTCGCGATTGATCCAGAGACAGCAACCCCAATCGCAGTAAAGTTCATTGATCCGGTCAGCGGCAAGCCGGCAGGTGAGGTCAAACCACCAAGCGGGATCAATCTGCGGCTGGAACTCAAGGGGGAAAAAGTTAACGGCAGCTATCCTGTATCCGGTGTGGGCAGTAGCATCAATCTCGGTTATGTCGCAGAGCAGGGCCTCAGAAACATCTTGGGGCTGATTGACGATGGTGACTCGAGGCCAGAGGTGATCGACTTAAAGGCGGAAAGCCCGGAAATGATCGATCTGGAACCTGCTACGGTCTATGGTTCGAGGCGTCTTTATCTTGTCAACAAAGGTGAGCTACCGCCGGATAAGTCTCGGCAATGGGGAGATAGCAGATGCTCGGGTACGCGTCTGCCTTTGCTAATTCGCGCGAAAAAATTCAAAAATGGTTATGCTGATTACGAGATTCGTCCATGCGGATCCGAAGAACGTATAGAGTCCAGCCTGCGACGGGGCGAGGGTGAGCTGCATAAGCTGGAAATCGAAGGCAAGTTGCGCAATTTTATCGTTCTAATCGTAGCCGCCGATCATCAAAAGCCGCCGTTTTGGTCCCGCTTTGTGGTGGTAGAAATGGTTCGCCCGAACTCATGACTTGAATCTTTGGCATCAAGGAGGCCTTAAACAATGGAGCGGGCCTGTAAATCAGCATGATACGAAGAGCGTACCATAGGGCCACTGGCAACATGGTCAAATCCCATTTTTTTTCCGATAATGGCCAGCCTGTCAAACTGTTCTGGCGTAACAAATTGCTTTACTGGCAGGTGATTGAGTGTCGGCTGTAAGTATTGTCCAAGCGTCAGCATATTGCAGCCATGTCCTTTCAGATCCTGCATAACCTGTTGCACTTCATCCAGTTGCTCCCCCAGGCCAAGCATCAGACCGGATTTGGTTGGTATGTCAGGGTACATTTCACCAAAACGCTTAATCAGATTCAAAGAGTATTGGTAGTCTGAACCGGGTCTGACTTCTCTATATAGGCGCGGTACAGTTTCCAGATTGTGGTTGAATACATCAGGCGGGGCCTTACCCATAATATCCAGGGCACGCTCCATGCGCCCACGGAAATCGGGCGTCAGTATTTCAATCTGAATCCCGGGATTGATCTTTCTTGTCTGTGTAATGCAGTTAACGAAGTGTTGTGCCCCACCATCAAGCAGGTCGTCCCGATCTACAGAGGTAATCACGACATATTTCATCCCCATAGCCGCTATTGTACTGGCCAGATTATATGGTTCATCCGTATCCAGAGAGTGCGGACGTCCGTGGGCAACATCGCAAAAAGGGCAGCGCCGGGTACAGATGCTCCCCATAATCATGAATGTGGCTGTGCCATGTCCAAAACATTCCCCCAGATTTGGACAGTTAGCTTCCTCACAGACCGTATGCAGCTTATTGTCCCGCAGTATTTTTTTCAGACGTGTGACCTCTTGGGTGCCCGGAGACTTTGCACGTATCCATTTTGGCTTTCGGGCCGCCCTGACCGAGGGTTCGACTTTTATGGGAATACGTGAAACTTTATCCGCTGCTCGCTCTGCGCGTGTCGGACTGGCTTTGTTTTGTGAATCAGATAACATGGCTTTGAGGAATATATCGATAATGGAGTGTGGTACAAAGATGATAGTGTAATTGCTCCTGGATTACAGCAATGGATTCGGTAATACCTAACTTATTCATGCTGGTAATCTTCAGCCCCTTATAGCCACAGGGGTTGATACGATTAAAGGGTTCCAAGGCCATGTCCACATTCAGGCTCAGACCATGATAACTGGAATGTTTGCGAACTCTTAAACCCAGAGCAGCTATTTTGGCATCTCCTACATAAACCCCAGGTGCTGCACGGTCACCGTGCGCCTTGATATTATAGTCTTCCAGCAGGCAAATCACTGACTTTTCGAGCAATTCTACCAGTCTGCGCACCCCAAGCCGGCGCCGGCTCAGGTCAAGTAGAGGATAAACTACGATCTGACCGGGGCCATGATAAGTCACCTGCCCTCCCCGGTCAGTTTGTATGACCGGAATATCTCCAGAAGCAAGGATATGCTCGGGTTTGCCTGCCATGCCCTGGGTAAAAACCGGAGGATGCTCGACAAACCAGATTTCGTCACAGGTTTTATCAGTACGCCCGGCAACAAATGCCTTCATGTCTTGAAAGCAGTCTTCATAGGGTATCATTCCCAGAAGACGGTGATTCAGCGGCAGCATCTCATCATCTATAACGCCATCAGCACTCGACCTGAATCAGATAGTGCGCAGTAAGCGGCATCAAGCTGAGACTTGCTGTTGGCAGTTACAGTAATAGTGACAGAGATGTATTTTCCCCCCCGACTCGGACGGGTTTGAATATCACTTTCGGTCATTTTGGGAAAATGCAGGTTGATCAGCTCTAATACATGAGCGACGAATTGATTCTCGTCTCTCCCCATCACTTTAATGGGGAAACGGCAGGGAAATTTCAGCAGCGTATCGCTGTATGTAGCGGCATTCAGCTCTGTCGCTCCAGATGTAAGAGGGCTGCAAAGTTCGGTCATGGCTTGCGGCGCACGAGTGATATAAAGCCATTTTTTCTGGTTTGAAACTTGCCTGCTTTTTGGGCCAGTTCAGTAATACTGGAACATCCTTCATAATTTGTCGGATCAAAGTCAGAATGCTCTTCCCGGATACGCTTTCCGACAGTGGAAAGATTAATCCAGCCCCCCTTGGTATCGGGCCTACCTATCGCCTTGGAAATCATTGAGGCTGCCTTTTTGGGGTGTGGTTTTTGCTCATTACTGGCAAGTTCCTTCAGGTAAGTAAACCTTGTGCAGGTATTGCGAAAGGGTTCCGGTGTATCCCGGTCACCGAAGCCATATACGGAAAGCCCATCTTCACGCAGGCGTTGGGCCAGACGCGTGAAGTCAGAATTGGAGCTGACAATGCAAAAACCATCCAGTTGTCCGTTGTACATCAGGTCCATAGCATCAATAGCAATGGCAATATCAGCAGGATTTTTATCTGCCGCGCTAATCTGTTGCGGGTATTGCAAAATGCCCTGCAACTTGATGGCCTTATCCCAGCTCGATAGGCGCCCTTCGGAAAAATCTCCATAGATTCTCCGAACACCAGCATCACCGAGCGTATTGATTCTGGCAAAGATGGCTTCAGAGTATCTTGGGTTAATATTTTCGGCGTCAATCAGGACGGCAAGATTACTGGTTTCAGTATTTGATGACATGGGTTCCTCCAGATAATTGGTTTTAAAGTAACCGGGGCTCTGTTAATTAATTCATAAACATTGATAAATAATAGCGCGGATTCAACTCGCAAGTGCAATCTGTAGTTTGATTCCTGAAAATGCCTCATTAGGCGTTTTAATGCCAAGACATTTTCCAAGTCGATTATTCAGTCTATTCATGGCTGGCTCAATTTCTCTGTGGGTAATGGTTGTCAAGTCACCCCCTTTTGGAAGGGAAGAGTTTATCATAATGGTTATCGTTTTATTGCGTTTTTGAGGGTTATGTTTCTGGTTTGCCTGATTTTTGTTTGAAATTATGCATTCTGCACGAGATCAAGTTGTCCACATGTTTATTAACATTTCCACAAGGCAGGTAGTTATGAGTACCAAAAAACAGCAAGTGGGCAAAAATCAAGTGTATAAGGGGCGCAATGTACGTTAGTACACGACCCCCCCTTGTGAACTAACGTGGCGATAAAACCGTATTTTATGAAAATTTGTATAAAAAAGCTACAGGAGCGTCCTATGAAAGCCGAAATCGGCATGCAGTTAAAATGCCCAAAAACATTGATATATAGCGCCCTTTTCCCACTTTTTTTGGGTTGTCAAACAACCGGGGTGATTCCGTTTGGAAAGTACTGTCGGATGAGTCCATTGGTATTTTCATTCAGGCCCCGCTCCCATGAAGCATAAGGATGGGCAAAGTAAAACCGGGCGTTGAGTGTATCGGCGATATGTTGGTGACCGGCAAACTCCTTACCGTTATCGGAGGTCCGTGTGATGCCCCTGTCGGACCATGGCGCCAGAAGATCGATGATGGCATCCGTGACGCATTGGGCTGTGTTACGTTGGACCTTTTTGATCAAGGTGAAACGGGATTTTCGCTCGGTCAGGGAGACTAGGGTTTGTCGGTGGTTTTTACCGATCAGGGTATCGAGTTCCCCGTCGCCGATACGTGAACGGGTATCAACGATTCCGGGGCGCTGGTCAATGCTGACACGACCGACAAGCTGACCCCGGCGATTGTAGCTGCCATCGCGTTTACGGCGCTGCTTTTGGCAGCGCAGATGACGATACAGATGCCCCCCTCATGCTTGTCCCGCACAATGTATTGGTCGATCCATTCATGACGGACCGACCGGTTCCTGTGTGCTTTGAGCCACAGGCTGATTTGCTCTGCACTCCAGTCAAGCTCCAGCAGGTGTCGTACATGACTCCGGGTCGTCTCGGTCAACCGGTAGCGCACTTTGACCTGTCGGCGCTTATCACTCAGGCGTTGAGCCTGTTCAGGGCGATAACCACGAAGGCCCGTATCGCGCTGAAGCTCACGGCTAATGATGGATCGACTTCAATCTGACATCATGGCTATCCCGGATTGGTTATGACCGGCTTTCTTCAGGGCATCAATCCGGTATCGTTGTTCCTGGATAAGCTGTTTGTATCTCATCGTGCTCCTCTTTCCTGGCAGAATGGGAAAGCTGTGAATCATACAGCAGCTTACCCTATCGCCAACTCGTCAAGAGTTGCACTTACAAGTTGAATTCAGGTAGTACGTAAGTCGATAATCGTCAAAAAAAGAATTAATGCAAAATCAGGTAACAATCATCTTTAAGAATATATTGCCAGTTCTGAACATGACGCTGGCACTGTTTTCAGCCATCTCCCTCTTCTTTTTCAAAGCTTCCCAGAAATTTTTCATCCAGCTTGGGAACCCTCGGCACACTGCTGCCATCTGACAATAGCGGCTTGAGTTGCTTGCGCATATCTGTGCAAAGCTGATGCAGGTCGCGAAACTGCTTTGTCAATGTTACAGCCGAATTTCGGACATTACTCAGCCTTTGTTGAACCTGCTGCTTCTCCTTGCGTGTAGCACGTGTTGCTAATTCAGCTTGCTTTTGCGCCTTGGTGGCATCGGCTTTCTGCTTCTTTAGGGAACCCAGTTTTTTAATAACATTCTCCGGCGTGTCTGCTAAAGCCTTATTGATCGCCTTGAGATTCTTGTCTTTCTCGGCAACAGCGGCTTTGGCTTTCTTTACTTCTTCCAGACTGGCGCTGCGCACAGACTCCATACTTTGCCGAAGCTTCTCCAGCTCTTTTTGGGTAGCCCGCTCTACTTTACGAGCTTTTTCGACAGCCTTATCGTTATCGGCCACCTTTTTTTTCATAACCTCCACAGCAATACGTGCCTGCTCGCGGGCATGATCAACATTGGCATCAGCCTCCATAGATCGCTTGATCGCTTCATTAAGCCGGTTCTTCAGGACACCAGCTTCACAGTCAGGGTCAAGACCCAATGCATCTGTTGCTGCACGAATCAGTAGCTGCTTGCTGACCGCAAGCTCTTTCCATATTTTTAATTGTCGTTCAATATCTTCCTGTGCCACTCAACACTCCATATATGTTATGCGTAAAGATCGGGGGCATTCTAAAACAAATTATTGGGATTTTTGGCAATTTTACGTACACTCCCAGCCAGAATTAATATCAATTAGTCGGAGGAATCTCTGGACGGAGAACAGCAGTAACCCGGACTTTCTAGTCAGAGATAACAACTAATCTGAGTGCATCAAGCTTAGCAGTAGCCTGTCTCAAAAGCCCGAGCATCTCGTCGCGGTACTCAATATAAGACCGCATATCCTCTGCCGTGAGGTTCGAGTTATGTTTGGTCAGTATAGCAAGTCTTTGTATCTCTTCGCCGCAATGTCTTTGTAAATTTTTTTCGGCCTGATCGATAATCGTAGCCAGCTTGCGACTGGCAAGCTCCTTACTCTCTCTAATGAGATCTCTAATCTCTTTGGCTTGAGCTCCGATGGCCCGTTGGGCGACGACCCTGTCAATCTGGCGCACTGTGTCAGTCAGTTCTTCATGCGGCAGCTTGTTTGCCATGTTTCGTCCTCTGTTATCCAATAATAACCGTATTATAGGCTGCTCAATATAACGGTGGGCAGGCAGATCGGCCGGACCAGGGCAGTCCACTCGATATATCAACTCCAGCAAGGATGTGCTGATGGGCAAGGTATCATGGCGTACCAAGCTCAAGACACTGTTACCAAACTCACCGCTGGTAACCGTGTCTATGGCACCGGTTACCATTGGGTGGTCCCAGGTCAGAAACTGAGTGTCTTCATGGATTAAAGCAGTATTACGATCATAGGTGATCAAGGTGCCCTCATCGGTTAAAAAAGGGAAATATCCCTCGGTCATATGATCGCCCGGACGAATCACTTCTCTTAACTCGGAATGGTACTCACTTTCTATGCCGAACATGTCATAAATATATTCCATGAATGCAGCGAGCCGTTTATCAGAGTCCAATGCCTTGATTTCCCGAACAATATCCAGTGCTTCAGATTTGTCGAAGGAGGATAGAGAAAGCAGCCGATCACGGCCTTTTCGCATGCTTTCTCTCCTGCTTTCGGCCACCGCGGTGTCTGTCTTTATCAACAAGCCGATTTGTTCCTCAGATTCTGAAAACAGGTCCGATCTGAAGTTTGAACTTTGCTCACGAACCGATATGGCCACGATATCTGGACTTTGAAAGATATGGGTTACCTGTTGATACCATTCCAAAAGATATTGATGCGCACTGCCCTTTATATAAGGGATATGCAGGTTAACCTGCGTGTGTTGACCGACTCTATCCAGACGACCGATACGCTGTTCCAACAGGTCCGGATTCATGGGCAGGTCGAACAGAATCAAATGATGGGCAAACTGGAAGTTTCGTCCCTCACTGCCAATTTCTGAACACAGGAGGATATCCGCACCATTCTTTTCCGCAAACCAGGCCGCCGCACGATCACGCCGGATAATACTGAGTCTTTCATGGAAGGCGATGCAGCGTATGCCCTCTTTTCTTTGCAGGTGTTCTTCTAGATTGAGAGCGGTATCCGCACGGGAGCATATTAGCAGGCACTTCTCGGGACGTAACCTGCGCACCATTTCGATTAGCCAGGGTACTCTGGGATCATTATCGAGGATCTCTTCATATATCGCCAATACCGCCTGTTCAGGTAATGCTAACGCATACTCCAGCGGGTAGGTATATGTCATTCGTTGGGGAAAGCCATGGATTGTTTTCCGGGTATTGCGAAACAAAAGACGACTTGTACCATGCAAATCGACGAGTTGCCGGACCAGGCTTTCTCTATCCACAGATAATCCGTCAATGGCAGTCTGAATACCATAGCTGGCAAGTTGCCCGGTCAGTGAGTCAAGCGAGATGGTTTCAGCTAATATGGCTTCAGCGAGATCAGCTACAGGTTCAAACTCCTGTTCTTCGGTGATAAATTTTTCCAGATTATGGAATCTGTCTGGATCAAGTAACCGTAGTCGAGCAAAGTGTCCCTGCCTGCCAAGCTGTTCGGGCGTTGCCGTAAGTAATAAAACGGAGGGTATATGCTCGCTCAGCAGCTCGATGCTGGCGTAGTCCCTGCCTGACTCCTCAGGCGTCCAGTGCAAATGATGCGCTTCATCAACTATGAGCATATCCCAACCCGCCTGCAATGCTTGTTGCAGACGAGATGTGTTTTCAAATAACGCCAATGAACACAATACAAATTGTGACTGAATAAATGGATTTTCCCCGCTGGACTCCAGATCTTGGCAACATTCTTCGTCAAAAACAGAAAATGAAAGATTAAAACGGCGCAGTAACTCAACCAACCACTGGTTGACAAGTGCTGCGGGAACAATGATTAACGCCCGTTTGCACTGCCCTTGAACAATATAACGGTGCAGCACAAGACATGCTTCAATAGTCTTCCCCAGGCCAACTTCATCGGCCAGCAGGGCCCGGGCACTACCCTTCCGGGTAATACGGGCGGCAATATAAAGCTGATGAGGTACCAGACTCATACGTGCCCCCTGGAGTCCCCGGACGGAGGATCGCCAAAGCATACCCTCAAAATAACGCGCCTGAAGCCTGAGGGTAAACCATCGATCATCATCAATCTGACCGCTCAGCAACCGACCGGCAGGCCCATGAATGGCCAGACGATGATCAATATCCACCTCGTGGACTTCACCGGGTTCGTTGTCCTGGTCCCGTCCCACATAAGTGATGACGCCATGTTCGTTAGCTAATACTTTATCAACATGGAGACTTGTGCCGCTGTTGGTGGTAATCGTGTCGCCTGTTCCAAACTTGACACGGGTGAGCGGTGCATTGTGCTTCGCATAGACGCGGGTTTCCATCACGGCACGGTAAAGTACAGTAATATGCCTGTCCCCCACAGCCAGAATAGTGCCAATGCCATACTCTGTTTCGACCTCACTCAACCAGCGTTGGCCCGGATAATAAATCAACATTGATATTGGGGTGGAGTAATACGGGAAGAAATATTACCTGATTTGTGGTCAGTCATACATCAGTAGCAGGAAGGGGCAATAGAAATGCAACCTCCTGTAAGACTGGCTTGCTACGCATCTCACGACGCAGTTTATGTCCCGGCATTCAGGGCTTGTCCGGTGTATAGTTCGCCTGTGGCCAGTAGGTGTTGATCTCGTCAGCCTGCTGTTCGGCCGTGAACCGCTCCCATATAAAACCGTCTGGGCCCGATTCGGTCGCAAAGGCTTTTGCTCTGGAGTCCTCAATACCGAGATGGCGAAGCTGGCCGGCCTGCTCCGTATTCACGGTGAGCGAAAGATTGACCGAAGTGGTTCGAAACAATGCGTAGGCATCCGGCACTACCACGCAAGGTGCAACACCAAGACGACCTCCAATATCTACGATGGCATCGTCCAAGTCACCGAAGGCGAGGGCAATATGGATTCTTTCCATGAACCTACAGGGCTTGTCCGGTGTATAGTTCGCCTGTGGCCAGTAGGTGTTGATCTCGTCAGCCTGCTGTTCGGCCGTGAACCGCTCCCATATAAAACCGTCTGGGCCCGATTCGGTCACAAAGGCTTTTGCTCTGGAGTCCTCAATACCGAGATGGCGAAGCTGGCCGGCCTGCTCCGTATTCACGGTGAGCGAAAGATTGACCGAAGTGGTTCGAAACAATGCGTAGGCATCCGGCACTACCACGCAAGGTGCAACACCAAGACGACCTCCAATATCTACGATGGCATCGTCCAAGTCACCGACGGCGAGGGCAATATGGATTCTTTCCATGAACCTATCTCAAAATCTTCCTGCTTTCTTGAAAGATACCTGAATTCAACTTGTAAGTGCAACTCTTGACGAGTTGGCGATAGGGTAAGCTGCTGTATGATTCACAGCTTTCCCATTCTGCCAGGAAAGAGGAGCACGATGAGATACAAACAGCTTACCCAGGAACAACGATACCGGATTTATGCCCTGAAGAAAGCCGGCCATAACCAATCCGGGATAGCCATGATGTCAGGTCGAAGTCGATCCACCATTAGCCGTGAGCTTCAGCGCAACACGGGCCTTCGTGGTTATCGCCCTGAACAGGCTCAACGCCTGAGTGACAAGCGCCGACAGGCCAAAGTGCGCTACCGGTTGACCGAGACGACCCGGGGTCATGTACGACACCTGCTGGAGCTTGACTGGAGTGCAGAGCAAATCAGCCTGTGGCTCAAAGCACACAGGAACCGGTCGGTCCGTCATGAATGGATCGACCAATACATTGTGCGGGACAAGCATGAGGGGGGCATCTGTATCGTCATCTGCGCTGCCAAAAGCAGCGCCGTAAACGCGATGGCAGCTACAATCGCCGGGGTCAGCTTGTCGGTCGTGTCAGCATTGACCAGCGCCCCGGAATCGTTGATACCCGTTCACGTATCGGCGACGGGGAACTCGATACCCTGATCGGTAAAAACCACCGACAAACCCTAGTCTCCCTGACCGAGCGAAAATCCCGTTTCACCTTGATCAAAAAGGTCCAACGTAACACAGCCCAATGCGTCACGGATGCCATCATCGATCTTCTGGCGCCATGGTCCGACAGGGTCATCACACGGACCTCCGATAACGGTAAGGAGTTTGCCGGTCACCAACATATCGCCGATACACTCAACGCCCGGTTTTACTTTGCCCATCCTTATGCTTCATGGGAGCGGGGCCTGAATGAAAATACCAATGGACTCATCCGACAGTACTTTCCAAAGGGGGGGTGAGTTGACAACCATTACCCGCAGAGAAATTGAGCCAGCCATGAATAGACTGAATAATCGACCTGAAAAATGTCTTGGCATTAAAACGCCTAATGAGGTATTTTCAGGAATCAAACTACAGATTGCACTTGCGAGTTGAATCCGCGATATTTTTTAAGAAATGATTTTGGAATAATATGCTCGATGCTATACATTCTTTTGCGGCGAAGTATATCTACTGTTACCCCCGCGTATACAGAGTGAATATATTCGTCAGGATTATCGTCAAAGAAATTCCAAAAATGCTCTGCCTTTTCGCTTCCTGACCAGCTCGAATAATACTTCGTGCTGGTATGAACTCCCCCTGCTATTTGAATAAACTTTTCTCTATTCATTTTTAGTATGTCCTTTCTAATGGTGATATTTTTTCTAACGCTTCATTCATAGGTGTGCCGTAGGCGTCACCTGGATTTACTTGTTGTGCGGATTGCTCTAAAGTGATTCTTGCTTTTCCTATGCCAAGTGCTTTTTCAGATTCAAAAAGTTTGTGATAATCCTCAACATAAAGACGAGCGATAGCTGTAGAAACTTCTTGCCCATCAACATTTAAGTCTTGGATTCTTGTTTTTAACTTCAACTCATTTCCGTTAAGACTTCTTACTATGTAATATTCATTATTTTCAATTAGGTTGGAGATTGTGTTATTACGTTTGTTCAGAATTATAGTGTCTTCTTCGCTATCGTTATCAGAGTGATAAACTGTTATCTCTATAGTTCCTAGCTCTTTCGCTTTCAATATATCCAGCTCACTGGAAAGGGTTGTAACTCTGCTTTCTAAAATTGCAAATTCTGCAAATTTCTTTTTTTCGAGTAAATCTATTTCGGAATTGATTTTAGAAACTCTATTTAATATATCCAAGTTTCTTGAGCTTGCTTCAGCTTCAGTTACTAGAACCCCATTAATGAGTTCTCTTGCAGTGTCTGCACTGAGTCTATGATTGTCAGAAAATGACTTTTCTTTCTCAATTACAATAAATTTTCCTTCCCGAAACTCTTCTCTTAAATATTTTTCTGAAATCAATTCATTCTTAATTCTAGGGTAAAGAAATTTATCTACTGCAACATCCCAACTTAAAAATGCAATTATTCCAACAATGGCGATTGGAGCCAATGAATTTGCCGCTGTATAAAGTATTTCTTTTATCATCCTTGAAGTTTACCTTAAATGTTGAGAGAGCACATAACGCCTTAAGCAGAGGCGCGCTTTGCGCGTCCTTTGTCTTAACTTGTTATGTGGAATCTTTTGTTGGGATATTTTTCTCATTACAATACTTTTCTATGTCAGTATCTTTGATCATGTAGTTATCACAATACTTTAAAAACTCTGCCATAACCGCTGAAGTATAATTATCTGGGGCTGTAAGTGATTTTTCAATTTGTTCAATTAATTTATCAAACTCTTTGTTCAGCTTGCATAATTTATTAATTGTAGTAAAGTCAACCTCATTGTGTTTCGATGGAAATAGTATTTTACTTTCAAATGGATTGAAGTTTAATTCAATTACCCCAATACCAAATGATTGATTCAATCTTTCAATCTCGTCAACTAAATTACTATTGATTTCATAAGCTACCAAATAACCATAGTTCGCCCAACTAGAATTTGAAACTGCTTGAAAGTATCCTTCTTTTAATTCATAGTCACTATTTATTGTTCTTTTTAGTTCGTATGAAGTAAGTTTATAAGCATCGCTTTGGTTTGTAATTTTCAACAATTTTTTAGCATTTTTTTGATTAATATCTGTAAATTGAACTCCCACCATATCCGGATGAACCCATTTTTGTTGCTTATCTTTATTTGTGGACTTCTCATGAAAAATTGTTTTCGAATATATACTTTGGCTATGCAAATAGGTACTGAGTAGTATATGAAGGTCTCTTTCTTGATAAGTTTTATGTTGACTAACTCCCTTTTGGGTTTCAATATCTGGAATTGAGTCTAAATCTATTCGCGCTTCATACTTTGCAAGATAATAAACAAACCCTCCTTTTTTAGTTACCCTTTTAACACGCGAATCATTATGCCTAATAAATTCACCTAATTGAGCGCTTATTGTGTCTTTGGGAGTTTTAGCTTCTTTAAAGTCGTAGAGTTTTTTCTGAAAAATTGAATCGTAAACTTCCGTATAGGTCATAGCCCTTGGTTCATTCTCAAGAATTTGCAATATTGCTTCTTTAATTGTGATTTTTGTGATTTTTTGAGGGTGTTCAAAATTCTGTGTCAGCCATTTACATTTACAAAGCAATGTAATCGTCGAGTCGCCCCTCAAAGTGAAGGGTTAATTGCGAGAGCGTCAAGTTCCAATTTTGTACCGGATGTGTCCAGCGCTCCGAGGCCTTGAGTATGCCGGCATAGAGCAACTTGAGCAAGCTGCTTTCATTGGCAAAGCCCCCTTTGGTTTTGGTCAGTTTGCGGAACTGTCGATGGACGGCTTCTACCGCATTGGTGGTGTAAATCGCGGTGCGCACATAATCGGGGTACTTGAAGTAGGCCGATAGCGTGGGCCACTTGCGGCGCCAGGACTGGATGACCAGGGGATACTTGTCTCCCCATTTGTCCTCCAACTCATGCAGGGCGATCTCGGCGGCATTGAGGGTTGCGGCCTTGTAAACACATTTGAGGTCTGCCATAAACGCGGATTGATTTTTCGAGGCCACATACTTCATGGAATGGCGGATTTGATGGATGACGCAATGTTGTATCTCGGTGTCAGGATAAATGCTGTGAATGGCCTCAGGGAAGCCCTTGAGTCCATCCACACAGACGATCAGGATGTCCTTGACCCCTCGGTTATGCAGGTTGGTCAGCACGCTCAGCCAATGGTGGGCACCTTCGGAGTCGGACAGATACAGACCCAGGAGTTCTTTCTTGCCCTCCATGTTCAGTCCCAAAATGGTGTAAACTGCCTTGTTCAGATAACGGCCATTTTCCTTGATTTTGTAATGGATAGCATCCAGCCAGACAATCGGATAGACGGCTTCGAGGTCGCGCTCACGCCAAGCCTGTAACTCGGGTAACAGCTTGTCGGTGACCGTGCTGATCGTCCCGTTGGACAGCGAGATGTCGTACATATCGGCAATGTGAGTGCGGATATCCTGATAGCTGTTACCCAGTGCAAACAGGCCCATCACCTTGCGCTGGAGTTCATCAGTCAGGTGGGTTTGGTGCTTTTTGACCATCCGGGGTTCAAAGGTGCTGGCTCGGTCACGCGGGGTTTTCAGCTCAAACTCCCCGGTCGGGGTTTTCATGGTTTTTGTGCTGCTGCCGTTTTTACGGTTCGGAGCCGCCTCGGCTGCCAGGTGTTCTTCCAGCTCGGCCTGCATGGCGGCCTCGGTTAATTGCTTGATGAGCGGGGTAAAAATGCCATCCTTGCCACCGAGGTCTTTGCCTTCGCGCAAATCCTTGATAGCCGCTTCCATATCAAAGCCAATGTGGGTTTTCATCTATCATCTCCTTAATCAAATCAGTTCATATCAGTTTAAGTCAATGACACAAAATTATGAACGCTACCGATTTTTTTCATTATTAAGCCATATTCTTCATATTACACATAACTATCAATAGACATCCTAATCTATCACAAAATGCGGATAAATGATACAGCTTTTCGCTATCATTATTTTAGCTCTTTTTAGCATTAAAATATATTGATACTATTGATTTAACGACGCTTTTTGTTTTATCAAAATATTTGATGTTGCCTGAATTCTGGAAAACAAGAAAATGAAATCTCCCTTTTTGAACCTGACTCAAGAGCGCTTACGGCGATTGAATTACTCTCTCAGGAGCGAAGAAAACTACTTAAATCTGGATTAGCGTTAGATACCGTTTCACAGCAAACACTACCCCGGCAGCGCCTTCCTGCTACCTGACAAGCGAGGCTTATTTAGAATCCCGTCACTGCCCTTCAACGCGCCACAACCACCGAATCAGAAAGCAACGGCTGTATAGCCTCAAGCACATCTTCTTTGGTGACCTCGGTGCGGAAGGTTTTGATGATCCTCTGATTCCGGTCAATGACAGCGGTATAGGGCAGGGTTGTCAGTTGGTTGCCATACTCCCGCATGATGGTCAGCCCTTCCAGTTCAGCAAGCAGGATCGGGTATTCCACGCCAATTTCATCAACAAAATCCTGTACGGGTTCGGCCTGATCAATGGCTACATCGATAATTTCCAACGGCTCGCCTTCGAGTTGTTCGCGCAGCTCAATAAAATCCGGCATTTCCTTGCGGCAGGGAGGGCACCAGGTTGCCCAGAAGTTGAGCAGGATAATGTTGCCGTCCCATTCGCTCAGGCTGCGTCTGTCGCCTTCAAGACTGTTCAAGCTGAAGTCGGGTCTGATTTCAGGTATGCCAACCTGCCGCTCTGTCTGTATCGGGGTGCTTTTATCGCCTTGCAGCCATTGTGCAGCCAGCACTCCCGCGACCATGGATATCAAGGCAACAGCACCATAGAGCAGTGCCGTCTTGTATGACGCTTTCATGAAGATAGTGACCCGCCACAACCGCGTCAGAGCTTCATCCAAAAGCATCGGTGTGTACTGTTTTATAGTTGAAGTGGTACTGTGACAGCATGTGTCATTATGTACCTGTGCCCAAAATCCCCAAGACAGCCTCAAGAACTTTTCTGACAGGAACCGATTTGCGAACGGTTCTTGTGGGAGGGCAAGTAGTGCTTAATACGATCCCGGCTTTCACCTGTCAGCTTATTTATGCAAGCAACGATATACTACTCTGAAAATAATTTGATTTTGAGGTAGGTTCATATATTTTGAAAACGTATAAGGTTGCTGGATGATGGATCCTCATTCGTACTGACAGACCCCAGATAAAAAAGGCGGTAAACAATTACCGCCTCTCTATTTCAGCCTGAATAATCAGCGGGAAGAAAAGCCGTTAACTGCCCGGCTTTACTTCTCAGACCTTAAGCATATTAAGGCTTGGCAGTAGTCAGGCCGAGGATGGCCCAATCCTGCATACCACCACGGTACCACTTGATCTTATGGGCCGGATAACCAAATCTCAGCAGGTTCTTGATATTATTTGGGGACTGACCACACCACATACCATTGCAGAACATGACAGCAGTTTTGGCGTTAGAGAAGTCCCACAGACCTTCCTGCTGGGTTGCCCCAAACTCGTCTTCCATGATCTCACCAATAGAAATAGGGTCAGCACCTTTAGCCGGATTCAGCTTGGTCCAAGGCAGATTTTTAGCCGAAGGGATAGTACCTTTAGCCACCCAATCCGGTGTGCGGGAGTCAACCAGAATGATACTGTCATCGCCATCAGACATCTGAACAGCATATTTGATGACCTCAACTTCACCGATTGTCTCTACACCGGGAGCCAGAACTGAAGGCTGGATGCAGAAAGGGGGGCACTTGCGTGATGTTTTAGCAAAGGCCGGAATAACAGTTGCCTTCTCGTTTTGATCGCGCATGATTTTATGGTTTCTGCCGTTATGCTTGACAGTGAAAGAGTCTTCAGTCGGCGTGATGCCTACCGCCAGTTCCTGGGCTGAGGCAGAACCAGACAGAACCAGACCAATAATAACGGCGCCAGACGCCAGTGTTTTAGTTAATTTCATAGACTTATTCCCTCCTAAGGACATTTCTGTCTAAAATGGGTCGTTAAAAAATTGTCATTCAATAATCCGCAGGATTATGGCATTCCCACCGGTCTGTTGACCACAGCCCGGAATAAGAATTCTTGAAGTTTGTGCTTTGATACTTAATCGCACTCAGGCTCGGCTTCTTCCTCACTCTCGGTTTCTTCATCGCTGGACTTGTCCGCACTATCTTCTGCATGGAGTATGGGCATGCCGGCAGTCAGAAACAGGGCCATTAAAATAAAATAGAACTTACGCATAGGCGCACTCCTGAAATTGTTTAAAGCGGGCAGATTCCGCGGATAATTATTCCGTTCTTGGGTGCTACTGAAATCATATTTGAGACGGACTGTACCAGTTTCCTGAAAAAAATACTATTTTCTACAAAAAAAAAATACTATTTTCTACAAATATTCAAAAACGGTTATGGACAGCTTTATTACCCACTTGTGAAAGCAGTAGCAAAGAATAATGCCACTTTTTCTTTTTTAAATCAATCACTTGCTCCCCTTTCCTCTTCTGGAAAGACACTTCGCTCAATCACACAAAACTATTATGAAATCAGGGTTTTACAAGCTATGAATATATTAACAGAAGTTAAAATAATACATGCCACCATGATGGTAAGACAGTATAAGCAGCGTAGTCGATAATCATGTTTTCACCATTACTTTTGAGCAGAGGGAACCAACTCTATGCTCTGTTCCAACCTGGTGGTAATATTTTGCCATTGCCGGGTTCGGATTATGCTTTAATGGTCATTCTATGAATCTTGCTATGAATCTTGCCATTGAGCTACTGATTGGCCTACGGTATCTACGGGCCCAAAGGCGCAATCATTTTATCTCTTTTATTTCTCTGATTTCCATTCTGGGCATAGCGCTGGCAATTATTTTGCTGATAACCGTTTTGTCTGTCATGAATGGATTTCAGCAAGAGTTGCGTGACCGCATCCTGATAATGACCTCGCATATTACGGTGTCGGGTATCAGCGGTGGTGGCATTGACAACTGGGAATCAATAACGAATACCTTTTCAGATGATTCAGACATGACAGGCAGTGCTCCCTATGTACGGGGAGAAGTTATGTTAAGCCACACCGGCAATGTCAATGCTGCACTGATGCGCGGAATTCTGCCTGAACGGGAGTCTTTTGTGTCCGCAGTTGCCGACAAAATGACAGTCGGGAAGCTATCGGATTTGAAGGCCGGCGATTTTGGCGTGATCGTGGGTGCCGAGTTGGCCCGGTCGCTGGGCGTGATTCCCGGTGACAAATTGACCGTGATTGCACCGCAACTCAACGTATCTCCGATCGGCGTTATACCACGACTGAGAAACTTTACTCTGGTTGGTATCTTTGATGTTGGCATGCACGAGTTCGATAGCGGTTTGATTCTTGCTCACATGGATGATGCGGCAAAATTCTTACGTCTCAAGGGAAAGGTCAGCGGAGTGCGCTTTAAGATTGAAAATCTGTTTGATGCGCCCAGAAAGCGACATGAGCTTTCACAACAGCTGGCGGGACGCTATTGGGTCAGTGACTGGACACGCCGACATGCTAATTTCTTCCGGGCAGTAAAGATGGAAAAGACCATTATGTTTATCATTCTATCGCTCATCGTAGTGGTAGCTGCCTTTAACATTGTCTCTACTCTGGTGATGGTTGTGACAGACAAGGAGTCCGATATCGCCATACTGCGCACACTGGGAATGTCGCCGGCATCTGTCATGCGGATATTTATGATCCAGGGAATAGTAATTGGCCTGCTGGGAACTCTGGTCGGCATGGCAGGTGGCGTGACCCTGGCGACTCATCTGGAATCCATCGTACAGTATATAGAGCAGATTTTCCAAACCAGCTTTCTTGACTCCAGCATTTATTACATCAGCGATGTTCCCTCACTGGTACTGTGGGCAGATGTTATACTGATTTGCGTGATCAGCTTTCTGATAACCGTGCTGGCCACTTTGTACCCAGCCTGGAGGGCGTCCCGCACCCATCCGGTTGAGGCACTTCGTTATGAATGATTCGGTAGTACTGTCATGCCGTGGATTAAGCAAGAGCTATCAGCAGGGAGATAGCTGTATTGATGTTCTGCATGATGTCAGTCTGGATGTACATCGAGGCGAAAGTATCGCGATTGTCGGGACATCGGGCGCGGGGAAAAGTACCTTTTTACACTTGCTTGGCGGTCTGGACAAACCGGACCAGGGAGAGGTTCGGATAGGCAATCAAAATATCGCCCACCTGAATGAACGACAGCTGGGCCATCTGCGTAATCGCAACCTGGGATTTGTATATCAGTTTCATCACCTGTTGCCGGAGTTCACGGCACTTGAAAATATCAGCATGCCTTTAAGAATTGCCGGTATGACCAAGGAGTTGTCAGAAAAAAAAAGCAGGCAGATACTGTCTCAAGTCGGTCTGGAAAATCGACTCAACCATAGGCCTTCCGAATTATCAGGCGGCGAACGTCAGAGGGCGGCCATTGCACGTGCGCTGGTCACTCTACCGTCATGTGTACTGGCCGATGAGCCAACAGGCAATCTGGACAACAAAACGGCAAACGACGTTTATGAGGTGTTTCTGGAATTAAATCGGGAATTCGACATCAGTTTACTGACGGTCACTCATGATGAGAGCATGGCCTCACGTATGGACAGAGTAGTACGCTTATATGGCGGAGCACTGGCCAGCCAATAAGTCAGATAGAAAGATCGTTACCATGTTGCTTTTTCCTTCGTCGATAACGCTTCAACCTGATATGCAGCAAGCGTGAAAACCGCTCACTCCACAGCAGTTTTATCATGAAAAAGCCGGTAACCGAGCTAGCAGTCGCCAGTACCAAACAACCGAGCAAAAAAGGCTCTCCAATGGTTTGCAACTCCCTCAAAAACCACTCATAGCTGGGCTCGAATTGAAATTGTCCCGCGCTATCACCAGTGAGCCACGTGCCAACGATATAGGCAGAATAGAACATCGGCGTCATGGTGACCGGGTTTGTGACCCATACCAGAAGAACAGAAAGCGGCAGGTTGACTCGAACAGCGGTCGCGATGAGGGCAGCAATAAGCATCTGGAAAGGCATGGGAATCCAGGCACTGAAGAAACCTACGGCAAATGCACCGGATACAGAACGCCTGTTCAAATGAAACAGATAGGGATCATCCAGTAACCGGCCAAATATACGCAAGGAATGATGTTCACGTATTTCCGCATATTTGACGACAAACCAGTTAAGTACTTTTAAGCGCATACCATAGTTTTATGCAGTTGGGTTAAAACTATCATTCTCTCATAATTAACGATACTCATGTCAGCTTTATGTCGAGCATGATACATAAAGTTATTCCAGCCTTTGCTGCCGGTATATTTTTAACCACATACCTGCCGTATTTACCGCAAAGTGACTGGCTACCGTTACTGCTGCCAGTACTACTGTTTTTCGGGTACTGGTGTTATTGGCCTTTTGCAAAGATGCTGCTGGCAGCGACCGTGGGTTCTATCTGGCTCATGGCCTGCGTACAGTGGTTTTCTCCACCGGCATTACCTTCTAAACTGGAAGGCCAGACAATCAATGTAACCGGGATAATCAAGTCAATCCCGGAAAATCAAGCAAAACGCAGCCGATTTGATTTACAAATTCTGGATACCCAGGGTTCTGACTGGAAAACAAATGTCAGATTGAACTGGTATTCGCCCAAACTGCCATTGTCTGCGGGTCAGGTTTGGCGCATGGCGATTAAGCTGAAACGCCCTCATGGTTTTTTCAATCCAGGTGGCCTTGACTATGAAGGATGGCTTTTTGAGCGCAACATAGCAGCTACCGGATATGTACATCATGCACATCAGGCCGTGTTGCTGGAGCAGCAGGCGACTCTGAATTACCAACGTCAACTGCTCACGAAGCAGTTGTTGTCACTGTTCCAATCAAAGGATGTAGCTGGATTGCTGATCGCCCTGGTAACCGGCGACAGGCAATATATTTCATCGTCACAATGGCAGGCACTGCAACGTACCGGAACTGTTCATTTAATGGCAATTTCAGGCCTGCATATCGGGCTGATCTTCGCGCTGTTCTACTGGGCAGGGAAACAGCTCTGGCGCTGCTACCCGCAGCTTTGCCTGTATCGACCGGCACAGGATATGGCAATAACAAGTGGCTTGTTAGCTGCATCGGCTTATGCTGCACTGGCAGGCTTTTCCATTCCAACACAGCGTGCACTGATCATGCTTGCTGTCGTTGTACTCGGCTTATTAATGAGAAGATCCGTATCTCCCCTGACCGTCCTGCTGATAGCCCTGCTGGTGGTATTACTGATTGATCCTCTATCCATACTCAATACTGGCTTCTGATTATCTTATATCGCAGTTGCCATTATCTACTTTGTGCTCACAGACAAGTCTGAACAGAAATTAGTCGCCAAAATCAGGCAGTTGGCCTGGCTACAGCTTGCCCTGGCCATCGGCTTAATGCCACTGACCCTCGTTTTTTTTCATCAGTTTTCCCTGATAGCACCACTGGTCAATCTGTTTGCAGCACCCTGGGTAGGAATATTGATCGTGCCCATGCTGGTATTGCTGGTAATTATCCAGTTTACTTTTCACGGACTGGCCGGTTATGTATCCGACGCGGTCATATTTCTGATGTCGCTGCTCTGGAAATTCATAGAGCTGCTGGCCGGAACCGAGTATGCCGTAATGCGACTGCCGGCACTGATCTCATATAATCTGATCACAGCACTACCCGGACTGATCATTCTTTACAGATTCCGGCATCATCGTTTTGCCATAGCGGGATTACTGTTTTTCATCCCCTGGTCAATTCTTGTTGAAAATCCTTTAGGTGAAGAAGAGTTACAGATTGATTTCCTTGATGTTGGCCAGGGGTTGTCTATTGTGGTCCGCACACACAGGCATGTATTGCTGTATGATGCAGGTTTTCGTGCAGGAGAACATTTTGATATTGGACGCATGGTTATACTGCCTTATCTATGGCACGAGGGAATCACACATATTCACCGGGTAATACTTAGCCATGATGACAAAGACCACACCGGCGGATATAAAGCAGTGATCGATGGAGTTACGACAGACTCACTGACCGTTATGCCGGGATCTGAATTCAAGAGCCGATATCCATATTCACAGGTATGCCAAGCCGGCCAGAAATGGCACTGGGACGGTGTGGATTTTGATATTCTCTATCCGACTGCCATGGCACAAAAGAACCATAAACTGAGCGAAAATAACCGCTCCTGCGTTTTACGCATTCGCCATAAAGGTAGAACGATCCTGTTGACCGGCGACATTGAGGCGCGTGCTGAGCGGGAAATGGCTACCCTGTATGGGGAACATCTGAAAGCCGATGTAATATCGGCCCCACACCATGGCAGCGCGACCTCTTCGACACAAGTCTAGCTGAATCGTGTCCGACCGGAATATGTGGTTTATTCGGCGGGCTACAGGAATCGCTTTCGGTTCCCTGCGAAAGAAGTCATGCAGCGCTACCGTGCGTTATCAACGCAGCAACTGCGCAATGATGAGTCCGGCATGGTTCGCTTTACCTTTTACCGTAATGGCAAAATGGACATTCCTCATGAATACCGCCGAGACAAGAAGAGATTCTGGCATTATGTGCCAGCCAGCAATAAATAAAGTATCATTCGGTTTTTGTTTAGAAAATACCCGATTCAGGATCAAGGGAGCAGTATGTTTGAGATAATCAAGGCCGGTGGTTGGGTTATGCTTCCCATCATTTTGTGCTCCATCGTGGCGTTTGCCATTATTGCCGAGCGTTTTTGGAGTTTACAGAAAAAGCGGGTTATCCCACCCAATCTGGTGGCCGATATATGGGCTGGCTTCAAGGATAAATCTTTTGATCAGGAGGCATTGACATCCTTGAAACAGAGTTCATCCCTTGGGCGTGTACTTGCCGCCGGTCTGGTCAATTTGCAGCATGAACGCGAAATCATGAAAGAAGCGATTGAAGAAACCGGTCGTCATGTCGTGCATGAGCTTGAGCGATTCCTCAATACACTGGGCACTATTGCATCCATCAGCCCGCTACTGGGTTTGCTTGGTACCGTCATCGGAATGATCAAGGTATTCAGCACAATAACAACAGCCGGCGTCGGAGATGCCAGCCTGCTGGCTGGCGGCATATCCGAAGCATTGATCACTACCGCTGCCGGCTTAACAGTTGCCATTCCATCGCTGATGTTTTACCGCTATTTTCGTGGAGTTGTCGAAGAATATGTTGTTCGTATGGAGGAAGAAGCGCTCAAGCTGGTCGAAGTTATTCACGGTGAGCGCGAAGAGGATACACAAATACGCAGCGCCGGCAGGCAAACCCGATGAACCTGCGACCCAAAAAACAGGAAGAACCCGACATCAATCTAACGCCGTTGATTGATGTTGTATTTCTGATGCTGATCTTCTTCATGGTTTCCACGACCTTTGAAAAAGAGTCCGCAGTAGAAATTGAACTGCCAAAAGCCAGCAGCAGCGAAGAGGCTGCGCAAGAAAAAGCCATAGAAGTAACAGTCAGCTCAAGCGGCGAATACTTCATTAACCGCACCAGAGTATTGAATAACAGCCCTGATGCACTGAAAATTGCCATTATCCGGCACGCTGGAAATAACCGTGACCTGCCTTTTACGATACGTGGCGATCAGGGGGCGAGCTGGCAGTCCATGGTGACTGTCATGGACATTGCCGGGCAACTTGGCTTTAGCCGCCTGTCAATGCCGACCGTACAAATAACACCTGAAAAATAATATCCTACCCATGAACCAGAATATACATGATAACGAAGCGGACAGCTTCAATATTTACCGCCGTCTGCTGCGATATAGTTATCCGTACTGGAAAGCACTTCTGGTGGCTACTTTTGCGATGATAGCAGGCAGCTTGATTGAGGTAAGTTTCGCTTATCTGATGAAACTTATTATGGAGGGAATTGCCAACCCTGACCCCGAGTCGGCTTTGTTTTTTTCGCTGGCGATTATCGCCATCTTTATTTTTCGCGGCATCAGCAATTTTATGGCAAGCTATTTTATTGCATTTACCGGGAGTCACATCGTAGCGACAATACGGCATGAGATGTTTCACCATCTTCTAGTATTGCCGAGCTCCTTTTATGACCATTCATCCACCGGTGATCTAATATCCCGCATAACCTATAACACCACTCAAGTTTCCGAGGCCGTATCCAGAACGATTCTGGTCCTCATATCTGACAGTGCCAGAGTGATATTCCAGCTTTCACTGATGTTTTATCTAAATACCTACCTATCTCTTGGCTTTCTAATCCTGGCACCGGTTATCACGATAGTGGTTTTATACATTAATAAAAAACTTCGCCGAGTCAACAGAAATATTCAGGAATCCATGGGGATGCTCACCAGTATCACAGAGGAAACCATTAACGGTCATCAGGTAGTCAAGATATTCGGTGGACAACAATACGAAAAATCCCGATATCAAAAAGCAGTGGAATACTCTCGCACACAAATAATGAAACGGACCGTTATCGAGCACCTCAACGTACCATTCATTCAGTTGATAGTTGCTCTGGCAGTGTCCGTCGCAATTTTTCTTTCTATATCGGGATATATGCCAACTCCAATATCACCTGGAAATTTAACAGCTTATATGATCTCCATAACGATTTTATTGCCCGCGATCAAGCGGCTTACGACGGTAAATGCGAGCTTACAAAAAGGCATTGCGGCAGGCCAGCATATTTTTCAATTTCTGGATGGAGAGCTAGAAGCAGATAGTGGCAAAAAATTATTAAAAGAGCCAACAGTACATATTGAATACAGAGATATTCGATTTCGGTATGTGGGCAAAGAAAGCGACGCACTTAGAGGTATATCACTGAAAATAAAACCAAAAACCATAGCGGCTTTTGTTGGTAAATCAGGAAGTGGAAAAACAACACTGGTTAATTTAATTCCAAAGCTTTATGTTCCAACAGCTGGCTGCATCAGACTCAATGGGCATGATATGAAGGATATAGCACTCCACTCATTACGCAATAATATCTCTTATGTCGGTCAGGACACTGTATTGTTCAATGACAGTATCATGAATAATATAGCCTATGGGTCAATGAAAAAAAGCGACATCGAAACAGTGACCAGAGCGGCTAAATGCGCACATGCCTGGGAGTTTATTGAAAAACTGCCACAAAAGCTGGATACTCGGGTAGGTGAAGACGGTGTATTACTGTCAGGAGGCCAGCGCCAACGACTGGCGATGGCCCGTGCATTCTTGAAAAACGCACCGATACTGATTCTTGATGAAGCGACATCGTCACTGGATAGCGAGTCTGAGAAATACATTCAAGCCGGCATGGCAACGCTCATGCAAGAACGCACCACTTTGATCATCGCCCATCGACTTTCTACTATTGAAATGGCCGACGTGATTTTTGTTATGGAGAATGGTCAAATTATAGAATCTGGCAGCCATCATGAACTTTTAGCGGCAGGTGAAAAATACAAGCATATGCATAGTATGCAGTTTTCGTAAAGTGATGTACAAAGCACCCGAATACTGGTATGGCGGCAAACAAGGTATAAAATACTATTTTTTGATACCCTTTTCCTGGTTATTCTGCCTGTTGGTATCTACCCGCCGACTACTTTATAGAATAAAAGTACTACCATCAAAATCGCTTCCGACTCCAGTTATCGTAATTGGCAATATTACTGTCGGAGGCAATGGCAAAACCCCCCTTGTTATCCGGGTAGCAGAACTTCTGAAAGAAAATGGATATAAGCCCGGCCTGGTCAGTCGGGGTTACGGTGGCAAAGCCACACAATGGCCTCGGCGCGTTGAAGCAGACAGTGATCCTGAAATAGTCGGCGACGAAGCTGTGATGCTTGTCTCACGGACAGGTTGCCCAATGACCGTCGGCCCTGATCGGGTTGCCGCCGTGCGAAGCCTGACTCAAAACGATGATGTCGATGTCATTATTTCAGATGACGGGCTGCAACATTATGCCATGCGCAGGGATATTGAAATTGTAGTCGTGCATGGTGAACGCCGGTTTGGTAATGGCTGGTGTTTGCCGGCCGGTCCTCTGAGAGAGAGAATATCGCGCCTGAATGAAGCGGATATAATCGTAGCAAATGGATCGGGTAAGCCGCATGAATATTCAATGCTCATCAGTCACTGTTCTGCGGTTAATATGCAGACAGGTGAAACCAGATTATTATCAGAATTTACCTGCCTGAAGATACATGCGATTGCTGGCACGGGCTATCCAGGCAGTTTTTTTAACGGGCTGAAAAAATGCCAGCTCGACATTATAGAGCATGAATTTCCAGATCATTACCAGTATAGCCAACAGGATTTTGAGTTTGGAGATGAAGCCACGGTGATAATGACAGAAAAAGATGCCATTAAATGTATGTACTTCGCGAATCAATTTTTCTGGTATGTACCAATAAATGTGACCCTTGAAAATTCTTTTAGTCAACGATTACTCGCACTTCTTGAAAATACCATAGAGAATCAAAAAGGAAAAAGATCAGAAGAGGAAATTCATTGAGCTACACCATTGTAATTCCTGCGCGCTACTCATCAACCCGCTTTCCGGGCAAGTTATTGGCCGATCTGGCTGGAAAATCGATACTGCAACGTACATTTGAATGTGCAAATAACAGTCTGGCAGAACGTGTCATCATTGCCACTGACGATGAACGTATTGCAGCACTGTCCCATAAAATAGGTGCAGAAAACTGTATGACATCCGACCAGCATAAAAATGGCTCCGAGCGACTGGCTGAAGTGGCAAATATCCACGATATGGACGATGATGAGGTCGTAGTTAATTTACAGGGCGATGAGCCGTTTATGCCAACAGAGTGTCTGAACCAGGTGGCTGAATTGCTGGAATCGGAGCATGATTGCGGCATGGCAACACTTTGCCGTCCCTTGATTGCAAGGGCAGATATTGATAATCCTGACATTGTAAAAATTATAACGGATAGATATGGTTATGCAGTGTATTTCAGCCGGGCACCGGTACCCTGGAACAGAGATAATCCTGCCTCTGCCGCAGGCTACTTTCGGCATATCGGGCTTTATGCCTATACTGCCCGTTTTCTAAAAAGATATGCTGACATGCCCACCTGTGAACCAGAGTCTGCTGAAGTTCTGGAACAGTTACGTGTATTGTGGAATGGCGAAAAGATCAAGGTTGGCATAACAGAGCTTGATACCGGCATGGGGATTGATACGCCTGAAGATCTGAAACAAGCCATTGATTTAATCCGTAGCAGCAAACGATTCTAGGCATCAATCCGCTTATATTTGATTCGATGTGGTTGATTTGCAGCCTCACCGAGTCTGCATTTTCTATCCACCTCATAATCCGCATAATTGCCCTCAAACCATACCACCTGACTGTCTCCTTCAAACGCCAGGATATGGGTTGCAATTCGATCCAGAAACCATCGATCATGTGAAATCACAACGGCACAACCCGGAAAATTCAACAGAGCCTCCTCTAATGCGCGCAGCGTCTCTACGTCCAGATCATTAGTTGGCTCATCAAGCAACAGGACATTACCGCCGGAGCGAAGGAGCTTCGCCAGATGAACACGGTTTCTCTCACCACCCGACAAATCCCTGATGAACTTCTGTTGATCTGATTTCTTAAAGTTAAAGCGGCCGACATAAGCACGAGACTGAAGCTGCACATTACCTGTTTGAATAATATCCAGGCCATCCGAAATTTCCTCCCATACCGTTTTATCGCCGTTCAGGGAATCACGTGACTGATCAACACAGGCCAGACTGACTGTCTCACCGATGGATATTTGACCGCTATCAGGGTTTTCCTGCCCTACGATCATACGAAACAAAGTCGTTTTACCGGCACCGTTGGCACCGATGATGCCGATGATCCCGCCGGGAGGCAGACTAAAGCTAAGGTCCTCAAACAAAACCCTGTCACCAAAGCGTTTACACAGGTTGCTAACTTCAATCACCCTGTCACCAAGGCGCGGTCCGGGAGGAATATAAAGCTCATTCGTTTCATTACGTTTCTGAAACTCGGCAGAATTGAGTTCATCAAACCGTTTCAGACGAGCCTTATTTCGGGCATGACGTCCCTTTGGATTGGAGCGCACCCACTCCAGCTCACGTTTGACTGTCTTTTGATGAGCCGTCTCCTGCTTTTCTTCTGCATTCAGGCGCCTTTCTTTCTGCTCCAGCCAGGTAGTATAATTGCCCTCCCATGGAATACCGTATCCACGGTCCAGCTCCAAAATCCAGCCCGCGACATTATCCAGAAAGTAACGGTCATGGGTCACGGCAACAACTGTACCGGAATACTCTTTCAAAAACCGCTCTACCCAGGCAATCGACTCGGCATCCAGGTGATTCGTTGGCTCATCAAGCAACAGCATATCGGGCCTGGAGAGAAGCAGCCGACATAATGCAACACGGCGGCGCTCACCTCCTGAAAGCCGGGTAACATCGGCATCCCAGGGAGGAAGTCGCAAGGCATCCGCCGCCACCTCCAGAGTCCTTTCCAGATTATGCCCATCGCCAGCCTGCAGAATATTTTCCAGATGGGCCTGCTCTTTAGCAAGCGCATCGAAATCGGCATCAGGTTCGGCATAGGCGGCATAAACCGCATCCAAACGCTTTTGTGCATCACTGAGTTCACTTAACGCCTCCTCAATATTGCCACGCACATCTTTTGCCGAGTCGAGCCTGGGTTCCTGCGGCAGATAACCGACCTTGATATCCGGCATGGGACATGCTTCACCGTCAATCTCGTCATCAATACCGGCCATGATACGCAGCAGGGTAGATTTCCCGGCACCATTCAGGCCCAGTACACCGATCTTTGCGCCAGGAAAAAATGAAAGAGAAATGTCCTTGAGAATTTCACGCTTCGGGGGAACAACCTTGCGCACCCGATTCATGGTATAGATATATTGAGCCATAAGCTGAATCGTAATTTTCAAACAGGTAAATAAGAGAACCGCAGCAAACAGGCTGCATGATAAAGTGCCTGATTCGCCATGTACACAGCCTCAACTCCCCCTGCCCTGATATATAGAGCTAAAGCGAAAAAAGAATGTGGCTGTCTCTTTCAAAATCAACGGCCTAATGGCATTATTCTGACGAGCATCCCTGTATCTCAGAAAACCCTGATCGATTCAGGATTTATCGGAAGGCATTTTGTAAAAACCGTTTCAGATATCGGCATTGACAAGCATGTTTGACACAGTCGTTTACCTTGGCGAAAAACTGGCCCGCTATGGTTTTGGTGAAAACCACCCTTTCGGTGCCGACCGTATGGGGGCATTCGAAGTGCGCTACCGACAAAAGGGGCTGGATCAGCTTGTCGCGGAACGACCACCGCAACAAGCCAGCCGGCAGGAGATTGAGCGGTTTCACACACATGAATATGTTGAAAGAGTGAAAACCGGTTCCGACTCCGGTGAAGGTTATCTGGATAGCGGTGATACACCGGCATTCAAGGGAGTCTATGAAGCCGCCGCAACAGTTGTCGGCACAGCATTATCAGCAACCCGCTCAATCATGTGCGGAGAAATTAAACGCGCATTCATACCCATTGCCGGATTGCATCATGCACGACGTGACGCAGCATCCGGCTTTTGTGTCTTCAATGACTGCGGGGTAGTTATTGAAACTCTGCTGAATGAATTCGATCTGCATCGCGTTGCCTATGTCGATATCGATGCCCATCATGGAGACGGTGTTTTTTACAGCTTTGAAGATGACCCGCGAGTACTTTTTGCCGATATTCACGAAGACGGGCAATTTCTTTATCCCGGTACCGGAGCCATGGAAGAGACAGGGCGAGGCGAAGCAAAAGGAATGAAGCTGAATTTGCCGGCACCCCCAAATGCCGGTGATGATGTTTTTGATATCTACTGGCAACAAATAGAGAGTTACCTCCATCGCCATCGTCCACAATTCATCCTGTTACAGGCGGGTGCCGACAGCATTAATGGAGATCCCATCACTCACATGCAGTTCACTCATCGCGCCCATTCAAAGGCTGCTGCGGGCCTCTGTCAGATTGCCGATCAATACTGTCAGGGGAAGCTACTAGCCATGGGGGGAGGCGGCTATAATCGCGAAAACATTGCGACAGGCTGGACTGCTGTGGTTGAAGCGATGGTTACTCAAGATCTGGATTAAGTACAGCAACCAAACAGTTTGCACAGTTTGCACTTTACACATAAAACAGTTGTCTCTATATTGTTACGAAGACGTACCCACCGGGGTTTGCGATGACTTCAAAATCAGAGCCATTACTTCCCTGCCCTGACCAGTTTTGTCGGCTCGCCGACCACTTTCGAGCGTAGAGGATTTTTCCATGTTTTCCAAGAACGATACTATTGAAGATTTTGACCAGCAGATATGGCGCGCCATACTCAATGAAGAACAGCGTCAGGAAGATCATATTGAACTGATTGCTTCGGAAAATTATTGCAGCCCGCGTGTTATGCAGGCACAGGGTTCACAGTTGACCAATAAGTATGCCGAGGGCTACCCTGGCAAGCGATATTATGGTGGCTGCGAATATGTCGATATTGCCGAGCAACTGGCGATAGATCGCGCCAAAGAACTGTTTAAGGCGGACTATGTCAATGTCCAGCCGCACTCAGGCTCACAGGCCAATGCAGCGGCCTATCTGGCACTGATGGAACCGGGAGACACGATGCTGGGCATGAGTCTGGCAGAAGGCGGTCACCTCACACACGGCATGAAGCTGAATATCTCCGGTCTGATATTTAATGCAGTACAGTACGGGCTGACTAAAGACACCCTGGAAATTGACTACGAGCAAGTGGAAACACTCGCCAGAAAGCACCAACCCAAAGTTATCATAGCAGGCTTTTCGGCTTATTCGCGTATCGTTGACTGGCAACGTTTCCGAGACATTGCGGACAGTGTCGATGCCTACCTTCTTGTTGACATGGCCCATGTCGCCGGTCTGGTTGCCACCGGGGCGTATCCCAGCCCGGTTCAAATAGCCGATGTGACGACCACCACGACACACAAAACGCTGCGCGGTCCGCGCGGTGGCCTGATCATGGCCCGGGCCAATGAAGAAATTGAAAAGAAACTCAACTCCCGTGTTTTTCCAGGCATACAGGGCGGCCCGCTAATGCACGTTATAGCTGCCAAGGCAGTTGCGCTGAAAGAAGCCATGTCGGCTGAATTTGCTGCCTACCAGCAACAGGTAGTCTCAAATGCCAGGGCTATGGCTGATATTTTCATGCAGCGCGGCTATGATGTTATTTCCGGCGGCACCGATAATCACCTGTTTCTGGTAAGCTTCATTGAGAAGAAACTGACCGGTAAAGAAATTGAAGAAACTCTGGGTTCTATCGGTATTACCGTGAATAAAAACGCCGTTCCCAATGATCCTCAATCACCTTTTGTCACCAGTGGCATCCGCATCGGTACACCTGCTATTACGACACGCGGCTTTATCGAAGCCCAGGCATGCGATCTGGCTCACTGGATATGCGACATCATTGACTCTATCGCGTCCGGTGGCAAGGCAGATGATGCCGTTTTGAAAGATATTCGCAAAAAAGTCCATGCAGTTTGTCGTTCATTGCCGGTATATGCCCACTAAAAAAAGCGGTGTGAACTCAGCACTGCAAGCCTGATAAACCATGACTGACTGATTCATGCGCTGCCCCTTTTGCGGAACCAGAGACACCAGGGTATGTGACTCACGCCTTGCGCCGGAAGGCAATCAGGTTCGCCGTCGCCGTGAATGCACACACTGCTCGGCACGCTTTACCACATTTGAAAGAGTCGAATTACAGCTTCCACGGGTCATAAAAACCAATGGTGCCCGCGAGGATTTTAATGAAGACAAGGTGCGCACCGGTATCCAGCGTGCTTTGGAGAAACGCCCTGTTTCTATCGACGACACTGAAAATATGCTGAATCATATATGCAGCCAGCTCATGTTGCTCGATGATCGAGAGATTCATTCGCGCCAGATTGGCGAGATGGTTATGGACGAGCTGCAACAGATTGATCAGGTCGCCTATGTCCGGTTTGCCTCAGTGTACAGAGATTTTCGAAATGTCGGAGAGTTTACTGATGAAATTGAACGACTGAAGAAAGTCCCGACCCCCGAGCTGCAAGACCACCAAATGGACTTACTCAAACGGGATTGATTGATACAACGCATGATAGATATGTCTGCACTATCGCCCGGCATTGACCCGGGCATCAACTGCAAAAACGGCAGATGAACGATTCCGCCTGCATGGCACACGCTATTCGCCTTGCGCGACAGGGCTGGTACACCGCTCGCCCGAATCCCCGCGTGGGCTGTGTTATCGAAAAGGATGGAAAAATTATTGGTGAGGGATTTCATCGCAAGGCCGGCGAATCACATGCCGAAGTCAATGCCCTGAGAGAGGCCGGCGAACAGGCAAGGGGTGCGACGGCGTATATCACTCTGGAACCCTGCTCACACCATGGACGCACACCGCCCTGCGTCAATGCACTGGTCGAAGCCGGCATTTCCAGAGCAGTGATCGGCATGACAGACCCCAACCCTGCCGTATCAGGCACCGGCATCCGGTTTCTTCAAAATGCCGGAGTCCCGGTCACAAAAGACATATTAAAAGCGGAAGCCGAGCAGCTTAACCCCGGCTTTATCAAGCGCATGACCACAGGGCTACCGTATATCCGCATCAAGATGGCCATGAGCCTTGACGGGCGCACCGCCACGGCATCCGGCGAAAGCCAGTGGATTACCGGGTCTGAGGCACGGGCAGAAGTACACCGTATGCGCGCCGCGAGCGGAGCAGTGCTGACAGGTATAGGGACAGTAACAACGGATAATCCATCGCTGACCTTCCGGGTATCAGAGCATCCGTCCCTGCGGACAGAAATCCCGGCTGACACAGCGCAGCCCCTGAGAGTCATTTGCGACTCCGGGGCACGCATGTCGCCGCAATCCAAAATGCTGAACCTGCCGGGTCAAACACTGATCATAAGCACGGTAAAAAATAAAAACGGCCCAGCGCTTAAGCAAGCCGGCGCACAGATATTACATATTGACGCAGACGAAAAAGGCAGACTACCCCTGCAAACCGTGATGGAAGAGCTTGCCAGACGCGAAATCAACGATGTTCTGGTCGAATCTGGATCAATCATTGCCGGAGCACTACTGGCAGCCGGGCTGGCAGACGAAATCATTATCTTTATGGCACCGCATATCATGGGAGACAACGCACACGGGCTATTTCATCTACCGGCACTGAAAAAAATGTCCGACCGAAAAAAGCTGCATATCCTGGACATAAGCGCCCTGGGAACGGACTGGAAAATCACGGCATTTCCTCGGTAAGCTCAACCGGAATAACCCGGTGATTTGACCCTCAAAACCAGAGGGACACAACCCGGAAAGCGGCTGGTTCCACAGCAACCAGCATCAACGATTACCAGTTCAACTTCCACTGTGCGCCGACGCTGTGGCGCGGGTTATTATCATCCTGCTCGCGGCGGATGGCCTTGATATCCAGCTTCGACTTCAGGCCAGCCGGATTGGACAACAGACGCCAGCCGAGGGTCAGATCACGCTTGGCATCGGAGGCCGACAGGCTGGCATAGGGGATGCCGGTGGCATCGTCTGTCAGGGCAAAGCCCCACTCGCCTTTCAGCGTCCAGCGGCTCGATACGGCAGCAGTATGTCGGTTGTCTTCTTCCTCCAGCGCATCCGTCAATGAATCCGATAACAACCGATCCAGACCGCTGGCCGCCGGTGCATTGCCGTACTCATGGCGCAGGCTGAACGACGGGCCATAGGCCGAGTTTGGCCACGCCTCATAGCGCAGTGAGCCGGACAGACCCCACTCCTCACGCTCGGCAGCCTCATGCTCCAGCAGATAGCGACCGCGTATATCCACCGTCAAACCCTTGGCCGGTGTCTGCCAGCTCAGGCCGCCGCCCAGCTCCAGACCAAAGCCTTCGCTGGTATCGCCGCCGTCATAACGCAGACCCAGCTCCAGTTCCGGTGTCAGACGCACACCGTCCTCTTCCGGTAACTGCCAGGACCAGGCCAGACCCATGCGGAAACGCTGCGTATCCGCCTCGGTGCCCGCCATGACGCGGGAATCATCCGCCTCAATACGCGCCAGTGTCAGGCCCGAAATCAGCTCCAGGGTCAAACCGCCCTCTTCCACCGGACGCTCCAGCAGCGTACCGCGCAGACCGGCGGTGGCCGATAGCTGCACCAGATTGTGCTTCGATTCCATACCGGTTGAAGTCTGCTTCAGGTCGCCCCGGCCATAGCTGGCGGCACCCCACAGTTGCAGGCGTTCGCTCAGGTCGTAGTGCAGATACGGCAGCATGGAAACCAGCATACCGGACTGCTTACCTTCGTCCGATGCATCCTGCCATTCGCCATCGCTGTCGCTGTAGGCCAGTGCCAGACCGACCAGCGTCTGACCGTTGTCGCGGTCAATGCCCAGCATGGCCGTGGTGACCTCGCCGTCTATCGAAGTACCAGCGTCTTCACCGTCTTTGTACTTCGTATAGGCCGCCTGACCCCAGATGGAGGTGCCGTCCTGATCCGTGAATGTGAAATGACTACCACGCAGCAACGACGGCAGCAGCTTCGGCAGTGACAGGGTGCGTGACAGCTTGCGCGGACGATCCGACGAACCGGCACCCAACTGCTCAATACCCATCGCACTGGCATCCGGGCTGCCACGGCTGGACAACAGATGCGCCGCATTGAATGACTGACCGCGCGGCAGACCGTTCAGATTGCCCGACAGACCCGGCTGACTCGATGCTGTGAATCGGTAATCCAGCCCGCCCAGCATGTGCTCGACGGCCGTCAGACCAAAGCGCGGCAGCCACATCTGCTGTGCAGCCTGCATGGCCGTCATGTCGGCCGATTCCCGGACCGTGACCGTCACCTCTTCCGTCACCTCACCGTAGCCGGCATTCGCGCTATGGGTCAACGTGATGGTCTCATTCACACTGTTGCTGTCCGTGCCGGCTGTCAGGGTAATGGTCTGTGCCTGATTCCAGTCCGTCAGGCCAAAGGTCAACTCAAGCGGATTCACGCTCATGCCGGTACCGGCATGACCGCTGAGCATGACTGTGACTTCCGCCACCGGCCGAGCCGACAGGCGCACGGTGTAGCTGGTACTGCCGCCTTCATCGAGATCAATCGCCATGCGTGAAAACTGCAACTGCGGCGAACTGTCGGTGATGGTCACCGGCAGGCGGACCGGGGCCGCACTATAGCCACCACTGGCTGTGTGAGTCAATCTCACTTGACCATCATCGGTGTTAGTGTCCATGACCGCCGTCAGCGTGATGGTCTGCGCCTGAGCCCAGTTGCTTGCATCAAAAGTCAGTTCGGACCTGTCCGGCCTCAGAGCGCTGCCCTGACCGCTCAGTGCGACCGTCACATTGCCCGATGGACGGGTACCCAGTGCTACCGTGTAGCTCGCACTGCCGCCTTCAATCAAGCTCAACTCATCAACACTCAGCAGCAGACGCGGCACATCGTCATCGGCAATCTCAACCGGCAGCACAGCCTGCACCGAACCGTAGCCGGCATCCGCCATGTGGGTCAGCAGCACCCGATTGGCATCACTGTCAATGTCGTCTGCGGCCATCACCGTCACCGTCTGTGCCTGATTCCAGTTGGTCGGCGTAAAGGTCAGGCTGTCACCGCCGGTCACCCGCAGGCGGGTCGCATCCCCGGAAGATACTCTCACCGTCACATCCGCCATCGGACGCAGCGCCAGACGCACCGTGTAGCTCGCGGTATCATTTTCTTCCATATCCAGGCTGCTCTCTGAGAGCACCAAACCCCGTGTGCTGTCCAGAATGCGCACCGATAACCGTTCCGCCGAGGCAGTCCCGTATCCACCACCGGACGCCGTGTGCGTCAGGGTGATCAACGCCTCATCCTCGCTGTCATCGTCGGCAATGGCTGACAGTGTGACCACTTGTCCCTCATTCCAGTTGGACTGCGTGAAGGTCAGCTCAGTGCCGCTATCCACTCTCAGATCACCGGATTGACCGGTAATCGTCACCGTGACATCGGCACTCGGCTCGGTGGACAGGGTGACCGTGTAGGTCGCACTGCCCTGCTCGGTCACGCTCAGGGTATTGACACCCACAATCAGGCGCGGTGCGTCGATGTCGGTCATCGTCACCGTCACGTCTTCCGTGACCTCCTCGCCGTAGCCGGCATCCGCCGTATGAACCAGTGTCACGGCAGCCTCATTCACGCTGTTGCTGTCCGTGCCGGCGCTCAGGGTAATCGTCTGTGCCTGATTCCAGTTATCCTGTGTAAAGGTCAGCTCAAGCGGCTGCGGCGCCAGCGCGGTGCCGTCATAACCGCTCAGTGCGACCGTCACCGTGCCGACCGGCTCAGCCGATAGTTGCAGTGTATAAGTCGTGCTGTCACCTTCATTCAGCTCAATCGTGGTCTGCGAGAAACTCAACTGTGGTGTGCTGTCAATCAGCTCCACCGTCAGGCTGGCCGTGACGGAATTATAGCCGGCATCGGCACTGTGGGTCAGCGTCACCTGATCCGTCACGGTGTTACTGTCCGTGACCGCCGTCAGCGTGACGGTCTGCGGGTTACCCCAGTTCTGTGAGGTAAAGGTCAGGGTGGTGTTATCGGTCCGCAGTTCGGCATTCGTGCCGGTGAGGGTCACCATGACGACATTCGCGCTCGGTGCGGCTGCCAGGCTGACTCGGTAGCTGGCACTGTCGCCTTCAATGAGGGTCAGGCGGGTCGTGCTCAATACCAGCGCCGGTTGTTCCTGAATCGTAAAATCAACATTGCCCGTGCCGGAGGCACCGCCGCCCAGGTTGGTGCCGGAACTGCCGTCCAGTGTGCCCAGAGCAATGCGCACCGTTTCGCCGCCGGTCTCGGCCACGGCATCCGTTTGTGCCATCAGGGGCAGGGTGGCCACCTCACCACCGGCGCTGAAGGTCACGCTGCCGCCGCTCAGATCGCTGTAATCCACGCCATTGGCCGCCGTGCCGGTCAGTGTGTAGTCGGTGCCGAAGACAGCCGTACCGCCGAAGGTCAGCGGCACGGTAAGTTGTTCGCCGGCCTCCAGAGCGCGACCCAGGGTGAGGGTGAGCGGTTTGCTGCTGCCCTCGGCTACATCACCCGCTGTACCGACCAGCGTGACTGTGGTGGCATCGTCGTCATGCACTCCGACGGACGCCACGGAGGGATCACCCACCTCATAGCCCGTACCATTACCTACGGTCACGGTGACCGTGCCATTGGGTTCATCCATGGTATCGCCCTGCGTCGCAATCAAATAGGTCACCGTGCGGGAGCCGCCGTTCAGGGCAACCGTCTGAGCGCCGCTGGTGGTGATAAAACCGCTGCCGCCGCTGACATTGAGCATCAGGGTCAGGGCATCGGTCGGCGGTGGTGTGGCGGTCAGGGTAAAGCTGGCACTGCCTATGCCTTCTGTGACCGTGGTACCGCCGGTGATGGTAATCATCGGCATCACCGTGGCATCGTTGACTTGCACACTGAAATGGTCGGGTGAACCCGGATCGGCACCGCCGCCCACATTGGTGTTCAGACTGCTGTGGTCAAAGCCATTGGTGACCGTGCCGTCCGGACCCAAGGCAATGATGAAGGTCTCGGAGCCGCTGCCCTCCATCGTATTGTCGCCGATGGCGGTCAGGGTCAGTTGGGCACTCTGTACGCCAGCATTCTCAAAACTCAGTTGTGGGGTCATTGTGTCCTCACTGGACAGGACCACACCCGTGCCCGATTGTAGTGCCAGACTCCAGTCGGTCAGCTCGACATCGGTACCGGCTATGCTCAGGGGTACCTCGATGATTTCGCCGGCGATCAGGGCACGACCTAACTCGACCGTGAAGGTAACGGCCTGGCCTTCATCAATAGCGCCCGTGCTGCCGGTGCGGGTCAGGCTGACTTCGGTCGGGTCGTCGTCATCAACCATGACCATCAGGTCGTCAATGCTGAGGCCGCTGTATTGAGTATCGCCGCTGAGGGTATGGCGGATGGTGACACGGCGATCGCTGGCATCGTCGTCATTGTTATCCAGACCGGTGACGATGAGGGTCTGCGGTTGGTTCCAGTCCGTGCTGGTAAAGGTCAGGGTGGTGTCGGTCATCGTGATGCCGGTGCCGGGAGTAGCGGTGACGGTGACGCTGGCGGCTGGCTGTGAGGTCAGTACCACGGTGTAGCTGTCGGTGCCGCCTTCATCCACGGTCAGGGTGGTCGGCTGTACGGTGATGCCGGCCTCGTCGTTGTCATTGACGGTGAGTTGTACCATGGCCGGGCTGCCGGCGGCATAGCCGGTCACGGAGGAAACATCAATGGTCAGCATACCATCCGCCCCATCCTGATCATTGTCGGTCACGCTGACCTCAAATTGCAGGGTCGGATCCAGGCTGGTATCGGTCTGAACCAGCGTCAACTCATAGCCGTCGCTGATCCTCAGCAAGGGACGGACATCGATCAGCATAAAGCTCTCGCCGGTATCCGGCGATACGGTGATCCGTATGGTGCGGGTGCCGCCTTCTTCAATGTCGGTATGGTCGCCCACCACCTGTATGCTCAGGGTCGGATCATCGTTGTCGGCGACGGTGAGCTGTACCGAGTCAATCTCACGGTCAGTGCGATAATCACCGCTGTCGCCCTGACTGATGGCATGGGTGATAGTGCCAGAGCGTGCATCGCCGGTGTTGTGCACCGCGTCATCCATGCCGGTCACGGTGACCGTCTGTGCCTGATTCCAGTTACTCTGGGTAAAGGTCAGCATGTCATTATTGACGGTGGCGATCGTGCCCGAATCAACCGTGATGATGACCTCGTCGGCCGGAGCCGAGGTCAGTACCACGGTATAGTTGTTGGTGCCGTCTTCATCCACGGCCAGGGTGGTCGGCTGTACGGTGATACCGGCCGTATCGTCTTCGGTGATGGTGACCGTGACTTCACCGGTGACTCCGGCATAGTTACCGCCGGTGGCGGTGTGCAACAGGGCGATCGGGTCATCCGATTGGGCGTCGTCGTCCGACCCGGCGGTGACCGTGATGGTCTGCGGCTGATTCCAGTTCATCATGGTGAAGTTGAGGGTATCATCGCTCAGGGTCAGATCGGTATCGGCCTGACCGCTTACAGTCATGGCCACTGCCGCATTGGGCTGGGTGGCCAGAGACACCGTGTAGGTCGCCGTATCGCCCTCGTCAATGGTCAGGGTGGATGGATTCAGTACCAGCGCCGGTTGTTCGGTGATCCTGAAGGCAATCGTTCGGGTGGCGCTGACCGGACCGTCGCCCCGAGTGTCCTGTATTCCCGCATCGCCGTCCGGGCTTGTTAATTCCGATGTTGCAAACCGCATGGTGATGACCTCGCCGGGGTCAGAGATACCATCTGCGATGGCCGTCATGGTCAGTGTGGCGGTCGTGGCAGAGCCGGAAGTCTGGCCGGTAAATACGATTGTAGAGTCCCCGGAGGCCAGATCCTCGTAACCCACGCCGTCCGCCGGTATGCCGGCCAAGGTATAGTCCGTATTCACCGTGGCGGTGCCGCCAAGTTTGAGCGCAAAGACCTGGGCCTCACCCGAAACCAGCGGACGGTTCAGGGTCAGGGTAATCTGTTTGCTGGCGCCTTCATCGAGGTCGCCGGCCGGATTTTCGGCCAGGGTGACGATGGTTCTATCGTCGTCGCGCACCCTGATGGTGGCCGTATCGGTGCCGGCGGTATAGCCGGTACCGTCATTGATTGTCACCGTGACCTCGCCGCTGGCTTCATCGACTTCATCGTCGGTGATCGGAATTTCGTAGTTCAACGCGGTGGTGCCGGCCGGGAAGGTGACGGTCTGGTCGCCTTCTGCTGCAATAAAGTCACTGCCGGGTGCGTCCATGACGGTCAGGTCAATGATCAGATCTGTGACCGGTGGTTTGTCCGCCGTCAGTGTGTAGGTGAGCGTGCCGGCTCCCTCGGTGGCCGGACTGCCGCCGGCAATGGAAATCATGGGCGGGTCATCGTCATTGCGGATGGTGTAGGTGACACTGCCGGCCGTGGGGGAGATGATGACATCGGCGGGAGTGCCGAGGTTGCCGCCCAAATTATTGGCTCGTTGCAGGCTGACGGTGACGGTTTCGTCTTCCTCGAACAGGCTGTCACCGTTGACCCGGATTTTTGAGTTGAAGGATGCCTGATTATTGTTGAAGAGGGTTTGGGTTTGCAGAAGAGCGCTATCGCAACCACCAGCAACAGGAGCAATAGCAGGCACTGTGTCATTTAGGCGTGTGTACTGATAGTCCGCACTGCTACCACGCTCGGCGGTACCACCGTCCAAACAGATTCCAAACATGAATCTCTCCGGCCTTGGCGGATTCACGGTAAAGGTCAGTGTGGCGGCATCGGTCAAGCCACCACTATTGCCTTCATCCCCTGCTGCCGGTTCGATGCTGATGGATACGACATGGGGGACATTGTTGGTGATGGTCACCACGGCCGTATGGGTGGTGGTGCCGACGGTGTAGCCGTCGCCGGTGGCCAGCGCGACCGTGAGGGTGCCGTCGTTGTCATCGCCGATGGTGTTGTCAAGGATAGTGCCAATCGTATGGGTGACGGAACCCGCGCCAGCCGGCAGTATGACGGTCTGGTCGTTTTCGTTACTGGCGGCGACAAAGTTCTGACCACCGGTTTCGTCTTCGGTGACGGTCAGGTTGATGGTGAGGTCGTTCGGCAGAGTGGGACTGGCCGTGATGGTAAAGCTGGCGCTGGTGCCTTCGGCGATGGGGGTGTCATCGGCGGTGATGGTGATGACCGGCTCATCGTCATTGCGGATGGTGTAGGTGACACTGCCGGCGGTATCAGAGATGAAGACATCGTCGGGGGTGTTCTGTGTGGGGACGCCGGTGACTCGTTGCAGGCTGACGATAACGGTTTCGTCTGCCTCGAACAGGCTGTCACCATTGACAAGGATTTTTGCTTCGACGGATGGGGTGTTGGCAGGCAACAGGATTTGCACACCATTATTAACGCAGCCAGAACCACCAGCAACTAGAATTCGGTTATTCGGGGGCATGAATCGATAGTCTCTGCTGTCCCCACGCTCGGCGGTACCACCGTCCAGACAGACCAGAAAGTAAAAATCCCCTGGCCTTGGCGGATTGACGGTAAAGGTCAGTGTGGCGGCATCGGTCAAGCTACCACTATCGCCCTCGATTCCTTCGGTATTGTCGATGGTGACGGACAGGGTATAGTCGTCGTCGTCGATGGCGATGGTGGCGGTATTGGCGGAACCGATGGTATAACCGGTGCCGTCGTGGAGGGTGACGGTGACGGTACCGTCTGCCTCGGTGGTGCTGTCATTGACGGTCGCCACGGTATAGGTGGCAGAACCCTCGCCGGCCAGAATGGTGACGGTTTTGCTGCCTTCGTCAACAGCATCGACAAAGTCGTGACCATCGGTTTCCTCTTCGGAGACAAATAGATTAATGAGCAGATTGTCCGTCGGAATCGGGTCTGTTATGACGGTAAAACGGGCGCCTGTGCCTTCGGTCACAGGAGAGGTACCGGGGATAATATTGGTGAACCCCCGATCATCATCGAAGATATGGATGAGCCAATAGGTAACAAAGCCGATATCGCCATCAGCCGGTGTCGAGGAATCGATGGAGGCCTCAGTGGTATCGAGATTATCACCAAAGGGATTCGTGAGGTCTATCTGTAAAGTGAGGACCTCGGTGGGCTCGCTGATGTTGTCGTTGATTGGCGTGATGGAGAAGGTCCTGGTGGTTTCGCCGAGGTCAAAGGTTATGGTTGTCGCAACATTGATGAAATCACTGACCGAAGTTGGGCCTCTATCCGGTGGACAAGTGATACCGAAACTACACGACTCCAAAATATTAACGGAGATTTCGAAGCTGATCGTCTGTGTTGAGGCTTCACTGAGTGTGAATGTGACGATACCGGTTTCACCTTCGGTGATGGTGGGGACTTCGACCTTGAGCGTCGGCACGGTCTGCGCCACCGCTTGCGTCGCCAACCCGAACAGCAGTGGCAGTCCGAGCAATGACACTACCGCCGCACGGCGCAGCCAGCCGGCGGTGCGGGCTGTCACAGAATGGAAACTGTCGGAAAAAGACCGGCGCGTCAGCCGGCCAGGAGGCTCAGAGGCACTTGCCCCGCGACAGGAATGCACCGCAGAGCGGCCGGCATCGATGGCCGGCATCAGATATACCCTCCCATTTGGAGGGGGGGGGGGGGGGGGGGGGGGGGGTCAGCACGATCAGGCCATCGGTGTGCCTGCACAGGGCTTCTGAAGCATGGTTTGCGGGACTGGCTGTGCCAATGATGCCTGACAGGGTTTTGACTATCCTGGCTATCATTCCGGTCATGGCTCCGGCCGGTGTGTTCATATTCTGCTCGGCATTGCCGGCGTTGTCCGACTGCCCTTTTCCTGCATGGGTCATTTTGTATCTCCTGTATTTCAGTTCGACACTATCCAGTATTTTTTACCCAGTTTAGCATAGCAGATGGATGATTGGTAGTACAATCGGGTTATTGGATTATTTTTTTTGCATTCCTTGGCCACCGTCAAGGCCCGATATCGTGCGGTGGCCGCTGAACCGTGGTTTTGCAATCTTTTCCTTTCTATTCAATGGTTTATGGTGCGGCCGCCGCTGTCAAACGGTGTTTTTATCGGTATCGAAGCTGATTTTATGTGAATTTACCTATAGCATTCATCACCGTATATTGCTATTTTTTCGGCTCACCACTCCAAGGAGAGAGATCATGGACCCTGAGTTGTCCCGGCGCATTGAGAAGCTGGAGGATTTGTGCCGACAAACGCTTGAGATCGTCGGTCATCTGCGTGACGATATTGATACGTTAAAAGATGAGCAGCGGGAGCAGTCGGCGCTGGCCCAGTCTCTTATCAGACAGATCAGTAATCGTATGGGCAGCGTGGAGAATCGCATGTCGGCAGTCGGGGAGCGTTTGCAGAAGCATTCCATGATCCGGTAGCTGTTGCGATTTTCCATTGGCGGTGTCCTGTCTGCCGACGGCAGTCGTTCGTCAGGCCGTTTTCTGCCAGCTTACGCTGAGTCCGGTTTGTGTCGGTTGTACGCCTGCCTGTCGGCTGACGGCCAGTTCTCCTATCGCTGCCAGTTTGTTTTGTATGTAGAGCAGCGGGATTGTGTGCCGTTCCCACGGCGGAATACCATGACGCTGGTATATTGTTTTCAGGGTGCGGGTGTGGTTGTCTCCCTGTATTTTGCATGTTTCGCCGCCGCGACGCGGCCTGACCTGTATGCCCTGATGTACCAGTTCCGGTCGCAGCCCCCTGCCAACGGTTTCGGTCAGTTTGAGTATGCCTCCGAGTTGCGGAATGCGGCACGGGCCGTCGCCGTTCCAGTCATGTTGCCAGTCTGTCGTATCTGCCGCCGGCAGCGGGTGGTTGATGTACAGGTCATCGCGATAGCGGCGAAATTCGCCGCCCGGCCAGTTGATGTGGGGCCGGCGGTGCGGGGCGGCATGGAGTTGCTTTTCCAGTAGTTCTTTGATGTGGGCGGTCGCCGGCGGTGTCATCTGTTGCTTCCGGCATTGTGCCCGGATCAGCAGGCCGGCCAGCGCGGCCGGTTGTCTGCCCAGGGCGGTGATGGAGAGGGTGCCCGGTTGTTTTCCCCGGTTGTTTTGCAGTTCGCGCTCAAGCAGTGCGTCGGCCTGGTCGAGCAGTGCGGCGGTGTGTGCAGCGGTGCGTGCCAGAGTGCGGGCGGCCGCCGGCCAGCGTTGTCTGAGCAGCGGCATGATTTCGTTTCTGAGGTAGTTTCTGTCGTAGCGGGTGTCCTGGTTGGTGTGGTCTTCCTGCCATTGCAGGCGGTGCCGGCGGGCATAGTCGTGTATCTGTTGTCTGCTTGTGGTCAGCAGTGGTCTGAGCAGATGACCATGGCCGAGGGGTGCTACCGGTGGCATGGCCGCTATGCCGCGTGGCCCGCCGCCGCGTATCGCTTGCAGCAGCAGGGTTTCTGCCTGATCGTCCTGATGTTGGGCAGTCAGCAGTGCATCACCGGGTTGTATGATTGCAGCAAGGGCCTGGTAGCGTGCTATGCGTGCCTGATCTTCCGGTCCTTCGCCTTCGTGCAGGGTCACTTTTCTGGTTATGCAGTGAATGCCCGCCTGGGCGCAGATTCGTCGGCAGTGGTTTTGCCAGTCGTCGGCCTGCGGGCTTAGTCCGTGGTGTATGTGGATGGCTCCGGCTATTTCAGGCAGGTGCGGGCGCAGCGCATGGGTGCGGTGTAGCAGGACATGGGAGTCGATGCCGCCACTGTAGGCTATCCAGAGGCGGCGGATGTCGCCGGCCTGTCTGCACAGAGTCCGTAGTTGTCTGGCGGTACAGGGCATGTGTCGGCTTGCAGGTGGCGCGTTATTCTTTGTATTGACCGTAGTTCATCAGGCGCTGGTAGCGTTGTTGCAGTATCTCGTTGATCGGTATTTGCCGCAGTTCGCTGAGTGTGGCTGACAGGGTGTCTTGCAGGGTTTCCGCCATTTTTTGCAGGTCACGGTGGGCACCGCCAAGCGGTTCTTCTATGATCCGGTCTATCAGACCGAGTTGTTGCAGTCGGTCGGCTGTTATGCCCATGGCCGCCGCCGCTTGTTCGGCTTTTTCGGCACTTTTCCAGAGAATGGAGGCACAGCCTTCCGGTGAGATCACGGAGTAGGTGCTGTAACCGAGCATCATCAGGCGATCTCCTACACCAATGGCCAGTGCACCGCCCGAACCGCCCTCACCTATTACGGTGTTGATAATCGGTATCTCGAGGTCGGCCATGTCGTGCAGGTTGCGGGCTATCGCTTCGCTTTGACCGCGTTCTTCGGCTCCTATGCCCGGATAGGCTCCCGGGGTGTCAATAAATGTCAGTATCGGTATGTTGAATTTTTCTGCCATTTTCATCAGCCGCAGGGCCTTGCGATAGCCCTCTGGACGCGGCATACCAAAGTTGCGGCGGATCTTTTCTTTGGTGTCGCGCCCTTTCTGGTGACCAATGACCATGACCGGCCGACCTTCCAGCCGCGCCAGACCACCAATGATGGCCGGATCATCGGCGTAGGCCCGATCACCGTGCAGTTCCTGAAAGTCGGTCAGCATGCGGTTGATGTAATCCCGGGTATAGGGCCGCCGGGGGTGACGTGACATTTGTGAGGTCTGCCATGGTGTCAGGCTGGAAAAGATGCGCTCGATCATCTTGCTGCGTTCTTCACGCAGGCTGTCGAGCGCTTCTTCAACATTGAAGTCTCCGTTTTTGCTGGCATTTTCCAGCTCGGAAATTTTTTCGTCCAGTTCGACGACTGGTTGTTCAAATTCGAGGTAGTTCAGGTCCATGGCCCGATAAAGATACTCATTTGCTGGAAGTTCGTCGAGTTTATTTTCAGGGTGCCTATGCAGGCCAGAGAAATATCATCTGGAATCTGTGCGCGGTTGTCTGTATCAGAGGTATGTTTCGGTAAAAATCAGCGCCGATGAATCGTTCCATAGGGTCTGTCGTTTCAGTGCTGGTTTATTTTATCAACCCACGCCATGCCAAGCGCCGACAGGACGAATGTCATGTGCAAAATAACGTACCACATCAGTTTGTTGTTATCTATCTGTTCTATGTTCATGAATTTTTGCAGCAGGTGGATCGAGGATATAGCAACGATGGAGGCCGCTACCTTTTGTTTCAGTGAGCCGGCATCGAGCTTGCCCAACCATGAAAGTTTTTCAACACCTTCGGCTATGTCGATGCGGGAGACGAAGTTTTCATAGCCGCTGAACATGACCATGACGATCAGGCCTCCTACCAGTGCCATGTCAACCATGGAGAGTATGGTCAGTATGAGGCTGGCTTCGGACATGGATAATATTAACGGGAAGTAGTGTATGACTTCCTGAAAAAATTTAATGCCCAGCAGTATCAGCGCAAGGCTGAGTCCGACGTAAATCGGGGCCAGTAACCAGCGGGCGGCATACAAGATTCGTTCTGTCAGGGTTTCCATGGGGAGGTTCTCCTTGAGGTCTCTAAAGGTGTTCAGGTTATTGCAAAATCAAATGCTGACAGGGCCGATATGGCTGCTTCCGACAGATTGCGGCCGGCAATCCGGTATGCCGCACATTCCCGACGTGTCCGGTAGTTTTTGCGCAGTTGGTCAAATCCGGTGGCTGTTTCCTTGTCCGGGTCACTGAGCAGGTTGCGTAAATTGTGGTCGTCATGTGATATGTCATAAGCTGCCGGCAGAGTGGCCGCGATCGCTTGCAGCGGGCTTGCGATGTTGTGCAGGTTGAGTTGTTGTCGGGGTGGGTCAGGCAGCTTCTGCCGGTAGTCCCATATCGGCACAGCATGGCTGAGTCGGCACCAGGCTTGGTATATCTGGCCGGTGGCGCGCAGCTTGCCGTCCATGCTGTATCCGGCTATATGGGGCGTCGCTATCGCGGCCTTTGCTGCCAGCCCGGCGTCTATGTCAGGTTCGTTCTGCCAGACATCGAGAATGGCGTGTATGTCGTTCTGTTCCAGCAGGCGCTTTTTCAGTGCCTTTTCATCCATAATGTCTCCGCGTGAGGTGTTGATGAGGATGGTTCCCGGTTGCAGATTGTCGATGAATGCCTTGTCAATCATCCGGTGTGTCGGGTGTCTGCCTTTTTTTTCCAGCGGTACGTGGATGGTTATGATGTCCGCAGCCGCTATGGTTTGCATATCCATAAAACCGCTACTGCCTTCGCGTTCGGCACGTGGCGGGTCGCAGACATGGCATTGCAGCCCCATGGCCTGAAAACGTGCCTGTACGCGGGAACCGACATTGCCACAGCCAATAATGCCTATGGTCTTGTGCGCCAGTTCAAGGCGGCGGTCGGTGGCACATCGCAGGACGGCAGCTATGACGTATTCGGCAGCGGAAACGGCATTGCAGCCGGGGGCGTTGGCAAACGCGATGTCTTTTGAGCGCAGCCATGACAGGTCGATATGGTCGGTACCGATGGTGGTGCTGCCGACAAATTGAATCTGGCTGCCGTCAAGCAACTGCCGGTTGACTCTGGTCACGGAGCGTACCAGTAGCAATCCGGCTTGCCGAATGTCGGCTGCCTGCATTTTCCGCCCTTGCAGGGTTTGTATCTGTCCAAATGCGGCAAAGGCTTCGGTTACTGCCGGGATGTTTTCATCGGCAATGATCAGCATGATGGTCGGCCGGTGTCGTAATCCTGCTCTGGACTCCCTCTGCCGGCGTGTTATCCGGTTTCAGATCGCTAGTCGGCAGCTACTGCCTTCATGCTCAGGCGTATGCGCCCCTGACGATCCACTTCCAGAACTTTTACTTTTACTATATCGCCCTCTGAAAGTTTGTCGCTTACTTTTTCTACTCGTTCTTCTGATATCTGGGATATGTGGACCAGACCGTCCTTGCCCGGCAGGATGTTGACAAAGGCACCAAAGTCCATCAGGCGTACTACCTTGCCTTCGTATGTCTGACCGGATTCGACATCGGCAGTAATCCGCTCGATGGCACGCCGCGCCGCGTTGGCCGCACCCCTGTCCGGGGAGGCGATCCTGATGTTGCCGTCATCGTCTATGTCAATGGTGGCACCGGTGCTTTCGGTGATGGCGCGGATGGTGGTGCCACCCTTGCCGATCACTTCCCGAATTTTGCCGGGGTCGATCTTGATGCTTAGCATCTGCGGCGCATAATCTGACATTTCGGCCCGTGGCTCGCTGATGACTTTGTTCATTTCCTGCAGAATGAACATGCGGCCTTCATGTGCCTGTTGTAGTGCCTGTTGCATGATTTCCGCTGTAATACCGTCGATCTTGATGTCCATTTGCAGGGCTGTGATGCCATCTTCGGAACCGGCCACCTTGAAGTCCATGTCGCCGAGATGGTCTTCGTCGCCAAGTATGTCGGTCAGTACCGCAAATTGGTCGCCTTCCTTGATCAGCCCCATGGCGACACCTGCTATCGGTGCCTTGATCGGAACGCCAGCATCCATCAGTGACAGCGATGTACCGCACACACTGGCCATGGAGCTTGAGCCGTTCGATTCTGTTATTTCCGATACTACGCGCAGTACGTAGGGAAATTCTTCCTGCGATGGAATGACTGCGCTGATTCCGCGGCGCGCCAGCCGACCATGTCCGATTTCGCGGCGCTTGGTCGAGCCGATACGACCCGTCTCACCGACGCAGAACGGCGGGAAGTTGTAGTGCAGCATGAAGTTGTCTCTGCGGGTCCCTTCCAGTGCATCAATTATTTGTGCATCACGGCCGGAACCCAGGGTGGTCACTACCAGTGCCTGGGTTTCGCCCCGTGTGAACAGTGCTGAACCGTGGGTGCGCGGCAGTACGCCGGTGCGCACGGTGACAGGCCGCACTGTGCGGGTATCGCGGCCATCAATGCGTTTTTCTCCGGCCAGAATGCGACCTCGAACGATTTTTTTCTTTAGTTCGTCGATGGCATTACCAATATCATTTTTGCTCCAGCCGGTATCTTCGCTTGCCTCGGTGGGTGTCAGTTGTTCAGTGACTGACGCCGCTATGTCATGCAGTCTGCCGTAGCGTTCCATTTTGTCGGCTATCTGACAGGCTGTGGTTATGTCGGCTTCGGCAAGTTCGGCCATACGCTTGCGCAGGGCTTCGTCTGACGGCGGCGGTGTCCATTCAATGACCGGCTTGTTGACTTCAGCAGCCAGCTCTTTTATGGCACCGATTGCCACTTGAAGTTGTTCATGACCGTACATAACAGCACCCAGCATGGTTTCTTCGGATAGCAGGTTGGCTTCAGATTCAACCATCAACACTGCCTTTTCGGTGCCAGCCACAATCAGGTCCAGATCGGATTTTTCGAGCTGGCTCCTGGGGGGGTTCAGTAAGTATTCACCATCCCGGTAACCAACGCGGGCTGCTCCTATCGGACCATTGAAAGGAAGGCCGGATATCGCCAGTGCGGCAGAGGTGCCTATCAGCGATGGAATGTCGGGATCCATTTCCGGGTTTAATGACATTACTGTGGCTATCACCTGTACTTCATCGGAAAAGCCGGTTGGAAATAATGGCCGAACCGGTCGGTCAATCAGGCGGCTGGTCAGGGTTTCTTTCTCGGAAGGACGACCTTCTCGACGGAAAAATCCACCCGGAATACGGCCTGCGGCGTAAACTTTTTCCTGATAGTCAACTGTTAGTGGAAAGAAATCACGCGGCTCTGAAGACTGCTCACAAACCACTGTCACCATCACTACGGTGTCGTCCATGTTGACAAAGACGGCTCCGGTCGCCTGACGTGCAATTTCACCGGTTTCTATTGTGACTGTGCTGTCACCAAACTGAAAAGATCGTTTAATGGGATTCACTTACCTGCCCTTCTGTTGTATTAACGGGTCCCACTTGCTTTGCCCGCAAATGGAAATGAAGAAGCTCACCAAAAGCGGCGGGCTCCGAAAGTGTCCGGGATTAACGACGCAATCCAAGACGTTTTATTAATTCCTGATAACGCCCGCTATCGCTGCGCTTCAGGTAATCCAGCAGTTTACGACGCTGATTAACCTTGCGTAACAGACCTTGACGCGAATGATGGTCCTTTTTGTGGCTTTCAAAGTGACCACTCAGGGACTTGATATCATGCGTCAACAGGGCAACCTGTACTTCAGCCGAACCTGTATCGCCTTCGCTACGCTGGTATTCAGCAACAATTTCACTCTTTTGTTGCGCATTCAGTGCCATTTCTTTCTCCTGATAAGGTCAAACAGCAGACATATCCGCCTGAATGACTAAAGTAAATATCACTCCCCTGCAATGACACAGGGTGCGACGCATTGTATCTGCACGACTGACTGTGAACAAGCAAAAACCTGTCTTCATTGCGGATATTTTTCGCCGGCAGAATGTATCAGGAAAAAAGACGCTTCGGTACGACTTTGCCATCATCCTGTATCGCACCCATGCCAATAAATCCGGCTTTTCCATCATATAACCTGACCCAACCGCTGGTCGGCGCATGTGGAACCTGTACTGCCTGCCCTTGCTTCAGGTAAAAAACCGAGTCTGCATTGAGGTGTATATCAGGATAGTTGATCAGCGCAGCTTCTGCAGGCAGTAGCAGTTTGTCCAGCCCCCCATTGTCCTTTTCCTTTATTTGTTCAAGCTCTTTCAAAGGATACATCTGTGGCTTTTCAAAAGGCGATACGGCAGTACGGCGCAGTTCTGTAACGTGGGCACCTGTCCCCAAGGCCTTGCCAATGTCTTCAACCAGAGTGCGAACGTAGGTTCCCTTGCTGCAGTGGATGGTGATTTTCATTTGCGCATTGTCAATGCTCAGCAGCTCCAGTCTGTGGATGGTGACTTCTCTGGGTTCCCGCTCGACCTCAATGCCCTTGCGGGCCAGTTCGTACAGCCGTTGTCCCTTGTGTTTCAGGGCGGAGTACATCGGCGGAATCTGGGAAATCCGGCCGATGAAACGGGTCTGTAATATCGTATTAATCTGTTCTGTTATTAGTTCGGGAACATCATTCTCCGCCACTATATCGCCTTCAGTATCGCCTGTTGTGGTGGTAATACCAAGCTGACAGACCAGATCGTACTGCTTATCAGCATCCAGCAGAAAACCAGATATCCGGGTGGCATTGCCAAAGCAGATCGGCAGCAAGCCGGTCGCCAGTGGATCAAGACTGCCTGTATGGCCCGCTTTGCGGGCAAAAAACAGGTGCTTGACTTCCTGAAGCGCATTGTTCGAGGACATGCCGGCAGGCTTATCAAACAACAGGATGCCTTGTATATCACGACCTTGTGAGCGACGACGCCTGCCCATTTATTTTTTCTTTTCACCCGGTTGTTCTGTATTGGCACTATACTGCATCGCTTTCTGGCGATCCCGCTGTACCGCATTTTCAATAATGAGATTGAGTCCGGCCCCTCTTTCGATCAGATCGTCATGGATAAATTCAAGTCGGGGTATGGCGCGAATCCGCATACGCCTCGCCAGATGACTCCTCAGTCTGCCACTGTGGTCACGCAGCACTCGCATGGTATGGTCGATGGTCTGCGCATCATCGTGCAGGATGCTGATGTAGATTCTGGCCTGTGACAGTTCCGGGCTGACCCGCACATCCAAGATGCTCAGCATAGCCAGGTCCGGTTCAGTGATTTCGCTGCGAAGCAGACCGGCCAGTTCCCGGCGTATCTGTTCTCCAACACGGCGCGCACGGCTGAAATCATGTGGCATGTATGGCAGTTTCCGTGATGTTTCAGAACAGGTTAGTCAACTTTGCGCATAACTTCCGTGCGCTCAAAGACTTCAATCTGATCACCGACCTGTATATCCGTGTAATCATGCACGCCTATGCCGCATTCGGTACCGGATTGTACTTCGTTGACATCATCCTTGACTCGACGCAGGGAGTCCAGTTCTCCTTCATGGATGACGATGTTATCACGCAAAACCCGCACCGGATTGGTCCTGCGAATCACGCCTTCACTGACAATACAGCCGGCTACTGTGCCAAATTTCGAGGAACGGAATATGTCTTTTACCAGCGCCAGGCCAATAATCTCTTCTCGAATTTCCGGACCCAGCAGGCCACCAATGGCCAGTTTTACATCATCAATCGCTTCGTAGATGATGCTGTAGTAGCGGATATCTACGCCCTCTTCGGAGGCAACACGACGCGCTGCCGCATCAGCCCGGACATTAAAACCGATAACATGGGCGTTTGAGGCAACAGCCAAGTGGGCATCTGATTCATTGATGCCACCAACGCCTGCTGCAATTACGCTGATTTTGACTTCTTCAGTCGAGAGTTTTTGCAGGGCGTCTTTTAGGGCTTCTGCACTACCATGTACGTCGGCCTTGACCAGAATGTTGAGTGTCATGGCTTTACTGTCCTGCATCCGGGCAAAGATATTTTCCAGCTTGGCCGCCTTGTGTGCGGCAAGCTCCTGTTCTCGCTGTTTGTTGCGGCGATGGCTGGCTACTTCGCGAGCCTTGCGCTCATCCGGTACAACCAGCATATTGTCACCGGCATCCGGCGTCCCGGACAAACCAAGAATCACAACCGGAATGGAGGGGCCGGCTTGTGCTATCTCTCGACCATTTTCATCAAACATGGCCCGAACCCGTCCGTATTCCTTGCCACTTAACAGGATATCACCCTGACTGAGCATGCCTTTCTGCACAAGCACGGTCGCCATCGAACCACGCCCTTTGTCGAGGCTGGCTTCAACTACAATGCCGCTGGCCGGGCCTTCGGCTGTTGCCCGCAGTTCCAGTACTTCTGCCTGCAGCAGGATGGCATCCAGCAGTTGATCAATACCTTCTCCACTTTTGGCGGATATATGAACAAACATGTTATCACCTCCCCAGTCTTCAGGAATGATGTCTTCCTGCGCCAGTTCGTTTTTTACGCGCTCAGGGTCTGCATTTTCTTTGTCAATTTTGTTCACCGCGACAATCAGCGGCACCCCGGCAGCACGGGCATGGTTGATCGCTTCTCTGGTCTGCGGCATCACACCATCGTCGGCTGCAACTATAAGTACTACAATATCTGTCACTTGGGCTCCACGGGCACGCATCGCCGTAAATGCCGCGTGGCCCGGTGTGTCGAGAAAGGTCATCATGCCCTTCTCTACTTCTACATGATAAGCGCCTATATGTTGGGTAATGCCACCGGCTTCACCATCGGCTACCTTCGTCGCACGGATATAGTCAAGCAGTGAGGTCTTGCCATGATCCACATGCCCCATAATCGTTATAACCGGCGGTCGTGGCAGCATTTCGGCATTTTCATTATGGGCAGCGTCAAGCAGTTCCTGCTCAACATCCATGTCTTTGACCATCTTTATTCTGTGGCCCATTTCTTCTACAACGACGGCAGCCGTGTCTCGATCAATCACCTGGTTAATCGTGGCCATGGTACCCAGATTCATCATGACTTTGATTACTTCACCGGCCTTGATCGCCATTTTCTGGGCCAGCTCGCCTACGGTAATGGTATCGGGAATGGCTACTTCATGGATAACCGGTGCGGTGGGCTTTTCAAATTCCTGTCTGGCCTGGGCTGTGATGGTGGTCGGACGGGGGCGTCTCTTTTTCTTGCGCCTCGCACTGCCATCACCTGCAACATGTAATTGTTCTCTACCATGACGTCCTTCACCCGTTGTTTTCCTGCTTTTTCTGGATTTCTCTTTTTTACCTTTGCTGTCTTGCGGTTGCCGACGCTCTTCGCCGGTTTTCTGGCTGGTCGTAGCGGCCTTGGAGTCGGCATTTCCAAGTGCTACGGCTTCTTTTTCAATCTGTTCCATGGCCTTGCGAAGCTCTTCTTTTTCTTCATCAGCCTGTTCAGACTCAGGTTGGGACGGTTCTTTCACAGAGACAGCAGGTTGTATGTCAGTCGGTGTTTGTCCGGTGACCTCAACGGGCTCTTCTTCTTGTACCGGCGTCTGCTTTGCATACGTGCGCTTCTTGCGCACTTCAACGCTGACGATCTTGTTGCGTGTGCCGGTCTGCTTTAGTTCGCTTGTCGATTTGCGTCTAAGGGTAATCTTCTTGCTGCTCAGTGCATTCGAGCGGGAGGTGCCGCTGCTGCCCGCCCCTAGATGATTGAGCAACTGGTCTTTTTGTTCATCGGTTACCGTGTCATCTAATGACTTTATCGGCAATCCAGCCTCAATCATTTGCTCCAGCAGTTTTCTTTCATCCTGGGCACCGACTGATTCGGCAAGCTGCTTTACGGTCATTCCCGACATTCGGCTTCTCCCACATCAGGGTTTTCTTCCTGAAACCAGGGTTTTCTCGCCTCGAGGATCAGCGCCCCTGCTTTGTTAGCATCAATTCCTATTGTTTCGACCAGCTCGTCAATAGATTGCCCGGCAAGGTCTTCCATTGTAGCAATACCATTGACCGCCATTTTGGCCGCTATCTCACTATCCATGCCTTCCATGGATAGAAGGTCATCCGCGAGTTTTGCATTGCTAAGGGTCTCTTCGTTGGCAATGGCACGGGTCAGCAGGTAATCGCGTGCGCGCCGGCGCAGCTCTTCAACAATGTCTTCTTCAAATTCTTCAATTGACAACAGCTCCTGAACAGGTACGTAGGCAACTTCATCAACGGTGGAAAAACCTTCCTGTGCCAGAATCAGTGCAACATCTTCATCAACATCCAGTTTTTCCATAAACTGGCCCTGCAGCTTCTGGGATTCTATTTCATTTTTTTCCAGTGCCTCTGATTCGCTCATAACATTAAGCTCCCAGCCTGTTAGCTGGCAGGCCAGTCGAACATTCTGACCGCCTCGTCCAATGGCTTCAGCCAGCTTGTCTTCAGCCACAGCAATATCCATGGCATGCAGATCTTCGTCAACAATAATGGATACCACTTCGGCAGGTGCCATGGCGTTGATAACAAACTGCGCCGGATTGTCGTCCCAAAGAATAATATCAACACGCTCACCACCCAACTCATTGGATACCGCCTGTACGCGGGAACCGCGCATACCCACACATGCCCCGACCGGGTCAATTCTGGCATCCTTGGATTGCACGGCAATCTTGGCCCTGGCCCCCGAATCACGGGCGGCACCTTTAATTTCTATCATGCCCTGACCTATTTCAGGAACTTCAAGCCTGAAAAGCTCAATCAGAAACTCCGGGCAGGTACGGGATATAAATAACTGGGGGCCGCGCTGCTCGGAACGCACCTCCATCAGGTAACCTCTAGCGCGGTCTCCATTACGAAAGGCTTCACGCGGAATGGTCTCTTCTCTCGCAATATAACCCTCTGCATTGTTACCCAGGTCCAGGATCACATTACCACGCTCCACCCGCTTGACAATCCCCATAACCAGATCACCAATTCGTCCCTTATACTGGTCAACAACCATGGCACGTTCGGCCTCCCGCACTTTCTGTACCATGACCTGCTTGGCAGTCTGTGCGGCAATCCGACCAAACTCAACCGATTCCATCGGTTCTTCAATATAACCGCCGACTCTGACTTCATTCATCTGCTCGGCCGCATCACGTAAAAACAACTGGCGTGACGGAAATTCAAGTTCCGTCAGTGCTTCTCCACTCTCATTTTTATCGTCGATAACCTCCCACAGGCGGAAGGTTTCATAGTCACCCGTGGTGCGGTTAATCGAAACACGAATCTCAATATCTTCACGATTTTTCTTTTTGGTCGCAGACGCTAACGCGGCTTCCATAGCTTCAAAAATAATTTCCTTGTCCACGCCCTTTTCATTGGACACGGCATCAATCACTAAAAGAATATCTTTATTCATCGTCAATTAACTCCTAAACAGGTGTCTCCGGCTCCAGTTCACTTAAATTCCGGCACTAGCCTTGCACTCGCCACATCGGCAAACGGCAGTTTGAATACTTCATTATCAACCTCGATAGTGATCTGCTCATCGCTAAAATCCCGCAAAACTCCAGTGAATCGACGGCGTCCCAGTTGGGGTGCCACCATCACGATCTTGATACGCCGCGATATAAAACGCCGGTAGTGCTCCGCCTTAAACAAGGGACGATCCAGCCCCGGCGAGGAAACTTCCAGATCATAGTGTCCCGCCATAATATCCTCAACATCAAGAATCGCACTGATACGCCGGCTGACCGTTTCACAATCGGCGATCTGTATGCCGGTTTCCTTATCGATATAGATGCGCAGCAGCATCCCTCGTCCCCGGTCACCGTATTCCAGTCCGATAAGCTCATAACCCAGGCTTTCCATAACAGGCTTCAACAGCTTTTCCAGCTTTGCCACAAGCGGATTCATGTGTCACTCATGCCCTTAATCCGTACAGTTTTATTGACATAAATAAAAAATGGGCCAATAGGCCCATTCCAATAAACTGCCGATATTTATTGACTCACCGGAGAAGTCCGGCCCGGATTATAGCGCAACGGCTGTAAATGTCACCCACTATCGACAAAAATTATCCGCTGCGACAGATCGCCCCGAAACAAAAAAAGCCGCTCTGTAATCCGACCAGCTTTTTAGACTGACATGAGCAGATTCTAGAAGTCGCCTTCCGCCGCACGCTCCATAATGTCCTTGATGATGGAGCGCACACTGAGGGCCTCCTCTTTCAGATAGTCCGGCAGTGTGGCACCTCCCCAAATCATCATGTCCATGTCCAGAGCATACAACCACAGCTTTCCTTCTTTGTCTTCGATCAGTGAAATTCGGCAGGGCAGATAAGCGGAATACGCATCGCTGTGCTGCACCATGTTCATCGCCGTCAACGGATTGCAGAACATATAGATCTTCAGAAAGCGTTGCTCTTCACCGGTCATCAATCGAACCTGCTCCGATAATGGCAGCTCGCCAACATTTTTTATGTTGTGCTCATTGGCTATATTTTTCATTGATACTTCAACATCTTCAACCGACAGACCTTCTTCAACGGGCACTTTCCAAACGGTAGCATCAGCAGAGTTTTTGGTCTCAATCAATCTCTCCAGCATTGTTTTATAGACTTCCGAAGCTCTGGGGTCGAGTTCATCACCCAGCCTGATGAGGGCAGGAATATCCCAGCTTTTCATCATGGACTTCATCTTTTCCAGATCAATCTGCCGGACTTCAGCCAACATGGGCCGGTATGCGTCATATATCGGCTTGTACTTCAAATAAGCGTAACCACCTGCCATGAGGGCCAGCAGGCCAATCAAAGCCAGAACATTGCGTAAGGCAGCCATTCGTTTGCACCTTATCAGTCTTGAAAACGGACCAATGTATCATGGGCTAATGCAAAGGGGCAAAGTACTGCCTCAATATGTCCGCCCGCTCTTGATCCAGGTTATGAATAATATTCAGGGTCCTGGCGGCGCGTGGCCTGTCACCATTTTTCAGCAACCGAATAACGGCTTCAGAATACGCATCGACAGCCAGTCTGGTTTCTCCGCGGGAGAGGTAGATATTTCCCAGCTCTCCCGCAAAGTCTGGATGATTGCCATATTCCCGCATGAGATATTGGTATTGCCAGATAGCCTGACCGGGTTGACCGCTGTGCCACGCCCGTCTGGCAGCTACCAGACCGGCAAGGGCGTTTTGTTTGCGCTGAAGAGTTCTGGCTTCGGCAGGTAATAACGGCTCAACAGCAGGCCTTATCACGTCTTGTGGGCCATCCACATCGGGTTTATCGGTATGGAATGCACCCGAGCGAGGAGTATCTGGATTACGGGGGTATTCGAACCGTCCATCCTGAGCCTTCGCGGTCTCTGCTGACCTGACCATGGGCTTTGTGTCGGCACGTGATTCACCCGTGTTTGCACTGCGGGTCTGTAGCGCGTGATCAGTGGATGCCGGGCTGCTTTCAGTATCAGTAGTGGCAGTTATCCAACTTTCTTCATCAGGACTGACTGAGGCAGCTGGCTCTGACCGGAATAAATCAGAGTCGGTTATCGAGTGTTGCTGCGCAGGCCCTTCCTGCACCTCCGGAGCTTCAGATTGTTTCGCTGTATCGGCCTCTTCCAGAGAGGTCGAGTCACGAGCTGTCAACGGGCTGGCAGGCTCTGCCACAGGCGACGATAGTACATCCTGTTTTTTTACGGTGGATTGATCCGGTTGTTCAGCATTGGCTATCGGTTCGCCCACCGTTTCCGAAGCCACTGGTGTCCGCACCCGCGGCGCACCGTCTTCGACAGTCGGCAAGTGAGGGCGATCAACTATAATGCCGCTGTACTGGGCAATATCATTAACAAGCTCTCTGAAAGCATCATGCTTTTCGTAGGCTATCCAACCGACCGCCAGCAGGATCACAAGGATGATTAATTGTGGAACGATTTTCATTTTTCCTGTATTTCCGGGTAAAGTTCTGTTAGTAGTGACAGCATTTCAGTGGTCGCCTTGCTGCGCGGCTCAAGTTCTTGAACTGCCAGCCCTTCACTGAACGAACGCCGAAATGCTGTCCTTTGTCCCAGTCTGCCATCCAGCAGCCTGATACCCCGCAGTGTTGCCAGCGCAGCAGCCGCTTCATCGGTCTCGCGCACGGCATGGTGTGTGTCCGCACGGTTTATAAATGCCAGCAGTTCAGGCATGTCGTCGCCTCTCACCTGTTCAATGATACGGATAAATCGCTGGGTTGACCATATATCAGCCTGACTGGGCGGGACCGGGATAACAATTCTGTGACAGATCGATATGGCCGCTTTCATACCGTCAATATTGGCAGAGCCCACATCTGTCAGCACAGCACCGTTGTGCGACCGCAGCTTGCCGATCAGCTGCATGTCCGGCAGATAAACAGGAAACTGCGGTTCATAACCTTGCTCTGCCCTGATTGAGGCAACATCATGCAGCGTCTTCTGCGGATCAAGATCATAGGCCACCACTGTATGACCTGCCATGGCTAGCCGGACGCCTATATTAAAGGCCACCGTGCTTTTGCCTGCTCCGCCCTTCAAATTGCCAATCACAGTAATCATTGATTGCGGCTTAACTGTTGTATGGTATATCTGTCACTGCCACCACGGCTTTCCCCAGGGCCGACTATGCGGGTTACAGTGCCGCTTTGAGCGTGGCGTACCGTCTGGAAAGGCAGCATCTGCATATGCCGGAAATTGTTGCATGGCAGGAACGCCCCAATCCCATTGACCGTGCCCGGCTGAACCAAATGGCTTGCTCACATGCGGCGAGCGACCATCTTCACAGGCATCGGCAGGCTGTACTACCCGATCCGGCAAGGCCGGCACTGGCAGGGGTTCTCTGCGAGCCAGTTCATCCTCCAGCGACTGGTAGGGGCCGGCCGGTGCCGGTGGCATGGCCGGTAACACCGGCGATACAAGTAACAGTAGCGATACGACTGTGATTCCAAAGGTCCGCATGAAAACTATCCGCGATTCAACAGGATGCTCTAATGTAGCATATCAGGCCGCACCCTGCCCGGAAAATGTTTTCAGGATGGGAGTGAGGACCGACCTTCCATTTATACCTCGATCTGATCGTCAATCTTTCTGGTCAGTGCCCTGAAGTCATTTTCTGCATCCCGAACGGCATTAGCATGTGCCCCGATGGCTCCGTCTGCCGGAGTCAATCTGAAGATCGGCTTGCGATGTTCCTGTCCCATGGGAATAAGGCTGCGGTAATGTTTAACGGTCGCCAGACAGTAACGATCATCCTGTGGTTTCATGGATTTCGGGTTTTTTTCTTGTAAAACAGCCTGCCGATAAGTCTGTGGAATCTGGTCCGCCCACTTTGCATATGCCTTCACCGGGCGCTCCAGACGCACGCTATACTGCTGGCATACATATCCGATGGGCTGCATTTTTCCTTCAGGCAGGTTAAAGTCGTCGTAATCATGGCTTTCTTCGCTATCGTTCCAGTTATCCATTCGTTTGCTCCACAAGTTTTTCCAGAACCTTAGAGTCGGACCCAGATTCTTCAGCCCCTGTAGCGAAAACAGATCCGTTCCGAGCGGAATGACCACATAATCCGTTGCAATCAGTACGGACCGGTTTATGGCCCCCAGATTGGGACCGATATCGACCAGAATAATATCCGCTCCGATTTGCTGTGCTCCCATTTGCATGATCTGCCCAAAAGCGGAAAGCGTTCTCATGGGACGATAAAGATCGTTGTCTCTCATGCTTTGAGGCCATTCATCGGAAAGCCTGTCTTCAAACCCGGCAAGATCAACATCTCCGGGAATTAAAAACAGGCCGGTGTCTATCTCCTGTAATGCGGGTTTAACAATATCCCCTATTCCTGCAAGAGGCTTGATACAATGATAGATCGAAGAACCGGGCTGCTGTTCTTCCCAAAGCTCGGCAATTTTTTCTTCGGTCAGAAAAGCGGCAGTGAGATTGGCCTGTGGGTCCAAATCAGTAACTACTACTTTTTTACCCAGCATAGAGTACATCCACGCCAGATGATAAATCAGCGAGGTCTTGCCAACACCACCTTTATTATTGAAAAAAGTCAGCACTGGTATGTTCATGGTTTGCTCCTCAGTATGCAGAGTACCGCGTTGGGCTGTGGGTCAAATTCCGGCTCCGGATTGCCGTTTTTTTGCATCTCCCGGCGTGCCACTGCGATACCCCGACCAAATTTCTGAACATAGCCGAATGTTTTTAACACTTCCGCCATATTGGGATTTCGATAGTCCGTTATACCGGGGGTACCAAAGTTCTCGGAGGTTACATTGCCGTAGGGGCCACCGGGGCTATATATCTCAATTCTGTCGTTAAACCAGTACACTTGAACAGGGGCACGAGTATCCTCGTATGTACGATGCAATACGGCGTTGTATAGAATCTGATGGACAGCAGGCAATGGATAAGGCTGTTCCAGTTGATGCGTCGGATGTGAAGTAATATCGACAGCTGTCCGGTTATGAGCCTTCAACTTTTCTTCCATGCGTCGGAGAATATCCACCACTGTTCCCCGAATATTTTCTTCATCATTAACGGGATCAGCAAGTTCGCTGCCGTTAATACGTAAAAATTGAATGTACCCTCCGGGCAGAAAGTCCTGCGGGCTTTTTCCCAGGGCAAGCAGCCCCAGTACGGTAGGTGTGCTATCCTGCGGGGATACAATCATTTTGCATGACGACAACCGCTCTTCATAAGAACGTTCATTGGTTTCCAGAACATCAGGAGCAAAGGCCTTCGGCAAATATTCATTTTCAAATTTTGTACGGGATAAATCAGATAATTCTGCCGGAGGAAACGGGTAGATATCAAAGGGAAGATTTTTGTATCTGCGTTTTTCATTCAAAATACGCTCTTCCTGTTCGTTGGCGATCGCCCGGCGAGGCCCTGCGCGAATCCAGATGCGACCCTCATATTTTACCGGAGGCATGTCTGACGGCATGACAGTTACCACAGCTATTTCTCCTCCGTTTAAAGTCCGCTTTTCCACATAGAGCGCAGGCGGCGGTAATATGTTGCCATCTGTCTTCATGTCTGCCAGTGATATCAGCAGTTGCTCTGTAATCGGTTCATTGGCAGGGGTTCCATCATCAGTCACTCCGATAAAGAGAATTCCCGGCTCATTGTAACCCGGCAGGTCATTGGCGAATGCACAAATAGCCTGCTTTATCTTTTTACGGGCATCGCCTCTGAGTGATTGTTTGCGCTCGACACGATCTGACTCTGTATCATTCAGTAGTACCGACAGTTCCGGATCTGTCAAATTTTTCATGGCCATTATCCTCGACGCCTATGATGACAGTTTTCTATACCCAGCCTTTGGATAAACGGATCTGGCTTGAGCAGGTTTTTCCTGTTCATATATCCGGGTTCAGGCGGATGCCGCGCCGATTGACTTTACCACGTGGTGGTATCGCCGGAGCAGACGGCGATGCTTTCGGTATGATTGCCGTAGTTTTCTCTGTTGCTGCTTTGTTGCCCGGACGATCTTTTTCCGTTTTCTGTTCGACCGGCGCTCTCATTGAAGCAGGTACTGAAGGCTTTTTTGCTCCCCCGACGACTTTAGCCCGGACTGCAGGACGCTTTCGCTTTTTTGTGGCAGGTGCCGCCTGTACTTTTTTCTTTCTTGCCACCCGTTTTTTGATAACCGGTACGGGTTTATCCGATATTACCTGCTCGCGCATATCTTCCCCGGTGATCTGTAAATCATTGGCGACGGCCTGAGACTGATCCGCCTCAACCTGGATCTCTTTGTGTTGCGGTTTTTGTATGGCGGTCTCCATGGTCGTTCTGTTTAGCGGCCTGTGTTGAGCGGAAGCCGATCTGTTTTCTTCGTCAAGTTTCTTTAATGCTTCTTGCTCTCTACTCTGAAACTCGGCTTTGATTCGTCCGGCATGAGCAATCATTTTTTCGCTGCCGGCATCGAGGAATTGACTGATCCACCTGTAGCTGGACAACATTGCAGTGTAAATTTTGACTGCCATGGCACGCAGTATGGAAAAGCCTGTAGCACCGACGGCGGAAGCTCTGGGCCATGCCGCATCAAGCCAGTCACCACCGGTTGAACCACCAGAACCACCGGGCGACCCATCTGTATCGGGAGATGGTTTTGGGCATTCAGGGCATAAAAAACTACCTGCTGAAATACAGCCAAGCGGTATAACAATCAAGGTCAGTACGGATGACACCAGAACACCAAACAATAAAGAAATCGCCATGCCCTGGAAAATCGGATCGGACAGAATCACGGCTGAACCCGCTACCAGCGCCAGAGCAGTAATGATGATAGGGCGCGTTCTGGCCCGACATGCCTTAATAACAGCTTCGGCATTGGTCCTGCCATCTTTGACCTGATGTATGGCAAAATCAACCAGCAGAATCGAGTTGCGTACAATGATTCCGGCCAGAGCAATAAATCCGATCATGGAGGTGGCCGTAAATTCAGCCGGTATGCCTGTGAGTATTATGCCCATAATCAGGTGACCGGGGATAATGCCCAGCAGCGTCAGCGGAATCGGTGCCATGATAATAGCCGGGACGATAAAGTTGCCGAACTCCCATACCACCAGAATGTAAATGACAATCAATGCAACAGCAAACGCCAGTCCCATGTCTCGAAATGTTTCGTAAGTCACAGTCCATTCTCCACCCCATTCAAATGCAGATTGACCGGTATCTTCCGGCGCACCGGCGAAGCTACCCTGCATGTTGATACCATCCATTGTTTTATTTTCTTCCTGTTGCAGGGCGCTGTTGATTTGGAGCATGGGATAAATGGGTGCCCCCAGTCTGCCGACTGCATCACCGACGACATATTCCACCGGGCGCAGATCTTTATGATAGATAATCTGATCCTGACTGACCGGCTCAAATATACCAAGCTCGGCCAATGGAACGGTTCCCCGCCCGTCTGACATGGGAATTGGCAGATCACCAAGGCGACTCATATCGGAACGATCAGACAACGGCACTTCAAGAATAATATAGGTCGGCTCAAGTGCCGAACCACGTTTGACATCACCCAGGCTATTCTCGCCCAATGCCATGGAAAGATTTCGGTTGATCGTATCAACAGAAATACCACTTCTTACCGCTTTATCAACATCAACCTGAAAGCGAAAGACATTAAATTCATCATGTAAATAGTTATCAACATCAGCCATACCTTCAGTACGCTCGAAGATCTGCGTCATTTGTCTGGCAACGTCACGACGTGTTTCGGCATCAGGGCCGTAAATTTCTGCCACGACTGTCTGTAATACCGGTGGGCCAGGTGGCATCTCCACCACAGTTGTGCGCACACCTTTGCCGGGCACCGGATTTGCATTATTGTAGTCAGCCACAATTTCATTAATTACTTTTCGCGCCATTACCGCCAGCTCGTGACTGGATTCGTCGCGATCATTCTTGTCGGTCAACTGTACCTGTATCTCGGCCTGCCATGGTCTGTTTCTCAGATAGTAATGACGAACCATGCCATTAAAATCAAATGGTCTGGCCGTTCCAACATAGTTCTGCATTGCTGTAATATGCGGCACACCATCACGGATATGCTCCGCAATCCTGTTCGTCAGATTGGCCGTCTCCGGCAGTGCTGTACCAGCCGGCATGTTAATCACAACACTAAATTCAGGCTTGTTGTCATAAGGCAACATCTTTACAGGCACCCACTTCAGTATAAACATGGCACACACCAGAAAGAATATGACAATCAGTCCAATCAGAAAAACCCGACCCTTTTTACTATCCTCTATCAGAGGGAGCAGGATTTTATCGAGCACACTTGAAACCCGCTCATTGTCTTTGCGCTCCGCTTCTTCCGCTTTGTGCAGAGCTGCCATACCTGGTTTAATCCTCATCGCCAGATAGGGCACAAAAACAAAGGCCGCAAATAATGAAATAATCATTGCCACTGATCCCAGCATCGGAATCGGTGACATATAAGGCCCCATCAAACCGCTGACAAACGCCATTGGCATAAGAGCAGCAACCACAGTGAAAGTCGCCAGAATAGTCGGATTACCAACTTCCCGAACTGCGTCAATCGCTGTCTCCGTATCGGTTACACCTTTTTCCAGCCAGCGTCGGTAAATATTTTCAATCACCACAATGGCATCGTCCACCAGAATACCAATGGAGAAAATCAGGGCAAACAAACTGACCCGGTCAATCGTAAAATCCCCGATCCAGGCAGAAAATACGGTCATTAATAAGACAACGGGTATAACAAGAGTGACGACCAGAGCCGGCCTCCAGCCCAGAAAAAACCAGACAAGCAAGGTCACTGCACCCGTTGCTATAAACAGCTTCAAAATAAGGGCATTCACCTTGTTACGTGCCGTTTCACCATAGTTACGTGTGACTTCGACATGAACATCGGGCGTAATCAGACCGGCCCCGTCGCTGCTTAACGCCTCAATTTTATTCAGTATGTTTTCAGCGACAGTAACACCATTACTGCCTACTTTCTTTGCCATAGCAATGGTTACAGCCGGCACACCATGTGCGGCAAGTTGATCGCCATGCTTGTGGCCGCTGTAGTATGTCACCAGGCTCTGTGGCTCCTCAGGCCCTTCGGTCACATCAGCTACATCGCGGACATAGATCGGGGCATCATCGCGTGTGGCTATCACCAGATTGGCAATGTCATCAGCAGTACGCAGAAATGAACCCGTATAGACCGTAAAGTATTTACCGGAAGACTCTGTATCACCTGCCTTCAGTTCACTGTTTGCGGTTCGAATAGTCTGTGCAACCAGATCCAGACTGACATTGTAACCGGAAAGGCGCTCCGGCCTGACCTGCACACGAATCTGTTCACGCAACCCCCCAACAACAAAGCCCGAACCAGTATCCGGTATCTCCTTGAGACGCTGTAAAACGTCATTTGATAGTGTTCTTAATTGCCCTTGATCCAGGTTTTCGGACCAGAGCGTCAATGTCACGATGGGAACATCATCAATACCGACTGGCTTGACCAGTGGCGGGAGTATGCCTAGTGGCATTTTGTCCATGTTCGACTGTATTTTGTCGTGAACCTTGACAATGGATGACCCCATCTCCTCACCAACAATAAAGCGCACGGTGACCATGCCCTGACCACGTTCCGTAGCGGAATAAACATGCTTGACACCAGGAATTTCACTCATGATGCGCTCCAGCGGCTCAATCGCCAGACTGGCAACCTCAGTTGCCGTCGCACCTGGATACTGAACATAGATATCAATCATGGGCACGGAAATCTGGGGGTCTTCCTGACGAGGTGTCAGTAACAGCCCCATCAGCCCCATGGCCAGCATGGCAAAGAACAGCAGTGGTGTGATCGGAGAATGGACAAATGCCTGCGCCATGCGCCCGGCGAGTCCGAGGTGCTGTCCCTCTGGTGCTACACCACTCATCATCGTATCCCGTGCGGCAATATCCGCTTTTGTTTTCCGGTGATCGCTATGATTGTCAGGCATCTTTTCAATTTAATAAATCCGGTACGTATTGCCTTTTGATGCTATCGCCACTGTGTAACGGCCCCTCAAAAATAAAAGTCCGAAATGGTCCCACCAGAACCTCTCCGGATTGCAGCCCCTCAACGCCAGTCATCAATGACAAGCGTATCGTTCTCATCCAGGCCAGAAAGGACGGTAATGCGTTCGCTATCTACCTGCGTCCCCAGACGAACGTAGCGACGTTCCTTTCTCTGTTTTTCTTCATTCCATACATAAACGGCCGGCATACTGCCACGTCGTTTGTTCGCTATTGCGTTGCCGGGAATAACAATCTGTTTCCTTTTTCGGGCATCCGGTTCCGGAATGATCACTTCAGCATACATCCCCGGGCGGGCAGGAACATCCTTTTTCAGATCGATTTTGACGGTCACGGTATAACGTTCAGGGTCCGCAATCGGGTACTTTTGTGCAATGCGCCCCATGGTCAGCGTTTTATCCGCATCATCCAGTCGTACCGTTACAAATTCGATTCCTATAAGCCCCTGCATCAATCTCGAGGGAACATCAATTTTAACCTGCAAATATTCAAGTTTAGAAAATACCATTAGATGCTGGCCTGGCTGTACGGTATCGCCGATCTCAACCAGCTTACGTGTAATCACTCCGTCAAATGGAGCCACTGCACGGCTATCCCTTAATCTGGCTGCGATCTCATCGAGACGGGACTGGGACTGGGTAACCCTGGAACGACTCTGATTGAGTTGCGTACCCTGAGCATAGAGATCGCTGTAACGATCAACATCCGGATTTCCATAACCTGCCATATTGCCCCAATTGCGGGTGAATACTTGATCGAAAAGCGCTGGCATTCCCATTCCCGGAATACGACTGATACTGCGTGACTGTGGTGCCCAGAGCTCACGGTTATACTGCACACCAGCGTTTCTCATCGCCAGATGGGCATTTTCCAGCTCGGCGAAAGCCGAACGCTGTTGTGCCAGCAGGTCATCGTCATCGATACGAACCAGCTCTGTGCCGCTTTTGTACCCGTCACCCTCCACACCGGCAATATACTCAATCCGTCCGGGCAACTGGGCCGCCAGCGTTACCTCCTGAAAAGGGATGACGGTCCCACCCAGTGTTGCGGCACCGCCAATTTCCATAATCTGTACCGGAACATGACGGGCATTTCCAGCCTGTTGCTGGATCCTGCCCTGGAGTCCATAAACTGCCTGTTCCGCCTGAATCGGCTGTGTCAGGCCTAATAAAAGGCCAACGATGATCAGCATCAGCCGCCCGCTCGGAGGATTTTTTTTCAGTCGCTTCATAGCAGCTCCGATCCTGCACCGATACCTGTTATCTGTCAATCTGACCACCATCGGCAAATCACTCAAGAAACCCCGATTTAATCAGAATTTCGCCGTTTTTTCAAGCTGTCGGCCAACCGGGCTATTTCCCTGTTTCAGGACCGGAGTCAGGCGATGCTGTACCGGCCACCCCGCTTTCAGTGGAATCAGTGACACCTGGGCTCTCTTTTCCATCAGGTGCGATATGCTGGTCGTTCAAATTCCTGATAAATTCACCGGAACGTGCAAATATCCCTGCCAAATGCCGGCGTGTCAGGAAGTTCCAACCGGCGGGTACGGACCAGAATATACTTCTCAGTGCAGTTGTCGAATCAAGAAAAGCCTGATCAAGATATTTATGAGCCGCCAGACGTTCAGGGAGTTTGCCAGCCACAGGACGATACCAGCGCCGCCCGATGCTACGCAGGCCAAAATGAAAAGTAAGACAGATTGCGACCAGAAACACAAACAGCAGCGTTGTCAATACCTTACTGTCCAAAACCGACTGGAGCGCGGAATAGCCACCGGACAGAAACCAGAAAACAACCAACACGGTCACAAGAAAAAGCATAGTGGCATCCCCGATCAATACAAAACGACGCCAATCAGCAAGCCGTTCTTTCAGGTCCGGTACAATAACCGACTCGATATCCATACAGAGCTGACGCAGATTGTTTGCCACACGATAAACCCTCTGCATTTCAACCCGCTCAAAACACCGCTCCAACTCAGCCATATCCTGCTCACGCCATTCAAGCAACCGTCGGGCGGCCTCTTCATTCTCAATATGCGTGCCTGCTGTCAGGCTGAAAACACGATAAAATCTGCCTGCCGTCAGGCCCTTCTGAGCCAGCGCCCGTTGCCATGCAGCCACTACATCTTCCAGATTATTCTCATCGGCGGTGACATCTATCTGGTTCAATATATATACGAATTTAGTCGAATCATAACCCCCCACCGCCTTTTCAACGAGATGTTCAAGTGTATCGCGAATAGCACCAGGTTCCGGGCGATGTGCATCAAAAAAAACCAGCACCAGATCCGAACGTCGTATAATACGGTCAGTGATACGCAGAGTAGCCGTGCGCTGATCATCGGCATCGAACCCGGGTGAATCAACCAGTATTTTCCCTTTCAACCTGTCGCAGGGACAGGTTTTAAGCTGGAGATAGCTATCCAATCGGCGACCCTCCCCCAAAACTGCCGACTCAACTTCACGCCCTACAGAATAAAAGGGAAAACGCGGGTCGGCATCCAGCGCAGTTCCCGGCAGCAGATGAGATTGACCGTCGGATGAGTAGCAAATCACGGAAAATTTGTCATCCACCGCCTGATGGCCGGTACGTTGTAGCGAGAATCCCAGATAATCGTTGATAAAAGTCGATTTGCCGGCAGAAAAAGTCCCCAGAATCGAAATCAAGGGCCACCACGAAATCTGATCGGCATAGCTCTGATTGCGCGGCAGCAGGCCCATTTTATAAGCCAACCTGTCCAGATTGCGGTATTCATCAATCAGGTTCGCCAGTATCGGCTGCTCGTGGCGCAGATAAGATTGCAGATCATCCAGATGACGCACAAGTTGATCAAGAGTTTGGTTCATTTCCCGCCTCTGGCAATAGTGGTCCAATCATAACCAAAATCACTCAACCTGACAGGAGCTGGAACAGAAATACCGATCAAACTGCCTACTCAGCCCCATAATCATCATGAGTTCCGACGAATACTGGCCATCATTTCATCAACACGGGACTGAAGGTAAGCACCATCCCGGCGCGTCTCAACATTCAGCCTCAACAACGGTTCAGTATTCGACGCACGCAGGTTAAAGCGCCAGTCCGGGAACTCCAGACTGATACCATCAAGCCGATCTATCTCTGCCTCATCCGTGGTGAACTCGGCCTCCACCCGACGCATCACATCGGCAGAATCAGCAACAGCGGTATTAATCTCATCACTTGCCGGAAAACTCCGCTGATAATCGGACACCAGCCCGGACAATGATTTACCGGTACGGTTCATCAGCGCAGTCACCAGCAGCCATGGAATCATACCGCTGTCACAATAGGAGAACTGCCGGAAATAATAATGACCGCTGATTTCACCACCATAGATGGCATTCTCCTCGCGCATGACCTGCTTGATAAATGAATGACCCGCTCTACTCTTAAGCGGTCTGCCACCGGCAGACTCAATGACCCTGATCGTGTTCCAGATCAAACGCGGTTCATACACAATGCCCTCACCCGGTGACTGACTCAGTAATTCGGCAGCAATCAGGCCGACAAGATAATAGCCATTGACAAATCCGCCGTTTTCATCGAACAGGAAACAACGGTCATAATCACCATCCCAGGCAATACCGAGTGCAACCCCTTCGGCCCTGACCCGCTCAGCGGTTCGGTTCTGGTTCTCCGGCAGCAAGGGATTGGGCACCCCGTTCGGAAATGTGCCATCCGGATCAAAGTCCATCTCCACAAACTCAAAGGGAAGTCTGCCCCGAAGACGCCGTATGACAAGTCCCGCGCCACCATTGCCGGGATTTACCAGCACTTTCATGGGCCTCAACCGCTGCACATCAACATAATCCAGCAAATGCGCAATATAGCTTTCCCAAGGTTCAAGCTGATAAAGGTCGCCTGTTTCTTCCAACGGCAATACCAGATCATCGTTCTCCACTATGGCCCGAATATCTGTCAATCCGGTTTCCCGGCCGACCGGACGGGCATCCTCGCGCACCACTTTCAGACCATTGTAGTCAGGAGGGTTATGGCTTGCCGTGACCATAATGCCGCCGGACATTTTTTCATTGGCAGTCGAAAAATAAACATTCTCAGTGCCACATACCCCGATGTCATGGACATCAACACCGGCCAGACGCAGGCCGCGAATCACGGCAGCAGCAATATCCACACTGCTGAGACGAATATCGCGTCCCACAACCATATTTTTCGGCTTCAATACCTGTGCATAGGCATAAGCAATGCGGCAGGCCAATGCGTCATTCAGTTCATCGGGTATGCGGCCACGAATATCATAGGCCTTGAAACAGGTAGTTTTCATATATTACAGAGTGCAGGCTATCAAGCCGTATCAATCATAACTCATGCAGGCCAAAGCATATAATCGGTCAATCCGAATACTGCCAGTACAGCATCCCACCATACAGCCGTTCTCTGATCTGCCATCATTCAATGATTTTTTGCATAGCACAGGAATACCCGCGGACAGGCGATCAGCACTGCTGATACTCACTGGATAAAGTATTGAATACAATACATCAATATCTATTGTCAGTGTTTATTCAAAACTTCTGCCTGATACTGCAACCTGCCCAATGAAACCCTTCACCAGACCAGTGCCCTGTCCAGATCGTCAATCAAATCATCAACCGTTTCCAGTCCAACGGAAATACGCAGGAGATTATCGGTAATGCCAGAACAGGCTCGTTGTTCGGCGGTTATTCTGTGATGGGTTGTGGTAGCCGGATGGGTGATGGTTGTTTTCACATCACCCAGATTGGCCGTAATCGACATGAGCTTAAGGCCATCCACCACCTTCCATGCGGCCTCCTGTTCGCCATCAACCTTAAAGCCGATAATGCCGCCAGCAGCAGACTGCTGTTTTTTCGCCAGATCGTATTGCGGGTGTGTTTTCAAGCCGGGGTAATATACATGCGTCACACGAGGGTGCTTGCTCAACCAGTCAGCCATCCGGGTCGCCGATTCACTGTGCGCTTTCATCCGCAATGAAAGGGTCTCCAACCCGCGGCTGAATATCCAGGCATTGAATGGACTCATGGTCGGTCCCGCGGTACGCAAAAAGGGAAAAATCTGATTACCGACCTGCTCATGATTACCGATGATGGCACCACCCACCGCCCTGCCCTGGCCATCGAGATACTTGGTAGCAGAATGTATAACAACATTGGCTCCAAGCTGTAGTGGCCTTTGCAGGGCCGGTGTACAAAAACAGTTATCGACTACCAGAATGGCGTTATAGCCGTGCGCAAGAACGGACAACCGGGCAATATCACATATTTCAGTCAACGGGTTTGAAGGTGTCTCGACAAAAAGCATCCGCGTATTTGGCCGTACAGCAGCCTGCCACTCTTCAATACTGGAAAGCGTTACATAGGATGTTTCAATACCGAATTTTTTCAGATAAACATCAAACAACCGTATGGTTGAACCAAACAGGCTACGGGACGCAATCAGATGATCGCCTGATTGCAACAGAGCCATCATCGTGGACAGAATGGCCGACATACCGGATGATGTTGCCACACAGCTTTCACCGCCTTCCAGCGATGCCAGCCGTTTTTCAAAGGTTGTTACCGTGGGATTACTGAATCGGGAATAGATATTGCCCTTTTGTTCTCCCCCAAACACCGCTGAGGCATGGGCCGCGCTGTCAAAAACATAACTGGATGTTGTAAAAACAGGTTCAGAATGCTCACGCTCCCCGGTGCGCTGTTGCGCATAGCGCACTGCACGGGTATCGAATCCCTTCGTTTCCAGATCCTTGTTATCCATATCTCGGTCGCGGTTAAGCAATAAAAATCAGGGTGCCTCCAATAGAGATCATAACACCTCACGCGCCTACCGAGACAACCCCGTACCGACAGATTCATATTCGCCGCTCAACTGTGATGGCAACGGCTGCATGACAAAACCATCCGGCAAAAAAGCTCCGACTGTACTGGAGAAAATGGAATGACTGGTCCACAGAACGCAGGTACCCAGTGCCCTGTGCGGAGATGGCTAGAACCTATCTCAAAATTGCTTAAGCAGGACATTAACGGTAGCCAGTTGAACAAAACCCAGGAAATTGGCAGCGTAATACTCGCAACGAACAAGGAGGCGTCTTTGCCATTGTATCCAAGCAAAAAAACGTTCAACCAACCCGCGCCGTTGATAACGCCGGAGTTTTCGTCCATCTTGAGTCGCTGGCTTGACCCGATTTCGCTGATGCGGTGCAATCATTTCTATACCTTCCTCGGCCAGTGGGTCACTGTCATAGGCCTTATCACCAATCAACTTGTCTGGCCTGGCTTCAATCATGTAAAAATCAAAACTCCGTTGTACCAATGTCACTTCGTGATGGTTGGCTGCAAAAGAACTCTACAAGTTCCTCTCCACCTCTCATCCGGCCTTTCGCAAAAATAGAATCTTCCTGATCCCTGAGCGATAGCCCAACCATATTCGCTCCATCTTTGCCAAATAATTCGACATGGATTACCGTCAATATTGCCATTGCTTCAACTTCGTCGTTTACACCTGCCGATTGTATAAGGGCATCACAAAGACCAAAGATGTATCCTCGGCTAAATTTGCCACCCAGTCTTTTATTGAATTCGGGATTATTCTCGGCGTTTCCCAAGGATAGTTCAACCTGCAACAATCCTGCTGCCGTTTTGATAGCAGCATCAGATTTCCCCTTCTTTTTTTGAAGAATCCAAGCATTGGAATTTCTCCTAATATTGCCTAACGCCTAGCATCACCGGCTGACAAAAGTGGGGTGGCTGTAGCGAAGCGAAAGCCGCGCTGCTTTTGGCAGTCCGCGTGTATGCTATTGTTATAAATCATTTTTCTATCACGCTGGTTATCAGCTTGGATATTTTTTTCATCCCCTCATTGAACTCAGGAGAAAGCTCCTCTTCTGACATGAAAATAGGTCTAATTTCTCCGATCTTTAACCATTGCTCATGTGATTGAATAAAACGTAGATAATTTTCCAGTAGTTTCGACTTCGTTGATTGCCTGGACAATTGTTTCTTAAATGATTCTTCAGTTAGCCTTGACTTGTATTTGAAGTGTTTATCATATTCTTTTACGAAATCCCCCATAGACCAGCCAAGCCTACTAAGTTCACCCCTTATTTCTTTTTGTAATTGTTTGGTTGTCATCTTGTACCCATTTGTCCCCCGTGCCTCGAATAATATTAAAACCGTTCCAGTGGGAACACTTTCTTAACTAACAAGGTGAAATAACATGTCTAAACCAAGTAAACCTATGACCTCGGATGCCTCTGCACGCATTCAATCTACAACCGCAAAAGCTAATAGTGGAGCCACCCCAAAAGGTTCTTTCGCTGCTAGAGCACAGTCTTCGGCAGCAAAAAATTCAGGAAAGGGCTCTTCTACTAAAAAATAACATATAAGTCGTAGAGCAGCAGGATTCATTCTTGCTGCTCTATGCAATTGTTAGCATTATCTTCAAATGCAGACAAAAAGCCTTTTTCATCTACTTTGTAACGAATATATGAAATCTCGTTCATGGTTTCTTCCATAGCGCATAAGCAAATCTTCTTCCTATTTTTATATACATATCTCTTAACTGGTTTTTCATACGAATTGCTACACGACTCCATAATGGAATATTCTGTTTTTAGCGGGTATCTATTATCAGTTACCGCATAATCAACAAACTGTCCACCTACCACACCAATCGCCAAAACTGCCATACCCGAAATAATTGGCTTTTTATAAGTACTACCAGTCAGATCCTTTCCGCAATTTCCACACTTTACTTTTGCCTCTAGTTTTAGGTCGTTTTCTTTCTGGCATTCTGGGCACTCAATTTTCACTCAACTTCATCCGTATGATTTATAACACTTAGCTAAGGGGCGCAGGCGTGGTGCGAAAATGGCGAAGCCGCACCACGTTTGCGTCCCAGCGAACGGAGTGAGCGAGCTTAAGCGCCTTGTTATATTCAATCTTTGACCGCTGTAGCAACTATTTTAATTTTTCCATTAAACGGTAATTTAGCAGCTTCGTAAACAGTGCGAGCAGGCCTTTTGCCTTCTGGAAATAGTGACATGTACAAAGCATTTACTTTGTTTAAATCGGAAAGGTCTGAGAACGCTATATCGATATAAGCAATTTCGCTTTTAGCAAAACCAGCTACATCTAGAGCAGAAAAAACATTACTAAACGCTAATGTTGCTTCTTCAGTTATAGTCCCTTCCACATAAGAGCCTTCTTCATTGACTGAGAGTTGCCCACTGACATAGCACATATTCCCAACTACAACAGCATGACTAATTGGATTGGGCCAATTAGGCAAGCCGGGGCCTGATTCTATGAATTTTCGAGTCATCTGAACAACTATCCGATTGAATATAACTATCAATAGACATCCTAATCTATCACAAAATGCGGATAAATGATACGGCTTTTCGCTATCATTATTTTAGCTCTTTTTAGCATTAAAATATATTGATACTATTGATTTAACGACGCTTTTTGTTTTATCAAAATATTTGATGTTGCCTGAATTCTGGAAAATAAGAAAATGAAATCTCCCTTTTTGAACCTGACTCAAGAGCGCTTACGGCGATTGAATTACTCTCTCAGGACCGAAGAAAACTACTTAAACCTGGATTAGCATTCGATATTGTTTCACAGCAAACGCCACCCCGGCAGCGCCTTCCTGCTACCTGACAAGCGAGGCTTATTTAGAATCCCGTCACTGCCCTTCAACGCGCCACAACCACCGAATCAGAAAGCAACGGCTGTATAGCCTCAAGCACATCTTCTTTGGTGACCTCGGTGCGGAAGGTTTTGATGATCCTCTGGTTCCGGTCAATGACAACGGTATAGGGCAGGGTTGTCAGTTGGTTGCCATACTCCCGCATGATGGTCAGCCCTTCCAGTTTAGCAAGCAGGATCGGGTATTCCACGCCAATTTCATCAACAAAATCCTGTACGGGTTCGGCATGGTCAATGGCTACTCCGATAATTTCAAACGGCTCGCCTTCGAGTTGTTCGCGCAGCTCAATAAAATCCGGCATTTCCTTGCGGCAGGGAGGGCACCAGGTTGCCCAGAAGTTGAGCAGGATAATGTTGCCGTCCCATTCGCTCAGGCTGCGTCTGTCGCCTTCAAGACTGTTTAAGCTGAAGTCGGGTCTGATTTCAGGTATGCCAACCTGCCGCTCTGTCTGTATCGGGGTGCTTTTATCGCCTTGCAGCCATTGTGCAGCCAGCACTCCCGCGACCATGGATATCAAGGCAACAGCACCATAGAGCAGTGCCGTCTTGTGTGACGCTTTCATGAAGATAGTGACCCGCTACAACCGCGTCAGGGCTTCATCCAAAAGCATCGGTGTACTGTTTTATAGTTGAGGTGGCACTGTGACAGCATGTGCCATTATGTACCTGTGCCCAAAATCCCCAAGACAGCCTCAAGAACTTTTCTGACAGGAACCGATTTGCGAACGGTTCTTGTGGGAGGGCAAGTGGTGCTTAATACGATCCCGGCTTTCACCTGTCAGCTTATTTATGCAAGCAACGATACACTACTCTGAAAATAATTTGATTTTGAGATAGGTTCTAGGGACATGTCGTGGGTATTTTTCTTAACCTTGGACGACCGGTCTGATTGACAACGACCCTGCTGGCCTTACTGGCATCGCCATCAGGCGGACAGACTCTGAAAGTATCATTCCCCAGTCCGTTACCGGATCTGGATACACCCGTAGGCAGATAAGCAATCCAGTCTCTGAAATTGCCGCCTGTGCGCAGCGTATAGCCATGCGCCAGCTCTGGAAATGTGGTCAGTAGTATATCTCCCGGATCCTGCTGCCCATTGCCGTTATTATCCGTAAAAACAGACCAGCCTTCCTCCCAGACCCTTTGAGTACTACCGCCACGTCTCATGGTCACCCGCACTCTGCGCTTAATTGCTTCACTTCTGGCAAGATTCAAGGCAAGCACTACCGTATTGGTTGCAGTGGCTATCCTGTTTTTCTCGACAAACCCGGTCAAGGCCGGGACACCAGCAGAAATAATAATCGACGCTATCGCCAGGGTTATGATGATCTCAACCAGAGAAAAGCCGTTATTTGCACGCATAAGAATTACCATATCCATATTGTGTGTATGAGCTGAAATGGGCATCTGCCTCCAATGAACCTGACCATTGTGTCTGGTGCGACAGAAAAATGAACTACAAAAAACTAGAGGTTTTCACCGGGACCATCCCGTTGCTCAGCACCTGGCCTGCCGGCAGGCTGTCATCGGCTTTGTACCCTTCTTGCTTATCCCCATACTTAATGAGAGCATGTCGATATGGAATTGCTGACGGCAGAAATGCCATGCGATGTTCACACAACACCCTTTACTATCCGGGCAGGCATGGCGGGATAGCAATATATTGAAATTTTTCGACTCCATACCCTTGACAATGATAATAGTGGCAGCTGTGATACTGGGGCTTGCCCCCTTGTTTCCAGAACCGCATCTGATCGAAAAAATCCGTATGCTGACAAATGGCAGCCTGACAGAACCCATAGACATTTTTGACCTGCTGCTGCACTCATCAGGTATCATGTTACTGATACTAAAACTGGCCAGAATGGCACAGATACGGCAACAAGAGGCGAATAAAAAATGAACAGGCAATGTGCCCTGCTATCTATATATCTGCTGATCCAGCCGGTATTGACATCGTCAAACCCACTGCACGAACAACTGGAAAAAGGCATCACAGCCTTTGCGGAACATCGTTATCAACAGGCCCATGAAAACTGGCTGCCGCTGGCCGACAACGGATACGCCGAGGCCCAATTATTCATGGCAGTGCTGTATCGTTATGGTCTGGGCGTTGAAAAAGACCTTGTACAGGCCGCAGGCTGGTATGAAAAAGCAGCTCTGCAGGGCGATGTCGATGCACAGAATGAAATTGGCTTCTTCCACGAACTTGGACTTGGTGTAAAGCAGGACATCCAGGTCGCAGGAGAATGGTACGAAATGGTACAGGAACAGGGTTACTGCCTGACTGATACCCATGCAACAGGCCGGCTGATGTATCGGCCATGAAAGTTGACCTGAATAACAAACTGGTTGTCGCAATTTCATCCAGGGCACTGTTTGACCTTGATGAAAGCCACGAGATATTCAGAAATCAGGGTATCGAGGCCTACTGCAAATACCAGATTGAACACGAAGATGAAGTGCTGAAGCCCGGCTCCGCCTTTCCTCTGGTACGTAAACTACTGGCCCTTAACGACCGTGACCCTGACCGTCCAATGGTAGAAGTCATCCTGCTGTCCCGCAACAGTGCCGATACCGGGTTACGGGTCTTTAACTCCATTCAGCACCACAGTCTGAAAATCATCCGGGCGGTATTTACAAGTGGCCGCAGTCCATATGAGTACGTATCCGCCTTTGGAGCACATTTATTCTTATCGACCGACCCGGAAGATGTAACGAAGGCACTGAGTGCCGGTTATGCGGCAGCGACCATTGCCGGCAACAACCAAAACAGCGGCAACGAACTGCGTCTGGCGTTTGATGGTGACGCGGTACTGTTTTCCGATGAAGCGGAGCGGGTATTCAAGGAAAACGGCCTGCAGGCCTTCACCGAGAGCGAAGTGGCCGCCGAAAAAACCCCGTTATCCGGCGGACCATTCAAAAATTTTCTGGCGGCACTGCATGGCATTCAATCGGCATATCCGGCCGACAAAGCACCGATTCGTACTGCACTGGTAACAGCCCGCGCTGCACCGACACACAAGCGGGTCATACTGACACTTCGAGCGTGGAACATCCGCATTGACGAAGCACTGTTTCTGGGTGGCATGGACAAAAGCGAATTTTTGAAAACTTTTGGAGCAGACATCTTTTTCGACGACCAACATCAGAACATTGAGTCGGCCTCACAACACATTACCACCGGTCATGTACCACATGGAATTGCCAACGAAACATAAAGTTTGCCGTCAAGGTGCATAGTCATTACAATGAACAGCAATGCAGCCGATCAAAACCTCAGGAGACAGCCCATGACCATCGATGGAAAACTACTTGAAATTCTGTGTTGTCCGGTGACAAAGTCACCTGTGAACCATCTGACCGCAGTACAACTGAAGGCACTCAATACCGAACTCAGCCAGGGTCGGGTCCGTAACATCGCAGGCGACATCCTGAATGACGAAATACAGGAAGGACTCATCACCGAATCGGGGAAAACGATTTATCTGGTTAAAGATGGTATCCCTATCATGCTGGAAGACGAGGGCATCAACACTGATCAGCTGCCGGACGGCGTCCTGTAGCATCAAAAACGCTGCACGCGAGCATCGCAGCTTACCTATAATGCAGGCGCACACAATAATATACGCCTGAAAATGATATCCACCAGGATCATCAGATCATTTGGGTCACTGGTTGTATCTGAATCGGTAAAATCTGCCGTTTTTGTGAATTTCTACCATTCCAACTCTTGCCTTTGACCGTTGTAAACAGGATACTGTGTCCATGGTTGAACAGACATCTTTAGCGAATCATTTTTTGATCGCCATGCCTTACATGGTCAATCCTCATTTTGACCATACGGTGAGCTATATCTGTGACCATAGTGAAAAAGGTGCCATGGGGCTTATTATCAATCGCCCTATCCATATCACCATTCAGGATTTGTTCGAGCAGGCCAATATCGGGCACAGCAAAAAAATGCTCAAGGGCGATAACCCGGTCTATTTCGGCGGGCCAGTAGAGCGTGAACGCGGGTTTGTATTGCATTACGGCACGGAGCAGTGGGCCACTTCTATACCCGTTACCCCGGAGCTGATCCTTACTACTTCAATCGATATTCTGGAGGCCATCAGTGAGGGCAGAGGACCGGACCGGTTTCTCCTTTTGCTGGGTTACGCCAGCTGGGGGCCTCTGCAACTGGAGGATGAGATGCTTGAAAACGCCTGGCTGTCTGCCCCGGCTGATGTGGATATTATCTTTCAGCCGGATTGCACCCGGAGCTGGCAACAGGCCGCACAGTTGATCGGCATTGATCTGTCACAGATGTCTCTTCAAGCAGGCCATGCCTGAGCCCACTGAAAAACCTCTTTCTATAAACGGCTTTTATCTGGCTTTTGATTATGGTCAAAAGCACCTGGGTATCGCTGGTGGTCAGTCAGTTACCCGCTCTACCAACCCGGTCGAGGTCGTGCCTGTCACCGGCGGCAGGCACTGGCTGCGTATCGAACAGCTTGTCCAGGAGTGGCAACCTTGCGGGCTTGTGGTGGGTATGCCCTGCACCGCGGACGGCACAGTTACTCCTTTTATACGGCGTGTCAGTCGCTTCGCTTCCGATATGGAGGCACGATTTCATTTGCCTGTTTATCGCATCGATGAGCATTTGAGTTCATATGCCGCCAGAGATCGGTTGCCCCGGATGAAACGCAGAAAAATGCGTCTCTTCGACGATGTGGCTGCCGCTGTGATTCTGCAAACCTGGTTTGATAACCATGACAACCCGCTCTGAGTTTTGTGCCAGTTCAGCCCTGGAAAATCTCACCCGGTCTGTGACTGACCGCCTGTCCTGCTGTCCGGATTGCGCTATTATCGGTATACATACGGGCGGGGTGTGGATCGCCGAGCATCTGCAACAGCAACTGCCGGGGAGGTTGCCTCTGGGCACGCTGGATATATCTTTTTACCGTGATGATTTTTTACGTGTCGGTCTCCATCCCGAGGTCCGCCCGTCCCGGATCCCTTTCGATATTGATGGCAGGCATATCATTCTGGTTGATGATGTGCTCTATACGGGACGCACAGTCCGCGCCGCACTCAATGAGATCTTTGATTATGGACGCCCCGCCTCTGTGCTGCTGGCTGTGCTGATACAGCGTGATGGGCGGCAGTTACCTGTCGCCGCCGATTGCGCGGGCGATACGGTCAAATTGCAGGATAATGAGCAAATCAAGCTGTCCGGCCCTTCTCCACTCGGCCTGGAGGTGGTCAGGCTGCCATGAGTCTTTCCTTACAACTGGATGAGTCCGGTGACCTGAAACATTTTCTGACCGTAGAAGGGCTGCCGTATGAGATGCTGGTATCTATTCTCGATACCGCTGAATCCATGACCGGGGTCACTGTCCGCAGTATCAAGAAAGTTCCTCTGCTAAGAGGCAAAACCATCGCCAATCTGTTTTTTGAACCCAGTACCCGTACTCGAACCACTTTTGAGCTGGCTGCCAAACGCCTTTCCGCCGATGTATTGAATATCGCTCTGGATAGCGCCGCAACACTGAAAGGGGAATCTTTGCTCGATACGCTGAGAAATCTGGAGGCTATGTATGTTGATATGTTTGTAGTGCGGCATTCTCATAGCGGGACTGCCCATTTTATCGCTCAGCATGTCGCTCCTCATATTCGTGTTGTCAATGCCGGCGACGGTCGCCATGCCCATCCCACACAGGCTCTGCTCGATGTATTCACAATCCGGCGCCATAAACCGGACTTCGGTTCACTGTGTGTGGCTATCGTGGGCGATATATTGCATTCACGAGTGGCCCGCTCTCAGATTCATGCGCTCAATATTCTGTTGACCGGGGAGGTGCGGGTCATCGCTCCTCGAACGCTGTTGCCTGTCGATGTAGAGTCATTCGGTGTCCGGGTTTTTTATGATCCTGAAGATGGTCTGAGGGATGTCGATGTCATTATCATGCTGCGCTTGCAGCATGAGCGCATGCAGTCGGGACATCTGCCCAGTGAGTATGAGTATTATCATCATTATGGCCTGACGCGGGACCGGTTGCAGATCGCTAAACCGGATGCGCTGGTCATGCACCCCGGCCCTATCAATCGGGGCGTGGAAATGTCTTCATCTGTCGCCGATGGCCCGCAGTCGGTTATTCTTGAGCAGGTCAGCCATGGCATCGCTATCCGTATGGCCGTCATGTCCATGGCACTGGCCCGAACCCCGACAACCCCATGACTTTATCAACCAATATCCGCCTCATCCGTAATGGCCGTGTCATCGACCCGGCCAGCCATGTAGATGCTATCCATGACCTGTATATCGATGACAATGGCCTGATCTGCCAAAACCACCCCGAAGAGGGTTCTGTTAGCCGCGATCACATCATCGATGCTACCGGTAAGTGGGTCATGCCCGGTCTGACGGATCTGTGTGCCCGCTTTCGAGAGCCGGGACATGAACATAAGGCCGATATCTGCCATGAGTCCCGCGCCGCATTGGCCAGCGGGGTCACTTCGGTCTGTATCCCACCAGATACCGAACCGGTGATCGATAGCCCGGCAGTCGTCGATCTGATTCGGCAAAAGTCCAACTGTCACACAACACCCCGTATATTCACCCTGGGCGCCACGACAGTCGGCCTGAAATCGGAAAAATTAAGCGAGATCGCCGCCCTCAAAAATGCCGGTTGCCCGGCCGTCAGTAACGCCGGTTTGCCTGTCTCTAATCACCGCATGATGAGGAATATCATGGATTATTGCGCAAGCCATGGCATGAAGGTCTTTCTATATGCCCAAGAGGGGTATCTTGCCCACCATGGCTGCGCACATGAAGGACGTGTCGCATCTCGCATCGGGCTGGCAGGAATCCCGGCTGCCAGCGAAATTATTTCTATCTCCCGTGACCTTGCCCTGATTGAGATAACCGGCGTTGAAGCACATTTCTGCCGTTTGTCCACAGCCCGGGGGGTCAGGCTTATCGAGGATGCCCGGCGACATGGTCTGCCCGTTACTGCCGATGTCGCTGCACACCAGCTTTTTTTGACCGAAAATGATATCATCGGCTTTGACAGCAATCTGCATGTGTTACCACCACTGCGTTCCGAATCAGACCGCGACGCATTGAGACAGGGTGTTATCGACGGCGTTATCTCCGCTATCTGTTCGGATCATCAACCGCATGAGGCCGACGCCAAGCTCGCTCCATTCGCTGCAACGGAACCCGGTATGAGCACCATGGATACTTTTTTGCCTCTTGTCCTGAAGCTGGCCACCGATGGCATTGTCCCGCTGGAAACCCTGATCAGTTGTTGTACCTGTCATCCGGCCAGTATCATCGGTAAAACATCCGGCCGGCTGTCTCCCGGCCATGTCGCCGATATCGCCATTCTGGATCCTGAATCCGAGTGGATTTATCAGGCCGACCGGGGCTTGAGCCGTGGTAAAAATTCTCCCTTCAATGGCTGGTCCTTTACCGGCAGGATCAGTCATACGCTGCTGGCCGGCAGGCTCTGCTACCAACGCGACTAACCCGGCATGATAAGCCCCACCCAACATCCCGCCTGGCGCAATACCATATATATGGAGGATGCAACAGTTATATCTCAGCTTCACCATGACGATTGTCAGCATACTCTGCGACTGCATTGCCCGCAGTGTGCCAGTAAAGCCATCCATGGGCAGTTTGTGCATTTGCAGTGTGACCGCTCCTTGCCTCTCAGGCGACCGATGTCAATCATGCGCACTCGACCGAAGGAGGGTTACATTGATCTGTTGTACAGGGAAGTCGGTCAGGGTACAGCTCTACTCGCCAAACAGTCGGCTGGCACCACTCTCAGTCTGCTCGGCCCTGTCGGCAGTCCCTTTGTTTTGCATGAGGAAAAACCCATACGCATATTAATAGGTGGCGGTGTCGGGATTCCGCCGCTGATCTTCACCGCCGAAACCATACATCGGCAATACCCGGATGACCGTCAAATAACTTATGCCTTCATGGGTTCGGAGTCGCCATTTCCATTCACCTTGATGGAGTCTGATCTGGATATGCCCGGTATTGATAGCCTTTATACGATCAATGACCTGGAAAGTATTTCAATAGCCTGCCGACTGGCCAGCCTGAGTGGCCTGACTGGCTGCTATAATGGTTATGTATCAGAAATGGCTGACCGGTTTCTGCAAACCTTGACCAGTTCACAAGCCAGTATGACCGAAATGTTCTGCTGCGGTCCTCACCCAATGCTATACGCCTGCCAAAAGCTTGCTGAAAAATATTCTATCACCTGTCAAATGTCACTGGAAGAGTATATGGCATGTGCCGTTGGCGGCTGCGCCGGCTGCGTCGTCAAAATCAGGGATAAAAACGGCTATACGATGAAGCGTGTCTGTGTTGACGGGCCTGTGTTCGACGCATCGCTTGTTGAGTTATAGTATCCGATCATGATATTCAGGAATCTGACAGGCTACATAATACTATGGATAAAAAAGTTAATAAAATTCTGATATTAAGTATATATAAAATTACGATGTCGATGAAAATCTATGCGTATCTTCAAAAAAAATACTTTGAACAAAAAGAAGACTATCAGGTTGAATATGTTGATTTATATTCAAAATCATTTCTCAAAAGATTATCGAGAGTAATTTTTTATAAAAATGAAAAAGAGTTTGATTGGGTATTGACTCATGAACCCATCCTGATGAAAGCCCTTATAAACAGCAATGCCAAAAACAAAGCGGCCATCATACATGATTGGGCAGGTCTGACATATGAAGCTTCCTGGAAAAGAATTTTTTGGAAACTTATATTCAAGCACTCTTTGAAAGCCGACAAACTGGTATTTATCTCCAGATTTGCGAAGGAAGAATTTACTGACTTTTATCACAAATATCAAATACCGCAAAATAAAGTGATATATGGCGGCATCAATGAAATATTTTTTGAATCACTCCAAAAGAGACAAAAGCAATATGATTTTATTCATATCGCAAGGAATACCAGGAACAAAAACTTCAAGTTTATTTTGCAGATACTAAAACACTTTAACGATAAAAAACTGCTAAGAATCGGGGAAATTTCCCCGCAGGATGCTTCTTTTATTAAAGCACATAACCTGAAAGTTTCCATCATAGAGCGATGTTCGGAAAAGGACAAAAAAAAGTACCTTGAGGAAAGTAAAATTCTTTTATTTCCATCACTGTATGAAGGGTTTGGATTACCTCCGGTAGAGGCTGCAGCCAGTAATTGTTATGTTTTGTCGGCCAATAACACCGGACTCCTGGAATCAAATCTGGAAGAGAATCTACTACCTTTAGAGAAGAACGTCTGGATTGACAGAATTAACAAAATCTTTTCGGAGGAAGATGAGGAAATTTTAAGAAAGCAAAGAGAGTTTGCCCAATCATTTCGCATTGAACGTTTTTTCAGTGAGGTCGAAAAGTTTATCTTTGAAAAGTAAATGGGAAAATCCATGAAAACCGGCAACAGGAGATCAGTGCTCAAAGTGAATGATTCACTGCTTTTTTCAGGAGGATTACAATTTCTGGAATCAAGTGGTATGATTGTGACTGGTTTCCGTCCGGATATGCTGTGAACTCAGGAATGATACATACCATCAGCATGGGGCTTACCCTGGCGATGCTCTGGTTGCTGCTCTCTACTCATTTTGAACCACTGATGCTCGGTTTCGGCACGGCCTCCGTCATGCTGACACTGCTCATTGCGCGGCGCATGGGCGTGATAGATCGTGAAAGCTATCCGTTTCATTTGATCTTTTTACTACCCCGCTTCTGGTTTTTACTGCAAATTCAAATTGCCCGTGCGAACATGGATGTCACATTGAGAATCCTTGGCATTCGCCCGATCAGTCCAACGGTGTTCTCTGTTCCTGATACCCATCAAACAGAGCTGGAAAAGGCAATATATGCCAATGCCATCACCCTGACACCTGGCACCGCAAGCATTGAGGTCGAGCCGGGGGCCATCATCGTACATGCACTATCCGAGGAAGGGGCGGAGGAGCTTAAACGCGGTTATCTGGCATCCATCGTGCCAGAAACCGGGGATGTCATACCACCAACACAGAAGCAGCCATGACTCTGTTTGTAGTGGCAGCAGTCACCATATTGATCAGTATGGCACTGGCCGTCGTGCGTGCCGTTGCCAGCCCGACTGTCTTCGACCGCATCCTTGCCGTCAACATGTTCGGCACCAAGAGCGTATTGCTGGTCGCGGTATTTGCCTTTCTTTCCAGTCGCCCCGATGTGCTGGATATTGCATTGCTTTATTCCCTGCTGAACTGGCTTGGGGTACTGGCGGCATTACGCATGGTCGAGCGGGAGGAGTTTTATTCGTCAGGGCCGGATGATGATTGATATTCTGAGCTGGGTTTTAATTGTCACCGGCGGGGCTCTCGGAATCATCGGGGGAATTGGCCTGCTGCGTTTTCCTGATGTCTATTCCCGCCTGCATGCCGTCGGTGTCACTGACACCGGCTGTGCTTCACTTATTCTGCTCGGTCTGGGCCTGCAGGCCGGCTGGTCATTTGAAAGTGTTAAGTTGCTTTTTATTTATGCCTTTCTGTTTTTTACCTCCCCGGCTTCCAGTTTTTCACTGGGCAACGGTGCCTGGCAACATAAAATCAAACCGTGGAGCAAAGATCAATCGACAAAGGATGATGCCCATGATTGATATTGATATTGCTATCAATATGCTGCTGCTATTATTTCTGATAGCCATGGCAGCAACCATACTGCAACTGCGCCGCATGCTGGCCGTGGCGATGATATTAAGCCTGTATAGCCTGTTGACGGCCGGCCTGTTCATGGTCATGGATGCACCGGATGTCGCCTTTACCGAGGCAGCGGTCGGTTCTGGCATATCAACCGTATTACTGCTGGTAACACTGACACTGACCCGAATCCGTTATGCAAAAAATACAGCCCGATTGCAGTGGCGACCGTTAATCATTGTACTGCTGACCGGTAGTGCCCTGCTTTATGGAGTACATGACATTGCCCTGATGGGCGATATAAATGCACCAGCACATCGACATGTCGCTGACCGCTATATTGCCGAAGCTCGTAATGAAACCGGTGTCCCCAATATGGTTACCGCTGTACTGGCCAGTTACCGCAGCTTCGATACACTGGGCGAGGTAGTTGTGATCTTTGCGGCGAGCATCGGCGTGATGTTATTGCTTGGCGACGGACGGCGCCAGCACCATGACGAGGATGCCCCATGAAAGACAATATTATCCTGCGCATTGTAGCCAAGATGCTCATTCCATTAATTATCCTGTTCGCGCTTTATGTACAGTTCCATGGCGATTACAGCCCGGGCGGCGGATTTCAGGCAGGTATGATTTTCAGCAGCGCCTTGGTTTTGTATCGCCTGATCTTTGGCCTTGAAGCCGGTGATAAAGCAATACCCCGGCCTGTCCTGAAATTCATTGCCAGCCTGGGAGTGCTGCTTTATACCGGCACGGGTGTGGCAGCTTTGTTCATGGGTGGCGAGTTTCTTAATTACAGCGTGCTTGCCGATACGCCGGTTCATGGTCAGCACATGGGTATCATCCTGGTCGAGCTGGGCGTTGGTTTTACCGTGGCCGCGACCATGCTGCTGATCTTCGATTCCTTCGCCGGTCGGCCTTTGACAACACAGGACGCAGGTATAGAAAAGCAGCATGATTGATTACATCAGCAGTCACTGGGTATCCCATTACAACTACTGGGCCACCATTATCATTATGATGATCGGCCTTTACACCATCATCAGCCATACCAATCTGATTAAAAAAATTGCCGGACTGAATATCCTGCAAGCCGCTGTATTTCTCATGTATATCAGTATGGGGGTGGTTACAGATGGTACTGCACCTATTGTGGCAGAGGGCTTTACGGTCTATTCCAATCCGCTGCCACAGGTTTTAATGCTGACGGCCATTGTGGTAGGCGTTGCGACAACGGCACTGGCATTCGCCTTTGTTGTGCGAATCAGTGAGGCCTGTCACACCGTAGAAGAAGATGAACTGCTGTTTCAGGATGAGCAGCAAAGCGAAGAGACTGAGGAATGGTAGGCCAGCATTCCGTTATTTTAATGGTGGTACTGCCACTGCTGGCCGCACCGGTGACGGCTCTACTGCCTGGCGGGCGTTCATCCTGGGCGATAGTGATGGCGGTCATGGCCCTGTGTCTGATCATGTCACTCAGCATTCTGGGTGATGTTATCAGCGGCAGTCTGATTCACTATGAGCTCGGCGGCTGGGCACCACCATGGGGCATTGCCTATGAAATTGACGGTCTGAACGCACTGATGGCGGTCACCATCAGTATTGTCGGCACTCTGGTCGCTATCTATGCCTGGTACAGCGTTCCAGCCGATATTCCGGAAAACAAACAGCCCCTCTTCCATGCGGCCTATCTGCTGTGTTTTCTTGGCCTGCTCGGCATGAGCATGACCGGCGATATCTTTAATGTGTTTGTGTTCCTGGAAATATCCTCACTGGCTACCTATGCACTGGTGGGCATGGGACGTAACCGTCAGGCACTCACAGCCTCATTTCAATATCTGATACTGGGTACCATCGGCGCAACCTTTCTTTTGATTGGCATTGGTCTGGCCTATGCCGCAACCGGCAGCCTGAATATGGCAGATTTGGCCATCAGACTATCCGAATCAACCCATGTGCGAACCATCCATACCGCATTTGGATTTATCTTTATTGGTATGGCACTGAAAGCCGCCGTGTTCCCACTGCATCAATGGCTGCCCCGCGCCTATACCTATGCGCCGATGACGGTATCAGCCTTTCTGGCCGGCACATCGACCAAGGTAGCGGCCTATGTCATTGCCCGTATGGTATTTACCGTGTTCACACCGGAATATTCTCGGCAAACACTGTTCAACGAACTGCTCATGGTATTGGGTGCCATCGCCGTCATTCACGGCGCTGCCAAATCAATCGATCAGACCAGCATCAAACCACTGCTGGCCTGGTCCAGTCTGTCACAGATCGGTTATTTCATGATCGGCATCGGCCTGTTATCAGCGACAGGACTAATGGCAACCATGATCCATATATTTAATCACGCGCTGATCAAGACCACGCTGTTTATGACCGCGGGCATTCTGCTATATCAAACTGGCAGCCTGCGCATTGCCTCGTTAAGCGGCATGGGCAGGCATATGCCACTGACGTTTGCCGCCATTATCATTGCCGGCCTGAGCCTGATCGGTGTACCTGGAACAGTCGGGTTTATCAGCAAATGGTATCTGGTGCTGGCAGCGGTCGAACAACAGGCATGGTGGATTGTCGCCGTGATCGTGCTGGGTTCGGCAATGGCGATTGTCTATGTCTGGAAACTGATCGAAACGCTTTATTTCCAGCCAACTGCCGAACCACATGACATCGGCCACATTGAGCGCACTCCGGCGTTAATTGTCCCGACATGGTTGCTGGCGATTGCCTGTATCTATCTGGGACTGGATACCGGGATATCCGTCGGTGCAGCCGAAGCGGCTGTCAATAGTCTGGGGCTGACCGGGCTATGAGCATTACAGACTACATCATGTGGGCCATGCTGACACCGCTACTCGGTGCCGTCATCATCAGCCGGCTGGGACGCTGGCCGAATATACGGGAGGCCGTTACACTGGCGACCGCCGCCACACTGATTGGCATCATTTACCGGATTTACCGGCTCTTTCAGGCCGGTGAGACCGGGGATCTGGTACTGGCTGAACCCATACCAGGGCTGACCATCGCCTTTTCCGCTGAACCACTGGGCATGTTATTTGCCATGGTCGCCAGCTTTCTGTGGCTGGTAACAAGCATTTATGCTATTGGCTATATGCGCGGGCACCATGAAAAAAACCAGACCCGCTTTTTCACCGCCTTTGCCGTCGCTATTGCTGCCACCATGGGCATTATCTTCGCCGACAACCTGCTGACATTGTTTCTGTTTTATGAACTTCTGACCCTTTCGACCTATCCGCTTGTCGTGCATTCCGGCACCGACGAGGCGCGCCACAACGGACGGGTCTATCTCGGTATTCTCATGGGCACATCCATTGCGTTGATGCTGCCGGCAATTATCGTGATTTGGGCACAAACCGGCACACTGGATTTTACTGTGGGCGGCATTATGGCCGACAGTGTCTCTCCAGCGTGGGCTATAACCCTGTATCTGCTGTTTATCCTTGGCATCGGTAAAGCAGCCGTCATGCCACTGCATAAATGGCTGCCGGCTGCCATGGTGGCACCAACACCCGTCAGCGCCCTGCTGCATGCCGTAGCCGTTGTAAAAGCCGGTGTCTTCAGCATTTTGAAAGTGACTCTCTATATCTTCGGCCCTGACTTTATAGCATCAACCGGTGCCGATACATGGCTCATCTGGCTACCGGCCACGACCATTCTGCTGGCCTCACTGATCGCCATGACATGCGACAATCTGAAAGAGCGCCTGGCCTACTCGACCATTGGCCAGTTGAGTTATATCGTGCTGGGTGCCGTGCTTGCCAATTCGACAGGACTGCTCGGCGGTTCTCTGCATATCGCCATGCATGCCTTCGCCAAGATCACACTATTCTTCGCCGCTGGTGCAATTCTGGTCGCCACACACAAAACACAGGTTTCCCAGTTAAACGGGCTGGGCCGGCAAATGCCGTTCACATTTATTTTCTTCGCCATTGGCTCAGCCAGTATTATCGGTTTACCACCATTCGGGGGCATGTGGAGCAAATGGTATCTGGCGCTGGGCACGGTGGATGCCGGGCAATGGGCCATGCTGGCGATATTAATGCTCAGCTCCCTGTTAAATATAATTTACCTGCTGGCAATACCCGTCAGGGCATTTTTCCCGGCAGCAAACGATCATATCAGCGAGGACATTAAAGAAGCACCGATTACCTGCCTGATTGGCATGCTGGTACCGTCGCTGATCTGTATTTACCTGTTTTTGAATCCTGAGCCTTTTTATTCTCTGGCCCGACTGGCGGCCCGATAGAAAATATCATGGACAAACACCCGCCTGATGAAAAAAGGTATTTTTTCGATAAGCCGCAAAACGTGGAAAAGCTACTCAGAGCTTTTTACGCGGTATGCGGCCTGTTATTCATTCTGGACTTTTTCGTTCATCGACATATTTACACGAGCTGGGAAAAACTGCCGGGCTTTTACGCCTTGTATGGCTTTGTGGCCTTCGTGGTGCTGATAGTGGTTTCGCGTCTGCTGCGCAGGCTGCTCATGCGAAAGGAAAATTACTACGATGTGGATGAGTGAGCTGCCGCCGTTTATCCCTTTCTTTCTGGCCGCACTGCTGGTACTGGTAACGCACGGGCATTTGCGCAGTGCACTGATGCTGACCGCACCACTGCTGGGCGGCCTGCACCTGTGGCTGGATATGCCGGAAGGGGCCCTGCTCAGCGTATCATTACTTGAGTTTGATCTCATTCTGATGCGCAGTGACCGCCTGAGCCTGATATTCGGTTATATATTTCACATTGCCGCCTTTGTGCTGGTGATCTATACATTGCATCTCAAAGACACCATGCAGCATATTGCAGGACTGATCTATGCCGGGAGTGCAATGGGAGCGGTATTTGCCGGCGACCTGATTACATTATTCATTTTCTGGGAATTACTGGTCATCAGCTCCGTCTTTCTGATTTGGGCGAGAGGCAGCATTCGCGCCATCAAAGCCGGTATGCGCTATCTGGTCTTTCAAATTTCATCCGGCGTGCTGTTACTGGCTGGCGCGCTGATTCACTATCGTTACACGGGTTCACTGGCATTCGACTTTATCGGTATCGAAAGTCCCGGCGGGTGGCTAATCCTACTGGCCTTCGGCATCAAGTGCGCCTTTCCACTTCTGCATAACTGGCTAACTGATGCCTACCCGGAATCCACACCAACCGGGGCCGCTGTTTTATCCATATTCACCACCAAAGTGGCAATCTATACCCTGATACGGGGATTCCCCGGTACCGATATTCTGATCTACATCGGCGCAGTGATGGCCTGTTTTCCGCTCTTCTATGCTGTGCTCGAAAACAACCTGCGACGGGTATTAAGCTACATCCTGATCAACCAGCTTGGTTTTATGGTGACCGGCATTGGCCTGGGTACAGCACTGGCACTGAACGGCGCGGTAGCACATGCCTTTTCACATATCCTGTATGAATCACTGCTGTTTATGTCAATGGGTGCGGTTCTGTACAGGGTCGGTCATGTATATGCTTCTGACCTCGGCGGGCTGTACAAAACCATGCCGAAAACCACCGTACTGTGTATCATTGGTGCAGCCTCGATCTCGGCACTACCACTGTTCAGTGGCTTTGTCAGCAAATCTTTTGTGATGACCGCATTACTGGAAGAAGGCCATCAATATATCTGGCTGGCACTGCTGTTCGCCTCCGCCGGTGTACTGTACCACGCCGGCATCAAGGTACCATACTTTACCTTCTTCGCACATGACTCCGGTATTCGCACACAGGAAGCGCCGACCAATATGATTATCGCGATGCTGATTGCAGCCACGCTGTGCATTTTGATAGGTATTTTTCCACAATATCTTTATGCACTGCTGCCCTGGAATGTCGATTACTGGCCGTATGACACCACCCATGTCATCGCACAACTGCAGCTGCTGATGTTCACGGCACTGGCATTTGTCTGGATGGAAAAAAGGCGCTATTCCCCTGCACAAATACACACCACAAACATTGACGCCGAGTGGCTTTATCGAAAGGCATTACCGAAAATCGCCAGCGATATCGGAAGCCTCATAGTGCGCATTTATAAAACCCTATATCCGCTATTGACCATTTTGAGCCTGATACTGATGCGCACACGGAACACCCGCACATGGCTGACCGGCAACCTGGCCGAGAAGCTACTGGTGCTACTGACTATATTTATTATTGCAGGGCTTTAATCTCAAGCAGGCGAAGACTTAGATATTAGTGACTCACCCCTGAGCGACCTCGCAAACCGCCTGACACCAGCACCCTCCTCTCTCATCAAATCGATTTAAATCGATCAATTACAGGCATTCTGAAAGGAAACCCTACCAGTTCAGCTTCCACTGTGCGCCGACGCTGTGGCGCGGGTTATTGTCATCCTGCTCGCGGCGGATGGCCTTGATATCGAGTTCGGATGTCAGGTCAAACGGATTGGACAACAGACGCCAGCCGAGGCGGCAGGCCGATGGATCAGCCGGCGATGGTGCTCAGATGCGCTTTCCAATTTTGACAGGGAGAGGGGTGGCATTATCCATTGCATGGCATTTGTTATTGCCATTATGTGATGCGCATACCGGGCTGTGCGCCCTGATCGGGTTGCAGGATAAACAGGTCTTTGACATCGGAGTGCTTACCGCCGGGGCCGGCCGCCAGCAGCATACCTTGCGAGGTGCCAAAGCGCATTTTTCGGGGGGCCAGATTGGCGACCATGACGGTCAGGCGGCCTTCCAGATCGGCCGGATTGTAGGCGGTTTTGATGCCGGCAATGATGTTTCTGGTATCGGTACCGATATCCAGCGTCAGGCGCAGCAGCTTGTCTGCTCCTTCAATGTGTTCGGCTTTAATAATGCGGGCAACGCGCAAGTCTATACGGGCGAAGTCGTCTATCTGTATCTGCTCTGCCACGGGTTCGTACCCGGCTGCGTCTGCCGGGGTCGTTATTTCGGCATTCGGGTCTGTTTTGCTGTCGGCTATCATGGCTTCTATGTGGTTTTTTTCTATGCGTGTCATCAGTGGTCTGAATGGCCTGATGGTGTGACCCTCAGGCAGCGGTTGTTTGATGTCGTGCCATTGTAGCACAGCACCGTTCAGAAATGTTTCACTTTTTTCGGCCAACTGCGGCAGGACAGGTTTCAGGCAGGTGATGAGGACCCGAAACAGGTTGAGTCCGGTTGAGCAGATGTCCTGTACCTGTTGTTGCTGACCGGGTTGACCGGCGTGTACCCAGGGTTGTTGATCCGCTATGTATTGGTTGGCCCGGTCCGCCAGTGCCATAATGTGGCGCATGGCTCTGGCGTAGTCACGCGCTTCGTAGCAGGCTGCAATTTGTTCGGTGGCCTGTATAAATTCGTCATACAGGGTTTGTTCGTGGTGTATCGCGGATAGTCTGCCGGCCGATTGGCGGTGGATAAAACCGGCACAGCGGCTGGCAATGTTGACGACCTTGCCGACCAGATCGCTGTTGACGCGCTCCCGAAAGTCGTGCAGGTTGAGGTCCAAATCGTCAATGCCGGGGCCCATGCGGGCCGCAAAGTAGTATCGCAGGTATTCCGGGTCAAGGTGGTTGAGGTAGGTTCTGGCTTTGATGAAGGTGCCGCGTGATTTGGACATTTTCTGGCCATCCACGGTCAGAAAACCGTGCGCCAGTACGGCATCCGGGGTGCGAAAACCCGCGCCATGCAGCATGGCCGGCCAGAACAGGGCATGAAAGTAGATGATGTCCTTGCCGATGAAGTGGTAGAGCTCGGCCGTTGAGTCCGGTGCCCAGTATTCCTCAAATGAGGTGCCGCTTTTGTCACAGTAGTTTTTGAAGCTGGCCATGTAGCCTATCGGTGCGTCCAGCCAGACGTAGAAGTATTTGTCGTCGGTGCCCGGGATGCGAAATCCAAAATAAGGGGCATCGCGGCTGATGTCCCAGTCGTGCAGGCCGGCCTCGAACCATTCTACCAGTTTGTTGCTGATTTCCTGTTGCAGGTGACCGGCAGCCGTCCATTGTTTAAGCATGGCTTCAAAGTGGTTGAGGGCGAAGAAGTAGTGCCGTGTGTCTTTTTTGATCGGTTCGGCTCCCGAAATGACGGATCGGACGTTTTTCAGTTCGGTCGGGGCATAGGTGGCACCACAGACTTCGCAGGAGTCGCCGTACTGGTCGGTCGCTCCGCAGCGGGGACAGTCACCACGGATGAAGCGGTCCGGCAGGAATATGTTTTCCTGCGGGTCGTATAGCTGGCTGATGGTGCGCTGGTGTATGTGCCCTGCTTCGTCAAGGGCTTTGTAGACCATTTCGGCATAGTGCCGGTTTTCGTCCGAGTGGGTGCTGTGGTAGTTGTCAAAGCTGATGTTGAAGTCGGCAAAGTCGGCCTGGTGTTCTTGCGCAAATCGGGCTATCAGTTGTTCCGGGGTAATGCCTTCGGCCCGTGCCCGCAGCATGATGGGGGTGCCGTGGGCATCGTCGGCACCGATGTAGTGGCAGGTGTTGCCTGTCATACGCTGGTATCGTACCCAGATGTCGGTCTGGATGTATTCTACCATGTGCCCCAGGTGGAGGGGGCCGTTGGCATAGGGCAGCGCGGAGGTGATCAGTATTCTGCGGGCCATGGCCTTTTTGTATGGCTTAAAAATGGTGATTTTAACTGAGTTGGCCGGCAATGGACAGGTTTATGTCGCTGTTGCAGGCATCGGTATCTGTCTGTGCCGCCGGCTGCGCCGGTTGTCAGTTCCATGGCAGGGCCGCTGTGGTACGCCAGTAGGTTGCCGGTGGTTCTGCCCATTGTGTCAGTTCCTGCAACATGCCGTCCTGCCATGTGACTTGCAGTGCGCCCTGGTTGGAGGTTAGCTGGTTCGGGGTGACGGCACCACTGAGTACGATGTCGGCCCAGGGCTGGTTGATGGCGGCAGCCAGTGATAGCTGGTCCAGGGTGCAGTTGTGTTGTGCGGCTATGGCTTTGAGTCCTGCCAGCTTTGCGTGGCGGGCCGGTTGCCGGTTTTGGTCGGTGAGCCGGCCATTGGCCAGGGCTTCTTTGATGATGACGGCCATGCCGGCGTCGCTGGCTCGGCACAGCGCGGCAGCAGTGGAGGTTTCCAGCAGGTTCCAAGTGGCTTGTATGACGCGGAACAGCGGTTCTCCATCCATTTTTATTTCGATGGCCTGATCTATCAGTTGCGCTTGTTGCGGGCCGGCAACAGTCAGGCCAATCAGGCGACCATCGTCGCGGATTTCGGTCAGGCGGTGCAGAATTTCGGTGTTTTGCAGAACGCCGCTGGCCTGGGTGGCGGTGTGTATCTGGTAGATTTTCATGGCTCGCCCAAGCCGCAGGCAGCTCCAGATCAGCGACTGGTTGAGGTTGTCGAGGGTGTGTTGTTCTATTTCATGGCTGGCGGCTTCGGTCTGCCAGTCGGCCGTGTAGAGATGGCCCCATTTGGAGGCTACGGTGATGCCTTGTATGTGCAGCTTTCTTTTGAAAAGCCATTCTCCCAGAAATTGTTCTGCCGCCCCACAGGAGGCGGCGGTGTCAAAATATCGTATGCCCAGTCGATAGGCATGGTCCAGCATGGCCGTCGCGTGTTGCTGCATGGCTGTAAAGCCTTTGTCTGGCAGGTCGGTACCATGCCCCAGGTTGATGTAGCCGGGCCGGCTCAGTGCCGACATGCCAAGACCGAGCGGTGTGGTGTGCATGTCTTCAAAGCGCGGGTTGACGCGCAGTGTTGCCGGCAGTCGGTGTTTTGTGTTTTGTTCGTTGACCATGGGGGGTTGTTGTGTGTGCCATCGGGCTTTATTGTAGGCTATGGCTTGCGGCAGCGCATGGGGGTCTGGCTGCTTTTGACGGAAAAAGGGTTTTGATTTTGTTTCAGTTCTCCAGATACCTGGGGCGTTCTATTGTTGTTGGTGCCGGCAGGTTGTGTATGGCGGCTGGCGGAGGGCTGGCCGGTTGTCTGCTTGTTGCCTGTGCATCGGTACCCGGTGAGCCGCTCCGGCTGACCACCGGTTTGCCGGCCTCGCAGATGATTGAGGCTTATGGCAAGCCGTACCGGATTTCGGAGAGTCGCGATTTCCATACTTATGTCTGGCATTTGTCAGAGGCTCGTCTGGACAGGCTGCCGGGGGCGTCCGGTGCGACTGTGACCGGTGACGGTGTGGTCACTTATGGCGGTTCTTCTCTGCCCCGGATTGTGACCATCAGTTGCACTCTAACCGCCCGTGTATCGCTTGAACTTCGCTTGCTCGACTGGCAGACCGATGGTGATGGTGACGACTGCCGGCAGCTTCTTTATCGGCAGCTCTGATCACCATGGCTGACTGGTGGCTGGTATTCAGCAGCGGTTTGTTGTCTGCAACTTTGTTGCCCGGCAATTCGGAGGCGGTGTTTTCGGTGATTGTCGCCGCTCATCCGAAGGGCTGGCCGGGTTTGCTGGCGGCGGTCACTGCGGGTAATACCATCGGCGGTTGTATTTCCTGGGGATTGGGGCGGGTGCTGGCAGAGCGTTTTCCTGCACGGTCAGCCGGCCATGATAACGCTATTCGCACGATTCGCCGGTGGGGCAGCCCGGCCCTGTTGTTGTCCTGGGTGCCGTTCATCGGCGATCCGTTGTGTGTCGCCGCCGGCTGGCTGAAAACGGCACCACTGCCCAGTCTGTTGTTCATCGCTTTCGGTAAGTTGCTGCGCTATGGGCTGATTGTGTGGCTGGTGGTTTTTCAGGGGGCTTACATATGATAGTGGCAAATGAAGCTATGGTTCAGGTGAGTGATCTCTTTGCGTTTGGGCATGTCATTTCCCCAGAAGTTATCGGTTAGCCGTCTTTTATTCAGTAGTGACGGGCTTATGGCCTTCAATAGAGCGGATGATGTCGTCAAGCTCTGCTGTTACCCATTCATGTTTGTTATCAAATTTATCATGGATATGCCTCTCTGTTTCCCTGAACCAGGGCGTCAGCAGCTTGTATTCGAGCTTGTATGATCTGTCTGGAACGGATGTTTGATAGGAATTCAGGCGGGATTTCCAGTCCCTGGCAATACCCACCTTGTATTCACCGGGGAAGTTCGGATGCGAAATAACATAGATGTATTTGTGCTCCCTATAGTCCTGTTCCTGATCTGTGCGAGTGGGCGGGTCGGTTTTCAGGTAGATAGTATTCTGGTACTTGAAAATATCTTCTGGATCAGCGGCCTCTTTTGTCAATCGCTTTTGCACTAATTCGTAGGCTTTTATGGATATATCAATGCCTATCCATGCCCGTCCAAGCCGCTCTGAAGCTACGCAGGTTGTTGCGCAACCGCAGAATGGATCCAGTACAACATCATTTTCACGACTGGATGCGCGAATAATCCGATCTAACAGCGCCAGTGGCTTTTGTGTTGGATAACCGACGCGCTCTTTTGACGAAGGCGCTATAAAGGGTATTTGCCAAACATCGTTTTCTGCTACTCCTTTTTCATCCAATGTTCCAATGCTGACTAAACGGGGTCGTTCTCCGCCCTTGAATCTATGCAGAACGCCTTGCTCTTTGCGCTCTCTCGAACCAGATGTGTATTCCGTATATATTGCGTTGAATACGCAATTTGCTGATTTTGAATAGAATAGTATTACATCATGCAGTCTCTGAAATCGTTTTGCCTTTCCAGTCCAGCGACGATAGTGCCAGATGATTTCATTTCTGAAATTTTCTTCCCCGAAGATACAATCCATCGTTGTTTTCAGATAATGCGACATGGTGGGATCGCAATGCAGGTAAATGGAGCCTGTCTGTTTCAGGAGACGCCGGCACTCAATCAGGCGAATCGCCATATAGGCCAGATAAGCGAAGTTGTACGGCTTACCGACGCCTTTGATGCCGTTCAGGTAATGGTATAGATCGGGCTGGTCTTCTCGGATGGTCTGCACCCATTCGTCTTTCAGGTCTTCTTCCCGGAAGATATCCTTGAAGCTGGCTCCCTCGGCACTCGAACCGATCGGTGCGGTAAATTTCTTGTTCTTGTTGAACGGCGGGTCCAGATAAATCAGATCGATGCACTCTGAATTGATGCCCCGCATAATGTCCAGATTGTCATGGCAGAAGACCGTGCGGTTTTCAACGTTGCATTCATTCATGCGTTCAAATCCTGATACCGTAATCGCTTCTGTTCCATGCCTTTTGAGACTGTGTTCCTGATCTTGCCACCGATAAAGGTTGCATCCACTTCCATCGGCCCGGAAAAAGATGCGCTGTTGGCTTCCCATGAAGTGCGCAGCGTTGATACCAGGCTGACTTTTGCGTAATGCTGGTGTCTCTGTGTAGCTTCATACCAGAGGTGTCTTTTCAGGGTTCTTTTGTCATCACTACGTAGCCGATGTCTTCCATGATGGTGTAGAGGGCCGGCAGTATCAGCAGTATCAGCAGGGTCGAGGCTATTAGTCCAAATACGATGCTGGTGACCAGCGGAATCAGTACCTGGGCCTGTTTGCTGGTCTCGAACAGCAGTGGCAGCATACCGGCTATGGTGGTTATCGAGGTCAGCAGGATGGCACGAAAACGATCCCGCACGGCACGGCTTGCTGCTTCGTGCAGGCTGTGCCCTTCTCTGACCCGGTATTTGACAAACTCTACCATCAGTATGGAGTTGTTGACCACTATGCCTGACAGTGATACGAAACCGACCATGCTGGGCATGGTCATGTCCAGTCCCATCAGCATGTGTCCCCAGATCACGCCAATCAGTGCCAGCGGTATCGCTACCATGACAATGGCCGGCTCCCGATAGTTTTTGAATTGCAGGCTGAGCAGCAGGAACATGCCGGCAAAACCCATCAGAAAACCTTTCAGCATGGATTGTCTGGTGATGGCACCGTTTTTGACTTCGCCTTCAAATCCGGGCTTCAGCTGCGGATATTTTGCCTGCAGCTTCGGAAAGTATTCTTCTTCAACATGTTGCAGTACCTGCGAGGTGTTGGCTTTTGCTGAGTCTATATCGGCAAATACGCTGACTGTACGCCGATGATCGACATGAACAATGCGTGAGTATTGGCGGTCATTTGTCACGCTGACTGCCGATGATAACGGGATGGCTTCTCCCTGTTGGTTGGTCAGTAGCAGGTGGTCAAAGTCGGCCATGGCATTGGCAGGGTCACTGTCGAGTTTGATGGATACTTCATAGGCTTCCCGCCCGTAGTAGATGTCGTCTATCTTTTGTCCCTGGTAGGCAGCACGCAACTGGCCGGCTATCTGTTGGGCATCCAGCCCTGAGTTCAGCATGCCCGGTTGCAGTGTTACTCTCAGTTGTGGCTTGCCAGGACGCATATCGCTCATCACGTTGTAAACGCCCGGATAGCCTTTCAGCCATTGTTGCAGTTCCCATGAGGCATTCGATAGCTGGTCAAGGTCGTCTCCGGCAAGACGGATGTGAATCGCACGGCCCGCCGTGCCAACTCCCGGTTCTTTGTATTGTATCGCTATGGCATCCGGGATAACGCCAGCCTGTGTGCGCCAGTGTTGTATAAATTCGGCCAGTGTGAATTTTCTGGCATCGGAGGCCAGCAGGTCGGTATGTATGGTGGCTACGTGCGCACCCCGTTCAAAGGCGTCGGTATTTTCACTGAAGGAAACATGGATGTTTTTAATGACTTGTTCTGATTCAAACTGGCTGTAGTGTGCGGCCGTTTTTTGCAGGCTGGCGATGAGGTGCCCCACAACGGCTTCGGTACGGTGCAGCGGTGTGCCCTGCGGCATCAGTATGCGGGCTACTATGTTGTCGCCTTCAATATCCGGGAATGCCTTGAATTTCAAAATCCCGGAGGCCGGCATGCTGATTGACAGAATGAATATGCCCAGTATCAGTCCCAGTGAGGCATAGCGGTATCGAATCGACAGGTCGGCCAGACGCCCGGTCTGTTCGCTGAGTCGGTCAAATTGCTCTTCAAATTTCCTGCGCCATTGCGATGTGGTTTGTTGTTGCGCATGTTCCAGTGAGTGCTTGAGGTGGTGCGGCAGAATCAAAAAGCCTTCTATCAGGCTGACGGTCAGTACCGCCAGCAGTACCATCGGTATAACAGCCAGTATCTGACCCAGATCGCCTTTCAGAAACAGCAGGCTGCCGAAAATCATGGCCGAGGTGATAAAGGAGGAGAGTACGCCACGCTGCACTCGTCTGGCTCCGTCAATGGCTGCCTGCACCGGTGTTTTTCCGTTCTGAAATTCGGATGCGATGCTTTCGGATATGACAATGGCATCGTCCATCAGGATGCCTATGGCAATGAGTAGCGCAACCATGGAGATCATGTTGATGCTGATGCCAAGCCAGGCCATGATGAACAGGCCACCCAGGAATGAAACCGGTAGGCCCATCGCTACCCAGAGGGTGTAGCGCCAACTGAAAAACAGGAGCAGTGCCACAATGACCAGAAGCAGGCCCTGCCAGGTGTTGTTTAACAGCATTTGCAGTCGGTCATTGACGATTGAGGCGCGATCACCAGTCAGAATCAGGCGTGTACCTTCGGGCAGACGGGCGTTTTCTTCCTGCACGAAGTGGTTCACTGCATCAAATATTCGCAGGGTATCGTCCGATGTGTTTTTCATTATTTTCAAAATCGCGGCCGGCCTGCCGTTAAATTCGACTCGCTTTTCGGCCAGCTCGAAGGTGTCTTCTATCCGTGCAATGTCTGCCAGACGCAGTTCTCCTCCTGCCTGATCTGTCAGTATCACCAGAACTTCCAGTTGTTGCGGCGTGCGGCGTGCGTTGTCGAAACGCAGTTGATAGGTTTTGCCGGCTGATTCCAGCAGGCCAACCGGCAGGTCCAGGGACTGGCTGCGTATCAGGTTGGCTATGTCCTGGATATTCAGGTTGTATTGGCCCAGTACATCGGGCTTTATCAGGATGCGTAACTGGTGGTCGGAGAAGCCTTCCGTCCTGACAATCGGTATCTGCGGCAGGGCCAGCAGCCGGTTACGGTAGTGTTCCGCCAGTGCCTTCAATTCGGCCATGGATTGATCGGCCGATATGGCCACGCTGACAACTTCCCCGGTCCGTCCCGGCTTTTCTACCACGGGGGTTTCGGCTTCATCCGGGAAGTCGCTGATACCGTCAACAGCGGTCTTTATGTCGTCCAGAAAGGCTTCCATGTTACCGTGTTCGTACATTTTCATGGTCAGCATTCCCAGACCATCACGTGCCTCGCAGCTTTGTTCTTCGGTGTAGCTGATACCATCGGTAGCGTCTTCCAGACGGTTGCATATCGCATCTTCTACGTCCGAGGAGCTGGCACCCGGATAGGTTACGGTCACTTGTACCTGGTATAGTTCTACCAGCGGGAAAGTTTCGCGATTCAGGCCCGGCAGGACAGTCAGGCCGGCAGCCGCAATCACCAGCATCAGGATGTTGGCGGCGGTCGGGTGACGCGCAAAAAAATCAAGCATGATTATTTGCCCGCTGCGCTGTTGATGAGCGTCTGCTGTGCCAGTTCGTTGTGTATGGGTTTGAGCGGCATGCCTTGTATGACCGGTATCAGATCGGTAATGATGACCGATTCGTTTTCTTCCAGTCCTTCGGCAATTACTGCAAATTCGTTTTGTAGCAGCGCCGTTTTAACCGGTTTAATGACCAGTTGTCCGCGCTTATCCACCACGTAAACATTGCCCTGGTGTATGGCATGGCGCGGGATAATCCGCATCGGGGCTTCCGGTGTCAGTAGTTCAACAGCAACGTACATGCCTTTCAGCAAAGGCGGGCGTTTGCCTGGTATTATTTTCTGGTAGGGGTTGTCCACAGCAACGACTACACCTGCCGTGCGCCGGGTCGGATCAACGGATTCGCTGAATCGCACTACCCGGCCTTCCCAGACTGCGTCTTCGAGGTCATCTCCCACCAGACGCACTCTTGCCTGCAGGTTCAGGCGTTGCAGCAGCAGGCGCTGGTCAGTCGGCTCCGGGGGCTGCGCATACCGGCTATCCGTCAGGGTCATGGCAAGCGGGCGGATGTGCCTGATCGGTATTTGTGCCGTTACTTCAACACCGTCCACATTGGATGCCCGAAATAGTTCTGCTCCTATGTTGATAAATTCGTCTTTTTCTATTGAAACATCACCAATGCGTGCATCAAAAGGAAGACGGATTTCGGTGCGCTCCAGTGTTTCCTGCCCTTCTTCCACTTGGGCCTGCGATTGTTCTATCTGCGCACGGCTGGATGCCTTGCGGCTGGCAAAGGCTTCCAGTTCGCCCTGGAGGCTTTCTGCTCTTTGCCGCAGGTCCAGAACTTTCTGCTCTTCGGCATCGACTTCGGTTCTGGCAATCAGCCTTTTTTCATAAATTTCCCGCTTGCGTTTCAGTTCGGCTTCCCCTACCGCCAGATTTTCTCGCGCCAGTTGCAGTGAACGCCGCACGCTTTTTTCTTCTACTTGCAGTTGTTCGAGCACGGACCGGCTGCTGCGCAAGCCGGCTTCTCGCTCGCTGAGTGACAGTTCGTAGTCAACGGCTTCAATGCGTATCGCTACTGCATCCTGTGGCAGGCCATCGCCTTTTTTTAACTGCGGGTGGATGTAGGTGATTCTGCCACTGACTTCGGCACGGGCTATCAGATCAACTGCCGGTTGAATCGTGCCGTAACCTGTCGCCTGGATGCGGGTGGGTATGGTCGCAGCATGTATTATCTCTACGGCCCGCGCCGGCAGTCCTTCATCGCGATGTTCAATCCCCGGACGGGTTTTGATAATGACAGCCGCAATGATAAGCGCGGTAATCAGAATAATCGGCAGGATGAGCGGCTTGCCAGGTGGCTTTTGTGTGTTCATTTTCCCTCCGCCCTCATCAGGGTGACTTTTTACAGGTTTGTTTCAGTTGTGGTGACCGCAGCTTCGTCTGCTCTTGCCATGGCGCTCTTGTCCGGCATCGATTCAGGCCGCTTTAAGTTGCTTCGCTTTGTCTGTGCGTTCCCAGGTGAATTCCGGCTCTTCCCGCCCAAAGTGACCATAGGTCGCTGTTTTTCGGTAAATCGGTCGCAACAGGTCCAGCATTTGTACGATGCCCTTCGGACGCAGATCGAAATGTTCGGCAATCAGGCTTTCTATTCTGCTTTCTTCCGTGCGACCGGTGCCAAAGGTGTTGACGTGGATGGATACCGGTCTGGCTATGCCTATCGCATAGGCGATCTGTACTTCACATTTGTCGGCCAGACCGGCCGCCACTACGTTTTTCGCAACGTAGCGGGCCGCATAGGCAGCCGAGCGATCAACCTTGGAGGGGTCTTTGCCCGAGAAGGCTCCACCACCATGACGGCCTGCTCCACCGTAGGTATCTACAATAATTTTGCGCCCTGTCAGGCCACAGTCACCAACCGGGCCACCAATCACGAAGCGACCTGTCGGGTTGATATAGTATTTTGTTGCACCATTGAGCATGTCCGTCGGCAGTACCGGTTTGATGATTTCTTCCATCACCGCTTCTTGCAGTTCGTTGTAGCCGATGTCTTCGTTATGCTGGGTTGACAGTACAACGGCATCAATCACCTTCGGTTCACTTCCTTCGTATCGAACGGAAATCTGGGATTTTACGTCCGGGCGTAACCAGTCCAGCCGGCCTGATTTTCGAATGTGCGCCTGCCGTTCGGTCAGTCGATGCGCCAACTGGATCGGCATGGGCATCAGGGTCGGGGTCTCATTGGTCGCATAGCCGTACATCAGACCCTGATCTCCGGCTCCCTGATCCGGATCAATTCCCTCACCTTCGTTGACACCAAGGGCAATATCCGGGGATTGCCTGTCCAGTGAGGTTAAAACCGCACAACTGGCCCCATCAAAACCCATTTCGCTGCTGTTGTAGCCAATATCGAGGATGGTATCACGCACTACTTGTGTGTAGTCCACATTGGCAGCCGTGGTGATTTCACCCGAGATCATCACCATGCCGGTACTGACCAAAGTTTCACAGGCCACTCGCGCCTTTCGATCCTGTTCAAAGATGGCATCCACAATAGCATCCGAGCAGCTGTCCGCCACTTTGTCGGGATGCCCTTCTCCTACCGATTCCGATGATACAATGTACTCTCTGGTCACCTGATGCTCCTGAATAAAACGCCGAAAAAGATGTTCCGGGCTGTCGCTGCATTATCCATTACCCTGACGCCGGAAACAAGCCTTTGGAATCCAGCAGCAGTCGATTATGATGCATCATGGACACCAAAATCGTATTCCTTGACCGAGCAACGATACGTCAGGATATTGAGATCAGAAGGCCGGCCTTTCCGCATGAGTGGGTCAGCTTTGACATGAGTCTGGCCGGGCAGGCCGGCGAGCGTTGCCGCGATGCCGATATTATCATCACCAATAAGGTGCCCCTGAACAGGGGTATGATCGAGAGTCTGCCACGCCTGAAAATGGTTGCTGTCGCCGCAACCGGCGTGGACCGGATTGATACGGAGGCATGCCTTGAGCGTGGCATTGTTGTCTGTAATATCAGAAATTATGCGCTGACAGCCGTACCTGAGCATGTTATCGCTTTGATTCTCATTCTGAGACGCCAGATATTTCAATACCGTCAGGAGGTCCTGAGTGGTCACTGGCAGGCCGGAGATGGTTTTTGCCTCTTTGACCAGCCCATATATGATGTCAAAGGAGCACTATTGGGGGTTATCGGTTATGGCACACTCGGACAGGCTACGGCCAGCCTGGCTCATAAACTCGGAATGCAGGTGCAGTATTACTCACCTTCTCCGAAAGATAGCGATTTTTCCAGGCCCGTGGAACTCGATGTTCTGTTGCAAACATCCGATGTCATTTCATGCCATTGTCCGCTGAATCGGCAGACCGCAGGCCTGATCAATGGTTCTGCTTTTGACAGGATGAAGCCCTCGGCTATTTTCATTAATGCCGCACGCGGTGCCATTGTGGATGAGCAGGCTCTGGTCGAGGCATTGGTGGGCAATAAAATTGCAGGAGCCGGTATTGATGTGCTGGCTCAGGAGCCTCCGGCAGCAGATAGCCCTTTAATGCAGATCGCTGATCGCACTGATGTCATTCTTACTCCGCATATCGCCTGGGCCAGCCAGCAGGCCATGCAGTTGCTGGCTAATCAACTGATAGATAATATTGAGGCGTTTATGCAGGGAAATCCACAAAATGTTGTATGAAATCAAGACAGTACAGGCATTTGACGTTCTAAAAGCCGTACCTGTCAAACGATTATCGGCATCATCAGCCAACCAAAAATCACTTTTATGGCAGGCACCGTTGGAGACATTGAAAAAAATTCAGGGTTTTTGCAAAAAGATATTGACAATTGTTTTAGCCTTTTGTGTTAGAGTATGCATGCAGCCAAATCCGGCTGCTGTCTTTAACAATTTAATTTAGGAGAACCTTAGATGACTGATAAAAGAACTTTTCTGAAAACTGCCGTCGCTACCGCTGTCGCCTTGAGCGCGGGTGCCGCCGCTCCTACAGCCATGGCCATCCCGGAAGGCATGGAAAAGTGCATGGGGATTGCTAAAGCAGGTATGAATGACTGCGGAACATCCAGCCATAGCTGTGCCGGACAGGCCAAGGTCGATGGTGCCCCTGAAGAGTGGGTAGCTGTACCCAAGGGCACTTGCGAGAAAATTATCGGTGGCAAGACAGCCTGATAGCTGTCACCGATAAGTCTTCAGACTTATGTCTGGCTATTGTGAAAACAGCCCGTCCACCAGCGTGATTCATGGCGTTGGTATCGGGCTGCGTTCGCAGCATTACCGGCATATCCTGACCAATAGGCCTTCAACCCCCTGGCTGGAGGCACTTACCGATAACTATATGGCTGATGGCGGTCAGCCTCTGGATTATCTGGAGCAGATAAGGAATTATTATCCCGTCACCTTTCATGGCGTGGGTATGTCTCTGGGGTCGCCCGGCCCACTGGATAGGAACTACCTGCAACGCCTGAAGGAGAGGATGCGGCAGTTTGAGCCGGACTGGGTATCCGACCACCTTAGCTGGAGTGCCTATCATCAGCATAACAGCAATGAGCTGCTGCCACTGCCTTATACGGAAGAAGGCATCTCTCATATGGCCCGTAAAATCACCGAGGCTCAGGATTTCCTCGGCGAGCGTCTGTTGGTCGAAAATGTATCCTGCTATGTCGAGTTCAGGGATTCGCAGATGTCTGAATGGGAGTTCGTGAACGGCATCGCCGATGAGGCCGATTGCCATATATTGCTCGACATTAATAATATCTATGTCAACGCCTGTAATAACAGCACTCAGGCAGATGACTTTGTTCAGGGAATCAATCCCGAACGCATACGTGAAATACATCTGGCAGGCTATGAGGACCGACATACCCATTTACTGGATACGCATGGCGAGGCGATCCATCAGCCGGTCTGGGATTTATACCGGCAGGCCATCGAACGGCTTGGCCCGGTTCCAACATTGATCGAGTGGGATACGAATATCCCCGAATACCAAACATTGCAGAAGCAGGCCCTTGTCGCCGAAGGTATTATTTCAGCTTCTTCCAGAGCACATGCCCACGCTGCCTGAAATACAAAAAGATTTCTTCGCCGGTCTGTTCAGTCATGACCGGCGAATTGTGAGTGCATTGCTGCCCTCAAAAACACTCACGGCACAGGCCCGCTTCGATATTTACCGGGGCAGTGTGTCCGGCCTGTTCACCAAGGTGCTCGCCGAAATATATCCTGTCTGCAAACGACTGCTGGGAGACCGCTTTTTTGACGCTATGGCAGATCGATATATCGCGGTCTATCCTTCAATTTCCGCTAATGTCATTTATTATGGTGCGCAGTTACCGGAGTTTCTGGAGGGCTTTGAGCCTGTGTCCGAGCTGCCCTATCTCGCCGATACCGCCCGCCTGGAGTGGGCCTGGCACCGTGCATTCAATGCGCGTAATTCTACGCCGATCAATACGTCCGAACTTGAATCGTTCGATGAAAATCAACTGTACGGCACGGCATTCAAGCTGCCTCCCGGCAGCAGTTTGCTGCATTCTGTGTATCCAGTGGATATTATCTGGCAACAAAACCAGCCTGAGGTGGAGCAGCCTGTCGGTATTACACTGGAAACGCAGGATAATTATCTGCTGGTACGACGTTCCAGATTCGAGGTCGTGATCAACAGGATCAGTCATAAATACTGGTCACTGCTGGATTCCATAAGCAGGGGGCTGACTCTGGGCCAGCTCAGTGAGCAGTATGATGATATGGTCTTACAGGCATTCCTTGTCGAAGCCATCAGGCATCAGTGGTTCAGCCATTTTTCTACCATCAACCGGAGTTCAAACCATGTATGAGCAGATGATTAAATATTATACCTATGGCATCCAGGGGCTTGATACCCTGCAGTCGGTGTTCGCTCTGGTGCTGCGCGGCTGGCTGGCCTATGTATTTTTCCTTTCCGGCCTGACCAAAATTAAAAGCTGGCAAACTACTCTGTGGTTGTTTCAATATGAATACAGTGTGCCGGTTATTCCCTATGCAGCGGCAGCATGGATGGCCACCATTGCAGAGCTGGTATTGCCTCCCCTGCTGGCACTCGGCATATTGACGCGCCCCATGGCAATCATATTGTTTGTGTTTAATCTGGTTGCCATGTATTCCTATCCGGATATCAGTCCCGCTGGCACCAAGCAGCATATGATGTGGGGCATGATGATTGCTGTCCTTGTGTTTTATGGTGCGGGTAAAATTTCTGTTGACCACTGGATAAAAGGCAGGCTTAACCGCAACAGCGCATAAAGCTGGAGCGGGCTGCCGATTGGCATGATGTGTGGGCCGGGCTTGCCGGTCTATCGCCAGTGAGATGCTGGAGGCCGGCTTTTCTGTCAGAAAACCAGATTCATCACGGTGATCGTCACCACCAGAAACAGAATCGTCATAATGCTGCCTGCCTTCATAAAGTCAGGTACACGGTAGCCGGCAGGCCCCATAATCAGTGCGTTGACCTGGTGGGTCGGTATCAGGAATGAATTCGATGTGGCAATCGCCACTGTTAATGCAAAGACCGCCGGGCTGGCACCTGCACCGATTGCAATGTTCACAGCCAGTGGCACTAATAATACTGTAGCTCCAACATTCGACATGACCAGCGTAAAGAATGTGGCCAGTATGGCAACGGTTGTCTGAATCACCCAGACGGGCATATCGCCAACTACCGACAGGACCTGTCCGGCTATCCATTTGGCCGTGCCGGTTGTCTCGACCGCAAGTCCCAGCGGAATTAATGAAGCCAGCAGAAATACTGTTTTCCAGCTTATCGCCTCATAGGCTTCGTCCATGCCAAGTACGCCAGACAGAATCATGCCGATGGCACCGGTCAGCAGGGCAACCGATAAACGTATATCGGTGAACAGCACCATAAACAGCGCGATACCAAAGAAAATCACCGCAGGCAGCAGTTTTTCAGGACGCAGTTGTTCTGCCTTGGGATACTCCGATGTAACCACAACAAAATCGCGGTTGTTCTCAATACGCTCCAGGGCACTCCATGCCGTATGCACGACCAGAGTATCACCCGCCTGAAAGAGGATGCTGCGAATATCGTCTCCTTCGCGCATGGTTTGACCGTCACGATGCAGACCAATCATGGCCAGGCCATAGACTTTGCGCATCCATATATCGCGAGCACTTTTGCCGATCACCTTTGAACCCGGAGGAATAACCACTTCGGCAATACCGGCCTTTGTCGCAGATAATGACTCGGCGAATGTGCGCATTTTTTCCCGCCGCTTCAGCTTGAATTTTTTGACAAACGCCATCAGGTCTTCAGGATCGGCAACAATCCCCAGCACCATTCCTTCGTGTAGCTCCACTGCACGATCAATCGTCCCCGGACCCACTCGCGTGGCACCACTGTGCTTACTCGCAATCACACGTATGCGACAAAGGGTTTCGACATCATCGAGCTTCATACCGATAATCTCGCTCCCTTCTTTTATGATTACTTCGTGAACGACGTAGTCAACACCATAGACCTCGTTAAAGTATTTCATGGAGTCCTGTCCACTGGTACTGCTCTCATTTTTGGTCGCCGGCAAAACAAATCGACCGGCAATAACAAAGTAAATAATACCTGTAATAACAAGAGATATACCGACAGGTGTGACCGAAAACAGCCCCCAGGTTTGCATCTGTTGATCCGGCGGAAGTGCCTTGTTGGAGGTCAGTATCAAGTCGTTCAGGAGAATTAACGGGCTGGAACCCACCATGGTCATGGTGCCACCAAGAATCGCAGTGAAGCCCATCGGCATAAGCAGGCGTGACATCGGCAAGCCGGAACGCGCAGAGATACGGGATACCACCGGCAGAAACAGGGCTGCTGCGCCAACATTCTGCATAAACGAGGAAATAAAACCAACCGTGGCAGAAATAATCGGAATAATGCGTGTCTCGGTTGTACCGCCGATCTTCAGAATAAATGCCGCCACTCTGCTCATCAGGCCGGTTTTGTCCAGACCCGCTCCGATAATCATTACCGCGATAATCGAAATGACCGCATTGGATGAGAAGCCATCGAAGAGGTGCGTGGCATCAACCAGCCCTTCTTGCAGACCCATGACCGGATAAAACAGTGAGGTCAGTCCCAGTAACACCATCACTGTAGCCGCCGCAACATCAACACTCACGATCTCAAAAGCAAACAGGTAAATCGTCAACAACAGGATTGTCATCACCCAGGCGATCTCGATAGTCGGCACCACCGTCAACATATAGACAGCAGTAGCCAGAAATATACTGGCAGCAGTCCATTTTTTGTTGCGACGGCGTCTCGCTTGCTCTTCAACAGACAGTTCAGACATGACAGTTCATTGCATAAAATTATTCAGCGTGTGCAAAGGCCAGCGACGGACTTCCTATCTCAAGGCGACAGATGGTGAGGCATCCATACCTCTTTAATCGATAGTATGTATTTTCATTGTCCCGGCGAGAATATACAAAATGGTCAGGGTTCATATCCCGATTTGTTCCTTCCAGTTGAAGACTATCCGTTCTCTGGCTGTTGTTTCTGGCAATCCGATACGCTTCTGGAATCTGTTCGTAAAAATCTCATATTTCTGTCTGGCCTCCCCCTCCCCCGGATCGGCGTCGAGTTTACGAGCATCATCAAAAAAGCTGAAATCGGGGTGTCAGGCGATATGCTTTTGGTGTTCGCGTAAGCGCTGGCAGAAAAAAAAGTTGGTCGGCACCTGCTGGACAGGCAGGCGAATCTGTTGCCGCAGGGTTCGCTTTATCATTGTTCTTTAATTACTCAGCATACGAGATATTACTTCCCATCCTGATTGATTGCCCGACCACAAGTTCATCATTCCATTGCATGTTTTGCCTCGACCATAAAACAATGACCGTTGAACCCATGTTAAACCGCCCCATTTCTTTGCCTTTGACGAGATATGGTGCCCCATCGGAATCGTATTCTGTGTGCCTGACCGAGAGGTCATGTGGCGGTGTTACCGTTCCATGCCATACGGTGTCCATACAGCCAACAAAGAGTGCACCAACCAGCACTATCGCCATGCCACCATTATCGGTTTCAAACAGGCAGATGACGCGCTCGTTTCTATTGAATAACCCGGGCAGATTTTGTGCCATCCCGGACGCAACAGAAAATAGCCGGCCGGGTACACAGGTCATCGATTTAAGTCTGCCAGAGGCTGGCATATGGATACGATGGTAGTCGCGCGGCGATAAGTAGAAGGTCGCAAAGCAGCCATTCCTAAATCGTTCAGCAGTATCGTATCTGGCACCCACCAGCTCCGGCATGGAATAGTCTATCCCCTTGGCCTGTATTAACTTTTGATCGGTTATCCTGCCAAACTGGCTAATAGTCCCATCCACCGGGCTGCAATAGCTGTAGATATCGTCCGGTTGGTTTATGGGACGGATATCGGCCTTCAGACTGCGGGTGAAAAATGCGTTAAAATGCTCGAAGGATTCGATATCCGGGTTATCAGCCTGGGACATATCGACTTTGAACCTGTCGATAAAAAACCTGATTTGCAGGTTTTTCAAATGGTGCCAGCGCAGCCTCAGAAAACGAAACATAATACGTGACAGCAGATGGTGTGGCAGTATGGTCTGTAGCAGGACGCTGAACATGGGCAGACAACAGGATTGACAGCGTCCAGATTATACCGGGAACGAATAAATGACGGAAGATTCGAGTTTACAGCAACTGACGACCCGGCTGCAGGAACGCGGCTTGATGATAGTAACGGCCGAGTCCTGCACAGCCGGTCTGGTCGCAAAGCTGCTGACCGACCCGGCGGGAAGTTCCGCATGGTTTGACCGCGGGTTTGTAACCTACAGCGATATATCCAAAATCGAAGTGCTCGGCGTTGCCAGACAGACGCTCAGTCATTACGGTGCGGTAAGCCGTGAAACCGTAAGAGAAATGGTTACCGGTGCCCTGAATAACAGCCATGCACAGGTGGCACTGGCCATCAGCGGAATTGCCGGCCCCTCTGGAGGAAGCATCCAAAAACCAGTTGGCACGATATGGTTTGCCTGGGCAGCAGGAGGCAAGCGTGTCGAGGAGAAAGTACACTTTGATGGCAACCGTGATGCGGTTAGAAATCAGGCAGCACAGTATGCGTTATCAGCCATGGTGCGCATACTGGAGCGTTAATAAAAATGCGGCGTCTGTTTTTCGCCTTGTGGCCCGACATTGATGTGCGCTGTGAGCTGGCGTTGCGCCAAAATCTGGCCGGTATTCGTGGTCGTCTGGTCAACCGCCATCATCTCCATATCACTCTGTGTTTTCTCGGCGGGCAACCCGATGAGTCACTGGAGACTATCATGCAGGCCGCCGCGAAGGTCAGGTCACGACCTTTTACAGTCGTGCTCGATCATTTTGAGCTCTGGCCCGTGCCCAAAATCGTAAGCCTGTGTCCCGGTCATGTGCCACAGGCACTTTTTGATCTACAAAAATCACTGTCCCGCGCTTTGGCCTGCATCGGTATTCCGGCTGAAAAAAGGGCATATCAGCCTCATATAACGCTGGCACGAAACATTACGGTACCGCAGCCTGAAATGGTGCAGCCGGAATCTGTCAACTGGTTGGTAGAAGAGTTTTCACTGATTGAATCACATCGGCATCATCGAGGCCCCGTTTATCGAGTGCTGAATAGCTGGCTGCTGAAACACGAAAACCCTGACCGCCCCGCTGCAAGATTTAGGTGATATAAAATCGGGTAGTGTCTCGATTTGAAAGAGGCCGGTCTGGCAGGTGCTAAAATGCGCCGTTTGGATATTGCACAGGCGACTGTATGTATGTGAAAATTACCGGCCACCCAAAATCATGGGGCATAGAGATATGACAAAACCCAACCTCTTTTCTTTTGCCACCAGCGAATTGTCACAGGACGCCCTGATATGCTGGTTATTGTGCTGGGCATCGCCAGAATATAAAGATACTGACAGTGAGCTGCATCGTCTGGGAGTTTCTTTAATTGAGGCGTTCTTCGAAAAGCACGGACAAAAGGCACCTGATATCAGTCAGGTTAAGGTAAAAAAGCAGGATAAACATATTGATGTGCTTTGTGAGCTGAATGATGAATTCGCCATCCTTATTGAGGACAAAACCGGAACAAAGAATCATTCAAACCAATTAGGCCGTTCTCTTAAGGAGGTAAAATCACGAAAATACAAGGAAAAAAATATACTTCCAATATACTATAAGACAGAAGATCAGGGGGATTACTCCGATATAAAAGAAAAACGTTATAAGGTCTTTCACCGAACAGATATTCTGAACGTACTGAAGTCATATCAGGGCAATGACAGTATTGCTACGGATTATAGAGACTACTTGCAGGGTATTTCCGAGCAGGTTCAGGCATATAAGGATAAACCACTAGAAGCTTGGGAATGGTATCAATGGGTTGGGTTCTATATTCGGTTGCAAGAGGAGCTTGATTATGAAAATTGGGATTATGTCCCAAACCCCAGCGGTGGATTCCTGGGATTCTGGTGGGCTTTTCAAAAAGATGAAAGTTGCAAGCAATACCTGCAACTGGAAGAGGGAAAGGGAAAGGGAAAGGCAAAGGGAAAGCTGTGTTACAAAATTGAGGTCGATGATAAAGATAAAAGGAGTGAATACAGAAATAAATGGTATGAACGCATTATCGATAAATCATCCCCCGGGTTTCCGTTAAAAAAGCCGGGGCGTTTTGGTACAGGTCAGTCGATGACAGTATGTATTTACGATGGAGATTACAGGGTATCTAATGACGAGGGAGTTTTGGATATGGACGAGACTGTCAGTCGTCTAAAACAGGCTGAGGCCATACTTGAGTCATTCAAAACCGGATGACCCTGACAGAAAAATAAAAGTCGTACCATTGTTTTATAGCTCCGGCAGATCCGGGTATGGACTCGCCGGCCATCTTCCGATATAATGAAGCGTTCTTTACTGACCGAGGTCAGTCAGCGGTCTCACATCAACGCCATCAGGAGGCAAAAATGGATGAGCAAAAGCAAAAGGCATTAGCGGCAGCTCTTTCTCAAATCGAGAAGCAGTTCGGGCAGGGTTCGGTTATGCGTATGGGCGACACAACCGCTACGGATATTGATGTCATTTCAACCGGTTCTCTGGCCCTTGATGTCGCACTGGGAATTGGCGGCCTGCCCAAGGGACGAATTATCGAGATATATGGCCCTGAGTCTTCCGGCAAAACGACTCTGAGCCTGCAAGTAGCCGCAGAAACTCAAAAACAGGGCGGCACCGTGGCATTTGTAGATGCCGAGCATGCCCTTGACCCAACATACGCCGAAAAGCTGGGAGTCGCTATTGATGACCTGCTGGTGTCACAACCGGATACCGGTGAGCAGGCACTGGAAATCACAGATATGCTGGTTCGTTCCGGTGCAGTGGAGTTGATCGTGATTGACTCTGTGGCAGCCTTGACACCCAAGGCCGAAATTGAAGGGGAAATGGGCGATTCTCACATGGGATTGCAGGCTCGCCTGATGTCTCAGGCATTGCGCAAGCTGACCGGTAATATCAAGCGTTCCAATACCATGGTGATCTTTATTAATCAGATACGCATGAAAATAGGCGTCATGTTCGGCAACCCTGAGACCACTACCGGTGGTAATGCCCTGAAGTTCTATGCCTCTGTCCGTCTGGATATCCGCCGTACCGGGGCGATCAAAAAAGGCGATGAGGTGGTTGGCAATGACACCAAGGTTAAAATAGTCAAAAATAAAGTGGCACCTCCTTTCAAGCTGGCGACATTCGAAATTCTGTATGGCGAGGGTATCTCTTACCTTGGTGAGATTATTGATCTGGGAGTGCAACACGGCTTCATCAAAAAAGCCGGTGCCTGGTACAGCTATCAGGATGAGCGCATCGGTCAGGGCAAGGAAAATGTCCGGCAGTACCTGAAAGAACATCCGAAAATGGTAGAGGAAGTGGATAAGGCCCTGCGTGAAAAACTACTGGGCACAACTGCTGACATCGAGCAACAGCCGCAGGATTCTGCGGAGTAAAGTTGAATATATTAAGACCGGATACATTGATACGGTTTTTTTACCGCATAATAAAAATATCTTGACAATATTTTCTCAGGGAGAAAAATAGCATATCATAATCGCGGGCAGCAAGATGGATGGCCTGCCGATCTATAGGAACTACTCCGGGTAAACTGACAGAGGGAATAGAGATGCTCAAAATCAGGTTATTATTGGGTTTTGTACTGGTGCTGCCGTGCTCTTTGGGCTTTGCGGATGCCATATACAGGTGGGTTGACAGCAAAGGCAAAACGCACTACTCACAAAGCAAACCTCTCGACCATGAATATACCGTTATAGACGCGGCTCCACCACCGCCAGCGGATTCGCCGGATCTTAATAAACCATACGCCGAACAGATTGACGCCAGGACCAAAAGCAAAGCCGAGGAAGTTGAAAAAGCCAGTGCCGCCAAACCCGAAAAAAATGACGACCAGTGCGAGACCGCCAGAAATAACCTGTCAAAGCTACAGGCTGCTGCTCGTGTAGGCTATACCAACGAAGCTGGCGAAACCGTTTATCTGGACGATGAGAGCAGAGCTACCCGGATGGAAGAAACCCAAAAGTACATAGAGTATTTCTGCAGTTAGCCCCGCCCAATACAGCCTGCAATATGGACAGGTATATAATCTGGCATGTCGAAGTTTGCTGCCTGTACGCTATTTAATACTCAATGACCTCAGTGCTGGGAACGAATGGTATATATTCCGGCTTCCAGAGCTGGGAACGCACATAGTCTTCCAATCCCTCCAGACTCAGGTCGGCACATGTTGACACACCGTCGGCCATGGCTTGCTCCAGCACTCGCGTTGCTACCCTGATGCTGACTTCCTGCAATTCGTCAACGGGCGGAAAAATAAGGCCCTTTGCCAGATGCTTTTCATTGGTATAGTCCGCAAGCGCATAGGCAGACGCAAGTACCATTTCATTCGTGATGCGCCGACATCCACCCAGGATGGAAGCGAGGCCAAGCCCGGGAAATACAAAGGCATTATTGCCCTGACCGATAACAAAGCTCTGGCCTTCATAAACCACATCTGCAAACGGGCTACCACTGGCAACAATCGCCTTGCCTCTGGTCCACTCAATCACATCAGCCGGCAATGCCTCACAGTTTGAGGTTGGATTAGACAGAGGGAAGATAATCGGCTGCTCTGCATTTCGAGCCATACCCTCAATAATCGGCTGTGAAAACAGGCCATGAATGCCGGTCAAACCAAGCAGCACCGTAGGCCTGCCATTATCAATAACTTCCATCAAGTTTGGTATATCACCCTCAATATTCCAGTCGGAACAGGTATCCTGATACTGCGATATGGATACCTTGTAATCGTCAGTAGTGATGCCTTCCATAACCAGACCGTGCGCATCCAGGACAAACAGTCGGCGGCGGGCCTCTTCCTCGGTCAGCCCTTCTTTTATCATACCGTCACGAATAGCCGCAGCAACACCGGAACCGCCGGCACCCGCACCTGAAACCACCACTCGCTGGTCACGCAAGCGTTCACCTTTTTTATGGCAGGCCGATAATAGACCGGCCAGTACAACCGCGCCGGTACCCTGAATATCATCATTAAAGCAGGGGATCTTGTTGCGGTAGCGTTCCAGTACCTCAAAAGCAATATTCTTGGCAAAGTCCTCCCATTGGATGATGGCCTTTGGCCAGCGCTCATAAACTGCATCGACAAAATTATCAACCAGCTCGAAATACTTCTCACCATGCAAGCGGGGCTGCTGCACACCCAGATAATGCGGATCATCGAGCAATTCCTTGCGGTTTGTACCGACATCCAGATTCACCGGCATGGTATGGAACGGGCTTACACCTCCGCCGGCGGTGTAAAGTGCCAGCTTACCGATACAGATTGCCAGACCACCATGTCCCTGATCTCCGATCCCCAAAATAGCCGAGGAGTCCGTAACAACGATCATTCTGACATCACCCCAGGGGTAGTTATTGATGACCTGCTCGGCGCGGTGCGCATTCTCAGAGGAGATTGTGATTCCTCTTGGGCTTTGGTAAAGCGAGCTGTACTGCTGTACTGCCTTACCAACGGTTGGAGTGTAAATAATGGGCATCATCTCATCGAGATGATCGGCAAGCAGAGCATAAAAAGTGAACACCGAACGTTCCTGGACACTGCGAAGAAACTGATACTTGGAAATATCATCCGGTTGCCGCAGATAATTGCGATACATCCGCTCCACTTGATGTTGCAGGGTGGTTACCCTCGGCGGCAACAGGCCGTCAAGCCCAAGGGCAGTACGCTCCTCTTTCGTAAAAGCTGTGCCCTTATTCGTTGCGGCAAGACGCAATAAAGCCAGACCGCGCAGTTTGACTTCCAGAAAGGGTTTACCGCTTTCATCCAACCTGAAGTTGAAATATTCACTGACCGGAATGAGAGGAGTGTTGTCCATTACCAGCTCACCCAACTATTGCCAGCAATATGCCTGCTGCGACAGCAGAACCGATAACACCCGCAACATTTGGTCCCATGGCCTGCATCAACAGGAAATTTTGTGGGTTGGCCTCCTGACCGACTTTATTCGCGACACGGGCAGCCATAGGAACAGCCGATACACCAGCGGCACCAATCAGCGGATTAACCTGCCCACCCGTCATACGGCACATGATCTTGCCCATGATCACACCAGCGGCCGTGCCGATGGCAAAAGCAATAATACCCAGCGCCAGAATACCGAGAGTTTCGGTATTAAGAAATTTATCAGCAGAAAGTCTGCCACCAACGGAAAGCCCCAGAAATATGGTCACAATATTAATCAGTTCATTTTGTGCGGTACTGCTCAGGCGGTCAACCACCCCGGACTCCTTGAGTAAGTTACCAAAAGCCAGCATACCAATCAAAGGTGTTGCTGTGGGCAGAAAAATAATTGCTAATCCAATCAACAGAAAAGGAAATATGATCCTCTCATAGCGGCTGATCGGACGTAGCTGAGTCATCACCACTTTGCGCTCCTCTTCGGTTGTCAGCAGCTTCATGATCGGCGGCTGAATCAGCGGAACCAGTGCCATGTAGGAATAGGCCGCGACCGCAATGGCACCGAGTAGATCAGGCGCCAGCCGTGAAGCCAGAAAGATAGCTGTCGGCCCGTCAGCCCCTCCAATAATAGCAATAGCCGATGCGTCTGCCAGACTGAATTCGATCCCCGGCACATAATTCATAAGAATCGCACCGATCAGGGTGATGAAAATACCAAACTGCGCGGCGGCTCCAAGGATGGCCAGACTGGGCCTGGCCAACAGCGGCCCGAAGTCGGTCATGGCACCAACACCCATAAAGATCAACAACGGGAATAAGCCGGTTTTGATGCCGGCATCGTAAAGCAAACCAAGCAGTCCATCTGCACCACTGATACCCGCCAGAGGAATATTGGCCAGAATACCACCGAAACCGATCGGAATAAGAAGCAGAGGTTCGAAATTTTTAACAATAGCCAGATAGATCAACGCCCCACAGATGACCATCATAATGATTTCACCGGACTGGAAGTTGGCGATACCCGTGGAAAACCACAGTTCCAGCAAGCCCTCTTTCATGGTTCGAACCTACAGAATACTGAGTAGATCCTGATCGACCCGAACACTATCACCTTTATTCACATTGATACTGGCGACATGACCGTCGCTTGAGCAGCGAATCTGGGTTTCCATCTTCATGGCCTCGATCACGATAACAACCTGACCGGCAGATACCTGATCACCAGACTGCACCGGGATATCTATCACACTGCCAGCAAGTGGAGCCGTCACAATTTCACCGGCATGGGCGGGGTCAATCGCAACTGTAGCAGCGGGGATGGGAGTGGCGGAAACGGCAGGTGCCGCCGGAGCAGCCGTCATAACCTCACCGGTCGAAGGTTCAACCTGAACACTGTAAATCCGGCCATCAACATTGACACGGTAGTTTTCAGAAGTATTGCTATTCGCAGTGGCATCCGCCTGCGCCTGGGCTGATCCGGCCTGAGCAGGCTCCATGGTCGGAACCGGTTCAAACGCATCCGCATTGCCACGATTCTTGAGAAACTTCAGGCCGACCTCCGGGAATTGAGCATAAATCAGAACGTCATCCACCACGTTATCACTCAGCTCGAACCCTTCATCATCTGCGAGTTGCTTCAGTTCGACGGTCAAAGCATCCATTTCATTATCAAGCATATCAGCCGGACGGCAGGTGATCGGTTCACTTCCCTCCAGCACTCGTTTTTGCAGCTCCTTATTGACTTCGGCCGGTGAGGCGCCATATTCACCTTTGAGTATGCCGGCAGTTTCCCTCGATATGGTCTTATAACGCTCGCCTGACAGTACATTGATTACCGATTGCGTGCCCACAATCTGTGAGGTCGGCGTGACCAGCGGAATATAGCCAAGGTCCCTGCGCACCGCTGGAATTTCCGCCAGCACCTCGTCCATCTTATCGAGGGCGTTCTGCTCGCGCAGCTGATTTTCCATATTGGTCAACATACCACCGGGTACCTGAGCGATCAGAATGCGTGGATCAACGCCTTTTAATGTACCCTCAAACGCTGCATATTTTTTACGCACCTCACGGAAATAAATCGCGATCTCCTCCAGTAAATTAATATCCAGACCGGTATCGCGCTCTGTCCCGTCCAACATGGCAACCATAGACTCGGTCGGTGAGTGACCATACGTCAGACTCATGGAAGAAATGGATGTGTCAGCAACATCCAGACCAGCTTCGGCTGCCTTCAACAGCGTTGTCGTTGACATGCCGGTCGTTGCATGGCTGTGTAATGAAATCGACAGATCGGTCGTTTCCTTCAGTCTGGAAACCAGCTCATAAGCTGTATAGGGCTTCAACAGGCCCGCCATGTCTTTAATGGCAATGGAATGGCAGCCCATATCTTCCAGATGTCTGGCCATATCCATCCAGGTGTCCATGGTGTGGACCGGGCTATCGGTATAGCAGATTGTACCCTGAGCATGACGGCCAACACGGATAGTCGATTTGACAGCCGTTTCCAGATTGCGCACATCGTTCATGGCATCAAAAATACGAAATACATCCATACCATTTTCAGCAGCACGCTCCACAAATCTTTCAATCACATCATCTGCATAATGCCGATAGCCAAGCGCATTCTGACCTCGCAATAACATCTGCTGCCGGGTATTAGGCATGGCCGCCTTTAACCGGCGCAGACGCTCCCACGGATCTTCACCAAGAAAACGAATACAGGCATCAAAGGTCGCGCCCCCCCAGGTTTCCAACGACCAATAACCAACCTTGTCGAGCTTTTCGGCGATTGGCAGCATGTCTTCAATACGAAGACGGGTAGCGAACAGTGATTGATGGGCATCACGCAGGACGACATCCGTAATTTTCAGCGGTTTATTCATAAAACTAAAGACACATCTTTAATTAAAGGACGAAGTGGATCGCTGTATTAATGGACCGGGCGTCTGGTTCTGTACTGGTGTATTGCACACTGAATCGCGGCAACTAAAGGTGCCTCTGGGCCGGTATCAGGCATAGTGGCGGGTGGCTCCTCTTTGGGTGCAAAGTGGTTCAATAAGACCATAAACCCGATGAGCAGGCTGAGAATAACAAAAACGCCCCCCATACCCAAAACAAGCAACTCTACCGCAGCGGCTAATAATGTATCGACCGGCACAATACCCTCTGACACTTCCCAATGGTGGGAAGATTGTGCGCCAAGTCAGAGAAATTTCATAATTTAATTTACCGATAAACACTATTACCCATTATGAGTCGTCAGGATCAGTTTCAATGCTGTTTATCATAAAAAAATGCTAACAACATGATAATCAAAGTATAAGTCCAACTTCCCCGATTGAGATTGGTTTATATGCCCATAAAAAAATTATGCCATGCCAATCCATTATGAAAGTCATTGCAGGAGGCAGCATAAAGCGAAGCCGGCATCGAATTCCCCTGCCTCCAGTATTAAATTGAGCAATGCAGATAATTACAATATGAAATTTTATCAATATAATGCTCTACTCCATACTTCACTATATTCAATACTTAAGGGCAGCAGTGAGCAACCTGCCATTACACACAACGGAGACTATGTGACCATGAAATCACGTCAGCAGCAAATCAAGGAATTACAGCAGGACTGGGACACCAATCCCCGGTGGGCGAATGTCACTCGTCGCTACAATGCCGAGGATGTTGTACGCCTGCGCGGTTCTATTCAACCTGAGCATACTATTGCCAGGCACGGCGCAGAAAAGCTTTGGGAACTCATCAACGGCGGTGCCGTAAAAGGCTATATCAACGCATTCGGCGCGATCAGTGCCGGTCAGGCCATGCAGCAGGCCAAGGCCGGGCTGGAGGCCGTTTATTTGTCTGGCTGGCAGGTTGCTGCCGACGGCAATACTTCCGAAACAATGTACCCGGACCAATCTTTGTACGCATATGACTCCGTTCCGGCCATGGTTCGTCGTATCAATAATACATTCAAACGCGCCGATGAAATTCAATGGTGCCGCGGCACTGGTCCGGGAGACAAGGGCTATGTTGATTACTTCCTGCCGATTGTGGCGGATGCGGAAGCCGGTTTTGGTGGCGTACTCAACGCTTTTGAGCTGATGAAAAACATGATTGCCGCCGGCGCTTCCGGCGTCCACTTTGAAGATCAACTCGCCGCCGTCAAAAAATGCGGACATATGGGCGGCAAGGTATTGGTTCCAACCTCTGAAGCCGTCCAGAAATTGATCTCGGCGCGTTTTGCAGCCGATATTATGGGGATACCAACCATCATTCTGGCTCGCACGGATGCAGAAGCGGCCAGCCTGCTGACCTCCGATATAGACGATAATGATAAGGCGTTCCTGACCGGGAAACGCACCTCTGAAGGTTTTTATCACGTCAAAAATGGTCTGGAACAATCCATCAGCCGTGGCGTAGCTTATGCACCCTACGCCGATCTTGTCTGGTGTGAAACAGGCAAGCCGGATATTGGTTTTGCACGCGAGTTTGCCCAGGCCGTACAGGCCGAAAATCCGAGGCAACTGCTGGCCTACAACTGCTCTCCTTCCTTTAACTGGAAAGCCAACCTGTCCGAAGCCCAGATTGCTACTTTTCAGGAAGACTTGTCCGCCCTGGGTTACAAATATCAGTTCATCACTCTGGCAGGCATTCATGTCAACTGGTATAACACCTTCCGGTTTGCACACTCCTATGCGCGTGGCGAAGGTATGAAGCACTACACTGAAATGGTGCAGGAACCTGAGTTTGCTGCCCGCGAACAGGGCTATACCTTTGTATCCCACCAGCAGGAAGTCGGCGCGGGCTACTTCGATGATGTAACCACTGTCATTCAGGGTGGCACTTCATCGGTTACCGCCCTGACAGGCTCCACTGAAGAAGAGCAGTTTGGCGATACCGAGAAGGTGGCATAGAGGCATAGAGATTCCCAGCCTATCCGGTGGCTGTGTGGCTGCGCGGGCATGGAGGTTATCCCTGCTCCGCCCTGAACCGGGTCGATCAACATCCACCTGACAAGGTGAGCTTTCCATCCTTGATAGGTCGGGCCAGTCATGGGAAAATGGCTGCTTTTCACAGGATGATACGGCTATATGGGCGCACAAATCATTGATGGAAAAGCCGTTGCCGATAAGTTGGGCGAAAGCATCCGGGAGCAGGTGGAAGAAAGGCTGTCCCGGCGGCAGCGGCGTCCCGGTCTGGCCGTCATACTGGCCGGGAATAACCCTGCTTCACAGATCTATGTACGTCATAAAAAGCTGGCGTGTGAGAAGGTCGGCATCAAGTCCTTTGAATTCCAAAAGCCCGCTGCCATCACCGAGGCCGAGCTGCTCGATTTAATCATACAATTAAACACGGACGATCAGGTGGACGGCATTCTTGTCCAGCTTCCACTGCCCCCGCACATTAATACCGATAAGGTTATTGAGGCAATTGCTCCCGATAAGGATGTGGATGGCTTTCATCCATATAATATCGGCCGGCTGGCTGCCGGCAAGCCAACCTATCGCCCCTGTACACCTCAGGGTATCATCCGCCTGCTGGAGTTTACCGGTATTGATCTGACTGGCATGGATGCTGTTATCGTGGGCCGATCAAATATTGTCGGGCGCCCGATGATGCTGGAATTGCTGACCAAAGACTGTACACCTACAATCTGCCACAGCCGAACTAAAGATCTCGCCGGGCAGATTCACTCGGCAGATATTGTTGTTGCCGCCATTGGTAAACCTGACTTTATTCGAGGCGATTGGATTAAATCAGGTGCCATCGTTATTGATGTTGGTATCAGTCGCCTGCAAAACGGTTCTTTAACCGGTGATGTCGATTTCCAGACAGCACGTAAGAACGCTGGTTACATCACGCCCGTACCCGGCGGCGTAGGCCCTATGACCATAGCCTGCTTACTGCACAATACATTGCTTGCTGCCGAATACAGAGATTAACTGCGAAACAACCTGAGTATTCATCATATCCAGAGTGGATGAGGCAACAGTGTCAATGGTATTCGCTGATCTTTTCCTGTAGCGCAATCTGGCGCATATACTCCAGAACCTCCTCGCGCATACTTTGCTGCTTCTGGGAAGAAAGAGGCTGACGATTTCTGTCCAGCAATACCGCATCCAACTCTCTGGAAACATTCTGTGCGGCAAGCCACATTTCATCCAGTGCATGAAGAGCATCAAAAGTACGCGGAAGCTGCAAAAACATGGTAATACCCGGGGTTTCAAATGCCATTAACTTCTCCAGATCAAAGCTGCCCGGCTCTACCATATTGGCCACGCTGAAAAGCGGCTGTCTGCTGCCTTCCGTCAGACGATGAAAAATATCCATTTCACCATATTTGAGATGGTACTTTTCCATAACCCGCACAAGATCCGGACCACTTATCAAACCTTCTCTGCTCTTGATATTGATATAGATAACTTCGTCCTCTGATATAGCATGCTCATCATCGGCTTCCTCTTCAACCTGCTCACCAAACCAGTGAGGGAAACGCTTTTCCAGCCGATAAAGCCCGTATATCCCTGCAATCAGAAGAACACCTGTAGCTATTAATAAAAGGCGAAAAGATTCCATACCATGCAACCTGAGTAGTCGGTCTATTACCTTGCTATGATGCCATCAGCATAGCTTCATCAATATCGACGGACACCAACCGGGACACACCAGCTTCCTGCATGGTGACACCCATTAACTGTTTCGTCATCTCCATGGTCATTTTGCTGTGTGTTACAACAATAAACTGCACATCAGATGACATTTCACTGACCACTTCACAAAACCGCACCACATTCGCATCGTCAAGCGGCGCATCGATCTCATCCAGCATACAAAATGGAGCTGGATTCAGTTGAAACAGTGAAAACAGCAATGCAATAGCAGCCATGGTTTTTTCTCCACCGGACAACAGGTGGATACTGCTGTTTCGTTTTCCCGGCGGTCGTGCCATAACCGCGACACCTGTTTCCAGCAACTCTTCTCCTGTCAATTCCAGATACCCATGACCACCTCCAAAAAGACGCGGGAACATTGCCTTCATATTGACGTTCACGCGATCAAAGGTATCTTTGAAGCGGGTTCGGGTTTCCCGATCAATTCTGCGCATCGCGCTTTCCAGTGTTTGCAGGGCTTCGACAAGATCATCGTTTTGTTTATCCAGATATTCCTTACGTTCAGAAGCCGCTTTATATTCGTCGATAGCAGCAAGGTTGATCGGACCCAATCGGGCTATTTGCTTTTCAATTTGTTCGAGCTGCTCTGACCAGTCACTTTCCGAAGCCGTCGGCTCCAGCTTCTGTAGAATAGCTTCGACAGCATGGTCAGATTCCGCCAACTGTTCGGCAATTCCCTCACATCTTACCCTGACTTCCTGACATGTCATGCGAGCTTTCTCAATCTGCACCAAACGATCCTGCACAAGCTGTTCAGCCTGATGACGCCCGCTTTCCAGTTCGCTCATTTGATGACCGATTTCTTCCTGATTACGCCTGGCCCCGGTCAGTTCAGTTTCAATGATCTGGCGCTGGTCCAGTAGCTGGTCCCGTTGCGCTTTCATTTCTTCCATAGGCGTGTCCTCGCTGCTCATGGAACTCTGTAGCTGAGCGCTTTGTTGCTCAAGACGATGCTGCTGGTCCAGCATACGTTTACGATGGTGTTGCATAGAACTCTGCTGGCTGCGCAATGACCCAATCTGCATTTCAATCTCATGCGCCTGATCGCCTACAGCCTGAGACTGATCACGCTTACACTGTAAATCAGCCTCAAACAATTCGCGCTCACCACTCAGGGTCTCTCTTTTTTCTTCACACAGACGGAGGTGTAGCCGGGATGACTCAAGCCTTTCCTCTGTTATCTTTAAGTCCTGTCCCTCTGCCACGATCTGATCTTCAATCCTGCCAATTTCTTCGACAAGTCGCTGCGCCCGTTCCGCCAGTTGTCGCAGCACATTTTCACGGCTGTTGATTTCCGCATTGCATTCGGCCAGTTGGCGATTCAGGCTGTTGATATCGCCTTGAATTTGATCACGCTGATGTTCATGGGATGTGTAGATCTCACGACCCTGCCGTAAGCTGTCGGTCGCTGTGGTGAGTTCCCGCTCCTGCTTTATCCGCTCCTGCCCAAGATACTTGATACGTTGTTCCCGCTCAAGAATACCCTCTTTGTCATGCCCTACCGATATCCGGGTCCAGCTTTGACCAAGACATATACCGTCCCGTGTCACCACACTGGCACCCTCAGGAAGTTCAGCTCGCATGGCCAGGGCATCGGCCAAACTATCGGCGATATAAATGTTATGCAGCAAACCACTCAGATCACCACCAGACTGAATAATTTTGCTGGACAGAAGCTGGCTATCGTCATTTTCATCAGTCAGGGTTTGTTGCTTTATCAAGCTGATACGACCCTCTTCAAGTTGATGCAGATGCTTTGAGTACTCAGTATCATCGGCGACACTGATTGCCTCGAGATGCTGACCCAGTACTGCTTCAACCGCCCTTTCCCAACCTTCTTCAACCTGCAAATGCTGTGCAAGTCGTGGCGCATCAGAGAGTTTTTGCGCATCAATCCAGGCCACAACATGCTCATTCTCTCCTCCATAGGCTGCCTTTTGCACGGATTGCAATGTCGCAAGTTCAGCACATGTGCGCTGCAGGGATTCACGTAAATCATCCCGCCGAGCCGCCAGCCCACTGTTCACAGATCGTTGCCCGGACATTGCCTCAAGACAGGTTTGCAGGGCTGTCTGCAGCTCTGCCTCACGGGTAACCAGCTCGCCCTGCCGGGCTTGCAGTGATTGTAATTCTTGATCCAGTGACTGCTCCCCCAAGCTGGACTGTTCTTTCCGGACTGCCTGCAGGCGCTCTTTGAGCTGCTCAATATGGCGCTTCATATGATCGATACGGGTGCTCTCAACTTGTATGGACTGATTCGCCATCGACAGGTCTTTCTGATTACTTTCCCATTGCCGCTGCCAGTTCTGCATGGCAGCTTCTGCTTCGCTTAATGATTCGCGGAAAATCTCCTGCTCCTGTCTGACCTGTTGCAACTGCGGCTCACTGACCTCCAGCTGCTCCTCCATTGCCTGCAATTTTTCTTTGTCCTGTCCAAGATGGCTTACAATATCATGGAGCTGCCTTTCCAGCCTTTCAAGCTCGTCCTGCTGCTGTTGCCGGGTTTCATGGGCATGCTTGATGGCTGCTTCAAGACGGGTAATTTCCGAACCATGCTGGTAAAAGCGGGCCTGTACGGCATTCATAATTTCACCTGCCTCACCATGTTTCAGCCGGGTTTTTTCTATCCGGGCTTCCAGCTCTCGCTGCCCGGCCACAGCACTTTCATAAGCGTTCTCTTTCTCATGGATAGCCCGTTCATGTTCTGTTGCCTGCTCATCAAGCCTCTTCCAGCGCAACGCCAGTAATTCCGCCCTGTATTGACGCTCATCCTGCTTGAGTGCCTTATATTTTCCGGCAGCCGCGGACTGGTGTTGCAGATGATTAAGCTGCTTTTCCAGTTCTTCCCTCAGATCAGTCAGTCGTTCCAGATTTTCCCGTGTATGTCGGATGCGATTTTCGGTTTCCCGACGCCGCTCCTTGTATCGGGAAATACCCGCTGCTTCCTCAAGATAAGTACGCAGCTCTTCAGGCTTGGCCTCAATAAGTTTAGATACCATCCCCTGCTCAATAATCGCATAGCTGCGGGCACCGAGGCCGGTTCCCAGAAAAACATCGGTAATATCGCGCCGTCGGCATCGCGCACCATTCAGTCCATATTCGGAAGAACCGTCCCGTGACACCGCACGCTTAACAGAAATCTCACTAAAACCCGCATACTGCCCACCGAGCTTGCCCTCCCGATTATCAAATACCAGCTCAACGGATGCCGCACCCACCGGCTTACGACTGGTGGAACCGCTGAAAATAACATCGGCCATGGTCTCACCACGCAGGCTTTTGGCAGAAGCTTCGCCCATGACCCATTTCACGGCATCAATGACATTGGATTTTCCGCAACCGTTCGGACCGACAATACCCATGAGGTTGCCGGGAAAAGTGATACTGGTAGGGTCAACGAATGACTTAAAACCAACGAGTTTAATCTTCCTGAGGCGCACTGACTTTCATTTCAACTAACAAAGCGATGAATGGTATTATTTTCGTTTGCCGTTGTCGATGAAGAACTCAGGATATTTGAATTATGAGCACACAATCCAGCAAGGAACTTGAAACGTTCGAGAATCCCAACCCGGAGCGGGACTACACCATACGAATCGATATTCCCGAATTTACCTGCCTGTGCCCCCGGACCGGGCAACCGGACTTCGCCACATTGAAGCTGGAGTATGTACCCGACCAGCTTTGCGTGGAACTGAAATCCCTGAAACTGTATATCTGGTCATTCCGCGATAAAGGCGCATTCCATGAGGCAGTAACCAACGAAATCCTCAATGATCTGGTTATTGCAACAGAACCGCGGTTTATGCGCCTGACAGCCATATTCAATGTACGCGGCGGAATTTATACAACAGTCGTTGCCCAACACCGTGAACCCGGTTGGCTCATGCCGGAGAAGATCGAGCTCCCCTGAAAAAGCATGCAAAATATTTTGATGGCACCATACCGACAGTTCGAGCTCCAATCGCTCAATCAGGGGTAACCAATGAAAAAACCGGGATTCCTTGCCGGCGCTCAATACTTTCTGCGCGGCATCAGCCTGATCAATACCACTGGCCTGCGGCGCTTTGTCATAATCCCTTTGAGTATTAACATTATCCTGTTTTCACTGGCAATCTGGCTTGGTATCTACTGGGTAGATGCACAGATTGATGAACTCGAACAACTCATCAGCGAGAATACCCCGGCAAGTCTGCAGTGGCTGGCCGACCTCACCGAGTGGCTGAAATGGATACTCATACCGCTCGCCATTCTTGTCATGCTGGCTATCATGTTTTATACCTTTGCCCTATTGGCAAACCTGATCGCAGCCCCTTTTAACAGTCTTCTGGCAGACAAAATTGAAGCTCATCTGACGGGCACTCAACGTAGTGAAAACAGCAGTACGCTATATATAGTCAAGGATATCGGTCCATCACTTCTATCCGAACTGAGAAAATTACTTTATTTTTTAATCCGCACCATACCGCTACTCGTGCTGTTTATCATACCGGCCCTGAATATCGTTGCCGGCCTTCTCTGGTTTATATTCAGTGCCTGGATGCTGGTAATTGAATACAACGACTACCCGATGGGCAACCACTCCATTCGCTTTCCCGATCAGAGACAAGCGTTAAAAAGCAACCGGTTTTTCGCCCTGGGATTCGGCGCAACAACCATGGCCGCAACCATGATCCCCGTCATTAACTTCATAACCATGCCTGCCGCCGTTGCCGGTTCAACTGCCATGTGGGTAGATTACTGGAAGGACAATATATCCGGGATAAGTATTGATGATTGAGTAGAGATGCTATTAGCTTCCTGACAAACCACAGCATCAATCCGTGCGTCGCCGCTATTTATCGTGGCAGTGAGGTCCTCAACAAAACATACCTGCTCACGCAAATCTGGACAAAGCCTGAATAATTGATGTTTTACCAATGCGCTCACGGAAAAGATTGGCTTCTCGTTTCATGGCTTTATTGGCCACTGCGACATCGGCCTGAAACTGTTCGGAAGACAGTAAATTGATATAGCTCTCCATGACCCTGGAAGCGGGCGCGAAGGAATCTTCACATCCATGATTAAAACGCATATTGGCCTCTTGAGTTATCTGATCAATATTTGTCGTGCGGTCTGTAATATCAAATGACAGATGCAAGCTAAATGTGGCTGTTGTCTGAACCCTATGCGGCACCCCCGCACGAATATACATGGCATCTCCGGGTCTGGTCGTTAGCTCAGTGTGAATCGGCCCCATTTGCTCTGCATTCAGGGATGTATTACCCAGGTACCGGCGCTGTTGCGGTTCAAATATCTTCCAGTTTTTTTCGCCGGCTATCTGGATAATGACCACGTCATCACTATCACGATGACCATCATAGGCATCCTGGCCACGCTGGGAAAAAAATGCAGCACAGTCTGAAGTCACCGGACATGGCAGGGACTCATCCACACGACGGATGTAATCGTTAATATCCGGATCCATAATATCAATGCCCTCCAACACGATTGCCGCGCCTTTGCCGATGTAGTCCTCGATTAGCTGCTTATCCATGAAACGTAAATCATTCTGTTGAGCGACACGCGAAAGTGTGGCCCGGTCCAGCGGTACAGGTTGATTATTGAACTGAATATGAATCCACTCGGGTGTCAAAAGGGGATTATTGATAAAATCCTGAAATTTTTTCATCGAGAAAAATCCGGGATTTTCAATCAGTGCCGGCGTATGCGCAAATATCGCGGGCCGGTTTCTGAGCTGCTCAACACTGAACTCATAAAGTTTGTTCAACTGTATCCGGGCATTTTCACTCATAACCAATTACTCCCTTGTATTCTGACTATTAATAGCAAAATGGTGCACCAGTTCTGCTGCATATCCAACTCAATCAGCAGTCTGTGCGACTTACTAATAGTATGTTACCATGACCGGTCACCCGATTAGACCGGCATAGCAACAGCGATCAGGCACTGTGGCTGCCACATTCCGGACAATTGGTTCTCGACTGTCCGCCTTATTCACATATAATCCGATTTCTTCACTTGAAATCCAGTCGGCAGTCAACCATGTGCAATGAGTTTAACCCCAGAAACAATCTGGAAGAATCGCTCCTCGAAGCACAGGAAGGCCGTATTTCAGGTGAAAATTTCATGCGGGTCCTGACAGAGTCACAGGTCTATATGCCTGTCCATGAGGATCAGGAAAAATCCATCGGCAATATACAGTTGGATAATAAGGCAAAACCGTTATCCATACAGGACGATAATGGGGTCGAATTTCTGGTTTTATTTACCAGCCCGGAAAGAGCGGTTGAGTTTGTAAAAAATTTTCCCGGCTACGAGGGCGGCGGATTACTCGCTGAATTTACCTGGATACTGGAAAAAGCCGGTATCGGGTTTGGCATTTCCCTTAATCCAGGCTGGCCCGTAGGCATTGATCTTGAACCGGAAGCAGTCCAGCAGCTCACAGAGGCGGATAGTCGCTCTGCATAAAACAGGACATCATCTTCGACCACTGCTGTTTTTATCGATCTGACTGCTACTCCGGGAGCTTCTACTCCACAAGCCGCAGGACATGTTCGAGAAAATTCAGCTCATTCGAGAAGGTCACATCATACATGCTGTTAAAGCCCTGAATCTGCGTGTCATCCAGTCCTATGGCACATACCAGAAACTGCTCCCGCTCAAGACCCAGCTTCTTCCTGAGTGTGGAGAATTTTTTGATGTCGCCGCGGAACTCGCCCGACTTGCACTCAATACAGAGAGGAATCTTGTCGGCGATGAGGAAAAAGCCATCAATCTCAAACTTGTCTTTATTTTGAAAATTAACATGGAAATTACGCAAGCCCGACACGGGCACTCCTTTCTCCAGCAATAGATTCAGTATCTTCATAAATACAAACCACTCCATCCACTCCCCCAGAAAAAACCGGGAGATGACCGGTGCTGATTGCAGTGTCATATGCGCAGTCTTGTCTTTTTTATTGAAAAAATATCGTGCAACAAACGAATAGTCATGAAGCTGCTGGCAGAAATTCTTTATTTTGGCAGCTTCATTGTTACTATGCTTCGCCAGCTCAATCTTGACATTGGCATAGCCTTTCTGCTGAATGTACTTGATATGATTGCTGACCAGCTTTAATGTCTCGTACTCATCACCTAACCGTACCGCAACCTCGTCGAAGAATCCAGTGGTATCCAGTGCCTGATGATCGATAGCCAGATTAACCCCGCGATGCTTCATCCAATTAATAATCGGCTGGTACTGTTCAGGGTCTGCCAATGCGGCGGTATTATGGATATCAATATCCGCAAGCAACTGATGGCCGGTGCCCATCGAATCATCGGCAGCCCCCGATGAAGCCGATTCAACCTGCCTTTTCTAAAGACTGTAATTCTTTATCCTTGTCCTTGTATTTCCCGATTACATTTTTCAAGAAACGTATCGTGTCATAAATCGTATTGGGGCATTCACACTTGGGGCAAACAATCGACTTTCCGACATATTCGCTTTTGACCTCCCGGAAATAATTGCAATTTTTACACAAAAATAGCGCCATATACACCCTCCATTCTTGCCTGCACCCGTCGGCATCGCTCGTAATGGTAATGCCAAAGCCAGCGTGTGGCAACCTGTACAGGAAGCTGACAGATAAAGCCGACCACATGCTGCGGTTGGAATGGACTGGATTCAGGTTTTGATCGGACGCCAGTCAGGTTTAGCCAGCATAATTTGCGCTGTGCCGAGGACACGTTCCTGAAAACCACCCTGACAGTAGCGCAGATAATAATCCCACATGCGAATGAAGTATTCATCAAAACCAAGTTCACGCACCTGATCCAGTTTATCGGTGAAACGCTGATGCCAGGCTTCCAGTGTTTTGGCATAGTCGGATCCGATTTCCTGCATTCCTACCATAACCATATCAGTATTATCTTTTAACGCGGTAATAATTGCCTCATGGCTCGGCAGCGAACCGCCCGGGAAAATATACTTTTGAATAAAATCGACCGATTGCTGCGCATGTTGAAAGCGCCGGTCGGGCACCGTAATCGCCTGCAGCAACATCAATCCATTTTTCTTTAGCAAAGATGCACAACTTCTGAAGTACTGGCTGTAATATTCATGACCTACTGCTTCAATCATTTCTACCGATACCAGTTTGTCGAATTGTCCTTGCAGATCACGATAATCCTCGAACAATACGGTTATCTGATCAGTAAGACCGGCCTTGCATACACGATCACGGGCCGCCTCGAACTGTTGTCTGGAGATGGTTGTAGTCGTCACCCGGCAGCCATAGTGAGTGACCGCATGGATGGCAAGACCACCCCATCCAGTACCTATCTCAAGCAGATGATCACCAGGATTTAATTCGAGCTTCTGACAGATTACATCGAGCTTGTGGATAGCGGCTTCATCCAGGCTGGCCTTTTCATGTGGGAAAATGGCTGCCGAATACATCATCGTCGAATCCAGAAATAAAGCAAAAAAGTCATTGCTCAAATCATAATGGCGTGCAATATTTTCACGTACCTGGCTGATCGTATTCCGATTCAGCCAGTGATCCATCTTATCCATGATGCGCTGACCGAAAAACCGTGAATCATCCATACCGTTAAGTACATCAATGTTGGCACACATCACCCGCATGACATCGAGCAGATTGGGCGATGACCATTTGCCGGACATATAAGCCTCGGCCCCGCCTATCGAACCACGCAAAATAAAATCGCGGTAAGCACTGCGATCATGAATCATAATATGCGCATTGATATCCGATTTACCTGGCATCTGGCCGAGTTTGACAGTTTCATCACCCTCCTCAAACACCAGACTACCCCGGCTAACCCGAGACAGATGCCTGAGTATCTGGCGACGGGCAAAACTCTCGAACCAACCTGCCCTGCCGGAATTGCTCACTTCGGATTGACGCAATGTTGTCATGCTTTGTATTACTGGCCTGAATTCCCGGAATAATGCTGCCGACCTGCGGGATGGTCATAAAAAGGGATTCCTTTAAGCCATAGCTTCAACGCCTGCCAGTAAATAGCGGTCACCACCCTGGCTGTCATCCATGGATAGGCCCTGAGAATACCTGAGAGACTACTGGCACTGATCTCACGCCGTTTTAGCGCCATGGTAGCATCGACATGAATTCGATTATCATGTTCAGTCTGGAGATTAAGGCTAAGGGTTTTACCTGGATTATTACTGCGCCAGTGATATGTCATCTGCATCGGATTAAACGGTGAAACATGCATTTGCTTTTTGAATTGAATACGTTGCAGGCGTAACTGCGGATCACACTCAAGCACATAGCTCTGGCGCTCCCCCCAGGGTGTATTGGTGACTTCGGCAACAATCGTCTGTAACTGCTCGCTGCTGTCAAAACAGTAATAACAGGTGATCGGGTTAATAACGTAACCATAATAACGCAGATTAGCCAACAGCCGCACCGGACCCTCGTGCCGACATTCAGCGACTTCCTCAATTCGCGTGCGCACTGCCTGAGCCAGTGGTACGGCGGGGTCACCGAGATAATCGTTGCGGACAAAACGAGCGGGGCGCCAGCGCTTTTCCGACCACCAAGGCGACATATCAAGCACCATGGGCAATTCGTCCAGATCCAGATACATCATAAATACCCGATAGACAAACTTATGCGTCCGCGGATAAAGACGCCGGTGACGCAACAGGCCTTCGTAGATGGCACTATGCATAAGCCACCGTATCCGTATCTGTGCATGGCACCGGCAGCGCATTAATAGCATTGGCAACCCGACGCGCACTGACCACTCCATCTTCATGAAAGCCATTGCCCAGATAGGCACCCACAAACCAGGTACGATTCAAGCCGTTAAAGTCTATGATACATTTTGCTGCTGCGATGGATTGCAGTGAAAATACCGGATGACTGTAATGGAATCGATCAATAATTTTATCCGGCCTGATCGACTCGCTCGCGTTTAAGGTCACACAAAAGGTTGTATCCGACTTGATGCCTTGCAGGATATTCATATTATAGGTCAGTATCGCGTACTTCTGAAAGCGACCACGCAACCAGTAATTCCAGCTGGACCAGGTCGTTCGCCACTTGGGCAACAGGCTTATATCAGTATGCAGCACAACCTCGTTTGCTTGATACGGGATCGCGAGCAGATTATCACACTCCGCGCTGGTGGCATCGGCCAGTAGCATCAGTGCCTGATCACTGTGACAGCCGAATACAACCTGATCATGGCGACTCACACGACCATCAGCCATTACCAACTCAACCCGATCCGGGTAACGGCGCACCGACAGAATACGGGTATTCAACCGGATAGAACCCCTGAAACCAGCCGTCAGGGGAGCAAGGTAATTACGTGACCCACCCTTTATAGCTCGCCATTGTGGACGGTGGTTGACACTGAGCAGGCCATGATTCTTAAAGAACCGAACAAAGAACAGCAATGGAAAATCCATCATGCGCAGCGTTGAGGCAGACCAGATAGCACAGCCCATGGGCAGTAGATACTGGTAAATAAAACCATCGCTGTAATGATTATCATGCAGGTATTCACCCAGTGTTGTAGTACCTGAAATTCGACCATTTTCCAGATCATCAACCACCTTACGGTTAAAGCGCAGAATATCACTCAGCATCCGGTAAAATGACAGCCGCAGTAAATTACGCCGCTGCGCGAACAGCGTGTTCAGGCTGCTGCCACCGTATTCAAGGCCACTGTTGTCACAGCGCACACTGAAACTCATTTCAGTGGGTTGGGTATCGATGCCGAACCCGTTAATCAACTCGATAAAATTGGGATAGGTCCAATCGTTATAGACAATAAATCCGGTATCGATGGCATAATCGCGACCTGCATGGTGTACATCAATGGTAGCGGTATGCCCCCCGACACATGCCTGCGATTCGTAAAGTGTAATCCGGTGTCTTTGATGCAGATACCAGGCGGCAGACAGGCCGGAAATACCAGCACCAATTATTGCAATATCCATCGGCTGCCCTGCCATTCAGAAAAACTGTATCGCAGCGATACCAGAAACCATTATGCCTGTCTCATCGCCGGTTGCGGCTGACCGGTTCCATACATCCCAATCATGCATCTGGAATCAGCATCGACGCTTAACTACCATCGCTGCGGCACCTTCTGGATTTCAGAAATATCGTATCCCTGCCCTGCCAGAAACGACATCATCACCTGCAACTCTCGATCTTCAATGGACGGTGTGCGTGCCATAATCCAGACATAATCACGTTGACGACGCCCGATAATAGTCTGAGAATAATCATCCTTCAGATAGATGACCCGATACTCGGCCTTAAACGGCCAGATGAACTGCATCCCCCAAACGGCATTACCGGTTTGCTGGCGCACGAATCCGCGCGGATTATATTTCCTGATCTTGCCGTCGAAACCACCCTGTCGAAAAGTAAAGTGCGTGTCAATCGAACCATCTGCATCCATCGAATAAGACTCGACGGCATTATGTGCGCCTTTTTCGACAAAAGTCGGAATATTGGCAATCACATACCAATCGCCCATAAAACGCTCCAGATCAACATAATCTACCGTGCGGATAGGTGGCGGCGAAGCACAGGCGGTCAGGCCTGCCACCATCAGCAAAATGTTACAGACTCGACCAGACATAATATTTAGCACCCTATTCCCCATTCCCAATAAATGATCCGGATAGCGCAGGCCGGTAACCCATCGGCAGATAACGAATCACCCGGCCATCCACACGCGACTCCAGCGACAGCCACTGGCCCGATTCGGCACTGTACCAGAGACTGATATCAATGCCCTTGTCTTCATTGGTCAGATTGAAACGCCGTGCAGTAATCTCCATCTGCTCTAACCATAGCTGCTCCTTGCCGGAATCTTGAATATCTACACGTAGATAATCACCCGTTTGTGCATTCAATAACTTTTCCTGATGTAGAATGCGCCGGTCCCAATAAGCAAAACTCATCACACAATCACTTTGCAATGTCATGGTTTCACGGTGAGTTACAACCTCGAACATGATACCATTGCGCTGACCCTTGACATAGGATTCATCCCCATTATCATCGGTATAGGCTTCAATCGCCTGCAGGCAGCCATTGCTCCAGAGCTCACGGTTGCGGTGCTCATAACCATAAACAGGAATGGCCAGAAAGGTCACCTTGAAATCAGCACTGATAACCACTGTTTCGCGACCATCCTGCACATCGAACTGAAAACGATGCATACCGATGGGTTTGCCATCCAGCAAAACCCGAAATACAAGCTCCTGCCCATGATTGATGATTTGTGAAGCAATAATCGGCGAGTTGAATGACCACAATGCAACCACTCCAATCAGTAACAAGCATATCCTAGTCATGGCTCTCATCCCGCCGATCACCGGAGCCCGGTCTGGTCGGTGGCCCCGGTAAAAATGCGTTAGTTCGCGCCATATAATCAGCATATGCAGGACGGCGCTCACCAATGTCCTTTTCCAGTAAGGCAACACCTGAAATCCTGAGCAATAGAAAAGTCATCAATATCGGCGACAGCAATGCCCACCATCCGCCGGCAGCCACACCAATTAACCCCAGGCCCCACCAGATACAGGCATTACCAAAATAGTTTGGATGACGTGTATAGCGCCACAGGCCGCGATCCATGACCTTATCCCGATTCTGTACGTCTGCCTGAAATCTGGCCAGTTGATAGTCACCGCCTGCCTCAAACACCATCCCCAGTGTCCAGAGCAGAATACCTGCCAGATCGAGATAGCCCGGCCCACCCGTACCCGCGATGGCAGCCAGCAATGGCAGCGACACCACCCAGGCGATCAATGCCTGCAAACCAAACACAATATACAGGCTCTTGAATGCAAAATGGGGTTCATTATTGGCCCGAATGGCCTGATAGCGCCGATCCTCTCCTTCCCCCCAATTACGCCAGGTGATATAGGCGCACAAGCGTAACGCCCAGATCGCAACCAACACCAGCACTAATCCTGCACGAGGACCGATCACTGGCAGGCTCCAGACATAAATCAGCGCCACCAGTAAAAACATCAAAGACCACAAATTATCAACAATACTGACATCCCGCTTCGCCAGACTCACCAGCCATGCAACTACAGCAGCGACCATGAGCGCGATCAGGCCAATGAAGTAACTTTGCAAATCAAACATATTTATCCCTGATTCTCGGCCATAACCACCTCCTGCGATGGCGCAGTCCCGGCAAAACCATCCCAACGATTGGCCATGACCATCATCAACGGCATTAACAATGCCCAACCCAACGCCAGCGCGGCAACACCGATAACATGATTGGTAAACATCACACCACCAAGGCGCTCACCGGCAAGGAAGGCCAGCGGCCCACCGATGGCTCCAAACAGACCAGCCCACAGCAGATGCCGTTTGAACCAGCGCAAACTGACATTAAAAGTAGTGGCAAAGCTGACCCACAACGCCACGATCCAGTAGGGAGCGGCACCCTGGATCAGAGTACCAGAGGGATATATCAGCCAACCAGCGGCAACCAGCAGGCTGTCCCAAACTGTACCGACAAGGGCAGCCATGGCAATCAGAACAAGTTCAGTTCCGGCGCGAGGTGCCATAAATAAGTGGCAGGACAATGCAACAACAGCCAGCGCAACACCGATCAGGGGCATCATATTCGCTGCACCGATAACGCAGCCAACCCAGCAGATCTGATAAATCATAATATTGATCACGATTTTCACTGCCATCTCACCGCGCTGGACGCTCGAACAGATAGTGACTGACCCACCACTCCTGACCATTTTTAAAGCCGAACAACTCGGCACAAGCCATAAAAAACAGACGCCAGCGCATCCACCAGATCTCGGCTTCATCACCGTAGGTATGGCGCAAAATCGGCATGATTCGCGCCTTGCGCTGATCCATTCGTGCCAGCCAGGCATTAAGAGTGCGCTCATAGTGACGCCCATCCCAGCGCCATTGCCGACAGAGCTTCAGGCGATCCTGAAAGTGAAGCGGCAGGGCATCACTTGGCATGATCCCGCCACTGAAAAAATACCGGCTCATCCAGTCACTAGCGTCACGATCAATAAACTCATAGGGAACCAGACGATGACAAAAAATGTGCATGAAAAATTTACCCTCCGGTTCAAGCCAGTCATAAATACGCTCGAACAACTTGCGGTAGTTACGCATATGCTCAAACATCTCCAGTGATACAACCCGCTGAAACCGTTGCTCAACTACAAAGTCATTCATATCAGCAGTAATGATATCCACATTCTCCAAACCCTCGCGGCGCATACGGGACTCAATATACTCCCGCTGCCCAACGGAATTGGAAATTCCAATAACATGGGAATGTGGATAGTGCCGCGCAATCCACAATGTCAGCGCCCCCCAACCACATCCAAGCTCAAGAATCCGCATACCGTCCCGGATGCCAGCACGGTCGCAGGTGAGTTGCAACGCATCGGCCTCGGCTCGCTCCAATGATTGCTGGTGCTGCCGCCAATAACAGCAACTGTATTTGCCTCTTTCGCCCAGCACCTCTGCAAAAAAGCCGGCCGGGACCTCATAATGCTGCTCATTAGCCTCTTCAGGGCCCGGCGCAATCGGTGCGGCATCCATCATCCGCACAAAGGCTTCCAGTCGCCACGCCGCCCCCTCGCTATCGGACGGCTCAATTTCATCAAGACGCTGCTGTAATAGCCGGCGAATGACCATGCGCACCACACCATCCGGCACCAGACCCCGCTCCACCCATTCGGTTATGTAGTCGCTTATAACACTCACCAGATAGCTTCCCCCACTCACTGCCCGCGCCATTCTAATACGATCTAATACGATGCCTCCGGAAAATCGGATCAACAGTGATCCAAATACCATCCGCAAAACGTATAATAGCCGGCATGAGTGCAATAGCCAAAAAACGAACAGGCGGCGACAAAAGCGTATCTCTGGGAGCCTGTATGCATCGGGTTGCCAAGTACCGCGACAAGGATGCGTTTGCAAAACTATTTGACCATTATGCACCACAGCTGCGTGCCTACAGTCTGGCACATGAACCCGGTGCCGGACTGGTGGCCGACGAACTGGTACAGGAAGTAATGACAAGAGTCTGGCTGAAGGCCGGTAAATACAACGCCGGGCTGTCAAGTCTGAACACCTGGATTTTTACTCTGGCACGCAACTGCCGTATCGATCACCTGCGACGCAACAAGCGGTATGTCACAACAATCGATCCTGCTGATATATTCAACGAGATCGAAGACGAAAATCCCGGACCATTCCAACAGGCCCAGATCAGCCGAATTGAAGAAAACATACATGCCGGCCTCAAAGAACTGCCATCAGGACAAGCCGAAGTTCTGACCAAAGTCTATCTGGAAGGAAAAAGCCACCGCCAAACCAGTGTGGAAATGGAATTGCCACTGGGTACCGTCAAGTCGCGCGTACGTCTGGCACTGAAGAAGCTCGAAGTGCTGATCACGAGATAACGATGACCACCGCAAACCATTTTTCCCCAGGCAATCACCCGCCTGACGAATTACTGACCTGCTACTCGGCTGGCAGTCTGCCTCTCAGTCAAGCCCTGTGTATCTCGGCTCATCTGGAACACTGCAACACCTGTCACCGTAAACTGCAACGGCTGAACCTTGTTGGTAGCGCACTGATGCAGCAACTGCAACCATCGCCGACATCGGTCAGGCTGAAATCATCCATTCTTGACCAGCTCGACAACCTGACCGAAGAACAGACACCGCCACCATCCGGAACAGACTCTTCAGTCCCACGCTGCCTGCGCCAGTTTATCGGTGGCGGCTACCACAACCTCAACTGGAAACGGGTATCAACGGATATATCCCGTATCGAACTATGCCGCGACAGTAATGGTGCCAGAGTGGAACTGCTAAAAATCAGGCCCGGCGGTGCGGTAGCCACACACACCCACCTGGGCGATGAATACACTGTTATCCTTGAAGGCAGCTTCTCGGATGAAAAAGGACTCTATCAACGAGGCGACTTCCTGCGGCGTGACCACAGTGATCGTCATACACCCGTTGCCACACGTGATCGGGAATGCATCTGTCTGGCGGTAAGCGAAGGCCCGATACAGTTCACCGGCTTTTTCAGCCGTCTGCTCAACCCGTTCATTCGTCATATTCATGCCGGCTAAAGTGACCATCCACTAACATAGTTCGGTGCGGTCACTCTTTTAAATTCCGAGAGCGGCAGAACTCTCCTGAAGCCGTACCGGTTCCTGCCGACCGCCCTCAGACAACCAATCCACTGTGACCAGAGTTGGTCATGGTCTTTGATTCCGTCCAAGATACATTGGGCAGTCTCCTTTATTTCTAGCACATCCACAGGAGAATTACTTCGTTCAAATGCACCATGAGAGAGCTCACTCATGAGAACAATAAGCGATGATACCTTTCCATTATCTCCGAAAAAGGGCTTCAGCTTATTCTTATAAGGTACGTTATCCGGGTATTTATAGTACAGGAATGTCTTTAAAGGCTTACGTGCACTATTCCCAAAGTTATAGTAGCAGCCGTCATTATAGAGTCGCCAAGTGGTTGGTCTCCATTTTGTTTTTTGTGGGGTGATCCATTTGATGGCATGGAGGGGATCGTCCTGTCATGCGTATCCTGTCGTCTTTTGATATTGATTGATGAGCGGCAGGAAAGTCGGAGATATTGATACAGGGTGAGCGTGTCGAGATTAGTCGCACGGTTTTCCAGATAACGGCGGAGAGTGCTTTTCGGGACGAATCGGGTTGGCAGTCATTGCCGGGGCGTTCGATGGAGTAGTCATGTCAGAGAATTACAGCAAGGCTTTGCAGTCCTGTTTTACGAGTTCAGTGAGGGCGGGTCGACATGATTTGTTGCCTGATTTTCTGGCGAAAGGTTTGGATCCTAACTGGTTGGACAGTCATGGTGAATCACCGATGCAGGTGGCTTTGGGTACAGAGCAAACGGAAATTGTGCAATTACTGGAGGATTCGATTACGGATCAATCCGGCGATGATGTAGAGGGGATGTGCAACGTTGCACACTCTGTCTTGGTGTTAGTGGCGGTCGGAATGTTTCCCAAAACTTTATTGGTTTCGCGGTTCAAATGAGTATTCCTATTGGGGGATTATTTTGATTTTTTTGACGTCATCGGGTGAGGCAGAGACTTTGAAATCTTCGGCGATTCCCCTTTCAGATCGGGCGTAGTGTCTGATGGCGGCGCGATTGGTTTGGGAATTATATACCCTGAATTCAACTTGTAAGTGCAACTCTTGACGAGTTGGCGATAGGGTAAGCTGCTGTATGATTCACAGCTTTCCCATTCTGCCAGGAAAGAGGAGCACGATGAGATACAAACAGCTTACCCAGGAACAACGATACCGGATTGATGCCCTGAAGAAAGCCGGCCATAACCAATCCGGGATAGCCATGATGTCAGGTTGAAGTCGATCCACCATTAGCCGTGAGCTTCAGCGCGATACGGGTCTTCGTGGTTATCGCCCTGAACAGGCTCAACGCCTGAGTGACAAGCGCCGACAGGCCAACGTGCGCTACCGGTTGACCGAGACGACCGGGAGTCATGTACGACACCTGCTGGAGCTTGACTGGAGTGCAGAGCAAATCAGCCTGTGGCTCAAAGCACATAGGAACCGGTCGGTCCGTCATGAATGGAGCTACCAATACATTGTGCGGGACAAGCATGAGGGGGGGGGCATCTGTATCGTCATCTGCGCTGCCAAAAGCAGCGCCGTAAACGCGATGGCAGCTACAATCGCCGGGGTCAGCTTGTCGGTCGTGTCAGCATTGACCAGCGCCCCGGAATCGTTGATACCCGTTCACGTATCGGCGACGGGGAGACCGTAACAAAAACTGTGTAAACCGCCTATCATTAACCTTAACTATAGATGAGGATAGGTATCATGAAAAAACAAGAACTGAAAGCCTTCGCACGTGAAGTAGCGAAGAGCATTAAAACCGAGGAAGACCTGAACGAGTTCAGCCAGATGCTGACCAAGGTTACGGTGGAGGCGGCGCTGAACGCCGAGTTGGATGACCACCTGGGCTACGCCCGCCACGAACAATCGGCGAATGCCAACAACCGTAACGGCTACAGCAGCAAGCGACTGAGCACCGGTGAGGGTGAGTTTGAACTGGAGACGCCGCGTGACCGGGACGGCAGCTTCGAGCCGAAGCGGGTGAAGAAGGGGCCGCGGCGTTTTACCTCCATGGACGATAAAATCCTGAGTTTGTATGCCAAGGGCATGACGACCCGTGAGATCGTGGCCACGTTCAAGGAGATGTAGGATGCGGAGATTTCCCCGACACGGATATCCTGGGTCACGGATGCGGTCCTTGAACGCGTGACGGACTGGCAGTCCCGGTCGCTGGAAGCCGTGTATCCGATTGTGTACCTGGATTGTATCGTGGTGAAGATTCGCCAGGACAAGCGGGTTATCAACAAGGCCATCTACCTGGCCCTGGGGGTGGACCTGTCGGGCCACAAGGAGCTACTGGGTCTGTGGCTGGCTGAGCATGAGGGGGCCAAGTTCTGGCTGGCCATTCTCACGGGAGTTGCAGACCCGCGGGGTGAAGGACATTCTGATTGCCTGCGTGGACGGGCTCAAGGGGTTTCCCGATGCCATCAGCAACGTGTTTCCGGACACGCAGGTGCAGCTCTGTATTGTGCACCGGGTGCGCAATGCCATGAAATAGATGGTCTGGAAGGACGACAAAGCCGTGGCGGCGGATTTAAAGCCGATCGACCAGTCGGCCACCGAGGACGAGGCGCTGCTGGCGCTGGAGCGGTTCGCTGAACGCTGGGATGAGAAATATCCCCATATCAGTCGTACCTGGCGCCAGCACGGGCAAAACCTGAGCACCCTCTTCCATTATCCGGATGACATTCGTAAGGCGATTTATACGACCAACGCCATTGAATCCCTGAACAGTGTGGTCCGCAAGGCCGTCAATAAGCGCAAGCTGTTTCCGTCTGACGATTCAGCCCGGAAGGTGGTCTACCTGGCGATCATGGATGCGTCAAAAAAATGGACGATGCCGATCCAGAACTGGAAGGGAGCGCCGAACCGATTTATCATTGAGTTTGAAGACCGACTGATTGACTATGTCTAACCGGCGATTTACACAGAAATATTTACAGTCCCACCTGCCGTGCAGCGACTTCCATGCCAATGAACTGTATTTCCATTTGTGCGCGACCGCCTGGAACCTGTTTGCGCTGTTGCGGCTCACGCTCCCGCCGCAGCGGCTGAACCGCCGAGCCGGGACGGTGCGTCACCGACTGTTCAGCGTGGCGGGCAAGGTGGTCTGTCACAGCCGCCAGTAGACGCTGAAGATTCAATCAGAGCATTATGCGCTCTTGTCAGAAGCCCTGTATCATACCCGACGATTCGCTCTGGCGCCCTGACTTCACACAGTGAGCCGGTTCGCGCCCCGGTCTGTCACTCCCATTCCTGTCACCCCCATGTAGGGTCTCTTCGGATGCTCAAGGCTTACTGTGCCTGAAACAGTGGGAAATGATGCCAAATGCCGCACCAAGCACTCCTGCGAACCTGAAACTCCCCGAAAAATCCCTATACGTCGGTCTGATCAGACACAAAACTCTGGCTGAATCAGAATATTCATTCCCAATCCGTCAAAATACTACATCCAAACACATCCCTGAATCTCTATCGCGGAATTTGGGTGAAACCCATACAGAAATACATAATTTGATGACGGCTTACAGCGAAAAGGCTTTTGAGATTTTCCGGCCAGTTACCGGCGGATGACAGGCAAGGTCGGGAATCCCATCCTACCCGGCCAAGCGCGGGAATAATAGCGCGTTTTCCTGAAGGCGCGGCAGATCGGAACTACTGAAGGCAATCCGCGATAGTGTTTTTATTGATTCCGGATGGCCGGCAGAGCTGGAAACACTATCATAAAAGCCTAATCGAGCGATTGAGTTGAAACCGCGAAGATAGCAAAGCGACCGGTTTTTTATCATCCAGATCACAGTAAACACTATCGAATACTGGCCGGGTTGTCCATGTCCAGGACACCTACCTAAAATGTTCCACGGCCATTTACAGAAATCTTTATACCCTCGCTTACCCTTTAGACGAAACAAGTGTTCAATCAGTAAACCCTTTCAACTGATCTTTATATCTGTTCAGCAAATCACGGTCAGTCATCGTGACATCGGCCCCTGCCTCCAGTGCTTTGCGTGCCGCGTCTACATCTTCTTCTTTGCTAGTGACAACTAGGAATAAATCAATATTGGGGTCGTTGATGCCTGACTCTTTCAGATATTGAAGCTTTGCATGAAAGTTCTTTCGTTCTTCCTGCGACTCTCTTCTTATGGGATCAAAAAAGGAACTTAGTAGATCTCCTTTCCAGTTTTCCACCCTGTTTCCAATGGACTCAGCCAGATCAGAATTAAAATCAGCAATTCGCTTTATGTCCTTCCGGGTCAATTGATCAAACAGTGATTCAATACGAGCAGCTTTCATTGCTGCTCTATGAGCATCCGGCATGTCAGAGATTTCAGCAAGATACAAGAAAAACAATCTCCAAGATTCACTTTCTTTGTCAGCTTCATCAGATCTGTCACTTTGTTCATTAACCCAAGCAGAATAGGCGAAACTTGTTGGGCTCATGAGGAAATTTGAGATTGCTTTTTTTTCAGGTGAAATATCAACGGGGTTTTTTGTGAGCAAAGAGAGAACACCTTTGTACATAATGCTCCTTAAAGAGGAAAGCAGTATCGCTGTGTCAGATTTAACCTGTTGCTGTGCCCGGTAATCACTGGTGGAAAACTTGTACTTCGTGCGTCTCGCATCGAAGGCAACGAGCACACTGATTATTATGGCTACGACCGACGATATTTCATATAGGTCCATTGTGCACCTCCAGATAACCTATCCGGTTTGCATAGCGTGAGGAAATCTCGACTGACTTGCTTCAGAGTTAACATGGTAGTCCTGAGATACTTGCCAACTTAATCAGGGTTTCCTGATCAATAATGCCCAAATACTCAGCGCATTGTACACGAATCGTCTTCAGTGTGCGCTAGACAAGACAGATCAAGACGAGACAGACCAACTGATGTCTCCCCATTTTTTCACGTAAGGATTGGCGTAAGCCACGCGTTCTGACGGTTGCGGGACGGCACGGAGACCGTCCCCCTACGATGAAAGTCGCGATATTGTTCCGTCATTTGCGTGAAAACACGAATTCACGGTAATTCCGGTGCGTAGCGATGTTGTAGGGGTATATCGTGGCTGCCACCCACTTCCTACCGACCTTTCAGCGATATGACCCATTGGTCATCATCCAGGGAGCGGTCGGCTGTGAATCCGCCCTCCAGTGTGTCTACCAGTTCTACTGCCAGGGTTTCGGCGAGGATGGTTTCCCGGTGCTGATGTAGTGCGGCGCGTACTCTTGGCGTTCCGGTGATACATAGGGAAATCCTGTCTGAAATGGCAAGTCCGGCAGTTTTGCGGGCATCTTGTACGGTTCTCACCAGCTCGCGGGCGATACCTTCGATCAGTAGTTCGTCATCCAGTGAGGTGTTGAGCGCAACCAGATAGCCTTGCTCGGAACAAGCGGAGAAGCCTTCTGCCGATGAGGTGAGGATCTGGATGTCATCGCCCTCGAACACGATTTGCTGGCCTTCAATTTCTATCTCAAGGGTCTTGCCATCCTGAATCTGTCGCGCAACCCGGTTTGCATCTGCCTCAGCCAAGGCGGCCTTGATGGCTGGCATCAGTTTGCCGTAGCGTTTGCCCAGACGCGGGAAGTTCGGTTTGATGGTATAGCGGATCAGTTGCTGGTCGGAGTGGATGAAGTCGACGGTCTTGATATTCAATTCTTCCAGGATTTGCCGTTCATGTTTTTTGATCGCGGAGCGCACGGGGGCAGAGGTTGAGTTGACCAGCATTTGTGAAAGCGGCTGACGCACACGTACCCGGCTTTGCTCGCGGGCGGCGCGACCGAGGCCGACAATGGTCTGTACTATATCCATCTCATCCACCAGGTCGCTATCGAGACTTTCCGCATTCCAGTCTGGCCATGCGGCCAGATGTACGCTTTGTTTGTGGCTGGAATCGTATTTTCCCAGGTTATGATAGAGCGCCTCGCTTAAAAACGGCATGAATGGGGCGATCATACGTGCGACCAGGTGCAGGCATTCATACAGGGTCAGGTAGGCGGCCTGTTTGTCATCGCCATCGTCACTCTTCCAGAAGCGGCGCCGATTACGCCGTACATACCAGTTGCTGATCTGGTCAACCAGCTTCTCGATTGCCTGCCCGGCTCCGAAAGCATCATACCGATCCAGTGATTCGGTCACGGTTTTTAAGGTCTGGTGGGTCAGCGCCAGCGCCCATCGGTCGATCTGTGGCCGGTCGGAAAAAGCAACCTGCCGCTCGGTGTCAAACTGGTCAAGTCGCGCATAAAGTATAAAAAATGACCAGGTGTTCCATAATGTGTTGATGAAGGTCGCCGCCACTTCCCGGACAATTTCCACCGAAATCCTTTTTTGCGCGTCGGGTGCGGTGCGTGCCAGGAACAGCCAGCGCAGCGCATCGACTCCGACCACATCGAAAACGTCATACGGATTGACGATGTTGCCCTGGGACTTGGACATTTTCTTGCCGTGTTCATCGACAATATGACTCAGGCAGACGCAGTTTTTATAGGCTACGCTGTCATCCACCAGGGCGGCGATGGCATGCAGGGTATAAAACCATCCCCGAGTCTGGTCGATGGCCTCACAAATATAATCAGCCGGGAAGTGTTTGGCGAAAACCTCCTGATTCTCGAAAGGGTAGTGCCACTGTGCATAGGTCATGGCGCCGGAATCAAACCAGCAATCAATGACTTCGGGAACCCGGTGGTAGGTGCGCCCCTCCCGGACGAAGGTGACCCCATCAATCTGTGGGCGATGCAGGTCTGTGTCGCGCATGGATTGTCCGGTCAGCGCTTCCAGTTCGGATGGTTTTGTTGATCGTCTGCCGGATGATGAGCGAGGCCGGATGCTGGAATGCCGTAAAAAGCGTTATCAGCGCAGGGTAGCACGACGGGTGAAAGGTTCTAACCGCAGAGCGAAAGCCAAACTGCTGCTGGTAAGACCTGCCAGAAGATAGCCAAACGGCGGTATAACGGGTCTCATCATACCAGCAAAGAAATTGCGGATAAGTACACCACCGTTTATATGGAAAACCTGAACACAAAAGACATGACCAAAGCCGGCCAAGGCAAAAGTGGACTGAACCGTGAGATACTGAAATCAGGTTGGTATCAACTGGAGCAGATGCTGGCCTACAAAACGAATGTGATCCCGGTGCCGGCTGCCTATACCTCTCAGAGGTGCCATGAATGCGGGCACACGGAAGAAGACAACAGAAAGACGCAAGCACAGTTTATCTGTCGGGCTTGTGGTCATCGGGACAATGCGGATTACAATGCTGCATTGAATATTTTGACCTCCGGGAATGGGGCTGCTGCACGTGGAGGTGGCGTTGAGGTAAGACGGCCTGTGAAGCGTGAAATGGAGGGGAAAGTTGGCTTTGTCAACTTTCCTATATAATTCCCAAATGAAAACACTCGGCGCAACACCGACAATCTATAGGATATTATTTAGTGATAGCTGGCAGGAAGAAATCAGAAAAATCATTGCATAACGTTTTTTCTCTTGAATCGCCCGATAATGCTGGCAACTTAACCGATTAATCCTGATCAGCATAAAAACCGAGTGGACAATCAGTGGAGTTAAGTATATAAGTCCCAAAGGTTTTATGATTGATATTTACTCGATAGTCGAACTGCCTGCCTTGACCATTCCGATAGAGGGTATGTGGTGATCAGCCCGGCTGTTTTTGACGCAGCTTTGCTGGCCCTGTTCTGGATACTGTATTTCTGTGTCCATTCTCTACAGGCATCGCTGTCCGTTAAAACCATGGTAAGCCAAAGGCTTCCGGCATTCATGCCATATTACAGGCTGATGTTTAACTTCGTGGCCATTGTCCTGCTGGCGGCTCCGCTATGGCTTTTGTATGCGGGTGAGAAAGTCGCCTTGTGGAGCTTTACCGGGGTATCCTTCTGGATGACTCAGACGCTTGCTCTGGCGGCCGTTATCGGCTTTCTGGTATCGACACGTTATTACGATGGGCGGGAGTTTCTTGGTCTGCGCCAACTGGCCGACCATGAGACCACTGTGGAAAATCGGGAAGGTCTATGCCTGTCTCCTTTTCATCGTTATGTCAGGCACCCATGGTATTCGTTTGCTCTGGTATTGATCTGGACTCGCCCCATGGACAGCCTTATGCTCACCAGCGCCATTGCTGTCACAGTATATCTTTTTACAGGCTCAAGACTCGAAGAGAAAAAATTGCTGATATATTACGGCAGCGTATATGGGAAATACCGGTGCATGGTGCCGGGGTTGTTACCTGTGCCCTGGAAGTATCTTAAATCCGAAGATGTTGATACCCTAACCCATGAGTATCACTCAACTCAAACTCGCTGAAAAAATCATTCGCGACTATAACGAGGTCATCAAGCTGACCGATACAGGTTATCTGGGTCTGCCTGAGTTCATGCTGGGTCGCAATAAGTCCCAGATTAAGCAGGCCTTATTGGTCGCTTTGAGCGAGCTTGACGCCGATGAGGCTGACCTGCGAGAAACCCTGATTCAGAGCTTTCTCTATCTGGCCCGGTTTGTTCCGAAAAGAAAGGCCGAGATTATCCGGCGGGGACAGGAGGCTATAATGTCCGGCAACCCTAACCATCCGGATCTTGAGTGCGGCGATGAGGCTGTAAAAATTATTAATGAAATCAAGGCAGAAATGGAGGAGTTAAAGTTTGAGGTATATGCGTACATAAAACGCAAGTCGGAGGAAAAGGCCTGTCTTGAACATGAAAACCATGACCCTGAAAAATAAGGGGAACTATATCGATTGATTGGCAGGTACCTGATGTTGTAGCATATTTCCGATCATGAAGCACTACCGAACACTTCGTTACCGCTTACATCCGAACTCATCGGCGAAGATCAGGGAGTTACACGCTTTGGCGAGTGCCTGTCGTCATGTGTGGAATCACTTTGTGGACAAGTTGAAAGATGATTATACGTACTATGGGAGATGTGATGATCGGTGGAGAAACAACTATAAGCTGTTCACGATGCTGCGTAATGGCCAGAAAGACTGGTTGAAGGCGTATTCATTCACCATTGTGAGACAGATCGTGAAGCCGATTGAGACGACTTACCAGCAATTTTTCAAGGGACAAGGCAGGTTGCCGAAGTTTCACGGTCGATATACCACAGCCCCGACCTTTACCTGTCCGCAAGGTGCGTTCAAGCAGGTGAGCAAAAGCCTGCATATTGCGAAGATTGGTCAGGTGAGCTTGTCAGGATTGAATCCTTATCCGGCCAGTAAGCTGGTTCAGGTGGTGGTGAAAGCGGCATTGAATGTTTTGGCCTTCGGGAATGGGGCTACTGCATGTGGAGGTGGCGTTGATGTCAAACGGCCTGTGAAGCGTGAAATGGATCGGGGGGTTGGCTTTATCAGCCAATCGGTATAGTTCCCTTATGAATTGGAAAACCTTTGATTACTCCAAGACGCGGGTTAGAGGTGTTGCCAAACAATTAGTTGCTAATGATCTATCGCAGAAAGAAAAGATCGAGGCTATTAATATCGTGGCCAGTTTTCGTTCCGCACACAGTTATCCGATGCAGTCCATGCTGGCCCATATTCGCAATAAGGCGTATGACGTAGATATGTATGCCATCGTTGTGAGAAGGTTAAAAAGAATACCCTCGATACTCGCCAAATTAAAACGGTTGCCCAGTATGCAAATTACCACAATGGGCGATATTGGAGGTATTCGGGTTATTCTGCGTGACATTAAAGCGGTTCAAGAGCTCAGTGATAGCCTTAAAAAAAGCAAAACCAGGAACAGGCTGCTGAAAACAGACGATTATCTTGCGGAGCCGAAGCATTCAGGATATCGAAGTATACATCTTACATACAGCTATCAGGGCAGTAAGCAAGACTACAAAGACTTTAGGGTCGAGGTGCAAATTCGCAGCAAAGTGCAACATTCCTGGGCAACTGCCGTTGAAGTGGCCGGTACATTTTTGCGGCAAAATATGAAGGCTGGTCAGGGCGATAAACAATGGCTGGCATTTTTTCAGTTGATCAGCCCGGCATTTGTATGCCTGGAAACAGGTGCTGCCATCCAAGCATCGCTGCAAAAACGTATCGATGAAGAAGTCGGCTCCTTGAAGGTATTTGATTTGTTAAGTTCATTTACTATAGCAGCTCGTACTATAGCAGCTCGGCACGCCATGGAAAAAAGAGAGGGGTTTTATTTGCTGACGCTCGATACCAGGAAAAAAACTATCTCTACTCAATTTTTTCCGAGCACACTTCTATTAAAGGCTTATGAGGATTATCGCAGAATTGAGCAGGAAATAGCCGAAGATCCGACCCGGGATGTGGTGTTGGTTTCTGCTGACTCGTTAGAAGATCTGAAGTTGGCGTATCCTAATTATTTTGCAGATACCGGTTTGTTTTTGGATAACCTGAAAAAAGTTCTAGCCTCTAATGAGGGCAACATGACAAAGAAAACTCCGGTTCAGAGCGGTTGGACGCCGGTGCATTTTGCAGCGGCTTACAAGGGCAACATGACGATGTGGAGTTGGTTTCTGCCGACTCGTTAAAAGATCTGAAGTTGGCGTATCCTAATTATTTTGCAGATACCCGTTTGTTTTTGGATAACCTGAAAAAAGTTCTAGCCTCTAATGAGGGCAACATGACAAAGAAAACTCTGGTTCAGAGGGCTCGAAAGCCCTGATATAGCGGACATCATTGGGCGGCCTGAAATCGTTTCAAAGCCTGCCCATTATCGAGCACACTGCGCATATGGTCGGCTGCATCCAGCAAGGAGATATCTCGATTCAGGTGCCGCCAGGCAATCGCACCGGAATAAACCAGGCTGTCATAGGCCGCACCCTGACCACCGTTGAGTGCTTCCAGACCTGCCTCGGCAGCCAGTCTGGCAATTTCCGCTATATACTGCGGATTGGATGCGGTTCCTCCCCTGGCTTTCTCTATAGAGTCCGGCAGCGGAACGCACCGTGTGTTGTGCTCGAAACCAAGCTCGGCAGGATTCAGGTTTATCTCCTGACCTTCGCCCATATCGTGGTAATAAAACAGCCGGGCCGGTTGCTGCAGAGAGGGGATCACGCTGCCTTCTACTCCACGCACGATCATGGCCGAATCAAACTTTCCATGGCGTGCCAGACTTGCGTACAGAGGCGGGTAGGCTTTGTGTACGTAGCCGGTCATAATATGTGTGGTATTGCGTCCGCGCACCGGCCCAATCAGTACTTCTACGGTTGTAATCGCCGTGCGTTTGATGATCTCTCTGCGAAAGTCGAACATGCCATGCAGGACCGGACAGTAAATGGACTGATCGAGATAGCTCCAGCCGATATCAGCATTGGAAATCTGGTCAACGGCCTGCTGTAGCGTCAGATCGGTTCGCTTGCCGGCTTCTTTTAGCACCATGTGGTGAGTCGCTCCATATTTCGGACCTACGGCCCGCAGGCCATGCGAGATGCTCGGCATACCTGCCGCCGCCATAACAGCAGGTAAAAATGCCGCAACCGGTAATCCACGATTCCAACCGTCGTAAGGGTCGGCAATATCCAGAACAGCGTCCACATCGGCCACGGCATGACCGGAGTGGTCCATGATTCCCTGCAAAATACCGGCGTTTTCTTCTTCGGTCTCGCGCTTCATGCGAAGCGCGATCAGGAAGATGGCTGATTGCACGGGGCTGATGTGTCCGCCAAGTACTCCCTGTATGCCGGCGCGGGCCTCCGCAAAGGATATATCCTTGCTCAAATGCGGCCCGGTCGCTATCCGCCGGATCACGGAGTGCATTATTTCCTGATGATTCAATTCTTTTGACATTTCATCCATGTTATCTGCCTGAGTCTTACTGTCTGAAGACAGTGTAGGAATATAACCACTGCCCATGAATATCCCGGATGAGGTACCATCAGGGCGGCTGCATCCTATGCTGTCGTTATGTTTTTCACAGCTGCCGACGACATACTTATTCAGGTTCTATTTTATGTAAGTGCTGGCTGACGGCGGTCCATGCACCAAGGTAGCCGAGCAGTGCGGCGAATATTGTCAGCGCCGCGATAAAGGACAGGCCCGGATAGACAGGCTGGAAACTGCTGTTGTAGAGTTCTATCAGTCTGCCAACCGGCTCGCTCAGCACTCGAAGCGCGGCATAAATCAGGATGCAGGCCAGCAGGCCACCCAACAGGCCAAACCATATACCATCGTAGAGAAAGGGACGACGAATAAAGGCATGGGTGGCACCGAATAATCGGGTGATCACGATTTCATCCCGACGATTTTCGATTTCCAGCCGAATGGTATTGCCGACAACCAGAACTACAGCAATGGCCAGCAGGCCGGCTACAATCAGCAGGCTGCGCTGAATGAGTCCTAAAATGCCTTTCAAGCGCTTTATCCATTCGAGGTCAAGCTGTACCAGATCGATCTGCAACATTGCCGTCAACTCTTTCAGCAGTTCGGTCAGTGCGTCAGCGGTCAGATCTTTGCGCGGCGAGAGCAGTATTACCGGAGGTAGAGGATTATGCTCCAGCCTGTCCAGGGCTTCGTCGAAACCTGTCATTTGCCGGAATTCATCCAGAGCTTCATCCCGATTCATAAATTGCACTTTTGTTATCCGATGATCCTTTTGTAAGTTCGCAATCATGTTTCTGGCGACCTGCTCGTCCAGATCTTCACGCAGGTACAGGCTGATTTGTGTGTCGGCTTCCCAATGCCCACTCAGGGCCAGCATGTTTTGAGTCAGCATATACAAACCGCCGGGCAGCGCCAGGGCAATGGCCAGCATGGCCACAGTCAGCAGGCTGGCAAGCGGCGTTTTAAGCAGGCGGCTCAGGCTTTCATGTGCGCAACTGAAATGATGGAGCACCCAGGAACGCAGCCGTACCATGCGCGTTATCCGGGAGGTGGCCGCCCTTGTCTGCCTAGCCATGACCGGTATCCGCCATATCGGCCTCAAGTAGCCTGCCCCGGTGTAGTACAACCATGCGACGGTGCATCTTCCTCGCCAGCCGGATATCGTGGGTCGCAATAATAGCGGTGACACCCACGGAATTGAATTGACTCAGCAGGTTCATAATTTCCTGCGACAGTTTCGGGTCAAGATTGCCTGTCGGTTCGTCTGCCAGCAGAATCGGCGGACGATTGACTACCGCTCTGGCAATACCAACACGCTGTTGTTCGCCGGTGGAAAGCGTTATCGGATCACAGTTCTGTTTGTTGAGGAGTCCCACTTTGTCAAGAGCAGCCTGGGCGCGTTTGCGGCACTCTTTGCGGTCCATGCCCGATATTTCCAGCGGCAGCATGACATTGTTGATAACAGGCCGATCAAACAGCAGGTGGTGGTCCTGGAATACCATGCCGATATTACGGCGCAGCAGTGGAATATAGTATTTTTTCATCCGCACTATGTTGGCCCCATCAAGGATGATGTCGCCTTGTGTCGGCCGCTCCAGGATGGGGATGAGCTTTAACAGCGTGCTTTTTCCTGCGCCTGAATGACCGGACAGAAAGATGAGCTCTCCCCGGTTGATATTCAGGCTGACATTGTTCAGCGCCTCGTGCCCGTTGGCATAGCGTTTGGAAACGTTAATAAATTGCAGCATCGTGCCATGGCTTAGGCATCGCTGGCGACATACTCAACATCCAGCAGGGTGTCGATAAACTCCGCCGCATGAAAATCACGCAGGTCTTCAGCCTGTTCACCAACTCCAATATAACGAACAGGAATATCGAACCGGCGGGCAAGTGCGAACAGTACCCCACCTCTGGCAGTACCGTCGAACTTGGTTACTGCCAGCCCGGTAACATCGATGACACGATGAAATTCCTGTGTCTGGGATATGGCATTCTGGCCGGTGCCGGCATCCAGAATCAGCAGGGTTTCATGGGGGGCGTGTGTATCAATTCGGCCGAGAACCCGTTTGATCTTCGCAAGTTCTTCCATCAGGTTTGACTGGTTGTGCAGCCGGCCTGCTGTATCGGCGATCAGTATGTCGATGTGGCGCACCCGTGCAGCGGTAAATGCGTCGTAGATGACCGAGGCGGAGTCTGCACCGGTTGTCTGGGCTATGACCGGGATATCATGGCGTTCGCCCCAGCTCTGCAACTGCTCCACAGCGGCAGCACGAAATGTGTCACCGGCCGCCAGCATGACTTTTTTACCTCGGGCCTGAAAACGGTACGCAAGTTTACCTATGGTGGTGGTTTTGCCCACTCCGTTGACTCCGACGACCAGTATCACGGCAGGTGACGGCAGCTCATCAACCTCCAGAGGCTTTTCATGTGCCTGAAGCCTGTCCCGCAGAATGCGGCGCAGTTCATTGATGAGATTGCCCGTATCTTTGTTATTTTTGCCAAGTTCGTCGATGATTTCGCGAGTGGCTTCCACACCAACATCCGCCATTAGTAATCTCATCTCCAGTTCCTCCAGAGCAGCTTCCGAATGGGCGGAGTCCCCGGAAATCCCGGGGAGCCCCCCCAACAATGCCTGCCGTGTCCGGCTCAACCCTTTTCGGAACCTTGCACGAAGGGGTTGTCCAGACGACCGTCTGCAATCGGTTTTGCCAGAGCGATCCGTTTTGTCTTTTTTACCGAAGCTGAACATGGTTTGATAGTGTTGCTGATTTGTAATCGGCGCAGAGAAACTTTAGGGCTTGTCAATAGTCTCAGTGGGGGTGTATCCTACCATCACACCGGGACAGGCGCACAGGAAAAATATCTGATGAAATTCCATCCAAGAATAATACTTGGCCTTTTAGTACTGCTGGTTTTTCCGGCCATGGCGCAGGCCAGAGTTTATGAGTATCTGCTGGATAATGGCATGAAGGTGCTGGTAAAACCGGATCGCCGATCTCCGGTTGTAGTGCAGCAGGTCTGGTATAAAGTCGGTTCGAGTTATGAGCATGGCGGGATTACCGGCATTTCACATATGCTGGAGCACATGTTGTTCAAGGGTACGGAAAAATATCCGGCAGGTGAGTTTTCCCGGATTATTGCCGCCAATGGCGGGCGTGAAAATGCCTTTACCGGTCCCGATTATACCGCTTATTTTCAGCGTCTGGAGAAATCCCGCCTTGGAATTGCCATGAAACTTGAATCGGATCGTATGCGTAACGCCGCATTACCAGCCGATGAGTTTCTGAAAGAGCGTGATGTGGTGGCGGAGGAGCGCCGCCTGCGTACCGATGATAATCCACAGGCCCGCGCCTATGAGCAGTTTCGTGCAACGGCATTCGTCAACAGTCCTTATCATCATTCCGTCATAGGCTGGATGACAGATATAGAAAATTACAGCCTGAAAGATGTCCGTCTCTGGTATGAGAGCTGGTATGCACCCAACAATGCGACACTGGTGGTTGCTGGAGATGTGGAACCTGAGGAGGTTTTGATGCTGGCGAAGAAATACTATGAACCCATTGATGCCGAGCAGATTGCACAGCCCAAACCACGTACCGAGGTACCGCAGTATGGTGAACGGCGCATAAGCATCAAGCTGCCGGCAACTATTGAGTATATCCTCATGGGCTATAAGACACCTACCCTGAAAACCGCCGATAATCCGGATGATGTCTATGCACTGGAGGTGTTGGCATGGATACTCGATGGTGGCGGCAGTTCGCGGCTAACCAGTGAGTTGTTGCGTGACCGGCAGTTAATCTCCAGAGGTTCGCTTTCCTATAATCCGCATGGTCGTTTACAAACGTTGTTCACCCTGTCAGCGATACCGGCCGGCGGAGTGGATGTGGCAGAGGTGGAAGCTGCACTGCGGGAGCAGATTGAGCGGTTGAAAAAGCAACCGGTTTCAGAAGAGGAACTCAACAGGGCCCAGACCCAGATACTGGCTGATCGCACCTATCAGAAAGACTCGGTTTTTTATCAGGCCATGCAGCTGGGCACCCTGGAAACTGTTGGCATCGGCTGGCAGGCCGATGAGGTGTTCGACCAGAAAATAAAAGATGTGACCGCCGAGCAGATCATGCACGCAGCAAAGACTTACCTGAATAATGAGCGCCTGACGGTGACCATTCTTCATCCGCAACCCATACCAGGTTCTGCCGGACCAAAAGTCTCCGTAGCACCCCATATACAGGGAGAGTAACAGTGAATAACCGATTGATCGCCGCCTGCTTACTGGGGTTTGCTGTGCTTGCGACGCCGGCACTTGCCATACCGATCATTCAGCACTGGCAAACTGCCAATGGTTCGCATGTTTATTTTACCCCTGCCCCGGAAATCCCGGTCGTTGATATCCGAATTGTGTTTGATGCCGGTAGCGCAAGAGATGGTGAAAATCCCGGTCTGGCGTCTCTGACCAACGGGTTATTGATTGAGGGTGCTGGCGGAATGAATGCCGATATGATTGCCCGGCGATTGGATAGTATCGGTGCCCGGCTGGGTAACGAGTCTTTGCGGGATATGGCCTGGCTGGAGCTGCGCACTCTGTCCGAGAAGAAAATACTACTGGAGGCTATGGAGTTAATGTCCACGGTTTTATCCGAACCTGCTTTTCCTGAGGTGGCGTTTCAGCGTGATGTCAATAATATACTGGTTTCCCTGAAAGCGGATAAGCAGAGGCCGGGTACATTGGCCAGAAAGGCTTTTATGAGATCGGTATATGGCAGCCATCCCTATGCAACTCCTTCGCAAGGCACGGAAGAAAGTATCCAGAATATAACTCTGGAGGATGTGCGCTCTTATTATGAAAGTTTTTATGTAGCCCGTAATGCGATCATTGCTATTGTGGGCGATGTTTCACGATCCAGGGCCGAGGCTCTGGCCGAGTCATTGTCCGGTCGCTTGCAGGAGGGTGAGCCTGCCCCATATCTGCCGGAGGTAAAGCCTCTACAGGAAGCAGCTACTGTCCATGTCGATCATCCTTCTTTGCAGACGCATATATGGGTCGGCCAACCTGGCATGAAACGAGGGGATGATGATTATCTGGCACTTTATATCGGTAATCATACGCTCGGAGGAAGTGGTCTGACTTCCCTGCTCAGTGACGAGGTACGTGAAAAACGGGGCTATGCCTATAGTGCCTATAGCTATTTTTCTCCCATGCGGTCGTTGGGACCCTTTACCATGGTAGCCCAGACAAAAAATGAGACGGCGGAGGATGCCCTGAACATTATGAGTGACACACTCAGAGAATTTATCAACACCGGTATTACCCCGCAACAGATGGCAGCTTCAAAGCAAAATATCACAGGCAGTTTTGCGTTGCGTCTCGATAGCAATAAAAAACTTGTCGAGAATCTGGTGGCAATCGGCTTTTATGGCCTGCCCCTTGATTATCTGAGCACCTTTAATGATCGGGTGAACTCGATAACACGTGAGCAGATCAATAGTGCCTTTCTGCGGAGACTCCACCCGGATCGGATGGCAGTGGTTCTGGTCGGCCCGCAGGATGTATGGTCCGGCAAAAATAACCCGTCAGGTACCCGCCATTCAGTAACGACTGACAGTATCAAGGCAGCCGGGCGTTGAGATACTGCAACCATGGCACGACGGCAGCACTTGCGAATCATCGGCGGTGAGCATCGTGGTCGCCGGCTGGATTTTGTAGATGCACCGGGAGTGCGGCCAACACCGGACCGGGTACGGGAAACATTATTCAATTGGCTGCAATACGTCATTCGTGGCGCACACTGTCTGGACTTATTTGCCGGTAGCGGCATTCTGGGAATCGAATCCGCATCAAGAGGGGCGACCAGCATTGATCTGGTGGAGTCCAATCTGCGGGCTGCCAGACAGATTCGTCGGGCTGTCGAAGGCATCAGGCTGAACAGGGCCGAGGTACATAATCTCCCGGCCGAGCGTTTTCTTGAGCAGGCAAAGGACAGGTACGATGTCATTTTTCTCGACCCACCCTATGGAAAAGGGTTGCTGAAAAACTCTTGCCGGATACTGGAGAAAAAAGCCCTCCTTGCAGATAACGCCCATATTTATCTGGAAAGCGAGCAACAACTGGCAGGCGATGATATCCCGGATAACTGGCAGATTGTGCATACCCAAAAAGCCGGACAGGTATTTTATCATCTGGCTCTTCGATAGAATACCGCTATGCAGCGAACAGCAATATATCCGGGTACATTTGACCCAATCACCTGCGGCCACAGTGACCTGTGCCAGCGTGCCATCAAGGTTTTCGATAAAGTCATCCTCGCTGTGGCTATTGATACCGGCAAGGATACAAGCTTCAGTCTGGAAGAGCGTATGCGGCTGGCCGAGGCCGTGCTGGCCGGGCTGGATCGGGTGGAGGTGTTGCCGTTTGAAGGCTTGCTCATGGATTTTGCTGCGGCACAGCATGCACAGGTGGTGCTTCGCGGCCTGCGTGCGGTATCCGACTTTGAATATGAGTTCCAACTGGCCGGCATGAATCGCTCTCTCAATGCAAACATTGAAACCATGTTCCTGACACCGGCGGAGCAGTATGCCTTTCTGTCTTCGAGCCTGGTGAAAGAAGTTGCCAGCCTTGGGGGTGATGTTTCAAATTTCGTGCATCCCGTTGTTGCCAAAGCATTACAGGCAATCAGGAGAGGATAACCCGATGGCTCTGATAATTAATGACAAGTGCATTAACTGTGACGTTTGTGAACCCGAATGCCCTAACGAGGCCATATCACAGGGCAGTGAAATTTATGTCATCAACCCCGAGCTGTGCACTGAATGTGTTGGCCATTATGATGCGCCGCAATGTGTGCAGGTTTGCCCGGTCGAGTGTATCCCCAAGGATCCGGATCGTGTGGAAACCGAACAGGAACTGCTGGCGAAATATAAACGCCTGCATGGCGCTGCTTAAGCCGTGGTCGCCTTACTGATGCGTTGCTTTATCTACCTGCTGGCATTGTTTTTATTTTCAGGCGCAGTATCCGCTGATAAAACCAATTACCGAAATGCGGTCGCCAGTGCACACGGGCTGGCTTCTGAAGCCGGTATGCAAATATTGCGACAGGGCGGTAATGCCTTTGATGCGGCTGTTACCATGGCAATGGTTCTCGCCGTGGTTGAACCATATAGTTCCGGGCTCGGCGGCGGTGGTTTCTGGCTGTTACAGCGCACCGGTGATGACAAGCCGATCATGGTTGATGGCCGGGAACGCGCACCACTGGCTGCCCACCGTGATATGTATCTCGATAATCAGGGCAGCGTGATCGAGGGTGCTTCAATGAATGGAGCACTTGCCGCAGGAATTCCCGGTCAGATAGCAGCTCTTGCACATATTCAGGAAAAGTACGGTTCCCTGCCCCTGAGTCGATTGCTACAACCCGCGATATTGATTGCACGGAATGGCTTTACTGTGGATGAGATTTATCGGCGACTGCTCGAATTCAGGCAGGATGTTATCCGCCAATCCGTAGAGGCCCGCCGTATATTTCTGGTTGATGGCGATATTCCAGCCACTGGCTACCTATTCAAACAACCCGATCTGGCAAAAACGCTGGAGCTTGTTGCAAAGCATGGCAGGAATGGCTTTTATGCGGGGGAACTGGCAGAAAAGCTGGTACAGGAGGTCCGGAACGCCGGCGGTATATGGTCTGTCAGGGATTTACAGGAATATCAGGTAGTTGAACGCGAACCCGTTCAATGGCAGTGGCGCGGGCTGAATATCACCTCGGCCACACTGCCTTCATCCGGCGGAATTGTGCTGGCACAAATCATGAACATGCTGGATCAGTTTGAGGATATATCTCTAACCGATACGCAAAAAATCCATGTATTGATAGAGGCTATGCGTCGCGCCTACCGGGACAGGGCAGTTTATATGGGAGACAGTGATCATGTCGGCATCAATATGGCCCAGCTTGTCAGCCGACATTATGCCTCAAAGCAGGCGTCGGATATCGATCTGACACAGGCCACACCCAGTGCGCTTCTTGATGAGGCAGCAAACTCAAGAAGCAATATTATGGAAAGCGACAATACCACTCATTATTCAATTATCGATAGTCAGGGAAACCGCGTATCCGCCACTTTAAGCATCAACTATCCATTTGGTTCTGGATTTGTCGTGCCTGGTACCGGAGTACTGCTGAATAATGAAATGGATGATTTCTCATTACGTCCGGGTACCCCCAACGCCTATGGTCTGACCGGCGGTGAAGCGAATGCCATAGCACCGGGCAAGCGCATGCTATCCAGTATGTCGCCGACCTTCGTAGAAGGGCATGACAGATTGATGATTATCGGCACACCTGGCGGAAGCCGGATTATTACCATGGTGCTGCAGGGTATTCTGGCCATGTATCAGGGTTTGGATGCCGCCGCAATCGTCTCCAAACCACGCATTCACCACCAGTATCTGCCGGATGTTGTCCAGTTTGAGCCGGGCGCACTAAAGGACCGGCAACTGGATGAGCTGATGGCATCAGGTCACAGGCTAAAACAGCTTGACCGGCCATTCGGCAATATGCAACTCATACTACACGATAAAACTTCCGGTCAGACCAGTGCGGCCAGTGATCCGAGAGGAATTGGGGTCAGTATTGTGGATTAGTTCACAAAATTGAAACTGGTTTCTGGCACATGCCGCATAATGGTAGTAAATAAGTAGTATGCGCATACATTTATCATTAGTTGATGCCTCTAATATGCATCAAACAACTCCCTGTGCCAATTCAACGATTCACAGGTCATCCCTTTTCTCACCAAAAGCTCACAGATACTAACATGATTGTGTTTGAGCTTTTTTTCAAAATGTTAATCGGGCACGCCGTCTGTGATTTTGTGCTGCAAAACGATGCCATGGGTGTCGGAAAAAATCGCCATAAGAATTTTGGTACACAGAGGGGGCCAAACTTTCCCAAATGGTATTACTGGATGACTGCACATGCACTGGTACACGGCGGAGCAGTGTATCTGATTACCGCCAACCCCTTTCTGGGACTGATAGAAACTGTATTGCACTGGATTATAGATTTCTTCAAATGCGAAGGCCGGCTTAGCGTTGAACAGGATCAGACTTTGCATATTCTATGCAAGGTCGGCTATTGCTGGTGGCTGATCTATTAGGAAACCCCGGCCTGACTGGAATTTTTCCTAGCGCTGGCACCGACCACAATAAAAGGTTGAACGCTGTCCCAACGTGATCTGCTTAATGGGTGAACCGCATTTTCTGCAGGGCTGCCCTGCCCTTCCGTACACTGAAAAATGATGCTGGAAGTAGCCGGGCTGGCCATCCGGTCTGAAAAAATCATTGAGAGTGGAACCGCCCGCCTCTATAGCGGACTGTAATACCTGCCTGATAGCCCTCAACAGCTTGCCATAGCGTGATTTGGAGACCTTACCAGCACCTCGCCGGGGGTGAATACCAGACAGAAAAAGCGATTCGGAAGCATAAATATTACCAATACCGGCCACAATATGACTGTCCATAATGAAATTTTTAATGGCAACTGTACGGTTGCGAGATTTGTGATACAAATGATCTTCGGTGAAAGCGGCACCCAAAGGTTCCGGCCCCAGCGGCCTGATCAACCGATGCGCCTCAACGGGTAACGTGGTCCAGTGCAGGCTACTGAAACGCCTTGGGTCGTTCAATCGCAGTAACCTGCCGTTTGAAAATTCAATCTCCAGGTGATCATGCTTGTTGATCTGATCGCCAGCTATCGCGATATGCAGACTGCCCGACATGCCCAGATGCATAATCATAACGCCTTTACCGGTATGAAACAGCAGATATTTGGCACGCCGCTCAATGCTTTGGGTTGTCACTCCGAGCAGGTTTGTTTCCAGTGCTGTCGGCACAGGCCAGCGTAATTGCCGATTCCTGACCAGAATCCGGATAATTTGTTGACCGCAGATATGGGGTTCTATGCCGCGGCGTGTCGTTTCTACTTCAGGCAGCTCAGGCATGAGGTCTGTCCGGCTGGAACTGAAACTGCTGTTTATGAACCCGCAAGCGGCAGACCCAGTATATCGATTGCATTGTGACCCAGATGGTACTCAAGGCCTCCTCTGGTCAGCACCAATGCCGCTTCCCGCTTAACAGCCAGATATTCAATCGGGAGCGCATCCTGATTTTGCAACCTGATTTGTACTTTTGCACCAGTTTCACCGCCGGCATCATCAATGTGGCTGACCCAGTTCGCCTTGATAAGCTGCCAACGAGCCCTGACGTCATCGGTCAGCTCAATACTGTTACCATCGACAAGAATTTCCCGAATGATATCCCCCTCTGGAATAAGGTGACGATCAATATAGGACACGCTGCCGGTATTTAACTGGGACATGTGTTGGTCTGCCACCAGATAGATGGTATTTTTGATCAGCAGATAGCGCAGTTTATCTACCGGCTGTAAGTCACCAAAGCCAATCACGGTATCATTGATAATCAGGCTTATCTTCGGCGACTGAAGACCGAAATTTTCAAGTTGCAGGCTTTCAGGATCGATGTGCGAGACAATTTCCAGACCGGCAATGCTCAATACACGTTGCAGTACGGCGTTATCCACTCGTCCCTGAAGAGGAGATTCCATCTCCCAATAAGCAGATTGCCTGGATAGCTCAATAGTTTGTTTGCCGGAGCGGAGGATTTGTATTCGTGTTATTTCATCTGGAAGCAGGCTGCTCAGGGTATTCGGACCCTGCGATGTTTCGGAGTTATCAAAGATCAGCACAGCGAGCAGAATAATAGCGCCACCCAGGAGGGCAAGGTTAACGAACCATCGGTCGCTTTGATGCCTGTCCATGAATAATTACTGTCTGCGTCGTTTCAACCAGACGACAGCTCCGGCACCCAGCAGCACCAGAGGCAGGGCAATAACAAATACCAGCAGCAACGCCAGAGCACCCGCCTGATTTATATTTAATCGGACATCGGGGGCCCTCACCGTACCAATATCAATCTGTGAGTCATTGTGGCTGAGCCACTGCATGATGGAAATACCGAGTTCCAGATTCTGACCGTTACCAAGATAGCTGTTTGAGAGGAAGTCGCTGTCACCCATAACAATGATGCGCTGTGTTTGACCGTCTGCTTCTTGATTATCCGCGCTCTCAAAGGGCCGTTCCAAAGCATAACCGATGATAATCGGGCCGGGACGCTCTTCTGTCTCCGGGTCGAATGAAATGTTTTGCTGCTCCCTGAGGATGTCAGTCTCCGTCCAGCTTCTCGGCAGGGTTTGAATGAACGGGGTCGCATTCCAGCCGCTTTCCTCAGCGAGGACCAGACCACTGGCCTGTGGAAAAATAGTCTGGCTGTGCAGCCCCCTAGTAATGATATGTCGCGGATAATCAACCGCCAGGGCAAAAGTGGGATTGGTAATACCCAGCAACTGGGTGGCAGCATCCACCACAATGCCAGGTAATTGTTGTATATCCAGTCCGGCAAGAACCGGGGCCAGCGATTGACTGGTATCTGGATCGATCATAAGCAACAAATTGCCTCCCTTATCCAGATATTGCTCTATCAGGTAAATTTCGCCAGGCAAATAGGATGTGCGTGGAGAAGCGATCACCAATGTGCGGATATTGTCTACTACGCCCTGTGTTTTTGCCAGATTTAAGGGCTGTATCTGAAATCCCTTGTTGCTCAGCTGATCGCCCCATGTGCCGAGATCATGATTGGCCTGACCGAGCAGGTTACGTTCACCATGACCTTCAATGAAAGCCACATAACGTGACGTTTCACTGGAAAGCCGCGTAAGGAGATGGGTAATGGATTTTTCGCTGATGTCTGTGGTAGTTTCCTGACGCTCACCATACTGCACCAGCAGCTCACCATCCGCTGTAATACCATGTTCCCGCACCAGTTGCGGCACTTGGTCCGGATTCAGATATTCGAGTTCAATATCCGATTTGTGGCGTCGGTAGCGCCCGACGACTTTCTCAATCGGATCACGGATAGCCCGATTATCATCACGAATAAAAGCCGTGACCACAACCGGTTCATCCAGCTGCTCAATCAGTCTTACGGAGGCTTCTGTTAAAGAGTTTCGGTTGCCCCAGGTCAGGTCAAACTCATATTGATAACGTTCACTCAGCCAGGCAAATAATCCCATGATAGCCAGAAAAAGCACAGCAAATATTATATTTTGCAGGCGTGACATCATGCTACTCATCCCTGCAAGCGCTGGATATCCAGCCTGCGCACGGTGAATACCAGAAAAGTCACGGCAAACAGAATGAAGTACATGGCATCGTTGGTGCTGATGCTGCCCTGTAAAAAGGGAATAAAATGATTCAGCAAAGAGATATATTCCATCACGCTGGAAAGTTTTTGCCCACCGCTGTTGAGCCAGAACATCAACCACAGGGCAAATAACAAAAAGAATGAAGCAACAGCCGATACAGCCGGTGAGTTTGTCATACTGGAAATAAACAGTCCCGCCGCGGATAAAGCCGCCAGCATCAGAAACAACCCTGATGCGCCGGCAAGCAATTTACCGGTATCAAGCGAGGTGCCAAACATAAGCGAGAGAGGCATGATGCAGATCACGCCAACCATGATCAGTAGAAAGTAAAGCGTACCAACATATTTCCCCAGTACAATTTCAGTCATGGAAACCGGTGAGGACAGTAACAGACTCATGGTTTTGTCGCGGCGCTCGGCACTCAGGCTGCGCATGGTAATTATGGGAATAACCATGAGCAGCATAAAGGCAACATCCGCAAACACCGATGCTACAACCCAGTCGCTGACACCCGGTGGATTTTCGTAGTTCAATAGCCGAGGCTGATTGAGCATGAATTCCTCCACACTGTTGAGAAACTGTAATGCCGCCAGAAATTGTATAAGTGCCAGAATAACCCAGGCCAGCGGCGACAGCATCATGCGGCGTAATTCATGGGAGGCAATAACATGTATCATGCGGCAGCTCCATTTTTTCCTGTTTCATAGTCGGTGCTGGTGTCACGGAATTGCTCGCCCCGCGCCAGATTCAGGAACACCTGTTCCAATCCCGGAGAAGCCGGTGTCAACTCAAGTAATCCCCACTTACCCTCCACTGCCAGCCGGGCAATCTCATCGGCAGGATTCGGGTTATTGCTGTGGATAATGCGATAACCGTTGTTTTCCAGACTTTGAATTTCTATAATCCCGCCGAGCCCACCAAGGCTGTCCAGATCGGCCGGTCGATTGAAACGAACCAGAATTTCCGGGTGAGACTGTTGATCGGTACTGGCATCATCGTAGGCAATGCGACCCTCATACAGAATATGGACGCGGTTACAGATGGTCTGCACCTCCGGCAGGATATGCGTGGAAAGAATCACCCCGTGACGTGTACCCAGTTCCCGGATGAGCTCCCGAATTTCATGTATCTGGATTGGGTCGAGACCAACCGTGGGTTCATCAAGAATAATCACATCCGGCTCATGGATAATCGCTTGAGCAATGCCGACACGCTGCTGATAACCTTTTGATAAGTTGCCGATGAGGCGCCTGCCGGTATCGACCAGTCCGGTACGTTCGCGGGCACGATCAACTGATCCGGCTATCTGTTGGCGCCGGATACCATGCAGGCGTGCGCAATATCGCAGATACTCATCCACGGTAAGGTCGCGATACACCGGCGGCTGTTCCGGCAGATAGCCGATGGATTGCTTGGCACGTTTCGGTTCGTCAAGCAGATTGACACCCTTGATTTCTATATTTCCCGAAGACGGTGCAAGATTACCAGCCAGCATATCCATCGTCGTGGTTTTACCAGCGCCATTGGGGCCAAGCAGCCCCATTATGTCCCCCTGATTGAGGGTAACCGAGGCATTTTTCACAGCCTGAAAATCGCCGTAAAAACGGCTTAACTGTGTCGCTTTTAACAAGGTACTCATGGGGCGCGAACTTTACAGCTTCAATCCGGGAGCTTCAAGAAAAAATAATACGGCTTCGGCCCGTGTAGATCGGAAGTAGTGCTGACCCTGACATACCGCATCAGGAGCGAATACCATGACCGGCTTTCACCAGATACATGGTGTAGGCATACAGCAACGCAATAAAGGTCAAAATGATACCATAGGAGAACCACAAGTCAATGTCCGTGATACCGATAAAGCCATAGCGGAAAGCATTGATCATGTACAGTATCGGGTTGGCAAGTGACATATCCTGCCAGAACTCAGGAAGCAACGAGATGGAATAAAAAATACCACCAAGATAGGTCAATGGTGCCAGAATAAAGGTCGGAATAATCGAAATATCATCAAAGGTTTTGGCATAGACGCCATTGACAATACCTGCCAGCGAAAACAATGTGGCGGTCAATACGACAATACTGACAAGAACAGCAAAATTATGGACGCCGAGATCGGCAAAAAACATCGACACAACGGTCACCGCAAGTCCGACAATAATACCGCGGGCTATGCCGCCGCTGGCGTAGCCGAATATAATGATGTAGTCCGGTGTCGGGCTGACCATCAGTTCCTCAATATTACGCTGGAATTTGGCCAGAAAAAAGGACGCTACCGTATTTGCATAGCTTTGTGTAATGACGGTCATCAGTATCAACCCCGGCGCGATGAAATCGACATACCGGTAACCTTCCAGTTCTCCGATACGACCACCGATCAGATTGCCGAAGATAATAAAGTACAGACCAGTGGTGATCATTGGGGGCAAAATGGTCTGCTTCCAGATACGAATGAAGCGCAGAAACTCCTTGATGACAATGGTTTTGAACGCTATCCACTGCTTCGATGCGTTCACGGATGCTTCCTGTCATCAACCATCTGCATGAACAATTGTTCCAGCCGGTTAGTCTTATTGCGCATACTGAGCACCCTGATGCCTGTATGACTAAGGGCATCAAACAGGCTGCTGATGCCCGCACCCTGATCAATATCTACCTCCAGAGTGGAACCGTCAATCACACGCACGGCATGACAATCCAGACGAGGAAGCTCGGCCACTCTGTTTTCCAGATCAAGAACAAAGGTTTCACTGCCCAAACGGTTAATCAGTTCCTTGGTGCCGGTATGTTCGATAACCCGCCCTTCGTCAATAATAGCGATATTGCGACACAGGTTTTCCGCCTCTTCCAGATAGTGAGTGGTGAGAATGATCGTCATCCCCTGCTGGTTGAGTCGGGTCAGGAAATCCCACATGGTACGACGATTTTCTATATCGACCCCGGCAGTCGGTTCATCGAGTATCAGGAGCCGGGGATCGTGCATCAATGCACGGGCAATCATCATGCGACGCTTCATACCACCGGAAAGGTTACGGGCGATCTCGCGGCGCTTGTCCCATAAACCCAACTGCCTGAGCCGATGCTCAGCACGGGAGTAGGCATTGGAACGCTCTATCCCGTAGTACCCGGCCTGATTGACGAGAATTTCTTCAACAGGCTCCCAGACATTGAAATTAAATTCCTGGGGCAGCACCCCGATACAGGATTTGGCTTCAGCAAAGTGAGTGTCAATATCATGACCATAGATGGACACTCGACCATCGGTTTTGTTGATCAACGAGGTAATAATACCGATAGCGGTTGACTTGCCGGCTCCATTCGGGCCGAGCAGGGCAAAAAAATCACCCTGTTCGACACGCAGATCAACGCCGCGCAAGGCAACGAAACCGTTTTTATAGGTTTTGTGCAGATTGGTGATTTCCAGGGCGCAGGTCATTGAGGAGAGATAGCTTGGGATTCTTTGTAGCCGGCCGGCAGTATATCGTATTTTAATCAAACCCACTGTATGCGAATGCGGCGGCAAACAAGGCAAGACAGGGGGTGAGCACAAGCCTCGCCATCAAGCGGACGGTTCGCAGGCCAGCTGTGATCTCTCACCAGATTGTTCACTCGGGTCTCCTACTCCCGCATGATGACCGACAACGGCGCCTGCCACCGCTCGAAACGCTTCCAGCGATTAGGCCAGCGTCTGCACAAGGCACTCAAAGCCAGAGAATACCAAGCTCAGGCGCCTGTTTGCGGATAGGGCGCCGGAGAACATGGCGTTGAAGGACTTGATCGAAAAAAAGCTCCAAGGCCGACCGAGAAGCGCGAGGTTATGGCGTACCTGATCGATACGCACAGCCTTTGTGTACAACGGGCCTGCCACAGTGCAAGTCTGTCTCGGTCGGCTTGGTACAAGCCGTTGGTCAATCGACTGGAGCGGGATCGTCAACTGGCTGAGGCATTGAGCACATGAACCATGCAGCCAGCCCGGACTGGGTTTCTGGAAGCTGTTCCGGCGCTTGAAGCGCCAGGGGCACGGCTGGAACCACAAGCGTGTGTGGCGGGTGTACTGTCTGCTCAAGCTCAAGCTGCTGGCGCTGCCTTCAAGAGCACGGCCTTTTGTCTCGCATAGGCCGAATCTCCCCAGACCCGTGTCTCGCCTCCATGCAACAGGTCAGCCAACACCTGCGAATCGTGTACATTGGCCGGGGTCGCCATCCACCGAATGAATCAGCTTGCTGCGAGAGCCCACGCCAATATGCGCCTTCATGCCGAAGTACCATTGCCTGCCTTTGCGCGTCTGGCGCCCCTGTGGGTCTTTTTACTGTACTTGTCAAAGCCAGTATCGGACAGAGCCTTTTGGCGCATGGCCAATATCACTGTTGAGAAAATAAAGCAGCAAGATAATAACTGAACTAATCAGAAACTCCCTAAGATAACAATATCAAAAAACACTGCTGTCCTGATTAGCGCCATCGGTCCAGCCTCTCATGCGCGTCAATAAACTTCCTGAATTTTTGTCCGTAATTCAGGAATTGTGCTACGCTTAGTGAGTGTGTTACCATAATACCTTGGTTCAGGTGCAGTATGTTTCTGAGCTTATACTCTTAACTTATACCGAAAGGAAACTAGCATGATTACAATCCCGCAATCCCGCAATCGACATAGCATCGCAATAGCCGTAGTCGCGATGCTCGCGCTGTCTGGCTGTGGTGGTGGTGGTGGCGGCGGAGGCGGCAGTAATACCCGGCCATCTCTTGCCTCTGAGGCGAGGCATGCCGATGTCGCAGCCACAGCCGAACCAAAGGTGGGCAGCGTTACCCAGTCCTCGGATGTGACTAGCGACGGCGGCAATCCTGTAAGTGATGATACCATTGAAGTTACAGTAAGCGGCTCCGATGCTAATGCGCGCCGCTTCGAGATCAACTACGATGGCATCACTATACTCGATACGGAAGATGCGACAGAGCGTAGCGACGTCGAGTATGTATTCGATGAACCCAAAGGAACGCAGCTATTTGAACGGGTATCTACGACGGTAGAGAGCGCCGTGGAGTTCTACCGGAGCGTGGAAGCAGGCGATCTGGAAACGGGCTCTGTCGCAGGGGATCTGTTCGTTGATGTCTATACCGACTATGAGGGATCTAGCGACACGGACTATCTGGCCGGAGGTCTCTGGATATTCATTCCAGACGATGCAACAAGCCTTGATGATTACGAGACCGGCGTCTTTGTAGATGGCAACGACCCGTTCACGCAGGCTAATATCGCGGGGCTGACCTCGGTGGCACAATACCAAGGGCCGGCAACCGGCATATATACCACCGATGATACAAACTTCTTCTTCGAGGCCGCTGCCAAGCTGACGGCTGATTTTGGTAATAATTCTGCCCTTGGCACCATTAGTGGACAGATCGATACTGTCACGGTGGACGGGGAAGCTGTTGCAGGGGATCCGGTGTTAATGTTGGGGTCGGCCAATATCGGTAGTGGTGACTCCGGATTTTTCACTGGCGATACCAGCATGACGTTTGATGGCAGCGACTTCGCCGGCAAATGGGGCGGTCAATTCTTTGGTGATGGTGACAGTGCCACCGACCATCCGACTTCAGTCGCCGGAACATTCGGTGCAGATGGCGATGACGCCAGTCTGCTGGGGGTCTTCGGCGCATACCTCCAATAGAGTTGTTTGCCTGTTCTTAACTAAAGGCGGGGCGGCTGGCCGCCCCGCCTTTATAGTCACGTATATTCTCCATGGTCAGGTCGCCGGCCGGTGCGTTGATCGCCCTGATGCTGCTGTCTTTCGTGTTCGCCACACTGGCTGCGGACCGTGAACACCTGTCATCCGACCCTCAGGTCAATCAGGCACGGGAGCTGATTACCGACAGGCGCTTTGATGAGGCATTGTCAATCCTGCGCCCATTGGCAGCCGACCATGAAGACCACACCGATGTGCTGTTCCTGATCGGTCTGGCGGCGTCCCGCGCATCCCGGCAGCCGGATATCGAGGCGGACGCCAGGGATGCCCTGCTGGATGAGGCCATCACGGCCTATCACACCATCCTGATTGATCGGCCTGAACTGGTGCGGGTCAGGCTGGAGCTGGCGCAGGCGCTTTTTCTGAAGGGCGAGGACGAGTTGGCGCAGCAGCAGTTTGAGCGCGTGCTGGCAGGCCGGCCCGGAACCGCCGTCGCGCCTAATGTCCGTCGTTTCCTGAACGCGATCCGCGAGCGGCGCCGCTGGAGTACCTACTTTGGCATCTCACTGGCACCCGACAGCAACCTGAACTCCTCCTCCGGCGAAGAGGTCATTGAAATCGGCGGCCTGCCGTTTCGCCTCGATGACAGCTCAGATGAGCAGTCCGGCGTCGGAATGGCGCTCTGGGGCGGCGGCGAGTATCAATACCCGCTGGGCGAACGCTGGCGGTTGCGTGCCGGTGTCGATCTGGCCCGGCGTGAATATGCCGGCAGGGATTTTGACCAGACCTTTATATCGGCGCATGTCGGACCACGCTGGCTGACCGGGCCGGTAACAGAGTTCAGCCTGCTCGGCAGTACGCGCCGCCGCTGGCTCGCCGGCCGTTCCCATAGCCGTGAACATGGGCTGCGCCTGGAGGCCGAGCATCGTTTTACGCGCCGGTTGAGCTCCTATATGCGCTTGTCCCGGCATCGGCGCAGCTATCAGCGCAGGACAGGGCTGGATGGGCCGGTCACCGCATTCTCGCTGGGTGGTTCCTGGCTGGCAACCCCGACAACCCGCATCAATGCCGCATTCGGTTATGGATGGGAGCGCCCTGATTCTCTGGTATGGCGCAACAGGGATCTCTGGCTGCGGCTGGGTACCTCCCGGGTCCTGCCACGGGGATTCACGGTGGAGGCAAGTGGTGAGCTGCACCGTACCGAATATGAGGGCAACTGGTCTCCGTTCACAGACGGTTCTTCCCGTGAGGACCGCACCCGTATCGTGCGCCTCTCGGTGTCCAATCGTGCCTTCACGCTGCATGGCTTCAGTCCGCAGTTGCAGTTTGTAAATGAGCGGCGCAACTCCAATGCACAGTTGTATGGCTATGACCGCAATCGTCTTGAGTTGCAGTTTGTGCGCCAGTTCTGATCTTGAAGGGTTAAGATGAAGCACCGGCGCAAGAGCATTGGCTGAGTACGGTTCTTCAACCGCTCGGCATCGGTCAGCTTGCGATGGCGCGAACCCTTGGTTTGAATGAAGTCCCCCACTGCTGGCACTGCCTTCAAGAGCACAGCCTTTTGTCCCGCACGTGCCGAACACCTGATACAATGGCTACACCACTATGTGGCATCAACCACATGCCAGCCTGCAATACCCAACTCCCATGCAATCTTTGAATATCACACTGAACAACGTGTGAGTTTACACCGCCAGGGCGATTCCGCCCTCTATTGCAGGCCATTGAGTTATTGGGAAGAAACAACGTGACTGAACAATGCCTTGTCTTGAGGTATAAACATCACTATAATAGGGATTTCTGCGTCGAGACTGCTTTAAGGTATATTTGCCATGAAACCGGATATCCACCCAGCATATGCTGAAATTAATGTTACCTGCAGCTGTGGTAACAGCTTTCAGGTCCGCTCCACATTGGACAATGACCTGAATGTTGAGGTCTGCTCAAAATGCCACCCGTTCTATACCGGCAAACAAAAAATACTGGATACCGCAGGGCGCGTGGATCGCTTCCGCAAGAAGTACGGCATGAAATAGCACCATATGCCGCTCAGAGCCGGGCAAAGAACGCTGATCTTCGGCACCTTCTTTATTTGCGCCGGCCTAAACAACGTACATTCTGATTGCCGAGTCCGGGCACAGATAACCGGCAACACCCTTGCCTTTGATACAGTTGAGAGGGTCCATGATGGCGATACCCTGCGACTGAAAGGTGGCAGAAATATCCGCCTCATTGGTATCAATGCACCCGAGCTGGGTCGGGATGGTGAGCCCGATCAGCCCTATGCAGCGCAAGCCCGAAACCGGCTTCAACAGCTCGTCAACGGTGCAAACCATAAAATCGGTATTCTTGAAGATGGTCAGACGAGAGATCGGTTCGGCAGAGCACTGGCGCATCTTTTTTTGCCTGATGGCACTAATATCAGTGCACTTCTGCTTCAAGAGGGGCTGGGCTGGCATATCGCCATCACACCTAATACCAAATTTCTGGGATGCTATGCCCAGGCACAACAGCAGGCGCGTACTAATAAACGGGGAGTGTGGGAAAAGCCCGATATACTGGATGCTGCTCTGCTCCAACCTGAAGATACGGGCTTTCGATTGATTGCCGGCAAGGTCGCCTGCACAGGAAAGGGCAGGCAACATATCTGGCTAAGCCTGTCCCGTAATCTGTCGATCAGGATCGAGCATAAAGACCTCAAATATTTTACTTCATGGCAGCCGAGAGAACTTCTGCATAAGCGGATCGAAACAAGCGGCTGGATATATACGTATGGTGACAGGAATAAACGCAAGCTGGGAATGCAGGTCCATCACCCGGCTGTCATCAGGGTCATTGAATAATCTGGAAGCATGATAAAGTTTATAGCGTAGGGTAAAATGGTTCCGCTTGACCAAGGTAAGCATACATTCAGATATCAACCCGGATTGAAGGAGCAGGAACATGGCAGAGCGCAAGATAAAAATTATGGACAGCAACAATGGACTGGAAAGCGAATTTCCTGTGCTAGAGGCCTCCGAAGGCCCCCCAACCATTGATATATCTTCCCTGTACCGGGACTTTGACTGTTTTACCTATGACCCTGGCTTTATGGCAACAGCCAGCTGTAAAAGCGCTATCACCTATATTGACGGCGACAAGGGCATACTCCGATATCGAGGCTATCCGATTGAAGATCTGGCAGAAAACTGCAAATTTCTTGAAGTCGCCTACTTACTGCTTTACGGCAACCTGCCAACTGCTGATGAACTGGAAAATTTCGAACAGAGAATCACTCGGCACACGCTAATCAATGAAAATCTGAAGAGTTTCTTTTCCGGTTTTCATTATGATGCTCACCCCATGGCAGTCATGACCGGTGTAGTGGGATCACTGTCGGCTTTCTATCATGACAACATCGACATCAACAACCCCGAGGACAGAGATCTGGCAGCAATCCGTCTGGTAGCCAAAATGCCGACTATTGCGGCCGCCTGTTTCAAGCGGCTGCGAGGTGAACCCTTCGTTTACCCACAGAACAATCTCGACTATTCCTCCAATTTTCTCCGCATGATGTTTGCCCAACCAACGGAGCAATATGAAGTTGACCCGGTGATGACCAGAGCTATTGACCTTCTGTTTATTCTGCACGCAGACCATGAGCAAAATGCCAGCACCTCAACTGTGAGACTCGTCGGCAGCTCTGGAAGCAATCCATTTGCAGCCATTGCCGCCGGAATTGCCTCCCTGTGGGGGCCAGCCCATGGTGGTGCCAATGAGGCCGTGTTAAATATGCTGGATATGATCGGTTCAATCCAGAACATACCCAAATTCATTGACAAGGCCAAGGACAAAGATGATCCGTTCCGTCTGATGGGCTTTGGGCATCGTGTTTATAAAAACTATGATCCACGCGCCGCCATTATCCGCAAAATATGCCATGAGGTATTGGGGAAGCTCGGTGATCATGGTGATCCCCAGTTAGAGCTCGCCATGAAACTCGAGGAGATAGCCCTGCAGGACGAATATTTTGTCGAGCGTAAACTTTATCCTAATGTGGATTTCTATTCTGGCATTATTTACCGTGCGCTTGGCATTCCAACCAATATGTTCACAGTGATGTTTACCATTGGTCGCACAATAGGCTGGATATCGCACTGGACAGAGATGATTTCTGACCCCAGACTCCGTATCGGGCGTCCCAGACAACTATACATTGGTCCGACCCAGCAGGCTTTCAGGAAAATTGGGGAGCGATAACCCCTCATTTAGAATAGATCCCGGGTAATATCCGCGGCCGGTACTATCGGTTCATTTTCCCTGACTTCCCCACTGGCGGGCAATGAAGAGTGAACCAGCATTTCCGGAGCGTACTCACGACGAAAAGTTTCAAAAATACCACCTGTTGCCCCGGGTGCCAGTGCCTTGCCGGAACTCGGATCAATCCTTAACGTCACCATGCCATCGGGCTGTAAAAAGTCTTTCTGCGGGTGCCCCTTCAGGGCAAAGTCCATATAATCTATCCACATGGGCAAAGCGGCCCTGCTTCCTGTTTCGTTTTTTCCGAGTGAGCTGAACTTGTCAAACCCAACCCACACAGTTGCCACAAGGTCTGGGTTAAAACCATTAAACCAGGCATCGCGCTGCTCATTGGTAGTGCCGGTCTTTCCTCCCAGATCATTGCGCCCCAGCTTCCTCGCCTTGCGGCCGGTTCCCTGCCGGATCACATCACGCAGTATAGATGCAATCTGGTAATGCACACGGGAAGAAATAATCCTTGGAGCCGTCCGCACAGACTCCGGACTGTCGGCCGGTATATCGCCCGGGAGATAATCCCGTAACGGCATTAGTAATTCATTATTTATTTCAGGATCACGCTCAATCTCCTCTTCTCCATCACAACCCTTGCAGACAATCCATGGATTTGCCTTCAAAACAAGCTGCCCATCCAGATCATGGATCCGGTCTATCAAATAGGGTTGTACCCGATAGCCGCCATTGGCAAACACCGCATAGGTACCAGACATTCGGATAGGGACCGTCGTTCCACTGCCCAGAGAAAGTGTCAGGCTATTCGGCAGTTCTTCCGGCAAAAAACCAAAACGCTGCGCCATCTTCCTGACAGGCTCAATGCCTACGGAATCCAGCAACCGTACAGAAACCAGATTCCTTGATTTATATAGGGCCTGGCGCAATCGGGTAGGACCAAAAAACTTACTGCTGTAATTTTGAGGCCGCCATAGCCCCTCCTGCATGGATCTATCCTCAAATACGATAGGGGCATCCAAAATCGTTGTGGCCGGCGTAAAACCAGCCTCAAGTGCCGCCGTATATAGCACAGGCTTGAAACCCGACCCTGACTGACGCCTTGCCTGTGTTGCGCGATTGAACTTGCTTGCATAAAAATCGTAGCCGCCAACCAGGCTGAGTATCGCACCATCGGATGGATTCAAGGCAACAAAAGCGCCTGCCACAGCAGGAATTTGCCTAAGTTGCCAGATTTCTCGCTTTGGCTTCTTGCCTCCGCTATCAAACACCTCTACCCTCTGGATGCGGATCAGGTCACCTGCCGCCAGCACATCTGTCGCCTTCTCTGGCGTGGAACCACGCCGATTTTCATTGATATACGGACGCGCCCACTTTATTCCCTCCCAACCCAACAACGCACTTTTACCATCACCCAGATAAATCTGCGCATCCTTTTCATTCACCCGGATAACCAATGCCGGCAGGAGTTCGCCGACCCTTGAATACCGCTCAAGAACTCTGTCCATTGCCTCTATCGTCTGCATCCCGGATTCTGCAATACGGCTTTCAGGACCTCGATACCCATGGCGCATGTCATACTGGTCAAGTGCCTGCCGTAAAGACCGGTCCGCATGATTCTGGCTTTCCATGTGGACTGTTGTAGTCACCTTGAGTCCGAGGGTATAGGCATTTTCGCCAAAAGCCGCCACCATTTGCGAGCGCACCATCTCTGCTATATGAGAAGCCCTGGCACTTACAACAGGGGCATGCAGGCGCGCCGTCAACCCAGAGCTGCTTGCGATCTGGTGCTCCTCATCCGGGATAAAGCCCAACTCCAGCATACGATCCAATACATAGTTTCTTCGAATCATTGCCCGCCGAGGATTAACAATCGGGTTATAACGGGAAGGGGCCTTGGGCAATCCCGCGATCATGGCCACTTCTGCTATGGATAGCTCATCCAGTGGGCGACCGTAATAAACTCTGGAAGCTGCACCCACACCATAAGAACGGTTACCAAGATAAATTTTATTCAGATACAGCTCGAGAATTTCCCTCTTGGACAAGGAACGTTCAATTTTCAGTGCCAGAAAAATCTCCCTGATCTTGCGCTCATAGGTTTTTTCGTTCGTCAGGAAGAAGTTCCGTGCAACCTGCATCGTAATCGTGCTGCCACCCTGCTTTTTCTGCCCTGTCATCAATAACTGAATGGCAGCTCGGGTGATTCCCTGATAATCGACCCCTGGATGCTGAAAGAAACGGTCGTCCTCTGCCGCCAAAAATGCCTTGATTATTATTGGCGGAATATCATCATAGCTGACAGGCGTCCTGCGCTTTTCCCCAAACTCGGCAATGAGTTCCCCATCACGGGTATATACCCTCAGAGGAACCTGCAGGCGAACATCCCGCAACACTTCAATGGAGGGCAGATCTTTGGAATAATAGCTGTATATGCCCGTTATCACAGCCAGTCCCAGAAGTAGCAGGCTAAAGCTCAGCGCCAGCAACAGGCGGCAAAAACGCAATAAAAACCTCAAAATATATCCGGTATTTGATACTCAGAACCCTGATTATACGCAGCAAGGGCCGGATATTGATAAAATTAATTAAACATTGTGTTGACATATACTTGAAAATGGTATTTAATGTGATAAGTTATTAAAAATACGCAACTTGAAGTAACCAAAGGGAAAAATTGTGGCCGGACTGTTCGGTAAAAAATCAACGCCAGTGCTTGGCATCGATATCAGCTCTATTGCAATAAAGCTGGTCGAGTTGAATCGGGCGGGCAGGACCTACAAGGTTGAAAGCTATGCCGTTGAACCGTTGCCGGTAAACTCGGTTGTGGACAAACGCATTGAAGATGTCGAGGCTGTCGGACAAGGTATTGAAAGGGCCATCAAAAAATCCGGCACCAAGCTGAAAACCTGCGCCATCGCCGTGTCAGGTTCCACCGTCATCACACGAACCATCCCCATGTCCGCCGAGCTATCCGATTCGGAAATGGCAGAACAGCTTCTGGTCGAGGCTGATCAATACATACCTTACGATCTGGAAGAAGTCCGTTACGATTTTTCAGTGATCGGGCCTACTGAAGGCAACCCCGATCAGGTTGATGTACTGCTGGCCGCCTCACAGAAGGACAATGTAGATCAGCGTGTCGAATGCTGTCAACAAGCCGGCCTCACGGCAAAAGTGGTTGATATCGAAGCCTATGCGATTGAGCATTCATTTGAACTGCTCAGACATCAGCTCCCGGACCAAGGCATAGACAAGGTTGTTGCTGTTGTTGATGTCGGTACAACAACCATAGCCATCACGGTGCTTCATGACGGAAATGTTATCTACACACGCGATCAGACATTCGGCGGCAAACAACTGACAGAGGAAATCATGCGTCGCTACGGCATCTCCTATGAAGAGGCCGAACAAAAAAAATGTCAGGGCGGGCTGCCGGATAATTACTACACCGAGATACTGGATCCATTCAGAGAAAATGTTGTCCAGGAACTCAACCGCCTGCTTCAGTTTTTCTTTGCCAGCAGCTCATTTAATGCGATTGACAATATCGTTATGGCCGGAGGCACCAGCGCCATATCAGGCATTGACAAGGCCGTAGAACAAAATGCCGGCGCACAAACCATCCTGGCCAGACCTTCCGCCAATCTGAAAGTAGCTAACCGGATCCGTGCGGAAAGATTGCATGGTAATGCCGAGTCGCTGCTGGTTTCATTTGGACTTGCCCTAAGGAGCTTTGACTAATGGCAAAAATCAACTTACTGCCCTGGCGTGCCGAACTTAGTACCCAGCGCAATCAGGAGTTTGGAATTATCGTAGGCATTGTTGCCGCCATTGCCATCGGTATAGTGGCAGCAATGAGTCTTTATTATGGAACCTTGATTGATATCCAGAACGGGCGCAACTCATTCCTGGAGAATGAAATTGCCAAACTGGATAAAAAAATTGCGGAAATAAAAGAATTGGAGAGCCGGAAAGAGCGCCTGCTGCAAAGAATCATGACCATTCAGGAATTACAGAGTAATCGCACTGAAATTGTTCATTTATTTGATGAAACCGTTAAAAGTGTTCCCGATGGAGCTTATCTGACCTCAATGAAGCAGAACGGCAGAAATCTGTCTATGACTGGAGTTGCCGAGTCTAATGCCCGCGTTTCGGAATTTATCAGCAATATCGAGAAGTCTGAATGGATGAAAAACCCCCAGATTAACATCATCACGCGCAATAAGAGTGCAACACTACAAACCAATGATTTCACTATTCGCCTGCAGCAGGATAGTCCGAGAGCAGACGGCAGCGACGATGAAGGAGAAGGCTAATGGGTATTGCAGCGGCATTCGATACCAGTAATCTGGACCAAAACAACCCCGGTTCCTGGCCAGTTGGCATCAAGGGGCTGGCTGTGACGGGGTTATTTGCGGGTATTATTGCCGCCGGCATTTTTCTGGATATAGGCATTTATCGGCCAATCAAACTGCTGACTGAAGATCTGGAAAAAGCCAAGCAAACTCTTGAAGAGGAACTAAAACCCCGGTTCGAGACCAAAGCGAGGCTGGCCACCAACCTTGATGCGCTGAAGGTACAGCTTGAAGAAATGGATAGATCCTTCGGGGCCATGTTGCTGAAGCTACCTGAAAATCTGCAAATTGATTCCCTGATTATTGATATATCACAGGCGGGGCTGCGCAGTGGGCTGGAATTTGATCTGATTAAGCCGGGAAAAGAAGCCCCACAGGAATTCTATGTCGAGCTGCCGATCAATATTACTGTTGCGGGCACCTACCATGAATTCGGTGACTTTGTCAGCGGCCTGTCTGAGCTCAATCGGATTGTCAGTGTACATAATGTCAATCTTTTACCGCAGGGCGAGGGCGGCAAACTCCAGATGCAGCTTGTAGCAAAGACTTATAAGGCCAAGACAGAATCAGAAGAGGACAATTGATGATGCCAAGGGAATTCATTCAATCACGTATCCGCGCCATTGTGCGTCTGGGTATTTTGTCTGGAGCAGTCGCTCTGGTCGGCTGCGCCGAGGATGAGCACACCGATTTACAGGCTTATGTTGATGAGGTCATTAATCGACAAAAACCCTACCTTGAACCATTGCCGGAATTCACGCCCTACCCTGTTTATGTCTATGAATCGAGCGATTTACGGGATCCGTTCGAGAGATCAGCGTTCATCGAACAACAGGCTGAGGTTGCCATTGAGGGAGGTGGTATTCGCCCACCGGAAAGAGATACCAAGGAACCACTTGAGGAGTTCCCGCTGGACTCACTCAGGATGGTCGGCACCCTGGAACAGTCGGCCACAATATGGGCACTGATAAAAGACAGTGTAGGTTCCATCCATCGGGTGAAAACCGGAAACTACATCGGTAAAAACTATGGAAAAATTATTTCGATATCGGAGCGCGAAGTTGAGCTGCTGGAAATCGTGCCGAATGGGCTGGGTGCTTATATCGAGCGTCCGGCAACCATAGCACTCAGTGAATCTTCCGCCGGGTTATAGGAGACCACGAGCAATGAAACATTATGACGACATCCCTGACCGTTCAGGTTTTACAGCCGCCGGTCGTTTTCTGCGGCATGTATTTTGCGCACTGCCCCTGTTATTAACGGTTTCTGCCGTTCATGCCAATACCCTGACGGACATCAGCTATTCCGCCCTGCCGGGCAACACGGTACAGATGACGCTGTCTCACTCCGAACCGGTTCAGGAACCGATGGTATTTACCATTGATAACCCGGCCCGGATAGTGCTCGATCTGGGCGACACCCGCAACGGCCTGACGAACAAGTCACGCAGGGTAGGCGTGGGTGTCATTAATGGTTATCGCTCTGCCGAAGCCAAAGATCGCACACGTGTTGTCATCGATCTTGTGCAGATGACATCCTATGAAACAAGCGTCAGCGGCAATACGATTAGCATAAATCTTGGCAGTGGTGGCACCAGCGTGACAGACGACACAGTAAGCCCGGTTATCAGTGCACTGCAGGAGGACTCTTCCGGCGATGATGAGGTTAAAGCCATCAACTTTGAGCGAGGCAAGCGGGGAGAGGGCCTGATCAAAATAGTACTTCCCTCCGCCAGAACCGCCGTTGACATGAGACAGGAAGCGGACAGGCTTGTTGTCGAGTTGATTGATACCCGGCTCCCCCGGAATTTGCAGCGCAAGCTCGATGTAACCGATTTTGCTACCCCGGTTTATGAGATCGATGCCATTCAGGATGCCGGTAATGCCCGTCTGGAGATAGCCGTCGATGACCGCAATGAACATCTGGCATATCAGTCTAACGAAGAATTTGTCATAGAAGTCAAGCCCCTGACTGCGGCCCAAGAAGAAGCCGCCGAGAAAGAAGAATATACCGGTGAAAAACTTTCGCTGAACTTCCAGGATATTGAAGTCCGTTCCTTATTGCAGCTACTCGCCGATTTCACCGGCCTTAATGTTGTCGTCAGCGACACGGTCAGTGGCAATCTGACGCTACGCTTAAGGAATGTCCCCTGGGATCAGGCACTCGATATCATCCTGAGAACCAAGGGACTGGGCAAGCGCCAGACGGGCAATGTCATACTGATTGCTCCCGCTGCAGAGATTGCCAATGCAGAGCGTCTGGAGCTTGAGGCGGCTCAGCAGATACGCGAACTTGAGCCGCTGCAAATCGAATACATTGAAGTCAATTATGCCGATGCCAATGATCTGGTCGGGATTTTGACCTCAGGCGGGGAAGAGGCGAGCCTGCTGGATGAGCGGGGCAGCATTGTCACCGATGCCCGGACCAACACCCTGATCGTGCGTGCAACGGCGTCACAGATCGGCGAAATACGGTCACTGGTAGCCGAGCTCGACATACCGATCAAACAAGTATTGATTGAATCCCGGGTTGTGTCGGCCTCTGATAGCTTTACCAAAAGCCTTGGCGTCCGTTTTGGCTTCGCCAAAACGGACATAGATGGTGACAACCCCGACGACTCCGGCTATACATTCGGCGGCCGTCAGCCCAATGGATTGGAAAGTGGATTCGATGCTGGCTTTGAAGAAGGCGATGTCGAGGGGCTGATAGTGGACCTGCCATCCACAGCAAGTGGTGCCAGCATAGCTCTGGCCGTCGGTCGTATGGGCAGTCACCTGCTTCAACTGGAGCTTTCCGCCATGCAGGAGGAAGGGCGCGGTGAAGTCATATCAAGCCCGCGGCTGATCACCGCCGACAAGCATGCTGCCGCTATACAACAGGGCGTGCAGATTCCCTATCAGGAATCAACCTCCGCCGGGGCTAGCAGCACCGCCTTTCAGGATGCCGTTTTGTCGCTTCAGGTGACCCCGCAGATTACACCGGATGATCGCATTATTATGGATCTGGCAGTCAATCGAGACTCGGTTGGCGAACAGTTTGGAGGTGGGCCCCCTTCCATTAATACCGAAAACCTGACGACCCAGGTTATTGTCGATAATGGCGAAACAGTGGTTCTGGGTGGCGTTTATCAACGAACGGTCAATGAGTCGAGTCGGCGAGTCCCTTTCTTCGGTGATCTGCCTTATGTCGGTTGGGCCTTCAGAAACAAAACCAGTCGCGACCAGAAGGCTGAATTACTGATTTTTGTCACACCCAAAATTCTGCGCGAGAGCCTGCAACTCAATTAAAAGGCTTCTGTCTTTCGATCCTGGGCACCCTGTCAATGGTGCCTTCCCCTGGTAATGGGCAACATTTTTCTTACAGGGCCGATGGGGGCTGGCAAAAGCACGATTGGCAAGCAACTCGCCCGAAAACTGCGTAAAACCTTTATCGACAGCGACCACGCCATAGAAGAAAAGACCGGGGTCGATATTGCCACCATATTTGATATCGAAGGAGAACAGGGTTTCCGCAGGCGTGAAACAACCATGATTGAAGAGCTGACCCGGCTGGACAATGTCGTACTCGCCACGGGCGGCGGAGCCGTGCTCGAAGAATCCAACCGACAACATCTGAAATCCCGCGGCATGGTTATTTATCTGAGAACCTCTGTCGAGCAACAGATACTCCGCACACAGCATGATCGCAACCGTCCCCTGCTGCGGACAAAGAACCCCGAAACCAGATTGAGAGAGTTGCTGGATATTCGGGAACCACTATATATTGAGATCTCCGATATCATCGTGGACACAGACCGGCTGCACTCAAACCGGGTCGTACAACAGATTCAAAAGGAGCTGCGAAAATATGCAAACGAACATCCATAACCGATTTGGCCCCAATCAGGAAGGTGCTACACAGTGATTACCCTCAATGTCGATCTCCAGCAGCGCAGCTATCCGATACTGATTGGTCGCGCCCTGCTGGGAGAGGCCAACTGTTTTCTACCCTATATTCCGGGCAGACAGGTTCTGGTGGTAACCAACGAAACCATTGCGCCGCTTTATCTCGACAAGCTGAAAAACACTCTGCATACACTACAGATACACGACCTCATTCTGCCGGATGGCGAACAATACAAAACGCTCGAAACATTAAATCTGATTTTCGACAAGCTACTGCAGGAAGGGTTTGATCGCAGTTGCACATTGATTGCCCTGGGCGGTGGCGTGGTCGGCGATATAACAGGGTTTGCGGCAGCCAGCTATCAACGAGGTGTCAACTTTATTCAGGCACCAACCACACTGCTGGCGCAGGTTGATTCCTCGGTGGGCGGCAAAACCGGCGTCAATCATCCTCTCGGCAAAAACATGATTGGTGCCTTCTATCAGCCCAGGGCGGTTATTGCCGATACCAATGCCCTCAACACACTGGATGATCGTCAACTCAGTGCCGGCATGGCTGAGGTCATCAAATACGGTCTGATCCGTGATGATAAATTCCTGGAATGGCTTGAAGCGCATGTCGAACAGATCATGCAGCGTGATCCGGCCCATCTTGCTGAAGCAATCCAGCGTTCGTGCATAAACAAGGCCGAGGTGGTTACCGCCGATGAACTGGAATCAGGTCAACGTGCCCTTCTTAATCTCGGTCATACCTACGGTCATGCCATCGAAACAGGCATGGGTTACGGTGTCTGGCTGCATGGTGAAGCCGTTGGTGCCGGGATATGTCTGGCTGCCCGACATTCCGCGATTCTAGGCTGGATCAGTGAGTCTGATGTAAAACGTGTCGTCAATCTGATTTCCAGGGTCAGGCTACCAACATCCAGACCTGATAAATTATCCGCCGACGATATGCTGGCGAATATGCGGTTGGATAAAAAAGTCCGTAACGGTGTCATTCGTCTGGTACTGTTGAAATCTGTCGGCAATGCTATTGTCACGGGAGACTATCCCCTGGAAACTCTGCACCGGACACTGGATATAGCTTGATTAAACTGCTATAGTGGCTGACCGCCCCGAACATATGGCGCAGCAGGAATGTTTGTCAAAGGCGGACACCCTGAATTGCTGCGGTTCTCCACCGGAATTAGGTCTATGGATACCCTCAAAAAACTGGCAGAAAACGGGCTTTATCGCCCCGAATTTGAGCACGACAGCTGCGGCTGGGGTCTTATTGCCCAAATGGACGGCAGACCTTCGCACTGGCTGGTATCGACCGCCATTACCTCACTGGAAAGACTGACTCACCGCGGCGCGGTTGCGGCTGACGGTAAATCTGGTGATGGCTGCGGTCTTTTAATCAGCAAACCTGATGCTTTCCTGCGTGCCATATGCAGCGAAACTGGCATCCGGCTGACAGATCAATATGCAGCAGGGATGGTTTTTCTAAGCACTGCCGAGGACAAGGCCGATTCAGCACGTGGCATCCTGGAAAAATACCTGATAGAACAGGAGTTTGAGATAGCCGGCTGGCGCGTTGTACCGATCAATACCTCGGTTCTTGGTGAGCAGGCCAACTCCTCGCTACCCCGTATTGAACAGGTATTTGTGAACTGCCCGGATGATCGCTCCGAAGCCGATCTCGAACGGTGCCTGTATATCGCTCGCCGTCAGACAGAAAAAATGCTGACAGATGATGAGATGTTTTACATATCTTCTCTATCAACCCGCGTACTATCCTATAAAGGCCTGGTCATGCCGGCCTATTTACCAGTTTTCTATCGCGATATCGCCGATAAGCGCATGGAAGCCAAACTGGCGATTTTTCACCAGCGCTTCTCTACCAACACCCTGCCACAATGGCGTCTGGCACACCCCTTCCGCTATCTGGCACATAATGGAGAAATTAACACAGTACAGGGTAACCGTAACTGGGCAAGAGCGCGCAGCCATGTATTCCATACCGACATGATCCCCAATATGGACCGGGTTCGTCCACTTGTAGGCACATCCGGTTCTGATTCCATGAGTCTGGATAATATGCTGGAAGTCATGGTTATCGGCGGTATAGACCTGTTCCGGGCCATGCGTTTGCTCGTCCCTCCCGCATGGCAGAATATCAAGCACATGGACCCGGAGCTTCGCGCATTTTATGAATTTAACTCCATGCACATGGAACCCTGGGATGGACCAGCAGGTATCGCATTTACCGATGGCCGGTATGCAGTTTGTACCATGGACCGTAACGGCCTGCGGCCTGCACGCTATACAGTTACCGAAAATAATGAGCAGGGCTGCGTGGTGACACTGGCCACTGAAACTGGTGTACATGACTATTCCAGTGACGATGTGGTTTGCAAAGGTCGTCTCATGCCTGGTCAGATGCTGGCAGCAGACACCGATACCGGCAGGCTGCTAATGCCGGAAGATATAGACAATGATCTGAAGTCGCGCCAGCCCTACGGCAAATGGTTATCGGCAGGGCTGCGCAATCTGTGTGATCTGAACGATAATGATGATAACCCCGGCAATTTTTCGGAAATCGATGACTATCCGGTTTATGAAAAGCTGTTCCAGCTAACATTCGAAGAGCGCGATCAGGTCATCCGTGTACTGGCCGAGTCAGGTCAGGAAGCAGTAGGTTCCATGGGTGATGATACACCACTGCCGGTTCTATCCGGCAGGGTACGGTCCCTGTATGACTACTTCCGCCAACAGTTTGCCCAGGTAACCAATCCACCGATTGATCCACTGCGAGAAAATATCGTCATGTCTCTGGAAACCTGCCTGGGACGGGAACGTAACCTGTTCGAGGAAACACCAGAGCATGCCAGACGCCTGACTGTCAGCTCGCCTGTGCTTTCCCGCGATAAATTCCAACAGATTGAGGGCTTGCAGGGACCGGAATATGACCACATTCATATCGATCTGAACCATGATTCAGCGACCCGTCTGGAGAATGCTATCCGCTCAATCTGTCAGCAGGCTGAAACAGCCGTTGCCAGCGGCACAGTCATGGTCATTCTGTCAGACAGAAATATCAGCAGAGACAAGCAGCCGATACATGCGTTACTTGCTGTCGGTGCCGTCCACCACCATCTGATCAACAGAGGCTTGCGTTGTAACGCCAACATTATTGTTGAAACTGCAACAGCACGCGACCCGCACCACTTTGCCTGTCTGATCGGTTATGGCGCGACAGCAGTTTACCCATACCTCGCCTTTGAATGCCTGCGCGACATGATCCGTACAGGTGAAATTAAAGGTGTTGATATTGCATCGCTAGGCAGACATTACATCAATGGCCTTAACAAGGGGCTGAGGAAAATTACCTCGAAGATGGGGATTTCCACAATTGCCAGTTATCGTGGTTCACAGATGTTCGAAATAGTCGGCCTGCATAATGAGGTTGTTGATCTTTGCTTCACCCATACAACATGTCGCATTCAGGGCAGTCACTTTGTGGACCTGCATAAAGACCAGCAGACACTGGGTAAACTGGCATGGAATCCCCGCAAAGATCGCGAGCAGGGTGGTCTGTTGAAATACATTGACGGAGGTGAATACCATGCCTTTAACCCGGATGTCGTTCACGCCATCCACAAAGCCGTCCAAACCAATGATTATAATGACTACCGGGAGTTTGCCCGCATCGTCAATCATCGTCCCGCGGCAGCGATGAGAGATATGATGAAACTGCGTGAGAATACGACCCCGGTTCCTGTTGACGAAGTAGAACCTGTCGAAGACATCATGCTGCGCTTCGACACCGCCGGCATGTCTCTCGGTGCGTTGTCTCCAGAGGCCCATGAGTCACTGGCCGAAGCCATGAACACGATAGGCGGTCGCTCCAATTCCGGCGAAGGCGGCGAGGCCGTAGAACGTTATGGCACTATCAGACAGTCCAAAATCAAACAGGTAGCATCCGGCCGCTTCGGCGTAACGCCCCACTATCTGGTCAATGCGGAAGTTTTACAAATCAAGATCGCACAGGGTGCCAAGCCAGGCGAAGGTGGTCAGCTACCAGGGCATAAAGTTAATGAAATGATTGCCACACTACGCTACTCCACGCCAGGTGTCGCGCTGATTTCGCCGCCGCCGCATCATGATATTTATTCCATTGAAGATCTGGCACAGCTTATCTTTGACCTCAAACAGGTCAACCCGGAAGCACTGGTATCGGTCAAGCTGGTTGCGGAGGCCGGTGTCGGCACGATTGCCGCTGGTGTTGCCAAAGCTTACGCCGATCTTATTACCATTTCAGGTTATGACGGCGGTACCGGTGCTTCACCATTGACCAGTGTACGTTATGCCGGTTCGCCCTGGGAGCTGGGACTAACCGAGGCCAATCAGGTATTACGTGCCAATAATCTGCGTGACAAAGTTCGCTTGCAGGCCGATGGTGGACTGAAGACCGGACTGGATGTCATCAAAGCCGCTATTCTGGGAGCTGAAACCTTTGGATTCGGTACCATGCCCATGATCGTGATGGGCTGTAAGTACCTGCGCATCTGCCACTTGAATAACTGCGCTACCGGCGTGGCGACTCAAAACAATGTTCTTCGTGAACTACACTTTAAACCGAATGCCCCGCAGAAAGTTATTAACTACTTCCGTTTTATAGCCCGAGATGTACGGGAATATATGGCGAAGCTGGGCGTAACCCGGTTGACCGACCTCATTGGTCGCACCGATTTACTGGAGATGCTGAAAGGCGATACCGCCAAACAATCCCGGCTGGACTTTTCCCCATTACTGTCTGACTGCGGCATTGACCCGGCGCAGCCACGCTATTGCATTGAGCCCAATAACAAGCCCTTCGATAAGGGCGAACTGGCAGAAAAGATGGTAGGAGATACCAAAGCAGCAATTGAATCCTGCTCAGGCGGCGAATTCTCCTACATAGTCAAGAATAACAATCGCTCAATCGGCGCACGTCTGTCTGGTGAGATTGCCAGACTGCACGGCAATCAGGGTATGGCAAACAACCCGATTCTTATCAACCTGAAAGGCACAGCCGGGCAGAGCTTCGGTGTATTCAATGCCGGTGGCCTGCATATGCGACTTGAAGGTGATGCCAATGATTATGTCGGCAAAGGTATGGCTGGTGGTGAACTTGTCGTTGTACCACCTGCCAACAGCAGGCTCAAATCCAATGAAAGCACGATTATCGGCAACACCTGTCTGTATGGAGCAACCGGTGGCAAATTATTTGCGGTCGGCAAGGCAGGCGAACGGTTTGGCGTGCGAAACTCCGGTACCAAAGCCGTTGTCGAGGGTGTCGGCGACCATGGCTGTGAGTATATGACGGGTGGTATTATCACTGTACTTGGCGAAACTGGTGTCAATTTCGGTGCCGGCATGACAGGCGGCTTCGCCTTCGTACTTGACCGTGAAAAACAATTCCAGTATCGCATCAACAACGATGTCGATATCCATGGCCTGCAACCCGAAAACATGGATAGTTACAGACGCTATCTATTCAATATAATGGAAGAGTATGTACAAAAGACCGACAGTGCATGGGGCCGGGAAATTCTTGCAGACTTTGATTTTCTGATAGATCAATTCTGGCTGACCATACCCAGGGCCAGTCAAATTGAAGCGCTAACCGCAAGCCTGCGTGACGCTGCCTGATGGAGAAATAAATGAGCAATCATACAGGCAATATATTCCAGTTTCTGGATCTGCCACGCAAAGAACCGGAAAAAACTTCTGTTGATGTACGGGTGCATGAATTCAGGGAAATCTATAATCAGTTTGATAAAGACAGCGCAGCTGGCCAGTCCGAGCGCTGTCTTGCCTGTGGCAACCCTTATTGTGAATGGAAATGCCCGGTACATAACTATATACCCAACTGGCTGAAGTTGATTGCCGAAGGGAATCTGTTCGAGGCCGCTGAAATGTCGCATCGGACCAATTCGCTACCGGAGATTTGCGGTCGTATCTGTCCCCAGGATCGTCTCTGTGAAGGTGCCTGTACCCTGGAAGACGGATTCGGAGCCGTTACCATCGGTGCAGTGGAAAAGTATATTACCGACGAAGCACTGAAGCAGGGTTGGCGTCCGGATATGTCTGCCGTTCGGAATACGGGCAAAAAGGTTGCTGTGGTTGGCGCAGGCCCTGCCGGCCTGGGATGTGCGGACATTCTGGCTCGCAATGGTGTGAAAGCCGTCGTCTATGACCGTTATCCAGAGATCGGCGGGCTGCTGACATTCGGTATTCCGCCTTTCAAACTGGAAAAAGAAGTGGTCCGTACACGCCGCCGGATCATGGAAGAAATGGGCATAGAGTTTATTTTGAAGACAGAGGTCGGCAAAGACATCACCATGCAACAACTTCTGGATGATTACGACGCTGTGTTTCTGGGGATGGGAACTTACAGATATATCAAGGGCGGCTTTCCCGGTGAAAACATGGATGGGGTTCATGAAGCACTGCCCTTCCTGATTGCCAACATCCATAATGTAGCGGATTTTGACAGCGATGCACCTGAATTTATTGATATGAAAGGCATGAAAGTCGTCGTGCTTGGAGGTGGTGATACCGCCATGGATTGTGTGCGCACCTGTGTCCGTCAGCAAGCCGACAGAGTCACCTGTGCCTATCGCCGTGACGAAGCAGGCATGCCAGGTTCCAGGCGCGAAGTAGCCAACGCCAGAGAAGAAGGTGTCCATTTTCTATGGAATCGCCAACCGATAGAAATTATCGGCAGTAATCAAGCAGTCGAAGGCGTAAAAGTAGTCGCCACGAAGCTCGGCGAACCTGACGAGCATGGTCGCCGTCATCCACAGCCAGTGGCAGGTTCTGAAGAAATTATTCCGGCTGACCGCATTATTATCGCCTTTGGTTTTCAGCCCGACCCGGCCGACTGGTTTGGAAATTTTAATATTGATCTGGATGATCATGACCGCATTGTTGCGTCGGCGGACAGCGAGCTCAAATTCCAGACCAGCAATAAAAAAATCTTTGCCGGCGGCGATATGGTGCGCGGTTCTGATCTCGTTGTTACAGCAGTGTTTGAAGGACGACAGGCGGCCGAAGGCATACTTGATTATCTGGACGTATAGCAAGGGCATGTTGCGGCACACAATTGACCAACAAGCCCCTGCCTCGACCTAATCAGCAATGTCTGTCCGCAAAAACACCCGCCTGCCAACAGAAAGAAAACCGAAAATCCTCGCCAGAGTATCCGCCTGACTCATCATGCCTGATCTGCAAAATGACCGCCTTCTTCGTGCCCTGCTACGCGAAACCGTAGATAAAACACCCATCTGGATTATGCGTCAGGCGGGGCGCTATCTGCCCGAATACCGTGCCACACGCCAAAAAGCCGGTAACTTTCTCGAGCTGTGCAAAAATCCGGAGTTGGCATGCGAGGTTACCCTGCAACCACTGGAACGATTCGAGCTGGATGCCGCCATACTGTTTTCCGATATTCTGACCATCCCTGACGCCATGGGACTGGGGTTATACTTTACCGAAGGCGAAGGCCCGGCTTTCATGCACCCGATACGCACGAGGGCCGATGTCGAGAAAATCGGCATCCCGGATCCGGAAATTGAGCTGGCTTATGTCACACAGGCCATTCACACAATCTGCACCGCACTCAATGGTCGTGTGCCATTGATAGGATTTTCCGGCAGCCCGTGGACACTGGCTTCCTACATGGTCGAGGGGCGGGGTTCCAGGACTTTCTCCAGAATAAAGGGCATGCTTTACAGTGAACCGACACTGCTACACCGACTGCTGGATAAAATGGCGCGGTCCGTCACATCCTGTCTCAATGCACAAATTGCCGCCGGTGCACAGGCCATACAGATCTTTGATACCTGGGGCGGCGTACTGGCCGAACCACAGTATATGGAATTCTCCCTGCAATATATGCGGCAGATCGTCGAAAATCTGACGCATGAATACAGAGGACGCCGGGTTCCCGTTATTCTGTTTACCAAAGGTGGAGGCCTGTGGCTGGATGCTCTGGCGGATACCGGTTGTGATGCCGTGGGACTCGACTGGACACTATCCATCGGCAGGGCGCGCACCCAAGTCGGTGACAGGGTAGCATTGCAAGGAAATCTTGACCCATCTGCTCTGTATGCAAATGCAGAAGGCGTTAGTAAAGCCGCTAAAAGCATTATCGAAGACTTTGGACAAGGCAGCGGACATGTATTCAATCTTGGTCATGGCATCACGCCCGATATTGATCCAGAAAACGTGAAAATTCTGGTGGATACCGTACACGAATACAGTGCCGGGTTTCACAATGACTGATACCAGCACGCATCGGAATATCGGTCATTATGCCACACCGACATTGTGATGCGTCTTTCGCTGGAGCAGTTAATCAGACAACCACTCCGCCACCTGTCTGGCATAGTAAGTCAAAATGCCATCCGCACCAGCCCGCTTCATAGACAACAATGCCTCCATGACCACAACCTTCTCATCCAGCCAGCCATTCATGGATGCGGCCCTTAGCATGGCATATTCACCACTAACCTGATAAACGAACACAGGAGCTCCGAACTCATCTTTTACTCGACGCACAACATCCAGATAAGGCATACCCGGCTTTATCATCACCATATCGGCACCCTCCTGCAAATCCAGCGCCACCTCACGAATTGCCTCATCTGAGTTGGCAGGGTCCATCTGGTAAGTATATTTATTGCCACTGCCCAGATTTCCGACCGAACCAACCGCATCCCGGAATGGGCCGTAGTAACCAGAAGCATACTTGGCGGAATAAGCCAGGATACGGGTATTCACATGATGATTGAGCTCAAGCTCACTGCGTATTTTGCCGATACGCCCGTCCATCATATCCGATGGCGCAACGATGTCTGCACCGGCCACGACATGAGACAAAGCCTGCTTGGCCAGCACCTCCAGTGTCTCGTCGTTCATCACATAACCATCATCGTCAATCAACCCATCCTGGCCATGTGTTGTAAACGGGTCAAGTGCTACATCAGTTATGACACCAAGCTCCGGGACGGCCTCTTTGACAGTGCGTACCGCACGCTGCATCAGGCCCTCTGGATTAAAGGCTTCAGCAGCATCTTCGGATTTCAACTCAACCGGGGTTACAGGAAACAGGGCTATGGCCGGCACACCGAGTTTTGCCACTGCCATGGCTTCCTGCACCATTAAATCAATCGATACCCTGCACACGCCGGGCATTGAAATAACAGGTTCGCTACGGTTATTTCCCTCCAACACAAACACGGGATAAATTAAATCATCAATATCGAGCCGGTTTTCGCGCATCAGCCGCCGTGAAAAATCATCATGCCGCATACGGCGCGGGCGGGCGAAGGGATAACGGCCATCTGCTACTCTCATGCTGGTCCTCCCGATACAGGTTGCCACTTTATACCACAAGCACTGTATAATGTCGGGATGCAATTCCGAATCCATATTCTGCCACTAAAACTCAGTCCATACCGGAACCTGAGTCGGCTGAATCTGTCTCACCAAGTGGTGTAACCGGTGGAATGCCAATGAAAGCACCTGCATTGTGGCTTATGATTCTTCTGTTATTGCCCGCCTCTGCCATTGCAGAGGGTATCTACAAACAACCAATATGACGTTTGAAGCGGCCTATAAAAAAATTTACCAATCACTGGAAGAGAACCGCTTCTGGATTATTAATGAAATTGACATGGGGCAAAACCTGTCCCGATTCAAGGACAAATGGGAAGATTACAACCTTAACCGACTGGAGCGCATCAAGATTATGATTATCTGCAATGGCTGGTACGCCAACAAAGTCAGCAATACTGACCCTGATATGCTGGCCCTGTGTCCGATGCACGTAACCGTTCACTCTCGTACAGGCACCTCAACAGTACTGTTTGCCAAACCATCAACCTTCGCTCCAAACAGCAAAGCACTGCCTGTCCTGCAGGAAGCAGAGCAGGGCGTCATTGATGCCTTAAAAGAGCCTTGTTCAAATAAGGAACTGCCCCATGCATGAGATGCTCCCACTACTACAGGAGACCGACTTTCCAGCCATTACAAGGCGTCGATTAACGACCCTGCAAGCCAACCTCGGGTACAAATGCAATCAAAGCTGCCTGCACTGCCATGTCAATGCCGGCCCACAGCGTAAAGAAGTCATGCAGCGGGAGACGATAGAAGATCTGCTGCATCTGCTACAACACTCAACTGCTACCACACTTGACCTGACGGGCGGTGCACCGGAACTGAATCCAGATTTCCGCTATCTGGTCAGAGAAGCCGGCAGGCAGGGAGCACATATCATCGACCGCTGCAACCTGAGCATCCTGTCAGAGCCAGGGCAAGAGGACCTGGCAGAATTTCTGGCAGCGCAACGAATTGAAGTAGTCGCCTCCATGCCCTGCTATCTGGAAGAAAATGTCGATGCCCAGAGAGGAGACGGCATTTTCAAAAAAAGTATCAAGGGCCTACGAAAACTGAATACCCTGGGCTACGGTCAGGAATCGACAGGATTGATACTGAACCTGATATATAACCCGCAGGGGGCGTCACTGCCTCCGCCACAAGCAGCCCTTGAACAAGACTACAAAAAACACCTTCTTGAAAAATACCAGATTCAATTCAATAGCCTGCTGACCATAACCAATATGCCGATAAAGCGCTTTGGCAGCACACTGGTATCACTGGGACAGTTCGACGAATACATGTCCCTGCTAAAAGGCAGTTACTCCGAAAACAATCTGCGCAATGTCATGTGTCGGGATTTAATCAGTATTGACTGGCAGGGGTATGTATATGACTGTGATTTTAACCAGATGCTGGAACTGCCCACTGCCATTCAGTCCGGAGCGCATACGCATATCCGGGACCTGATTGACACCAGCATCGACGGGCAACCCATAATGACTGCGGATCACTGCTATGGCTGTACAGCCGGACAAGGGTCCTCCTGTGGCGGAGCGCTGGAAAGCTAAAGACCTGAGCCGGTAAGGCCGGGCACACCAACGCCCAGTAGTCACATCAATTCGATATCTTCTGGGCCATCTGGCCAAACTCAGGAGAAATGTCCCAACAAACAGAAGCCTGAGTGATTACCAATTCACCTTCAATTCTGCACCGATGCTGTGGTTTGCATCGCCATCCTCTTTTTCCCGACGCATCGCCCTGACATCCAGCTTCATATCCAGATCATCGCCCGGTGATGACAAACGCCAGCCCAACGTCAGATCACGCTTGTCACCCGACGATGACAGACCCGCATACGGCACACCGGTCGCACCACCATCCAGTGCAAAGCCCCACTCACCCTTCAGCGTCCAGCGACTCGATACCTCACCGGCTCTCGATGTATCTTCCTCCAACGCATCCGACAACGAACCCGACAACAGCCTGTCCAGACCGCTGGAAGCCGTCGTATTACCATACTCCTGACTCAGACTCAGTGAAGGACCATGCGATGAACCCGGACGCAGCTTAAAGCGCAATGAACCCGATATACCCCATTCATCCCGTTCAGGGTCCTCATGCTCCAGCAGATGCCTGCCACGCAGGTCGATTGTCAAGCCACTTGACGGCAGCTCCCAACTGATACCACCACCCAGCTCGATACCCAGACCCGTGTCCGTATCACCCCCGTCATAGCGCACTCCCAACTCCAGTTCCGGCGTAAAACGTATCCCATTCGTCTCCGCCGACTGCCAGGACCACTCCAGACCCATCCGAAAACGATGCGTATCCAACGTCATACCCTGCACTCCAGCATCATCGGCATCATCCGTCTCCGTACGCACCAGTGTCGCCTCCGAAATCAGCGTCAATGTCAGACCGCCCTCTTCCAGCGCAGACTGCATCAACGTACCTCGCAAGCCCGCTGAAGCCGATACCTGCTCCAGATCATGCGTTGAAACCGAACCGCGCGAGGGAGTCTGCTCCAGCTCTCCCTGACCATAGCTCGCCGCTCCCCAGAAACGCAGCCGATCCGTCACATCGTAACGCACATACGGCAGCAGCGAGGTCAGCTTACTCGAAAACTCACCCGAACCCGCATCATCCCAGTCTCCATCACCGTCACTGTAAGCCAATGCCAGACCCAACAGCGTGCGACCCAGCTCCCGATCCATGCCCAGCATCGCTGTCGTCACATCACCTTTCACCGACACCTCACCCGGTGAACCCGCATAGCTCGAATACGAGGCCTGTCCCCAAACCGAGGTGCCTCCCTCATCCGTGTAGGTAAAACGGCTGCCACGCAGCATATTCGGCAGTGACAATGAACGCGACAGCTTGAACAAACGATCCACCGAACCCGCTCCAAATCCATCATGACCCGAACCCACTCCGACCGCACGACCGTGACCAAAACCATCAACCCCCAGAGAACGCACCAAACTGACACCTTCCCCACTCAAAGCCTGACCCGCACCACCATTCGGCAGACCCTTCACATTACCCGACAGACCCGCACGTCTCGACGATGAGAAACGGTAATCCAGACCACCCAGCATATGCTCAACCGCCGTCAGACCAAAGCGTGATAACCAGACCGCCTGAGCCGCCTGCATCTGAGCCTGCTCTTCATCTCCCGCAGAACGACCCTCGTCATCCGTCACCCTCACCTCCAACGACTCAATCGACAAACCCGTACGGTAACCCACTCCATCACCCGCCACAATGCGGTGCTCAATACGCACCGTCCGAAACGCACCGTTGTCCACATCGTCATCCACGCCCGTCACCGTCACCAACTGCTCCTCTCCCCAGTTCAAGGGCGTAAAACCAACACTCACCGGTTCCACTTTCGCCGCCTGCATATCCGTTGACAGCACATTCACCACCACATTACCCATCGGTGGCGAATCCAGATGAATACGGTAGGTCGCCGTACCCCCCGACTCCTCAACCGTCACTCGACGCTCACTGACACTCACACCCGCCATCATGCTCTCGTCATCCGCAATCCTCACCATAAGACTTCGTGCCATCATCAGATCGTAATCACCGCCAACTGCCGTGTGCGTCAATGTCACCGTCTCCGTCACTTCGTTACCGTCATCAAACGCACGAACCATCACATTTTGTGCCACGCGCCAGTTCATGCTGCTAAACGTCAGACTGTTGACCGGCATGCCGCCCGTATCCACACTCAGACCGCCCACAGCACCATTCACCGTCACCATCACATCCCCCGTCGGCTGGCTCGACAGCGACACCGTGTAAGCCACACTCGCACCATCTTCTACCACTCCCAGTGTGCTCCGATTCAATACCAGACCCCGCTCATCGTCATCTAATACCGTCACACTCACAGACTCAATGCTCAAACCAGCGTTATAGCCTCCAGAGTCGCCCGTGCTCACCGCATGATCAACACTCACCATCCGATCCGCTCTGTCAATCGCATCGTCAATACCTGAAACCCTCACCTCCTGTGGCTCATTCCAGTTATCCGATGTGAACGTCAATGCCGTCAATGGACTCACCGAAGCTATCCGCGAATCACTCGAAGTCACCCTTATCTCGACATCCGACCGCGGCTCTGAATCCAGTACCACCGTATAAATCACTGTCTCACCTTCTGAAACGCTGACAACCGTTTCATCCACGCTCACACCCGCCGCACGATCATTGTCCGCTATCACGACATCCACACCACCCGTCACACTATCGTAATCACCGCCAACTGCCGTGTGCGTCAATGTCACCGTCTCCGTCACTTCGTTACCGTCATCAAACGCAAGAACCATCACATTTTGTGCCTCGCGCCAGTTCATGCGGCTAAACGTCAGACTGTTGACCGGCATGCCGCCCGTATCCACACTCAGACCGCCCACAGCATCATTCACCGTCACCGTCACATCCCCCGTCGGCTGGCTCGACAGCCTCACACCATAGTTACGGCTGTCACCCTCTTCTGCAATAAACACCCGCTCCGGGTCAAACATCAGTCCAGCCTCATCGTCATCCATCACACTCACCATGACATCATCAATCGTCAGATCGACTGGATAACCCGCACCGTCACTCAGACGTACCGTGTGAGTGATTAACGCCATGCGTCCATCACCCGCATTATCAATATCGTCATCTTCTCCCGTCACCGTCACCCTTTGCCGCAGGTTCCAGTTCGCCGTCGTAAATCTCAGCACCGCCGGATTCACCGTCGCCGCACTCGTCATATCCGAAGACACCCCTATCTCCACATCTCCAGACGGTTGGGCATCCAGAACCACCGTGTAAAACGCCATAGCCATATCACCCGCCTCATCAACACGCAACGCATCCGAATCAATGCTCACACCCGACATCCGATCATTGTCCGCAATCAGCACCGTCAACTCGCCCGTTACCCCATCATAACCACCGCCCGATGCCGCATGGAGCAGCGTCACGCGCTCACCCGACAGATTGCCGTCATCAACCGCCGTCAATGTCACCGTCTGCACCTCCGACCAGTTCATCGTCGTGAATGTCAGACTGTTACCCGCACCGCCAGCATCCACTCGCAGACTGCTGCCAGCACCCGTGATGGTCACGGTCACATCCGATAGCGGCTGGCTCGACAGCCTCACACGATAGTGACGGCTGTCACCCTGTTCTATCAGTGACAGCGTACCATCCGCATTGCGCTCATCAACATCCAGCAACAGACTCGCATCATCACCGTCATCTTCCACTATCACCGTCGCCACTGGCAGGACCGTCGCACCCGCTCTGTAACCAACTCCGTCACCGGCTGTCACCGCATGAACAATATCCAACACCCGCACATCACCGGCATTATCCACTTCATCATTCACGCCCGTCACGGTTACACGAACCGCTTCATCCCAGTTCATCGAGGTAAAACTCAAAGAGGCCGGACTCACTATCGCCGCCGTGCTATCCCTCGAAGCCAGGCCAATCGTCACTGTCGAGTTCCCCAGCGGCTGCGAGGTCAGCACCACCGTGTAGCTGCCCATGCCTACCGACTCATTCACCGTCACAATGCCCGGATTGACGTGCGCTCCCGCCTCATCGTCGTCTTCCACTCTCACCGACACCGAGTCAATGCTCAAAGCTACGGTGTAGCTGCCACCGTCATTCGTGGTAATCGTATGACCTATATCCAGCATCCGATCCGCACTGTCGATATCGTCATTCACACCCGTCACCCGCACTGCCTGTGCCACATCCCAGTCCGTCGGTGTAAAGCTCAGGGATAATGGTCCCACATCCGCCGCCGAAGCAGCACCAGAGACCGACAGCTCAATTTCAACATCACCCAGCGGCCGCGTCCTGAGCACCACATCGTAGCCACTCACACCGCCGTTCTCATCCACCGTCACCTGCGTCGGACTCACCTGAACACCCGGCAGCGCAATGTCATCGTCCGTCACGCGAACCTCTACCTGTCCGGTCGCCGGCGCACCATAACCCGCACTCGCACGGTGCATCAGCGTCACAACCTCATTGTCCATGTCATCATCTGGAGCAGCCGATACCGTCACCTCCTGAGGTTCATTCCAGTTACCTGCCGTGAAGGTCAGTTCATCATCATCCAGCCTCAGACCCGTAGCACCGCCCGAACCACTGATCGTCACCGTCACATTACTAATCGGCTGCGTACCCAGAGACACCTCGTAACTCTGCTCTGACGCTTCATCCACTCTCACAACATCCGGCAAGAACATCAATGATGCTTCATCGTCATCTTCCACACTCACACTCACCGCTGCAATCAACACCGCATCATAGCCACCGCTGCCGCCCGCTCGCACCGCATGGCTAATGCTCACCACACGTCCATCACCCGCATTATCAATATCGTCATCTTCTCCCGTCACCGTCACTGTCTGCGCCACATTCCAGGTCGTCATCGTGAACGTCAGTGCCGTCGGTTCCACCGTCGCCGCCGTCACCTCACCGGAGGTCACGTCAATCACCACATCCCCGGTCGGCTCCGCATTGAGCACCACCGTGTAACTGTCTGTACCACCCAACTCCGCCACCGACGTGCCCGCTCCCGTCTGCGCAATCGTCACGCCCGCCTCATCGTCGTCCGTGACCGTCACCGATACCGCATCAATGCTCAGATCCGCCGGGTAGCCACTGCCCGCATCATCCGTCGTCACCGCATGGGAAACCGTCACAATGCGCTGACCACCCTCATTGCCAATGTCATCGTCGACACCCGTCACCGTCACTGTCTGCGCCACATTCCAGGTCGCCGTCGTGAAGGTCAGCACCATCGGCTCCACCGTCGCCGCCGTCACCTCACCAGATGTCACTGAAATCACAATGTTGCCCGCCGGCTCACTGCTCAACACCATCGTGTAGCTGTCCATACCGCCCAGCTCCGCAACCACCGTGTTACCCGCACTCTGTGCGATCATCACTCCGGCCTCATCATCGTCCGTCACCGTCACCGTTACATCCGCAATATCCCGATCAGCCGGATAACCACTGTCAGCATCCGGGGCGCTGATCTCATGCCCGATGACCACCGTGCGATCAGAGGTATTCGCAACATCGTCATCCACGCCCTGTACCCTCACCGTCTGCGCCTGATTCCAGGTCGTCGCCGTGAAGGTCAGTACCGTGCTTGCGGTAAATGCACCACCGTTCGGTGCCACCCTGGATATATCCGTATCGCCGGAGGTCACCGTAATCTCCACATTCGCTGCCGGTTCCGAAGTCAACACCACCGTGTAGCTGTCTATACCACCGGACTCGGTAACCTCCGTATCACCTTCACTCTGTGTCACGGTAACACCCGCCACATCGTCGTCATTGACCACGACTGTAGCCGTACCCGGATCACCCACCGTGTAATCAGAACCCGCCTCTATTGTGACAGTGATCGTACCGTTCGATTCATCGACATCGTTATCGGTGATGGCGACCGTGTATTCTGCCGTTCCACTGGTGCCAATAGTGACCGACCTGCCAGCACCTTCAGTGCCTGCATCCACAAAGTCCTGACCGGCTTCTTCTGCCACCGCCACAGTGACCGTCAGATCCGCTGTCGGGGCCGGATCGGCTGTCAGGGTAAAGGTGGCCGCATCACCACTGCCTTCCGTCACCGCTGCACCGCCTGCAATGGTCACCTCTGGCAGGGTGCTATCGTTATCAATGACCCTGACCGTCACATCCTCTCTCACCGAACCGTATTCCGCTGCACTGCCACTCGCCGTATGCACCAGAATAAAAGTCTCGCCGTCCATATTGGCATCATCCGCCGCTGTCAATGTCACCGTCTGCACATCAGACCAGTTAGTATCATCAAATGTCAGCGTGGCCCCGGGATCCACCGTCAGGGAAGCACTGGCACCCGTGATGGTCACAGTGACATCGGCAGTCGGCTCACTCGTCAGGGCGACCGTGTAGGTACTGCTGCCCTCTTCATCCACCGTCACAGCAGTCTCCGAAATATCCAGACCCGCCACATCGTCGTCATTGACCCTGACCGTTACATCCTCACTCACCGAACCGTATTCCGTTGCACTGCCACTCGCCGTATGCACCAGAATAAAAGTCTCGTCATCCCTATCGGCATCATCCGCCGCTGTCAATGTCACCGTCTGCACATCAGACCAGTTAGTATCATCAAATGTCAGCGTGGACCCGGTATCCACCGTCAGGGGATCACTGGCACCCGTGATGGTCACGGTCACATCGGCAGTCGGCTCAGTCGTCAGGGCGACCGTGTAGGTACTGCTGCCCTCTTCATCCACCGCCACAGCAGCCTCCGAAATACTCAGATCCGCTGTGACAGAACCATCATCAGTGACATCCACTGAAGCGCTGCTCCCTATTATAAAGTAGCTAATTCCAAGGAAGTTATTGACGAAGTCAGTACCGGGTGCCAGCACGACCTCCACCGTGATCTGTCCATCAAGAGAGGAACGGTCACTTTGAGTGCGGATGGTATAAGTTACCGAACCTGTATTGGGCGGGATTTCCACAGTCTGTGCTCCTTCGGCTGCAGGCGGAACAACATTCCTGTTCCCGCCTGTATTTTCCGAAACCATCAGGCTGATGGTCAGCATTTTCTCTGACTGCTCCGGAATGGATATAAGGGATATTATGAAGGTCGCCGTGTCGCCCTCCTCGACACTGCTACTATCAGCAGTAATCTCAATGGTCGGGATATCCTCATCGAGCACTGTAACGCTCACTGGATCAATACCAAGTGTACCGTCGTAGTCCCCACCGTCGCCCGTAGTGATAACATGGGTGATAGTCCCTGTGCGCATATCGTTCAGATTGTCGATATCGTCGTTCACACCGGCGACGGTCACCTGTTGTGGCTGACTCCAGTTCCCTGTTGAGAAAGTCAGGGTTATCGTTCCACTGGCATCCGCTGCGAGCACTGTTCTGCCGGTACCCAATCTAAACACCGACGGAGCCTCGGAGGTCACCGTAATAACCACATCGCTATCCGGCTCCGAGTTCAACCTTACTGTATATGCTTGTTGACCATTTTCGACGGATATTCGAAGGCTATCTGTGCTGACTGTCACACCAGCCGTCTGCACAACGGCATCGTTATCAATGACCCTGACCGTCACATCCTCACTCACCGAACCGTATTCCGTTGCACTGCCACTCGCCGTATGCACCAGAATAAAAGTCTCGTCATCCCTATCGGCATCATCCGCCGCTGTCAATGTCACCGTCTGCACATCAGACCAGTTAGAATCATCAAATGTCAGCGTGGCCCCGGTATCCACCATCAGGGGATCACTGGCACCCGTGATGGTCACAGTGACATCGGCAGTCGGCTCACTCGTCAGGGCGACCGTATAGGTACTGCTGCCCTCTTCATCCACCCTCACAGCAGTCTCCGAAATATCCAGACCCGCCGTATCGTCGTCCGTGACCGTGACCGTTACATCCGCAATATCCCGATCAGCCGGATAACCACTGTCAGCATCCGGGGCGCTGATCTCATGCCCGATGGCCACCGTGCGATCAGAGGTATTCGCAACATCGTCATCCACGCCCTGTACCCTCACCGTCTGCGCCTGATTCCAGGTCGTCGCCGTGAAGGTCAGTACCGTGCTTGCGGTAAATGCACCACCGTTCGGTGCCACCCTGGATATATCCGTATCGCCGGAGGTCACCGTAATCTCCACATTCGCTGCCGGTTCCGAAGTCAACACCACCGTGTAGCTGTCTGTACCACCGGACTCGGCAACCTCCGTATCACCTTCACTCTGTGTCACGGTAACACCGGCCACATCGTCGTCATTGACCATGACTGTAGCCGTACCCGGATCACCCACCGTGTAATCAGAACCCGCCTCTATTGTGACAGTGATCGTACCGTTCGATTCATCGACATCGTCATCAGTGATGGCGACCGTGTATTCTGCCGTTCCACTGGTGCCAATAGTGACCTCCCTGCCAGTATCTTCATTGCCTGCATCCACAAAGTCCTGACCCTGACCGGCTTCTTCTGCCACCGCCACAGTGACCGTCAGATCCGCTGTCGGGGCCGGATCGGCTGTCAGGGTAAAGGTGGCCGCATCACCACTGCCTTCCATCACCGCTGCACCACCCGCGATGGTAATAACCGGCAGTGCATCGTTATCATTGACAGTCACCACAATACTGCCGGTCACTCTCGTGTATTCAGAGGCACCCGTCGCCGTATGCCGCAGGGCAACCCTCTCGTCCAATCTGTTGCCATCATCCGCCGCAGCCGATACCGTCACCGCCTGAGCCGTGGCCCAGTCGTTTGAGGTAAAGGTCAGTGTGTTCTGATCCGATGGCATATCGGGATCGGTATCCACCGTCACACCAAAGCCGGCACCGCTGATGGTCACCGTCACATCGGCTGTCGGTTCGGCCGCCAGCGCTACCGTGTAGGTGCTGCTGCTCTCTTCATCCACTGACAAAGTGCCCGGAAGCACCAGAATCGGTCGCCGATCCTGTATGCTGAAGGCCAGACTGCCCGTGCCGATGGCACCACCGCCCAGGCCCGTACCGGAACTCGCATCCAGCATACCCAGGCCAATCTGTACCGTCTCACCATCATCATTGCCCACACCATCCGGTATCGTGTTCACCGACAGCCTGGCAACGATTGGCCCCACACCTGCTGCCGGGCCGGTAAAGGTCACGGTGGGATTGGCACTGCCACTATCCGCAATCCTGATATCATCTGCATCTGCCAGAATGCTCGTTGCCAAGGCCAGCGTATAGTCCGTGCCCGGTGTTGCCGAACCCGTCAGGGTCAATGGCACCGTCAGACTTTCGCCCCTGACCAGTCCTCTGCCCAGAGTGAGGGTGAAGATCTTGTCTGAACTTTCAGACACATCGCCCGGATCACCCTGTAGGGTCACTGTCGTCGCATCACCGTCGATGACCGACACCATGGCCTCGGCTGGTGAACCCGGTGTGTAGCCGCTACCGCTACCCCTGCTCACCAACACCGTCACCGCACTGTTCGGCTCATCCATATCATCCGCTGTAGTGACCACACTGTAACTCACGGTGCCCTGACCGGCCGGCACCACCACCATTTGTGAACCCTCATTACCCGATTCCACGAAGTCACTGCCTGCCACATCGTCAACATTCAGACTGACCGTCAGGGTATCTGTCTGTGCAGGTGTGACCGTTACTGTAAAAGTTGCTGTCGTACCTTCCATCACCGCTGCACCACCCGCAATAATCACCACCGGCAGGGCCGTAACCACATCATCAATCATCAGGGTAAAGCGATCAGCACTCAGATCCGGGTCAGCCCCACCACCCACATTGGTCTGGCGGCTGCCAAGGTCAAAGCCGGCAGCCGTGTCATCGTCCGGACCCAGCGAAATCACGAGCTCCTTCACACCACCAGTCTCAGCAATGCCATCAGCTACCGCCGTCAGCTCCAGGGTGGCTATCCGGGAACCCTCGGCAAATCGCACCACCGGGCTCGATGTTGACGTATCGTGCAGCGTAACACCGGGGTTGGCTGCCCCCGGCTGCCGGGTCAGACTCCAGTCTGCCGTATCCACCCCAGCGATCTGCAGTGGCACATCGATCACTTCACCCGCCACCAGTTCGCGACCCAGAGTTACCGTGAAGGCCACCGTGCCACCTTCGTCAATGTTACCCATACCCCCGATACGGGTGATGCTGACCAAGGTCGGATCATCGTCGATCAATCTCGTCGTCCAGCTACCATTGGTCGTTGACACCCGGTAGCCCGAACCCGCATTGACCATCACCATGACAGAACCGTCCGGCTCATCAACCAGATCGTCGGTAATGGTCAGCAGTGCAGCCTCTGTTCCGTCATCACCCTGATCAATCCTCAGCGTCAAGGTGCCTGTGCCAGCCGTGACATAGCCACCGGTTTCAGTCACCGTCACCGATACATCAATGTCTTCGTGCCAGACTCCTACTATAACTGCATGGACAGCCAGCATTATTCCTGCGCTCTCGGTTTCCCGAACACTCAGGTTGTTCGGGGAATCCCTGCTTACTATCACCGAAACCTCCGGCAGGCCATTATCATCATCAACGATAAACAGTCTGGTGCTAAAAGGCACCAGACCATGACCACCATCCAGATTGGAACTCGGCGCAGGAAATCCGCCCTGTAAGATAATTGGCGCCAAAGGCTCATCACCCACATCGTTATCAACCGGCGTCAATTCCAGGGTCGCTATCCGCGCGTTTGCGCCGGCAAGACGGATTCCGGGATTCGTCACGCTGTAAGGATCCGTCGTCAGCAGGCTCACTCCGGTATTGCCTGCGCCACTCTTCAACGTCAGATTGTAGTCCGGATCATTACCAAGTGCTGACAGGGTGTAGGTTACCTGCTCGCCCTCCACCAGCGCCCGATCCAGGGTCACCGTGATTTCCGCACTGCCCGACTCACTGATGAACCGGTCGTCTATCGCCACCGTTATTGTGGTCGGCTCATCGTCCGTCACGGTCACCGTCACTGCATCAATGCTCACACTGCCGTCAGCCGGATAGTTGCCACTGTCGCCCATGGAAATACTGTGCGAAAGCATCGCCTCGCGGCTGCCGGGATTATCAGTATCATCATTCACACCCGTCACCGTCACCCTCTGCGCCATGCTCCAGTCCTCTGTGGTGAAGGTCAGCACCATCGGTTCCACTGTGGCCGCACTGACCGTATCCGAGGACACCGCGATCTCGACATCACCGGCCGGCACCGTATTCAGCACTACGGTATATGTATCGGAGCCACCGTTCTCATCTATGGTAATTGTGGTCGGGCTGATGGTCACACCGGCTGTTTGCGCGATGGCTTCATTGCTCAGACCAGACAGCATCGGCAGGGCCAGCAGCATGACTGCCAGACCATGTGTTAAGCAACGGGCAACGGTGCCGCTACCCGAATGGACGATTCTGCCTACTGAGTTTATGGCACCGGTTCTTATCGTCGCTGTTTTGGACATCATTGTAAGAACTTCCTCTGCTGTTAGTCAGTTATTTGGGCCATTATTTTCTAACTCAGCGTTGCGCGTCAATCCATAATCCAAACATTATTGTGCGTGGCAATCATTTTTCAGACCAGCGTGATCGACTCAAGCGAGTCACCCTGCGAGCGAACTTCTCCGATGATGGTGGCCTGTTCATATCCTGCCGCTCTCAGGGCATCGATACAGTCGCCTGCCTCGGTCGGTGGTACGGTGGCCAGCAGGCCACCGGCGGTCTGCGGGTCAAACAACAGGCGGAATATGGTTGATTCCCGGTCAAAATCATTGTCGGCTATTGCTCGACGCAATCGCATGTTCTGGGGTTGCAGTGAGCTGTATATCCCCTGCTCCATACATTCAACAGCACCCTCAAGCAGGGGCACCGCCTGTGTAGTCAGCACGACATCCTTATCCGAGGCCCTGGTCATTTCGACAAGGTGGCCAATCAGCCCAAAACCGGTGACATCGGTACAGGCAGTCGCATGGTAGTCCTGCAGTATCACTGCACCCTCGCGGTTGGATACCATCATTTTATCCAGCGCATTGTGGACCCAGCGGCCTTTGGCTTTACCTCTCATGTCGGCAGCCATGATGACACCGGTACCAATTGCCTTGGTCAATATAATGGAATGGCCGCTGCGCATGCCGCCTTTTTTAAGGAGTTTTTCCGGATCGCCCACACCGTTCACGGTGAGTCCGAATGACAGTTCGGCACCTTCGCTCGAATGACCGCCGAGCAGCGCAATGCCGGACGGATTGAGTACTGTCAGTGCGCCGGACATGAGCTGGAACAACTGATCTTCAATAACAGGTTCCGGGCCGTAAGGCAGTGTTGCAATGGCAAGCACCGACTGTGCCTCGGCACCCATGGCATAGATGTCACCCAGCGCATGATTGGCTGCAATGCGTCCGAACACGTAGGCATCGTCGATAAAGGCACGAAAATAATCAACCGATTGAATAAGCACTTTTCCCTCCGGCACAGTCAGGGCTGCCGCATCGTCCGGAGAGTCCAGCCCTATCACGATGTCATCCCGCCGGGTTGTTTTCAGTTTATTGACGACCCGGCTGAGTACCGTACTGCCGATCTTTGCACCACATCCGCCGCAGCGCATGGCAACGGCGGAGAGTTCCTGTCCGGCATCGACAACCCCGGCGGGGTCGGCCGGTGGCAGCTCACCGGCCATGTCCGGCAGTTCACTGAATCGGCGCATGAAGCGCCTGTCTATCCAGTCTTTTATCCGCCAGATCCGGCGGCCTGCCAGTGACCAGTTGCCCCATGAGGCGATGGCATATTGATCACCCGTACTGATAAGTCCAAGGAATTTTTGCTGCGCCCGATAGAGCTGCAGCGGGCGACCGAGCAGGCTGTTGCGTAAATTTTCTGCCAGCACGGGACCTTGACGCACCGCAAAGACCCCGGACTTTTCCCGGTACTGATTATCAACACTGGCAATGTCACCGGCTGCGAATACTTCCGGGTGGCTGGGGGATTGCAGAAAGTCATTGACCCGTATAAAACCATTGCCATCAACGGTCAATCCCGACTCCTCCGGCCAGGCCGGTGCCGAGGCATTGGTTACCCAGATAACGGCATCTGCCGGGAATGAGCTGTCTTCGGAGAACACGGCTTTCTCATCAACCCGGTCAATGGTGACACCGGTCTGCAGGTTGATACCTCTGGCCGCCAGAACCCGGCGAAATTTATCCTGCACCCGGCGGTTGTGGGTCGGCAGTATTTCTTTACCGGAACCAATCAGGGTTATCCGGATTTTTTCAGGGGATTGTTTTTTCTCCCTGAGAAGGTTTTGCAGCCTGTACTGCGCCGCCAGAGACATTTCCACTCCCCCGGCACCCGCACCCACAACCACAAGATGGAATGTGCCGTCTGCGCCAGTGACACGCCTGATAATGTCGTGCCATCCGGCGAGAAACTGATCAATCGGCTTGATCGGCAGCACATTCGCCTCTTTCGTCAATGTATTGCAGGGACGCGAACCCGTGTTAATGGATAAAAAGTCATAGGGCACCGGGGGCCTGTCGCGAAAGTGGACCTGTTTGTCGATGGCATCAATTTTTCCGGCCGAGGCGTGTATCAGCCGGGCATTGGCAAACATGGCGAGCGGGCGCAAGTCAATATGCGCTTCATCATAATCATAGTGACCGGCAATATAGCCGGGCAGCATACCCGAATAAGGTGTATGTATATCGCGTGTAATGAGTGTCAGCCTGACACCCGGCAGCGGCCTCATGCCGAACATTTTCAGGACGATAACATGGGAGTGACCGCCGCCGATCAAAACGAGGTCTTTGGCAATAGGGGTTGTATCCTGTTTCATTATTTATTTGCAGTCCTTTGAGTGTGCAGGCCGGGCCTGTGAATCGCACGAATAACCAGAGTTTGCCCGGTGCCTGCCTGCCGTTATCAGCCCACCAACAGACACCGCCCATTCACATATCAAGGATTCTCTCATGCTGAAAATACGATTGTAAACCAATGTATCACGGCTTGCTGTCTGTGCGAAAACAAGGATCAGGGTGAAGCCATCAGGCATGGTTGCGCACCTGTTCGATGGAGCAAACCCGGTCGCTGACGGACTTTCCGGTCGCAGGTCACATCCAGGGATAACCGACCCGCGCCATGAGCTTGAAAAATGTTTCGGTTGCTGGCAATCTGTGTCTTCTTTTCAACCGTATCAAAACCATGAATCTGCGTATCAGTGTCATTGTCAGCATGATTGTCGCTGCCGTTATAACCCGGCTGGCGCTGTCCGGGGTACCCAATGTTTCTCCGGTCACGGCTCTGGCCCTGTTTTCCGGTGCCCTGCTGGCCGATCGGAAGCTGGCGCTTGTCATTCCGGTGATTGTCATGTTTTGCAGCGACCTGATTATCGGACTGCACAATACCCTGTTTTTTGTTTATGGGGCGTTTGTGATGGTGGGGCTTGTCGGGATCGCTCTGGCAGGACGACTTTCCGGCGCGGTTGTCCTGACCGCCTCATTATTTTCGTCACTGGTATTTTTTCTGGTGACCAACTTCGGCGTGTGGCTGGTTGCAGACTATTATCCGCTGACGCTTGAGGGCCTGCTCACCTGCTTCGTGGCGGCACTGCCTTTCTTCCATTATTCACTGTTGGGCGACCTGCTTTTTACCGGCATTTTATTCGGGGGATACGCACTTCTTGAGCGCCACATACCCGCACTGCACCGACCACACAGGGTACCGGGTTGATTCGACCGGCTGCTGCATGAAGGCACTGTTTGTCAGTTTCTTGATCATCGCCCTGCCGGCCGTTTCGGCCGATGATGTAGCTGCCGACAGCAGGTCAGATCGGAAAGAGGTGCAGAAGCTGCTCGAAAGGGCCGCTGCCGGAGATGAACATGCACAGTTTTCACTGGCAACCGCCTATGACAGCGGCTTCGGTATCAAGGCTGATCCGCTGAAAGCCGCGCACTGGTACGAGAAAGCAGCCCGACAGGGACATGCTGACGCCCGGTTCAACCTTGCTGTGCTGTACGATGAAGGTATCGGAGTTGAGCAGGATGACCGGCAGGCTGTGTACTGGTACCGGCAGGCTGCCGCGCAGGGCATGGCCGAGGCCAGCAATAATCTGGGTCTGATGTATGCACAGGGTCGTGGTGTCAGGCAGGACTATAAACGGGCCCGCGATTTATTCAGGCAGGCAGCCGATACAGGTTTGCCGGATGCTGTTTATAATCTTGGTCTGAGTTACCGCGAAGGCCTGGGAACCCGCAAAAACCTGCTACAGGCGTTCGCCCTGTTTGCACAGGTCAGGGCTGTACATGCCGATGCTGCTCGCGCCTACGACCAACTGGCGAGTCACCTTACACCACAGGAGCAGTTGACTGCATTACAGAACCTGCCATAGATTGGCCTGTCTTTAATTCTTGACTATCCCCGTTTTATCACGAGCAATCACTAAATGAGCCACGATACTTTTGAACCGGTCAAAACCGGCACTGTTCCTGCGTTGAATCTTGCGGTCGAAGATTATCGGCACAAAATCACCGGTGCCCGCCATCTGCATCTTGCCTGCGAAGACAGCAACAATGTCTTCATGGTGGCGTTTATGACCCGCCCCCAGGATTCAACCGGGGTTGCCCATATTCTCGAACATACTTCGCTTTGCGGCAGCGAGAAATATCCGGTCCGGGACCCTTTTTTCATGATGACACGCCGCTCTCTGAACAACTTTATGAACGCCTTTACCAGCAGCGACTGGACGGCCTACCCATTTGCATCCCAGAACCACAAGGATTTTGACAACCTGCTGAGGGTCTATCTGGATGCCGCTTTTTTCCCCAATCTGAACCATCTGGATTTTCTTCAGGAAGGACATCGGGTCGAGTTCACCGAACCTGATAATCCCGATTCGGAGCTGGTATTCAAAGGTGTTGTATTCAATGAAATGAAAGGTGCCATGAGTTCTCCCGTCAGCGTACTGAGCCACGCATTGCAGTCCGCCCTGTTTCCAACCACGACCTATCATCATAATTCCGGCGGGGAACCGGAGCACATCCCCGATCTGACCTGGGAACAGTTGAAGGCCTTTCATGCGCACCACTATCATCCGTCCAATGCGACCTTTTTTACCTATGGCGACATACCTGCTGCCGAGCAGCAACGGAAATTTGAACAATGGGCGCTGAACCGCTTCCAGGACAGGCGGGAGCGGCTTGCCGTGGAGGCCGAAACACATCTGCAGGCACCGGTCAGAACAAAAGCACATTATGCGTTTGACGGCGAAGAAGATTCATCCAGACGCTCGTATGTTGTGCTGGGCTGGCTGATCGGAGAAACGGCGAATCCCGATGAACTGATGAATGCCCACCTGTTATCGGGCGTGCTGCTCGACAACAGCGCCTCTCCATTGCGAAAGGCACTGGAGACGACCGATCTGGCCGCCTCCCCCTCGGCCCTGTGTGGTCTGGACGACCATGCGCGTGAATTCACGTTTGTCGCCGGCGTGGAAGGGGCACGCGCCGAGGATGTGGACGCCATTGAAGACATGATCATGGATGTCATCCGGGATGTCGCGAGCAACGGAGTACCGCAGGAGCAGCTTGAATCCGTATTGCACCAGCTCGAACTCGGTCAGCGTGAAATCGGCGGAGATGGCTTTCCGTTTGGCCTGAAACTGATGCTGAATGCCCTGCCCGCCGTATTACATGGTGGCGAGCCGGCGGTCGCGTTAAATCTTGATCCGGCCCTGGAACGTCTGCGTGAAAATATCAGGGACACCGACTTCATCAAGGGACTGGCACGCACCTGTCTGCTGGAAAATCCGCACCGCGTGCGCCTGCTGATGTCGCCGGACAGGGAATTGAGCGTACAGAAAATGGCGACAGAACGTGAACGTCTGGCGCGGATGAAGGCAGCACTTGACGAGCGCCGCAAGCAGGATATTGTCGATATGACACGCCGGCTGGAAGAGCACCAGAACCGCAAGGACAACCCGGAAATTCTGCCCAGAGTCACACTGCAAGACATTAACAGCGACATCCGTGTAGTCGAAGGCCGTAAAACCGGAGTCAACGGCACCCCGGTAGCCGGCTATGCCGCCGGCACAAACAGGCTTGTTTATGCCGATCTAATGGTAACGGTACCGAATATGGCACCCGAACTGCTGGATATTTTCCCGCTGTTTTGTGAGCTGCTGACCGAAGTCGGTGTCAATGGCAAGGATTACATGCAGATCTCCGGCTGGCAGGCCGCCGTGACCGGTGGCATCAGTGCGCGGCACTCGGTGCGCAGCCATATTCGCGACAGCAATAGGGCCTCGGTCAGTTTTATTCTGTCCGGCAAGGCATTGAGCCGCAACATCGAAGCGCTTTCTGAAATCATGGCAGCGACTCTGGACGAGGCCCGCTTTGACGAACAGGAACGCATCAGGGAAGTAATTTCCCAGATACGGGTTCATCAGGAATCATCCGTCACGGGCCATGGCCACAGCCTGGCAATGATGGCGGCCAGTGCCTCCATATCGCCCAATGCCACACTGGCCCACCGATGGGATGGCCTGGAGGCCATTCGCCGCATCAAACGACTTGATGAAGACCTGAAATCCACTGCAAAACTGAAGCTGTTCACCGAACAACTGACACAGATTCGGGAAACTATCGCGCACTCTCCGAGAGAGATTCTGCTGGTTGCCGAGGAAGAATATCTGCCCGTCATGCAGCAATCATTTCTCTCGCAACTGGATGCGAGGCAGAACCTCAAGACCGAACATGAATGGACAGCTTTTTGCCCGACGATGGAACAGCAGTCGGTACATCAGGGCTGGCTGACCAGCACCCAGGTCAATTTCTGCTCACAGGCATATCCGGCCGTGCCGGCTGACCATGAAGATGCCGCCGCATTTACCGTTCTCGGCGGCTACATGAGAAACAACTTCTTACATACCGCCATCAGGGAAAAGGGAGGCGCTTATGGTGGTGGAGCTGCATACGACAGCGAAGCCGCCGCATTCCGCTTTTACTCCTACAGAGATCCCAGGCTGGAAGACACACTGGAAGACTATCGGGCTTCTCTGCAATGGCTGCTGGATGACAATGGTGGACATGAACCGCGGCTGCTTGAAGAAGCCATACTGGGCATTATTGCCGCCCTGGACCGGCCCCGCTCACCGGCCGGTGAAGCAATGGCAGCATTCTACCTGGAACGTACCGGGCGCACACCGGAGCAGCGTCGCCGATTCAGGGAACGGGTGTTACAGGTAACGGTGGCCGATCTGCGCCGCATTGTGCATCGTTATCTGACGCCGGAGCAGGCACAAACCGCCGTCATTACCGGGCCGGGCAAAGTACCGGAGATACAATCTCTGGGTTTGCAGGAAATCCGCATTTAGGCCGGACAGGTGACCGGAAAGCAGCAAAACACCTTCATTCAGGACGCAACGGATGACAACTTTGCAAGTCTGGTGCTGCTTAACTCCTCCAAAGGCCCGGTGCTGGTCAATTACTGGTCCAGAAAGGCAGGCCCCTGTATTCGCCAGTATCCGGTTCTGGAAAAGCTGGCCAATGAATCCGGCGGTCGCTTTCTACTGGTCAATTTCAATACAGACAAATACCGTCGTCTGGCACGGCAGTATGGAGTGACCAGCCTGCCGACCCTGAAAATGTTCAGCCATGGTGTCGTGGTCGAAACGTTACACGGCTTTCAGAATGAAGGCGACATGAGGCTTATGCTGGCACGATATCTGCCGCGCCCGTCCGACAAAATCCTGACCAGGGCCGTCAAAATTTACCAGCAGGGAGAAATCGAGAAATCTCTGGTCATGCTGGCCGAAGCGACCCTCGAAGACCCCCGCAATATCAGACTGCCCCTGACCATGGCCCGACTGCTGGTAACAGAAGGCCGGCCCCAACAGGCGCTGGACCTGCTGGGCAGTATGCCGGTCGGGCAGCGTGATGATGCGGAAACCAAAAACCTGCGCAGCCGGATTGGCTTCATACTGGCCACAGAAAACGTGGAAAAACAGGCACTACAGGATGCCGTTGCACAAAACGAAGAAGATCACGAATCACGCTATCGTCTGGCGGCACTGCATGTACTGGACGATGAGCACCCCCAGGCAATGGAAGGCTTTCTGGAAATACTGCATCGTAGCCCGCAATACGATAACGGTGCCGCAAGGCAGGCGTTGCTTTCACTGTTTGCCATGCTCGGCGACCAACATGAACTGGTGCTCGAATACCGTCAACGCCTGCGGGACCTGGACCAGGCCTGTCATCCGGCCTGAACGCACGGGCAGCAGACTGGCAGCGCCATGACAGACCCTGAAAAAATCATCCGCTCAGTGCGGCTGCAGACAGTCGAAAGCCGGCACCTGCTGAAGCTCATCAATGACCTTTCCGGGGATGCCACAGATGCCATTGAAATCATTGACTGCTGGCTGGCCGAAGTACCCGATCTGGCAGAAAAAATGCTGTCGGCCCTGGATGCCGGCGATCAACAGACACTGAAGCACAGCGCCCACACCATAAAATCCGCTGCACGCAGTGTGGGAGCCATGGCACTCGGCGATTTGGCAGAACGACTGCAATATGAAGGCACACAATCCGGCGATAAAGACTCTGACCTGTCCCTTATTCGCCGCCACATCAATGCGACCGTCAAGGACCTGCACACCCTGCTCAATGCCCTCACGACCGACCGCCGCGCAGAGAAATAATCGGCCAGCCGTTTTCCATGGCATGGGCGCGCAACCTGTCATCCGGGTCAACGACCGTCGGATGATCGACGGTACTCAACAATGGCAAGTCATTATGGGAATCACTGTAAAACGTGGCACCCTCCATATTATGGCCGGTTTCAGCCAGCCACTCATTGAGCCGGACCACCTTACCCTCCTGAAAACAGGGCGTCCCGACAACTCTGCCGGTGAAACCGGAACCATCCTGCTCAGGTTCAGTGGCCAGCAAACTGGCGATACCGAAGCACTGCACAATCGGCTCGGTGACAAACCGGTTGGTCGCCGTGATGACCAGCAGAATATCGCCACGCTCCCGATGCCTCTCAACCAGACTGACCGCATCCGCAGCAATCATGGGCCGGATAACAGAATCCACAAACTCCTGCCTCCAGACATGCAACTGCGGCAGCCTGTGGGCAGCCAGCGGCCTCAATGAAAAGGCCATAAACTCCAGAATATCCAGACGACCCTCCCGATATTCACGATAAAAACGCCGATTTTCCTGCTCATAGTTATCGGCATCGACAATTCGCTTATCGACCAGATACTGCCCCCACAGATAATCACTGTCACCTGCCAGCAACGTATTATCGAGATCAAAAATCGCCAGCGCCATGCTTCCGTTATTTCAGCAATCAACAAACCGCGCAGAGTAACGGCTTGACGAAAGCCGGGCAAGTGATTCCCAACCGCCGTCAAATATGCAATAATGATCCGCTATGATTGACAAGCATGGATATCGCGCCAATGTGGGCATTATTCTGAGCAACGGTTCCGGTCAGGTTTTCTGGGGCAAGCGCACCGGTCAGGATGCCTGGCAGTTTCCACAGGGCGGCATTCACAAAGACGAATCACATGAAGACGCCATGCTGCGAGAACTCCATGAAGAAGTCGGCCTGGAACCATCGGATGTAGAAATCATCGGTTCAACCGACGGCTGGCTGCGCTATAAAATTCCAAAAAAATTGATCCGCTGGCACTCCAGACCACTGTGCATCGGGCAAAAGCAACGCTGGTTTATACTGCGCCTGCAATGTAACGACAGCCGAGTCTGCCTGGACAGACACAACACCCCGGAATTTGAGGCATGGAAATGGGTTGACTACTGGCACCCGCCCCAACATGTCGTGGCATTCAAGCGCAAGGTCTATTGCCGCGCACTGACCGAACTGGCACCGCTCATGCACCCGGCAAACCAGCCGCAGCCGGAATGGGTCAAACAACTTCTGCTGGAATCCTGACATGCCGCATCAGACCAGGCCACCCTGCCCGCGGCAGGTCATCGTAGTGTGCCGTACCGGCAGCCGCAGCGCCTTCGCCGGTGGACGCACCGACACCCGCCGCTACCTCCTCAGACAGCTTCGATACCGATAAAAACACCGTTTGACAGCGGTGGCCGCACCATAAACCATTGAACAGAAAGGAAAAGATTGCAAAACCACGGTTCAGCGGCCACCGCACGATATCGGGCCTTGACGGTGGCCAAGGAATGCAAAAAAAATAATCCAATAACCCGATTGTACTACCAATCATCCATCTGCTATGATAAACTCGGTAAAATATACTGGATAGTGTCGAACTGAAACACAGGAGAGACAAAATGACCCATGCAGGAAAAGGGCAGCCGGACAACGCCGGCAATGCCGAGCAAAATATGAACACACCGGCCGGAGCCATGACCGGAATGATAGCCAGGATAGTCAAAACCCTGTCAGGCATCATTGGCACAGCCAGTCCCGCAAACCATGCTTCAGAAGCCCTGTGCAGGCACACCGATGGCCTGATCGTGCTGACCCCCCCCCCCCCCCCCCCCCCCCCCCCCCTCAAAAAATGGTGGGGAAATCGGCCATGAGGCACCTCATGGCGATGCTGTCCCGGGTGGCAGGATATACCATCGGAACCCTGTCCTCTCTACCCGAATCCGTCTGCCCTGAGTCCATCAGCCCAACCGTCCGCCGGCTGTGCCACAGCCTGTTTTTGCCGATTCTGCTCATCGGCCTGCCGACCCAGGTCGTCGCCCAGACGGCCGGCGTGACACTGTCCTCATCCAGCCTGATCGTGGCCGAGGACGGCGGCACCGGCAGCTACACCGTGGTACTCAACACCCGACCGGATGGCGATGTCACCATCACCGCAGCCCCGGATAATGTCAGCGTACTGACCGTCAATGTGGCGGGCGGTACGGCCACCCTGACCTTTACCTCGACCAACTGGGATCAGCCGCAGACCGTTATTGTAGTGGGCATGAACCGTAACTCCGCCACTATCGAACATATGATTACAGGAGGCGACGGTAACGCCTACACCTCCGGACTGGCTCTCGATGGGGTCTTGGCCACGGTGGTGGATGATGAGGCCGGTGTAACCTTCTCGCCATCGACCGTGGTAGTTCGGGAAGGCGGCACGGCCACCTACACCGCAGTGCTCGACACACAACCGGCCGGTGATGTGGTCATCACCCTGGAGTCGGACATGCCCGGACTGGCGACAGTCAATATAGCCGGTGGCACGGCGGGAGCCAGTCAGGTACTGACCTTCACGAATAGCAACTGGCGCCAGTCGCAAAGAGTCACCGTAGCGGCCATCAGTGACGGCATTGAAAATACCGGTGATGTGCGTCTGCTCATGGTCAGTCATGCGATTACCACCGGCGACAGTGCCGCCTATCAGGCCAGTCGTTTGGCTCTGCAGGATGTGGTAGTGGCGGTCATTGACGATCAGGTGCCGGCGGTCACCATTGCCGCGGACAGCGGCGTGGGCGTGACCGAGGGCAGGCCGGCCGATTTTATCATCACGGCCGATCCGGCACCCGACAGGGATTTGACCATTCGCCTGACGGTGGAGGAGACCGGTGATGCCACCGGTTTTCTATCGGACAGTGCCGCCGGTGCGCACACGGTTATGCTGCCGGTCGGTCAGACCACGGTGCGCTACACGGTGCCGACCCAAAATGACACTATCGATGAACCGGACGGTGCGGTCAGCGTGACCGTGACCGACGGTGATGACTACGGACCGGGTGCCCCGGCAGACACCACCGCCACAGTCGTCGTCTGGGACAACGAGCGAACTGCCTTCACCATGACACACTCGCGTCCCTATAGAGTCTCTGATGGGGGTGAGGATTTCTTCGACTCCACAACCATCACGGAATCCGGTGCGGATAATTTTCTGGACATTACCGTGACTCTGGACCAACCGCTGCTGGCCGGTCAGCAGGCAACCATTCCCTATACTGCCGATCAGACGGGGCACTACACGCTGGTGCTCAATGAAGACGAGGCCAATACCGGCGTGACCCTGCTCAAGTCCGGCGATCACCCGGTGGGTCTCGGGCGGTTAGCCACAATTAACGGGCGACAGGGGGGTCTGCTGCGCTTTGCCGGTGCCGGTGCCCGGCAGGCGGTGCTGCGGCTGACCGCCATCGATAATACGGATCGGGTGGAGCGCGATTTCACCTTTTCGTTCGCCAGCTCAAGTCGGCCTGCTCATGACTTTATAGATAATGCTGCATTTGGTCTGGGCAGCGGTGGTTTAGAGGCAGCTGGTGTCCGCAACTTTGAGCTTGCCATCCTCGATGATGATGCCACCACTACCGGTTCTCCGACCATTGTCTTTACGCTGGATGACTTTGGTGTATTGGAGGATGACGGCCCGTCGCAGCCAGTTGCCCGGCTGTCGCGACCGCTGCCGGATCTCGTAGAGGTGCCGGTGCAGATCAGCGATGGTACTGCCATCGCCGGGCAGGATTATGAGATCATCGAAAATACACTGTTCTTCGTGCCTGGACAAATAGTCGCAAGAGTCAATATCCCACTGATTGAAGACAACATCGCCGAGCCTACCGAAACATTGACGATAGCTTTTGGCGAGCTGCCAGACAGTCTGGCCGCCGGTGCCCGCCCTGCCGCAACGATATCAATCGTTGATTTCGGTGACATAGCCGGTCTGAGGCTGGGGCCCGCTCCCTTCACCGTGCCAGAAGGCAGTCAGGCCGACTACACGGTGCGTCTGACCAGCCAGCCGACGGCGGCTGTGACGGTCACCATCAGCGGTCACGACGGCACCGATCTGATGCTGAACAAGGACAGCCTGACCTTCACTCCGGAAGCCTGGAATACGGCGCAGGCTGTCACGGTCAGTGCCATGGCCGACAGCGGCAACTATGAAGGGACACTGACCCATACCATCACATCGATGGACGACAGTACCTATGCCGCCCTGGAAGCCGTTGGGTTCGATGTGACCGTCACCGACACCGATGCCGCCGGCGTGCTCATCAGTGAATCGACCGCCACGGTGGCCGAGAACAGCGGCATGGACGATTACACCGTGCACCTGAACACACGACCGGGCGGCATCGTGACCCTGGACATCACGGCCGCCGCCGGCGTCACGGCGGCACCGCCACAGCTTTTATTCACCAGTACCAACTGGCAGCAGGTGCAGACCGTCACCATCACCGGTGTCGATGACGACATTGACAATACCGGCGATCAACGCACGGCAGTCATCCGCCACACCATCAGTGCCACAGAGGACAGCACTGGCTACCCGACCACTCTGACCATTGACAGCGTCAGGGTGACTGTCACCGACGACGATACCGCCGGCATCACCTTCAACCCGACCGCTCTCACCCTGGCCGAGAGCGGCGGCACCGCCGCCTACACCGTCGTGCTGGATTCACCGCCGGCGGACAATGTCATCATTGAAGCCAGAGCCGCCATGCCGGGCGTGACCCTGCACCGCTCCGGTGATTCGCCCGCTGGCACAGCCGAGCTGGAATTTATCGCAGGTAACTGGAACCAGCCGCAGACGGTCATTATCACCGGTGTCGATGATGACACGACCGATACCCGCACAGTGCTCATTCGTCATTTTGTGACCAATGGAGCGGCCGGCTACGCCACCGGTCAACGGGTCGATGACGTCATTGAAGTGACAGTACTGGATGTTCCACCGGCCATCAGCATTGCCGGCGGCAGTCGGGTCACCGAGGGGGACATGATCGAATATATACTGACGGCGAACAAGCCACCGGTCACAGATCTGACCATTGACCTGACCGTCATGGACGTACCCGGCAGTGACTTTATTGCAGCAGAAGGCGACCAGACCGTTACCTTCCCGGCCGGCACCACTGCGACCGCGACCTACACGATTCCGATCATCGACGATGAAGTCGATGAAGTCAGCGGCGAGGTCACGGTGACAATCAATGACGGTACCGGCTATACCGCCGGCACCATCGACACGGCCACCATCATGGTGCTGGACGACGATGCCACCATCGTCACCCTGGCCGAAAATCCGGCCGGCGACCTCGATGAAGGCGCCAGCAAACAGATTACTCTCACACTGAACCGCGGTCTGGTCAATGGCGAAGATCTGGTCGTCCCGCTGACCTTCGGCGGTGATGCCACACGGGGCACAGACTACACCCTGATGGAGGTCGCAACGAATGGCGTGAGCTATGCCAATCTGACCGGCAGCGACGACCCCACCGTCACATTCATCGGCCCGTCCTCCGGCACTACCGCCATGACGGCCACCCTGACCCTGAGAGCCACTGCCGACAGTACCTCCGACTCCGGCGAGAGCATCACCATTGTACCGGGTACCTTGATCGACATCTTTCTGGACGGCGGCGGCACGGTCACCGGCAGTCTGGCTTTTAACATCACCGAACAGCCGGCCCTGTCCCTGAATCCACCCACCCTGACCATTGACGAGGGCGATACCGCGACCTACACCGTGTCTCTGGTCACCCGGCCCAATGCGCCAGTGGCCATTACTGTAAGCGGTCAGGCCGATACCGATCTGACCCTGAGTGATGATACCCTCAACTTCACCACCCAGAACTGGAACCAGCCGCAGACCGTCACGGTCACCGCCGGGTCGGACGACGACGCCCAATCGGATGACCCGATCGCCCTGTTGCACACCGCCACCGGTGGCGACTATGCCACCGTCACCGGTGAAGTCACGGTCACCATCACCGAAGACGATACGGCCGGTATCACCGTACAGCCGACCACTCTGGCCGTGGATGAAGACGGCACCAACAACTATACCGTGGTACTGACCTCGGCTCCGGCCGACGAGGTCATCATCACGGTTGATTCGGGCACGGTCGCCACCGTCAATAATGACATGCTGACCTTTACCCAGAGTAACTGGAATCAGGCACAGACGGTCACCGTGACCGGCATGGATGACAATGTCCACAATGCCGGCGATGCACGCTCTGGCACCATCACCCATGCCATTAGTCAGGGCGACAGCGGCGATTATCCCATTGGCCGTGAGATTGACCCGGTACAGCTCACCGTCGCCGACAACGACGATCCGACCCTGAGCATACAAGTGGTGGGCGACCATACCGACATTGACGAAGGCGGTGCCCGCACCATACAGATCACCGTATCGCCGGATACCGGCGAGAGCTTTATGCTGATCGATGTCCGTCCCTTGCTGAGGATCAGCGACGGCTATGAGTTGACGCTGGATCAGACCGACACCAGCCTGGATCCGACCCTGCAATTTGAGGTCAGCGTGACCGACAATGATCAGGATGGGGCGGATGGTATGCTGACCATTGATGTTTCCTCCGTGACCGGCTATGCCGCCGGCAGCCCGGCCATGGTACAACTGACTGTCAATGACAACGACCAGGCCGATATCCTGATCACCGGGACCGGTAGCGTCACCCGTGTCGCTGAAAACGGCGGCACCGACAGCTACAGGGTGGTACTGACCTCACAGCCAACCGCCAGCGTCACCGTCACCGCTGCTCCCGGCACCGGCATCACGATGACCGACACCACCCTGACCTTTACCAGCACGGACTGGAACCAACCGCAGACCCTCATCGTCACCGGTCAGGATAACAATGACGACGATGCCAGCGATCGCCGTGTCGCCATCAGCCATACCCTGAGCGGCGATAGCCAATACAGCGGCCTCGGCATTAACGACCTGATGGTCATGGTTGATGACGACGACCCGACCGAAGTCAGCCTGACCCGCACCGGCAGCACGGGCGCCATTGATGAAGGCCAGGCCGTTACCTTCACGGTCGAGTTAGGTCGTGCCCTGATCGCCGGCGAAATCATCGAGGTACCCCTGAGCATAGCCGGTACCGATGTCGAGCTGACCGACTGGAGTCTGGCACTACAATCGGGCACGGGTGTGGTCCTGTCCAATGAGGACACAATGACCCCACAACTGAGTTTTGAGAATGCTGGCGCACAGAGTGCCCAACTGACCTTGACCGCCAACGGCGACAATATGGTGGAAGGCGGTGGTTCCGAAACTTATGTTATCGCCCTGGGTCCGGACGGCATGGTCACCAATGGCTTTGACCACAGCAGTCTGAACACGAATGTGGGCGGCGGTGCCGATCCGGATTCACCGGACCATTTCAGCGTGCAGGTCAACGATGCCATTGTCATGCCGATGATCACCATCACCGGCGGTACCACGGTCACAGAAGGCATGGGCAGTGCCAGCTTTACCCTGACGGCCACACCGGCTCCGACCGACGCCCTGACCCTGATGCTCAATGTCAGCGGCGGCAACGGTTTTATCACCACCAGCGGCGCACAGACGGTTGCCCTGAACGGCGGCTCCCGCACGGTGACCTATTTGATTGCGACGCAGGGCGATGCCGTGGATGAACCCAATGGCACGGTCACCGTGACCGTAGGTACTGGTACGGGCTATGAAGTGGGCGATCCCTCCGTGGCGTCCGTCGGAGTGCATGACGACGATGCCACCCCGGTCACGCTGGTCGGTACAGCGGATGATGTGGCCGAAGGCGGCAGTAAACAACTCACCCTCACCTTGGGTCGCGCCCTGACGGCCGGCGAGCAACTGACCGTGCCGCTGACCTTCGGCGGTACGGCTGTCTTCGGCACCGACTACACACTGACCGGCACCACAGCCAATGGCGTGGATTACAGCGATCTGGCCGGCGGCAGCGTGACCTTCAGCGCCGGTGGTGAGGTGGCCACCCTGACCCTGATGGCACAAACGGATGCCGTGGCCGAGACCGGCGGCGAAACGGTGCGCATTGCTCTGGGCACACTGGACAGCAGTTCCGGCACCAACTTGGGCGGCGGTGCCTCCGGCACGGGCAATGTTGATTTTACGATTCAGGAACAGCCGGCTATTGTATTGACCCCGACCCGCCTGACCCTCATTGAAGGCGACAGTGCCACCTATCGCATCAGTCTGGCAACCGCACCGAGCGCCGATGTCATGGTGACCCTCACCGGCACGAATGCCGAACTGGAGGCCGATGACACCACCCTGACCTTTACCTCACAGAACTGGGGTAACCCGCAGACCGTCACGCTGACGGCGGTCACGGACAGTAACACCGTGATGGATCAGGTGACGCTGACCCACAGTGCCGATGCCGGCTATGATTCCGTCACGGCCGATCTGGAGGTGATCATCACCGACAGTTCGCCGCAGTTGCAGTTTTCAAGCACGGAGATTGAGCTGGATGAAGGGGGCACTACCAGCTACACCGTGCGCCTGTCGGCTCGGCCGATAGCGGAAGTCACGGTCATGCTCAGTGGCCATGCCGATACGTCCTTAACCGTGAATCCGCTTGCGTTGACCTTTAGCACGATGAACTGGAACGAGACGCAGGTCATTACCCTGACAGCCGGCACGGACAGCAACAGCGTGAATGAGGCTGCCGCTGACACTGGTTCATGCGGCGGATGCCGGCTTCGGCGAGGTTAGTCGGGATGTGACGGTGACGATTACCGACACCGACACACCGGACAGCACAGGGGATTTGGTGCTCTCAGAGAGCAGCCTGAATATGAAAGAGAATGATACCGCGAGCTACACGGTGGTGCTGGACACCCGTCCATCGGGCGATGTGACGGTGAGAGTATCTTCCGGGGATGCGACCCGCCTGCGGGTGACCGGCGGTGACAGCCTGCTCTTTACGCCGACCAACTGGAATCGGGCACAGACGGTGACGGTGATGGCCAGAGACGGCGCCGACAGTGATGCCAATCAGGTGATACTGACGCATACGGCGGATGCCGGCTACGATCCGGCCACCCTGCCGGTTGAGATTGCCGATGACGATGAATCGGCCGACATGCAGGCCGCACAGCAGATGTGGCTGCCGCGCTTTGGTCTGACGGCCGTCGAGCACATGCTGGGCGGGCTGGACTATCGCTTTTCGGCATCGAGTCAGCCGGGTCTGTCGGGCAATCTGAACGGTCTGCCGCGCGGTCAGTCATTCAATGCGGCGCGTCTGTTGTCCAGCCGTGGCAACCCGGATGCCAGTGCGATGGGTATTGAGCAGTTGGGTGCCGGTTCGTCGGATCGTCCGCGCAAGCTGTCACGCACTCTGTCACTGCCGAAGCTGCTGCCGTCGTTGCTGCGTGGTAGTCATTTCACATTCACGGATCAGGACGGCACCTCCATCTGGGGTCAGGCGGCCTATACGAAGTACAAAGACGGTGAAGACGATCTCAGCCTCAGCATAGACGGTGAAGTGACCACGGCCATGCTGGGCATTGACCGCGACAACGGTCAGACGCTGGTCGGTCTGGCACTGGCCTACAGCGACAGCGATGGCGAATGGCAGGGTGCATCGGACGAAGGCGAGTTGTCCGGTATGCTGGTTTCCATGCTGCCGTATCTGCGCTACGACCTGAGCGAACGCCTGCAACTGTGGGGTGCCGCCAGCTATGGCCGGGGCGACCTGAAGCAGACTTCAACCGGTGTGGAATCGAAGCACAATCTGGTGCAGCTATCGGCCACCGCCGGTCTGCGCGGTACGCTGCTGGAGCGTCCGGTGGAACAGGGCGGTTTGACCCTGGAGCTGATTTCGGGCCTGACACTGGCGCGTATTGAGGCGGATGATTCCCGCGTCATGGCGGGCACCGAGGCGGATACGCAGCGTTTCCGCATGGGTCTGGCCTGGTCCTGGCAGTTACCGGAAGAGGACGGTGTGCGTCTGACACCGGAACTGGAGCTGGGTCTGCGTTATGACGGCGGCGATACCAGCGAAGGCTTTGGTCTGGAGCTGGGCGGCGGCCTGAGCTGGCAGACACCGGCCAAGGGTTTGACGGTGGATGTGCGCGGTCGCTATCTGCTGGAGCATGAGGCTGCCGAGCGTGAGGAGTGGGGTCTGTCCGGCTCACTGCGCTACGAGGCGTGGCCAAACTCGGCCTATGGCCCGTCGTTCAGCCTGCGCCATGAGTACGGCAATGCACCGGCGGCCAGTGGTCTGGATCGGTTGTTATCGGATTCTCTGACGGATGCGCTGGAGGAGGACAACTCTCAAACCGCCGATGTATCAAGCCGTTGGACACTGAAAGGCGAGTGGGGCTTTGCCCTGACAGACGATGCCACCGGCATCCCCTATGCGAGCCTGTCGGCCTCCGATGCCAAACGTGACCTGACCCTCGGCTGGCGTCTGTTGTCGAACCCGGCTGGCCTGAAGTCGAAGCTGGATATCAAGGCCATCCGCCGCGAGAAAGATAATGCTGATCAAAATCATGGCATCGGTGCAGAATGGAAGCTATACTGGTAGTTGTCTGCAACCGGCATTACCTCTTTTGCCGGTTATTGCGGGGCCGGATTTCCATCCTATGATTTCCTCCGGCCCCGCTTTTTTAACGGCATTCCCTCGCTGTTTTTGGTCAGTATCCGGCTCAGGCCACTAATGGGTTTCGTCCCAGTTATCACCGATTCCTGACTCGACCAGCAAAGGCAGTGATAGCTCGACCGCACTGCTCATCAGAGTGTTTATCTTTGCACATATTTCCTGAGCCGATGATTGCTCTACTTCAAATACCAGTTCATCATGCACCTGCATAATCATTCTGACCGGCGGATTTTCTTTTTTTATCCAGCCATGTATGGCAATCATGGCACGCTTGATGATGTCGGCGGCGGTGCCCTGCATCGGTGCATTGATTGCTGTACGTTCCGCCGCCTGGCGACGCATGGCGTTACGTGCGTTGATCTCCGGTAGGTAGAGTCGGCGTCCGAACAGCGTTTCTATATAGCCATCGGCTGCCGCCTGTTTTTTCATGCGCTCCATAAATTCCAGCACACCGGGATACCTGCCGAAGTAAGAGTCAACATACGCCTGCGCTTCATTACGGCCGATATTAAGCTGTCTGGCCAGGCCAAAAGCAGACATGCCGTAAATTAATCCGAAGTTGATGGCCTTGGCGGCACGTCTTTCATCGGCACCCACTTCATTCAGTGTCAGTCCGAAGACCTCTGCGGCAGTCGCACGGTGTATGTCCTCTCCCCTCCGAAAGGCATGTACCAGACCTTCATCCTGCGAGAGGTGTGCCATGATTCTCAGCTCAATCTGGGAGTAGTCTGCCGCAATCAGAACGTGATTTGCCGGCGCGATAAATGCCTGCCGGATACGGCGGCCTTCTTCAGTGCGGATGGGGATGTTTTGCAGATTGGGCGATGCCGATGACAACCGCCCGGTAGCCGCTACCGCCTGATGATAAGAGGTATGTACTCGACCTGTGTTTTTATCCAATTGCAACGGCAGTTTATCAGTATAGGTCGATTTCAACTTGCTCAGGCTGCGAAATTCAAGTATCAGGCGGGGTAGCTCGTAGTCATTTGCCAGCTCCTGCAATATATCCTCGGCCGTAGAAGGCTGTCCTTTGGGGGTCTTTTTTATGACTGGCAGCTTCAGCTCATCAAACAGTATTTGCTGTAGTTGTTTTGGCGACCCCAGATTAAAGAATTGACCCGCTTCGTCATGCGCCTTTTGTTCCAGAGCCAGCATACGATCTGCCAGCTCCCGGCTTTGCCGGTGCAGCAGGTCACTGTCAATCAGTACCCCGGTACGCTCCATGGATGACAGTATCGGTATCAACGGAATTTCTATTTCATTCAGGACCGATAGTAATTTTCCGGTATCCCGCAACCTGTCACTCAGTATTTGATGAAGCTGCAAAGTAATATCTGCATCTTCCGCCGCATAAGGTGCCGCAGTTTCCAGAGGCACTTCGTTAAATGTCAACTGTCTGGTTCCCTTGCCGGCAATGTCTTCGTAACGAATGGTGCCGACTTCCAGATATTTTTTCGCCAGCGAATCCATATCATGGCGCGTTGCCACAGAATTTAGTACGTAGGACTCCAGCATGGTGTCATGTTGCATGCCTCGAAGCTCTATATCGTAACTGGCCAGAATGTTCATATCGTATTTAATGTTCTGACCAATTTTGATTCGGGCTTCATCTTCAAGAAGGGATTTTAGCTGTGCCAGCACCCATTCGCGCTCAAGCTGGGGTGGGGCACCCGGGTAATCATGGCCCATCGGAACGTAGGCCGCTTCGTGCGGCCTGACAGCAAATGACACGCCGACAATTTCTGCCCGCATATAATTCAGGTCGTCCGTCTCTGTGTCGAAGGCAAAGGCATCAGCTTCTTGCAGACGGATCAGCCATCGGGCAAACTCTGCCTGCGACAGGATGGTTGTGTACTGTCTGTCCTGTCTGGCTTTGCCCGCTTTATCGACCCTGTCCTCACTTTCCGTGAATTGACTGATGCCGGCACTGAACTCAAAGCGTTCGACCAGAGAGCGCAGCGCCGACAAGTCCATATCTGTTCTTAGTAGCGATTCCGGCGTGTCCGCCAACCGAACATCCGTTTTAATGGTGACCAGTTGCCTTGAAAGCGGCAGAAACTCCAGTGAATCCCGCAGGTTTTGCCCAACCCTGCCCTTAAAGTTTTCAGCATCCGCCATAATGGCATCCAGCGTCTGGTATTGCTCCAGCCATTTAACGGCTGTCTTTGGGCCAACCTTGGGCACCCCCGGAACGTTATCCGTTGCATCACCAATCAGTGCCAGATAATCAACCATCTGATCGGGCCGTACTCCGAATTTTTCCAGTACGCCGGCTTCGTCCATATACGTGTTCGACATGGTATTAACCAGACTAACCTCCGAATTGACCAACTGTGCCATGTCTTTGTCGCCGGTTGAAATCACTGTTTGCAGGCCCTGCCCGCACGCCTGCACAGCAAGTGTTCCAATAACATCATCCGCCTCTACCCCCGAAACCATGAGCAGTGGCAACCCCATGGCGCGCACAAATTCATGTATCGGTTCTATCTGTATGCCCAGTTCATCCGGCATGGGCGGACGATTGGCCTTATATTGGTCGTATAGTTCATCACGAAAGGTCTTGCCTCTGGCGTCAAAGACAATGCCGGTATAGTCCGGTCGCCATTCCTGCAAGGTTTTTTGCAGCATATTGATCACGCCGCAAATGGCACCGGTGGGCTCTCCCCCGGAGGTGCTCAGCGGCGGCAATGCGTGATAAGCCCTGAACAGGTAGGAGGAACCATCCACCAGCAGCATGCGCTTGTTGTGTTTTTTCTGTTCCTTATTGGTCATGTGCGCTGTTCGGGGTACACTGTAATGAAATATCGCTGTTTATAATGCCTGAGTCAGTATCACAATCGAAATACTCCATGAATACAGATAACAATAACCTGCGGCCCCGTCCGGCCAGTAAAGATGCCCTGACCCGTCAGTCCTGGAAAATATTTCAGATTATAGCTGAGTTCGTGGAAGGCTTCGAGAGTCTGGCCGGTATTGCGCCATCAGTCAGTATCTTTGGCTCTGCAAGAACCAGGTCCGATAATCCATACTATCAACTGGCCGAGGAAATAGCACGGTTGCTGTCCGATGCGGGCTTTTCTGTCGTCAGCGGTGGCGGCCCCGGCATCATGGAAGCCGCCAATAAAGGTGCCTATGAAGGCAGTTCTCCCAGCATTGGCCTGAATATCCTGTTACCCCAAGAGCAGAGTGGAAATCAGTATCAGGATATCGCGCTCAATTTTCGCCACTTTTTTTCGCGCAAAGTGATGTTTGTTAAATATGCCTCGGCCTATGTTGTCCTGCCCGGCGGATTCGGTACTCTGGATGAGCTGGCTGAAATCCTGACTCTGGTACAGACCGGCAAGACACGGCGCATTCCTATCATACTTGTGGGGTCAAAATTCTGGGACGGCCTCGTCGGCTGGATGAAAAGCACCCTGGTTGCCGAGCGCACTATCAGCGAAGATGATCTGGATTTATTCCGTATCATTGACGAACCCCGTCTGGTAGTAGATGCTATCTTCAAGCATTATGAGCATCGCGGATTTGAACCCACGGTTGCAGAAACGGAAAAAATGCTGCATCTTTAGGTGAACAGGAATAAATTAATGTTATTGAATACACAACGATTGCTGCCGGCATTGCTGCTGTCACTCGCCACCGGTATGGCTTACGCCCAGCGCCCGGATAATCTGGAACCGGTGCCGGAGCCACCTCCGTCACCACGCGGCGTGCAAAGCGGTGAAGCCATCCCGCTGGGCGAACCCCAGATCACCATCTTCCGCCGCGGCGAAAATCTCATAAAAGAATATCGTCTGAACGGTCATCTGTATGCCATAAAAATTACACCCGATGGCAGTGCACCCTATTATCTGATCGATATGGACGGCGACGGCCACATGGAGAAGCAGATCCTCGATAATGATAATGCGCAGGTTGTGGTACCCATGTGGGTGTTGTATCGCTGGTAGGCGATTATTCGACCAATCAGTCAGGCCGTGGAGCAGGCAACCTGCCCCGCTGTAGCCGATACCGGGGGTTCCCCGGAAAGAGACCCCCATCCTGATTCCTGTCGATTGGCTGGCAGGGTGCAATGCAACGGCATACGACGCCATAAGGAGCCGGAAACATAACCCCCCCCCGTTCAAAGTGCAGTTTGTGGTGGACTTGTACACCCATAACCGTTATTATTGATTTTATTCCGAGGAGCGTTGCAACAGCCCTCTGGTTGTCAGGCTCGGATTTTCATGCAACGGCGCTCATTTATGTTTTCACTCAACCGGAGACTATTGATGAGCACTGAAATCAATCCCGCTATTATCGATCAATCTGTTCTTGATTCCACCGACTTCAAGGTGGCTGACCTGTCGCTGGCTGATTGGGGTCGTCGCGAAATCACCATCGCTGAATCTGAAATGCCGGCTCTTATGGCGTTGCGCCGCCAATACAGTGGCCAGAAACCACTGGCAGGGGCGAAAATTATCGGCAGTATCCATATGACGATTCAAACTGCCGTCCTGATTGAAACGCTGGTGAAATTGGGCGCTGAGGTGCGCTGGTCTTCCTGTAATATTTTTTCAACTCAGGACCACGCCGCGGCCGCGATTGCCGCTCGTGGTATTGCCGTTTATGCCTGGAAAGGGCAAACCGTTGAAGAAGGTGAATGGGCACTTGAGCAGACCATATTGAAGAATGGAAAACCCTGGACAGCCTGCAATATGTTGCTGGATGACGGCGGCGATCTGACCAATATGGCACATGACAAATACCCGCAAATTCTTGTCAATGTCAATGGCATTACCGAGGAGACAACCACTGGCGTACACCGTCTGCTGGAACGCCTGGAAAACGGCACCCTAAAAGTACCCGCAGTTAATGTGAACGATTCTGTAACAAAGGCCAAAAATGACAACAAGTATGGCTGCCGCCATAGCCTGAACGATGGTATCAAGCGCGCCACAGATCACCTGCTTGCCGGCAAAAAGGCCTTATGTATCGGCTATGGCGATGTCGGCAAAGGTTCAGCACAGAGTCTGCGGCAGGAAGGCATGATTGTCCGTGTCTCCGAAATTGACCCCATCTGTGCCATGCAGGCCTGCATGGATGGCTTCGAGGTGGTCTCACCCTATAAAAACGGCCTCAATACCGGCAGCGCCAATGCGGTTGATAAGGCATTGCTTGGCACCACCGATGTGCTGGTCACTGCCACAGGTAATATCAATGTCTGTGATGCCGCCATGCTCCAGAATCTCAAGTCAGGTGCCATCGTCTGTAATATCGGCCACTTTGATAATGAGATTGATACCCGGTTCATGCGTGATAACTGGAAGTTTGAAGAGGTCAAAAATCAGGTGCATAAAGTCTATCGATCTGGTGATACGAATGACTATCTGATCCTCCTTTCAGAAGGCCGCCTGATCAATCTGGGCAATGCTACCGGCCACCCTTCGCGCATCATGGATGGTTCTTTCGCCAATCAGGTGCTGGCGCAGATTTATCTGTATGGAAAACAGTTTGCTTCAATGAGTGACAAGGATAAAGCAACCAGTCTGACAGTCGAAGTGCTGCCGAAAAAGCTGGACGAGGAGGTTGCTGCCAATATGGTAGCCGGGTTCGGAGGCGTTATCACAAAAATGACCCCGGAACAGGCCAGTTATATCAATATCAGCATTGATGGGCCGTTCAAGCCCGACTCGTATAAATACTGATTGGTTCTTTCTGGAAATGGAAGCCGTATCTATCAGTTTCGAGCTGTTCCCCCCTAAAACTGAAAAAGGTCGGGAGAATTTACGCCAGACAATACGCTCTTTGGGCGTATTTAATCCGGATTTTTTCTCGGTTACTTTCGGGGCGGGTGGCTCTACTCGTGACCATACGCGGGAAACCGTGCTGGAAATTCAGCAGCAATCCGCATTCAATGCCACGCCACACCTGTCCTGTACCGGTTCCACCGATGAGAGTGCCCTCGAATTGCTTCGATGTTATAAGGATGCCGGTATCAATCAAATCGTCACACTTCGGGGTGACCGACCTTCAGGAATGCTGGATATCGGCCATTTTCATCATGCAAATGAGCTCGTGAGCTTTATCCGCGAACAAACTGGAAATCACTTCCATATTCAGGTAGCTGCTTACCCGGAAACGCACCCGGAAAGTAAAAGTTCAGCCAGGGATCTGGATAACTTCAAACGCAAGGTCGATGCCGGTGCCAACAGCGCCATCACTCAGTATTTCTATAATATGCACGCTTATCTGGACTTTGTTGACCGTTGTCATTCCACCGGCATTGATATTCCCATATTTCCCGGAATTATGCCCATCACTAACTATGAGCGACTGGCTCATTTTTCTTCGATATGTGGTGCCGAGATCCCGCGCTGGCTGCATAATCGATTGCAGGATTTTGGAGATGATATTGACTCGATAAGGGCGTTTGGCATCGATTTTGTCTCACAGCTTTGTGAATCTCTACTGCGCCAGGGAGCACCGGGAATACATTTCTATACGCTGAATCAGGCACAGGCAAGCACCGAAATAATGAAGAGAATCAATCTTTAACATATTTTTGTGGCTGATGCGTATTCCACGAATTTATACAACATCAAATCTGACAGGTAAGGAACCAGTTATTATATCCGGCCAGCCTGCCATTCATATTATAAAAGTACTTCGTTTGCGACGAGGCGATAAGGTTTATCTATTCAATGGTTCGGGACTGGAGTGCAGAGCATTGATCAATACAATTAAACATCACACGGTCGAATTTTCTATCCTCGGTTGTAAGGAACATGACCGTGAGTCACCACTATCCATTCATCTTGTCCAGTCAATATCAAAGGGCGAACGAATGGACTGGATATTACAAAAAGGTACCGAGCTGGGCGTATCATGTTTTACACCCGTTCACAGCAAACGTTCTGTCACAAAACTCGATTCAAGGCGTCTTCAATCGAGAATGGAGCGCTGGAATAATATCATAATCCACGCCTGCGAGCAGAGCGGCAGAAATATTCTGCCAGACATTCACCCTCCTGTCCCACTCGAATCGGCCATTGAGTCGGTGTGTTCTGAAAACAGGTTTTTTCTGAACCCTGAAGGCGGCAGCAGGTTTAATGAAGTCAAACCCTGTGCTGACATGGTTTTATTTATCGGCCCGGAAGGTGGCTTTGATGACAGCGAGTTACAGATTATGAAAAACAGCGGGATAACCGGGGTTTGCATGGGGCCTCGTACCCTTAGAGCAGAGACCGCCGCACTGGCCGCCATTACCGCAGTCGGCACGCTCCATGGTGACCTGTAAAGTCTGGAAAGCCCCAACTGGATGAGAGCTTCCCCGGACTAAACCTCCACCGATGAGGCAGTACTTTCCTGTGTAAAAATGCCATACTGACTCATCAACATTTCTTCAATCGCATCCAGATTCGGGATGCCGGCTATCTCCCCTTTTACCAGTACTTGATTGATCACCAGTGGAGAGTTGATGACGGCATTTTCTACTGCGCTGATATTGTCATCATTAAAGATCACAGGATGTGGCATCCCGAAAATCTGCAAGGCATAAAAAGGCATTCTTTCAATATCCCGGATTGACTTCATCACCAAAAAACGTCCGCCACCTTCAACGGTATGACGCAATCCACCTGCTATCTCAAAAGCCATTGCAGGCAACCTGCGCTTTTGCCAATCAAGTGAACCCAATAACCATCGCGGAGCATTTTTGTAGGAGACAGGCTGCAATGCTGTCACGATTTGCAGGATAACACTGTCAGGTACAGCAAGGTTGATACCCTCCAGCGGTACAATGAGGCCGCGAATCTGCCTTTGTTCTCCAGCCATTAATGATAGTCCCGCTTCTCTGCGAGCATTTTATTGACCTGCATAAGCAGGTCCACTTCCTGATAGGGTTTACCAAGATAGTGCTCAACACCAATGGCTTCGGCGCGTTCCCTGTGCTTTTCGCCAGCACGGGATGTAATCATTAGAATCGGAATGCTTTTATAGCGCTTATCGTTTTTCATATGAGTTGCGAGCTCGTAACCATCCATACGCGGCATTTCAATATCAAGCAGCATAACATCAGGTATAGTTTTTTCCAGTAGCGCAATCGCTTCGAAACCATCTTTGGCAGTCACCACTTCCATATCATGCCGTTCCAACAGGCGTGTGGTTACGTGACGAACTGTAATCGAGTCATCAACAATCATAATCCTGGCATTGATGCCTTGAGAAGATTCAACCGGCTGCTCCTTGTGGACTTCTGGCAGGCCATGAACCGCAGCTACCATCCGCACCAAAGCCGGGACATCAAGAATCAGCGCTACCCGTCCATCACCCAGAATGGTACCACCCGCTATTCCATTGATCGAACCAACCTGGGCACCAAGTGGTTTCACCACAATTTCACGGCGACCTGTAATTTCATCAATGTAGAATGCAATACGATGACCACTCGCCTTTACCAGTATGATAGCGGGCTTTGAGTCTTCTTCATGTGTAGCCACCGGCCTACCCAATACTTTTCCAAGTGATGCCACCTGATAGTCTTCACCACCATATTGATAGGTCGCACTCTCATGAGACATTATCTCTTCAGCCTGCTCATAAGTCATTCTGGCCACGCCTTCAACACTGCCCAGGGGTATGGCATAAAGATCACTGGCAATACCAATCAGTAGTGCCTGACTAATCACCAGCGTGAATGGCAGGCGAATTGTCATGGTAGTTCCCCGCTCAAACAGCGATTCGATCTTGAGAACTCCGCCCAACTGCCTGATTTCATTATTCACGACATCCATGCCGACACCTCGACCGGCAACCTGACTGATTTCATCAACAGTACTAAAACCAGAGTTCAGGATAAGCTGCATAATATCGTCATCCGTCATATCTGCATTTTTAACGATAAATCCCTTGTCTTCCGCCTTTTTGCGAATAGACGCAGTATCCAGACCACCACCATCATCCGCTACCTGTATCACGATTTCTCCACCCTCGCGGCTTACCGATACAGTAATTTCACCGGCCTCAGGCTTGTTACGAGCGGACCTGATTTCAGGTGACTCAATACCATGAGCGATAGAGTTACGGATCATGTGCTCTAATGGCGGCGTCATCCGATCAAGGAGACGGCGATCCATTTCTTCATTGGCACCAACCAGCTTGAGTATCGCCTTCTTGCCAAGCTCCTGACAGGTCTGGCGAATAATACGACGCAGTCGAGAAGCCATGGTGGCCGCAAATGGCACGACACGTGCCTGCATCAAACGATCCTGCAGCTCGGCATTCACTCGACCCTGCTGGATCAAAAGAAGCTCGGCATCCTGACTCAGTCCCCCCAGAATATCCTGCAGGCTACCCAGGTCACCGACACTTTCCATGAGGTTTTTGGATAGCTGCTGTAACTGGGAATAACGATCCATTTCCAGTGGGTCAAAACTATCATCCATGCCTGAAAAGCCGCCATCTCTTTCATGCCGGAATAGTATCTGCGCTTCCGTTTCAATTTCCATTTGACGCAACTGATTCTTCAAGCGAGCCACTGTTTGATCCAGTTCACCCAAGCTGAACCGGAAGGTACTGCTTTGTTGCTCAAGCCGCGATCTGAAGATATTGGATTCACCCGCCAGATTCACCAGATTATCAACCAGCTCGGACCGAACACGTATGGATTCGTGTATGGCATGAGGCTGATCCCGATGGTCTTTATCGGAATCGATTTTTTTATCGGCCTGCTTTTCCGCTGCAGCAACAATACTCGCCAGAGGCGTATCACCATGGCTTTCTGTTGCCGTTGACGATAACTGTTCCGGCATGGTCGAAGACATATCGCCTGCTGGAGCTTCATCAGCAATCGATAGCGGCACGATATCATGTGCATCCGAACCTGGAGATTCAACCTTATTGGTATGCACTGACTGATGATCATCAGTCGTCAATGACGGAGCATCAATGCTGGCTACAGCATCTTCCTCAACATCAGCCGGCAGCGGCTGCTCAATGGGACGTTCAAAACTGCCTTCACGAAGCGCTTCCAGTACCTTGAGACTGGATTCCTGTGGCAATATATTCTGCCCACTTTCTCTGGCTGCTTCGTACATTGCCTGAAGTTCGTCACGAACATCAAAAAGTACGTTAAAAATTTGATCCGTCACTTCAGTCTGACCTTCAACTATGGAAGCAAGCAGTGTCTCAAGTTCATGTCCAAGATCACCGATACCACTGAAATCAACCATTCTGGCACCACCCTTGAAGGTGTGGATATGACGCTGTAAGCGCATAACATGTTCCATGTTGCCAGGTTCTTCCTGCCAATCATTCAGTGCTGTTTCCGTTGCCGCCAGAAGCTCGGCAGCCTCTTCGATAAAGATCTCCAGTATCTCCGGGTCAATCGCTTCCTCTATCTCCTCTTCTGCTGATTCTTCTTGTTCCGCACTACCTCCATCCTCCATGGTTTCAACTTCGGGATCAGGCTCCATAGTCGGATCAGCTTCCAGAGACTGTAACTCTGCCCTGTTCAGATCATCAGAAGCTATCATCTCAACAGGAGGGGAAGTTTCAATTTCTACCGGCGTGTCGGTTTCCATAAAACTATGCAGATCTTCCAGCGAAGAACTGATTTCTTCCAGTGCACTTTGGTCCTGTCGCTGCAATACTGCCTGATACCCGTCTATCGAGCAAGGATCATAAAGATCAAGGTATTCGCGATATTTACTGCTCAGTTCATCCACTAACGATTCATCTGGTGAAAAAGGTCCTTCACCATCATTGATGGAGTCCAGAAACTGCCGGACCTGTTCCAGAGAGCGTTGTAGCAGTTCAATCAGCTGATCATCCGCCGCCTGACCATGGCCATGCAGGAATACAACAAGGGACTCAAGTGCTTCAAATATCTCCTTGATGTCATACGCACCGACTGTAGCCAGTCCACCATGCAGGGTGTGAAGAATACGGATATGCTCATCCTTGAATAAGCACTCCCCTGCATTAGGTTTGCATTGTGCTATAAACTCAAAAAGCGTTTGCAGATAGGCCGTGGTTTCATTGGTATAAATTAACCGTAATTCATCCGACTGCAACAGCCCCCCGGATATGGATTCATCGATCTGGTCCGGGGAAACCTCATTCAGGAGCTTTGGGGAAGTGGGTTCGGCCACCTCCCCTGCCGGCGAGGATGCTGTCTGTTGCTCCTGGCTGACTGCAACCATTCTGGATTTTCCAGCCGCCAACCGGGCTGCATCAGAGGATATGACCTCATATCTGGTATCCGCAACAGAGTCTCCCTTGAGGCAGGCAATCATTTCAGGAAGAATATCTATAGATTCACCGACAACCTGCACTACTTCTTTATCGGCCGGTATGGTATTATCAATAACATGATTTAGCAGGTTCTCCAATGACCAGGAAAACTGGCCAATCTGCATGGCACCTACCATGCGTCCACTGCCTTTAAGCGTATGAAAAGACCTTCTGATGACGGCAAGGGCCTCTTGGTCCTGAACGTCGCTTTCCCAGGCCGGGTAGCAGCGTTTTAGCTCATCAAGCACTTCCTCAGCTTCTTCAATGAAAATTCCGATTATTTCTTCATCCAGATCATCACCCAGCAGGCTACCCGTTTGTACATCCCACCCACCCTGACCTCCCTCAGTTTGCTGGTTATTCACAACGGTCTCGGCGGTAACCTCTATCTCTTCCAGAGGCGCTCCAATATCTTCAACCTGTATTTCTCCGTCAACCTTCGGCCTGCCGTCAGAGTCCAGACTGGCCTGCACCCTTTCCATCATGACCTCTTCGGGTTCCTCAGGAGGAACAACTTCTATTTCTTCAACATCGACAATCTGCTCATCAACTTCCCTTTCTCCTTCACCGTCCAGACCAATATTACGCAATGCCTCACCATCTATATCCACATCATCCAGATCGTCATCAATCACAAACCCTCCAGAGTCAGTTGATTCATCGGCTCCAACCTTATCCAGACCCTGAGTAATCTCGTCCAGTTCCAACTCCGAATCAGCTGTTATGCTGGCAAGTTCAAACTCCAGATCATCCGACAGCGAATCCAGCATGGAATCATCTCCACCGGCCGCGTCCAAAGCCGCCAGTTCATTGACTGCCTCTGTAATGGATCCCGACTCAACACCGCCCTGATCAATTTCAATCGTATGACCTGTCTGTATTTCATGACCGAGCGACACCAGTGATTTTTCAGCAAGATTAAGCGCTTCTTGACGATACGGGAGATCATTGAGTACAGCATCAAGATAGTAATCTGCACTGGAAACTGCATCGGCGAGGTTGCTTATTTCTTCATCATTAAGGCTCTTGCCGGCGGAAATCAGTTCTCCATCAATATAGCTTCTGATTCCATATATGATTTCACTCGCCCGCAAATGGGAGACGATTTTCAGGCTTCCGGCAATCTGCTGTAACAGTTCATTGACCAAATCAAGCCGCCCACGCTCGGCATCGGGATGCTCGGCATAAGCCGCTATGGCATCCTTGGCATTGCTCATGTTAATAGATGACTCTTTAATAACAGCCACAGTTGCATCGGACACACCGGTTGATGAACCTGTCAAACCGGTTTCGGTCGTCTCATGGCCTTTCGGCAACATGGCCTGTAGCCGTGATTCAACCTGAAAAATAAGGTCGGGCAGGCCGGCAAGCTCCGCGGTACCCGAATCATTATCACCATCGATGAGCTTCTCGACCTTGCGACAGTAATGCACCATCATCTCCTGTAGATCAGCATGACCGAGCATGGCAATGGCTCCGATCGCATTGCTCAACGCCTGCACCATATCCCTGAGCTTGTCATTATCCTGCTCCCCCGTCCGGTAATAGACATCCAGCATATCCCGTGCCTGTTCAAGTTCCTGGATAATGCCATCAGTCACAGTCTCTATGACATTCAGGCCACGACCGGCCAGCCCTTCTCTCATATGCTGCGGATTCCCGTCCTGAGGCAGGTACTCACTTAACCGAAATACCATGCGAATATCACTGACACGAACGCCCTCAGAGGATGAAGTCGCCACGTAATACAACAACATACGAATTAGATTATCGGATGCGTCCACGACCAGATTTTCTTCGCCCGAATCAATAATGGCTCTGGAAATCTTCCGGTCAATCTGGCTGAATATTTTACGGGCTGTCTCAATGTGTTCCTCAAGCCCCCCTTCACAAATCGCCTCCGCCACCGCCGCACCGATCCAGTAAGTCTGCTGCGCCAGCTCCGAATCAGCAGCCCGGTAATACTGTTCAAACAGGGAAATAACAGGTTGCAGTGACTGATTCGTGTCTTTACTATGAAGCAGCCCGAGTATTCCCAGATGAACCTGATGACGGGTATCCTTGATCAGGGTTCGCAAATCCTGAGGGGGCCGAGTGCCCGGTGCGGGCCGGATGCCCATGAGTCTGGGGGTGAACAGTGATTCAGGTAGTAAGGCATCCAGTCCATGAACGCTGCGCAATTCATTCACCAACGGCAAAAAGACCATCGCCGCATCTGCCTGACCGGACTGAATACGGGCAAAATAACCAGAGAGCCGCAGCATGCCCCGCATCAGAACCTCAAATGCGACCTCATGCTCAATCACATCATCGCTCGCCGAATCAATCAGCGCATCAAGCAGGCTGTTCATTTCACTGACCAGGACCAAAGCCCCTTCCAGCTGCACCATTATCAATGTGTCGTGAATCTGCCGCAAACCAAGTCGGCAGTTTTTCAGCGCCTCGATATCGCCAGCATCATCGCCCTCCGCATAAACTTCAAGGTCCGACCTCGCCTTGTCAAGCGACTCGTCGAGCTCATTCCTGACCAATTTCAGGGATGAAGTCTGCTGGTCGATTTCCGGCCCAATCATGATCTTAAAAAGGCATCGCCCTGAGCGTTGTCTATCGACCGGGCAGGCGGAAGCCTGACATCTGCTTCTTGAGATTTTCAGCCATGACCGCAAGCTCTCCAATTGATTTAGCCGCGCTACTGGCACCTGAGGATGTCTGGTGTGTCACACCTTCAATCACGATCATGGACTGGGAAACCTTACTCGCGCCATCGGCATATTGATTGGTAGCTTTCGAGATTTTATCAATCAATTCAGCCAGACTGTTGGAAGCTGCCTCAATTTCTTCCAGAGCGGTTCCTGCATTTTCTGCACGCTGCGCACCCTTCACTACCTCGGTTGTGGTCTGCTCCATGGAAATTACCGCCTCATTAGTGTCCGCCTGAATCGCGGTTACAATACCCTCAATCTGCTTCGTTGCATTTGCCGAACGCTCAGCAAGGCGCTGCACTTCATCCGCAACCACCGCAAACCCGCGCCCGGCTTCCCCAGCCGATGATGCCTGAATAGCCGCATTAAGCGCGAGTATGTTGGTCTGATCAGCAATATCGTTAATCAGCCGAATAATGTCACCAATTTCCTGAGAGGATTCACCAAGCCGCTTCAGACGCTTCGATGTTTCCTGAATCTGCTGACGAATGCTGTCCATGCCATTGATGGTGTCGCGCACTGTTTCACCACCCTTGTATGCAATATCAACCGAGCTCTTTGCTACGTCGGCAGAGCGCCCTGCTTCAACAGATATTTCCTCCATAGACTGCGCCATTTTGGTAATTGACTGCGCTGCGCTGCCGATATCCTTTGCCTGTTGCTCACTCGCCTCCGCGAGCTCTTTAGTGGTCCCCAATGTCTCCCGCGTTGCACCCGTCACCTGAGTTGCGGCCTTGTTGACAGTAGAAACCAGATTGCGCAGAGTCTCAATTGATGAATTGATGGCATCAGCAATCGTGCCGGTGAACGCCTCATCCACCGATGCCTCCACGGTTAAATCACCTTCCTGAAGAGGCTCAATCTCATCAAGCAACCGCAGCACAGCCCTGTTTTGAGACTCAGTCTGTCTGGCGGATTGCTTCTGACGCTGTGTCGCTTCTCGTGCAAGCGCCCTGGAATCCAGCAGCATCAACACGCCCAAAGCGATCAGAATCATGACGACAACGCCGGCAGAAATATAACCATTTCGCGTAGTAAAAATCCCTGCTTCACCACGAACACGATAAGCATCGGATAATGCATTCAACTGATCCAGCAAACTCTGGCTGCCCTCGATAATCTGTGCAGCCGCCTCACGAACCTGGAAAAACCTGGCAATGCCGTCCATGATAATCGGCACATTGCTCTCATGTTCCGTGAATACAGCATTTACTCCCTCAAGCAGGGAAAAGGCCATTTCATCCATTACAGGCTGCCGCCGACCTTCGATGACACCATCTCCTCTCATATTGTCCAGATTCTTCCTGAATTCGTCTGTCCACTTGACGAAGTCACCTGCTGCAGTTGCGCTACCCACCCCCCCCTGCAATGCTTCAGCAAGGCGCGATGTCATTCGTTCCACATAAGTCAGTTGCAGTGCCGCGAAATAAATCTGTTGCGCCTCTTCCCCGGCCTCTACCATGAAGCTCAATACCTCATCCATCAGGGCCTGCAATTCAGGACTTGCCAGTTTGAAGCCTTCAACATCTTCCCGGATGCCCAGTATTTCATCTGTACTATCAATTATCCGATCAGCATTGGTACGCAGAGGATTCCATACAGCATCCACTGCATCAAACCGGCCCTGCAATTCAAAGGGGCTTGCCGGCAGACCGGTATCTGTCCTGCCCTGTCTAAGCTGACGCAGCAAAAAATCAAACTCACTCACCATTTCTTCAAGAGCCCCGAACGCCTCGGGATTGCCCAATGAAGCCTCCAGGGCAATACCCGGTATCTGCTGTGATATCAGCCGCAACTCGTCTGTCAGTGAAATGTATTCATTCCGGTGAGCCTCGTTTTCCAGAACCTTCTGAAAAATGACAACCGTAGCCACCAGAGATACAACCAGAAACACGAGCAACACGATGTTCCTTATCCCCCCCATTCCTCCAATGCCCTGTGTATCCATCAGGCGCCTGAAGCCGCTATTTTTCATATCGAACGCCATATTTTTATCTCCTCTGAATCATTACTGTTAAGCGCCGCCGGAATCTTTATCCGGCAGGCAGTTATCCACACTATTGAGCAGCAGCCTGCATAAATTCTGTTCTATCCACCAGCTTTTGCACTTCCATGACATGGAAGATCGTTCCGTCCTGCTCAAAACTACCGCTCAGCACCGCCTTCAAGGGTTGCGCCGCATCCATCATTTGCACATCTGCATGCGCATCAACGGGGAAGCGACGCATTCCATAAGTCTGATCAACGATAAGACCGGACCGCTCATCCTGATATCGAACAACCAGAACATGCGACTGTCTGGTCCGTTCAGTCGGTACATTAAACAGGAAGCTTCCAAAATCCACAATCGGCAGCAGTTCACCGCGAACATTGGCAATACCCGCCATCCATCTTTTGGCACCAGGAATCACAGTCACTTCCGGCAGTGTCAAAAGTCCATCAACATCGTTCTCGTCAACGAGGAGCTGCACACCACCAACACGAAATGAAACCGCCCGCCAATACTCACGCCTGCCTTTTTCAGCAACAGGATTCACTACATGACGATGACCCCGTTCTTCATAAGAAGCCAGTTGCTCAAGCGGTAATAAATCAGCCATGGCTATCCTCCAGAAAGCGTCTTTTTAACCACCGCAATAATCGCATCAGCCTCCACGGGCTTCACCAGATAATCTGCCGCACCCTGACGCTTCGCCCACTCCATATCGGTTTGCTGGTCCTTCGAGGACATAACAATAACGGGTATGGATGCGGTCTCAGGATGATTACTTATTTCCCGCGTTGCCCTGAATCCGTTCATATCGGGCATAACAATGTCCATAAAAACAAGATCAGGCTTTTCCTTGATGGCCAGAGCAACACCTTCGGCACCATCGCCCGCAGTAAACACCGTGTGCCCCTCTTCTTCCAGTATGCCTTTTACAACAGCGAGCTCCATCGGCGAGTCATCCACCATCAATATACGTCCCATGATTAATCCTCCTTCTGAACTTCCACATGCTGACCAATTGCACCGATCAGTTCTTTTTTGGTAAATGGTTTGGTCAGATACTGCTCCGAACCCACTATCTTGCCTCTGGCCTTATCAAACAGGCCATCCTTACTGGACAGCATAACAACAGGCGTTGACTTGAATGTCTGATTATTTTTTATCAGCGCACAGGTCTGGTAACCATCCAGACGGGGCATCATGATATCAACGAATATAATATCCGGTTCATAGTGAACAATTTTTGAAAGTGCTTCAAAACCATCCTCAGCTGTCACAACGCTACAGCCCGCTTTTTTCAGCAGCGTTTCAGCCGTGCGACGAATAGTTTTGCTATCATCAATCACCATAACCTTAAGATGGCTGAAATCATTCTCTTCTGCGCTGTTAGTCATGTCTGCTCACTTTTCAGTACCGGAACGACCGGTGGTAAACCGATTTTCAACAGGGTTTGCGGAATGTATCGGAATATGCGGTTCCATTCAACATGGTAAAGTATAGCGCATAAATGCCTGAGTACCAGATAAAAGCGGCATTATCCAATAATATGCCTGTCTATCAATGTATTGCTCCGCTTTTTCCTTTGCCAGTTGCACCCTGATTTCAGGTATCCTCTGATTAATTATCCGGATTACTTCCATGAATATCAAACATCTGCATGAAGCCCCCAGCTTGACCACGGCCCTGACAGGCCCCCTCAGGGAATTAGAATCACATCTGCTTGAGCATCACAATACGATTGAGGCGTGGTTCCGACAACAGTGGCATCGAACTGCCCCTCCATTCTATGCCTCAGTTGACATCCGCAATGCCGGCTTCAAAGTCTCCCCTGTGGACACTAATCTGTTTCCAGCCGGCTTCAATAACATCAGCAAGGATTTCGCACCACTGTTCATTCAGGCGATTCAGGCAGCAATGGATTTTATCTGCCCGGATGCCATCAGGATATTAATACTGCCGGAGAACCACACCCGTAATGTGAACTACCTGGAAAGTATCGCCACCCTCCATGAGCTGCTTGTACAGGCCGGATACGAAACCCGGATAGGCACAATCAATGCGCTGCCGAAAGATACGCCGGATATAACCCTGCCCAGTGGCCGAAATATTCGCCTGCATCCGATAACACGCCAAGGCAACCGCCTGCTTGCAGGAAACTTCGACCCTTGCGCCATTTTACTGAACAACGATCTCAGCAGCGGCGTTCCCAAAGAACTGACAGGCCTGGAACAGACCGTCACTCCACCACCCGGCCTGGGCTGGAACAGTCGGCTTAAATCCGGGCATTTCAGCTTCTACCGAATACTGGCTCTAGAGTTTTCCAGACTAATTGATATTGACCACTGGCTTTTTGCCCCTCTGTTTCGTAATTGCGGCAAACTCGACTTTATGGAACGCAAAGGAGAGGAATGTCTTGCTGAAAACACCGCTATTCTGCTTGCAGATATCAAGGAAAAGTACGATGAGTTTGGTATCACTACAACACCGTATGTCGTCATCAAGGCAGATGCCGGAACCTATGGCATGGGTGTAATGACGGTGCGATCTCCCGACGAAGTAATAGACCTAAACAGAAAACAGCGCACTCGCATGTCAAAATCCAAAGGTGGCAACACCATAAGCAAGGTCATTTTACAGGAGGGTGTGCCGACGTATGAAACCTGGGGCGAATCCAGTGCAGTGGCCGAACCAGTCGTCTATATGGTGGAGCGGTACGTAGCAGGAGGGTTCTACCGGGTACACACCCGGCTCGGCGCAGAAGAAAATCTCAATGCACCGGGCATGCATTTTGAGCCTCTGGGGTTTGGAGAGTCCTGTAATATGCCTGACCCGTGCCGTGACCCGGATACAACTCCAAATCGCTTTTACACTTACGGCGTTATTGCAAGACTGGCATTACTGGCCGCATCCAGAGAGATTGCTGCCATACAAGGCGAACAGTCCATATGACCAGAAAACTCGGTATTGTCATGGATCCCATTCAAGGGATTAACATTAGCAAGGATAGCAGCTTCGCCATGCTTCTGGAGGCGCAATCCCGCGGCTGGCAAATAAACTATATGCAGCAGTCCGATATTGCCCTGCGCGACGGTGCTGTGACGGCCAGCACCCGGCGGCTCTCTGTCAAAGATAACCCGGATCAGTGGTTCGACCTGTCTGAGCCTGAAAACACCATCCTGGGCAACCTTGATATCATCTTGATGCGGAAAGACCCCCCCTTCGATATAGAGTTTGTTTATACCACCTATCTGCTTGAGCTGGCCGAGGAACAAGGCAGCTGGGTCATTAACAGACCCGCCACCCTGCGCGATTATAATGAAAAGCTCTCTACAGCCCGGTTTCCACAATGCTGCGCTCCGACTCTGGTGGCGCGCCGGCATACCGACTTCATGGCATTTCTGACCACCCACAGGCATATCGTCGTCAAGCCTCTGGACAGCATGGGCGGGGAGTCCGTGTTTATAGTGCATGAAAATGACAATAATCGAAATGTCATCATCGAGACTCTGACTGACCATGGTCGACGCTTTGCGATGGCTCAGCTGTATCTGCCAGAAATTGTGTCGGGCGACAAGAGAATCCTGCTAATTAACGGCAGTCCGATTCCATATGCCCTGATCAGAATACCTGCAACAGGCGACAGCCGGGGTAATCTGGCAGCAGGTGCAACCACACAGGGGGCACAGTTAACGGACCGTGACTATTGGTTGTGCGAACAGGTAGCACCGGCATTACGCGACAATGGGCTGATTTTTGTCGGTCTGGATGTCATAGGCAATTACATCACGGAGATCAATATCACCAGCCCGACCTGCATCCGCGAGCTGGATAATATCTATGGCATCAACATCGCCGGCATATTATTTGATTTCATTGAAAAACAAATCGAAAAATAACAGGCCAGTGGCAAAATTCATACCCTTTTTAATTGGCTGTACTTTTATTCTGGCGAGTTGCGACGCCCCGCAGATATATCATCATCGGGTAGCAGTATTCGGCACTTTTGTCGATATTCAAGTCCAACATGAAAACGAAAATCTGGCACAGCAGGCATTCCGACACCTTGAACAGGATTTCCATACCATGCACAAAGTCTGGCATCCGTGGGAAGCAGGCCCGATTAAGCGAACCAATCAACTATTGCAGCTGGGAGAATGGTTCTCGGCACCCACCTCGGTGCTGCCTTTGCTAAAGGAGGCACGCCGGCTTTCACGGCTTTCTCAATACTACTTCAATCCAACCATTGGTCGCCTTGTCGAACTATGGGGATTTCACAGACATGACCCTGAACAGCCTTTTATTGCAGATAGTCGGCTTATTAAAGAAATACAAAGTGATATTCCAACCATTGAAGATATTGAATTTGACAATATCCAACTTCGTGGCCGCAATCGCCACCTGCAATTTGACCCCGGCGGGATAGCCAAAGGCTATGCTATCGACTTATCCATGCAGACTTTGAGGGCCTATGGCATCCAGAACGCCCTCATAAATGCCGGCGGCGACCTGGGCGTCATGGGCAAAAAAAGCGATAAACCGTGGAATATAGGCGTACGGCACCCGAGGAGCCAGAAGGTACTGGCGAACCTGCATAGCATGGCAGACGAAGGTATTTTCACGTCAGGGGATTACCAGCGTTATTATCTGGATAACGGCGAGAGGGTACAGCATATTATTGACCCGTTTAACGGCCAACCGGTCGATCACACCATTGCCGCCACCGTCATTCACAGCAGTGCAGTCACCGCAGATGCCGCAGCTACCGCCCTGATGGCGGCCGGCAAGTCAAACTGGAAAAAGGTCACCGATGCAATGGACATTACATATGCCATGTTGCTCACCCGCGAGGGAGAGTTACACATGACTGCGGCCATGAACGACCGGATTACGCTACAACACGCGCAGGACTACAGAATTTACATTCATTAGATATTGTGTTTGGCATTGATGACATCTTTACCGTCACTATAATCAACCAATACTGTTTCTCTGACTAATTATATAATGTTGCCAGTCCCGTTGACTCCCGCCGTTACCCCCGGTGACAGGCTCGGCATGATGCTTTTTCTTGGCACAATGCTGCACGGCCTGCTTATTCTCGGCATCAGCTTTGCCGTGCCAGAACCAGATAAAACGGACCCTTTGCCCACCATGGATATTATCCTGGTACAAAGCAAGTCAGTTAAACCCCCGGAAAAAGCCGACTATCTGGCACAGGCCAATCAGCAGGGCGGCGGCACTCTGGAAGAAAAGACCCATCCAAGCAAACCCGTTAAAGGCCCCTCGCCGATACCCAACAACAGTGTGTCACAGGTCCTCCCTAAACCGGCACCGCAGAAAAAAATTATTAAGGCCGAAAAGAAACAGATCACCAGTACAGCCGGACGGGACATTGTCCTGTCTCGGCCGGACAAAAAGCCCAAAAAGGAAATAAACAAAATTGAAAATACCCAAAGGCTCATCAGTCGCAGCCTTGAAATAGCGAGCCTGACAGAAGAAATCAATCGAAAAATCCAGCACTATGCCAGCCGCCCTCGAAAAAAACATATTAATGCCAGCACTCGTGAGTTCGCCCCTGCAGCCTACATGGATGCCTGGACAAGAAAAGTGGAGCGAATTGGAAATCTTAATTATCCGGACGAGGCACGTCGTCAAAAACTATCGGGCCTGCTGCAGATGACCGTAGGCATTAACAAGGATGGCTCCATTCACACTATTATTCTGAAGCAGTCCTCCGGACACCCCGTACTAGACGATGCCGCAAAAAGGGTGGTTCGTCTGGGTGCGCCCTACGCAAAAATTCCCGACAGCATCCAGCAGGACGGAGAACCGGTTGACATCCTTTACATCACCCGCACATGGGAGTTCTCCAGCACCCACACATGGCATGGTCGCGGCCTTTAACAGGGGCCTGGTGCCATGATGGCACGGCCAACATGTCTCCCCTGCTCTCACCAGGGAAAGAATAGTGCTCCCAAACCATTCCCTTGAAAATCACTGTGCTGGGCGGGTGTCTTGTATATCACCCTCCCATATCTCTCTGCGCTTTTAAATAGTTGGTTATGTTGGCAATTGCCGAGACTCTTTCAACAGCCTGTCAGAGAGCGGAGATATCAGGCCAATATACAAGTTTGACGGACAGCAGATTTTTTTATAATATTCTATCTGGGGAAAGGTTATGCATGCCTTTAGAAGGCAGCATCAGCCAGGGCAGTATTTCTTGGAGAGAATGCCGGCTCAACTGACACCCGGAAAAGACCGCTGGATTTATGCCGCAGCAACACCCGATAATATTCTCCCCACGCCTTGTGATACCTCTATTCAGAACCTCAAGAGGTGGCAAGATATTTTTAGGCACTGATTAAAGTGCCGGTTCTATAGCTGAACTGACGCATGCACAATGAGACTTATTGAAACACGAGGAAACGATGGTCATCACCCATCCGAGGTGGGCTTTGCCGACGCTATACTCAGCCCGCTATCCTCTTTTGGCGGTCTCTACTCGCCTGCCGAACTCCCTTCGATTAAGCCAGAAGAGTTGCTTGGCTTTACAAGCTATAAGAAACTCGCCCAACAGATACTTGCCTCCTTCCACCTTGATGTATCTGACATTTTTATCGAGCAGGCACTTGACCTGTATGATGGCTATGATGATCCGGTAAACCCGGTACCTGTTGTCAAGGTTCGGGATAATATCTTTGTTTGCGAGCTGTATCATGGACCTACCCGCGCATTTAAGGATATGGCTTTACAACCATTCGGAACGATACTTTCGTCTATTGCCCGGCAGCGTAATGAGAATTATCTGGTTCTGGCCGCAACCAGTGGAGATACCGGACCAGCCGCACTCGAAACATTCAAGAATCGGTCCAATATCAAGTTTGTCTGCCTGTACCCGGAGGGTGGAACCTCTGATGTACAGCGTCTGCAAATGGTTACCGAAGATGCAGCCAACATTAAAGTGATCGGCATCAGGGGAGTGTTCGACGATGCGCAGACTGCCCTGAAGTATCTTTTAGGCTCGACTGATTTCAGGACCACCCTGAAAGGTCAGGGGGTTCTACTGTCCGCAGCAAACTCCGTTAATATTGGACGTATTATCTTTCAGATGATTTATCATATTCACAGTTATCTGGAACTGGTGCGTGAAAATGAAATTCATCCAGGCGACAAAATTTATCTGAGTGTGCCGAGCGGCAACTTTGGTAATGCACTGGCAGCTTATTATGCGATGAAGATGGGGCTACCCATCGAAAAAATTATTATTGCATCCAACAATAACAATGTTCTGACCGAGTTTATCAGGACAGGCAAATACGACATTAAGGATCGTACTGTTGTAACCACTACCTCACCTGCCATGGATATTCTGAAATCATCTAATATCGAGCGTGTCCTGTTTGATCTTTATGGAAACAAACGAACCGCCGAGTTGATGCATCAACTTGATACCGGATATTGTTATGAACTATCGAAAGAAGAACATGCACAGCTCAGTGGGATTTTCGCTGCTGATTATTGCTCCGACGAACAAGGCCTGCAAATTATCAGGCAGGAGCTCGAAAATGGCTATCTGATGGACCCTCATACGGCCACCTGCTTCAAGGCCAATATATCATGTGCGAAAAAAGATATTCCAATTGTAGTCTTCTCCACGGCCGAGTGGACGAAGTTTTCATCCATTACTGCCAGTGCCATGACGGGTCGGGACGATTATCATGATATTGATGCCCTGAAGTATATATCAGAGACTTTCAATCAGGATATTCCTGAGATCATCACCGGCTTATTCAAAAAGCCGGTCAAACAAAAAACCATCATTGAAAAAGAGCGTATTGAAAGTGAAGTTATGGCATTCCTGAAAAATTAACGAGGTTATCTCTATCAGTTTCAGCAATGTATCGTGTTAATTGATTTTTCTGTCAATGATATCCAGCAGCTGCTTTTCCTTACGCATAAATGAAAATACATATCCCAACATAATGCCCACGATGGCAAATATGGTTGTCAACAGTAAAGGTGCCATGAATGCCAGCATAGCAATAATGTCCTGAGGCAGGTTGTTATCTTTGATCTGCTTATAGACATAGGCAGGATTGGCGATCTGTGGATAGGCAAATGACAGCCATGCATAAAACACAAGAAGTACAAATAACGCACCTCCCCCAATAAGAGGCCAACTACTTACCAAACGACGTTCCCTGCGAATAAAATCATAGTCTTCTGGTTGTAAGCTCATGGTCTGACCGTAATCCCTGTCCGGGTTTACCCTAGAGGTTCCATGCGAATACGTGTAACCTCTCCTGTTATCGAGTCCAATGCCTCGATTTCCTTAATCGCCTGATCCATCTGTTGCTCTTTGATACGGTGCGTCAACATGATGATCTGTGCCTGCCGCTCATCAACGGGATCTTTCTGAAGCATGGCTTCAATGCTGATGCCGGCATGTCCCAGTATGGCTGTGGCATCGGCCATCACACCAGGACGGTCGGCTGCCAGCATTCGCAGATAGTATGAGGTTTTGATTTCCGCCATGGGCAATATGGGCATACAGCTGACGCTATCTTCCTGAAAGCCCAGTGTTGGGATGCTGTTTTCAGATGAAGAGCTCAGCCTGCACTCTCTGACAACATGAATAATGTCCGCAATGACTGCAGAGGCAGTAGGCTCATCTCCAGCACCAGCTCCGTAATACAGAGTGGGGCCCGCTGCATCGGCCATAACCAGCACGGCGTTCATAACACCGTCAACATTGGCAATCAGGCGTTTTTCAGGAATCAGCGCAGGGTGTACGCGCATCTCGATACCGTCATCGGAGCAACGAGCTATACCAAGATGCTTAATACGATATCCCAGCTCCCCGGCATAGGCCACATCTTCCTGCTTCACTTTGCTGATACCCTCGGTGTAGCAGGCATCAAACTGCAAGGGAATACCGAAAGATATTGAAGCAAGAATTGTCAGCTTATGAGCAGCATCAATTCCCTCAACATCAAAAGCAGGATCGGCCTCCGCGTAACCCAGCGCCTGTGCCTCCTTGAGGACTTCATCAAAACCACGCCCCCGGTCACGCATTTCCGTCAAAATAAAATTACCCGTACCATTGATGATACCGGCTACCCATTGAATTTTATTCGCACTCAAACCTTCACGAATGGCCTTTATGATCGGGATACCACCAGCGACAGCAGCTTCATAAGCCACAATAACCTTCTTTTCTTGCGCCGCCTTGAATATTTCCTGACCATACATGGCGATCAATGCCTTATTGGCAGTAACAACATGCTTGCCGTTGGCTATTGCCTGTAATACCAGAGTACGGGCCGGCTCGTAACCACCGATCAATTCAACGATAATCTGGCAGGCATCATCATTGACAACCTCTTCCGCGTTTGCGGTGACTCTTGCTTCGGTTAACCCAAGCTCGCGGGCACGATCCGGCTCCAGAGCAGCCGCCATATCAACAACTATTTTACAGCCCGTACGACGGGCAATTTCTTCCATATTGCGCAGTAGAACTGTGGCTGTACCGCCACCTACCGTGCCCAAACCCAATAATCCGATCTTAATCGCTTCCATAACTATCCTTTTATCAATACCAGGCAGCCATTAAAGGCCGTCCTCCCTGAACATATCCCGCAGCCCTCGTATCGCCTGACGTATGCGATGCTCATTTTCAATCAATGCAAATCTCACATACTTGTCTCCATAGCTACCGAAGCCCAGACCGGGAGAAACTGCGACCTTAGCCTGACTCAGGACCCTTTTGGAAAATTCCAGAGAACCTGACTCTGCATAAGCCTGCGGGATTTTGGCCCAAACAAACATGGTAGCCTTCGGTGGTGTTACGTGCCAACCGATTGAACTCAGACCATGACACAGTACATCACGGCGACGCTGATACATGTCTCTTATTTCCATTACACAATCCTGCGGGCCCTCCAGAGCTGCAATAGCCGCCACCTGTATGGGTGTAAACATGCCATAGTCAAGATAAGACTTGATACGAGCCAGAGCACCAACCAATGTCTTGTTACCACACATAAAACCCACGCGCCATCCAGGCATATTGTAACTCTTGGACAACGAAAAGGACTCAACAGCAACATCTATGGCACCGGGCACCTGAAGTATCGAAGGTGCCTTATAACCATCGAAAACAATATCGGCATAGGCCAGATCATGTAATACCCAGATATTGTGCTCTTTCGCCACAGCAACGAGTGCCCTGAAAAAATCCAGATCCACACAGTGCGCTGTCGGATTGCCCGGAAAATTGATAACAAGTACCTTCGGCTTCGGCCAAGTATCCACTATTGCTTTATGTAACTCCTCAAAGAAATCATCTTCATCGTTCATCGGCACATGACGGATATCGGCACCCGCAATAACAAAGCCATACGGATGAATCGGATAGGCAGGATTCGGCACCAGCACAGCATCACCAGGAGAAATCATGGCCAATGCCAAATGAGCAAGCCCTTCCTTGGAACCAATCGTCACAATGGCCTGAGTTTCCGGATCCAGGTCCACATCATACCGACTTCCATACCAGTGGGTAATCGCCCGCCGAAGACGTGGTATGCCCCTGGACATCGAATAGCGATGGGTATCACTCCGCTGGGCAACCTCAACCAGCTTATCGATGATGTGCCGGGGAGTCGGTTGATCAGGATTACCCATACCAAAATCAATAATATCCTCACCACGCATACGCGCCTCCGCCTTCAGTGCCGTTACTTCAGCAAGCACATAGGGCGGTAGCCGACTAATACGCATAAATTCTTCGTTCACTTCCCTGTTCCGGCAGTATCTGATGTTAGAATAAGGCCGCAATCCGGCGCACCTAAAACCGCACAAGTTACCACGGTATCAAAAACTGTCAAAGAGAAATGAAGATTACTCTCGATAATGCCGACTCGGACTACAGGATCCAGTCCTGCGAAGAAGGGGCAATCAAGATAAATGGTAAAATGGTTGATCATCCGGTCATAGTAAACCGCTCAGGGATATACACTTGGGAGGTCGGCACAGCAGGCGACCTGAATCAAAGCCATTTTCAGCGCGTACTGGAGCTTAATCCAGAAATATTCATCCTCGGCACCGGCACCAGACAGATTTTTCCGGCAGCGGACATTGTAATGCTATTCAATACCAACGGGATAGCATTCGAGGCCATGAATACCGGTGCCGCCTGCCGAACATATAATATTCTGCTATCAGAGGGAAGGGAAGTCAGTGCGGGGCTGTTTATGCGACAATAACCAATATCCAATCGATAAAGAACTTGATTAATCCATGATGCTGAATCTGCTCAGGTTGCCCAACCCCAAGGGGCTCGTTTCAGTGTATCCTCTTCCAAGGGGGATGGTAGCGGATCATTTCCCTGAAAAGGTGATAAAATCCGCTTTCTGTCCATACCGTGCTGTACCGAATCCGAGAAAAACGACTGAGTAAAACATGATCATGCGCTTACTGATTTCAGCCTTGGGTACTGTTTTTTTATTCCTGTCTCCAGTTAATGCTCATGCAACAGGCGTAGAGGCTCGTGGTTCATATCAACGTACTGACGGATCTGTACGTAACTTTAAGGTGTTGGATGGCGATGTATTACGTCCCGGCGACAGATTTCAAATTATTCTTTCCGCCGATACGCCGATATATTATTCAGTCGTGTATGTATCCAGAAACGGAGAAATAGCACAAATATTCCCTCCCGGAGAACAACCGGGGAAGATTGCCGCCGGCGTGAAGCAATATGTGCCGGGCAGCGATAATTATTTTGCACTTGACAGTAACGGCGGACGGGAGCTCATGTATGTCATTACTGATGAGCAGAATCTGAAAAATCTGCCTGCGGTGCTCAGTCAGGCTCAGCAGATCGGGAATATACCTGAAGAAATACATCGCTTCCTGCAAGACCAGTTCAAACAGGTCGATAAAATGGAGATCGTTAATACAGGCACGGAGACTGAGGTATTGAAAGATAATGTCACCAGCGGACTGGTACAGGATATTGCGCAGTCCTACTCGATCAATCCATGGTCAGAACTTCAAATCAGAGAGGCGGAGCAAGAAGTACGCCGCCGCTCTGCAGACAACTCCATTCCGGCAGAGGTCAGGCGCCGCGCCCGCGAAGTACGCTCATTATTGCGCCAGCCTTCAGGAGCACCAGACGGTTCGTCACTCCGAATGGTCACTGCTTCTCAATCAACGGATAGAAAAAATCAGGCCGCCCCAGACAGAACCGAAACAGTTTTTAACAATACGCAGGATGATACTGTTGACACCCAATCTGTAGCGGCCGAGGTGCCAATAGTAAGGCCTCAAGATACTCAACGCATCGCAGCACTACAGGCCGCCGAAGAAGCACGTCGCCTGAAAGAGCAACGACTTGCCCAAATAGCCGCCGAAGAAGCATCCAGACTCGAACAAGAACGCAGAGCCAACGAAGAAGCACGTCGTCTGGAAGAGCAACGACTCGCTCAAATAGCCGCCGAAGAAGCCTTCAGGCTCGAACAAGAACGCAGAACCACCGAAAAAGCAAAACTCGAAAAGGAACACCGGCAACAGGAAGCTCAACGCATCGCAGCACTACAGGCCGCCGAAGAAGCGCGTCGCCTGGAAGAGCAACGACTTGCTCAAATAGCCGCCGAAGAAGCATCCAGACTCGAACAAGAACGCAGAACCATCGAAAAAGCAAAACTTGAAAAGGAACGACAGCAACGAGAAGATCAACGCATCGCAGAATTACAGGCCGCTGAAGAAGCACATCGTCTGGAGGAACAACGACTTGCTCAAGCAGCAGCCAGTGCAGAAGCCGACAGACTGGAAGCAGAGCGCAGTATATTGGAGAAACAGCTAAGAGCTGAACAGATACAGGCTGAAGAAACAGCGGATACGCAGGAAGTTGTGGCCGACAGGGAACCCTCCGAGAACGACTCCCAAACGATACCGGCCGAACTCTCGGACAGTGCCCCAGAAATTCTGGAGGATAACAGTCAAACTGTGTCCGCAGACGAATCCGAGGCTGGTGATGTCGGGGAGACGATACTATCCGAGGTCGAAGAGGCCGCCATTACTTCGGTCAAGCCACGTGAGCCGGTTGTTGTTCTCCAGTCAAAGAGCAGTCCCGAAATCAAATCCCTTTCAGTTCCTGCACCTCAAAGGGAAGCGGTTGCCGGCAACAGCCGTGGTGAGGAACAACTCAGAAATCTGTATGCCCGTGTTGCTTCGGCGATCGTTTCCATCCGAACGGATAATGACGATCAGGCCGCAGGCTTTATACTGAATAGACAGGGAAATATACTGACCAATTGGCATGTTATTGAGGGCGTCAGCGATATCGACATTGAATTTATGGCAATATCCGGCACACCTCGCAGTTATAAGGCGCGTGTAATCAAGCACAATAAATTCAGAGATCTGGCTCTGCTTGAACTGGTAGATCCACCTACCGGCATCCAACCGATTCAAATGGCGGAGCTGGCATTGCCCGATGCCGGCACCAAAGTTCGTGTATTCGGTCAAAAAGATGGTCAGATATGGGCTACAGATGATGCAGTGATAACGCGCGTTGCGAAAAATTTTACCTGGTTCTCGGCGGTCAATGTTATCCATAGAGGGGAGATTCTGCAGGTAGATTTGCCGGAGGATGGCAAAAATATCGGTTCGCTGGTAACCGATATGGACTACCGAATACTGGGGATAAAGAGCTTTTCCGGTAAAAAAACCGGGAGAACCTACGCAGTATCCACGCACACTATCAATGATTTTCTGAATTCGGAATAACCGGCCATCCATCTCGCGGGGGTGTTATTCGATCTGTACTGCCATTGCAGGCCTGGATATCGAAAATCAGAGTACAGATCATGCCTGACCCCATCAATCGTGATGGCAGTATAGCAGGGTGCCATGGCTATCCGGATGCCTGACTTAATCGGGCTTTCCCTTATGATAGATAAATATTCATCGACCTATATGCCAGATACCAAAAACAGGATATTGACTCAGTTGGCATCGGGGAACATTATTCCCGGAAGTCGGCTTGCAGAGATTTGTGGCATTTCGAGGGCAGCAGTATGGAAGCATATCGAATCATTACGCGGCAGCGGGGTAATGATTGATGCCATTCACGGCAAAGGCTATTGGATCCGGCGAGGGATCAACTTGCTGAACCAACAGACCATCGGTCAATATCTTTCAAGCCCTGTTGGCCTGACACTGTATCAGCAGGTATCTTCTACAAACAGTTGGCTGATACAGCAACTGGGTACTGAAGTTACCGGACCGCATGTCTGCATTGCCGAACGACAAACAGCAGGACGGGGAACGAAAGGGCGAACATGGCAGTCTCCTTATGGAACCAATCTTTATTGCTCCCTTTACTGGCGCTTTGACTATGCACCATGCGAGCTGGGCGGCTTAAGTCTGGCAGTGGCCATTTCTCTTGTAAATGCCTTGGATCAGTTCAAAGTCAGAGACGTGAAAATAAAATGGCCGAATGATTTGCATACGCCAAAAGGTAAGCTGGGCGGTATATTGATTGATATGTCGGCCGAAACACAAGGCCCTACTGATGTGGTTATCGGTATTGGCCTCAACATTGGTATGCCGGAAAAATTACGGTCGGCAATTGATCAGCCGGTCGCGGATATACACGATGACAAGGATGCTGAAAAAGATCGAAATATCATCGCGGTCGCCACCATAAATGCCCTGATTAGCGGGTGCGAAAATTTCGCAGACCATGGCTTTTCAGGCTTCGTGCAACAATGGGAGCCGCTTGATATGTCACTTAACCAGCATGTCAGACTGACCACCCCGGTTCGGTTGATTGAGGGCATCGCCTGCGGGGTCAATGAGCGGGGCATGTTACGAATAAAGACCCGTCATAAAATTGAAGAATTTGCTTCGGGCGACGTTTCCATGAGAATTAATAATGAAACTACTAATTGATGCAGGCAATACGCGCGTTAAATGGTGTTGGTATGACGGCGAGGACCTGCCCCTGGAACCTGAAAGTGCCGAATATGAGGACCTGGAAAGCAGCGGCGCAAATCTGTTTCAGGTTGATGGCCCGGCCGCCGATGATATTCTGATCTGTAATGTCGGCGGCGAAGAATTGGCAGAAAATTTCCGCCAGATATTTTCAGGCTGGCAGTTGACACCAAAATTTCTACGCAGCACCGGACAGTGTGGTGCTGTTCAAAATGCCTATCAAAACCCTGAACAACTCGGTGTAGACCGCTGGATGGCATTGCTGGGCGCATGGGCTATTCAGCAGGATGCTGTCTGTATCGTCGATTGCGGGACAGCGGTCACCATTGATGTCCTGAATGATGAAGGGAGACACCTTGGAGGCATGATCGTGCCGGGTATGGAGCTTATGCAGGATGCTCTGGGCGACGAAACCGGCGGCATCCATATCGGTGATCTGGATAAGAATGACAGCAGTACCGGTTTACTGGCGGCCGATACCGGCAATGCTATTGAAGCCGGAACCCTGTATGCGCTGGTTGCCCTGATAGACAGGGTCAGGCAGGATGTCGCCATCGAACTGGATATTAACCTGCCACTACTTATCAGCGGTGGAGACGCCGATCTGATCCAGCCGCTGCTGAGCTGTGAATCAAACTATGAACCGATGTTAATATTTCAGGGAATACTGGCTGCTGAGGAAGGGTTTTTGGATTAATGCGATTACTGTTTTTATTTCTTGTACTGGTCAACGGGCTTATTTATTACTGGTTCACCACCAACCAGCAATCTGTGAATGCGGCACCGGCAGCCCCCGGCGACAATGCACCAAAACTGGTGCTCCTCAGCGAAAGTGATCGTGATTTTAGTTCGGAAAATATCAATGCCCCCACCGATCAGGTAGCTGCCAAAAGCGACCCTAGGACATGTTTTACGCTTGGCCCTTTTATGAATCAGGAATCCATACTGGAAGCCAGTGAAAAGCTGCTGCTCTCGGGGTATCCATTCACAAAACGCGCCAGCGAGAAAAAGGAACAGATTGGCTACTGGGTCTATCTGCCGCCATTTGCAACACTGGGCGCAGCACAGGAAAAGGCACAAGAATTCAAGGCGCTCGGCGATAAGCATTACTATGTCATAAAACCACCCTCGGACTACGCATACGGAATTGCGCTGGGTGTATTTAAAGACAGAGCAAATGCTGAGAAACGCCACCGGCAGATCAAAAACCTGGGCTATAATGCCCGGCTGGAAGGGCGTTTCCGACAAAACCCGGTGTACTGGCTGGATTATGTCGAATCTGATAACGGCAAGGGCTTCGATAACAGCGAGCTGCCCGGTTCACAGATTTACTCCCGGGCCTGCGAGACAACCGTTGCCGACGGTCAGGCTCTGCCGTAGAATGTGCCCCCAGGCCGGGTAATGCCGATGTAGCACAATTGGTAGTGCAACTGATTTGTAATCAGTAGGTTGGGAGTTCAAGTCTCTCCATCGGCACCATTTATCACATCACCATACAATGTGCCGGAGCATTGATGTACCCGCAGACGACAACCAACACCTTGAAATCAGGCTATCCAGCACCAGCTATCAACCAAGGTAACCACTGGATAAATCATCCAGAAAATCACATGACAAATCAGGAGAAATACGATGAATGTACAAGTTCCCAGCAGAGATAGTGACGGCTATCTTGAAGATATGAATGAATGGACGCCTGAAATCGGCCGCGCCATGGCCCAGGCAGATGGTGTCGAAATCAACGACGAGCAGTGGGAGCAAATCATGCAGGCGCGTGAATATTACGAAGATCAGGGCACCGTGCCTGCCATCCGTAAGTTTGCGAAGCATGTCGGCACCGATCAAAAGATTCTGTTCAAGCAATGGATGACCGGCCCAATGAAACCGATCACCAAGTACGGCGGTCTGCCCAAACCAACGGGCTGTGTATAGAGCTTTTGATACCTCCCATTTCCGGCCTTCTTGCCGGGAAAAAAGGGCGTGCTAATTCACGACAGCCGATATAACAAACACCGGATCGGAATACAGCATCCTGTCGGCATATTGATCATCCTGAGGGCGCAATAATCCGCGGATCGTTTCCGTTTCGAACTGCCTCAACCCCTTTGTTCTGAGGAAATAGTCCAACACCATGCCCAGCCTCTCAAATGGATGCAGTTCAGGCCAGATCATGATAGCTTTGGGCGGAAACCAGCGATCCGAAAAACTCACGAGTATCCTGCCTCCCGGTCTAGTCACACGGACAACTTCCTCCATCACTTCCAATGGCTTGATGAGATATTCAATGGAAAGACTACATAATGTGATGTCAAACCGGTCGGCTGCAAAAGGCAGTGTGGTTTGCCTGTTCAGATCGTGAACAACGGACCGGTTGATCCCCGGATTGGCCTCCATCTCTCTGGCATTCATGCCCAAGCCGGTAACATCCACATCATCGACATCAGGCAAATGGGATTCGTAACCGCTCATTAAATCAAGCACTTTCATGCCGGGCTCTATATGCCGTGCATAAATTTGAGCGATCTGGCGCGAACATTCATGGTCGATATGATTGATGAGACGGTCCTGCCTGTAAAAAACCTCATCGTCTGCTTCATCAACACGATAAAACCCTTCTTGCCTGTAAAAGTCGGCACCCTGAGGCAGGGGTTTCTGAATACCGATGCCACTGATAAGTGCCTCATAGATAACATCATTACAACGCCCACCGCGCTCTTCCTTGCCGGCATAACGGCTGCCATCAACCCGCAGGCTGACTTCAATCTCATGCTTCGCAAGGGGATGATTCAGATCGACCTGCAAGTCTTTTTCATCGACACTGAGAACGCGGAGCGGCAGGAATTCTTCGGCAGTAATCCCGGCATGACCGGCAATAATGCGGCGCGGATAAAAACGTCCCCGCTGAGGTGCGATGCGAATCTTTGTCTTTCCAATCGGCTGGATCGCACCTTTCAGCAGAGTCACAATATTGGAATCGCTGTACACCGGTATCAGATCGTTGGCCGGCATGGATTCTGTGACCCATTCCCCATCAGGGACATCGATCAACCTGCCTCCCAGTGTGCCGGGAAAGAAGTCACGCCAGAAATTGATGGACTGATAATAGTGACGCTCCGTATGTCTGGCCTGTTCACTGGCCCAGACAATTTTCAGTTCAATATCGGCATAGGTTGAGTGATCCATGGGTGTATCCCGTGCTTCCAGTGATCCACAGATTATGCCCGATATGCGGACACATGGCAGTAACCGGGCAGCAGTACCCATTCAACCGGGGACCCTCGCGTAACCGCGGGAGGCGGTCAGAGGTCCAGCCATGGCAGAAGGGCTTATGTCGGCATTGAGAAATACCGGGAGCTATTTGATGGCTTTCAAAAGATTCTGACGAAGCTTCATTAAGGTTAATCCTATGAATACGACCTTTTTCTCATTGTCCGAATCTGGTGCATTTTGTTGCTTTTCTGAGGCTTGCTTGTTGTCTGAGTCTGGTTCAGGTGCTATCGTGCTTTTCGTTTCCAATAATTTTCTAAGCGCCCCTATTTGCGATCCTACTAATATCTGTAGTTTCCTATCTTGCGTTTTCTGTTCCTGCCCTTCCTCCATTTCTTGGCTTTTTCCCGTCATCAGCACTTCATAGCACATTTTTTTATACTTCTCGTCTTTTGTTATTTCAGCCGTTTTTTTTATTATCTCATCAAGCCTTTTTTTAGATTCCTCGTCTCTTTTTTTCACTCCATCTACTATTTTGAAATTTCCTTGGAAGTCTCTCATTTGTTTAATATATTTTTCAATTTCTTTAACCGAGTCATCAATCCCCTTCAATATTTCGTCTTTTTTTGTCTGTTCGAACTCATAATAACCAAGCAGGTTTTCAACCTCGAAACTCGCATCATACAAAAGGTAAGCCTTTATATCCTTGGATAGATCAATAGCTTTACGGGCTCTCTCAGAAAAATTAGAAGAAATGTCGTGTATATCTTTATTAATCAACTCTTCGTCTTCTGGTATCCCCTCTACGAATTCATCCAGTTCCCGCCGTTCGTTATAGAGCTTAATTGTAAATCCACTTATACGATCCGCTACCCCTTTAAAATATCCCCACATTTCACTTTGAAGCTGACTTTTCTCGCCCTCTTCGAATTGTTCACGCCGACTTTCCCTGCTCTCTATGGACTGCCGATAAAAAATCAGCACTGCAAATATAATGGATACTGCAGTAGCCAGATCCAGGCCAATCTGAACACTCTCAATCATGTCATTTTCTCCTCAAAATTGAATTTTTATCGATAACAAACATTCCGATAATGGATTACCGACGAATCGGCCGGCTTCCACATGTCATAACACCATTCCTGAGGGGCGATTAGCGAGTATAGCACACCAGACTTAGATAAAGAAAGCAAAAATCATACTTTTAACCTCCACAACCCTGACAAGCCCGGGGCAGATCGACCCAAAACCTCTCTTAGTGCAGCAATTCGGAAATCGCATCTGGATCATCTGGAACATCCGATAACACATTCTCCAGTGTCTCACTAAAAGTTTTTCGGATGTCTTCGTCTGATTTTCCCTTTTTCAAGTGAGAAACCAAACCACCCAGTACTCTGGGATAAACCAGCACAAGTGCTTGATAGGCTTCATTTGAATCCATTTTATCGGCATATTTCAACATGACCGATACGATGGCTTCCTCAAATTCTCTAGCCTTTGGTGAAATATCAACAGCCATTATCTTAAAACCTCCATCAGTTATCGAAGGATAACCCCGGCACGGGATATCCTGAAAGTGATTATAATCACAAACAAAAAAGCCCCAATCAAATTGATTGGGGCTTTTAAATAAAAGCCTGGCAGTGTCCTACTCTGACATGGGAACTCCCACACTACCATCGGCGATGTACCGTTTCACTTCCGAGTTCGGGATGGGATCGGGTGGTTCCAGTACTCTATGGCCGCCAAGCAAACTGCTCGTTATCCTGTGCAGGATAACAAATCCGGAAAAGTTTAAGACAGGGTATGCTGCCTGAATCATACAAAAGCCAAAACTGCTTGGGTGTTATATGGTCAAGCCTCACGGGCAATTAGTATCAGTTAGCTTCACGCATTACTGCGCTTCCACACCTGACCTATCAACGTTGTAGTCTTCAACGACCCTTCAGGGGAATCAAGTTCCCAGGGAGACCTCATCTTGAGGGGGGCTTCCCGCTTAGATGCTTTCAGCGGTTATCCCTTCCGCACATAGCTACTCGGCAATGCCATTGGCATGACAACCGAAACACCAGCGGTGCGTCCACTCCGGTCCTCTCGTACTAGGAGCAGCTCCTCTCAAGTCTCCAGCGCCCACGGTAGATAGGGACCGAACTGTCTCACGACGTTCTAAACCCAGCTCGCGTACCACTTTAAATGGCGAACAGCCATACCCTTGGGACCTGCTTCAGCCCCAGGATGTGATGAGCCGACATCGAGGTGCCAAACACCGCCGTCGATATGAACTCTTGGGCGGTATCAGCCTGTTATCCCCGGAGTACCTTTTATCCGTTGAGCGATGGCCCTTCCATACAGAACCACCGGATCACTAAGACCTACTTTCGTATCTGCTCGACGTGTCTGTCTCGCAGTTAAGCACACTTATGCCTTTGCACAAACCTCACGATTTCCGACCGTGATTAGTGTACCTTCGTGCTCCTCCGTTACTCTTTAGGAGGAGACCGCCCCAGTCAAACTACCCACCATACACTGTCCCTGATCCCGGTAAGGGACCGAGGTTAGAACTCCAAACATACCAGGGTGGTATTTCAAGGATGGCTCCACCGAAACTGGCGTCCCGGCTTCAAAGCCTCCCACCTATCCTACACAGACAGGCTCAAAGTTCAGTGTAAAGCTGTAGTAAAGGTTCACGGGGTCTTTCCGTCTAGCCGCGGGTACGCAGCATCTTAACTGCGATTTCAATTTCACTGAGTCTCTGGTGGAGACAGTGTGGCCATCGTTACGCCATTCGTGCAGGTCGGAACTTACCCGACAAGGAATTTCGCTACCTTAGGACCGTTATAGTTACGGCCGCCGTTTACCGGGGCTTCAATCAAGAGCTTCGCCGAAGCTAACCCCATCAATTAACCTTCCGGCACCGGGCAGGCGTCACACCCTATACGTCCTCTTGCGAGTTTGCAGAGTGCTATGTTTTTAGTAAACAGTCGCAGCCACCATTTTATTGCAACCCTCTTCTGCTCGGCCCGCGCAGGGCTTCACATACCAAGGGCGTACCTTCTCCCGAAGTTACGGTACTATTTTGCCTAGTTCCTTCACCAGAGTTCTCTCAAGCGCCTTAGAATACTCATCTCGCCCACCTGTGTTGGTTTAGGGTACGGTCGTGATAACCTGAAGTTTAGAGGATTTTCCTGGAAGCATGGTGTCAACCGCTTCGCTCCTTAAAAAGGTGCTCGTCATCACGTCTCGACATATAAGAACCCGGATTTACCTGAGTCCTCTGCCTACACGCTTAAACCGGGACATCCAACACCCGGCCGGCCTAACCTTCTCCGTCTCCCCATCACAGTTATCAGCGGTACAGGAATATTAACCTGTTTCCCATCGGCTACGCATTTCTGCCTCACCTTAGGGGCCGACTTACCCTGCGTCGATTAGCGTGGCGCAGGAAACCTTGGGCTTTCGGCGTGGGGGCCTTTCACCCCCATTATCGTTACTCATGTCAGCATTCGCACTTCTGATACCTCCAGCATGCCTTACAGCACACCTTCACAGGCTTACAGAACGCTCCTCTACCGCGCCGAAGACTGAACAAAGTGAACTTACTATCCCCCATATAGCTGGAATGCTTCTTCAGGACTCATTTCGATAACTTTATCTCGACAATCAATATAAGCATTTTGCCGTTCCTTTCTTACTGAGGCAAGCTCATCATTGAGAGAAGGTAATTGAGACCGATAACCAGCCAGTTTTTCTGTTTCGGAATCCTCATCGACGCGAGTACGAATTGTTTCACAATCATCCACGGTTTTGTAATCGTCTATTTCCGTGCAAACCAACCTATTTTTGATTATTTCACAGGTTTTAGTGCTACCCGTGCGTACTTTTACCTGTTTACAAGATTTTTCGGTCCAAAAACCGCTAGCCAACGCCTCCTCCACAGCAGATATTTTGCTCTCAATATCCCCTTTGGAAGACCTGATAGTTTGGATTTCCGAATCGTATCTCCCCGCATAAGCAGGGCCGTCACAGACATTTTTTGCTCTCTGTGCCGCCGACATCTCAGCAAAATCTTCCGCTGTAGTTGCACAGCCCGCTAACAGATGCGCCAAGATCGTCACCATAGAAATCATTAAAACTTTAGTCATTAGCTTCACCCTCAGTAATATCGTAAAAAACACACCTCAATTGTAACCGAGAGCAGCACAAAAACTAAGGAAATTCAGATTTGCCTGCTTTTGTCATCCCCATGCAAGCGGGAATCCAATATTGATTCATAAACATCCACTTGGCATAGACAGTGACATTAGTCAGAGGGAAATTCCTCAAACAATCCACTTTGTTCAGTCTTCGGCGCCCGCAGCTTCGGTACATATCTTAAGCCCCGCTAAATCTTCCGCGCAGGCCGACTCGACTAGTGAGCTATTACGCTTTCTTTAAAGGATGGCTGCTTCTAAGCCAACCTCCTAGCTGTCTGTGCCTTCCCACATCGTTTCCCACTGAGATATGATTTTGGGACCTTAGCTGGCGGTCTGGGTTGTTTCCCTTTCGACGACGGACCTTAGCACCCGCCGTCTGTCTCCCGTGATTGCACTTCTTGGTATTCGGAGTTTGCAATGGTTTGGTAAGCCGGGATGGCCCCCTAGCCATAACAGTGCTCTACCCCCAAGAGTGAGACACGAGGCGCTACCTAAATAGCTTTCGAGGAGAACCAGCTATCTCCGGGCTTGATTAGCCTTTCACTCCTATCCACAGCTCATCCCCTCATTTTTCAACATAAGTGGGTTCGGGCCTCCAGTGAATGTTACTCCACCTTCACCCTGGCCATGGATAGATCGCCCGGTTTCGGGTCTACTCCCAGCGACTGATCGCCCTGTTCAGACTCGGTTTCCCTACGCCTCCCCTAATCGGTTAAGCTCGCCACTGAGAAGTAAGTCGCTGACCCATTATACAAAAGGTACGCCGTCACTCTGGCAAAGCCTGGTGTTGCCACCCGGCCTCATAGAGCTCCGACTGCTTGTACGCATACGGTTTCAGGTTCTATTTCACTCCCCTCATCGGGGTTCTTTTCGCCTTTCCCTCACGGTACTGGTCCACTATCGGTCGGTAGAGAGTATTTAGCCTTGGAGGATGGTCCCCCCATCTTCAGACAGCATTTCACGTGTGCCGCCCTACTTGATATGACAGCTATATTGTTTCGTGTACGGGGCTATCACCCTCTATGGCCACACTTTCCAGAAGTGTTCCACTACAAATATAGCTGTTCGGCTAGTCCCCGTTCGCTCGCCGCTACTAAGGGAATCTCGGTTGATTTCTTTTCCTCCGGGTACTTAGATGTTTCAGTTCCCCGGGTTCGCTTCTGTACCCTATACATTCAGATACAGATACCTTGAATAAGGTGGGTTTCCCCATTCGGAAATCCTCGGATCGAAGCAAGTTTGACTGCTCCCCGAGGCTTATCGCAGCCTACCACGTCCTTCATCGCCTTCTACCGCCTAGGCATCCACCGTATGCGCTTACTAACTTGACCATATAACCCCAAGCAGTCTCTATATCTTCAGATACAGGAGCTTTACAGCTGCCACACCGAAGTCCAACATAAAAACCAAAACAAGTTATACGGCTTTTGCTGATTACATTCGCAACATACCCTGACTATAAAAAAGACTGATATCAAATACTTCTTAATACCTTACTTTTTAATGTCAATAATTTGAGACAAGTTTGGAGAACTTGTCTCGCGCCTTAAACTTTTCCAAATTGTTAAAGAACATGTCCTAGAAGAACCTCTCTCTGAGAAAGGAACCCTTATACATCGGACACAAGCGGTGCATTATAAGCACCACAAACTTAAAAAGCAAACAAAATAAAAACTATTTTGTAAAAATGGTGGAGCCAGGCGGGATCGAACCGCCGACCTCCTGCGTGCAAAGCAGGCGCTCTCCCAGCTGAGCTATGGCCCCGCTACGGGAAGAAACCTATTTCTCCGGCCCTCAATTCCGAGCTGCCCTTCTTTTCCTACCAAATATATCTAGTTTTTCGATTATTGGTTTTCTTTGATAAAGATCGATTTTTCTATTTTTTCAAATACTGCCCGGTAAAAATCCGCGTTTGTAACTGCAACCCTGTTGGTAGAAGATGAGGTTTTTTTAGTTTGGCCGGACGACGGCAAGCCGATCAGAGAAAGCACGTTTGTAGAATTTTCAGTAGTAGTAGTGGAAGTTTCTGCTATTTTATTGAAGTTCACACGAATCCTAACTCCGCTCTTGCCAGTCTCTTGAATATTTGCAGAACCCTGACCATCCTCTGATTGATTACCCGGAGTGGGCAAATATAGCCC
>OZ243932.1:0-617500 GCA_965214035.1 Gammaproteobacteria bacterium | reverse complement strand
TCTGCATATGGGAGAAAGATGGTTTGACCTTGAGGAAAACAAATTTTTTGACATTCTTAATGCTGGCAATCGCGATGATTTACGGGACGGGTGGGAACATTCTTTGCATGATAACGAACGCAAAGAGTTCAAGAAACTGCTTTGGGCTGCAGCGGCCAAAGGCATCAAAGTTGCCATACTGTCGGGTGATGTACATGCATCAGCGGCATTCCGGCTGACCAAGGATGGTATAGAGACACCCATCTGGCAACTAACTTCCAGCGCGATAACATATCATCTGGGACTGGGGCCAGAAAAAATTGCCAAGCATTTCCTGCCTGCATCCGAAAGCGGTCATACCTCAGACGGAGAAAACTTTACCCGTCATCAGTTGAGTGTGAAAAGCCCATATTCAATCATCCAGGTATATCCAGAAAAACAGGAGGCTGTGTTCCAGTTGTATGGACTCGAAGAGATAAAAGAAGAGGGAAAAGAGCCAGTCTATAAGCACAACTCGACCGCGCGCGTACAACTTTGGTAGCATCCTTTCTGGGAATGAGGTAATTCCCTCGAAAATTAGTATTGCTCAAAAAATACAGGCGCACCCGGAAGCCACCGGGCGGCCATATTTCACCTCTCTGCCACAGACGCTGCGGCAAGAGCGGCGGTTATAGAGGCAAAAAAGTTTCGTCAAGCTAATTCTGTCAAATTTAAAAATAAAATATTGCGACCATTTTCCCGATACCCCTGCTGACAACCGATTCCACAGTGGCTATGTATCATCAACCGCAGTGTGTCTCTGGACAAGCCGCAACAATTCGCACGGATCGGCATCCATGCCGCCGCAGTACAACACCAGCTCAATCAGGTCCAGCCTGTACAGGCCGCTTGATTTTGTCTCAGTTTAGGTATTGAACCAGCACAATATATAAACTATAATTCGCTGGCACAGAATTTTCATTATGGAATTTTCATTATGGAGACCATCAAGATGGAACACAAAATCTCGGCATTACAGGTTTGGCAAGCGATTCCACAATCTAAGGAAATTGTAGATTACTTTCGTGGTATTTTTGATATCATAGGGATAACTATCGAAGAGACCGGTGAAGAATTGACCATTGCACTTGAAGAGGAACGTATCCGTATAGATTCGGGATTGCCGGAGGATCCCGATTTCGTCGTCCCACTAAAATGGGAGAATGTTGAGAATATGATTTCTCATACCAAAGATGGTAAGATAGATCCACAGGAGTCATGGAGAATCATTTCGGTTTTGTTTACCTCTTTAACTCAGGCTACGCTATACAACCCAATCATGGCTAGCGACATTGGTCGCAGAATATCTCGTGTGGAGGATCTCGCACATGTCCACCTAATTGCACCAGATGGAGACGAAGCCACGTGCCACACTCTTGCTTACGTGAAGAAGCAGTGGCTGGTGATTCCAGGTTTGTACGGGAGACCAAAGCGCACATTCCGAATGACTGCAGAGGACAGTATTGATTACCAACGTCGGATTTTCAGTGCGATTAAAAAGAACAGCATACGTGAGTGGTGGAGATTCTCACGATGGTACAAGAAGTGGAGAAAGACGGTTTCAGTCAAGCACTGATCACGAGGGTATCCATGTAACGTGAACCTATCTCAAAATTAACTCAAGCATGAAATGAAGTACAATGGATTCCATGAACAAGCTGACAGATGAAAATTGGAATCGTATTAAACACCACTTTCGTTTGACCTGATGCCAATCCAGGTCGATGGTGGCAGTGAGTTCCGGGATGAGTTTGAAACGGCTTGCAAAGACTCCGGTATCGCCCTGTATATATTGCCTCCCCAAAGCCCGAAGTTCAATGGTTGTGTGGAACGTGCCAATGGCACCAGCCGCTACGAGTTTTATCCGCTCTACCAAGGGGACACTAACGGTGAAAGCTATCAATCAGGAATTGGTGCAATACCAACACGACTATAACCACTATCAACCTCACGATGGAATTGGATTGAACACACCGATGGATTACTATCAACAACTCATGCAGGCCACTTGATTTTGTCTCATTGAGTATTGAATCAGCATACGACATCGCACCTATTTTAGGTACTATGTATTGTATATGTTACAATGCTCCCGATTTAGGCACAAAGAAGCCTGAATCAGGCTTTTTTCACAATTTACCTTAGATGAGAAGAAAACACATGCGATGGGTGTCCATGCTGGCTACGGGCATTCTGGCACTGTTGCCACACACCGTTTTGGCACAACAGGGCAATCCGGCGAAAAATCATGGTTATTTTGGTGGCGGGATAGCGAGGACGGAATATGACGGGGCTGTGCAAAATGTGGCTGGCACTTCTGTTAATCCAGAGAAGGTGAAAACTGGAACGGCCTATTTCAGGGCAGGCAGGCAGTTCAACGATCATGTATCTCTAGAGGCAAGAGCAGGGCTTGGTGGAGATACTACGGGCGATGGCGTTACGGGAAGCACGACTGTCGAGATTGATTACGAGCTTGAGCACTTCCTTGGTGCCTATGCCCGTGTCGGACTATGGGCGGGCGACTCGTTCTACCCTTACCTGATTGGCGGGTTCACTCGATTTAAAGCCAAGGCCGAAGCAGCTGGCATTGAAGTATCGACAGGCTCGGACTTTTCGTACGGTCTGGGTGCAGACATCGCCACATCCGAGCAGTGGCGCATCAATCTTGAATACATCAGGTACTACGACAAAGACGATATTGATCTCAACGCCCTTGCCATCGGTCTTGTTAGGACATTCTGATGCGCAAGGCCGCCAAGCGGTATCTTGAATAAGAATACACCCCTGCTACAGGCATTCGGGGCAACCTTGAGGAAAAGGCCGGCATCTTGTCCGCCCTTTCTTCTGATGGCACAGACATAACGGTACTGACGCTGGATTTTCCTTACCTTACTGCGACTTTATGACAACCTTGGCAAAGCGCCTTTTCCCTACCTGAAAGACAACCGGCTGCCCGGCGGATAGTTTAACACGGGCATCCGACAGTTTTTTGCCATCCATTTTTACCGCCCCCTGCTTTGCCATACGATGCGCCTCCGAGGTGCTGCTCACCAGACCCGCGTCTTTGAGTATATTCGCCAGCGGCATTCCATCCTCTCCCGCATGTACATCCACTTCCGGGATAGCATCGGGTATTGCCCCTTTTTGAAACTGTGCAATAAACCCTGTTCTTGCCGCGACCGCTGCCTTCTCACTGTGAAAACGGGCGGTGATCTCCTCGGCAAGCAGGAATTTAACATCCCTTGGATTTTTCCCCGCCTCGACATCCGCCTTGAATTGTTCTATTTCCACCATTGGCCGCAAGCTGAGCAATTCAAAATAACGCCACATCATCTCATCCGAGATCGACATGATTTTGCCAAACATCTGCTCCAGGCTATCCGCGATACCGACATAGTTGTTGAGTGATTTGGACATTTTCTGCACACCATCAAGCCCTTCCAGAATCGGCATGGTCAAAATGACCTGTGGTGGCTGACCGTATGCCTGTTGCAACTGCCGACCAACCAGCAGATTAAATCTCTGATCAGTGCCACCCAGCTCGACATCGGCCTGCAGGGCTACAGAATCATAGCCCTGCACCAGAGGATAAAGCAGTTCGTGTATGGCTATCGACTGACCGCTTTTATAGCGTTTATTAAAATCATCCCGCTCCAGCATACGGGCTACCGTGTGCCGGGCTGCCAGCCGAACCAGATCAGCGGCATCCATCTGCTCCATCCATGATGAATTGAAGCACACCATGGTTTTTTCCGGGTCCAGAATTTTGAAAACCTGACGCTCATAGGTGGCGGCATTTTCCAGCACATCTTGTTTGGTCAATGGCGGTCGGGTGGCACTTTTCCCGGTCGGATCGCCTATCATTCCGGTAAAGTCACCGATCAGAAACAGGACTTCATGCCCAAGCTCCTGAAACTGCCGTAGCTTGTTGATCAATACCGTATGCCCAAGGTGAAGATCAGGGGCCGTCGGATCAAAGCCCGCCTTGACTCTGAGCGGACGTCCAAATTCCAGCTTTCTGGCAAGCTCTTCTTCAGGCAGTATTTCATCGACACCATGTTTGATAACGGCCATCTGTTCGCTGACTGACACCATAATTTTCATTGAAATCGGGTACGAAATAATAAGCTAAAGTCATTATAGCGGGATTGTCTGACGAACTGCCTAATCTGATATTTTTTCAATATAACAGTTGACCACCGTATCCGCATTCGCTACTCTACCATCTGGATATAATTAATAAAGTCATTATTTTTCATAAACTTAAAATACAATAATGAAACAAAGTATAAATTCTTTAAGCGCCAGAAAACACTGGCTGATCATCATAGTCGCCGTCGGTTTAGTCACGCTGGGCATTGCACTGCGCCCCATTGAGGTTTCCGCCAATCGTGCTGCGGCATCAAAAACCCGCATCAGCATAGAACTGCCAAAACAATCCGGCATCCTCGCAATATCCCCTGAAGTAGGCAGCGCTGACAATATGATCTGGAAATACGAAAAGGTGCGTAAAGGCGACAGTCTGTCACATATCTTCAAGCGTATCGGCCTGCCCGCCTCAACGCTGCACGAGATCGTCAACAGCAGCAATCTCGGCAGAGAGTTCGCGCATATCAAGCCGGGCCAGACATTCGACTTTGGCTACACACAGGAAAAATTCACTCAACTAAAGCTCACCACCAGCAAAACCCGCTCACTGTCAGCGATACTCGACAATGGCACATGGACAGTCAGCGAGGAACTGAAAAATGTAGAAATCCGGACCGAATATGCCCAAGGCACTATCCGGGATTCGCTATTCGTCGCCGGCAACAGGGCCGGACTTAGCGATACCACCATTATGCAGATGGCTGGGATATTTGGCTGGGATATTGATTTCGCCCTGGATATCCGCGAGGGCGACCGCTTTACCGTTCTCTATGAAGGCCAATACGTTGATGGCGAAAAGATAGGCGATGGTCGCATTATTGCTGCCGAGTTCATCAATCAGGGTGAGATTCACCGAGCTATCTACTACACAAATGAAGGGGAAATTTCGGATTATTATGCTCCCAATGGTCGCGCCATGCGCAAGGCATTTCTGCGTACCCCGGTAAAATTTACGCGCATCAGTTCACGCTTCAGCAAAAATCGCTGGCATCCAATCCTGAAAAAATGGCGCCCCCATAAAGGCATTGACTATGCTGCTGCGCACGGCACACCTGTACTGGCCACCAGCAACGGTAAAGTCAGCTTCAAGGGCAACAAGGGCGGCTACGGCAAAGTCATATTTATTCAGCACGGGCAAAAATACACGACGGTTTATGGTCATCTCAGCCGCTATGCCAAAGGCATCCGCAAGGGCAAATCAGTCAAGCAGGGTCAGACTATTGGATACGTCGGTTCCACCGGGCTGGCTACCGGCCCCCATCTGCACTACGAATTGCGGGTGGATGGCATCCATCGCGATCCGCTGACCATCAAACTACCGCAAGCGCACACGATTGCCCGGAAATATATGCCGGATCTGCAAAATCTGTCGACATCGCTATTCAATCAGCTGGCATTACTCAGCCCACCCCATGTGGTTAGCCGAGACAACGCACAAGGTGCCGACAACCTTACCAACTAAGCCACCGATCTGCCGGATAGACATATCACACATGAGCTCCAGCCTGACAGCAGGTTATTTTATCGGCCTGATGACAGGAACCAGCCTTGATGCCGTTGATACGGTACTGCTACAAATCAACAACGATGGGCAAACTGAATTTCTGGACGGCATCACACCGGAGATCCCCGATACCCTGCGCCAGAGTATTCAGAGCATAAGCCACGGCATCACAGACCGTATTGACGACATTTGCAGGCTCGATATCTGTCTGGTTGATCTTTACGCCGATTGCGTCGGCAGGCTGCTATCCCGCAATGGCCTGCAAACCGGTCAAATTATTGCCATTGGCAGCCACGGACAAACGGTGCGCCACTGCCCGGACTGCAACCCGCCCTACACACTCCAACTGGGCAATGGTGAACGGCTGGCCGCGCAAACCGGCATTACCTGCGTATCAGACTTCAGACAAAGAGACATGCTCTATGGCGGACAGGGCGCCCCACTGGCACCACTATTTCACCACCACCTGTTCTTCCAGAAAGGTATAAACAGTATTGTGCTCAACCTTGGTGGTATCGCCAATATCAGCATTCTTCACCAAAATGGCGATATCGAAGGATTGGATACCGGGCCGGCCAATACACTCATGGACCAATGGATACAACAGCACCAGCAACAACGCTATGACAAAGATGCCCGCTGGGCCCGCAGCGGGCAACTGCATCCGACACTGCTGGCCCGACTGCTGGATGAACCATGGCTACAACAAAAACCACCGAAAAGCACAGGGCCTGAACTGTTTAACCTGAAATGGCTCGGAAAGTTTATTGACGATACCAACATTGCCCCCGAAGACATTCAACGCACACTCTGCGAATACTCAGCTGTCACCATCGCTGACGCCATACACAGCTATGCCCCGGATAGCGAAGAAGCAATAATCTGTGGCGGCGGTGCATACAACCCACTGCTCATTGAGCGGCTCAGAGAACTCTCACCAGTGCCCATCTTTACATCCGACCACTACAGCATATCACCCGACTGGATTGAGGCCGGCATGTTTGCCTGGCTGGCCTGGAGAACACTGAACGGAATGCCCGGCAATATCCCGGCAGTTACCGGAGCAGGCCGGGAAACCATTCTTGGCGCTATTCATTCCGTATCAGCCGATGCAGTGTCATCGAGCACACAGGCCAACAAATGACCATCCAAACAATCAGTGCCTGCTCACCATCTCCATGAATATGGGCGATACATCGCAGACCAATATCAGGGACGACATCAGGCTGCTGCCTCATTAGCGGGTTCAGGTCGGGGAACATCAGCTATCCAGGGCAGGCCTTCAGGCCAGTGGTTGGAAAACCACTGTATCTGGGCCAGATAGCGGTCACGGACAGAGGCCGTGTCGGCCTCCAGACGGTCCAGCTCATCGAGCAGCTGATAACGCTCGTTGCCGGTATATTGGCAATACCGGTCAGCCAGCATGATAACACTGGCATAAGTCAGGCCAGATGCGACCGCATCCTCAGTCATGGGCCGCCTCACCGGCAGACTGCTGCAGACAGATATGCCTGAACATATCCCCTCTCACCAGAGCCAGACAACCTGATCTCATCCTGCTCATGCCGCCGCCTCATCGTTAGACACAGGGCGGGGAATATCAGAGGGCCAGGGCAAGCCATCGGGCCAGTGATCGGAGAACCAGCTAGTCGCCTTCTCTGCCGATGCAACGGTTAAACCCGCCCCATCGCTGATATTTTTCAGGCGCGAGCCATGATTAAATATCAGCGTCGATACTCTGGCCAGACTTAAACCAGTGGACTCACAATAATTGCTGGCCAGCATCAATATCGCTAATCGTTGATTCATACCGCATTTATAGCGGTTAAAATACCGCAAATCAAGTCCAGTACGGTTTTTTTTGTCATATTGCTAATTCCAATACATACGCGGTAGCATTACCGCAGCATGAAAGCCATGGAACAATTAATCGCTGCAATTGATAAAAACCCATTATCAGACAGGCAGTTATCGCTCGCCATATCCGGCAGCACAGACACCATACGCAATATACGTCGTGGTTCATCGCCGCGCCTTAAAACAGTTGAAAGCGTCTGCAATGCCCTTGGATTGAAGCTCTACATCGGCCCATCCGATCAGCCCGGACAGCTCCCAGTCTATGAGCGTGAATACATTGACCGTGAGAGACTGCAAACCGCTGTTGAGGCCGTTGAAGAAGGTTTGCGGGTCAGTCAGCGAGTACTCGAAGATAAAAAAAAGGGAGAACTTGTTCTGGCCGCCTATGATTTTCTGGCTGAGGATGATACTAACGAACAAAGCCTCACAGAACGAGGCGGACGAGTCACCAATATTGTCAAATTAATAGCATGACAGACACACATAAAAAACGACTGATGCGTCTGCTGACCGAATCGCCATCGCAAAATCCGCCGCTGCCGCCACTGCATGACCGCATCATTGAAGTACTGCTACAAATGGTGACGGATGTCTCTCTGGTTCATAACCGCATCGGCGAAACGGGTGAGTTAGCCCGCTACTCCGACAAGCTGCGCAAGCACTTGGGCCGCGAAATCACGGGCCTGAGTGATACCGACACCCGCCGGGCGATTGATTTTCTGCTGCGCGAACATGGCAAACAGATCACCTCCATTCGCCAGAGAATATCCCGTCACCGTATCCGCCGGAACAGAATTGCAGACACCGCCCATTCTCTGGCCAAAGAAGTTGATCGACTGATTGATTTATCGAGAAAGGGGTAGCCCTCGACAGAGCTACCGGCACAAACGATGGGCCGGACAAACAACCGGAGATGACCAAGACAATCACTACATTACCGGGGAAATGCACACCTCTCAACAGACGACTTTAAAGCAGCAGAGTGGAACATATCATGCCGGACTGATTTGAAAGCCATTGCGGCGATCACTTTCGGGTATCGGAATCACGATTCGCTATAAATATTTACCGGACTTTCTGAAAAGTCCATCCATCAGATACCTACGCCTCTAATGTTTCTGATACTCATACATATAACGCCGGTCACTCCGCATCATGGAACTGACTGATTCGCCAGATTGCGGTAGCCTGTTTTGCCATCCAGGACTGATGAGCGCGAACCTGCTCCACAGTCCAGACATCGAAATTTTCTGCCAGCCTGCGGGTGGTCGCAAAGCCACTCTTCTTATAAACTGATCGTTTTTCGGCATATCCCGCATTGGCCAGCTTGCGATTGTCCGTGGTCGTCAGAAGGGTCATATTACCCAGACGATAGGTGAAGGCCTCCCGCTGCTGTTCATTGAAATCGTACCCGTTATCACCCGGATTTTTCGGTAACACATGCTCAATACTGTATTTTACACTCGCGGATTCAAAATCCCGCTCCGATAAATGCGCTTCGAGCTGGAATAATATAAAGTGCACGACTTTATAATTACGTGCGCTGGTTGTCCGCAGCACCTTGTCTGCAAACGCTGCCTTGAACTCAGCATCTCCCGGATAGACTGACCGCAGCCCGGCAATCGCGTCCCGCACACTGCAAGCCTCAGTTGACGATAGCTGGCAGGCAATCCGGTTATACACGACCTCCTGATCATTGCTTTTGTGACCACAAATCACATTATATCGAAAAGATATCACGACAATGGCGCGCAAAAATTGCTCAAAACCAGCGCGGTCACGCTCCCCGAACCGCTCAAAAGCGGCCAGCAACAACGCCAGCGGCTGACGCACATTGAACATCTGCAACCGGAGCAGGCCTGCACGCTCCCCTGCTGTCCAGGAATCGACCTCTGGACTGCGCAGATCCGCATACACACGGGCATGTTTATCCATGTCATGCACCAACTGAAACGCACTGGCCCGGTCACGGATGGCGCTGCGCATGGTTTTGAATAAATCCACCTTACGCGCCAGCTTGTTGCGGCTGTTCCAGAAAACCCGCAGGAATTCAGGAAGGTTTTCGCTGCCCAACAACTCGACAATACCCTCCCAGCGATCTTCCAGGGCATTGATTTCCGATGCCTTCTGCTTCAGGACGAGACTGAAATAATCATCAGTCAGGTCATCAACCGTGATCTTTCTACTCAGCAGTTCTTTGTGCGGCGCTTCTTTCAGCACCCAGCCACGCTCACGGCGAACCTTGCCGAGACGGACAGCGGTGTTCGGTTTGCGTCGAAGCTGATTGAACAGTTCAGACCGGAATTTCGCTTCAGCCGTTTTCCTGTAGTGAATCACTTTCCCAGTGATCGGCCGATGTTCACTATTTCCATAGGGTTCCGCATCGTAATAAAAAACCCGGTAGAGCAGCGACATCGATTTTGATACCCGTATAGTCTTGTTTTGATGCTCGAGATGCTTGAAAGTAAGCTCCTTGATAGCATTCGCAGCGGCTTCGGCCTTCGTGGTTTCCGGATCTTTTGGACGATATGCCGGGTAAAGGGATGGCAGACGCTTCAACAGATAAGCACCATCTATCAGGATTGCTACTTTTGTCACACTGCACACCCCCCTGAAATAAAAAAGCCCCCAGAGAAGGCTGCATTCAGGATAACGGGGAAGACAAGCTTACTTGCCAAGGGGCTGGATGTAAAGTCAGTGCTACACTAACATGTTACTTAATGTCAAGCGTATGCTCACGAAAGTCAAAGAAATGTGCCAGCCAGCGCTGCATGAAATTAACCCTTACCTGCTGGTCACTCACATAGCCCATCGCCCTGAGCAGTTCGTTATGACAAAGCGTGTCAAGCACCCTCAAGTTCGGGGGTTCAGTTGCTTCAATTCGCAGGCGCTCCTGTGTGATTTCAGTAATTAACGCCTCACTATCAAGGGCATCTTTAGACTGTAACCGAATCTCTAACTCTGTAAATTTTCGGCATAAGTCTGCGTGCAACCACGCCTTCTGACTTGACCGCACAACCAGATCAACAGCAGACAATATCGTCACGATAACAGCCGGCAGCAGTTTGACGGACAATGGCCAGTCAGAACCCGATTCGCCGGCAAACAGGCCAATCGTCGCCGAACCGAGCAACAATCCGAAAAACAAGACGATTTGATGGAATTGCTCATAAAAACCCCGTCGTCTGTCGTGATAGCGTACTGACCGACGAATCCCGAATAACAGCTTATGATGTTCTTGTGATACGTCCATGCTTTAAGATATACCACTATCCTTTGGATTTGTCTTTTTTGGGGGGAGGTGGTGGCGGGAAGGTATCTCGAACAGGCCGAACGCCACCCTTTTCAGCCACAGGCTTTGCACCGCGGGGTAATATTTTCTTGTCTTTGGCTTTAGTGTCGGCTGATTTGCTTGCTCCTCTCTTTTTTTGTCATTTCGGACCTTGATGGTTGACCGATTTGGAAACCCATGAGAGTTTGCCTTCCCTTTTTTTTCTTTGTCATCTCGGACTTTTATCGATGAATTATCATAATTATGGAAATGGAAAAGATACGGGGAAGCCGGCAAAACTTGCGAATTAATTTTATTTATGCGAAAGCAAATTCGCTTATGAGAGTATGCCCTGTTACCCGGCGGAACCGGTCGCGCACTCAGGGACCAGAAAAAAGCAAGTCGCTCACAGGTCCCTATTTGAGTCTGTTGCCATGTCGCCAGCGGGGAACCAGAGGGGACCGGTTTATGTACGCATAGTTCTCTTCGAGCAGTCTGGTGATCATGTCTGCTACCAAGCGGTGAATCTCTGTGCTGCGAGATGCCGGGAAATTATCCATGGTCAGGTACCGGCGCAGGTCTGCGATATTCGCGGTAAAATCGGCACCATCATAATGCTTCCTGAGCAAACGAAATCGTTGCTCGACAGCAGTTATTTTGGTCTTCAGTTTTAATTCTGTGTATTCGTCCAGCCCTTGCGGGCCATGTATCCAGGCCTCTATCCCGTCTTTCTCAATCTGCTCAAGCATTGCTATTGCCGAATAGTACAGATCGGACGCGGCACGATATTGAGCAATCCGGGTAACAACATACCACCCGTAAATGGCCAGAAGAACGAGTATAATGGGCGTTATATAAATCAAAGAGGCAGCGACCTCACGCAATCAACCGGCTGCAGCCTGTTCTATATAGCGCAGCGATTCCTCAACAACAGAAGGGAGGTTTTCGTGCCTGATTTCCAGCTTTTCCAGCAGAGTCTCTTTCTCAAAACCAGCACGTATCAGACCACCAAAGACTTCCTCCAGAAAAGAAGAACCGTAGTAATTGGTGCCACCCAGATCGACGATCACCCTGTCATATTCATCGAGGGCCGGCTTCAACGTATCATCACGGAAAATTTCCGCACTGCGCTCACCGTCCTTTCGGTAGCGGCCAAACGGACGGTCGGTAAATTCTCGGGCCAGATCAATTTCTATCTCACTCATTCAAGCACTCCCGGCAAGAGGTATTTCCCATTGTATCAAAGTTCCACGAATATCGTTTTTTATTTCGAGCGTCTTTTCTTTTTTATTTTCTTTACCTTCACCTTCCAGCGAATAAAAGCCCCTTCCACTCACAATAACCAGTCTCCCTTTTGGGTTTTTTAATACAAGGTCCTGTATGTCAGAGCTGCCCAGCCCGCCACCGGATTCGCTGCGCGAACTTCTGGTGTACTCCATTGCTGCCTTTATCATTTTACCGTCGTCCCGTCCCAGCGAGAGTCTTTTCATTACTGGCTCGAATAATCCTGGCTCCTTCAGGGTTTTGGGAATCCCCACACCTCTATCACATAGAGCAATATAAAGTTTGCTGGCATAAATATATGCCATAACCCACCAAAATCGCTTTTCTTCTTCGCCATCCGGATACGCATGATAAGCCACATTGAGCATACCCTCCCCAATGGCTTTGCTTACCAGCCTTTCAGCCTCAGATTTGTTGTCGCTCTCCAGTTGCTGATAGAGCAAAGCCTCTTCTATCAAAAATTCTGTCATTTTATCCAGACCTTCATCTTTTATCCCTCTGGTAACCGGTATCCAGGACTGACGCTGAGAGATAGCGGAGGTATGTGTATAGCCGCATAATTTAGACAATCCTGTTCCGATCAGCATGTCTTTTATCAACCCGGCCACACCCTTAAACTTGACAGTGACAGTATCGCCAAACTTATCAATCTCCGAGTAAAGGTATGTCGCTCCCACCGGAGTAATGATTTGCGTATCGGAAAAATCAATCAGCACATTCCTGCGGTCAGCTACTGCTTTATGCAGATGCTCTGCAAAATGAACGATGGCTTCATGGTGATGCTTGGCATGGTATGAGAAATCCAGTACTCCAGGTGCCTGAATCATCTCGTAGTTCCAAAAACCGCTGCCGTCAGTGTCGTGATGTTTCCTCTTTTTGTTTTTCCGGTACGACCGACTGTTTCGTTTATAAGTTATCCGCTGCTGCCGGATTCTGTAGTTGCCGGGTAGTTTTTTCACTCACTCTCTCCCAGAGTCAGGTCATCCCGCATTTTGCATGGCAAACCCGTTGATAGCCAGAGAATGTATGAGTCCACCCCAAACTGCACTTTTGATTGTGATTGATAATGTACTGCACGGGTGTTTGTAAATCCAATCCTTTGTGTGGCCGAATGGTGTTGTATTTGAACAGCCACTCGGCGAGTTTTTCGTTAAACAATCGCAGATCGGTGAACAGCAAGTCTTCATGGAAGTCCACGAATTGTTCCTGGATGGTGCGATTAAAGCGCTCACAGGTGGCATTCATCTTGGGGGATTTGGGATAGGTTAACAGGTGAACAATCTGACTGTCGCTGAGGAGACGGTCAAAGGCGCCCTTGAACTCGCTGCCGCCACCGGTGACCACCTGTTGGATATGGAAGGGGGTTAAGCGGAAACACTTTTCAAAAAACACTTTGGCGGTCTGGCTGCTGAGCTTGGGCACCGCCATGGCCAAGGCGTAGCCACTGACCTCATCAATGTAGGTCAGGAGATAGCGCCGCAGGCCGCCCATACGCCGCTCAATGGCATCGAGACCCACGCATTCCCCGACATCACCGGGACGATAGCCCTTGGGACGGCGCTTGACAGGGGGTACGCCGGTATCGCTTGGGCTTGCCTCCAGGCGTCAAGGCCGGAGGCGAAACACGCATCCGATCCGGTGCATCGGCTATTAGCCGACCCATGGTGGACTCACTCGGACAAAGCACTTGTTGCGCCTGACACCAGGGCTTGAGCAAGATATGGACTTGCTCCTTGCCCAGGTTTAGAAAATCCCGGCGCAACGGGCGAATCTGGATCACCCCCGCACGCGACCAATGGCGCGACCGCTTGCCCCGGGGGGCTTTCGATTGTGACCTCAGACCGGTCAATCCCTGCTCACGGTACGCCTGCTTCCAGGCATACAGGGTGCGCCGGCTTTTACCACTATGGTCAATGGCGGCCTGTAATCCGTATTGGTTCCAGAACTCTAAAACGCCCAGACGGTGGGCGGCGACGACTTCATTGTTGGTATCGGCTTTCATGGCATAACGGATGATGTTGTAGAAGCCTTTTACCCTATAGCCTACGTGGTGATATTGCACCGGTTTTCAGCCTCCTCGTAGTGCAGTATGTTTCTGAACTTATACACTAATCGCTATAATTCCCCTTTTATAACCAATATCCCTGCCATATTTGCTCTTGATTCCCAGTAACCTTCATCAATTTTTGCGGCCTCCGAAAAATATTTAAAAGCTTCTGCAACATCGATGTTTTGGTCTTCTGATTTGCCATTAAGGATATCTCTTCCTTTTTGGCAAAGCTCCTTAGCCTTTTCAGATTCTGTGTTATTGGTTGGATTTGGCGATGAGATGGTGTCAATTGGATCTTTTTGCCTTACATCCCATTCAATTTCCACACCTTCATTGTTAACTATCATCTTGCCTTCAGATGATTGGCCAAGCACTGGGATCGCAAAAAGTATACCGAGAGACAAACCTCCCAAGAGACTTATAGTGGCTATTGTTGTCGATTCTTCATGGAAATAAACTGCTCCAGCTAAGCCAAGCATAAACATGCCTGCTGTCGAAGCTATTAAGTGTATTTTTTTGACTATCAAAATATCCTTCCAAGTCAATTGTGTTTCTTGCTCTAACGCCTCGCATCAGTGGCAAACAAAAGGCGTAGCTTTTTGGATGTCTGACTGCATGCGCTTGTTAGAAGTTTATCCTGCTTCGAACTCAATTGAATAATTCTCACCATCTATGGCTACTACTTTGCCAACTAGCTCACCTCTAGGCCAAAAGCACTTTTTTACAGTACTTGCGTCGACTCCAGCTTCAACAAGTTTGACTTCATCAGTTGCGACAATAACTAACCTTAAGTTTGTGCCGTTTTTATATGTGGAAGTAACATTCCGACGGAATTCGTTATTTCCCGGACCGCTCCATCGATCAAATCTATCTTTAAATGCTAGTTTGCCTTTAACAGACTTATCTCGATGATGCCCCCACAAACTAACCACAAGCTCGCCATTTTTATTAATGGCTGAGACAGACCACCGGACGTTTTTAAGAGTGGCTCCTAGTTTCCTAAAAGCTTCCGAAATTCCTATCTTTGACATCTCTACAATCTCACGAAACTTCTAACGCCGCAATAAAAGGCTCGCGATAGCGAGTCCAGCCGCGCTTTTTGCGGCGATTTTTAATTGCCTTGTTATGAATTTACTCGTTTGTTTGATACGTAATGGGAGTGCCTATATATGTAAGAAACATATAAGTGCCATCACTGAACTGTTGAGTACTTGAAGTTGCTTTTATACCAATGATTGCATTGGCGTCTGATGGGGCGCACGTAGCTAATTGATCTAGAGCTTCTTGATATTCATTTTTATTCCGATCTAAAAAACTACGAATTACCCTTTTCTTTGAAACCTCAATAGCGCGTGTAAACTGCACCATCGAATACATTACTTTTATTTCGCAATTTGCAGGCAATGTTTCCGTACTTAGTAATAACATCATATCTCCTAATTTTGGATTGATTCATAACGCCAAGTTAAGCTGTGAGTGAAAGTGTGCCAAAATTGGAGCGAAGCGAAAATGGCACGCGTTCACGAATCTGCTTAAACGCCTTGTTATACGCTTCCTTCTGATTCAACAACTAGAATTCTGACCTCTCCATGAGGATGCGCTACGTGCTCAGTTCCAATAGACGCAAAGAAGATATCACCAGTTTCTAAAACTGCCGATTGCTCTACTCCGTTTTCTTTAAATAACATTTCAACAACGCCGTCTAAAACAACAAAGACTTCTTCTCCATCATTTACATGCCATTTATATGGTTTGTCAGTCCAATGTAAGCGAGTCGTAATGCCATTCATATTGGCAATGTCTTTTGCACCCCAAGCGCGATCGGCTTTGAATTTTTTACTTCTAATTATTTCCACGATATATCCATATTTGAGCTAGCGTATAACGACCAAACTCAGCGGCTGCCGTAGGCAGTCCGCTGGAGTGCCTTGTTAGCCATTTGATATTGCCATAAAATTAATAGTTCTGAATTGCTCATAAATCTCTTTGTATGATTCAAGAGGATGCAAGTATCCCGATGGGGTAATCCTGAAGATTTTAAAGTTGGCTTCATTAAAAAAATACCAAAAGTCTTGAAAAAATGTCCGTGTATCTATGTTGCAACCACCGAATTCAAAAGTAACAATATCGATAGATTTTGAAGCAATATCGATAGATTTTGAAGCAAACATTTCCTTTGCACCAGATAGCGCATCAAGTTCATGCCCTTCAATATCAATCTTTAACAGATGAATATGGTCTATTGAATTTTCTGAGCAGTAATTATCTATTGTATTGATTTCTACCTTTTCTTCTTTGCCAAAATCGATATTAAAGTGATCTAGTTTTCTTTTTGTAAGGGAAGCGAGCCCCGACCCAGCACTATCATAGTGCAATACGAATTCGCCTTTCTCTTTGCCTCATCCAATATTATTGAGTTTGATTCGCTTGTCTTTTTTGGAAGACTCAAGAAGTATTGCAAATGTTTCATGTCCTGGCTCAAAACAATGAACGGAAAAATCACTTACCGAAACATTATCAAGAACAAGCGAAAGGAATTGCCCCTTGTTAGAACCAACATCAAATATACAATATGGGGGTTTGATTCTTTTCTCAAGAACACGAAATATAGATTGTTCACCGCTGGATGACACTCCACTACCCGATCCAATTCCCATCAAGTATTGCGAAACAGAGACATTTTTATTTAACAGACTTTGAATGAGATGGTTTCCCGATAGCTTAATTAAGGCATTCTTGAGTATTGGCATTTATTTCCCCTATTTTGATGGCTAACGGACAAAGATAACCGGGCCAACGAAGTTGGTTCCGGTTCATTGAATTGTTAGATTGCCAACAAATTACTATCTCCATTGTTTAAAGTTTCCTTTTTCTTCAAGAACTGCCATTTCTTGTTGTAGTTGATTCATAAAAGAACCTTTGTTTCCACTCCAGTGAATAGAGTTGCCAACATAGATATCACAAAAGAAAGGAACAAGAAGACCCTCTCCATTAGGTAAAGCTTTCCCAAGGCCATGCATTAAAACAGGAGTAATGGGTACCTGGGGATTTTTATCAGAAAGATGACTAATACCACTTTTAATTTTTGAGAATACTTCTGGCTCTCCACGCGTACCCTCTGGAAAAATGATAACAATTTCATTATTGGCTAATGCTGTGGAAATTGGCTCAAGAGGATCTGAGTGAAATGATTTAATTCGGCGGCTTAAAGGAATAATATTCATGATATTGAGTGAAAAATATTTTAAAAATGGATTAGAGAAAAAATAATCTATAGCCGCAACGGGTCTTATTGTCTTAAGGTTTTTCAAAGGAAACAGGCTCATTAAAACCAATGTATCCAGATGGCTATTATGGTTGGCTGCTATAATTGCAGGTCCTCTTTTTGGGAATTTATCTCGATCTCGAATATTCAAGCCCAGTACAATTAATACCAACGGTCGAACCACAACAAGAAAAAATATTATTTGCAGTATATTCGTCATTAATCTAATAATAGAGATAGTAAATATAGTGAAAAAATAATGGTGCACTATACATTAAGCTATCAACTCGATCTAAGATTCCTCCATGCCCAGGAATTGTTGCCCCACTATCCTTGATTCTCAAATCCCTTTTTACTGCAGACATAACAACGTCTCCAATAAATCCTCCAATTCCTATAATACCACCCGCCAGGAGAGATTGCAGAGGATTCATTGGAGTAAGGAAAGGACCTAGCCAATAAGATATACAAATGGACGTCAGGACACCTCCAATAAAGCCTTCCCATGTTTTTCCCGGGCTTATGGTTGGAGTTACTTTCTTTTTACCAATGGATTTACCCCAAATATATTGGGCTACATCATTAAATTGAGTTAAAAAGACAAGAAAAAGAACAAGTGCCGGCCCACCCCCATTTGGATTTATCTGTGTTGGTAGTACCAAGAGAAAGGCAAAATGCCCTAAGCAAAAAACCGTTTTCATTAGTCCCCAATGAATTGTTCCTATGGATTTTAAAAATCCTTCTGTTTGACCAGTGAGAATCATTCGAAAAGGAAGGAAGAGAAAAACGTAAACAGGAATGAAAATAATGAACATTCCATACCATCCTTTCCAAATCCAATAATATTGAATAGGAATTGAAACATACGCCCAGAATAATGCGCGTCGATCTGCTCTTCTCGTTTCAATAATTGATAAATATTCTTTGAGGGCAAGGAAGCTTATGAATGCAAAAAATAATATGGATATTTTCATGGAAGAAAGAAGAGCAAAGATAAAAACTGTGGCAAGGAACCACCAGCTTCTAATCCGTAATGTGAGTTCCGTGAATGATTTATCAGGATATTTGTACTTTAGTAATGCGGTGATGAGTGTTGCTACTACAAGAATGGTAAAGATTCCAGTCATACTCCATAACAAATGTGAATGAACCTTACTAATTAAATTCATTTCCTAATCTCCTTTAATGCCTTTCTTCCGCGATTAATAATCGTAATAATTGTTAGAACGGCGATAATCCAAAGAAGGATATTAACCCAATTCCCAATTTCTAATCCTAATCCAATTAAAAGTGCAATTAGTCCAAATACAAAAGCACGGTCACTTTTTCCCATTGGCCCATCATATCTGCGACTTGCCCCAATTTGAATGGCCACAACACCCATCATTTCAGTTAAAATTGCCAGGAATACACAACCCACTAAAAGGATCGGGGAAAAACCGGGAATAAAAGCGAAGGGAAGATAAAGAAATGAATCAGATAACACATCACCTAATTCGTTTAAGATAGCACCCAAAGAAGATTTCATATTGTGATCCCGTGCCAACATTCCATCTATCGCATTAAGTGCCATTCGGACAAATAAAACACCTGGAATAATTAACAATAGCTTATGGTCTTGAGGATAAATGGCAATGAGTAGTCCAGCGGCAAGAGATATAAATAGAGCAAGCACTGTTATTTGATTGGCGGTGATTCCAAGTTGAGCCAACCTATTTGTCAAAGGTCTTAACAGGTTTTGAAAGGCTGGTTTTAGTTCATAAATGCTCTTCATTATTAAATACTCGATTTCACCCGGCAATCTAACTACTAATAGATTTCCCAATCTATCATGGAATGCAGACAGATACAAAATTTTTGTGTTAAAATTATTCGTCTGTTTCTGGCATTAAGAAATATTGATATTTATTTATACCATTGATTTAATTCAACTTTTTTTGTTTTTAAATCGTATTTTATCTTGCCGAAATCATGCAAAATAAAGAAATGAAATCTCCCTTCTTGAATCAGGTGCGAGAGCGCTTGCAGCGATTAAACTATTCGATCAGGACCGAAGAAAGTGACTTGAATTGGATTAAGCGCTATATCCTGTTTCACAATAAACGCTATCCCGCCGAGCTGGGCAAGGCGGAAATGGAGGCGTTTTTAACGGATTTGGCCGTCAGGGGGAGAGTGTCTGCTTCAACACAGAATCAGGCATTGTCTGCTTTGGTCTTTATGTATAAGAAGGTGCTGGATATGGAACCGCCCTGGGTGGATGGTGTGGTGCGGGCCAAACAGAAAAAATATATCCCGGTGGTGCTCTCCCGCGCTGAAATGGTACGGGTTTTGTCCAACCTGAAGGGACGCTATTGGCTGATTGGTAATCTGCTTTATGGCAGCGGTATGCGGCTGATGGAGGCGGTGCGGCTGCGAGTGGGTGATATTGATTTTGCCTATAAGGCGATTACAGTGCGCCGTGGCAAGGGTGATAAAGACCGGGTGGTGATGTTGCCTGATAAGTTGACTGAACCCCTGAAGCAGTTGTTGGTTGCCCGCAAAGCACAGTTTGAGAAGGAAACTTTGTCAACTAATCGCTATAATTCCCTTTTTTTATGGTTTCGATGATGTCACTCATCATCAGGCTCCGCATGTTTCTCCTGCAGGCTGTAGTAGATATCATCATTGACCTCATTCAGGTCCTTGATGACTTTATCGAATGTAGTGGCGTAGATGCCATCCTGCGCAGTGATCTCAAATGGAGTGATGCTCCGATCTTCAAACAGGCAGGCTGACACCTGCTCAGTGCGGAGTATCTCGTCTTTGCTGTAGCCATACTTTTCGCGCAGTTCTCCATCATCCCGATCAAGCATCAACAGGCTGTTCAATTCCCGCACAATATAATCGCTGTGGGTGCTGATAACGATATTCAGCCCGGCATTGACCAGTCTGGCCAGTAAACGGGCAATCTCACGCTGGTTTCCGGGGTGGATATTGAGTTCCGGTTCGTCGATCATCAGCAGGTCACCCCGTTTTGCCTGATTTTCCAGATAAAACCACAGCCCAAACAGGCTTTTGACAGTGCTGGAGGCCATGTGCAGGCCCATTTCCTGTGTTTTAATGCCATCACGGCTTATTTGATAGGGCTTGAAGCGGATATCGCCACTGCTGCGTTCAACCTTGTATGCCCCTCCGGCGAGCTTTTTTTGCAGCCCCAGTGCCAGTTGATGAAAATCACCCGACGGGCCGCACTGCCTCTCAGGCAACTGGTTTAGCCAGTTAATGTAATGGGCAATAGGGATAGCGTAGCGTGAACGGATCACATCTTTTAACAGTTCATTGAGGTCAATATCCTCTTTCGAGGCATGATGCAGCAGGGCGGTACGGCGTGTACTGAGCTCCCGGAAAAACAGGTGCAACCCGTTGCGCTCGGCGGGCATCAGGAAGGGACGCTTTATATCGGCATGTGAGTCGAGAAATGTCCGGAACCCGGTTTCATCGATTAATTCAAATCCGGCATTTTTCAGTAGCTCGGGAGAGGTATTGAACACCTCCATCAGCGTTTTGGATATGTGTTTATTGAACTTCGCCAGTGTCTGATCCCGCTCCGGTATCTCGCCTCTGGCCCTCCGGTTCGCCAGCTCTGCCATCATGTAATAACAGTGATACAGCGAATACATGGCCCAGGTCTTGCCGCTGTTATTGGGTCCACAAAAGATCGTCAGGGGCTTTTGTATAAATTCCCCGGCTTTGATAACGCCCAGGTTTTTTACCCTGAATGTCAGGTCTGTCATCGGTTTTTCCTTGCCGTCCGGTATGGTGAAAAAGGGCATATCCGGCGGCCCTGCAGGCTGTTTTCATCAGGTGCCTCCGATTGCCGTGACTATCATCCGGTTAAAACCGGTTTCAACTTCCTTTGCAAAATCATGCTGCATTTCAAATACATCTGCAAATTCCGCAAATGCCCAGCGCCCGTATGTCTTCAAATGATTCACGCCCGGCACCCAGCAGATCTCCATGGTCCGTTTTTTGTCCTTTGCATCCTCGCGCCGATAGCCCTTGATCTCGACAATCAGATTGAGCGGTTGGTCCCGGCCATCGTCGATCTGCATGATAAAGTCCGGCCGGTATTTACGGTTTTCAGAACCGTAGCGGTACGGGACTTCCAGTCCCAGACCATGGTTTTTCACATATGAAATAACCTGTTTGTGCGATTCGGCGATTCGGCAGAACTCTGCCTCCCAGTCACTGTTCAGGATGACCCAATTGATATGTGATTTCTGTGGGTCGGCCTGCCATCGTTCAACCTTCGATGTATTGAAGTTGACGTGTTTGGTTGAGCCGGTCGGATTGTAGGGATCCAGCAGTGCACTGATGGGCTGCCCCCTGCCTTGTTCAGCCTGTGTGATGGCTGCCGTGATGCGTTCACAGGCCATGTCGGCCAGTCCCTGGTACATGAGCTGGGCCGGATAGGTGTTACCCTTGCATATAAGGTATTCCTTGAGCCACAGTGCGGCGATCCGTTTGAGTTGGGCGAACAGGTGCAGCTTTGGTTCTCCATCCCGGTCGCGCCATTTAGTGTAGAGCAGGCGTCGGGTGAGATGATAAACCAGAGTGGAATCGCGCAGATCGCCCGTGTGTCCCAGATTGAGGTCAACCTGTTCGCCGAGAATACCTGCATTTCGGGTTATTGAGGGACCAACCAGCTCCGGGGTCAATTCCAGTGTGGAGTCATCGGTAAATTGAACCATCAGCCTTTCTTCCGGCAGTTCCACACGATACCCGGTGACACGCGGGAAGCGAATTTCCAGGGTATCTCGTTCAGGACGTACTGCCTTTACCGGGATGGTTTTACGTGGCGGCTGCGGTGGGGCAACAACGGGGCTGGCCGTGAAATCAAACGGGATGCCCGGAACATCGGCATACTCCACATTGAAGCGACCTTCTTCATTGAGTTCATAGGACTGTCTTCGCAGTGCCCGGCCGATGACTTGTTCGCAGAGCAGTTGCGTACCGAAGGCGCGCACACCGAGCACATGGGTTACTGTATTGGCGTCCCAGCCTTCGGTCAGCATGGATACGGATACCACACAGCGAATGCCGGCACCGAGGGTGCCTTCCCTGCCAACTGTGTTCATGACTTCTCTGAGCAGGTCCTGATCGGTCAGACTGTCTGCCCGGCTTTTGTCCCCGGTACGTTCGGTAATTTCTCTACGAAACCGCTCGATTTCGTCCGCCGCCATCCTGCGAAAGTTTTTGTCCAGCGCATCTCCCGATTCCAGTTGCCGGCTGTCGATCAGCAGAGTATTCGGCACCGGCAGCGGATTGCCGTGTTCATCAAAATTTCTGAGCAGTTTCAGCCTGCCGTTTTCAAGCGTCGTCGAACCATCTTAGTTTTCACGATAGAAACCGGAGATATAGTCATAAACCAGCCTGGATGTGGATGTGTTGTTGCAGACAACAATAAAGCAGAGTGGTATTTTAATGTCTTCTTGTTGCCAAAGCTCGAAAGTCTTCTCGTAGTGGCCGTACAGTGCCTCCAGGGCGGTCTGTAATTCGACCGGAATGCCAAGAGGGTCAAGTTGCGATGCCTTGCCCCTGCCCTTTTTCGGCATCTTTGTGCCGATATGTTTCCAGAGTTCACGGAATTTCGGCATTTCCCCTGCGGGGATATTATCTGCTACCGGGACACGGGGCAGCTTGACAATGCCGCATTCAATCGCGTCCATCAGTGAGAAGTCGCTCATGGTCCATGGAAACAATGTGCCCTCGGCATAGCCGGAACCTCGCAGAAAAAACGGCGTCGCTGACAGGTCTATAATCCGCCGGATGCCGATCTTTTCAGCTACGGTTTGCAGCCCGGTTATCCATAGACGGGCTGCTTCAAGATCGCTGTTCGCCTCTTTCCTCTGATTTCGAATCCCTGCGCTTTTTTGGTTTTGGAACCGGCGTGATGAAGGCTGCTTTACGGCGGGCCTTGACGATATTCTGTGTCGGCAGGCCGTCATCATTCAGCTCCCAATGAGACGACGGGTACTCATAGGGTGAATTCAGTATGGGCTTTTCAAAAAAACTGTCATTCATGTGCTGACCAGTTACCCGGGGTTGCGTGAATAAAAAAACAGCCTGTAGTCCGGCAGGTGGGCATCTATCATGACACTCTCTGCGTCGGGACAGTCTCTGCTTTTGACCAGGATGGGTCCGGTCAGGATCCTGCCCGGCCGGTTCAATATGTCAGGTCACGCTAGATCGAAAATGATGAGCCACAACCGCAGGTTGTGCGGACATTGGGGTTATTGATAACGAATTGTGCGCCTGTCAGGTCTTCCTGAAAGCGAATTTCGGCACCATTCAGGTATTGCAGGCTCATGGTATCGACGATAATGGATACACCGTCTTTTTCGATCTTCAAGTCATCGTCATTGGCGGTTTCATCGAACTCAAAGCCGTACTGAAAGCCGGAGCAGCCGCCACCGGTTATGTAGATTCTCAGCATCAGGGCGGTGTTGCCTTCCGCTTCGACCAGCTTTTTCAGCTGATTGACTGCACTGTTGCTCAGAATAAGCGGGCTGCTGCCACTATCTGCCTGTATCGTTGTTGTGTTCATTGCTACTCCAAAAGCACTTTAACCGGGGAATCGTCAGGCATCCGTCAAACGCCTTTCTCTGTCGCCATTTCAGGGGCAACCCTGGGCGGCTTATCGGATTTCGTTATCTCCAATACCGGAGTTTTGACCTCTGCCTCGTGTACCATCTGGCCGTTCACTTCGGCACCAATTGCCATTTCGATCAGATTGTAATATACATTTCCGGTCACTTGAGCTTCGGCGGCCAACTCTATACGCTCTGAGGCATAGACATCACCAATAACGGTTCCGTTCAGTATGATATGGGGTACGCGAACCTGCCCTTCAATGCTGCCCCGATCACTCAGGTTAAGCGTTGACGTACTTCCCGCCTTTGCCTCCACATTACCAATGATGGTGCCATCTACAAACAGTCCGCCATCAAAGCTGACATCACCACGAACTTCCGTGTCGATACCGATCAGTGTATGTACTTTGGATTTTTTGTTTTTTCTGCCTATAACCATATTTCACGTCCTTACATTCAGCCAGTCAAACCGTTTGACCGGATTTTCAATTTCATCGTCCCCGTTTTGTGTCAACTCGACAACCACTTCTCTGGGGACAAACTCTTCAGGTAATTGCAGGCTCCCGGTAAGCTCCTGAAAATGCTGGAAGCTGTATGTCAGTGCTTTATCTTCCGGCACCTGAATATCCGATAATCTGAGGTGCTCCGCCTGCCCATTCAGCACTCCTTTAATCGTCATGTCCACATCACCCTCGACCAGAGTATCACTTTCCCCCGCCTGAGTTAATATCATTTTGAAATGATACAGATTCCCGGCAGCCGGCGTAACTTTCAGGCTATAGACACCCAGACCCTTACTGCCGTTTTCAGGCGATATGATCAGTTTATAAAAGGAAATCTCTTCCCGCAACTCAGCCGCCTGTTGTTGCAGATCCCTGATCTCCTGGACCAGCCCGGCTTTGGCTTCACGATTGACCTGTGCAGTCCGCTCAAAAATAGCCATTCTGGCCTGAAGATCGCGATTTTTACCGACGACATCCCTGAGTCGTTCGTACAACGGCTTGCTCTTCTGAAATTCATGATCAAACAGGTGTGCCGACTCGTTCCAGCCATAGTGGTAAGCCGACCAGACACAGATTACCCACAGCAACAACAGAAGAATAGTCCTTACAGCCAGTCGGCCCGGATGATGTTCCTTAATGACAAACGCCATAATGATTCTAAGGTAGCAAAGCGGGCTGCGCGATACCCATGGTTTCCGGCAGGCCCGACATTAAATTAAAGTTCTGAATCGCCTGCCCCGCGGCACCTTTGACCAGATTATCGAGCACAGACAGTACAACAATCATATCACTTCCGGGAAGCTGATGAACCGCAATTCGGCACATATTCGCCGAGCGAACCGCCCGTGTATCGGGATGTGAGCCCGGTGGCAGGACATCCACAAAAGGTTCATCGGCATAACGATTTTCATAAATGCTCTGGAGATCAACAATATCCCCTTTGGCTCTGGCATACAGTGTCGCATGAATCCCCCGAATCATGGGCGTCAGATGAGGTACGAAGGTCAAACCGATGATGTCATCGGTGGCTTCAGTCAACCCCTGTGTGATCTCCGGTAAATGTCTATGCCCCTGCACCGCATAAGCCTTCAGGCTGTCACCCGCCTCACAAAACAGTGTGCCGATACTGGCACCCCGCCCCGCACCACTGACACCGGACTTGCAATCTGCAATCAGGTGGTCCGTATCAACAAGGCCGTTCTCAATAAGCGGCATGAAACCAAGCTGCACCGCCGTCGGATAACAGCCGGGGTTTGCTACCAGTCGAGCTGTTTTTATCTGCTCTCTGTTTGTTTCCGGCAGGCCGTATATAGCCGATGCAACGAGGTCGGGGCAGGCATGTTCCATACCGTACCACTGCTGCCAGTCTTCGATATCCTTGATGCGAAAGTCGGCTGCCAGATCAATAACCTTGACATTCGCCTCCAGCAGCTCGCGGACCATGGTCATTGCCGTACCGTTGGGTGTCGCAAAAAACACCGTGTCACACTCGCTCAGAACCTTGATATCCGGCTCACTGAACACGGCATCAATATGCCCCCGCAGATTGGGGTAAAGCTCTGATACCGACCTGCCGGACTCAGCCCTCGATGTGATTACCCGGATTCCGGCCTGCTCATGACCGCTCAGCAATCTCAATAATTCGGCACCGGTATAACCTGTACCGCCGACAACACCGACCTGAATCATCATTCCGCTCAAACTGAAAAGAAGCACATTCTATGACGTGGAGGCCCTTGCCACCATAGTAATTTTTCAAATCGCGTATAATCACATACCCGGCCCGAAATCCTGAAGTTGACGATGAGGTATTTTTCCAGACGTTCTTTACGTGTTCTTGTCAGCCCCGGGGCATGGCGTATTCGCCTGACGCTGTGGGCCGGTGCGCTGACACTGGGATTGTTTTCAGTACTGTTAATAGAGGGCAGCAAGTACCTGGACAGCGCATTCATCGGACTTGCCCGACAGTATCCGTTACTGCCCCTGCTCATCATTCCCACCGGATTCACCATGATCGTATGGATGATCAATCGCTATTTCCCCGGCAGCCAAGGCGGCGGGGTACCCCAGACTATCACCAGCCTGCATTACCATAACCCGACCCATCTGGTTTCGCTGCGCATACTTTGTGGCAAGACCGCCATGGTGCTCGTCGCTCTGGCCTGTGGTGCGTCCGTTGGCATCGGTGGCCCCATGGTGCATATCGGGGCCAGCATCATGTATGTATCCAGCATGTATGCACACTACACTCCGAGGCATATTCAACAAACCGCCATCATGGCCGGCGGCGCGGCCGCAATCGCCACCATTTTCAGCGCCCCGCTGGCAGGCATGGCCTTTGCTGCAGAGGGAATCAACCGTTCATTCCAGCCCCGCCGCAGCGGGCTGATTCTGATCACCATTCTTTTAGCTGTGCTCACCATCGCATTGACCACAGGCTATAAACCCCATCTGGGTGAGATCAACTACCGGTACCCCGGTCATTCGCCGGTATGGCTGGCTGCTCTGGTTTGCGGAATTACCGGCGGTGTACTCGGCGGTGCTTTCAGCCAGGGCATCATATCATTCACCCGGAGAACCATATCCTGCGCACAACAGCATCCCTATGCCTTCGCTGGAGCCTGCGGACTGGTAGTTGCCATAATCGGCCTGATTAGCTCAACCCCCATCTACGGCACCAGTTATCAACTGACAGCGGATCTGATGCAGGCACCCGGTCAGCCGACCGATATATTTTTTCCGTTTGCCAAAATGCTGGCAACAGCCGCTGCCTTTGTCAGTGGCATACCCGGCGGCATTTTCGGCCCCGCTATTGCCATAGGTGCCGGTATTGGTGCCGACCTCAGCCAGTGGTTTCCACTATTGACGATGCAGACAACCATGCTGATGGGTATGACCACCTATTTTTCCGCTGTTTTTCAAACTCCGATGACAGCCGCCATCCTGATCATCGAAATCAGTGGCAGTCTGGATATCCTGTTGCCGGTTATTGCGGCATCATTGATTGCCTTTGCCATATCCCGCCTGATTTGCCCGGCGCCACTGTATCATGTACTTTCACAGGACCTTACAGGGCGCAGCAACATACCGGCAGCCGATAAAGGCCTGAAACCCGACGCATGACATCTGCCACCTGTCAGCAGCAATAATCATCAGGAACAGTATGGAGCTCACCACCACTATCGCACTCGCACTGGGTACCGCATGGGCCAGCGGCATCAATCTCTACGCCGCTGTGTTCATACTTGGCTACATGGGTCATCAGGGCTATATCATTCTGCCTGCCGATTTAATGGTGGTACAGGACCCCGCCGTTATGATGGCCGCCGGCTTCATGTACTGTGTTGAGTTCTTCGCCGACAAAACCCCGGGCATTGATACGGGCTGGGATGCGTTGCACAGTTTCATCCGTATTCCTGCCGGCGCGGTCATGGCCTCCATGGCCATCGGCGATGTATCGCCCGCCATGCAAGCGGCCGCACTCCTGATCGGTGGCACTGTCACCACCACAACCCATGCCGCCAAATCCGGAAGCCGGGTACTGATTAACACCTCGCCAGAACCATTCAGCAACTGGGCTGCTTCGGTTGCGGAAGATATTACAGTCATCGCCGGCCTGTGGATGGCCTTATACAATCCGGTACTTTTCCTGATTTCATTCGGTATTTTCATCCTGCTGACAGCCTGGCTGCTGCCAAAGATATGGCACGGCATAAAACAGGTAACCCGAAAGCTCGGCGTATTGTTTGGCAGAACAGTGGCGGATAATGCTCGGCCAACGCATTCTTCAACAGCAGGGTCGAATGCGAAAAACACCAGAACCGCCGAATCCGATACCCTGCCGAAAGACATCTCGCCGTGATGAACAGGCAGTCGAAACGCTTAATGGGGCTGGTCATCATCGTCCTGATCACGATTCCAATTGTGGCGGGCTTTTATCTTTTTGGTCGCGAACAGATTATTCCGCCGCAAAGAGCAATCACTTACAATGGCGACACTATTGATATCATTAACAACCGCGAAGGCCATCTGACTCTGGTATCTTTCTGGGCCTCCACCTGCAAACCCTGCATTAAAGAACTTCCCGAATTTATTGCGATACATGACGACTATAGAGACAAGCCCTTTAGCATGATCGGCATTTCCATGCCCTATGATCAAGCCGATCTGTCTGTTGCCATTATCCGTCACTTCCGGCTGCCCTGGCCGAATGTGCCGGATATCCGGGGCAGGCATGTCGCAGCCTTTGGCGACATCCGGGCCATACCGACCACGATACTGGTTGACCATGCCGGGGTAGTAAAATGGAAACACGAAGGCCCGGTCAACTTCCAGACATTGCGCCGGCAACTCGATCAACACCTGCCCCAATCCGACCAGACGCTGCTCAGTGACTCCTGAGACCCGAACATGTGGCTGAAGTCTCTACATATTTTCTTTATGGTGGCATGGTTTGCCGGCCTGTTTTACCTGCCGCGCATTTTCGTGAACCATGCCATGATCGACGACGAGGCAACCAGTCATCGTTTCAAAATCATGGAGCGCAAGCTGTACCGATTTACCACCCCATGGATGATTCTGACCGTTGTCTTCGGCCTCTGGATGTTATATGACTACGCTTGGGCAGCATATGGTTCCATGCTCTGGCTGCACATCAAACTGAAGCTCGTGGTCATCCTGATCGCCTATCACCTCTGGTGCGGGCAAATCGTCAAGACCTTTGCCGAAGATAAAAATACCCGCAGCCATGTCTGGTACCGCTGGTTTAATGAAATGCCGGTGTTTCTGCTGCTGGCAATAGTACTGCTGACAGGGCTAAAGCCTTTCTAGTGCATCAAGGAGTCGGTCAGTGTCCCCACCATTATTCAGCATTGTAATACCCTGCTATAACTATGCCCGTACACTGGAGCGGGCTGTCACATCCGTGACCGGTCAGTCATTTACGGACTATGAACTGCTGGTTATCAATGACGGTTCTACAGATGATACCGATCAGGTCGCTGCAGAACTGGCTCAAAAATATCCTGATGGTTTCAGATACCTCAGGACACAAAACTCCGGTCTTGCAGCAACCAGAAATCTGGGCATAGCAAAGACCTCCGGTCGCTATCTGGTCTTCCTGGATGCCGACGATGAGCTGCATCCACAGGCACTGGAAAATCTGAAGACCGGCATTGAAAAAAATCCTGAGGCAGACTTGATTGCCGGGGCTCATCGGTCTGTTGAATCCAATGGCAAGAGCCGGCTGCATCAGGCACCGGTTTTCCCTGATAGTCGCATCAAACGTATTAAATATTATCTGGTTGATAAAAAAATAGCTTTATCTAATGGTGCCGTGGCGATGAGCCGGCGTATCTTTGACCGGTATCTCTATCCAGAGCAATTCCGTTCCTGTGAGGATATCCCGATGTTCGCTTATGTCTTGGCGAACTTTGAAGCAGTCTCTGTCCCTGAGCTGATTGTGCTCATCCATAAACACCGTGATAGTCTGCGGCATAATGTGGATTATCAAAAAGAAGCAAGCATGGAATTAGCGGATGAAGTGTTTAATGTCCGGCGCATGCCACTCGCTGCAATGGGCTTGAAAAAAAAATTTGCAGTACAGTGCCACCTGTCACTTTCGCGGTCAAGTTATCTAGCAGGCAACTGGGATGATTGTATTCGCTTTTATCGAGAGGCACTGAGTACTAGCATAGAAGTTGCGTTCAAGTTATCCTATACAAGAAAGGCACTAAAGGCATGGCTGAATAAAAGGCGCTCGAAAAGATAGTGAGTGCCTCGGGCCTTGGTTACACTATTTTGATTGCAGTTTATAAAGTGAAAATTTTGCCTTTGTTGAAAAAAGGCGCGAAAAAATCCTACAGACAAACACCTGTAATTGCATTGAAACCACAAGTAGAGATAAGCCGCTATTTTCGATTAAAGTTGCACTTATTCAGAATCTTTACACTCATAGCACCAATTCATCTGATTTAACCAAATTTAGTTATCGAGACGGGCGTTGCCTGAAGACAGATTCCAGGTTCAGAGATACTACAAGAATGGGCCAGAGTGATTTTTCTAAGAGGGAAGGCCGGTTGCAGAAGATTGATGCACATGTGCACCAAGGGTTATCGCATCATTTATTACTTAACTTGCATGGACACAGAGATATAGAGCTTGGTTTTTTAGGTATTAAAGATGCATGTGGATAGCTATTCGCATTTTCTGAACAGATAGAGCGCACCGAGGCTTTGTTATAGCAAAGCATTCTTCAAGCAGATTCAAATCTTTGTCTCTGTGATGTTGCATTTAATCCAGGCTGTTAAACATTAAACAATGGCGTATCGGGTGTTTGCTCCTGGCGTGGAAAAGTGATTATGACAGGGCGAGTAGGCGGCGTCAGGTAAAAGTCGCAGATTAATGAGCGCTGGCAATTTGTTGCCGTATCTGAAGGCCCAATTGCAGGGAAAATGTAGAGCAATTGAGCTGCGGTTTCTCTTCGGAAAATACAACAGTCATTCCCAATGCAATTGATATTGATCAGACGGTCGAGAATCAACTGAACAAAGCTTCTGCTCGGGTGGCCTTGGGTATTCCACGAGATGCTTTTGTGGTCGGCCATATTGGCCGATTAGTTCCCGAGAAAGGGCATGAAATTTTAATTCGAGCAGATTGCACAGTTAGTTGAAGATTATTCGAATTTACACATTGTTATTATTGGTGAAGGGCGCTTGGAAACTGAATTGAAAGCCTTGGTAAATCAACTCTGCCTACAAGAAAGAACGTATTTCGCTGGCTGGAAAGATGGAGCTTCGCGTTACGTTAAAGCCTTTGATTTATTTGTGATGCCCTCCATGGTGATTATGCCAGGGCGAGCAGCGAAGGGCTGCCATTAGCTTTATTAGAGGCGATCTCCGGCAAGGTGCCAGTAATTAGCTCTGATATACCCATGTTAGCGCCGATCACAAAGGGGGCAGGTGGTAGTGTTTTTAAGACCGGAGATCCCGATAGCCTAGCTCTTCAGTTAAAAAAGCACATCGATTTAGAGACTGCAGAGCTAAATCGTCTGGGGCAACAGGGTTTTTTGTATTTAAATGAGCAACATAGTATAACTGCTTTTCGTGATCAGTATCTCCAACTAGTCTCGCAGGCTTTTTTGGAACCAACCTTTTGAACGGAATTTTAATCTCTTACGCCACCTTTGACAAATACAGGAATCAATCAATGGCGACCAATATTCACGGCTCTTTATCCAGTCGTATCATTTGGCTACACTCCCTTCTCTTCTTAATGAGATAGCCTGCCATGGGCTTCTGTTCATGAACATCTCTCGACCAGTCGCATCCACTATCAAATGATCCTCATCACCGGCGGTACCGGCTATATCGGCAGCCATACCTGCGTTGAGTTAATCAACGCGGGCCATTCCATTGTTATCCTCGATAATCTGTCCAACAGTTCCGGGAAAGTACTTAACCGGTTGCATCAGATAACTGGTCGGGCGGTGGAGTTTGTCGAAGGCGACATTCGCGACCGGCAGCTATTGACTGAATTATTCGGGCGCCATGACTTTAAGGCCGTTATGCATTTTGCGGGCCTGAAGGCCGTTGGTGAGTCCTGTGAAATTCCTCTCATGTATTATGAAAATAATGTTGCCGGCACGATTAGCCTGTGCCGTGTGATGGCCGAGCGCGGGCCTGAAAAATCTGGTATTCAGTTCTTCGGCAACGGTTTATGGCAACCCTGAAAAGCTGCCGATCACTGAGGATATGCCGCTATCAGCAACCAACCCCTACGGACGCAGTAAACTGATCATTGAAGAAATTTTGCGGGATTTATATCAATCCGATCCGCAGTGGAATATAGCATTGCTGCGTTACTTTAATCCGATCGGCGCCCATTCAAGTGGCCTGATTGGTGAAGACCCGACCGGCATTCCCAATAACCTGATGCCCTGTATTGCCCAGGTAGCTACCGGCAAACTGGAACAGCTATCCGTTTTTGGCGACGATTATCCGATGCCGGATGGTACCGGTGTGCGGGATTATATCCATGTGGCGGACCTTGCCAGGGGCCACCTGAAGGCTATGGAAAAGTTGCAGGAAAATCCCGGCATTCGGGCCTGGAATCTGGGTGTCGGCAGAGGCTACAGCGTGCTGGAAATGGTTGCTGCGTTTGAGCAGATATCTGGCCAGCCAGTGCCCTATCGTATAGCTCCCCGTCGCACCGGAGATATCGCCTCTTGCTATGCGGACCCAACCAGGGCAAAGCGGGAATTGAACTGGCGTACCGAGCTGACTCTCACTGAAATGATGACAGATACCTGGCGCTGGCAGTCCGATAATCCCGATGGGTATAATGATTGAATAAGGCCCTGCTTTTGCCAGCTCTGATGATTCAGGCCTGCCGACCGACCTATTCACTACCCCAATAATTTTTTTTGAGTATGGATTTTAGAGAATTTTTTCAAGCTGTTTATGTTGTCAACCTGGATCACCACACTGATCGCTGGCAGTCTATCAGCAGGCAATTAAGCAATTATGGCTTTAAGGATGTGCAAAGGATTGCTGTGCGCCGGCCGGAGCTGTCAGCTATCACATCTTCGGATTATGCAGATTTTCATTACAGGCCCGGTCACTGGACAGACAGTGCATTTAATGATTACCTGAGAAACTCTATCGGACTTGTACAGGGCCATATCAAGGCACTTGAGACTGCAAAATCAGACAATATTGAAAACTGTCTGGTTTTTGAAGAGGATGCCTTAATGATTCCGGGCAGCCAGGATTATTTGAATCAATCCATAGCTGCCCTCCTGAGACAACCTGCCTGGGACATGTTTTATCTGGGCGGGTATCACTCTCCAAAGAGAAGGCCTGTTTATGTTGATCATGCACTGGACAGGATTCGATGTACTTATGAAACATATGCGTATTCTGTAAACCATACATTTTTTGATGTACTGCTATCCAGTCTAAAAGAATGCAAATCCAAAACTGATCATTTTTATATTCAAAAAATACATAAAAAATATAATATATTCTGTTGCAATCCAATGGTATGCAGACAATCTGGCGGAATGTCGGATATAACATCCAGAACCATGCACACTTTTGCCCGCAAACATCCGCTTGCTGTCATACTCGAGTTCCCAGTGCTGCTATTGCGGGGAATCATCAACAGGCTTCTATGGTACCGGCTGTTTCCAGATTCAGACATGGAGATCATCTGGCCCTTTACAGGCGGCCTTGGCAACCAGATGTTTGAGGCTGCCCATGCCGTGGATTTTTCGCACAAAATGGAAAAGACTCCTCGCTTCCTTGATATAACAGAACACACCACAATTTTTCGCAAATGGGAGCTGGGATGTTTCGGTATTACCGGTGAAACACTCAGCACAAGTCAGAGAATAATACTGAAATACTGGATTCGTACAGAAAAAAGACTTTACATGTTTCGCACATGGGACCCGGAAATTTCCATGATTGCCGGCCGACCGCCCAGTGGAATTCACAGAAAAATACTGAAATACGGGGTCCTTGCAGCACGCAGACTACAGCAGGCAAGTCATAAATCATTCGATCCGGAAATTCTGTTTGAAGCCCGGCAGGAGTCCTGGCATGAAGTTTATCCATGTCGCAGACTGACCAGTCCAGAGGCCTTGTTGGAGGCATCAACCCGGGAAGAATATTATGCGGGCAGTCTTCACCCCAGGCTCTGTATATATCTGTGGCAGGGCGAGCGTTTCTTTAAAGATTCTGCCGAGCAGGTCAAAAAGATATTTACTTTCCCCGATATTGCAGAAATCCCTGCCGGGTTTGCGCCGGGCAGGAGCAAGCCTGGTGTGGCGGTACATATTCGACGCTGTGATTATATACACCAACGGCAAAGAAGGCGTCATGACCTGGTTTGCGATGTGGACTGGTACCGAAAAGCACTTCAAAAGATGCGCGAAATGGTACCGGGTGCGATCTTTTACATATTCTCCGATGATCAACTCTGGGTACAAGAGCAGTTTGGTCGCGAACCGGATGTGTCACTGGTCAGGACTGACCCTGATGGTCCGGCCTGGGGGGATATGGCTCTGATGGCACGGTGCCAGCATTTCATCATACCCAACAGTACCTACAGCTGGTGGGCAGTTTATCTGAGAAAAACTAAAGACAGTGTCATTATTGCTCCACGCTTCTGGTCACGGGATCCACTGACACCAACGCATGAACATCCTGTATATTGCGAAGAATGGCAATTGCTATGAGCGGCCGGATACTATAGACATCAATCAATAATCGAATATTTCGAAGTCACGTTCGTAGATAGCAGTTATGGTCGATATTTGCTCCTGTGTAAGAGAATCGAATCCGGCAGAATGACCCGAGACGTTGTACTCCCCGAGACGACTGACACTTTCTTTCGGAATCAGTCCAGCTTCCGCAAGAGCTTCAATATCCTGCTTGAGATTCTCGACCTTACCAACCATCTCAAACGGGATACGCCCTGCACCACAACATGACCACTGCGGCAGGACATGTATATCCATACTTTGAAGAGGGGCCTCCGACGCATAGACAATCAGGTCATCAATCGAAAACGAGGCACCCTCTTCCCGGTTATAAAACTCCTGCAGGGCATGCTTCAGAAACGTATTGCCGGGTGATGCGACTTTATTCTGCCAGGCCGACAGAAATCGTTTTACCGGATGACGGACTATGGTGAAACAACGCCTTGAACCTGAAGTCAGTTCATCAAGTGTGATCTCAGTATCATGAAGATATGCTAAACCAGGCGGTGTATAAAAGCGGATAAGCATGCCATCATCATCAAAGTTCACATCACCAGGGAATGCTCTTTTGAAACTACGATATGCTTCGCTGCATTTTATCTCAGCCAGAAAAGTATCCGAAGGTTTCATTGTCTGGAGCAAGTGCCTCATAGTGGTGTTCGCGCATTTTGGTATAGGCAGATAAACTGCTTTTGTAGCCTGGATTACCAACGCTCTTCTCAACAAGACATGCGTATATCCCTCCTGACTCCATCCTTTACTCCATTCTTTATCCCATTCTCTTCTTGCCATAGCCACTTTCAAGCGAAGGGCATACCGCTCCGAGAAAACACTTCCAATCAGATACCACGAGAACCTCATCGCTCTAAAAAACTTCCGCTTCAATGTCACACTAAAAATCCCTATTGGTGCCATACCATACCTTGGCCGCGTCCATCAACGGCTGAAGCATTAGCCGGGCCTCTGCATTACCCTGCCAGCTTTCCCTGAATCTTTGGCGGTCTTTTTCAATACCACGCAGCAGACGGCGCCGGTTATTGATAACTTTCATGGTATCCAGATTGATCAGAGCAGGCTCATTCCCATCAATAACAAAACCGGTTAATTTCAGGTTGCCATGCACCAGTCTGCCCATGGCCAATTCATCAATAAAGCCGATGATCTTCATCGCTACATCATTCTTTATTTCTTCATTCAGGTGTTCCTGACGGAAAAATTCATCGGCGTTACTGCCCGGAACATACTCCGTCACATACAGAGATATGCCTTTCAGCCTGCCTTTCAGACATTCCATAAATGCCACTGGCTTTGCCATGCGAATACCTCTGAATTGCAAGCGATGGGCGTTTCTCCATGAGCGGCTCGCCCGGCTTTCACGCCATATCAACTTTAGAATCAACTTTAGACGATGGACAAAATTTTTTGCATTGTATCGCTTTACAACGTACTGTCTGTTATCAACATTGATAATGCCGACTGTCGTAGTGCTTCCCTGCTTGAGTATGACTGTATTTTCATTATCAAATACATGCTCCGGGTCGGAAATCATATTGATTAAACGATCACACAAATAATCTCTATCCATAATCAAGTGTCCATAAGCAGTTGATCTGACATGGAACGCTGTGCATTCACAATATATCTTTCTCAGAAATTTAGATTCAAGCTGCTGCCGCCGCCTCTCGATTAATTTTATGAGTGTCGCAGCATGAGAATCATTATTATCCTCATTCAGTTCCCGCAGGTAATTCTCCAAATATAACGATTCAATATGTAACGCCCTTGGGAATCGTGCGAACATAAGTGCTACGTTTTTGTCAATCAGGTGTTCATTATTGATGCCGACGGCGGCTACGATTCGGTAATTGTGACCAAGCATCATGCTTCTGTTAATCAGATGTTTATTATGAGCTCTATGCACAGCACCCATGTCCACGATATAAATTTTATCTTCTCTGAGTAAAAAATTTCCCAGATGCGGATCTCTGTGGATCAATCCATCTCTTCGGAAGCATACAAACAAATCAATCAGTTGCAAAAGATATTTTTTCGCAGTACCGCTGATAGGAGGTTGGTGTAGAAAAATGTCTGCAAGGGTGCGCGCATGAGTTAAGTACTCATAGATGATAATGCTCAAACCATTATTGGCAGGGCCATAGTAAATACGAGAAGGTATGTCATAAGAAGCATTGTGTAACAATTCATAGCCTTCTATTTCAGATCGAAATTCTTTTTGCGCATGTCGATTGGGTAAGAATGTCTTGATGACATACTCTCTGCTATCATAGGTAGCCAGCGCAGTCAGGCGTCTCCCTTGCAATAAACGCAAAGACTCAGTACAAAAATAAACCTGTGGCTCCTTATCAAAGATTTGCAGAGCAATTTCACATTCGGAAAAGACACCCTGTTCTATGATATCAAGGATTGACATCACGCATCCTTATGCTCTATATTTTCCGATTCATCAGGGTTGGGATGGGCAGCGTAAAGACATTCTGCGCGGCGTTGCACATCAAACCAGAATCGCCTTCTCATATTGAGAGAATCCCGCAGCGATTCCTGGCAATACTGCTTTATGAATCTCAGGTAGTCGCGGCGTGTCAACCCGGCATCCATGCTGGAAAAATACAGGCTGGCAACATCCTTAACCAGCCAGCGAACAGGCACTTTTAGGCGAATCTGCGCCCGATGCAAGTCAATGACAAAGAGAGTCGGATCGTCTTCAGGGTTGCTCAGCCATGATTTTTTAATATGTAAATGGCAGATGTACATATCTCGATGATTGATCCCGTTGTTATGGATACGCCTGGCGAGTATGGCAACCTGGCGGATAATTCTACGTTTAATCAGCACAAAGTTATCAAAATTCCGCCAATTCAACGCCAGTTCTTCCAGGCTGATTGTATCTTCCAGTTCCCGTGTAATCAGAAAGGATTGCTTTCTCGCCGGATTCCATCCCTGCTCTCCGCAGGCTACAGCCTGCAAAGACGATACATTCATAGCCTGTAGTCGATCTAATGCCCGCCATTCGTTCATTGCCCCCAGTATCGGCAGACGGCCCTGTAAAAGCTCCTTAAAAATTTCCCGCCAGCCTATCCCCGTGTGTCGTTTTAGAAAAAACGCCTGACCGCTATGCTCAAAACGCAGGGTCACACGCCCCGGCCCAACCCGGTATATCTCGCCATCAAGGCTTGCCACCCAATCAAATAAACCAACTGCAGAAAAAAGCGTCTGGCAGGCTGAATCAATCCGGATCATCTGCTCGCCCTGTTGCAGCAGAATTGATGAATAGCAGAAGACGCCGCTTCAGACATGCTGTATAAATCCTGCGTCCGGCCATAGTGAATACCATTTTCACGCCATTGCTGTCTGTCTGTCTCAAGCATTCGGACAAGCTGCTCATTAAAATTATTCTGGTCAAACGGCGATTCCAGGACGATACCCGCCCCGGCCTCATTAACATGATGCGCATAACCGCACACATCGGTAGCAATCACCGGCAAACCGGCAACAACCGCTTCCAGAATAACCGCACCTGTAACCTCGCGGTAGGCAGGATGTACAAGCAGGTCGCCCGCCTGCATGATGGCATGGATATCGTTGCGTCCCGGAAGAATGCTGACCTGGGTTTGCAGAGACAGACGCCGGATCATTCTTGCAAACGGTGCGGCCTTATCCTGCCCGATAACCCGCATCCGGATTTTCTCGCGTAAAGATTGCGGCAAAGCATGAATCGCCCTTAGAGACCGGTCAAGCCCCTTGGTTTTGAATCCCGAGCCGATCATCAGTAAAAGTATCTGTTCATAGGTAATCGCCAATTCATCTCGTATTCGCTGTCTTTGTTCAGCAGCATTCTTAGACGCACAGGCAGAACGGTGAATGCCAGGCGGTATCAATGTAAATCGTTCGTCCGGCGTATGCCATGAATACTGATATTCAGCCCGCTGCCTGTCGGTCAGTATCAGAATATGGACACGACTGTCTGTACCAAAAACGGCATGCTCAAATTTCACCAGATATCTGTAGCGGGTACTCATCCGTTGTATCCAGTTATGGGAACGGGCCTTATAGCTCGGATCCGATGCAAAATAGATATCCAGCCCCGGCATTTTGTTAAATCCCACCACACAGTCAATGCTATCCTGACGGATGTGGTTTAATGCCTGTTCGGCATACTTTTTCCCCCTGGTATGATTGGTCAGTCCTCGACTTTTTATGATTCTTACCGTCAACTCCTTTGGCATATCTCCCTGCCAGCTCAACGTATAAACAAAAACCTCATCACCGGCTGCCACCCTTTGCCGCGCAATTTCCAAAAAATTCCGCTGCAATCCTCCATAGGGAAAATACTTGAATAAACAAAAAGCAAGCCTCATGCAGCACCCCTCCGGTTCACCATGTCAGCAACCTGATCGGCCAGGATAGTCTCAGTACATGGCGGTATCTGACTCTCAGGCAGCTTATTGCAACGACGTAACAGACAGGGAGAACACGCATATTGAGCCTGTATGGGCTGCATATATTGACTCAGGGTTCCAGTATATGCCGACGAAGTGGAACCATAGAGTGATACCCCCGGCCTGTTCAACGCGGCAGCGAGATGAGCCAGCCCCGTATCCACGGCGACAACCGCCTGACAGGCCACTATCACCGAGGCCATTTCAGCCAGGGTCATAAAAGGCAAAACCTCTACTTCGGCAATATCACAGGCTATCTGCTTGGCAAACCGGCGTTCGGCCTGACTACCGGCCGGCATCACCACTCTCTTTCCCATATCGGTCAATCTGACAGCAAGCTCTCGCCAGAACTGCAAAGGCCAGCGTTTACTGGACCATGTTGTGCCGTATAGAAAAATAATGGTTTCCTCGTTGATCGAATCATCAGGTGCCACAGACAATCCATAATCCAGTGGCATATCCTCATATCTATAATTCAGCGCTCTGGAAAACAGCTCCCGAATGCGGACGGCGGCATGTTGCTCTCTACTGATCACATAAGTCTTGTCGTAAAACCAACCAGCCTGACTCTCTCGTGCCGAATTTTTATCCATTCCATATTTTACACCTCTTGCCTGACCGGCAATCAAGGCACTCTTTATCAAACCCTGGGCATCAATAACGGCATCATAGTGATGTCTCTGCAATAGCTGCTTGAACCGTTTCCAGTCACCCTGTACCCAGAACCTGATCCAGGACTTTCGCCAGCGTCTGACAGCACTCGGTATCACCTGATCAATGGCCGGATGTAATGATGGCAATTCACCAAATGATTCCTCAGCCACCCAGTCGAAAACGATATCCGGCATGGCCCGCATCGCATCGGTCACTGCCGGAAAAGTATGAATTAAATCGCCCAGGGAAGATGTCTTTACGATCAAAACACGCATGAATAAACCTGTTCGCACTCAAGACAGGATGCGTTGCATAACCTGCTGCGCAGAAATTTTCTGTAAGCAATCCAGATGTCCGAGCGGACACTCGCGCTGAAAGCAGGGGCTGCATTCCAGCTTCAATGAAATCACTTCGGCATTATCGGACAGTGGCGGAGTATATGCCGGGCTGGTTGAACCGAACAGGGCAATGGTTTTTATATCCAGCGCACAGGCAATGTGCATGAGCCCGGAGTCATTAGTAACCACCACATGGGCCAGACTCATCAAGTCGATGGCCTGCTCCAGTCGGGTTTTTCCGGCCAGATTAAGACACCGATTATCCGTCGATACATTGATACCGTCACAAACCGGCCGGTCTTTTTCTGAACCGAACAACCAGATATTCCAGCCATGACTGAGCATATCGCTGGCAAGCCGGGCATAATGACTTGCCGGCCATCGTTTGGCAGGTCCGTATTCTGCACCCGGACATAATACCAGTATCCGGTCATGATCAGATTCAATACCCAGAGAAGACAATGTAGCCCTCTGCTGCTGCACTGTCACTCTCAGTTCCGGTTCAGGAATATGCTCCGGTAATGTCACCCTGTCTTCCAGGCCCAATGAGTAATATCGCTGCACAAGTTTCGGCATACCCTTTTCATTAAGCAGACGCCGGTCATTTAACAACCCGTAACGCATCTCACCATGAAAGCCGGTACGCCGACCTATCTTTGCAAAAAAGGGGATCAGGGCGGATTTCAGGGTATTCGGCAGAACAACAGCCTGTGCATACTGGCGACGGCACAGTGAGCGACCGATTTGCCGACGATGGGCAAGTTCGAGTCTGCCATGCCCAATTGGCATGTCAACGACATCATGGATGTGAGGCATGCGCGCAACAAGCTGTTTGATGATGGGCAGGGCCAGTATATCAACTTCATGCCCCTGACTATTCAGCAGCGCAAGCAAAGGCTGCGCCATCACCATATCACCTATCCATGATGGTGCAACAACAAGGATGCGGGAAAACAAGTTATCCGGTATGAGAAGACGATGCCGGTGCTGCATCCCCGACCAGCTCATATACTGCGCCACAATAGGGACATTTTGCCTTGCCTGTCTCCTCTATTGGCAGATAGACCCGCGGATGGGAATTCCACAACTCCATCTGAGGCATCGGGCAGCTTAACGGCAGATCAGACCGGCTGATCCTATAGTGACTTTCAGCATTGGAAGGAATATGCCGACCCTGCACAGCGGGGACAGAATCATTTTCGACATGCCGAACCATCAATCTACTCCATCAAACAAAACTTAACCAATCCGGATAATCCCTGCCCCGACCATGGACAGCATCAAAGTATAACGACTGCATTTTTTCCGTAACTTCTCCCCGGCCGCCGTCACCGATCATCCGGTTATCGACTTCGCGAATCGGAGTCACTTCAGCCGCTGTCCCGGTAAAGAACGCTTCATCGGCGATATAAACCTCATCCCGGGTAATCCGCCTTTCCACCACCTTCAAGCCTTCGCTGTGAGCCAGGGTCATAATGGTTTTACGGGTTATACCGTCCAGTGCCGAAGCAAGATCCGGGGTATAAAAAGTGCCCTCATTCACCAGAAAAACATTCTCGCCACTGCCTTCCATGACAAAGCCGGCGGCATCCAGCAGCAGCGCCTCGTCGTAACCATCACGAAGGGCCTCCTGCAGCGCCATCATCGAATTCATATAATGACCATTGGCCTTGGCGCGACACATAGTGGCATTAACATGATGCCGGGTAAATGAAGAAACCCGCACCCGGATGCCCCTCTCCATATTTTCATCGCCCAGATAAGAACCCCAGCTCCAGGCAGCCACCATACAATGTACACGGAGGTTATCCGCACGGAGACCCATGCCCTCGGAACCCAAAAAACACATTGGGCGGATATAGGCCGACTCCAGATTATTTTCCCGAACGGTCGCCCGTTGTGCCTCACTGATTTCCTCTCTGGAAAAGGGGATATCCATACCCAGGATATGTGCTGAATTAAACAGACGCTCCGTATGATCCTGCAAACGAAAAATAGCCGTTCCCTGCTCGGTCGGATAGGCGCGCACACCCTCAAACACACCCATCCCGTAATGCAGCGTATGTGTCAAGACATGTACTCTGGCCTCGCGCCAGGGAACCATTTCCCCATCCAGCCATATAACCCCGTCACGGTCATCAAAGTTCATACAAAATTCCTTATGCTTTCTCACCAAATATGTCCAGCCAGACACTGGTTACCCGTTGTCGATGCGCCCTGAATTCACCTGTGCTCACACACTGATCCTGCCCCTGAAGGATGCGGCGGTGAATGACACTCCTGTATTGCTGATAGATCTCGATCAAGCGGCAGCCCCTGTCTCCATCCAGCCAGCCAATACGGATAGCACTTTCCAGAATGCGAATCGTATCTGAACAGGCAGCCAGCTCCGATCTGTCATGTGCCTCACTCAGAACGGCATATTGAACCATAAATTCAATATCGACAATACCCCCTGCCCCCTGCTTCAAGTCAAAGCCCCCTTCTTCAGAGCGATCAAGCTCCTCTCTCATGCGGCGACGCATATCGAATATCTCCTGCCGAACCACCTCTTTTTTCCTTTTCCTGCCCAAAATAGCGCCTCGAATCCGGTCAAACTCCTGACAAACTGCGGCATCCCCACATATAGCCCTGCCCTTCACCAGGGCCTGATGCTCCCAGAGCCAGGCATCGTTTTGCTGATAATCCTCAAATGCCACAAGCGAGCTGACCAGCATACCTGACTGCCCATTGGGACGGAGCCGCATATCAATCTCATAAAGCCTGCCAGCCGGAGTGAGAGTTGCCAGCAAATGCACCAGACGCTGTGCGACCCGCGTGAAAAACACACTGTTATCCAGCGGCTTTTCACCATCCGTAACCTGTTGTGAACCACAACTATCATGCAGAAAAACCAGATCCAGATCCGAACCATAGCCGAGCTCTATTCCGCCGAGCTTACCGAAGCCGATGATCGCAAAACCGGCCTTACGGTTTTCTCCCTGCACAACACAAGTCGGGCAACCGTAGCGGGAGCTCATATCACTCCAGGCAAGTTCCAGTATGACCTGCAACAAGTGCTCGGCAATCCATGTCAGATGATCACTCACTTTCATCAACGGCATGGCACCGGCAATATCAGCTGCGGCGATACGTAACTGCTGAGCCTGCTTAAAATACCGTAGCCGATCCATCTGCATTTCGACATCATCCTGCTCCAGACTGACCAGCAACCGATCAATCTCACTATTCAATGCCTGCCTGTCCGGTGGTGAATAAAGGGTGCGATGGTCAATCAACTCATCAAGCAACATCGGATTTCTGGCGATGGTTTCAGTGACCCATAGACTGGCAACACAGAGCTTTCCCAGTTGGGATCTGGCCGAAGACTCCTCCAGCAGCAACGACAGATAAGACTCGCGACGGGCAATCACAATAATGACAGAAAGCAAACGTCTGATAGCCTCATCCGGGTCATCCAACCTGCAAGACTCGTTCAGCAATGCGGGGATCAATCCGTCACACAAAAGCTTTCCCTGCGCACTTAACCGGGTATATACCCCCTGGATTTTGAAACTCACCAGTTGCTGATGCAGCCGCTTCGGTTCCCTGTAACCCAGCTCTCCAAGCAGCTCGATATCTTCTTCAGCAGCAGCATCCGGGTCTGATTCACTGATGGACAGCCAGTAAATTTTTATTGGGCTGGAATCATCATCTTCACGCTCGGCAAAAATCTGATCAAAACAATGCTGGACATGTTGTCGATGGTTCGACAATACCGCATAAAATTCTTGCCAGGTATTAAAATTCATTGAAACGGCAAGTCGATTCCGATCTTCTTCGTTGGCAGGCAAGGCATGCTCCTGCCGATCATTCATTTCCTGAATATGATTTTCCGCCGTTCTTAAAAACTGCCACGCCCGTATCAAATGCCCGATATCAGTCTCCTGCATATACTGCTTTTCCGCCAGTTTTCGCAGGATTAGAGGTGTACTTCTATCCTGTAATGAAACATCCTGACCACCTCTCATCAACTGAAAAACCTGGGCAATGAATTCTATTTCACGAATTCCTCCCGGCCCCAGCTTCAGGTCATGCTGACGGTCCCTGCGGGCAACCTCACGATCAATCATAACCTTCAGTTCCCTTAAAGACTGGATCGCCCCAAAATCCAGATAACGCCGATAAACAAATGGTTTCAAAAGAGAAAGCGACCTTTTGCCGGCATCGATATTCATGCCGACAGGACGCGCCTTGATCATGGCATAACGCTCCCACTCCCGGCCCTGAGTCTGATAATAATCCTCCATCGCTGAAAAGCTCATCACCAGAGGCCCGCTGTTACCGTAGGGGCGCAAGCGCAAATCAACACGAAAAACAAAGCCATCGACCATGACCCGGTTAAGGCTCTGATAAAACCGCTGTGCCAGCTTTAGAAAAAACTCATGATGGGTCAGTGGCTTTCCGCCCGTTGTCTCGCCATCGTGCTCATACGACAAAATCAGATCAATATCAGATGAATAATTGAGTTCACGTGCGCCCAGCTTACCCATGGCAAATGCCACCATGGGCATCGGACTGCCATGCTCATCCAATGGGCAGCCATGCAGCTTCGCAAGAGCATCATAATGCCACTGCATGGCACATTGAATCAGACGATCAGCCAGTGCGCTCAGATACTCCAGCAAATCATCGAGCGGCGAATAAAATGATAAATCCCGGAACGCGATGCACAGCATATGCCGGTTCCGGAAGTATCTTAAAGCCTTGTCCAGCGCACTGCTGTTTTCGCAGGCCATAATCTTTTCACCGGCCTGCCGCAGTAGCAGCTTATAATCATATTCCGGCTGTAGAGACAATAACAACAGCTCCAGCAACTCATGATCTCTTCTGATACTGGCACTGAGAAACGAACTGACATAAAGCGCCCTTTTCCATACAGCATCCTGCTCGGTCAGGATATGACGATGCCGGTCTGTCAATTTTTCATTTTCGAGCAGCGCATCAAAATGACTGCTCACAATCGTCACTGCCTGCTGGCGACTCATTTTTTTATCTGCTCAGCCAGGTCACACACAGCCAATCAGGCCTTGATAATTTTATCCGATGATGTCTGGTAACGACCTCTGGCATCGACAACAAGCTGCGCATACCTTTCGATGTCAGGATAATTGAACGCATCATGATCGGTCGTCAGTACCACACAATCATAGCAACCAAGATTTTCCGGAGTCAGCTCAATACTGGACAAATCGAAATAATGGCGACGCATTTGAGGGAATACCGGCACATAAGGATCACTGTATGCCACATTCGCCCCAAGCCTGTTCAGGCTCGACATGATCTCAACGGCAGGCGATTCCCGCATATCATCGACATTCTTTTTATAAGCAATGCCCAAAATCAGAATACGACTACCATTCACCGATTTTTCATGTCGATTAAGCCCCAGGGTTATTTTACTGACGACCCAATCCGGCATGGCCCGGTTCACCTCACCGGCCAATTCAATGAACCGGGTATTAATACCGTACTGTCTGGCTTTCCAGGTAAGATAAAAAGGATCAATCGGGATACAATGACCACCGAGCCCAGGGCCGGGTTGATAAGAGACAAAGCCGAAAGGTTTGGTTGCAGCCGCCTCTATTACCTCATGTATATCAATATCCATGGCATCAGCCACCATCTTCATCTCATTAACCAGACCTATATTGACCGCACGATGTATATTCTCCAGTAATTTTGCCATTTCTGCGACACGGGTAGAGCGAACCGGGACAAGCTGGTCAATCACCTGACCATATAAAGCCAGACCGGCTTTCAGACATGACGTGGTAGAACCGCTGCATATCTTTGGAATCGTCTGTGTCGTAAAATCCGGATTACCCGGGTCTTCACGTTCAGGAGAATAGACCAGAAAAAAGTTCTGCCCGATGGTGAATCCTTTACTTTCTATGCGGGGCACCAGCTCCTCCTCTGTAGTGCCCGGATAGGTCGTACTCTCCAGAGAAATAATCTGCCCCTCATGCAGGCAGGGCAGCAATGAGTCAATCGTATCGATCACATACCGCAAGTCAGGGTTTCGATAACCATCCAGCGGAGTTGGGACACACAATATAATGGCGTCAAGCATCCTCGCCTGCTGCATATCCGAGGTAGCGCTGAATCCCTTATTCACGGCATCACGGATCACGGAATCTGAAATATGTTTAATATACGATCTGCCCTGCCGGATATGCTCTGGCTTGCAAGGATCAATATCCAGGCCTACTACCCTGTATCCTGCCCCGGAAAATCGAACCGCCAATGGAAGGCCAACATAACCAAGCCCGACAATGCCGATCACGGCGGCTCTGTCATTCAGCTTACAGACAACTTCGCGCAGCATGGAATCCATGATTGAGTTATTTCCAATAGCATAACAGACAAAACCCTGACCCTTCAGATGAGATATAAACAATCCGCCCGGTGAGAACAATACCAGATTTACGTTGAAGAAGGCAGGCCACAAGCTACTGCGAAGCCGTCGCTGAATACCGCATCCAGAATCAACCATCCGCTCAACGAGAAACTCTGATAAAATTCAGCCTATGGCAGACAACGCGATCATAAACCGTCGCCCCGATGAAGAAATCGAGCTGGGCTCAATCACGGTAGAAACAGGACCACACCCCACTGCTTCGGTCATCTGGCTGCATGGACTTGGCGCTGATGGCAGCGACTTTGAGTCTATCGTGCCACAACTCATGCTGCCGGCAGAACAACCCGTGCGGTTTATTTTTCCAGACGCACCGCTGCGTCAGGTCACGATCAACGGCGGTTACATGATGCGCGCCTGGTATGATATTTACGAAAACATCTCCCTTGATGCCGAACAGGACGAGGAAGGGATTATGGAATCCGCGAAAATTATTTCCATGCTGGTAAATCACGAAATTGAACGTGGCATCGCCAGTCACCGGATTATTCTGGCCGGATTTTCCCAGGGCGGTTCGATTGCGCTGTATGCCGGCCTGAAATCTGAGCACCATCCGGGAGGCATTATCGCCCTGTCAACCTGGTTGCCGTTAAGCGATCACTTTCAAGGGGTGGTGTGCAAACCGGCCCCTGTCCCTTCGATATTTATGGCCCATGGCGAGCAGGATCCTGTGGTACCCATACAGTTTGCCGAAGCCTCGAAAGAAATCCTGAAAAAGCTGTGTACTGATATAGAATGGCACACCTATCCGATGGTGCACTCGGTCAACCCGCCTGAGATACTGGCGATACGTGAATGGCTGATCAGGTGTCTGCAAGCGGATCGGCCCGCTCAAGCGCAGCGATTCCCGGATTGATGACTCAACTCCGACCATATTCTGAGGCACGCCGGGCAGACCCTTTCACTTTATCGACCGGATAACGCACCTCATTGATCTCTATCTTTTTCCAGGCGCTGGTCGCCAGATCGACATTAAGTCTGTCGGCGATACGAATCAGATAGATAAAGATGTCTGCCAATTCCATGGCGACTGCCTCATGTTTTTCCGGTGACAGATTTTGGCTATCCTGTTCAGAAAGCCACTGGAAATGCTCAACCAGCTCAGCGGCCTCGGCGATGAGCGCCATGGAGAGATTTTTAGGGGAATGAAACCGGCCCCAGTCACGGTCGTCGGCAAACCGGGCCAGACGCTTACGCAGGGCCATAATTTGATCTTCACTTGTCATATATTCACTCTTCGAATCAGACAGGAACGACCGGCCAGTCAGCAATCAAGCCCGGCGCGGGCTCGCCGGACAGCGGCCTTGATCTGCTCCGGTGCGGTACCACCGATATGGTTACGTGCGGCGACCGAACCCTCCAGGGTAAGAATCTGATAAACATCGTCTTCAATCCGGCTGCTGAACTGTTGCAGCTCATCCAATGAAAACTCTGACAGATCTTTATTGTTTTTAATACCATAAGCTACCGACCTGCCGACAATCGCGTGGGCATCCCGGAACGGCACACCCCTGCGCACCAGATAATCCGCGAGATCGGTTGCGGTGGGAAAGCCGCTCAGGGCTGCCGTGCGCATACGATCCGCTTTGGTTTTGATTAAAGGCATCATATCGGCAAACAGCCGCAGACAGGCCTCCACAGTATCAATGGCATCAAACAACGGCTCCTTATCGATTTGATTATCGCGGTTATAGGCCAACGGCTGGGCCTTTATAAGGGTCAGCAGAGCCACCAAATCACCTGTGACACGTCCGCTGCTGCCACGAATCAGCTCAGGAACATCCGGATTTTTTTTCTGCGGCATGATGGAAGAACCGGTACAGAAACTGTCAGGCAGCTCAATGAAATCGAACTGTGGCGACGCCCAAAGGACAACTTCTTCAGACATTCGTGACAGGTGCGCCATGATCAGGGCACAGGCCGATGTAAATTCAATCACGAAATCACGGTCACTGACGGCATCCAGCGAATTTTCTGTGACAGCATCGAAACCCAGCAGCTCCATGGTCATATGTCGGTCAATCGGATAACTGGTACCGGCCAGGGCAGCGGAACCCAGCGGCATGACATTAACCCGTTTGCGGCAATCCTGCATACGGTCAGCATCGCGGCCAAGCATCTCCTGCCAGGCCATCAGATGGTGACCGAAGGTAATCGGCTGAGCGGTCTGCAGATGAGTGAAACCGGGCATAATCGTATTCACCTCGACATCCGCCCGATCAACAAGTCTGCACCGAACCGTGTTCAAAAGCGCGACAATCCGGTCGATTCGGTCACGCAGATAAAGCCGCATATCGGTTGCTATCTGATCATTGCGGGAGCGACCGGTATGCAGCTTTTTACCAGCCTCGCCGATACGGTCAGTCAACCGCGCCTCGATATTCATATGCACATCTTCCAGCTCGGCAGACCAGAGAAAGTCACCACGTTCGATATCCAGCCGTATTTCTTCGAGGCCATTGAGTATGGCATCGCGCTCGGCATCTGTAATAACACCGACCACCGCCAGCATCTTTGCATGAGCAATGGAACCAAGAATATCATGTGCATACAGCCGCCGATCAACACTGACCGACTCACTGAACATCTCAACCAGTGCATCGGTTTGTTCGGCAAACCGTCCACTCCAAAGTTTTTTATCGTCCTGTTGATCGCTCATGGTGTATCCTTAACTTCTGAATCCCGGATTATACCAGCGTAATGGGCTTGCGTTATCCGGCGTTTCGCTGAACACTTAAACGTATGGTATCCGAAGACAAAAAAATCAACCTGCCAGCCGATTTTTGCAGTGCACGTTCCGTGCTGCTGGTGATAGCCAGCATGGTACTGCTGGCAGCTGTTATGCTACTGGCATCGGGACGGAATCTTACAATCAACCCGGAACTGCTTGGTATGCAGGCAATGTTTCTGCAATGGCTGGGGCTGACCTGTCTTGCCATTCTATGCCTGCTGAATCGCTGGTTAAAAAACCTCAGCCTGCTCAAAAGCACATTGATTATTTTTGTGGTCATTCAACTGGTAACCCTGGCTGTGAGCGAATTTGCATTCCAACTGACACTGATGCTACCCGAATTACAGAATCTGCGACCCGGACAACATGATCTGTTTCTGATAAGAAATATAGTCATCAGCATGATTATCAGCAGCGTGGTTTTATGGGTAATGTACCTGTTGCAACAATTACAGATACATATTGAAGCGGAAAGTCAGGCCCGCATCCGGGCCCTGCAGGCACGGATACGACCACACCTGCTGTTTAATAGCATGAATACGATTGCGGCGTTGACCCAGATTGATGCGGATGCCGCCGAGCAGGCCATTCTGGACTTATCGGAGATTTACCGGGTATCACTGAAATCAGGAGACTCAACCACGACGCTAAAAAAAGAAATTGATTTAACCCGGCACTATCTGGCCGTAGAAAAACTGCGTCTAGGAGGACGCCTGCAGATTCTATGGGATATCGATGATTCCATACTCAGCACCAGTATTCCCACACTGACGATACAACCACTGGTAGAAAATGCCGTTTATCATGGTATTGAGCCGAGGAGCGACGGTGGCTGGATCAGCATTTCAGCGTTACTGGACGGGGAAGTCAAAATTACCATTACCAACCCCCTGCCGACACGCGATGACGACACGCTACGCCGAGGCAATCAGATGGCGATTGCCAATATAAGCGAACGGCTTGGCATCATGTATGGCAGTCGGGCTGACTTGCAGTCGTCGCAGGATACAGAAAGCTACTGCGTGGTACTGACACTGCCGCATAAGGATAAAACATGAAAGTACTGATAGTAGATGACGAACCGCTGGCACGGGCTCGTCTGAAGATGCTGTTATCATCCATCGCCGGATACCAACTTGCTGGCGAAGCCGACAACGGGCCGGACGCGATTGACAAGGCAGAATCAATGGCAGCCGATATTCTGCTGCTGGATATTCGCATGCCCGGCATGAGTGGCCTTGAAGTTTGCAGGTATTTTGCCGGCAAAGACAATCCACCGGCCATCATATTTACCACGGCCTACAGCGAGCATGCCCTGCAGGCATTTGAGTCACATGCTATAGCCTACCTGCTGAAACCGATCCATCGGGACAAACTGGAAGCCGCATTACAGTCGGCGCACAAACTGACGCGAGCCCAAGCGGACGGAGTCGCACGGGACAGCAGAATCGACGAGGGAATCAGCCATGCACGCAAACAGATCTGTGCGCGGATCAGAGGTAGTCTGCACCTGATTGAGCTGACCGATATCTGCTATTTCAAGGCCGACTCCAAATATATCGAAGTCAACTACAAGGATGGTCAGGTGCTGATTGAAGAATCTCTGTCCTCCCTTGAACAAGAGTTTAAGGAAGAATTTATTCGGGTTCACCGCAACGCACTGGTGTCAAAATCACACATCAAATCACTGGAAAAAGACAGTGAAGGGATCTACCATATTTTGCTTGATGGCACTGACAGGCGGATCACAGTAAGCCGCAGGCATCTGTCCTCGGTCAGGACACTCTTCAAGGACCCGCTGTAAACTCCCGCCACTGGCAGGAGAATACCATTCAAGCCAGACATCAAGACAGCCTCCTGCCAAAGTAATGCCGGCATGACAAAAAAAATACTGCAAAATGTCACCGTACTGGTAACGCGCCCGGAGCATCAGGCACAGCCATTTTTTACAATGATCAGGCGGGCAGGCGGGCAGGCCATTCTTTTTCCCGTCATTGAAATCCAGGCAATCGACCCGGGCGCGGAAGCAAAAGCCATGCTGCACCAGACTGTCAATGGAGTCATTTTTATCAGTGCCAACGCCGTGCATCTGGGCGTACCGATGCTCAACACCATCAACCCGCAATGGAACAGAGACAGCCCGGTCATTGCCATCGGCAAGGCAACGGCCACACATCTGAGAGAGCAGGGCGTGGAGCCCGTGTTGACTCCGCCTGCCCCTTTCAACAGTGAAGCCCTGCTGGTCATGCCACAGATGCAGGACATTGCCGGACACCAATATACGATCATCAAGGGCCGAGGTGGACGCCGCCATTTGCAGGAACAGATCAGAGATCGCGGTGCCAGAGTCAGCGAAATAGATATTTATGTACGGGTAAAGCCGACGCTCCTCAATACACCGCTAAACGGGCTGATGCAGTCCGAGCGGGCTGTCGTCGCGATTACCAGCGTCAAGGGCCTGCATCACCTTTTTGAGCTGGCGAGTACCGAACAGGCAGAGTGGTTAAAGAAAAGTGCCGAATTTCTGGTGCCCGGAATGCGAGTGGCAGATACCGTAAACAACCTGCATATCAGACAGGCACCGATGATTGCCGAAGATGCCACTGATGAAGCGATGTATAACCGATTACTGGCAGCCATAAAGACCGCCGACCAGGCATGACCACCATTAACCGGTGCCACCTTCCTTTTCAGCCGCCGGCAGGCCCGGATCATCCGAGAAATCAAAGGCATCCGAAAACACTCGATCCTCAGGCAACCCCTGTGCCATGAAGGCATCTCTTGCCGCATAAACCATTGGAGGCGGGCCACTCATATAGACCTCATAATCGGACATATCGGGATAAGTGCGGGTAACCGCTTCATGGACAAAACCGGTATCACCGTTCCAGTTATCGGACTCTGCCGGTTCGGAAAGAACGGGCGTGAACTTTATTTTATCGGGATAAGCCTTCAGCCACTGATCAATTTCATCCGGCAGATAGATGTCTTTTTTCGCACGCGCCCCCCAGAACAGATGAACCGGACGGTCATCACCGATGGCAAACATGTGCAGCAACATGCTGCGCAGTGGTGCCATACCGGTGCCACCCGCCATCATAATAATCGGCCGCTCATGGTCTTCGCGCAGATAAAAGGTACCAAGCGGACCCTCAATACGGATCAATGCCTTGTTACGCATTTCCTCAAAGACAAAATGAGTAAAGTACCCGCCCGGCACATGGCGAATCTGGAACTCCAGAAACTCATCATGGTGCGGAGGATTGGCCAGCGAAAAGGCACGGCGGCGACCATCGCTCAAAATAAAATCCACATACTGACCGGCAAGGAATGGCAGGCGACTGGCAGCCGGTATTTTCAGCTTTAGCTGTACGACAGTATCTGTCAGCCTGTCGATGCTGTGTACCCGCGCCGGCATTTTGCGCGGTTCGATACCTGCCGGTGTATGGATGATACTGACCTTAATAACCATATCGGTTTTCGGGTGAGCCTGACAAAACAGGGCCTTGCCCTCCATAATTTCACGGTCAGCGATACCACCGGGTTGACCGTTCGGGTAGGCAAACTCACCTTCGACGACGCTCCCCATACAACCCCCGCAGCGTCCGCCGCGACAACCGTAAGGCATGGTAACACCCTGGCGGAGGGCGGCATCAAGTATGGCTTCATCCGGCCCGCAATCAAAAGACCGGTTTTTGCTCTGTATTGCAATCTTCATGTTAAGGCTGTGCCTGAATATAACCGGGCAACCCGGACCGGGAGCTACTATGGAGTCAATATCGCACAAAGGCAATATGGCGTATTGGATGTTCAGTACCGAAACCAGACGATTGTGCATAAGGAACGGCCCCAAAGCCGGCTACTGCACAATCCAGGGCAGTTAATCAATACTGCCCGGCATACGCGGCTATCTACCCGGCGGGGAATTCCTATGGCTGGCTCGACCTGGACTCCAGCCACTTGAACAATGGCTCCCACTCGATACGATGCAGGGCAGTTGCCGCCGGGGCCATCTCAAAAATACCCAACCCTTTATCAGCTGCGCGCACATAATTCATGCTGTCCGACAATGCGGCAATATAGGGTTCACGCAAACGGTCCAGAAACTCATCCAGTTCCCAGAAAACCCGGGTCTGGTCACGCCCTCGATTGGCGACCAGACCTATCCTGCCCTTTTTGGCCGAGATCAGACGGGTCGCCCGGATTTCCCTGATATAATCCGCCGCCGCACGCATATCGATGGGCGAAGGCAACACCGGAATAATCAATGTGCGGGCATGACGAACCAGACTGTTAAGATCCTTACCATGCACCGACGCCGGCGCATCCATAATCATGTAGCCGGTACCACGGCCCGGATTGACAGTCGCAGAAGTACCATCGATACCCTGGATTCTGGGTCGGTTGATAGAGGAACGCGCCTTCAGCCATGCCAGACTGGAACCCTGCGGATCATAATCGACCAGACTGACCTTATGGCCCTGGCAGGCATAATAACTGGCCAGATTGGTCGCGATAGTGCTTTTGCCCGAACCGCCTTTAGCATTAATGACCATGATGGTACGCATCACATATTCCCTCGCTTTTTCATTGATTTTATCAAAAGACTAGCAGAGAGAACCATTAAAAACCAGTTCTACGAGTCAGCCGCACATGACCCCTTGTCATACAGATAGATAACAGGGCATCAGCAACAACCCCCTGAACAGCAGCAAGGCAGGAAACCGGCCCCGCAACAACCGGCAGGGGGATACCGGCTACAGAAACCCTACCCGTTCAACTTCCACTCCGCGCCGACGCTGTGGCGGGGGTTATTGTCATCCTGTTCGCGGCGGATGGCCTTGATATCCAGCTTCGACTTCAGGCCAGCCGGGTTCGACAACAGACGCCAGCCCAGAGTCAGATCACGTTTGGCATCGGATGCCGACAGGCTCGCATAGGGGATGCCGGTCGCATCGTCCATCAGAGCAAAACCCCATTCACCTTTCAACGTCCAGCGGCTCGACACATCAGCGGTATCAGCATTATCCTCCTTCAGCGCATCCGTCAGAGAATCCGACAACAACCGATCCAGACCACTGGCCGCCGGTGCATTGCCGTACTCATGGCGCAGACTGAACGACGGACCATGCGCCGAATCCGGCCGTGCCTTGTAACGCAGTGAACCGGACAGACCCCACTCCTCACGCCCGGAGGCCTCATGCTCCAGCAGATAACGGCTGCGCACATCAAAGGTCAAACCACGGGCCGGTAACTGCCAGTTCAGGCCACCGCCCAGCTCCAGACCAAAGCCTTCACTGGTATCGCCACCGTCATAACGCAGACCCAGTTCCAGCTCCGGTGTCAGGCGCATACCGCCCCCTTCCGGCAACTGCCAGGACCACTCCAGACCCATCCGGAAACGCTGTGTATCCGCCTCGGTGCCCGCCATCACCTCGGAATCATCCGCCTCAATGCGCGCCAGCGTCATATCCGAAATCAGCTTCAGGCTCAAACCGCCCTCTTCCACCGAACGATCCAGCAACGTACCGCGCAGACCCAGCGTCGCCGATACCTGCTCCAGATCGTGCTCCGACTCCATGCCGGTCTCTGAAGTCTGCTCCAGATCACCTCGACCATAGCTCGCCGCACCCCACAGTTGCAGACGCTCCGTCAGGTCATAGCGCAGGTACGGCAGCAGGGAGGCCAGCGTACCGGACAACTCACCTTCGTCCGATTCACCCCGCCATTCACCATCACTGTCGCTATAAGCCAGCGCCAGACCCAGCAGCGTCCGACCACTGCTGTGGTCAACACCCAGCATGGCCGTGGTGACCTCGCCGTCTATCGAAGTACCATCGTCGGCGTCTTTATAGCTCGAATACGAGGCACGCCCCCAGATCGAAGTACCGTCCTCGTCACTCAATGTGAAATGACTGCCGCGCAGCATGGACGGCAACAGCTTCGGTAAGGACAAAGTGCGTGACAGCTTGCGCGGACGATCCGACGAACCGGCACCCAACTGCTCAATGCCCAGCACACTGGCATCCGGGCCGCCGCGACTGGACAGCAAACGCGCCGCATTGAATGACTGACCGCGCGGCAGACCGTTCAGATTACCCGACAGACCCGGCTGGTCTGATGCCGTGAAACGATGATGCAGACCACCCAGCATATGCTCAATCGCCGCCAGAAAATCACTGTGCACGGCATCCGTCACCATCAGGTTGTGATGGTCAGATCCGACAGCGGCGCTTCACTGGCCGTCAGGGTAAAGGTCACACTGCCGCCCTCGGTCACCAGACTGCTGTCGGCGGCAATGCTGATGGCAGATCGTGTCCGGCGGGGAAATTGAAGCGGGCACGATCTGGTCCGAACAGGATTTGCTGGACGCCGAACGCCGCTCGTTCCTGATGCTGGTCGATACGGACAGCACACGGGCCCGAATCGGCAGTATGCTGGATTCCGGCAAAACTATTCGGAATTGAACCGGCCACAACGGAATAATCACCAACCCAATCGAAAGGGAGGGTCTTGTACCCTCCCGCTACCGCCAGACAGGTATCAACGATAGGCGGGCCGATCTCCGTACCGGCCCGAGAATCGAATACCGTTTCCACTACAAGTGATAACCGATTTCTTCGTGTTGGGTGATGTCGAGACCTTCGATTTCGTCCTCTTGTCCGACTCGCAGGGGAGTCATCAGGGAAACCAGCTTCAGTGTGATGAAGGTGAAGATCACAACCCAGACCACCACGAAACCCACTGCGGCCAGTTGAATCATCACTTGTTCGCCGATTGAGGTTTCCATACCGGCGCCGCCGAGACTTTCGGAGGCGAATATGCCGGTCAGTACGGTGCCGAGCGCACCCCCTACCCCGTGTACGGGAAAAACATCCAGAGAATCGTCTATGTGCAGCACGGCCTTGATCAACTGGGTCGCGAAGAAACATACAAAACCGGCGGCGACACCGATAGCCAACGCTCCCATAGGCCCGACAAAACCCGACGCCGGAGTGATCGTCACCAGCCCCGCGACCATGCCGGTGACAATACCGAGAACACTGGGTTTGCCGCGCTTGATGTATTCAATGAGTATCCAGGTCAGTGAAGCCGCCGCGGTGCAGATATGAGTGACCAGCATGGCCATCCCCGCGTCAGCTCCGGCGGCAACAGCGCTGCCAGCGTTGAAGCCGAACCAGCCAACCCACAACATACTGGCGCCGATCACGGTAATCACCAGATTGTGCGGCGGCATCGGGGTCGTTGGAAAACCGTGGCGTCTCTTGACAACCAGCGCGCAAACCAGCGCCGCAATCCCGGCGGTCAGGTGCACCGCAGTACCGCCGGCAAAATCCAGTACTCCGTAATCAGCCATCCAGCCGCCGCCCCAGACCATGTGGCAGATCGGGAAATAAACCAGGAAAAGCCAGATCAGACTGAACAGAATCACGGCGGCAAACCGCATCCTTTCCGCAAAACCGCCAACTATCAGCGCTACGGTAATGGTCGCGAAGGTCAACTGAAACATCACAAACACGCTTTCCGGAATGGTTCCCGACACCGAATCCCTGGACAGGCTCTGCAAGAACATCTGGTCCAGCCCACCGATCAGATAATTCCAGTCGCCGCCATCGGTGAACGACAGGCTGTAGCCGGCAACCAGCCAGACCACCGCCGTCAGACAGGCAATGGTGAAACATTGCATCAATACCGACAGGGCGTTCTTGCTCCTGACCAGGCCAGCGTAAAACAGGGAAAGCCCCGGGATGGTCATAAACAGGACCAACGCGGTAGCAGTCAGAAGCCAGGCGGTATCGCCGCTGTCAATCTCAGCCAGCGCGACGCCCGGCAAACCCAGCAGCATAAGCAGCGTTGTAACTTTCAGCAATTTCATGTTCTTTTCTCCTGATAAATAAAATTTCCGGCACATTACAATGCGTCGGTGTCTTGTTCACTGGTACGGATACGCACCGCAGACTCAAGATTCTGAGTGAATATCTTGCCATCACCGATCTTGCCGGTACCCGCAGCCTCCGTAATTCATTCGATTATCTTACCGCAAATTTCAGACGGTGCCGCTATTGCGATTTTTTTCTTCGGCAGGAATTTAGTCTTATACTCGGTACCGCGGTATTACTCGGTATGACCTTTCTGGTTACCGAATCCGACTGCATCGGTCACAGTCATACCTTTTATTCCGATTTCGGATAGAGCTTCCTGAACCCGGTTCAGCTTCGCAGGCTGAATAATTGCGATTATCAATTTTATACTTTTTCTCCGATGGATCAACTTCTGGTTCAACTTGATGGTAGATTATGCAGAGGGTGATTAGTGGGAAATCGTCATTGCGGATGATGTAGGTGACGGTGCCGGCGGTGGGGGAGATGATGACATCGTCGGGGGTGTTCTGCGAGGGGACGCCGGTGACTCGTTGCAGGCTGACGATAACAGTTTCGTCTGCCTCGAACAGGCTGTCACCATTGACAAGGATTTTTGCTTCGACGGATGGGGTGTTGGCAGGCAAGAGGGCTTGCAGACCAGTATTAACGCAGCCAGAACCACCAGCAACCACACGTGGGTTATTCGGGGGCATGAATTGATAGTCTCTGCTGTCCCCGTCCCCATGCTCGGCGGTACCACCGTCCAGGCAGATTAGAAAGGAAAAATCCCGTGGCCTTGGCGGATTGACGGTAAAGGTCAGTGTGGCGGCATCGGTAAGGCCACTGCTATCGCCCTCGATTCCTTCGGTATTGTCGATGGTGACGGACAGGGTATAGTCGTCGTCGATGGCGATGGTGGCGGCATTGGCGGAACCGATGGTATAACCGGTGCCGTCGTGGAGGGTGACGGTGACGGTACCGTCTGCCTCAGTGGTGCTGTCATTGACGGTCGCCACGGTATACCTCGCCGGCCAGAATGGTGACGGTTTTGCTGCCTTCGTCAACAGCATCGACAAAGTCCTGACCATCAGTTTCCTCTTCGGAGACAAATAGATTAATGGGCAGATTGTCCGTCGGAATCGGGGCTGTTATGACGGTAAAATGGGCGCCTGTGCCTTCGGTCACAGGAGAGGTACCGGGGGTAATAATGGTGAACCCCCGATCATCATCGAAGATGTGGATGTACCAATAGGTAACAACGCCGATATCGCCATCAGCCGGTGTCGAGGAATCGATGGTGGCCTCAGTGGTATCGAGATTATCCTCAAAGGGACTCGTGAGCCTTATCTGTAAAGTGATGACCTCGGTGGGCTCGCCGATGTTGTCGTTGATTGGCGTGATGGAGAAGGTCCTGGTGGTTTCGCCGGGGTCAAAGATTATGGTTGTCGCAACATTGATGAAATCACCGTCCGAAGTTGGGGCTCTATCCGGTGGACAAGTGATACCGAGACTACAAGACGACCCCAAAGTATTAACGGAGATGTCGAAGCTGATCGTCTGTGTTGAGGCTTCACTGAGTGTGAATATGACGATACCGGTTTCACCTTCGGTGATGGTGGGGACTTCGACCTTGAGGGTGGGTACGGTCTGGGCGGTGGCTTCGGTGGCAAAACCGAGCAACAGGAGCAGCATCGGCAACAGGGTGCGGCACCGGCGATGGAGGCCGGAGATAGTACCGGCGAGGCTGCCGGCAGAGGGAACCGGCCGGCGGTTCAGCCGGTGATGGTGCTCAGACGCACCTTCCCATTGAATGGGGGGGCATTTCTCCTCTCCCGGCCCGCTGATAGCCGGTCAGCCGGTCTGAGCTTCGCATGATCCCCGGTGTGGCTTTTCTCCATGCCGGCCGCGCCGGTGACCGGTCGCTGTCTCTGACTCTTGTCACGGCCGGTCTGGTGGCATCGATACGGCGACCGCGCCCAACGACAGGCGAGCGATGTGGCAGGTGCCGACCGATATGAGCGGGCATGGCGGCGATATGGTCGCACCCCGCCCGGAGATTGTCGGTTACTGTTGTCCCATCCAGAACCGCATTGCGACCGCTGCGCGACCACTTCTGTCCTGTTTCATTCATCCGTGTTTCTCCTGATAAAGCCCGTTTGTACCGCATTTGAATCATTGCAAGGCCTGATGCCATCACTCGCATCGCCATTGTGCACCCGTTTATGCAGCATGGCAAGCCCCCGTATCCGCTTTTTACTTACCAGCTTTAGCATGAGTCTGACATAAATCCAAGTTCAGCACAAAAAAATCGGGATCAACATAAAACAGCCGTCTGTGATTGTCAAAATCGCTCATCAAGCCGGCTCTTGGGGCCGGTTCGGCCGAACGGCGCTGTTTGCCGGGCGTTTTGCGGTATAATCCGGCTGCGCTGACAGTAGCCGGTCATTCGGAGACGGTTGTTGTTGCCGCTATCCGTTTTGCCGTTGCCTGTGGTGCCTTTTGTCCATGTCTTTTTTGTCGCGTTGTCGGTTGCTGCTGTTTTTGCTGGTCGTTTCTTTCGGCGGTCGGGCTGATCTGCCGCCGACCGTACAGAATATGCTCAATGCGCACGGTATTCCGCTTGACAGTCTGGGGGTGCTTGTGCAGCCCATCGGGGAGACGCAGCTGATGCTGGCGCATAATATTGACCGGGCCTTTAATCCGGCTTCGGTTATCAAACTTGTGACGACGTATGCCGCACTGGATTTGCTCGGCCCGCAGTATCGGTGGAAAACGGAGTTTTATATAGATGGGCCTGTGCAGGATGGTGTATTGTCCGGCGATCTTTATGTGAAGGGCTTCGGCGACCCGTATCTGGTCGAGGAAACTCTGTTGCCCACGCTGCGTTCGCTGCGCAGTATGGGGCTTCGACATATCAATGGGCATCTGGTGGTCGATAACAGTTATTTTGAGCCGGGTAGCCAGCATCCCGGTGAGTTTGATAACCGGCCCTATCGGACTTATAACGCGAAGCCGAGTGCCTTGATGACCAATTTTCAGACGGTACGGTTCACGCTTGTGCCAGATACCCGCGCCAAAGCGGTCGATATCCGTATGTGGCCGGAGTCTGCGGATGTCCGAATTGAGAATGCGATGCAACTGGCCGGCGGCCGCTGCCGGCCTTCTTATCGATGGCCAGCGGTGCGCTCTGTGCGCAGCGGTCAGCAGGTGGTGGCCCGCTTCCATGGCCAGTATAGCCGGAATTGCGGCCTGCGTCAGTTCCATCTCGCAGCCGGCAGGCCGCCGGCATTGTTTTACGGGGCGTTCGATTCTATCTGGAAACTGCTGGGCGGTACTTTGACCGAAGACGTGCGGGAGGGTGTTGTGCCGGCAGACGCGCGGCTGTTACATACTCATATGTCAAAACCTCTGAGCGACATTATCCGATTGATCAATAAGCATAGCAGTAATGTTATGGCGCGGCAGTTGATGCTGACTGTCGCCGCGGAAAAGAAAGGGGCACCCGGAACTCCGGAAAAGGGGCGCGAGGCCATCACCGAGTGGCTGCATGGTCTCAATATAGATACCAAAGGGCTGTATATCGATAACGGTTCCGGTCTGTCTCGCGATGCGCGTATCTCCGCGCAGACCCTGCAGCAGATCATGTTGCATCAGTGGCATAGTCCGTGGATGCCGGAGTTGGTCAGTTCTCTGTCCATCCTGGGAAAGGATGGTACCGGCAGGAAGCGTTTGAGAAACAGTGATCTGAGGGGTTCCATGCACTTGAAAACCGGGCTGCTGGACCATGTGCGTACTATCGCCGGCTTTTATCATGCGGATGACGGGCAGCGTTATCTATTGATCGCTTTGCAAAACCATAAAAATATCGATAAGCTGATCGGTACCCGTATTCAGGATGAGTTGATCCAATGGCTGGACGGGCAGTAGTACCAGAAATTTTGTAAGCAGAGGAGAGAAGCTATGGATTTTGCCGCTTTTGCCTGGATTATACTGGCGCTGGCTGTGGTGCTGGTCTATATGGGCGTTAAAACCGTGCCGCAGGGCATGGAATATACCGTTGAGCGTTTTGGTGAGTATATTCATACCCTGAGACCCGGCCTGCGCTTTATCGTGCCGGTCATGGACCGGATTGGCCGTCAGGTCAATATGATGGAGCGGGTCATGGATGTCCCTACTCAGGAGATCATCACCAAGGATAACGCCATGGTGTCTGTTGACGGGGTTGTCTTTTTTCAGGTGCTCAGCGCAGCCAGTGCCTCTTATGAGGTGAATAATCTTGAGGTCGCTGTCCTGAATCTCACCATGACTAATATCCGTACCGTGATGGGCAGCATGGATCTCGATGAGTTGCTTTCTCAACGGGATACCATCAATGCCAGGTTGTTGACCGTTGTCGATGAGGCAACACAGACCTGGGGGGTCAAGGTCACTCGTATCGAAATCAAGGATATCGCTCCGCCCCGCGATCTGGTGGATGCCATGGCCCGACAAATGAAGGCGGAACGCGATAAACGGGCCTCCATCCTGGAGGCCGAGGGTGAGAGACAGGCCGATATTCTGCGCGCCGAAGGCGAAAAACAGGCCGCTATCCTGGAGGCCGAGGGCCGCAAGGAGGCTGCTTTCCGCGATGCCGAGGCGCGTGAACGCGAGGCCGAGGCCGAGGCCAAGGCAACCAATATGTTGTCCGAGGCGATCAGCAAGGGGGATATCAATGCCATTCATTATTTTGTCGCCGATAAGTATGTACAGGCTTTGCAGTCCATCGGCACGGCACCCAATGAGAAGGTGCTGTTTCTGCCGTTGGAGGCGACCGGTATCATCGGGGCCGTGGGCGGCATCACTGAAATCACTAAACAGGTATTGGCCAGTAAAGCCGGCAGAGACGAGGCATAGTGGAGTTTGTCGAGGCAATGACGCCCTGGCACTGGCTGGCTCTGGCCGGTGCGTTGTTGATCATGGAGGTTTTAGTGCCGGCCGCATTTTTTTTGTGGATCGGTATCGCCGCTACGGTTACGGGCCTGATTCTGCTGCTGGTCGATATCAGCGCCGAAGCCAGCTTGCTGATATTCTCAACGCTCAGTATTGTGTCTATCGTATTGAGCCGGATGTATCTGAAACGTCGTCCATCCAAAACCGGTTCTTGTGCTCTCAGCCGGCGCGGCGATCAGTATATCGGCCGGACATTTACTCTGATCAGGCCGATAGAAAACGGGGTCGGCAAGGTACAGGTGGAGGATAGTCTGTGGCGTGTCGTGGGGGAGGATATGCCGGAGGGCACCCGTGTTACGGTCACCGGCATCAGCGGCAGCAGTCTTGTCGTCGAAAGCGCCGGCTAGCCATCCGTAATCTCAAAGTATATCAGCAGTGTTTTTTGAAAAAACATGTTGTTGTTGTCGCTGACCATGAAAAAACGGTTCGCCTTGTGGTGCGCCAGTCCTTCATAGTTGTCAACCGGTATTTTTCCATCCGATTTGAGGTTCGCCAGCCGCGTGGTGTTTAATGTGGAACCCGTACCGGCTGTGATTCGTTGCAGTTCGGTTTCCCAGTTCGGGGAAAGCCAGCGGTGGCGGCGCAGTAGTATCATCAGGCTGCCATCGTCCATCGATTCGATGGCACATACCGATAGTCCCTGTTGTCTGTCACGCGGTATTTCATAACGCCGACCATTCGAGCTGTAAAAAGTGACTTTTTCCTGTTCTGCTGTGACCAGCGGCAGCTCTGGAGCTGTCAGTACACCCAGTTGTTTGTGAATCGTCACTGATTCCAGCGCTTCGTTACCATGGCTGTAGCTGGTGTGTTCCAGCAGGTGTTCCGGCAGTGGTTCGTAGTGTAAAAAGTCTCCGTTCGGCTTGTGCCATTGCAGTCGTGGTTGCCCTTCAAAAGATACCAGCAGCTTTTCGTCTCCCGTTATGCCGTTGTCCGCCCGCAGGATGTGCAGGCCCTCGCTGTCGTTGTAGGGGGGAATTAATACTGTGCCATTCTGTCCTCGCAGGACATAGGCCCGCTTGAGGTCAATCTGTGAAATTTTGTCGCCGGTCAATGAAAGTCGAAAATGAAACAGGGAACCCCGGTCATTGATCGCGTACAGGGTTTGTTCATCTTCACTCCACGCCAGACCGGATAGTTCAACCATGTGCTGTTCGTTCATGGTCGTGGCGTGCAGGTGGTGGATGGACAGGATGCGTATGTCGCCGGCTGTCAGCGGCTTTCCTGCATCAGTCACTGTCAGTGTTTCGTAGTCCAGGGCATACAGGCCGGTGGGTATTACCAGCATTAACAGCAGTATGGTTCGCATCAAAATAATTCCATTTGTTCGTCCGTCCGGCGTGGCGGTGTAAATTGTGAGCAGTCAAGCGGTGCCGGGTGGCCGGCCATGCCGGCTTTTTTCATGGCCAGTTGAAATCGTTGTGCCAGCAGGTCGGCATATGCGCCTGTACCGGTGTGCCGCTTTCCCCAGTCCGGGCGATATAGTTTTCCACCGTGAATGTCCTGCATGTTGTGAAGTATGTGTTGAGCTTTCAGTGGAAAGTGTTCGTTTAACCATTCGGTGAATAGTTCTTTCAGCTCCAGCGGCAGGCGAAGCAGGATGTATCTCGCTGTGCAGGCACCGGCCCTGCTTGTGGCTGCCATGATGTTTTCCAGTTCATGATCGGTCAGTGCCGGTATAACCGGCGCAATGAGTACACCGGTCGGTATGCCTGCGTCCGTCAGTCTTTGCATGGTTTGAAGACGCCGCTTCGGCGTCGCCGCTCGCGGTTCCATCGCTCGTGCTACTTCTTTATCCAGCGTGGTTATCGATAGCATGACCCGAACCAGATTTCTGCCAGCCATCTGCGTCAGAATGTCGATATCCCGTTCTATCAGTGACGATTTGGTGATGATGCTTACCGGATGCCTGCTCTCGGTCAGTACTTCCAGTACTGCTCGCGTGATTCTGAGTCTGCGTTCTACCGGCTGGTAGGCATCGGTGTTTGAGCCCAGCATTATAGATGTGCATCGGTAGCCGCTTTTGCACAGTTCTTCTCGCAGTCTTTCCGCCGCATGGGCTTTGTGGTAAATCTCTGTTTCAAAATCCAGACCGGCCGAGTGCCCCAGCCAGGTATGGGTCGGGCGTGCATAACAATATATACAGCCATGCTCGCAGCCTCGATAGGGGTTTATTGATTGTTCATGGCCTATATCAGGCGAGCGGTTGCGGGCAATTATCGACTTTGTATCATCTGTATGCAGGTGAATTTTAATCGGTATATCGTGGCTGTCTCCGTCTCGCCAGCTATCATCATATGATTCATGGGTTTGTATTTCATAACGACCGCTTCGATTGCTAAGTGCAGCACGACCTTTCATGTGATGTTTTGTGCGGCCTTGTTTGTAGCAAAACGTCTGGCCACGTAGTTGTTGACAATATCCTTAAATTCGCCGGCGATGTTGTCTCCTCGCAGGGTTTTCAGTTTTTTGCCGTCAACAAATACCGGTGCCGCCGGTGCCTCTCCGGTACCCGGCAGGCTGATACCAATATCCGAGTGTTTGCTTTCTCCCGGCCCATTCACGATACAGCCCATCACGGCTACTGATAAACCTTCTGAACCCGGAAATCTGTTCCGCCAAATCGGCATCTGTTCTCGTAACCAGCCCTGAATGTCCGCCGCCAGTTCCTGAAAAACCGTGCTGGTGGTGCGACCACAACCAGGACATGCAACCACCAGCGGTGTGAAGTTGCGCAGTCCCATAGTCTGTAGCATCTCCTGGGCAACGATGACTTCCCTGCTGCGGTCTCCACCCGGTTCCGGTGTCAGTGAGACACGTATGGTGTCGCCAATACCCTGTTGCAGCAGGACACTCATGGCAGCAGTCGAGGCCACGATGCCCTTTGAACCCATGCCGGCCTCGGTCAGCCCCAGATGAAGGGCATAGTCACATTTCGACGCCAGTCGCTGGTAAACCTGTATCAAATCCTGTACTTCACTCACTTTGCTGGAAATGATGATGCGGTCATGCCCCAAACCAATCTGTTCCGCCTGACGGGCACTTTCCAAAGCCGAGCGTACCAGTGTATCACGCATGACTTCACGGGCATCCGCCGGTTCGTCCCGATGTGCATTTTCGTCCATGGCGCGCGCCAGCAACGCTTGGTCGAGACTGCCCCAGTTCACGCCAATCCGTACCGATTTGTCATATTTGATCGCCGTTTCAATCATGGTAGCAAATCGTTCGTCACGTCTGGTACCTGAGCCAACATTGCCCGGATTAATACGGTATTTGGCCAGCGCCTGGGCACAGTCCGGGTACTCTGTCAGCAGGGTATGACCAATGTAGTGAAAATCACCAATGAGCGGGACGTTGATGTTGCGCTTCAGCAGGCCTTCGTAAATCGAACCTACCGCCGCCGCTGCCGGCCTGGTGTTCACTGTGATCCGTACCAGCTCGGAACCGGAGCCGGCCAGCCGGGCAACCTGTTCAGTCGTCGCGTCTATATCAGCCGTATCGGTATTGGTCATGGATTGCACCACTATCGGCGCATCACCACCTACCATGACGTTCCCTACTCTGACACCGACAGATTGTCTCCTTGCCATCATTGTGGTTCTCCGCAAACCTGTATTGATTCAGAACAGTGAATTATACCGGCCCAGGCTAACGCCTGCGCGCTAAACGGTGTAGAGATTGCGCCAACTGTTCATCAGATATGCCACTTGCCATTGTTTCAATCAGTTCACGGGCAGAACCGCTCATCGGGTGTCTGTTCTTCCTCAAATGAGCGCTCTCTTGCCGATCTTTCAGCGGCCTGTTTTTTACCACGATACCGCTCAGTTCTGGCAGGCCACAGGTTCTCAAAATGTCGAGAATCATACTCTGTTGCATCCTGATGTGCGTTGCCCATTCCCCTCCCCTGACATGAATGACGGCGCGCCTGCGAGTATCAATATCCGCCAGCCTGACCATGGTATCAATCGATAGCGGCAGTTGATGGTGCAGGCATTGATTCAGCTTCGATAGCCACAGGGCCCGTGTCCGAATACCGGCAAGCACTCCTTTGTTAATCAGGGAATCTACATGACGTGCAGGCATCTGTGCATCATACATGGAGCACCGGCAATACCATACTCCGCCTTAAAGTATGAATCATCACGCTACCACCCGCTTATTTATAACGATAAAGTGAAATAAGAATTGCAGTATTGTACCTTTGGGCAATAAAGTGAAACAAGAATTACAGTATTGTACTTTTAGGCGATAAAGTGAAATAAGAATTACAGTATTGTACTTTTGGGCGATAAAGTGAAATAATAATGTCTGTATTCATTTTTTGAACAGACTGTAAGCCCATGGCTGCCAGATTAGGAAAATATCAGTGGGGGGAATTGCTCAAAGGTGATCAGTATCAATTTTTTCTGCCCACTCATATCAACGAGAACTGGTCCTGCGATAGCCCACAGATCAATCAACTGGTCGAGAAAACAGCAATCCGGCTGGGTGAACTGAATTCCTACGCCCGACTGGTTCCAGATATTGAGCTTTTTATACAACTGCATGTCACCAAGGAAGCGGTGGTATCAAGCCGTATTGAAGGGACTAAAACTCATATAGATGAGGCGTTACTGCCCGAGGAAGAGGTCGAACCAGAGCGTCGAAATGACTGGAAGGAGGTCGTCAATTATATCCAGGCCATGAACGAAGCCATATCGATGCTGAAAAAACTGCCCTTATCTTCACGCTTGTTAAAAGAGGCCCACGCAATACTATTGAGTAATGTCCGTGGCGAGCACAGGTGCCCCGGTCTGTTTCGTACCAGCCAGAACTGGATAGGTGGCAGTAGTCTGATGGACGCCGTATTCGTTCCACCAGAACATCAGTATGTGCCCGAACTAATGGGTGATCTGGAGAAGTTTTTGCACAATACCGATATCCTGTTGCCCGATCTTGTCCGTATTGCCATCGCACATTACCAGTTTGAAACCATACATCCCTTTCTGGATGGCAACGGCAAGATAGGTCGCCTGTTGATTACTCTGTTTCTGGTCAGCAGGGGTATCCTCGACCAGCCATTGTTGTACCCCTCCACCTATTTTGAGAAAAACAGGGTTCTCTATTATGAAAATCTGATGAGGGTAAGAACACATAATGATATGTTGCAGTGGCTGAGGTATTTTCTGGTCGGCATGGAGCAGACTGCTACTGAAGCCGTTGCAACATTGACCCGGATCATGGCATTGAAAAACCGCATCGAACAACAGATACACAGCGAGTTCGGAAGGCGGAGCATCCGCGCTGTATTATTGCTGCAAGAGTTGTTCAAGCAACCCATCGTCAATGTGGATCGGGTGGCAATGTTATGCGGTGTAAGCTATGGTTCGGCCAATAAACTGATCACCCGGATGGGTGAGCATCGCATTCTCATGGAAATCACCGGCCAAAGCCGTAACAGGCTGTTTGCATTTAAGCCTTATCTGGAAATTTTCGACCCCCGCTAAACTGGCGGTGCGCTGACTTGCCTCTGGTTATTCGATTGTCACTGTTATCCTGACCGCCCGCCTTGAGGGTGGGCACATTCAGGGCAAAACCCCGTACTGTTTCAATCAGCCTTCCTTTTTGAGCAGCACATTGTAAATGCAGTTCGCTGGCACAGGATTTTGAGTGTCACCGTTCAGCCTTGTCTGCGCTGCGGAAAAATCCGGGAGTTTGTATCGGCATTTGGTTAGTATGGTACATAATGCCTGTTTTTTGTCCGCATCATGTCGTTGTTCACCCTGCCTGAGGTACTCAATAAGCCCGGTCGCCATTATCGGTGGGGGCAGTTGTATGGTTCAAGTTACGGGTTGTTGTTGCGGCAGCTTGCACTGGTCGTTGATGCACCTCTGCTGGTCGTGGTTGCCGGCAGTCAGGAGGCCGATGAGTTGTTCGGGCAGCTTGATTTTTTCGCCGATGATGACCTGCCGGTGCATTATTTCCCGGATTGGGAAACCCTGCCTTATGATGTGTTTTCTCCTCATCAGGATATTACGTCTGCACGCCTTGAGGTGTTGTCGCTGTTGCCTTCCTGGCAGCGTGGTTTGTTGATCACAACAACCTCTACCCTGATGCAGCGGCTGGCACCCGTTGAGTATGTGCGAAACCATAGCCTGATACTGAAAAGTGGCGATACGCTGGATATCGATGCCTTTCGTGCACAGCTTGGTGACGCCGGATATTATGCCGTGCCACAGGTTTCCCGGCATGGTGAGTTTGCGGTGCGTGGTTCCCTGCTGGATGTTTATCCAGCAGGTTCTGATTTCCCTTATCGGGTTGATCTGTTCGATGAGGAGGTTGAGTCTATCCGGACTTTCGACCCGGAGAGTCAGCGTACGGTCAGGCCTGTCGGTGAGATTCGCCTGTTACCTGCCAGGGAGTTTCCTCTGGATGAGGTCGGTATCGGATTGTTTCGCCGGCAGTTTCGCCGCGGATTTGAGGGTAATCCGGGAAATTGTTCTGTCTATAACGATATCAGTAACGGTCTGGCCAGTGCAGGGGCGGAGTATTATCTGCCCTTATTTTTCGAGAGCACAGCGACTTTATTTGATTATCTGCCACCGCATACGATCATCGTTGTCGCGGATGAGGCACTCGGCGGGGCCGAGGCGATTTATCAGCAGGTTGAGGAGCGCTATGAGTCTTATCGGCATGATGTTGAGCGCCCTATTCTTCCACCTGAGCAGCTTTATCTTGGTGCCAATGAACTGGTTTCGGTTGTTCGTGGCTATATGCGTCTGGATTTGCAGCATTATGCCTGCGAGAGGGATACCCGACTCAGCAGGAGTTTCGGTACCGCTCCTGTCCCCGATGTGCGTATCAATGCGCGTGCCGAAGATCCGGCCTTGATGCTCAGGCAGTTCGTCGAGAATTTCGACGGTAATATATTGCTGACCAGCGAAACCGCCGGTCAGCGTGAGGTATTGATCGAGTTGTTGCGTGGCTTTGATATTCGCCCGGTGCTGAGGGAGTCCTGGCGTGATTTTATTGCCCGTCCGGCTCCGTTGTGTCTGACGGTGTCGCCTGTCGGCATCGGGATGATACTGGAGGACAGGCAGATCGCGGTCATATCGGATCAGCAGATACTGGGGCAACGTACGCGCCAGTTGTCCGCCCGCCGTCGTCGCCGTGAGGCCGGTCAGGTGTTTTCGGAGTTGGGCGAGTTGCATATCGGTTCTCCGGTGGTGCATGAGGAGCATGGCGTCGGGCGATATCTCGGATTGCAGTCGCTGCACGTAAATGGCTATGACGAGGAGTTCCTGACCTTGGAGTATGCCGAGCAAAACCGGTTGTATGTCCCAGTCGCTTCTTTGCATCTGATCAATCGGTATAGCGGCGGCCCAGAGGAGTCCGCTCCTTTGCATCATCTGGGCAGTGAGCAGTGGACGAAGGTCAGGCGTAAGGCCGTTGAAAAAATACGCGATGTTGCAGCCGAGTTGCTCGATGTCTATGCCCGCCGCGAGGCACGACCCGGATATAGTCATAGCTTCGATCAGGTGGATTATGATGCCTTCGTAAGGGGCTTTCCTTTCGAGGAAACTGAAGATCAGCTTGGTGCCATCAGTAGCATTATTGAGGATTTACAGTCCGGCCGTCCAATGGATCGTGTGGTGTGCGGTGATGTCGGCTTTGGCAAGACTGAGGTCGCCATGCGTGCCGCCTTTGTCGCCGCTCAGTCCGGTAAGCAGGTGGCTATTCTGGCACCAACAACATTGTTGACCCAACAGCATTTTCAAAATTTTCGGGATCGTTTTGCCGATTGGCCGCTCAAAGTGGAGGTGTTGTCCCGCTTTCGCAGCAGGAAGGAGGCCGATACCGTGGTCGAGCAGCTCAGCAAGGGTCAGATTGATATTGTTATCGGAACCCATAAGATTTTGCAGAAAGATGTGCAGTTTAAGGATCTGGGCCTGTTGATTATTGATGAGGAGCATCGCTTCGGTGTGCGTCAGAAAGAGCAAATCAAGAAGATGCGCAGTCAGGTTGATATGCTGACCCTCACTGCAACGCCTATCCCCAGAACGTTGAATATGTCGCTGTCCGGACTGCGTGATCTGTCTATTATCGCTACTCCACCCATGCAGAGGCTGTCGATCAAAACGTTTGTCAATGAGTGGCGCGATCAGATGATACAGGAGGCCTGCCTGCGTGAAATCAAGCGCGGGGGACAGGTTTATTTTCTGCATAACGATGTCGGTACTATTGAGAAAACAGCCGATAGAATCCGTGATCTGGTCCCTCTGGCACGGGTTGAAACCGCCCATGGTCAGATGCGCGAACGTAAGCTCGAACAGATTATGCTCGATTTTTATCATCGTAAATATAATGTGCTGGTCTGTACAACTATTATCGAAAGCGGTATCGATGTGCCTACAGCCAATACCATTTTGATGAATCGCGCCGACAGGCTCGGTCTGGCACAGCTTCATCAGTTGCGCGGCCGTGTCGGACGTTCGCATCATCAGGCGTATGCTTATCTCATTATCCCGCCTCGCAAGTCCATAACGGCAGATGCCGTCAAACGCATTGAAGCGGTGGAGTCATTGGAAGATCTCGGTGCCGGCTTTTCGCTGGCCAGTCATGATCTGGAAATTCGCGGCTCCGGGGAACTGCTGGGAGAGGAGCAAAGCGGGCAAATAGCCGAAATCGGATATGCTCTGTACAGTAGCCTGTTGAAGCGCGCCGTTGATGCGCTTAAATCAGGTAAAACACCGGAATTGGACCAACCCCTGTATCAGGGACCGGAAATTGAGCTGCATATTCCTGCATTGCTGCCAAATGAGTATCTGCCGGATGTCCATACCCGGCTGATTCAGTATAAGCGTATCGCCAACGCCGAGGATAAGGCTGCCCTGAAGGAGCTTCAGGTGGAAATGATTGATCGCTTCGGGTTGTTGCCGGATGCCGCCAGAAATCTGTTTGCTCTGGCTGAGTTGAAGATCCAGTCGCGGCAAGCCGGTATCCGCAAAATCACCGCCAATGATACGGGTGGTCGTATTGTATTTGATGATCGGCCCGATATAGATACTGCCTTGTTGGTCGAGTTAATCCGGCTGTCCCCCGATATTTATCGCTTTGACGGCAAAAACACTTTCAGGTTTTCCATGGACATGCCCGAAGCGGAGCACCGCTTTGGTGCAATTTCTCAATTATTGGCCCAATTAGGCGTGAAAAAAGCTGCATAGACAGGCACAATATCGCCATGAGCAGGCTATTAATACTGAATATTGTACTGTTATCTCTGCTTTGCTCCGCAGCAGCATTCGCCACTCAGCATGGACGTTGGTATAAGGTGGAGGTCATTGTTTTCGCTCATATCAATAACACCGCACTTCTTGAGGAGTACTGGCCTCCGGTGTCGGATTTGCCGGATATGTCCGGTGCCGTTTCAATCGCTACCGATATGAGTGCTCCCGAATATCTGCTGGGCGGACAGGTAACAGCGTTCGGTCGGCGGCCCATACAGGTGCTGTCGGGGGCATTGTCTCGCCTGCAAAATTCAAGCCGTTACCGCATTATCCATGCCATGGCCTGGGCACAGCCCGGTTTGCCGGAAAAGTCGGCATCGCCAGTGCGCATACAGGCCGGTCGCCACTATGCTATACCACCCACGACTCCAGAAGCGTCCGCTCAGCCTGTGTTCACACCGGCAGAGCAGGCTACAGGATTTGCTGATAGTGTATTGTATGAGCTTGACGGGCGGATCAAGGTTTCTTTGAGTCGTTATCTGGATGTCGATACCGATCTGGTCTTTCGTGATCATGCTCTACTACCCGGCTCTGACGGCGCAGCACAAGGTTTTCATGCCTTTCGCCTGACTGAGTTCAGACGTATGAAAAGCCGTACTATCCACTATCTTGACCATCCCGTATTCGGTGTTGTCATCAGCATAGAACCCTTGCAGTCTATAGCAGCCGACGCTCAACCGGGCACTGCGAACCCGCCATCTGCTCAATAGTTGAAGCAATCAGCTGGCGCACTTTTTTCATGCCTTCATGTAGATTTCTTTGAATTTCAATCAGGGTGATCTCTCCTTCACCACGTCCGGCCGCTTTGTTTGCAACGACATTGATGGCCGCGTAGCATAGGCCAAGCTCTTTTGCCAGGGCGGCCTCAGGCATGCCTGTCATGCCCACCACTGTACAGCCGTCTCTTTCCAGCCTGTTTATCTCGGCCGCAGTTTCCAGTCGTGGCCCCTGCATGGCGGCATAAACACCTTCATATACGGCATCAATATGATTCGCTCTGGAACCACTACAGATAAATTCTCGTAATTCCGGGCAATATGGCTCGGTAAAGTCAATATGGGTTATCCGGGCCAGATCATTTTCAAAAAACGTATGACTGCGCGAGTGGGTGTAGTCCATAATCTGGTCAGGAATTACCAGTATGCCAGGCTCCAGACCATCCACAATACCACCAACCGCTGCAACGGCTATGACATGACTAACTCCAATCTGCTTCATCGCCCAGATGTTGGCTCGATAATTTACTTTGTGCGGAGGGATGGTGTGACCGTAGCCATGACGCGCAAAAAAGACGATTTCATGCTCGCAAAATCGACCATGGGTAAGCGGCCCTGAGGGCTCTCCATAGGGTGTGCGGATCATTTCTTTTCTGACCAGCTCTAAACCACTCAGCTCTGTCAGGCCAGTACCACCAATGATAGCCAGTCTATTCATCTTTCTGTTCTACCACAGCATAAATCGCATTCAGATTGCGAAAATATCCCTTGTAGTCCATACCACAGCCAAATACGTAACGATCTCCGACAGGCACACCAATATAGCTGGCCGAGATGGTCGCCGTGCGCCTGTTGTGCTCTTTTATGGCCAGTACGGCCGAATACACGCTGTTGGCCCCTGCATTAATACAGGCTTCATAGATAGCCTGCAGGGTCACACCTTCATCCAGAATATCATCGATCAGTAATATATTTCTACCTCTGATGGATTGCTCCGGAAAGTATATCCAGGATAGTTCTCCACCGCTGGTTGCGCCGCGATATCGCGTCACATGGACATAATTCAATTCCAGAGGATGGTCGATACGCTTCAGGATTTCAAACGTCAGAAACAGTCCGCCGCTCATCACACAAAGCACAAGCGGGTCTTTACTTCCCAGATCCTGCCCGATTTCCTCCGCCAGACGCCCATAGACCTCCTCCATTTGTCCAATATTCCACAGGCATTCAGCAGATTGTTTGACTTTTAACAGTTCCTCTAACATATTGTTATTCAATCATGGTAAATAGCGTTATCATGAAATCCGGGATGGCACAATAACACTTGAAGGCCATTGCAGAAACCGGTAATATCACTCATCAGATAGATACGCACTAATTGGAGATCAAAAATGTTTTTTGGCCGCAGTGACAGCAAACTGAAAAAACGCATTAAAGAGCTCGAAGATGAAAATAATCGGCTTCGCGAGGCACTTCGATTCTATGCAGACCCCGAAAACTGGAGCGAAGGGCATAAATACCGCGACGCCGATGACGCCACAATTTTCCAGGATACCGGAGCTACCAGTGCTTCCGTGGATATGGGTAAAATCGCCCTGCGCGCATTGAAAAACAAGTAGCTCAGGGTATGATGGTCAGGGTTGCATAAAAAATTTACCTGATTGTCTAAATTATGACCACTTTAACAGGTATGGTCGCCGTGCCAGCCTGCTGGCGCTTGCTACACTTAGAAGCTAAATGTCAATAAAAATTCTCATTGTTGATGATTCGGTATATCACCTCCGAGTGCTGGAAAAGCTGATTCTGGCAAGATGTCCTGGCTTTCATATCGATAGTTACGACCCTGTGGCCCGAGGAATGCCAAGCAAAAACTTCAAATGGGGAGACTATGATGTGCTTATCCTGGATTATCAGCTCAGCAATGGCACCGCTCTGGACTGGCTGCAGGCCTACCGAGACCATGCCGGTTTCCCTCCTACGATTATTGTGACGGGCGAAGGTAATGAATCCATCGCCGTAAGTGCCATTAAACTCGGCGCGAGTAATTATCTGACAAAAAATGATCTGAGCTCCCGACGCTTGAGTCTGGCGATACTGGAGGCTATCGAGGAAAAGACCCTGGAAAGTACCTGGGATTTCCCTACTATCGATGTCACCAATGGAGTCACCGCCCAAAATACGCTGGTGAATAAGGCTAATCCAACTGACAGGAAAAACAAATCAACCGAAAAAGGCTGGAACCAACTCAAAAAAGATATACATGAAACCACTCCGAATGCCCTGCCGTTCACTCTTGATGATATTCTCGGCGGCAATGTAAAAATCAGGGATTATCAGATCGTGGGCTATATCGGTAAGGGCGGTATGGGCACGGTATTTCGCGCCAAACGCAAGCATCATGATGAAACAGTTGCGATTAAATTACTCCATGGTCGCCGAACTGATGATGCAACTGTCGTACAGCGATTCATCGAGGAGTACAGTGTTATTGAGGAGATGGACCATCCCAATGTCGTCAAGGTCTATTCGCAGGGGTTCGCTGATGATCACGCCTATATCATCATGGAGTATCTGCCGGCAGGTCACCTGAGAAAAGCCATCATCAACGGAATTGATCGCAAGCAGGCAATCAACTACGGCTATAAGATAGTCTCAGCACTGAATGAACTTCACAAGCACGATATTGTGCACCGCGACCTCAAGCCTCTTAATGTTCTTTTTCGTGAGACCAATGTGCCTGTATTGGTAGATTTTGGTATCGCCAAAAATCTGACACGCGGAGACCTGAATCTAACCACGGAAGGTACCATAGTCGGAACTCCTCTTTATTCCAGTCCAGAGCAAATCAGAGGTGAACCGTTGGATCATCGCAGCGATCAATATGCATTTGGCGTCATTTTCTATGAGATGCTGACCGGACGTAAAGTTTTTACCGGAGAAAATATCTCCGCAGTGACCGTCAAACATCTGGAGGATGATCCCCCGCAACTGCCTGATAAATATTCTGACTTCCAGCCAATCCTGGAGCGGTTACTGGCCAAGAAGCCCAGAGGCCGCTTCAATGCTACCGAAGATTTAATGGCAGCATTGGGCAAGTTTTTATAAAATCTGCACATGCCTGCGAAACTTTGAGGCGCTCAAAGCCCAGGCTTTTTTATTGCCCCGGTATGGTTTTACTCTTGCATGTTTGCAATATGCTGCCACACTGGTGGCTTTGATACCTCAGCACCTGCTATGAACAGCAGAAAAAAAATTACTGTAGTTGTAGATGACCTTGTCGCACCTTTGATCCCGCACTTTCTGGAAAATCGTCGGCAGGATATTATCAGGCTGACTGAATTGATCAACCAGCAGGATTATGCGGGTATTCGCATTACCGGACATAATCTCAGGGGTTGCGGTGCCAGCTATGGCTTTCAGTATATTACTGACATTGGTGCGTTGATCGAAATCGCTGCAACCAGAAAAAGCCAACCGGAAGTTACCCGCAATATAGAAGCCCTGAAAACCTATCTGGACAATATAGAAATCAAATACACATCATAGCCCATCATCAGGCAGCTCTTGCGCCGGATTGTGGTATATCGAGCTATTATAAAATATTGCTGGTGCGAGTTTTGCTCCATTGATTGAGTGGCTGATCGTGCGCTTTAGAACAAAATCAAAAAGCAGGGGGTTCACATCATAAATTTCGTTCAGATGGTTCCTTTGTCTGGCGGTAATATGACCCGCATTCACCAGCGCACGCGTATGAATGGCAAAGTTCACTGCCGGTAATGGGTAGTCACTGCCATTGACCAGCTTGTGGTGAATATCATCTGCAATCAGTATCTTGTCCAGAATGGATTCTCGATTAAACAGTGTCACACTGGATATATCGGCATACAATCGCCCCTCGTAGCGCTTGTCCCGGAGCATTTCCATGGCAATATCAATATACGGGGTACCCGGCTTGCAAATTGCCTGCTCACGGCATTCACCAAGGCTGGCAATGTGCGCCATGATAACTATGACACCCATGGATAAGGGCTTTTTCAGGTAAAGCGGGTTGCCAAAATGTTGAAACTCAGCAGCCTCGGCCGCTTTTTCATCTCCTGTATGGGTAATCAGTACCATCTCGTACCTGACAAGTGCCTTATAGTACTCTTCAAGTTTTTTCGACAAGGCAGGTTCTCTTGCATCCGGATTGATACCCATGGCATTCGGCAACCATTTTACAAGCCGCACGCCCTGCTCTGCGTATTTTTCCAGTTCAGTAACAGCATCATCGCGATAGGGATGTACGGAAATTATCGGAAAGAAATAGTCCGGATATTCCCGAACCACTTGCATCATTCTTTCGTTCGGCACATGAAAGGTACTCCGGTTCTTGTCCGGCCTGCCTTGCGCATCATGGAAATAATCGAAGGCCATCAGGCCAAATCGACCACGATGCGGCAGGTATTTAATCTGTCTGACAAGACGATCAATATATTGCTCATCGACCTTATCGATGTCCGTAACGCCGAATGCACTTTTATAAATTAAAAATCTGACGTAGTCGGTAATATTGAGCGGACTTTGCCAGTCTTCGTTAACAAAGGTTCCATATTGATCCGGATTCATGCCAAGCAGGTGAACGTGATAATCCGTTAATTGATTAACGTCGATATCCTGGTAAGCTCTCTCAATAAGCGCCTTTGCAGCCGGGCTCAACTCACTAATATCTTCCGGCTGCCTGTCGAATGCTCCCCCAAGCCAGACACAGCCAGACAAAGTAAGTAATATAAGGCTCTGCAGAAAATATGTTCTTCGCTTTGGCAAGGTAATACTCTTGTTGGAACTCGCTGTTATCTGGATATCCTGTAATTTTATTGTCGCGCAAATTCCAGCATTTTCTGCGTTGATTTTAATGCCTCAATACGTACAGATTCTTCTACATGGATTTCATTTTCACCGGTTTGCAGAACATGCAGCAGGTTATGCAGGCCATTCATGGCCATCCAGGGGCAGTGCGCACAACTTTGACAGGTTGCACCCTCACCAAAGGTCGGCGCTTCAATCAGCTGTTTATCCGGTGCCGCCTGACGCATCTTGTAAAAAATACCGTTATCCGTGGCAACAATAAATTTCTTGTTGGGGAGATCCCGCACTGCATCGATTAAACGGGTTGTAGAACCAACGACATCAGCAAGGTCAATCACCGACTCCGGTGATTCAGGATGTACCAGTATGGCTGCCTCTGGATACCGCTCAATAAGACGCTCAAGTGCCTGGGCACGAAACTCGCTGTGAACAATACATTCTGCCTGCCAAAGGAGAATGTCGGCTCCTGTCATTTTTTGTACATAGCGTCCAAGGTGTCGATCAGGGGCCCAAATAATTTTCTCACCCCTGTCATGCAGGTGACGGACTAATTTCAGCGCGATACCGGATGTCACTACCCAGTCCGCCCTGGCTTTGACTTCGGCACTGGTATTGGCATACACCACAACGGTCCTGCCGGGGTGTGTGTCGCAAAAATGGACAAAATCTTCAATCGGGCAACCCAGATCCAGTGAGCATTCGGCTTCCAGAGTAGGCATCAATACCCGTTTTTCCGGATTCAGTATCTTTGCTGTCTCACCCATAAAGCGCACACCCGCAACAATCAGTGTGGAGGCCGGATGTGTATTTCCGAATCTGGCCATATCGAGTGAATCAGAGACCAGCCCGCCGGTTTCCTCGGCAATTTTCTGTAAGTGGGTATCGGTGTAATAATGTGCGACCAGAGCAGCATCCTGTTCCCTGAGCTTGCACTTGATCTGTTCCACGATGCGCTCGCGACCTGCTCCCCGGTAATGCGGGACAGCCCCCTCAATCTGTGCCGTTACTGGAACATTGATTGCTGGAGTCAATGGAATATCCGCTCTGGTAACCATAGTGCCTGCCTTTATATCGGTGAACCGGGGTTAATACCCATGCCCAAATATCTGTAGGAGTCGGGCAGTAAAAATAAATCCGGGCTTACTTTATAATCTGCCTGTACGCTTTCCAGCGAACGCCTGTAGCCTGTCGTATCCCATTGTCGAACCGGAAAACCTTTGCTCATGTAGGTTTCCGGAACATACAGGTAGTTTGCAAGAAAACAGGGAGTCTGGAGCTCGGCAGGCGTTGCGTCGCGAATTGCCTGCTGCTGCGTAGCTAATAGCTTCTGGTAAGCAAGAAGCATTCCGGCTGCTTGCGGTAGAAAACCATCTGCAGCAACAACGTGATAACACAGCCTGTCATCTGCAAAAAACTGAAAATACTGCGTCGGCACACCCGCTATCGCCGGCATATCTTTGTCTTCAATACGTTGTTCCCGTAAAGCCAGACTATCGGGAGCAGGCATATAGAGGTTCGCCGGAGCGACCACGAATATCTGCCGATTGTCCGACAGGACGCTGTAAATACGGTTTTCGACATGGTCATACAGAACAAAATCCGATGTGTCCGGACCATCGTCGATTCTGATGTACCGCTCGGTCACCAGCATTCTTATTATATAGGGAGCAACACCAGATTCTGATTCCTCAAATAGCAGCAGGGTGGTCGCTATCCTGTCAGGGGCCGAATCCGCTGCCGGCAGCACCCAATCCGCCCCGGTTGCCTCGCCAGCTCCAGCAAGTGACAGCACCGGCTTATCACATCCATAAAGATAGAAACCGAAAATCAAAATGAAACAGCCAACATATTTCCTGAACATCGTTACCCTCCTCTTGTACATGAAACCATGCCCCTTTAAGTGCAACAATATCAAAGGAGTTCACGATATGCACACCCTTGTGCTGCATCGAATATGCAGCGAATAAAAAAACCACACATACACCGCACTCGGCCGTTCGGGATGCTGAACAGTATTTCAAATGCAGGAGACTTGAGGCCACATCATTGTTTGCTTCACCTGACAGGCTCCGAATAGGCTTGTCAGGTTCTGACGATAGCTTAAAATCACAGATATCTTTAATTAATCAGGAATCAAAATCATGGTTCACTGGACCGATGTCTCCAAGGCTTCCGAACTGGCACCCGGTGAGTATCGCGTGGTCGATGTTGACGATGTAGTGATTGCAGTATTCAATATCGATGGTGAGTTTTATGCCATTGAAGATAACTGTACACATGATCATCTATGTCTTACCGGTGGCGAGATCGAAGGCGACGTGATCGTCTGCCCTCATCACGGTGCCCGCTTTAATATCAGGACCGGCGAGGCTTTAACAGCTCCGGCTTATGAAGAAGTGCCGACTTTCCCTGTTCAGATTGTAGATGGCATGATTCAGGTCAGGGATGACCGCTGGGACTAATCACTCAAATCAGCCAGCAGCTTTCCTTTAAGACGGCACCAGAAAAAGAAAACAGGCAATACGATCACAGCATTGCCGTTCAGCCCTTCGAACCTGAAATATCCCAGGCATAGGTGCAGTCAAGATGGGAGCGAATTCTGATCAGGCCACTTAATCCGTCATCCATCATAATTTGAAGCGGGGTGCGTTTGCGGAACTTTTTACTATGAGAGCGTATAAAGCGGGAGCGAGCCTGCCTGCTATTGGGGAAATATGTGCATAACGCATCGGCAATGCCCAGAAGATGCTCGGCCCTTTCCAGAACATATCGATCATCCGGCAGCGGTATGTCCTCTCCCAGCTTGTATATCTGGCGCTTGCGGACCGTGTCAGGAAGTGCCAGCAGAGTATGCTGGTCCTCAAGACTCAACTGCCATTGACCAAACATCTCCATAATGAGCCTCGCCATGTCCATGCGGGCAGCTTCATCAAACTTTCTCACCTGAATATCCATGGCACCATTCTCGCTGAAAATCAGGTCTTTTCATATACCCTAAGGGGCCAGGACCGGAACATCCACATGGATATTCCGCATACCGCAGCATAAATCGATAAATCAGAAGCTTTTCACGATACAACCGCCGCCCCCCCCGGATCAAACCCGCCACTTGGAATATGGAGACTCATTCACACTACTTGCGTTATCCGCCAAACTCTGTTTTTTCGAAAAAATTGTTGGATTACATCGCACTTATGGATTAATATACTATGATTACTGTAATATCCCCAGTTAATTGGCACAGGGCAGACAATGGCAGCAGCAAATCTATCACCGAAATTAGGCGGCTTGCCCGGGCGACTCGTTGTTGACGGGTTCATCTCCGAAGAAACCGCACAAAAAGTCACCACAGAGGCTCAAAAAGAGAAGCTCCCTTTCGTCACAAAGCTGGTGAAATCCAAAGCACTGGATGCCAAAACTATTGCCAATGCGGCGTCTCAGGAGTTTGGTGTCCCGGTCATGGATATCAATGCCCTCGACCTCGAAGATGTCCCGGTAGATCTGGTTAACGAAAAACTCATAATCCGGCACCATGCACTGCCTATCTTCAAGCGCGGCAAACGGCTCTATGTGGCGGTATCCGATCCTACAAATCTGCAGGCACTGGATGAAATCAAATTCAATACCGGCCTGAACACTGATCTTATCCTTGTCGAAGAAGACAAGCTGGATATGACCATCGACAAAATACTCTCCTCGCAAAATAACACTCTGGAGAATATGGATCTCGATGAGGATCTGGACAACATTGATACCATTGATGAAAGCGCTCAGGATGGTGATGTTGTAGGCGGCGAGGAAGACGAGGCACCTGTTGTACGTTTTGTTAACAAAGTACTGACAGACGCTATCAATAAAGGTGCATCTGATCTGCACTTCGAACCTTATGAGAAAAGCTATCGTGTCCGCTTTCGCATGGATGGAATGCTGCAGGAGATCGCATCACCACCACAGAATCTGGCACCAAGAATTGCATCGCGCCTGAAGGTCATGTCTCGCATGAATATCGCCGAACGGCGCATCCCTCAGGACGGCAGAATCAAACTCAGGTTGTCCAAAAAGCGGGCTATCGACTTTCGTGTCAATACCTGCCCCACTCTGTTTGGTGAGAAGCTCTGCCTGCGTATCCTCGATCCTTCCAGCGCCCAGATGGGTATCGACATGCTGGGATATGAGCCAGAACAAAAAGATGTGTATATGGAGAACCTGCTGAAACCCTATGGCATGTTTCTGGTTACCGGTCCTACAGGCAGCGGCAAAACCGTGTCGCTTTACACTGGCGTCAATATTTTGAATACGGTTGATCGTAACATCTCCACTGCGGAGGACCCTGTGGAAATCAACCTGCCCGGCGTTAATCAGGTCAATGTCGATGAGAAAACAGGCATGAGCTTTTCAGCGGCTTTGAAGGCTTTTCTGCGTCAGGATCCGGACATCATTCTGGTTGGCGAGATTCGAGATATCGAAACCGGCGGCATTGCCATAAAAGCCGCACAGACCGGCCATATGGTGATGTCCACCCTGCATACCAACGATGCCCCTCAAACCATTACACGCATGGTAAACATGGGTATCCCACCATTCAATATCGCCTCCGCAGTCAATGTCATTATCGCGCAACGACTGGGACGGCGTCTGCACAAGGATAGCAAGGTCATCCTGGACATACCCAAGGCAGCTCTGCTGAAAGAAGGCTTTACAGAAGAAGACCTGTCGGATCCAGAGTTTAAACTGTATGGCCCCGGCGAATCTGATGAGGCCCCCGGAGGCTATAAGGGCCGCGTCGGTATCTATCAGGTTATGCCTATCTCAGAAGAAATGGGGCGTTTGATCATGAAGGATGCAAACGCATATGAACTGGCTGATCAGGCCAGAGCCGAAAACATTGATGACATCAGGCGTTCCGGGCTTGTAAAAGCCATGCATGGTGTAACCAGCCTGGAAGAAATGAACCGCGTAACTACCGAATAGGGACTCATATCATGGCATCGACTTCAGCTGATCTGGTATTTACTTATGAAGGCAAGGACGCGCAAGGGCGCGATGTGGCGGGTGAGCTCATCTGCCACTCTGAGGCCATTGCCAAAGCACAATTACGTAAACAGGGAATTACCGCCAAAAAGCTCAAGCAGAAAAAGCAAAAAGCCGGTGGCAAGGGCATTACACCAGGAGATATTGCAACATTCGCACGCCAGCTAACAACCATGATGAGAGCGGGGGTGCCGATGATCCAGGCCTTTGAAATCGTTGGCCGCGGCCATGAAAAGCCCAAAATGCAGAATCTTATTCTGGCCCTTAAAGGCGATGTCGAAAGTGGCATTAACCTCGCTGATGCAATGGAAAAGCATCCGCTCTATTTCGATGATCTTTTTGTGCAGTTGGTGCGCGCCGGTGAGCAATCAGGTGCCCTGGAGAGCCTGTTGGATAAAGTTGCCACCTATAAAGAGAAAAACGAGGCATTAAAAGGTAAAATCAAAAAAGCGATGTTCTACCCGATTGCCGTTATCGTGGTCGCCATGATCGTCAGCTCAATCCTCCTGATCTTCGTGGTACCACAATTTAAGGAGGTATTTGCAAGTTTTGGCGCTGAACTACCGGCATTTACACAGCTGGTGATCAATATGTCCGAATGGTTGCAGGCAAACTGGTTTATCGCTTTATTGCTTATCGTCGGTATTATTTATGCCTTTCTGGAAGCCAACAAGCGTTCCAAAGCGTTTCACAAGTTCCTTGATCGCGTCATCTTAAAATTCCCGATTGTTGGCCCAATTCTTGTTCAGGCAACAATTGCCCGGTTTGCCAATACCATGGCAACCATGTTTGCCGCCGGCGTACCATTGGTTGAAGCCATGGACTCGGTCGCTGGTGCGTCTGGCAATGTTATCTATGCTGAGGCCATCCAAAAAATGAAAAATGATATCGCCGCCGGTACGCAGTTACAGAAATCAATGCGCACCCACGGCGTTGACCTCTTCCCTAATATGGTTATCCAGATGGTCTCCATCGGTGAAGAATCGGGTCAACTGGATAATATGTTGAATAAAGTTGCCGAATTTTATGAAGAGCTGGTCGATAATGCGATTGATGGCCTTACATCACTACTTGAGCCTCTCATTATGGCCTTCCTCGGGGTAGTCGTTGGTGGTCTTGTCGTTGCCATGTATCTGCCAATCTTTAAACTGGGCGCAGTCGTTTAATTACATCTGACTCCGCCACCAAGAAACTATTAGCCTGAGAAAGCACTGATTATTCGGATCTTCCTGCAATACAAAGGGGAGCGTATATCACTAAAGTCAGCGACTCAGAATCGATAGAAACAGGTCATTGATTTTGAGAGGAAACAAAGTGCTGTCTTCTGTACGATGGCATACTCGGCAAGACTCTATCGGGGCCAGTCTGATCTTTTACCGGTGAGACTTATGGACATTATCAAATCAATCCTGGAATCCACAACGCTTGTATTCCTGTTCGTATTTATGATTGGTGCAGCTATCGGCAGCTTTCTCAATGTTGTCATCCACCGCTTTCCACTGATGATGTATAAAGACTGGTCAGTTCAGTGCAAGGAATTACAGGACGACCCATTCATGGAAATGGTCCCAGAAGATCATATATCTCTCGCTACTCCAGCATCCCGTTGCCCGAAATGTGCATCTCCAATCACTGCCTTTCAGAATATTCCGCTCTTCAGCTACTTGATGCTCGGAAGAAAGTGTGCAAACTGCAGCGCACCAATTAGCCCGCGTTATTTTATCGTTGAATTCTGCTGTAGCCTGCTCGCTGTTTTTCTGGCATTTCGCTATGGATTCACTATGCAGACAGCTTTCTATCTCGCATTCACGTTCATGCTGATACCGCTGATATTTATTGATATGAAATACAAATTATTACCGGACTCCATAACATATCTCATTCTATGGACGGGCATCACTTATAGTCTGCTAGGCTACGGTATATCTCTGGAAAACAGTATCTATGGGGTACTTGTTGGGTATTTATCGCTCTGGAGTGTTTATATGGCCTTCAAAATGATCACCGGCAGGGAGGGCATGGGCCATGGTGACTTTAAACTGATAGCAGCTATTGGTGCCTGGATTGGCTGGAAAATGTTATTGCCGGCACTCCTCATCGCCTCATTGGTTGGAGCTATTACCAGCATCGGAATACTGGTCTTTTCGAAAAAAAGTACCGATGCACAGTCCCGGGCAGTGCCTTTTGGCCCATATCTTGCGTTGGGCGGGTGGGTTACCTTGCTATGGGGAAATGAACTGATCAACTGGTACCTGAGCCAGTTGTAGAGATATGATTTCTGTCGTAGTCACTGGAAATACCGGTAGCGGCAAATCCACATTCAGCAGCTTTTTTTCCGAACTTGGAATTGACACGATTTGTGCCGATGAGATCAATGCCGATATACTCAAATACTGCAAATTCATATCCTGTCGGATTAATCAAATTATCGGTTCTGTTAATATGGAGGGAGACTATGAAGTCGATAAAACCCGGCTAAGAAATATTATTTTTAATAATTCAATCATAAAAAAATACATAGAATCTATACTGCATCCCCTTATTTATGAAAATCTGGCTTTGCAAAAAAGTCTCCATCCAGACAAGCCCTATATCATTCTTGAGGTTCCATTGTTCTTCGAATCCGAGTCAGTATTTAATGATGTGGATGTCATCATTCTGATTACCACAGAATATACCAATATGCAGCGAAGAATCACTGAACGTTCGGGTATCTCACTAGAACAGGCTAAGTGCATACTCAACTCACAAATTGCAGACAGGGATAAGTTTGCTGCCAGTAGTGCTATAGTAATAAATAATAATGATGTGGGGTCTTTACAGAACAACGCGCTTGAGCTTGATCATTATCTGAGATCATTGGCCGGAGGTGGGAATGGCAGATCAATTTAATTATGAGTACCCACTCGGAAAGTTTATACGTAGCTGTCTCAAAATTGACCGACTACAGATGTTGCTTATATCTGGTTTGTCATCTATCTCCTATTTTACAGAAATTGACCATCGCAACCTGCTCATACGAGTTCTGGAGCTGCACAGTCTGGTATCCCGTCCTGAGCTAAAGAATGAGTTGATCACTGAAATTGAAAAGCGACTTGTACATTTTAACAGGCTGAAGAATGTGCCTCATATCAATAAGTCAGTACTTGATGAAACAACACTTCAGAATCTGAATAGATCGCTGCAGGAATTAAAGTCTATTACAGCTGATAATTATACTCAACCACTTCCCTATATCATTGATTCCTACCAGCAAAGAACCTCAGTACCAGGTGGCCAGTTTGAGTTTGATCTGCCTGCCTTCCAGCATTGGCTTCATAAAAACAGAGAGCAGTGCCACAAAGAAATTTTACATTTATTATCAGGCTTTAATCCGATTATCCATACCATGCAGCTGTTATTACAGATTCTAAGACAGTCAGGGACGGTTCGTTCCACTACAGCCGATAACGGCATATTTGAGCTAACCGAAAATAACAACTATGAGCTCATAATCATCAGTATCCCGCAAAACCTAAATGTATATCCTGAGGTCAGTGGCGGCAGGCATCGTGTGTTTATTCGTTTTCTTGAATTTACAGATGTGCAGAAAAAACCACAGCAGACCGGCAGGGATATACATTTTCTGCTAACGTGCTGCAAGACATAGTTATCACTCTGGCAACGAAGCAAATTCGATAAGCAGAAATAAAGCTTACGCTACTTTACCATGGCAGTGTTTATATTTCTTACCGGAACCACAAGGACATAAATCATTACGCCTGATTTTCGTCCCTGCCGCAACAACAGGGTCAGACCTGGATGCCGGCAAAGCCAGAATATGTTCCACATCCAGTCTGGCCAAAATTGAAACTATATCCCGTTTGATTGCATTGAGCATGTCAGAAAACATGCTAAAAGCTTCTTTCTTGTACTCCTGCTTTGGATTCCTTTGTGCATAGCCTCTAAGCCCAATACCTTGACGCAAATAATCCATTGCTGCCAGGTGATCTTTCCAGTTAGAATCAAGAACGCTAAGCATAACATCCTTTTCAATACCTGTTATCAAATCCTTTCCCAGTCGTTTACGCTTTTCCTGATACATTGATACAGTTCCATCAAGAATACTTTCTATCAGCGTTTCCTCATAGAGATCATCATCGAGTTCAAGCTTTTTTCTTACCGGTATCTTTATGCCAAGGGCTTCAAAAAGATCCTGCTCTAAACCTTCCAGATCCCATTGTTCTTCCAGACTGCCAGACGGTATATGTGTCGCACATACATTGCGAACCTGTTCTTCCCAAAGTGTATCTATCGTATCACTGATAGACTCAATCTCCATTAGCTCGTTCCTCTGCTCATATATAACCTTACGTTGATCATTCGCAACATCATCATATTCAAGCAGGTTTTTACGAATATCAAAATTATGTGCCTCAACCTTTTTCTGTGCATTGGCAATGGCTTTCGTGACCCAGCCATGCTCAATCGCTTCACCCTCTTGCATACCCAGTTTTTGCATAATTCCTGCCACTTTATCAGAGGCAAAAATACGCATTAAATTGTCCTCCAGAGAGAGATAAAAACGTGTTGAGCCAGGGTCACCCTGGCGTCCGGCACGACCACGTAACTGATTATCCACACGTCTGGATTCATGCCGTTCAGTACCAATGATATGCAAACCACCAGCAGATAATACGGTCTCATGCCTGACCTTCCAGTCAGCATATATTCTGCTTTTTTGGGCTTCGGATATTGAAGAACCTTTCGCATCAATCTCTTCCTGAAAATTCCCTCCAAGCACAATATCTGTACCACGACCGGCCATATTGGTTGCAATGGTTATCGCTCCCGGTTCTCCGGCACAGGCAATAATATGCGCCTCCTTTTCATGGTGTTTAGCATTCAGCACCTTGTGATTGATTTTATGTTTCTTCAATCGCTGTGAAATATATTCAGATACCTCAATGGATGCCGTACCAACAAGAACGGGCTGTTTATTGATCACTTTGTCCTGAATATCGTCAATAACCGCATTGAATTTTTCTTCGCTGGTCAGATAAACCAGATCAGCCATATCATTTCTTATCATCGGCTTGTGTGTAGGTATGATGACAACCTCCAAACCGTATATCTGCAAAAACTCTGGCGCTTCCGTATCCGCTGTACCGGTCATACCACTCAGCTTGCCATAAAGCCGAAAATAATTCTGATAGGTAATCGATGCCAGGGTCTGATTTTCATGCTGAATGGAAACGCCTTCTTTTGCTTCTACCGCCTGATGCAAGCCATCCGACCAGCGTCGCCCCTCCATCGTGCGACCAGTAAACTCATCAACAATAACAACACTGTTATCACGCACAATGTAATCAACATCCCTGGCAAACAGATAGTGCGCCCGAAGCGATGCCAGAATATGGTGCATCAGGGAAATATTTTTTACATCATACAGGCTTGTACCATGCTCAATAAGCCCGTTAGTTTCCAGAACTCTTTCAACTTTTTCATGACCGGCTTCTGTCAAATGGACCTGCTTGTTTTTCTCATCCAGATTGAAGTGCCCGCCATCTCCTTCTTGCTTTTCTACCTTCAAGGATGGCATCAGGGCATTCACTTTTTGATACAGCACGGAACTGTCCTCAGCCACCCCTGAAATGATCAGAGGGGTACGCGCCTCATCAATCAAAATGGAGTCTACTTCATCAACAATCGCATAGCTGAGAAATCGTTGCACTTTATGATTTGAGCGAAAAGCCATGTTATCGCGAAGATAGTCGAAGCCGAACTCATTATTGGTACCATAGGTTATATCGGCAGCATACGCTGTCTTACGGTCCTGTGGGGAAAGCTGGCTGATAAGCAAACCTGTGGTCAATCCCAAAAAGCTGTAAATTTGCCCCATCCATTCAGAGTCACGACGTGCCAGATAATCGTTCACAGTGATAACATGTACACCTTGCCCGGACAGAGCATTTAAATATGCGGGTAGTGTTGCCACTAGAGTCTTACCTTCACCGGTACGCATTTCGGAAATTTTACCCTGATGCAAAACGATCCCGCCGATCATCTGTACATCGTAATGCCTCATGGACAAAACACGCACCGATACCTCACGCACAACGGCAAATGCCTCTACAAGCAGTTCATCGAGAGTTTCACCATCAACAAGACGGGCCTTGAATTCGGTTGTTTTTGCCCGCAGAGCGGCATCATCAAGAGACTGAACATCCGCTTCCTGTGCATTGATTTTAGAAACCAGCTTGCGGTAACTTCGAATCAGTCGATCATTGCGAGAACCAAATAGCTTCTGGACCGATTGCAACATGGGCAGGAGTAATTAAAGAACTGGCCGAACCAGAAAAATAGAAAAGTCTGGGATGTGGCCGGAGAAAACCGGATTAACGCCGGGATACGCGCTCAATATACTTTTTCGGGTTGACTGTCTTGCCTTCATGGAGAACTTCAAAGTGTACATGGGACCCCGTTGAACGACCACTTGAACCCATTCTGGCAACCACATCGCCCCGCTCTACAATATCGCCAACATTGACCAGATTTTCCGAATTATGTGCATACCGCGTTGCATATCCATTACTGTGACGGATCTCCACCAGTTTACCGAAATTGCCTTTATGACCGGAATATGTAACAACTCCGGAGGCAACAGCAATAACATCAGAGCCGAATTTCCCTGCAAAATCAACTCCAGCATGCCAGCTACGCTTTCCGGTAAAAGGGTCAATCCGGTAACCATATCTGGAGGACAGCCAACCTTTATTTATCGGCCTGCCCTCAGGGAAAATCTGCTTCATCAGCTCCACATCCATCATAATGGACTCCATCATCTGGAGTTTGTCCCGTCTGTCGTCTATCTGTCTTTGTAAATCAGTAAAACGCTCCAGCAGTCCGGGTAACTGGCTCGATATAACAATCGGATCAGCCGGCCCACCAACAGGCGGTTCGCTATCGAAATCAAATTCATCTTCATCAAGCCCGGCCATTTCAGCCAAGCGGCTGCCCAAGGCATCAAGCCTTAAGGAGCGGGCCTCCATCTGCCCTAGACTAATAGCCAGAGCATTCAGACCATCTGATGTCTGCTGTGATATATATTGAATGTCTTCCCGGGCCCGCTCGAAAGAGCTAATCCACTGATCGACATACTGCTTTTCATCAACGGAAATTTTTCCCCATTGATAACCCAACGCCACAAAAGCCACACAGAGCACAAAAACAATTGCGGGAAGAACAAGATAAAGGCGCAACCTGGATAGATCATATGATCGTAATCCGTGACGCCCGCCTATTATCAGTAGATTCATAGGATGTAATCCATTATTTCGACTTATAAACCAGCTGACTAACCGGCTCCGACATAGGACGGCTGCAGATAGGATACCGGTGCCGTCTCCTGATCGTCAAAATAAATTTCCTCCCAGGCATCTTCCTGATACAACAACTCTCTGAGCAACAGATTGTTTAACGCATGACCGGAACGATACCCTTTGAACCCCCCGACAAGGCTTTTACCGAGCAAATACAGATCACCAATGGCGTCCAACACCTTGTGTTTAACAAATTCATCGGTATAGCGCAGACCATCTTCATTAAGAATACGGTAATCATCGAGAATAATCGCATTGTCTATACTTCCACCTAATGCCAGCTGTTTTTCGCGCAGCTGCTCAATATCCTTCATAAAACCAAAAGTTCTAGCTCGGCTAACTTCTTTTACAAACGAAGTTGTCGAGAAGTCCAATTCGGCTGTCTGCTGACTCGCAGCAAACAATGGATGATCAAAATCAATAGTAAATCCCACCTTAAAGCCATTAAAAGGGTAAAATTCCGCCCATTTATCACCCTGTTCAACACGAACTCTTTTCTTGATCCGTATAAATCGTTTGGGAGCATTCTGCTCCTCAATACCGGCAGACTGAATCAAAAAAACAAAAGGCCCTGCGCTGCCGTCCATGATAGGCACCTCAGAAGCACTTAGATCAACATAAGCATTATCTATGCCTAAACCAGCAAAAGCCGACAGCAGGTGCTCTACCGTCGAAATTCGCACATCACCTTTACACAGAGTGGTGGCCAAACGGGTATCACCCACATTCGTCGGTGCCGCCTTAATCTCGACATGACCATCAACATCAACCCGCCTGAAAATAATACCGGTATCCACAGCCGCAGGGCGTAGAGTCAGATAAACCTTCTGACCAGTATGCAAACCGACCCCGGTAGCTCGAATTATATTCTTTAAGGTTCTTTGCCTTATCATAAATAAACTTCTTATTAATCAATAAGCTATGTACGATTTTCAGCTTTCTTCATTATCTTGCCTGCCCACGTAAACATAATTATAAGGTATTTCTCCACTATATCCAAAGCGAAACCCCCTAAACTGACAAGCAAATAATCAATTTTCACACCAGTATAACATTAATCCGCCTGTTGGCGAAGAAATGCCGGGATATTCAGGTATTCATAGTCCTTTTCCTGTGCCTCATGATCAGCACCAACCGCCTTGCTCACAACCGCAGCCGATTCTGTCGTTTCATAGTCATCTATCGCCCGGATCGAAGTCGGGGACATCGATATCGGTTCTGATGCAGTATTTTGATGGGAAACCAGCCGAATATTTTCATTTAGACCAGCTTCCCTGCCCTCACCAATACCTGTCGCAACCACTGTAACTCGCAGTTCATCACCCATCTCAGGTTCAATAACCGTACCGACGACCACTGTGGCATTCTCGGAGGCAAATTCCTTGATAGCGGAGCACACTTCATCAAATTCACCAATTGATAAATCAAGGCCCGCAGTTACATTAACCAGAATGCCGCCCACATTCGAAAGATCAATATCTTCAAGCAAAGGGCTCGAAACCGCTGATTCCGCAGCCTGTCTGGAGCGGTCCTGCCCTTTGGCACTGGAACTTCCCATCATCGCCATCCCCATCTCAGACATGACAGTACGTACGTCAGCAAAATCCACATTAATCAGCCCCTGACGAGTGATCAGCTCCGCAATCCCCTGAACGGCTCCGAGAAGAATATTGTTAGCTTCTCTGAAGGCATCCAACAGGCTTGTATCTCTGCCAAGAACGGGTACAAGCTTTTCGTTGGGGATAATAATCAGGGAATCGACATGCTCCTCCAGTGCCCTGATACCATTCTCGGCGATACTCATACGCTTATTGCCTTCGAAACAAAAAGGCTTGGTGACAACAGCAACGGTCAAGATGCCCATTTCTTTGGCAGCCTGTGCAACTACAGGTGCCGCACCCGTACCTGTTCCACCTCCCATTCCGGCCGTGATAAATAACATATCACTGCCCTCTATAGCCTCTTTGATACGATCCACATCATCCAACGCAGCCTGCATACCAATTTCAGGATTGGCACCAGCGCCCAAACCTTTTGTTGTCTTTTCGCCTAACTGCAAAACAGTTTTCGCTTCGACACTCTTTAATGCCTGTGCGTCAGTATTGGCACAGATAAAATCAACACCCTCAATATTGGCCATCGTCATATGCTGAACGGCATTGCCTCCGCCGCCACCAATACCGATAACCTTTATTACCGCATGCTGACTGTAAGAATCTACTAATTTAAACATTGCTAATCTCCAAACTATTTAACAATTAAAAGCACTCTAACTCAATTAAAGCTTTTTCAAGTTAGTTCGCCTACGAACAAGCTCTTCAACCTCTTCCACCACCGCTTACTACCTGAACGACTCATATAGTCGCTATAGCTGGAAATTCCAGCTTGAACCAGACCTACTGTCGTTGAATAAATCGGGTTTCTAACGACATCATGCAGGCCTGAAACATTCTTTGGGACACCGATTCTTACCGGCGCATGAAATACTTCTTCTGCAAGCTCGACAACACCTTCCATGCGAGAAGCCCCTCCCGTGAGTACTACCCCCGCGGGAATCAGTTCTTCGTATCCGCTTCGACGAATTTCCATCATCACCAGATTTAATAACTCCTCATAACGAGGCTGTATTACTTCTGCCAGCGTCTGGCGATTCATCTTCACAGCACCACGTTCACTGACGGAAGTCACTTCAAACGATTCATCATTGCCAATCATCTGCCCCATGGCACATCCATAGCGAATCTTTATCTCTTCGGCACTTTGCGTCGAGGTCCGAATAGCGACTGCAATATCATTGGTAACTTGATCTCCCGCAATCGGAATAATGGCAGTATGGCGAATAGCATTTTGCGTATAGATAGCAATATCTGTAGTTCCAGCACCAATATCCACCAGACAAACGCCGAGCTCCTTTTCATCTTTCGACAGTACGGCATAACCGGATGCGAGCTGCCCAAGAACCATACTATTAACCTGCAAACCACATCTCATTACACACTTCGTAATGTTCTGCACAGCACTGTCCGCACAGGTTACAATATGAACCTTGGCTTCCAGCCTCACTCCTGACATCCCCAAAGGCTGCTGTATTCCATCATGAGCATCAATCAGATATTCTTGAGGTATAATATGTAATATGCGCTGATCGGCCGGTATTGCGACAGCTCCCGCCGCTTCGATGACGCGATCAATATCAAGTTGTGACACTTCTTTATCGCGTATGCCCACAATGCCATGCGATGAGTTCAGGCTGCTGATATGAGTGCCTGCAATACAGACAACAACTGAACTGATTTGACAACCGGCCATCAATTCTGCCTCCTGTATCGATCTCTGAATTGACTGCACAGTGGATTCAATATCAATGACAACACCTTTTTTCAGGCCGGAGCACTGACTCATACCAACACCGATAATTCCTATTTCATCCTGCTCATCGACAATACCGGCAATGGTAGCCACTTTTGAGGTGCCAATATCCAAACCAACCAACATTTGCTCGCTATTCTTCATAATACTCATAGAATTACAGTAAACTCACTGCACCTCCAGAAGAATATCTGAGATCGACAATCAGTGGATCAGAAAAACCTCTTCTCCATAGACCATGATGAGTACGCCACACTCTGGCAAACATTTTATCAAAATCATCAGAAATAACATACTGGACGTCATCAATTACAAGCCGATAGTCACCATTGCTCAATAAAGTGACAAGCTTAATCTCATTTGTTAAGTAAGGTTGAATTTTAATTATTTTCTGACATGTAAATTTATCTAATTCAATATCCTTCAATTCAAATAAATAAACATTTTCAAAGTTCATGCTCTGATAATTTATCACCGTACAGTTGGAAGCCAAAAATCCATGCCCTCTGATGAGAGCTTTAGGTATTATCTCCTGTATATCGATAATGATTTCATTTGGCCAGTTATATCGGACACTGGATGAACCAATATATGGTTCTGAAACCAGTAATTTTTCAATCTGATTCAGAAATAGCTGTCTATTTTTTACAGATGCAGATAAATTATTAATACGCTTTAATAAAGCCTCTTGATCAACCAATAAAAAAGATCCTGTCATATTTATTTGATAGCTTTTCCCGCCATATGGCTTGAATCCCTGATAGAGCGCAATAAAAACAAGGCTGAGAACCAGTAAAAATCCAGATATATGAATGACAATATCTCTATTCATAAGAGCTCTCCAAAATAGCTACACATACATCAGCAAAATCAAGGCCTGTAGCTGCTGCCGCTTTCGGCACAAGGCTATGATTTGTCATACCAGGCACACTATTTACTTCAATAAACCAGGCATCACCCTGACTATCGACCATAAAATCAACACGCCCCCACCCGGACAACCCCAATATCACATACGCTGCTCTAGCCTGCTGCATATAATAACGACGCCTGTTTTCATCAAGTTCAGGAGCGACTATGTAGCGAGTATCATTGCGCAGATATTTTGCTTCGTAATCATAAAAATTCGTTTCAGTTTCCAGGCGGATCAATGGAAATTCCGACTGTCCGGCAATATAAGAATATGTATATTCCTCTCCCTCAATTGCCTGCTCTATAATAATGCATTCATCATAGATACTTGCCTGCTCTATCGCCGACTGAAGCAAATCAAAACGATCCACATGACTAATGCCGATGCTCGATCCCTCTCTAACTGGCTTAACATAAACAGGGAAGGAAATATCCTGAAACTCAGGTTCGATTCCTGCACCGACAACCTGGTATGGCGGTGTCGATATACCCGCACTTTGCCAGACAGATTTTGTATGCCATTTATTCATAGACAAAGAAGAAGACTCGACATTACTTCCGGTATATGGAAGCCCCTGAAACTCCAGAATTGCTTGAAATTTCCCATCCTCACCATCGCGCCCATGCAAAACAATAAATGCACGATCATAAATCGAAAAATCAATATCGACCTTCGCTATATCAATCAGACTGACCTGTATTTCTTTCGATTGAAGGGCAGAATAAACAGCCTGGCCAGACTGCAATGAAATCTCCCTCTCATGTGAATTTCCACCACAGAAAACGCCGACGTGACCATATTCTGAAACATCTCTCATGAGGACACCCTGTGCACATACTGCCTGACAAGCTTTCCTATACTGCCAGCACCCATAAATAATATGACATCGCCATCTTCTGCCACACGATCCAACGCCTCAAATAGTGCATCAGTATCCGCGACAGAATGTGCATTTCGTGCTCCCATGCTACGCAGTGAATCACATAAAGCAGCAGACGATATGCCCAGCGTATCGCTTTCTCCGGCAGCGTAGATCGGCAAAACCAACTGATAGTCAGCTCTTAACATTGACTCCACAAAAGCATCGAATAATAGTTTCGTGCGGCTGTAGCGATGGGGCTCAAAGATAAATAATATGCGTCGCCCCGAAAATACATCTGATACCGTTTCCAGTACGCTACGCATTTCTACAGGGTGGTGTCCATAATCATCTATGATCGAGACAGAACGATCATCTCTCAATGTGGCAGGATATACGTTAAATCGTCGTGCTATTCCTCTGAAGTTTGCCAGTGCTGTCTTGATTTGATCCATGGTTAGTCCCACTTCCATACCGACACAAATACTCGCCAACGCATTCAAAACATTATGTCGGCCAAATAGACACATCCTGAAAACATCATCCAGATTGAACTGCTTGCTCTTTATGTGCATCTCTACACCATTCAAATCCTGCTTCATGGAAACACATCGCAACGCTGCCTGGTCATGGAATCCATAGGTAGTTACTCGACGGTGTATATATGGCAATAAGTTGACTATATATTCATCATCCATACAAAGAATGGCACAACCATAAAATGGAATATCAATAATAAATTTTTTAAAAGATTCGATTAGTTCATTCATATCATATTCGTAAGAATCAAGATGATCATTGTCTATATTAGTAACCACAGAAAGCACCGGATGAAACAATAGAAAAGACCCATCGCTTTCATCTGCTTCTGCCAAAAAGTATTCGCTGCTACCCAGACTGGCATTCATATCGTTATGTAACAATCGCCCTCCAATAACATAAGTAGGACTTAGATCTGCTTCATCCAGCATACTGGCTATCATACTGGTTGTGGTTGTTTTGCCATGTGTGCCTGATACGGCAATACCATATTTTGTTCTCATCAGTTCAGAAAGCATCTCGGCTCTTGGCACAACCGGAATGCGGCGAGAAGCGGCCTCGATAAGCTCCGGATTATCCTGATGAATGGCATTTGATACGACAAGAACATCAGCATCCTTAATGTTATCGGCAGAGTGACCAATATAAACATGCGCACCGAGGTCCTGTAAGCGTTGCACATTATCATTCACCACCATATCTGAACCTGATACCTCATATCCCTGATTCAGCATGACCTCTGCTATGCCACACATACCGATACCACCTATGCCCACAAAATGTATTTTACGGATATGCTTCATGGCTTTATCGGCACAACGCTGGTATCGCGAACAGCCATCTCCATAGAATGTATAGACCTCTTATATTTAAGGTCACGACCAATCGACATGACCATACCAATCATTGCAATATGGCTTACCACACTGGTTCCACCATATCCCATTAACGGCAATGTGATACCATTTGTTGGCAGCAGCCCATAATTCACTCCAATATTGAAGAAAGACTGAATGAAAATAAAAGCAGCTATCAAAAAAACAAGATAACACTCAAATAGTATTTCATGCTGCCTGAGTTTAAACGACAAGCGAGTCAATTGGAGACAAAGGTAAGTAATCAATGCGAGCACAAAAATAACCCCGATCAATCCGGTCTCCTCAGCAAATATACTTAGAGGGAAATCAGTATGTGCTTCGGGCAAATACAGCATTTTCTGAACACTTTGACCTAACCCCACACCACTGATACCTCCACTGCCTTCAGCAACCATTGCCTGAATCAATTGAAAGCCGGAACCATAACGGTCCGACCATGGATTAAAAAATGTCTCTATCCGCTTCATACGGTATGGAGCAGAAATAATTAACCAGACAAAAGCTACCAACAGAGAACTCACAATAAAAAGCAGCTCTCTATTTATCCCTTTTACAAGAAAAAAGATCAGAAGCATGACACTCATCAACAGTGAAAATGAACCAAAATCAGGTTGAAGAATGAGCAACACACTCACAATGAACAACACAGCGATCGATATTTTAAGTTCGCTGGCTTCACCAGCTTTTTGATATCTTTCGAGTGCATGTGCCAAAAACAGGATATAACCCATTTTAAAAAGATCATAAGGCTGAAATACCAGAGGCCCGATCTTTAGCCATCTAATTGCCCCATTAACATCAACTGAAAGGCTGGGCACGAAAATCAACAGGCTGAAAAAAAAGCCTATCATCATTAATGAGGGTGAGAGTTTTTGAAGCCAGCGAACTCCAAATATATAAGCGACTATCGCAGCACCAATACCCAGTATAATTTTCATGAAGTGGGCAGCTGTATGATAATACATGCTACCATAACTATAATCTGATAAAGCCATAGATGCAGAGGAAACCATAACAAGACCCAAACCAAGCATGGTGAGACTGGCAATCAAAATACGGATAAGCAGCTGATTTACCTCATTGATCAACATGCAACCACTCTCCTCACATGATACTTGAAGTCATCTCCTCTCTCGCTGAAATTACGATACTGATCAAAGCTGGCGCAGGCAGGAGAAAATAACACTGTATCTACATAAGTATCAGCAAGTTCAACAGCTTCAGAAACACTGGAAAGTATATATTTCCTGCCGATAGAATCAGCCTGAGATGAAATAAGCTCTGCATCCTCACCATATAAAATAAGCATCGATATCCTGTCGGCATATTTAATGAATAACTCCGAATAATCTTCTCCCTTGCCACGCCCTCCCATAATGAGAATAATCTGTCGATTTAACGAAACCAATGCCGCTCTGGTTGAATGTACATTGGTACTCTTAGAATCATTAATCCATTCACGACCTTTAATATCTTTGCAAATCAGTTCCATACGATGTGCAAGACCGACAAACTGCTTCAACTTCGCCACTACTTTATCCTGACTTAACTGCAAGTGATGAAGCAATGCCAGGGCCGCACATACATTCAGATAGTTATGTTGACCAATCAGAGCGATATCAGCAACATTACAATACTCATACCGATCCTGATATATAAATCCATTCTTCACTGTATAGTCAGAAGTGCCTGTTCGATAACCTACGATATCCTGACTATAACTTAGATCGCCTTCCCGATTAATTGGCCATACAGGATGTTGACAGTTCTGATATATTGACTCTTTTACCAAACGATAGTTATCTATATCAACATATCGATCGACATGATCAACACCAATATTCAAAACCACTGCCGCCTCTGAAACATGTGACGACATGTTCTCCAGTTGATAACTGGATAATTCAATAATATATATATCTGGTCGTGCCAGATGGGCTTTCAATACTGGAATACCATTATTACCACATGCTATCGCACGTATATTACCAGATTCCAAAATAGCTTCCAGCAAGCTGACAAGCGTTGACTTTCCATTCGTACCTGTAACAAGAATAACAGGCTTTAATGTCAATCTCATCATAAATTCAACATCATTTATAACATGCACTTTATCTGGAAGCGATATATATTTTTCGGGAGCCAATCCAGGACTCTTAAAGACAAACCCAGGATGATTGATACTCTCAATGAGACAATCTGGATAATCCAGATTGTCATCACAGTGTTTGGCTGCAATAGAAAACGACGACAAAAAGGCGTCAATCATGGATCCCGTCTTACCCATGCCAGCTATCGTTATATGTTGCTGATGATTTGCCATATTATCTGATCTTCAGAGTTGCCAGACCCACTAAAACAAGCACAACTGTAATGATCCAGAACCGCACAATAACTTTCGGCTCCTGCCATCCTTTCAGTTCAAAATGATGATGCAATGGTGCCATGCGAAAAATTCTGCGGCCTAATAATTTAAAGCTGACAACCTGTAAAATAACAGATATTGTTTCTATAACGAATACACCACCCATGATAACGAGAAGAAACTCTTGACGAATCAGAATCGCCACAATACCCAATGCTGCCCCCAGTGATAATGCCCCCATATCTCCCATAAATACCTGTGCAGGATAAGCATTAAACCAGAGAAAGCCTAATCCAGAGCCTACTATAGCCGCCAGAAATATTGTAATTTCTCCCACATCACGCACATACGGGATTGATAAATACCCTGAATAATTTATATTTCCAGTCATATAAGCGACGATCCCGAGAGCGCCACACACCAATACAGTCGGCATTATTGCCAACCCATCCAAACCATCGGTCAAATTTACAGCATTACTACTACCGACAATCACCAACATTGAAAAGGCAATAAAAAAAACACCAAGATCAAATGTTAAATCCTTAAAAACAGGTACGATATACAGTAGCTGTACACTATCCGTTGCCGTTACATATATGTACGTCGAAAAGAAAAAGCCAAGTATCATCTGCAATGAAAACTTCATTTTTGCACTGATGCCTTTACTATTACCGTAAAATATTTTTTGATAGTCATCGTATAAACCTATTACCGCATAGCCTGCTATACATAACATACATAGCCAGACGTAATGATTCGATAAATCACTCCATAAAAGTGTTGTAGTGAGAATGGATATAATGATAAGTGATCCTCCCATGGTTGGAGTTCCTGATTTATCTAAATGTGCCAGAGGACCATCATCGCGTATACTCTGACCAATCTGGCGCTTAATTAAGGTCCTTATAAGATATGGACCCAATATAAGCGAGATCGCAAGAGAAGTTAGAACGCTCAAAATAGAACGCAGTGTGATATACTCAAATACGCTGAATATCCGGTAATATTCACGCATGATTTCTGCTATCCAGTAAAGCATATTAATTTACACTCTCTATCAGATAGCGGCTGACATGATCCATCCTGAAACACCTCGAACCTTTAATTAAAATCGTATCTCCACTTGTCAAATGATGAGCAACTTTTTTGGAAAGATCCTCCACATTATCAAAATAAGACTTGTCACCGGAGAATGCCTCATAAGTCCCTCTCGCTTTTGGCCCATAAACATATAGCTGGTCAACCTCAATATCTTCAGCTTTTCTACCTACGCTGTAATGAAATTCATCCGAGCTTTTGCCCAACTCCGACATCCCTCCATAAGCAAATAACTTACGCCCTGTATAGGCAGCCAACACATCCAGGGCCGCATGGCTTGAAGCAGGGTTTGCGTTATATGTATCGTCAATTAATGTAATGTCATTGGACAATCGATGTATCTGCAATCTTCCTTTTATGCCTCTATAATTTTCCATACCCTCAATAATCAAATCATTCTCAATCCCAGCCGCCTGCGCCAGTGCAACAACCGCCATCGAATTAGATACATTATGTTTGCCAGGCACGCCAAGTCTATAAGTCAGCTCTCCTTCCGGAGATATCACTGTGATTTCTGATGACGCCTGATTAATAACATGTACATCTGCATCATCAGAAAAGCCATACGTTATCACTGCATGACCTGCTGCCAATAGCAGTGCTTTTTCAGAATAGTCATCATCCATATTGACAATCACAGAACCATCTGATTTCACTCCCTGGATAATCGCTGACTTCTCGGCAAATATATCATCACTTCCGGCGAATCCGGAAAGATGTGATTCTGATACATTAGTTATAACGGAAATATCAGGACGCACAATATCGACGAGGTCAGGAATTTCACCGCGCTCGCTTGTCCCCATTTCAACGATGGCTATTGCATCATCATGTGCGGCCGATAATAGAGTCAGCGGGACGCCAATAGTATTATTATTATTGGCGATAGTCGCGGTCGTTTTTCCATGTAATTCACACACAGATCGCAACATTTGTTTAACAGTCGTTTTACCATTGCTCCCCGTAATGCCAATAACTATCGCCTTCAGCCGTTCACGATAAAGGCGAGCAATAAGACCAAACGTATTCACAGTATTATCCGTTTTTAGCACAGGTATGTCTGCTTTTACATCAGAACTTACAATGATCGAACCTGCTCCTGCTTTTATCGCCTGGTCAATAAAATCATGGCCATCAAAGCATTTACCTATTATTGCCAGATAGGCTTCACCCGGCCTTATAGTGCGCGTATCAATACTGATTTTATCTATCATAAAATCCATATTAAAATATGCTGATTGATCATGCCGGGCAATATCAGAAAATAAAATATTAATGCTCATTTTATCTCACTATATTGCTTAACAACATCCAGATCGCTCTGCATAATTTTACACTTTTCATAATCGATATAATCTTCATTTCCTTTACCAAGCAAAAACAGGCTGTCACCCTGTTGTGCATGAGATAACGCATAATCTATAGCTTGACTTCTATCACGACAAATAACTGTTCCAGCCTTGGACTGCACACCTTGCAGCATATCAACAACGATTCGGGTAGCTGAATCCCGGCGCACATTATCATCACAGATAACAACATGGGAGGCATAGCCCGTCATCCTGGCCATTTCTGCACGCTTTCCCGGATCACGCTCACCGCCACTCCCCAACACGCACCATGTATCCCCGGATATTACAGATTCATCTGTCAACACAGCCTGTATGCCTGCCGGGGTATGGGCATAATCGATGAAGACGTTAATTTGCCGCTCAGTCTTAAAATATTGCATACGACCAGGTATCGGAGATATACTTAAAGCTGCCTGTATTACATCATCTATCGGATAATGGAGAGCAAGGCATGAAGTAATTGCTGCTGCCATATTGGCCGCATTAAAACTACCGTAAATTGATAGCGGCAATTCATATATCTTGCCTTCATATTGTATGGTCATATTGTTTTCACCATCGGCATCCATTCCATGTGAGTAATACTTAAGAATATCAGGCGCTGTATGCTTTGCTGAAAAACCCAGAATCGGCTTATCGCCACCCCACTCCTCCGCTATCTGCCTACCAGTGCTATCATCAAAATTTACAACCAGGCAGTCTATTTTATAGTCGATAAAAAACGAACGCTTGACCATTGCATAGTTCTTCATGGACTTGTGAAAATCAAGATGATCACGAGACAGATTTGTGAATATGCCCACAAAAAAAGACAGGCAATAAATGCGGTCAAGAGCTATACTATGTGAGCTGACCTCTATTGCTATGAACTCACAGCCCTGCCTGTATAATATGTCAATGTAACGATATAATGTCACCATATCTGGAGTCGTATTTCTGCTTTTAACGATAGACAGACCAATCACACCAAAACCCAGGGTGCCGATATAACCTGTCTTGCGGCCAAGTGTATTGAGTATCTGGCATACAAAACCTGCCGTACTGGTTTTACCATTTGTTCCTGTAATTCCGATCAGTGACACACTATCAACTGCGCAACCATAAATACGCCGTACAAGAAGCCTGACCACACCATGAAAATTCTCTACCCCGATGATTCTCTCATGTGGAACGGAATCCATGAGACGATTGCAAGCATCATAAACAACCAGAGCAGCTCCCTTATCCAGCGCCTCATGAGCAAAATCAACCCCTTTATCTACTGCGACAAAAATATCTCCAGCCATCACATCATCGGTGTGCTCACACACACCTATCAAATCAGAGCGCACCGCAAACTGCCTTGCCTTACTTAGCAAGTCATCAACAACAGATTCAATACATACGGACATCACTGCATCATCACCAGGGAAGGGGGCAATCTGTCTGGCTTAACATCGAGATATCTCAGCACCCTGGAAGCCACATTTGAAAAAATCGGAGCCGCAAACTGCCCTCCGTAAAAACCATCCTTCTTCGTACCATCAATGATTACAGCAACAACGATTTCGGGTTTAGAAGCAGGCGCCATACCGCAAAAAACCGCTATATACTCATCACCGGAATAACTGCCATTCTGTAATTTCTTCGCCGTTCCTGTTTTACCTGCAACACTATATCCAGTTAAAGCCGCACGCCTGCCCGTACCATCCACATCAACCACTTTCTGCAACATCGCAACAATTTTTCCGGCCACCACAGGATCCATTACTTGAACTCCTGGTGAATCGGTATCATCCTCAAGCACGCTGATATCTTTACGGATACCATTATTAGCCAGCACAGCATAACCAGATGCCAACTGCAAAGCGCTGACAGCCGCGCCATAACCAAATGAAAGGAAATACTTATAAGTCTTATTCCAGTCTGTTCTGGCCAGGAACAACCCTGAAGATTCGCCAGGAAGCTCAATACCGGAAGATGAAAATAATCCATAGCTACGTAATTTTTTGGCCAGAAAATCATCATCAATCATTGATGCAATCTTCACTACACCAACATTACTCGACTTCTCCAATATACCGGCCACATCAATCTGTTTATAATCACGACTATCCTTGATTTTCTTGCCGGCTATCTTGATATAGCCTGGCGATACATCAAACACCTGATCCTCAGAAATCACCCCCGCCTCCAGTGCGGCAGCCACAATAAACGGTTTGATCGCAGAGCCAGGTTCAAAAACATCGGTGATAATGCGATTGCGAATTGCAAAGGAATTCAACTGACTACGCTCATTCGGGTTATAAGCAGGATAATTTGCCATCGACAATACTTTTCCGGAATTGACATCAATAATGACCAGCATCCCGGAAGAGGCGTCATAAAGCTGTAGTGCCCGGCGCAGCTCACTGAAAGCGATATACTGGATATTTCGATCAAGGCTCAAAACAACATTTTCACCATCATGCCTTTCACGAAGTGTTTTAATTACCTCAAAGCTACGACCCAGTCGATCCCGAATAACGCTTTGTATGCCATTTTCACCATTTAGATACTGGTTAAAAGATAACTCGGCACCCTCCACTCCCTGACCATCAATATCTGTCACACCAACAATCTGACTGAACATATGTCCCTCTGGATACACACGTTTGCGCTCACCGATCACACTAACGAAATCAATACTGGACTGCTTTACATGCTCTGCCACTTCAGGGCTTATCTGACGCTTGATATACATAAAAGAACGGTTTGAAGATTTTTCCGCTTTTCTCTTCAAGCCATACAAATCAATATTCAGACGCTCATTAAGAACCTTCAACTCACCGAGACGTTCCGACACATCATCTGGATCAGCCCAGATAGAGATAGCCGGCGCACTTACTGCAAGCTCATAACCATTTCTATCCAGAATATCTCCACGATACGCATACAAAGGTATATTGCGCTTGTAATGCCGCTCACCTTCCTGCTTCAGGAATTCGCTTTTCTCAATATGCACATAAGCGACCCTGGCCGACACACTGAATGCCGCCAGCAACATAAGCAGCACAACAACGATGTGCCGGACATTCTGTCTCTTCAGGCTGCTCATCACCTATATTCCCAAATACAGATAATTGTCATATCCATATCTCATATTCAGATGCTCAATGGCCAGACGTTCAATACGTGCATTTGCACTCCACGCTGCATACTCCACCAACAACTGTGATCGCTTATCAATGATCACATCGCGAATCTCTGACAGGTGGCGCATCTCTATAACGGTCAGACGCTTACGATATTGATTATTGACCACACCGAGCGCGGACACGGTATTCAAGCCAATCAGTAAAATAATCACCCAGGCTTTCATCAAATCTTTCTTATGGCTCTCAATCGAGCACTGCGTGCCCGTGCATTTTTTTCCACCTCCTCATCAGATGGCCTTATCAGCTTCGCCACATATTCATAATTCCGGCTCAACTGACTGTCTCGCAAAGGCAACCCAATCGGTGCCTTATCATCTTCAACGAGGTCACGAAAAAAATGCTTAACCATACGATCCTCCAGCGAATGAAAAGAAACCATGACCAACACACCTCCAGCCATCAATACCTCTGGTACGGTACTCAAAGCCTGCTCAAGATGCCCCAACTCATCATTGATCTGCATGCGAATCGCCTGAAACACCTTCGTTGCAGGATGAATCCTGCGTTTACGCCTCTCCTTTTCAGGAAAAGCCTGACAAACAATGTCTGCCAACTGACCTGTCGTCGTCACCGCATCCTGTTCCCTTGCCCTGACAACAGCCCTTGTAATCAAGCCTGCCAGCCTTTCCTCTCCCAACCGACTTATCACACGCACCATCTCGGCTGGTTCCACCGTATTCACCCAGTCTGCCGCGCTTTGTCCTGCATGAGGATTCATACGCATATCCAATGGCCCATCGCGCCGAAAACTAAAACCTCTGGCAGCATCATCAAACTGAGGCGACGAAACACCCAGATCAAAAACCATGCCATTCACCTTGTCCGGCACCGACAGGCCCTTCAATACCTCAACAATCCTGCCGTAATTTGCGTGCCTTAAAAACAAGCGGGGATCATTCCCGAACACCCGCTCACCGTATGCAATCGCATCCGGATCCACATCCAGGGCAACCACCCGGCCATCGTTGCCCAGTGCATGCAGAATTCGCCGGGCATAACCACCACGCCCAAACGTGCCGTCCACATACACACCCGCATGATGTGGCTGCAGACAATTCATAACTTCGTCCAGTAAAACCGGTTCGTGCTGATACTCCTCTGCTGACATTAAAGAGACAGGGACGCAAACTCATCCGGCAGGTCCGGCTCCCCGATACCCTTTATATCTTTCAGCCAATCCTTGCGGTTCTCCTCATATTGCTCGGCATCCCAAAGCTCAAACTTACGCACCTGCCCCATTAGCACGGCCTTCCTGTCGATAGCAGCAAACTCACGCAATGGTGACGGAATCATCAGACGACCATTGGCATCCATCTCCACCTCCGTTGCATGACCAGTCAGGGCGCGCTGCAACTTTCTGGCCGAGGGATTAAATGTAGGCAACTGGTCCAGCTTGCGCTCGATTTCCTCCCAAATCTTTAAAGGATAAATCGACAAGCAATGGTCCGGGTCAACCGTAATCACCACCTTCCCGGCATAACGGTCCACAAGCAGGCTACGATACCGGGTCGGCACCGCCATTCTGCCCTTCGCATCCAGGCTCAATTTAAATACCCCGCGAAACACTTATCTCACTGGCTCCCATTTATATCCACTTTTAACCACTAAAATACACTATAGCCTGTAAAAATAGAGATTTCAAGTTATTTTTACCAAGACACCTTAAATAACAGAGAGTTGGCTCTTTTGAGACAGATCAGAACAGCAAAAATATTTAATAATCAGATGGATAAGGGAACTATCAACCAAATCACTTTAATCAAGTGCGGGATGGCAGGTGGTGCCTGTGGCCGGCTTCTATGGGCAGAATGCCGGGATCAATAATGAAAGAGTCAGGGAGTCAGCCGATAAGCCGGATTCTGTCGTGAACAGTCATTCATCTGGGACAGTTGTCACCAACTGCCTCTAGCGACCTACCCGGGAACGACACGGGCCATGTACTATGTTCCCCTATTTGGTCTTGCTCCGGGTGGGGTTTACCCTGCCACGGAATGTTACCATCCGTGCGGTGCGCTCTTACCACACCTTTTCACCCTTACCGGCAGGCGAACCTGCTTGGGCGGTCTATTTTCTGCGGCACTTGCCGTAGGCTCACGCCCCCCAGCCGTTAACTGGCACCCTTGCCCTGTGGAGTCCGGACTTTCCTCTATATGTCAATATAGCGACTGCCTGACTGACTCCCTGAGCGGGGCACTATAAGCGGGATGACCACAAATACCAAGAGCATAAAAACCACATGCCGGTTACCACGAAGCCAATCAGCCTTTACCCGGCCGCTGCCGACCCTTCATATCCAACACCATTCGGTAAACACGCTTTCTGGGCACACTCATAGCCCGGCTGACTGCCGAAGCCAACCGACCTGCCGGCAGGCTGCCGCCAAGCTCATCCAACAGCGTCTGCACCTGCCGCATATCCCCATCGCGATCCACCTTCTGCGCACCTGCAATCAGCAACACAAACTCACCTCGCGACTCTGATCGGCCAGCCAGATAGTCATCGAGCACCGCAGAAACTCTATTGCGCGATACCGTTTCATGCACCTTGGTCAATTCTCTGGCGACTGCCATTTCGCGTTCGCCACCCAGAATGTCACTGACATCCTGCAAACAGGCAATCATTCGCCGGCTCGACTCATAAAAGACCAGTGTTCCCTGAATATCAGCCAAATGCTGCAGGGCTGCCCTTCGGGCAGCCGCCCTGTCCGGCAAAAAGCCGTGAAAGTAAAACCGGTTCACCGGCAGACCGGAGGCACTTAACGCCGCCACAACGGCACTCGCCCCGGGCACAGGAGACACCGGAATACCGGCATCCTGTGCCGTGCGCACCAGATAATAGCCCGGATCACTGATAGTCGGTGTACCCGCATCACTGACCAGCGCAACCAGCGCCCCTTGCTGCATCTGCTCAATCAGGGTTTTGGCACGGCTACGCTCGTTGTGGTCATGCAGTGAAACCAATCGGGCATTTATCGCCAGATAAGCGAGCAATTTGCGGCTGTGTCGTGTATCTTCTGCGGCAATCAGGTCAACTTTCCTGAGTGTTTCAATCGCCCGTTGAGTAATATCGGCCAAATTGCCGATGGGCGTTGCAACCACGAAAAGACAACCCGTTTCCATGAGGTATATACTAAATGTTTCCCCGACTGACAGGCAGCAATTTTTACCGACTACCTGTACGCCTGCCCAACAACCACCCAATCACACTGTCTCTCCTTATCCTGTGCATGGGCATACTGCCTGCCTGCCAACAGGCCACCCCCAAAGCCGAAGTGGAAGACAGAATCACACTGGCCCCCGAAACAACCGGCCCGGATACAATCGACCAGCTGATCGAAGAATTACCTCCGCTGATCGCCATCAAACGACTCCTCGAAATGGCCGAAAAAAAGCCGGCAGACGAAGGATTCAGGTTGCGGCAGAAAGCCGTACAACTATCCATTGATCACGAAGCACCAACAACCACCGGAAAACGCATTACAACACTCCAACGGCAATATCCGACAGGCACCTACCAGGTTCGCATTGAGATTCTCAAGCAAAAACTACTGCTTGCCCAGGGCCGCCCAGACGATGTCCGGACCAATATCGACAGCATCCGCCTGCTGGCAACAGCAGAAGAAAAAATACAACTCATGGAGTTAAAAGCAGATGCGCTGACCCAAGGCGGCCTTGCCATTAAAAGTGCGCAACTGCGCATAGAACTGGACAAACTCTATGCCGATCATGAGACAGCCCGCAAACAACAAAATGACCAGCGACTATGGCGAAGCCTCATGCGATTGGCACCGGACACAATCAGCAGTCACATATCCGAGATTGCAGACATATTCAGCGGCTGGCTGGAGCTTGCCTATCTGAACAGGCAGCAGCACAATCCTGCCCTGCTGAACCGGTCAATTGATCAATGGTCACAGCGACACCCCGACCACCCCGCCCATCGTTATATAATTGAGACTATCAGGCAACGGCAAATTGCCGTCAGTAACCACCCGCAACACATAGCACTACTGCTACCACTATCGGGCAAGCTACAAAACATCGGTCAGGCTATTCGAGACGGATTTCTGGCAAACTATCTGGAGATCAGGCAACAGTTTGCCATCAACACCGTCATCGATATCCACGATACCGGCGGCAATCCCGAACTTGCGACGCTATTATTTCAACAGGCCAGCGAAAGCGGGGCTGACTTCATAGTCGGCCCCCTGGACAAAGCCGCCGTAGCCGCAGTGGCGATGATCGCCGCTGATAGAATACAGGAGAAAAGCGACCAACCCGGCCCGCCGGCCGTTGAACCCGCTGAATCCCTGACGCCAGAAGAAGCCGACAAACCGAACCCATCGATGAGCGAGTCCGTCACCCCTCCCCGGAGCCAACAGGATGCCCCGGAGACTGCCTCCGTGCCGCTGCTTGTCCTGAACCAACTGCCGCAACACATACCAGAATCTGGCTCGGACCATAAAATCTATCAATTTACACTGGCTCCGGAATCGGAAGCCATCCAGGCAGCAAGTCAGGCGCACCTTGACAGTCACCGGCAGGCGATGGTGATAGTGCCGGACAATGCCTGGGGAAACCGCCTTTATGAAGCCTTTGCGGCAGCCTATCAAAAACCGGGGGGAATCATTGTTACGGAATACCGTTACCCACGCGAAACCCCTGATCATTCGCGTGGCATACAACAGGCACTCAATCTGGACAAAAGCAGAATCAGGTATCAACGGTTGCAACAGCTACTGAGTCGGGACATTAAATTCGCACCGGGCCTGCGCCGTGACATTGAACTGATTTTCATGGCCGCATCCCCGCAGGAAGCCAGACAGATAAAATCCCAACTGAAATTTTACTATGCCGACCACATTCCCATCTATGCGACCTCCCACATCTATACTGCCCGGCCCGATGCTGTGCGTGATAAAGATCTGGACGGCATATATTTCACCGACATGCCCTGGATACTGAATGACAAGCCTGTCCCCGGCTCACTCAGAAAAATTCTGCGAGACAACTGGCCGGCTGATATGACTGAACAATACCCACGCTTCTATGCACTAGGTGCGGATACATTCAGGCTTCTGCCCCAGATCGAATGGCTGGCCAGACATACTGGAGAACAGATCAATGGCGAAACCGGCAGGCTATCACTCAGCAACGCTGGCATTGTCGAACGTGAATCACACTGGGCCGTATTTCGCGATGGCATTCCCATCACATGGGATGATGCCGGAAAACCAGAATGACAAAATTAATTGGCAATCAGGCCGAAGTCATTGCCTGCGACTGGCTGAGCAGCAAAACGACCATTCAGGCAAAAAACTTTTATAGCCGTTATGGAGAAATCGATATTATTGCCCTGGAAAAAGCGACCCTGTGCTTCATTGAAGCAAGATACCGGAAGCACTCGCTTTTCGGCAGTGCCGCCGAGACAGTGACATCATCCAAGCACAACAAACTTGCTAAAACGGCCAGTTACTATCTCATGCAGAATCCGCGCTATAGGGAACACCCGTGTCGTTTTGACATCATCGCCATACACGGTGACCTTGGCGATCCGGAAATTGACTGGTATAAAAATGCCTTTATCATTCACCCTTATTCTCATTAATTCGCCTGACTCCCCATGACAGGTTCAAAACCAGATACATCCGAAAAATCGGACAAACTGAAAAACATGTCCGCACATGCCATGCAGACATTTCAGAACAGTATCGACACCAAACTTGCGGCCATGCAGATACTGCCGGACAACATTGCCAGGGCCGCCGCCATGATCGCCGAATGCCTGACACGGGGAAACAAAGTGATGAGCTGTGGCAATGGCGGTTCGGCTGCCGATGCCCAGCACTTCTCGTCAGAAATGCTGAACCGGTTTGAGCTGGAACGCCCATCTCTTCCCGCCATTGCCCTGACGACCGATACCTCGACACTGACTTCCATAGCCAATGACTACTCATACAGTGAAATCTTTGCAAAACAAATCAAGGGACTGGGGCACAGAGGTGACATCCTGCTCGCAATATCCACCAGCGGCAGTTCGGTCAATGTCGTCAGCGCCATCAAAACGGCACAGGACAGAGGAATCGACATCATTGCACTGACCGGCAAAGAAGGAGGCGACATCACCTTCAATTTATCCGATAATGATCTGGAGCTGAGGGCCCCCGGTTCGACAACCGCGCGCATCCAGGAAATACATTTACTGATCATCCACTGCCTGTGCGACCTGATTGACCGCACACTGCTGGGGCTCGACTTACAAGAGACAACACGATGAATACAGAATTTATACCCATGGCAGCAACCCTGATTAAATCAGGAGCTCTCAGGACACAGAAATATATGAAGAAAATCAAACAGTTACTGCAACTGAACGGAGAAAGAAAGCAAAAATCAAATTTTTGCCTTACACGCTTTGACAGGTCCGGTGCAAACCTGCTCAAGGTATCCCTGATACTCTGTCTGGCATCACTGTTGTCGAGCTGTGCCGGCGGGATTATTCTCGGTGGAGTCGCCACAGGTGCCGCCACCATCCATGATCGAAGAAGTGTCGGCACGGTCATTGACGATCGGGTACTGTCCTGGAATATCAGCCAGTCCCTGTACAAAGACAGCGAACTCAACGAAGCCAGCCATATCAATGTCACTGTCTATAACAACACCATATTACTGAGCGGCGAGGTAGCCAGTGAAGACCTGAAAGTGCGTGCGAATGCCATCACGGCACAGGTCGCTGACAACCGACAGATTTTCAACGAATTGGTCATTGGCCCTCCCTCCCCTCTGCTCGAACGCAGCCGGGACACTTTTACCACGGCAAAAGTAAAGGCCGCGTTACTGAACATCAAGGTACCCGGCTTTGACGCTACCCGCATAAAAACGGTCACAGAAGCAGGCACCGTCTATCTGATGGGGCTGGTGACGAAAGCAGAAGCCGACACAGCGACCGAAAAAACCCGAGTGGTCAGCGGCGTGGAAAAAGTCATACGCCTGTTTGAATACATCACTCCGGAAAGCTAACAACCGGGCTGCGTCATATTAAAAACAGTACGGAAAACCGGCACCTGCCTGACCCACTGTCGAATCATGCCTAGCGGACAATCTTCAGGGCGGGCCTGCCGGATGCCGGTTCAAGTGCGGGCGTTCTGTCAGCATCATCCGGCTCAGCATCATCATGACGGCGAGACGGAGAAAACACCCCGCCCTCACCGTTTTCCTGCGCATAAATCGCATAAACCGCCTCAACCGGTACCAGCACAAACTGCGCCCTGCCAGAAAATCTGGCATCAAAGGTAATGCACTCCGACCCGATATCCAGATTACGAACCGCTGAAGGTGAAAGATTCAGGACAATCTCGCCATCCACCACACACTCACGCGGCACCTCAACACCCTCAAATCCGGCATCAACCGCAATCAGGGGAGTCATCGCATTATCCGTAATCCAGTCATAAAATGCCCGAACAAGATAAGGGCGACGCGACGTCATCGGTTGCGAATTTTCCATATAAAACGACTCAAAAGAGCAACAAGGCTACATCGTGTGGGTTGAGCGATCTGATTCAAGGGCTCCGGCCAGAAAACCTTCGATCTTGTTTTTGGTGACACCCTTATCCTGATCGCCAAACTGAACGCCTATTCCCACCTGCCGGCTACCCTGGGCACCTTCTGGTGTTACCCAGACTATTTTGCCGGCAACCGGGGTTTTTTCTTTGGAATCCATCAGAGTGACCAGCATGAACACCTCATCACCCAGCTTATATGAAGATTTTTTGGTCGGTATAAACAGGCCGCCATTTTTTATGAAAGGCATATATGCGGCATACAGCGCCGCCTTGTCCTTGATAGACAACGATAATAAGCTTTGCAGTCCGGTTGACATGGTTTATGGCCCCGTGGTTTTATTGATGGATGCCAGTACCTGCCAGCGGGATAGAATTTGTTCCATAAATAGCTCGCGATTGAGGTTTGCAGTCAGCTCAAGAGATGCCTGGTTCAAGTAATCAAGATACCTGTATAACTCAGGCAAGTCTATTGTACCAGATGATATTTTCAAGTTTTTCAGGAAATTAGACTGGATAGTAGAAGTAAAATCACTGTTCATCAAGTAACGAATGAGGGCACCCACAAGCTGTCTGAGCCATATAATACACAGGTTCAGCTCCAAATCTTTCCAGCGTTGCACCACAGAATAAACCGATAATCTGCCCTGATAAAGCAAGGCAAGGTCTTTCAATACCTCATCCTGCCGGGTGACCATACCGCGATCATACAGCTCTCTGGCGGTAACAGGCGAACCGTTTGCCAGCTCAAGATACCGTTCAGCATCACCTGCAAGGTCCTGCCGAAGCCAGTCCAGGGCAGCCTCGCGCGAAGGCAGTCCCAGCACCGTGCGCTGGCAGCGACTCCTGACAGTCGCCGGTAACAAACCGATATTATGGCTGATCAGGATAATGATGGCATCGCCTGCCGGCTCCTCCAGTGTTTTCAGCAAGGCATTGGCAGCGGCAGCATTCATCGCTTCAGCAGGACTGATCAGGGCCACCTTATGGGTCGAAAGCTGCGCCGTCAGGGATAACCGGGCAATCAGATCGCGGACCTGCTCGACAGAAATCAGGGCCTTGTCTTCGAGAGGCTGGAGCTCCGCGTAATCGGGATGTGTTCCGGCAGTGAACAACTCAAGCACCCTGTTTTCACGGGTACCGGACGAATGACTCATCAGCACTGACAGGGCAAGGCGGCGCCCCAGCTCATGCTTGCCGATGCCCGGCGGACCAACAAACAACAAGGCATGGGGCAAACGCCCGCCCCGTTGGACCTGGAGCAGATTCTTATAATGCTGGCGCAGCCAGGGGTACAGGTCAGAGTCCAATGATTTTTCCATCGTTTTTGCCAAGTGCCGTCAATATACATGGATTCTTCGTCAGAAAAACCACAAACTGCACCCGGCAATCTTGAATCGGAGGACCCTGAAACAGACAGAGAATAGAATCAGGAGTTGAAAAAAAGAGTTTAACCACCCAAAAAAGCGGGGCCGGAGGTACAGCGTTATACAAGGAGGGTTTCCGGCCCCGTAATAGCCGGCCAACAGAGGAACCGGCTGACCAATGGAGGCTACCAGTATAGCCTTAATTCCGCGCCAATGCCATGCTTTTGATCATTATTATTCTGCTGGCGGCGGATGGCCTTGATATCGAGTTCCGATTTCCGGCCGGACGGGTTTGACAGCAGGCGCCAGCCGAGGGTCAGGTCACGTTTGGCATCGGACGCCGACAGGCTGGCATAGGGGATGCCGGTGGCGTTGTGCAGGGCAAAGCCCCACTCGCCTTTCAGGGTCCATTGACTCGATACTTCGGCGGTTTGAGAGTTGTCTTCCTTCAACGCATCCGTCAGGGAGTCCGACAACAGCCGCTCCAGACCGCTGGCAGCCGGTGCATTGCCGTATTCCTGACGCAGACTGAACGACGGACCATGCGCCGAGTCCGGCCGCGCCTTGTAACGCAGTGAACCGGACAGACCCCACTCCTGCCGCTCGGAAGCCTCATGCTCCAGCAGATAGCGACCGCGCAGCTCGACGGTCAAGCCTTTGTCCGGCATCTGCCAGCCCAGGCCGCCGCCCAGCTTCGCGGGTATCACCGCCGTCATAACGCAGACCCGGCTCCAGCTCCGGTGTCAGATGCACACCATCTTTCTCCGGCAACTGCCAGGACCAGGCCAGACCCATGCGCAAACGCTGTGTGTCCGCATCGGTACCGGCCATCACCTCGGAGTCATCCGACTCAATACGGGCCAGCGTCATGTCCGAGGTCAGGCGCACAGTCAAGCCGCCCTCTTCTACCGGACGCTCCAGCAGCGTGCCACGCAGACCGGCCGTGGCAGACCACTGCTCCAGATCGTGTTCCGATTCCATACCGGTCTGTGAAGTCTGCTGCAAGTCACCCTGACCATAACTGACCGCACCCCACCGTTGCAGACGCTCGGTCAGGTCATGGCGCACATACGGCAGGATAGAGGCCAGCGTGCCGGACAGCTCACCCTCATCCGATTCACCCTGCCATTCGCCATCACTGTCGCTGTAGGTCAGCGCCAGACCCAGCAGCGTCTGACCGCTGTTGTGGTCAATACCCAGCAGGGCCGTGGTCACTTCACCGTCCGTGCTGAGGCCGTCTGCATCGTCTTCATAGTCCGAATACGCCGCCCGACCCCAGAGCGAGACACCGTGCTCATCACTGAGTGTAAAGTGACTGCCACGCAGCAGAGACGGCAGCAGCTTCGGCAAGGACAGCGTGCGCGAAAGTGAATGCGGACGATCCACTGAACCGGCTCCCAACGGCTCAAGGCCCGTTGAAACAGAGTCCGCAGCCTGACCAGAGCGGGTCGCATGCAGTGCCTGACCCCGTGGCAGGCCGTGCAGGTGCCCCGACAAACCGGGCTGACTCGATGCGGTAAAACGCTCATCCAGCCCGTCCAGCATGTGCTCAATCACCGTCAGACCAAAGCACGGCAGCCAGAGCGCCTGCGCCGCCTGCATCTCGGCCATATCGCCGCCCGTGATACGTACCTCCATGACCGGTTCGCTGGCCAGTGCCACCGTATAGCTGCGGCAGCCCCCTTCCGCGACACTCAGGTGATCCGTCGATAGCCGCAGACCCGGTTCATCGTTGTCGTTGACCTGAACCGTCAGCGTGGCCGTGACCGCATAGCGGGAGTCGGTTGAACGGGCCTGATGGGAGCGGGTGGACGGTATTGACCACCGCGTTGTCGTCTTCATCGGCCGTCAGTATGACCAACTGTGGCGTGTTCCAGTTGGTCGGTGAAAAGACCACGCTGCCGGTGGCCGGTAGCAGGCCGGTGCCGGTAAAGGACACGGTGACATCCGCGGTCGGTGCCGCGGTCAGTCGCACGCGATAGCTGTCGGTGCCGCCTTCCATCAGGGTCAGGGTATCGGGTATCAGCCAGATGGCGGCCTGTTCCACAATGGCAAAGTGTTCCAGGTTATCTACGGTCAATACCCCGCCGCCCAGCGTCATGCCGGTACTGTCGTCGGCATTGCCTGGTGCGATGGTGATGATTTCACCGGCATCGGCCTCGTCATCGAGCACCGTGTGCAGGGTCAGTTCAACCGATTGCGGCGATGCCGGACCGGTAAAAGTCACGGTCGGACTGCCGCCACCGCTCAGCGCACTACCGGTCAGGGTGTAGTCGGTGCCAAAGGTGGCCGTGCCGCCCAGGGCCAGCGGGATGGTCAGTATCTCATTGTCAACCAGTGGCCGGTTCAGGCTCAGGGTCACTGTCTTTTCGGCCCCTTCATTGAGGTCGCCGGATGGGCCGGACAGTGTGACCACGGCGGCATCGTCGTCATTGACCGTGATGGTGGCCGGGGTGGTATCGGGGTTGTAGCCGGTACCGGCCCGCAGGGTAGCGGTAATCTGGCCAGCGGCCTCGTCGGTGCTATCACCTTCGGTGGGGATGACCAGCGTGAGGGTGGCTGAACCACTCCTCAGGGTGATTTGACGTTCACCCTGTTCGGCCATAGCCAGATAGTCGCTGTCGGTGGCATCGTCCAGGGTCAGGTTAATGGTCAGGTCATCCTCCGGTACCGGGCTGGCCGTCACGGTAAAGGTGGCGGTACCGCCTTCGGTGATGGTGCCACCACCACTGACGGTGATGACCGGCAGGTCGTCAATCATAAAATCCGCCACATTGTCCTGACCGGTGGCACCGCCGCCCAGATTGATGCCGGAACTGGCATCGAGCGTGCCCAGTCCGATGATGACGGTCTCGCCGGAAGTCTCTTCATGGTTATCCACGGCCGATTGCAGGGTCAGGGTGGCGGTATGCATACCGCCGGCATGTGTGCCGCCGATAAAATCACGGAGGATGAGCGCCAGCGTATTGTTGCCCATGCCTGTCCGGATGCCTGTGGCGGCATGTACACGGCTAATACCATGGCCGCCGCTATCGAGGCGATGGGCATGTCGCTGCTCTATTCGTCTTCTACTCCGGCTGAGGATCCGCAAAAAGCCGAGGAGTGTTTTCGGGCCGGTGCGGCTGTGCGCAATCTGCTGGAGCTGGAGCTGCGACCCCGCGATATCATGTCCCGCAAAGCGTTTGAAAATGCCCTGACGATCATCATGGCACTGGGTGGTTCTACCAATGCGGTGCTGCATATCATCGCCATGGCGCGGGCCGTCGATGTGCCGATGTCGCTCGATGATTTTCAGGCGACCTCGCGGCGGGTGCCGTTTATCGCTGATCTGAAGCCCAGTGGCCGCTATGTGATGGAGGATCTGCATCAGGTCGGCGGTACGCCAGCCGTTATGAAGTATCTGCTGGAGCATGGTCTGATTAACGGTGACTGCCTGACAGTTACCGGTCAAACCATCGCTGAGAATCTGGCCGACCTGCCCGGCCTGAAGACAGGTCAGGATGTTATTGTGCCACTGGAAAAACCGATCAAGGCGTCGGGGCATATCCATATTCTGAAAGGTAATCTGGCACCCGGTGGTGCGGTCGCCAAAATTACCGGCAAGGAGGGTTGGTTGTTCAGCGGCCCGGCGCGGGTGTTTGACAGCGAGGAGGATATGTTGAAGACACTTGAGGAGAGTTGCATCTATAAAGGTGATGTGGTTGTAATCCGCTATGAGGGACCGAAAGGCGGGCCGGGTATGCCGGAGATGCTGACACCTACTTCAGCCATCATGGGCGCCGGACTGGGCAAGGATGTCGCCCTGTTGACCGATGGGCGGTTTTCCGGCGGGTCACATGGATTTATCATCGGCCATATCGTGCCGGAGGCGCAGGAAGGCGGGCCGATTGCCCTGATCAGAGACGGTGATGTCATCACGATCAACGCCGAACATAATACCCTGAGCGTCGATATCGAGGAGGATGAGCTGCGCAAACGACAGCAGAACTGGGTTATGCCGGCCTATAAGGCAACACGCGGTACGCTGTATAAGTATATCAAGGCTGTGAAGGATGCTTCGGAGGGCTGTGTCACGGATGAGTAGGCGTTGCAGCGGCACCAATGTTTATCTGTTGTATGCTGCGCAGAGCGGCCAGCACTGAGTCCAGATCGGCTTTCCAGCGGGCAAATTGCGTTTTCAGTTCCTGCCGGGTAAAAAACTGGCCGTACACCTCGGGGTTAAAGCTGACGGCCAGCATCTGGTCATCTTCCGCAAAGACAGCCAGCTTCAGGGGCAGGTAGGGTATCAGCTCCGGGTATTTTTGGCTCAGATAACGTACTTCTTCCGGCTTGCCGAAAAAAATCACCCGGTAATAGTCTGTCTGGTAGCCGGAGTGGTTCAGTCCGCCATCGCAGCGTTGTTCGTGCGCTACCGTGTAGCCATGGCTTTCCAGACTGTCTTTGGCCGCTTGCAGTACGACATCAAAACTGTGGTAGCTGCGGGCCATAAGGATGTTTTCCGCACCGGCAGGAAGGCTCGCTGCCAGCATCAGCAGGCTGATTATCAGGCGGCGCATCAGAAGGTTGCCTCGTCCAGTATCTGTCTCTGAATACCGTCCAGTTGCACGGCATAGTCTCTGAGCTGGTCGTTGTTGAACAGCCGCGCAATCACAGCCAGGTTCATGGCTATCAACTGCACCTGGCCATCTTCCTGTTCTACAACGGTTATGCGACAGGGCAGTCCAACACCCAGTCGCGGATCGATCTTGAGCATGTCGTACAGGTCATTGAAGTTGCAGTATCGAATCGTCATCTGCCGACGGTTTTCTTGCCATTCCGGAAACAGGCCTTTTTCCAGCGAACGGTCCGGAAATACTCTGAAGTTATAACCGGATAGCGCCTGTTTCAGGTTTTCCAGTGTGGTGTCAAAGTCTTCCGGGGATTCGACTATCACACTGGCATTGGGCATGACGGCCTGTTCCGGTCGGGGCGGCGGCTGCTTTTGCAGGCTGCGAAGATAGACGACCAGATCATTGATATCCTGTTCATCAAGACCCAGCCTGCCAAATGCCGCCATCAGTGTTCCCTGACGACCGTTTGTTATCACATCCTTGAGCATGGCATCGGAGGCGGAGTTCAGAAAGCCTGTATTGCCGACTGCCGGTGGCACAATCTTGAATTCGCGTTGCCTTGAGTAGCTTTGGCCGGTGCCCTTGCCCAGTCCCCTGCCTTCGACACCGTGGCAGTTGACGCAGTAACCGGAAAACAGCTTTGCGCCTCTGACCGCATCGCCTGTCATTTCAATTTCAGGATGGTTGAATGATTCGGTACCGGACCAGGTGCGCAGATAGTCTATGATAGCACGCACCTGGGCATCGCTGAGTGTGTCAAAGGTCGGCATGATACGACCGGGACGACCGTTACGTATGGTTTTGTAAAGGTAGTCATCTGACAGACGGGCAAATTTTGTTTTGGTCAGCGGCAGGCCGATACCGCCCTGCCCGTCCTGCCGGTGACAGGCAACACATGACGATTCAAACAGCGCCCTGCCATCAGGTGCCGCAATGGCCGGCAGTGCCGGCAAACCGACTGCGAGCAGCATCATTGTGTGTAAAATGACCTTGTTCATTATTCCGATGTTACGTGATTGTCTGAAGTTTATAGAGCTTATATTAATAATTTAGCATATTCTTATACAAAGATACTCTTTTGACTTCGACTTTTGCAATAAGTTCGACTGTCTGTTTGTGCAAGGCGTGAGCTGTTTCACAGTTCATACATTTTTCCGGCTCCTGTCGATATGACAGCTTATCCAAACGTGGGGGGTATCGTTTTTTTATGGATGGTGAGCCGGTTCATGGCACAATGGCAATATGGGCAAAATGACGACAGACAGCGGTTTCTTGCAGTGGTTTTATGAGGCATCACCCTATATAAGGGTGCATCACGGTAAAACCTTTGTCATTTGTGTGCCCGGCGAAGCCATTGACAGTGCCACAGCCATCGAACAGGTGTTGCGCGATATTGCCGGCATTTCCTGCCTGGGTATTCGGGTTGTGCTGGTACATGGCCTTGCCCCCCAGATCGAGGCGTGTCTTGACGGTCGTCCGTCTCAGTATCTATCCGATATATCACCGGAGGGGTTGCGGGTAACGGATGACCGTGCCATAGCCTGTGTGGAGCAGCAGGCCGGCAGGGTGCGCCTGAAACTGGAGGCCCGGCTTTCGTGTGCGTTGGCCGGCCTTGCTCCGGCCGGCGTACATATCAGGGTTTCTTCCGGTAATTTCGTGACCGCCCGCCCGTATGGCATTCATGGTGGCATTGATTTCTGCCATACCGGCATCGTCAGGCGGGTCGATGCCGATGCTGTCCGCCATCAGCTTGATATGGGGGCTGTCGTGCTGGTATCTCCGGTAGGTTTTTCTTCTTCAGGTGAAATTTTTAATCTGTCATGCCGGGATGTCGCAGGGGCCTGTGCATCGGCCCTGTGCGCCGATAAACTGATCATTCTGACCGGCCGAGCTGTCATTTCTGATAGCCGCCGCAGGTTGCTGCGCCAGCTTACCGAGCATGAAGCACGTGAGTTGCTGCATGGCCGACGGCGATTGGATGATGCAACCCGGCACTTGCTGGATGTGTCTGTACAGGCTGTCAACGCGGGAGTACGCCGGGTACATGTTCTGCGCTGGGCTGTGCCAGGGGCGATTGTACAGGAGTTGTTCACCCGTGACGGGGTCGGCACCCTGATCAGCGCGGAACCTTTCGACACAATTCGCACGGCACAGTTGGAGGATATTACAGGTATTTTGCAGGTCATCAAACCATTGGAGGATTCGGGTGTGCTGGTCAGGCGCCAGCGGCGACGGCTGGAGCTGGAGATCGATCATTTTCTGGTCGCTGTACGCGATGGTGCGGTCATTGGCTGCGCGGCAGTCTATCCATACAGAAAGGCCGGCATGGCCGAGCTGGCCTGTCTGGCCATGGCCCCGGCCTGTCAGGGTTCCGGCAGTGGCGACCGGCTGCTCGATGCGGCTCAACAACACGCTGCCGATGCCGGCATCCGGCAGATGTTTGTGCTGACGACTCAGGCCGCTCACTGGTTTCAGGAGCATGGCTTTTCAGCAGTCCGAATCGACGACCTGCCAATCGCCAGACGCCGCTTGTATAACTATCAGCGAAAGTCGCGTATTTTTTTGAAGGATCTTTAGCTTCATCCAGCTATGGTTCATAATCCGGCGGATGCTCTGATTGGATTCAGTGTTTCCTAGTCCGCTTTTTTGTCTGCCCATTCATCACATTCATACCCGGAAATGAAGAATATTCTGCAGTTCATGTTGTTGGCCGCCCTGTGGGGAGCTTCTTTTGTGTTTATGAAAATCGGGGCACAGGATTTCGGCAGCATCGGCATTATCTGGATGCGGGTTGCCATCGCGGCCGCCTGTCTGTTACCGCTGATCATTATATGGCGGCAGGGTCAGTGGCTGAACCTTAAAACATGGGGAATTTTATGCCTTATCGGCTTGTTCAATTCGGCCATTCCCTTTGTGTCACTGGCACAGGCAACTTTGACATTACAGTCCGGCCTGGTGTCAATTTTGAATGCCTCAACCCTGATTTTTACCGCTGTTATCGCCGTGCTGTGGCTGGATGAGGCGTTTTCCAAACGACAGATCGCAGGCACCGTTCTGGGCATAGCCGGTCTGGTCATTTTGTTTTATAACAGCATCGGCAGCTACGGTAATGTACAGCAAACCGTGTGGGCGCTTATTTTATGCCTGTTGGCCGGGTTGTGTTATGCCCTGGCAATCAATTTGAGTAAGCGCTATCTGCCTGTCGTCAAACCGATGTTTTCAGCTTTTATCAGTCTGCTGACTTCCTCTGTCGTTTTATGGCTGCTCGGCGGACAGCCGGACTCTCTGCCGACCGCTACCCAGTTACAGGCCCCTGTTATTCTGGGTGTGTGTTCAACTGCAATGGCTTTTGTGTTGTATTTTGATCTGATTAAAAAAATCGGTGCCAGTAAAACCGCTTCGGTTACTCTGGTCATCCCTGTGTTCGGTGTGTTGTGGGGCATGGCTTTGCTCGACGAAACTCTGTCCGTCACTAATCTGATCGGCGCACTGTGTGTTATCTGTGGCGCAGTGTTGATTCATGTCCTGCCCAGACGGGCCGGGGAAGGACTCTGAATAAATCAGGGTTTTCCCGGAGGCATGCTTGCTTTCTGGACATATTTCGCGCAATGTGGGCACACAGTATATTTTGACCGGTTGGCGTGAAAATTAATTATTGCTCTCAATGTGGTTCAGATAATGTCGAATTTCGTGTACCTGACGGGGACAACCGTCCGCGCTTTATTTGCGCAAGCTGCAATTTTGTCCATTATCAAAACCCCAATATCGTAGCTGGCTGTCTGGTCATACATGATGAAAAAATCCTTGTCTGCAAGCGTGCCATAGAACCTCGCAGGAATACGTGGACTTTGCCAGCCGGCTTTATGGAGAACCATGAAACGGTCGAACAGGCCGCTGCAAGGGAAACATGGGAGGAGGCAAGGGCGGAAGTCGATATTCACGGGCTCTTTACTCTGTTCAATCTGCCGCATATCAATCAGGTCTATATGATTTACTACGGTAGTCTGGTCGGCAGTCAGTTCAGCCCGGGGCCGGAGTCAGCGGCGGTCAATCTGGTCAGTGTCGAGGATATTCCCTGGCAGGAGTTGGCTTTTGCGACGATCAGGGAGACTTTGAAGCTGTATATCGAGGACCTGGAATATGGCGAGGTTCGGTTCCATTGCGGCGATATTGTCCGCCCACTGGTGCTGTCGGATCCCCGCAATGCCTGGCTGGCAAACCGGAAAACGCGATAATCCTGCTTCCTGCCCTATTCTCCGTTTGAGCGCGGCCTTGAACTGGTATGGCGGATAAAGTCCACGCAGGCGTAATACCTGCTCTCCATGTTCGTTGTAAAAGATAAATGCAGCAGGTTTCATTCCCGTATTGTGCCGGCTACCTGCATCTTTGACATTAACATAGGTTGCCTGTCAGCCAGCCTTCGATGTGCCGTGCCAGCTCCGGCAGGCGACCATGAAAAAAATGGCTTGCCCCCGGCATCCATATCGTGCGACGGGCTGTCACTTCGTTCTGCAGCCATTGCCGGACTGCCGGTACCGGCACAACTTCATCCGCATCGCCCATGATGACCAGCCAGGGCATCTGCGGTGCCAGCTTTTGGAAATCATAAAGATTCACCGGTGGGGCGATGGATATGAGCTTTGTGACCGCCAGCATCTGTGCCTGACTTGCCGCCACATAGGAACCGAATGAAAAACCCGCCATGACCAGATCACGGGAAGGGTATTTTTGCCGCAACCATTCAACCACTGCTTTCAGGTCATCGGCTTCACCAACGGCATCATCAAATTCACCGGCGCTGCGACCTGTTCCCCTGAAGTTGAAACGCAGCACCGGCATCCCAACCTTGTGTAATGCGCGGGCAGTATAGTGAACCACTTTGTTGTGCATACTGCCACCATGCAGCGGATGCGGGTGACAGATAATGCCAATGCTGTCACCATGGTCATCAGCCATGCTCAACAGGGCCTCAAGCTCTCCTGCAGGGCCGGATATAAAAATTTTTTGCTGTGTGGTTTTTTTCATTGCCGGGGCCAGATAATGCCAGAGTCAGAAAATCAGTCTCAAAAGCACATGGGACGGCATATGATGCTCGCCGCTTGGATTATTGCAATCGGATTGTTCAGCCTGTTTTTCAGCGATGTTCTGGACAGGCAATGGAATCCCAATCGGAGTATTGAGTCAAGCATATCGAATCAGGGGCTGCGTGAAATCAGGCTGAAGCGCAATCGACAGGGACATTATGTGGCCCGTGGCCGGATCAATGATCAGTCGGTGACGTTTCTACTCGACACCGGTGCCACCGTGGTTTCTATCCCGCAGGATATTGCCCGGAACCTGTCATTAAAGGCAGGGACACGCTCTTATGCCAATACCGCTAATGGCATTATTGAAATCTATAGTACCCGGCTTGATTCCATCGGTATCGGCAATATCGAACTGCATGATATAGCAGCCCACATCAATCCCCACATGAACACGAATGAAGTCCTGCTCGGCATGTCTTTTCTGAAGCGGCTGGAGTTGATACAGCGCGGCGATACGCTGACTATCCGCCAATAACAGGCATGGGCGACCTTCCGGCAATTCCGGTTAGTGGATGTTTTTTTTGTCTTTACCTTATATCCTGATCAAACAACCGCTATACTGATAAGGTAATCCGGTAACGGTGAAATCCATTTTACTCACAGGAATCAGGAATATGAAAACATTGCTGGTTATTGCTGTCGTCGGTCTGGCCCTCTCCACCCAGATTCACGCACAGTTGCCCCATCATCCGCCCGGCAGCTACGCTACCGGCCCATATCCGGCCCCGCCTGCATACACCATGCGGGACCCGCGCCAGGTTGTACAAACCGGTATCGACAAAATCCGCACGTTTGTTGAGTCAGAGAAACTTGATGACGCAGCCAGCCTGCAACAGTTTGTCGAAACCGAGGTGGCACCTTTTTTTGACTTTTCCACCATGTCCAGCCTGATACTGGGACATCTCGAGTACTCCCTTGACCCACAGCAGCGCAATGCCATCAATATCATGATAAAGCAGAGGTTTCTTGCTGCCCTGATCAATAATCTTTCTGACTACAGGGGCGGGCAGGCACGGCTGGTGAATATTAACGGCAATCTTTATCGTGGGCGGGTCAATGCCATTGTTCATGTCTATCGCCAGAATCAGTATCCGACGGCGGTTGAATTACGCATCGCCCGTATTCGGGGGAAATGGAAAATATATGATGTTGCCGCCAATGGCATCAGTGCGGTCGCACATTACCGAAATCATGTCCACTCTGTGGTTCAGCGATCAGGTATTCAGGCGCTTTTCACTGATAAAATGCGCAACCAGCGATCTGATGACTCAAATTAACCGACAAAGCTGAGCGGATCAGGGTTTTCTGTGTCACCGGCCCGAAGTCCATAAAGTCGGAGCCCCCTGGTTTTTTCAGCGAGGGAAACAACAATTATATGGCTATATTGCTGCTCCCCTCGCACTCTGATTACTTTTGTGCCGGTGCCTGTGGCGCTGAAGATGCGGGGGGCTGTGGCATCCACCCCGGAGGGGCACCGTAACCGTAAGGGGCACCATAACCACCATAAAGCGGCGCACCGTAGGGATGAGAAGCACCACCATAGGGGCCACCGGGAGCGCCGTAACCGTAGGGAGCACTGTGACCGTAGGGGGCACTGTAACCGTAAGGGGCACCGTAACCATAAGGGGCACCATAGCCGTATGGACCGTAACCGTATGGACGACCGCCACCATAACCCTGGTTATTGCCGGAACCATAACCCTGGTTATTGCCGGAACCATAACCGGAACCCTGCCAGTTGGTGTCACCGTCCATGTTGCCCTGACCGCGACCAGAGAAGTTCATATTAAAATCGCCTTCACCTGAGGCGTTACCACGCCCGGAACCACGTCCGTCGCCCCATCCGGAAGAACCAAAGTTATCGCCACCATAACCGGAACCACTCCAGGGTTGAGCCTGTACAGGTGAACCCGCTATTACAGCTGCACCTGCGACAGCCAGCACTGCCAAAGTTTTCTTCAAAGTCATTTTACTCTCCGAAAATACATTGTGTTGTTACAGAGAACAGGAGGCACACTTTTTAAGCCTGCACCTCCCTCCAGATTTCATCATACAGCAAGCAGAACAGTTTTCCACACAGCACAAAATTAATTCTGAAACTAATTAACCCAGGTCAATAAATATCCGGGAGACATACCGAAAGTCCGGTATTTTTCGCGCTCACAGAATGGTTCGCACCGGACAGGCCTTTATCTGGCCTTCAGGTTGACCAGTTTGCCCGATTGCAGAGAGTAGTACTTTGCCAGATTGGCAATGTCTTCATCGCTCAGGCCTGCAGCCTGTCCATTCATAATGGCATTTTTGCGGGCACCACTGCGGTAATCCAGGAGTGCCCGCTCAAGGTAGGTGTAGTTTTGCCCCGCCAGAGATGGATTGATCGGAATCGTGCTGTTGCCACCCTGCCCGTGACAGGCAGCACAGACGACGGCTTTAGCTTCACCGGCGGAGGCATCGCCTTTGTAGGCATGGACCGGAGGAACAGATATTACCAGCAGGCCAATCATCAACGCATTTTGCAATTTCATTATCACTCTCCCTGTGTTAGTGACTGAAGGTAAGCAGCAATGTCCGCCATATCCTCATCCGTCATGGATTCTGCCTGTGCCCGCATGGTCGAGTGTTGACGGCTGCCGTCCGCATACGCCTTCAATGCGCTGACAATGTAGGTAGCTGACTGACCACCGATTTTCGGCGCTTTATAAGTCGGATAGACATTATCCATATTGGGCACGCCGTGGCATCCGATGCAGGTGTGAGACTTGTCTCTGCCCACCACCGGGTTACCCGCCGCGAACACTTCAAAAACAAACAGACCAGCCATCAGGCTCAGTCCTGTCATTACAGTTATTTTCATGGATACTTCCCCAAAGCATGTTTATCTGGAAATCCACACCGGCCTCTCGGCCGATGTCAAAAACATGCACAGTATAACGTACGCTGGATTGGTATGGAAGTGGATGTATTGTTCTACCATAAGCTGAATTTATGGGAATCGACCTTATACTACTGGACTGTGCGATTCAATCGCTCACACATGGTCATTCATTCCGGAAAATTCTGGATAGAACCACAGGTGGACAGTCCAGTTATCACATCGCGGGGAAAATCATTATTATCAAAGAGCGCATGACCGATATTCAGGCCTGATTGTTTACCAATGTGAACGGATAGGGCTTTCTTAGTAAGGTAATCGGGCGTTTGGCTGGAACCAGCCGAGATAGTAACCTGCCATCAGAAATAAAAAGAGTCCGATGGAAAGGACAATTCGCCAGGTCAGTGCCTTCACGAGACGATTCGAGTTATCATTATTTCTCATCATGAAATACAAGCCGGAACCCAAAGCAATTAAAATAGCGATGAGAATGGCGATGACTATAATTTTTCCCAAGCTGATGGCCTTTGTTGATAAGTTGTGGAATTTGCCTTACATTATACCTCGATCTTTCAGTTCAGGTGGCACCGCCTGGTGATGACAAAGCGACATTTCAGACCATCCCTGCTGCCGGGTATTGTGGTGCTGACAACACTGGTGGCGCTGTTGTCTCTGGGTAGCTGGCAACTGGATCGGGCCGATGAAAAGCAACAGTTGCTGGACCGCTATAGCAAGGCACCCGGGTTACCAACCGTGAATATTGGCAGTTTTGATCAGAACTGGCAGGGTTATCAATATCGCCGTATTGAGTTATCAGGGGAGTATGATGCACATCATCAGGCCCTGCTGGAAAACCGGATTCACAGGGGCCTGGCCGGCTATCTGGTGCTGACACCGTTCGTGCTCACCGATGGGAAAGTGGTCATGGTCAACCGTGGCTGGATTGCAAAAACCGGAGATACCGGACAACAGATTGAAATTGATGAAAATGTGTCACGAGTCAGGGGCTTGATCAGTCACCCGCCTTCTGTCGGTATCAAAATGGGTTCTCTGGATGACTCACCGGCTGGCTGGCCGAAGACCATTCCCTATGTGGAAACCGAATGGATGGCATTACAACTTGCCCGACCGATATTACCCTGGGTGGTATTGCTTGGCCCGGACGAACCTCATGGATTTGTGCGCGAATGGCAACCGTCAGTACGCATGGGACCGAACAAGCATAAGGGCTATGCCTTGCAGTGGTTTTCGCTGGCCATAGCACTGATTTTTTTATTTGTGGCCAGTAGTCTGAAACCGGATGCCCCTGCCGCCGGTAGTAAGGATCGGATATGAACCATCGTACAGCACTTGTACTGACAGCCGCAGTATTTGTTATCTCACCGGTTCTGGCATGGCTCATCCATGCCGGTATTATTGATATGGGGCTGGGTACGACCACAGGCAAAAATCATGGTGAACTGATACATCCTGCACGCCCCCTGGAAGGCTTTGAACTGGTGGATGATGAAGGGCGGCTGATTGTCCAGAAAAACTTCCTCGGAAAATGGTCGCTGATTGAGATTGCAGATAACCCCTGTATTGAAGACTGCATCAAGAACATTTATAAAATGCGCCAAATCCGGTTGGCAGTTGGCAAGGATGCCTATCGTGTGCAGCGTGTTGTCGTTGCCGAAAAAAGCACCGATATGCAGCAATTCATATCGGATAACCCCGGCACCCTGTTGTACCGTATTGTGGAAAACTCACAACGAATGCTGGCGCAGTTCCCGGGCTATCAGGAAGGAGATATATCCTCGATAGCGGGCACAATCCATATTATTGATCCACTGGGGAACCTGATGATGCGGTATCCTGGTGATACCGACCCATCTGATATTCTTGAAGATCTGCGTCATTTACTGAAAGCCACCTGGATCCGTCCCACAGATGAATCATGAATAAGCGTCTATATGGAAACCTCCTGCTGTTTGCGGTTGTATTGGCAGGGCTTGTGGTTGTGTTGGGAGCTTATACCCGTCTGGCAGATGCCGGTCTGGGCTGCCCGGACTGGCCCGGCTGTTACGGCCATTTCATTGCCCCTGTGACCGATACTGAAATTGCCCGGGCCGAGCAGGAATACGCATGGCGTCCAGTCAATTTTGCCAGCGCTGTTAAGGAAATGGTGCATCGCTACTTTGCAGGCGGCCTGATTTTAATCGTATTTGTTCTGATGGTGCTGGCCTGGAAAAACCATCCGGATGAAGATGCACCGGTCAGACTGGCAACTGCTGTAATGGTACTGATCCTGTTTCAGGCAGCACTTGGCATGTGGACCGTAACCTGGAAGCTAAAACCGATTGTGGTCACAGCCCACCTCCTTGGGGGATTTACGACACTGGCCCTGTTATGGCTGATGGTACTGCGCATAAGACGCATTGATATATCACCTGCTGCCGGTGCAACCATCGGTTTCAAGTTCGCGTGTCTTATCGGTCTGCTCATTCTGGTCATGCAGATCACGCTGGGAGGCTGGACCAGCTCCAATTACGCGGCGCTTGCCTGTCCCGATTTCCCCACCTGCCAAGCACAGTGGTGGCCAACCATGAACTGGTCGGAAGGATTTATACTGTGGCGTGGAATTGGTCGCAACTATGAGTTTGGCATACTGCAATCAGATGCCCGAACCGCAATTCATATGGCGCACCGCATCGGAGCCATACTGACCTTTCTATATATCACGGCACTGTCGATAGCATTGATGAAGGCAGACATCAGCCGAGGGATCAAGCGTATTGCCGGAATAGTGATGACACTGTTACTGGTACAGATTTTTCTGGGAATCAGCAACATCATTTTCTTTTTACCACTGGTCGTTGCAACAGCGCATAATGCCGTCGGTGCCATGCTGTTATTGAGCATGGTCACGCTGATATATGCCATATACTCAGGTTCCAGCCACAATACCAGAGCCGAGGTTCAAAGTAGTGGATAATGAAGCCATAACGGCGCGCTCAACCCTGGAGAGCTACTATGAATTGACAAAACCCAATGTGGTTTTTCTGATCGTATTTACTGCCATAGTGGGCATGATGCTGGCGACCCCTGGTATGGTGGCACTGCCAACTCTCATATTCGGTTCCGCAGGTATTGGCCTGGGCGCGGCTTCCGCCGCCGTTATCAACCACATCGTTGATCAAAAAATTGATATCCGCATGGGCCGCACCGAAAATCGCCCGCTACCAACCGGTCGGGTGGATCGTATCCAGGCTGGTGCATTTGCACTGATTCTGGGCAGTTTATCAATGCTGATTCTGGTTGGGCTGGTAAATCTGATGACGGCCATGCTGACATTTATATCACTGATTGGCTATGCCTTTATTTATACCATGTACCTGAAACGCGCCACCCCGCAGAATATCGTGATAGGTGGCGCTACCGGCGCGGCACCACCCATCCTGGGATGGGCAGCCGTTACCGGAGATATACACCCTCATGCCCTGCTGCTTTTCCTGATTATATTTATCTGGACACCACCGCACTTTTGGGCACTGGCGATTGCCAAAAGGCATGAATATGAACAGGCCCGCCTGCCAATGCTGCCGGTCACTCACGGCGTTGCATTCACCCGGCTACATATACTGCTATACACTATACTGCTGTTTCCAGTATCACTGCTGCCGTTTGCCGTCACCATGAGTGGATGGTTCTACTTTATCGGTGCAATCGGGTTAGGGGCCGGATTTCTGTACCATGCCATTCGCCTGTACTGCCACCCGGAAGATGAACAGTACTGGCCGATGAAGACATTCTCCTACTCGATCCTGTACTTAATGGCACTATTTGCATTTTTACTGGTGGACCACTACATCCCGATGGCTACTTCACTATTCACGTCAGTACAAATCGGATAAAGCTGTCGGGTCAGAATCGACTAACCAGACTCGGAAATATACGATGCTCTGGAATGTAAGCAATGGAATCGCACTGCCCAGAAACAAGCCTGAAGGAACAAACACTGTTCCTTCATTAAATCCAGTACACAAAGATAAATAAACCCAGCCAGACCACATCGACGAAGTGCCAATACCAGGCAACTCCCTCAAATGCAAAATGCTTTTCTCTGGTGAAGTGGCCTTTTATGGCACGTACCAGAATCACCAACAGCATGGTTGCGCCCATGGTGACATGGAAACCATGAAACCCGGTCAACATGAAAAAGGTCGAGCCATAGATACCGGACTCCATGGTCAGGTTCAGCTCATTGTAAGCGTGTGTATATTCCGTTGCCTGCAGATAAACAAAGATATAACCCAGAATAATAGTGGCCGCGAGCCATATGATCAGACCCTGGCGGCTATCTCCTTTTAAGGCCCAGTGCGCCAGCGTAACCGTCACACCGGAGGCCAGCAGGATAAAGGTATTGAGTGCAGGCAGGCCCCATGCGGGAATTGTCTGGAAGTCACCACCAAAATCAGCAGGGCCATTACTCGGCCAACCCTCATCAAACAAAGGCCATAAATGAATATTGGTCAAAAGCCCGCTCCCCTCTCCCAGCAACCAAGGCAGCGAAAGTGCCCGCGCGTAGAAAAGAGCTCCAAAAAATGCGGCAAAGAACATGACCTCCGAAAAAATGAACCAGCCCATACCCATACGGAAAGAAACATCCACCTGATCATTGTAGTAGCCGTCCTCACTTTCCTGAACGACCTGGCCAAACCAGCGGTACATCATATAGGTAATAATCAACAGCCCGCCAAACATAACGGTGAAGCCGGCATTATTACCATTCAAATAACTGGAAAAACCTGCGGCAGATGTTGCGAGACCAATCGAACCGATAATTGGCCATTTCGTACCATGTGGTACGTAATAGTCACCACTCGGGTGTATGTGTGCCATTTTCCCCCTACCTTATTGAAGAATAAAAAAACTATTGCGCTGCAACCCTGTCCAGCTCGAAGAATGTGTATGACAGGGCTATCGTTTCGATCTTTTCCGGCAATTCCGGATCCACCATGAACCGCAATGGCATACTCTTGCTTTCCTGCGGCTCAAAAGACTGTTCGTTAAAACAGAAGCATTCGGTCTTATGAAAGTAAAGTGCAGCCTGACCTGGCACTACGCTGGGTACTGCCTGTGCAACCCTGTTCAGATCCGTCGTGTTCTCGGCATGAAACACGGTTTCTTCCAGACTGCCCGGATGCACCTCCATTTCAAACACATCGGGCTTGAATTTCCATGCCCCGTTGATACTATTCATGTTAGCAATAAACTGCACTTTTACCGTGCGGTTCATATCAATTTTTTCCTCAACCGCAACGGGGCCATCGGCCGTTTTGCCGTTCAGACCGGTAATTTCACAAAACACCTCATATAAGGGCACCAGGGCAAAAGAAAATCCTGACATAAAAAACACCATGGCCACCAGCATGGCAACCAGTTTTTTATGCGACCTCCTCTCTATCTTGCCACTTTCAAATGGTTCCATTTAAGCCGCCCCCGCCAGAGTTGCCATAAAAATATAAGTCCCATATACCGCCAGCGCCAGCAACACCAGCATGATCAATGTCTTGCGATTTCTGGCCTTGAGCTTGTCATCCTGACTCATTTGACTTCCTGCATAACCGCACCTGTGAAGTGAGGCACTGGAGGGCCGGATATTACTTGATCTCCGGAGCCATAGTGAAGCTGTGGTAAGGTGCCGGCGACGGCAGATTTTCAAACTCAAGTCCCGTCGCACCTTCCCAGACCCGGTCAGTCGCTTTCTCACCGCCCCTGATAGTCTTGTAAACAATCCAGCAGAAATAAACCTGGGCCAGACCAAAGGCGAAGCCACCGATACTCGAAACCATATTCCAGTCAGCAAACTGTACAGAATAGTCAGGGATACGGCGCGGCATACCTGCCAGTCCCAGAAAATGCTGAGGAAAGAACAGAACATTCACTGAAATCGTGGACCACCAGAAATGAATCTTACCGGCCGTTTCGTCATACATGTGACCTGTCCACTTGGGCATCCAGTAATAGGCGGCCGCGATGATCGAATATACCGCACCGGTAACCAGCACATAGTGGAAATGAGCAACCACAAAATATGTATCATGGTATTGGAAATCGGCCGGTGTAATCGCCAGCATCAAGCCGGAGAAACCGCCGATGGTGAACAGGATGACAAAGGCCAGTGCAAACAGCATCGGTGTTTCAAAGGTCATGGAACCTTTCCACATAGTGGAGACCCAGTTAAACACCTTAACACCGGTAGGTACTGCGATCATCATGGTGGCATACATGAAAAACAACTGGCCGGCCAATGGCATACCGACGGTGAACATGTGATGTGCCCATACAATAAATGACAGGAACGCAATAGAAGCAGTCGCATACACCATGGAGCTGTAACCGAACAGCGGCTTGCGGGCAAAGGTGGGAATGATCGCCGAAACAATACCAAAGGCCGGCAAAATCATTATATAGACCTCTGGATGACCAAAGAACCAGAATATATGCTGATACAAAACCGGATCACCTCCGCCCGCTGCGCTGAAGAAAGACGTACCAAAAAACTTGTCGGTCAGCAACATGGTGACTGCGCCGGCAAATACCGGCATAACCGCGATCAGAAGATAGGCGGTAATGAACCATGTCCACACAAACAGGGGCATTTTCATCAATGTCATGCCGGGTGCGCGCATATTCATGATGGTAGCGATAATATTGATCGCACCCATTACCGAGGAGATGCCTAACAGGTGAATCGAAAAAATCAGGAATGGGAACGCATCTCCGGTTTGTAACACCAGCGGTGCATACATCGTCCAGCCTGCGGCAGGGGCACCGCCTTCCATGAATAAAGTGACGACCATCAGGGTAAATGCGAAGGGCAGAATCCAGAATGACCAGTTATTCATGCGCGGCAATGCCATATCAGGCGCACCGATCATCATCGGGATCAGCCAGTTAGCGAGCCCGACAAAAGCCGGCATGACTGCACCAAAGACCATGATCAGCGCGTGCATGGTCGTCATCTGGTTAAAAAAGTGCGGATCAATCAACTGCATACCTGGCTGGAAAAGTTCCGCACGGATGACCATGGCCATGGCACCACCCAGCATGAACATGGTCAGCGAGAACAACAGGTACAGCGTACCGATGTCCTTGTGGTTGGTTGTATAAACCCAGCGCATCAAACCCTTTTCCGGGCCATGGGCGTGGTCGTCATGTGCTACTGCTTCACTCATGGTTAGTCTCCGTCAATCTAAAATTAAAATGCTGTTAGCTATTTCGGCGTATCGCCGCGCACTGCCTTTACATCGGCTGGCAGGACATGGTCACCCGTTTTATTGTCCCAGGCATTGCGCTGATAAGTCATAACGGCAGCTATATCGACATCGTTCAACTGATCCTTATAGGCTGCCATGGCGGTACCCGGGCGACCGTTCATGACCACATCCATGTGTACTCCCATAGGGCCGGTAGCAATTGCGCTACCGTTGATTGCAGGAAACACAGAAGGCAGACCCATACCATTCAACTGATGACAGCCGATACAGGCTGTGTTGTAAACCTCTTCACCCCGGGCATACAGATCATCCACTGTCCACACCTTATCAACCGTTTCAGCCGCTTTGCCGACATTTTTCTTATCGGCGGCCCAGACGGCGAACTCTTCCTCGGTGACTGCACGTACAACGATAGGCATAAAGCCATGATCCCGGCCGCAAAGCTCCGCACACTGGCCACGATACACACCTGGCTCCCTGATTTCAGTCCAGAGCTCATTCGCGAAGCCGGGTATGGCGTCCTGTTTCTGACCAAGTTCAGGCACCCACCAGGCATGAATAACATCTGATGCGGTGAGTACAAAATGAATCTTTTTGCCAACCGGAAGGACCACTTCGTTATCAACATCCAGCAGATAGTTATCGACCGACTCCGGATCAGCATAAATGGCCTTGCGGCTATCGGCAGACAGGGAGCTTATGAAGCGCACTCCTTCGGCGGTACCGTCCAGATATTCGTATTCCCACTTCCACTGATGACCGGTAATCTTGACCGTTATATCAGACTCGGTCGTATCCGTCATGAATATCAGGGTGCTGGTTGCAGGGATAGCCATACCGACCAGAATCAGGAAAGGAACAATCGTCCATACGATTTCCAGTTTGGTGCTCTCATGGAAGGTCGCAGCAACCGCACCTTTCGATTTGCGGTGCTTAATCATGGAATAAAACATGGCACCGAACACCACGATACCGATGATGATGCAGATCCAGAGGATCAGCATATGAAGGTCATAGACCCTTTCGCTGATAGGTGTGACGCCCTTTGTCATATTCAGCGTATCCATATAGCCCGCCAGGGCAGACTGCATACCAGTCACCACAGTCGCCGTGGCTGCCGCGACGAGCTTACTGATTTTACGCAACATCGTCTTGTTACTCCCGGTAATAAAAAACCATAATGAGGCCCTGACAAAGTCAGGATTCCCGACGATACAGAAATATATCAACATATCGCGGGATAAAATCAATCAAGCCGGTCACAGGCTCACTGATTTTGAGAAGAAAACAGTCATTATACAGTTATCTCCCATATCCTGCTGAGTGTAGGACAGACTGGCCGGCACTGCCATAAATTCTTCCGATTGCCTGATTAAACAATTTTCCTGAGCCTCTGGGCCAGATCCCTGCGTTCAACCTCATCCAGAAATCTGCCGATCTCCGTACCTCTGCCATGCGATCTTATGATCAGTCGCCCCGGGTACCAGCGATGCTCACCGGCCTCCAGCCGGACCTGCGCCCAGTGACGCCTCACCAGAATCCTCGATTCCAGATGCCGTCGTCCCTTACATATTTCAACCGTATCTTCATTGATAGAAACAATCTCTTTATCCATGCAGCGCACAGAAACCATGTACAGGCCCAGTGCCAGTGCTGCCAGCTCAAGGCCCGCAAAGGGGAGGATAAGCCATGCACCCTGCCATGCAAACCATGCCGCAATACTCAAAGAAACCGCTGACATCCATGCAAAAAACTCCAGACTCCCTCTCCAATCCAGAGAGCGATTAGGCCGCAGTGTAAATCTGACCATACCGTCTCTGTGTTGCTCCGCGATGATCACTGACCCACTCCTTACATTTACATTAAGAACCTGATAAATACCGCCGAACTGCCGGCAATGGGAACCGGGCACGGATTATACATAAACCGGGGCCGGATGGAAGCACCCAATCAGCTTGACTCAAATCAAATATAACCGTTTTCATATGATGCAATAAGCCGCACCAGATCAACCATTTCAACATTGACCGATGCAGATGACCATGGAATAATGCCCAGCAGCGGTGCATTCAACCGGCTGACAAGGCTCTCTTCCACGGCTGTGTCGCGCACTGTATCGGCAGCGGGATAATTGGCCACCCAGGCCAGCAGGGGGATACCTGCCGACTCCAGCCCCTGCTGCGCAAGAAGAGCATGGTTAATGCAGCCCAACCGGATTGCCACAACCAGAATCACGGGCAGATTCAACAGCCGCATCAGATGCAAAAAAGTATGCTGCTCGTTGAGTGGTGTCATCAAACCACCCGCCCCCTCAACCACCACCAGTTCGGCACGGGCTGCCAACCGTCGAAAGCCATCCATAATGACACCCATATCAATCATTTCACCCTGTTCCGCAGCGGCAATATGTGGTGCGATATACGGTTTGTATCGATACTGATTGATCAACTCCGGGCCGAATTGACTATCGGCAGCCTCACAGATTGCCTGAATATCCTCGTTAAGCCATTCACCATTCACACTTTGCATACCTGAAGCAACCGGCTTGGCACCAGCGGCATTGATACCCTGTTCACGCAGCCGACGCAAAATCCGGCAGGTAACATGGGTTTTGCCCACCCCGGTATCCGTACCGGCGACAAAAATACTGGTATAGGATGCCATCTAACGCACCTGCCTGCGGCCGATTTCCTCTACTGCCACGGTTGCCATACCTGACCGGCGGGTATGCCCGCTCCAGGCCGTTCCATATACCACCTCATAGGTGGCGGGCAGCTGACCATCCGGCATCTGCCACTCACCATAAGCATCGGTCAGCCGCTGCAATTTACCTCGCCCCATCAGGCCGCGGCTGCGGGACTGCAAGGCATTCGATGCACCGATATATTTCAGGTCGCGCATTACGGCAAGAACATCCGCATAAGTTAGGGTAATCTCCTCACGGTTCATTACCGGTTCCTGCAAACCGGCGCGTACCACAAGGTCGCCTATATCGTGCATATCCATGAAAACATGCACATGAGGCAGCTCATCCACTGCCCGCCAACTGGCACGGAGTTCCTTCAGGGTATCCGGGCCAAAGCTGCTGAACAGGACAACACCATCCGGCCTTAATACCCGACGAATCTCTGCAAAGACCCTATCCGGCTGATCGCACCACTGCAGGCACAGGCTGGAAAAAACCAGATCCATGCAGGCATCCGCAACAGGTAACTGCTGACCGTCTCCACATATCAACCATGGACGACAAAATAGTCGGCCATGTTTTTTAACATGACCGAGCATTGGCACCGACAAATCAAGTGCATGGATCCGGGCCTTCGGAAATCGTTTCATCAAAGTACCGATCGGCCTGCCCGTACCGGCACCAATATCCAGAATGTTATCCGGCTGAATTTTCAACCAGTCGAGGTGACCTAACAATCGATCCGCCACCTCACGCTGCAACACTGAATATTCATCATAGTCACCCGCCGCTGCACCGAATGAACGACGCACAGCAGCTTTGTCAAACAACGGCAGGTACCCGCTATCCGGCATGAACAGACTCCTCAAGCAAACAATTTCTTACCCAGTCTGTAAATTTTTCAGGGCAAGAAAGAAACGGCACATGAGCGGCAGATGACCAAAGCTCGGTATCAATACCAAATCGATCCGCCAGACATGCAGCAGCCTGCCGGGGCACAAGCCGATCCTCTCTACCAAATAACATACGAACCGGCACCTGCAACCGGATCAAACCTGCAAGCAGATTGCTGGTGCGCAAACAATCCAGCCCCCACTTCAAAGGGCTTTCGCAGGATGCCGAAGCCAATTTCAGCTCCCTTATAACCTGCCGGCCATTCGCATCACCCTGAGCCTGCAAGGCAATAAATTGCCGCCAGGCACCTTCAGGGTGCTGCTCATACAATCGACAGAAATCATCAAATTCCTCTACCGGCATAGCCGCATCCCAGCCCTCCTGCCGGACAAACGCAGGACTGGCTGCGACCAGTAGCAAGGCCCGCACCCGCTCAGGTCTCAACATGGCCACCTGCATGGCAAGCAGGCCACCAAGCGACCATCCCAGCAAAACCACCCTGCCTGACACCTTCTGCTCCAATCTGCCGACCAGTTCCAGCGCCAGAGCCGGCAGGCTTGTTTCAGACAGACAGCTTTCACCATGTCCCGGCAGATTCAGAGGCAGCAAATCATACTCACCGGCCAAACCAGCGATCACATCATCCCATACCCGTGCAGTCGCACCCCAGCCATGCAGCAGCACCACACTCACTCTCGCCGTCATACCCGGACATCCACTGATTTCAGGGCCACGGACAGCGCATCCAGCATACCGTCGATATCGCTGCGCACATGTTCACTGCAAAGCGTAATCCGCAAACAGGGACATGGTACTGTCGGCGGCCTTATTGCGATAATCAGATAGCCCTGCTGCTCCATGGCCCACTGCACCGCGACAGCAGAATTAACATCCGGCATGACGACAGGCTGAATGGCTGTTGCAAAGCGCCCGGTATCGAGGCCCTGCTCCATTGCTACAGTTCTGAAATAGCGGATATTTTCATGCAGACGTGACCGCCGATCCTCATCCTGCTGTAAAATTTTCAGGCTTGCGCGGGCTGCCTGCGCAATGGCCGATGGTGGTGCCGTGGTATAAACATAGCTTCTGGCGAACTGAATCAAGGCTTCAATAATTTCCTGCGAACCCGCCACAAAGGCCCCGAACGTACCCATCGCCTTGCCCAGGGTCGCCATATACACAGGTATATGCGTGCCATCCAGTCCGGCGGCATCAACACTGCCCCTGCCCTGTGCGCCCAGCACACCAAACCCGTGCGCATCATCCACCATGACCATATAACGACTGCCTGATACCACAGCAGCCAAATCAGGCAATGGTGCCACATCGCCCTCCATGCTGAACACACCGTCGGTTACGACCAATCCGTCTGCCGCTGTCTCATGATTTAATCGGCACCGCAAATCCTCCATATCAACATGCCGATAGCGTCTCATTTTTGCCCGGCTTTGCAATCCACCATCAAGCAGAGAAGCGTGATTCAATTTATCCTGATAAATAACATCATGCCGACTGACGAGTGCCGACAGAACACCAACATTAGCCATGTAACCCGTTGCAAACAGCAGGGCACGGTCATATCCGGTGAACGCGGCCAGCTCTTCCTCAAATTGCCGATGTACCCGGCTGTGCCCGGTAATTAAATGTGCCGCGCCGGAACCTGCCCCGTGCTGCTGGACACCCTGGACAAAGGCGGCTTTGACCTCGGGGTGATTCGCCAGCCCCAGATAATCATTGCTGCAGAAACTGACCATACGGCGACCATCCACCTGCAAACGCACCTGCTGGGGACCATCAACCACACGATGTCGGCGATACAAACCCTTTGCCTGTTGTTCAGCCAGACGGGCCGAAATATCCATGCTGAAAATCAGGACACTCCGACCGGCACAACTCTGCCATCGGATGGCAGACTGCGCAGACCCAGCCGTTCAAACAATTGCCGATCCTGCAGGGCATCCGGATTCGGTGTTGTCAACAGCTTTTCACCATAGAAAATGGAATTTGCACCGGCGAAGAAACACAGTGCCTGCACCTCGTCGGTCATATCCTCACGGCCGGCCGACAGGCGCACGACAGAAGCTGGCATCAGGATACGCGCCACTGCAATCACGCGCACAAACTCAATCGCTCCAACCGGCGGCATATCTGCCAGCGGGGTCCCCTCGACAGCAACCAACTGATTGACCGGCACGCTCTCCGGATGTTTCTCCATGGTTGCCAGCGTATGCAACAAGGCCACACGGCCGGAAACATCCTCACCCAGACCAATGATGCCACCGCAACAGACATTCACACCAGCATCGCGCACATTTTGCAGGGTGTCGAGACGGTCCTGATAAGTGCGCGTAGTAATAACCTGCCTGTAATGTGTCTCTGAGGTATCGAGATTATGGTTGTAATAATCCAGCCCGGCCTCTTTCAACCGCTGCGCCTGTCCGGCTGTCAGCATGCCCAGCGTTACACAGGTTTCAAGACCTTCAGTCCTGACTGCCCTGATCATATCCAGCACCTTGGCAAAGCCGCTTTCTCCGGGACTGCGCCAGGCTGCCCCCATGCACAGGCGTGTCGCACCTGCCGTTTTTGCCGTGGCAGCCTTGTCTGCCACCTCCTGTACCGACATAAGGGCATGAACCTCAAGGTCAGCATTATGATAGACACTCTGCGGACAATAGGCGCAATCCTCCGGGCAGCCCCCGGTCTGCACACTCAACAGGGTGCTCATCTGCACGGCATTCGGATCAAACCACTGACGATGAACGCCATGCGCCTGAAACAACAGGTCGTTAAACGGGAGATCAAATAGCGCCTGCACCTCCTCAAGGCTCCAGTCACGGCGGATTCTGGTGGGCTGAGACAAAGACATAACGGCACCTCCGGCTTTATCAAGGATGAATAATGTTCGGTTCGCGAGTATTATGAGCGCATGCAGCCCTGTCAACCCCCCCAAAGCGAATCAGGTTTACCAGGCGCACGAATGCAGCGGATACTTCAGCAATGGCTATACCACCTGATGCCGGCCCGATGCGTACTGTGTCGGCAACCTGCCGGTCGCCATATCTCCTGTGCCGGGAATGCGAATCGAGCTTGAAAACCAACCCAACCAATTGTGAAAGCTGTGCCCGCCCCATGCAAAACAGCGGACTCTGTGGCGAATGCCAGAAAAATCCACCATATTACGATAAAACACTCGCTCCCCTGCTCTACAAGGATGCCGTCAGGAGCCTGTTAATCGAATTGAAATTCCATGAAAAACTGCTGAATGCGAGGATACTGGCAGAAGTTTTTACCAGACTTGCCAATAATGACCGCCACTCTGATTTGATGATACCGGTCCCCCTGCACCCAGGCAGACTGCGGGAACGTGGCTACAACCAGTCTCTTGAGATTGCCCGCGAAATTGCCGCCATCCATAAAATACCATTTACCCGAAAAGGCTGTGAACGGCGCATCAACACCGCCCGCCAATCCGAACTGCCGATGCAGCAGAGAAAAGCCAATGTCCGAGGGGCCTTCCAAAGCTGCCGACGATTCGATAACCTGCATATCGTCATTATTGATGATGTGATGACCACCGGTAATACCGTCAATGAACTATCGAAGGTACTGAAAAAGAGCGGAGCCTGGCGGGTCGATGTCTGGGTGATAGCGAGGGCCTGAACCTAGGCGACCTGTTACGGGGTGATGATCAGATAATGCAATAAAATGCCAGCGAAAACCGCTGCACCAAACCGATTATTATTCAAAAAAGCCTGCAAACAGGCAGCCGGCTCGCGGTCACGGATCAGGTACTGCTGATAGATAAAAAAGCCGCCGGCGACACACAGCCCCAGATAATATGGCCAGCCCATATTCACCTGTCCACCGAGCATGAACAATCCGGCCAGCACACAGACCTGCATGATTCCTGTCAGCACCCTGTCCGCATCACCGAACAGGATAGCGGTCGATTTTATACCGGCTCTGAGATCATCCTGCCGATCCACCATTGCATACAGGGTGTCATATACCATCACCCACAACACCACAATAACAAACAGCAATCCGCTGACTTTTGTCACCTCTCCGGTTAACGCAGCCCAGACCATGGGAACAGCCCAGGCAAACGCGATGCCCAGAAATGCCTGCGGCAAATAGGTGAAGCGCTTCATAAACGGATAGACTACCGCCGATACTGCGGCTGCCAATGACAAATAGATCGTCAACCGGTTCAACTGTAATACCAGCACCAGAGACAGAACCATAAAAAACAGAAACACACCGAGCGCCTCTCTTGCGGTAACGCAGCCGGTGGCAACCGGTCTTTCGCTGGTGCGGGCAACATGCGGGTCAATTTTCCGGTCAGCAAAATCGTTAATGGCGCAACCTGCCGAGCGCATACAAAAGACACCCAAGACAAAAATGAGCAATACTCTGCCATCGGGCACACCTTCTGCCGCCAACCACAGTGCCCAAAGCACCGGCCAGCCCAGCAATAACGAACCTATCGGCTGATTGAAGCGTATCAATCGCGCATACTGCCGAATCCGGTCCCTGACAAATGGCTCATGCCGGACATACAGCCGTTGCAGATATTGCAGTCTTTTATTCATTCACGAATCATGATTACGGCTGGCAGAAATATCTCGGCTACCAGCAACGGCTTACTGCCCAGACGGAACACCGAGCGTCTCCCCCAGATCGGTTCCAGACCGGGCTGATCATTTTCGGTCGCACGCGCAAAGATCGGACTCCCCTGAACGAACTCGGCCAGCTCAATTTCCCCCCTGCGCATACCGGGAGAGGCAAAAAGAAAACCACCTAACGGCCGACTTCCCAGCAAAGCCAGTTTTCTCAAACTACCGGTCAATGTTGTCAGAGGGATTACCGAACGAGCATAAACCATACGCACATTTCCGCAATACAGATAGACCTCCCGTAACAGGGCATATCGGTGCTCCGGCATACCCAGCATCCGGGCCTCGTTGCGCTGTACCCGGGTATATCGCTGCCTCAATAGTTCCATCCGAAAGGACCGCGGGCAACCGGCCCTTAAGCGTGCAGTTAAGGAATCATCGTCATATAACCAGCTCCGCCAGCGATCAGGAATCCGTAAATGCCGCATCCGGCGGCGGGGACACCAGCCCGGCTCATGGCGGTAGAGGGTCATGCGTTATGAATAATAAGTGCCATAGACGCGACAGCGTACCGCAAGCACTACCGGCTTGAAAAGCCACGGTATCATCACAACGGCTAAACTCAGCGGCGGCGTAGCCGTCCGCTGGAGTGCCTTGTTAGAAGCCATCAGCCACCCGCCTTATTATATGCCAATTCAATGAATTTCTTTATTTCTCTAAATTGCTCAGGTGTGGAAATAGTAAATTGTACTTCACCCGTACCAACATGACCTATATTACTTACATCTCGATAACTCTCGGGTGGATCAGTAACATCCGATGGTTTTAATTTAACATACAGCTTAATATTTTTTACTTTTGCTTCCATGCACACTATATTTTTAGATGACTTATAAGCTATGTAAAATTTTTTTGGCACTTCTTCTATTGCCAAATCCAGGCCAGTAACAAATTCACGAATTTCGTGCATGAGTTCTTTGATTTCTTTTGACTTGCCTTCAAAATGCTCTTCAAGCGTATAAGTTGTAGTTGCTCTCATCTGTACAGCTTTCTTTCCAGCTTCAACCATGACTGGGTTTTTACCAGATGATTGAGAAATTACCGTTGTTTCTTTTGTGCTGTGCAGCACTTCTTCTAGATATAAAGAACTATTTGTAAATAACCGGTATTTCCATAGCTCAATGTTTGCCCCCATGACTTGAACAGCATAGAGGTCATATTTTTTGTAATTCGGAGCTATACAAATAACTCGTACATCTGACCAATCAACTTTTACTCCATTCCCAAGTGTTTTTTGTACTGCTATTTCAAAATCACCTTTATGATCCTGAATCCAGTGCAAATAGAATAGACTTTGATTTATTAGCTCTGAGGACTTTGCTTTTTTATATTCAATAATTACCGGATTATCTTCTTCTGATAAAGCCAAACTATCAATTCTTCCAGCATGTTGCGCCCCAGTTGAAAATTCGGTAGACACAAAACGACAATTGAAAACTTCTTCAAGATTGTTTTCAATCAGAGATTGTAATTCCTTTTCGAGAGAGAAATTTTCCTGCTCTACTGGAATGAGCTTATTTCCTGATATGTCGAATATTGGCATTTATTATCCTTTGGCTTCTAACTATTAATAGACATCGCGGATTCAACTCGCAAGTGCAATCTGTAGTTTGATTCCTGAAAATACCTCATTAGGCGTTTTAATGCCAAGACATTTTTCAGGTCGATTATTCAGTCTATTCATGGCTGGCTCCATTTCTCTGTGGGTAATGGTTGTCAAGTCACCCCCTTTTGGAAAGTACTGTCGGATGAGTCCATTGGTATTTTCATTCAGGCCCCGCTCCCATGAAGCATAAGGATGGGCAAAGTAAAACCGGGCGTTGAGTGTATCGGCGATATGTTGGTGACCGGCAAACTCCTTACCGTTATCGGAGGTCAGTGTGATGACCCTGTCGGACCATGGCGCCAGAAGATCGATGATGGCATCCGTGACGCATTGGGCTGTGTTACGTTGGACCTTTTTGATCAAGGTGAAACGGGATTTTCGCTCGGTCAGGGAGACTAGGGCTTGTCGGTGGTTTTTACCGATCAGGGTATCGAGTTCCCCGTCGCCGATACGTGAACGGGTATCAACGATTCCGGGGCACTGGTCAATGCTGACACGACCGACAAGCTGACCCCGGCGATTGTAGCTGCCATCGCGTTTACGGCGCTGCTTTTGGCAGCGCAGATGACGATACAGATGCCCCCCCCTCATGCTTGTCCCGCACAATGTATTGGTAGCTCCATTTTGGTTATGACCGGCTTTCTTCAGGGCATCAATCCGGTATCGTTGTTCCTGGGTAAGCTGTTTGTATCTCATCGTGCTCCTCTTTCCTGGCAGAATGGGAAAGCTGTGAATCATACAGCAGCTTACCCTATCCCCAACTCGTCAAGAGTTGCACTTACAAGTTGAATTCAGGCATCCTAATCCATCACAAAATGCGGATAAATGATACGGCTTTTCGCTATCATTATTTTAGCTCTATTTTAGCATTAAAATATATTGATACTATTGATTTAACGACGCTTTTTGTTTTATCAAAATATTTTATGTTGCCTGAATTCTGGAAAACAAGAAAATGAAATCTCCCTTTTTGAACCTGACTCAAGAGCGCTTACGGCGATTGAATTACTCTCTCAGGACCGAAGAAAACTACTTAAATCTGGATTAGCGTTAGATACTGTTTCACAGCAAACACCACCCCGGCAGCGCCTTCCTGCTACCTGACAAGCGAGGCTTATTTAGAATCCCGTCACTGCCCTTCAACGCGCCACAACCACCGAATCAGAAAGCAACGGCTGTATAGCCTCAAGCACATCTTCTTTGGTGACCTCGGTGCGGAAGGTTTTGATGATCCTCTGATTCCGGTCAATGACAACGGTATAGGGCAGGGTTGTCAGTTGGTTGCCATACTCCTGCATGATAGTCAGCCCTTCCAGTTCAGCAAGCAGGATCGGGTATTCCACGCCGATTTCGTCAACAAAATCCTGTACGGGTTCGGCATGATCAATGGCTACTCCGATAATTTCAAAGGGAATTATATACTTAATGCCCCGAATTTTTGTTTTTCCTGCTTACCTTTTGACCAGTTTCCATCGTTGTTTCAGTTGTGCGGTGGAGGGTGCTTTTTCGGGTTTGGAGGTAGCGTTCATAATTTTGTGTCATTGACTTAAACTGATATGAACTGATTTGATTAAGGAGATGATAGATGAAAACCCACATTGGCTTTGATATGGAAGCGGCTATCAAGGATTTGCGCGAAGGCAAAGACCTCGGTGGCAAGGATGGCATTTTTACCCCGCTCATCAAGCAATTAACCGAGGCCGCCATGCAGGCCGAGCTGGAAGAACACCTGGCAGCCGAGGCGGCTCCGAACCGTAAAAACGGCAGCAGCACAAAAACCATGAAAACCCCGACCGGGGAGTTTGAGCTGAAAACCCCGCGTGACCGAGCCAGCACCTTTGAACCCCGGATGGTCAAAAAGCACCAAACCCACCTGACTGATGAACTCCAGCGCAAGGTGATGGGCCTGTTTGCACTGGGTAACAGCTATCAGGATATCCGCACTCACATTGCCGATATGTACGACATCTCGCTGTCCAACGGGACGATCAGCACGGTCACCGACAAGCTGTTACCCGAGTTACAGGCTTGGCGTGAGCGCGACCTCGAAGCCGTCTATCCGATTGTCTGGCTGGATGCTATCCATTACAAAATCAAGGAAAATGGCCGTTATCTGAACAAGGCAGTTTACACCATTTTGGGACTGAACATGGAGGGCAAGAAAGAACTCCTGGGTCTGTATCTGTCCGACTCCGAAGGTGCCCACCATTGGCTGAGCGTGCTGACCAACCTGCATAACCGAGGGGTCAAGGACATCCTGATCGTCTGTGTGGATGGACTCAAGGGCTTCCCTGAGGCCATTCACAGCATTTATCCTGACACCGAGATACAACATTGCGTCATCCATCAAATCCGCCATTCCATGAAGTATGTGGCCTCGAAAAATCAATCCGCGTTTATGGCAGACCTCAAATGTGTTTACAAGGCCGCAACCCTCAATGCCGCCGAGATCGCCCTGCATGAGTTGGAGGACAAATGGGGAGACAAGTATCCCCTGGTCATCCAGTCCTGGCGCCGCAAGTGGCCCACGCTATCGGCCTACTTCAAGTACCCCGATTATGTGCGCACCGCGATTTACACCACCAATGCGGTAGAAGCCGTCCATCGACAGTTCCGCAAACTGACCAAAACCAAAGGGGGCTTTGCCAATGAAAGCAGCTTGCTCAAGTTGCTCTATGCCGGCATACTCAAGGCCTCGGAGCGCTGGACACATCCGGTACAAAATTGGAACTTGACGCTCTCGCAATTAACCCTTCACTTTGAGGGGCGACTCGACGATTACATTGCTTTGTAAATGTAAATGGCTGACACAGAATTTTGAACACCCTCTCTTTTAGCGATGGGCGTTTGCTCATGTTCTTTCTCTCCTTTGGTAATGATCCGTATATCCTAAACAAAATGTTTTTCCATATCCACTAGAAGGATCGACTATTTCCTCAGCCAGAGCCAGGACATGTTCTTTCTCTTCCTGCGATAGCGACATACCCGACCTATTGAACGCTAACGTTAAAGCTGTGCGGAGCAAACGAAGCGCAGCGAGCGTCGTTTGCGTCCGAACGAGCGCCTTGTCAGGGCTGCTCTTGCGTGAATTTATTTGCCCTATATTCCATTTCATAGACAAGCCTTAGTAACTCTGCTGTAAACATCACTGTACTTTGCGCCCTTTCTTTTTCTGGAGCATCAAGTTTATGAGTAGAGTTATTTCCGTGTTGCCTCATTAAATCAATCCACCCTTTCATTGGCGTTGTGACATATCCCTCCACTTCAAGATGAGTCAGATATGCAGCAAATGATTCCCCCTCTTTTGCGCCTTTATCTGCGGCAACATGCATTAATATTTTTCTGCAAATTAATTCTGCAGCAGAATACGCATTTACTTCTATGCACCGACGAGCTTCACTATATGATTTATCGACTTCAGAAGGTCAGCCCCGAATACCCGGACCAAAGGGAATCCTTGGGAAAATCGTATCATTTGCGCATCCTGAGACACATTCCCTTCATTGACCTGATTTTGCATCAGGCCATCAGGGTTTTGTAAGTCAGCCGCTTGCCCTGTTGATAGGGAGCTTTCCGGTCATGGTTTCACAGTTCGGGGGCTGGTTGGTGTTCGGCATCCGTCCATCCGACTGATGTCGGCGGTATTTTCCATACCCGCTAGTGTAAGCCAATGGATGGTTATTTGCTTCCCGTAGGAGCATGCCAACGGCTTTATCTTTTAGTTCTCATTCTTTTCTGGCTCTTTATCACCTTTGGGGAAGCCGAAACGGGTAGGTGTCTTCTGTGAATGTTTCCGAAGGGGGTCATTATGCATTTCAGAGAGGACGCTCCGAATGAAATAAGAGTATTCCGCTCCTTTATCACTTTTTGTCGAAAGTTGCTCAGAAAAACCAACAATTGATTTGGCTAGAGCGGCTTTGTATGCGTAGTCTTCTGCAATGTTCCTCTGTTTTACATATTGTCCCGCACAAAACCATGCTGCGGCTATCAGTATAGTGAGCAGAGAGAATCTGGCGATAATGATTTCCAAACTCAAAGATCCACCTGTTGTCAACCAAACCCCAAGCCCTATTGCAGCTATAATGGAAGAAGCGGCCGATATAAGCCACCATTTTTTTGATTTGGTGTTATCCGCTTTATTGTATTGCTCGGTAAATGCTGCACTTAAACCTTCTGCTGTTTTGTATTCCAAGGCATGCCTTGCACTTTCAATTAGCTTCTTGGCATCCGAAAGATATTTCTCATGATCAGCACTGAAGCCTTTCAGTTCTTCCCTATATTGTTCTGTGTCTATTTCTTGCTTTTCTAATTGAGACTCTCTATCTACGACTCTCTTGCTAAAGTTTTCTATAACTTCTTCATGGCTTCTGGAAGTAGCCCAAAGCTGTTCTATTTCCTCTGACCGAACTCTGTCTTCGGAAAGTAAGTCAGATAGTTTGGATCGCTCCGTCTCGGTTGAATCTATTAATTCTACCAGTGATTCATTTTTTGATTTTAATGTACCCAGTTCTTCCGTTAGCTTTTGATGCTTGTCGGCAATCGCTTCCCGCAATTCATCCGCATTCGACTTTATTTTCTCGAAATCACTAATATGTTGAGAAAGGCTGGATGCACGTTTCTGCAGATTGTTTATGTGTTCCTCAAAGGCATCCATTCTTTCATCTGTATAGCGAATTCCAGTGTTTCTGAGGATTGGCTTTATTTCATCAATGGCAGCAGCCAAGCCATATGGGTTTTCATTTTCTATGTATGAATTTATATTTTCCAGGCAGGTAGCAATCTGCCTTCGTTCTTCACTTGTCGATTTTTGAACGAAATTTTCAGGTGCTTTGGTAAGTGCTGTAACATCAGTCAGTATTGACTCAATACCTGCACGAATCCCTTGAGCCGTATATTCCTCTTCACTCCCATATCTATCATTGAAACTGGATGTGCGAAAGCCACGCAAAGACGCTTTTATCTTGTCCTTGTGTTCACGTATTTCGGCAATTGATTGTATGTTCATGCTATTGGCAGCCTTTCATTCCTTAATTGAGATTCGCAGACATTATAATACTTTGCAGACCGCCAGGGATCGGTATCTCGAGAACCAACTCGCACACTACCGACATAATCCCATAGAGATTATTGGACACACAAAGCGCAGAATCAGGCAAACGCTTAAATAAATAACTTGTTGTTTTTATTGATAATCCCCAACTTTTCTTGCGTCACCAAAGGGTATCTCTTAAATAAACTCAAGCCCGGAACGACAGATAACGGGCAAACCGGCGAGAATTGCCGACTCGCACGTCCGGTTTAACCAGGTTTTCCTCTATGGTGGCAGCAATCACCTGCGACCAGAATGCTGGACGAACCTCTACGATACTCTGGAGGACTATCTCTTCGCGGGGGGCGGTGGTGGCGGCGGTTTCCTCGCAGTCGGAGGTTTAGGTGATACACCGTCACGTTGTCCCCACATTTTCACTACCGGCCTTGTTGGTTTTGGTGTTTGTTGATTTGTCATCTGTTGTTTAGTCATAAGAGTGCCATTATACACGGACACAGTCGATCACTCCGCCTTGATCCGTTCGAGTAACACAGAAGCGGGTTCGTCGTTCGGGTCTTGTGCAACGAGTTTGCCGGAAAAGGCTTGTTTCAGGATTGATTGGCGGAGTGATTTTGATTTTTCTAATTCAACTCCAGCTTCCCTTTCAATTTGATCGACCACTGAAAGTTTAGATTCGATTTCTTCTACCAGCTTGTCTTGTTCGGCCAAAGAGCACAAAGGAAATGGTAAATTTTGAATTATTCCTAGGTTTAAAACATCCATTGTTGTTCCTTTTGCAAGTGTCCTATACAAGCCTCTTACAAAGGCACTTTCAAAGAAATATTTAAAAAACTCAGGTCTATAATAATTCAAGTTTAAGGTTATTTTTATCAATCGCGGATTTATGATCCCTTCTTTGCAATCGTCTGGAAGTACAAGCACCTTTCCCACTGTTCCAACCAAACTTATGAGAACATCTTTAGGGGCTATTTTGCATGTTTCTAGTTCTTCATATTTCACCGTATCTATAAAATAGTCACCACAATATGGATCACCTGATATGACCTGTTCTTGTCCGTAGATTTTATAGCCATCAGGAACATAAAATTGTTTCTTTAAGGTACTACCAAACGGTCCAGCCTTTATAGGATTTTTGGTGTAAGAACAAATTTCGTCTACTTTCACCCACTCCCATGAGGCTGATTCTATATCGGGCAATTTCTCTAGTTCTTCTGAATCAAACGGTCGAAGTTTTTTGATTTTCTTGGGCCTTGTTGGCTTCTTGCCCGATTTACCGCTTTCCTCCCAGGTCTTGACGGCAGCTTTCCAATCTTCGAGTTGTTGTTCGTATCGTGCTTCTCGCTCGTGTTTAATACGGGCGAGTAATTGCTCTGGCTTTTCAAGTTTATCTGGATTCTCTTGCCGCCACTTGGCTGTGAGCTTGCCTTCGAATGCGTGTTTGAGGACGGCCTGACGGTATATTTTTAGCTGTTCCCGCGCTTTTTCCAGGCTTTCAACTCCCTTGTCGATTTCAAAAAACAACTCCTCAATTTTGGCGACGATTCGGTGTTGTTCGTTGAGGGGTGGTATTGGAAATTCATAATTCCAGAGCAGGTCAGGGTCGACATGTGGTGTTCCACTGCCTTTTGTACGCGAGTTGATTTGTTGGTACTTGGATTGCAAAAAATAAAATGCGTACTGATTTTCCATCAATGGAAAATTGATGCGAACCAAGGTGCTGCCCAGTGCACCCTTTATTCCTTTGCCAACTAAACCTGAGCGAGAACCATCCCAAACCATGAGAAAATCAGATTCATGGCAAATTCGACAACCTTCACCATCTGTCCAGGAATTGATGATTCCTTTTTCAAAAGCCTGAATGTCGATACAGGGGAATGTATATAAGGAAGACTGCTTGTGAGCTTGGTTTTTTGGCTTCTTACCCTTTTCACTTTTCACAAAAGAGCCAAGTTTTGCCACTTTCCAAGACTCAGGATATATACACAAGTCATTGCCACTCATCACGCCGCCAATGCCTCATTCAATTCGTCAATCACATCCTCCATCTGATCGCCGAATAGCTTGTGCATCTGGCCCATGCCACCCTGGCTATCGAACGGGGCTAATTCGAGGTCTTCCCTTTCCAGATGAAAAGAGTCGATGATGTGGTCGCGGATCATGTGTAGCCACTCCATCTGTTCCTTATTGAATTTCTCGCCACTGCCACTGTGGTGCGCCATGATCCAGTTCTGGAAATTGCGCCGCACGGTATCCCGATACGGTGACAGCTTCGCATCCATACCACAGACACGCCGAATCAGCGCTACCAGCGAGGTCAGTTTGTTTGTCGGTTGACCACCCTTATAGTCATCCAGCAGGGCATAAGCCTGCCAGACCCTGAAGGGGGATAAGCGCGGCTGATCTTTCTCGAGTCGGTCAGATAACTCCCGGATCATGGCATAAGTCAGTTCCCGACGACGATGCGGTTGACTGTAGAAGATCGTCAACGCCTCAATCTCATCTCGATGGGCTTTTAGATATTGCCGGAAATCCTGCGCCATGGCTTCTGCGTTCTCACGGGAGTCTCCCGCCCATTCAGCACGCTGTAACATATCCAGATTATCATGGTCGACGGTCTGTGCCCTGTTGGGCCGGATGGAGTCGATTAACTCAATCAGTTCGCCGTTGAATACGCGGGCGGCATCAGCAACCAATTGCTCCCGCGCATTGTCATAAGCATCAGTGGATAGTTCGACATCCTCGTCGGCAACCGGCTCTATCTCCCGCGCTTTCTCATCAATGCGGTCCGGATCAATCGCGGCCAGCAGGTCGCCTGCGATTTGCGTCAGCTCGATACCCCCGGCCTGTTCCCTGATTTGTTCACGCTCAACAGGATCAAGTTGATGGTTCAGACGAGCAAGGCGACCAGCCAGCGAACTTACCGTGTCTTCATCGCAGGCCCCCATCATCACATCCTTCGCCAAATTCTTGAGCGGCACCGTGGGTTTGGTGATCAGTGGCTGGCTGGCCGTCTTGAGTGACCGGGTGACACCCACCGCATCCACGATCACATAATGAGTCTTCCCACTGGTCACGGAGGGCGAGACTTTCTTCAGGTCATCGTATTCGAGGGTGCGGGTACCTCGCCCTTTCATTTGCTCGAAATAATTGCGGCTACGCACGTCACGCATGAACAGCAGGCACTCGATGGGCTTGACATCGGTGCCCGTTGCGATCATATCCACGGTCACGGCGATACGTGGATGGTAGTCATTGCGGAACTGGGCAAGGATGGATTTCGGGTCTTCTGCAGTTCTGTAGGTCACCTTCTTACAGAACTCGTTGCTCTCGGCAAATTCCTCCCGCACAGTCTGGATAATGTCATCGGCATGGCTGTCGGTCTTGGCAAAAACCAGCGTCTTCGGCACCTCGCGGCGGCCAGGGAAAATCTCCGACTGCTTGTCGCGGAAGGCGCGAATCACAGTACGAATCTGGTCCGGATTGACAACCTCGCGATCCAGTTGCCGTGAGGAATAATTTTCTTCTTCGTCCTGCGTTTCCCACCGCTTCTTGCGCGTCTGGCGTTCGCGTTTCTCGATCAGCTGGCCTTCCGCTATCTGGCCTCCCTGCTGCGTAACCTCCGTATCAATCAGATAAATCTCGTTGCCAACATTGACCCCATCGGCAACAGCCTGCTCATGGCCATATTCACTGACTATATTCTTCCTGAAGAACCCGTACGTGCGATTGTCCGGCGTAGCAGTCAGACCAATCAGAAAAGCATCGAAATACTCCAGAACCTGCCGCCAGATGTTGTATATCGAGCGATGACATTCGTCGATAATAATGAAGTCGAAGAACTCAGGCGGGATTCGTTCATTATAGGTGACCGGCATCGGCTCTTTTGGCTGCACCCATTCGGCTGGATTGATTTGATCGGCGGTTTCATCCATTTCCTGATCTCTCAGGAGCGAATACATACGCTGGATGGTACTGATGCAGACTTGACTATCCTGGGCAACGAAGGATGATTTCAGGCGTTGTACGTTGTAGAGTTCGGTGAACTTGCGGTTGTCGTCATTGGGCACGTAAGCCATGAATTCCTGCTCAGCCTGTTCGCCCAGATTGCGGGTATCTACCAGAAAGAGAATCCGCCTGGCATCGGTGTGTTTGAGCAATCGGTAAATCGAAGTGATGGCGGTGTAAGTCTTGCCTGATCCGGTTGCCATCTGGATGAGGGCACGAGGGTGGTTGTTCTTAAAGGACGCTTCCAGGTTCTCAATGGCATCAGTCTGGCAATCTCTCAGTCCCCTGCTATCCAGATCCGGCAACGCCTGGAACCGGGAGCGTAGTGAGACGGGCCGTGCCAACCAGTCCCGCATCGTCTCCGGGCGAGGGAAATGAAATATCTCGCGGGAACGGGGTTTGGGGTCGCGTCTGTCTGTGAAGCGAGTCAACACGCCGGTACTCTCGTAAACGAATGGCAAGGGCTTGCTGTTTTTCACCCACTTCAATTCGGCATCGGCATAAGCTGTGGATTGGCTCTCGACGGTTGTGATCTTCTGCGCCAAATGCTCCGCCTTGGCCTCAATCACGCCGACCGGTTTCTTGTCGATAAAGAGTACATAATCGGCAGGACCGACATCCGTCTTGTACTCACGCACAGCAATCCCGGCAGAAGCAGCAGTATCAATCCGATCCTTGTCCTGAACAGCCCAGCCAGCCTGTGACAATTTCTCGTCAATAACATCCCGCGCCACCTGTTCGGGGGTCTGGTTGGCGTTCGGCATTAGTCCTCCCGCCTATGCAAATCAGTATTTCCCACATGATGCCCAAAAATATGGAGGCGCCAGCATCTGGAAACAAACAATCTCGCCAGGTTTATGGGAAGCGGAGCGGTAGTTTGATAGAGATTATTGGGCACGGAAAGCATAAAATCAGGCAAACGCTTAAATAAATAACTTGTTATTTTTATTGACAATTTCAAACTTTTATTGAACTACCAAAGGGCATCTCTTAAATAAATTCAGGCCCAGAACGGCAGATAACGGGCAAACCGGCGAGAATTGCCGACTCGTTCGTCCAGTTTGATCAGATCCGCCTCTATGGTGGCAGCAATCACTTGCGAGATGATAGCACTTTTGCTTTCCGGAACCCCAAAACGCTTGCGTAAAGATTGGTTGGTCATACGCTCCGACATGACCCGTCTCAATGCACAATGCTGATAGCATGCCCTGATCCGGTCGTCACGGTTCATTTGTTCAAAGTCTCTGGGACCATAGATCGTGGCCACGGTACGCCGTAGTCCTGCGCGGAAGTCTGGTGCAGGCAATTGATAGGCTTCCGCGCTGTGTACAACCTTGTCAATCCCGCTACTCTTTTCCTCACAGATACCCAGTCGTCGCATTATTTCGGCCAAGCCCTCATTTCGAGACTCGTAACCATCAATAAAACGTTCTACTGGCACAGTTGGCTCCCCTGGATTTGATATTTCCACCCGATCTGTATAAATCTCAACCATCATCGACATACCGCTAATCGTGAAATCCTGATGGATGAGCGCGTTCGCCACCAGTTCACGAATCGCGATTTCAGAGATCATCTTCACTTCCTTTCGGATTGCCGCCTCAACAATTTCATTCTGGGGCAGCTGCGACATCACAAAATTGACCAGCCTCTGAAATCCGACCGCATAGCCCTTGGTCCCGGTCTGGTCAAGACGAGTCTCCAATTTTGATCTCCCCGTATATACCACCACCCTTGATGCTTTCTGACCCAAGTCAGGAAAATCCTCCAACCGCTTAGCCAATAACAATGCACCCAGCCGCCGGATCGAATAACTTGAATTTGAATTCTGATGGTCAATCAATTGGTCATTCAGCAACCTCTCAATGACACCGGCTTGATCCGTTGGATAAGGCAACTTGAGTAATTCAAAATATGTCTGTGTATCCAGAAGATCCACAACATTCTGCCTACTCAGCTCAATCTTCGACGGCTCTCCCAACCAGTTGGGGCCTCCTTCCGAAAAAATCTGACGCAACCGATCTTCGCTCATAGGATTTAGTGCCTGCCCTACACGCATCAGATAAACGCCACTAAGATGATAGGCTGTCCCACGAGGACGAGGTGGGATATGAAAGACCAATACACGGCCATCCGGATGCAAAACCTCCTCAATATCAACACGAAAACCGATGACTTGAAAAAGCTTCTCTGCCATCGCTACCGGGTCGCGAAAGGCTCTTGTGCCGACTACTGGTCTGGGTGGCTGATCTGCAACACCCAGCACAAGTTTTCCACCACCTTCATTTGCAATTGCCACACAGTATTTGTACAACTTTTCATTATCAAGCTGTGTCTTTGCTTCCTTGAATTCGAGTGTCTGGTACTCGGAAAAACTCTGGCGCCAGAGATCTATTTGTTCCGATTCTGTCACCATAACTTGACCATCCTCACTACAGCCAGATCCGGATTATAGTTGCAAGTCACACTCGTACTCTGTCCATTACCCATTCCATCAATACTTTCTGGGTCTTTGCCTCAAGCACCATTATACACAGACATTTGATCACTCTACCTGCCGTAACCGGGCAAGTACATCACGGAAGCTGCCCAGGCCAGCCTCCAGATTCTCGATAATCTCTTCGGCCAGAATATCGGGTTCTGGCAGGTTATCCAGATCGGTCAGGCTCTTATCCTTGAGCCAGAAGATATCGAGACTGGTCTTGTCGCGGGCTTTTATCTCCTCAATGCTGTAGCTCCGCCAGCGCCCTTGTGGCGAATCTGTCTCGTGCCAGGTGGCCTTGCGCTGATGCCGATTCAGCGGATTGTAGCAATCGATGAAATCCGACAAGTCTTCATGTCGCATTGGTTTCTTCTTCAATGTATGGCTGATATTGGTGCGGTAGTCGTAGTACCAGACCTGTTTTGTCCAGGGATTCGGGCTGGCTTCGTGGTTATCGAAGAAGATTACATTAGCCTTGACCCCTTGCGCGTAGAATACGCCGGTTGGCAGGCGCAGGATGGTATGCAGGTCGGTATTGTCCAGCAGCTTTTTCCGGATCGTCTCACCGGCGCCACCCTCGAACAACACATTGTCCGGTACGACAACGGCGGCGCGACCGGTGGTTTTCAGCATCGTGCGAATATGTTGCACGAAATTGAGTTGTTTGTTGGATGTGGTGGCCCAGAAATCCTGCCGGTTGTAGGTCAGGTCATCTTTTTTCTGTGTGCCTGCCTCGTTGGTGAAACTCATGGAGCTTTTCTTACCGAAAGGCGGGTTCGCGAGCACATAATCGAAACGCTTGCCGGAGTCAGCCACCAGTGAGTCGTCCGGTGATATGGATGCCCCTCCCTCGATTTCACCGATATTATGCAGAAACATATTCATCAGGCACAGGCGGCGCGTATTGGCGACAATCTCATTGCCATGGAATGCCTCGTGTTTCAGAAACGCTTTCTGCTCTTTATCGAGACTGAAATTGTCCGGGTCGGTCATGAAGTCGTAGGCGGCCAGAAAGAAACCGCCTGTGCCGCAGGCCGGATCAGCGATCAGCTTGCCCGGTTCAGGCCGTACACATTCGACTATGGCGTGAATCAGAGCGCGTGGCGTGAAATACTGACCGGCGCCTGATTTCGTGTCTTCGGCGTTCTTCTCCAGCAAGCCTTCATAAATCTCACCCTTGATGTCGGCTCCTGTGGTAACCCATTCGGTTTCACTGATCATGTTAATGAGACGATACAACTTGGCCGGGTCCTGGATCTTGTTCTGGGATTTGGTGAAGATTTGCCCCAACATACCCGGTCGGGTGCCAAGTTCACGAAGCAGGGCGACATAATGACTTTCGAGTTCTGCACCCCTCTTCGACCGCAGACTCTGCCAGCTGTATTCTTCCGGGATGCCGACATCCCGGTTGTACGGTGGCCTGGAATACTCATCCGCCATCTTGAGGAAGATTAGCCAGGTGATTTGTTCCAGATAATCACCGTAACCGATGCCGTCATCTCTCAGGATGTCACAAAAACTCAATACTTTGTCAACGATGGTGGCGGTGTTCATGTGACAGTTTCCTCGTCTATGATTCGTTGTATCTTCGATGCTCTTATGGATTGATTATCATGCGATAATTCAAATGGGAATTATATACTTAACTCCAAAATTGAGCATACAAAATCCTCATTCTTGCAGTTTTCCAGCAATGGCCAGTTGTTTTTAGACTTCCGAACCCTGCTTGTTGATATGCTTTTCTGGCCGATTTTCTCAATGAATATCGTTGGCACAAAAAAGAAGTCAATATCCGTATCACCGTTTACTTTCACCGACTGGACACCTACAACCACATCAGCCGTTTCAGTGTTTTGTGTGTAAGCCTTAACATCTGATTTATATTCCCGGTCAACACCGCCCCGCGTTCCGCCGGTGAACTTGATGCTACCGCTGGGGCTAACCGTTTTGACTTGTATGCGTATCAAGTTGCCTCCGCCCGTTTCTACAACCATATCGTAGGTAGAGTGGGGCAGGTCAACCCGTGAAGCGTTATACCCTCTTTCAAGCAACGCAGCCAGTAAGCGACTTTCGTTGGGGAAGCCTTTGGCAGATGCCAGCTTGCCGGGTATAGCTTCCTTGTTCATTTCTGTAACACCAGAACATAATCATCGTTGATACGCTCCTTGCGCGGCACTTTAATGTAGTGGTTGATTATTTCAGATATAAAATAGCACTCAACCCGGAAGCCGACTTTCGGCGCAATGTCTTTCAGGTATCGCCAGGTTTCAAAATTGTAGCCTCTAACCGAGTTGTTGCCGACCACGATCACATATCGCTTGCCCGGCTTGAGCACCCGATAGACCTCTTTCAGGTTGCTTTCCATATCCCGGATATACTTGGTTGCGATAAATGCCCGTCTGTTATCAACCTTATAAATGCTCTTGATCAATTTATCAGCAGACCGGCAACCGGTTAAATGCAGATCGGAGTAGTCTTTCACGGTTACTGATTCAGTGCCAACGTGTTTCTTCATGCATTAATATTTTTCTGCAAATTAATTCTGCAGCAGAATACGCATTTACTTCTATGCACCGACGAGCTTCACTATATGATTTATCGACTTCAGAAGGTCAGCCCCGAATACCCGGACCAAAGGGAATCCTTGGGAAAATCGTATCATTTGCGCATCCTGAGACACATTCCCTTCATTGACCTGATTTTGCATCAGGCCATCAGGGTTTTGTAAGTCAGCCGCTTGCCCTTGCCGGCCATGCAGACGGACTTCATGCGATCCAGAGTATCGACGGCACAGTGACCCTCATTTAACCGAAACACAAACTCATCCACATACCGTTGGCAGTGCTTCATGCTAAAGTGATGGAAGGTGCCGGTGTATCCCCGTTTGAGCAAAGCCCAAACGGACTCAATGCCGTTGGTATGCGCCATACCATTGATGTATTCCCCCGCAGAGTGATTGACTGTCTGGTGCTGGAAACCCGCTCCAGGAATGGCGTCGTAGGCACGCGCCTCATCCGTGAATACCGTAGCCCCCTTTTCAATATGACCCTTTGCCAGATGGCGAACCGTCTTTTTATTCTCACGATGCACGGCAACCGCCTTGAGGCGTCCGTCACGCCCACGCATCCCGATCACAGGCTGCTTGCCCACGGCTCCCTGACCCGATGGTTCTCTCACTTTTCTTCTGGCCCGGTTCATATCCTTTCGCTTTCCACCGAAACAGGTCGCATCCATTTCCACCTGAAAGGTCAGCTTCCAGTCCCCCTGCTGGCACGCTTCACGGATTCTGTGAAGCAAAAACCACGCTGTCTTCTGCGTGATAGCCAGTTCTTTTGACAACTGCAGACTGCTCACGCTCTTGCGGCTGGTTTGAACCAGATAAATGGCGTATAGCCATTTTACAAGGGAAAGCCTGGACTTCTCAAAGATGGTGCCGTGACGAACCGTGAAGTCCGCCCTGCAATCCCGGCAGCGATGCCCATGCCGCTTCAACCGCGGAACCGTGTTGCCACTCCTACAGTGCGGACATACCGGACCATCCTCCCAAATCTGACCCTCGACAAACCGAACCGCTGCCGCTTCACTCGGAAAAAACCTGAAAAACTCAAATACCGATATCGTCTTGACCATGACCCATCACCCGTTGAAAAACTGAACTACCCACAATCCTGCACCCTATGCCCCAAAATTGCAAACATCCGGGGCATTAAATATATAATTCCCTTTGTATCATACTGGTGTCGGTGTCGTTGCTCATGGTATATCAACCGACGGCTATAAGGAGACGGCCTATGAAGATGATCAAAACGAAGAGTATTATGTCCCCCTTGATTTTCACTGGGCCTTGGCTGATGAAAGTCAGTGGGATGAAAAGGCACCCAAAGCATGGGAAATGAATAAGAAGTGGAATTCCAGCCATAGATTTAGGCAGACGGTTTGGTCTATCACTCAAGAGATGGCTAACGGGATAGACTCCTTGTCCGAGGAAAAGGGATTAAATAGAGCTTTAAGGCAAGAGTAGAGATAACCGAGGATGCCGAATAATACGGATATGGGCCATGCGCGGACAGGCTGTAAAGATGAGTTTTACACTCAACTGACGGATAGGGACTATTGTATATTCCCAAAATAAAACTGCTGCAAGCCACCGGGCGAAGCGGTTAAAGCCGAATCAGAATCTATAGACAACTTTGGTAAAAACATCCTCAAGCCATCAGCACAGCCTATCCAGGGATAGTCAAGAACCTCCAAATAAATGAACTCAGCCTGGATTCGTCGGGAATTTTCAACGGCCTGCTAACCCTGATTTCTGGTGATTTTCATAACGGGTTTCAAACGCCTTATCTGCCGCATAATAGCGGCCAGATGCTTCCTGTCACGTGCGGTAATCACCATATTCAGGGCCACCGCCAGCCCGTCACGCTCCTCGATTTGCACATTCTCGATATTGGACTCCATATCGGCCACCTCGGTAGCCACGATAGCCAGCACACCGCGCTTATTGGCGACATCAACGCGGATACTGGCAATGAACTCAAGTTCCGGATCATTTTCCCACTGCACACTGATCCATTTCTCCGGGTTATTGCGCTGCTCTGTCACATTGGGGCATCCGCTGCGATGGATCACAATACCCCGACCGGCTGTGGTATAACCGACAATATTATCGCCGGGTATGGGGTAGCAGCATCGTGCAAAATTCACCAGCGTACCTTCGGTACCTTTGATCGGCAACGCATGCTTTCTCAACTTTCGCAAAGACAACCATGATTTCTTTTTTTTCTCGACAGCCTGTGGCAGCAATCGTCTGGCAACCATAAGCGCCGGCATATCTCCCATGCCGATCTGCTCCAGCAGGCGACTCCTGGACTTCAGGCCCATGGTTTTCAGCAGGGCATGCATCTGCTGATTGGTAATAGCCTCATAAGAAGAAGAAAAATTAGCCAGCGACTTATCGAGCATTTTCCGTCCCAGAGCAACCGCTTCGCCCTGCTTGAGATTTTTCAGGTAGGCACGGATCCGGGTGCGGGCGCGGGCGGTTAAAACAAAATCCAGCCATACTGGATTGGGTTCCGCCCCGCTGGCCGTGATAACCTCAATCGTGTCACCATTGCGCAACTCTGTGGAAAGTGGTGCCGGATGTCGATTGACACGGGCCGCCACGCAGGAATGACCAATGTCGGAATGCACGGTGTAGGCAAAATCAATCACCGTTGCCCCGCGAGGAAACTCCATAATATCGCCGGCCGGCGTGAACACATAGACCTCATCCGGGAACAGATCAATTTTGACACTATCGATAAACTCCTCCGAGCTGCCCACATCTTTTTGCAGCTTGAGTAACTCCTTCATCCACTCACGCACCTTGATTTGCGCCTGATTCTTACCGGAAGCCGCCTCTCCGGTTTTATAGCTCCAGTGTGCAGCGATGCCCGACTCTGCGACCGTATCCATTTTTTCCGTACGAATCTGAATCTCGATAGGGATGCCATGAGGTCCGAACAATGAAGTATGCAGCGACTGATAGCCATTCGATTTAGGAATAGCAATATAATCCTTGAAGCTGCCGGGGATTGGCTTATACAGATTGTGCATGGCACCCAATACCCGATAACAGGTATCCACCTGATCGACCTTGATACGAAACGCATAAACATCGAGCACATCAGAAAAGCGCAACTGCTTGTTGCGCATTTTCATATAGAGGCTATACAGATGTTTTTCACGGCTGCTGACTTCGCCCACAAGCTCCTCCTGATGCAGGCGGCGGCGTATGCCGTTATGAATATCGCCGAGCACCTTCTTACGATTACCACGCGCCTTGAGAACTGCTTCTCTTAAAACACAATAGCGGTTTGGATATATGGCAGAAAAAGCCAGATCCTCCAACTCAAGCCGCAGCACATTCATACCCAGGCGCTGGGCAATTGGTGAATAAATCTCCAAAGTTTCACGAGCAACGCGACGCCTTTTCTCCGGCTGCATCACTCCCAGGGTGCGCATGTTATGCAACCGGTCCGCCAGCTTGATGAGAATCACCCGGATATCCTGGGCCATTGCCAACACCATTTTGCGAAAATTTTCCGCCTGGGCTTCCGCTTGATTCTTGAAATCAATCCGGGTCAGCTTGGTGACACCATCGACAAGCGTGGCGACATCGCTGCCAAACAAGCCTTCCAATTGTCTTTTTGCTGTCGGCGTATCTTCGATAACATCATGCAAAATAGCAGCCATAATGGTCTGATGGTCCATTCGCATTTCAGCCAGAATATGAGCGGCAGCCACAGGGTGGACAATATAGGGTTCACCGGTTAAGCGGCGCTGACCATCATGCGCCTCGGCGCTGAAAAGAAAGGCATCATATACCCTGCCGACCTCCGGCGGCTCAAGATATCGCTCCAGTTCAACGCATAAATCACTGATGCGATAGTCAGGGTCTGGAACCTGCCCGGTCGGTTCCAGTGGCGGCTGCCCGGTCGGATTCGGAGTTAGACTCAAGAGGCCAACCTGAAAGGATAACGCCCGAACTAAATCAACAGGCGAAAAAAGGAAAGTCTTTCGCGCAGCACACGGAAAATCAACCCGGAAAATTACTGCGCAGGTACATTAAATCGAAAACATCAACGTTCGACAGGCGTGGGTGCCTGCCACCTGGTAGATGCTATGGTCGGGGATTCATCCACAGGCCCTGCCGCACCTTCCTCTGCATCCACAAAGGCATCCATCAGCACCTCCTCCTCGGAGCGAGGTGTGGAAGCCTCCAGACCTTCGGCAATTTCACGTAAAGCGACGACGGTTGGCTTGTCATTTTCCCATGCCACCAGCGGCTCAGCACCCATGGCAATTGCTCGTGCCCGTGCAGTCGCCTTGATCACAAGCGCAAAGCGGCTTTCTACATTCTCCAGACAGTCTTCTACAGTAACACGTGCCATAATTATCTCCGTTTATAAACAACCCGATAATAACAGAGGAACGAAAGTTAAATCAAACAATTAAGCCACAAGCATTATTTGAAATCTGGCGGAGCGGGCTTCAACATGCCTGCTCACCAGGACACTCTACCAATTCAGCTTCCACTGTGCGCCGACGCTGTGGCGCGGGTTATTGTCATCCTGCTCGCGGCGGATAGCCTTGATATCGAGTTCGGATGTCAGGTCAAACGGATTGGACAGCAGACGCCAGCCGAGGGTCAGATCACGTTTCGCATCGGAGGCCGACAGGCTCGCATAGGGGATGCCGGTGGCATCGTCTGTCAGGGCAAAGCCCCACTCGCCTTTCAGCGTCCAACGGCTTGATACGGCAGCAGTATGTCCGTTGTCTTCTTCCTCCAGCGCATCCGTCAATGAATCCGATAACAACCGATCCAGACCGCTGGCCGCCGGTGCATTGCCGTACTCATGGCGCAGGCTGAACGACGGGCCATAGGCCGAGTTTGGCCACGCCTCATAGCGCAGTGAGCCGGACAGACCCCACTCCTCACGCTCGGCAGCCTCATGCTCCAGCAGATAGCGACCGCGCACATCCACCGTCAAACCCTTGGCCGGTGTCTGCCAGCTCAGGCCGCCGCCCAGCTCCAGACCAAAGCCTTCGCTGGTATCGCCGCCATCATAACGCAGACCCAGCTCCAGTTCCGGTGTCAGACGCACACCGTCCTCTTCCGGTAACTGCCAGGACCAGGCCAGACCCATGCGGAAACGCTGCGTGTCCGCCTCGGTGCCCGCCATGACGCGGGAATCATCCGACTTGATACGCGCCAGTGTCAGGCCCGAAATCAGCTCCAGGGTCAAACCGCCCTCTTCCACTGGACGCTCCAGCAGCGTACCGCGCAGACCGGCGGTGGCCGATAGCTGCACCAGATTGTGCTTCGATTCCATACCGGTTGGTGAAGTCTGAGTCTGCTTCAGGTCGCCCCGCCCATAGCTGGCGGCACCCCACAGTTGCAGGCGTTCGCTCAGGTCGTAGCGCAGATACGGCAGCATGGAAACCAGCATACCGGACTGTTTACCTTCGTACGATGCATCCTGCCATTCGCCATCGCTGTCGCTGTAGGCCAGTGCCAGACCGACCAGCGTCTGACCGTTGTCGCGGTCAATGCCCAGCATGGCCGTGGTGACCTCGCCGTCTATCGAAGTACCCGCGTCTTCACCGTCTTTGTACTTCGTATAGGCCGCCTGACCCCAGATGGAGGTGCCGTCCTGATCCGTGAATGTGAAATGACTACCACGCAGCAACGACGGCAGCAGCTTCGGCAGTGACAGGGTGCGTGACAGCTTGCGCGGACGATCCGACGAACCGGCACCCAACTGCTCAATACCCATCGCACTGGCATCCGGGCTGCCACGGCTGGACAACAGATGCGCCGCATTGAATGACTGACCGCGCGGCAGACCGTTCAGATTGCCCGACAGACCCGGCTGACTCGATGCCGAAAAGCGATAGTCCAGCCCGCCCAGCATGTGCTCGACGGCCGTCAGACCAAAGCGCGGCAGCCACATCTGCTGTGCGGCCTGCATGGCCGTCATGTCGGCCGATTCCCGGACCGTGACCGTCACCTCTTCCGTCACCTCACCGTAGCCGGCATCCGCCGTATGCGTCAGTATCACCTGATTGGCATCACTGTCGGCGTCGTCTCTGGCCATCACCGTCACCGTCTGTGCCCGATTCCAGTTGGTCGGCGTAAAGAGCAGGCTGTCACCGCCGGTCACCCGCAGGCGGGTCGCATCCCCGGAAGATACTCTCACCGTCACATCGCCCGATGGACGGGTGCCCAGCACCACCGTGTAGCTCGCGGTATCATTTTCTCCCATATCCAGGCTGCTCTCCGAGAGCACCAAATTCCCTGTGCTGTCCGGTGTGTCGGTGTCGGTAATCGTCACCGTCACATCCCGACTGACTTCGCCGAAGCCGGCATCCGCCGTATGAACCAGTGTCACGGCAGCCTCATCCACGCTGTTGCTGTCCGTGCCGGCTGTCAGGGTAATGACCTGCGTCTCGTTCCAGTTCATCGTGCTAAAGGTCAACGCAAGCGGATTCACGGTTAAGGACGTATCGGCATGGCCACTGAGCATGACCGTGACTTCCGCTATCGGCCGAGCCGACAGGCGCACGGTGTAGCTGGTAGTGCCCCCTTCATCCAGCTCAATCTCCGTGCCTGAAAACTGCAACTGCGGCGAACTGTCGGTGATGGTCACCTCCAGATCGGCCGTGACGGAATCATAGCCGGCATCGGCGGTATGGGTCAGCGTCACCTGATCCATCACGGTGTTACTGTCCGTGACCGCCGTCAGCGTGACGGTCTGCGGGTTACCCCAGTTCTGTGAGGTAAAGGTCAGGGTGGTGTCATCGGCCTCCAGTTCAGCATTCGTGCCTTCGATGGTCACCATGACGACATTCGCGCTCGGTGCGGCTGCCAGGCTGATGCGATAGGTGGCACTGTCGCCTTCAATGAGGGTCAGGCGGGTTGTGCTCAATACCAGCGCCGGCTGTTCCTGAATCGTAAAATCAACATTGCCCATGCCAGAGGCACCGCCGCCCAGGTTGATGCCGGAACTGCTGTCCAGTGTGCCCAGAGCAATGCGCACCGTTTCGCCGCCGGTCTCGGCCTCGGCATCCGTTTGTGCCATCAGGGTCAGGGTGGCCATCTGACCACCGGCGCTGAAGATCACGCTGCCGCCGCTCAGATCACTGTAATCCACGCCATTGGCCGCCGTGCCGGTCAGTGTGTAGTCGGTGCCGAAGAGCGCGGTACCGCCGAAGGTCAGCGGCACGGTCAGTTGCTCGCCGGCCGTCAGAACACGACCCAGGGTGAGGGTGAGCGGTTTGCTGCTGCCTTCGGCCACATTACCAGGATCACCGACCAGCGTGACTGTGGTGGCATCGTCGTCATGCACTCCGACGGACACCTCGGACGGATCGCCCACTTCATAGCCCGTACCATTACCTACGGTCACGGTGACCGTGCCATTGGGTTCATCCACGGCATCGCCCTGCGTCGCAATCAAATAGGTCACCGTGCGGGAGCCGCCGTTCAGGGCAACCGTCTGTGCGCCGCTGGTGGCGATAAAACCGCTGCCACCGCTGATATTGAGCATCAGGGTCAGGGCGTCCGTCGGCGGTGGTGTGGCCGTCAGGGTAAAGCTGGCACTGCCCATTCCTTCTGTGACCGTGGTACCGCCGGTGATGGTGATCATCGGCATGACAATGGCATCGTTGACCTGCACACTGAAATGGTCGGGTGAATCCGGATCGGCACCGCCGCCCACATTGGTGTTCAGACTGCTGTGGTCAAAGCCATTGGTGACCGTGCCGTCCGGACCCAGGGCAATGATGAAGGTCTCGGAGCCGCTGCCCTCCATCGTATTGTCGCCGATGGCGGTCAGGGTCAGTTGGGCACTCTGTGCGCCAGCATTCTCAAAACTCAGTTGTGGGGTCATTGTGTCCTCCTTGGACAGAACCACACCCGTGCCCGATTGTAGTGCCAGACTCCAGTCCGCCAGCTCGACACCGGTGCCGGTTACGCTCAGCGGCACATCAATGATCTCGCCATCCGTCAGGGCACGACCCAGGGCGACCGTGAACTCCACGGTGTCGCCTTCTTCAATCATATCCGCGCCCGTGTAGTTCAGGCTGACGACAGTCGGATCGTCGTCGGTAATGACTATCTGTGTGCGGGATGAGGTGCCCGGCTCGGCCACGGCCGATGAAGCCGGGTCCACGCTCAGCACCGCCATAAAGCCCTCATTCACCTCATCAATTCCGTCCTCGGTGATCGGCACGTCAAATTCCACCGCAGAGACCCCGGCCGGGATGGTGATGGATGTGATGGCATCGCCCGTGTAATCCGTGCCGGCTATCGCTGTGCCGTCCGTGAAACGAATCGCCAGTGTCGTCGCCAGATCGCTGTCGCCGCTGGCGACCACATTCAGTGAGACCGCACCGGCCGCCTCGATGACCGTGTAGCGCTCCTGCTCAAAGGCCACCTGTAGCCGGTCGTCGTTGACAATGGTCATCACCGCCGTGTCGGGGTCGGCTGCCACATAGCCGCTGCCGTCCGTCAGGCTCAGGGTCAGCGTCTTGTCGGCCGCCACGGTGCTGTCGTCGGTCAGCGTCACGACAATATCGGCCTGCCGGTCGCCGGCCGGTACCACAACGGAACCGCTCAAGGCCGTGTAGTCCGTACCCACCACGGCCGTGCTGCTGCCGCCCACCTCCGTGTAACCCACCGTCAGATCGGTGGCCCGTGTGGCACTGAGCATAATACGGAAGGTACCGGTACCCGCTCCCTCACCCACCGACACCGTGGCGGCCGCGAAAGACACCGTGATATCATCGTCGTCTCGCACGGTCACGGAGACCGAATCGGCCGCACGGTTATAGGTCGTGTCGGTGGAGGTGACCGCGTGGCTGATGGCGACCTGCCGCTGACCGCCATCATTGGCATCCTCGTCATCCTGACCGGTGACGATGAGGGTCTGTGCCTCGTTCCAGTCCGTGCTGGTAAAGGTCAGGGTGGTGTCGGTCATCGTGATGCCGGTGCCGGGAGTAGCGGTGACGGTGACGCTGGCGGCTGGCTGTGAGGTCAGTGCCACGCTGTAGCTGTCGGTGCCGCCTTCATCCACGGTCAGGGTGGTCGGCTGTACGGTGATGCCGGCCTCGTCGTTGTCATTGACAGTCAGTTGCAGCGTGGCCGGGCTGCCGGCGGCATAGCCGGTCACGGAGGAAACATCAATGGTCAGCATACCATCCGCCCCATCCTGATCATTGTCGGTCACGCTGACCTCAAATTGCAGGGTCGGATCCAGGCTGGTGTCGGTCTGATCCAGCGTCAACTCATAGCCGTCGCTGATATCCAGCAAGAGACGGACATCGACCAGTGTGAATGTCTCGCCGGTATCCGGTGATACGGTGATCTGTATCATGCGGGCACCGCCTTCTTCAATGCTGGTATGGTCGCCCACCACTTGTACGCTCAAGGCCGGGTCGTCGTTGTCGGCGACGGTGAGCTGTACCCGGTCAAGCTCACGGCCAATGGGATAATCGCCGCTGTCGCCCTGGCTGATGGCGTGGGTGATGGTGCCAGAGCGTACATCGCCGGCGTTGTGCACCGCGTCATCCATGCCGGTCACGGTGACCGTCTGTGCCTGATTCCAGTTACTCTGGGTAAAGGTCAGCATGTCATTATCGACGGTGGCGACCGTGCCCGAATCAACCGTGATGATGACCTCGCTGGCCGGGGCCGGTGCCGAGGTCAACACCACGGTGTAGGTGGCGGTGCCGTCTTCATCCACGGCCAAGGTGGTCGGCTGTACGGTGATACCGGCCGTATCGTCTTCGGTGATGGTGACCGTGACTTCACCGGTGACGGTGGCATAGTCGCCACCGGTGGCGGTGTGCAACAGGGCGATCGGGTCATCCGATTGGGCGTCGTCGTCCGACCCGGCGGTGACCGTGATCGTCTGCGGCTGGTTCCAGTTCATCATGGTGAAGTTGAGGGTATCATCACTCAGGGTCAGATCGGTACCGGCCTGACCGCTGAGAGCAATAGCCACTGCCGCATTGGGCTGGGTGGCCAGAGACACGGTGTAGGTCGCCGTATCGCCCTCGTCAATGGTCAGGGTGGATGGATTCAGTACCAGCGCCGGTTGTTCGATAATGTCAAAGGCAATCGTGCTGGTGCCGATCACACCCACACCGCCGTCCAGGCCAGCGGCATTGGACACGTTGATCACAGCAATGGTGATGTCTTCGCCGGAGTCGGAGACGCCATCCGCGGTGGTTGTCAGGATCAGCGTGGCGGTGGTGGCAGTAGACTCGTTGCTCGGGCCGCTAAAGTTAATAATAATCCCCGGACGATCCAGCCGACCGTAACCCACGCGGGTCGCCGAGATGCCGGTCAGGGTGTAGTCCGTACCCAGTGTGGCGGTGCCGCCGAACGTTAACTGCACGGTCAGCGATTCGAGAGAACCTCTGCCACCCAGTGGACGGTTCACGGTCAGGGTAATCTGTTTGCGGGCACCTTCATCGAGGTCGCCGGCCGGATTTTCGGCCAGGGTGACGGTGGTTCTATCGTCGTCGCGCACCCTGATGGTGGCCGTATCGGTGCCGGCGGTATAGCCGGTACCGTCATTGATTGTCACCGTGACCTCGCCGCTGGCTTCATCGACTTCATCGTCGGTGATCGGAATTTCGTAGTTGAGCGCGGTGGTGCCGGCCGGGAAGGTGACGTTCTGGTCGCCTTCTGCTGCAATAAAGTCACTGCCGGGTGCGTCCATGACGGTCAGGTCAATGGTCAGGTCCGTGGCCGGGGGTTTGTCCGCCGTCAGTGTGTAGGTGAGGGTGCCGGCTCCCTCGGTGGCCGGATTCGGACTGCCGCCGGCAATGGAAATCATGGGCGGGTCATCGTCATTGCGGATGGTGTAGTTGGCGGTGCTTACTCCGAGGGCATTTGAGAAAACGACATTAAACGGGGTAACAGAACCACCAATGGCTTGAGACGTGATAAAAGTATTGTGCCGTAGTCGTATCTGAAATATTTCATCGTTTTCAAACACGCTGTCGCCATTGACGCGGATCTTATGGGAGAGGGACGATATACCACCATTAAAGGTTAATAACCGGCACGGAATACCGAGAAAAGTATTGGTAAAACCAAGTGCTGTGTCATCCATGTCTGTGTACTGATAGTCCGCACTGCTGCTGCTGCCGCGCTCGGCGGTAATGATGTTACCACCCGGGGCACATAGTGCGAGATCAAAACCTGCCGATCTGGGCGGATCCACGGTAAAAGTCACGGTGGCCGCATCCACAAAGCCCCCGCTGCTGCCCTCCGCCCTTGCTTCCGGTTCGATGCTCATGGATACGACATGCGGCTCCTCATTGATGATGGCGACCACGGCCGTATTGGTGGAGCCGATGGTGTAGCCGTCGCCGGTGGCCAGTGCCACCGTGAGGGTGCCGTCGTTGTCATCGCCGATGGTGTTGTCAAGGACGGTGTCTATTTCATACCTGACGAAACCCACGCCGGCCGGCAGCAGGAAGGGCTTAGGACCCTTGTCGCCGGACGCCACAAAGTTGTCGTCGTCAGCCTCGCTGACCATCAGGTTGACCCTGGTGGGCAGTCCGGAAGCCGGGTTGGCCGTGATGGTGAAGATGGCCGTCGAGCCTTCGGTGACCATGTCGGCGGCTGTGATGGTCAGCTCTGGCACGGTGTCGTCGTTTTGAATGGTGTAGGTGACACTGCCGGCCGTGGGGGAGATGATGACATCGTCAGGGGTGTCATTGACTCGTTGCAGACTGACGGTGACGGTTTCGTCTTCCTCGAACAGGCTGTCACCATTGACCCGGATTTTTTGGCTGAAGGATGCCTGATTACTGTTGAAGAGGGTTTCCAGAGCGCTATCGCAACCAGCAACAGGAACACTAAAAGAAGGCACTGTGTCATTTAGGAATGTGTACTGATAGTCTGCACTGCTACCACGCTCGGCGGTACCACCGTCCAAACAGATTCTAAACATGAATCTCTCTGGCCTTGGCGGATTCACGGTAAAGGTCAGTGTGGCGGCATCGGTCAAGCCACCACTATTGCCTTCATCTCCTTCTGCCGGTTCGATGCTCATGGATACGACATGCGGCTCCTCATTGATGATGGCGACCACGGCCGTATTAGTGGAGCCGATGGTGTAGCCGTCGCCGGTGGCCAGTGCCACCGTGAGGGTGCCGTTTTCGACATCGGTGTTGTCATAGACGGTGTCTATTTCATACCTGGCGGAACCTACGCCGGCCGGCAACAGGAAGGACTTGGGACCCTTGTCGCCGGACGCCACAAAGTTGCCGTCGCCGTCGGCCTCGCTGACCATCAGGTTGACGGTGATGGGCAGTCCGGAAGCCGGGTTGGCCGCGATGGTGAAGCTGGCCGGCGAGCCTTCGGTGACCATGTCGGCGGCTGTGATGGTCAGCTCTGGCACGGTGTCGTCATTTTGAATGGTGTAGGTGACACTGCCGGCCGTGGGGGAGATGATGACATCGTCGGGAGTGTCGAGGTTGCCGCCCAAATTATTGATTCGTAGCAGGCTGACGGTGACGGTTTCGTCTTCCTCGAACAGGCTGTCACCGTTGACCCGGATTTTGTAGCTGAAGGATGCCTGATTACTGCTGATGTTGGTATCCAGAGCGCTATCGCAACCAGGAGCAGGAGCAATAGAAGAAGGCACTGTGTTATTCAGGAATGTGAACTGATAGTCTGCACTGCTACCACGCTCGGCGGTACCACCGCCCAGACAGATTCTCAACGCGAATCCCTCTGGCCTTGGCGGATTCACGGTAAAGGTCAGTGTGGCGGCATCGGTCAAGCCACCACTATTGCCTTCATCTCCTGCTGCCGGGTCGATGCTGATGGATACGGTGGGCTGTGGTTCCACCGTGAAGACGGGGGACAGGGCGTAGAAGGATGTGACCCGATTATTCATAACAGTGAGACCAGAATTGATTGGATTTTGGCCGGATTGCAGTCGGCCGGCTCTAACTGAGGAGGCGCCCAAGGCTCTACTAGTAGCCCCAAAGGAGGCTTTTGTGCCATTCTGATTACTGCCCGTGAAAATAAAAGTATTGCCCCCGAAGTTTGATCCTGCCTCCGTCTTCCCAGCATAGCTGTCCCAGCTTCCGTCATAGAAATCGGCATAGTTGTCGGCAACCTTGGCGCCATCCAGCCAGTAGATCACCTGGCCCACGCCGGTCGTCGAGGTATTGTCCCGGGCATCCACCGCACTGGTCGAGCCGACGACCTTGAACTCGTCGCCGCAGCTGTCGGTGATGGCACTGTGGCCTGCCTTGGCGCGGGTCTGCACGAACGTGTTGTAGGTGGCGACATCGGTCGGAACCGCATTGCGCATCGTCGATGTGACGAACAGCAGACGGAAACTGTCGCCGCCGGAAACACCGGAGGGGTTCAGGGCCCAGTCATAAGGAACCTCGTAGGGGCCATCGCCGGTGCACTCAACCGCCGCCCCTTGGGCCTGCGCCCCGGTCGCGAACACTGTCAGCAGTGGCAGTCCGAGCAATGACACCACCGCCGCACGGCGCAGCCAGCCGGCGATGCGGGCTGTCACAGAATGGAAACTGTCGGAAAAAGACCGGCGCGTCAGCCGACCAGGAGGCTCAGAGGCACCTGCCCCGCGACAGGAATGCACCGCAGAGCGGCCGGCATCGACGGCCGGCATCAGATATACCTTCCCATTTGGGGGGGGGGGGGGGGGGGGGGGGGCTGTATTTTTACACAGGTCAATATCGATGCCTGCCGGTCGCAGGGCATTGTTTATGACTGTGATGATTTTGCATATCACGGTATGACCCTTGTTGCTGTTCAGAATCCATTTTTGTCCAGATTTCATGTTATTCTCCGTCGTGTGTTTTCATCAATTTCCGATTATCGGTTACTGTTTGTGGTATCCGTTGCAAGGGCCGGATATCGTGCCCGCTGACAGGGTTGGGCTTATCTTAAATCAGCCTGCCATCACTGGCAAGCGGTTCAGTTGGCCTTTGTTTCCTGAATTATAGCAGCCGGTCAGCAAAAAACAGCCCTTTTTAGCATAAATTGTATTTTTTGTCGAAATTTATGGTGTATTGGGTCGGGGTTTGTGGTCACGGCTGCCTTTATGGAGGGATTTTACCGGTTATAATGCGCTGTTTTATCGGTGGTTCGCATGTGGGTGTGGGTCATACTCCAGAAGATGCGGCAGAATGACAACATCAATGCTGTCCCGCTGAACAGGCAGGCTGGTATGGCTGCCGATGACATCACAATCTTTGGCAGCGGATTTATCCGGTGCCTGCAGGCGGACATGGTGTGCGACCGATGAAGCTGCAACACCCGACCAATAATTCCCTTCCCCGGTCCACAGTAGATGATAGCCAAACAGCTCCGGCAGGACTTTCTTCAACAGGGCATTTTCCTTTTCCAGTAAGTCTGCTCCTGCTGTTGTCTGAAACCATTCGGAAAGCGAGCGGCCCTGTCGTTTTGGAGGCAAAACCATGATCTGGATAACCATTCAAACGGATATTGCTATCATAATGCAGAAAGCAGCATCATGAAGGATTTTCGCTGTCAGCTCAGGTTCTTATAAAACATTCATCATTAACGAGCAGGGCCGGGAGCAGATAACCGGCTTTTACCTGCCCGGCGAGATTGTGGGTCTGGATGGGCTGGGGATATATGTCCCAATTCCACCGCTATGGCATTAGAGACGGCGACAGTATGTGAAATATCGACCCCTGAACTACTGGATAAGTTATGCGAAGCCAACCACAACCTGAGAAATTCCTTTTGCGTCGTAATATCAGCCTGATTCACGAGGCAATATATCTCTGAGCCAGTCGGGCAATCTGGACAGCCTGCCGCCTATGCCTGAGCGTGTCAGGCATGGACGGTTGGAGCCATAAAAAAGCGGGGCCGGTGACAATACGGATGGATCCGGCCCCGCAACAGCCGGCAGGGAGGTGCCGGCTACGGACTTCCTACCAGTTCAACTTCCACTCCGCGCCGACACTATGGCGCGGGTTATTATCATCCTGCTCGCGGCGGATGGCCTTGATATCCAGCTTCGACTTCAGGCCAGCCGGATTGGACAACAGACGCCAGCCCAGAGTCAGATCACGTTTCGCATCGGATGCCGACAGACTCGCATAGGGGATGCCGGTGGCATCGTCTGTCAGGGCAAAGCCCCACTCGCCTTTCAGTGTCCAACGGCTTGATACATCGGCGGTTTGAGAGTTGTCCTCCTCCAGCGCATCCGTCAGAGAATCCGATAACAATCGATCCAGACCGCTGGCCGCCGGTGCATTGCCGTACTCATGGCGCAGGCTGAACGACGGGCCATAGGCCGAGTTTGGCCACGCCTCGTAGCGCAGTGAGCCGGACAGACCCCACTCCTCACGCTCGGCAGCCTCATGCTCCAGCAGATAGCGACCGCGCACATCCACCGTCAAACCCTTGGCCGGTGTCTGCCAGCTCAGGCCGCCGCCCAGCTCCAGACCAAAGCCTTCGCTGGTATCGCCGCCATCATAACGCAGACCCAGCTCCAGTTCCGGTGTCAGACGCACACCGTCCTCTTCCGGTAACTGCCAGGACCAGGCCAGACCCATGCGGAAACGCTGCGTGTCCGCCTCGGTGCCCGCCATGACGCGGGAATCATCCGCCTCAATACGCGCCAGCGTCAGGCCCGAAATCAGCTCCAGGGTCAAACCGCCCTCTTTCACCGGACGCTCCAGCAGCGTACCGTGCAGACCGGCGGTGGCCGATAACTGCACCAGATTGTGCTTCGATTCCATACCGGTCTGTTCCGGCAGATATGGATTGATGTTTGTGTGTTGTTGTGTCAGGATTGTGTCTCCCGGAGGCTTGGATTGGGCATCCATTTTTTAAGGAGAATACGTTATGAAGAATATTATTCTGACCGGCAAGCTGGTGTTTGCCCTGTTGCTGACCAGTCTGCTCCCGTCTGTCAGTGCCGAGGTAGTCAGTGAAACCATGGAGTACAGGGATGGCAACACGCGGTTGACCGGCCATTTGTATTTTGACGACAGTATCCAGGGCAAACGTCCCGGTGTACTCGTCATACATGAGTGGTGGGGATTGAACGATTATGCGAAAAAACGTGCCGAAATGCTGGCCGGTATGGGTTATGTGGCTTTCGCTGCCGATATGTATGGCGATAACCGGGTTACGACTCATGCCAGGGACGCCAAGGGCTGGATGACCCAGATCACTTCCAATGTCGATGCCTGGCAACAACGCGCCCGGCTGGGTCTGGAGGTGCTGAAAAAACACCGACTGACCCGGGCCGATGATACGGCTGCCATCGGTTATTGTTTTGGTGGTGCCACGGTCATGCAACTCGCCTATAGCGGCTCGGATGTCGATGGTGTGGTCAGTTTTCACGGTTCTTTGCCCGTCGCCAGCGAGGCCCAGGCAAAGGCTATTAAAACCCGTGTCATGGTTGCCCATGGATATGCCGACTCTTTTATCCCCAGAGAGCGCGTCGCTGATTTCAAGAGTGCCCTCGATGCGGCTGGCGTGGATTGGCAGTTCAATACTTACAGCGGTGCCCGGCACGGCTTTACCAATCCTGACGCCGGTACTTATGGCAATGATGGACTGGCTTATGACGCAAACGCCGACAGGCGTTCCTGGCAACAGATGAGCAGTTTTCTGGCTGAAGTGTTTGCCGATTAGATGCCGCCCCGCTATGGTGCCCGTCAGGGCATCATCCTTTCAGGCGCAGAAAGCTTTGTCGGTAGTGCAGCATCTCGGCAATGGATTCGCGGATGTCATTCATCGCAAGGTGGGTGTTTTTTTTGTTGAGTCCGCTCAGAATGTCCGGCCGCCAGCGGCTGGCCAGTTCCTTGATGCTGCTGACATCCAGGTTGCGATAGTGAAAATAGGCTTCCAGTTCGGGCATCAGTCTCGCCATGAAGCGGCGGTCCTGGCAGATGCTGCTGCCACACATCGGCGAACAGCCTTTCGGGACATAACGACGCAGAAATTCGATGGTCGCCTTTTCTGCCTGCGCCGTAGTGACTTCGCTTTGCCTGACTCGCTCAATCAGCCCTGATTTTCCATGTTGACGGGTGTTCCAGCCATCCATGTTGTCCAGCACTTCTCCAGGCGTGCTGATCGCAAATATCGGGCCTTCCGCAAGGATATTCAGGTGTTTATCGGTCACTATGGTTGCAATCTCGATAATCAGGTCGTTAAATGTGTCTAATCCGGTCATTTCCAGATCAATCCAGATCAGGTTTTCCGAGCTGGCTGCCATGAGGCACCTTTTCCTGCATAGTGGTAGTATGGCCCTACCTTAACATTTCTCTGACGGCAGTCCTATCTCAACACAGGAAAATAAAGGGAATTATATACAGCAATAGCCAATCTGAAAGTACAATAGCCCCATGAAACACTATCGCACAGTCCGTTACCGTTTGTATCCAAACACGAAAGCCAAGGCTGAGAAGCTACTGGCATTGTCGGGTGCTTGCCGGCATGTTTGGAATCACTTTGTGGCCAAGCTGCGCGATGACTACGAGTTTTACGGTCAGTGTGATTTCCGCTGGTACACCAACAACAAACTGCTGACGGTACTACGCCATGGTCAAAAGAATTGGTTGCAGGATTATTCGGCTCATATCGTCAGACAGACCCTGAAACCGATAGAGACGGCTTATCAGCGGTTTTTCGAGGGAACCAGTGGGGGTTTGCCTCGCTTTCATGGTCGTTACACTCACAGCCCGTCATTTACCTGTCCTGCGGGCACTTTCGGGCTCAATAACAAAACCCTGCATATTCAATGGATAGGGCGACTGGTTTTGGATACCGTTCTATATAATTCCCAAAATAAACATGGAGTTTAACGAAACAAGCTGGCTGGTCACGGGTGCGCTGACGGTCGGCCTGGTTGTGCAGGTGTGGCTGGCTCGCAGGCATGTGTCATTTATCAAGCGCCATAAGGGGCAGGTACCTGAGGCATTCGCCGGCAAAATCACTCTGGCCGCACATCAGAAGGCAGCGGATTATACCGCGGCAAAGACCGGCCTGGGCATTGTCAGCATGGCTGTCAACGCCGTTGTCCTGTTGTTGTGGACGTTTGGCGGCGGGCTGGAAGCGCTCAATGGCTTCTGGCTGTCTTTCAGCGGGGCCGGTATTGTCAGTGGTACGGCTTTTATTCTTTCCTTTTTGCTGATCAGTGCCACCATTGATGTGCCGGCTTCGCTTTATTCAACTTTTGTCATTGAGGAACGATATGGCTTTAATAAAATGACCGGCCGGTTGTTCGTCATCGATATGGTCAAGGGGCTGATGCTGGCCTTTTTGCTCGGCACTCCCCTGATTATGGTGGTGCTCTGGTTAATGGAGAGTTCGGGGGCGCTATGGTGGCTTTTTGTCTGGATGGTGTGGACCGGCTTCAGTCTGCTGGTGATGTGGGCCTACCCCCGGTTCATCGCTCCATTGTTCAACAGGTTCCAGCCACTGGATGACAGTGTGCTGAAAGAGCGCATCGTTACCCTGCTTGAACGATGCGGGTTTTCTTCCAATGGAATCTTTGTCATGGATGGCTCTAAACGCTCTGGACATGGTAATGCTTATTTCACCGGCTTCGGGGCCAATAAACGGATTGTCTTTTTCGATACCCTGATTCAATCTCTCAGCGTCGATGAGACTGAAGCCGTACTCGCGCATGAGTTGGGTCATTTCAAATATGGCCATATCAGGCGGCGTATCGTTCTGATGTCGGCCCTGAGTCTGACCGGCCTCGCCATTCTTGGCTGGTTGTTCGAGAACCCGGCTTTCTATTTCGGCCTGGGCGTCAGTGGAGTGTCTTCCCATACCGGACTGGTGCTCTTTATGCTGGTCATGCCGTTGTTCACTTTTTTTATTTCTCCACTGTTTGCAGCCCTTTCAAGAAGGGATGAGTTTGAGGCCGATGAGTATGCCAGACAGCAAAGCGATGGTTCTCGGCTGATCTCGGCTCTGGTCAAAATGTATGAGGAAAATGCCAGCACGCTGACACCTGACCCGCTGCATTCGGCATTTTATGATTCTCATCCGCCCGCTTCCATACGCATCGCTCATTTACTGGAAACCGGATGAGGATTCTTACGGGATGCGGCCCTTTTGGGCGGCAGTGATCAGTCTCAGGGCATTCAGCCGGATAAATCCGTCTGAATGCTGTTGCTGGTAAGTTCCTTGATCATCTTCAAATGTGGCGATATTTTCATCAAAAAGGCTATCGTCTGAGCGCCTGCCAAGAACTTCAACATTGCCTTTATAGAGTCGCAGACGAACTTCGCCATTCACATATAGCTGGGATCTGTCAATCATCTCTTGCAGCAGCAGTCGCTCAGGTGACCACCAGTAGCCGTTGTATATCAGGCTGGCATATCGAGGCATCAGTTCATCTTTCAGGTGGGCTACTTCACGATCAAGGGTTATTGATTCAATCGCCCGGTGTGCCTTGAGCATGATGGTTCCACCCGGCGTTTCGTAGCAACCACGCGATTTCATGCCCACATAGCGGTTTTCAACAATATCCAGACGACCGATACCGTTCGCACCTCCCAGTTGGTTGAGTCTGCTCAGTATTTCTACAGGTTCCAGTTGCTGTCCATCAATGGAGATAATGTCTCCCTTTTTGTAGCCAAGGGTGAGGCAGGTCGGGACATCCGGTGCCTTGTCCGGAGATATGCTCCAGCGCCACATGCTGTCGGGCGGCTCATTCCAGGGGTCTTCCAGCTCGCCTCCTTCGTAGGAGATGTGCAGCAGGTTGGCATCCATGGAGTATGGCGAGGCTGCACCCCGTTTCTTTTCTATCGGAATACCACGGCTTTCAGCATATTCCAGCAGCATCTCGCGTGAGGTCAGTTGCCATTCACGCCACGGCGCAATGATCTTTATATCCGGTTTCAGGGCATAGGCACCTATTTCAAAACGAACCTGATCGTTGCCCTTGCCGGTCGCTCCATGCGATATGCTGTCTGCCCCGGTCTCATCTGCAATTTCTATCATCCGCTTCGCTATCAATGGTCTGGCTATCGCCGTGCCCAGCAGGTATTCACCTTCGTAAACCGTATTGGCCCGAAACATCGGGTAAACATAGTCGCGTACAAATTCAGTCGTCAAGTCCTCTATATGGACCTCTTGAACCCCCAGTTGCCGCGCTTTGTCCCGCGCCGCTTCAACTTCTTCTCCCTGACCTATATCCACTGTCAGTGTCACTACTTCACAGCCATAGGTGTCTTGCAGCCAGGCCAGAATGACCGATGTGTCCAGCCCGCCTGAATAGGCCAGCACAACTTTGTCAACCGCGGTACTTTCAGTGCTCATCTGCTTTTGGTCCGAATATCGTGTTATAAAGGAGGCCGCATTATGCCGCAGATGCCTACCGAATGGCATCCGTCATCACAACCAGCCATAATGAATCCGAAAACCAGATTCAGTTCACATTTCTGCCATGATTTTTCATGGATGGTGTCACGATAAACCGCTAGACTGTAAGATGGCCCTTGTTTAGTGACCAAACCGGAAATTACGGTGGTTTAATGCTGGATGTTACTCAAACCCTGAAAAACGAATTGCAGCAGCGGCTGGTGGATGCCTATCGTTCCGAGTATGGTGACCAGCATCCGCAATATCTCGCCCTGATAAAAACCGCAGCAGTCCAGACCATTGATCGTATTGCTACCAGTAACGCGGCTTATCATAACGTTGAGCATACGATGTATGTCACGGCTACCGGCCAGGCTATTCTGAAAGGCAAGAATCTGGAGTCTGCCGTCTCTCCTCTGGACCTGCTGCATGTCATACTGGCTTTGTTGTTTCACGATATCGGTTTCGTCAAGGGAGCCTGTCGTCGCGATATGGAGGATCAGTATTATTCAGGGTTCGGTGACAAAATGATCCCGTTCCAGCCGAATAAAACAGACGCCAGCATGATGCCGTATCATGTTGATCGGGGGCAGTCCTTTGTCGTTGAAAATTATCAGGCCCATGATTTTGTCGATACAAACTTTATCTGTCGCTGCATTGAAAGAACCCGCTTTCCGATTCCAGATGACGAGGCCCATGCCAACACACTGGATTATCCCGGTCTGGTAAGGGCAGCCGATCTGATCGGTCAGTTCAGTGACCCCCGTTATCTGAATAAGCTTAATCATCTGTTCCAGGAGTTCGATGAGCAGGGCATCAATCAACACCTGGACTATCATGGTCTGGATGATATGTATCTGGGATACCCACAGTTTTATGAAAATCATGTCCTGCCCTATATCGGCGAAGGTCTGCGCCTTTTACAGCTCACCGGGGAGGGCCGCGATATCATCGCCAGCATGAATAATAATCTGCGTACAATCCGTGAATTTAATTCCGGGCTTCAATAAGTCGCCTCGCAGCATCGAGCGGTAGCTTTCCTGCCATGTCTGACTTTGATTATATCGTCGAAACCTTCGATTTCCTCGTAGAGTGGGATGCACGTTACCAGTTTCTGGAGGAGCTCGGCAGCAGGCTCACCGATATTTCCCCCGAAAATAAAGTCGAAAATAATCTGGTACATGGCTGTGCCAGTAATGTCTGGATCATCGGACAAATGGATGATCCCGGCTCAGGAAAGTTTATCTATCAGGCCGAAGCAGAACAGCCCATTATCCGCGGACTGGTCTATCTGATTCTGCAAATATTCGCCGATAAGACCCCGGATGAGATTCTCAATACCAGCTTCGATGAGTCTTTGAAACGACTCGGCCTGGATGAGCATCTGAGTACTCAGCGACATATCGGTATGTATGCTCTGGTGCAAAAAATGAAGAGCCTTGCTCTGCCTTTCGCTAAACAGGACAGCTTTGAAATCACTTGAAAATGGATCCGATGGCCTACCATTACATCCGTTTGTACCGATTCAGTCTGGAATAACGGGCACCTCAATCAGGTGGTTCAAATCGGTCGCCTTTCCACTTATCATACGCGCCCCTGTACAGATATATCATTGAGCTTAATGAGTAAAAAATTTCAGACAGATAACTTGCGTATCGCTACTACCAGAGAGGTTGTCTCTCCCAGTGCGGTGCATGAGAAGTTTCCAATCACGGCAAAAGCCGCTGAAATCACGGCCAATACCCGAAACAAAATTCATGGGATTCTGCATGGTCAGAGTGACCGCTGTCTGGTTGTTATCGGCCCCTGCTCTATCCATGACACGGATGCCGCTCTGGAGTATGCCGACCGGCTGTTGCATATCCGTGAAAAATTGATCAATGATCTGGAGATCATTATGAGGGTGTATTTTGAAAAACCCCGCACTACCGTTGGCTGGAAAGGCTTGATCAATGATCCTGATCTGGACGACAGTTTCGATATTAACTCCGGCCTGCATAAGGCCCGTGAGTTGTTGCTCAGGCTGAATAATATAGGCATACCGGCAGCTACCGAGTTTCTGGATTTGATTACGCCACAATATTACGCTGATTTAATCAGTTGGGGAGCCATCGGGGCACGAACCACTGAAAGTCAGGTACACCGCGAGCTGGCATCCGGTTTGTCCTGTCCGGTCGGCTTCAAAAATGGCACAGATGGCACCTTAAGCATCGCTGTTGATGCCGTCCGCGCCGCCAATAGCTCACACCACTTCCTGTCATTGACCAAAGCCGGACATTCAGCCATTTTTGAAACCACCGGAAACAGCGATTGCCATATTATCCTGCGGGGTGGTAAACAGCCTAATTATGATGCCGCCAGTGTACAGCAGGCCGGCAAGGACCTGGAAGCCGCCGGCCTGAATCCGGCGATGATGGTCGATTGCAGTCACGCCAACAGCAGCAAGCAGCATGAGCGCCAGATCGATGTTGCCCAGAATATATCCCGGCAGATCCGTGACGGGGAAAAGCGTATTGTCGGCGTGATGATTGAAAGCCATTTGCATGCCGGACGACAGAATAATATCCCGGGACAGCCATTGAATTATGGGCAGAGCATAACCGATGCCTGCATAGGCTGGGATGACTCCGTACCGGTACTGCACGAATTGGCTGCCGCTGTCGCCAACAGGCGCCAAAATAATCATTGATCAGTTTCATTCGGGAAGTTCTGGCTTGCACTCCCCTAAATCATCCAGAAATAATCACTTAAACAGGAGATACTATGATAAAGCCACATGGTTCAACGAGCCTCAATCCGTTGTTTGTGTATGACACGGACAGAAACGACGAATTGCAAAAAGAGGCCGGCAGCCTGCCTTCAATGATGGTCAGTTCGGCCACCGCCGCAAATGCAGTCATGATGGGTGCCGGCTATTTCAATCCACTGACGGGTTATATGAATAAAGCTGATGCCCTGGCCGTTGCAGAAAACATGCATATGACGAACGGCGTTTTCTGGCCAACCCCGGTATTCAACCTGATTGAAAATGCCAGCCCTGTCGGAGATGCCCGGCGTATCGCCCTGCGTGATCCCAATGTAAAAGGTAATCCGGTCATTGCTGTTCAGGACATCAAGGACATTGAGGAGTTGAGTGACGATCAAATGGCAACCATTACAGAAAAGGTGTTCGGCACAAACGATACCGAGCATCCCGGCGTGGCCGCTCTCAATTCTCAAGGCAGGATTGTCGTATCCGGCCCGATTGAGGTGCTGAACTTTTCGTACTTTTCCACCGAGTTCCCGGATACCTTCCGTACCGCCGTAGAAATCCGTAACGAGATCGCCGAGCATGGCTGGCAGAAAGTGGTCGCATTCCAGACCCGTAATCCCATGCATCTGGCACATGAGGAGTTGTGCCATATGGCCATGGAACGCCTGGGCTGCGATGGCCTAGTGATCCATATGTTGCTCGGAAAATTGAAAAAAGGCGATATCCCGGCCCCGGTTCGTGATGCAGCAATTCGCAAAATGGTGGAGTTGTACTTTCCACCCAACAGCGCAATGGTCACCGGCTATGGCTTCGATATGCTGTACGCTGGCCCCCGTGAAGCCGTTCTGCATGCCATATTCCGACAAAATATGGGTGCCACCCACTTTATCATCGGTCGAGATCACGCAGGTGTGGGTGACTATTATGGCGCATTCGAGGCCCAGGAAATCTTCAGTCGCATACCCGAAGGTACATTAGACATCGAAATTTTCAAGGCCGACCATACCGCCTGGTCCAAAAAATTGAATAAGGTCGTGATGATGCGTGAAGCACCCAACCATTCAAAGGATGACTTTATTCTGCTGTCCGGCACTAAAGTGCGTGAAATGCTGAGCAATGGCGAAGCTCCACCAAAGGAATTTTCACGTCCAGAGGTCGCACAGATCCTGATTGAGTACTATCAGTCATTGTAAGCCGGTTCAAGCTACCAGTCCGGGACAATAGGAAAGGCAGGCTGGACAACTACTCAATCAAGTTCCATTCCCGGTGGCAATGAGTATCAGGCACCTGCCAGTTCTATCACCAGCATAACCAGCCCCCAAACCACAATAATAAATAAAATTGTGAAGATAATGCCCAGAGTAATAAACTGGCTGGCTTTGCCATACCTGAAATCACGCTCCAGTATCTCTCGTTTTTGGACGCCAAATGCAGCCGACATGACACTTCTGGCCACCTGCCACAAGGTCGGCGACCGCAATTCCCGTATTGAATCCTGCTCATTGTCTGACATCGAAAATCCCGCTGAATGTTAGATAGCGCTCATAATGTATACGATTGGGGCGGATATGCCATTTTATGGCTCGCTGACATGACTTTAAAGCAATCTGCCTTCATTACATAATATTTATTTTATTACAGGCTGCCGAGAAAATCTTCCCACGCCTTTATGTTTTTTTTCATGAGTCAGTTTTTCATTGAATAAAGCTTTATTATTGTTGGAAATTTTTTCATACAGCTCTGTATCTTTTATCAATATCTCGATTTTCTCGGCCAGATCTTTTGCGTCTTTCTCTTTGACCACAAAGCCATTTTCATGGCTTTTCACAATATCATCGACACAGCCCACTGAATCGATTGCAATCACAATGAAAAATAAGGGAATTATATACTTGACTCCCTAAAAGGGTTACATGATAATGCCAACATCAGTTAGCGGAATCTCCAAATGAAAGACAATATTACCCTTTCAGGACTTGATAATTTCATGGTTAATCCACTTCCTGCCCGCTGTGTTGGTGCCTTGTTTCACGGTCTCCCAGTCATTATCTGTCGCTGGTCGGCTACCTTCAATCACACCGATATTTCGGACCATGCTAGCCCGCCAACTGTCTGGCTCATAATGGAAGCTATAGAAAACTCTTCGTTTCACCACATATTCCTTACTATTACCAAAATTGCTGAGAGTGCTACCATCACGACCAGCAGAGAACCGTAGAATCGGCAGACTGACCAAGACCACGCAACACTCCAAACAGAACCGACCGTGGTGACATATGGTCGATAATTTAGTTCGAAAGGTTTAGCTGCTCCAGCCACAACTGCTTCGTAGAGTTTTATGTAGCATCTTTCGAGGTGAAGGTATCTGGCATCCATTGCCCAGAAAGCAATAACCGGGATACAGCCACCCACGCCGATCAGCCAATGCGGACTGTCAGATAGACCCGAGAAAACAAAGGTAGCGGTCACCAATGATACGGCCCAAGTCTTCATCTGCACACTGTTACCCGCCATGCGGGTAACAACACCTTGCACCATTTTCAGGTGCTCAACCATTCTCTGGGGGTCTTCTGTCATGCTAAAAGACTATCATCGGCTGGAGTAAAGGACAAGACACGCCGTCAGGAGTGTAGGCTTGGGAGGGTGCTTCAGATAATTCTTTATTTGGCGAGTATGAAAAATATCTAGCCGCTACTTTTGTTTTGTAAGGTCAAATTCATCAGAGTTTTCAGATTTTTTATACGCGTTTTCTATGTATTTTTCAGGATCTTTAAGAAAGTCCTTTTGATCAATTAGAGAAATGTATGAGCCATCCAATTGGTCATGTGTTTTACAGTTATCGCAAGCGTATTCTTTGCTACTACGGTTATAGCGATTCTTATTGATGATCTGGTACAGTTTTGAATCACCAATCGTCCTCACTGAACAGCCATCAGGTTTTCTCGATTTGGTAACCAACCAGTCGTAGCCATCCTTTACTTCTTTAATTACCCCGACAACTCCGTTTGTCTTCGATGTCCGACCCTTACGACTATATTCTCTCAAACAATATTCTATCTCCCAGTCAATCCACTTACTCTGTTTAAAATCTGGTGAAACTATCACTATCGTCACTGAAGTGTCATACATCATGTTTTTGAGATTTTCTTTGATAGTCTCTGTGGAGGCATCAGTCAAGTCTGGCGAATCGGAAGTTTCTCCTTCATAGTAAGTGGCATCCTCTCCAAGAGCCTTAATAATGGCATCCCGCAGATCCTGGGCCTCACTATATTTGTAGGATATGAATGTTTTTCTTGCCATGAAAGTCGTCCTCTGTTGATTAACCCGGAAATTTTATTAAAAAGACGGCAAGGCCCTTATAATTCAATATCATTCAAAGGTCAGGATGATGTTTAATATTTTAGGGAGTCAAGTATATAATTCCCAAAAATAATAATAGCTTATACGGGAGAAACGCCCCCCAACCTTCTCCTATCACTAAAATATCATAGTCTTCTGTCAGCGAATAACTTAACAATCTTCAACGACGCTTGAAACTAAAGCAGACATTATTTTTCTCCAAATACTGAACAAGACTATTAAAATGTTTATTCTGATTAAAGAAGTATATTTGAGCAGTTTTTTCTTTGAAATAAATATTTTATAACAAATTTATCTGATTTCGATAATGCAGCAAGCACGGGAACTCGATTCGAGGTAATGTTATACATCGTGAACAGGATCGTTTTATTTTTTTCACCACCCATTTCCCTTCCCTCGTTATATGTCAGGCTATAAATAACTAAACACGCACCGGTTCACGCCGCGCACCCCAGTTACCCGGCTGTCGCCGGAAGACACCCGCGCACGATGCGCCACAGTTTGAGCAGCAGCCTCTCTGATCCAGATTCCATTCTCCCAGTATGTACCAGTCCCGCTCAATGAGCAGCTCCCCACATTCGTGACACCAGGTGCTGCCGTAGCGCCTGTTGTGTATGTTGCCGACATAGGTATAGCGTATGCCGTTCATACGGGCAATACCCACTGCTCGAACAAGGGTGTCAGCAGGTGTGCGTGGTGTGTCCAGCATTTTCCAGTCTGGATGAAACGCTGTAAAATGTACAGGTACGTCAATCCCCAGATTCTCCACGATCCATTGCGTCATTTCTTCAAGCTCTTTTTCCGAATCGTTCTGTCCGGGTATTATCAGTGTCGTCAGTTCAAACCAGACATCGGTTTCCTGTTTCAGATAAACCAATGTATCCAGTACCGGTTGTAAATGACCTCCGGTCAGACGGTAATAAAAATCTTCTGTAAATGCTTTTAAATCGATGTTTGCCGCATCCATATGTCTGAAAAATTTTTCCCTGGGCTTTTCGTCAATATATCCGGCTGTAACGGCAACAGACCGGATATCCTGTTCCTTGCAGGCCTGGGCAATATCGATGGCATACTCCATAAATATCACAGGGTCATTGTAGGTATAAGCCACACTATCGCAACTATTGCGCCGTGCTGCCGCTGCTATCACCTCCGGCATGGCTACTGCGGCAAGTGTATCTGTTTCACGTGACTTGCTGATGTCCCAGTTCTGGCAAAATTTGCAGGCCAGATTGCAGCCGGCTGTACCAAATGAAAGAACCGGGGTTCCAGGCAAAAAGTGATTGAGCGGCTTTTTTTCAATGGGGTCGATACAGAAGCCGCTGGACCTGCCATAGGTGGTTAAAACCATTTCATCGTTTTTGCGCCCCCGGACAAAGCACAATCCCCGCTTGCCTTCGTGCAGGCGGCAGTGGCGAGGACAAAGGTCACATTGAATCCGCCCATCGTCCAGCCTGTGCCAGTATCGAACCGGCATTACCGATACGCCCGCTTCAATCGAGGCGTCGCTCATGCTTTTTCGGATACTTTTCCATAATTCGTAGTATAGTACACCATACTGACAGGCAGTATGCTTTTCCAGCATTATAACTCACAGTCAATTAGTCAACGGGTGATGAAATTATGAAAATCTGGCACGGTAAATGTCATTGTGGGGATGTTTCATTCAGCTTTCAGGCCGAAGGAATCATCGATGGCCTTCGCTGTAATTGCTCCATCTGCAAGCGAAAAAGTGCCCTGATGTCTTCCTTCGTCGTACCCATTAAAGATATCAGCATTGATGTCGCTAATGATGCCCTGTCTGTTTATCAGTTTGATAGCGGCGTGGCCAAACATTACTTCTGTAAACACTGCGGGATATATCCCTTCCATGAAACCATGCGCGCACCCGGAAATTATCGCTTCAATCTGGGATGTATCGACGAGGTTGACGCCTTTTCGCTGCCTTTTGAGGTTTTTGACGGGGCATCCTTATGATGACCTCTCGTCCCGCCGCCGTGGCAGGGTCATTTTATCCTGCACGGGCATCCGAGCTAAAGGCAGTATTGCATCAATATCTGGATGATGCCCTGCCAGTGTCCGAGGCACCAAAGGCCGTGATCGCTCCCCATGCCGGCTACATCTATTCAGGACCTGTGGCCGCAGCTGCCTATGCCCGACTCAAACCGGTCCGCGAACAGATTAAACGTGTCATATTGCTTGGCCCGGCGCATCGAGTCACCATCAAAGGGCTGGCTACGGTCAGCGTGGAAAGCTTTTCCACTCCCCTCGGTGATATCCCGATTGACAGGGATACCATTAAAAAAATTTCCAGCCTGCCCCAGGTCATCGTTTCCGATACGGCACACGAGCAGGAGCACAGTCTGGAGGTTCATCTGCCTTTCCTGCAAACCTGCCTGGAGGACTTCAAAATCGTCCCCTTTGTGGTCGGTGACGCATCTACCCACGAAGTTGCTGAGTTGCTCGAAATATTATGGGGAGACAAGGAGACACTTATCGTTATCAGTTCGGATTTAAGCCATTTTCTGGATTATGGGGCAGCCCAACAGCGGGACAGAATTACCTCGCGACACATTCTCCAACTGGAATATGAGAAACTGACTTATGAAGATGCCTGCGGTCGTAACCCAATCAGCGGCCTCCTCTGTCTGGCCAGAAAGCAGGGCTACAGCATAGAGTTAATCGATCTGCGTAATTCGGGGGATACTGCCGGCAACAAGCACCGTGTTGTCGGATATGGGGCTTATGCCCTGACACTGCCTGGCATCGAAAGCCGATATACCTGGGGCGAAGGGCAACAGCTTATCGAGATTGCACGGCAGTCTATTCTGCACGGCTTGGAACACCATCAGGCCCTACCCGTAGAAACCAATCAGTACCACAACCATCTGTGTCATAAGCGCGCAACATTTGTAACACTTAATCAGCATGGTCAGTTGAGAGGCTGCATCGGTTCCCTTGAGGCAGTGCGACCATTGGCAAGCGATATCAGCGAAAATGCCTATGCCGCCGCATTCCGGGATCCGCGCTTCTCTCCCTTGTCCGGGCAAGAGGTCAGCGAACTAGACATACATATCTCCATACTGACCCCAATCAGCCCCATGTATTTTTCTTCCGAGGAAGATCTGATCCAGCAACTCCGCTCCGGCGTGGATGGTCTTGTTGTCGAGGATACCGGTCGGCGCGGTACCTTCCTGCCCTCTGTATGGAAGAGCCTGCCGGAAAAGAGAGCGTTCTGGCGTGAACTTAAGCGTAAAGCCTCGCTGCCATATGACTACTGGAGTCCAACGCTCAAAGTCTATCGCTACGAAGCCCAGTCATTTCCCTGATCTGTTCTGCGCCTGTAAATACTCATGCCGGCAGCAGAGCACATCCAGTTCCTGTAGTCCCGCGGCGTATCAACATCGAGCAGACCTTCAAACGCAACCAGCTTCAAACCGGATCGCCGAATCCGCTCCCGGGTCAGCCGCGCGACCTTTGCCGTACTCCATGACATATTTCGAAATAGATAAGAATGAGCCCTTTTCATTCCGATAAGTCCATAACCACCGTCTTTCGTTAATCCCAGCACCAGATCACTGTAACTTAGTGACGAAAATGCGCTTTCGACCTGTCGATACGACAGATTGCTCACATCGCTGCCAACAATGATCACGTTTTCATAATTCTGAAGACTCAAGGAAATTATCCGATACATTCGCCGCCCAAGATGACCGATTGGCTGTTTCCACAGCCTTGTACGCAATCTCAACAGATAATTCCTGAATTGTGGATGAGTGGTATCTGGCGAGCACGATAATACAACTCGATAATGATCCGACAGGGATAGCTCATGGATAGTTCTGTCCAGTAATGCTCTATAAACCATTGCCGCTCGAAATTTTCCCATTGCAGGGATCAAACGTGTCTTTACATGGCCTGCAACCGGCGACTTCGCCATTATGACCAGTAAGTTTCTACTTGCTTTGACCATAATACCAACGATGCAGATCTTGAGGGTCGGCCCCCATAAAATAACGAAGGCGCAACCACCACATCAGTATCGTCATATAAATAATCCCGTTTTTTTCCCAGCGCCTGCTGGAAACCAGCATACGGTCAGATACACAGGCACACCGCCCATGGCTTCTGAGCATTTTGCTCAGTGCAATATCTTCCATGATTGAAATATCTGGAATACCCCCGATCTGCCTGAGCAGGGAACCCCGTATAAATATACCCTGATCTCCAGTCGCCACCTGTGTCAAACAGGAGCGCCAGTTCATCATGTGCTCAATAATACGAAAAATCAGATTGGACCCGCTTAATCTGACATCGAATCTCCCCCAGCCATAACCTTGATCCAGATTATCACGTATCAGCTCCATTGCATTGTGAGGAGGCGTACAGTCTGCGTGCAGGAACCAGTAGGCATCCGCCTGCAGATGACTGTAACCATAATTCATTTGCAATGCGCGGCAGGGTTCCGTCTGCAACACGGTGAATCCAGCCTGTGTAAGCTGCCTGACTGTATCATCCCGGCTGCCGCCATCCACAATAACAATCTGACTCTGCCGACGATAATCACGAAGCATTTTGATCAGATGCTCACAGCGCCTGGCTTCATTCAACACCGGAATAATGACGGCTATATTCTCCACACCCCTTCCCCGGCACTGGCTAATACTCACTTTTGTTTCTCCAGCTGCCTGCCATGCACAGGTTCCCCGTCAAAAAGACAGTTCAAAAGTACTTTTCACCGGAATCGGTGTTGATGTGCGAATGCCCTGTATTGCTGCCAACAAACCGCATTACATTGTAACACATAACCCGCCAAAGACGAAGAGGAAACGCCCCGACATATCAAAACAACAGGCTTTTTGAATAAAATCAAATCGAATGAATTCAAGAGTCCGCCTGCAACTGGTAGAATACCCCGCCATGGCCCCTTAGCTCAGCTGGATAGAGCGACAGCCTCCTAAGCTGTAGGTCGCGCGTTCGAATCGCGCAGGGGTCGCACTATTTCAGGATGGTCAGAACATCAGATTTAGCTCAGACATTCATCCTGACGCTGCTATACTGCCCGAATGTCGAGCGAAGCAAAATTTCATATCGGTCAGGTCGTTCATCACCTGAAATTCAACTATCGCGGCGTCATTCTTGATGTTGACGCCGACTTTCAGGGAACTGACAAATGGTATGAGCAGGTTGCCCGCAGCCGTCCACCAAAAGACAATCCCTGGTACCATGTTCTGGTTGAGAACAACACCAACATGACCTACGTCGCTGAAAGGCATCTGGCGGTCGATAAAGAGGGCTGTCCAGTCGAGCATCCGGCACTTAAAGACCTGTTCGACGAATATCGCGACGGGGTTTATATCAACCATCGACCCGTCAACTGAATCAGCATATCGCTGTGGCAGCAGGCCCGGAGCTATAACTGAGCAGCTTTACTATCAGCTCGCCAGCAGGAGTCTCACATTATCACCATATCCCTATGACAATCACCCGGTACCGTCACCAGCGCAGCTTCATTTCTACACCAACACCGTGATGCACCCTGCTCTGACCACTCTCCCGACGAATCGCCTTGATGTCCAGCTCTGCATCCAATCTACCCGGTGCCGGCACCATACGCCAGCCCAAGGTCAGGTTGTGGTCGGAACCGGATGACGATAGGCCCGCATACGGTACACCTGCGGCACCGTCCTCCATAGCAAAGCCCCACTCGCCCTTCAGGGTCCAGCGCTTCGATACCGGGGTCACCTGTGAAGAACTTTCTTGCAGAGAATCAGACAGCGAACCCGACAACAGCTTTTCCAGACCACCCGATGACGGCGCATTACCATATTCCTGCTGCAGACTCAGCGACGGACCATGCGCCGAATCCGGTAACAGGTCGAAATCCATCGAACCCGACAGGCCCCACTCACGACGGTCCTGATTCTCATGCTCCAGCAAGCGGCGACCACGCAGATCCAGTGTCAGACCCTTTGAGGGTATCTCCCAGCTTATACCACCGCCCAGCTCCATACCCACACCTTGTGTACTACCACCATCGTCATAGCGCATTCCCAGTTCCAGTTCCGGAGTCAGACGCCCGCCATCTGCCTGCAGATGCAGCCAGGACCACTCCAGTCCCAAACGAAGACGTTGTGAATCTGTTTCCATGCCCCGCAGATATTCGGAATCATCCGTTCTGGTATGCACCAGCGCCACATCCGAAATCACCGACAGTGTGAAGTTGTCTTCCTCCGTGCGTTCCACCAGCGTTCCGCGCAGACCCCCCAACATCATCAACTGATATATGTCGTGACCCGAAGAGCTCTGTTCGATCGGACTTAATCTTAAACCACCAAGGCCATAGCCCGCTGCACCCCATGCCTGTAAGCGCTCTGTCACATCGTGCCGCATATATGGCATCAGCAGCCATAAATGGCTTGACAGCTCGCCTTCCCCCTGAGCACCGCTCCAGTCGCCACCGCCACCACTGTGCGATAGCGCCAGACCACGCAGCGTGTCACCATCCTCATAATCGATACCCAGCATACCGGTGGTCACATCACCATCCACCGAAACATCATCATGCCCTTCTGTATAATTCGAATAAGATGCCCTTCCCCAAACCGAAGTACCGTCTCTGTCGCCAAATATGAAATGGCTGCCACGCAGTATGTCTGGCAGGGTCAGAGACCGTGACTGGTTAAACACGCGGTCAATCGAACCAGCACCGAAACCACCATAACCGGAATCACCGTTTGCAGAACGACCATAACCGAAGCCATCAACACCAGGGCCATACCGGCTCCGCCGCTCCGACCTGCCTCGGCATTCAGTGCCTGACCACCCGACAGACCACCGAGATTACCCGACAAACCGGACTGACCGGCCGTCGAGAAGCGGTAGCTCAACCCACCCAGCGCGTGCTCCGCCACAGTCAGCCCAAAACGCGGCAACCACGCTTCCTGCGTCGCTTCCATCTCCGATATATCATTAATGTTGTCATCATCGGCAATGGTGAGCGTCTGATCTACAGGATTAGCCACTCCACCGCTCAGCACCATCCCGGATACCACAACCGTTTTATTCGGTTCGCCCATGTCATTGTCCACTGCCGTGAGCGTGACAACTCCGGTGCTCATGGTCTCTCCCGCGGCTATTGTCAGTATCCTGTTGCTACTGGTCAGGTAGTCACCTGCCACTGTGCCGGAGCCGGGCTCTGCCTGCACCTCTATTGTTATCGCCTCATGGGACTGTCCGCTGAGAATCGCGGTAACCGTGCTGATATTGCCGCCACCACTCTCTGCAATAGTTGCGGGTGCCAGCACCAGAGTCACCGTGGGCGTCGTCATATCATCGTCCATGATAGTGATCTGATCAGCAATGACCATCAGGCCGCCCGATACACCGGTTACTTCAATAGTCTCATCCGACTCATCCAGGGCATCATTGACCGGCGTCAGCTCAAATGTTCTGGAACCACTGCCTGCACCCGCCATGATAGTGATATCGAAATCCACCACCTGTGCATAATCAGCCGGCGCAGTAGCCGTACCATCCATCACACTCACAGCCACCACCGTATCATCCGAGCTGGTACCACCATTCATCGTGGCCGTCACCGTAATGGCATGCGTACCGCTGCCCTCGCCTATTGTATCGGGACTGACTGTCAGCGTAATACCACCCGGTAACATGATGCCACTGCCAGGCGTGACATCGTCATCGATAATCCTGATTTGGTCGGCGGTAATCGTCAGGCCACTCAAGGTGCCGGTCACATTGACCACCTCATCCGACTCATGCAAGCCATCGTCAATCAGAGTCAGGGTAAATGTACCGGAACTGCTGGCTGTACCGGCCGGAATGATAATGTCGAAATCTACCACTTCCTCATAGTCGCCCGACAAGCTGGCTGAACCACCTCCCACGCTCACTGCCACGGTCCGATCATCGCTGAAACGGGCAACTCCATCCACTGTGGCCGTGACCATAATGGTCTGTGTGATGCTGCCCTCACTTACTGTGTCGGGGTTTACCTCCAGTGTAATACTGGCAGGAGTGGCATCATCGTCCTCAATCGTCAGTCGAGTCGATGTAATCATCAATCCCGCCGAATCACCGGTGATATTGATCGTCTCATCCGGCTCGTCCAGTGCGTCATCGACCGGCACCAGCATGAATGTACCAGAACCACTGCCAGTACCGGCCGGAATGGTAATGTCAAAATCGGTAACCGCCCCATAGTCAACCGATGCTTCCGCTGTATCAGCCTCCACACTGACCGTGACGGCACGGTCATCACTGTACCGGGTACTGCCATTTACCGTCGCCATAACCATAATCATCTGCGTGCCGTCGCCCTCCACTATCCTGGCCGGGCTGACCGTCAGCGTAATACCACCCGGCATCGCATCATCATCCGTGATGGTGATCTCATCCCCGTTAATCGTCAGACCGCCCGAAGCACCGGTTACATCAATGGTATCCGACGGCTCGCTCACCGCATCATCCGCCACAGTCAGGGTAAATGTATTCGTACCACTCTCCGCACCCGCCGGGATCGTGATATCAAAATCAGGCACCATCGTATAGTCAGCAGGCACTTCCACCGTGCCACCGCCCACGCTCACCGTGACAGTGCGCTCATCACTGAACCGCGTACTGCCATCTACCGTCGCCGTCACCATAATCATCTGCGTACCACTGCCCTCTCCTAACGTGTCAGGACTCACCTCCAGCGTGATACTCGTGGGAACCGCATCATCATCCCGGATAGTACCCGTCGCTTCACCATCCGCAATCGTCGGCATATTGCCCGGATCATCCACACCCTTGGCCGCACCGCTTAATCGCACCTCAAATGTCTCTTCCCCTTCATTCAGCCTGTCTTCAATCGTAGCCACCATCACATCATGGCGGGTCTCGCCCGCACCAAATGTCAGCGTCTGCGCCAACACCTCCCGGAAATCATCCCCCGTCGCCGTATCGGTCATGGTCGCCCATTCCACCGTCACTTCATTGCTCACCGCACCCAGACGAGTCACCGTAAAACTCAGCGTGTCACCTTCATCTCCCGCCGCATCCGATATCTCAAAAGACGGCGTCTCATCATCGTCTGCAAGCGTCAGGCGAGTCGATGTAATCGACAGTCCCGCCGAATCACCCGTGATATTGATCGTCTCATCCGACTCGTCCAGTGTGTCATCAACCGGTACCAGCATGAATGTATTCGTACCACTGTCAGCACCCGCCAGAATCACAATGTCAAAATCGGTAACCACCCCATAGTCAATCGGTGCCTCCGCTGTATCATTCTCCACACTCACCGTGACAGTACGGTCATCACCGTACCGGGTACTGCCATTCACCGTCGCCGTCACCGTCACCGTCTGCGTGCCGTTGCCCTCCACTATCCTGACCGGGCTGACCGTCAGCGTAATACCGCCCGGCATCGCATCATCGTCCGTAATCGTGATCTCATCCCCGTTAATCGTCAGACCGCCCGAAGCACCGGTTACATCAATCGTATCCGACGGCTCACTCACTGCATCATCCGCCACAATCAGGGTAAATGTATTCGTACCGCTCTCCATGCCCGCCGGGATAGTGATATCAAAATCAGGCACCATCGCATAGTCAGCAGGCACTTCCGCCGTGCCACCCCCCACACTCACCATGACCGTCTGTTCGCTGCTGAAGAATGTACTGCCATCCACCGTCGCAGTCACCATAATCATCTGCGTACCACTGCCCTCTCCTAACGTGTCAGGACTCACCTCCAGCGTAATACTCGTGGGAGCCGCATCATCATCCCGGATGGTACCCGTCGCCATGCTATCCGTAATCGTCGGTGTGCCTCCCGGATCATTAAGCGCCCTGGCTGCCTCACTCAACTCCACCCGGAAGGTTTCATCTGCTTCAGACAACATGTCTTCCGTCGTATCCACCGTCACGGTCTGCGTCCCCACACCCGATGCAAAGATCAGAACCTGCGGTGCCAATACCTCGGTAAAATCTCCCCCTGTCGCCGTGCCCACAACCGTCGTCCATTGCACCGATACCTCATTGTCCATCGCACCCGTGCGCGTCACAACAAAACGAATCGAATCCCCTTCTGAACCTTCCGCGTCCGCTATCGTAAAACCCGGTGTGTCGTCATTATCGTTAATCGTGCCAACCGCCGTGGAAACCGCAATCGTCGGCGTGCCCCCTGGATCGTCCGCACCTCTGGCTGCTCTATCCAGCCGAACCTCGAATGTCTCATCCGGTTCATCCAGCCTATCCTCCAGCGTCAATACCGCCAGCCTCCGACTCGTCTGACCAGACGTAAATATCAGGGTCTGCGATGTCAATACCTCGGTAAAATCCTCTCTACCAGCCGTGCCCGCGACCGTCATCCATTGCACCGATACCTCATTATCCACCGCACCCGTGCGCGTCACCTCAAAACTGATTGAACTCCCTTCTGTACCCGAAGCATTCGCTATCTCAAAAGACGATACTTCATCATTGTCCCCAATCGTCAGGCGAGCCGATGTAATCATCAATCCCGTCGAGTCGCCAGTGATATTGATCGTCTCATCCGACTCGTCCAGCGTGTCATCAACCGGTGTCAGCATGAATGTACCGAAACTACTGTCAGCACCCGCCGGAATGATAATGTCAAAATCTCTAACCACTCCATAGTCAGCCGGTGCCTCTGCCGTGCCACCGCCCACACTCACCGTGACAGTGCGCTCATCACTGAACCGCGTACTGCCATCCACCGTCGCCGTCACCGTCATCGTCTGCGTAAGGCTGCCTTCCCCTACCCTGTCAGGACTCACCTCCAATGTGACACCCATGGGAGCCACATCATCATCCCGGATAGTGCCAGACGCCATGCCATCCCTGATCGTCGGCATATTGCCCGGATCATCCACACCCTTGGCCGCACCGCTTAATCGAACCTCAAATGTCTCGCTCCCTTCAGCCAGCCTGTCTTCAATCGTAGCCACCATCACATCATGGCGGGTCTCGCCCGCACCAAATGTCAGCGTCTGCGCCAACACCTCCCGGAAATCATCCCCCGTCGCCGTATCGGTCATGGTCGCCCATTCCACCGTCACTTCATTGCTCACCGCACCCAGACGAGTCACCGTAAAACTCAGCGTGTCACCTTCTTCACCCGCCGCATCCGATATCTCAAAAGACGGCGTCTCATCATCGTCTGCAAGCGTCAGGCGAGTCGATGTAATCGACAGTCCCGCCGAATCACCCGTGATATTGATCGTCTCATCCGACTCGTCCAGTGTGTCATCAACCGGTACCAGCATGAATGTATTCGTACCACTGTCAGCACCCGCCAGAATCACAATGTCAAAATCGGTAACCACCCCATAGTCAATCGGTGCCTCCGCTGTATCATTCTCCACACTCACCGTGACAGTACGGTCATCACCGTACCGGGTACTGCCATTCACCGTCGCCGTCACCGTCACCGTCTGCGTGCCGTTGCCCTCCACTATCCTGACCGGGCTGACCGTCAGCGTAATACCGCCCGGCATCGCATCATCGTCCGTAATCGTGATCTCATCCCCGTTAATTGTCAGACCGCCCGAAGCACCGGTTACATCAATCGTATCCGACGGCTCACTCACTGCATCATCCGCCACAATCAGGGTAAATGTATTCGTACCGCTCTCCATGCCCGCCGGGATAGTGATATCAAAACCAGGCACCATCGCATAGTCAGCAGGCACTTCCGCCGTGCCACCCCCCACACTCACCATGACCGTCTGTTCGCTGCTGAAGAATGTACTGCCATCCACCGTCGCAGTCACCATAATCATCTGCGTACCACTGCCCTCTCCTAACGTGTCAGGACTCACCTCCAGCGTAATACTCGTGGGAGCCGCATCATCATCCCGGATGGTACCCGTCGCCATGCTATCCGTAATCGTCGGTGTGCCTCCCGGATCATTAAGCGCCCTGGCTGCCTCACTCAACTCCACCCGGAAGGTTTCATCTGCTTCAGACAACATGTCTTCCGTCGTATCCACCGTCACGGTCTGCGTCCCCACACCCGATGCAAAGATCAGAACCTGCGGTGCCAATACCTCGGTAAAATCTCCCCCTGTCGCCGTGCCCACAACCGTCGTCCATTGCACCGATACCTCATTGTCCATCGCACCCGTGCGCGTCACAACAAAACGAATCGAATCCCCTTCTGAACCTTCCGCGTCCGCTATCGTAAAACCCGGTGTGTCGTCATTATCGTTAATCGTGCCAACCGCCGTGGAAACCGCAATCGTCGGCGTGCCCCCTGGATCGTCCGCACCTCTGGCTGCTCTATCCAGCCGAACCTCGAATGTCTCATCCGGTTCATCCAGCCTATCCTCCAGCGTCAATACCGCCAGCCTCCGACTCGTCTGACCAGACGTAAATATCAGGGTCTGCGATGTCAATACCTCGGTAAAATCCTCTCTACCAGCCGTGCCCGCGACCGTCATCCATTGCACCGATACCTCATTATCCACCGCACCCGTGCGCGTCACCTCAAAACTGATTGAACTCCCTTCTGTACCCGAAGCATTCGCTATCTCAAAAGACGATACTTCATCATTGTCCCCAATCGTCAGGCGAGCCGATGTAATCATCAATCCCGTCGAGTCGCCAGTGATATTGATCGTCTCATCCGACTCGTCCAGCGTGTCATCAACCGGTGTCAGCATGAATGTACCGAAACTACTGTCAGCACCCGCCGGAATGATAATGTCAAAATCTCTAACCACTCCATAGTCAGCCGGTGCCTCTGCCGTGCCACCGCCCACACTCACCGTGACAGTGCGCTCATCACTGAACCGCGTACTGCCATCCACCGTCGCCGTCACCGTCATCGTCTGCGTAAGGCTGCCTTCCCCTACCCTGTCAGGACTCACCTCCAATGTGACACCCATGGGAGCCACATCATCATCCCGGATAGTGCCAGACGCCATGCCATCCCTGATCGTCGGCATATTGCCCGGATCATCCACACCCTTGGCCGCACCGCTTAATCGAACCTCAAATGTCTCGCTCCCTTCAGCCAGCCTGTCTTCAATCGTAGCCACCATCACATCATGGCGGGTCTCGCCCGCACCAAATGTCAGCGTCTGCGCCAACACCTCCCGGAAATCATCCCCCGTCGCCGTATCGGTCATGGTCGCCCATTCCACCGTCACTTCATTGCTCACCGCACCCAGACGAGTCACCGTAAAACTCAGCGTGTCACCTTCATCTCCCTCAGCATCCGATATCTCAAAAGACGGCGTCTCATCATCGTCTGCAAGCGTCAGGCGAGTCGATGTAATCGACAGTCCCGCCGAATCACCCGTGATATTGATCGTCTCATCCGACTCGTCCAGTGTGTCATCAACCGGTACCAGCATGAATGTATTCGTACCACTGTCAGCACCCGCCAGAATCACAATGTCAAAATCGGTAACCACCCCATAGTCAATCGGTGCCTCCGCTGTATCATTCTCCACACTCACCGTGACAGTACGGTCATCACCGTACCGGGTACTGCCATTCACCGTCGCCGTCACCGTCACCGTCTGCGTGCCGTTGCCCTCCACTATCCTGACCGGGCTGACCGTCAGCGTAATACCGCCCGGCATCGCATCATCGTCCGTAATCGTGATCTCATCCCCGTTAATTGTCAGACCGCCCGAAGCACCGGTTACATCAATCGTATCCGACGGCTCACTCACTGCATCATCCGCCACAATCAGGGTAAATGTATTCGTACCGCTCTCCATGCCCGCCGGGATAGTGATATCAAAACCAGGCACCATCGCATAGTCAGCAGGCACTTCCGCCGTGCCACCCCCCACACTCACCATGACCGTCTGTTCGCTGCTGAAGAATGTACTGCCATCCACCGTCGCAGTCACCATAATCATCTGCGTACCACTGCCCTCTCCTAACGTGTCAGGACTCACCTCCAGCGTAATACTCGTGGGAGCCGCATCATCATCCCGGATGGTACCCGTCGCCATGCTATCCGTAATCGTCGGTGTGCCTCCCGGATCATTAAGCGCCCTGGCTGCCTCACTCAACTCCACCCGGAAGGTTTCATCTGCTTCAGACAACATGTCTTCCGTCGTATCCACCGTCACGGTCTGCGTCCCCACACCCGATGCAAAGATCAGAACCTGCGGTGCCAATACCTCGGTAAAATCTCCCCCTGTCGCCGTGCCCACAACCGTCGTCCATTGCACCGATACCTCATTGTCCATCGCACCCGTGCGCGTCACAACAAAACGAATCGAATCCCCTTCTGAACCTTCCGCGTCCGCTATCGTAAAACCCGGTGTGTCGTCATTATCGTTAATCGTGCCAACCGCCGTGGAAACCGCAATCGTCGGCGTGCCCCCTGGATCGTCCGCACCTCTGGCTGCTCTATCCAGCCGAACCTCGAATGTCTCATCCGGTTCATCCAGCCTATCCTCCAGCGTCAATACCGCCAGCCTCCGACTCGTCTGACCAGACGTAAATATCAGGGTCTGCGATGTCAATACCTCGGTAAAATCCTCTCTACCAGCCGTGCCCGCGACCGTCATCCATTGCACCGATACCTCATTATCCACCGCACCCGTGCGCGTCACCTCAAAACTGATTGAACTCCCTTCTGTACCCGAAGCATTCGCTATCTCAAAAGACGATACTTCATCATTGTCCCCAATCGTCAGGCGAGCCGATGTAATCATCAATCCCGTCGAGTCGCCAGTGATATTGATCGTCTCATCCGACTCGTCCAGCGTGTCATCAACCGGTGTCAGCATGAATGTACCGAAACTACTGTCAGCACCCGCCGGAATGATAATGTCAAAATCTCTAACCACTCCATAGTCAGCCGGTGCCTCTGCCGTGCCACCGCCCACACTCACCGTGACAGTGCGCTCATCACTGAACCGCGTGCTGCCATCCACCGTCGCCGTCACCGTCATCGTCTGCGTAAGGCTGCCTTCCCCTACCCTGTCAGGACTCACCTCCAGCGTAATACCCGTGGGAGCCGCATCATCATCCCGAATAGTACCGACCGCCTCATTATCCGTAATCGTCGGCGTGCCTCCCGGATCATTAAGCGCCCTGGCTGCCTCGCTTAGCTCCACCCGAAAAGTCTCATCTGCTTCAAACAACATGTCTTCCGTCGTATCCACCGTCACAGTCTGCGTCCCCACACCCGATGCAAATGTCAGAACCTGCGGTGCCAATACCTCGGTAAAATCCTCTCCACCAGCCGTGCCCGTGACCGTCATCCACTCCACCGATACCTCGTTACTCACCGCACCCGTGCGCGTCACAACAAAACGAATCGAATCCCCTTCTGAACCTTCCGCGTCCGCTATCGTAAAACCCGGTGTATCGTCATTATCATTAATCGTGCCAACCGCCGTGGAAACCGCAATCGTCGGCGTGCCTCCCGGATCGTCCGCACCTCTGGCTGCTCTATCCAGCCGAACCTCGAATGTCTCATCCGGTTCATCCAGCCTATCCTCCAGTGCCAATATCGCCAGCCTCCGACTCGTCTGACCAGACGCAAATATCAGAGTCCGTGGCGTCAATACCTCGGTAAAATCCCCCCCTGTCGCCGTGCCCACAACCGTCATCCATTGCACCGATACCTCATTGTCCACCGCACCCATGCGCGTCACCTCAAAGATGATTGAGCTCCCTTCTGTAGCCGAAGCACCCACTATCTCAAAAGACGGCACCTCATCATTGTCACCAATCGTCAGGCGAGACGATGTAATCATCAATCCCGTCGAGTCGCCGGTGATATTGATCGTCTCATCCGACTCGTCCAGCGTGTCATCAACCGGTGTCAGCATGAATGTACCGAAACTACTGTCAGCACCCGCCGGAATGATAATGTCAAAATCTCTAACCACTCCATAGTCAGCCGGTGCCTCCGCTGTGCCATTCTCCACACTCACGGTGACGGTACGCTCATCACTGTACCGCGTGCTGCCATCCACCGTCGCCGTCACCGTAATCATCTGCGTACGGCTGCCCTCTCCTAACATGTCAGGACTCACCTCCAACATGATACTCGTGGGAGCCACATCGTTATCCTGGATGACGATTTCATCTCTGCTAACCGTCAACCCCCCGGAAGTGCCGGCGATATCTATCGTCTCGTCCGGCTCGTCCAGCACATCATCAACCAGTATCAGGGTAAATGTACCGGAACCACTGTCAGTGCCTGCCGGGATGGTAATATCGAAATTCGGAACAGCCCTATAGTCATCCGATGCGGTGGCTGAACCACCTCCCACATTCACCGTGACTGTCCGGTCATCACCGTAGAGCGCACCTCCATCCAATGTCGCCATGACCGTAATCATCTGTGTACTGCTGCCCTCGCCTACTGTGTCAGGACTGACCTCCAGTGTGATACCCGTGGGAGCCGCATCATTGTCCCTGATAATGCCGGTCGCCATACGATTCACAATCGTCGGTGTGCCTCCCGGATCATTCACGGCCCTGGCTGCCCCGCTTAACTCTACCTGGAAGGCTTCATCCAGCTCGGACAACATGTCTTCCGTCGTATCCACCGTCACGGTCTGCGTCCCGACACCCGATGCAAATGTCAGGGTCTGCGGTACCAATACCTGGGCAAAGTCCGCCCCTGTCGCCGTGCCCGTGGCCGTCGTCCATTGCACCGACACCTCGTTGCTCACCGCGCCGGTGCGCGTCACTTCAAAGCGGATCGGACCCCCTTCCGTGCCTTCTGCGTCGGCTATCGTAAAACCCGGCGTGTCGTCATCGTCGATAATTGTGCCGACCGCCGTGGGGGTCGTAATGGTCGGCGTACCTCCCGGATCATCCGCCGCCTTTGCCACATCCAATAACTGCAACTCGAATGTTTCATCCGGTTCATCCAGGGTGTCTTGCTCCGTTCTTATCGGTGCCAGTGTCTTGCTGGTCTCTCCCGCTGCAAACGTCAGTGTCCGCGTTGATCTCCTGCTAAAGTCAGCAGGGCTGGTCGCTGTACCATCGGCTGTCCTCCATCGCAGTGATGCCTCATTGTCGGCCGCTCCGGCCCGTATCACTGTGAATCTTATGGGATCTCCCTCATTGCCGCTGGCATCCGCCACCGAAAAAGCCGGTGGGTCATCGTTGTCGTTAATCGTGCCAATCGCCGTGTCGTCTGTGATGATCGGCGTATTGCCCGGATCGCTCCCCACATTGGCCGCCCCGCTCAATCGCACCATAAATGTCTCCTGATCCGGCTCATCCAGGTCATCATCATTCACTCCCACCTCCAGCTCCCTGCTGGTCTGCCCGGCCGCGAATGTCAGTGTTTGCAGTGATACCGCGGTGTAGTCCTGCTCTGTGGCGGTGTCCATGACGGTGCTCCACTGCACTGATACCACATTATTGGTTGCCCCCATGCGTGTCACCGTGAAACTGATTGAACCTCCTTCCGTACCTTGCGCATCGGCTATCGAAAAAGAGGGCGTATCATCGTCGTCTGCTATCACAATTTCGGCACCGATGACCGTGAAGCCACTCGCGGTACCGACCACATCGATGGTTTCGTCCGGTTCATCCAGATTGTCGCTGACCGGTATCAGGTTGAATTGCCCGGTGCCGCTGGTTGTGTTCGCCGGAATGGTGATGTCAATGTCGGCTACCGGCGCATAGTCATCCGTCAGGGTGGCCGTATTGTCGTCCAGGCTGACGCTCACTGTTATCGGGGTGGGGGCGGGGATCCCGCCGTTTGTCGCCGCCGTGACGGTGATGGCCTGTGTGCCACTCCCTTCGCTCACTGTGACCGGATTGACGCTCAGGGCAAGCCGGTCGATATCGATGATGCTGACCGTCACAGGGCCGTATGCGAATGGCGGAATGAGTCTGGCGTAAGTAAAGCCCGGCTGACCCGGCCGACCCGGCAGCATAGGGGTAAGGTTATCGTGGGCCTGGTACATTATCTCCACGACACGGTCGCGCTCTCTTATGGTGTTATCCTGAAGTGCCGTCACCGTCACCCTCTGCGGAATCATCCAATTGGCGGATTGAACGTCAGTGAATCTGGGGACAGTTCAAGAAAGCTAATCCCGCTAAAAATAGAGACAGTTGCCTCTATCACCGGCCGGCTTGCCAGCGCCACCCCGTAGCTGTCGGTACCCCCTTCAATGATTGACAGCGTGTCCGGTGTGAACACCAGCCCTCTCATATCATCGTCCGTTACGGTAACCCCCACGGAGTCGATCATAAGAGTCGGGATATAGCCACCACCATCGCTACCGGCATTTTCGATGGTATGCCGAATGTCGCCGAGGCGAAGATCCACGGGATGATCTATGAAGTCGTCCATACCTGTGACGGTGACAGTTTGTGGCGTGTTCCAGTTTGCCTCGTTAAAGGTCAGGGCGGTCGGGGCCACGTTCACGAATGACGGGGGCATGATTGTGATGATGGCGTTCCGACCTGTCCGCGGCGGTGTGTTCAGCACCATGGTGTAGGTGGCTGCGCCACCCTCAGGGATTGAGATGGTTGTCAGACTGACGGTCACGCCCGCCGTGTCGTCGTCCATCACGGCAACCTGCACAGAGGCAAGTTCAAGACCGGGCACATAGCTACCACTATCGTCACCAGTAATGGTATGCTCGATGTCCGCGGTGCGAACCTCTCCGGCATCATTATCCACAGGGTCATCTACACCTGTGATGGTGACAGTCTGTGGCGTGTTCCAGTTTGCATCGTTAAAGGTCAGGGCGGTCGGGGTCACGCTCACGAATGACGGGGGCATGATTCCGATGGTGGCGCTCCGCCCTGTCCGCGGCGATGTGTTCAGCACCACGGTGTAGGTGGCTGTGCCACCTTCAGGGATTGAGATGGTTGTCGGACTGACGGTCACGCCCGGAGTCGCCGTACCGCCATCCATATCGTCCGTTATCGTGATCTGGAGTTGTTTTCTACTATAGTCATCGGTAGGGTCTCGGTGGTTAATCACCCCCCTCCTCGTTGTGGGTACCTGACTTTGATCCCCCGCTATGACTGTCACTGTCTGCTGCTGATTCCAGCTCTGTCGGCTGAACTGAAGCTCTATATTATCTCCCGAAGCACTCTGCAAACTCAATCCTGAGGTGGGGGCATTGATCCGCAGCGTGACCGTCGTCGCCGGCTGGACACTCAATCGCACCGTATAGGTCGCGCTGCCGTTCAGTGGCACAGTCAGCGGATCAGGCATGATTATGAATTCGCGTGCCTGCGCAGCGACCTCAGTCAGCGGCAGGCACAGCAGCAGCGCCAGCAGGATGCGGGCAACCGAATGATGGATGCGCGGCAATAGCCTGATCAGGTTTGCGACGGCCGGGCCAGTTTTTTCAAAATTCATATGTTACTTTAGGTTTGGTTGCTCAAATACTGTTTATAGTAGGGATTGTGTACTTATCTAACAAAGAATATAGCAGACATTCATTCGGTACATCGGGCACCGGCAGGGGAATTGGCTTACCAGATAGATAGCCGGTAGTGAAAAGCAGATAATCGGGTTGGTTTTTGTGGATTGGGATGGACTCCCTTTCCACAAACTGCCTCGGCAGGCCTGAAAAACCGGTTTAAATACGCAGCCAGACTGCCCGGCGCATCGCAGCAGAGGATTTTTCAGTGATGTTGCGTGCGTCAGCCGGCATGGCTCCCTTCAGTTCCCAAAGAGCGGTCAAGGTGTTGATCCCGGCACATTCAAACCGCCTGATTACGACGACGGTCCTGCACGATTCCCTGCAGTATCCGATAAAACAACGGCACCAGAAATAATGAAAACAGCGTCGATACCGTCAAACCGGAGACTATCGCCGTGGCCACCGGCCCCCAGAGCAGTGATTTGCCGCCCAGTCCCGTGGCCAGAGAGAACAGGCCGCCAATGGTTGTGAGGGCGGTAATCACTATCGGTATAACGCGCCGGCGCGCTGCATAAAAAGTCGAATGCAGGATGCTCATGCCGGCCCTGTAACGGGCATTCGCCGCACTGATCATGACGATCGCCGCATTCACCGCAATGCCACCCAGCGCGACCACTCCGTACAGTGTGAACAGACTCAACGGATTACCGGTCATCATCAGGCCCAGCACAACGCCGGTGGCCGCCATGGGAATGGTGGATAGAATGATAATGAGCGGCTGCAAATAGCTCCTGAACTGGGTGCCGACTATGGTATATATCAGCCCAAGCCCAAACAGGAACAGGATGCCTATGGCATCGACGCTTTCCTGGATGTCGTCCAGCTCGCCACTGAAGTCCAGATCCACTCCGGGATGACGATCACGCATCTGCTGCCAGACCGCCCTGAGCTGGTCGTTGGCCTGCACGGTGCCAACAATGTCTTTGTCCAGTCCCGCTTCCAGGGTGATCGCCCGGCGGTAGTTATAGTGCCTGATGTTGCCACGCGATTGTCTTACTTCTGCATGTACCAGCTCCGCCAGGGCAATGTCTTTGCCGGACGGCAGCGTCAGTTTGCGGGACAGCAGCGCCTGCGTATCGGTAATGCCGTCATTGATGGATTTCACCAGCACCCTGGTTTCCTCGCCGGCATCCCAGAATGTGGTGACTGTCTCGCCATCAATCAGCAACCGTATGATTCGGGCCACGGCTGCCGGATCAATCCCGGCCCGGTTAACGGCACCGAGATTCAGCCGCAAAACAAGCTCAGATGCCCCACCGCTGTCGTCATCACTGATATCGGTCACTCCCGGCATTTGGCCCAGTTCCTGCTTTAGTTCGTCCAGAGCAGCACGAATTTCTGTAAAGTCACTGCCACGCACTTTGACCGAGATGGGTTTGCCCGAAGGCGGGCCATCTTTCAGCGCCCAGAAGCGGATATTTTCGGGTCCGGCAATGTCTGTGAAGTGCGGTCGCATGTCTTCAACAATCTGCTCGGCATCGCGCATGCCACCGGTCGCAGGCTTAAGGCTGACGACAATCTGGGCAAAGCGCTCTCCGAACAGCGGTTCTGTTTCTGTCAGCAGCTCCCCTGCATAAGACGCGATACTCCTGACATCCTGTTCTCCGATATTGTCCCGCAGCCGTCTTTCTATCTGCCGCATGGTATCGGCCGTTGTCTGCAACGGCGTGCCCTGCGGCATGGTAATATCAACATAAAACAGTCGAATCGGATCAAAGGCGAAAAAACGAACCTTGACCTGCTCTGTGACCAGCAGTACAACCGCCAGCATGAACACGGTACCAGCAATCATCAATGTGCGTACCGGATAACGCAGGGCCTTGATCAGCAGCCTGCCGTATTTTATCTGTATATGGTGAATCAGGCGCAGACGCAGCATGTGAAATTTTGAGGGTTTCCTGAAGTTGACATCGGCCGCCATGACATGGGCCGGCAGCATCCAGAAGGCTTCCACCAGGCTTACCGCAAGCGCAACCGTCACAACCAGCGGCACCACAAACATGAATTTGCCCAGGATGCCGGGAATCAGCATCAATGGCATAAAGGCCGCCATCGTTGTCAGCACCGAGGTCAGTACCGGCCCACTGACTTCATTCAGGCCCCGCGCTATGGCTTCTCTTGCCGGGATGCCTCGACGCAGCCGCTCGAAGATGGATTCCACCACAACCACTGCATCATCAACCAGCATACCGAGGCTGATGACGATGCCCAGCAGTACCGAGTTGTTGACCGATTGACCAACACTGTCCAGAAACCAGAATGTACCCGCCAGGGTAAAGGGGATCCCTATGCTGGTCAGTAGCGCAATACGGGAACCAAGAAATAACCAGGTAATGCACAGTACAAACAGCAGGCCCAGTACGGCATTGGCTTCCATTACCGTGATCGCCCGACGGGTGGCATCGGTCTGGTCGTCCACCAGGGTCAGTGATACGCCGGTGGCTCGCGACAGCCGATTGCGCTGTTCTATATAGGATTGTATCCGCTCAAGCAGTTCCAGTACATTGGTATGTGACTTCTTGGCTACCCACAGCAGAACTCCGGGCCGGTCGTCCATGAATATCAACTGTTCGGCTTTTTCGCGCACGCGCCGGACATGCGCAACTTCGCCCAGCAGGACTTCACTGTTCGGCCCGGCTACCGGCAAACGGGCCAGATCCCGTACATCACCGCTGGTACCTTTCAGGCTGACGAGCCAACGTCTGTCAGCGAGATCAATGCCTCCGGCCGACACATCCTGATAGTGCGCCCGAATCGTATCGACGATGTGCATGGGGCTGATACCATGACTGGTCAGGGCCCGCAGATCAATTTCAACCCGCAGTTCGGGCTTCCGTGCACCTACCTTGATAACGCTGTCCACACCATTGATATTTTCTATGTCTTTTTCTATAAGAAGCGCCTCTCGGTGCAAAGTTTCATCATCGCTGATACCGGTCACCACGATGGATGCGGTCGGCAGGGCATTATCCGTGGTAATTTCCACCAGAATCGGTGATTCGGCTGCATCCGGCAGTTCTGTGTTTTCGACTGCCTGAATTTCACGACGCAGGTCATTCAGACGTTTGTCAAAAGTACGCTGATCTATCTCTTCAAAGCGCAGCAGGATACTGGAAAGCCCTTCCCGGCTGGTGCTGGTAACAAACCGGATATCGTCAACGCTGCGTATGGCTTCTTCCAGAGGATTGGTTATTTTTCTTTCGATGTCACTTGCCGATGCCCCCGGCAAAAAAGTCATCACCTGAATCCAGTTAAAATTGATAGTCGGATCTTTTTCTCGCGGCATCAGCATGTAGCTGAGAGAACCGATCACGATCACCAGTGCGAACAGCAGATTGGCGAATACGTGATTGCTGATAAAACGCAGATACATGAAAGGTCGTCTAATTGACTATCTTCAGGGCGTCATCATGCTCGACCATCAGGCGCCCCTTTATAATCAGTCTGGCATCGTCCGCCAGATCAACGAAGACCGGCTGACCTTCTTGTGCCTGTGGCACAGGCATGAAGACAGCAATGTTGTTCTCAACAAGTAATATTCCATATTTTTCGCCGCGCTTGACCAGATAGTCCGGAGTCAGGGCACGCCGCTTCATGGACCAGATCAGCCGACCACTGTCGCCGGGACTGGCTGATCGGCCGGAAAATGTCAGCCGGATTTCACGACTGCGCGTGACCGGATCGGAGACCGGAATCATGGTGCGCAACTGCAACGGAAATTCCTGCTCACCGGATACGAAGACATATTGATCGACATCATTGATCTGCGCCACTGACTGTGCGGTGATTGTGGCGCTGATCTCGTTTTTCTCCGGATTAACCAGCCGAATCAATTCCTGACCGAGACTGACTGCCTCACCCATATCCACCATTCTGCGTTCAATCACGCCATCAAACGGTGCGGCCACAAGACATTGTTCAACATCAATCTGCCGGTCGGTCATCCTTGCACGAAGTGAACGGCCTTCCGCCCGCAGGGCATCCAGCTCCGACTGCCGGGTGACCAAGGCTTCCTCCGAAGTATGGTTTTTATCGCGCAGAGATTGTGCCCGTTTGGCCCGGTATTCGGCCAGTTGAATCCTCGCTGCATTGGCGTCTTTATCGGCCCTGGCCTGCAGCAGCGCGGCTTGCGGCTTGCGACAGTCCAGGCTGATCAGGGTGTCTCCCGCCTGGACCCGCTGCCCGACAGCAGCATGGATGGTCTTTACCCAGGAAGTAATCCGGGCGGCCAGGGTTGCATCCTCAAGAGCAACCACCTCGGCAGGAATGCTGCCCTGCGGGTAATAGGCAATATCGGCAAACAGGCCCGTTGTCACCATGACCGGCTCGGCCCATGACCGGGAAAAAAACAGTGAAATTACGATAATCACCGATAAAAAACATCTGCCGGTCATTGCCTGAAAGTCTCCGATGTTAGTGCGGGCGCGATACTATAGCAGTCCGGGGCGATTGGGAATAACAGGCAGGCATTCATAATTGTACCAGGGAGGCTGCCACGCCTATAAGCTGCTGACACGGGCTTTAAGCCTCCTTAAACATCTCAGGAGTCCAATCCCTAAAACGGCAGTCTCTCAAATGTCCAGTAAAGACCGGTCATGGCTATGGCAGCCGAGCCCGGAACAATGATAGCCGCACGGTACCATTGCCGATGACGGCAGCAAACACCTACCGCCAGAAAGGCCAGCAGAATGATCGCCAGCTGGCCAAGCTCGACTCCGATATTAAAACTGATCAGGGCTGTCAGAAAGGCATCATCCGGCATACCGAATTCCTGTAAAACACCCGCAAACCCCATGCCATGCAGCAACCCAAAGGCAAACACCAATAACAAACGACTGCCATGCAGGTTCATATGACGGATATTTTCTATCCCGATATAGGCAATCGACAACGCGATCAGCGGTTCCACAATACTCGCCGACAGGTTGATATAACCCGCTACGGTCAGGCCCAGTGTGACCGTATGGGCCACAGTGAACATGGTGACTTGCCACAGCAGCGGCTTTATCTCCCTGCCAAGCAGAAAAATACCCAGGATGAAAAGAATATGATCCAGCCCCTTCGGCAGAATGTGCTCAAATCCGGCAACCACATACAACCACACGGTCTCACTCAATGACCGCCTGGAAAATACTTCGGTCAGTGAAAACGGCCCGGAGCGTTCGTCCCCGCGCAGCCATTGCCATTCTGACCAGTGCCATTTCTCTCTGACTTCATCAACCTGACGCACCCTCACCGTGCTATCACCAAATACGGCCGGGTAATACCAGTCAACCGTCTGTGCCGAATATTCCGCTCTGCCTTCCAGAGTGATCACACTGATACGCGGAACTCCGGTATATCCCGGTTCCGGTATGCGGGTATCCGTCACCGTAAGCGGCACCGGGTGTCCATCAAATCGCAACTCAAGCTGTTCGGCAAAATGCCGTTTGAAGGATTGCCATCTCTTGTCCAGTTGCGAAGCCTGTAACGCACGCAGGGCATCGTAAGCCTCTGCCATCGGCGCATCACGGGTATTTGTATAGGCGGCGTTGATGCCGGTCAGCAATGCCTCTATGCTGGCCCGGATTTCAATTCTATATGCACCGCTGGCATTGATACTGATCTCAACCAGAACCGGCCGCACCACATCCGCTGCCAGTGTCGCGGGCAATAAGGCAGTCAGCAGGCATATCGGGGTGAAAATCAGGTTTTTCAGTGACGTCATTGAAGTCGGGCTGGTTTTGTCGAAGGGGAACGGCAATCTACTAAAGCTCCCTTCCCAAAGTCAAAAATGGCGCAAAAGCTGCCGGAAAGCGGCATGGTGACCTGCCTCAAAACACGGACTCAACCAGGGCCGGGCCAATACAAAAAACATTGCGCTCCCTGTTCATCGTTCGGTACAATGACTGTCTAGGGGATGGCGCTGTGGGTGCCACATGATTCATCCCCCCGGCTATACAAACATTCAAAATCAAGGTGAGAAAATATGCCCCCTGCTAGTCGTAGAGAATTTATAAAACTGATGGGACTTGCGTCCGTACCCGCACTGGTATCCTGTGAAGCAGATACGCCACCGGAGGCACAGCCACCGGCTCCTGCCGTTTCTCCACCCCCAAAGCCCACTCCGCAACAGGCCACCGATGGTGAACCTGACGGATTTTATAATGTTCCAATGAAAGGGGATGTGCGCATTCTCCATATCACGGATGTGCATGGCCAGTTACAGCCCGTTTATTTCCGTGAACCCAATGTCAACCTGGGCCTCGGTGATGCCTATGGTCGTCCGCCGCATCTTGTCGGCAGAAGTCTGCTCGCAGAAATGAACCTGAAGGAAAATTCACCGGAAGCCTATGCCTATACCTATCTGAATTTCAATCGCGCCGCAGAGAAGTATGGAAAAACCGGTGGCTTTCCTCAAGTCAAAACCCTGCTTGACCGACTTCGAAAGCAGGCCGGTGGCCACGAAAAAACACTGACGATTGATGGCGGCGACCTGTGGCAGGGTTCCGGCACATCTCTGTGGACCCGTGGTGTGGATATGGTCGAGGCATCCAATATTCTCGGCCTGGATGTCATGGTCGGTCACTGGGAATTCACTTACCGTGATGACGAGGTATTAAGCAATACCAGCATCTTCAGGGGCGACTTTATCGGCCAGAATGTGCGCGTCAAAGAAGATGCCCTGATGGGCGATACATATCCTGCCATGACCGAAAAGTATGACGGACGCGGCCTGTATGATGAAGATTCCGGTCATGCCTTCCGCCCCTATGTCATCAAGGAAATCAATGGTCACCGCATTTGTATTGTCGGTCAGGCATTCCCGCGCACTGCCAATGCCAATCCGCAGGAGTTCTTCCCGGACTGGTCATTCGGTCTGCGCGAAGACGATATGATCGAACTGGTCAGCACCATCCGTGAAAATGAAAAACCCGATGCCGTTGTTCTGCTTTCCCATAACGGTATGGATGTCGATATCAAAATGGCCAAACGGGTACCAGGATTGAACGCTGTATTCGGTGGTCACACACACGATGGTATGCCAAAGCCGGTCATGGTGAAAAATGCTGAAGGCGGCACCTGTCTGGTAACTAACGCCGGTTCCAACGGTAAATTTGTCGGCGTCATGGACTTTGAGTTCGGTGATGACGGCAGGCTAAAGAATATGCACTATAAAATGATACCTGTTATATCGAAATGGCTGGAAGCCGATAAGGAAATGGCAGCCTATATCAGGCAGATGCGCTCCAGAAAATACGATAACCGGATTATCGAATCACGCGCCAGTGACCGGTTCTTTAATCCGGACCGGGTCGGCAAAACCTATGAGGAGATTCTGTCCGAGAAGCTGGCTATCGCGGACCGTACCTTATTCCGCCGTGGCAACTTCATGGGCACCTGGGATCAGGTGTTGTGTAACGCACTACGCTATGAGCACAATTCCGATATCTCACTGTCACCCGGTGTCCGCTGGGGCACGACCGTGCCGAAAGGCGATTGGATCACGATGGAGGATGTCATGGCACAATGTGCCATAACCTATGGTGAGACCTATGTTTCAGAAATGAGCGGCGAAGCCATCCATAATACGCTGGAGGGCGTGGCCGATAATCTGTTCGACCTCAATCCCTATCTGCAGTCCGGTGGCGACATGGTGCGTATCGGCGGACTGGACTATGACATTAATCCCGCCGGAAAACTCGGTGAACGTATTACCAATATCAGACTGGACAGCGGCGAAGCATTGGATCCTGCAAAAACCTATGCTGTCTCCGGCTGGGCAACAGTTAATCGCATTCCCGCAGGCCGCCTGATATGGGACATCACCCGCGATTACATTCTGGCCAACAAGGACAATGATAACGTGCTGAGATTACCAAAGATCAATAATCCGAGAATACTGAAGGTCTCCGGCAATCCGGGTATTGCCGATTATCAGGGCAATATAACCTGAGGAATACAGCCTGACTCAAACCGGGGGCCCCCTGAGCCTGTCAAAGGGAGCCAACCGCTATCGATCAATCCGCAATCCTGCCCTTAATATCCGGCAGGGTAGAGGCATCGCCCCGCTTCATGTAGCGGCTTTCCCTGTCCGTCGCGGTGACATTCTCATATATACCGTCATCGCGCTTTTCCAGACGGGTAAAACCGATATTCCTCAATTCACTGTTGAATTTGGGAATCGACACACCCGGTGCTCGGCTGATAACCATTTTGACCGCTGCCTCCGGGTCGGTATCACCCAGACGGATTTGCGCGTAGTAACAGACCTCTGCCCAAAAACGCAGCTTTTTGCCAGCCGGATGAGTCACCTCAACGGTCTTTCCATTCGTCTCACAGTAATAGTCGTATGCCGGCATATCAGCCTCTCTCAATAACCAGACGGTAATTCTACGACAAAATACGCGGTGCAGCAGCAACCGTTTTTGCTTCGATATCAAAAGGCTGCCTTGATAACCCAGGCTTTTATGGATGCTGGACGATTATATCTATACTACCAGAAAACCCTTTTTTAATCAGGGTTTGTCTAATACACATGCCGGTATTTTTCATGCACAATAAACATATTTCAGGAACAGGGTGCTCAAGACGCTCTGTCCGATCAGCGGATATTCCGCTCAACCGGGAAAGACCTTGACTGAGCATGTTCTATACACTGTTCTGATGTTGCTGGCCATGTCGATTATGCTGGTGACTGTGCTGAAAAAATTCAGCCTGCCACCCATACTCGCCTATCTGCTTGTCGGTATCGTTGTCGGCCCTTATGCGCTGGGTCTGGTGGAGAATGAGCATTCCATCCACCTACTGGCTGAGGTGGGTGTGGTTTTTCTACTGTTTTCAATCGGTCTGGAGTTTTCTCTGGCACAGCTTGTGTCCATGAAAAAGGCCGTGCTCGGCCTCGGCGGCACACAGGTCATCCTGACCACGCTGGCAGGCATGGGGGTCGCTCATGTCATGGGCATGGACTGGGCAGGCTCGATCGTGGTTGGCGGAGCCGTCGCTCTGTCTTCCACTGCCATTGTCGCCAAACAACTGACCGAACAACTGGAGATGCAATCCCGCCATGGTCGGCTGGCCCTGGGTGCATTGTTGTTTCAGGATCTGGCCGTGGTGCCGTTTCTGGTCATTATCCCGATTATGGCTGGTGAATCGGACAACAATCTGGGAGTCGAGTTGTTGCTTGCCATGACCAGGGCCGCTGCTGCATTTATCATTATGCATGCATTGGGGCGCTGGGTATTACGCCCGATTTTTCACATGGTGGCCTCCGCCCACTCTGCCGAGTTATTTACCCTGACCGTTTTGTTTATCGCCCTGATGGCGGGTGCTTTCACTCATATGCTGGGCCTGTCCGCCGCTATGGGGGCGTTTCTGGCCGGCATTATGCTGGGAGAATCCGAGTACCGCCATCAGATTGAAACCGATATACGTCCGTTCCGCGATGTCTTTATGGGCCTGTTTTTTATTACCATCGGCATTCAACTGGATATCACCATGCTGCCTGCTATCTGGTCACAGGCGTTGTTGTTGCTGTTTGTGCTGGTCGTCGGCAAGGGACTGCTGATCATGGCTATCAGCCGCATGATGGGCCATGAAAACGTTGTGGCGGCACGCACCGCTCTGGTCCTTGCCCAGGGCGGTGAGTTCGGCTTTGCATTGCTGGCTCTGGCCCTCAGCCGGGAGCTGCTCTCTGTGCAGGACAGTCAGGCCATTCTGGCCGCCATTGTGGTCAGTATGCTTATCGCGCCGCTGCTCATTCGGGAAAATGGCAATATTGCCAAAAATCTTTATCCGAAGAGTTACCTGAAAAAACATCAGGTGCGCGCCAAAAATATTTTTCATGCCTCCAGAGAACTGCGCAACCATGTCATCATTATCGGATATGGTCGTATCGGTCAGAACCTGTCGTCATTTCTGAGACAGGAGGGAATTGAATATGTCGGACTGGATCTGGACCCGGTCATTGTGCGGGAAGCCTATGAGGCCGGCGAGCGCGTCTATTATGGGGATGCGACCCATATTTCCATGTTGCGTGCAGCCGGCGTCAAGCGTGCCAGAGCAATGATCATTACTTCGACCGATAATCATGCCGCCAACCGGATTATCAAAACCGCACACAGTCGTAACCCAGAGCTGCCCGTGATCGTCCGCACCGAGGATGATTTACATCTGGACGAGCTGGAACAGGCCGGTGCCTGCCGGGTGGTACCTGAAAAACTGGAATCCAGTATGATACTGGCGACCCAGTTGCTGGAGGTGCTTAATATACCCACCCAGGACATACTGTATCTGGTCGAAAAAACGCGGGCAGATCACTATTACAACCTGCGTGGCTACTTCCATGGCGTCCAGGCCGAAAATGTCGAGGATATGCCATCCGATCACTATCGACGGCATACCGTTGTGCTGGTTCCCGGCAGTCAATCCATCGGCCAAACCATTAAGAGTCTGCATATTTCCGAAAGAGGCATCAGTGTGTTGTCCATCAGGCGCGGCAATATTCGTGGCGACAGCCCTGATACGGATATGGTTCTGAGAGAAGGCGACGCATTGCTGCTTGAAGGCGGGACCGAGGAACTCGAACTCGCCGAGGAGATATTGTTACGCGGGACATGATAGAATGGGGCATACTACACAAACAATACTGTCAACAACTGGTGTCCCGTGAAATCAGGCAAAATCATTCTCATCGTGCTGCTCGTTACCGCTGTGGTCCTGTTTTTTCATTATGATCTGAATCAGTACCTCAATCTCCAGTACCTGAAATCACAGCAACAACAGATCGATCTCTGGTATCAAAAAAGTCCCGCGATCTTGATCGGCGGATTCTTTCTCCTCTATATCGCCATAACCGGCTTATCTCTGCCCGGTGCCGCAGTACTCACATTGATCGGCGGCGCACTCTTCGGTCTTGTGGCAGGTGTTGTCATCGTTTCATTTGCCTCTACCATCGGTGCCACTGCGGCCTTTCTGGTATCGCGCTATTTGCTGCGGGAGTCAGTGCAACAGAAATTCGGCAGCAAGCTCAAGATGATCAATCAGGGTGTTGAAAAAGATGGAGCCTTTTATCTGTTTGCCCTGCGTCTGGTACCCGCCTTCCCTTTTTTTATGATCAACCTGCTAATGGGCCTTACGCCGATAAGGACCTGGACATTTTACTGGATCAGCCAAGTCGGCATGTTGGCCGGCACCGTTGTTTATGTTTATGCGGGCACACAGCTGGGGGAAATCGAATCATTGGGTGGCATCCTTTCACCTGAGCTTGTCTTTGCGTTCACCCTGCTTGGGTTGTTTCCGTTACTGGCGCGCAAACTGCTGGACTTCATCAAAGCGCAGCGGGTTTATCACGGCTGGCAAAAGCCCCGTAAATTCGATACCAATCTGGTAGTCATTGGTGCCGGTTCTGCCGGTCTGGTCAGTGCCTATATTGCAGCCGCCATCAAAGCCAGAGTGACATTGATTGAAAAACACAGAATGGGCGGGGATTGTCTGAATACCGGTTGCGTTCCGTCCAAGGCATTAATCCGTTCGGCGAAATTTCTGTCACATACCAAACGCTGCCGCGAATTCGGCATCACCGGGGCCGAGGTAACATTCAGTTTTGCCGATATCATGGAGCGGGTTCAGCAAAAAATAAAGATGGTCGAACCACACGATTCGGTTGAGCGCTATACCGGGCTTGGTGTTGACTGTATTCAAGGCGATGCCACCATCAAATCTCCCTGGACAGTGGAGGTCAACGGTCAGACCATTCATACTCCTTCCATTATTATCGCTGCAGGTGCCGAACCCTATGTCCCTCCAATAGAAGGCCTCAATAACATCAACTTTTTTACGTCCGACACGATCTGGAATATCCGCAAATTACCGAAGCGGTTAGTTGTGATTGGTGGCGGACCGATTGGCTGCGAACTGGCTCAGGCTTTTGGACGTTTTTCCAGTCAGGTAACCCATGTACATCGCGGTTCCCGCCTGATACCGAAAGAGGATGAAGAAGTCTCAAAGATGGTCGCGGAACGATTCTCGGCAGAAGGCATCAATGTCTGCACCGAACATACGCCGCTTCGCTTTGAGGGTGACAATATACTTGTCTGTCAGCATAATAATGAAGAGGTGCGCTTTGAGTTTGATGCCGTGCTATTTGCCGTTGGACGCAAGGCCCGCACTACCGGCTACGGTCTGGAAAATCTGGACATTGGCCTGAACGAGCATAACACCATCGATACCAATGAGTTTCTGCAAACCCGATACCCCAATATCTACGCCTGTGGTGATGTTGCCGGACCCTATCAGTTCACCCATACCGCATCACACCAGGCCTGGTATGCATCCGTCAACGCCCTGCTCGGTGTCAAGAAATTCAAGACCGATTATTCAGTCATTCCCTGGTGTACTTTTACCGAGCCGGAAGTTGCCCGTGTCGGCCTGAATGAACAGGAGGCCCGACAACAAAATATCGCCTTTGAAGTCACTACATACGGCATTGATGATCTGGATCGCGCCATAGCTGATGAAGAAAATCACGGCATGGTCAAGATTCTGACCGAACCCGGTAAGGATAAAATTCTCGGTGTTACCATTGTCGGCGAACATGCCGGCGATCTGATCAGCGAGTTTATTCTCGCCATGCGATACAAGCTGGGGCTGAACAAAATCCTGGGTACCATCCATATCTACCCCACGCTGGCCGAGGCCAACAAGTTTGCCGCCGGCAACTGGAAAAAGGCCCATGCCCCGGAAGGCCTGCTGAAATGGGCCGAGAAGTATCATCGCTGGCGCCGAGGTTAAGCCGGGTTATATAATCCGGCCGGGAAGGCATACCACAAGAGGATTCTGGCAGGATGAAATCTTAATAACGCGCTTTGTTTGGGGCACGAGCACCGGGTGATACGGGTTACTATAGCACCATCCCAACTACAAAAGTAGTATATTGAAGAAAAGTTCGAAAAAGCTGACTGGCGATCAAGCCCACAAACAGCGACCGACTGAATTAAGAAACTGTCAGCACTGGAAACCGAAATGCCTACTCTGCCAAAAAAGAAATGAGGCTCGATCTTTGGATGTCAACAGGTGTATTCTCTGCACAGATTTATCGGGGCATGCGCCTCACCACCACAATGTTAATCCTCGATTAGGATCATATGGGGCCCGTTAAATGGCCTGATGGGAAATCACATCTGGACCCAAAAAAATGCTATGCTAATAACCGGGAAAGCATGTTAGGTTTTAAGTATCGTGAATATCCTTAAAGAGCAGGATAGGAATCACTTAACTATGCTGCCTTGGATAAAGGCAAGATATGGACAAAAAAGTTAAAATTTTGATACTGGACGCATTTCCGAAAGAATCATCACTGGGATTTTATGGGTATCAACTAAAAAAATACTTTGCACAAAAAGAGGATTGTCAGGTTGAGTTTATTGATTTATCTGCAAAATCGCGTCTCAAAAGATCATTAAGCATGATTTTTTATCGACACAAAGAAGAGTTTGATTACGGGTTTATTCCTGCTCCTATATTGGGAATGCCTCTTGCACGTAGCAAAGTCAAAAAAAAAGTATGCGTCATACATGATTTGGGACATATAACAAGCACATACTCCTGGAAAAAACCTCTTTGGAAATTTATACTCAAGTTCGTTTTAAATTTCGACAAGCTGATATTTATATCCAGATTTGCGAAGGAAGAGTTTACTCATTATTACCACCGATATCCAATACCAGAAAATAAAGTGATATACGGGGGCATTGATGAAATATTTTTCGAACCATCCAAAAAAAGACAAAAGAAATATGATTTTATTCATATAGCAAGAAATGCCAAACACAAAAACTTCAAATTTATTTTGCAGATACTAAAACACTTTAACGATAGAAAACTGTTAAGAATCGGAGAAATTTCTTCGCAGGATGCTGCTTTTATTAAAGCCAATAACCTGAAAGTTTCTATCGTAAAACGATGCTCGGAAGAAGATAAAAAACAGTATCTTGAAGAAAGCAAAATTCTTTTATTCCCATCCACTTACGAAGGTTTTGGATTGCCTCCGATAGAAGCCGCGGCCAGTAATTGTTATGTTTTATCGGCCAACAACACCGGGCTTTTGGAATCAAATTTAGAAGAAAATCTATTGCCTTTAGAGAAAAATGTCTGGATTGACAGAATTAACACAATCTTTTCGGAGGAGGATGAAGAAATATTAAAAAAACAAAAAGAGTTTGCTCAGTCATTTAACATTGAACGCTTTCTCAGTGAGGTCGAAAGATTTGTTTTTGAAGAATAAATGGGGGAAACCACGAAAATCAGTAACAGAAAGAATGTTAAAAATCCTGTGTCAGCCGGATTTACAAAGTTAAAGATAATACTATGGACAAAAAAGTTAATAAAATTCTGATATTAAGCATATGTCTGGAAAAATCATCACTGGGAGTTTATGCACGTCACCTAAAAAAGTATTTTGATCAAAAAGAGGATTGCCAGGTTGAGTTTGTTGATTTATATTCAAAATCATCCCTCAAAAGACTATTAAGAATAATTTTTTACAAAAATGAAAAAGGGTTTGATTACGGATTTATCCAGGAACCTATCCTGGCAAAAACCCTTGCAAACAGCAAAGTCAAAAACAAAGTCTTCATTATACATGATTTACTTGCTTTGACATTTTCAACTTCTTGGAAAAGGCCTGCCTGGAGTATCATATTTAAATACTCTCTGAATCTCGATAAATTGATATTTATATCCAAGTTTGCAAAGGAAGAATTTATTGATTTTTATCACAAATATCAAATACCGCAGAATGAAGTAATACATGGTGGCATTGATGAAATATTTTTTGAACCATCAAAGAAGCGGCAAAAGAAGTATGATTTTATTCATATAGCAGGCGGTTATGAACGCAAAAACTTCAAATTTATTTTGCAGATACTAAAACACTTTCATATAGCAGGCGGTTATGAACGCAAAAACTTCAAATTTATTTTGCAGATACTAAAACACTTTAAAGATAAAAAACTATTAAAAATCGGACGGATTTCCCGACAAAATGCTGCTTTTATTAAAGAAAATAACCTGAAGGTTTCCGTCGTAGAACGATGCTCGGAAGAAGATAAAAAACAGTATCTTGAAGAGAGTAAAGTTCTTTTATTCCCATCCACTTACGAAGGTTTTGGATTGCCTCCGGTAGAAGCCGCGGCCAGTAACTGTTATGTTTTATCGGCCAACAACACCGGGCTTTTGGAATCAAATTTAGAAGAAAATCTATTGCCTTTAGAGAAAAATGTCTGGATTGACAGAATTAACACAATCTTTTCGGAGGAGGATGAAGAAATATTAAAAAAACAAAAAGAGTTTGCCCAGTCATTTAACATTAAACGCTTTCTCAGTGAGGTCGAAAGATTTGTTTTTGAAGAATAAATGGGGGGAAACCACGAAAATCAGTAACAGGAAGAATGTTAAAAATCCTGTGTCAGCCGGATTTACAAAGTTAAAGATAATACTATGGACAAAAAAGTTAATAAAATTCTGATATTAAGCATATTTCCGGAAAAATCATCACTGGGAGTTTATGCACATCACCTAAAAAAGTATTTTGATCAAAAAGAGGATTGCCAGGTTGAGTTTGTTGATTTATATTCAAAATCATCCCTCAAAAGACTATTAAGAATAATTTTTTACAAAAATGAAAAAGAGTTTGATTACGGATTTATCCAGGAACCTATCCTGGCAAAAGCCCTTGCAAACAACAAAGTCAAAAACAAAGCCTTTATCATACATGATTTACTTGCTTTGACATTTTCAACTTCTTGGAAAAGGCCTGCCTGGAGTATCATATTTAAATACTCTCTGAATCTCGATAAATTGATATTTATATCCAAGTTTGCAAAGGAAGAATTTATTGATTTTTATCACAAATATCAAATACCGCAGAATGAAGTAATACATGGTGGCATTGATGAAATATTTTTTGAACCATCAAAGAAGCGGCAAAAGAAGTATGATTTTATTCATATAGCAGGCGATTATGAACGCAAAAACTTTAAATTTATTTTGCAGATACTAAAACACTTTAACAATAAAAAACTATTAAAAATCGGATGGATTTCCCGACAAAATGCTGCTTTTATTAAAGAAAATAACCTGAAGGTTTCCGTCGTAGAACGATGCTCGGAAGAAGATAAAAAACAGTATCTTGAAGAGAGTAAAGTTCTTTTATTCCCATCCACTTACGAAGGTTTTGGATTGCCTCCGGTAGAAGCCGCAGCCAGTAACTGTTATGTTTTATCGGCCAACAACACCGGGCTTTTGGAATCAAATTTAGAAGAAAATCTATTGCCTTTAGAGAAAAATGTCTGGATTGACAGAATTAACACAATCTTTTCGGAGGAGGATGAAGAAATATTAAAAAAACAAAAAGAGTTTGCCCAGTCATTTAACATTGAACGCTTTCTCAGTGAGGTCGAAAGATTTGTTTTTGAAGAATAAATGGGGGAAACCACGAAAATCAGTAACAGAAAGAATGTTAAAAATTCTGTGTCAGCCGGATTTACAAAGTTAAAGATAATACTATGGACAAAAAAGTTAATAAAATTCTGATATTAGGCATAGCCAAGAAGCCATCTCCGAAAACTCTACCGCTGAAAACCTATGAGGGGCGTCTAAAAGCATACTTTGATCAAAAAAAGAACTGTCAGGTTGAATTTGTTGTTTTATATTCAAAATCATCCCTCAAAAGACTATTAAAAATAATTTTTTACAAAAATGAAAAAGAGTTTGATTACGGATTTATCCAAATGCCCATCATGGCAAGAGCTCTTGCAAACAGTAAAGTCAAAAAAAAAGTATGCGTCATACATGATTTGGGACATATAACAAGCACATACTCCTGGAAAAAACCTCTTTGGAAATTTATGCTCAAGTCCGTTTTAAATTTCGACAAGCTGATATTTATATCCAGATTTGCGAAGGAAGAGTTTACTGATTATTACCACCGACATCCAATACCAGAAAATAAAGTGATATACGGGGGCATTGATGAAATATTTTTCGAACCATCCAAAAAAAGACAAAAGAAATATGATTTTATTCATATAGCAAGAAATGCCAAACACAAAAACTTCAAATTTATTTTGCAGATACTAAAACACTTTAACGATAGAAAACTGTTAAGAATCGGAGAAATTTCTTCGCAGGATGCTGCTTTTATTAAAGCCAATAACCTGAAAGTTTCTATCGTAAAACGATGCTCGGAAGAAGATAAAAAACAGTATCTTGAAGAGAGTAAAGTTCTTTTATTCCCATCCACTTACGAAGGTTTTGGATTGCCTCCGGTAGAAGCCGCGGCCAGTAACTGTTATGTTTTATCGGCCAACAACACCGGGCTTTTGGAATCAAATTTAGAAGAAAATCTATTGCCTTTAGAGAAAAATGTCTGGATTGACAGAATTAACACAATCTTTTCGGAGGAGGATGAAGAAATATTAAAAAAACAAAAAGAGTTTGCCCAGTCATTTAACATTGAACGCTTTCTCAGTGAGGTCGAAAGATTTGTTTTTGAAGAATAAATGGGGGGAAACCACGAAAATCAGTAACAGGAAGAATGTTAAAAATCCTGTGTCAGCCGGATTTACAAAGTTAAAGATAATACTATGGACAAAAAAGTTAATAAAATTCTGATATTAAGCATATTTCCGGAAAAATCATCACTGGGAGTTTATGCACGTCACCTAAAAAAGTATTTTGATCAAAAAGAGGATTGCCAGGTTGAGTTTGTTGATTTATATTCAAAATCATCCCTCAAAAGACTATTAAGAATAATTTTTTACAAAAATGAAAAAGAGTTTGATTACGGATTTATCCAGGAACCTATCCTGGCAAAAACCCTTGCAAACAGCAAAGTCAAAAACAAAGTCTTCATTATACATGATTTACTTGCTTTGACATTTTCAACTTCTTGGAAAAGGCCTGCCTGGAGTATCATATTTAAATACTCTCTGAATCTCGATAAATTGATATTTATATCCAAGTTTGCAAAGGAAGAATTTATTGATTTTTATCACAAATATCAAATACCGCAGAATGAAGTAATACATGGTGGCATTGATGAAATATTTTTTGAACCATCAAAGAAGCGGCAAAAGAAGTATGATTTTATTCATATAGCAGGCGGTTATGAACGCAAAAACTTCAAATTTATTTTGCAGATACTAAAACACTTTCATATAGCAGGCGGTTATGAACGCAAAAACTTCAAATTTATTTTGCAGATACTAAAACACTTTAAAGATAAAAAACTATTAAAAATCGGACGGATTTCCCGACAAAATGCTGCTTTTATTAAAGAAAATAACCTGAAGGTTTCCGTCGTAGAACGATGCTCGGAAGAAGATAAAAAACAGTATCTTGAAGAGAGTAAAGTTCTTTTATTCCCATCCACTTACGAAGGTTTTGGATTGCCTCCGGTAGAAGCCGCGGCCAGTAACTGTTATGTTTTATCGGCCAACAACACCGGGCTTTTGGAATCAAATTTAGAAGAAAATCTATTGCCTTTAGAGAAAAATGTCTGGATTGACAGAATTAACACAATCTTTTCGGAGGAGGATGAAGAAATATTAAAAAAACAAAAAGAGTTTGCCCAGTCATTTAACATTGAACGCTTTCTCAGTGAGGTCGAAAGATTTGTTTTTGAAGAATAGAAGGAGGTTATCAGAGATAATGACACTCCTAAAATGCGATAATCAGCAATTCAAAAATCGACCCAAAGTACCCATTTATTTTTTGAAATTTACTTTAATACAGCGAATTCTTTATCTGCGTTTTCCACGAAAAACCGGAACGCTTTTTTTGGCGGAGAGCTAGGCGTTTGTAATTTTTGGACTTTTTTAGCCTAAGTCATTGATTTTCATAATGAAATCGCATGAATTAAAGTGGCATTTTTTTCATTTTATGTGATACTTCATCTCACTATTGACCACAATATCCACGTAACGTGTTGATTTTACTGAAATAAATCTTGAGGAGAATATCCGGTGAATCGGATGAATCACGGAATAGTCAGATTGATAGAGAACAGGGGATGCTTTCTATCATGCCACCGGGCGGTCGGTGATACAACGAGGCGATTGACTTTTCCACCTCGTTGTAAAAATGGATTCTAACTCAAATGGGGTGATTTTTATAACCCATTGATTATTAACGATAAATGACTATTTCGGCTCGCCGGATAAGACCAAAATAACGCCATTTTGGTCCAAAAATTATGAACGGCTATGGCGGAGAGCGAGGGATTCGAACCCCCGGAGGGTTGCCCCTCAACGGTTTTCAAGACCGCCGCTTTCGACCACTCAGCCAGCTCTCCTGTAACTTGCTGTCATACTGGCATCAAATCTGCGTCTGGCTCCTGCAGCCCTGGAGGCATCAGCATCAAATACCTGATCACCCATATCAGTCCGGTTGATGTGTGCCTGCACTGCAGGTATGGTGCCACAGACCTTTCAGTATCCATAGTTTAAAGATCATAACTAACAGATTCAATTTTTTCTCTTTTATCGGAAACATGACTATCATGCCACTAGCGAACAGCCTGACGAAGACCACTACCAAACCTCAGATTATCAATAACCTGAATCCGTGCCGATACCACACCGCAATCCCGTAATAGAAGCTATCCATTCCGGCATTATCGGTGAGTCCGGCATGGCGATTGACCTTGAAAGCCGTGCAGAAAACACCGTGGCCGCCACCTGTCTGGCTGCTCAGTCCCAACATCGCCTGCATATTTATTCAAGAAATCTCGACCCGGATATCTTTGATAAAACAGAGTTTGTAGCCGCCGTCAAAAAAATCGCTCTGAGTAGCCGGTTTGCCAGTATTCGCATACTGGCAACTGACTCAAAACGTATCATGCAGCATGGTCACAGGCTGGTGACCCTGGCCCGCACTCTGTCTTCGCGAATAGAAATACGCCGACCGGAAAAACAATTCCGCTCCCTGCGCCATACCTTTATCACTGCCGATGGACGCGGCTATATATATCGGCAGAATGCCGAACGTTATGAGGGCATCGTCAACTTTAATAATCCACGAGAAACCCGTGAACTGGATAAACTATTCACAGATATCTGGCAAAGAAGCCAGGTTGACACTGAGATGAGGAGGTTGAGCATCTGAACATATTATCCGACCCATCGGGTTATTCCAATAACGGTATCAATCTGCTATAAAACAGACGGTTATAATACTTTTGAATGAGCTGAATTATTAACCTGCCAGAGAATCAGAATGCCAGTCAGATATACAAGTCTCGCGCTATTGCTCGCCTTTTTCGCCATTACAGTCTGGGCCAGCACCCCATACGAACTGGGATGGGATGCCTTTCAGTCCAGAAATTATAAACTGGCGCACTCGATCTGGTTGCCTCTGGCTGAAAAAGGGGATGGTGATGCCGCACTCGGGCTGGCCGTCATATACGAAAACGGCCTGATCGCTGCCAAAGACCCGGTCACCGCGACCCAATGGTACCAAATGGCTGCCGAGCAGGGTATTGCTGAAGCCCGGCACGATCTGGGGATCAAGTATTTTACCGGGCAGGGCGTAGAGCAGGATCAGAACAAGGCTTATGAGCTATGGAAGCAGGCGGCGGAATCTGGATTGAGCGCCGCCCAGACCAAATTTGCATACCTCCATATCCATGGCATAAGTGCCCCCCAGGACTTCGATACTGCTATCAAATGGTATCGTCAGGCTGCGAGTCAGGGAAATACCGAGGCCATGTATAATATCGGTCTGATGTACCAGCAGGGCGTCGGTGTACCGGAAAACAGGAATCAGCATTTGCGCTGGCTGACAATGGCGTCAGACCGCGGCTACCCAAGGGCTCAATACGATCTGGGCCTGATGAAGCTGCACGGCAATGAAATCGACCGCAGCGTAACCGAAGGCAAGCAATTGCTACTCAAGGCTGCCAACAATAACTCGGCCGATGCACAGTACTATCTCGGTACACTTTATCTGAATGGCCATATCCTGCGACCGGACAAGGAATTAGCGATGAAATTACTGCAACGGGCCGCCGAGCAGGGACATAAAAATGCCAAACAGGCGCTGATTGACATTGATAATCTGGCCAAAACCGACGACTCCCTGATCATCGGCAAAGCAAGCCCACAGCCGGCCCCGGAAACAAAACCCGCTGCCGCCCAGACTCTGCCATCGGTCAATTCTCCGGACAATAGCATCGTACTGAATAAAAAACTGGTAAAAAGGGACGCCACCACACCTGACCCAGAGCCATTGATCAAACAAACTACAGATCGCTCCACATGGTTGATGGCTCAGGATACAGAAGCCTATACAATCCAGCTCATGGCCACCACTCAGCAGGACCGGGCTACCCAGTATCTGAAAAAAATGCCGGACAGCATCAATCCGTTCCTGTACAGCTTCAAAAAAGGTAGCGATACCTGGTATGCCGTAGCAGCCGGTATCCATACGGATTTCAATCAGGCACGGCAAGCCCTCAAATACCTACCGACCAATGTTCGAAAAAACAGCCCCTGGATACGCAGTGTCGGGGCACTGCAACAAATTATTGCCTCTCAATAAGCTGACCAAACGAGCAGAAAAACAGGCATAATGACCGCTTTTAAGCATAAATTCTAAAACAGGAGAACCTGCTGAATGCGTATCATACTACTAGGTGGACCCGGTGCCGGCAAAGGCACACAGGCAAACCACATCAAGGAAAAATACAATATACCTCAGATATCCACAGGCGATATGCTGCGCGCCCATGTCAATGCTGGCACCGAATTGGGCACTGCCGCCAAACAAATCATGGATACTGGCGGTCTGGTATCCGACGACATCATCATGGGCATGGTCAGGCAGCGTATAGCCGAAGAAGATTGTAACGGCGGCTATCTGTTTGATGGCTTCCCGCGCACTATTCCACAAGCCGAAGCTCTGAAGGAAACCGGGGTAACCGTTGATGCCGTAATAGAAATAGATGTGCCGGATGAGGAAATTATCAAGCGCATGTCGGGCCGCCGCGTACATCTGGCATCCGGCCGTACTTACCACACAATCTATAATCCGCCGCAAGAGGCCGGTAAGGATGATATAACCGGGGAAGACTTGATACAACGTGATGACGACAGGGAAGAAACCGTCAAGGTGCGCCTCAAGGTTTATCACGACCAGACCAGCCCTTTGATAAAGTACTACACCGGCTACAGCGAAAGCGGCGAACATAATGCCCCCCTTTATATCCGCATTAACGGACTCGGCAGGGTTGATGAAATCCGTGACCGGATATTCGCTGAACTGGATGGCTGATATTTGACTTTTATCGTGGCAAAGCCGGACCGCGGATACCCGGCACCCCGACTGTGAAAGGCATTGAAACATCACACTACTGGCATAAGCTGCTAAACTGGCCTGATTGATTTATGCGGGATGCTGCCATGCCCTATTATGTCTATAAACTGTTTCCGAATCGCACGATTGAGTACATGGATGATTTTGATTCGTACAGAGAGGCCCGCTCGCTTGCACGAGATACCCGCGCTGCTGCTACTACTCAGGACAACTGCAACATCAAGGTGATATTCGCCAAAGACAGCCGTGAGGCAGAGTCATTGATCCTGACTCCGCGCGAACAGCCCATATTGATGGAGCACGAAAAATAATCGCACCGACCAATGGAAGAGGATCAGTATCGTTCAGTCTATCGGCAGCTCAACGAGCTGAAGTGTGCATTTGAAAAAGCCATCCTGGCCGGTCGCTGCGCCTGCCCCCTGTCCCACAAATTCTGTCTGGCCGAGCGGGAGGGCATTACCTGTCGACAGGCCGCAAATCAGCAACGCTGCCAGGCCCTGCTGCAAAAATCACGCGAAAAAGCATCATTTGTATTCGGGTTGATCCACTCTGGCAATGTATTGCCGCATGGCAAGGAAATTCGTGTACAGCTGGGCAGCCTGAGTGGGCTGGCCGAACTGGCTGACTGGCCCGAAACAGAAAAAATATCCGACATCAATCAGCTGCTCACCATAGCAGAAGAACGCTATCAGGGACTGGATGAATTGCCCTATGAATTATTGATACGTGCCATTAATCAGGCCCGGGGCAAGCAACGCAAAAACGGGCATAAGGAACCCTGATTCTGGAGCCAGATATGGCATAATCCGGGCTGCACAGGCACAAAAGTACGCGAAACCGATGACTCTGGACAACCCGCTACAGATCGATGAAATCATTCATGGTCGCTGGATTATCACGATCAATGATCAACGACATATCCATGAAAATCATGCGATAGCGATTGATAAAGGCAAAATTGTCGATATTGATGACTCCAAAGCCATACAGGGCAGATATCAGGCCGGCAGGGTCACCCGCCTCGATGATCATGCCTTGATACCCGGACTGATCAATGCCCACACCCATGCCTCCATGTCCCTGATGCGTGGACTGGGTGACGATCTGCCTCTGATGTCCTGGCTGCAAGACCACATCTGGCCAGCCGAAAGTAAATGGGTGAACAGGGATTTCATCCGTCAGGGAACCGGACTTGCCATTGCAGAGATGATTCGTTCAGGCACTACAGCATTTAACGATATGTACTTCTTCCCGGACGTCACGGCAGCCATTGCCTCCACAGCCGGCATGCGGGCCACGGTAGGATTGATTGTACTTGACTTTCCTTCCGTCTGGGCCAGCGACTGGCAGGAATATATTGACATGGGCCTGACAGTACATGACCAGTTTCGCTCTGACCATCTGGTCAACACGGCCTTCGCCCCCCATGCCCCTTACTCTGTCAGCAATGATCCGCTGCACAGGGTACGCATTCTGGCAGATGAACTGGAAATACCGATTCATATTCATGTACATGAAACGCAGGATGAGATCGAGCAGGGCCTGCAAAACTATGGTTCACGCCCACTACACCGTCTGGATGAAATCGGACTATTGACACCCGGTCTGCTGGCCGTACATATGACGCATTTGCAGGATGAAGAAATAGAACACTTCAGCAAAACCGGTGCACATGTCATACATTGCCCACAATCCAATATGAAGCTCGCCAGTGGCTTCTGCCCGGTACAAAAATTGATAGACAGCAGCGTCAATGTGGCGCTGGGCACGGACGGTGCCGCCAGTAATAACGATCTGGATATGTTAGCTGAAATGCAAAGTGCCGCCATGCTGGGTAAAGCCGTTGCTGGCAATGCCTCGGCCGTGTCTGCTGAAACTGCGCTGACCATGGCCACCATCAACGGTGCCAGAGCACTGGGGATCAGTGAAATTACCGGTTCTCTGGAAGTCGGCAAGGCTGCCGATATTACCGCGATTGATCTGAACGAACCGGAGACACAGCCACTGTATAATCCGGTATCTCAAATTGTATATGCCGCAGACCGGCGGCAGGTAACTGATGTCTGGTGCAACGGTAACAGGCTATTACAAAACCGCATACTGCAAACACTGGACATTGATGAAATAAAGGCCAGTACTGCAAGCTGGCAACAGAAAATAAAAATGTAAATCATGGATGTAAAATACGACATGAATACAGATCAGGATATATTGAACGTCGATAACAGAGAAGTCAGCAAATTCGACAATATGGCAGCTCGCTGGTGGGATACGGAAGGTGAATTCCGCCCGTTGCATGACCTCAATCCGGCGCGGCTAAAATTCATCCGGCAACATACCGCCATCGGCGGGAAAAAAATCCTGGACATCGGGTGCGGTGGTGGCATATTAAGCGAAGCCATGGTCAGAGAGGGTGCCAGAGTAACCGGCATTGACTTGTCCCCAAAGGCACTCACTGTAGCCAGGCTGCACGCAGAAGAAGCCGGCATAGAGCTTGACTATCGGCATACATCGGCGGAGCAACACGCCGCGACCCATGCCGGTGAATACGATGCCGTAACCTGTCTGGAGCTACTGGAACATGTCCCCAACCCGGCCAGCCTGATTCAGGCAGCGACACAGCTGGTCAAATCCGGTGGGCGCATCTTCTTTTCCACCCTTAACCGTAATCCCAAAGCCTATATTCTGGCTATACTCGGTGCTGAATACATCATGCGCCTGCTGCCTAGAGGCACCCACGATTACAGCCGTTTTATCACTCCATCCGAGTTGGCATGCCAGGCCCGCGCAACCGGCCTGATTCTTATTCAGGAAGCCGGCATACGCTATAACCCGCTCCTGCGCACGGCCTCACTGGTCCGCTCTGTCGATGTCAACTACCTGATGTGCTTTGGAAAGCCAACGGAATAGCAATAATCAATATCAGAGTACCGGCCTCTAACTCCGGACCCGACTCTCCCCAATCCTCAGCAGGCTCGGCAGCAGAATCATGGTGAACACCATGCTTACCGCCATGCCTCCGACAATTACACCGGCAAGGCCCCGATACAGCTCACTGCCAGCACCCGGAATCAGCAATAAAGGCAACATACCAAACAGGCTGGTCAGTGTGCTCATCAGAATCGGACGCAGCCTGAGATGTATAGCACGATTGACGGCATCCCGACGCGGCATGCCCTCGTGCTCTGAACTACGTGTCTGATATACCAGCAGAATGGCATTATTGACAACTAGTCCAAGCAGTATAACAAAACCGATCATGGTGAGCAGATCCATGGGCTGGAAAGTAAACAGGTTAATCATTTGCAGCGCCAGAACACCTCCGACCGTGGCAAGCGGTATCGCCAGCATGACCAACAGACTATCCTTGAATGAACGAAACAGGGCACTCATCAATAGAAACAGGATCACAATGGCAAGCCCGAAGCTGCCACCCATACTGGCGAGCGCAACCTTCAACTTATCGGCAGCACCGCCATAGGAGATGCTGCCATCTTCCGGTAGCTGCGCACTGATGGCAGGCACCGCCTCGGTACGCAGCTTTTCCAGAGCCACTTCCAGTGAAAGATCATTGGGCGGGGTCACCTGAAGAGTAATGGTACGGCGGCGATCCAGGCGCCTTATTTCATCCGGCCCGGAAGTGCGCTGCATGGTAACCAGCTCGCTGAGCGGCATAACGCCGGCATCAGGTGTGGCTACCGGCGTACTCATAAGCTGTTCCGGTGTATCCCAGGGTGTACCGCGTAGAATAATATCCAGCTGATCCTCACCGTCGAAGTAGTCACCGACATAGAGGCCATCCCCCAGCGCACGAATGATCCCGGCAACATCGCTGCGGTTCCATCCGGCTTCGGCAATGCGCCGTTCATCGGGGATCAAACGCAGCTCCGGCTCTCCCAACTGCAGACCCGGCAAAGGACGGATGCGTGAACCGGGGATAACCTGTGTTATCACACCATAGCCAGTCTGGGCTGCCTGCAAAATAGATTCGATATCACGACCATGAATATTCACCTCAATACTGCGACCGGCACCAAAACCCTGGAATAAACCCACCTGTCTGGCAATACCAAAGGTATCTGGAAACTTCGATACCATACCCTGGATAACCGGCTCCAGTTCACGAATGAGATGATCTTCAACCGCCCGTGCACCCATAAAAACACCAAAGGGAAAGGCTACGAAAAAATACTGCTTGATCTGCGGCTGTTTTTCACCTGACAGATAAGGCGTCATTTGCTCAGCGATAACATCACCCATCTCATTTTTTATCTGTTCGATATTACTGCCGGGCGGCGGCAGCACAAAGGCAAATACCAGATTGCGGTTACCGGTGGGCAGATAGTCGGCCTTGGGTAATGCTATAAAAGTGGTTGCCAGCGGTATCGATAACAACAACACAATCCAGCTCATGCGTCTTACGGGAGTATCGGTAATGCGCATAACGCTATTGCTGATACGTTCCCACCAGCCATGATGCGGGTCAGTAAGGCTGATATGTCTGAACCAGACCTTTGCAGCCGCCGGAATCACAGTCATTGCGATAATCAGCGAGGCAATAACGGTCACTGAAATAGTCATGGCCAAATCAGCGAATAACTGTCCGGCCTCATCTTTCAGGAAAACAATAGGCATGAATATGGCGACCGTGGTTGCGGTTGAAGCGAACAGTGCCCCCCGTACCTGAGCAGCACCCTTGATAGAAGCGTTATCACTGTCTTCACCGCGTTCCCGCAGCCGCACTATATTTTCCAGCACGACAATACAGGCATCCAGCACCATACCAACAGCAAATGCCAGTCCGGCAAGCGAGATTACGTTAAGGGTGCGACCGGCAAAATCCATGAATATAAATGCCACCAGCACACAGCTCGGTATGGCAACGGCAACCATCAGAGTGGCGCGGAACTTTCTGAGAAACCACCATAGAACGGCAATAGCCAGGGTGATGCCGAGTCCGAGATTATTACGCAGCAGGCTGATGGCACGTTCGATATAGATAGTTTCGTCATAGACCTGCTCGATAGTTAGCCCCTCTTCCCTGAAGGGGCCATCTTCAAGCTCCCTGACGGCTTCCTGCAAACCGTCCATGACCTCAAGTACATTAACGCCGGTTTCACGCAGGGCATTGACCGCCACCACCAGCTCGCCACCGGCGATTACAAAACTGTTACGGTCCTGTAGTTTGACATCAACTTCAGCAACATCGCGCAGCATGACCGGCCTGCCGTCGCGCCATTCAATAATCAGCTCATCCAGTTTATCGGCATCATAGGCACCGGCAAATCGCAGGGTATAACGCCGTTTGCCCACTTCATTAAAGCCTCCGGATATGTCCTCGCCCGAGCCTGCCAGCATGGAAGCAACCGGCAGTTCTATACCTTTGGATGCCGCTTTCCAAGGATCAAAGGTAACACGGACTTCGCGCGCACGTGCACCACGTATCTGGGACTCGGCAACACCACGAACCTGCTCGAAACGGGCCTGAATCGTCTCTTCAAAATAATCAAGATAGCTGTCAATGGGCTTATCGTTGTCGGGGGCGGTACGCAGAATAAACCAGGCAATCGGGCTGGCATCACCTCCGACGCTTCGGATTACCGGCTCATTGGCATCCCCCGGGTAGCTAGGCACCTGATTCAAACGGTTCATAACTTCCAGCAGAGTGCGCTCCAGGCTTGTACCAACCTCAAGAGCAATGGTGATTTCACCTTCGCCGCGCCGAACCCTGGAAAGCATATCAGTCATGCCGGGCATACCGCGCAGCACACGCTCCTGTGGCTCGATAATTTCCTGTTCAACTTCTTCAGGTGCCGCAGCACGCCAGCCTGTTCTAATGGTAATTTCAGGCTCCTGCACTTCAGGGGTAAGCTGAACTGGCAGACGACTAAGAGCGATCAGGCCAAAAATAACAACCAGCAGCACGGCCACCAGTACGGCAACCGGATTTCCCAGAGAGATACGGGTGAGATTCATTGAGCGGAATCAGGGGCAGATTTTATCTGGACATCCTGTCCGGGCCGCAGTCGCTCATTACCACGAATGACAATCTGGTCACCGTCATTCAAATTACCGATGGCTTCAATCAGGTCGCCACTGGCAATGCCGGTTTGAATCTCAATTTTTTCCGACTTGTTATCGGCGATACGAAACACCGATATACCATCACGCCGGATGACCAGAGCATCACGCGGAACAGCCAGAACACTGCGCACCTCCTGGGTCGGCAGTGAAATCCGAAGTGATTGACCGGCATACCAGACGGCGCTGTCCGGTTGCAGAATAATCTCGTATAAGCCGGATTCCGCATCGCCTACATTGACAATGGACAGAATCGTGGCGGTACCCTTTTGATTGGTGCCCCCTATATCAATGGATTGTCCGGCACTCAGATAAGGCAGATTCAATGCAGAAGCCTGAGCGCGAATCTCCAGGTTTGCCGGATCGGCAACAGCAATAACATCATCCCCTTCAGCGACCCATTCACCCGGCTGCCTGATACGACGAGTGACAATACCACCAAACGGTGCCTTGATATTGAGCCGCCCAAGATCAAAGCGGGCACGCCTAAGCCGTGCTTTACCGGCTTGCAGCTCCTGCATACTCATATCACGTTCAGACTGGGCCTGCTCAAGCTGCCTCTTTGAAGCATGGTCAGATTCTGACAAGCCAGTTAAACGGCTGACCTCGTTATCGAGATATTCCAGACGGGCCTGCTCCCGACTGACAACTGCCTGTGCTTCTTCGAGGTTGATCATATAATTTTCGCCATCCAACCGTGCCAGCACATCGCCCGGCTCAAACGCAGCACCAGCCTGCAAAATCTCCAGCAGTCTGCTATCGACCTCAGCCGCGATACGCGCACGATTGACACTGTAAACTGTCGCCGGCACATCCTGAACCGGGACAATGGAAACCGTTCGAGCCGGGGCAACCTGCACCAAAGCCGGCGGCATCTGCGACATGGCAACAGTCGAAACCAGCCATGCAGTGATCAAAAAAACAGTTTTGAAAAAGTATGAATCCATATCAACTTCGTGTGTGTGTTATCGGGGCAAAAAATTCCAGAGAAACTCTGACAAGGTCCTGCCGGACTTGTTCAGATAGTGCAAAACAAAAAAAGTGTTTTTTATTTTTCCTGCAAAAGTAATGGTAATTTTTTACCGACTCTGGTCCCTTGTGTGTGGCGATACATCTGTGTATCGCGGGCAACCCTTATTTAATAAGAGCTTTCCTGACAATACAACCATCTGGAAATCCAGTCAATTTTTTATCCGGGACTTTACGCACAACATTGTATCGAACATGATGAAAATGCTAATGTCGTAATATCAACCCATGACTGGATCGCTTTCTGCTGGATAACCGGCAAGCAACCGATGCAAAATTGAACCGTTATTTCAAGAGGAATGAAGATGTCGATACATCATTATATTTATACTATCCTGACCAGTGCGCTGGTCATGGCAGCGAGCATGGCACCGACCCAGGCGCAGCAGGGCAACGATCCTGTGATGCGAGGACCGGTACCGCAGTTCATGCCTGTTCCGACATTCAATCCATATAATATGCCCATCCACGGTCGCTACCATACGCCGCCGGGCCATGGTCATCCCTACGGATATCCACCAGCAAGTCACATGAATCGATTTGGCAGTCAGCGCACCCCCTGGTCAGGCAACTGGAGCAGCAGCAATCTGCCATGGCGCGGTAACCGGCGATACCGGGATAACGGAGGCAGGGCCATGCCATGGCAGGGCTGGCACAAAGACAGATACCCATGGAACAGGACAGAAAATTACGAAATTCTTCCCTGGAACTGGAACATCAATAACGGCCCATGGAACGGCTGGGCAGAGCGCTACCGTAAATTCCCGAACAGAGGATATGATAGCGGCAGCAGCAGTGTTGAAATTGATTAACCGGGGCTTCGGGCATGGACTCGACAGGCACCGCAAAATACAGAACAGCACCCTGATGCCTGATGATCAGCTTTTACTGACAACCGGCCTGCCGACAAAAACTGCTATGGCACAAAACCAACGGTCTGGAATATGCCACCGGACAAGGGGAACAGGGAAAGCAACACCTGCTAATCACAATCAGGTTCTTCGTCGTCCTCGGCGACTTCATGTTGCGGGTCGGGAGCATCCTCCTTCGACCCGACAGCAGTGCTTTCCTGATGTTGCGAGTCGGGAGCATCCTCCTTCGACCCAACAGCAGTGCTTTCCTGTTGCTGGGCAAAAACCTGACCGCCCGCTCCGAAAAGAGCAACTGCCAGCAACAATACCAGTAATTGAAAGACTCTCATGGGTGCTCTCTGGAAATGATTTCAGACAATGGCGTTCATTATTCTGGATAATAAACCCGATATACTAAAGAAACCCTGATTCATTCAGAGTTCCTTAAAACCGGAGCATTTTTACTCCTCCTTCCGGCAGGCACGGCCTGTTTCAGCCTGCTTACACTGTATTCAACCTCGCTCATGGCAGCCTGATCATACAAGCGAAACCGGTGACCATCGGTGAGAGGAAGCTGCATGGCACCTCTGGGTGCCATGGACTGTATTTCCTTGATTTTGACGGTTACACGGCTGCCATCCACTGCAACTGTCGAGCCCAGACGTTTGGCACGCTCGGTTGCAGACAGCCTTCCCCGCTCCAACCAGACATCGGCCAACCGATCAGTCGTACTGCACTCATACATCATGGCGATAAAGTTACCGATATATTCAACACCCGGCTCCAGGATGATATCACCATTAACAATTTTTCCGGCGACCGGAAAACCTTCGTAGCGCATGTGAGGCATCTCCACGGTATTGAGTCCACGATCCAGATAGCTGCCTTCAATAACCCTGCAATTAAACATTTTCTCCGGTCTGGAATAAGGTTCAGGCTTGCCGAGCAGACTGCCGCGACCACTGCCGGCATCAAACTGACCATCCCTGATATATATCTCCATATCAACCTGCCAGCGTTGTTTCAATCCGGCTGTCAGTATGCGCGTGCCATAAAAGAAAAGATTGGTACCGGTTATTTTAATATGCCACTCACCATCAGCAGGGGTAGCAGACAATGCTGAAGAAATGATCAGCTGTGCCAGACAAAGAAAGGCAGATGGTAAAAGCCGATATCGATTGCCGGATGATCGACGCCGATGGATGTTCATGGACACTCAGGAATCGGCTTCCATCTGGTCGAGGAATTTTTCGGCATCAAGAGCCGCCATACAGCCTGTTCCGGCGGAGGTAACCGCCTGACGATAAACATGATCCATAACATCACCCGCCGCAAAGACACCCGCGACGCTTGTCTGCGTCGCATTACCGGAACAACCGGAATTGACCCTGATATAGCCATTATCTATCTCGAGCTGACCTTCAAAAATGGCCGTATTGGGCTTATGCCCTATGGCGATAAACACGCCATGCACATCAATATCCCTGCTGACATTATCTTTTACATCTTTGATGCGAATGCCGGTAACGCCGGCCTCATCGCCCAGCACCTCATCGAGAACACTGTTCCACTCAATGGTGATGTTACCGTGCTCAGCTTTTTCATGGATTTGATCCTGAAGGATCTTTTCGGAACGGAACCTGTCACGGCGGTGTATGACAGTGACATGCTCAGCGATATTGGAAAGATATAGTGCTTCTTCGACAGCCGTATTACCACCGCCAATCACCGCCACCCTGCGGTTACGATAGAAAAAACCGTCGCAGGTCGCACAGGCCGACACACCCCTGCCACGATAAGTCTGCTCAGATTCCAGACCAAGATACATGGCGGAAGCTCCGGTGGCAATAATCAACGCATCACAGCTGTAATTCCCCGTATCGCCAGTGAGCCTGAAGGGGTGTTCTGAAAAATCGACGGCGGTGATGGTATCGAAGATAATCCCGGTATCAAATCGCTCGGCATGCTGCTGCATACGCACCATCAGGGCGGGGCCGGTTAAATCCCGAGGATCACCGGGCCAGTTATCGACATCGGTTGTGGTCATCAACTGGCCGCCCTGCTCCAGACCCGTGATGATGACAGGGTTAAGATTGGCGCGTGCACCATACACTGCAGCCGTGTAACCGGCGGGGCCGGAACCCAGAATTAACAGTCTGCAATGCCTGACATTGCTCACTTTTTATCTCCATGTCGTCAAAGAAAAACGTTACACTTACCAGTTAAGGAACTGATCGGCCCGACAGATGCTCAACCATGGTATGAGCTGAACAACATAAGGCATGCTGGAACCTGTTCAAGATAACGATTGTGGAGCATAGAAGTCAATGATTATAGGAATACCAAAAGAAGTTCGCGCCCATGAAGGTCGTGTTGCCCTGACGCCACGAGCCTGTGCTGCACTCGTCCGGGCGGGCAATGAAGTTTGTATGGAATCAACTGCGGGCCTGTGTAGCGGATACATGGATACCGAATATGCCGATGCAGGCGTAAAAATCATTGCCGATGCCGGCGAACTGCATGATATCTCCGAGCTGATAGTCAAGGTCAAAGAACCACAACCCGATGAAGTACACCGCCTGAAAAAGGGCCAACTGCTGTTTTGCTATCTGCATCTGGCCGCAGAGCAGGAGCTGGTCAATGGCCTGCTCGAATCGGGTGTTACCGCAATCGGCTTTGAGATCATACAGCAGCAAGACGGCGGGCTACCGCTGCTGGCACCGATGAGCATCATTGCAGGGCGGCTTGCGGCCCATATCGGTATCACCCTGCTACATAGCCACAGAGGTGGAAGAGGTCTTTTACTGGGTGCGCTAAAACAGGATGATGCAGAGATAGAGCGTGGCAACATTACCGTACTGGGGGCAGGCAATGCCGGTGAAGCAGCCATGCTGGATCTCATCAGTACGGGTGCTGATATACATGTATTTGATATTAATATGGAGCGCCTGCAAACCCTGAAGGCCAGAAATCCATCGATCACCATCTGCGATGCCAGTTCACCGGCACTACTCAGGAAAAACCTGCAACATTGTGACCTGCTGATAGGGGCCGTTCTGGTACCGGGCAAACGGGCACCGCAGGTCGTTTCCCGTGAAATGGTCGCCACAATGCCGAAAAAATCAGTGATCGTCGATATTGCAATCGATCAGGGAGGCTGTGTGGAAACATCACGTCCAACCCGCTGGGACAATCCCACCTTTATCGAGCAAGACGTAAATCATTTTTGCGTCACCAACATGCCCGGCGCGGTTGCCAGAACCTCAACTCAGGCTCTCTCCGCCACCATCCTTCCCTATGTTTCCGATATTGCTGCCGGCAAACTGATGCGGGACCCTGTTTTACGGGGGGGCATCTACCTGTCCGAGGGTAAAATACAATACAGCGGTTTAGGTTAAGCTGTCTGTATGAGAGTGATGGACTGAAACCGGAACCCGACTCTCAAGAAAATAACACCATCGGGACTGGCCTTATCGATGATTTACCTGCCTCATTCCCACGCTCCCGCGCAGGAACGAGGAACTCCCGCCCTCAAGCAACTTCTTTATATAAACTGCATCACTCACCGCCACAGCTTCCCCGGTCTTGAATTCGCTGTATCCCCTTCCCTGTCAACAGCCGTCTCATCAGTTTTCGTGCAGAGTTCGCCCTGGGTGAACAGTGTTTTGCTGACATTATCAATATGCCGTTGCAGAGGCTGATAGCTGATCAATTGATAGGCCTGGATATCCACCCTGAGCCCGATATTGCTTTCATCAAAAAGCGTGTTCAGGCGGTTAATGTCGCGCCTGTTCAGATTCCCATATACAACCAAATCTACATCAGAATATGCTTTGTAGTTGCCATTGGCACGAGAACCAAAGATTCCGACGCTCTCAATGTTTTCACTGCGAGAAGCCAAAATACTTCTAATGGTTGCGAGTTCAGCCTGAGAAAGCCCGTGATGGATGGCTTTAAGCCTGCATTATTCATCAGATCGTCAAAGAGTTTTTCATACAGGGCATCAAACAAGGATAAATACTTTTTTTCAATATTCTCCACTACTTCTGCGAATGCAGAATCACTATAGACATGGCTCATGCGATTCCTATCATCCAGAGCATTCATCCACATTTCACGATCAGTAATAATCTTTGCTTCAATGGAGGCGACAATAACGGCTTTTGGTGTAATTTTTTCCAACACCAAACCATCACTTTCCAGATAGTCTTTAAGGGTTCTCCATGCGAGATCTCAAGTGTATTCAAAGCGTTGAATAACCCCTTCTATTTCCAGGTTCGACAGGCTTTTTTCACTTTTCAGCTCCATCGCTTGCCTGAGCAAGTTAAATGCCCGCTTGTAGTTATCAAATCGATAGTGCCATCGTGCTTTTTCATTCATGGTCATCACTTTCTATTTCAAAGTTCCCCGGTTTTGAATTCATTATAGCCCTCGTAGAAATAGCTGGCATCAATGCCCTCCATAAACAGGGTCCGGTCATTGATTTTGTGAGTCAGGGCGTGTTTCAGCAAGGCTTTGATTTCAATATCTTTCACAACGCTGCGCTGCATGGCGGAGAGGTAATCCTCTTTCTCTACCAGATTCCAGTCAATCGCCTGTTTAATGCCTGCTTTGAGCATGAGGTCAAGCCAGATGCGGGTAGCGCGTCCGTTGCCCTCACGAAAAGGGTGGGCGATGTTCATCTCCACATATTTTTCGATAATCTCATCAAAGCTGCCTTGTGGCATGGCATCGATATGCTTCAAGGATGGTTCCAGATACATTAGCGGTGCAAAGCGAAAATGCCCTTTGGCGATATTGACCTCACGAATTTTGCCCATGAAGCTATAAATATCGCCAAATAAACAAACATGAATAAAACCAAGCCCTGCGAATGTGCCAACTTCGGCTTTATTAATATCGCCAGAGTCGAAGAACTGTCTGGCCTTTTGTTTGCTGAGCTTTTCTTCCGCTTTTGCCAGCTCAATCTGATCGGTGATATTGAGTTTGTTTTCCAGCACCACAATGGGGTTAATATAATTCCCGAAGCTTAGAACACCTTTACAAACAACAAGCAAGCGATTCTGGCCTCAGGTTTGAGGCATAATTTGCTGCAATCCTCCTTTCAGGACATAGGCGTCGAAACCCCTCTCGCTCAGAATATAGCCAGCTGATGAGCTACGTCTGCCGGTATCACAGGCAACAATATATCGCTGCGACTCCTTTAATGTATCAATCTTGTTGCGCAGAAAATACAAAGGAATATTGATACTGCCCTTGATATTCCACTTTTCGAACTCGTTCGGAAGACGAACATCCAGCAGTTTGGCCCCTTTTGCAATCATCTTTTTCGCCTCATCCAGACTGACTGTCTTCATAAGGGGCTCCTTCAGGAGTGTCTCGAAGTCATCCTTGGAAAGGCGCATGAGGGTGCCATCGGTGGCCATCCTGATCGTTGCATTACGCTTGGCAGATGAAATAAGCGCCTCTTCCCCAAAGCTGTCGCCCTCAGACAGAATTGCCAGACGTATGCCTTCCGGTTTATTGGGAGTTTCGCGGAATACCTGACACTTTCCTTTGCTGATGATATAGAAATAATCACCTGCCTCACCCTGCTTGATAACGGTGTCACCCTTACTGAAGCCAACAGATTGCATGGCCATGAACATGGTTTGAATATTAGCGGGCGGGATACGATGAAATGCCTTTGCCCGAAATATCTTGGTCATCCAGTCGCCGCTGTCTTCACTGGCAATATCCGGATCCTGTTGTTTGCCGAGTTCGACAACATCGTAGCTACCGGTCTGATCCCAGGTAAGCATCAGATCGAGCAGATCCTTATCTACTCGCACAAAGGTGGCATCCTTGAGAACGCGGGCACTGAACTGACGGGGCTGTGACGGTACCAGCGGATGAGTGGCATTCGGTGTACCACCTTTAACCTGTTTCAGAACCCGCCCATCCTCATTAATCAGTTCAACCTCACCGGCAATAATATAGACCGATTTTTTATCTTCATCGCCCCGTTTGAAGGCATATCGCCCCTGAGTCACCGTATCAACGGTGATTTTCTCGGTCAATTCAGAAAAGCGCTCTGGATTCAGCCCGTTAATCGGCACTAAAGTACGAAGAATCTGCTTATCTAAGCTGGCTGGATCCATGCAGTATTTCCTTCAAAATTCGTATATTCCCAAAAAATGTGAGGCAGCCCGCAGATGGCACACTGCCAATATGACCTCCTGAGTATATCATCGAGTCACACTGTTTTATAACAATTTATCTCATCAATTAATCCGCCCGGCAGCATTGCCTTTCTCTGATCACTCCATAGTCTGAAGCAGACCATGGAACAACTCTGGCTTATATCGCGAGTCGGTTCCGTGAGCTTTAATCAGGCGGGAACGGTGGTATTTTGCCTCTGCCCAGTGCCTTAAACGAAAAGACCGGCCCGGACATGGCATAAATAATAAAACCGGCCAGGATTACTTTTGGCGGGTCCAGTGAGGCAAACATAAATGCTATGACTACCGCCAGTATGGCCATAAACGGCACTCTGTGACCAGCGCTGATATCCTTGAAGCTATAGTAACGGATATTGCTCACCATCAGGGCACCTGCGGTCAGGGTGACAAAGAACGAAGGCAGTATCAGGTCAGCGCCCTGCAGACCAATGTCATCAGCCACCCATACGAGACCAACAAGCAGTGCCGCCGCTGCCGGGCTTGCCAGTCCCTTGAAAAAGCGCTTGTCTTCGGCATCGTATTGAGCATTAAAACGCGCCAGTCGCAATGCAGCAGTGGCAGTATAAAAAAATGCAGCGATCCAGCCGAGCTTGGCCCAACCGAGCTGTATCATGTGGGTCAGGGACCATTCGTACATAACCAGGGCCGGTGCCAGTCCAAAGCAGACCATGTCGGACAGGCTGTCATACTCGGCACCGAAATCGCTGGCCGTATTGGTCAGCCGTGCAACACGCCCATCCAGCCCGTCAATGACAATGGCAATAAAAATCGCTATGGCTGCCGCCTGATAGCGATCGTGCATGGAAGCTACGATGCTGTAAAATCCGGCAAATAACCCCGCTGTAGTCAGCAGATTGGGCAACAGATATATCCCCTTGCGTTGCTTTTTCTCGTCTTCTGCTGTCATATTGACCCGGCTCTCAGGTTGCCGCGATATCATCGTGGTTAAAGCTGGCAAGTGTATCAATTCCTGCCTTCACGGTTTGTCCCTGCTGTACGTTGAGGTATGATTTTTCATCTATCAGGATATCGATTTCGCTGCCAGCCGGGAATCGACCGCACCTTGCACCCTGTCCAATGCGCTCACCTGCCCGGATATGGCATTGCGGACGGACCCAGGCCAGTTTACCAAGCACTATCATGATCACATCGTCCTGCTCATCCGTCTGTATCCACCAGGCAGCCCTGATAGTTCTTTCCACGTATTGCCGATTTTCCCTGTCCACCTGCGGCCAGTACTCCATCAGCTTACCTTCTGTGGGACTGCGACCATGATAGACACGAATCAGGCCGGACCGGATCCTTATACGCCGGGCTGCTCTGTGCAGAAACGGGTCATGGAAAAAATCTATTCTGATAATTGTCCCGTCCACCGGGCTCATGATACCGAGCGGGTGTGACGGCAATTCACGGTCGGGGTCATAATAATATACCATCAGCAGCAGAGTGGTCAGCAGGAACGGCAGCATGGCCCACGCCCCCTGCCACATCAGCATAACAGGCATCAGTAACACTGCCAGCATTATCCAGGGCGCACCAAAACGGGCAAACAGGCGGCGTCGGATCATGTCATAATCAGCAGAAAGGTCTGGCGTGATGCCGGACCTGATTTCGCACATGGGGCCCGGAAAAGACAGGTTAGTTTTTTTCCTTGTCAACCAATGCATTAGCCCCTATCCAGGGCATCAGCCTGCGCAATTCCGCACCGACCTGTTCTATCGGATGCGCGGCGTTGTTACGACGCCAGGCCGTCATTTCCGGATAGTTGGACTGTCCTTCCTGGATAAATTTTTTGGCGTATGATCCGTTGCGGATGTTTGCCAGAGCCTCGCGCATGGCACGACGGCTTTTATCGTTAATCACCTTTGGGCCGGTGGTATATTCACCGTATTCGGCGTTGTTTGAAATCGAGTAGTTCATATTGGCTATACCGCCTTCAAACATCAGATCCACGATCAGCTTCAACTCATGCAGACACTCAAAATAAGCCATTTCGGGAGCATAACCGGCCTCTACCAGCGTCTCAAAACCAGCCTTTATCAACTCTACAGCACCACCGCACAACACAGCCTGCTCACCAAACAGATCCGTTTCAGTTTCATCTTTGAAGGTTGTTTCGATAATCGCCGTGCGACCGCCACCGATACCGGAAGCATAGGAAAGCGCGACATCTCTGGCTTTACCGGAGGCATCCTGGAAGATTGCGATAAGGTCCGGAACACCGGCACCACGAACAAATTCGGAACGGACCGTATGCCCCGGTGCCTTGGGTGCAATCATTATAACGTCCAGATCGGCACGAGGGACAATCTGGTTATAGTGGATGCTGAACCCGTGGGCAAAGGCCAGCGTCGCACCCTGCTTGATATTGCTTTCTACAGCGTCCCGATAAAGCCCGGCCTGAAATTCGTCCGGTGTCAAAATCATGACGATATCAGCATCCCTGATTGCTTCGGCTGTGGTTTTCACATTAAGGCCGGCTGCTTTGGCTTTCGCCACGGAGGCGGAACCTTCACGCAGGGCCACTGTCACGTCAACGCCTGAATCTTTCAGGTTATTGGCGTGTGCATGTCCCTGTGAACCATAGCCTATGATGGTAACCTTCCTGCCTTGTATGATGGACAGGTCGGCGTCCTTGTCGTAGTAAATTTTCATCATTTTCCTCTGCAAAATGTTTCGGTGATCGTGCCCGGTTAAGGGCAGCTATACAATAAAGTATCGGTTTAATCGAGGCCTTTCAGACTGTCAGTGCCTTTTCACCACGGGCAATACCGGTCACACCCGAGCGCACTACTTCGATAATCTGTTTTTTATTGAGCACCCCGATAAAGGCATCCAGCTTTTGCCCGGAACCGGTTATTTCTATGGTATATGTTTTGCCGGACACATCCAGCACCCGGCCACGGAATATATCCACCAGCCGCTTGACCTCCTCACGGGTATCGCGGGTACCGGTGCCCACCTTAATCAACATCATTTCCCGTTCAATGTGGGCACCTTCGGTAAGGTTAATCAGCTTGACTACTTCAATCAGCTTGTTCAGTTGCTTGGTGATTTGCTCGATGATTTCATCCGTGCCACGGGTGACCAGAGTCATACGGGCCAGAGTCGGGTCGTCGGTCGGTGCCACAGACAGAGACTCAATATTATAGCCACGCGCCGAAAACAGGCCCGCTACCCGCGACAGCGCACCTGATTCGTTTTCCAGCAGAATGGAGATAATGTGTCTCATCGTTTTATGTTCCGGTAGCTGGTCTGCTCTTGCTAAACCAGTATCATTTCGTTCTGACCGGCACCGGCCGGGATCATGGGATAAACATTTTCTTTCGGGTCTGTCAGGAAATCCATAAAAACCAGCCTGTCTTTCTGCTGCATGGCTTCCTGCATCGCCGGCACCACATCGGCCTTGTTTTCAATGCGCATACCGATATGCCCATACGATTCAGCCAACTTGACAAAGTCCGGCAGGGATTCCATATAAGACATGGCGTATCGCCCTTGGTAAAAGAATTCCTGCCACTGACGCACCATGCCGAGATAGCCGTTGTTCAGAGAAACAATCTTGAGCGGCAGGGCATATTGCAAACAGGTAGATAGCTCCTGTATGCACATTTGTATGCTGCCTTCGCCAGTAATACAGGCCACGGTCTGTTGTGGGTACGCAAACTGTGCCCCCATCGCTGCCGGCATGCCGAATCCCATAGTGCCGAGCCCGCCGGAGTTAATCCACTGATAGGGCCGGTCGAACTTATAGTACTGGGCGGCCCACATCTGGTGCTGACCGACATCAGAAGTAATAATGGCATCGCCTTCGGTGACATTGTAGAGCTCCTCAACCACATACTGCGGCTTGATGACCTGCGTGGTTTCGCGGTCGTATTTCAGACAGTCCATGGCCCGCCATTCTTCGATCTGCTGCCACCAGACTTTCAGCTCAGCATCCTTTGGCTTACGTTTGGTTTCTTTCAGCACCCTGATCATCTCTGCCAATACATCACTGATGCTACCGACAATCGGTATATCAACCTTGACATTTTTGGAGATCGAAGATGGATCGATATCAATGTGGATAATGCGTGCATCCGGACAGAATTTTTCGATATTGCCGGTCACACGGTCATCAAACCGCGCACCCACTGCCAACAGCACATCACTTTGGTGCATACCCATGTTCGCCTCATAGGTACCATGCATACCGAGCATGCCAACAAACTGCCTGTCAGTAGCCGGATAGCCCCCCAACCCCATCAACGTATTCGTCACCGGATAATCCAGTATTCCAGCCAGCTCCGTAAGCAGCTTCGCGGCGTTGGACCAGATAACACCCCCGCCGGTGTAGATCATGGGACGCTCAGCAGACAATAACAGCTTGACAGCCTTCTTTATCTGCCCCGGATGACCGCGGGTAACGGGCTTGTATGATCGGATATCAATTTTTGACGGATATTTGAATTCGGCTTTGTGCGCAGTGACATCCTTGGGTATATCTATCACTACCGGACCGGGTCGCCCGGACGAAGCCAGATAGAAGGCCCTCTTGATGGTGCCTGCCAGTTCGTCAACGGATTTAACCAGAAAGTTATGTTTTACACATGGGCGGGTAATCCCTACGGAATCGACCTCCTGAAAGGCATCGTTGCCGATAAGCGGGGTGGGCACCTGACCGGTAATCACTACCATGGGCACTGAATCCATATATGCTGTTGCAATACCGGTCACTGCGTTGGTGGCACCGGGCCCTGATGTAACCAGTACGCATCCCGGCTTGCCCGTAGCACGTGCATAACCATCGGCAGCATGGGTGGCACCCTGTTCATGGCGCACCAGGATATGCCGGATATCGTCCTGCTGATCAAGACAGTCATAGATATGCAGCACCGCACCGCCCGGATACCCGAACAGGTATTCAACGCCCTCCTTCTTCAGGCTTTGAATCAGTATTTCCGCACCAGTTAATACCACCGGTCATTCTCCGTATAACGCCCTTCTCGCCGAGCGAACAGGCCAATCGTTCCACAATAAAAAAAATCTCGCAACACAGACTGTTGCGAGATTCTTCAAGTTACCTGTATTACGGTATCGGGTCAAGCCCGTTTCATGGGCATGGCACTGCCAGACGGGTCGATACAGGGTCTGTCAGAACCCGACAGACCCAACAAAGCCTACCAGTCCAGCTTCCACTCCGCGACGACACTGTGGCGGGAGTTATTGCCGTCCTGCTCGCGGCGGATGGCCTTGATATCCAGCTTCGGACTTCAGGCCAGCCGGGTTCGACAACAGACGCCAGCCGAGGGTCAGATCACGCTTGGCATCGGACGCCGACAGGCTCGCATAGGGGATGCCGGTGGCATCGTCTGTCAGGGCAAAGCCCCACTCGCCTTTCAGCGTCCAGCGGCTCGATACGGCAGCAGTATGTCGGTTGTCTTCTTCCTCCAGCGCATCCGTCAATGAATCCGATAACAACCGATCCAGACCGCTGGCCGCCGATGCATTGCCGTACTCATGGCGCAGGCTGAACGACGGGCCATAGGCCGAGTTTGGCCACGCCTCGTAGCGCAGTGAGCCGGACAGACCCCACTCCTCACGCTCGGCAGCCTCATGCTCCAGCAGATAGCGACCGCGCACATCCACCGTCAAACCCTTGGCCGGTGTCTGCCAGCTCAGGCCGCCGCCCAGCTCCAGACCAAAGCCTTCGCTGGTATCGCCACCGTCATAACGCAGACCCAGCTCCAGCCCCGGTGTCAGACGCACACCGTCCTTTTCCGGCAACTGCCAGGACAAGGCCAGACTCATGCGGAAACGCTGCGTGTCCGCCTCGGTGCCCACCATGACGCGGGAATCATCCGCCTCAATACGCGCCAGTGTCAGGCCCGAAATCAACTCCAGGGTCAAACCGCCTTCTTCCACCGGACGCTCCAGCAGCGTACCGCGCAGACCGGCGGTGGCCGATAGCTGCACCAGATTGTGCTTCGATTCCATACCGGTTTGTGAAGTCTGCTTCAGGTCGCCCCGGCCATAGCTGGCCGCTCCCCACAGTTGCAGGCGTTCGCTCAGGTCGTAGCGCAGATACGGCAGCATGGAAACCAGCATACCGGACAACTCGCCTTCGTCCGATGCTGATGCACCCTGCCATTCGCCATCGCTGTCGCTGTAGGCCAGTGCCAGACCCATCAGCGTCTGACCGTTGTCGCGGTCAATGCCCAGCATGGCGGTGGTCACTTCACCGTCTATGCTGAGGCTGAGATCGTCTTCACCGTCTTTGTACTTCGTATAGGCCGCCCGACCCCAGATGGAGGTGCCGTCCTGATCCGTGAATGTGAAATGACTACCACGCAGCAACGACGGCAGCAGCTTCGGCAGTGACAGGGTGCGTGACAGCTTGCGCGGACGATCCGACGAACCGGCACCCAACTGCTCAATGCCGGTTGCCATCGAATCCGGACCATTCACCGACAGCAGACGGGCCGCATCCAATACGTGTTTTCATGGGCAAAGCGGCCCGGCAGCAGGGTTTTACAGGGCGGCAGCTACCTGTCCGGCCAGTTTTTCGGCCACGGCCTGTATCTGTCCGGCATCGTCGCCTTCTACCATGATGCGAATGAGTGGTTCGGTACCAGACGGGCGCAGCAGTATGCGGGCATTGCCATTGAGTGCCTTTTGTGCCTGTCTGACATGGATTTCGGTGACCGCCAGATCGGTCGGGTTCATAATTTTCGGTGCCGCCACGTTGATCATGGTTTGTGGGTAGATGGTCATATCTTCGGCCAGTTGAGACAGTGTCTGCTTTTGTTCTACCATGGCCTTCAGTACCTGTAAGGCGGCAATGATGCCGTCGCCCGTGGTGGTTTTGTCCAGGCAGATGATGTGGCCCGATGGCTCGCCTCCCAGGATGCCGTTGTCCTGTTGCAGGCGACGCATGACCAGGCGGTCGCCTACGCCGGCCCGTACAAAGTCGGCACCGAGCGCCTTGATCGCCTGTTCCAGTCCCAGATTGCTCATTTGTGTGCCGACTATCGGGCCGGTCATGGTGTTTGTGCGGATGCGGTCCTGCGCAATGATGTATATCAGACGGTCTCCGTCCAGGATGTGGCCGTCGCTGTCGATCATGATGACCCGGTCAGCATCACCATCTAGGGCGATGCCGAGGTCGGCTGATTGTGTCGTTACCTTTTCCTGCAGTGCCCGCAGGTCGGTGGCACCACAGTGCAGGTTGATGTTCAGTCCGTCCGGTTCGGTGCCAACCGTCAGCACTTCGGCTCCCAGTTCGCTGAATACCTTGGGGGCAATGCGATGGGCCGCTCCGTTGGCACAGTCAACGGCTATTTTCAGTTTTTTCAGGTTGAGTGTGGTCGGTACGCTGGATTTGCAAAATTCAATGTAGCGGGCGTCGGCGTTGTCTATGCGACGTGCTTTGCCCAGAGCAGCCGATTGTACGGTCTGCATGGGCCGGGCCAGCATGGCTTCCATGGACAGTTCGGTATGGTCGGACAGTTTGTGGCCGTCGCCGTCAAAAAATTTGATGCCGTTGTCCTGGTGGTGGTTGTGGGAGGCGCTGATAACAACACCGGCACAGGCATGCAGGGTGCGTGTCAGGTAGGCCACTGCCGGTGTGGGTACCGGACCGCTCAGCAGTATATTGACTCCGGCTGCTGAAAATCCGGCTTCCAGTGCAGATTCCAGCATGTATCCCGATATGCGGGTGTCTTTGCCGATGACGACCTGTGAGCAGCCTGCCGATGACATTACCTTGCCTGCCGCCCAGCCCAGGTGCATGACAAACTGCGGGTTGATGCGATCCCCCCCTACAGGGCCCCGTATGCCGTCTGTACCGAAGTATTGTTTGTCGCTCATTATGTGGTGCCTCCTGTTGTGCCTTTACTGTTGCCAGCCCTGTGGGTCGTCCGCACGGCGCATGGCGTGTATGATTTGCAGCGCTTCCATCGTCGATTTTACATCATGTGTGCGTATTATATCGGCTCCCTGCATGACGGCTATCACGGCAGCGGACAGGCTGCCCGGCAGCCTTTGCTGCACCGGCAGGTTGAGCAGTTTGCCGATCATGGATTTGCGCGATATGCCGACCATGATCGGGACTTTGTGCTGAAGCAGGCTGTGCAGGCCATTCAGCAACTGGTAGTTGTGCCGCAGTGTTTTGCCAAAACCAAAGCCGGGGTCCAGGCAGATGTTGTGGTGTGCAATGCCGGCTTTGGTTGCCTGTTCGATACGGTCACTGAAAAAGGCGTTGATTTCGTTGATGATGCCGTCCGGGTAGGCAGGTGATTGCTGCATGGTGCGTGGCCGGCCCTGCATGTGCATCAGGCAGACTGGTACGTTGAGTTCGGCACAGGCCGGCAGGGCTCCCGGTTCCCGAAGCGCCCGTATATCGTTGATCATGGCGGCACCGGCCCTGATCGCCATGCGCATGACGGCGGGCTTTGAGGTGTCTATGGAGATCGGTGTTTTTGTTTCGCCAGCCAGCGTTTCTATAACCGGCAGGACGCGGTCTGTTTCCTGCTGGACGGATACGGCTTCGGCTCCAGGGCGGGTCGATTCGCCACCGGTGTCTATGATGGCGGCACCCTGCTCTATCATCTCCAGCGCCCGTTCAACCGCTCTGTCCAGATGCAGAAATTGTCCACCGTCGGAGAATGAGTCCGGCGTGATGTTCAGTATGCCCATCACGCAGGGGCGAGGCAGGTTCAGCCTGTCGAAACCGGCACCGGGTACTGGCATTGGTACAGGGCACCGCCAGTCAGCATCCGCCGAGATCAGTGTTGCTCCGCCGGCCCGCCAATCGGCTTGCTGGTATCCTGTGAGTCCACACCGGGTTTTTGTGCCCGTGTGCCATCACCTTCACCGGATTGCGGTGGCCGGGTGTCATCGGCCCAGTCTTTCGGCGGACCCGGTTCTTTGCCCTGCATGATTTCATCAATCTGGCCGGTATCTATGGTTTCATATTTCAGCAGGGCTTCGGCCATGATGTGCAGTTTGTCTTCATTTTCGCGCAGGATGGTTTCCGCTCTGGCGTAGGTTTCATCAATGATACGGCGAATTTCCCTGTCTATGTCGTGTACCGTATCGTCTGACATGTTTTTGTGCTGTGTGACCGAGCGGCCCAAAAAGACTTCGCCATCATCTTCACCATAGGTTAAAGGCCCCATTTTTTCGGACAGGCCCCATTTGGTGACCATGTTGCGGGCTATATCGGTAGCTCGCTCGATGTCATTGGAGGCACCGGTTGTGACGGCATCTTCGCCAAATATGATCTGCTCGGCTATGCGCCCACCGAACAGGCTGCATATCGATGACAGCAGTCGCTGTCGGGAATGGCTGTAGCGGTCTTCTTCCGGCAGGAACATGGTGACACCCAGGGCGCGACCACGCGGAATGATGGTGACTTTATAGACGGGGTCGTGCTCAGGTGCCTTACGCCCGACAATGGCATGACCGGCTTCGTGGTAGGCGGTCAGCTTTTTTTCGTCTTCCGACATGACCATGGAGCGGCGTTCGGCTCCCATCATGATTTTGTCCTTGGCTTTTTCGAAGTCTTCCATATCAACCTGTTTTTTATCGGCTCTGGCCGCAAACAGCGCCGCTTCATTGACCAGATTGGCCAGATCAGCACCGGAAAAACCCGGTGTGCCGCGGGCAATCAGCTGCAGGGGGGTGTTTTCCTGTATGTTAACCTTGCGGGCATGGACCTTGAGTATCTGTTCGCGACCCCGTACATCAGGCAGCGGTACCACAACCTGCCGGTCAAACCGGCCCGGCCGCAGCAGGGCGGGATCGAGTACGTCCGGGCGGTTGGTGGCCGCTATCACTATCACTCCTTCGCCACCTTCAAATCCGTCCATTTCTACCAGCAACTGGTTGAGTGTCTGTTCGCGTTCGTCATGCCCCCCTCCCAGACCGGCACCCCGATGGCGACCAACAGCGTCGATCTCGTCAATAAATATGATGCAGGGCGAGTGCTTTTTGGCCTGGTCAAACATGTCTCGCACCCGCGATGCGCCGACACCCACAAACATTTCCACAAAGTCCGATCCGGATATGCTGAAAAACGGCGCTTTGGCCTCGCCGGCAATGGCTTTGGCCAGCAGGGTCTTGCCGGTGCCCGGCGATCCAACCATCAGTACACCACGAGGTATGGAACCACCCAGTTTCTGGAATTTTTGCGGGTCACGTAAAAACTCGACCAGTTCGAATACTTCTTCCTTGGCTTCTTCAACGCCGGCAACATCATTAAATGTGATCTTGACTTGATCTTCGCCAAACATTTTATGCTTGGATTTGCCAAATGAGAGGGCACCCCGACCACCACCTCCCTGCATCTGGCGCATGAAGAACAGGTAGAGTCCGATGATCAGCAGCAGCGGAAACCAGTGGATCAGCAGTGTTACCAGCAGCGGTTGCTGTTCCGGTGGTTCACCCTTGATTTGAACATCGTTATCAAACAGGGTGGTGATCATCGGCGTGTTGTCGGTTTCCGGGCTGTAGGTCTTGAATATCTGACCGGCCGCCGTAGTACCGGTTATAGTGCGGCCCTGTATGGATACTTCTCTGATCTGCCCCTGCTTTACCTGGGTGACAAAATCAGAGTATGTCAGTTCGCTGTTTCTGGTCGCACCCTGATTGAAACTGTTGAATACCGATGTCAGGACAATCGCAATGATTACCCATAGTACGATGTTTTTTACCATGCTGTTCATAATTTAACCTTTACGTCATTAAATCAATTCGCTTATTGCAAGTATAGGCGCTATCAAGCCCGCCGGATACCCTTTGCCAGTAGATATATCTCGCGGCTGCGCGGACGCGATGCCTGCGGCTTGCGGCTGCGAACGGAACCAAACCGCCTCTTCATGTCTGCCATAAGGGTATCAAACCCCTCGCCCTGAAATACCTTGACCAGAAAAATACCACGAAAATGCAGCACTTCCAGCGCCAATTGCAGGGCCAGCTCGGCCAGATAGATCGATCCGGGCTGGTCAACCGCTTTCACTCCGCTCATATTGGGGTTCATATCGCTCACTACAAGGTCACAGGGATTGCCTGACAGAACATCCTTCAAACGCCGCTCAACCGCTTGTTCGGTAAAATCGCCCTGCATAAATTCAACATCGGGCACATTGTCCATCGGCAGGATGTCGAGCGCGATTATGCGGCCTCTGCCTTCGAGCCTGTGGGCTATGTACTGGGACCATCCACCCGGCGCGGCTCCCAACTCAAGCACCTGCATTCCAGGCCTGATCAGATGGTCTTTTTCATCTATTTCCTTCAGTTTGTAAACCGCACGTGAGCGCCAGCCTTCTGCTTTTGCCCTTTTGACATGGGGATCATCGAGATGTTCCCGCATCCAGGCTGAGCGGTGCCTGCTGCTGTGTTTGTGCCGCATCATTATCGTTTCAGACCGTTATCTGGAAGTCGTCGTAATTTTATTTGAACTGCATCGGATTTTAATTTAAGGTGCGCCGCTTGTCTGTTTCCAGGGTTTTCTGATGCCTCATCACTCTCGTCTTTCCCATGCAAGCGATTCGGCTATCGGTATCGTCGGCATGGGTTATGTGGGACTGACCCTTTCTGTCGCCCTTGCCGAGCGTGGTTTTATGATCTGGGGGATTGAAAATCATCCGGCAACGCTTGCCAGCCTGCAACGCGGTGAACCGCATTTCTTTGAGAAGGGGTTTGCCACACGCATGAGGCATGTGCTGGATAAGGGTACGCTGCGCTTTGTGGGCTCTTTTGCTGACATTGAGGCCTCATTGTCAGTTTATATCATTACGGTAGGCACTCCTCTGTCCGAGTCGGATGTACCACGCATGGATATGATCAAGGGCGTCGCCAACGATGTCTGCCGCTATATTGCAGATGACGGGCTTGTCATTCTGCGTTCGACGGTGCAACTGGGAACAACCCGTGAGGTCGTTTTGCCATTGCTTGAGGCAAGCGGTAAGTCTTTTATGCTGGCGTATTGCCCGGAACGGACGGTGGAGGGGCACGCCATGGAAGAGTTGCCGTCTCTGCCGCAGATTATCGGTGCCCTCGATGAGGCCTCGTCATGGCGGGCAGCTTCGATATTTCAGCGCATGACGCCAACCACTATACGTGTCTCTTCCCTGGAAGCGGCCGAGATCATCAAGTTGCTGGATAACAGTTTTCGTGATGTGAGCTTCGCTATCGGTAATGAGGTGGCCCTGCTTTGCGATGCAGCGGGTCTGGATGGTCAGGAGGTGATCGGTGCCGCGAACAGGGGCTATCCCCGCACCAGCATCCCCCGACCCGGCTTTGTCGGCGGCCCCTGTCTGCGTAAAGATCCATATATTCTGAAAGAGTCGTTGCGGCACTATAATCATGTGCCAAATCTGATCACGCAGGGTCGGCAGCTTAATGAGTCCATGCCGGCCTATATCTGCCATAAGCTCAAGGATCGGTTTGATTTTGGCGCCCACACGGACCTGAAAATAACAGTGATGGGACTGGCTTTTAAGGGCCGGCCGGAGACCAGTGACATGCGTGCCTCTCCTTCGCTGGATCTGGTAGCGACCTTGCAGGAAATGTACCCTCGGGCACGTTTGTATGGGCATGATTTCGCAGTCCCTGAGTCGGCAATACAGGAGGCCGGTCTGGAGGCATGCTCAGTGGAAGAGGGTTTTAAGGAGGCCTCTCTGGTGATTATTGCAACGGATAATGAACGTTATGAGAGCCTGGATGTGGGTGTGCTGGCAATGCAGATGATGACACCCAAGGTGATCTTTGATGTGTGGTCGGTACTGCCTTTTTCTTCCAGACATGACGTACAGGGTTATACCCTTTTATCCCTAGGCACTCTGGCTGTCGGAAACGGGGCAGGCTGATGTCTTCAGGGCGGGCTTTGGTAACAGGCGGTTCCGGCTTTCTGGGCAGTGCGCTGGTGAAAAAAATGCTGGCCGGGGGCTGGACGGTACGTGTGCTGGATGATTATTCCCGCGGGCGCCCCCGGCGACTGGCCGATGTGGAGGATGATGTCGAGCTGGTGCAGGGCGATGTGCGTGATTATGAGACTGTCTATCAGGCGGCTGAGGGTGTCGATACTATGGTGCATCTCGCCTATATCAATGGAACGGAGTTTTTTTATCAAAAGCCGCAACTGATTCTGGAGGTCGGCGTCAAGGGGGCATTGAATACCCTGGATGTTGCCGTCGCCCGTGGTATCAGGCGCTATTGGACCATGAGCTCTTCAGAGGTATATCAGCGTGCAGCAGTGGTTCCAACTCCTGAGGAGGTTTCTCTGGTAGTCCCTGATGTGATGAATCCGCGCTACAGCTATGGCGGCGGCAAGATTATCTCGGAGTTGCTGGCGGTCAATTATGGGCGGGCGTTTTTTGATAGCGTTGCGATTGTACGTCCGCATAATGTGTATGGGGCGGATATGGGCTTTGAGCATGTGATCCCGCAGTTTCTGATGCGTGCAACACTGCTGGATGAGTCCGTTGAGCAACCTCAGCCATTGTCTTTTTCAATACGCGGCGATGGTTCGCAAACCCGGTCTTTTGTGTTTATTGATGATTTTATTGAGGGGTGTTATCTGGCTTTTACGCAGGGCACTCCCGCAGAGGAGACCGGTTGTTCCATATATCATGTGGGAACGACCGAGCAGCTATCCATCCGGGAGCTGGCATCTCAGGTTATGTCTCTGTTTGGTCGCGAGGGTGTTGTGGTACCGTCGCAGGCACCTTCGGGTGAGACAGACAGGCGCTGCCCTTCCATTGAGAAGATCGCTGCACTCGGTTATCACCCGCGTGTTTCATTGCGGGAAGGCTTGCGCCAAACGAAACAGTGGTATATCGAAAATCGCCACCTGTGGCCATCGCCGGATGAGGGTTTCGTCTATGGTGCCGGCCGTGGTTTAGGCTGATCGTTCCGCATCAATCAAAGTAACTGCCTGTACGGCAATACCTTCCTGACGACCTGCAAAACCGAGACGCTCGGTGGTGGTGGCCTTGACATTGACCTGCACCCTGTCAATACCGAGGTCACGGGCAATATTGTCACGCATCTGTTCGATGTAGGGTGCCATTGCAGGTGTCTGGGCAATGATGGTGGCATCGACATTGTTGACGGTAAAACCTGTATGGTTCAGTAATTCGGCAACCTGACGCAATAGTTCCCGACTGTCTGCACCGGCATATCTTTGGTCGGTGTCGGGAAAGTGTTTGCCAATGTCGCCCAGTGCCGCAGCACCAAGCAGGGCATCGCACAGGGCGTGCAGTAACACATCACCGTCAGAGTGCGCGACCATGCCATGGGTGTGGGGTATGTAAACACCACCCAGCATGATGGCATCGCCATCTCCGAATCGGTGTACATCATAGCCCTGACCGACTCTGATCATGGCCTGGAATCGGCCTTGTCCTGTTGTTCCAGAAAATAGGCCGCAAGTTGAACATCCTGCGGCAGGGTAATTTTGATATTGTCACTGTGGCCTTCCACCAGTAGCGGCTGTATTCCGGTATGTTCCATCGCCGATGCCTCATCAGTCATTTCAATGCCATCAGACAGTGCCTGCTGTAGTACCACCTTCAGTTCTCCGTAGCGAAAGCATTGCGGTGTCAGCGCATGCCAGACGGAGGACCGGTCCAGGGTTTCAATAATGACAGGGCCGGTCCCGGCTCTTTTCATGGTATCCCGTACCGGCATGGCCAGAATACCACCGGCACCCTGTTCTGTACATCGGCTTACCAGTTTTTCAATATCCCGAACCCGCACACAGGGTCGAACCGCATCATGCACAATAACCCAGTCATCAACGGATGCAGCACGGTCGATCAATGACAGGCCATTGAGTACTGAATAACAGCGCTCGGAACCACCGGGAGCGCGACGAACTGTTCGGTGGTTCGCTATCGATAATGATGGCCAGTATTCATCTTCTCTGGATACCACCACCACTACTTCATGCAAATCCGGCAAACCAAGCAGTCGTTCTATTGTCCACTCAATGACCGCCTTACCATGCAGGGGGAGGTATTGTTTCGGAATCGACCCGCCGACCCGCCGACCGATACCCGCCGCAGGGACTATGGCCCAGAGCCTATTGTTCATTGTGCCGACCTGCCTCTTGTTGCCCATCCTGCCGTTTCTCCTGTTGCATTTCGACCCGATCTTCATCAATCAGAAACATGAATTGTTCATCCTCCTTGATCATGCCGAGGTTCTGTCTGGCCAGCGATTCGATTTCGTTCATGTCTCCCTTGACCAGAATAATCCTGCGCGCCAGTTCACGGTTTTTTTCCCTGAGTTGTTCGTTTTCAATGCGCACGGCTGCAAGTTGTTTCTGCAGCTCACGGTTATGAAAATATCCCCCTTCTTCAAACCAGAGTTTGTATTGCAGTACCAGCAGCAGGATCAGAAGGAAGATACCGTATAGTTTCATAGCGGTATTTTAGCCGAAATATGTGCATATCGTGTCAACCGACACCACTGAAGGACCGAAAGTTCATGAACCTGCAGGGGTTATATTAAATGCGGCTGCGCCCGGATAGGATGCCTCGGTTCCAAGTTCTTCCTGGATGCGGAGCAGCCGGTTGTATTTGGCGGTGCGGTCCGAGCGTGACAGCGAACCGGTCTTGATCTGGGTCGCCGATGTGCCGACGGCAATGTCGGCAATGGTCACGTCCTCGGTCTCTCCGGATCGGTGAGAAATCACCGCAGTGTAGTTGGCCAGAGTAGCCATCTGAATGGCATCGAGGGTTTCAGTCAGAGTGCCAATCTGATTGACTTTAACCAGTATCGAGTTGGCAATCTGCCTGTCAATACCTTGTTTCAGTATGCCGGCATTGGTTACAAAAAGGTCATCACCTACCAACTGCACTCTATCGGCCAGTCGTTCGGTAAGGTATTTCCAGCCCTCCCAGTCGTCTTCGGCCATGCCATCTTCAATGGATATAATCGGATATTGTTGGACCCAGGAGTACAGATAGTCGACAAAACCTGCCGCATTAAATCGGCGATCCTCGGAGTCCAGTGTATAGGTACCGTTTGCATGAAATTCCGAGCTGGCAACATCCAGCCCCAGCCAGATGTCCGTACCGGCCCTGTAGCCGGCCCTGTCAATGGCCTGCAGGATCACATCAATGGCTTCTTCGTTACATGAGAGATCCGGCGCAAAGCCCCCCTCATCACCAACGGCAGTGTTCATGCCTCTGCCTTTGAGGACACTTCTCAACGCATGGAATACTTCGGCACCATAGCGCAGGGCTTCTGTAAAATCGGGAGCACCAGCAGGAATAATCATAAATTCCTGAAGATCAACGCTGTTGTCTGCATGTTCACCACCGTTGATGATATTCATCATAGGCACTGGTAGCTGATACGGCCCCTCCGGTTGCAGGTAGCGGAACAGGCAGAGACCGGCTTCCGCCGCCGCTGCTTTGGCTGTGGCCAGCGACACGGCCAGCAGGGTATTCGCCCCCAGACGCCCTTTGTTGTCGGTTCCGTCCAGATCGATCATGCCTCGGTCGATACCCGCCTGATCAGCAATGTCCATACCTTTTATCGCTCCGGCAATATCGGTATTGATATTTTTAACAGCATTTTGCACGCCCCGACCCAGATAGCGTGACAGATCGCCGTCCCGCAGCTCCAGCGCCTCGCGTGAACCGGTCGAGGCACCGGATGGAACCGCGGCGCGTCCCAATACGCCCCTTTCTGTAATGACATCGGCCTCTACCGTTGGGTTGCCGCGTGAATCGAGGATTTCTCTGGCCCTTACCGTGATGATTCGTGACATGACTTCCTTTTATTTTTCATCTTGAATCGAGTGTGTATTGTATGCGCAAATCGCCCCTCTTTCCTGTTCCGGCAGTTGAAAATCACTGTCAGCTAAAAATAACGGCACTTCCGGCCTTGCAGGGCTTTGTATATTTTTCGCTTCCTGTTACGATTAAACCGGTTTTCAACATAAAATCAGGCCGGTGGACTAACCACTGCTGGAATAATATGGCACTACTTCACTATGACATTGCCGGTTCTCAGATAGACGGCGCCAGAGATTATCAGGAAGATGCTTTCCTGATTACTCACCTTAGCAGCGCCGAAGATGATCAGCAGGCGCTGGTTATCGTCGCCGATGGCATGGGCGGACATGCGGCGGGCAATGTAGCCAGTAATATGGCTGTTCAGGCATTCAACAAGCATATTTCCTCTAATTACCCGGTCGATGATACAACCCTGATACCGGATATATTGCGCACCAGCATTCTCAAGGCTAATAGCGCACTCAAGGAAACCGTCAAGGAGACAGAAGCTCTCTCTGGCATGGGCTGCACCATGGTCGGCGTCCTGCTGGCAGATAACAAAATCTGGTGGGCCAGTGTGGGGGACAGTCATCTCTATCTGATTCGGGAAAATGAAATCAAGAAGTTAAATGCCGACCACAGCTATGGTGGATTCTTGGACCGAATGACCGCCAAGGGCAAATATATCGAGCCCGACCCTTCTTTGTCCCGCAATATGCTGATGAGTGCCCTGACCGGCGGAGAAATCGCGGAAATTGATGTATCGGATACACCGTTCGGGTTGCTGCCTGATGATTGTTTGATTGTCGCCAGCGATGGCCTGGATACTTTGATCGACGATGAGCTTATCAAGCAGTGCGGCTGGTCATCTGATTCCAAGAAAACCTCAGCAGCATTGCTGAAAGCGGTTGAAGACGCACAGCGCCCACGTCAGGATAACACTACGGTTGTCAGCGTTAAAACCGGCCTTGTAGAGTCAGATGAATCGCCACCTGCCCAAGGTTCCACCAGCCCGACCTACTCCATGTACGACGACGATGATGACTATGATAAACCATCGTCCAGCCTTGGAAAGATAGTTGCCACTATCGCGGTATTGGCCATAGCTGTCGGGGCTTTTGTGGCAGCTGACTTTTTCATGAAGCTTGGTATGATCTTTCCTGGGCCAGAACCTGTCGTTGCCACCCGGACAGACAGTAAGCCACCAACTATCGAACAGCCGGCCAAACCGGCATCCGATGACAGCAGCGATGTGGTAAAGCCTGAACCTGAAATATCTGCTGCCAAGCCTGATATATCGACCAAACCCGAAGCTGCCGACAAACCGAAGGAGAAAAAACCTCATGTTGTCACTCCATTCAGCGATTCCCTGAGAGATGGCTCCAAAGGACCGGTTATGGTATCCATACCCGCCGGTGAGTTTATGATGGGGGCAGGTGGGCTCTCACAAAATTTTGACGAAAGACCGCAGCATAAGGTCGAGCTTAAAGAGTTCGCCATCAGTCAGTATGAAATCACCTACGCCGAATATGAACGTTTCGCCAGAGCCACCGGCAAGCGTCCACCGGAGCGGATCGGCAATCCCCGCGCCCGACCTGTGGCCGAGGTAAGCTGGCAGGATGCCAAGGATTATGTTTCCTGGTTAAGCCGGCAGACCGGCCATAAATACAGGCTTCCGACCGAAGCTCAATGGGAGTATACAGCCCGTGCAGGCACTACAACACCCTATTGGTGGGGCCGGAACTCTGGCAGCAATAATGCACATTGCACTGGCTGCGGCGGTTCAGCCAGCCTGCGTCAGTCCACAGCTATCGGCAGCTTTGAGCAGAACCCGTGGGGGTTGTACGATACATCCGGCAATGTCGCAGAATGGATCGAGGATTGCTATAGCCCAAACTATGACGGCGCACCAACCAATGGTTCAGCATGGTACGACGGCGACTGCTCCAAACGGATCGTGCGCGGTGGTTCATTCAGCAATGCCAGTAGCGCCGTAACGAATACCCGTCGCGACAAGTATAACGCCGGCACAAAACTGACGCATATCGGCTTTCGCATTGTTCGCGAAAAATAGGATTGCCCCTAATCCTTCGGCGGCGGTCGATTGGTCGGCATCGGCTGGAACCGAATATGGCCTGAGGGTTCTCCCTGTGTGCCATCTCCCGTCTGCCGCTTTATACGACTGCCCTTCTGAGCCTCTCCACTGCCGGTCGCTACAGTAATATCTTCGTGCAGCTGCTCGGCGTAAGGCAGTTTGTAGGCCCTGGGGGTCCGGTCAGCATCCTCAGCCAGATCAATCACCCACATATGGATGGTTCCCTGCGTGTTTCTGTATTTGTCCGGATGTATAATATGATATGAAACAAGCTGAAATTCATCCGGCAATGACCGATCTGTCGGCCAGCCCTCAAGCCTGGGCAGCATGTGCCAGACCACCCCATAGAATGCACTGCAAATCAATATGATCCCTGTTTTTATGTGCCCGTTGTACGGCACCTTCAGGCTCAGCAGCAGCAGAAAGAGAACGACCGCGACATAGGCTATGGCCAGAGCCAGGATCGTCACAATGGCTCCAGTGCATATGGCGTAAGGCGCTTCGGCAGGCGATTCAGATCCAGTATTTCACCCTTGCCATCGAGTTTGAAACGTATGAAAGTATGCTCCATATCCTGCCTGTCCATGATGACCTTGTCGAAGAACACTGTTTTTAAAGTCGGGTTCACTTTGTCAATGGTCAGTGAAACTTCTATCGGCTTTTCGCTTCTGGCCTCATAAAAATAGGCGTTCACGATATACTCACCACTGACAATGCCACGAATGGTAACCACTTCCTGATTGATACGATGAATTATCTCCTGTCCGTCAATCATGATCGTATCATTGATTTCGCCACGATCATCCCGGTCAAGGTGCAACCAGCCTGCATCCTTTTGCAGATAAGATACGACTTCCCCATGTGGTTCTTCCACCCATACATCCATATCATCCGCGACATCTTCCGGCCAGCTCAGGGTAATAATGTACTCCGCTTTCAGGTTGGCCGAACCCAGTCTGGCCAGCGGATTCACAAACATGATGGTCACCATGAATAGCATGGTAAAGCCCAGTAGTGCATTGAACAGCAGGTCGGTAAAGGGATCGGTAAAATAGCCTCTCCTGCGGTTCATCATTATTCACCAAGATAGGTCTCGATGGTGTCACCAATCAGTCCCATCAGGTGTCTGGCACCGCGATCCAGAAAATAATACTGCAAGCCCAGTAACATCCCGGCCAGCAGGCCGGAAAGTGTGGTAAACAGCGCAATACGCATACCGGCACTCATATCAACCAGCATATTCTGAATGGTTGTAATATCAGCATTGTCAATCACGGCAACCGAACCCAGCATCACGATAAAGCCGATCACTGTGCCCAACAGGCCCAGCTTGATCATGATATCGGCCATAAACCATCCGAAGTCATGGCTGGCCGATATATCTTTTTCCATGCTTTCCAGCATCAAACGGCTACTTCCAGCCTGGTGACTGTGCTGCCGACGCATGAGCTGCTTATAGAGTTGTTCATGCAGCAGACAGGCGGGTAACTGCTGGCCCGCACTGAATATCCTGCCATTGTCTCTGAGTTCCATATTGCCACGAACATCCCGCAGCATAGTGACTATGTCTTCCGCCCTGTCAATCTCCCTTGACAGAAAAGCGACACGCAAGCCGGCTGCCACCATGGTCATCATAAAAATGATCGCGATGATTGATGAGATATAACTTTTATCGTACTCCAGCAAAACGGCAATCATGCCCAAATCCCAGACTACATAAAAACCGAACAGGACGGCCAGAATAATGGCCAACCACTGCAGGAAGATTTGATGCGAATGACGAAACATGGTTTGACATATTACCGTTGATTCATTCTGACTCATACCGGAATATCATAGACCGTACAAGCCACTACATCGACTGTCGTTGATATGCCGGTGTGCAGGACGCTCGTGTAGCATTGAAAACCGCCAATGACTGTACTCGTACTACCACAACAATTTAACCAGATGATACCCTGTTTTCTGTACAATCCATTGTTTTTACGGTAGCCCGCAGAATACGGATATGGACAAGACTTATTCCCCGCAGGAAATCGAGGAACGCTGGTATAGGTTCTGGGAAGAGAATGGCTATTTCAGTCCCAATATCAGGAATCAGGGTACGCCACCCTATTGCATCATGATCCCGCCACCCAACGTTACCGGCAGTCTGCACATGGGACATGGTTTCAACAACACTATCATGGATACCCTGACGCGCTATCAACGGATGACAGGCAGGCCGACACTCTGGCAACCGGGCACTGATCATGCCGGCATCGCTACGCAGATGGTAGTGGAACGCCGTCTGGAAAAAGAGGGTGAAACCCGGCATACGCTCGGACGTGAAAAGTTTATCGAGCGGATCCGGGAGTGGCGTGAAGAGTCTGGAGGCAATATCACCCGTCAGCTTCGCCGCATTGGTTCTTCGCTGGACTGGGAGCATGAACGCTTCACCATGGATGAGGATTTGTCCGAGACTGTCCGGGAAGCTTTTATCCGGCTGTATGAGGAAGGGCTAATCTATCGCGGCAGGCGTCTGGTGAATTGGGACCCCGTCCTGCATACCGCCATATCGGATCTGGAAGTAATTTCCGAAGAAGAAGACGGGCACATGTGGTACATCAGGTACCCACTGGCAAATGGCACCGGTCATCTGGTTGTGGCTACCACCCGCCCGGAAACCATGCTGGGCGATTGCGCAGTCGCAGTGAACCCGGCAGATGCCCGCTTCAGACATATGGCTGGTGAGTTGCTGGAGCTGCCACTAACCGGCCGAAAAATTCCGGTGATCGCTGATGAGCATGTCGATATTGAGTTCGGCACCGGCTGCATCAAGGTAACTCCCGCACATGATTTCAATGATTATGCCATCTGGCAGAGACACCGTGATGAAATCGCTATCAATGATCAGGTCCATGGCGGCCTGATCAATATATTCACAGTCAATGCCGCAATCCGCACCAATGAAGAATCTGAAAAAGATCTGATTCCGGCCGCCTATGTCGGCATGGACCGCTATCAGGCCCGGAAGCAGATCGTGGCTGACTTGAAGACACAGAACCTGCTGGAGCAAGTCAGGGAACATAAATTGATGGTTCCACGTGGTGATCGTTCCGGTACCGTGATTGAGCCTTTGCTTACCCGGCAGTGGTATGTCAGAGTCAGTCCTCTGGCAGAACCGGCAGTCAGGGCAGTCGAGGACGGCACAGTGCGATTTATCCCGGATGGCTGGAAAAATACTTATTTCAGTTGGATGCGGGATATTCAGGATTGGTGCATCAGTCGCCAAATCTGGTGGGGGCATCGTATTCCAGCCTGGTATGATAAAGCCGGCAATGTCTATGTCGGTCACTCCGAGCAGGCTATTCGTAACCAGCACAATCTGGCTGACAGCCATGAACTCCATCAGGACGAGGATGTATTGGATACCTGGTTCAGCTCGGCTCTATGGCCTTTTTCCACTCTGGGCTGGCCCGATAATACTGAGCGTCTGAAAACCTTTTACCCTACTTCGGTACTGGTCACAGGCTTCGATATTATCTTTTTCTGGGTCGCGCGCATGATGATGATGGGCCTGAAGTTCATGGATGGTAAGCCACCTTTCCGAGAAATCTACATCCATGGTCTGGTGCGCGATTCGCACGGGGATAAAATGGCCAAGTCCAAAGGCAATGTACTTGACCCAATCGATCTGATTGACGGCATTGATCTTGAATCACTGGTGCAAAAACGTACCACCGGCATGATGCAACCTCATCTGGCAAAGAAAATTGAAAAACAAACCCGCCAGGAATTTCCCGACGGCATCCAGGCATTTGGAACTGATGCCCTGCGCTTTACCTTTGCCGCCATGGCCTCAGCCGGTCGTGATATTAAGTTTGACATGTCGCGTATAGAGGGCTATCGCAATTTCTGCAACAAACTCTGGAATGCTGCACGTTATGTATTGATGAATGCCGAGGGCCCAAATCATGATCCAGACAGTCAGGTGAAATTATCCACGGCTGATCAATGGATTACTTCACGACTACAGGAAACCATCAGGAGCATGACTGATGCAATCAATAGTTATCGTTTCGATCATATGGCGCAGGCGGTTTACGAGTTTACATGGAATGAGTACTGTGCCTGGTATCTGGAACTCTCTAAAACCATACTCAATGACGATACTGTTGACGATGCACAAAAACATGGCACACGCAGAACAATGATTACCACATTGGAGTCTGTCCTGCGTCTGGCCCATCCCGTCATACCCTATATTACAGAGGAGATATGGCAAACCATTGCTCCGATAGCCGGCATCAATGGGGACACCATTATGCTGCAGCGCTATCCCCGCTACGATGAGTCACTCATTAATATGAAGGCCACCAGAGAAATACAGTGGACTCAGGATTTTATTCTCGGAGTACGTCGTATCAAGTCTGAAATGGACATCGCACCCGGCAAAGCTGTATCCATCCTGCTTGCCAATACCTCTGATAGCGACAGGGTGCGTCTGAAAACCGCACGACCCTATATTAACTTTCTCACCAAGGCAGAAAGCATCAACATTATCAATGATGAAGATGATGCGCCGGAGGCTGCCATCGCTCTGGTCGGAACGATGAAAATCCTTATTCCACTTGCGGGATTGATTGATAGGGATGCCGAACTGGTGCGCCTGCAAAAAGAAATCAACAGGCTGGAAGATGAAGTCAAGCGGATCAATGGTAAACTGACCAATAACAGCTTTCTCAACAAGGCACCGGAAGCCGTGGTCAACAAGGAACGTGAGAAACTGGTCAATGCCGAAACTGCTCTGGAAAATCTAAATGAACAAAAGAAAAGAATCGAGCGACTATAAACTCCTGCTATTCCAGTAACTCCGCTATCAATATCCTTAAGCAGGCAGGGTTGCACAGTGTCACAAAAAAATATGGGATTTATGTATTAGACGATCCTAACCGAGATATCCCCGATTCACATAATTAGCAAATTCACCTTGACTAAAAACTTGCTTCAAACGATTTTTGCCTGATTGATTAAGAAGCCATTGTTTTGCTCCTGCTGAGTATCCACCGCCATCAAGAAGAATGATGGTGTCGTATTCGTTTTATTGTATGTTCAAAACTTCATAGGGATACTTTTCATCAATACTACCACCTGATGCTTGCCATTTACATTGGATTACAAGGCATTCGGTGTAAAGGCGAGGGTGATAAAGAATTAGGTCTACTTTACGTTTCTTGCCGCAAATGCTTTTGCCAGATTCAAACTGTCTCGTATAAATTGGCTGTTCCATTTCGCGCATTGGCAAAAAACGAATCGGTTCGATATACAGGTAATCTCGTTCTTCTAATACTTCAGCTGTAAATTGTTCAAGTCTATTCCCGGACATATTAGCCCGTGTTCCACCGCTTCGCTATGGCATTACTGAGAACCCGTAATTAACAGTTCAGTAACCTTATTGCGCTCAGAACCTTTGCAGCTAATATTTCGAGATGCTTGAATTTCTTTGAACTGATAGCCTTTCCATACTTTTCTGATAAATTCAGTATCGCTGTTTGAGATGATGACATGTGCGCCAGCGTTTAACCAGGTATCACATGCCTTCCGTAAACTAACTTGCATGTTGCTATCGAAACCAACATCTGTGTACTGAGTAAATGTTTGGTCGTAAGGTGGATCACAATACACTAAATCATCCGTTGACGGTTCTATTCCATCAAATGACTGGACTTTCAAATCAACATTAGTCAAGACTTCTGAAACTGCTAAAAGGTTGATTTCGTCACAAATTGTTGGATTCTTGTAACTTCCAATAGGAACATTAAATTTGCCTGATTTATTAACTCGATATAACCCGTTAAAGCAAGTTTTGTTCAAATAGATAAATCGAGCCGCCAATTTAACTGCATCTTGTTCAGTGTGTCCTTTGTCTCTAATTTTGCTGTAATATGCTCTTGAATGTTTCTTTTGGTATTTTTTAAGCAAATCAATAACATCTTCAGGAGATTGTTGCAACATTCGGTAAGTAAGCATCAAATCGGCGTTCAAATCACTTAGATATACTTTGTGATTTATTCTGCTATCCAGTCCAAAGAAAACAGCACCACCGCCTAAGAAAGGCTCATAGTAATCGTTGAATGTTTGCGGTAACAACTTAACGATTTCAGGTATCAAGGCTCGTTTGCCACCTGCCCATTTGAGAAACGGATAAGCCCGCGCACGTTCGAGATATTTGACATCCGTTTTCTTTAACACTGCATTGAATGCAGTCATATTGCTTTGTGGCTGGACATTCATTTTGTTAACTCCTTATAGGTCAATCGAGCATCCATGCCTGTCGTCAAAAGATTGTCGATAGTGACATCCTTGTCAGTTTTTCTTGTGTTTTGGCGATAGCATACTGCATTCAAATATAACTGGCTATGCTTTTTGCTCCACCAGTGGTGAGTGCCAACATAGACACGCTTGGTCATAGCCCATATGCTTTCAATACCATTAGTATGCGTTTCGCCCCGTACATATTCATCTGCCGAATGATTAACTCTATCCAACTCATACATGCCATCCAGTGCGCCATAGGCACGATTGTCATCGGCACTTACCTTACTTCCCAAAGCAACATTTTCAATCATGACTGGCATAACGTGTTTTGATGCAGATGACGGGACATGAAACGCACGCGTTTCGCCATCTCGTTCTTTTATTCCAAAGGCTACGGCTTTGGTCTTAGTGCTTCTGCCTTGCGTTCCCTTTGTGCGTTTGTTTTTGTGTTTGTTCTTTTCTTTGCCACCAATATATGTTTCGTCAATTTCAACATCGCCACCGAGTAAACAAACACTCGAATCGGATTCTGAGGCTTTTCTGATTCTGCACAACATAAACCAAGCAGTCTTTTGCTGTACGCCAATATGGTGAGCAAGCTGCACACTCGATATTCCTTTGCTGTGGGTTGTTTCCATATAAATCGCCAAGAACCACTTTGGCAACATCTTTAACGGACTATCACCAAATATCGTTCCTACTGTGATTCTAAATACACTCTTGCAAGCACCGCACTTATGACGTTTGCCATCACTGTAATGGTAAATCTTTTCGACACTACCACAATGTGGGCAATAAGGCTTATCGCCCTATCGGATTTCTTCAAGATGTTTCAAACAGGATTCGACTGTTGCGAACTTTTGGGTAAAATTAAATAAATTCATGTCTAAATAATTGCTAATTCTTAATTAATAGTAATTATAGCACACTTTTGGGATCGTCTAATACTTAACTCCCAAAAATATCTATCAAGAATGCTCAACCCCAAACAGGCATAGGCTATTCGTAACAAACATTTACTATTTCATAGCTTCGCACTCCACCAGGGGCCTGAACTTCTGCTACATCACCTTCCTGTTTACCAATCAGAGCACGAGCGAATGGAGAGCCAATTGAAATTCTGTTTTGTTTAATGTCCGCTTCATCCTCACCGACAATTTGATAGGTCATTTCTTCTTCGGTATCTTCATCCATCAGGCCCACCGTAGCACCAAAGATCACTTTGCCGTTGGCAGCTTCTCCCGCCTTGGCTACATTGATAATCTCAGCATTGGAGAGTTTCCCTTCGATATCCTTGATGCGCCCTTCACAAAAGCTCTGTCGTTCGCGGGCAGCATGGTATTCGGCATTCTCCTTCAGATCTCCATGCTCACGAGCCTCCGCAATCGTAGCTACTATTGTTGGCCGATCAACTGTCTTAAGTCTTTTGAGTTCCTGGCGAAGCTGTTCTGCTCCGCGCAATGTCAGGTAAACCTTATCCATTTTTAATTTCCCGATGTATATCCTGTAAGCGATTCACGCTGTAGTCATTTCGATGTCTGATAGCCATACATGTCGCATAAGCACCTGCCAGAGTTGTGGTATAGCAAACCTGGCGATGCAATGCTTCGCGCCGGATTTCAAAAGAGTCCTCTATTGCCTGTATTCCTTCGGTAGTGTTGATAATCAATGATATTTCGTCATTTTTGATCATGTCAACTATATGGGGCCGACCTTCCTGCACCTTGTTAACAGACTCGCATTTTATGCCCGCTGCATGTATCTTTACAGCAGTTCCATGGGTCGCCACCAGCAGAAAGCCAAGCTCCACCAGCTCCTGAGCTATGGTGATTATACCTTCTTTGTCCGCTTCGCGCACACTCAGTAATGCGCTGCCTGAATCCGGCAGGATATTTCCGGCACTCAGCTGTGATTTGGCATAGGCAGCACCAAACCCGGAAGCCATGCCCATCACTTCCCCGGTGGACTTCATCTCGGGTCCCAGTATTGGGTCAACTCCCGGAAATTTTATAAACGGGAAAACTGCTTCTTTCACAGAGCAATGATTATGGGGCATGACCGGCTCTTTAATCTCCTGATCGCGCAGGGACTTTCCGGTCATGCAGCGTGCAGCAATTCTCGCGAATGGGATACCGATGGCCTTGGATACAAATGGCACTGTGCGCGACGCACGAGGATTAACTTCCAGCACATAAATTTCTTTTTCCTGAATCGCAAACTGTACATTCATCAAACCACATACATTCAGGTCTCTGGCCATAATCCGGGTCTGTTCCTTGATCTGCTCAATGACTCCGTCAGCAAGCGAGTAAGGCGGCAATGAACAGGCCGAATCGCCGGAGTGTATGCCGGCCTGCTCGATATGTTGCATAATCCCTGCAATGATTACCTGCTCACCATCACTAACGGCATCCACATCGACTTCTATGGCGTGGTCCAGGAAGTGATCAAGCAGCACCGGCGAATCATTGGATACCTGCACCGCTTCACGCATGTAACGAATAAGGCTATCGTCGTTATGCACGATCTCCATGGCACGCCCACCCAAAACATAGGATGGCCGTACAACCAGGGGATAGCCTATTTCGTTAGCCAGCCCAACGGCCTGTTTAGCGCTGGTTGCGGTACGATTGGGCGGCTGTTTAAGGTTTGCATTATGCAGCATCTGCTGAAAGCGCTCCCGATCTTCCGCCAGATCGATCGCATCCGGCGTTGTACCGATTATCGGAGCACCCGAGGCTTCCAGATCACGCGCCAGCTTCAGTGGTGTCTGACCTCCGTACTGGACTATCACCCCGGCAGGGTTTTCAACGCGCATAATCTCCAATACATCTTCAAGCGTCAAGGGCTCAAAATAAAGGCGGTCCGATGTACCATAATCGGTCGAAACCGTCTCTGGATTGCAGTTCACCATAATGGTTTCATAGCCATCTTCCCGACAGGCCAGCGCTGCATGAACACAGCAATAGTCAAACTCAATGCCCTGACCTATACGATTCGGCCCTCCACCAAGCACGATTATTTTTTCTTTATCATTCGGCTGCGCCTCACATTCCTCTTCGTAAGTCGAATACATGTACGCTGTAGCCGAAACAAATTCACCCGCACATGAATCAACACGTTTATAAACCGGGTGTATATTGTCATCGAAACGACGCTTTCTTACCTCAGATTCATCGCAACCAAGCAGCTTCGCCAGACGTGCATCAGCAAAGCCTTTACGCTTGAGGCTGTACAGGTCATTTCTTGTCAGGTCGCTTAATGACTGGTCCTGTATTGATCGCTCGTCTTCAATCAAGTCCTGTATCTGAGCTAAAAACCATGGGTCGATCCCGGTGCGGGCATGGATTTTCTCAACAGACTGTCCGGCACGAAACGCATCAGCAACATATAAAATACGATCACCACCAGGAACCCCCAGCTCCCATGACAGTTTATCGTCCATACCTTCAATATCAAGGTCGAGAATTTCATCGAGGCCATGTATGCCAGTCTCAAGCCCTCGAAGCGCCTTTTGCATGGATTCCTGAAAGCTTCGCCCAATGGCCATGACCTCTCCTACCGATTTCATCTGTGTTGTCAGCCTATCATTGGCACGGGGAAATTTTTCAAAAGTAAAGCGCGGAATTTTGGTCACAACATAGTCAATGGCAGGCTCAAAAGATGCCGGAATAATGCCGCCCGTTATTTCATTGTCCAGTTCATCCAGCGTAAAGCCAACCGCCAGTTTGGCAGCCACTTTGGCGATTGGAAAGCCAGTCGCCTTGGAAGCCAGCGCCGAGGAACGGGAAACCCTTGGATTCATTTCAATAATGATCAGCTCACCATCATCCGGATTGATGGCAAACTGAACATTGGAACCGCCGGTATCGACACCAATTTTGCGTAACACTGCCAGTGACGCATCGCGCAATATCTGGTATTCCTTGTCAGTCAGGGTTTGTGCCGGCGCAACAGTGATGGAATCACCTGTATGGATGCCCATAGGATCAAAATTTTCAATGGAACAGATAATGATGCAGTTGTCCCTGTGGTCCCGCACCACTTCCATTTCATATTCTTTCCAACCCAGTGCCGATTGCTCCAGCAGGATTTCTGTTGTGGGCGATGCATCCAGACCACGCCGGCAGATCTGCTCGAACTCTTCGCGGTTATAAGCAATACCACCACCACTGCCACCCATGGTAAAAGATGGGCGAACAATGGCAGGAAAGCCCACATCCACCTGTACCTGCCATGCCTCTTCCATACTGTGGACAATGGCGGATTTCGGCATACTTAATCCAATCTCTTGCATGGCCCGGCGAAACTGCTCACGGTCTTCCGCCATATCAATAGCATCCTTTGAGGCACCGATCATCTCAACACCATGCTTCGCCAATACCCCTTCCCGATACAGATCCAGAGCACAGTTCAGCGCCGTCTGGCCACCCATAGTGGGCAATAGCGCATCCGGTCTTTCAACTTCGATAATCTGCGCAACCGTGCGCCATTCGATTGGCTCAATATAAGTAGAATCTGCCACATCGGGGTCCGTCATAATGGTGGCCGGATTCGAGTTCACCAGAATGACACGATACCCCTCTTCCTTCAGTGCCTTGCAGGCCTGGGTGCCGGAATAATCAAACTCACATGCCTGACCGATCACGATAGGCCCGGCACCTATCAGCAGGATAGACTCAATATCCATGCGTTTAGGCATGCTTATATGCCTCCATAGAGCGAATGAAACGATCAAACAGTGGCACAACATCATGCGGACCCGGGCTGGCTTCCGGATGCCCTTGAAAACCAAAAGCAGGACAGTCCATTCGTTCCACACCCTGAAGCGAACCATCAAATAATGATTTGTGAGTCACTCTGAGGCTGGCCGGTAGACTGTTTTCATCTACAGCAAAACCATGGTTCTGACTGGTAATCAGAACCTGCCCCGAATCCAGATCCTGTACCGGATGGTTGGCACCATGATGACCGAACTTCATCTTGAGTGTTCCGGCACCACTGGCGAGCGATAGCAGTTGATGACCCAGACAGATACCAAAAACAGGGATATTTTTTTCAAGCAACGCCCGAATAGCCGTAATGGCATAGCCACAGGGCTCCGGGTCGCCCGGACCATTGGATAAAAAAATACCGTCGGGTTTGATGACCAGCGCATTTTCCGCCGATGTCGTTGCGGGCACAACAGTCACCCGACAACCACGCTGAACCAGCATACGCAAAATATTACGTTTGACACCAAAGTCATACGCAACGACATGATAGGGCCGGGTCTCAGAGAAAAAGTGCTGGCGACCATCAGGCTGACAGACACTTTCAGCCCACTCGTACTGCGAATCGGTGGTCACCTCTTTGGCAAGGTCCATACCGGAAAGCCCGGGAAACTCAAGTGCCACCTTAAGTGCCCGCGCCTGATCCGGCCGATCACCTGCGATGATACACCCACCCTGGGCACCTTTATCTCTGAGAATGCGAGTCAAGCGGCGGGTATCAATATTGGCGATAGCGACAATACCGTTTTCGAGCAGATATTCAGGCAGGGATTTTCGTTGGCGCCAGTTACTTGACCGCAAGGACAAGCCACGGATAATCAGTCCGGTCGGATAAATCGTGGAAGACTCCTCGTCACTGGTATTAACACCAGTATTGCCGATATGCGGACAGGTCAATGTCACCATTTGACGCGCATAAGACGGGTCAGTCATTATTTCCTGATAACCGGTCATGGCGGTGTTGAAAACGACTTCACCGCTGGCCTCGCCATCAATACCTATGCTGTCCCCACGAAAGAGGCTTCCGTCAGCAAGTGCCAGCAGTGCCGGTTTTCTCAAGAAACTATCCCCAAAAGCCCGCTCCAGGCATATAAAACAGAAAAAACCGGAAGGTTCATACCATTTATATCATTTCTACATGGTAGCGACAGAAATACCACACAGGCCACAGTGGTAGTTTATGCATCCGGCCATAGTCTGTCGAGATTTAATTACCAGGCTTCAGTATAATCACCACAGACAATCAACGGGAGTAACCATGCGACATTATACCCTGCTTTTGGCGTTCATTGCTGTTTTTCACTCAAATGCCTATAGCCATGAAATACAAACACATTATGACCGTGTATCCTTAAACGCAAGCTCGAGCATCCAGGTGCCCCAGGATGAACTGCAGGCTACCCTGTACGCCATAAGTGAAGGAGAAGAGGCCGACAAAACGGCGGCTGAAGTATCGCAGCACATGCAAAGGGCGCTTTCCATACTGGAGCGGCAAAAAGAAATCAAGGCGCAGACCGGCAGCTTCAGTACACAGCCTGTTTATAGTAAAGACAAAATTACCGGATGGAGGACACGCCAGAATTTGCAGCTAAAGAGCTCGAACGCCGCTCAATTAAGCCAGTTACTCGGTCGCCTGCAAAATAATTTAAGCATTCAGAACATTCGATACGGGGTCTCTGAGGCCGAGAAAACCAAAGCGGAGAACATCCTGATTGAAACCGCTCTGAAAAACTTCCAGCATCGTGCACGCTTAATCACACACAGTATGCACAGGGAAAAATACCGCCTTATTGATATTAACATCTCATCGAGCCATACCAACCCCAGAGCCATGCATTCTATCAGGGCAGCAGCCGATGATGCCAAAAAAACACCGGCAACACCCATTCAGGCTGGAATGGAGAAAATGGAAATAATGATAAACGGCACAATCGAAATGCAAATGAATGCCCAGTAGCTGTCAGTTCCTGAGTCCGAGCACATCCTGCATATCGTAGAGTCCGCATTGACGGCCCATGATCCAGCCTGCCGCACGCACCGCGCCTCTGGCAAAAGTCATACGGCTGGAGGCCCTGTGGGTTATCTCCAAACGCTCACCAATGTCGGCGAACATCACGGTATGCTCGCCTACAATATCTCCGGCACGGATTGTCTCAAAGCCGATAGTGCCTCTGTCACGCTTGCCGATACGTCCTTCACGACCATAAACAGCACACTCCTTCAGATCCCTGCCCAAGGCGTCGGCCACGACTTCCCCCATGCCAAGCGCAGTGCCGGAAGGCGCATCACTCTTATGGCGATGATGAGCCTCAATAATTTCTATATCAGCATTTTTTCCAATAATTCTGGCGGCAATATCAATAAGCTTGAAGCATAAATTAACACCGATACTCATATTCGGCGCCATCACGACACCAATACCGCTGGAGGCTGATACAACCTGCCGGCGCTGTGCTTCGGTAAATCCGGTTGTACCTATGACAATATGCCTGTCAGCCTCGCAGCATATATCGAGATGCCGCATGGTGGCCTCCGGTACAGTAAAATCGATCAGAACATCAAAATCATCAACATGATGCTGAAGCCGGGAATCAATAACGATCTCATTCTTGCCAATACCCGCTAACTCACCGGCATCCATTCCAGAAAAGTTGCTGCCGTCACACTCCGTGGCCACCGTCAGTCGAACCATATCACTTTCCTGACAGGCCAGAACAAGGTTGCGCCCCATACGCCCGGCAACACCGGCAACCGCTATTTTTATCATATTTGATTCTCCGATCAGTCGGTAAAACTCTCAAAGAAATCCTTGACTCCGTCAAGCCAGGAATGTGTTTTCGGGCTATGGCCTTTGCCACCCTCACTCAAGGTAGATTCAAACTCCTTGAGCATTTCCTTTTGCCTTGCTGTCAGGTTGACAGGCGTCTCAATATGGACACGGCACAGCAAATCCCCAACCGGACCACCACGAACAGGCTTGACTCCCTTTGCCCGAACACGAAATAGTTTACCGCTTTGTGTCTCTCGGGGAATTTTCAGATTAACTCTTCCAGCCAAAGTCGGTACTTCGAGTTCACCACCCAGGGCTGCCGTGGCAAAACTGATAGGCACTTCACAATACAGGTCACTACCCTGACGGGCAAAAATAGGATGCGGTATTACCGAAACCTCGACATACAAATCACCCGGCGGACCACCCTGCTTTCCGGCATCACCTTCGCCAGCCAATCGAATTTGATCACCGGTATCTACCCCGGCAGGAATTTTTACGGACAACGTCTTGGTTTGCTCAACTTTGCCACTGCCATGGCAGGACACACAAGGATCGGTAATCACACTGCCCTTGCCACGGCAGGCAGGACATGTTTGCTGAACAGAGAAAAATCCCTGCTGCATACGCACCTGACCATGCCCCTGGCAGGTTTCACAGACTTTGGGAGTCGTTCCTTTACGGGCACCAGAACCATTACATACGCCACATTTCACTCTGGCCGGAATCTTGATATTTTTTCTGATACCTGCAACAGCTTCTTCCAGAGACAACTGCATTGAGTAACGCAGATGGGCACCACGATAAGCATTACCATGACGCCTGCCATGCCCACCGCCAAAAATATCACTGAAGACATCGCCAACATCACCAAAAATATCCTCGAACCCCCTGCCCTCCCCAGGGCCACCACCCGCTGATGACTCAACACCAGCATGTCCGAACTGGTCATATGCCGCACGTTTCTGTGGATCACTGAGTATTTCATATGCTTCCTTGGCTTCCTTGAAACGCATCTCCGCCTCGGCATCACCAGAGTTGCGATCCGGATGATACTTCTGGGCCATACGACGATAGGCTTTTTTCAAGTCTCGGTCATTGATATTTCGATCAATACCGAGCACCTCATAGTAATCACGTTTGGACATCAGTTGCTCTTCAATAAATGATATAACCCAAAAGTCCAACATTGCCTGAAATGGTCATAGTATAGAACCACACTACTTTGTAAGCATAACTAACCACTGAATAAAATACCCTATCGCACGACGTACTTTCACAGGCACAAAACGCTGTATATCTATGGCTTCTCCCAACTTATAAACATATCGTAAAAACATCAAAAATAATGATAATTTAGGTTTCCCTTTTGAAGCCAGATTATCATTATCTCCGATAGCCAAATCTAATTTGGCCTTATAAGCTGGCCAATATTCCCTTATGTATTCCAGTCTGTTTATATTTTCATACATGAAGGAATCTATTATTAACTTCTCCGCTGGATATTTAGAGAACATTTCAATGACGGATGCCCCTTTACTAGGGCGTAAATTACTTTTTTCTTTAAAACCTTGAAACGCTCGCAGCAAACCCGGACAATCTATCTTCCTCTCCAGTTTTTCAATATCCTCATCAATATGTTCAAATCTAATCAAAAAATCAGCGGCTATTTTCCCATCCACATGCAACATTTCCATATTATCTAGAAGCCTACCAATAACATATTTATACCTTATAAAACATGGGAAGGAATAAGTCATCAAAGAGTAATGACGGCCTGATTTCTTAAAAGCATCCTTCGTAAAAAAATACTCAGAGATACATTGATCATAAGGATCGCGAACGGAACATACCTTCAGGTAGTCATTCCAAATATCGGGCGATACGAGAGATTTTATCGTTGATGCACTTGAGTGATCACTACCCATTGGTACGATATCATGCTCTCCACAGTATTTGGAAAGAGCGGCCTCAAACGATGAACCTGCGACCTTATAGAGCTTAAAATATATTAGCCTTAACTTATGCGAGATAACCATGAAAAACTCTGTGTTATAGCAGAAAAGCAGTTGGTAACATTGCTCATCAGCAACTGCTTCTGCCAGACACAGACAATTTCAGATCCTGATTCAGCCGGCTCAGCCGGCCTTCTTGTCTTCATCAATTTCTTCAAACTCTGCGTCAACTGCATCGTCGCTACCCGCTGAGCTGGTGCCCTTTGCTCCAGCAGTATCTTCAGAATCGCCTGACTGGTTGTACAGCTTCTCAGCCAGCTTGCCGGATAACTCCGTTAATACTGCCGTTTTCGACTCGATAGTATCCTTGTTATCTCCTTTCATGGCCTCCTCAAGATCGGTCATTGCTTTTTCAAGGCCGTCCTTTTCTCCGGCATCGATCTTGTCGCCCAATTCGTTCATAGACTTTCTGGTTGCATGGATCATGCTGTCAGCCGCGTTACGGGTATCGACAAGTTCACGCACCTTACGATCTTCTTCGGCATGTGACTCGGCATCTCTGACCATGGAATCGACTTCCTCGTCACTCAACCCGGAAGATGCCTTTATCACGATAGATTGCTGCTTACCCGTGGCCTTATCCTTAGCGGAAACATTCAAAATACCGTTCGCGTCAATATCAAATGTCACCTCAATCTGTGGAACACCACGAGGTGCAGGCGGTATATCACTTAAATCAAAACGGCCCAGAGATTTATTTCCTGCAGCCATTTCACGCTCGCCCTGCAGGACATGCACGGTTACGGCAGTCTGGTTATCCTCCGCCGTTGAAAATACCTGCTGCGCCTTGGTTGGAATAGTTGTGTTTTTATCAATCAGCCGGGTCATTACCCCACCCATGGTCTCAATCCCCAGACTCAGAGGTGTCACATCCAGCAGCAGGACATCTTTGACATCACCACCCAGCACCCCTCCCTGAATTGCCGCTCCGATCGCAACAGCCTCATCCGGGTTTACATCTTTACGTGGTTCTTTGCCAAAGAAGTTTTTAACCGCATCCTGCACTTTCGGCATACGGGTCTGCCCACCGACAAGGATCACGTCATCAATCTCCGAAGCTGACAATCCAGCGTCATTAAGTGCCGTCTTACAGGGCTCGATACTGCGTGTGATGAGTTCCTCAACAAGCGACTCCAGCTTGGCACGTGTAATCTTCAGGTTCATGTGCTTCGGACCTGAGGCATCGGCAGTAATATAAGGTAGATTCAACTCGGTTTGCTGCGCCGATGACAGTTCAATCTTGGCTTTTTCGGCAGCCTCCTTAAGTCGCTGCAGTGCCAAAGGATCATTAGCCAGATCAACACCCTGCTCCTTCTTGAATTCTCCAACCAGATAATCCATCAGACGATTATCAAAGTCCTCACCGCCGAGAAAAGTATCACCGTTGGTTGCCAACACTTCAAACTGATGTTCACCATCAACTTCGGCTATTTCAATAATAGATACATCAAACGTACCACCACCAAGGTCATATACTGCGACAGTCTTATCGCCATGCTTTTTATCCATACCATAGGCAAGCGCGGCCGCGGTGGGTTCGTTGATAATACGCTTTACCTCAAGGCCGGCAATCTTGCCAGCGTCCTTGGTTGCCTGACGCTGGGAGTCATTGAAGTAAGCGGGTACCGTTACCACGGCCTCTGTAACCGGTTCACCCAGATAGTCTTCGGCTGTCTTTTTCATCTTGATAAGAACCCGGGCCGATATTTCAGGCGGTGCCATTTTATCACCATTTACCTCGATCCAGGCATCACCGTTGTCGGCCTTGATGATGGTATAAGGCACAAGGTCAATATCTTTTTGCACCTCGCCTTCCTCAAAGCGACGTCCAATCAAACGTTTGATCGCATAGAGCGTATTTTTCGGATTGGTTACCGCCTGACGCTTGGCCGGCTGCCCGACCAGAAGCTCGTTATCATCCGCATAAGCGACGATTGAAGGCGTGGTACGCTCACCCTCCGCATTTTCGATGACCCTGGGCTCACCTCCCTCTAGCACGGCTACACAGGAATTGGTGGTTCCAAGGTCGATTCCGATGATTTTTCCCATGAATTAAATCTCCTGAAATTAAGTCTCTATTGGTAACGGGGTTATCCGGCAAACTTGGGTCTGGCACACTTTATTTCAAGTTATGCAATGAAAATTATTGATCCGGCGATTTTGCCACAACCACACGTGCCGGCCTGATTAAACGATCATTGAGAAGATAACCTTTCTGATGAACTTCCAGGACGCTGTTTGGTTCAACCTCGGCAGAAGGCACCATCGCGACCGCCTCGTGCACTTTCGGATCAAATGCCTCGCCGGCAGGGTCTATCTCATCAACACTAAACTTTTCCATCACCTGCATCAGCATACGCAGGGTCAGCTCACTGCCTTCCCTGAGCTTGTCCGGGTCAACATCTTCGTCCTTTGTATGAGCCAGCCCCATCTCCAGACTGTCACGCACTGCCAGCAAATCGATGACGAATTTTTCCAGCGCGAATTTGTGCGCATTTTCCAGATCACGCTTGTTACGTTTTTGCACATTGTCCAGCTCAGCCTGCGCCCGCATAAACCTGTCCCAGTTATCCGATGCCTGCCGATTGGCTTCTTCGAGCGCCTCTTGAAGCGACTCTATGTTTACTTGTGAGGCTTCGGTCGGCACAGCATCCCGTTGTGCCTCCTCACCGATTGTCTCGGGCTGTGCAACACCTTCTGGTTCATCGTTCATCACCGATGCTTCATGCATATTTTCTCCTGTATTGCGCTCATTTGACATAGCTTGAATCATTACCTCATAACGACTTGAAAACGGTGGCGCATTATACGCAACCGCAGCAAGAGAAAAAACAGGGCACAGGGAGAATTGACTTCAGTCGGCTTTCAGCGCCAATCCGAGCAGACGCGCCGTAATATCCACAATCGGGATAATACGATCATATGCCATACGGGTAGGACCTATGACTCCAAGCACACCGACATGATTGCCATCTATTGAATATGGCGCAGTCACTACACTCCATTCTTCGAGTACATCATAGCCCGACTCATTACCGATAAAAATCTGAATGCCATCGGCTTCAGCACAACGATCAAGCAGCTTAAGTATTTCCTGCTTCTGATGAAACGCCTCAAAAAGATGCTTTAATTTGTCGAGATTGACCACATCAGCAAAGTCCATCAGTTTGGTTTCACCCGTCAACACATAATCCCCCGGGGTATCGTCCTGCATAGCCTGCTCGGCCATTCGAATAGCATTAATCATCATGCTGTTGACATGTTCGCGAGCTGCCTTCATTTCCTGAATAATTTCGTCGCGTATAGTCGGGAACTCCTGCTGTCCATCGAGACGACTATTCAGATAGTTCGCAAATTCGGTAAAATCCGACTGAGTAAATTCCCGGTCAACATGGATAATACGATTCTGCACTTCATCGTTACCAATCACCATGACCACCAGCACCCGCCGATGGTTAAGGGGGATAAATTCAATGTGCTTTAATCCTGACTTATCCGGTTTCGGGATCGAGACAATACTCGCCAGACTGGTGACACCTGTCAACATAAAAGAGGCCTTTTCTATCAGTGCCTTGCTGCCGAAATCCGGCAACAGCAGCTCATCGCGCAGATTATTGATCTCTATTTCGTCCGGTGGCTTTACAGCCAGCAGGCTATCTACAAAAAAGCGATAGCCCTGAATGGTAGGCACGCGCCCCGATGAAGTATGCGGCGACCGAATAAAGCCACGTTCCTCCAGATCGGCCATCACATTACGCACCGTTGCCGGACTCAGGCTTAAATCCGAATCACGGGACAAAGCACGGGATCCGACCGGATGCCCCTCACTCAGGTACGACTCAATCAAAATTTTGAGGAAATGCCGGGATCGCTTATCCAGCCGGGGAACGGTATCCTTATCAACTGTCATCAAGTATTGGTTTTCATCAGTCAGCTTGGTAAGCTCACAAGCTACAACTACCATGAAAAATTGTCAAGATTGCCTTTAACCTGTATCGGCATCAGGAACTTATGCAGAAAAACTTCAAAAATATCGGCATCATCCTGAAACCAAATGACCAGTCGGTTACTCCTGCCCTGGATGCTGTTACCCGTGTCCTGCATGACCATCAACTAAACTGCTGCATCCATCACACAAACCATCAGGCCCGGAATTCCAGTCTGCCGGCCAGATCATTCGAAGAGATCGGCAAAGATTGCGATCTGGCTATTGTCATTGGTGGAGACGGTACGCTGCTGCATGCCGCCCGCAAGCTCGCGCCCTATGGAACACCTGTTTTAGGAGTCAACCTTGGCAGGCTTGGATTTCTGGCAGATGTCTCTCCAGGGGAAATCGAACCACGGCTTCAGGAGTTTCTAAGCGGTCGAATCGATATTGAAGAGCGCTTTCTACTTGAAACCAGACTGACGGGGCACAGCCAGTCTGCGCAGACCTTGCTGGCATTTAACGATGTAGTTCTGCACAAGTGGGAACTGGCCCGAATGATTGAGTTTGGTGCCAGCATCAACGGCAATTTCATTACAGCTTATCGTGCTGACGGTTTGGTTATTGCGACACCTACCGGTTCGACAGCGTATTCCTTATCCGCAGGCGGCCCCATTGTTCACCCATCCTTACGGGCGATCACTCTGGTACCAATCTGCCCCCATACGTTGAGTAATCGACCACTGGTCATCGAATCGGACAGTGAAATCGAACTGCACATAAAAACCGAAGATGTCACCTACTCAATGATCACGCTAGACGGTCAAACTCGTATTCGCCTTGAAGAAGACACCCGTATCACGGTTAAAAGCCATGCCAAGCCAGTCAGGCTGGTACATCCGGTGAATTATGATTATTTCGATATCCTGCGCGCCAAACTGCACTGGGGCTCCCAGAACAGCATCTGACCCCCATCCATATTAACGGCCCCAAACCATGTTGACGCGAATACATCTGCAGAATTTCGCCATTTCCAGTGAAGCCGAAGTGGAATTAAAACCGGGAATGACGGTACTCACGGGTGAAACCGGTGCAGGCAAATCCATATTGATTGATGCCTTGAACCTGACCCTTGGAAACCGCGCTGATGCAGGAGTCGTAAGTCATGGCAGTGACAGAGCCATCATCAATGCCAGCTTTACAGTCGATGCCAACAGCCCGGCACAAAAATGGCTTCAGGAATATGCACTGGATGCAGATAAAGAATGCCATATCCGTCGGGTCATCACGGCTGAAGGCCGCTCAACTGCCTTTATCAATAATTCTGCCGTCAATTTAACCACGCTGAAGACGCTGAGTGAGAGTCTGGTGGAAATTTACGGACAGCACGAACATCAAAGCCTGACAAAAGCCAGCTACCAGCGCAGACTCCTCGATGCTGCGGGAAATTACCAGGATCTGATTGAGGCAGTCAGCCTGACTGCCATACATCTGAAAAAAACTGAAGAAGAACTGAAAAATCTCACTGATCAGGTACAGGAAAACACAGCACGGATTGAGCTGTTACGTTATCAGCTTGATGAGCTGGAAACGTTGAGCATTGACCAGCTCAATATCAAGGAGCTGCTGACCGAGCATGAAACCACCCTGAATGCCGAAAGCCTCAAATCACTTAGCTGGGAAACAGTGCAGCGACTTAAAGAGGACGATTCCGATTCTTTACACAGCCGTATTACCGACCTGATGGCCGATCTCCGCAGCCGGGGCCACAATAACCGACATGTTACTGCAATCCTCGAAATTCTAAATGACATGACAGTACTGACCGATGAGGCCACACATGAGATGCAGAACATGCATGACAGTCTGGAAACCAACCCGCAACGCGCTGAGGAGCTCGATCAGCTGATTTCCAAACTCCATGCTCTATCCAGAAAGCACGGCATCTCCATGCAGCAGCTTCCCGAATACTATGCGCAGAAAAATCGAGAATTATCTGCCATCGACAAATCGAGGACCGGTCTCTTCGAGCTTCAGAAAAAACATGACGCATTGCTGACGAAATACACTCGACTATCCCAACAACTACATCAGGAAAGACTAACCGCCGCCGCAAACCTCTCCAGTCAGGTCACCGATAAAATGCAGCAACTCGGCATGCAGGGAGGGAAGTTTACGATTGAGGTATCGCTTGATGAAGAAAATCACACCATCAGCCGACATGGCCGTGACAACATTCATTACATGGTCAGCGCCAATCCGGGACAGCCTCTAAAACCACTGCACAAGGTTGCCTCTGGAGGCGAGCTTTCCCGTATCAGTCTCGCGATCACCGTGATATGCGCCACCCAAAATGAAGCCCCGACAATGATTTTTGATGAAATCGACAGCGGTATCGGCGGTGCCGTTGCAGAAATAGTCGGCAGGGAATTGAGAAGCCTGGCCCATAGCCATCAGGTACTGTGCGTCACCCATCTGCCACAGGTGGCCGCACAGGGACATCAACATTTTCGTATCGTCAAAACCAGCACAAAGAACAGCACCGAATCGAGGGCAATCGGCCTTGACTCCGAAAACCGAACACAGGAAATCGCCCGGATGCTGGGCGGCATAGAAGTCACCGAACAGAGCCTGGCCCATGCACGGGAGTTGTTAGGAAAGCCCTAATAAAGCCTGCCCTGAAACTACCAGAGCACGAGAAATGAGATTTTTTGTTCCTTGACAAAATCAATACCGATGACTGGTACCCTGCATTCAGCCATCCTGACGACATCGAGCACATTCGACATAAAGCACCAGACTATGGTCCACCAGCTTATTGCCGGCATGACTTGCCACATCATGCTGACATTCCTCTATGATCTCATTGACAAATTCTTCAACACGTCCACATTTCACGCAAACCATGTGATCATGATGGTGTCCGGATTCCAGTTCGAATACGGATTGTCCCCCTTCAAAATTAAGCCGGGAAACCAGACCCGCTGACTCAAACTGGGTCAAAACCCGGTAAACCGTAGCCAATCCAACACTATTACCCGAGTCGTGTAGCGCACGGTAAACCTCCTCGGCACTCATATGATGCTGCTCGCTGCACTCCAGTATTTCAAGTACCTTCATACGAGGCAAAGTTACTTTCAGCCCTGCTTTCTTCAGATCGCTTGATTCCATATCCAACGTTTACTCCTCGGCAACAACAGCTAACGCAATCAGCATAAATTCTTAGTGTGCTTATACGCATTCATCATGCTATGCTATACGCAGTTTTGACCGACCGATGTTTCCATGAAAAGAAAGTCTCTCATTAAAATTACCCTGATTTCAAGCCTTATCGCTACCGCAGGTTGCAGCACAGCCCCCGATGCCCCACTGCTTGGTATTCAGCTCATTAACTGGGAAGAGCTACCTGGCATCTACCGGATTGAGGTGCAACAGGGCAACCTGATTACCCAGCAGATGGTCAATGAACTCAAACTCGGCATGACCGAGCAACAGGTGCGCTACATCCTCGGCACACCCTCAATACAGGACATCTTCCACGATAACCGCTGGGATTACCTGTACATGTTGAAACCGGCAAGCCGCACCGGCGATACGGAGGTGCAACAACAACTTCTGGTGCTGCATTTTAAGGACAGCCTGCTGTTCGGGATAGAAGGTGACCCGCTGCCCCAGGATCAGGAGGCCGCCGAGATAACACGAAAAGAGAATCGCGAGCGGACGATTATCATACCGGCCGATGCGCCCCGCGAACTGGATGACAGTGGCTTTCTCGATGACCTGTTGACCAGAGAACCCCAAAAGCGCAATGCCCCTCTCATTACCCGCCAGGATGGTGAGGAATCCACTATCGAAAAAAATGGTCAGGAACCCATCGCCAATCGGGATGAGCAGGACTCCACGGAAAACCAGCAATAGCCGAACCTCATCTCTGACTTTTCTGGCGTCTCTCCGCTGCTTCAGCTTTTAACCTTCTGGCCTCTTTGGGGTCAACCAGCAGCGGCCTGTATATCTCAACACGGTCCCCGGCCTGCAGCACCTCTCCCGGTTGACACTGCTTGCCGAATATACCCAACTCCAGCTCATCAGCATCCCGAAGGCCAATAAATTCCTCAAAAATACCGGACTGACGAACTGCCTCCATCGCCGTGGTTCCGGCTCCGACCTCCAGCGACTTAATCAGCTGTTTTTCAGGTTCTGCATAGGCTACTTCGACATTAAATCTTTCAGGCATGACAAATCGCCGGATTATTGATACATGATGGCTGCCCGCTCTACAAAAGCATCAACCATTCTGTCTGCGATACTGCCAAACAACGGTGCAATCGTCATACGTGCCAACGCACCGGAAAAATCAAATTGCAGATGCAACGACACCCTGCTGCCCGCATCACCGATGGGTTCAAACTGCCAGACGCCTTGCAGCATACTGAACGGCCCATCTTCCAGCACCATGGTGATCTCACGATTTTCCGTCAATGTATTGCGGGTAGAAAATGAATGCTTCAAACCACCTTTGCTGATAACCAACTGACCACAAATCCCGTCAGGAAAAGACTCCAAAATACAGGCACTACTGCACCAGGGCAAAAAATCCGGATAAGACTCAATATCCCTGACCAGTTCATACATCTGCCGGGCACTATAGGGTATCAGAGCACTGCGATTAACAACTTTCATATCTGGATGAATCCTACGACATTCCACCTCCTCCGGCAATATGACGAACTGGCAGTGCTGTGATATATATTTCCGCCAAGCCTTGATCCAATAATGTCAGGAAGAGGACACGACTTCGACTTCTCTGAGGTCTATCACGATACAGGCGATCCGCTTATATCCAGGATGAGCGAAGGTGCACATGGCTTTTAATAGTCCCTGACCCGGGATATTTCATCAACGATCCCAAGGCAAGGATAATCTTTTGAATAAATCCGGTTCAGGAATAGGCGCATTATTTTTCCCTCTCCCTATTGTTCTTCCATCCAGCGATACGATTTTAGTCTCTGGATTGAAGTATCTAACCATATCTACAAACCCTGAACCGTTTGTATAAATTAACCCGGCCTTTGCCAATACTAAAACATCTATCAAAGCGTCTCTCTCCTGTTCATAATTATCGCGTTTCTCAAAGGGGACAAAATGCAAATGAAGAGGCGTGTTATCATAAGAGCGTTTTATATCTCGTGCAAACACTCTCCCTGGAAATGCCGCTTTCATCTCATCAATGAACTGTGCCTGATCCGAACAGGCAAAAATGCTGCATTGACTGTCCAGCACTTCTTTCAGATAGGTGACATACGGCCTGAGTTCTATTTTGTACCTTCGTCTATACGTTCTGTCCATACCCTTCGCTAAATCCGTACCACGATAATGGATGGCCACCCAATCTCCCTTGACATGGCTTTCAAACCATTCATTCGCAGACTTTTGGAGATCTTCCTTAATGGATAATCTGCTCAGCACCTTATGCCCATACTCGGAAGAAATGAAATATCTTCCAATATAAGACATCGAGTGCATGAGTGTAACTTCCCGGTAAGGGCTGGATTTTTGCTCTGAACTGTGCGTTGCATTGACCAGAGTATTATTCTCGAAATGTCGCCATATTGCATTGGAAGGCCGCTTAAACTTCAGGGTATTACCCTGTTTTTCCTGAAACCATGCCAAGGCAGTTATGCCATTGAATGATGGACTAATAGGGCGATGCTCTTCGTAATCTGCAATGATTGGTCCTGTTCTCTGTGATAATATGTACCAAGTAAGTCCTCTAAAAAGTCTTAATTTAGCTAGAGCATCAAAAGATATTACTTCGCGAACAGGACACATGGCATACTTGGCGACGGTAAAACCAACCACACCAACCACAATAAATAACCGCATGATGAAGCTTATATTTTGAGCTATCCATTTGGGGGGAGGGGGCATTAGATTATTACCAGATATTTCCAAGAAACCGGCTTTCACCATGCCGATATACTTCAAACTCTGTGGCTGCTATGGCGTACTTTTGCAAGGCATCAGCCAGCCTTACCGGCGATTCATCGAGTGGCTCATCGGTCATGATGAATGTGCCCCAGTGCATGGCAACCGAATAACGAGAGCGAATGTCGCGGTGGATCAGCACTGCTTCTTCCGGATTGGCATGGTCATGTTGCATAAACCAGCGCGGTGCATAGGTACCAATAGGAATCAGAGCCAGATCAAAGAAGCCATATTTTTCACCGATGTTTTTGAAGTGTCTGGCATAGCCGGAGTCGCCGGCAAAAAAGATCTGCCTGTCCTTTTGTTCTGATAACCCAAGAGGCCACAGTCGCTCAAAACCATCGAACAGGCTGCGCTTGCCCCAATGCTGTGACGGTTCTGCCGTAAACTGGATATTGCTAATGGTGTGGCTCTCACCCCAATCTAACTCGGTGACTTGAATGTTCGACAGCTCCAGAGCGTCAAACCAGGCTTTCATACCCAGAGGAACGAGAAAATGAATGCCTGCATTGTGTTTTGCGAGATCTTTGACCGAGCTTACATCCAGCGAATCATAGTGATCATGTGAAATCACTACAGCATGAATTTCCGGCAGTGTCCGAATCGGCATGGCACGCTGTGGCCCAGCCCATGACACCGGCGAGGCCCGTTCCGAAAAATGTGGGTCGGTCAGAATATTCATGCCGTCAATCTGGATCAGAAAAGTGGCATGGCCAATTCAGGTCAATGAAGGCCGGGATGTATTGGTCCGTATATTTCGGTGCCAAGAGCGAACTACAGGAAATTCATAGCTGTCTGATCTTTGTATATCTTTCGATAACTGTCCCCATTTCCAAACAATAAAATCAATAAAGTTTTGTGAATCATCATAATGGATATTTCTGAAACCGTCCGGGATATGGTGCGCCTTACCGGGATCGTAATGTAGATTATTCGAGCACGAGACCAGCACCGCTATGATCAACAGAACACTGGCAGATTTAGGGAACATGAATCAGGGCGGGACTGAAGTGAAAAACAAGCAGGGCATTGGGAGCATGGTTATTTCCTGGTTCCATACGCGCTATGATAGCACAGACCATACAATGACAATTCAACTTCTGTCCGGGGGACATACAGGCAACGATATAAAATACTGATGATATCATCTATAATATCCCCCCATGCAGCGAGCCCGGGATATTCTTCAAAAAACATTTGGTTATGACAGTTTTCGTCTGAACCAGGCCGATATTATCGAGACTGTGATCCACAGTGGGGATGCGTTGGTACTGATGCCAACAGGAGGTGGCAAGTCATTATGTTACCAGATCCCCGCTATGGTGCGTGACGGTACCGGTATTGTGGTGTCACCATTGATCGCCCTCATGCAGGATCAGGTTGATGCCCTGCAACAGCTTGGTATTCGGGCCGCATTCCTCAACTCCATGCAGCATTATCAGACCCAAATGCGGATCGCTGATGAGCTGAAAACCGGCAAACTTGATTTGTTGTATATCGCACCCGAGCGACTGCTTTCAGAGCAGATGCTGAATCTTCTTGGACAGGTCAGGTTGGCGTTATTTGCCATTGATGAGGCGCATTGTGTCTCGCAGTGGGGCCATGATTTCCGCAGAGAATACCAGCAGTTATCCCGGCTTCAGGAACGCTTCCCTAAGATCCCCCGTATCGCCATGACGGCAACGGCGGATCAGCGCACCCGCGAAGAGATTATTGATCAGCTTGGTTTACATGGTGCAGCGACCTATATCAACAGCTTTGACCGACCCAATATCCGCTACACCATAAATGAGCAGACAAACGGGCGCGAACAGCTGCTGCGTTTCATCCAGCTTGAGCATGCCGGAGATGCCGGTATCGTTTACTGTTTATCGCGGCGCAAGGTGGAAGATGTTGCCAGCTGGTTATGTGAGAAAGGTTATGTCGCGCTGCCTTACCATGCCGGCCTATCCGATGAATATCGACAGCAAAACCAGCAGCGATTCCTGCACGAAGATGGCATTATTATTGTTGCTACCATTGCCTTTGGCATGGGCATTGACAAGCCTGATGTGCGATTTGTCGCACACCTTAACCTGCCCAAAAGCATTGAAGCCTACTATCAGGAAACAGGCCGTGCCGGACGTGACGGACAATCGGCAAGCGCATGGATGTCATACGGACTACAGGATGTCATCAAGCTGCGTCAGATGATGCAGGAGTCAGATGCAGATGAGCAATATAAACGGGTTTCGCATTATAAACTGGAGTCCATGCTGGGACTGTGTGAGAACACGAACTGCCGGCGGCAGGCCCTGTTGGGGTACTTCGGGGAAAAGCTCCCGGAACCTTGCGGCAACTGTGATAACTGCCTGAATCCACCGCAAACATGGGATGCCTCTGAAGCCGCACAAAAAGCCATATCGGCGGCCTACCGAACCGATCAGTTGTTCGGCGTGAATTATCTGACCGATGTCCTGCTGGGCAGGGAGCAGGTACGTATAAGAAAAAATGGGCACTACCGATTGCGGGTCTATGGTGCCGGTTCCGAATTGAGTCATGTCGAATGGCGTCGCTTATACCGGCAGTTAATTGCGCTGGGCTACCTCAATGTTGATGCCACTGGGCACGGCTCTCTAAAGCTCACCGAAAAATGCCGCCCGCTGTTACGCGGAGAAGCTACTCTGGCATTACGCAAACTGGAGCGACCGGACAGAGCAACAAGAACCAAAGGCAGAACAACCGATAACCGCCTGCCTGCCCATGATCAGAAGCTGTTCGACGCATTGCGTGCATTACGTCTGGAATTGGCCAATAAGCAGGGGGTGCCACCCTATATCATATTCCATGACTCAACGCTCATCGAGATGGCCGGAAAGCGACCCACCAGCCTGAATACCATGAACCATATTTCTGGTGTCGGCGAGTCAAAGCTCAAACACTATGGCAAAGCTTTTATGAGCTTGATAGAACAACACTCATTTAAGTGAACGCTGGCCATCTTATTTTTACAGATCAATCATATGTATGATCTAATGCTCATAGACCGACAGGCTTACCATAATAAGGGTGCCTTGTATTTTATGACCGATACCTGCCCGGAAAATGCGTTGTTATACATCCTGATCCGGTAAACTGCTCAATTCTGACAACCACAGGGAGAATTAATGTGAAGCTCCTGGTTTTTGCGGCTTCCAATAGCCGCAATTCGATTAATCGTGCGCTGCTCGAGTATGCTGTATCAAACTTTTTGCTCAAGGCAAGTCCCGATGCAGAAATCGAGTTTCTTGATCTGAATGATTATGAAATGCCGATTTATTCGATTGACCGCGAAGAAAGAAGCGGTATTCCCCGTCAAGCGAGAGATTTTTTTGCCCGAATTGGACAAGCCGATGCGTTGCTTATATCCTTTGCTGAGCACAATGGCTTTACCAGTACGGCCTGGAAAAATATTTTTGACTGGATGAGCCGTATTGATAAGAAAGTATGGCAGGGCACGCCAATGGTTATACTTGCTGCATCTCCCGGGCCACGTGCGGGAGAGAGTGTTCTTTCGGCACAGGAAGCGGCTGCCCCGTTTTTCAACGGCGATGTACGTGGCAGGCTTGGTATTGGCAACTGGTTCGATGTCTGGGATTGTGAGACCAGTACTCTCAAACGCTCCGAAGATATCAAGGCTTTGGAAGAGGTGTTGGCACAGTTGATAAAAAATTAAATTCTACATATTATTTTTCATGCCGCAAACATTGTCTGCACTGAGCAGGAATCGTATTGATATCAGCCGCCTGATCCGGGTAAATATGTGCCCGCCGGCGCAAAGTTTCTGGGTACTAATACGGTATCGACAGGTTCCCTTTCTTTGTAGGGTTCCGGATAATCCAGCGTATAGTGCAATCCACGACTTTCCCTGCGATGTTGTGCACAACGTATAATCAGCTCGGCGCAGGTTGATAGATTTCTGAGTTCCAGCAGGTCGCTGGTGATGCGAAAGTTGGAGTAATACTCGTCAATCTCAAGCAGCAGTAATTCGACCCGGCGACGTGCCCGTTGCAGGCGCTTGTCGGTACGGACAATGCCGACATAATCCCACATAAAGTGTCGCAATTCATCCCAGTTGTGCGATACCACTACCTCTTCGTCCGAGTTGGTTACCCGGCTTTCATCCCATGTCGGCAGTTTGGTGATGATTTCCCTATCATGAATCTTTGCGTTGATGTGCCTGCTGGCGGCGCGTGCGAACACCAGACACTCCAGCAACGAATTACTGGCCATGCGATTTGCTCCATGCAGGCCGGTACAGGCAACCTCACCGATGGCATACAGACCGGGCAGATCGGTCTCGCCATGCAGGCCGGTCATCACACCGCCGCAGGTATAGTGAGCTGCCGGGACGATTGGAATCGGCTCTTTGGTTAAGTCAAAACCGAAGAATCTGCATTTTTTGTATATATTCGGGAAGCGAGCTTCAATAAAGTCGGCCGACTTATGGCTGATATCCAGATATAGGCATTCAGCACCGATACGCTTCATTTCATGATCGATCGCGCGAGCGACGATATCGCGCGGGGCCAGCTCCGCCCGCTCATCAAACCTGTGCATGAAACATTTGCCACTCGGGAGCTTGAGCAATGCGCCCTCACCTCGTAATGCCTCAGTTATCAGAAATGACTTGGCTTGTGGATGATACAGGCAGGTTGGGTGAAACTGTATAAATTCCATATTGGCCACACGACATCCTGCGCGCCATGCCATGGCAATACCGTCCCCGGTTGATCCATCGGGATTAGAAGTGTAGCAATATGCTTTATTGGCACCACCCGTGGCGAGCACAACGGTTTTTGCAGCTATGGTGTTGACTGAGTTATCATGTATATCAAGAATGTAAGCTCCCAGACAGCGATTATATTTCCTGCCTGTTTTGGCTGCGGTAATCAAATCAATGGCAATATGATGAGGCATTAATGTGATATTAGTGGCCCGTTGAGTACGGCTGACAAGAACCTCTTCGACGGCCTTGCCGGTTGTATCTGCCGAATGGACAATGCGCCGATGGCTGTGACCACCTTCTCGCGTCAAGTGAAGTTCATGTCCGTTCTCGCGGGTAAACTCCACTCCCTGTTCGATCAGCCATTGAATGGCGACGGGGCCCTCTGCAATAGCATGACGGACCGTATCTTCATGACACAGGCCACTACCAGCTCGTATTGTGTCCTGAACATGCGACTCTGCGCTGTCTGCTTGATCCAGAACGGCAGATATGCCACCTTGTGCGTAGTAGGTGCTCGACTCTTCGAGAGCACCCTTCGATACAACGCATACGCTCAGCAAAGGGCTGAGCTGCAGGGCGAGTCCGAGACCGGCTGCTCCGCTGCCTAGAATAAGGACATCAAATTGTTCTCGCTTCCGGGACAATGCTGAAATATAAAGGTAAAGACTGTATGGTAACTTTTTTGACCAGAAAAGCGAACTTTGGCAACAAACTCCTGTCCCTAACTGTGACTGAGGTGGCTTGGCTCATGGCTAAGAAAGGATCGTCTGAATGAGCGAAGTGACGACGGATCAGGAGTTGGTCAGCCGGGTCCAGGCAGGTGATAAAAAGTCATTTGACCTGCTGGTGCTGAAGTACCAGAACAAAATCGTGAAACTGGTTTCACGATTTGTTCATGACCCGATGGAAGCCCAGGACGTTACACAAGAGACATTTATCAAGGCTTTCCGTGCGATTGGTTCATTTCGTGGAGACAGTGCGTTTTATACCTGGCTGTATCGTATCGCTACGAATGCAGCCAAAAACCATCTGGTGTCACAAAGTCGTCGGCCACCGTCCAGCGGCGTGGATGCAACAGAAGCGGAACAATATGCAGTGGATACCCGTCTAAAGGAAAAAACCACCCCTGAGGGATTGTTAATGACCGAGGAGCTCAAGCAGGTGATATTTAGCATGATAGCCAGTTTGCCCGATGATTTACGAGAAGCCATCACGCTTCGCGAGATTGAAAATATGAGCTACGAAGACATCGCATTGACCATGGGCTGCCCTATTGGAACTGTGCGTTCCAGGATATTCCGGGCTCGTGACGCAATTGACCGGAAAATTCGACCTCTGTTGAGCCAGTAAATGCAGTGCATAGCACAGGACAGAACAATGACTGATACCATCAATGAGCAAATATCAACTTTAATCGATGGAGAGCTGCCGGAAGAAGAGTACGAATTTCTCCAGCATCGGCTGATAAAAGACGGCAAATTGCAGGAGACATGGCGCAATTATCACTTGATACGCGACACCATGCGGGAAGATTTACCTGAATTTATCAATATAAATACAGGTGTAACCCATATCCGACATCGGCAGAACGATGAGCAGGCTTCCATTTCCAGACCGGATGTATTGCGGCGATTTGCCCGCCCTGCTGCTGGAATGGCGATTGCGGCTTCTGTTGCCATGCTTGCCATCATCGGTGTGGTATATAACGATGAACAATCAACGACTCCTCTGACCTCACGGTTCATCGCCGCATTCCAAACGGATGAACAACAGAGGATCCGGGAAAACTTTGCCGTCATACCGAGAAACAACTGGCAATCGACCAAGCCGGCGGTTGTATCCCATCTAAATGGCTATCTGGTCGATCACAGCCACTATGCGCGATTTGGTTCAGCTCGTGGCATTATATCTTATAGTCGTGTAGCTGGTTATGACAGGCCTGCCTCAGAATAAAACTGTAACAGGATGCCTGATAAATCTGGCAATGATACATATCATATTGCAAGCAGGCACTGCCGGGTAATGACAAAGCAATTACTCGAGGCCGTCGTTTGGGTAATGGCGTTCGCAGTATTGCCGGCCAATGCCGACAATACTGATATGTGGCTGGTAAAGATGAACAAGGCCATCCATTCGATGAACTATACCGGCACTTACATCCACATAAACCAGGGTCAAATTGAAACAATGCAAATTACCCACGCTGCCGACGAGGCCGGCGAGCGCGAAAGATTATTGTCCCTGAATGGCGAGGCCAGAGAAATACTGCGTGATGGCGATCATGTCACCTGCATTCTGCCCGCGGACCGCTTTGTAGTAACCGGTCAACTTAAATCGGAATTTGGCCTGCCTGCTCTGATTCCTGATAACATCCTTCAACTTAGTGAAGTTTATGATATTCGCTTGATCGGTCAGGATCGCATAGCAGGCTATCCATCAGTCATACTGTCCATACAGCCGAAAGATAAAATGCGATATGGTTATCGCATTTGGCTGGAAAAAGATTATGGCATGTTGCTGCGTTCCGATATTCTGGATGCCGAAGGACAGGTCATGGAGCAAATGATGTTCACGGAAATCAGCCTGCAATCACCAGTATCAGATGAAATGTTACAACCGACAGTGCCTCATAAAGGCTTTGTGACCATGGAAAGCTCAGAGTATGATGGGCATATTATCGAAGACAAGTCGGCATGGGTTTTCAATGGAATGCCAAAAGGCTTTAAGGTCACCGTGCAGGCGCGAAAGCGTATGCCGATGAATCAGTCTGATGTTGAGCATATCGTTCTTTCCGATGGTCTGGCCACGATATCGGTCTATATTGAAAAGTCGTCCGGAGAAAATGCCCTGCAAGGGCCATCCAGTATCGGTGGCATCAATGCCTATGGACGGTCTGTATATAATCATCAGATTACAGTGATGGGTGAGGCTCCCGGAGAAACTGTTAAACAGATTGCCTACTCTGTCGCATATTCCAGCTCGCTACCTGAGTAACCTGATACTTATCCGATGCTATCACAAAACGCCATTATTACAAGCAGCACGGATGACTATCTGGAGCTGAAGTTCATTGAATCGGGATGCCACAGTTGCGGTGTGGTCGGCAGTCGGGGTTGTGGTATAGCCCATCTTTCAGCTTTATTCGGACACAAGGAAAAGGTTCTGCGATTTACCAATCCTGGCGGCTATCAGGCGAATGATCAGGTTGAAATTTTACTGAGTGAGACCATATTTTTGCGAAGCATACTAGTTCAGTATCTATTACCACTGATCAGCATGGTGTTATTCATCGCAGCTTTTGATATGCTGTATGGTCAGCTCACGTTGAGCCTCCTGGCTGCCATGGCCGGCCTATATTCAGGTGTACAGTTGGCAATGTATTTGATCAAGCATATTCAACGACAATTTTCCGCAAGGGACTTATGTATCCGTAATCTTGACCGCTCCACAGTCAGCGGCATGCATCCCGTTAAGATAATTTAAGACATGATAAAATACCTCTCTTGGAGACTGGCATCGGCAGTTTTCCTGCTGCTGCTTCAGACACAGGCCATTGCCGACTTGCCGGACTTTGCGATACTGGCGGAAAAATACAGTCCGGCGGTAGTAAATATCAGCACAACTCAGAAAATCGGGCCGGATACGCGGTCTCAGCTCCAGATTCCGGGTTTGCCAGAGAACCATCAGTTTGGTGAACTGTTTCGCAAATTTTTCGAACAGCAACAGGATTTTTTGGAGCCCGATATTTTCAACACCCAATCCATGGGATCCGGTTTTATCGTATCTCAGGACGGTTATGTATTAACCAATGCGCATGTTGTCGAGGATGCTGACAAAATTATCGTCAAACTGCATGATCGGCGGGAACTGGTCGCTCAGGTTATCGGCGCGGATGAGCAAACTGATATCGCATTATTGAAGATTGAGGCCGACAATTTGCCTACCGTTAAGATGGGTTCAAGCAAGTCACTGAAAGTAGGGGAGTGGGTCATGGCGATTGGCAATCCATTTGGTTTTGAGCATACGGTTACAGCCGGTATTGTCAGTGCCAAGGGGCGAAGCTTTTATAACGAAAATTATGTACCCTTTATCCAAACCGATGTGGCCATTAATCCAGGAAACTCAGGTGGCCCGTTGTTTAACACTGATGGTGATGTCGTCGGGGTGAACTCCAGGATCAGTAGTGAACCTGGTCGCCGCAGCTATACGGGCCTGTCTTTTGCCATTCCCGCCGAAGTTGCCAGTGATGTCATGTCACAGCTGCGTGATAAAGGGCGTGTTTCCAGAGGCTGGCTGGGCGTTATAATTCAGGATGTCACCCCGGAGCTGGCACAGTCCTTCGGGCTCAAAAAGCCTCAGGGTGCCCTGGTTGCAAGGGTGCTCGAAAACAGTCCGGCCGAGTCCGGGAAAATTCAGGTTGGCGATATCATTATGAAGCTCGACGGTACGGAGGTTAATACATCTTCCGGGCTTCCCCCTCTGGTCGGTAGTCTTCAGGCAGGCCAGATAGCCACCTTGGAGGTCATGCGGCACGGGAATACGGAAAGGCTGCCAATTAGAATTGGCGAGTTACCTGAGCGACCACTGGCCAGAACCATGACACCTGCGTTGCCGGAAAAGCCTGTTACTTCCGAACGCCTGGGCTTGGACCTCGAAAACCTGACTGAGGAAGTGAAGGCTGAAACCGGTGCAAAATATGGGGTCATGGTTACCGGAGTCCATGAGGGGCCAGCGGAAGATATGGGCTTGCAGGGAGGCGACATCATACAGGTCATTGATAACAAAAAAGTTACCAGTGTAGAAGAACTAAGGCATGTAGTAGCTTCTTTGCAGGCAGGAAAAAGTGTCGCAATACTGGTTTACCGTGAGGCAGGCCCCGTATTTTTAGCCATGCGCATCCCGGATTAAGCCTGATACCGGATAAATGAATCCGGTTCTAAACTTAGGGAATTATCCCGATTCGTTGACAAAGCCAACGTCCCGGTCCATTTCACGCTTCACAGACCGCCTTACCTCAGCGCCATCTCCACGTGCAGCAGCCCCATTCCCAAAGGCCAAAATATTCAATGCAGCATTACAATCCGCATGGTCCCGATGACCACAAGCCTGACTTCAATATCTCACGGTTCAACTGAATGTACAGGCTTTTGTTGTTGAGCTTGAAAGTGCCCGCAGGACAGGTAAATGACGGGCTGTGAGTGTATCGACCGTGGAACTTAATTCCACCCTGACCCTTGAAAAACCGCTTGTAAGCCGTCTCAATCGGTTTCAGGGTCTGTCTGACGATATGAGCCGAATAATCCTGTAACCAGTCCTTTTGACCATCGCGCAGCTTGGCCACAAAGTGATTCCAAACATGCCGGCAAACACCCGACAAAGCAAACAGCTTCTCAGCTTTGGCTTATGTGTTTGGATGCAGCCGATAGCGAATCGTACGATAGTGCTTCATGGATGTATTGTACCATAAACTTGCCAACCAATAGGGATAATTCCCTAAACTTACCACTTACCTGACTCACCCGGTTCACGGTACAATGCTGACCTTTTTTCAGGCTGGCATGTCCCCTGCATGAACCACATACGAAATTTTTCCATCATTGCCCATATCGATCATGGCAAATCGACACTGGCAGATCGTTTCATACAGACATGTGGCGGCCTGAGCGAGCGCGAGATGGAAGAGCAGATACTTGATTCGATGGATATCGAGCGCGAACGCGGCATTACCATCAAGGCGCAAAGTGTATCGCTTAACTACACGGCCGAAGATGGGAAGACCTATCAGCTCAACCTGATTGATACCCCTGGACATGTTGATTTTGCCTATGAGGTATCCCGCTCTCTGGCGGCCAGCGAAGGAGCACTGCTGGTTGTTGATGCTGCACAGGGAGTAGAAGCGCAAAGTGTGGCTAACTGTCATACGGCGATAGAACTTGGACTGGAAGTTGTGCCGGTGTTGAACAAGATTGACCTGCCGGCTGCTGATCCGGACCGTGTTGCCCAGGAAATTGAGGATGTTATCGGCATTGATGCCACCGGCGCTCTGGCGGTAAGCGCGAAAACCGGAGCCGGCATTGAAGATTTACTGGAACAGATCATAAGGCTGGTTCCACCTCCATCCGGAAATCCTGAGGCCATCCCAAGGGCACTTATCATGGATTCCTGGTTCGATAACTATGTTGGCGTTATCTCTTTAATTAAAATGATGGATGGTTGCCTGGAAAAAAATCGGAAAATCAGGGTCATGTCAACAGGCAGTGAATATGGCGTCGATGAATTGGGGATCTTTACTCCCAGACGAATGCCTCACAAAGTCCTGAAAACAGGTGAAGTCGGGTACATGATTGCCGGTGTAAAGGATATTCATGGTGCCCCGGTTGGTGACACCTTGACTCTGGCCGGGGCAGATGTCGAAGTTTTGCCTGGATTTGAGCATGTGCAACCGAAGGTGTTTGCAGGGCTGTTTCCTTTGAGTTCGGATGATTTTGAGACGTTTCGAGATGCGCTGGACAAATTAAGCCTGAATGATGCTGCCCTGCATTTTGAACCTGAAAGTTCACAAGCCTTGGGATTTGGTTTCCGGTGTGGCTTTCTGGGCATGCTGCACATGGAAATTGTGCAGGAACGTTTAGAGCGCGAGTATAATCTTGATCTTATCAGCAGTGCCCCCACAGTGATTTACCAGATACTGGGCATGGACGGTCAGGTTTTTACCATTGATAATCCTGATGATTTACCCCTCTCCAATAAGATCAAGGAAATCAGAGAGCCTGTTATCAAAGCTGGTATTCTGGTGCCGTCTGACTATATTGGCCCAATCATCAACCTCTGTATAGAAAGGCGCGGGGTACAAAAAGGTATGCAATACATGGGCAATCAAGTATCCATAGAGTATGAGATTCCCATGTCTGAGGTAGTGCTGGATTTTTATGATCGACTTAAATCAGTAAGCCGCGGCTATGCATCTTTTGATTATCACTTTGTAAGATACCAGACAGCCCCCATGGTAAAGGTCGATGTTTTGATTAACGGCGATAAGGTGGACGCCCTGTCAGTCATTGTCCACCGTGACCTGAGTGACCGTCGTGGTCGCGAACTGGTGGACAAGATGAAAGAGCTCATACCCCGACAGATGTTTGAAGTTGCCATTCAGGCTGTGATCGGTTCCAAGGTGATCGCCCGCTCTACGGTAAAGGCGCTAAGAAAAAACGTAACCGCCAAATGTTATGGTGGTGATATTACTCGTAAGCGCAAACTGCTGGAAAAGCAGAAAGAAGGTAAAAAACGCATGAAGCAGATAGGCAGGGTGGAAATCCCTCAAGATGCCTTCATGGCGATGCTCAAAATAGATAATTGAATTTTCGGGGATATGTATGCACTTTGATTTTGCCGCATTTTTAGTCATTACCGCTTTTGCTACCGGCGCAATCTGGCTGATAGATGCCTTATACTATAAAAAGGCCAGAGATCTGAAAAACATGAACAGGTCGAAAACCGATGCCGACTATCTGGAGGAGCCGGTGGTCACCGGGTATGCCCGGTCTTTACTCCCGGTTATTCTTCTGGTGCTCATTCTACGATCATTCATGTATGAACCCTTCAGAATACCTTCCGGTTCGATGATGCCAACATTGCTGGCAGGCGATTTTATACTTGTCAACAAATTCGCGTACGGCCTTCGCATCCCGGTTGCCGAATGGAAAATCCTTGATCTGGGTGAACCAGAACGGGGGGATGTAGCCGTGTTCCGCTTTCCAAGGAATCCATCACTTGACTATATCAAGCGAGTGATTGGCCTGCCGGGTGACAAGATTGCCTATATCAATAAAACACTGGCGATTAACGGCAGGAAAGTTGAAAAAATCTCTGGTGGCAACTATGATGGGGAAGACTATGAGTTAATGCAGCCACCGGTCAGTGTTTACAGTGAGATTGTCGGAGAACACCGGTTTGATATTCTGGAGCAAAGCTACAAACCGGATTTACAGGGCGTAACCGATGTTCCGGATGGACATTATTTTGTGATGGGAGACAATCGTGATAACAGTAATGACAGCCGCTATTGGGGATTTGTACCAGCAGGCAATCTGGTAGGACGAGCTGACCGTATATGGATGAGCTGGGACAGCGAGGACTTTAGAGTCAGAAGTGAAAGGATAGGTCGTAAGATTGATTAGTAAATCTGGAGAACAACCATGATAACGAAGGATAAGCAAAGAGGCATGACATTTTTGGGCCTGCTGATTATATTGGGTCTTATTGGATTTTTTGCGGTAGTTATTCTTAAAATGACACCGCTATACCTGGAAAACTCGACAGTAAACTCTGCCCTTGATGATCTGGTGCAAGATGCTGGAATTGGCAAAAAAGGTGCAAAGGCCATACGAAAAAAGATAGACAGAAATTTTTATATCAATGATGTAAAAAACATATCGGCCAAGGAGGACATTGCCATCGAGAAATCAAAAGAGAAGAAAGTCTGGAATGTATCGGCGAATTATGAAGCGAGAACCTCGCTGTTTGGGAACGTTGGCATTTTCATTGAATTTCAGAAGACGGTGGAAGTGCCGCGCTGATTGAAGCCTTGCCGGTAAATCTGGAAAAATTTCAAGCCACGCTCCGATACGAATTTCGTGATTGTCGGCACCTGCAGCTGGCACTCCGTCACCGCAGTGTCGGCAGTGATAATAATGAAAGGCTGGAGTTTCTGGGTGATTCTATTCTGAATTTCTGCATCACGGAAAAACTGTTTGAAGTTCGACCGAATGAATCTGAAGGCGAGCTAAGTCGCATTCGTGCCAGTCTGATCAATGGCGAATCGTTGGCTACCATCGCGGAGCAACTACAGCTTGGTCACTACATTGAGCTTGGTCGGGGGGAACAGAGCAGTGGAGGTAAACAGCGAAAATCAATTCTCGCCGATACCATGGAAGCAATACTTGGAGCCGTTCTACGGGATGGTGGCTTTGATGTCTGCAGAAAACTGATCCTTGAGCTGTACCAGCCACTATTGTTGAATCTGCCCAGTGCAGAAGAGCTTAAGGATCCGAAAACGAGACTACAAGAGCTTTTACAGGGCCGAGGTGAAGCATTGCCACGGTATGAAGTAGTCGCAGAAACAGGCATGGACCATCAGAAACAGTTTGAGGTGAACTGCCTGGTGGCAGGTGTTAAATCCACCATCGCAATCGGAAGCAGTCGTCGCAAGGCCGAGCAGCTTGCTGCCCAAAAAATGCTTGCAAACCTGACCAATGTCTGACGACCATTTCACTACAGTCATCGCCGTTGTCGGACGCCCTAACGCCGGCAAATCGACATTAATCAATTCATTGCTGGGGCAGAAAATTGTTGCCACATCCCGTCGGCCGCAAACCACACGCCACCGAATAAACGCTATTCATACAAAAGACAACTATCAATTTATTTTCACGGATACCCCCGGTATCAATCAAAATAGTCGCACCGTGTTTTTACGGGAGCTTAATAAAACTGCATGCGCCGTATTGTCTGATTCTGATCTGATTTTGCTGATGCTGGACGGCCTGATCTGGAGTACTGTGGAAGATACTATTCTGAAACAGATGACCAGAGAAAATATCCCATGTCTGGCTATTATTAATAAAATTGATCGATATCGACAAAACAGGCTCGACATCCTGGAATTTATGAAGGATGTTGAACAAAAATACAGCTTTAGTGAAATCATCCCCCTATCGAGCCGCAAGCTGAGCGATGTGAATTATCTGGAAAAAATATTGCGTAAATATGCCATCAAACGGGAATTCATGTTCCCTGCGGATCAAGTGACTGACCAAAGCATGCGCTTTTACACTTCCGAACTGATCAGAGAGCGGATACTCAGAAGATTCAATAAGGAAATTCCATATTCCGCTGCGATTGTCATAGATCATTATGAAGAATTACCGGGAGAAACACATATTAAAGCAACGATACACGTTGAACATGAATCACATAAGCATATTATTATCGGTTCACGAGGTCATAACATAAAAGAGATCGGCAAACAGGTGAGAGAGATGCTATGCAAAGAAACGGGCACACATGTTGATATTCGGCTGTGGGTGAAGGTCAGTCGATCCTGGTCAACCAATCCGAAGCTATTACAGGAATTTGGATACGATTCCTGATGAGCCTGTATCAGCTTGAGTCAGACGGATTTGTTTTGCATCGCAGGAACTACGGCGAGACAAGCAGGATACTGTCTTTTTTAACACGTGAATATGGGCGCGTTGATATGCTGTGCAAAGGCTGCCGTATGTCTGGCAGGAGATCCCGCATTCTCGAACCATTCCGTCGCTACAACCTGCGCTGGTCGGGACGCTCCACATTGAAAATGCTTCGACAACATGATGAAATTACCATCTATTCATTATCCTCCCGGCAGGAGCACTTATATTGTGGTTTATACCTCAATGAGCTGCTGCATTCTGCCATCCGCCCGGATGGGACTGAACCGCATTTGTTCAGCTTATATGATGCCACGCTTGCCAAACTGGCACATTGTGATAAAGAAGATATTGCATCCTTGTTAAGGCTGTTTGAATTGAACCTGATTCGATTGATGGGATACGGTGTGAACCTTGATGTGGAAATTGATGGACAAACACCAATTGAAGAAGATGCACCTTATGCCTTTGCAGTGGAACAGGGCTTTTATCGCTCCCAGGCCGGGCAGAATATGGTGATACATGGCGATACGCTGGCTGCTCTGTCATCGGGCAGATTCAGTAACCAGCGCCAGCTAAAAGAGGCAAAAAAACTCACTCGATTTTTAATCAACTATTATCTTCCGAATTGTTCGGTACAATCACGCAAACTATTTGGCTGACAAAAGACATGCCCAACCAGAATTCTTACAACATTGTTTTAGGCGTCAATATTGATCATGTTGCCAGTCTGCGGCAATCAAGATTGACACACTATCCTGACCCTGTGCATGCCGCCTACATTGCCGAGATGGCCGGTGCAGATGTAATAACGTTCCACTTGCGTGAAGACCGCCGCCACATTCAAGACCGGGATGTCGCATTGCTAAAACAAACCGTTGGTTGCAGGACCAATCTGGAAATGGCTGTTACAGAGGAAATGCTGGGTATGGCACTGCGGACCAAACCTGATGATTGCTGTCTGGTACCTGAAAAGAGACAGGAATTGACAACGGAAGGCGGACTCAATGTGCTGACCGGCTCGGATAAAATCAGAGAAGCGACATTACGCCTGACGGAAGAAGAAATCAGAGTTTCCCTGTTTATTGATCCTGACCCTGAGCAGATTGATGCAGCAGTAAAGTGCGGTGCATCGGCCATTGAGTTACATACAGGTACGTATGCCCAGCTAAGAGGGGAGCCCCGGGAAAAGGAATTACATCGCCTTATGGAAGCGGCAGACTATGCAGATAATCAGGGGCTTATTGTCAATGCAGGGCACGGGCTGGACTACTCCAACGTGTCTGCGCTGGCGGCTATACCACAGATAAGAGAGCTGAATATCGGGCACTCCATTATAGCAAGATCAATATTTACAGGGCTTGAGAGTGCAGTTTATGAAATGCTCAAGCTGATACAGGATGCCCGTAAATAGATGGAATTGCTGCCGACAGTCGAATCCCTTGTGGGGCACACTCCCCTGGTCAGATTGCAACGGATGAATCCCAATCCGGCCAATCAGGTACTGGTTAAACTTGAAGGCAATAATCCTGCGGGTTCGGTAAAAGACAGGCCGGTACTGAATATGATTCAACAGGCAGAGCGCCGGGGTGAGATCAAACCTGGCGATACCCTCATTGAGGCGACCAGTGGTAATACCGGCATTGCGCTAGCTATGGTGGCAGCAATCAAAGGTTATAAAATGATACTGATTATGCCGGACAATATGACAGAGGAAAGATGTGCCTCCATGCGAGCATACGGAGCACAACTCATACAAGTTACCCAACAGCAAGGCATGGAAGGTGCACGTGATCTGGCGCTCAAGATGCAGGCTGAAGATAAAGGCAGGGTCCTGAATCAGTTTTCCAACCATGACAACCCGGAAAGCCATTATTTGAGCACGGGCCCGGAAATCTGGCACGACACCCGCCAGCAGGTTACACATTTTGTCAGTGCCATGGGCACAACCGGAACCATTATGGGTACATCCCGCTACCTGAAAAAACAAAACCCCCAAATAGAAATTGTGGGAGTACAGCCTGCAAATGATGAAGACAGAATACCCGGTATCCGGCGTTGGCCTGAGGAATATCTGCCATCAATATTTGATCCCCGACGTATCGACAGGACGATTGATATGACACAGTCTCTTGCCGAACAAACAACACGCGATCTGGCGGCAAAAGAAGGTATTTTTGCCGGAGTTTCATCGGGTGGTACGGTGGCGGCGGCGTTACAGATATCGCGTGAAGCAGAAAATGCGACTATTGTTGCCATTATATGTGATCGCGGTGACAGGTATTTATCCGGTGGTGTTTTCTCTGCCGGATAAGCTGACCAGTGGAGAGCCCGGTTTGACAGTGCCCGGATAATGCAGCACCATTTATTTCCCAGCCATGTTGCCAGAGGACCATATGCACACATTGAAAATAAATAAACGGGTAGGACGGAAGTCAATAACTCTCGTTATATCAGCTCTGCTAACGATATCTTGCAGCACTAACAAACGATATTTTCCAGCCACATCGACCGAGCGAGCAGCAGACCGTATTATTGAACAGATTATCGGCGAAGATGGTCAGGCTTCTGCCCCCTCTGAGACAACTCGACGCGATAACAGATATTTATTATGGTCACCTGATAAGCAAGCCGTTCAGATAGTGATCGCCATTCTGGGCATGATATCCGCCGAGACCCATGCTGCCCCGCCTGCCGGCATACTCGGGCAGCCGCCCACTCTTCACCGGGCGACTCAAAACCGAAGCAGAGTGCCTGAACTGGATATATCCAGTCCGGCTGTTACGGAAATCCTGTCTTCCATGCAACAGCGCCATGGTCGTTTATTAAAACACTATAAATCTGGTGCCATAGGGTATGGTTCCGATGGATTTGTGGTTGTCCGCGATCTTGGGATAATCAATGTGAAACAACATAGAGAACTCGAACAACTCATTGAGGAAGAAAACCGGGATCGTGATGCGCTTTATCTTGAAATAGCTGTGGCGAATGGATATCCAGAGTGGCAAGCACAGATCCGCGATACATTCTCCCGACGTTGGGTGGCAAAGGCACCTCCCGGCTGGTACTACCAGAATAGAAGCGGTATCTGGGGAAAAAAATAATATTTTACAGGCTGCCCGCCAATTAATGACCATACCAGTTTCTTATCTGCCATGGACAATATTTTTGTATTTGATGTAGAGACTGTACCGGATCTGGAAACCGGACGGAAGATATATAATCTGCAAGGTCTGTCAGACGAAGACGCGGCCAAAGCCCTGTTTCATATACGCAATCAGGAAACCGGCGGTTCCGAATTTATGAGGCACCACCTGCACCAGATCGTAGCAATATCCGTCGTTTTCAGGTCACGAGACAACGTTAAGGTCTGGTCGCTTGGAGATGAAGATGCTGATGAAAAAGAGATACTACAACGATTTTTCGATGGAATCGAGCGCTATACACCCACGCTGGTAAGCTGGAATGGAGGTGGATTCGATCTACCCGTAATCCACTACCGCGCCTTGAAGCATGGTGTAAACACAACCAGATACTGGGAAACAGGCCGCCATGATAATTCCTTCAAGTGGAACAACTACCTCAATCGTTATCATTCACGGCATACAGATTTAATGGATTTATTATCGGGCTACCAACCGAAGGCCAGTGCGCCGCTGGATCATATTGCGACCATGTTGGGATTTCCAGGAAAAACGGTGATGGACGGTTCCGGAGTTTTTGACGCCTGGATGGAAGGCAAAATAAAAATGATTCGCGATTATTGTGAAACCGATGCTCTGAACACCTATCTTGTTTATCTGAGATTTGAATTAATACGTGGACACATAAGTTCGTCACAGTTTGACAGCGAGTGCCAGTCTCTGCAACGGTGGCTCACTGAATCAGGCATGCCTCACTTCCAGGAATTCCTGAAGGACTGGAGCAAACCCGGAACTCAGCATGGCGAGGAAACGTAGCCGACGCCGGCCTGTGCCAAAAGGCCTGTTTGAAGCAAGAATTGACTCCTTATCCTCCGATGCCAGAGGGATCGCTCACATAGATGGCAAGGCAACCTTCATTGAAGGAGCACTACCCGGCGAGAAAGTGTTATTTGGATATATACGAAGCAAGTCAAAATACGATGAAGGCGTGGTCGAACAGATCCTTGAACCCTCCCCTGATCGGGTTAAGCCAAAGTGTCCCCATGCCATGGTATGTGGCGGATGCTCTCTGCAGCATCTAAATGCACAGGCTCAGATTGAATTAAAGCAGCAATCACTACTGGCGGACTTATTACGAATTGGTGAAGTCGTGCCCGATGAGATATTGAAACCGATGATCGGAGACAACTGGGGCTATCGACGAAAAGCCCGACTCGGTGTACGGGACGTACCAGCCAAAGGCAGGGTACTGGTTGGCTTTAGAGAAGCAAGAAGCCGGTATCTGGCCGAACTGGAAAGCTGTGCCGTACTGCATCCATCGGTGGGTGAGCATCTCATGGACTTATCAGAGCTGATAGGACGACTGGATGCGCGTTCCAGCATAGCCCAGATTGAAGTCGCGATTTCTGATGATAAAACCGCACTTGTTTTCCGACATCTGGAGACACTGAGTGCAGACGATTTGGCAAAACTGGAGGCATATGCCAGAAAATACAACCAGATTATTTATCTTCAACCCGGTGGAGTGGAAACCGTAAGGCCACTATGGCCAAAGAATCCAGAATTGACTTACCGATTAGAGTCATTTGATATTTACATGTCATTTCTACCGACTGACTTTATTCAGATAAATGCTTCTATTAACCAAAAAATGGTCAGCCAGATAATAGAATTACTTGAAATCCAGGCAAATGAAAGTGTGCTGGATGTTTTTTGTGGTATCGGAAACTTTACATCGGCAATTGCCCGCAAGGCAGCTAGTGTTACCGGTGTCGAAGGAGACGCCCGATTGATTGAACGCGCCCGGAAAAACAGTATTGACAATGGAATTGCTAATATTCAGTACCATGTGGGCGATTTATTTGAAGATATCACCAGCCAGACATGGATTAAGACTGGCCACGATAAAATGCTTTTGGATCCACCGCGTCCAGGAGCCAGAGAAGTGGTGCGCGAAATTGCCCGCATAAACCCGTCTCGCATTGTATATGTTTCCTGCCACTCGGCAACAATGGCGAGAGATGCTGGCATCCTCAAGTGTCAGGGTTACCACTGTCTGATGGCGGGTGTCATGGATATGTTTCCGCATACCATGCATGTAGAATCGATTGCCGTATTTGAAAAAAGAAATAATACTCCCGGAATTAACTACCATAAAGCTGGATAAATGAAATACAATGCTCGAAGAGAAGCCCGGAACCAATCTATTCGGGTTCTGCTAAAATATATGCATTTCGCGGCATCCAATATTCCCATGCAGAGAATAGCAGACAACCATCGTAAACTATTACTGACTAAAGAGAGAAACTAATGAAAACCATTGGCCTGCTTGGTGGAATGAGCTGGGAATCAACCGTAAGTTATTACAAAGAGATCAATGAAGGAGTCAAAAAATCGCTGGGCGGTTTACACTCGGCAAAAATCTACCTCTATAGCGTGGACTTCCATGATATAGAAAAGCTTCAGCAAGAAGATCGCTGGGATGATGCGGCCGAAATACTATCTAATGCGGCCAGAGCCATACAAACCGGTGGAGCCGACTTCCTTTTGATTTGTACAAACACCATGCACAAAGTTGCACAGCAAGTTGAATCATCACTCACCATCCCGCTTGTGCATATTGCAGATGCAACAGCAGAAAGACTTGTTTCCGATGGTATAAGGCGTGCAGGGCTGCTAGGCACAAAATTCACAATGGAACAGGATTTCTACAAAAAACAAATTTCAGAAAAATATGCGATAGAAGTGATCGTCCCGGTTACCGAAGAGCAGGATATTATCCACCGGGTCATTTTTTCAGAGCTATGCCTTGGCAAAACCAATGAAGACTCCCGAAAAAAATATCTTGAAATTATCAACAATCTCCATATTAGAGGAGCAGAAGCGGTCATCCTTGGCTGCACGGAAATTGCATTACTGATTCAACAACATCATGCGCGGATACCACTGTATGACACGGCGAAAATCCATGCAGAAAAAGCTGTAAAACTAGCTATGGATGAAGATACAGATCAATAAAATCCATGAGAGGCAAACCTTGCCTGCCCATGGCCCTATCCCAAACCTCCCAGAATGAATATCTCCTGAATGCAACTCAACCGCACCACCCGGGAACAAACGGTGGATTTTCATAAAAGCCTGCTATTCATCAATCTGGCAAGTGACTAGCTCAATGTAATATCCCGGTTCGATACATTATCAATCGTAATAAAAGTGTAGTTTGTAGTGGACTCAGCGACTTGACAGGAAATACCAGGATGGTACTTTTCAAAATCATTATTTAGAGACACCTTATGAAATATTCCGAACCCAAAAAAATATCTGCATCCGTTCTTGCCAAAAAAAAAGGCATTCCGACGAGAGCAATGTATGAACTGCTGTATGAAGCAGGTTATTTGATAAAGCAGGGAGACAAGGCAGAACTAACCGAGCAAGGAAAGTCAGCAGGTGGTGAAACTGCTACATCCAAAAAATTTGGTGAGTACATGGTGTGGCCGGAAAATCTGAAGCTGGCTAATGCGCCTGAAGGCATTTCAGAGCAACGATTAATTACAGCTACATCTATTGGCAAGCATTTCACTATTTCGGCAACAAAGATAAATTACATGCTTTCAGAACTCGGCTGGATTACAAAATCCCTGCAAGGATGGAATGTAACCGACTACGGTAAAAAACTTGGTGGTGTACAATCCAAACATAGCACATCAGGTGTCCCATATGTACGATGGCCTGAAGCTATCGTACATATCGGTGCCCTTCAGGATAGTGCAAGCCAGATTACCGGAAAAAGCTCAAGCCAGAGTGCCGATTCAGAAAAAGAAACATCAACCTCCACCACCTTTCGAGAGAAATTTCCTGCCAGACACAGAACCATGGATGGACATATGGTACGTTCAAAAGCAGAAATGCTGATTGACAACTGGTTTTATGTGGCGGATATAGCACATGCCTACGAGAGAAAACTTCCTATAGAGGAAAGCGCATACTGTGACTTTTATATACCTTCCGGCAAAGTTTATATCGAGTACTGGGGATATGAAAATGATCGGAAATATCTTGCCAGAAAAAAAGAAAAAACAGCGCTATATAACAAATACAATTTCAACCTTATCGAGTTAAAGGATGAACATGTACAGAATCTGGACGACATGCTCCCACCTCTTCTTTTGCAGTTCGAGATAAAAGCGTACTGATTGATTATATTATCTATGATGGCTACAGAGTCAGATTGTAACTGCCTGTCGAAGCATGCGGCCTAATGAATGATCCCCAGATAATCGTTGCACTGGATTTTCCGGACACAGCACCTGCTTTGGCGTTAGTGGACCAGCTTGATCCATTGACATGTCGCTTAAAGGTAGGCAAGGAACTGTTTATACGGGGTGGTCCGCAGTTTGTAGAATCTGTGCAGGCGCAAGGATTCCAGATATTTCTGGATCTGAAGTTTCATGACATTCCAAATACAGTGGCAGCGGCCTGTCGTGCAGCAGCGGATCTGGATGTATGGATGATAAATGTACACGCTCTGGGCGGCTTACAGATGATGGAGGCAGCTGCAGCGGCGGTTGCCAGCCACCACAACCGCCCACTATGTATCGGAGTAACTGTTTTAACCAGCCTTGATACACCGGACTTGCAGGATATTGGTTTAGCCGGCACTCCGGCTGAAAATGTCGAACAGCTTGCGGCACTGGCAGAGCAGGCAGGTCTGGATGGTGTAGTGTGTTCCGCTTCTGAAGCGACTCATCTTCGACGGTCCCATAATGCCGATTTTAAGCTGGTAACGCCAGGCATTCGCCCGGCGGGCATGGATGTGAATGACCAGAAACGTATTATGACCCCTGGTCAGGCTATTGTGGCCGGTGCCAGCTATCTGGTCGTTGGCCGCCCGATCACCCGTGCTGACGACCCGTTGCAGGTTTTGGATGCAATCAATGCCGAGCTAACCGAACAGTGACGAATGGATGAACCATCGGATTTCGGGCAGGGCGTAACCGCTCTGCATAAGGCAGTCAGCTTTCTGGCCCGTAGAGAGCATTCTCGGGCAGAACTAAAATGGAAACTTGCTGCACGCGATTACAGCGATAAGGAAATTGAAGAAACCCTGCGGAGATTATCGGAAAAGGGTTTGCAAAGTGATCGGCGATTTGCTGAATCCTATGCACAATCCAGATTCAGCCGCGGGCATGGCCCGGAAAAAATTGCCATGGAGCTTGAGCAAAAAGGTATTGACGCTTTACAGATTGATGAAGTTTTGCATTCAGAAAAATTCGACTGGCATGAGCTGGCTGCTGCGGTTTATCGGAAAAAGTTCTCTGACAAACCGGTTTCAGGCTGGAAGGAAAAGGCGAAACGCTCAAGATTCCTTCGTCAGAGGGGTTTTTCCAACGAGCATATTCAAGCTGTTTTAGGTGACTTTAACACCTGATTTAGATTGCAGTGGCTGTTCCACCGTCGGAATTGTGGCACAATCCGCTCTCACTTTTTAAGCGATTCCAGATTGAACGGTTCATGAAAAGCAGTGCTGAAATTCGCCAGATGTTTCTCGATTATTTTCGAGACAAAGGTCACCGGATTGTGCCGAGTACTACTCTGGTGCCGCCCAATGATTCGACACTACTGTTCACCAATGCCGGAATGGTACCATTCAAGGATGTTTTTCTGGGACGGGAAAAGCGTGATTATTCCCGTGCGACAAGCTCCCAGCGTTGTGTACGTGCCGGTGGCAAGCACAACGATCTGGAGAATGTCGGTTACACCGCCCGTCATCATACTTTTTTTGAAATGCTGGGTAATTTCAGCTTTGGTGACTACTTCAAGGAAGATGCGATTCGCTATGCGTGGGATTTTCTGACCAGAGTGGCGGACCTGCCTGAGGAACGCCTGTGGGTAACCGTTTATGAAGAAGACGATGAAGCGGCCGATATCTGGCTGAAACAGATTGGAGTTGACCCGGATCGTTTTTCCCGAATCGGAGACAAACCGGGCAGCAAACGCTTTGAAAGCGACAATTTCTGGTCCATGGGAGACACCGGTCCCTGCGGCCCCTGCACTGAAGTCTTTTACGATCATGGCCCGGAGTGTCAGGGCGGGCCTCCCGGCACACCGGAAGATGACGGTGATCGGTATATCGAAATCTGGAACCTTGTTTTCATACAGTTCAATCGCGATGAAACCGGCGAGATGCGTCCCCTGCCGAAGCCTTCCGTCGATACAGGCATGGGTCTGGAGCGGCTGGCCGCCGTATTACAGGGCGTCCATGACAATTACGAGATTGATCTGTTCGTTAATCTGATACAGGCCGCCGCCAATGTCATCGGTGTTGAAAACCGGCAGCAAAAATCATTGCGTGTGATTGCTGACCATATTCGCAGTTGTGCCTACCTGATAGTGGATGGTGTTCAGCCATCCAACGATGGGCGCGGCTATGTGCTTCGCAGAATTATTCGCCGAGCGGTTCGGCATGGCAATCAGCTGGGTGCAGAAGATCTGTTTTTCCATAAACTGGTCGGGCCGCTTTGTGAAGAAATGGGGCAGGCCCATCCAGAACTGAACGCGGTACGCGACCAGGTTGAACAAGTATTGCAACAGGAAGAAAGGCGTTTTGCTGAAACTCTGGAGCAGGGACTGAAAATCCTTGAACAGGATATCCGGGGCATGTCCTCTGGAGACATTCCGGGAGAAACGATCTTCCGGCTTTATGATACCTACGGATTTCCAGTTGATCTGACCACCGATATTGCCCGAGAGCAGAACCTGGGCATGGACATGGAAGGCTTTGAAGCCTGCATGAAAAAACAACGTGAACGCGCCCGTGCTGCTGACAGCTTCAAGGCGGACTATAACCAGACCGTCAGCGCAGATATAAGATCAGATTTTACGGGTTATGAGCACCTTGACGGCACATCGGAGATTATCATGCTGATACACGATGGTCAGGCTGTAGAACAGCTAAAATGTGGTCAGGAAGGTTCCGTGATATTAAATGAAACCCCTTTTTATGCTGAATCCGGCGGTCAAGTCGGTGATCAAGGCAAAATAACAGCCGCCTCGGCCCTGTTTGAAGTATCTGACACCCGCAAGCAGATAAACTCGATTGTCCACATTGGGAGACTGACAGAAGGCATATTAAATATCGGTGACCGGGCAAGGCTGAGCATTGATCAGGAACGTCGCCGGTCCATCGTATTAAATCACTCGGCCACTCATTTATTGCATGCGGCGCTTCGCCAGATACTGGGGCGCCATGTAACCCAGAGGGGATCTCTGGTTGCGCCGGATCATTTACGTTTCGATTTCTCTCATCCTGAGCCGGTTAAGCCGAATGAATTGCAGGCCATTGAACGCATGGTCAACCAACAGATTCGTTCCAACCATAAAGCCCGGACCAGATTGATGATGCTTGACGATGCTGTCGCATCCGGTGCGATGGCACTGTTCGATGAAAAATATGATGACGAAGTACGTGTACTGAGTCTGGGTGATTTTTCTATGGAGCTCTGTGGTGGCACTCACGTAAACCGAACTGGTGATATAGGATTTTTCAAGCTGACCCTGGAGACAGGAATTGCAGCAGGTGTGCGCCGTATCGAAGCGGTGACCGGAGATGCCGCACTTGGCGTGGTGTCCCGGGCAGAAAGTGAGCTGGATACTATTTCATCCATTGTGAAAAGCTCACGCCATGATACCACTGACAGCGTACGCTCCATGGTAGAACGGTTGCGCATGGTGGACAAGGAACTCGAACAACTCAAAACTGTACTGGCAAGCTCTCAGGGCGATGACATGATCAGCAGGGCGACCGAGATTGGCGGCATCAAAGTATTGGCCGAGACACTGGATAATGCGGATATGAAAATACTGAGAGAGACGGTTGATCAGTTGAAAAACAAGCTGGGCAGTGCAGCCGTTGTGCTGGCCGGCATTGAAAAAGGTAAAATCCGCCTGATTGCCGGTGTCAGCAAGGATGCCAGCCGACAAATTCCTGCTGGAGAACTGGTCAACATGGTAGCCGAACAGGTCGGCGGCCGCGGTGGTGGTCGTCCGGACATGGCGCAGGCCGGCGGTAATGATGTTGACGCCCTGCCGGCCGCCCTGCAGTCAGTCACCGGCTGGATTGAACAACGTCTGACCCGTTGACCATTCATCTACCTGCCATCTTATTGACCATGGTACGCCACTATTTTGTGGCATAACCCCTGTACAGAGGCCCGTTATAAAACAAAAGGAGATTCAGTGGCATTAATTATCCAGAAATACGGCGGAACCTCAGTCGGCACAACCGAACGTATCCGGGCGATAGCCAATAAAATTATCGACTGCCGACAACAGGGACACGATATAGCCGTTGTGGTTTCCGCCATGAGCGGAGAAACCAACCGACTTATCGGCCTGTCGCGTGAAATCAGCGGGAGCCCTGTCGCACGAGAATACGATGTGCTGGTTTCAACCGGTGAACAGGTCACAATTGCCCTGCTAAGCATGGCACTTGAAGAACAGGGTCAGGCAGCACGCTCCTACACTGGAGGACAGGTACGCATCCTGACCGATGATGCACATTCCAGGGCACGCATCCGCAATATTGACGGTTATGGAATAAAGAAAGATCTGAATGCCGGACAAGTAGCCGTGATTGCCGGATTTCAAGGTGTTGACGAAAACGGCAATGTCACCACACTGGGGCGCGGAGGCTCAGATACGACGGCAGTAGCCTTGGCGGCTGCGCTTGAAGCCGATGAATGCCAGATCTTTACGGATGTTGACGGTGTTTATACAACGGACCCACGGGTTGTGCCGGAAGCGAGAAGATTATCCCGCATCACCTTTGAAGAAATGCTGGAGATGGCCAGCCTCGGATCCAAAGTGCTGCAAACCCGTGCCGTTGAGTTTGCGGGAAAGTATAATGTGCCACTGAGAGTGCTATCCTCCTTTGAAGAAGGCGAAGGCACATTGATTAGCTATGAGGAAGCAGGAGTGGAACAGGCAAAAATTTCGGGTATTGCGTTTAACCGTGATGAAGCCAAACTGACCGTTACCGGCGTACCGGACCAACCGGGCGTGGCATATCGCATATTAGGACCGATTGCAGACAACAATCTGGAAGTCGATATGATTATCCAGAACATTGGCCAGGATGGTATGACCGACCTTACATTCACCGTCCACCGCAACGACTACGACAAGGCACTGGAAATTTTGCAGATCGTGGTCCGAGATGTCGGGGCGCGGGAAGTTATCGGCGACCCCCGGATCGTAAAGGTATCCATCGTAGGCGTCGGGATGCGCTCCCATGCAGGGATTGCCAGCAGCACGTTTCAGTCACTCGCCAATGAAGGCATCAATATACAAATGATTTCAACATCTGAAATCAAAATCTCGATCGTAGTGGATGAGAAATATCTGGAACTTGCTGTACGCACCCTGCACGAACAGTTCCAGCTTGAACAGGAACAGGTACTGATAGCACACCCTTAAACCTCTGCCGGGTGATAATTTCTCTCGCAGACGATTGAGTGATAATATCTCCACCACAGTGCTGCGCCAAAGGAAGCCAATATCACCGAGGGTGCAGACACCGCCAGTATATCGGCGCAACGAAACTGACGATGCTCCTGCACGAGTAATGGGCATCATCTGAAGAAAGTAAAGAAAAGGAATAACCGTTGCTCAAAAAATCCGGAGAGATGGCCGAGTGGCTGAAGGCGCTCCCCTGCTAAGGGAGTATACGTTAATCACGTATCGAGGGTTCGAATCCCTCTCTCTCCGCCATAGCCGTTCATAATTTTTGGACCAAAATGGCGTTATTTTGGTCTTATCCGGCGGGCCGAAATAGCCATTTATCGTTAATAATCAATACGTTATAAAAATCGCCCCATTTGAGTTAGAATCCATTTTTACAACGAGGTGAAAAAGCCAATCGCCTCGTTGTATCACCGACCGCCCGGTGGCATGATAGAAAGCATCCCCTGTTCTCTATCAATCTGACTATTCCGTGATTCATCCGATTCACCTACCCGAATTCGGTCGGTCCTTTAGCTGGGCCGTATGCCGCAATCCAATGTGCCCTCACTTTGGTGTGCCATACGCTGGGAAAATGCCCGCCAAGGGCGAAAAGGCTGCGACGGATAAGCGCTACCGGCTTGAAGCCAATGGTCGGTTGCACTGCAAGTACTGTGGTCAGTCCTTTGGCGTAAAGTCCAATCAGGCGTTGCGCCCCATCGCCCGTTACTACCTGTCGTTAAGCCTTCCTTTTGCCGATTGTCCGAATGAAGATTGTGACCATCATGGACTGAATGTATTTGAGCACTACGACCCAAGGCACCGTCCCTATTACCGGGCGGGGAGCGATTACCGTGCAGGTTGTAAAGCCTGCCGTCGTCAGGTCCACACAGACTCCAAAGACGGCATCGCCCGATCATTCCGATGGACTCTGGGTGAGGCGCAGCACAAGGGCGATATGGACCTGTGGCTAAAACGGCGATTGAAAACAATCATCAAGGGCGTACTCAGCGGTTCCTCGGTCACAAATACGCTTGAAGCCTTGGGCGAACTGGCCTTAAAGAAGAGAAACTGCCAATTAAAACGTCGAGACATCAAATGGCAGGCAAAGATCAAGGTCAATCCTGAGTCGTATTACAATCAGTTGATTGCCATCAGTCGTTGTCTCCGGGATTACCATGCCTGGCGCAATGTCAGGCTGCTCAATCCGGGACTTAACACGATAGACCGCAAGACACCGGCACGGGTCTATACCGATGTGATGCAGGTGTCCTTGAAAAAATACGGTCGAGGGGCACGCCATGAGCACCTGAACGTGATCATCTCGGTTCTGGCACAGAGGCAGACTTATTTTATTTTGGCGGTCCATCCGTTCTTCCTCCCGGAAGCATACGCGATGGATACACGACAGTGGTTTCGACGGAGACAATCGGGTCAGCCGAGCTATACCGATGACTGGGACTGCCTGTGGCGTCCCGGACAGGCGGATACACCAGACATCAAAACGGCGATGGTAAAGGGTGAACTTTCCGGTACTGGAAAAAACGGTTTGTTCATTCGTTCCCCCTATGCTGAGGCGGCTCATTTTCTGACGGTACAGAAAATGCTGAATCGGCACGACAAGGTGTACTACTACATGGATGCCGCCCGTGACCTGTATTCGGCCGCCTTGTGTGCCCTGGCTAATGAGGTGCGAACCGGGCAAGTGGAGATAGCGCTGTTTCAACACGATAAGCAGCGTGAGACGGCACCGACCAACAAAGCCGATAAAGACCCGCGGAATGTGCTGGATGAGGCGAATCAAGCCATGGAAGCTCGCTTTGAGGAGGCGATGCAGCCCAAAGGACAATTACCCTTGCGGCCTGCCGGTGAGCGAAAGTTGCGTGCAGGCGTATTCAAGAGCGCCTTCGAGGGAGGCTATTCGAAAAAAGGCGGTTGGGCTTGGCTGGCTTACCCGCCGGACAGTGTGCAATACGGTGATTGCCGCAGTCTTTGGTTGACCCGGATGCCGGACAAGACCTTTGACGAGGATGGCGCTGAGTTGATGCTTCATGCGACCCTGCAACCGGTGGACAGCTTCATAAACGCCATGCGCCAGCGCATCCGGGCCATGCAGCGCCCGACCCTCCGAGCCAAAGCCGGCCGCAGCTTTATGCGCAACTACTCCCGGATTGATGCGGTGTTGGGTGAATTATGGATTTACATGCTGTATCGCAATTACCGATTGCGACTGAAAACGGAGCAGGCACACATCCCGGCCCATCTGTTGGGCCTGATGACAGACAAGCAGGCGGGCCGGGCCATCAATACCTTGTCGGAAGAAGACTTTCTTGAGAAATTTCTGGGGTTTCGTTTGAGCTTAAAACATGCCAGGATCATCAGCCAATGGCAACAACGACCATAAAACCGATGGGGCCGGGCGGACTGGCGCGGACCTTTGTTGAGTATGCCTTACTCCCCGACTTGCTGTCACAGCTTGACGCGATCAGGGCGGACGGCATCCCCCAATCATGGCCGGAGTTCTTTTCCGAGCAAGCCTGTCATCTGGAACATCTGCTTGACGAAGACATGCCATCGGATGATGACATCCCGACCTATCTGGCTGCGGATGCCTGGCATCTCGCCAGACAGTTGCAACTGGTATCCGACCGGGGTTTGACCCAAGAGGGACAGGCGATTGCCGAGATCGCGGGCATGCCACTCGCGCAACGCGAAACCCTACCACTGACAATTCTCTTGGCGGAGCAGGTCAAGACCTGTTATCTCGGACAGGAAGGACTCCCTATCACCGAACTGCTACAGCGGGGTGCCGGCAGACTGGCTAGTCACGAGCATGATTGGGCATCGTATTGTCCCGGCCTGTTATTGGTGGAGTTTGAGGCGCTGGCGCATCTGGCTGTCACCGATGAAAAGCAAGCCATCATATTGTGCGACGAGGGGCTACTGCAAAACCGGGATACGGCGATGCACGCCTACGACATGCCATCACCGGACCAGTTGCCGATGCATAACACGATCCGGCATGCCGATGCGGTGGCCGAGTTTTATATAGAAAAATCAGAACTGTTAAAGGATGACGGTATGGGCATCAGTACCGCTCGGGCGACGGTCATCCTGCTGACCTTTTGTGGCTTATTGCAGGAGGTCAATCCGCTGGGTCCGGTACAGTGTCTGGAGCCTGTGCCAATGGATGAGTCACGCCATGCCTGAACAAATACCGGTAACCCTGGGCAGGGACGCCTGTTGGGGTCAGGATATCTGTGGCGAGGAAGCTTTTGGACTGATGGCGATCCTGTTACAACATGATTTCAGAGATCTCAAGCACATTGAGGAGAAGCTAAAGGTTGATACAAAAAACCGAAAAAGAGATAACAACCTCATCAATTTTGCGGATGACAAGCCAAAACATATCAGGGACAGGCGCCAGATCAACAAGGCGTTGTCCATGGAACTGTTGACCTCCCTGTTGCTGACGCATCTGGATGCACCGGAGCGGGTAACCAGCCACTGTGTCGAGAAGAACGGCCGGCCGAATAATTTTGCTGCCAGTGGGCAGCCGGATATCACGGCGCACTACCCGGCTTCCGGTCAAGGCAAGGCATTCGAGCTATTGGCTGAGGTCAGCGTCAAAAGAAATCCATCACAGGGCTTTTTTCTCTTGCAGCTGCAACAGGCGTATGACCACGCTAGGGCGCTTTCCGAGGAGAATGGAGGGTTACCCATCTATGCCCTGGTCATCAACGACTGTGAGGTCAGTAAAGACCCATCCTTGCAATCGGCGTATAAGACATTTTTGTTTGAGAACGGCATCAAGTCTGGCGATAACCTCCAGGTGCTGCCGCTATCCGCTATTGATTTTACGTGCATCATGGACAAGATCATTGGGAACCAGGACAATGTTTACGAAGCACTCAGCAGTGAGGCACTCGCTAAAGCATGGGAGGGTCTGATTGATGATTTGCGCCAGGAAAACGTGCCCATCGAATCGGATTGGATGATTGATCGCTGTCTTGAGATATTTAAGGAGTGTCATCAAGCCCAGGATAATTTGGGCTTTTCTCCTATACATTAAAACAGAACCCCACAACAAAAATCTCACCTAAAACTTGACATTCGGGGTATATGACGTGAATATTAGAGAGATGTGATAAGTTTGATTTCGTATTGTCATTAGATTTAGCGAGAAGTATCCCGAAAAACAAAGCAGGTATTGATTTAAGTTCTATTTCGAGGGTGTTCAAAATTCTGTGTCAGCCATTTACATTTACAAAGCAATGTAATCGTCGAGTCGCCCCTCAAAGTGAAGGGTTAATTGCGAGAGCGTCAAGTTCCAATTTTGTACCGGATGTGTCCAGCGCTCCGAGGCCTTGAGTATGCCGGCATAGAGCAACTTGAGCAAGCTGCTTTCATTGGCAAAGCCCCCTTTGGTTTTGGTCAGTTTGCGGAACTGTCGATGGACGGCTTCTACCGCATTGGTGGTGTAAATCGCGGTGCGCACATAATCGGGGTACTTGAAGTAGGCCGATAGCGTGGGCCACTTGCGGCGCCAGGACTGGATGACCAAGGGATACTTGTCTCCCCATTTGTCCTCCAACTCATGCAGGGCGATCTCGGCGGCATTGAGGGTTGCGGCCTTGTAAACACATTTGAGGTCTGCCATAAACGCGGATTGATTTTTCGAGGCCACATACTTCATGGAATGGCGGATTTGATGGATGACGCAATGTTGTATCTCGGTGTCAGGATAAATGCTGTGAATGGCCTCAGGGAAGCCCTTGAGTCCATCCACACAGACGATCAGGATGTCCTTGACCCCTCGGTTATGCAGGTTGGTCAGCACGCTCAGCCAATGGTGGGCACCTTCGGAGTCGGACAGATACAGACCCAGGAGTTCTTTCTTGCCCTCCATGTTCAGTCCCAAAATGGTGTAAACTGCCTTGTTCAGATAACGGCCATTTTCCTTGATTTTGTAATGGATAGCATCCAGCCAGACAATCGGATAGACAGCTTCGAGGTCGCGCTCACGCCAAGCCTGTAACTCGGGTAACAGCTTGTCGGTGACCGTGCTGATCGTCCCGTTGGACAGCGAGATGTCGTACATATCGGCAATGTGAGTGCGGATATCCTGATAGCTGTTACCCAGTGCAAACAGGCCCATCACCTTGCGCTGGAGTTCATCAGTCAGGTGGGTTTGGTGCTTTTTGACCATCCGGGGTTCAAAGGTGCTGGCTCGGTCACGCGGGGTTTTCAGCTCAAACTCCCCGGTCGGGGTTTTCATGGTTTTTGTGCTGCTGCCGTTTTTACGGTTCGGAGCCACCTCGGCTGCCAAGTGTTCTTCCAGCTCGGCCTGCATGGCCGCTTCGGTCAGTTGCTTGATGAGCGGGGTAAAAATACCATCCTTGCCACTGAGGTCTTTGCCCTCGCGCAGGGCCTGGATGGCCGCTTGCATATCAAAGTCAATGTGGGTTTTCATCTATCATCTCCTTAATCAAATCAGTTCATATCAGTTTAAGTCAATGACACAAAATTATGAACGCTACCTCTATTTCCCCAGAAGAAAAACGTGAAGTCTTGTTAAAAATCCTAAACGAATGGAAGAACTAAGATTCGAATCTCTATAACGATGTGATGCACGGTCCCGCTCATAAACATGTAGAGCTACTTCATAAATATCAACTCATTGAGCCTGATGAATAATTATGAATGATTTACTATCCCTTTTAATAACATGGGAAATTACAGTACCACTCACCTGCTTTCTGATTGCAATCTTATTCAAAAAACCATTTTCAAATCTAATAAATAAACTTGAAAAGATAAAAATAAAAGAATGGACATTCAAATCGAATAATCAAGAAAGTAATTCAGAAAGTAACTCGGAAATAGTACAAAATTTGTTAGACCGCATGGGGAATTCAGGACTTATTCAAGATCAAGAAGAAAGGATATGCGCTGAACTAAAAGAGAAGAAATTGGATACATCTGGAGATACAACTAAAGTTTTGATTAGGCATTTAGCGGGCACACAAATCCTTTTAACTTTTGAGCAAATTCACGCATTAATATTTGGAAGCCAAATTAGACTGCTTGAGAAATTAAATGAATGTGTCAATACAGGTGGTATGTCTTCAGAATACATAGAAGAATATTTTTTATCGGTAAAAGAATTTAATCCAAGAACCATTTTAGATAAATGGGATTCAAAAGAGTATCTGCGATTTCTATTTGATTATACACTGATAATGCAAAAAGAAAATCAATATCATATTACCCAATTAGGTCATGAATATCTTGTATGGATTCCCCGAGCTTCAAAATTTAAAGACAAATGGCTCTAAAAGAAACCATTTGTCTATTCTTTTTTATGGTTAGAAGCATTTACTGATCCCATCTGCAACTGACTATCCAACTTCTTCTTAGCCGCATCCCCTCCAGCACCTGCACCACTACCCGCGCCCGGCAAGCCCTTCAGCCCTGGCTTACTACCGCTAATCGCCGATTGACCACCGGAACGCAGCCCCCTCCCCACGATGATACTGTTGGCTTTCTCAGTATCGGCCGATTCGCCTAAGCTTTGACCCAGTTGACCAATCCAGGCCATGACGTTTTGCGGCATCCAGGTCACCAGACCGAAAATCTTGTGCGCGGTGATAATGATCATCACGCACAAGATCATGATGTAGGCCACAATGGTAAAAATCTCATCATCAGCCATTGTGCGTTGAACCTTAATCAAAATTGAGCTATATTGTGAAAATAACGGAAAATAAGGAAACAAGCAAGGGGTCCTGATACCAAATTGATGAATTTAATACCGGAGATTTAATAATGCGCCTGTTGAAATACAAAGTTAATAAGTTTCGATCTGTCAAAGGGACAGATTGGATTGAAGTGGATCAGTGGACATGCCTCGTTGGTGTTAACGAATCTGGTAAAACAAACCTCCTTCTTCCTCTCTGGAAATTTAACCCAGCTGACAATTCCATAAAAATGGATCTGCTTTTAGACTATCCAAGAGACGAATATTCAAAAATTGATGAAAATGATGGCAAACGCAAAAGTGAGTTTTTTATCGAGGTTCTTTTTGAGTTAACTCAAGACGAACTGAATGAGTTTAATGCAAAATATGAAGCATTTCTAAAGCCAGATGAGTCCGAAGAGAGCGAAGAGAAATCAAAAGAAAAAAGGCCCGAAAAAATTGACTTATCAGAATATTTGCTAATCAAAAAAGATTATGAAGGCAAATTCTATATTTATGTTTCTGACGAGAAATGCGAAGAAAAGACAGATGATCTTCAAGAGATCATTGGAGATGCACTTTTCAATGAAATTTGTGAGCTTATCCCAAAATTTGTTTACTATTCTGAATACGGAAATCTTGATTCTGACCTGTATCTTCCTCGCGTAAAGGAAGATTTGGCCCGCATAGAATCACTGAGCGGCAAAGAGCGAATGAAAGCTCGCACGCTCAAGATACTATTCGGATACCTGAGCCTAGATCCCGATGAAATTTTGGTCCTTGGACAAGAAGTCAAGCCAAACAACGAATTCGAAGAAAAGACAGCTAATGCGATAGTCAAGGAGTCGCGCAATAAACAAAAACGCTTTGCCAAGATAAAATCGGCTGGAACCCATTTATCTTCAAAGTTTCGGGAGTGGTGGTCTCAGGGAGACTACGCCTTTGAATTTAATGCCGATGGTGAGTATTTTAGAATTTATGTTAGTGATAGCGAACGCCCGTCACCAATCGAGCTGGAATCCAGAAGCAAAGGTTTACAGTGGTTTTTCAGCTTTTTCCTTGTCTTTCTGGCAGAGAGCAAAGAGAACCATCGTGACTGCATATTATTGCTTGATGAACCCGGTTTGAGTCTTCACCCAAATGCACAAATGGATTTAATCCGTTTCTTTGAGCGACTTTCACAGAGCAACCAGCTTATTTACACTACACATCTACCATTCCTTGTTGATCACAACAACCTCGATAGGATCGTAGCTGTTTATACTGAAAAAGGTCTGACCAAAGCATCAAACGATATAAGTAAGGCAGACAAAGAGAAGAAAGCTATCCAACCTGTCAATGCGGCTATTGGCATTACAGCGTCGCAGAGCCTTCTTGTAGGCTGCGATATAGTAATTGTTGAAGGTGTGTCTGATCAATTTTACCTCACCATGATAAAGAATCATTTGGTTTCAAAAGGAAAATTCAAGCCGAAAAAAGACTTGGTTTTCATTCCGGTTGGCGGTGCAAAAAGTGTCAAACCGGTCGTATCAATCATTCACGGCAATAATAGTGACTTACCCATATCGCTGTTGGACTCTGATGAAACTGGGAGGCAGTTTCAACAAAACCTGAAACAAGGGATCTACAGCAATGACACAGATAAAGTCATTGAAACCGATACATTTACGAGTAAAACCGGTTCGGAGATTGAGGACTTAATTCCTGCTGATTTAATCGTGGATAGCTTTGATCGCCTGTTCAGCAGTGAAGACGGAATTGCAGTTGAGGACATCGACGCGAAGGTCCCAATTATTCCTCAGTTAAAACAGTTCGCACAAGATAATCAGATCTCTCTTGGGCAGGGCTGGAAAGCTAAACTCAGCAAAAAAGTGAAGCAAAAGTTTAAATCTGAAGTGACCGATGATCTTGAAAGTAAATGGGAGGACCTGTTCGACAAACTGCAATAGGGATCTTAAGACATGCAGCCAATACAGTAACGATCAGATCTTCTACTCACCATCGGACTTGGTCACTTTTTTGGGGTACCACCATGCGAGCTTTCTTGATGTGAAGGTGCTGAACGAGGACATGGATAAGGCCGAGGCCAGTACGACGAGGTAACTTGCTGCAGAAGAAAGGTTTAGAGCATGAAGCTGCTTACCTCCAGCACCTTTAGGCGGTTCATGGCTATGTCACTGATTTTACACTGATAGCCAAACTAAAGTGGAATGTTGACTGCTCAAAAGAGCACAATCTTGAAGGGCTGGAATACCACCTTTGGCTGAAGAACACTCCCACGTTATACGGAGTAGATAACTTAGCAATTGCACCTGGCTATGAATATCAGAACGACCAAAGTATTTAAGAAGCATATATTAATCCAGGAATTTAAAATGAATTACAACGTCCACAACACCATTACAAATTTCATCTGGAACATTGCGGATGATGTCCTGAGAGATGTGTATGTCCGTGGTAAATACCGGGACGTTATTCTGCCGATGACCGTTATTCGTCGACTTGATGCGCTCCTTGAGCCGACCAAAGAAGCTGTCCTGAATATGAAAAAGCGGCTTGATTTGGCGAGGTTTGCCAATCAGGACGCTGCTTTATGTCAGGCATCCGGCGAGGCTTTCTTCAACAGTTCCCCATTCACACTCAAAGACCTGAAAAACAGAGCCAAGGTTCAGCAGTTGAAAGCTGACTTTGAAGCCTATCTCGACGGTTTCTCACCCAATGTGCAGGAGATTCTGGACAAGTTCAAATTCCGCAACCAGATTCCGACGCTTGTTGATGCTGATATCCTCGGCGCTCTCATTGAAAAATATCTGAATACCAGCATTAACCTGAGCCCTAAGCCTGTGCTGGATGCTGATGGTAACGAAAAATTTCCCGGGCTGGACAATCACAGCATGGGAACGGTCTTCGAAGAACTGATTCGTCGCTTCAATGAAGAAAATAACGAAGAAGCCGGAGAGCACTTTACCCCTCGTGATGTGGTGAAGCTGATGGCGGATCTGATTTTCCTGCCGGTTGCAGACCAAATCGAATCTGGAACCTATCTTGTTTATGACGGAGCCTGCGGTACCGGAGGCATGTTGACGGTGGCTGAAGAACGGTTACAGAAACTGGCTGAAGACGCTGATAAAGAAGTATCCATTCACATCTATGGACAAGAAGTTCAGCCGGAAACTTATGCAATTGCCAAAGCAGATCTGCTTCTCAAAGGCGAAGGTGATGAAGCCGAAAATATCAAATACGGCTCCACCCTGTCGGCTGATGGCTTCGTCTCTGATCAATTTGACTTCATGCTTTCAAATCCTCCTTATGGAAAAAGCTGGAAAACCGACCTTGAGCGAATGGGTGGCAAAAGCGATCTGAAAGACCCGCGCTTCATTCTGGAATACGGGGACGAACCTGAATATAAAATGATTACCCGCTCCAGCGACGGCCAACTGATGTTTTTGGTCCATAAGCTGATGAAGATGAAGGACAAGAGCAAGCTTGGCAGCCGTATTGCCCAAGTTCACAATGGTTCTTCGCTTTTCACGGGTGATGCCGGGCAAGGTGAAAGCAACATCCGCCGGTGGATTATCGAAAACGATTGGCTTGAAACGATCATCGCCTTGCCTGAAAACATTTTTTATAACACCGGCATTTCAACCTATATCTGGGTTTTGACAAACCACAAGGCAGATAACCGTAAAGGCAAAGTACAGCTGATCGATGCAACAGGTTGGTACCAGTCGCTTCGTAAAAACATGGGTAAGAAAAACTGTGAGCTGAATGAAACCCACATTCAAGATATCTGTAACCTGACCACTCAACCGGAAGAGACCGAACAGTCCAAAATCTTCACGAATGAAGCGTTTGGATACCGGAAGGTCACTGTCGAGCGTCCACTTCGCTTATCCGTTCGCTTGACCGAAAAAATCCTGCGCCGATTCGAGCGACTCTGTACCGAAGCCAAAGAAACAACTCTCTATTCAGTTGTCGAGGCCGTAGCCGGTGAAATTGGCGAAGGCCCGCACTTGAACTACAACAACCTTTTGGATGCTATTGAATCCAAAGCAAAAGAAATGGCGGTAAAGCTCCCGGCTAAATCCAGGAATTTCATGAAAGCCAATCTGGCGGTTATTGACGAATCAGCAGAACCAGTCATCAAGAAAACTCACAAGGCAGGAAAAGCGGAACCCAACCCGCTTTACGGTTTATACGACATGACGATAAACGGCAAAAAGGTGGTCGTTGAATACGAGCCGGATACAAACCTTCGAGATTCGGAGCAAGTACCGCTTCTGGAAGATGGAGGCATTGCCGCCTTTATTGAACGAGAAGTGTTGCCTTACACATCCGATGCCTGGATTGACGGCTCCAAAACGCAGATCGGTTATGAAATCTCCTTTACCAAGCATTTCTACAAACCCATTCCCATGCGGACACTGGATGAAATCAAAGCGGATATCTTTGCCATTGAGCAGGAAACGGAAGGTCTGCTTGAAGAAATTGTTGGGGAGGCAGAATGAGTCAAAGACTGTCGCCATTTAACGAGGCAACTATAGAAGCTCTTGCCCAGGTTTTAGGTAAATGTGGTTCAGGAACAGACATCACTCGTGTACTAGACGACCGAAGACTAATTGATAATTCTGGAGAATCTACCAAGTGGCGGCGTTTATACCATATATTTCTGGTATCTCAGAACGAAACAAAAAGCCCAAATCAAGTGTTGGACTTTATACGCTCTTTTCTAACACCCACTCGATTTGCCGGTCGCAGTGATGAATTCGAAGCCCACCTCATCAAACTTAACACAATTCTTGTAATGGTTGGGCTGGAGTTCGGAAAGGATGGAAAGTTCAGAACAGTAAATCCTGCAGCGACCCTTGACGAGGCAGAAAAACGAGTGCAGGCCATTCGTGCACGCCTTAAAGGACGAGCGATACATCCGGAAGTCAATAAATACTGCAATGCGGAATTGATGCAGGAAAATTACTTTCACGCTGTCTTTGAAGCCGCAAAAGGGCTTGCGGAAAGAATTCGAGAAATGTCGGGTGCTGATGGTGATGGTGCAAAACTAATTGATAAAGCTTTCTCCGTTGAGCATCCACTGCTGGCTATAAATACCTTGTGCACCGAAACAGAAAAATCGGAGCATAAGGGTTTTGCTCAGTTATTGAAAGGATGCTTTGCAGCAGTGAGAAATCCACTTGCTCATGAACCCAAAATACTATGGAGCGGCGAAGACGATGCAGCTGACTACCTCTCTCTCTTATCGTTGCTGCATAGAAAACTGGACAAGGCCGCTCCAACCAGATTGAAAGAATAACCAATGAAAAAATTGAATTCATACGAAAAATATAAAGATTCAGGGGCTCCTTGGCTGGAACATGTTCCAAAGCACTGGGAGGTTCTTCGCCTCGGCTCGCAGTTTGTGGAACGTAAACAGAAAGTCAGCGACAAGGACTTTGCACCGTTGTCTGTCACGAAGAAAGGAATACTGCCTCAGCTGGATACCGCTGCAAAATCAAACGACGGGGACAACCGGAAAAAAGTCTGTAGTGGGGATTTTGTAATCAACAGCCGATCTGACCGCAAAGGTTCGTCTGGCGTTTCACCGCACACAGGTTCTGTCTCTCTAATCAACACCGTTTTGAGTTCGATATCGCTTGACAGACGTTATGTACATAACTTTTTCCGGAGCCATTCATTTCAGGAAGAGTTCTATAGGGTCGGTCGCGGAATTGTTGCCGATCTTTGGTCTACCAAATATGCAGATATGCGCACAATTATGATCCCTGTTCCGACAGAGGATGAACAACAGCAGATCTCCCGTTACCTTGATTGGCAGACCTCAAAAGTCGATAAATTCATCAAGGCCAAGAAGAAACTCATTGCCCTGCTGAAAGAGCAGAAGCAGAACGTCATCAACGAGGCCGTGACCAAAGGCATTAATCCCGATGTTGAAATGAAAGACAGCGGCATCGAGTGGCTAGGAGAGATTCCAACGCATTGGGAGGTTCTGCCTTTAAGATGGCATTTGAAGATTGCTTCTGGTGAATTTCGTGCAGGCGATTTGATTCGAATGGAGAAAAGCAAAGAATATGCTTATCCAGTTATCGGTGGAAATGGTGTATTGGGATATACGAATTCGTCGAATTCCAATCCCAACACCATTGTCATTGGAAGAGTTGGGGCTCTTTGTGGGAATGTCCATCTGATTGACGAAAGCGCATGGATTACCGACAACGCTCTTAGACTCAGCAAAATCAGAAGGTTTAGAAAAGATTATTTTGCATTACAGTTGAGAACTATGAATTTAAACAAGCTTTCAAAAGCTAATGCGCAACCCTTGATAACTGGTGGTGTTGTGAAGGCTCAAAAAGCTGTTTGCCCACCTGAAGGTGAACAGGAAAAAATCGTAGCACATATCGAAAAAGAAACCGCCCTCATCGATAAAACCATTGCTCGCACTGAACGAGAAATTGAACTCATTCAGGAGTATCGTACCCGCCTTGTTTCCGACGTCGTGACTGGAAAAGTTGATGTCCGTTCCGTGGAAATTCCGGAATTTGAGCCCGTCGAGGCAGATATGGAAATTCAGGATGATGAAGAGTCTGAGGGCGAATTGATAACGGAGGGCATCGAAGAATGAAATTTACCGATACAAGCGAAGCAGGACTTGAAACCACCATCGTCAAGTCGTTGATTGAAGAAGCCGGTTATCAGGCAGGTAATCCTCAGGACTATGATCGTGCCCATGCGGTTGATCTCGCCAAGCTGACGGCATTTATACAGGAGACTCAACCGGAGGCCGCAGAACGACTCAGCCTTGAAGTCGATTCTCCTAAAAGAACACAATTCCTTCACCGGCTACAGGGTGAAATTGCCAAACGGGGCATCATTGATGTGTTGCGCAAAGGGGTGAAGCACGGCCCGGATTCCATCACGCTCTTTTACGGCAGCCCGACGGCAAATAATGAGAAAGCCAAGGAGCTGTTTAACCAGAATATTTTCAGCGTAACGCGCCAGTTGCGTTACAGCGGCAGCGAGACGCAGCTGGCACTGGATATGGGCGTTTTCATTAACGGCCTGCCCATCGCCACATTTGAGCTGAAAAACAAGCTTACCAAGCAGACCGTTGAGGACGCTGTTCAGCAGTACAAGAATGACCGCGACCCCAAGGAGCTTCTGTTCCAGTTCGGCCGTTGCGTCGTTCACTTCGCCGTCGATGACCATGAAGTACGCATGTGTACGCACCTGAAAGGTAAGGATTCGTGGTTTCTGCCTTTTAACAAAGGATATAACGACGGTGCTGGCAACCCGCCCAACCCTGCAGGATTGGCGACCGACTATCTTTGGAAAGAGATTCTGACCAAGGATCGCCTCACCGACATTCTGGAAAACTACGCGCAGGTGGTCGAAGAGAAAGACGAGAAAACCGGCAAGAAGAAACACAGGCAGATATTTCCCCGCTACCACCAATTGACGGTGGTTAGAAAACTTCTGGCAGATGCCAAGCAAACGGGTGCCGGGAAACGATACCTGATTCAGCATTCGGCGGGCAGTGGCAAGTCCAACTCCATTGCGTGGCTGGCGCATCAGCTGGTCGGTTTGGAGCAGCACAAGAAAGCGGTTTTCGGCTCCATCATTGTGGTTACCGACCGGCGTGTTCTGGATAAACAGATCCGGGACACCATCAAGTCCTTTGCTCAGGTTGGCAATGTGGTCGGCCATGCGGAGCATTCCGGTGACCTGCGCCGCTTCATAAACGAAGGCAAGCAGATCATCATTACAACTGTTCAGAAGTTCCCCTTCATTCTGGCGGAAATTGGCGACGACCACAGACAGAACAAGTTTGCCATCATCATCGACGAAGCGCACTCCAGTCAGGGCGGTCGCACTGCCTCTAAAATGAATATGGCGCTAGCCTCAAAGAAAGAAGATCCTGAATATCTGATGGCTGCTGAAGCACAAGCAGAATATATGGTTACCGAGGAAGAAGAAAGCGCAGAAGACAAAATTAACGAGTTGATGGAGAGCCGTAAGATGCTGACCAATGCCAGCTATTTTGCGTTCACGGCCACTCCTAAAAACAAAACACTGGAAATTTTTGGCGAGCCTGACCCACAGCCGGACGGCAATATAAAGCATCATCCTTTCCACAGCTACACCATGAAGCAGGCCATTCAGGAAGGCTTCATTCTCGATGTACTGAAAAACTATACATCGGTGGAGAGTTTTTATCGGTTGATGAAAACGGTGGAAGGCAATCCGCTTTTCGACACCAAGAAGGCCCAGAAAAAACTGCGTAAATACGTAGAATCCAATTCCCATGCTATCCGTGAAAAAGCGGAAATCATGGTGGACCATTTCCATGCACAGGTCATGGGACATCGTAAAATCGGTGGACAGGCGCGTGTCATGGTCATCACCAGCGCCATCATGAGGGCTATTGAATATTTTCACGCCATCAACGAATATCTGGACGAAAAAAAACTCCCGTACAAGGCCATCGTGGCTTTCTCAGGTGAGCATGAATACGGTGGAAAAAAAGTTACTGAGGCAACGCTGAATCATTTCTCCAGTAACAAGATTAAAGACAGGATTGCTGAAGACCCTTATCGCATTCTGATTGTGGCGGACAAGTTCCTCACCGGATATGACGAACCGTTGATGCACACAATGTATGTGGATAAGCCACTTGCCGGTATTAAAGCTGTCCAGACTCTGTCGCGTCTCAATCGGGCTCATCCCAAGAAACACGACACCTTTATTCTGGACTTCTTCAATGATGTTGATGTGATCCAGAAGGCGTTTTCTGATTATTACCGCACGACCATACTCAGCGAAGAAACAGATCCCAACAAGCTTCATGACCTGAAGTCCGATCTGGATGGCTATCAGGTTTATTCTTCTGAACAAATCGACGGCTTGGCGGAACTCTATTTGAATGGTGCGGAACGGGAAACACTCGACCCAACTCTGGATGCCTGTGTTGCGGTCTATAACAGCGACCTCGATGAAGATGGACAGGTTGACTTCAAGGGCAAGTCCAAGGCTTTCATCAGGACATATGGCTTCCTTGCGTCAATTTTGCCATACACCAACGCTGACTGGGAAAAGCTCTCGATATTCCTGAATTTCCTTATTCCGAAACTTCCCGCACCCAAAGAAGAGGATCTCTCCAAAGGGATTCTTGAAACGATCGACATGGACAGCTACCGGGCTGAAGTTCAGGCAAGCATGAATATCATCCTTGCTGATGAAGACGCAGAGCTTGGTGCAGTGCCCACAGCTGGTGGTGGTAGAAAGCCGGAACCGGAATTGGACCAGCTAAGCAATATCATCAAAACTTTCAATGACCTTTTTGGGGACATCGACTGGAAAGACGCCGACAAAATTCGAAAAGTCATTGCTGAGGAAATTCCCGATAAAGTTGCCGCCGATTCAGCCTATAAGAATGCCATGAAAAATTCTGACAAGCAGAACGCCCGTATAGAATATGATATAGCTCTTGACCGTGTCATGATGGAATTATTTATTAATGACGACCATGAAGATCTCTTCAAACAGTTCCGTGACAGCCCATCCTTCAAGAAATGGCTGGGAGATACAATTTTTAGTGCAACATTTCAGTCAGAAAGTGCAAGGTAAGGTCAAAACTTGATGAGTTTCCATATCGCCTTTCAATGCAAAAAATACAAAGGCTCTGTGGGCGCGCCGGAGACTAGAAATTTCAGAGGAGCCATTGTCGGTCGCGCTGACCGAGGAATGTTCATCACCACAGGAAGCTTTACCAAAGTGGCTATTGAAGAAGCTAACCGCGACGCCGCCATTGAGCTTGTGGACGGCGACCAGCTCGCGGACAAATTGAAAGAGCTGGCTCTGGGTGTAAAGACAGAGCTTGTTGAAAAGGTCACTGTTGAGCCGAATTGGTTTTTAAGTCTGTAGTCAGTTGCAATGGAAGCATGCAAAACAACTAACCCTTAAGCCGCCAGCGGCATCCCCTTGCGCCGACGGCGCTTGGGGCGCGGCACCCGCTGCCCGGGCCACAGAATATCCTCATAACAAAGCGGCTTTTTCGTGATCCCTAAGCGCAATGAAGTCTCGCATCGCTGGAACCTCAAAGGCGAATGGGGCTTCACCCTGCAAGACGGCGCCACCGGCATCCCGTACATGGGCCTGCCATCGGGAACATCCGGCAGTGAATCCAACGCCGCCCCCCACCTGACCATGGGCTGGCGTCTGCTATCCACGCCGGGCGATTGGGATATGGAACTTGATCTCAAGGCGATTCGTCGGGAGAGTAACCACGGCATTGGCGCGGAACTGAAGCTGCGCTGGTAGTGGGATAGTGGTTAGTGGCCGGATTTAGATAATCCCCTGTCAGGGGAGAGTAAATTGATGCGTACGGATACTCACCGGTCGCCACTCAAATGTGCAGTTTGTAGTGGACGCATACAATCGGAGGGATTTTCGGAATATGTTCTGATGAACTGGAGCTTGGAGAGGAAGCTAATATTCTCCCGTAATCCAAGAAACCGGCGACGGCTTATCCTCCTCCCATCCTCAGGATAGCTACTACAAAGCCTGCGATAATACTTACAAGGCTCAAAGCAACGGTCACCAAGATTCCAATCTGCCACTTGGACTGAGTGGCAAATTTTCCCTCTATATCTGCTTTTGTGGCGAGGTGCCTGATCTCGCTCTCAATAACGGCTAATTTCTTTTCAACTTCTCGCAGACGATCATCACTGCCTCCACCCACACCATTTCCACCGGATGCAGCAGGAGGTATGGAAGAACTTTGGAGTTCACGGACATTGCTCTGGGTGCTCATTGGAATTTAGCCAACCATTCCCATAAATCAACGGTTTCATATCCATTGAAGTGACTCACTTGTAGAACAACCCCGTTAATTTGCTGGTTCTTATCCATGCCAATCGTATCGGATATTTTCCTGGTGGTTATTTTTGGATCTTCTGATACGATGAAAGCAACTCTATCGCTCAGTATATAATGAGATGATTCCCAGGATTCTTTAATTTTATCCCACGCATATGTACTAGATTCACGACTCAAAATTATCGCATATGTACTCATTATTTGGATGCCTTTTCGAGATTCATTCGTTACGTCATCATCTTATGCTAGTTTTTGTGTTATGTCATAACATTTTTTAGAGAATCAGGAATTACCCTTGGGCAGCGGAGATGGCTTAACGGAGAGAAATACCTCCAACGCGCTGTCAAAGTAAGGAATTGCCGTTGACGACGTTATCATCAACCCACAGAGCTAACAGCACCCACCGGTTATCCGTTCCATCAAGCTGCTAGCGGCATCCCCTTGCGCCGACGGCGCTTGGGGCGCGGCACCCGCTGCCCGGGCCACAGAATATCCTCATAACAAAGCGGCTTTTTCGTGATCCCTAAGCGCATGGCGGGCGTCTGTCCGTCTTTCCCGACCAGAATAAAGTTATTCACCGCTCGGAAGATGGTCAGATAAGTCTGCACCATGGCCGGATTATACGGTGCATAGCCATGCCATACGGCATTATGCCCTGAGGAAGTCCCGACAGGACGTTCAAAGGCATTGAACAGACGTCGGGTGATCTGAAAAACATTGTCAATACGGGCCAACCCCGCGCTGAGAAAATGGTCAGCCTTGCGCTCATTTGAGAGACCGTCCAGCGGCGTCAGCGAACAGACCGCCTTGTGTGGCTCATTCATTGCCGGCAGGGGATGGGTGTACCAAACATCCTTCCACTGACCGTAAACGGCGCCATCGTCAAACTGTGCCTGCATCATGGCCCGTGAGACGGCCTGCGGGTCATGGCGAACTGCTTCGGGCAGCGTATTTTGAAAAGCGGCCCGATGCCAGCGGCTCTCTTCCATGATGCGACGGCGCTCATCCACGGTCTGAAACTTGGTATAGCGCACAAAGAACCCATGCGCCTCCCCGCGCTGTATCTCCTCGGCAAAGGCGCAGAGAAAAGCCGCCCGGCTCATGGAATCAATGTCCATATTGGCCTGAACCGTTTTCACGCCGGCGCCGGTCAGCAGCCGATGCAACAAAAACCAGTGGGCATAGACCGTATAGGGTAAATGCACCTGCATACCGTTACGCAAGGAAGGGGTACAAAGCCCCGGATCCATGTCCTGCAATTCAATATTCTCTACATCTTCCCGATTGACAGCGGCCGCATACAGCGCTGTTATCTGTGCTGTCAGATCATCCCGCCTGGACCGATACTGACGGGCCAGCGCACGCCCCGCCTTGAGTTCATCACCGGCCAGCCAATACTGAGCATAGCGGCGAAACGGCTCTTTCTGCGCCATATCGCCATTGAGGGCCGCCTCCTGGTTGATCACAAACGGGTCCACCCGGTCATCGAAGTTACTGTGCATCCCCAGGATAAATCGGGAATCGGTATCCACGCTGCAATAGCAGGACAACTCGATATTGCGCCGGTCCAATCGGCTCGGCCAGTTCAGCGTATAGACCTGACTGTCCGACTCAACCGTCATATCGGCCGGCAGCTTGATCTTGCCATCCATCAAGGTGCGGTCCACATGACCGGAATAAACCCGACAACGGTCATGGATAAAGGACAGGATATTATAATAAGACTGGGTTGACGCTAATCCGGCACCACGAACCGCGCCACGTACAGGCGATTTATTGGCAATACGGCTAAAGAGGTCCGCCGCCAAACGCTGATGGTCATCGTGCAGACGGGTGGGTTGTGAGAGCAAGACCTTACTGCCACAGGCTTTGCATTGATAGCGCGGACCACGCCCGGCTATCTGGCCTTTTTTCAGGTAGTGCCTGCGATTGGATGCAATGGGCAAACCCTGGTTTTCACAAGATGCCTGTCGGCAACTGGTGGTCTCCTCCCGTCGCAGCAGGCCATCCCTATCGGTCAGCCGATGGATTTCCGCAGCAATGGCAGCATTGGACTTGATAGGGGGATTATCCCGGCAAGATTTGCAACGGATGGAAGGTACCGTACCGCGTTTGGTGCTTCCCACCTTGTAATGGGGGTCCCGCCCCGCTGATGGGCCAGGCTTGGCATGCTCAGGACAGGCCGGGACGCCGAAGTTATCACAATCGGGCATACGACAATGATTGACCTGGATAGTGCGCTCAATACCGACCAATGGGGTGGTGACCGGCAGAGGAATTCGGGGTGATGAACTCATCGGATATTCTCCTCAAGGTTTATTACAGTAAAATCAACACGTTACGTGGATATTATGGTTAATAGTGGGATTAAGTGTAACATAAAATGAAAAAAATGCCATTTTAATTCATGCTATTTCATCATTAAAATCAATGACTTAAGATAAAAAAGTCCAAAAATTACAAACGGCTAGCTCTCCGCCATAGCCGTTCATAATTTTTGGACTTAAATGGCGTTACTTTGGCCCTGATCAGCAGGTCGAAATATTCATTTATCGTTCATAATCAATGGGTTATAAAAATCACCCCATTTGAGTTAGAATCCATTTTTACAACGAGGTGAAAAAGCCAATCGCCTCGTTGTATCACCGACCGCCCGGTGGCATGATAGAAAGCATCCCCTGTTCTCTATCAATCTGACTATTCCGTGATTCATCCGATTCACCGGATATTCTCCTCAAGATTTATTTCAGTAAAATCAACACGTTACGTGGATATTGTGGTCAATAGTGAGATGAAGTATCACATAAAATGAAAAAAATGCCATTTTAATTCATGCGATTTCATTATGAGAATCAATGACTTAGGCTAAAAAAGTCCAAAAATTATGAACGCCTGGCTCTCCGCCATAGCCGTTCATAATTTTTGGACCAAAATGGCGTTATTTTGGGCCTGATCAGCAGGCCGAACCGCCCGCCGTTGAGCGTAGGCAACGAAACGTCACGATTAGTACGTTAGAAATCATTGCCCGCGCTTTGGGTGTGGAAACTTTTGAACTGCTGAAATAGTGGGTCCCACTAACTATTGAACGGTGGCGGCTACTGGTCGTGAATGATCGGCACCGTTGCCTATAGTGGGGAACGGTGCCTGCTACTCCAGCTAAACTGCCAGTATCACTTGTGAAGCTGACTTTTTTTCTTGCTCGAAGTATGTGGGAACGAAAATCTTTTTTTCTTTCCATGTTGCATGGACACAATATTCAAATAACTCTTTTTTACTATTGCGCTTCCTTACCATTTTGTTTCCAATATTATTAAAGCCAAGCATAGACAAGGAATCTTCAAGCAATGTTTCTGTATGAACCATATTTCCATAAAACGAAGAATTTCCAACAATATATGAAAGTTGGGTGCCCGTTCGAAGCCTGTCTTTCAGGCTAATGAAATGAAGGTGCATGTCATGAAAATATTTCCACACATAATTAGCCATTAGCAGTGAATTTTTTTGGTCTGAATCACGAATGTTCGTGACTGCCATAAGCAATGACTCTGGAAGGTCAATGCCATTAGAATCCCAGTCTTGAAGGCGGCTTGTAGCCACGCCCCAAGTTCCACCAATAGCCTTCCAGTCAATTTCACCAGCTTCACGTGCTGTTTCCAGAAACTTTGTCCAGTACATATACGGGCGCAGTTCGCGAATGTAGCTTATCCGATTGGGGTATGGTGGCGAAGTTACTACATGGGAATATTCTATATCTTTAATTGGTGTAATGTTTCTGGAATCAATTTCATAAACCTTGGCTTTACCTTTTAGCTTGCTTTTTGCACTACGCAGAATCGCTTCAAGTATTTGCAAATAAAGTGTTTCGATTTGTTTAACTTCAAACGTTTCAACTGTGTCGCTAAAGGACATTGAAACATGATTAAACGCTGCTGAAGACGTTTCAATGATTAGACGACAAAAAGCGATCCAGGCAAGTGAAGACACATTACCTTCTTTAGGTTCGCCAAATTCATTAACAAGCGCCTGACGTAATCCCGCCAATATTTTGAGCGTGTGATCACACCACCAACGTTCAATGTTGTGAATGTCTGGGACCCAACATTCTTCATTAGCCAACTGTTTAGCGTCTTTCATTGCAGCGTTTACACCATCATTAAGACGCTCAAATTCTTTGGCGGTGTAGTTGCGACACTTGGCATTACCCAACCATTTCAAAAACTGATTAATATCCAGGCAATGGGCGGAAACTCCTTTTTCGGCTGCAACAAGACCAGTAGTAGCCGTCCCGGAAAACGGTTCCAAGATGAACGAATCTTTAGGAATTCCGGTTATAATTTCATCTACCAGCTTAACTGAGTATGCAGGGGTTAACCGCAGCCAACCATGACGACCTAATTTTTCATTGTATTTAAAGGTATAGTCTGAACGTTGTTTGATACCGGACGCCATTATTCTGCACTCAAAAGGGTTGTTAAAATTTTGTTCATTTCTTCTTTTATTTCACCAGAACGGCGGCTGAAAAAGTCTGCCAAATCGTAACCAAGAACATCACGACAAAACGCATAAAGTGATATATACGGATTGTCATTATTGGAACCCACTAAGACACCGCAACGGTTGTTCCGATAGCGTAGAACAATGTCAGAATCAATCTGTGATGAAAAAATTGAAAATACAGGAAGGTAATCGTGTGACCATGCTACCGTTGCATTATCAATATCTGCATTCTGTCGTTTACTGTCTTTACTTTTGTAGCCCTGTCTAACTTCAAAGACAATACCTTTTTCAGGTACTTTAACCCCGCCAAGTTCTGAACAATATGAGTTCATCCACTTGACCACATTTTCCCTTACGGTTTCGTTTTTGATTGCATTCAGTTCCAGACGCCCATCGAGTGATAGCTTTTTATCTTTGCCGCCTTTGGTTTTGATGATATATGACCATGTAGCAAGTTCAGGGTCATCATAGCCAGTAGTATCAATCAAAACCTTGCGAAATAGCCTTTCACAGCCAATTCCGATTTGGCGATAGACTGAAGTCATTCCACCCGCAGCCCTATGCGCGGAGTACATTAGATCATCATCAAGACCAATCCATGAATAAAATGGGTCAGCCCCATAAAGTGCTTTAAAGTCAGAAAGGTTGAAACCATCACTATTGCTGCTATTTCCAAACTTGGGACGGTATGCGCTGCACTTCCTTATAGGTTCCAGGAAGATTTCAATATATGCGTTTTCGTCATGCGTTGTCATTTATAATCCTGTTGGCTATTAGGGATTTTGGTTATTGTCTTTAACCGCTTCCAAAGCTCGTTACTTAAATCTTTATAGCCTTGCTCATTGGGTAGGTACTTTAAAGCCCGATGGTGACCCAAGTCTGAAGGTATATCGTCTAGTGATTGTGCGCTCAATACCGACCAGCGGGGTGGTGATCGGCAGAGGAATTCTGGGTGATGAACTCATCGGATATTCTCCTCAAGGTTTATTTCAGTAAAATCAACACGTTACGTGGATATTGTGGTCAATAGTGGGATTAAGTGTAATATAAAATGAAAAAAATGCCATTTTAATTCATGCTATTTCATTATGAGAATCAATGACTTAGGCTAAAAAAGTCCAAAAATTACAAACGCCTAGCTCCTCTCCGCCGCCCCTTACTTTCGGAAATCAAGGCTTTTGAAACAATGTCGCCAGAACGATCTCGCAACATTAAGTGGAGGGGGTCAATATCCCCGTCATTGATGATGCATTGCGGATTCGCCGCTGTCGGCGGTCAGAACAACCGGGATCAGGGCGTTGATGCGTTCCACCGGCAATGCCCGCCCTTGCCACCGCCTGACTTGAACCCTCTTACCACGTGTTTGTCTTTGCCACCAATGCTGGTTTCGCCTAATGATCGATGATCTGCAAAAAACTTGACTTGTTGGGCATCCGTTCATATAACATAAAGTAAGTCTGTTATTCACGAGGAACTATCCATGTCATCCGCTCAATCAGCTCGCTGGGTCATGTTGCTCGGTTCTGCCGATGGACCGGAAAGCTATATTTTTGAGGGCACCGAAGAAAGCGCCGAAAAACAACGACATATCAACGCAGTGGAAGAAAACATCACCTGCCTGAAACGCCCTGCCTTGCCCGATGAAACAGAAGATTCGCTGGACCCGTGCTGGAATCACCCCGGCTTTGAAAATGTCCATCGATACCAGTGTCGTTGCCCGCAATGCGCCTGAGAGAAGAGCGGTCCGGTCTCTTGCAAATATCATGGTGCCGACGGAATTGAGAATGCAGTGTTTTGCAAGTTCAGAAAAGAAAGTTTTGGTTCGACTGAAGCAGTGGAATGCCAATATTACAAGACATTTAGAAATCTCATAGCCGTTCAAGATTTTTGGACCTAAATGACGTTATTTCGGTCTTATCCGGCGAGCCGAAATAGTCATTTATCGTTAATAATCAATACGTTATAAAAATCACCCGCCGCCAGTTAGAATCCATTTTTACAACGAGGTAAAAAAGCCAATCGCCTCGTTGTATCACCGACCGCCCGGTGGCATGATAGAAAGCATCCCCTGTTCTCTATCAACCTGACTATTCCGTGATTCATCCGATTCACCTCCCCGAATTCGGTCGGTCTTTTAGCTGGGCCGTATGCCGCAATCCAATGTGCCCCTACTTTGGTGTGTTATACGCCGGGAAGATGCCCGCCAAGGGCGAAAAGGCCGCGACGGATAAGCACTATCGGCTTGAAGCCAATGGTCGGTTGCGCTGCAAGTAATTTCAGTAAAATCAACACGTTACGTGGATATTGTGGTCAATAGTGGGATAAAGCGTAACATAAAATGAAAAAAATGCCATTTTAATTCATGCGATTTCATTATGAGAATCAATCACTTATGCCAAAAAAGTCCAAAAATTATGAACGCCTAGCTCTCTCTCCGCCCCACCCCAAACAAAAGCACCTGCAAACTCCCGTGTCAGGTGGCTTTCCTCAAACCACGTGAAAACAAATCGTTCTTTGAAAAAGATAGTGCCGAGGAGAGGACTTGAACCTCCACGGGGTTTCCCCCACTAGCACCTGAAGCTACGTATCACGTGGGCAACTCCGCCCATACTGCGGAGAATCAATGGGTTAAGAATCGGTGGGCAGTAACCATGTGATATCTGTGGGGATCGTGGCCGTACCGAATGTCGTACCGGTTTGACCCCAAATCGCGTGAAATCGCGGTGTTTCCCGCTGGCACGCGCCATCCACAATGCTAGTACCGTCAACCGAATTCGATAAATCGTCAACAGCAGCCGTTCTAGAGTCGTCCTGTATCCGCGCTTCCGGATCCGGATCGGGTTAATAGTGCTTCGAGATTGGCCTTATTTGAGTGGTCTTATGAGCTCTTGTGGTGGGGTATCTGGGGATAAATTGCGACGTGCGTATCCAGTGGACTCTGGCTTACGACCGCTAAAACTCTAGAAGCTGCCGGTCAGCTGATAGAGATCTGTTAGTAGAAGGACCAAGCGGACATACAGAGTAACGACCGATTATGCGAATATGTTTATCCATGAACGCTCCAAAACAATCGCTCCAGCTCGCGATTCTGAAAACAAGAGCCGATAACAAAAGCAGCTGCCTCAAGATCAGCTGTTAGGTGTCCCGAATATGCATCTGCAAAAAATCAAATACGAAGATCTCAACGCCAAGGCGAAGGAGATGTACAACTTTCAGAAAGTTGCCGCCAAACTAGCGGATTATGGATTCACCTGCATGTGGCTGAGGAACGACTGGCAGGGCGCAGATTTCATTGCAGTGCATGCTGATGGAGTAACAGACCTAAAGGTTCAGCTAAAAGGCAGGCTGTCTTTTGCTAGGAAATACGTGGGTAAGAATATCTACGTTTGCTTTATCGATGGTAGCAACACGTATCTTTACCCGCATGACGAGATTCTTACCGTGGTCGAAGACAAAATTGCGGATAAAACCTGGCAAGCAAAAGGGACATGGAGCGGCTCCAAGCTGTCGAAAGAGTTTAGCCGGTTACTGGAGCCCTACCGATTGTGAGCATGGCGGCAACGACACCTAACCAGCACAAGCAGTTTGCTCCCTTTGGTCGCGGGACGTCGCTGACGCGCCGCCCCTGTTGTGGGCGCTAGGTCGTCTTAGGTGCTCAAACGATGATTTACATTCCAGTTGCACTGAAACTGCATGCATATGGCTTGAGTTGCTTGCAAGATCCCAATTGGACCGGCATGAATCTATTCGATTACGTAAAGCAACATACACGTCGCAGAAAAAAGCCGGTCGAGTTGCTTCGAAAGCCACTTGAGGTAGGCCTGCTTTTCTACTTGGGTTCATGGCTATACGACGAATATCTTTCAATTGAGCATTTTGAGACGTTAGAAGGTGAGTACCACGCTTGGTATCTCGAAGATGCTATAGAGTTCGTACATTTTCATGTGCCCAAATCCAAGCAAACGTCTATTGAAGAGACCAAAGACCTCTTACAAAAGTTGAGCGACGAATATGAGCATAGCGAGGAGAAGTACTTTAGCTCTCTAGTTCACTTAAAAAGTGAAGGCATAATGCTCGCCCGCTACGAGAGCCTTTATCAGGACTTCGAATCAACCTTCGAAGACGTTCGGCATGACTACGCTAGAAACTACGCAGATAGAGTGTTGCATGATCGGCAACTCTGTGCGAACATTAGTCAGTTGCTCTTGGTGATAGGCTTTGATGGTGATGACGATGAAAAGGGAGTACCAAAGGCGTGGGTTGAGAGAGAACCGTGGCCAGAGCGGGTTTCAGACTACGATTGTGGAATCTCTGAGCAAGTTGGGCCCAATGTGCGACGATTGCCTTTCATCTGCATCAATGATCAAGCCACGTCAAACCGTCAATATTCAATGTAGGCAGCTCACCAAGCGGTCAACTATTTCCCGGCAGAAATACTCGTGCCCTCGCTGTGGCGTAGCGAAGATCGTAAACAGCCTAACAGGCAGCGGAGATTCAACCCCGCCAGCTGCAGAAAAGGCTACCAAAACCGTGCCAGCCATCAGCACCCACCGTCAGTATCAGGAGGGGCGCATTTCATCGGCCTTAGTTATCGGCGCTGTGCAGAAACTTGCAGATAAGGTCTCCAAAGGTGAAGTCGAAATCTACAACGAGTTTAGCCTTCAGCATGAACTAGGAATTCTCGTTCGAAAAGAAATACCCGAACGATTGGTACAGTTCGAGAGAAACGTCTCGTACTTCGGCCTCAATAAGCCAGATTTCGAGAAACGCGAAATCGATATCGTGGTATTTGATCGAGCTTCAGCAGTGCTCGATGCTGCGATCGAATTAAAGTTTCCCAGGAATGGACAGCACCCAGAACAAATGTTCAGTTTCTGCAAAGACATTGCGTTTATTGAGCAACTTAAAGAGTCTGGGTTCAATAAAACGTTTTTTGTTGTTTTCGCCGAGGACAGACTTTTCTACGAAGGAGGCACTGCAGGGATATATGGATATTTTCGCGGCGGAAGAAAGTTGACCGGTAAGGTTGGCAAGCCTACGGGCAAACGGGATAAGACATTGACCATTCGAGGCGAGTACGCTGTGAAGTGGAGCGAAGTATGTGGGCCTATGAAATTCGCTGTCGTAGAGGCGCAGTAGCACCTAACCAGCTAAAGAAAGCGCCTGCTGCGCAGGGTGGGACGCAGCTATCGCTGCGCCTCATTTCAGGACGTTAGACTTCCAATGATCGAGGAATTTGTAGAACGAATCCCAGATTCGCTTAAGTCACGATCTGGTTCGACCTTTTACTCTGGGCGAGATGCATTCAAGGGCCCAAAAGATCTATACATCCTAGGGGTCAACCCTGGTGGATCGCCCGAAGGTCGAGAGGACGAGTCAGTCCAGTGGCACACTGATAAAGTTCTCAATGAATCGGACGATTGGTCTGCTTATCGAGATGAGTCGTGGCTAGGATCACCGCCTGGTACTCGTGGTATGCAGCCGCGAGTATTACATCTGTTTAATAAAATTGGCTGCTCAGCTGGATCGGTGCCAGCAAGCAATATTGTATTCGTACGTTCATCCCGTGAAGTGAATTTGGACGGGAATATGCAGGAAATGGCGGAGACGTGTTGGCCATTTCACGAGTTGGTTATAAGCAATCTGTCGCCTAAGGTTATTCTTTGCTTCGGTCAGACAGCGGGTAACTTCATCTGCAACAATCTAGCTGCTTCGAAGCAAATAGATGTGTTTACAGAACAGAACAATCGGCGATGGTGCAGCAGAACTTTTCAGAATGCTGGGGGCATAAAAGTAGTCGTGGCAACCCATCCAAGTATAGCCAACTAGGTCAATCCTGTTACTGATCCAACAGTATTAGTTTCTAGAGCCTTGGAATATGAAGGCTAACCAGTGCAATCAAGCCGCTCCCTTCGGTCGCTGTACGCAGCTGACGCTGCGCCCTGTTGCAGACATTAGGTGGCGTTAGGACATGGCACGGCAAGACACACGATTGGAGTCAGAGGGGGCGGAGTTCCTAGTCCTCGGCCAACTGCTCATTCATCGTATTCCGAGCTACAAGACCTACACCAATATGCCTGGTTATGACCTGGTTGCAACAAATCCAGACGAGCGGAGTTCTGCCCGTATCCAAGTGAAGAGCCGATGGCGAACCGGGGCGCCTGGATTTCTAATCAAGAATTTCGATTGTGAGTTTGTGGTTGCTGTTCGACTGAATCGAGGTAGCAAAGCCAAGAAATCGAAAATTCTTCCGCCAGAGCATTTCGTCTTTCCGGTTGAAGTGGTTAAGTCAGTGCATCGGACTTCAGATTGGGGGAAAGCATACTTTCGTGACATTGAAAATCTCGAGTCCTATCGAGACAATTGGCAGCTTATTGCCAGACATTTAGGGTTAGTAGCTGAAACCGCAGCCTCTCCAAACGCAAGCAAAGGTAAGAGAAAGCCTGTGCTAGATAGGTTTCAGGTGGTTAAGAGGAAAAAGTGGGTGGCCCTAAACGCTCTACCTAGTCTTGACACCTCCGGATTCAAAACGAAGCGAATCGGCAAATTACTGCCAGATAACACCTGCTTATTTACGATCGGTTCTACAGGGCTTGGGACTGCCGTTGGATTGAACAAGAAAATTCGTAAGATCATTACGGAAGCCGGTGCGAAAGTAGTTAAAAGCAGCTCCACTCGTGGCGACGGGAAGGAAAAGCCAGAATATATTGGCTTTAGCGTCGAGGAAATATCAGCTAATAGCGCAAAAAGCATTGTTTCCCAAGTTGAGGAGGAAATTCGCAGTGTGGCGAACGATGCCATCTAATCCGCACAAGAAATATGCTCCAGCGAAGCCAGGGCGGGACCGCCGCATCGGCGGCCCCTTGTGTGGACGTTACGGGGCAGCGTGATTCGAAGCATGGCAACCGGACACAGCAATAAGATTGTCGGGCAGACTGGCGAGTACCTAGTCGCAGCTGAGTTGGGTCGGCGAGGATTGATCGCTACAACATTCACCGGCAACGTCCCGCACTATGACATTGTCGCGTCGGATGAAAACGGTCGTCATGTATCGGTCCAAGTAAAGGCGATTCGCGGTGGTTCCTGACAGTTTGCCAATATCTCCAACTACTGCACGGTCAGTTTCTCTGGCAAGCAACAGATTGTCGGGAAAGCCAAGCCTTGTCCGATAGATCGTTTGGTGATGGTATTTGTGAAAGTTGAAGAAACCGGGGAGGACCGCTTTTACGTTCTCACATGGCAGAAGTTGCGCGATCTATTGATTAAAGAGCATAAGAGTTATCTAGCCAAGCATAACGGAGTTCGCCCAAAACGCTGGGATTCTCTTCACTGCGCGATCACCGAGAAGGTTTTGGTAAATTACCAGAACAATTGGGATTTAGTTTTTGGGAGCTTGCGGTGATAGATGCGAGGCTTGCGTTGCCCCGTAACCAGCGCAAGTAGTTTGCGCCTTGCGAGCGCTGGACTGCTTGCGGGTGCTGGGCGTCATGTGCAGGCAAAGAATGTTGCTCTGCGGGACATCGTTCTGGGAGATTGAGAGTTGGATATTCTTGATGCGGCAAAAGACAAGATCCAATCTGAAATAACAGATATCGAGAATCGAACAGATCTATCTGACGATCAGAAGCGCACCCGGATCATCCATATTTTTTCAGTTACATGTGCAGCGGTAGCCGTACAACCTATTCCGTTTGCAGATATTTTCGTTCTAACTCCCATTCAGGCGTATATGGGTGTTCGGCTTAGTGCTATTAGGGGCATGCCTCTTTCCGAGGCGGAGGCAACCGACCTACTAAAGGAAATAGCTGGAGTGGTGGGTCTCGGAATGGCTGCGCAACAGGTAGCTCTTGGCCTATATAAAACTGGGCTCCCATTTTTAGCCGGATTCACTACGATACCATTGGTGTACGGGCTCACATATGCCATTGGTCGAATCATGGATTTCTACCTTGAGAAAAAATCGAAGGGCCAAGTTGTGAGTGATGCTGACTTAAAAGTGATGTGGAAAAGGTTCCGCGAAGAAGGAAAAGAGCAGGCCAAAAGCGCTAAGTCTGAGGTCCTAGAAAGGAAAGACGAATTGTGATTCGGCAGCAATATCTTTCGCGCAGGTTTGATGAGGCAACGATTCTCTCGACACTCGCAAAATTGGCGTTTTCATCTGAACCTTCGCTTGATGAAGGAGACTATGCCGTATTAGCAGCACTGCGTCGCTCATCAGAAGAATGGGGGATATCTATTTCGGAGACGGCAGAGAGGCTATCAGATTACAGCGATGACCAGATTGCTGGCTTAGTCAACAATGTAAAAGGAATCTTGCATGAGATGGAGTTCCAGAGGCTTGAAAACGATGACGGGGATTCAGTGGTAGCGGCACTCTTCCCCGACACTAATCATCGTACCGTCGATATCCAATTGCTGGACGAAGCGTCTGGGGATGCTTGGGAGGTTCAGTTGAAAGCTACCGACGATCTGAGTGCAATAACCTGTTGGATGGAGAGCAACCCAGACACTGAGATACTTGTTACTGAGGAAATTGCAGAGCGTATGGAGATTCCGTCATCTGGACTCAGTAATGAAGATCTCACTATGCATGTTGAGGATTTCGTTGACCGAATGGTAGAAATCGGCGAGGACGCGGATGATTCTCTGTGGGACTATTTCCCGCCGTTGGTAGCTGCCTCTTCGGGGATCATTACTTTTGAGCTTTGGCGCCGATATCGGGCGGGAAGCATATCGTTTGATGAGTTCAAAGGGCTGGCAGCAAAAACGCTCGGCATCAAAGCCGCCAAGTACGGCGCAATCTTCGGAGCACTCGCTGTTCCGGGGCTCAATGTCGTTGTGGGGGCTTATCTACTTGGATCATTGATATTTGCTGTGAATGGCCTTGTTGGCAGAACGCCTTCTTTCAGGCCGTTTGGGACTGTAAATATTTCTGTGTAAATCGCCGGTTAGACATAGTCAATCAGTCGGTCTTCAAACTCAATGATAAATCGGTTCAGCGCTCCCTTCCAGTTCCGGATCGGCATCGTCCATTTTTTTGACGCATCCATGATCGCCAGGTAGACCACCTTCCGGGCCGAATCGTCAGACGGAAACAGCTTGCGCTTATTGACGGCCTTGCGGACCACGCTGTTCAGGGATTCAATGGCGTTGGTCGTATAAATCGCCTTACGAATGTCATCCGGATAACGGAACAGGGTGCTCAGGTTTTGCCAGTGCTGGCGCCAGGTACGACTGATATGGGGATATTTCTCATCCCAGCGTTCAGCGAACCGCTCCAGCGCCAGCAGCGCCTCGTCCTCGGTGGCCGACTGGTAGATTTGCTTTAAATCCGCCGCCACGGCTTTGTCGTCCTTCCAGACCACCTATTTCATGGCATTGCGCACCAGGTGCACAATACAGAGCTGCACCTGCGTGTCCGGAAACACATTGCTGATGGCATCGGGAAACCCCTTGAGCCCGTCCACGCAGGCAATCAGAATGTCCTTCACCCCGCGGGTCTGCAACTCCGTGAGAATGGCCAGCCAGAACTTGGCCCCCTCATGCTCAGCCAGCCACAGACCCAGTAGCTCCTTGTGGCCCGACAGGTCCACCCCCAAAGCCAGGTAGATGGCCTTGTTGATAACCCGCTTGTCCTGGCGAATCTTCACCACGATACAATCCAGATACACAATCGGATACACGGCTTCCAGCGACCGGGACTGCCAGTCCGTCACGCGTTCAAGGACCGCATCCGTGACCCGGGATATCCGTGTCGGGGAAATCTCCGCATCCTACATCTCCTTGAACGTGGCCACGATCTCACGGGTCGTCATGCCCTTGGCATACAAACTCAGGATTTTATCGTCCATGGAGGTAAAACGCCGCTGCCCCTTCTTCACCCGCTTCGGCTCGAAGCTGCCGTCCCGGTCACGCGGCGTCTCCAGTTCAAACTCACCCTCACCGGTGCTCAGTCGCTTGCTGCTGTAGCCGTTACGGTTGTTGGCATTCTCCGATTGTTCGTGGCGGGCATAGCCCAAGTGGTCATCCAACTCGGCGTTCAGCGCCGCCTCCACCGTAACCTTGGTCAGCATCTGGCTGAACTCGTTCAGGTCTTCCTCGGTTTTAATGCTCTTCGCTACTTCACGTGCGAAGGCTTTCAGTTCTTGCTTTTTCATGATACCTATCCTCATCTATAGTTAAGGTTAATGATAGGCGGTTTACACAGTTTTTGTTACGGTCTCATTTAAGCAGAACCCAGAGCACTTTATTGCGGAAGCTTCGCGACTCATAAACGAGCAAAAGGCCACGGTCATCATAGAGAAGCTGACCTATGACGCTATTGAGGATTATCACAACATAGACATTTTTACCGGGGCGCAAAGCAAGCAAGACTTCACCAAAGCGACAGAAAAGCTGAAAAATCATGTTTACGATTATGCGATCACGGACTCTAATGTCGAACGCCAGTTTGTCACCGACCTGGATGCCAGCTCAGAGGTTGTGGTCTACGCTAAATTACCTCGCGGCTTCCTGATCCCAACGCCTGTTGGTGACTACAACCCCGACTGGGCCATTTCCTTCAGAAAAGGTGCGGTCAAGCATGTGTACTTCGTTGCTGAAACCAAGGGCAGCATGTCGACAATGGCTCTTCGAGGTATAGAGGGTCGGAAGATCGAGTGTGCCCGTAGGTTCTTCGACGAATTAAATTCAGTAATTGCGCCTGGGCACGTGAAATACGATGTGGTAACCAACTATGGAAAGCTTATGCAAGTCGTTGGGGCGTAGTGCCCTGCGCTAGCTAGATTGATGATGCGGATTGTCTTTTCTGTGTGAGTCTTGGGGGTGGGTATGGGGAGATCGAACGTAAAATCTCGTGAAGAAGGGCTGCTTCACCTATATATTGATTTTGATTACCTGCCTGCTCAACAGCAAGCAGAAATTCTAAGGCTTGTACCGCTTATTTATGAGCGATTAATTTTTCCGGCAAATATAAAGATGCCATACGCGCGCGATCGTCAGTTCGATTGGCCACCATTGTGTATCGACTCTGCGGAAACGAAGAATTCAATCGATTTTAAGTTTAAGCCAGCGGGGCAGTATTGGCCGTCACTCAATACCACCAAAGATGGTGATCTGCAGATACTACTGCCGAAATGGACGATAGCTCCGGCGGCGACTGCGGCGGTACTATCGGTTGGTATGGCATTTTGGGATCAGACTAATGATTTTTATACGGAGCACATCGCTGGAGAAGATGAGGCGATCCATGTGCCTGAGTCAAAGTCACAAGGCCGATCAAACGAATACCCTTTTGCGCCTTTGCAGATAGATCAACTCAAGGACGATAAGTCGGTTGGGAATGGGCAGCTAAAATATTTGTACCGCGAGTTTCGTCGGCAAATCGATTTGCCAAACATAAAGTCTGCATCAATCAATGGTTATACGATAAAGGAGCCGAGCGATAAATAATTGGCCGATAGTGTTCCAGCCTATTGGTGTCAGAGAAGCAGCTAATTTGATCGTTTCCGGGTAGGGGTGGAAAGGACCGAGTCGATTGTAATTGCGAGGAATACAGAGAGAGGTGCGCTTAGTAACGTTGCCAAGGAATTATGAAGCGACGTCACGAAGATAGAGAGTGGTGCCCAGGAGAGGACTTGAACCTCCACCTACTTACGTAGACCAGCACCTGAAGCTGGCGCGTCTACCAATTCCGCCACCTGGGCAATTCTTACACGCACCGTCATGAAGACTGATGCGTACCCGCAATTACTACAAAAACGATGGGGGTTAACAAACCTCAGGTCACCCAACGCATGTAACCGCGTGATTATACGCTTAAAATTTACACCCACCCACTTAGCCCTAGTAGCACCTGAAGCTAGCGTGTCTACCAATTTCACCACCTCGGCTCAGGCTGCGCAATGTACCGGTCTAAACCAAAGCTGTCAATGTATTGTACGGAACGGTCATAAACCGGATTTTTGCTTCGATTGACAATGCGAGGCGGGAATCCGCCCCCGCAACAGCCGGCACGGGGATACCGGCTACAGAAACCTTACCAGTTCAACTTCCACTCCGCGCCGACGCTGTGGCGCGGGTTATTGTCATCCTGCTCGCGGCGGATGGCCTTGATATCCAGCTTCGACTTCAGGCCAGCCGGATTGGACAACAGACGCCAGCCCAGAGTCAGATCACGCTTGGCATCGGATGCCGACAGACTCGCATAGGGGATACCGGTGGCATCATCCATCAGGGCAAAGCCCCACTCGCCTTTCAGTGTCCAGCGGCTTGATACATCGGCGGTTTGAGAGTTGTCTTCCTTCAACGCATCTGTCAGGGAGTCCGACAACAACCGATCCAGACCACTGGCCGCCGGTGCATTGCCGTACTCATGGCGCAGACTGAACGACGGACCATGCGCCGAGTCCGGCCGTGCCTTGTAACGCAGTGAACCGGACAGACCCCACTCCTCACGCCCGGAGGCCTCATGCTCCAGCAGATAACGGCTGCGCACATCAAAGGTCAAACCACGGGCCGGTAACTGCCAGTTCAGGCCACCGCCCAGCTCCAGACCAAAGCCTTCACTGGTATCGCCACCGTCATAACGCAGACCCAGTTCCAGCTCCGGTGTCAGGCGCATACCGCCCCCTTCCGGCAACTGCCAGGACCACTCCAGACCCATCCGGAAACGCTGTGTATCCAACGTCATACCCGGCACTCCCGGCACTTCAGCATTGGAATCATCCGACTTGATACGCGCCAGTGTCATATCCGAAATCAGCCTCAGACTCAAACCGCCCTCTTCCACCGGACGATCCAGCAACGTACCGCGCAGACCGGCGGTGGCCGATACCTGCTCCAGATCGTGCTCCGACCTGCCGGTCTGTGAAGTCTGCTCCAGATCACCTCGACCGTAGCTCGCCGCACCCCACAGTTGCAGACGCTCCGTCAGGTCATAACGCAGGTACGGCAGCAGGGAGGCCAGCGTACCGGACAACTCACCTTTGTCCGATTCACCCTGCCCCTGCCATTCGCCATCACTGTCGCTGTAGGCCAGTGCCAGACCCAGCAGCGTCCGACCACTGCTGTGGTCAACACCCAGCATGGCCGTGGTGACCTCGCCGTCTATCGAAGTACCATCGTCGGCGTCTTTATAGCTCGAATACGAGGCACGCCCCCAGATCGAAGTACCGTCCTCGTCACTCAATGTGAAATGACTGCCGCGCAGCATGGACGGCAACAGCTTCGGTAAGGACAAAGTGCGTGACAGCTTGCGCGGACGATCCGACGAACCGGCACCCAACTGCTCAATGCCCAGCACACTGGCATCCGGGACGCCGCGACTGGACAGCAGACGCGCCGCATTGAATGACTGACCGCGCGGCAGACCGTTCAGATTACCCGACAGACCCGGCTGGTCTGATGCCGTGAAACGATGATGCAGACCACCCAGCATATGCTCAATCGCCGTCAGACCAAAGCGTGGCAACCACATCTGCTGCGCCGCCTGCATCGCCTCCGTGCTGCCCACACGGACCTCAACCTCAACCTGGGCCGTCACACGGTCATAGTTTCCGCCCGATGCCATATGCGTCAGAATCACCCGATTCGACAACGCATTGCTGTCCGTGCCCGCCGTCACCGTGATGGTCTGTGCCATATTCCAGTTACCCATACTGAATGTCAGACTTTCCGGTGCCACTGTCAGACCCGTGTCCTCATGCCCCATCACCGTCACGATCACATCTGCGGTCGGCACAATCGCCAGTTCCATCGTGTAGCTGCTGCTGCCCCCCGGCTGCAAGGTCAGAACCTCTAAGGTCAGAACCTCTGTCGTCGAGAGCACCAATGCCGGCGTATTATCAATAATGAGCAACGGCAACGGCGGCGCGGTCACACCCGCATAAGCCCCGCCACTGGCCCGGTGAGACAGTGTCACCGCGTCATTCACGCTGTCATCGTCAGCAGAGGCTGACAGCGTGACCACCTGTTCCTCATTCCAGTTGGACTGCGTGAAGGTCAGCCGGTCACCGCTATCGACCGTCAGGTCCGTACCGGACTGACCGGTAACCGTCACCGTGACATTGGTGCCCGGTCGGGTACCCAGCCGCACCGTATAGGTTGCCGTGCCTTCCTCAGTCACATTCAGGGTATTCACACCCAGTATCAGGCGCGGTGTATCCGCATCCCGAACCGTGACCGTCACCTCTTCCGTCACCGCACCGTAGCCGGCATCCGCGCTATGGGTCAGCGTGATGGCCTCATCCACACTGTTGCTGTCCGTGCCGGCCGTCAGAGTGATGATCTGCGCCTGGTTCCAGTTATCCTGTGTAAAAGTGAGTTCGGTCGGTTCCGGCGTCAGTTCAGTGCGTTCGTGACCTCTCAGGGTGACCGTCACCGTGCCGACCGGCTCGGCCGACAGTTCCAGCGTATAGGTCGTGCTGCCGCCTTCACCGACACTCACCGCGGTCTGCGAGAACATCAACTGCGGCGTGCTGTCCGTGATAGCCACCGGCAGACCGACCGGGTCCGCGCCATAGCCACTGGCGGTGTGAGTCAACCTCACTTGATCATCATCGGTGTTAGTGTCCATGACCGCCGTCAGCGTGATGGTCTGCGCCTGAGCCCAGTTGCTTGCATCAAAAGTCAGCTCGGACCTATCCGGCCTCAAAGTGCCGCCCTGACCGCTCAGCGTGACCGTCACATCGCCCGATGGACGGGTACCCAGCTCTACCGTGTAGCTCGCACTGCCGCCTTCGATTACAGTCAATTCATCAACACCGAGCACCACACGCGGCATGTCGTCATCAGCAATATCCACCGGCAGAGTAGCCTGCACCGAACCGTAGCCGGCATCCGCCGTGTGGGTCAGCGTCACCTGGTTGGCGTCGCTGTCGGCGTCATCCTCAGCCATCACCGTCACACTTTGCGCCCGATTCCAGTTGGTCGGCGTAAAGGTCAGGCTGTCACCGCCGGTCACCCGCAGGCGGGGCGCATCCCCGGAAGATACACTCACCGTCACATCCGCCATCGGACGAATCGCCAGCCGGATTGTATAGCTCTCGGCCTCATTCTCTTCCATAGTCAGGCTGTTGGTTGAGAGCACCAAACCCCGTGTGTTGTCCACAATCGATACCGTTACCGTCTGCATCATCGCCGAACCATAATTGCCACCGGTAGCCGTATGCCTCAGCATCACCGGTGCCTCGTCCTCGCTGTCGGTATCCGATACCGCCGTCAGCGTCACGGTGCGCGCCGTGCTCCAGTTGGTTTGAGAGAAGATCAGCGTGTCGGCATCCACCTGCAGATCCGTGTCGACCTGACCGGTGATCCTGACCGTCACATCGGCCGTCGGTGATACAGACAGGCCGACCGTATAGGTCGCACTGCCTTGCTCGGTCAGCATCAGGCTATCGCGCTCCAGCACTATCTCCGGGGTTTCCTGAATCTGGAAATCACCCAGTTCATCCACACCGGTCGCACCACCACCCAGATTCGTACCGGAATCCGCATCCAGCGTGCCCAAGCCGATGATGACAGTCTCGAGGCCCTCGGTTGTTCCATCCAACTCAGCCCTCAGCCTTAGTCGGGCCTCGGTGACGCCGACACCCGCCGCCGGGCCGGTAAAGGTCACCGTTGCACTGCCGCCACCATTGAGATTGGCATAGCTCACGCCATTCGCTACCGTCTCCATCAGGGTGTAGTCCGTACCGCGGGTTGCCGTGCCGGCAAAAGACAGCGCAACCGGCAGTACCTCACCCGCCACCAGACCCCGACTCAACGTCACGGTCAGCTCCTTGCGTGCCCCCTCGCCGACATCATCGTCTGTGCCTGCCAGTGTCACCGTGGTGGCATCGTCGTCATTGACCATTGTGGTGGCCGATGGTGCGCTGCCCGCCACATAACCATCACCGTCCAGCAGCGCCACCATCACTGTGCCGCCGGCTTCGTCATCGATATCGGCCAGCGTCGGAATTTCGTAGCTGACCGAGGTCGTGCCGCCAACGAAGGTGATACTCTGCCTGCCTCCGCGAACCGCCGCCAGAAAATCACTGTACACGGCATCCGTCACCATCAGGTTGATGGTCAGATCCGACAGCGGCGCTTCACTGGCCGTCAGGGTAAAGGTCACACTGCCGCCCTCGGTCACCGGACTGCTGTCGGCGGCAATGCTGATCATCGGCCTTTCTATAATGCGGAATGGTGCCAGACTGCTGGTACCAGTGCCACCGCCGTTCAGACCGGTGCCGGAGTTCTCATCCAGGGTGCCCAGACCAATCGTCACCGTCTCACCACTGCCTTCATCGTCCGTATCCGGTGTGGCTCTGAATGTCAGGGTCGCGGTACCGACCGCACCGGTGCCACCGGTAAAGGTCACCCGCGCATTGCCGCTGTTCAGGTTCTCATAGCCAATGCCCGTCGCTGGCACACCCTCCAGGGTGTAATCCGTGCCGCGGGTGGCGGTGCCAGCAAAGGTCAGCGGTACCGGCAGCACTTCACCCGCCACCAGCGCCCGCTCCAGCGACACGGTGAGGGTACGCTCGGTGCCCTCAACCACATCCAGCGCCGCACCCGACAGGGTTACCGTAGTGGGATCGACATCTGTCACAGTGATGGTCACATCGTCAACCTCGATGCCGTCGTAGCCACTGTCCGTGGAAGTGACCGTATGCATGATGGTCGTGGCGGTGCGTTCACCACCGGGATTGTCGATGTTGTCTACGAAAATGCTTCCCAATATGCTGGCCGTCTGCGGTTGATTCCAGTTGACAGTTGTGAAAACCAGTCTGATATCCAGTGTGCCACCCTGAATTGGAATCTCACCCTGGATAGTGACATCACCGGCCGGCGGTATGTCCAGCACCACCGTGTAGCTGTCGGTAACGGCCTCATTCTCGATGGCCATGAGGGTATCTTTGCTGATGCTCACGCCCGATATATCACTATCGGTGATGGCCACCTCCAGTGCCACCTCGGTGCCATCATAGCCGCCGCCGGAGGCGCGGTGCGTCAGGGTGACACGCTCGTCGTCGCCGCTGTCATCGGCCGCCACCGTCAGGATCACCGTCTGACCGGCATTCCAGTTCTGCGTGGTAAAGGTCAGGCGGGTCGGGGCCGGCGTCACATCCGTGCCGTCATGGCCGCTGATATCAACCGTGACATCGGCCAGCGGCTGACCCACCAGTTGCATCGTGTAGGCCACCTCCGAACCTTCCGTGACCAGCACACCGGCTGCCGGATCAACCGAATCAAACAGCAGGCGGTTCGCCGCATCATTGTCAATCACCTGCACCGGTACCGAATCAATCGACAACTCTTCCACATAACCACCGGCCGTGGTCGTGATGGCATGAGTGATCGACACCTGAAGGTCGCCGCGATCCACGGTGTCTACATCCACCCCGGTCACCGTCACCGTCTGCGGGCTTTGCCAGTTCAGGGTGGTAAAGGTCAGGGTGTTCTGCACACCGCTCAGAGACTGGGTATCCACACTGACACCGGCCGCGGCCGTGGCGGTTACCACCACACGAGCGGCCGGCTGTGAGGTCAGCACCACCGTGTAGTCATCCCTGATGCCACCGTCTTCACTGACCGCCGTATGGTCACCGCTCTCGACAATCATCACGCCGGCCTCATCGTCTTCCTCTATCGTCACACGCACCGGGTCTATCCGCAGATCCTCCGGATAGTCATCGGCGTCATCGGTGGCAGTGATGGTATGAACAATGGTCACCGTGCGATCACCCCGGTCAATCTCATCACTATTCACACCGGTCACGGTGACCGCCTGCGGCGTATTCCAGTTATCCACCGTGAAGGTCACGCTACCCGGCTGCACCGTTATGCCGGCCGCCGGAGCGAGAGTCACCGTCACGGTGCCAGCCGGTTCGGTGTGCAGCACCAGCGTATAGCTGTCGCCGCTGCCGCCCTCGCTGACCGTGATGGCCTCCTTGTTCAGCCGCACCTCCGGTGCCTCGCTGTCGATGATGTCGGCCTGCACGCGGGCTGTCAGTCCATAGTCACCGCCGGAGGCCGTATGCACCAGCACAATGCGATCGGCATCGCCATCGTCGTCATCTTCGGCCATCACCGTCACCGCCTGTGCCTGATTCCAGTTCGCCGTGGTAAAGGTCAGAATGTCCCGGTCCAGCATCAGGTCGGTACCGGCCTGACCGGTGATCACCACCGCCACCTCATCGGTCGGCTGGCTGGACAGATGCACCGTGTAGCTGCCCGTGCCACCCTCCGCCAGAGTCAGTGTATCGGAATCAAAAACCAGCCCGCGCTCATCATCATCGGTAATGATGAATGTGGCGGTATTGGTGCCAGCCGCGGTGATAAAGTCCGGCAGCCGGGTTTCATCAATCACGACCGTGAATCTCTCGTCGCCTTCGGCTATCTGATCATCCAGGAGTGTGATATCAAAAGATGCCCGCCCACCAGTACTAAAATTAAGGACGGTGGAACTGATCGGTTCAAAGTCTGATCCGGCCTGTGCGGTACCGTCAATAAACAGCAGCGGCAAGTCGATGGCACGACTCAGTACCGGACTGATCATAATCACCGGTTGGAGTAGGCCGCCATTTTCATTGGCGCGATAGATTGACCTGTTAAACTCCACGCTCACGGTCGATGGCACATCCATGATTGGGATGCGCAAATCCTGACCGTTCTCACCAAGGCGCAGCGTCAGGGTCTCGACCGGTTCCGCCATATTGTCCTCCAGCAACTCCACCTCCAAAGGCAGGGTGGCTCTGAATGTTCGTCTGCCGGGAGATATCCGTGTGCCATCCAGAATGAACATCAGTTGACCGTCTGTTGACTCGACACAGGAAACCCAAGAGTCCGATCCGCGTTCTGCCGGGTTGCGCTCACAACGCACCTGATAATCCTGACCGCGCACCGCGTCGCCACCAAGTATCAACGGCAGCGTCACGACCTCGTCAGCACCCAGACTTCGCCCTGGGCTACTGTCGAAGACAAAGTTGAAAGCCAGCCGCGACCCTTCTTGATTACCGCCGCTTATAGTGAACAGCCGCCCACGGCTATCATCTGGATCTCTGTTCACCGTCACCGTTACCCCGGCAATGGTCAGTGTCCGGTCATAGTCATTATTGTCCCCAACACTCAGGATATGGCTGATATCGGCCGTGCGCACACCGTCATCGGCATTGTTGTCCACCGCCGCTACCATGACCGGCTGCGCCTCATGCCAGTTGGTCGGGGTAAAGACCAGATCGAGTGTGGCCGCACCATTGACCGTCACACCACTGTCGGCATTGACCGTCACGGTCACATCGCGGTCCGGTGCCATATTCAACACCACTTCATAGAAATCCGTGCTGACCCCCTCCGTGACGATGGTGCGACCGTCGCTCTGCACAATGCTGACGCCGGCAGTACCTCCTTCCAGCAGCATCGCGCCCAGGGTGGCGCTGACCGAGTTATAGCCGCCGCCCGTGGCCGTGTGACTGAGGGCGACATCGTTATTGTCCATGTCGCTGTCCGTGCCCGCCGTTACCGTCACCGTCTGCGGCATGGGCCAGTTGTCCGTACTGAACATCAGACGGGTATGGTCCGCTGTCAGATCCCCGTTGTCGCTGGCAATGGTCACGGTCACCACCGCGGTCGGCTGGCTGGTCAGACGCACACCGTAGCTCGTACTGCCGCCCTCAACCACCGCCAGCACCGAACGGCTGAAGCGCAGCCCGGCCGTGTCGTCGTCCAGCACCGTCACCGATACCGGCGCAATCGACAGGGCCGGGGTATAGCCGGCACTGTCGCCGGCACCACTGACCGCATGGCGGATCATGACCTCGCGCCCATCATCGGGATTATCCAGGTCGTCATTGACACCAGTCACCGTAACGGGCTGCGGTGTCTGCCAGTTACCGGTTGTAAAGATCAGGCTGTCCGTATCCACCGTTATACCGGCTGCGGCAGTCACCGTGAGGGTCACATCACCGCGCGGTGCCGCATTGAGGACCAGTGTGTAGCTGTCCTCGCCACCATCCTCGCGGACTATCGTATTGCCGCCGCTCTGCGTGATATCCACACCGGCCGAGCGATCCGTGATGCGCACCGAAATGACCTCGCTGATCGCGCCATAGTCACCCCCCGCCACGCGGTGCGTCAGTTGCGCCTGCTCGTCGTCCGAATCATCGTCTGCGTTGGCCGTCAGGAGCACCGTCTGCGGCATGGACCAGTTGTCCGTACTGAACATCAAGGGGGTATTGCCCGCTGTCAGATCCCCGTTGTCGCTGGTAATGGTCACCGACACCACCGCGGTCGGCTGGCTGGTCAGACGCACCGTGTAGCTGATGGTGTCGCCTTCCGACAGCGTCAGATCCGATGATGGCAACAGCAGACCGGTGGTATCGTCGTCTATCAGCATGACGTCCAGATTGGCGATGCGCAGGGCGTCCGGATAGCCACTGTCTGCACTGTTGACAATGGTATGGGTCACCGACACGGTGCGCAGCGCACCGCTGGCAATGTCATCGTCAATGCCCGCTATCGTCACCGTCTGTGCCTGATTCCAGTTGGTAGTGGTAAAGGTCAGATCGGCCGTGGCCGCATCGTTCACACTCAGGCCAGTGCCGGCCGTCGCCCGCACCACCACATCACCGACCGGTTGTGTGCTCAGCCTCAGTGTGTAATCGTCCGTGCGGGCACCGTCCTCGCTGACCACGGTATTGTCACCACTGGGCATGACCACCACACCGGCCGTGTCATCCAGCAGGGTCACACTCAGGTCGGCAGTCACCGAGAGGTAATTGCCACCCGAGGCCGTGTGCCGCAACTGCAGGGTGCTGCCGGCCAAGTCGCTGTCCATCGCCGCTGTGGTCAGTGTTACCTGCCGGGCAATGTTCCAGTTGGCCGCCGTGAAAGTCAATTCGTCGTTATCCAGCGTCAGGCCGGTGCCGACATAACCGGTCACCACTACCGTCACCGGTGCCGTCGGCTCACTCGCCAGACGAATCGTGTAGCTCGCTGTTTGCATCCCTTCCGATACCATCAAACGGTCGGGACCCAGTATCAGCGCCACTCGTTCGGTGATCCTGAAGGCAATCGTTCGGGTGGCGCTGACCGGACCGTCGACCCGAGCGTCCTGTATTCTCGCATCGCCGTCCAGCTCACCGCCTCTTATTCCCTTTGCAAACTGTATGGTGATGCCCTCGCCGGGGTCAGAGATACCATCTGCGATGGCCGTCACGGTCAGTGTGGCGGTCGTGGCAGAGCCGGAAGTCTGGCCGGTAAAGGAGATTGTAGAGTTCTCGGTCGGCGGGGCCAGATTATCGTAACTCACGCCGTCCGCCGGTATGCCGGCCAGGGTATAGTCCGTATTCACCGTGGCGGTGCCGCCAAGGGCGAGCGAGAAGAACAGTCCCTCACCCAAAACCAGCGGACGGTTCAGGGTCAGGGTAATCTGCTTGCTGGCGCCTTCATCGAGGTCGCCGGCCGGATTTTCGGCCAAGGTGACGATGGTTCTATCGTCGTCCAGCACCCTGATGGTGGCCGTGCTGGTGCCGGTGTAGCCGGTACCGTCATTGAGCATGAGGGTGACTTCGCCGCTGGCTTCATCGATGTCATCGGCGGTGGTCGGAATCGTGTAGCTGGCGGTGGTAGAGCCGGCATTGAAGATGACGGTCTGGCTTTCTACCGCAATAAAGTCGCTGCCGGGTACGTCTACGTCCATGACGGCCAGGTTAATGCTCAGGTTCGTGACCGGGGGTTTGTCGGCGGTCAGGGTGTAAGTGAGGGCGTCCCCCTCGGTCACCGGACTGCCGCCGGCAATGGAAATCATGGGCGGGTCATCGTCATTGCGGATGGTGTAGGTGTAGGTGACGGTGCCGGCGGTAGGGGAGATGATGACATCGTCGGGAGTATCGAGGCGGCCGCCCAAATCATTGATTCGTTGCAGGCTGACGGTGACGGTTTCGTCTGGCTCGAACAGGCTGTCACCGTTGACCCGGATTTTGTAACTGAAGGATGCCTGATTACTGCTGAAAGCGAGGACTCGCAGAGCGCTATCGCAACCAGCAACAGGATCAGTAGCAAGCACTGTGTCATCCAGGCGTGTGAGCTGATAGTCTGCACTGCTACCACGCTCGGCGGTACCACCGTCCAGACAGGTTCTAAACGTGAATCTCTCCGGCCTTGGCGGATTCACGGTAAAGGTCAGTGTGGCGGCATCGGTCAAGCCACCACTATTGCCTTCATCTCCTGCTGCCGGTTCGATGCTGATGGACACGACATGGGGGACATTGTTGGTGATGGTCACCACGGCCGTATTGGTGGAGCCGATGGTGTAGCCGTCGCCGGTGGCCAGCGCGAACGTGAGGGTGCCGTCGTTGTCATTGCCGATGGTGTTGTCAAGGATAGTGTCAATCGTATCGATGACGGAACCCGCGCCAGCCGGCAGTCTGACGGTTATGACGGTCGGGCTGTTTTCGTCACCGGCAGCGACAAAGTTCTGACCACCGGTTTCGTCTTCGGTGACGGTCAGGTTGACCCAGGTGGGCAGTTCGGAAGGTGGGGTGGCCGTGATGGTGAAGCTGGCCGGCGAGCCTTCGGTGACCATGTCGGCGGCTGTGATGGTCAGCTCTGGCGGGGTGTCGTCATGGCGGATGGTGTAGGTGACACTGCCGGCCGTGGGGGAGAGGATGACATCGTCGGGGGTGTCGAAGTTGCCGCCTGAACCACTGATGCGGCGCAGGCTGACGGTGACGGTTTCGTCTACCTCGAAAAGGCTGTCACCGTTGACCCGGATTTTTGCGCTGAAGGATGCCTGATTACTGTTGAAGGAGGTTGTCAGAGCGCTATCGCAAACACTAGCAACAACAATAGGAAGCACTGTGTCATTCAGGCTTGTGAACTGATAGTCTGCACTGCTACCACGCTCGGCGGTACCACCGTCCAGACAGATTATAAACGGGAATCCCTCCGGCCTTGGCGGATTCACGGTAAAGGTCACGGTGGCGGCATCGGTCAAGCCACCACTATTGCCTTCATCTCCTGCTGCCGGTTCGATGCTGATGGACACGACATGCGGCTCCTCATTGGTGATGGTCACCACGGCCGTATGGGTGGTGGTGCCGACGGTGTAGCCGTCGCCGGTGGCCAGCAGCGCGACCGTGAGGGTGCCGTCGTTGTCATCGCCGATGGTGTTGTCAAGGATAGTGCCAATCGTATGGGTGACGGAACCCGCGCCAGCCGGCAGTATGACGGTCTGAACACCCTCGTCGCCGGACGCCACAAAGTTGTTGTCGCCGTCGGCCTCGATCACCATCAGGTTGACCGTGATGTCCCGTTCGGCAGGTGTATCGGTCGTGATCATAAAGCTGGCGGCGGTACCTTCGGCGACAGAGGCGGTGTCGGCAGCAATGGTGATTTGTGGGAAGTCGTCATCGAAGATGTGGATGTTGACGGTGGCGGCGTTGGTGGAGCCGACGGTGTAGCCGGTGCCGTCGTCGAGGGTGACGGTGACCGCACCGGTCAGTTCGGGGGTGTCGTCCGTCTCGGTCATCACCGTATAGGTGGCCGAGGGTTGGCCGGCCTGAATGGTGATCGTTTTGCTGCCTTCGTCACCGGCAGCGATAAAGTTCTGACCACCGGTTTCGTCTTCAGAGACGGTTAAATTAATGGTCAGGTCGTCTGCCGGAGGCGCGTTGGCCGTGATGGTGAAGCTGGCGGTGGTACCTTCGGCGACAGAGGCGGTGTCGGCAGCAATGGTGATTTGTGGGTCGTCATCAAGGATGTGGACCCACCAGGCAGGAAAAACAAGCAAGGTTAAGTCGGCCGGTGTACCCGGATCGATGGTGGCTTCGCTGAAAGCGAGACCAGTAATCCCAATCAAGAAAACCTCTGTTGACTCGATTGCGCTGTCTTCGGTCGTCATGAAGGTGAAGGACCTGGTCATATCGCCGATGTTGAAAGTTATAGCCGCAATCGAGGAAGACCCATCGGATTCGGACGCTGCAGAGGTATCAGTGGGACAATTTGTTGTTTCGCATGTAAACTCTAATGCGCCGATGGTAAATGTGATCGTGCTGCTCGCCGGCTGGCTCAGAGTGAGCGTGATGGTGCCGGAATCGCCTTCGGTGACAGAGAAATCACCCTCGACCTTGAGCGTCGGCACGGTCTGCGCCACCGCTTGCGTCGCCAACCCGAACAGCAGCGGCAGTCCGAGCAGGACTGCGGCGATGGAGGGAGCGCGGCGCAGCCGGCGGGTGATTCCAGTATTGTTCTTTCCGTCAGCATCGCCGACAGGCTGGTGGTGCGTAAGCCATTTTGTGAGGTTCATTGGCTGGTTACTCTCCTGTTCTGCTTGCCTGAATATGTCAACGGCTGCCGCGTATCAACGCCGGAGGCTGCTGCCGGTTTGTAACCTATTGATGAATGGTCCCGGCAAGTCTTTTTTTAACCGGACCATTGTGCCGTCAATCGGGTTCATGTTGTCCATTATAGTCGGGTCTGAGGCGGTTTGCAATGATTTTTACGGGTCAGTCGGGGGCTGTTGCAGGCCGGCATAGGGCGTTTTTCGGCTGTTGCGTGCGGGGCCATGGCGAGTTGTGCCGGGTTTTTCATGCGGCCGGCTTTGTATCTGGCGGCATTCGTGGGACAATCCGGTTTTTATCTGCGGAGACGTATTGTGAGCGATCTTAATAAAGTCAGTCGCCGTATTACCCGGCCCCGCAACAACCGACACGGGGATACCGGCTACAGAAACCCTACCAGTTCAACTTCCACTCCGCGCCGACGCTGTTTTTCGGCTTGTTGCCGTCCTGTTCGCGGCGGATGGCCTTGATATCCAGCTTCGACTTCAGGCCAGCCGGATTGGACAACAGACGCCAGCCGAGGGTCAGATCACGCTTGGCATCGGACGCCGACAGGCTGGCATAGGGGATGCCGGTGGCATCGTCTGTCAGGGCAAAGCCCCACTCGCCTTTCAGCGTCCAGCGGCTCGATACGGCAGCAGTATGTCGGTTGTCTTCTTCCTCCAGCGCATCCGTCAGAGAATCCGATAACAACCGATCCAGACCGCTGGCCGCCGGTGCATTGCCGTACTCATGGCGCAGGCTGAACGACGGGCCATAGGCCGAGTTTGGCCACGCCTCGTAGCGCAGTGAGCCGGACAGACCCCACTCCTCACGCTCGGCAGCCTCATGCTCCAGCAGATAGCGACCGCGTATATCCACCGTCAAACCCTTGGCCGGTGTCTGCCAGCTCAGGCCGCCGCCCAGCTCCAGACCAAAGCCTTCGCTGGTATCGCCGCCGTCATAACGCAGACCCAGCTCCAGTTCCGGTGTCAGACGCACACCGTCCTCTTCCGGTAACTGCCAGGACCACTCCAGACCCATGCGGAAACGCTGCGTATCCGCCTCGGTGCCCGCCATGACGCGCGAATCATCCGTCTCAATACGCGCCAGTGTCAGGCCCGAAATCAGCTCCAGGGTCAAACCGCCCTCTTCCATCGGACGCTCCAGCAGCGTGCCGCGCAGACCGGCGGTGGCCGATAGCTGCACCAGATTGTGCTTCGATTCCATACCGGTCTGTGAAATCTGTTTCAGGTCGCCCCGCCCATAGCTGGCCGCTCCCCATAGTTGCAGGCGTTCGCTCAGGTCGTAGCGCAGATACGGCAGCATGGAAACCAGCATACCGGACAACTCGCCTTCGTCCGATGCTGATGCACCCTGCCATTCGCCATCGCTGTCGCTGTAGGCCAGTGCCAGACCGACCAGCGTCTGACCGTTGTCGCGGTCAATGCCCAGCATGGCCGTGGTGACCTCGCCGTCTATCGAAGTACCAGCTTCTTCACCGTCTTTGTACTTCGTATAGGCCGCCTGACCCCAGATGGAGGTGCCGTCCTGATCCGTGAATGTGAAATGACTACCACGCAGCAACGACGGCAACAGCTTCGGTAAGGACAAAGTGCGTGACAGCTTGCGCGGACGATCCGACGAACCGGCACCCAACTGCTCAATGCCCAGCACACTGGCATCCGGGCCGCCGCGACTGGACAGCAAACGCGCCGCATTGAATGACTGACCGCGCGGCAGACCGTTCAGATTACCCGACAGACCCGGCTGGTCTGATGCCGTGAAACGATGATGCAGACCACCCAGCATATGCTCAATCGCCGTCAGACCAAAGCGTGGCAACCACATCTGCTGTGCGGCCTGCATCGCCTCCATGCTGCCCACACGGACCTCAACCTCAACCTGGGCCGTCACACGGTCATAGTTTCCGCCCGATGCCATATGCGTCAGAATCACCCGATTCGACAACGCATTGCTGTCCGTGCCCGCCGTCACCGTGATGGTCTGTGCCATATTCCAGTTACCCATACTGAATGTCAGACTTTCCGGTGCCACTGTCAGACCCGTGTCCTCATGCCCCGTCACCGTCACCGTCACATTCATTGTCGGACGCAGGGCCATCAGTCGAACCGTGTAGCTGCTGCTGCCCCCCGGCTGCAGGGTCAGAACCTCTGTCGAGAGCATCAATGCCGGCGTATTATCCATAATGCGTACCATCAGTGATTCGGCCGAGGCCGTATCGTATTCGGCACCAGCCGCCGTGTGTGTCAGGGTGATCAACGCCTCATCCTCGCTGTCAGTATCTTCAACGGCTAACAGCGTGACCACCTGTTCCTCATTCCAGTTGGACTGCGTGAAAGTCAGCCGGTTACCGCTATCGACCGTCAGGTCCGTACCGGACTGACCGGTAATCGTCACCGTCACATTCCCGCTCGGTTGGGTGCCCAGCCGCACCGTGTAGGTCGCACTGCCCTGCTCGGTCACTCTATAGGTGGCACTGCCGCCTTCGATCAATTCATCAGTATTCAGTATCAGGCGCGGTGTATCCGCATCCCGGACCGTGACCGTCACCTCTTCCGTCACCGCACCGTAGCCGGCATCCGCGCTATGGGTCAGCGTGATGGTCTCATTGACACTGTTGCTGTCCGTGCCGGCCGTCAGGGTGATGGCCTGGGCTTCACTCCAGTTGTCCTGTGTAAAAGTGAGTTCGGTCGGTTCCGGCGTCAGTTCAGTGCGTTCGTGACCGCTCAGGGTGACCGTCACCGTGCCGACCGGCTCGGCCGACAGTTCCAGCGTGTAGCTCGTGCTGCCGCCTTCACCGACACTCACCGCGGTCTGCGAAAACATCAACTGCGGCGTGCTGTCCGTGATGGTCACCGGCAGATCGACCGGGGCCGCACTATAGCCACTGGCGGTGTGGGTCAGCGTCACCTGATCAAGGGTCGTATTACTGTCCATGACCGCCGTCAGCGTGATGGTCTGCGCCTGATCCCAGTTGCCCGCATCAAAAGCCAGCTCGGACCTGTCCGGCCTCAAAGTGCTGCCCTGACCGCTCAGTGCGACCGTCACATTGCCCGATGGACGGGTACCCAGCGCCACCGTGTAGCTCGCACTGCCGCCTTCGATTACAGTCAATTCATCAACACCGAGCACCACACGCGGTATGTCGTCATCAGCAATATCCACCGGCAGAGTAGCCTGCACCGAACCGTAGCCGGCATCCGCCATGTGGGTCAGCGTCACCTGGTTGGTGTCGCTGTCGGCGTCGTCTCTGGCCATGACCGTCACTGTCTGTGCCCGACTCCAGTCGGTCGGCGTAAAGGTCAGACTGTCACCATCGGTCACCCGCAGGCGAGTCGTATCCCCGGAAGATACACTCACCGTCACATTGGCCCTCGGTTGCAGGGACAGCCTGACCGTGTAACTCTCGGCACTATCCTCTGCCATATCCAGGCTGCTCGTTGACAGCACCAGACCCTCGGTGTTATCCAGAATGCGTACCATCAGTGATTCAGCCGAGGCCGTATCGTATTCACCACCGGCCGCCGTGTGCGTCAGGGTGATCGGCGTTTCATCCTCGCTGTCATCGTCGGCAATGGCTGACAGTGTGACCGCCTGTCCCTCATTCCAGTTATCCGGCGTGAAGGTCAGATCGGCGCCGCTATCCACTCTCAGATCACCGGACTGACCGGTAACCGTCACCGTGACATTGGTGCCCGGTCGGGTACCCAGCCGCACCGTATAGGTTGCCGTGCCTTCCTCGGTCACATTCAGGGTATTCACATCCAGAATCAGGCGCGGTGTGTCGCTGTCGATGATAGTGACCGTCACCTCTTCCGTCACCGCACCGTAGCCGGCATCCGCGCTATGGGTCAGCGTGATGGTCTCATTGACACTGTTGCTGTCCGTGCCGGCCGTCAGGGTGATGGCCTGGGCTTCACTCCAGTTGTCCTGTGTAAAAGTGAGTTCGGTCGGTTCCGGCGTCAGTTCAGTGCGTTCGTGACCGCTCAGGGTGACCGTCACCGTGCCGACCGGTTCGGCCGACAGTTCCAGCGTGTAGCTCGTGCTGCCGCCTTCACTGACACTCACCGCGGTCTGCGAGAACATCAACTGCGGCGTGCTGTCCGTGATAGCCACCGGCAGACCGACCGGGTCCGCGCCATAGCCACTGGCGGTGTGGGTCAGCGTCACCTGATCAAGGGTCGTATTACTGTCCATGACCGCCGTCAGCGTGATGGTCTGCGCCCGATCCCAGTTGCTTGCATCAAAAGTCAGCTCGGACCTGTCCGGCCTCAAAGTGCTGCCCTGACCGCTCAATGCGACCGTCACATCGCCCGATGGACGGGTACCCAGCTCTACCGTGTAGCTCGCACTGCCGCCTTCGATTACAGTCAATTCATCAACACCGAGCACCACACGCGGTATGTCGTCATCAGCAATATCCACCGGCAGAGTAGCCTGCACCGAACCGTAGCCGGAATCCGCCATGTGGGTCAGCGTCACCTGGTTGGTGTCGCTGTCGGCGTCGTCTCTGGCTATGACCGTCACTGTCTGTGCCCGACTCCAGTCGGTCGGCGTAAAGGTCAGACTGTCACCATCGGTCACCCGCAGGCGAGTCGTATCCCCGGAAGATACACTCACCGTCACATCCGCCATCGGACGCAGCGCCAGACGCACCGTGTAGCTCGCGGTATCATTTTCTTCCATATCCAGGCTGCCCGTTGACAGCACCAGACCCTCGGTGTTGTCCAGAATGCGTACCATCAGTGATTCAGCCGAGGCCGTATCGTATTCACCACCGGCCGCCGTGTGCGTCAGGGTGATCGGCGTTTCATCCTCGCTGTCATCGTCGGCAATGGCTGACAGTGTGACCGCCTGTCCCTCATTCCAATTATCCGGCGTGAAGGTCAGATCGGCGCCGCTATCCACTCTCAGATCACCGGACTGACCGGTAACCATCACCGTGACATTGGTACCCGGTCGGGTACCCAGCCGCACCGTATAGGTTGCCGTGCCTTCCTCGGTCACATTCAGGGTATTCACATCCAGAATCAGGCGCGGTGTGTCGCTGTCGATGATAGTGACCGTCACCTCTTCCGTCACCGCACCGTAGCCGGCATCCGCGCGGTGCATCAGTACGATGGTCTCATCCACACTGTTGCTGTCCGTGCCGGCCACCAAGGTGACGGTCTGCGCCTGGTCCCAGTTATCCGGGGTAAAGAACAGCTCGGTCGATTCCGGCGTCAGTTCAGTGTCATCGTGACCGGTCAGGGTGACCGTCACCGTGCCGACCGGTTCGGCTGACAGTTCCAGCGTGTAGCTCGTGCTGCCGCCTTCACCGACACTCACCGCGGTCTGCGAGAACATCAACTGCGGCGTGCTGTCAATGACCGTCACCGTCAGGTCGGCTGTCACATCATCGCCATAGCTGGCATCGGCTGTATGTGCCAGAGTCACGACATCATCATCACTGTCCGCGTCATCAAGCGCCGTCAGCGTGATGGTCTGCGCCTGATCCCAGTTGCTTGCATCAAAAGTCAGCTCGGACCTGTCCGGCCTCAAAGTGCTGCCCTGACCGCTCAGCGTGACCGTCACATTGCCCGATGGACGGGTACCCAGCTCTACCGTGTAGCTCGCACTGCCGCCTTCGATTACAGTCAATTCATCAACACCGAGCACCACACGCGGCATGTCGTCATCAGCAATATCCACCAGCAGAGTAGCCTGCACCGAACCGTAGCCGGAATCCGCCATGTGGGTCAGCGTGATGGTCTCATCCACACTGTTGCTGTCCGCGCCAGCCACCAAGGTGACGGTCTGCGCCTCATTCCAGTTATCTGAACTGAAGGTCAGAGTGTTCTGATCGCCATTCATGTCGGGATCGGTATCCACTCTCAAAGCCGTGCTGGCATGACCGCTCAGCGTAATGACAACATTGCCAGCCGGCTCTGTGTCCAGAACCAGAGTATAGGCAACCGTGCCGCCGGCTTCGTCCAGCATGATGTCATTTTCGCTGACAGTAATGCCCGGGTTATCGTTGTCATTGATCGTAACCCGCACAGTGCTGATCGCCAGAGCAGTCGGATAACCATCGGCGGCAGCCGTGGTGATGACATGGGTAACGCTGCCTGTACGCTGACCGTCACCAACATTATTATCCACACCGGCTATTGTTATGTCCTGCATCACATTCCAGTTCTCTGTGGTGAAGGTCAGCGTCGTCGGTTGTGCTGTGAATTCCGTGCCGATGACGGTTGGCATAATAACGACACGGGCAGCCGGCTGCGAATCCAGCACCACGGTATAAATGGCGGAACCGTCCTCATCCACCGTGACGGCATCCCGGCCGATAGTGACGCCGGCTTCGTCGTCATTATTGATGGTGACCGATACGGCACTGATCGACAGATCGACCGGATAACCGCCGGCGGCAGCCGTGGTGATGACATGGGTGACACTGCCTGTACCACCGTTGTCGTCAATGTCATTATCCACGCCGGCTACCGTTATCTGCTGTGTCTCTTTCCAGTTCTCCGGCGTGAAGATCAGGGTCGCCGGCGCTGCTGTGAACGCCGAACTATCACCGGTAGTGGCGGGCATAATGACGACACGGGTAGCCGGCTGCGAATCCAGCACCACGGTATAAATGGCGGAACCGTCCTCATCCACCGTGACGGCATCCCGGCCGATAGTGACGCCGGCTTCGTCGTCGTCATTGATCATGACCGACACAGAACTGATCGCCAGAGTCACCGCATAACCGCCGGCGGCAGGGGCCGTGATGGCATGGGTGACACTGCCGGCAAGGGCACCGTCATCAATGTCGTTATCCAAACCTGTGACGGTTACTGGCTGCCTGTCACTCCAGTTGGCCGGTGTGAAGGTCAGGGTTGCCGGCTGCACCATAAACGCCGGTGTCACACTGGCAATGGTCGGCGTAATAACAACATTGGCGGCCGGTCGCGAATCCAGCACCACGGTATAGGTCGCGGAACCACCTTCGTCAATCGCGACGGTACTCGAACCGACAGTGACACCGGCCGCATCGTCGTCATTGACGCTAGTGATTACCGAGGAGGCACTGCCGATCAGATAGCCATCTTCGTCGCTGATACTCACGGTAATGATGCCGTCGGGCTCGTCCATGGTATCGCCCACGGTCGGCACGCTGTAGGTCGCGGTGGTGGTACCGGCCATGATGGTGACTGTCCGGGCACCTTCACTGCCACTGGCCAGAAAGTCACTGACTGTGTCATCCGTGACCCTGAGATGGACCGTCAGAGCGGGCGACGGTGCCGAGCTGGCCGTCACCGTAAAGGTCGCCGGTGTGCCCTCGGTGACCGGCGAGGCATCGGCATTGATCGTCACAGTGGGCTTGTTATCGTCTGCAATGAGCACTTCCACCTGACCACTGATCGAGTCGTAACCGCCGCCCGAGGCACTGTGTGTCAATATCACTCTGTCGTCTATTGTGTTCGTATCCGACCCTGCTGTCACGGTCACCGTCTGCGCCATGCTCCAGTTACCGGTCGTAAAACGCAGCTCGGCGACGTCCGGCATCAGATCGGTGCCAGTCCAACCCGTGATCGCCACTCGCACATCTCCGCCCGGTTCAGCCGCTAACCTGACCTGATAGACAGAGCGGGTTCCTTCATCCAGCAATATCATCGCCGGTTCCAGTACCAAAGCAGCCACGTCATCATCCACCACCGTCACCATGACATCAAGGTTATCACTCCGGCCGTTGTTGTAGTCCGGATCGACCGATGCCACTGTGTGGGTAATGGTGCCCTGACGGTTTCCATTGTCCCGATCATCGTCAACCCCCCGTACCACCACCGTCTGCGCCTCCCTCCAGTTGCGGCTGGTAAAAATCAGGCGGGACTTTTCCAGCATCAAATCCGCCGCCGGGCTGTCCATCGTGATGGTGACATTGGCCGTCGGCTCTGACTCCAGCACCACCGTGTAACTGTCCGGCATATCACTGCGCTCGCCAACCGTGGTATCGCCGCCGGCCTGGGTAATCGTGACACCGGCTGCATCGTTATCGACAATGCTCACAAACCAGGCGGGGAAAACAGAGAATAAAAAATCCCGGGGTGTTTCCGGGTCAATCATGGCTCCGTCAAGGGTAAAAATAACTACCCCAAACACCTCCACTGACTCGGCAAGGTCGTCGTCGGCTGTCCGGATCGGCATTGTGGCCTGGAGGTTATCGTCACCCGGGGAGAAAGTTATACCTAAACCCGCTCGCCTGAAGTCATCTCCATCGCGGAAGGGAGCATCACGATCTTCCTGGAGCACGGCGATCGCCGAACTACCGTCTGGACAGGGTGTGCTCCGGTCACATGTCACTTGAATAACATCAACGCTAAACCGGACCGCCCGCAATGCCGGTGGCTGGTCCAGTGTGAAGGTGACAACGGCATCCTCCTCGCCCTCGGTCACCACCGGAATCTCAACCCGGAGGGTGGGTAAGTCATCGTCATTGACCGTGACTGACGCCGATGACGGATTGCCCACCGTGTAGCCATCGTCCGCCACCAAACGCACCGTGACAGGACCATCCAGCTCATCGGTGCTGTCCGCCACCGTGGCGACCGAGTAGGTGGCCGTGGTGCTGCCGACCGCAATGGTCACTGTGTCTGAACCCTCGTCATGCAGCGCCACAAAATCGCTGTCGGCGGGCGCATCGGTGACCCGCAACCGAACCGTCAACGGCGATACCGGAGCCGGATTGGCCGTGATGGTATAGCTGGCTGTCGAACCCTCGGATAACGACGGGCTGGCCGCCGCAATGGTGATGACCGGGCTGGTCGCCGTCGGGTCATTGACCGTGATACTAAAGGCATTCAGCAACGGATCCGGGCCTGCACCATTGACCACATTGGTGCCGAGAACCGCCCGACCAAAGCCGTTGGTACCCGCGCCATCGGCACCCAGTGCCAGCGTGAGACGCTCCGAACCACCCGACTCCGGCAGGTTATCCGCCGTCAGCAATAACTCCAGCGTTGCGACACGGGCACCGGCACCGGTAAAGCGTACCCCCGGAGTCGCCACATTCGTACCGGACAGACTGACACCGGTATTCAGACCCATGCCGGCCAGGGTGCGCAGCTCCCAGTCGTCCACGGTGATGCCGCTGCCACCGACAGACAGCGGCACATCGACAACCTCGCCGGCCGACAGCACCCGGCTGAGTGTCACCGTGAACTCCACTGACCCGCCTTCACTGAGCACATCCGGCCCCGCCACCCGCGCAAGACTGGCCACCGTCCTGTCGTCGTCTGCCACCGTGACCGTCACCGCGGCAAGACCGCTCAGACCGGCATAGCCCGCATCCGCCGCCGATGCCACGGTATGCCCGATAACCACCGTGCGGGCATCCGCCGCATTGTCAATGTCGTCATCCTCCGCCGCCACCGTCACCCCCTGTACCCGGTGCCAGTTGTCTGCCGTGAACGTCAGGACAGCCGCACCACCACCATTCACACGGGCTCCCGAACCGGCCAAGGCAGTAATCTCCACATCGCCGGCCGGCTCCGCCTCCAGTACCACCATGTAGCTGCCGGTGGTACCGTCCTCACCAACCACCAGCCTGTCTCTGTCAAACCTCACACCCGGCCGGTCGTCGTCTGTAATGATGACCTGCACACTGCCACGAACCGAACCATAGCCACCACCCGCGGCACGGTGGGTCAGTGTCACCCGGTCATCCTCCAGGTCGCTGTCATCCGATGCCGTCAAGATCACCCTCTGTGCCACATCCCAGTTCATGGGCGTGAAGGTCAGCGCGGTGGCCGAGGGTATCAGGTCGTCATGTCCGGTGACCGTCACCGTCACATCCGCCGTCGGTGTGCTCGCCAGCCGCACCGTGTAACTGACACTGCCCCCTTCAGCCACTGTCTGATCCGGGCTGAATATCAGGGCCGGCGTGTCGTTGTCGAGAATGGTGGCAAACCAGGCGAAACCCTCAGCCGCCGTCGCAAGTTCGCTGTCTGTGATGAAATCTGCCGGTGGGACCGGCTCCAGACGAACCTCAGTCAGTTGATCAAAGGCGGAGAGAAATATCTGAAAGACCTCCGGCGGTTCCATATCGCTGTCATCCACCGTTGGAATCCGGAATGTTTCGCTTATCTCACCCCTAATATACTCTCCAACTGTACCAAAAAAGCGTGTGGACGCTGTAAAGTCCGCTGACGTGGCAGGGACTGTGCCATCGGGACAACCCGCCTCTTCACAGTCTGCAATCGCTTCAGAATATACTTGTATACTGAGGAAGTTAGACCCAACCTGTGGCTGGTTCAGGGTGACAGTGACTATCAGGTCCTCACCTTCAATCGCCGGCATGACCTCCACCCGGCGGATAGCCGGTACCGGGTCATTATCGCTGACCGTCACCGATGCAGGCGACGGGCTGCCCACCGTGTAGCCACTGCCATTTGCGAGGGTGACCGTGACCGCACTGTCGAAATCGTCCAGCTCGTCATCCACCGTGTTCACCCGGTAGATGGTGGTGGCATCACCCGCCCGCAACAACACCCTGTGCCTGCCCTCATCGGCTGATGCCAGAAAGTCACTGCCGATAGAAGTCGTGTCTGATACGTCCAGATTGACCACAATATCGACCGCCGGCACCGGATCGACCGTCAGCACAAAATCCGCCGCCTCACCCTCCATGACCGGAGAAGCAGCCGCAGAAATCGATACCATCGGGCCGGCCGCATCGTCGTCATTGACGATAGTGGTTGCCGAGGAGGCACTGCCGATCAGATAGCCATCTTCGTCGCTGATGCTCACGGTAATGATGCCGTCGGGCTCGTCCATGGTATCGCCCACGGTCGGCACGCTGTAGGTCGCGGTGGTGGTACCGGCCATGATGGTGACTGTCCGGGCACCTTCACTGCCACTGGCCAGAAAGTCACTGACTGTGTCATCCGTGACCCTGAGATGGACCGTCAGAGCGGGCGACGGTGCCGAGCTGGCCGTCACCGTAAAGGTCGCCGGTGTGCCCTCGGTGACCGGCGAGGCATCGGCATTGATCGTCACAGTGGGCTTGTTATCGTCTGCAATGAGCACTTCCACCTGACCACTGATCGAGTCGTAACCGCCGCCCGAGGCACTGTGTGTCAATATCACTCTGTCGTCTATTGTGTTCGTATCCGACCCTGCTGTCACGGTCACCGTCTGCGCCATGCTCCAGTTACCGGTCGTAAAACGCAGCTCGGCGACGTCCGGCATCAGATCGGTACCGGTCCAACCCGTGATCGCCACTCGCACATCCCCGCTCGGTTCAGCCGCTAACCTGACCTGATAGACAGAGCGGGTTCCTTCATCCAGCAATATCATCGCCGGTTCCAGTACCAAAGCAGCCACGTCATCATCCACCACCGTCACCATGACATCAAGGTTATCACTCCGGCCGGTGTTGTAGTTCGGATCGACCGATGCCACTGTGTGGGTAATGGTGCCCCGACGGTCAACGGCATTGTCCCGATCATCGTCAACCCCCCGTACCACCACCGTCTGCGCCTCCCTCCAGTTGCGGCTGGTAAAAATCAGGCGGGACTTTTCCAGCATCAAATCCGCCGCCGGGCTGTCCATCGTGATGGTGACATTGGCCGTCGGCTCTGACTCCAGCACCACCGTGTAACTGTCCGGCATATCACTGCGCTCGCCAACCATGGTATCGCCGCCGGTCTGGGTAATCGTGACACCGGCTGCATCGTTATCGACAATGCTCGCAAACCAGGCGGGGAACACCGAGAATAAAAAATCCCGGGGTGTTTCCGGGTCAATCATGGCTGCGCCATCAAGGGATGAAAGAATAGTTACCCCAAACACCTCCACTGACTCGGCAAGGTCGTCATCGGCTATCCGGATCGGCATTGTGGCCTGGAGGTTATCGTCACCCGGGGAGAAAGTTATAAATAAACTCGTTTGCCTGAAGTCATCTCCATCGCGGAAGGGAGCATCACGATCGTTCTGGAGCACGGCGATCGCCGAACTACCGTCTGGACAGGGTGTGCTCCGGTCACATGTCACTTGAACAACAGCAACGCTAAACCGGACCGCCCGCAATGCCGGTGGCTGGTCCAGTGTGAAGGTGACAACGGCATCCTCCTCGCCCTCGGTCACCACCGGAATCTCAACCCGGAGGGTGGGTAAGTCATCGTCATTGACCGTGACTGACGCCGATGACGGATTGCCCACCGTGTAGCCATCGTCCGCCACCAAACGCACCGTGACAGGACCATCCAGCTCATCGGTGCTGTCCGCCACCGTGGCGACCGAGTAGGTGGCCGTGGTGCTGCCGACCGCAATGGTCACTGTGTCTGAACCCTCGTCATGCAGCGCCACAAAATCGCTGTCGGCGGGCGCATCGGTGACCCGCAACCGAATCGTCAACGGCGATACCGGAGCCGGATTGGCCGTGATGGTATAGCTGGCTGTCGAACCCTCGGATACCGACGGGCTGGCCGCCGCAATGGTGATGACCGGGCTGGTCGCCGTCGGGTCATTGACCGTGATACTAAAGGCATTCAGCAACGGATCCGGGCCTGCACCATTGACCACATTGGTGCCGAGAATCGCCCGACCAAAGCCGTTGGTACCCGCGCCATCGGCACCCAGTGCCAGCGTGAGACGCTCCGAACCACCCGACTCCGGCAGGTTATCCGCCGTCAGCAATAACTCCAGCGTTGCGACACGGGCACCGGCACCGGTAAAGCGTACCCCCGGAGTCGCCACATTCGTACCGGACAGACTGACACCGGTATTCAGACCCATGCCGGCCAGGGTGCGCAGCTCCCAGTCGTCCACGGTGATGCCGCTGCCACCGACAGACAGCGGCACATCGACAACCTCGCCGGCCGACAGCACCCGGCTGAGTGTCACCGTGAACTCCACTGACCCGCCTTCACTGAGCACATCCGGCCCCGCCACCCGCGCAAGACTGGCCACCGTCCTGTCGTCGTCTGCCACCGTGACCGTCACCGCGGCAAGACCGCTCAGACCGGCATAGCCCGCATCCGCCGCCGATGCCACGGTATGCCCGATAACCACCGTGCGGGCATCCGCCGCATTGTCAATGTCGTCATCCTCCGCCGCCACCGTCACCCCCTGTACCCGGTGCCAGTTGTCTGCCGTGAACGTCAGGACAGCCGCACCACCACCATTCACACGGGCTCCCGAACCGGCCAGGGCAGTAATCTCCACATCGCCGGCCGGCTCCGCCTCCAGTACCACCGTGTAGCTGCCGGTGGTACCGTCCTCACCAACCACCAGCCTGTCTCTGTCAAACCTCACACCCGGCCGGTCGTCGTCTGTAATGATGACCTGCACACTGCCACGAACCGAAACATAGCCACCACCCGCGGCATGGTGGGTCAGTGTCACCCGGTCATCCTCCAGGTCGCTGTCATCCGATGCCGTCAAGATCACCCTCTGTGCCACATCCCAGTTCATGGACGTGAAGGTCAGCGCGGTGGCCGAGGGTATCAGGTCGTCATGTCCGGTGACCGTCACCGTCACATCCGCCGTCGGTGTGCTCGCCAGCCGCACCGTGTAACTGACACTGCCCCCTTCAGCCACTGTCTGATCCGGGCTGAATATCAGGGCCGGCGTGTCGTTGTCGAGAATGGTGGCAAACCAGGCGAAACCCTCAACCGCCGTCGCAATTCCGCTGTCTGTCTCAATTTCGCCGTCTATGATGAAATCTGCCGGTGGGACCGGCTCCAGACGAAGCTCAGTCCGTTGACTAAAGCCGGAGAGAAATATCTGAAAGACCTCCGGCGGTTCCATATCGCTGTCATCCACCGTTGGAATCCGGAATGTTTTGCTTATCTCACCCCTCCTATAATCTTCAACTCTATTAAGCGCTGTAAAATCCGCTGACGTGGCAGGGACTGTGCCATCGGGACAACCCGCCTCTTCACAGTCTGCAATCGCTTCAGAATATAATCGTATACTGAGGAAGTTAAACCCAACCTGTGGCTGGTTCAGGGTGACAGTGACTATCAGGTCCTCACCTTCAATCGCCGGCATGACCTCCACCCGGCGGATAGCCGGTACCGGGTCATTATCGCTGACCGTCACCGATGCAGGCGACGGGCTGCCCACCGTGTAGCCACTGCCATTTGCGAGAGTGACCGTGACCGCACTGTCGAAATCGTCCAGCTCGTCATCCACCGTGTTCACCCGGTAGATGGTGGTGGCATCACCCGCCCGCAACAACACCCTGTGCCTGCCCTCATCGGCTGATGCCAGAAAGTCACTGCCGATAGAAGTCGTGTCTGATACGTCCAGATTGACCACAATATCGACCGCCGGCACCGGATCGACCGTCAGCACAAAATCCGCCGTCTCACCCTCCATGACCGGAGAAGCAGCCGCAGAAATCGATACCGCCGGGCCGGTCTGTGCAGTGGCTTCAGCTATGCAGCCTGTCAGCAGCAGTCCGGCCAGCAGGCAGCGAAGTACCGCACACCAGCGGCGGGCGGCAGTACGGGCAGTCAGCGGCATGGCTACTGCCGAATGACTGGATATAGCCCGGCCAGATGAGGAGGAGGGAGGGAGTGATATGGCCATGCCATCCAAATCCATGGCACATTGTTCTCCAGACCCGTGTAATACGGCATATAACTTATTTATCAACATTATCTATGATCCTGCATCTATGATCCTGCATCTATGATCCTGTAATTATGAAACTGCACTTTATTACTTCGACTGATTATGCACTGAACTGCGGTTTATCATACCGGTCTTTTGTGCGATTGTACCAGACCTGCTCACCGGCAGGTTTTCATGGAACTCCGGTTCGTTCCGGGCTGCTCGCAATCCGTAATACATGTCTGTACCGAGGATCTGGAACACCCGGACGGTGTTCAGTCATGCCGTTATTGCTGTCGGCTTTTATCGCATCATCCTGCGAATAGCGATACAATGGCAACAGCATAGCTATATTTTGTGCGCGGACAACCTGTTCAGCGATATTTTCGGTCAGTCTGACATAAAAACCGGCTATCCTGGACGATAACACACCGATCATTGACAGTCAGGCTCTCTTTCATTAGTCTGGCAGCAGGCTTTCCCTGTTTGCGGTCCGTTACCCAATTATACGTTATCTCGGTGGTTCTTTATATTTTTGCAGTGATCGGTGGTCTGGCGTTGCTGGTGTATGGCGCAGACCGGTTTGTCTATGGGGCAGCCGGTACAGCGGATGCACTGGGCATATCGCCATTGATTATTGGCCTGACCGTGGTCGGTTTCGGCACCAGTGCGCCGGAAATTCTGGTGTCGGGCACGGCGGCTCTGCAGGGTAATCCCGGCCTCGGTTTCGGCAATGCCATCGGCTCCAATATCACGAATATCGCTCTGGTGGTTGGCACTACTGCACTTGTCATGCCACTCAAAGTTGACAGTCAGACATTGAAACGTGAATTCCCTGCACTGCTGTTTGTGTCGCTGGCTGTCTTTTTTCTGGTGCTGGACGGCCATATCAGTCGGGCTGACAGCAGTCTTCTACTTGTCGGCATGGTTGTGATCCTGTTGCTGCTGGCCTTTATTGCCGGGCGCAGGCGGCCGGACGATCCTCTGACCGGTGAGTTTGACAGCGAAATCCCGCATGGTGTTTCCATTCGCAACGGCCTTGTCTGGCTGTTTGTCGGGCTGCTTTTATTGCTGATCAGCGCCCGGGTTCTGGTCTGGGGGGCGGTGGGCATCGCGCGCATTTTCGGGGTCAGCGATCTGATTATCGGCCTGACGATTGTGGCCATCGGCACCAGCCTGCCGGAACTGGCGGCTTCCATCATGAGCGCCATCCGGCGCGAGCATGATTTGATCATCGGTAATATCATCGGTTCCAATATGTTTAATCTGCTGGCGGTCATCGGTATTGCCGGCCTGATCCATCCCGGTACTTTTCCGGCCGATGCGTTGACACGGGACATGCCGATCATGCTGGTATTAACCGTGGTGCTGTTTTTGATGGCTTTCGGTATGCGTGGCGCTGCCCGTATCGGCCGGCTTGAGGGTGCGCTGCTGCTGGGCAGCTTTGTCGCCTATGAGGCCATGTTGTATGCTGTCAGCGTTGGGGCATGGTGAGGGTTTGTAATGCCGGTTCATCATATCAAGGATATGGCTCTGGCGGTTTTGAAAACCGAAACGGAGGCTATCGCCGATCTGATGCCCCGCATTGATGATCATTTTGTGCGCGCCTGTATGCTGATGCTGGATTGCCGGGGGCGCATCGTTGTCACCGGCATGGGCAAGTCGGGACATATCGGCAGCAAAATTGCGGCTACGCTGGCCAGCACCGGAACTCCGGCGTTCTTTTTGCACCCGGGCGAGGCCAGCCATGGCGACCTCGGCATGATCACGGCCCAGGATGTGGTGATCGCCCTGTCAAACTCCGGCACAACACGGGAGATCGTCTGTATCGTGCCGTTAATCAAGCGACTGGGGGTGCCGCTTGTCTGCATGACCGGGAATGACCGGTCCGAGCTGGCCCGTGAGGCCGATGTGCATATTGATGTCAGCGTGCAGAAAGAGGCCTGCCCGCTGGGACTTGCGCCCACTGCCAGTACAACTGCCGCTCTGGCAATGGGGGATGCACTGGCGATTGCCCTGCTCGACCGCCGCGGGTTCACCGAGCAGGATTTTGCCCGTTCCCATCCCGGTGGCCGGCTGGGGCGGCGGTTGTTGCTGCATATTCGCGATATTATGCTGACAGGGGACGCCGTGCCATCGGTCCGTCCCGATGCCTCGCTGGGTGAGGCCATTATGGAGATCACGCGCGCCGGCATCGGCATGACTGCCATTGTGGATGACAGTCACAGGGTGCTGGGTATTTTTACCGATGGCGACCTGCGCCGGCATATCCATGATCGGGTTGATCTGCATGAGGTGGTTATCGGCGACATAATGACGAAAAACTGCACCACGGCCGGTGCCGATATGCTGGCTGCCGAGGGGTTGCAGATCATGGAGGATAAAAAAATCAATGCGCTGCCGGTTACCGATGACCGTCATCGCCTTATCGGTGCCCTGAATATGCATACATTGTTAAGGGCCGGCGTTGCCTAGTCTGATAGTGGAATGTTATGAATAGCGATATGGGCATTACGGAGGATGTTATTGGCAGGGCTCGCCGTATCGAGCTGGTTGGCTTTGATGTCGATGGCGTACTCACCAACGGCAGTCTTTTCTTCGGTGATGACGGACAGGAGTACAAGGCGTTTAATGCGCGTGACGGCCATGGACTCAGAATGCTGCATGACCATGGTATCCGCACCGCCATTATCACCGGCAGAACCTCTCAGGCGGTTGCACATCGGGCGGATAATCTCGAAATTGATATGGTGTATCAGGGACGACATGACAAGGCCAATGCACTTGATGAGCTGGCGCAAACAACCGGTCTGGAGTTAAGCCGAATTGCCTATGTCGGCGATGATGTGATTGATCTGCCGGTATTGTGCCGGGTCGGGCTGGCAATAGCCGTCAACGATGCTCACCCGCTGGTTGTGCAGCATTGTCACTGGCAGACACCGAGTCCCGGCGGGCAGGGCGCAGGGCGGGATGTCAGTGAGTTGCTGCTCAAGGCCAGAGGGGTGTATGAGGCCGCCATGCAGAAATATATTCCATGATGATGTTGGTTGGTATTCCGGAATGGCATCCTTCTTTTCTTCCATAACGGGCAGCCGCTTTTTTTCGCTGGCGACACTTGTGGCTATCGCTCTGGTCGTCTGGTGGCTGGAGCATATTGTCCATACCGCAGGTGATGTGGCAACGCATGGCGGCACTGATCATCCAGATTTTCATCTGGAAGATTTTGTACTGCACCAGTATGATCAGGCAGGCAGTGTGGCGTATCGGGCACAGGGGCGATCCATGGCAGGCTATACCGGCAATAACAGCATTGTCGTCGATACGGTCTTTTTACAGCAGTTTCCCGAACGGCCTGCTGCCGTTACCATGACGGCGGACCAGGCCCGTTTGCTCGATGATGGAGAGAGGATTGATCTGATGGGCGGCGTCCATATTTATCGCCCCGACGGCGGCCCTGATGCTCCATTCGATATCCGCACCGAAAGGTTGTTTATTGACCAGACATCAGGGTATATGGAGTCTGCCGAACCCGTTACGATAAAAACTCCAGGACATGAAATATCCGGCACCGGTATGCAGGCATGGACCGGGCCGGGCCGGTATCGGTTGCTGTCCCGTGTAAAAGGGCGACATGAACCCTAGATTATACCGGTATGTGACTGTTGCGTTGCTGCTTTTCAGTGCCGGACCCGCCATGCCGCTGTCAACCGACAGGGATCAACCGATGACGATTGAAGCTGATTCCGTGGAAAGCGATGACAGTTCGGGTTTGATCATCTATCGGGGTAATGTCGATGTCCGTCAGGGCAGCATGAGGGTGACTGGCGATACTCTGGTCATTGAACGGAAAGACGGCAGGATCAGTATAGTCACCGTAACCGGCAGGCCGGCAACCTATCGGCAGCGACCGGATGGCAAAGAGCAGGATGTGACCGCGCAAGCCCATGAGTTGCAGGTCTATGCGCAGCAGGATCTGATCACGCTGAGGAAAGCCGCCAGAATCGAGCAGGATGGCAATCTGTTTACCGGCAGTGTTATTGAATACGATAACAGGAATGACATTATCCGGGCAAAAGGCAGCAGCGGCACCGGCAGTGAGACCGGAGACCGGGTACGCATGACTATCCAGCCCGACTAGCCCGCATGACTTCTCTCTGCACCCGTAATCTCCACAAGTCCTATAAGGGGAGAAAGGTTGTCAATGGTGTCTCGCTGGAGGTTGGCAGCGGTGAAGTGGTGGGCCTGCTGGGACCCAACGGGGCCGGTAAAACAGTGTGCTTTTATATGATAACCGGGCTTACTGCCTGCGATGAAGGCCATATTGTGCTGAACGGTGAGGATATCACCCGCTATCCGATGTATAGGCGGGCACGCATGGGGCTGGGCTATCTGCCGCAGGAGGCATCGGTGTTCCGCAAACTCAGCGTTGCCGACAATGTCATGGCCATCCTGGAGATGCGCCCGGCACTGTCGGCCAGCCAGCGAAAAATCGTTATGGAGGAGTTGCTCGCAGAGCTGCATATTCAACACCTCAGTCAGTCACCGGCAATCAGTCTGTCTGGCGGCGAGCGGCGGCGTGTGGAAATTGCCCGTGCATTGGCCGCTGAACCGCGTTTTATACTGCTGGATGAGCCGTTTGCGGGGGTTGATCCGGTCTCTGTCGGCGAGATTCAACACTTGATCGCCCATTTAAGGGATAAAAATATCGGCATTTTGATTACCGATCACAGTGTCCGGGAAACTCTCGGAATCTGTGACCGTGCCTATATTATCAACGCCGGACAGGTAATCGTTGCCGGCGATCCGAATTATATCCTTGAAGATCAACAGGTTAAGAAGGTTTATCTGGGTGAAAACTTTCGCCTTTGAGGATGATTCATTTCCGTTTGGCATATTTGATTGTTGATCATCCTGCAAAATCGATATTTATGAACTACAATAAAATCAGAAACAGATAGAAAAATATTTCATTAGATGAAGCAGAATCTACAACTTCGCCTTGGACAGCAACTGTCCATGACGCCTCAGCTGCAGCAGGCGATTAAGTTATTACAGCTTTCCTCCCTGGATCTGCAGGCTGAAATCCAGCAGTTTATCGAGAATAACCCGTTGCTGGAGTTCAAGGATGATAACAGCACGGTGAGCAACCAGCAAACTGACGACTCCAGCCTGCCGGCTGGAGAAAACCCCGATGCCGAGTACGACCGCTATCAGCAGACATTAACCAGCGACGGAGTACAATGGAATACCGGCAGTGAATATCCAATAAATTCCTCCAGCCATAATACAGGCGATAAGCCGATTGATTCCGCAACCGAGGAGGATTTGAGAGAACATTTATATTCTCAGGCCAATACCATGCAGCTAAGCAATAACGATCAGCTCATAGCGGATGCATTGATCAACGCCATTGATGATGACGGCTATCTCAGCATGGATACCGGTGAAATATGTTCGACACTACCTGAAGAGCTGGAAATAACAAATGATGAAGTCGATGTTGTTTTGAATATGATTCAGCACTTTGACCCGACCGGGGTTGGTGCCCGAGATCTGCGCGAGTGCCTGTTGTTACAGCTTTCCGAACTACCCGTGAATCAGGAAAGGCAACTGGCCTCACATATTGTCATGGATCATTTTGACAGCCTTTGCCACAAAGATTATGCCCGTATCAGCAAAGACTCCGGCCATTCGACCGAGGAAGTACAACGTGCCGTGGCCACTATTCAACGCCTGAGCCCGCGACCTGGCAGCCGTATCAGCACCATCCCAACGGAATACATTACTCCCGATGTCCTCGTTCGCAAAATAAAAGGCCAGTGGCAAACCATGCTGAATACTGATCTATCACCCCGGATCCGGATAAATGACTATTATGCCAGCCTTGTCCGGCGTGCCGATGACAGTCGGGATAATCAGTTCCTCAAGAATAATCTACAGGAGGCGCGCTGGTTTATTAAAAGCCTGCAAAACAGAAATGATACACTGCTGAAAGTGGCGACACTCATTGTCCAGCAACAGCGGGATTTTTTTGAACATGGCGAAGAATATATGAAGCCTCTGATATTGCGCGATATCGCGGAAGCAGTCGATATGCACGAATCAACCATCTCCAGAGCAACCACCCAAAAATATATGCATACTCCCCGTGGTATTTATGAGCTGAAATATTTCTTTTCCAGCCATGTCAGTACCACAAGCGGGAAAGAGTTTTCTTCCACCGCCATACGTGCCATTATCAAGAAGCTGATTACTTCGGAAGATGACCGCAAGCCATTCAGTGACAGTAAACTGGTACAGTTACTTGAACAAAGAGGTATCAGGGTAGCTCGCCGAACTGTCGCAAAGTACCGGGAAAGTCTGTTGATCCCACCTTCCAACGAAAGGCGTTTGCGCGCCTGATTTAACAAAAGGAGAGCCATAATGCATGTTGATCTGACCGGGCATCGTATGGATGTAACCGATGCACTTAAAACCTATGTCAATGAAAAAATGAAGCGTCTGGAACGTCACTTCGACCAGGTTACCAATACCCATGTTATTCTCAGCATCGAAAAAAACCGGCATCGTGCCGAGGCAACTATCCGCTTAAACGGCAGCAGAGTGTTTGCTGACTCCGTACAGGATGATATGTATGCAGCAATCGATTCACTGGTCGATAAGCTTGATCGTCAGGTCAAGAAATATAAAGAAAAACACGCAGAAGAAAGGCATCGTGCTCCCAAACCTTCCCGTGTTGCCAATACCTGATCCTGTCATTTATTACCGTTTTATATCCTGTCCAATGAATATATTTGGCTTTCTGAATCAGGAACGCACCATTTCAGGTGCCCGTCTTGGCAGCAAGAAAAAAGTGCTGGAAACGCTCAGCAGCCTGCTATCGTGTGATATTGAAAATCATAATCAGGAACAGATATTTGACAGCCTGATCGCGAGAGAGCGACTGGGCAGTACCGGACTCGGTTCCGGTATTGCCCTGCCCCATTGCCGCCTTGCGAGACTGCAACAGTCGTCTGCAGCCATGCTGACCCTTGAAAAACCAATAGACTTTGACAGCCCCGATCAAGAAGATGTTGACATCATTTTCTGCCTGGTTGTCCCTGAAAAAGCCAATGAGGAACACTTGCAGATTCTGTCATATCTGGCCAGACTGTTCAGCGACCCCGGGCTATGCCGACAGATCCGTGAAGCGGAATACCCCGGAGACATTCTTAACGCCATTCATCAATGGCAACAAAATGCTGCTGCCTGACCAGCTTTCAAAAAAACAGGTGATAATAATGGGGATCTCGCGCACGGTTACTATCGTCAATTCAAAGGGCCTGCATGCCCGACCTTCGGCGATCTTTGTGAAGCTGGCCAACCGATTTCAATCCAGAATCAATATATCAGCCGATGATAAAAAAGTTGATGGTAAAAGTATCGTAGGAATGATGATGCTGGCTGTTGCTCAGGGAACCGACATTATAATCCACACCAGTGGCAAGGATGAAACCGAAGCCCTGAATGCCCTGTGTGAACTGGTAGCCGCCGGTTTCAACGAAGCTGATTAGCAGATATGGCGGTACATATTCAGGGCACAGGAGTTTCCCGACGCATTGCCATTGGTGCAGCAACTATTATATTACGCGGTCATATTAATATTACTCACCGTCATTTGCAGGCCGATAAAATCCCGGAGGAACAGCATCGCTACCATCAGGCGATAGAAAACGCAAAGAAACACCTTATCGCCATAAGCAGTGACCTGCCCGGCGAATCACCGGCCGACATACGCACACTGATTAATACACAGCTACTCATGCTGGATGATCCGACACTATATCAAACCCCACTGGAAATTATCGAAAAAGAATCCTGTAATGCCGAGTGGGCATTAAAACAGCAGCATAACTCCCTGCTGCGGGTCTTTGAAAATATTGAAGATACCTATTTGAGAGCCCGCCGTGATGATATTACGCATATCGTTAATCGCATTCAGCGTCTGCTGCTGCAAGAGGCTTCCTTATCCGATATGGTGACAAGGATTAAAGACTTATCCCGGCAGATTCTTGTCATTGATGATATTGGTCCGGCCGAGCTGATTACCATACATAAACGGGGTATCGCCGGCTTTATAACCGGGTTCGGCGGCCCGCTTTCGCATACGGCTATTCTGGCTCGCAGCCTTGGTATTCCGGCAATCTTTGGCGTCCATGGGGCACAGCATCTGTTTGAAGGTGGAGAGTTCATCATTATCGATGGTGAACGCAATACAGTTATCGGCTCACCTGATCGTCATGTATTGCGCTGGTATCGACGAAAAATACAGGATTACAGGGACCAACAGAAAGCCCTGGGCAGATTACGTGATCAAAAGGCTGTATTGATCAATGGGGAAGTAGTCGGGCTACAAGCCAATATCGAACTGCCCGATGATATTCGATTGGCAAAAAAATTCGGCTGCACCGGTATAGGGCTGCTCAGAACGGAATACATGTTTATGAACCGCGAAAGCCTGCCGGATGAAGAGGAGCAGTATAAGGCTTATAGAAGCATGATACGACGCATGAAGGGTATGCCTGTTACTATCAGAACGCTGGATCTCGGTGCCGACAAACAGGTTGACAGTGGTCGAAACGATGTGCCGTTACCGGTTAACCCCGCACTTGGTTTGCGCGCTATCAGACTTTGCCTACAGGATCATGACCTGTTTCACACGCAGCTCAAGGCAATTTTAAGAGCAGCTTACGGTCATAATGTCCGCATTATGATTCCCATGATTACCACGATGCAGGAAATAAACAATGTAAAATATCACATATCTTATGTTAAAGAAAGTCTCAAGCATCGCGGCATGAAATATGCGGAAAATGTCCCTGTCGGAACCATGATAGAAGTCCCGGCAGCAGCTATCATGGCCGGCAGCTTTGCACAACAGTGTGACTTTCTCTCCATCGGCACCAATGATTTAATACAATATACTCTGGCCATTGATCGTATCGATGATAGCGTCAGCTATCTGTATGACCCGCTGCACCCAGCTATTTTACGGCTTATCAAAATTACCCTTGATACCGCCAACAGTGCTTCTATTCCGGTCAGCATGTGCGGTGAAATGGCCGGCGATTCTCAATATACGCGCCTGCTGCTGGGCATGGGCCTGCGTGAATTCAGTATGCAGTCAAGCTCATTGTTACAGGTCAAGGAAATTATCAGTCAGACAGATATTACCCGGGTGACAAGCCTGACAAATGAAGTTCTAAACTCGGCGGATAGCGCCACTATTTATGACCTGCTACAGAATATAAACTCCACCACATTACATTAGAACCTGTCCTAAAATCAAATTACTTTTGAAATGATGTATAATTGCCTGCATGAATCAGCTGACAGATGAAAATCCGAGCCGTATCAAGCACCACTTTCCAGAAGAAAATATCCCTCCCACAAGAGCCGGTCGCAAACCGGTTTCCACCAGAAAGGTTCTTGAAGCCGCCGCTGTAGATGTCACATTACCTGTTTAGTTTTCAGATAAAATCATGGCCTCAAACTTACTTTCACCGCTCTACCCGATAAACGGAACACCAGTAACCATTGTATTCGGAACTTTCAATTTCCGATACATTATTCGTAATTGGATTGATCATGCTTTGTCATCCTGCGAGCACTGGAAAATCATCTGTTTAGACAGACAGTTAGTCGACTGGTTGGATAAGGCAGGACACGGTGCCCATGTTATTTACCTCTATGATTTACTTCCGCATTCGCAACATAAGCGATATAAACTGTCTTATAAGGATGAACAAACTCCGAAAAAAGAGGATATTTTCAGGATACGCAAATATTTTTTCAGCACCCTTGCCAGCTCCGGGATCTCCTTCGTTCATAGCGATGCCGATGCATTATGGCTACAGAACATTCATCCCTGGTTAGAGAAGCATAACAAATTTGATATTCTTATATCCCAAGGCACATTGTTCCCGAAGAAACACCATAATATCTATAACTTTACCTGCTGCGCCGGCTTCTTTTTTTGCCGCGCTAATGCGCGGACAAAACTCTTTTTTAAGCAAGTAGAAAAATTCGACTCGGATGATGATCAGATCTCCATAAACAATGTTCTCTTAAGCGGTCCCGGAAACTACTGGTATGACATACATCAGCCGACAACCTGGGTTTTGCCTTTTTATCCCCGAAACATTTCTAAGTGGTACAGGGTACCGACGAAAACGCCTTCCCCGTTTCTACCGTCGTTACGCTACTACTTGTACAAACTATTCAGCAATAACAGCCTATATTCGATGAAATATATACACACAAGCCCTGAAATTATCGAAGGTAAATACAACAATAATTTGACAATCGGCATAATTCCGATGTCTGTTGTTGACCGAATCAATATAAAATCATCAACACCTCCCTTGATCACACACCCCCCGAATTTCGGTATCAAAGTAAACCTTACGTTACTGTCTATCACATATAATTTGATCAAACACTTCCTGGGTTTGGGTATCAAAAGAGTAAAGCAAGAATAGTCTGACTTTTGAACATCCAACAGCAACAACCCGTACGACTTGACTCGACAAGGCTTGCAGTAAAGCCTTTCACTCAAATCATGATTTGATTTCAGGTCGTTTACCATGCCTCTTTTACATGTCGGGGACGCCGCTTTTTTAAGGCAGGTATCTGGACAGGCCTAAAAGATGGTAGTGGATATTGTGTAGCACCAGATACATAACAAACAAGCAACTTATTGTTTAAATATCTGAAATTTTTATTGATTGATGACACAGTGATCGGGCGCTAAACTTGACCAATTTTTCATCACAAAGCCAGAGCTGATATGGCACAGGAAAAATCAGAAAGAACGCTTAGTAACCTGGAAAATATTAATGGTGCATTGAGCAGTGGTGCTGCATATTATGCAAAAACGCTGCTTTCAACCCTGAGTCCTGCCGAATTAGGACATTTACTGGAATCGCTGCCAAGAGACAGACGCTACTTTGTCTGGCAACTGGTTGATGCCGATGATCAGGGAGAAACCCTGAGCCAGGTTAATGATGAAGTGCGCACTCATCTCATCGAAATTATGGAGAATGATGAGCTGCTTGCCGCGACAACAGTCATGGACATGGATGATCTGGCCGATGTATTTGGCGACCTTCCGGAGGCCGTCACCGGAGAGTTAATGACCTCCATGGACAGTCAGAACAGGCAGCGCCTTGAGTCCATTCTGTCCTACCCGGAAGATAGCGCCGGCGGCTTAATGAATATTGATATTGTCACCGTGCGAGCGGATGTAACCATTGATGTGGTACTACGCTACCTGAGAATGCGTAAAGAGCTACCGGTGCTGACCGATACACTGAGTGTGGTCAACAGGCAGGATAAACTGACAGGCACATTGTCGCTTTCCACGCTGCTGACCAGCGACCCGGCATTATATATCAGGGACGTTATGTCTGCAAAAAGCCATGCACTGCTGGTAACGACTTCCGCCAAAGAGGTAGCCAAGTATTTTGAGTTAAATGATCTGATATCCGTACCCGTTGTAGATGATTCCAATCAACTGCTGGGTCGCATCACCATTGACGATGTTGTTGATGTTATCCGTGACGAAGCCGATCAGGATTTGATGCGCATGGCCGGCCTGGATGAAGAAGATGATATGTTCGCGCCCATTCTGCCGAGTGCCTCGAAGCGCGCCATCTGGCTGGGCATTAATTTATTGACCGCCCTGTTTGCGTCCTGGATCATCGGTCTTTATGAAGCCACCCTGGATAAAATCGTCGCACTTGCTGTACTCATGCCCATTGTGGCCAGCATGGGGGGTGTTGCCGGCAGTCAGACACTGACGCTGGTCATTCGTGGCATCGCCCTGGGACAACTGGGACAATCAAATGTCCGCCTGCTGCTGTTCAAGGAAATTTCCATAGGCGCATTAAACGGCATGCTCTGGTCACTGGTTGTTTCCATGGCAGCCTATTTCTGGTTTGACAACCTCATGATCAGCATAATTATCGCCGCCGCTCTGATTATCAACCTGATGTGTGCCACTCTGGCCGGCGTGACGGTGCCGCTGGCCCTGAAAAAACTGGGGATTGACCCGGCACTCGCGGGCAGTGTTTTGTTGACAACCATAACCGATGTTATCGGCTTTATGGCTTTTCTGGGGTTGGCCACCCTGATATTAATTTAAAACCTGTGTTATTTCTCAAAATTTATACCGGCAGGCTCATTCCCGGTCAGTTTCTCGATCTTCGGCTCATCCCAGATGCCACTGATCCGATATTCTGTTTCAGCCAGCTTATTGAGTGGTTTTCCCAGGACCTGATCGGCAAGCCATAAAGCGGCAGTCCATCCTGAAATGCCCGCCAGGGCACCAACCACCGGCAATGAGGCGCTGACATTGGGAATGACTTTCACTAGCTGGTCATAATCCCTGTCGAAAAGCCCTACCCGCCCGGTAATCTCTACAGTGCCCGAAGGTGCTGTCAGGCTCAGGTTATTGGTATAGGCATCGCCCTGACTGATCTCAAAACCACCTCTAATCTCATCAAAGCTTATCCCCTGACTGAATAAATCACTGAAATCCAGAGACAGACGACGCGGTAATGCCTGAAAACTGAGCAGACCAAAAACTCTTCCCGCATTACCTGAGTCTATATCGGTCACCTCACCGTCGCGCATGGTAACTTCAATTTCACCGCTGATATCTTCTATGCCGAGCTCCAATGGTGATAATGGGGCAGAAAATGACCCCTGTGAGTCGATAGCACCCTGTTTGACTGTGTCGTGATACCCCAATCTTCTCATCAAGTCACCAAAATCACTGCTGGCAACATTAATATCAACTTTTGTCTGATGCTCACCTCGACGATACTGCCATGATCCTTCCATATCGACATCAGACTTTTCATTTCGCAGATAAGCCCCGGTCATACGAAGTTCATCGTCACCGGAAGAGGCACTAAAACCGATATTTCCAATATCCCTGTTGTTGTAAAACAACCGCTCTACATCAATATCAAGAGACGGTATATCAGAGGGCAACAGATCAAATGACCAGATATCATCCGGGTTATCCATCGCGACATCCGGTTCTTCACGGATACGCATGTCATCAAATTTTAATTCCAGCGAGGGGTTTTGATTGCGATTAAACACACCTGTTCCTGTCAGTGAGTACCCCGAAAAACTCATATCCAGAATATCATCTTCAAGCAAGCCTGAAAAACTGAATCTGGATAAGTACCATTTCGACAGGGCCATACTGCCGATATCCAGAGCCAGCGACACAGGCAGGTCAAAATAGGGTTCTTCATCATTCCCGGCCGAACTGTCATACCAATCAATCCAGTTATCCAGTTCCAGTTCGTCAAGACGCCCCCGTACTGCAAATACCCCTCCCTCTGGCTCAAGGGATGCCAGTGATGCCCCCAGATACAACATCCCGGATGACAAACCACCTTTTTCATTAAATTTCATTCGGAGCTGCGCCCTGTCTTGTAAAGAAGCCTGCACAGTCAACTCATCGCCCAGACCGGCAACCAGCCGAAGCGGTAGCGTCGTTTGTTTCGGCTTGATAAATGGTGCCGGAAGGCAGATTTCCGTACCTTTTAAGTCCGAATGGATGATCAGGCGGCTTGCCGACTGTAAATCATCAAAAGTCTGAATGGTTACATCAATAGCGGATTCGCCATCGATTCGCTCAGCCAGCCGGGGAATTTTCTGTGCCAGCAAACGAGAAAGATCGGCACGGGTTTGCAATCGTATATGGGTTTCACGCCGGCCATCCACACTGATAGTTGACACCTCGGAAGCCACTGCCCGACCCAGATAATCGGCGGTCAGGCTTTGCGACCGGAAGGCTTTGTCACTGAAGAACAATCTGCCTTTCAGATCAGATAATTCGATCTGCCAGTCGGGGATGCTTAACCGGTTGCCCTTGAAATCCAGAACTCCATTAAGTTCCAGTTCACCACGGGCAAGGGGGAGCGACATATCCAGATGCAGGTTATGTCTGCCGGACAGATACAGCATTGACAACACCCTCTGATATTCATCAATCAGGGAAGTTTCACTTAGATAACCCAGTAAGTCATGTGATGAAATTTCGGCAAACCCGTTGACTTTCACGACCGGGGCAGAACCACCCATATCTTCGATATCGACCACCACCCGTTTCAGGTCCGCATCACGGATACGATTTGCGGTAGACTCTATACGCATATGCCGGCCCAGCACCTGCACTTCTGCCGCAATCTCCTCGATCCATGGCCAGTCATCATAATAATTCAAAGTGCCGTCCCTGATATTGAATCGCACTTCAAACCGTCCCTCCTGTTCATCGTAGGGAAAATCATCAACATGACCGCGCAATACAAGCGTGCCAGAATCCACCTGACCCGCGACAATACTGTTATCCAGCCAGTCAGTCGCAGCTGCGGACATGATTCTGACCGGCAGATAACGCGACACATAGGCACCATCACCGTTCTCAAATTCGGTCTGTATATCCAGCAAGGGAGAACGTCCTTCGGCCAGATGGATCGACAAGCGACTTTGGGTAGCAATATGGGCATTAACCGCTTGCAGGTTTGAAGATTCGATCAATATGCCCGAATCAAGCACAGACCAGTGCAAACGACCCGTTAAAGTACCGATATCCAGCGGGTCACGGAACAGGGTTTCCATATCGAGCAACACATCTTCTGCCTGCAAATCGAACAGCCCGGAGCGGGAAGTTGCCAGTAAATCGCCATCCACCCCGTATATCGCTGGTACATTTTTGCCGGCATACACGGAAAAGTCTTCCAACCGGGCCCTTGCAGTGTAATCCGTCAGATAAAAGCCATCATCCAAAATCAGCCGCAAATGCAAATCAGCAACAGAACCACCAAAGTTTAATGCGTGATAATCTGGCTCTAAATTTTGACGAGCCCATGGCTGCATCATTATGACTGGCAACACATCATCCATGCGCAGATAGCCGCTCTTGACATCATACTGACGCCTGTCTTCATTAAATGTCACCAACAGACCGCTGGCAGGCCAGTGCTGACGATGACGGGACATACTCCAGTCAGCGATCTGGAGCTGCCAGCCTGCATGGCTGCGCTGCCAGCCAAAATTTCCTCGCATTGAAGCAATTCCGAAAGACGCACCTGCTGCGTCTTCATAAATAACAGATGACAGTGAGGCACTTCCCTCGATTTTTACCAGTTCACTATCACCAATATCGGCCCACAACTGTATATCCGCCATCCCCTGATCCGGCAGGGATACATAGTTCGAGAGTGCTTCTTTCCAGAAAGCCAGAGAGGCCTGCTTTATTTTCAGATAAGCCCGCGCTGAATAAGAATGCCTGCTGAAGTCGGCACGGGGCAATTCAGCCGACCATTCAATACGTTCAGCCATTGCACAGGCATCAGCGACAAACTGTAGCAGCAAAGAATCAGGACGGGTTTCCAATGACAGGCCGGCATCCTGCAGGCACATACCCGGAAGCTGCGCCTGTTGATCTCTGAACTCAATCGCCTCTGCAAAAATATGGACATCAGGCTGATCCAATAACCATTGCAGATTTTCCGGGGCATCCCGGGAATCGCCATTCGTGAGCAGAGCATCGAACCCCAGGCTTATCCGGCCATCTTTCTGTCGGTGAATAACCAGACTGCCGACTTTCATTGAAATTCTTTCAGGCTGGAGATCCCGATTGAATACACTGGCAATCAGATCAAAAGAAATATCCAGCTCTTTCAGATCGATTGCCATATCGCCGCTGTCCGTGCTTTCTATATGCGCATCATACATGACGATGACAGGATTCCAGCCGGACCAGGCTGTATCTATTGCCCCGATCCGAACTGGTCTTTGCAATATATTCTCGGCGATTGACTCGATCTCCGTATGATAGTCCTCCAGCAGGGGAAAGGCCATGCGGGCAATGCCGGCCAGAGTGCCGAGCAAAATCAAAAGCAGGACCATCGCTTGCAGGCACCATTTTATGATTACGGTCCTTTTTAGTTCAATATATGACATGTAATTACATCAACACAACATCATAATTTTCCTGGGAATATAGATTCTCAGCCTGAAACTGTATGGGCCGACCAATAAACTCTTCCAGTTCTGCAACGCTGTTTGATTCTTCGTCCAGCAGCAGATCCACCACTTCCTGAGATGCCAGAACCAGTAGCTTTTCAGAGTCATACTGGCGTGATTCACGCAAAATTTCACGGAATATTTCATAGCACATGGTTTGCGCTGTCTTTACAGAACCCCGACCACCACAGGTTGGGCAGGGTTTGCACATAATATGCTCCAGGCTCTCTCTTGTTCGCTTTCGTGTCATCTCGATCAATCCGAGGCGCGAAATATCGGTTAAAAAGCACTTCGCATTATCTCTTTCGGTATATTTTTCAAAGGTGCGCAACACCTGACGCTTATGCTCCTCATTCACCATATCAATAAAATCAAGGATGATGATGCCGCCCAGATTACGCAGGCGCAGTTGCCGGGCAATGGACTGAGCAGCTTCCAGATTGGTTTTGAAAATCGTTTCTTCAAGGTTGCGACGACCAACATATGCCCCGGTATTGACATCAATGGTGGTCATCGCTTCCGTCTGGTCGATGATAAGATAGCCACCGGACTTCAACTGCACCTTGCTTTGCAATGCCTTTTGTATTTCATCTTCCACATTGTATAAATCAAACAACGGGCGCTCTCCGGTATAATGTTCAATACGGCTGCGAAACTCTGGTAAAAACTTTTCGGCAAACTCACTCATACGATGACAGGCACTGCGTGAATCCACAATAACCTTGACCACATTCTCATCGACAAAATCCCGTAATGTCCTGAACATAAGGCTTGGTTCTTCATAAACAGCATCACCGGGACTAAACGTATTTTCACGCTCACAGACAACCGCCCACAATTTTTGCAGATACTTTAAGTCGGCCTTTATCTGCTCCTCGCTTATGCCCTCGGCTGCGGTACGAATAATAAAACCCTCTTTGCACTCTTTGTCGAGCTGGCCCGCTACAAGGTCCTTGAGCCTCAGACGCTCCTCTTCCTCTGCCAGTTTGCTGGAAACACCCAGACGCTTAACCTGTGGCATCAAAACAAGATAACGGGATGGGATAGCAATCTGTGTTGTCAGCCGGGCACCCTTGGTACCCAGTGGGTCCTTGATAACCTGAACCAGCAAAACCTGTCCCTCCGACAACAATTCGTTTATAGAACCGGATTCCTCTCCATCACTGCTTTCCTTGCCGGAAAAAATATCGGAGGCATGCAGAAATGCCGCCCGTTGCAGACCAATATCAACAAAGGCAGCCTGCATACCCGGCAGAACCCGTCGAACCCTGCCCTTATAGATATTACCTACCAGGCCCCGCTTCGAGCCGCGCTCCAGCAGCAATTCCTGCAACATGCCGTTCTCAACCACTGCCACACGGACTTCCTGCGGCGTAACGTTAATCAGTATTTCTTCCTGCATGGTGTTCATAGTGTCAGGGTGGAAGCAAATGGATACCATGATGACGTAAAAGCGTTGCCGTCTCAAATAGCGGCAACCCCATTACCCCTGAATAACTACCCTCAATGCGCTCAATGAACTGTGCTGCGAATCCCTGTACAGCATATCCCCCTGCCTTGTCGCAAGGCTCCCCCGTCTCCCAGTATGCCGCAATCTCATCATGCAGCAGCGGCCTGAACCTGACCATCGATACCTGCGCCACCACATCCTCACCATGGCATGAAATAACCGCCACCCCGGTGACGACCTGATGGCAGCGGCCGGACAGTGAACGCAGCATTCTGATGCCATCCAGACGGTCCTTCGGCTTGCCGAAAGCCATCTCATCCATGGCCACCATGGTATCGGAACCCAGTACCACACCACCGGCATGCCGTTCAAAAGCCAGTCGGGCTTTTTGCAGAGCAAGCCTTTTGACACATCCCTGCACCGATTCGCCCGGTCGGCAGGACTCATCAACAACCACCGGGCAGCAGCGGAAATCAAGGCCGATCTGTTGCAATAATTCGCGGCGTCTTGGGGAAGCCGAAGCCAGAATCAGGGACGGGTCAGTCACAATGGCAATATCATCGCCGGGCAGCCTGCCGACGGCATCAGCGGGCAGCCTCACCCACCGACCACAGGCGCTCAAGCTGATAGAAATCCCGGACCTCCGGCAACATGATATGTACCACCACATGACCGAGGTCGATCAGGGACCATTCTGCTGCCGCTTCACCCTCCACACCCAGCGGCCTGACACCGGCTGCCTTGGCCCTTTGAATGACGCTATCGGTCAACGACTTCACATGGCGCGATGATGTGCCGCTGCATATCACCATAATATCGGTCACAGAAGTCTTGTCCCTGACATCGAGAGACAGCAGATCAGCACCCTTCAAATCATCCAGTGCACGGATGACAAGCTCACCGATTTCCTGCGCCTTATCCATGGACATTTTCATCTCTGTAGATATTTTCATCCCTGATTAGAGTCTCAACTGCCGGCGGCAACAATGAAGCCAGTTCATGCCCGCTCCTGACCCTTTCGCGTACCAGCGTCGAAGATACATCCGGCACTTCAGTATCGATCCACAATATGCTGCCCTGCGGCCGGTCATTTTCTACGGTCAGACTTTCCGGCAGTTGCGCCACCCTGTGGTGTTCATAATACCGTGCAGTCGCACCACCCGGCCTGTGATGATCTCCGGCCCGGCTGACCACCATGATATGACAATAATTCAAAATCTGATCACCCCGATACCAGCCATCAATGCCGCCAAACGCATCCGACCCCATGATGAGGCAAAGGGTCTGCCGACCATAGTGGCGATAAAAATACTTCAGAGTATCGATAGTCCATGATTTTGACGGCTTTCTGATTTCAAAGTCACTGACAGTACAACGGTCACAGTCCGAGACAGCCGCCTGCAACAACCTGAGCCTGTCTCCGGCGGATGCATGCAGACTGCCTCGATGCGGTGGATTGCCGGTCGGCACAAATATGATTCGCTCCAGACTGGCCTGCCGACCGGCTGCCTCAACGACGCCAAGGTGACCAAGATGCACCGGATCAAATGCGCCGCCATACAAACCGATCATCGCAAGGCAACCTAGCAGCGGACAGTCCCGTCTCCCAGCACAATATATTTCACGGAAGTCAGGCCCTCCAGACCCACCGGCCCGCGAGCATGAAACTTATCGGTAGATATGCCAACCTCGGCCCCCAGGCCATATTCAAACCCGTCCGCAAAACGGGTCGAAGCATTGACCATAACAGAGCTGGAATCCACCTCCCGCAAAAAGCGCCGTGCCCGGCTGAAATTTTCCGTGATGATGCTGTCCGTATGACCGGAACCATGTTGCGTGATATGTTCAACAGCCTGCTCAAGGCCACTGACCACACGGACAGACAAAACCGGTGCCAGATACTCGGTATCCCAGTCCTCCTGATCAGCCGGCAGACAAATATCCCCAAGAATTTCACATGTCTTTATACAGCCGCGCAGTTCCACGCCCTTTTCACAATAGGCACGGGCCATTCCAGGCAAAAAGTCGGCTGCCACGGCATCTGCCACCAGCAGTGTCTCCATCGCATTACAGACACCGTAACGATGCGTCTTGGCATTCAGGCAGACATTAAATGCCTTTTCGGAGTCCGCTTCATCATCGACATAGACATGACAGATACCATCAAGATGCTTAATGACCGGCACACGCGCATCACGGCTGATACGTTCGATCAATCCCTTGCCACCACGCGGAATAATGACATCAACATACTCCGGCATGGCAATCATGCAGCCAACTGCGGCCCTATCGGTAGTGGCCACAACCTGCACTCCAGAGGCAGGCAGGCCGGTGGCGCACAAACCATCCTGGATAAATTTCGCAATCGCCTGATTTGAAAAGTACGCCTCCGAACCGCCACGCAACACCGTCGCGTTACCGGACTTCAGGCACAGGGCAGCGGCATCAGCCGTCACATTCGGTCGCGATTCATAGATAATTCCCACAACCCCCAGAGGCACCCTCATGCGCCCCACCTGTATGCCGGAAGGACGATAGTTCATATCGAAAACCTCACCGACAGGGTCAGGCAATGCCGCAATCTGGCGCAGCCCCTCAATCATGCCGTCAATACGGGCAGGCGTTAACTCCAGCCTGTCCAGTAATGCCGCATCCAGCTCGATCTTCTGACCGGCGGCAAGATCCTTACCGTTTTCCCGCATCAACTCATCGCGACCGATATCCAGACGCCCGGCAATATCCAGCAATGCCTGATTTCTGGCAGCACCATCGGCAGCGGCCAGTAAACGAGACGCCTGTCTGGCATTGCTGCCGAGCTCCGCCATATATTGTTCAACACTGTTACCCATAATCTCAAACCTGTTTTTTTAATGACCCGACTGTACCGCCATCTTCAACCCGAGTTGCAACAGTTCATCCCAAGAATTACCGTCACAGCGACCCTTAATCATACGATCAATCTGACTGCAATGAGACAAACAACGCTGCCAGTATGCAGGTGATCGGCGGCGTGCCGCATTGGTCACCATAGCCCGCCGGCTTTTCCAGACCCCCATATCCGCCATAATCGGATCCGTATTACGCCCACTCCGTACAGCCTCAGACACACCGACCAGTGTACGAAATGCCTTGGCCAGCACACTCAACACCATCATTGGCTCACCCCCTTCTGCCCGCACACGACCGAGCATGTGCGGCAACCTGGGCATCCGCCCTGCCATTGCCTCATCCACAAACTGAAATACATTGTGGCGGGAACTATCAACCACAGCCCGCATAACATCATCCACACCGATTTCCGGTTTGTTGACCAGCATCTTGAGCTTGCGAACTTCCTGATCAGCGGCCAGCAGATTACCCTCTACCCGCTCCGCCAACAGGCTGACCGCATCCATACCGGCCTGCAGACCATACCGACTCAACCGCCTCTGGAGCCAGGACGGCAACTGCCGTGGTGCCAATGGCCATATCTGCACACAAACTGCCCTGGATTCAAAGCTGCGATACCATTTGGCTCTGCGCACCCCCTCGTCCAGCTTATCCGCGATCACCATGACCAGTGTATCCGGCGGCGGGGACTGTGCCAGTTGCTCCAAAACCCTGCTGCCCCGCACGCCCGCCTTACCACCGGGCATGATAATCTCGACAATACGGCGTTCGGCAAACAAAGACATGCTGTTACCGACAAGCAACACCTCATCCCAGTCAAACCCGGTCTCAACGGAATAAACCCTGCGTTCGGAAAAACCTTCACTGCGGGCACACTGCCTGAGACGGTCCACTGCCTCCATAACCAGCAAAGGCTCATTGCCGGAGAAAAGATAAACAGGCTGCAAGCCTTTTTTCAAATGCCTGTCGAGCTGTTCGTGATCAAGTTTCATAAAAAATTATCTGACCAATGCCCGAATGCGACGCAACATCAGGCCAGCCATTTCCCGGTGCATCTGATCGCGCAACAACTGCTCCTGACGTGAAGTGCCATACACATCCCCATCAACATAAGAATAATCACGCCTCAGACTCAAACGCTGTGGCTCGACCATAACCACGCCATCCGCGCCAGCCACATTAAACTCCAGCGTATAAAAAAGCCCGTACTCCAAAACCTTGCCGGCAACATCAACGGAAAGAATACGCTTATCGAAGCGTTCCGCCAGTATGCGCAGCCCCACCCCATCAATCGCCCCTTCATGGAGGCTGGCACCGGCAGCAGAAAAACCCTGCCGCAATTCGCGATACAAGTCACCGCTGCCGCCCAGCAGACCGGCCTCCTGCATAACAGCAGGCAGACTCCCTCCGGCATCACTCAAACGGAACCCACAGGCAGGAACCACCGTCACACACAACAACAAATAGAATAAACGGATTTGTTTCGAGATTCGTTGTATTTCAGACACCATATTAACCGTTATCCGGCCCTGACATACCGGCTGTATTGGCAAGCTGGCCTGCCCGTTACAGCTCCATTGTAACACGCCCGCCGAATGGCCGGCTGATTCCGGTGTTAGACAATCAAAGAAATGTGGATGTAGAGTCCGGCCCCGCAACAACCGACACGGGGATACCGGCTACGGAAACCCTACCAGTTCAACTTCCACTCCGCGCCGACGCTGTGGCGGGGGTTATTGTCATCCTGTTCGCGGCGGATGGCCTTGATATCCAGCTTCGACTTCAGGCCAGCCGGATTGGACAACAGACGCCAGCCGAGGGTCAGATCACGTTTCGCATCGGATGCCGACAGACTCGCATAGGGGATACCGGTGGCATCATCCATCAGGGCAAAACCCCACTCGCCTTTCAGTGTCCAGCGGCTTGATACATCGGCGGTTTGAGAGTTGTCTTCCTTCAACGCATCTGTCAGGGAGTCCGACAACAACCGATCCAGACCACTGGCCGCCGGTGCATTGCCGTACTCATGGCGCAGACTGAACGACGGACCATGCGCCGAATCCGGCCGCGCCTTGTAACGCAGTGAACCGGACAGACCCCACTCCTCACGCCCGGAGGCCTCATGCTCCAGCAGATAACGGCTGCGCACATCAAAGGTCAAACCACGGGCCGGTAACTGCCAGTTCAGGCCACCGCCCAGCTCCAGACCAAAGCCTTCACTAGTATCGCCACCGTCATAACGCAGACCCAGTTCCAGCTCCGGTGTCAGGCGCATACCGCCCCCTTCCGGCAACTGCCAGGACCACTCCAAACCCATCCGGAAACGCTGTGTATCCAACGTCATACCCGGCACTCCCGGCACTCCCGGCATTCCAGCATTGGAATCATCCGACTTGATACGCGCCAGTGTCATATCCGAAGTCAGCTTCAGGCTCAAACCGCCCTCTTCCACCGGACGATCCAGCAACGTACCGCGCAGACCCAGCGTCGCCGATACCTGCTCCAGATCGTGCTCCGACTCGATGCCGCTGCCGGTCTCTGAAGTCTGCTCCAGATCACCTCGACCATAGCTCGCCGCACCCCACAGTTGCAGACGCTCCGTCAGGTCATAGCGCAGGTACGGCAGCAGGGAGGCCAGCGTACCGGACAACTCACCTTTGTCCGATTCACCCTGCCCCTGCCATTCACCATCACTGTCGCTGTAAGCCAGCGCCAGACCCAGCAGCGTCCGACCACTGCTGTGGTCAACACCCAGCATGGCCGTGGTGACCTCGCCGTCTATCGAAGTACCATCGTCGGCGTCTTTATAGCTCGAATACGAGGCACGCCCCCAGATCGAAGTACCGTCCTCGTCACTCAATGTGAAATGACTGCCGCGCAGCATGGACGGCAACAGCTTCGGTAAGGACAAAGTGCGTGACAGCTTGCGCGGACGATCCGCCGAACCGGCACCCAATTGCTCAATGCCCAGCACACTGGCATCCGGGCCGCCGCGACTGGACAGCAAACGCGCCGCATTGAATGACTGACCGCGCGGCAGACCGTTCAGATTACCCGACAGACCCGGCTGGTCTGATGCCGTGAAACGATGATGCAGACCACCCAGCATATGCTCAATCGCCGTCAGACCAAAGCGTGGCAACCACATCTGCTGTGCGGCCTGCATCGCCTCCGTGCTGCCCACACGGACCTCAACCTCAACCTGGGCCGTCACACGGTCATAGTTTCCGCCCGATGCCATATGCGTCAGAGTCACCCGATTCGACAACGCATTGCTGTCCGTGCCCGCCGTCACCGTGATGGTCTGTGCCATATTCCAGTTACCCATACTGAATGTCAGACTTTCCGGTGCCACTGTCAGACCCGTGTCCTCATGCCCCATCACCGTCACGATCACATCTGCGGTCGGCACAATCGCCAGTTCCATCGTGTAGCTGCTGCTGCCCCCCGGCTGCAAGGCCAGAACCTCCGAGAGCACCAATGCCGGCGTATTATCAATAATGAGCAACGGCAACGGCGGCGCGGTCACACCCGCATAAGCCCCGCCACTGGCCCGGTGAGACAGTGTCACCGCGTCATTCACGCTGTCATCGTCATCGCGTGCCGTCAGCGTCACCTGCTGCGCACGGTTCCAGTTGTCCCGACCAAACACCAGACGGGCCGGGGTCGGTACCAGATCACTGCCCTCATGCCCGGTCAACGTGACCGTCACATCCACCTGGGGCTGCGTGCCCAGCCGCACCGTGTAGGTCGCACTGCCCTGCTCGGTCACTCTATAGGTGGCACTGCCGCCTTCGATCAATTCATCGGTATTCAGTATCAGGCGCGGTGTATCCGCATCCCGGACCGTGACCGTCACCTCTTCCGTCACCGCACCGTAGCCGGCATCCGCGCTATGGGTCAGCGTGATGGTCTCATCCACACTGTTGCTGTCCGTGCCGGCCGTCAGAGTGATGATCTGCGCCTGGTCCCAGTTATCCGGGGTAAAGAACAGCTCGGTCGGTTCCGGCGTCAGTTCAGTGCGTTCGTGACCTCTCAGGGTGACCGTCACCGGGCCGACCGGCTCGACCGACAGTTCCAGCGTATAGGTCGTGCTGCCGCCTTCACCGACACTCACCGCGGTCTGCGAGAACATCAACTGCGGCGTGCTGTCCGTGATAGCCACCGGCAGACCGACCGGGTCCGCGCCATAGCCACTGGCGGTGTGGGTCAACCTCACTTGATCATCATCGGTGTTAGTGTCCATGACCGCCGTCAGCGTGATGGTCTGCGCCTGATCCCAGTTGCTTGCATCAAAAGTCAGCTCGGACCTGTCCGGCCTCAAAGTGCTGCCCTGACCGCTCAGCGTGACCATCACATCGCCCGATGGACGGGTACCCAGCTCTACCGTGTAGCTCGCACTGCCGCCTTCGATTACAGTCAATTCATCAACACCGAGCACCACACGCGGTATGTCGTCATCAGCAATATCCACCGTGATATCTCCTGTCACCGAACCGTAGCCGGCATCCGCCGTGTGGGTCAGCGTCACCTGGTTGGCGTCGCTGTCGGCGTCATCCTCAGCCATCACCGTCACACTTTGCGCCCGATTCCAGTTGGTCGGCGTAAAGGTCAGGCTGTCACCGCCGGTCACCCGCAGGCGGGGCGCATCCCCGGAAGATACACTCACCGTCACATCCGCCATCGGACGAATCGCCAGCCGGATTGTATAGCTCTCGGCCTCATTCTCTTCCATATCCAGGCTGTTGGTTGAGAGCACCAGACCCGGTGTGTTGTCCGCAATCGATACCGTTACCGTCCGCATTATCGCCAAACCATAATTGCCACCGGTAGCCGTATGCCTCAGCATCACCGGTGCCTCGTCCTCGCTGTCGGTATCCGATACCGCCGTCAGCGTCACGGTGCGCGCCGTGCTCCAGTTGGTTTGAGAGAAGATCAGCGTGTCGGCATCCACCTGCAGATCCGTGTCGACCTGACCGGTGATCCTGACCGTCACATCGGCCGTCGGTGATATAGACAGGCCGACCGTATAGGTCGCACTGCCTTGCTCGGTCAGCATCAGGCTATCGCGCTCCAGCACTATCTCCGGGGTTTCCTGAATCCGGAAATCACCCAGTTCATCCACACCGGTCGCACCACCGCCCAGATTCGTACCGGAATCCGCATCCAGCGTGCCCAGGCCGATGATGACAGTCTCGAGGCCCTCGGTTGTTCCATCCAACTCAGCCCTCAGCCTTAGTCGGGCCTCGGTGACGCCGACACCCGCCGCCGGGCCGGTAAAGGTCACCGTTGCACTGCCGCCACCATTGAGATTGGCATAGCTCACGCCATTCGCTATCGTCTCCATCAGGGTGTAGTCCGTACCGCGGGTTGCCGTGCCGGCAAAAGACAGCGCAACCGGCAGTACCTCACCCGCCACCAGACCCCGACTCAACGTCACGGTCAGCCCCTTGCGTGCCCCCTCGCCGACATCATCGTCTGTGCCTGCCAGTGTCACCGTGGTGGCATCGTCGTCATTGACCATTGTGGTGGCCGATGGTGCGCTGCCCGCCACATAACCATCACCGTCCAGCAGCGCCACCATCACTGTGCCGCCGGCTTCGTCATCGATATCGGCCAGCGTCGGAATTTCGTAGCTGACCGAGGTCGTGCCGCCGACGAAGGTGATACTCTGCCTGCCTCCGCGAGCCGCCGCCAGAAAATCACTGTGCACGGCATCCGTCACCATCAGGTTGATGGTCAGATCCGACAGCGGCGCTTCACTGGCCGTCAGGGTAAAGGTCACACTGCCGCCCTCGGTCACCGCCGGACCGCCCGCAATGCCGATCATCGGCTTTTCTATAATGCGGAATGGTGCCAGACTGCTGGTACCAGTGCCACCGCCGTTCAGACCGGTGCCGGAGTTCTCATCCAGGGTGCCCAGACCCATCGTCACCGTCTCACCACTGCCTTCATCGTCCGCATCCGGTGTGGCTCTGAATGTCAGGGTCGCGGTACCGACCGCACCGGTGCCACCGGTAAAGGTCACCTGCGCATTGCCGCTGTTCAGGTTCTCATAGCCAATGCCCGTCGCTGGCACACCCTCCAGGGTGTAATCCATGCCGCGGGTGGCGGTGCCGGCAAAGGTCAGCGGTACCGGCAGCACTTCACCCGCCACCAGCGCCCGCTCCAGCGACACGGTGAGGGTACGCTCGGTGCCCTCAACCACATCCAGCGCCGCACCCGACAGGGTTACCGTAGTGGGATCGACATCTGTCACAGTGACGGTCACATCGTCAACCTCGATGCCGTCGTAGCCACTGTCCGTGGAAGTGACCGTATGCCTGATGGTCGTGGTGCGTTCACCACCGGGATTGTCGATGTTGTCTGCGAAATTGTTTCCATGCATGCTGACCGTCTGCGGTTGATTCCAGTTGACGGTTGTGAAAACCAGAGTTGAAAACCCATGATCATCGTGGATTTGGATAGTGACATCACCGGCCGGCGGTATGTCCAGCACCACCGTGTAGCTGTCGGTACCGGCCTCATTCTCGATGGCCACGAGGGTATCTTTGCTGATGCTCACGCCCGATATATCACTATCGGTGATGGCCACCTCCAGTGCCACCTCGGTGCCATCATAGCCGCCGCCGGAGGCGCGGTGCGTCAGGGTGACACGCTCGTCGTCGCCGCTGTCATCGGCCGCCACCGTCAGGGTCACCGTCTGACCGGCATTCCAGTTCTGCGTGGTAAAAGTCAGGCGGGTCGGGGCCGGCGTCACATCCGTGCCGTCATGGCCGCTGATATCGACCGTGACATCGGCCAGCGGCTGACCCACCAGTTGCATCGTGTAGGCCACCTCCGAACCTTCCGTGACCAGCACATCGGCTGCCGGATCAACCAGCTCAAACAGCAGGCGGTTCGCCGCATCATTGTCAATCACCTGCACCGGTACCGAATCAATCGACAACTCTTTCACATAACCACCGGCCGTGGTCGTGATGGCATGAGTGATCGACACATCAAGGTCCCCGCGATCCACGGTGTCTACATCCACCCCGGTCACCGTCACCGTCTGCGGGCTTTGCCAGTTCAGGGTGGTAAAGGTCAGGGTGTTCTGCACACCGCTCAGAGACTGGGTATCCACACTGACACCGGCCGCGGCCGTGGCGGTTACCACCACACGAGCGGCCGGCTGTGAGGTCAGCACCACCGTGTAGTCATCCCTGATGCCACCGTCTTCACTGACCGCCGTACGGTCACCGCTCTCGACAATCATCACGCCGGCCTCATCGTCTTCCTCTATCGTCACACGCACCGGGTCTATCCGCAGATCCTCCGGATAGTCATCGGCGTCATCGGTGGCAGTGATGGTATGAACAATGGTCACCGTGCGAACACCCCGGTCAATATCATCACTATTCACACCGGTCACGGTGACCGCCTGCGGCGTATTCCAGTTATCCACCGTGAAGGTCACGCTACCCGGCTGCACCGTTATGCCGGCCGCCGGAGCGAGAGTCACCGTCACGGTGCCGGCCGGTTCGGTGTGCAGCACCAGCGTATAGCTGTCGCCGCTGCCGCCCTCGCTGACCGTGATGGCCTCCTTGTTCAGCCGCACCTCCGGTGCCTCGCTGTCGATGATGTCGGCCTGCACGCGGGATGACAGTCCATAGTCACCGCCGGAGGCCGTATGCACCAGCACAATGCGATCGGCATCGCCATCGTCGTCATCTTCGGCCATCACCGTCACCGCCTGTGCCTGATTCCAGTTCGCCGTGGTAAAGGTCAGAATGTCCCGGTCCAGCATCAGGTCGGTACCGGCCTGACCGGCGATCACCACCGCCACCTCATCGGTCGGCTGGCTGGATAGACGCACCGTGTAGCTGCCCGTGCCACCCTCCGCCAGAGTCAGTGTATCGGAATCAAAAACCAGCCCGCGCTCATCATTATCGGTAATGATGAATGTGGGCGCGGCATTGGTGCCAACGGTGATAAAGTCCGGCAGTCGGGTTTCATCAATCACGACCGTGAATCTCTCGTCGCCTTCGGCTATCTGATCATCCAGGAGTGTGATATCAAAAGATGCCCGACTCCCAGCAGTAAAATTAAGGACGGTGGAACTGATCGGTTCAAAGTCTGATCCGGCCTGTGCGGTACCGTCAATAAACAGCAGCGGCAAGTCGATGGCACGACCCAGTTCCGGACTGATCTCAATCACCGGCTGGAGTAGGCCGCCATTTTCATTGGCGCGATAGATTGACCGGGTAAACTCCACGCTCACGGTCGATGGCACATCCATGATTGGGATGCGAAAGTCCTGACCGTTCTCACCAAGGCGCAGCGTCAGGGTCTCGACCGGTTCCGCCATATTGTCCTCCAGCAACTCCACCTCCAAAGGCGGGGTGGCTCTGAATGTTCGTCTGCCGGGAGATATCCGTGTGCCATCCAGAATGAACATCAGTTGACCGTCTGTTGACTCGACACAGGAAACCCAAGAGTCCGATCTGCGTTCTGCCGGGTTGCGCTCACAACGCACCTGATAATCCTGACCGCGCACCGCGTCGCCACCAAGTATCAACGGCAGCGTCACGACCTCGTCAGCACCCAGACTTCGCCCTGGGTTACTGTCGAAGATAAAGTTGAAAGCCCACCTCGACCCTTCTTGATTACCGCCGCTTATAGTCGCCAGCCGCCCACGGCTATCATCTGGATCTCTGTTCACCGTCACCGTTACCCCGGCAATGGTCAGTGTCCGGTCATAGTCATTATTGTCCCCAACACTCAGGATATGGCTGATATCGGCCGTGCGCACACCGTCATCGGCATTGTTGTCCACCGCCGCTACCATGACCGGCTGCGCCTCATGCCAGTTGGTCGGGGTAAAGACCAGATCGAGTGTGGCCGCACCATTGACCGTCACACCACTGTCGGCATTGACTCTCACGGTCACATCGCGGTCCGGTGCCGTATTCAACACCACCTCATAGAAATCCGTGCTGACCCCCTCCGTGACGATGGTGCGACCGTCGCTCTGCACAATGCTGACGCTGGCAGTACCGCCTTCCAGCAGCATCGCGCCCAGGGTGGCGCTGACCGAGTTATAGCCGCCGCCCGTGGCCGTGTGGCTGAGGGCGACATCGTTATTGTCCATGTCGCTGTCCGTGCCCGCCGTTACCGTCACCGTCTGCGGCATGGGCCAGTTGTCCGTACTGAACATCAAGGGGGTATTGCCCGCTGTCAGATCCCCGTTGTCGCTGGCAATGGTCACGGTCACCACCGCGGTCGGCTGGCTGGTCAGACGCACACCGTAGCTCGTACTGCCGCCCTCAACCACCGCCAGCACCGAACGGCTGAAGCGCAGCCCGGCCGTGTCGTCGTCCAGCACCGTCACCGATACCGGCGCAATCGACAGGGCCGGGGTATAGCCGGCACTGTCGCCGGCACCACTGACCGCATGGCGGATCATGACCTCGCGCCCATCATCGGGATTATCCAGGTCGTCATTGACACCGGTCACCGTAACGGGCTGCGGTGTCTGCCAGTTACCGGTTGTAAAGGTCAGGCTGTCCGTATCCACCGTTATACCGGCTGCGGCAGTCACCGTGAGGGTCACATCACCGCGCGGTGCCGCATTGAGGACCAGTGTGTAGCTGTCCTCGCCACCATCCTCGCGGACTATCGTATTGCCGCCGCTCTGCGTGATATCCACACCGGCCGAGCGATCCGTGATGCGCACCGAAATGACCTCGCTGATCGCGCCATAGTCACCCCCCGCCACGCGGTGCGTCAGTTGCGCCTGCTCGTCGTCCGAATCATCGTCTGCGTTGGCCGTCAGGAGCACCGTCTGCGGCATGGACCAGTTGTCCATACTGAACATCAAAGGGGTATTGCCCGGTGTCAGATCCCCGTTGTCGCTGGTAATGGTCACCGACACCACCGCGGTCGGCTGGCTGGTCAGACGCACCGTGTAGCTGATGGTGTCACCTTCCGACAGCGTCAGATCCGATGATGGCAACAGCAGACCGGTGGTATCGTCGTCTATCAGCATGACGTCCAGATTGGCGATGCGCAGGGCGTCCGGATAGCCACTGTCTGCACTGTTGACAATGGTATGGGTCACCGACACGGTGCGCAGCGCACCGCTGGCAATGTCATCGTCAATGCCCGCTATCGTCACCGTCTGTGCCTGATTCCAGTTGGTAGTGGTAAAGGTCAGATCGGCCGTGGCCGCATCGTTCACACTCAGGCCAGTGCCGGCCGTCGCCCGCACCACCACATCACCGACCGGTTGTGTGCTCAGCCTCAGTGTGTAATCGTCCGTGCGGGCACCGTCCTCGCTGACCACGGTATTGCCACCACTGGGCATGACCACCACACCGGCCGTGTCATCCAGCAGGGTCACACTCAGGTCGGCGGTCACCGAGAGGTAATTGCCACCAGAGGCCGTGTGCCGCAACTGCAGGGTGCTGCCGGCAAAGTCGCTGTCCATCGCCGCTGTGGTCAGTGTTACCTGCCGGGCAATGTTCCAGTTGGCCGCCGTGAAAATCAATTCGTCGTTATCCAGCATCAGGCCGGTGCCGACATAACCGGTCACCACTACCGTCACCGGTGCCGTCGGCACACTCGCCAGACGAATCGTGTAGCTCGCTGTTTGCATCCCTTCCGATACCATCAAACGGTCGGTACCCAGTATCAGCTCCACTCGTTCAATGATGTTAAAAGCCAGACTGCCGGTGACCGTGCCGCCGCCGTCCAGAGAGGTGTCGGTCAAGGTACCCGGTACAATGGTGACGCTCTCGCCGGAGTCGGAGGTACTGTCGGCAATGGCTCTCAGGGTCAGGGTGGCCGTCATGGCGGTAGTGCCGGAGGACGGGCCGGTGAATGTGACGGTGGGGTCGTCGCCGCCGGTCAGATTGGCATAGCTCACGCCATTCGCTGCGACTTCCATCAGGGTGTAGTCTGTGCCCCGTGTGGCATCACCGCCGAAGGTCAGCGGGACGACCAGCTCTTCGCCATTGACCAGACCGCGGTTCAGTGTGAGAGTAATCTGTTTGCTGGCGTCTTCATCGAGGTCGCCGGCCGGATTTTCGGCCAGGGTGACGATGGTTCTATCGTCGTCCAGCACCCTGATGGTGGCCGTGTCGGTGCCGGCGGTATAGCCGGTACCGTCATTGATTGTCACCGTGACCTCGCCGCTGGCTTCATCGACTTCATCGTCGGTGATCGGAATCGTCGCGTAGTTGAGCGCGATGGTCCTGCCGGCCGGGAAGGTGACGGTCTGGTCGCCTTCTGCTGCAATAAAGTCACTGCCGGGCACATCCGTGACCGTCAGGTTAATGGTCAGGTCCGTGACCGGTGGTTTGTCCGCCGTCAGTGTGTAGGTGAGGGTGCCGGCACCCTCGATGGCCGGACTGCCGCCGGCAATGGAAATCATGGGCGGGTCATCGTCATTGCGGATGGTGTAGGTGACGGTGCCGGCCGTGGGGGAGATGATGACATCGTCGGGAGTGTCGAGGTTGCCGCCCAAATTATTGACTCGTTGCAGGCTGACGGTGACGGTTTCGTCTTCCTCGAACAGGCTGTCACCGTTGACCCGGATTTTTTGGCTGAAGGATGCCTGATTACTGTTGAAGGGGATTTCCAGAGCGCTATCGCAACCACCAGCAACAGGAGCAATAGCAGGCACTGTGTCATTTAGGCGTGTGAACTGATAGTCTGCACTGCTACCACTCTCGGCGGTACCACCGTCCAAACAGATTCTAAACCTGAATCCCTCCGGCCTTGGCGGATTCACGGTAAAGGTCAGTGTGGCGGCATCGGTCAAGCCACCACTATTGCCTTCATCTCCTTCTGCTTCTTCCGGTTCAATGCTGACGGATACGACATGGGGGACATTGTTGGTGATAGTCACCACGGCCGTATGGGTGGTGGTGCCGACGGTGTAGCCGTCGCCGTCGTTGAGGGTGACGGTGAGGGTGCCGTTTTCGACATCGTCGAGGGTGTTGTCAGGGACGGTGTCTATTCTATACCTGGCGGAATCCACGCCGGCCGGCAGCAGGAAGGACTTAGGACCCTTGTCGTCGGAATCCACAAAGTTGCCAGGCTCACTGATCATCAGGTTGACCGTGGTAGGCAGTCCGGAAAATGTATTGGCCGTGATGGTGAAGCTGGCCGGCGAGCCTTCGGTGACCATGGTGGCATCGGGTGTGATGGTCAGCTCTGGCGGGGTGTCGTCATGGCGGATGGTGTAGGTGACACTGCCGGCCGTGGGGGAGAGGATGACATCGTCGGGGGTGTCGAAGTTGCCGCCTGAACCACTGATGCGGCGCAGGCTGACGGTGACGGTTTCGTCTGCCTCGAACAGGCTGTCACCGTTGACCCGGATTTTTGTGCTGAAGGATGCCTGATTACTGTTGAAGGAGGTTGTCAGAGCGCTATCGCAAACACTAGCAACAACAATAGGAAGCACTGTGTCATTCAGGCTTGTGAACTGATAGTCTGCACTGCTACCACGCTCGGCGGTACCACCGTCCAGACAGATTATAAACGGGAATGCCTCCGGCCTTGGCGGATTGACGGTAAAGGTCAGTGTGGCGGCATCGGTCAAGCCACCACTATTGCCTTCATCTCCTGCTGCCGGGTCGATGCTGACGGATACGACATAGGGGTCGTCATTGGTGATGGTCACCACGGCCGTATGGTTGATGGAGCCGACGGTGTAGCCGGTGCCGTCGTTGAGGGTGACGGTGACCGCACCGCTCAGTTCGGCCGTGCTGTCGTCGTCTGTGGCGACGGTATAGGTGGCCGAGGGTTGGCCGGCCTGAATGGTGACCGTTTTGCTGCCTTCGTCACCGGCAGCGACAAAGTTCTGGCCATCGGCTTCGTCTTCAGAGACGGTTAAATTAATGGTCAGGTCGTCTGCCGGAGGCGCGTTGGTCGTGATGGTAAAGCTGGCGCTGGTACCTTCGGCGACAGAGGCGGTGTCGGCAGCAATGGTGATTTGTGGGACGTCGTCGTTGAGGATGGTGTAGGTCGCCATGGAGGTGCCGAGGACCACGCCGGCGGGCGGGTTGTTAAGGGACAGCGTGGCAATGACTGTCTCATCGGGCTCGGCAGTGGTGTCGCCTCGTATCTGTATGCCAATGTTGGCGTTGCGGGATCCAGCAGACATGGTGACGTTGCTACAGGCACTGTTAACAACACCACCAAACCTATAACTCTGGTAGTCGTCGGAGGCACCCCGGGTTGCCGTTCCAGAGTAACAGACCCTCATGGAAATGTCCTGCGAATGAAACGACGACAGGAGTATCGTGAAGAACTTGTTCTCCGTGCCGGAATCGCCCTCGTCGTCATTGGTGGGGGGGCTGATGGATACGACATGGGGGACATTGTTGGTGATGGTCACCACGGCCGTATGGGTGGTGGTGCCGATGGTGTAGCCGGTGCCGGTGGCCAGCGCGACCGTGAGGGTGCCGTCGTCGTCATCGCCGATGGTGTTGTCAAAGATAGTGCCAATCGTATGGGTGACGGAACCCGCGCCAGCCGGCAGTATGACGGTCTGAACACCCTCGTCACCGGCAGCGACAAAGTTCTGGCCATTGGTTTCGTCTTCGGTGACGGTCAGGTTGATGGTGAGGTCGATCGGCAGAGTGGGATTGGCCGTGATGGTGAAGCTGGCCGGCGAGCCTTCGGTGACCATGTCGGCGGCTGTGATGGTCAGCTCTGGCACGGTGTCGTCATCGAGGATGCGGACCCACCAATTAGGTCCAGCAAAGTAGATTGAGTCGGCCGGTGTAGTCGGATCGATGGTGGCTTCGTCGGCAGCGAGACCACTAACCTGCATCAAAAAAGCCTCTGTTGACTCCATTGCGCTGTCTTCCCTCGTCATGAAGGTGATGGACTTGGTCGTATCGCCGATGTTGAAAGTTATTGTCTTCGGACCGTCAAAAAAGTAATCGGATGCGGACGGTTCAGAGGTATCAGCGGGACAATTTCTTAGTGCTCCGCATGTAGTAAAATTTATTACGTCTCCGATGGTAAATGTGATCGTGCTGCTCGCCGCCTGGCTCAGGGTGAACCTGATGGTGCCGGAATCGCCTTCGGTGACAGAGAAATCACCCTCGACCTTGAGCGTCGGCACGGTCTGGGCGGTGGCTTCGGTGGCAAAACCGAGCAGCAGGAGCAGCATCGGCAACAGGGTGCGGCACCGGCGATGGAGGCCGGAGATAGTACCGGCGAGGCTGCCGGCAGAGGGAACCGGCCGGCGGGTGATTCCAGTATTGTTCTTTCCGTCAGCATCGCCGACAGGCTGGTGGTGCGTAAGCCATTTTGTGAGGTTCATTGGCTGGTTACTCTCCTGTTCTGGTTGCCTGAATATGTCAACGGCTGCCGCGTATCAACGCCGGAGGCTGCTGCCGGTTTGTAACCTATTGATGAATGGTCCCGGCAAGTCTTTTTTTAACCGGACCATTGTGCCGTCAATCGGGTTCATGTTGTCCATTATAGTCGGGTCTGAGGCGGTTTGCAATGATTTTTACGGGTCAGTCGAGGGCTGTTGCAGGCCGGCATAGGGCGTTTTTCGGCTGTTGCGTGCGGGGCCATGGCGAGTTGTGCCGGGTTTTTCATGCGGCCGGCTTTGTATCTGGCGGCATTCGTGGGACAATCCGGTTTTTATCTGCGGAGACGTATTGTGAGCGGTCTTAATAAAGTCAGTCGCCGTATTACCCGGCCCCGGTCGCAGGGCGCTTCTCAGGCCATGTTGTATGGTGCCGGCCTGTCACGTGAGGATATGGATAAGGCGCAGGTCGGTATTTCCAGCGTCTGGTATGAGGGCAATACCTGTAATATGCATCTGCTGGAGCTTGCCGAACGAGTCAAGGAGGGTGTGGTCGCGGCCGGTCTGGTCGGATTGCGCTTTAATACCATCGGTGTTTCGGACGGTATTTCCATGGGCACCGAGGGGATGAGTTTTTCTTTGCAGTCACGCGATATTATCGCGGACTCTATCGAAACCGTGATGTCGGCGCAGTGGTATGACGCGAATATCTCCCTGCCGGGCTGTGACAAGAATATGCCGGGTACCCTGATCGCCATGGGGCGACTGAATCGGCCTGCCCTGATGGTCTATGGCGGTACTATCCGAGCCGGTCATGCGGATGGCAAAACGCTGGATATTGTGTCGGCCTTTCAGAGTTACGGTGAGGCTATCGCCGGTAAAATCACGGAGGATGAGCGCCAGCGTATTGTTGCCCATGCCTGTCCGGGTGCCGGTGCCTGTGGCGGCATGTACACGGCTAATACCATGGCCGCCGCTATCGAGGCGATGGGCATGTCGCTGCCCTATTCGTCTTCTACTCCGGCTGAGGATCCGCAAAAAGCCGAGGAGTGTTTTCGGGCCGGTGCGGCTGTGCGCAATCTGCTGGAGCTGGAGCTGCGACCCCGCGATATCATGTCCCGCAAAGCGTTTGAAAATGCCCTGACGATCATCATGGCACTGGGTGGTTCTACCAATGCGGTGCTGCATATCATCGCCATGGCGCGGGCCGTCGATGTGCCGATGTCGCTCGATGATTTTCAGGCGACCTCGCGGCGTGTGCCGTTTATCGCTGATCTGAAGCCCAGTGGCCGCTATGTGATGGAGGATCTGCATCAGGTCGGCGGTACGCCAGCCGTTATGAAGTATCTGCTGGAGCATGGTCTGATCAACGGTGACTGCCTGACAGTTACCGGTCAAACCGTCGCTGAGAACCTGGCCGACCTGCCCGGCCTGAAGACAGGTCAGGATGTTATTGTGCCACTGGAAAAACCGATCAAGGCGTCGGGGCATATCCATATTCTGAAAGGTAATCTGGCACCCGGTGGTGCGGTCGCCAAAATTACCGGCAAGGAGGGTTGGGTGTTCAGCGGCCCGGCGCGGGTGTTTGACAGCGAGGAGGATATGTTGAAGACACTTGAGGAGAGTTGCATCTATAAAGGTGATGTGGTTGTAATCCGCTATGAGGGACCGAAAGGCGGGCCGGGTATGCCGGAGATGCTGACACCTACTTCAGCCATCATGGGCGCCGGACTGGGCAAGGATGTCGCCCTGTTGACCGATGGGCGGTTTTCCGGCGGGTCACATGGATTTATCATCGGCCATATCGTGCCGGAGGCGCAGGAAGGCGGGCCGATTGCCCTGATCAGAGACGGTGATGTCATCACGATCAACGCCGAACATAATACCCTGAGCGTCGATATCGAGGAGGATGAGCTGCGCAAACGACAGCAGAACTGGGTTATGCCGGCCTATAAGGCAACACGCGGTACGCTGTATAAGTATATCAAGGCTGTGAAGGATGCTTCGGAGGGCTGTGTCACGGATGAGTAGGCGTTGCAGCGGCACCAATGTTTATCTGTTGTATGCTGCGCAGAGCGGCCAGCATCGACGGCCGGCATCAGATATACCCTCCCGTTGGGAGGGGTCAGCATGATGGTTTGCATATCAATTTCTCCAGTAACCAGGTTGGTTGACAAGCGGCTTTGCGGCCCGCTCTGTATGTTTGTATCGGTATGGCGACGATGGTTCGCCGTGCCGGCAGCACAGTAACTGCCAGCCTGCCGGCTCCGGTACCGCTGCATCGTCCTTCGTTCTGTTCTGTCATTCATGGTGCATCCTGTTATAAAAATTTGAGTATGGCCACCGCCAGCGACAGTGCCGCCAGATTGATGCCAATCGATACGGTGATACGGCAGTATGCTGTTTGTCAATCGTTGTCCGGCCTGTTTGTGGCATCTTGTGCTTGTGTGTCCGGTGGCTGGTGTTTATGCTTGCGCGGTGTTGTGTATTACAGGTTTTGTTGAATGAGTTGCAGGGTTGTTCCGGTTGTGTTGTCGGGTGGTTCCGGTACCCGTATGTGGCCGCTTTCGAGAAGTCATTATCCAAAGCAGTTTCTGGCGCTGGCTTGCGGGCAGACTTTGTTGCAGGAGACGATCACTCGCCTGCCTGACGATGATGGTATGGCTGCGCCGGTGGTTATTTGTAATGAGAGTCATCGCTTTATGATGGTGCGACAATTGCGTGAGCGGGATATCCGTGCCGCTTCCATTATCCTTGAGCCATTCGGTCGCAATACGGCACCGGCGGCAACATTGGCTGCTCTGCACGCCAGGGAGCCGGATGATGTGTTGCTGGTGTTGACGGCTGATCATGCGATTTGTGACAGGGATGCGCTGGCCAGGGCTGTGCATACGGCTGTTGAAACGGCTGCATGCGGCAGACTGGTGACTTTCGGTATTGTGCCCACTGCACCTAAAACCGGTTATGGTTATATCCGGCGCGGGGTGAAAACGGGGGATTGCGTTTATCAGGTGGAGCGGTTTGTGGAGAAGCCTGATAGTGCCATGGCTGAGGATTTTCTGGCAAGCGGTGAGTTTTACTGGAATAGCGGTATGTTTGCCTTTCAGGCGGGTTGTTTTTTGCGCGAGGTCGAGCTGTATCAGCCGGCTATTCTGGAGCATTGCCGCCGTGCATTGGAGGGGGCACAGCAGGATGCCGATTTTGTCCGTCTCGATGCAGCGGCGTTCGACGGGTGCCCGTCTGATTCGATTGATTATGCCGTTATGGAGCATACCCGCGAGGCGGCTGTGGTGCCTCTCGATGCCGGCTGGAGCGATGTGGGTTCGTGGTCTTCTCTGTGGGAGTTGTCGGATAAGGATGCGCAGGGCAACCGGATTCATGGCGATGTGTTGACGTATGATTCGCATAATAATCTGTTGCATTCCGAAAAGAGGCTGATCGCCACGGTCGGCCTTGAGGATACTGTTGTGGTGGAAACACCGGATGCGGTGATGGTCGCCGCCAAAGACCGGGGGCAGGATGTCAAGCAGATCACCGAGCAGTTAAAGGCGGCCGGCCGACCAGAGGCCGAGGCACATCTGAAGGTGCATAAGCCGTGGGGCTGGTATTCGTGTATCGATACCGGCCCCAGACATCAGGTCAAGCGGATTTGTGTCGATCCGGGTGCCAAAATTTCTTATCAGATGCATCATCACCGCGCAGAACATTGGGTGGTTATCAAGGGCACTGCCAAAATTACTCTGGATGGCAAGGTGTTTATCCTGAAAGAGGATGAGTCAACCTATATCCCGCTCGGCTCCAAACACCGGCTTGAAAATGAGGGCCGGTTGCCGCTTGAGATCATTGAGGTGCAAACCGGCAGTTATCTGGGTGAGGATGATATTGTCCGCTTCGATGATGAGTATGGCCGTGAGGATGACCGGTAGTATGGCCCGGTCCGGTGTGCCGGTCAGTATATCAGCCTGACGGTGCCTATGCCGTCCAGTCTGCCCAGGTCCTGTATCAGGGCCTGCGCCGGGGTCAGCCGCCAGTCGTCACTCAGGTCTATCGCTGAGCTTGCCTTGTTGTTGGTGTAGTGCAGCCGGACCGGACATTGCCCAGTTCGGTAGGGCTTGAGTGTGGTTTGCAGGCTCTGGATCAGTGCGGGGTCGGCGTTGTCTGTCTGCATGCTGATCATCAGGTATCTGGCGTAGTGTGCGCGGGCCTGATCGAGAGTCATCAGGGTTTTGGCCGTCAGTCGTACCGTGCCACCACCAAAGCTGCGGAAACCCAAATCGCCTTCTACCATGATCAGGTTGTCTTTCGTCAGGTATTGTCCAAACTTTTCCAGGGCTTCGCTGAACAGGGTGATTTCCAGACGCCCTGTTTTGTCGTCCAGCAGTACGTTGGCCATGCGGCCTCTGCGTGTGTTTCTGAGGTGTATGCCGCTGATCAGTCCGGCTACCCGGACGGCTTTGGGAGCGGAGTATTCCGGGGCGTTGTCCGTTGCCGGCGTTATCTCTGCCGTCAGTGCATTGATTTCTTGCAGACGGTGGGTGATCATCTGGTCGATGTCTTGTTCGTGGTGCTCTATCGGGTGGCCTGTCAGGTATAGTCCGAGTGCTTCTTTTTCGGCATTGAGCCGTTGTTCTTCGCTCCATACGGGGGCGTCGTCCGGCGTCATTACCGGTTGCGATGGCTGCGGTTCGGCAGTCAGTCCAAACAGGTCGGTTTGTCCGGTTTCGGTGTTTTGTTCGTGCTGGTCGGCCAGCCGCAGGGCCGCTCCCAGGTTGTGTAGCAGCGCGGCCCGATTGGGGTCCAGACAGTCTATCGCTCCGGCCTGTATGATGGCCTGTAACACGCCACGGTTGAGCCGGTATGTGTCACAGCGCATACACAGGTCGGCCAGGTCGTTGTAGGTGCCATAGGCGTTGCGTTGTTGAACGATGCTTTCTATCGCTCCTGCTCCCGCTCCCTTGATCGCGCCGAGTCCGTAGATAATGGTGCGTTTGTCTTTCGCTATGAATGGGTAGTCGGACTGGTTGATGCTCGGCGGGAGGATGTGCAGGCCCATTTCACGGCATTCGTTGACCAGACTGAGTATTTTATCGGTGTTTTCCATGTCCGCTGATAAAACAGCCGCCATGAATGCGGCCGGGTGTCTGGCCTTGAGCCAGGCAGTCTGGTAGGACAGCAGGGCGTAGGCAACCGAGTGTGATTTGTTAAAGCCGTAGCCGGCAAATTTTTCCATCAGGTCAAATATGTAGTTTGATTGCTTTTCTCCAATATCATTGTGCCGTGCACCTTCTATAAAGGTGGTGCGGTGCGCTGCCATTTCTTCGGGTTTCTTTTTGCCCATGGCTCGACGCAGCATGTCGGCTCCTCCCAGGGTGTAACCAGCCAGTATCTGTGCGATCTGCATGACTTGTTCCTGGTACAGGATGACGCCGTAGGTCGGCTTCAGTATCGTTTCAAGATCGGGGTGGGGGTATTCAACAATGGCCCGACCGTGTTTGCGGTTTATATAGTCGTCCACCATGCCGGATTGCAGCGGGCCGGGACGAAACAGGGCCATCAGGGCGACTATGTCTTCAAAACAGTCCGGTTGCAGGCGCTTTATCAGGTCTTTCATGCCGCGTGATTCGAGCTGGAATACTGCGGCCGTGTTGCAGGTGCTCAGTAACCGGAAGACTTCCCGGTCCTGGCTGTCAATGCGGCTGATGTCAATTTCTTCACCGGTCAGTTTTACGATGTTTTGCAGCGTCCAGTCGATGATGGTCAGGGTTCTTAATCCCAGAAAGTCGAACTTTACCAAGCCAATGGCTTCTATATCGTCTTTGTCCAGTTGTGTCACCAGACCGCCGCCTTCTTCACAGTATAGCGGGGTAAATTCGGTCAGGGCGGTGGGTGCTATGACGACTCCTCCGGCATGTTTGCTGACGTTGCGCGTCAGTCCTTCCAGTGGCTTTGCCAGTTCTATAACGCTGCGAACTTCTTCGTCTTCGTTGTAGAGTCTGTTTAGTTCGGGCTCTTCTCCAAGGGCTTTGTCCAGGGTCATGCCTATTTCAAATGGTATCAGTCTGGCAATTTTGTCGCCTACTCCGTAGGGGTAGCCCAGTACACGCGCCACATCCCGTACTACTCCCCGTGCCGCCATGGTGCCGTAGGTGATGATCTGGGATACTTTGTCGCTGCCGTAACGGTTCGATACGTATTCAATCACGCGATCACGTCCGTCCATGCAGAAGTCAATGTCGAAGTCCGGCATGGAAACGCGCTCTGGATTCAGAAATCGCTCGAATAGCAGTTCGTGGTAGATGGGGTCTATGTCGGTTATGCCCAGAACGTAGGCTACCAGTGAACCCGCTCCTGAACCTCGCCCCGGCCCGACCGGTACGCCGTGTTCTCTGGACCATTGTATAAAGTCCGCTACTATCAGAAAGTAGCCGGAAAAACCCATGTCAATAATAACGTCCAGTTCTGTTTGCAGGCGTTCATGGTAGGTCTGTTCTTTGTGTTGCAGCAAACCGGCTTCTTGTAGAAATTGCAGACGCCTGTGCAGACCGGATTTTGATTGTCGGGTCAGGTATTCTTCGGTCTGTAAGCCGTCCGGTATCGGGAAGCCGGGCAGGTAGTTTTTGCCTAGCGTCAGTTCCAGGTTGCAACGCCGCGCTATGGCAATGGAGTTTTCTATCGCTTCCGGCAGGTCGGAGAATAGTTCAATCATTTCTGACGCATTGCGCAGGTATTGTTCGCTGGAGTAGTTTTTATGACGGCGTGGATCGTCAAGCATGCGCCCTTCTCCAATGCAGACGCGCGCTTCGTGTACTTCAAATTCATCCGCCGTAAGAAAGCGAACGTCGTTGGTCGCCACGACGGGGGTCATGGTATCTGTCGCCAGATCAATACATGCTTGCAGGTATTGTTCTTCACCGGGTCGCCCGGTACGTATGACTTCAAGATAGAAGCGGTCCGGAAACAGGGCTTTCCAGTGTCGCAGATGCTGACCGGCTTCGTCTGTATTGCCATTCAGCAGGGCTCGCCCAATGTCTCCTTCGCGACCTCCGGAAAGGGCTATGAGGCCTTCGGTATGGGTGGCAAGCCATGCTTTTTGCAGTGTGGGTGTGCCACGAATCTGGCCTTCGACGTATCCCCGGCTGATCAGTTCGGCCAGGTTATGGTAGCCCCGGGTGTTCTGGCAGAGTAGCACTATTCTGAACGGAGCGGCTGTCTGAGCTGCATCATTCAGCAGGCATTCCGCACCAATTACGGGTTTGATACCGGCATTCAGTGCCGCCCGGTAGAATTTGATCAGGGCGAACATGTTGGACAGGTCGGTAACCGCCAGCGCCGGCATACCGGCCTCGGCACATTGTTTTATCAGTGGCTTGATGCGCACCACACCATCAACCAGTGAGTATTCGGTGTGGACATGCAGGTGAACAAATGTCTGCGGTTTTATCATCGGTTCTGCATGGCTTCGCGCACTGGACGGTAGGTTGGTCGGTGGTGGTGGGTGATGCCGTGCTCTTTTATGGCCTGGATGTGCCGTTTGGTCGGGTAGCCTTTGTGTTCGTTAAAGCCATACTGCGGGTGGCTCCGGTGTATGTCGTTCATTTCCCGGTCACGTTGTACCTTGGCTATGATGGAGGCCGCCGCAATGCTGTCTTCTTTGTCGTCGCCCTTTATGATTGTGGTCACCGGCAGTGCGATCAGCGGTGCCCGATTGCCGTCAATCAGTACGTGTTGCGGTGTGATCGATAGTTGTTCTATCGCTCGTTGCATGGCCAGCATGCTGGCATGCAGGATGTTGATGTCGGAGATTTCTTCAACTTCCGCCCGACCAAAGGCGTATGCCATGGCCCGCTCCCGGATGAGTGGGTCTATCTGTTCGCGGCGCATTCTGCTCAGCTTTTTTGAGTCTCTGAGTCCGGCCACCGGTCTGTCCGGGTGCAGTATAACGGCAGCCGCCATAACCGGCCCGGCCAGTGACCCGCGCCCTACTTCGTCAACGCCGGCAATCCGCGTCGCGCCGTGCGTCATGTCCAGTCTTTGCCCTGTGCTATTCATCAAGCAATTCCATAACGGCATCCGCAGCACGTTCGCTGGCATCACAGCGCAGCCGTTTGTGTATTTTTGTAAATTCCTGCTTGAGCCGCTTTATTTCTGCCGGTGAGTCATGCAGACGCTGTATTTCATCGGCAATGGCCTGCGGTCGGGCTTTTTCCTGATACAGCTCCGTCACAAGGTCCTGATCTGACAGGTGGTTCGGCAGAGCATAGCGGTTCACAAGCAGCTTTTTCTTTATATACCACCAGGTGAGGGGGGACATTTTGTACGTTGCGACCATGGGCCGCTTGCATAGCAGGGCTTCCAGTGTCGCTGTGCCAGAGGCTACCATCAGCAGGTCGGAGGCTATCATGACGTTTTGCGCCTGTCTGTCAAAACGGTGTAGCGGAATTTCGGGTATCTGTCGGCCGGCTGTCTGTTCAAATACGTTCCGAATCTGCGGCGTCGCCAGTGGCACGGCGTATTCCCAGTCGGGGTGCGTTTTGTGCAGTTCGGCAATCGCTGCACAGAATATCGGACCTGTTTTTTGCACTTCTTTAACACGGCTGCCCGGCAGGATGCCAATGATGGTTTTGTCCTGCGGGAGGTTCAGTTGCTTTTGAGCCTCGACCCGGTCCGGTCGCAGTGGTATGGCATCGGCCAGAGGATGACCAACGTATCGAACCGGGATGTGGTGTTGTCGGTAAAATCCGGCTTCAAATGGAAACAGGGTCAGCATCCGGTCCACCGCCCGCTTGATCTTGTGTATGCGTTCCGCACGCCACGCCCAGACTGAGGGGCTGACGTAGTGCATGGTTTTTATACCACGCTCTTTCAGTTTGAGCTCCAGTTCCAGATTAAAGTCGGGCGCATCGACACCAATCATCAGGTGCGGCGGGTTGTTCAGCAGGTACTTTCGGAGGCTGCGCCTTATGCGGTAAATTTCCGGGAGTCTGGTCAGTGCTTCGGTAAATCCCATAACCGCCAGCCGGCATTGTGCATAGTGTGCTTCACAGCCCGCTTCGGTCATACGCGGCCCGGCTATGCCAATGAATTTTACGCCCGGTATGCGTCGCCGGACGGCTTTTATCAGCCCCGCCGCCAGGTAGTCACCTGATATTTCACCTGCAACAATGGCAATCGTGACCATGGATGTCAGCGAATAATGCCGCGCTCGCACAGGCGCAAAAATCCGGGCAGCCGCTTTATTTCTTCGTGTTGTTGCGCCATGGTATCCAGTTGTTCTATCGCTTCTCGAAGCCGCAAACCGGATTTGTATATCAGTTTGTAGGCGCGCCGGATCGCTTGTATCTGTTGTACCGTATAGCCGGTGCGCTTGAGCCCTTCTGTGTTCACTCCATGTGGCCCGGCCGGGTTGCCGTCCAGCATGATGTAGGGGGGAACGTCGCTTTTGATGACGCTGCCCATACCGGTAAAGGCGTGATAACCCACTCTGCAAAATTGGTGGATAATCGTAAAAGCTCCCAGTATGACTTTGTCTTCAATCTGTACGTGCCCCGCCAGCGATGCTCCGTTGGCGAATATGGTGTCGCTGCCAATGCGGCAGTCATGGGCCAGATGTACATAGGCCATGATCCAATTGTCATTGCCTATGCTGGTCAGTCCATTGTCCTGCACGGTACCACGGTTCAGTGTGCAGTATTCACGTATCACATTGCGTTCACCAATCGTCACGCCGGTCGGTTCACCTGCGTATTTTTTGTCCTGTGGCGCATCGCCCAGTGAACTGAACTGGTAGATTTTGTTGTCTTTGCCGATCCGGGTCGGACCGTTAATCACAACATGGGGCCCAATCCAGGTGCCAGAGTCAATTTCCACGTCGCGACCAATGATTGTAAAAGCTCCGATTTCTACATCGGCCGCTATCTCTGCATGAGGATCGACGATGGCTTGTGGATCAATCATGGCTGCTTCCGCTATTTGACAGTACACATCAGTTCAACACTCACTGCCGGTTGTCCTTCAACATAACTTTTGCCATCGAAAAAATAGATGCCGCGTCTGGTTTTCAGTAGTTCGACTTCTATACGCAGTTGGTCACCCGGTACTACCGGTCGCTTGAATCTGGCTTTATCAACCCCGACCAGATAGTAGGTGGCTCCGTCTGCAATCTGTATGTCCTCCGATTTGAAGACCAGCAGACTCGCCGCCTGCGCCATCGCTTCTATCATCAGCACTCCCGGCATGATGGGTTGCCGTGGAAAGTGTCCGGTAAACTGGGGCTCGTTGACGGTTATGTTTTTAATGGCTGTGATCGTTTTGCCCGGCAGCAGTTCAATTACCCGATCAATCATCAAAAACGGATACCGGTGCGGCAGCAGTGATTGAATTTCCTTAATGTTCATTGCACTCATTTGTGTCGTTCTCCATACTTCAATGCTATGTTCAGCCCCCGGCCTTTAGCTGTCGTTCCAGCTCTTTCAGCCGTCTGGCCATGTCATCCAGTTGTGATAGTCGGGCATAGTTTCTCTTCCATCTGGTATTTGTTTGCAGTGGCGTGGATGATGAGTACACACCGGCTGCCTTGATTGATTTGGTCACCATGGACTGGGCTGTAATATGAACATCATCCGCAATTTTCAGGTGCCCTAAAATGACGACCATTCCGCCTATCGTACAGCGGCATCCAATTTCAGCACTGCCCGCAATACCTGTGCATCCGGCAATGGCAGTGTGGTCACCTATCCGTACATTGTGTCCAACCTGTATCTGGTTATCCAGCTTGACTCCATCTCCAATGACGGTGTCTTCTATCGCTCCTCTGTCTATCGTTGTGTTCGCCCCTATTTCAACATTGTTGCCAATCGTAACGCGACCCAGTTGAGGAACTTTTATCCATTCGCCTTTGTCCTGCACCTGACCAAAGCCGTCTGCCCCGATAACCACTCCCGCATGAATGAGCGCATTGGGCCCAACCGTACATTGTTTGTATATCGTTATATTGGAATGCAAACAGGCATTTTCACCAATCAATACATCGTCGGATATGACACAGCCCGACCCGATACCGGAGTGATCACCAATAGAGGCGTTGGCACCAATGACTACTCCCGCTCCCAGGGTGACTCCTTTTCCTATCTTTGCCGTGCCATGAATCACGGCCGTCGCGTGTATGCCGCCGGCAGGTGCCTGTCCGGTGTCGTGGCGTTCAATGTATCCGGCTATCCGCGCATAGCAGGCATACGGGTTGTCATGTATCAGGGCCGCAACGGGGCATGACGATACGTCTTCTGATCGAAGTATCACCGCCGATGCGGTGGTTGTTGACAGGTGGCGGGCGTATTTGCGATTGGCCAGAAAGGTAATCCCCCCGGTCCTGCCATCATGCAGGGTGCAAACTCTGTCGATCTCTATTGACGGGCTGCCCTTTAGTCGGCAGCCGGCATATTCTGCCAGTTCTCCAAGAAGACAGGCCATGGCTCACTCTGCAGGCCGGCTGTTAAAAAACAGGTTGCCGTGGTTATTGCCCCGCGCTTTCTTTGAATTTTTCACGAAGGACTTCCAAAACCCGTTCTGTAATGTCTATTCGTTCGCTCGCATATACAACAGAGTCTCCCACTATAAGATCAAATTTTTCGTCTTTTGCCAGTTTGACAATGGCTTCATTGATCTGTTGTTGCAGTTTCGACATTTCACGGTTACGCGCCAGTGAAAAGTCTTCGCGAAAGTCGTCAAGATCTCGCTTCAGCTCACGCCTTATCCTGGAAATATCTACCTCAAGTCTTTTACGGGCTTCGTCTGACATGGTGCTACTATCCCGTTTCAGCCTTTCTTCTTCACGACGCAGATCTTTCTGTTTTTCCACCAGTTCATTATCCCGTTCCTTAAATTCGCGCTCGACTTTTTCTTTGGCCGCCATTGTCTGCGGTGCCTTGTCCAACAGGTCAACCGGATTGACAAAACCAATTTTCGATCCCTCGGCACTGGCCGTTACTGTATGCAGACAAAACAGGATAATGGCAAAAGCCGCTTTAATATACATATTAAACACAATACACCTCATGTATGTAAATTTTAATAGGTTGCCCCAAAGGTAAACTGGAACCTCTGAAGCTCATCACCGCGCTCATCATTCAACGGGCGCGCAAAACTGATTTTCAATGGCCCTATCGGCGATAACCAGCGCATACCGATACCAGCCGAGTAACGCATTTCACTTGTCTCGAAATCACCAGGGCTTGCAAATACATTTCCCATGTCTATAAATGGGGCAAATCGCCAGGCCCTGTCACCTTCTTCAATAAATGGCATCGGCATTAAAAATTCGATGTTGCCAATTACTCTGAAATCACCACCAAAAGGTTCTCCCTGGGAGTCTCTTGGCCCCAGGGTGTTGTCCCTGAAACCACGCACCGAGGAAATTCCACCAGCGTAGAAATGTTCGAGGAATGGCAGGTCGTCCAGTTCCCCATAACCATCCCCAAAGCCCAGTTCGCCGTTCAGCAGCAGGGTGGTGTGATCTGACAGGGGGATGTAGGTCTGGTGGCGGTAGGTCAGTCTGTAGTACTCCAGACCACTGCCGGGGAATGTAAATTCACCGCTGATCAGGTTATAGTTACCCCGATCAGCCAGTAGCGCAGCCCGGTTGCGTTTGTCGTTGACCCAGCTCGCAATCGCCACCAGATTTTGGTATCTCTCACCGTGTTCAGCAGCAAAATCCCGTATTTCACTCGGTGCCCCACCGGCCGGTTCCAGATCAAGACGTTCATATCCGAAACCGGCAAATATGGTGTTTGTCTCGGAAACCGGAATCCCATAGTTCACTCTCATCAAAAGCTGGTCGGTCGTGTAGTCGGATGTCCCCAGTGCTTCCGCATTCCGCTCTTTTAGTGCTATGTTGAAGCCACGACTCACTCCGTCAGCCGTATAGTAGGGGTTGTTGTAGTTGAGTCCGTAAGCTGTATCGGCATCACGGGTGCTGATGTTGAAACCAAACCGCTTTCCTGAACCCAGAAAGTTGTTCTGGGTAACGGATGTGCTGAGCAGCAGTCCCTGCGATTGTGAGTATCCAACACCCGCTGTCAGTGACCCGGATGGCTGCTCGGCAACAGAGTAGTTCACATCAACCTGATCAGGGTTGCCCGGCACCGAGGGGGTTTCAACATTGACTTGACTAAAGTATCCAAGCCGTTCCAGACGTGTGGTTGATTTTTCAATATTTTCAGTGGACATCCAGGCATTTTCGATCTGGCGAAGTTCTCGACGGACAACTTCGTCCTGTGTTTTGGAGTTGCCGGAAACATTGATGCGCCTGACGTATATCCGCCGCCCCGGATCAACAAAAAAGGTCAGTGAAACCGTATTGTCTTCTTCGTTGACCTCTGGAATGGCGTTAATGTTGGCAAACGCATAGCCGTCATTGGCCATCAGTTCGGTCAGGCTGTCTGTGCTTTCAACAATCAACCGTCGGGAAAATATATCTCCATCTCTAACCTTGACGGCCTTGATCAGTTTTTCATCAACATGCAGCAGCTTGCCGGATACTTTTATCTCCGAAACTCTGTATTGCCCACCTTCGGTAATGTTAATGGTGATGTAGATGTCCTGTTTGTCCGGCGTGATGGATACCTGGGTGGAGTCTATATTAAATTTCAGATAACCACGATCCAGGTAGTGTGAGCTGAGGGTCTCAAGATCTGATGACAGTTTTTGTTTGGAGTATTGATCCGCTTTGGAGAAAAGTGAGTACCAGGCCGGAATGGATAGTTCAAACTTATCCAGCAGTTCTTCATCATCGAAAACAGTGTTGCCAACAATGTTGATTTCCTTGATTTTGGCCACCTTGCCTTCCGATATGTCAATCTGAATGGACACACGATTACGTTCCAGCGGGGTCGCAGTGGAGGTTATTTTGACCGAGTATTTGCCGTTAGCATAGTATTGCCGGCGCATCTCGTCTTCCACTGTCTCGAGAATGGCCTGCCTGAATACTTCTCCTTCCGATAGCCCGATACCTTTCAGTGCCTCTTTTAGTTCTTCAGTGCCAATTTCCTTGTTGCCAGAAAATTCAACGCTGGCAATGGCCGGCCTTTCTTCCATAACTATAATGAGAACATTGCCCTGACGCTCCAGACGAATGTCCTGAAAATAGCCACTTTCGTACAGGGCACGAACCGATTCTGCATAGCGGGATTCGCTAAATTCTTCTCCTACCCTGACCGGGAGGTAGTTAAAAACCGTGCCGGCAGATATCCTTTGAATGCCTTCAATACGAATATCTTCCACCGTAAAGCTGTCTGCCAGCACGGGGCCTGCAATGCCATACCCCATGAAAAAAATCAGCAATAATCTATAGCAAGTTAATTTCATTTTCTTTTTCCATTATGTCGGCTTCAACCAAGCAGCCGACCAAAGTCGTTATAAAACGCCAACCCCATGATCAGGATCAAAAATATCAGCCCGATTTGCTGTCCGGTCGCCATGGCTTCATCGGACAGTGGCCTGCCCCGGACCGATTCTATAGCGTAATAGAGTAAATGTCCTCCGTCCAGCATGGGTATGGGCAATAAATTCAGTACGCCCAGGCTGATGCTGATGAGAGCCAGAAAGCGTACATACTCCAACCACCCCAGTTCGGCAGTTAGACCCGCATAATGGGCTATTGTTATGGGGCCACTGATGTTTTTGTAGGATGCTTCGCCCACTATCATGCGCCCCAGCATCCTGATCATGAGTATAGACAGATCCCATGTCTGTTCAACCGCTTCGGCAACAGCCACCAGTGGATTGTATGAAACTTCTACATAGTGGCGACGGCGAATTTCTTCAGGAATATGACCGCGTACGCCAATCCTCCCTGTGTCTCTGCCATCAGTATGCACTCGCTCCGGTATCACTGTCAGTTCTTTTTGTCCGGTATGCCGCTCGGCAATAATGTGAATGGGCCTGCCCGGCCTTTCGCTGATATATCTGACCCATTGGGTCCAGTTGTGAATTTCCTGTCCGTCCGCACTGATAATTAAATCTCCCTGTTGCAGCCCCGCTTTGTGCGCCGGGCCTCCCACAGTAACTTCGCCTATCCATACAGGTGGCCTCCAGGGTTTCAGACCCAGATTGCTCATAAGTCCGTTATCATTGATTAGCCCGGCTCGATCTGTCAGGGATAGCCGGTAACGACGCAAGCCACCCGAATCAGTCCGGGTATGAATATCCAGCCCGGCGTCCGCTATCACAGCTTTCAGCAGCGCATCGTTTGTCGTTGCCCAGTCGGGGGTCTGCGTGTCGTTGACCCGAACAATCTGTTCGTTGGCCTTCATACCAGCCTGGGCCGCAATGGAGTCTCCGGTTATTTCTCCAATCATGGCAATCTGTCCAGGCAGGCCCACGGTGTAAATCAGCCAGTAGGCCATAATGGCGAAAATGAAGTTCAGCAGCGGACCCGCAGATACTATCGCTGTTCTCACGATCAGCGGTTTGTGGTTAAAGGCCTGGTGCCGGTTGGTTTCGTTAATTTCATCATCCTGCTCACCCAGCATCCGAACATAACCACCCAGAGGTATTGCCGCCAGTGTATATTCGGTACCATCGCCGGCTTTGCGCATCAAAAGGGGCTTGCCAAAACCGATTGAAAATCTCAGTACCTTCACTCCCAGCCGACGCGCTACCCAGAAATGACCAAATTCATGGACCGTTACCAGAATGCCAATGGCCAAGATAAAAAAGATAATGCTCTGTATGATTTCCATTATGCAACACCTGTGGATAGCAGGGTTTCGGCAGTCGTACGGGCTTGTCTGTCCGCCACAAGAATAGTCTCAAGAGAGTCTGCCGGGTAGTGCTCCGCTGTCTCCAGCACTTGCTTGATCAAACCTGGAATCCGGGTAAATTTTAACCGGTTGTCAAGAAACGCTTCAACCGCTACTTCGTTCGCAGCATTCAGTGTCGCCGGCGATGTCCCTCCCTGTCGCAGGGCTTCATAGGCCAGTTCCAGACATGGAAATCTGCGCATGTCCGGGGCTTCAAAGTTCAATCGGGCAATTTCAAGGATGTTCAGAGGTTCAACTCCTGATTCATAACGGTCCGGCCACGCCAGACTGTGGGTAATCGGTGTGCGCATATCGGGGTTGCCCAGTTGCGCCAGCACTGACCCGTCGGAGTATGCCACCATGGAGTGAACAATGCTTTCAGGGTGTATGACGACTTGAATATCACAGGCCGACGCTCCAAAAAGCCAGTGCGCTTCAATCACTTCCAGGCCCTTGTTCATCATGGTCGCAGAATCAACCGAGATTTTGCGCCCCATGTCCCAGTTCGGATGCGCAGTGGCCTGCTCGGGCGTTACTGAATCAAGTTGTTCTATCGGCATCGTTCTAAGCGCTCCCCCTGATGCCGTCAGATAGATGCGTTTAACACCTGCCTGCGACAGGCCATCACGAAAGTTGTCCGGCAGAGACTGGAAAATGGCATTGTGTTCGCTGTCAATCGGCAGCAGTTCCGCTCCGTTTTCCTGTATGGTCCGCATCAGTATGTCTCCAGACATGACCAGCGCCTCTTTATTGGCCAGTAATATGCGCTTACCGGCTTTGGCCGCCGCCAGAGTGGATAGCAGCCCCGCCGCACCGACAATCGCGGCCATAACATAGGCAACATCTTCCCGGCAGGCAACATGTTGCAAGGATTCGGCACCGGATATAACTTCAATATCCGTATCAGCCAGATTGGTGGCCAGCTTTTTCGCGGCAACCACATTGACCATTACTGCCACCTTCGGTCGGTGGGTACGGCATATTTCAGTCATGCGCTGAACATTGTCGTTTGCCGTCAGGGCGATTATTTCATATTGCTGATGATGTCGGGTGAGCACATCCAGTGTATTGTAACCAATGGAACCGGTTGCCCCAAGTATTGTTATGCCGATTCGATGGTCGGGGTCTCTCATGGCTGAATACCCGGCATAAGCCCAGGAAACCAGCCCAGCGCCAGTACATAGACCGGCGCGGCAGCAGTCAGGCTGTCAATTCTATCCATAACACCACCGTGCCCCGGAAGCAGGTTGCCGCTGTCTTTCAGACCAGAAGTGCGCTTCATTACACTTTCAAGCAGGTCACCAACCGTTGAAAAAATGCCGATGAGCAGGGCCAGACTGATAAATTGCAGTCGGTGTATATCATCGAATTGCAGGGGATAGCTGAGCAGGAGGGCCGAGATGACTGTTGCGGCCAGTCCTCCATAGGTTCCTTGCAGGGTTTTTCCGGGGCTGATGGTTGGTGCCAGTCGGGTAATGCCTGCCAGCCTGCCGATGAAGTAGGCACCTGTGTCTGCCATCCAGATCAGTATGAATAAGGATAGCAGAAGGTGTAAGCCATGGTCTCCCAGTGAGTGCAGCCATAGCAGGGAGAGCCAGGATGAAATCAATATGACTATTCCGATCAGGCCGCGAAAATACGAGCTGATTGTGTTTGACAGCATTTTTTCTACCGGGACCAGTGCCAACCCGATAAACGCCAGTATCCATCCGATCAGTATGAAATACAGCATGTATTGTACGGCATGGTGCCGGCCTATCCAGTCATATCCATACCACATGGTTGCTGCAATCAGACCAACATAGATCAGTCGAGGTATTCCATCGACAAAACCGGACAGGCGGGACCATTCCCAGCCACCCATCAGAATAATACCGCCCAGAAATACGGCAAGGTAGCCGGTAGGCAGCCAGATAATCGCTGCCAACAGTAACGGGATGAGCACCAGTGCCGTGAAAATACGGACCTTAGGCATGAGTAACCTTGCCGGATGTCACTTGTTCCGAGGTCATCCCGTAGCGGCGCTGACGTTTGGCATAGTCTTTTAACGCTCTGCCAAAGGCCATTTCATTGAAGTCCGGCCACAGGGTGTCGGTAAAATAGAGTTCGGTATAAGCCAGTTGCCATAGAAGGAAGTTGCTTATGCGGTGCTCGCCTCCGGTACGTATAAACAGGTCCGGCGCAGGAATATCCACCGTGGAGATATTTTCTGACAGGGATTCTTCTGTAATATCTTCCACGTTGATTTCTTTGGAGCTGACTTGCTCGGCCAGTCGTTGCGCGGCCTGCATTATGTCCCACCGCCCACCGTAACTGACAGCAATAATCAGTATCAGGGCATCGTTGGATGCCGTGCGTGTTTCCGCATCTTCCATGGCTCGCTGAACATCGGCAGGAATATGGTTGCGATCACCAATAAAACGCAACCGAACACCATTTTCGTCCAGCTCTTTGATCTCACTGCCCAGTGCCGCTATAAACAGGTCCATTAACAGGCCAACTTCCGCACGCGGTCGCTTCCAGTTCTCACTACTGAAGGCAAATAGTGTCAGGTAGCGAACATTGTTTTTTATACATGCCCTGACGATATTCTTGACGGATTTTATTCCCTGACGATGACCCTTGTGCCGCGATTCATTGCGCCGCTTCGCCCAGCGCCCATTACCATCCATGATAATCGCAATGTGTTCGGGCATGATCAAAGCCTTATTGTCAGCAACAGCTCCCATAAATGCTAGATTTCCAGGAGCTCCTTTTCTTTCTCCGCAATTATGACATCAATACGGGCAACAAACTCATTCGTCAATTTTTGTACCCGGTCCGTCCCCCGATGCTCTTCGTCTTCGGCAATCTGCTTTTCTCTGGTCATGGTTTTTAAATCACTGTTGGCATCACGACGTATATTCCGCATGGCCACTCTGGCACCTTCAGCTTCACCTTTAACAATTTTCACCAGATCACGGCGGCGTTCTTCGGTCAGTGGCGGCATCGGAATCCGGATAACCGTGCCCATTGTATTCGGCGTAATGCCCAGACCGGATGACAGGATGGCTTTTTCAATAACCGGGACGGTGTCCTTTTCATAGGCAGTGATGGTCAGGGTGCGGGCATCTTCGGCAATGATATTAGCCACATTGTTGAGCGGCACTTCGGAACCGTAGTACTCCACTTTTATATGGTCCAACAAGCTCGCATTGGCGCGCCCGGTACGTATTTTTGTAAGTTCTGCAGCCAGCGCATCCAGTGATTTGCCCATCCTGCGTCTGGCAGCTTTTATAACTTCTTCAACCATCTGTGTCTCCCTGTTTACCCGGATTAATTGACCAGTGTGCCAACATCAGCACCCAGCATCAGGTGCCTCAGTGCATCTTTTTCATTGATATCGAACACCCGCAAAGGCAGGTTGTTGTCTCGACATAATACAATCGCTGTGGCATCCATCACACCCAGCTTTCGGGACAGTGCTTCGTCATAGGAAACCCGGCTGTAACGGGTAGCATCAGGATTTTTAACAGGGTCAGCCGAGTAAACTCCATCAACCCTGGTCGCTTTCAAAAGAATATCAGCACCGACTTCAACCGCACGCAGGCTGGCCGCAGAGTCCGTAGTAAAGAACGGGTTACCCGTACCCGCCGCGAATATCGCTACCCGCCCTTTCTCAAGGTGTCGTACTGCGCGGCGGCGAATATAGTCTTCGCACATTTCATTGATTGAAATTGCTGACATGACACGTGCTCGCAAATCGAGCTTTTCCAGCGCTTCCTGCATTGCCAGAGAGTTAATCACTGTCGCCAGCATCCCCATATGATCTCCAGTTACCCGGTCCATACCACCCGCCGCCAAACCGGCACCACGGAATATATTACCACCACCAATCACTACACCAACCTGCACGCCCAGTTCAGTAACGGATTCGACTTCGGACGCAACGAAACCGATCATTTCCGGATCAATGCCATAATCACCAGCCCCCATCAGGGCTTCACCACTCAGTTTGAGAAGGATACGCTTGAAAACCGGTGTCGAAGACATTATTGCACGGCTTTGGCTTGAGCCATCACTTCTTCGGCGAAGTTCTCTGCTTTCTTTTCAAGGCCCTCACCGAGCTCGAAGCGGATGAATGAAATCACTCTGGCATTATTTGCCTTGAGCAGACCTTCAATGGTTGTGTCCGTATCTTTGACAAAAGGCTGGCCCAGCAGGGTAATTTCCTGCAGAAATTTGTTCACGCGCCCCGCAACCATTTTTTCAATAATATCAGCAGGCTTGCCACTTTCTTTTGCCTGCTCTGTCAGAATGGCTTTTTCTTTTTTCAGCACTTCCGGATCAACGGCATCGATATCAATAAACTGCGGAGCAGAGGCTGCAATGTGCATCGCAATATCGCGGGCCAAGGTGGCATCACCACCTTCCAGCAAGACTGTCACGCCAATACGCGCCGCCGGACCGACCTTGTGCAGATAGCTGCCAGGATTATCACCTTCCATGACCCTGAAGCGGCGGATATTCATGTTTTCACCGACTTTACCGATCAGGTCTTTCAGGCTGTCGGCTACCGAATTACCACCATCATGCAGAGGCAGAGTATTCAAAGCCGCCACATCCGCAGGCCGCTCAGCCAGTATCCGCTTTGCCAGTGCTTCGACATAGTCTTTGAAATCGTCATTTCTGGCCGCGAAATCGGTCTCGCAGTTCACTTCTAAAATCGCCACGGCGTTGTCTTCCTCAGCGATTGTTACAATGCCCTCGGCAGCTATACGCCCCGCTTTTTTATCCGCTCTGACTACACCCGCCTTACGCAAAAGGTCGGCGGCGGCGTCTATGTCTCCATTGGCTTCAACCAATGATTTTTTACATTCCATCATGCCTGCGCCGGTACGTTGGCGCAGGTCCTTAACCATCGCAGCAGTAATTGCCATTTTAATAATCTCTCAAAACCAAAATCGTAAAAACCGGGAGAAAGTTCATCGAATAATCAGGCCTGTTCATCACTACTGTGCTCCGGCGCTTCGATAGTTATCTTTTCTTTGAAGTCAATATCTTGTTCCTCTATCCTGTGACTTCCTCCTGTCGTGACTGCCTTGAGCAGTGTAACGACCATCTCTGGTGTTGTTCGGTATGATCTGGCCTGACCGCTTAAACGGGCTCCAAGAAGTTCTCGACCGCTTTCTGTCAGCCTGTCGGTGTGCTGGTCATAATAGCCTTTGCTCTTCCAGTAGTTGAGCGCCGATGCTCCCAGAAGTTGCCGAATCAATGATGGCTTTTTTGCCTTGCGACCAGGGATAATTTTATTCTCATCGGATAATTCGATCTCTCCGGCAAGAATAAACGCGGCTGTTATATATGCCGCCTCAACCGCCCTGCCCGGCAGGGCCTTGAACGGGGTTTTACCATTGGTGGTGTAATAGGTTTCCACGCGCTGTTCCATAAGCTCCGGGGCGGACTCCGGACTGGTGTCTTTCTGTTCGGAAGCCGCTTTTTCTTCAGTCACTGCCTCTGCCTCTTTCTCGGCAATGGCTTTTTCTCTGTCATCTTTTTCATCGGCAGCTTTCACTGCTTCCTGCGTTTCAGCCGGTGCGTTCTCCCGGGCTTCTTCGGGAGCTGTAACGGTTATTTTTTTCTTTGTGGTGACTTTTGCCGTTTTTTTGCCAGGTTTCGTTTCAGGTGCGCCCGTTCCGGGTTTGTGTTCTTCGACTTCAACAAGTCCCTCAGGGACCGATTGCGAAGCAGCCGATTTATGGCCTTCCATGATCGCATCGGCTGTGACTTCTGTAAAAAGGGTGATTGCACGAATGGCATCGTCATTGCCGGGGATAATGTAGTCGATACCATTAGTCCTGTTGTTGGTGTCCACTATTCCAACTACCGGGATGCCCAGTTTGTTCGCTTCACTGACGGCGATATTTTCATAACCGACATCGATCACGAAGAGTGCATCAGGCAGGTAGTCCATGTTGCGAATTCCGCCCAGGCTTTTATTCAGCTTGGCTGCTTCACGACGCAGCCCCAACGCCTCTTTCTTGCTCAAACGAGCCATGCGACCATCTTCTTCCATGGCTTCAATACTTTTCATGCGTTCAACAGACTGACGCACGGTTTTGAAGTTTGTCAGCATACCACCCAGCCAGCGCTGGCTGACATAGGGCATTTCACAACGCTCGGCTGCTCTGGCAACCGGCTCACGTGCCGCACGCTTGGTACCTACAAAAAGAATTTTGCCACGACCCGCAGCCAGTTTGCCAAGATAATTGAGCGCGTCGCCCAGCATCGGCAGGGTCTTTTCAAGATTAATAATGTGGATCTTGCTGCGATGGCCGAATATGTAGGGGGCCATCCCCGGATTCCAGTAACGGGTCTGATGACCAAAGTGTACGCCCGCTTCCAACAGTTGGCGCATGGTAACGTTTGACATTCTATTCGACTCCTGATCGTGTGGGTTAATCCTGCGCACTACCCCGGCAGATAACCTGAGGGTCGAACCGGAATCAGGCACCCACCCGCCGTGACGGTATGCGCGTGTATTTACAAATGATGTACTCAACAAGCCTCTTGTGCTGCGAGCGTGCGCTTTATACCATAACAATCCGTTGCCGACAAATCACTTTGCCGCAAAATCAGGATTTTTTCGTAAATCGGTGAAATTTTCGGGAGTACACCATGACAGTCAGCATCAAAACACCTGCAGAAATAGAGAAGATGCGCAAGGCCGGACGTCTGGCCGCCGAAGTGCTGGATATGATTGGCCCCCATGTCAATGCCGGGGTAACTACCGATCAGCTCAACGCTATATGCCATGACTATATTGTCAATACCCAGCACGCTATTCCGGCACCATTGAATTACCGCGGCTTCCCGAAATCCATCTGCACTTCTGTCAATCATCAGGTCTGCCACGGTATTCCCGGAGATAAACGCCTCAAAAAAGGCGATATCATCAATATCGACATTACTGTTATCAAGGATGGTTATCATGGCGATACCAGCCGTATGTTTTCTGTCGGCGAAATCTCTACTCAAGCGAAAAGAGTGACCCGTGTCGCTTATGACTGTATGTGGACCGGCATAGAACTGGTTAAACCCGGAACGCGGCTTGGCGATATAGGTTATGCCATTCAAACCCGTGCAGAGTCCTGTCATTGTTCCGTCGTTCGGGAGTATTGCGGGCATGGTATCGGCAGGCTGTTCCATGAGGACCCGCAGGTGCTGCATTTCGGCCAAGCAGGCACTGGCCTGACGCTGGAGCCGGGGATGATCTTTACCATTGAGCCCATGGTCAATATCGGCAAGAGGCATACCAAACTTCTTGGCGACAAGTGGACGGTTATCACCAAGGACAGAAGCCTGTCGGCACAGTGGGAGCATACTATTCTGGTTACCGATAGCGGATATGAGGTGTTGACTCTCAGCCCTGTCGGGAAGAGCCACCAGCCTCCGCCTGACTGGCGCCGGTAATGTCCACCCCGGAGTTCGCTGCCTACGCCCCCATTCTGGAAGTATTGGCGGTTGATCTGGACGATACACCGGCATCCATTTCCGCCTTTAAAAAGGCCCTGGCCGCCGGCAGGTGTGTTCTTCAGGAGCGCCTTCGATCAGATGCTTCACCCAGAGAGCTGACGCGAGGTTATGCCCGGTTTGTGGACGAGGTGTTGCTACTGGCCTGGCAGCCCGCCCTGACCGGGCAGCAGAAAGAGGTGGCCCTGCTGGCGGTAGGCGGCTATGGCAGAAATGAGCTTTTCCCCGGTTCTGATATTGATCTCATGGTGCTGACCGAGAGAAATATTTCGCCCACTGCCCGGGAAAATGTACAGAGATTTCTAACCCTGCTATGGGATATCGGTCTGGAGGTCGGTCATAGCGTCCGCACCGTTAAGGAAACGGCTGAAGAGGCAAAAAATGACATTACTGTCATTACTAATCTTCTTGAGGCCCGTCTGCTCAATGGCCCTCCTGCCCTTTATGATCAAATACGTAAGGCAACTGCCAATAGACGCTTGTGGCCCAGTAAAAAATTCTATGCCGCCAAAGTCGAGGAACAAAAAAGACGCCATCAAAAATATCGGAATACGGCTTATAAGCTGGAACCCAATATCAAGGAGAGTCCGGGCGGATTAAGGGATATTCATATTATCGGCTGGATAGCAAAACGTCACTTTGAAACCCGCAGGGTGACGATACTCAAAGATTCCGGCTTTTTAACCGAAGGGGAGTTCAATACCCTGCAGGAGGGCCGGGAGTATCTCAGCAAAATACGGATCGCATTACATTTGCTGACAGGTCGTGGCGAAGACCGTCTATCATTTGAGCTGCAACGCACGCTGGCCGGGCAGCTCGGCTATCCGGGTCAGGGTAATGAACCGGTCGAACGGTTTATGCAGAAGTATTACCGCACGGTCATGGAGTTGAGCCGATTAAATGAAATGCTGATTCAGCATTTTCACGAGGCCGTACTGCCCGAAGCATTCTGGCGCCCACAACGCATCACTCAGCTTAACCGGCGTTTTCAGATGCGTTACGGTTATCTTGAGGTGACCAATGATGATGTGTTCAAACGCTATCCCCATGCACTGCTGGAGGTATTTCTTTTGCTCCAGCAGCATCCACAACTGAAAGGTGTGTGCGCCTCAACAATTCGACTTATTCGGCATTATCGTCATCAGATCGATGATGTATTCCGTCATGACAGCCGCACAAAAAGCTATTTCATGGAAATTTTACGGCAACCACGCGGCATCACCCATGAACTGCGCCGCATGAATCGCTATGGCATTCTGGCAGCTTATCTACCAGAGTTTGAAAATATCGTCGGCAGGATACAGTACGATCTGTTTCATACCTATACGGTCGATGAGCATACTCTGCTTGTTATTCGCAATCTGAGGCGCTTCGCGGTATCCGAACATCACCATGAATTCCCGCTATGCAGCCAGATCATGGCAACTCTGCCGAAACCGGAGCTCATTTATATCGCCGGTCTTTATCACGATATTGCCAAGGGACGGGGTGGCGATCATTCTGAGCTCGGTGCCGTTGATGTCAGAGATTTCTGTGAGCGCCACGGCCTGAGTCAATACGATACCGATTTGGCGGGCTGGCTGGTGGAAAATCATCTATTGATGTCTTCTACATCGCAGAAACAGGATATTTCGGATCCGGATGTTATTGGAAAATTCGCCCGCCATGTTGGTGATAATACACGGCTGAATTATCTCTATGTGCTAACGGTTGCGGATATATGTGCAACTAATCCGTCTCTATGGAATAACTGGAAAGATAATCTGCTCAGTGAGCTGTATCATGCCTGTAAAAGCGTGTATCGCCATGGTCATGGTTCCAGAGAGCTGGAAAAACACGGTATCGAATCCAGCCGAAAGGAAGCACATGACCGATTGCTGAAACTCGGTATAACCGATGACCGGATACAGGCATTATGGGAACGGATGCCACGTGAGTATTTTCTGCGCCATGCCTCGGATACCATCGTCTGGCATTCGGCTACCATTCTTGATCGTGCGAATCATCACCCCCCTATCGTAAGCTGCCGGTATGATGCACAGCGCGGTGTCAATAATGTGTTTATATATACCAATGACCAGAGTGGTCTGTTCGCACACTGCGCTGTTGCTCTGTCGCAGTTACAGTTAAATATACTGGATGCCCGCATCCTGGAAACCAATGACAGCCATGTACTGGATACCTTTGTCGTACTTAACGAGCAGGGCAAGCCTGTCAGTAACGCTGCCGCTCTGGGTATTATTGAAAACCGCGTATTAGAGGAAATCCGGCTGGGCGATGCTCCGATACGCCGACACACAACCAACATCCCCAGAATCCTGAAGCAATTTACAGTCAGAACCGTGATAACGTTTGAGCAGGATAGACGCCTGCAGCGCACCCTGCTGAAGCTGCGCACCACTGACCGGCCCGGCATACTGGCCAATATCGGCCAGGTGTTTCTGAAGCACAGAGTGCGCCTGCATAACGCCAGAATTGCCACATTTGGTGAGCGCGTCGAGGATGTCTTTTATGTCACCACCCAGGATAAGCAGTTAATTACCGACGGGCAGCAACTGGAGGCTCTGAAGTCGGCTATTGTGGAGGCATTGTCGATTCATAGTTGACCGGGGTATCAGGCCGGCTTGTATCTCTTGAATATATGGCACCGTCTCATATCACGCCTCAATCACAGCGTCAGTATTTTACTCCGCAATTTCACAGGAGGCAGGGGGCAGGGCTGCAATTTTCACGAAAGAAATTTTCCAGATAAGGAGGACATATATGATTGACAGTGACTCTGCCACTGCTCCCTCTTTTTCCGGCATGGGTCTTTAGAAAGTGATACATCAGCCGGTCATCATTACGTTCCGTTGTCTCCCGATACAGTACTGCCGCCTGACTGCCGTAAGAGCGCCTGAAAACCATGGTATTGTTGTCACACATTTCATACGGCACTCTTCTGCTGTCATCATCACCTACCGATTCAAATCGATCCACACCGATACATTCTTTTCCATCCGGTGTCCAGATTCGCCTGTAAGATGTTGCCCAGTTCAGGCCGTGCACACACTCAAATAATGTTTCAAAGTGATTGTCATCGAACCATACATCATCGTCGGCAAAAGTTACCCATTCGGTATTGGCTGCCATCAGTCCTATTGCTCGCAAGGATGCTCCCGGTGCCTGTTTTTTTGCGAAGTTATCATCAATTACAAGGCTGTAACACTGCCGGGAGTTATAGGCATACGGATCAATCGCCTCCGATTGCCGGTATCGATCCCATAACAGAATATGCCGAATCTCAAAACCTCCTGTCTGATTTTGCAAGGACAGAATGAGTTTATCGAGATTCGCACGACCAATCGTCGGGGTGATGACTGTAATGGATAGCATAAAATTTATGATGTTTATTCTTTGATATCCATGCTGCGTCAGATCAACCGGGATAGTTGTAAAAAATTATCGTCACTTTTCATTATATCGGTATGATTGTCATGTAAATAGCTCACTGACTTGAGAAAGTTGCGAGGCTCTCCCTTGAATAGTATTTCATCCGGGTCCTGCTTCTCCAGTTGCCTGCTGAGCTGAACCCTCAGTTCGTGATCTTCGGCGAGCTTTACACTCGCTTCAATATATTCTTGCACCGTGCGCGTTACCATCCAGTCAGGGAGACCCAGGCGTATGAATAAACCCTCATCAATATGTGACAGCACTTCGTCACCGCTCAGACAAATGCCGGGCAGCGCCTGACGCACGGTATCGACCAGTCCGTTTGTATTGCCAAACGGGAAGGGATTAATAAACATGTCGCACTTGTTCATATTTTGCAGATAAATATCCCGGTTGCTGTGCGGGTAAATGTATTGCCCAGGCAGTATCCTGTTTATAAGATTCTCAATATAAACTTTGCCAAGTCCAATCGCATGACCTGTCAGAAAATGGAATTCCACGGCTTGTTTGCTGCGTTCCTTGATGATACGACAGGCTTTCAGAAATTCGGGATTCAGTTTCATCGCCGTTGCAGCAACGGCTATTTTTACGACATCCGGCCTGCTGCAGATTTCCGGTTCAATTTTTGTAAAATCATCATATGGCGGTACATACGGCAGGCTGTCTTTAGGCAGTGCTGCCACTTTCTCGCTAAAGCATTTCGGATCACCGACATAATCTTCTTCCACAAGGATATAGTCGATAAATTCCGAGTGTGTTGTTGCCGGGTGTCCGAGCGCCGCCATCTGAATGGGGGCCAGTCTGAGGTTAATCAGCAGGACGGTCTGCAGAAACATACCCACGCTCGGATAATAGATAATTTCAGGATTGAATCGGTCCGCAAGCTTCATAACCTGCCGCACATTATTATGCAAACCCTCCCCATGCGGTATATCGTGAGCTTCATCGAATACTTTTTTGGAATTTTCATCCGCCATGCCACTTAAAGAAACTCCAATCAAATAATACTTCTCCCGCAAGGCCCTGGCAGCCGTTGAGTGGGTTCGATAAATGGAGTGCCCGGAAAGAAACCATTCCAGTATCACCATGATAACCGGCTTCCCTTCAATGGTATTTTTTTGTTGGCCGAACTGCCTGTCAGCCATCCCGCCAGTCAGCATTTCCCGACGAATCAAACGATTGATGCCGCGCTTGATATCATGCTTATTGGGAAGCATGGCGTAGCTACAGTGCATCCAGACATCATGGATGTATCCCCATGGAATATCAGACAGGTCATCAAGTTCTTCCATCTGTCGAGGCAGCCAGTTCAGCAGTGCTTCTTTCTTTTTGTGCGCCGCCTCACTGATGACTATACGTGACGATAGCAGACCCAGAAATAATGCCGCCGCAAGTTTTTTGTTGGCATTCCATAGTACATCCGCCTGCATGGATATGAAGGAATCACCGGAATACAGCATGGTGAATTTCAGCAGATCTTTGTGGCCCACCTGAAAATCCCCGGGCTGATTGAGGTCACTCAGATTTAAGGGGTGCAGGATGTGGTCGGCATTGGCAAATGAACTTGCCCCAAACAGCATCGCTATCCAGCGATGCAGCAATATAAACTGGTGAAACCCCGACACACTGACATAAAAATCAGGATCAGAAAACAGTGCCGACATGGCAGAGGTCAACCGCGTAATGATATGGCTGTCGCGCTGCTCTTCCTGCCAGGATGTACCCGACCGGCTGGTTCCCACCAGACCAAGCTGACCGTAACTGTTATCCAGTATTTTCAGCAGTTTTATAAGCTCGCGTGCCGCTTCTTCATGCCTGCGCCGGTAACAAAGCTGCTCAAAGCGCTCCAACGAAAATTGCTGTTCTTTCGACATTATTATCTCCCCATCTCGCTGTTGTCCCACCCGGAATCACTGAAAAACAAGAAACAAACAGACACTTAAACGCACCATAATACAATATTTTCAACATGCCTCAAAACGGTTTCAGGGTATGGATGCAGGAGCAAGGGCAATCAGCGACGCAGCTCAGAAGATATTTCCCACCCTCGATATCCGGCAACAGTCTGAACCATTTATTATGTGCAAAGTTAAAATTTTACAAAGAAACCCGAATTCAACTTGTAAGTGCAACTCTTGACGAGTTGGCGATAGGGTAAGCTGCTGTATGATTCACAGCTTTCCCATTCTGCCAGGAAAGAGGAGCATGATGAGATACAAACAGCTTACCCAGGAACAACGATACCGGATTGATGCCCTGAAGAAAGCCGGCCATAACCAATCCGGGATAGCCATGATGTCAGGTTGAAGTCGATCCACCATTAGCCGTGAGCTTCAGCGCGATACGGGCCTTCGTGGTTATCGCCCTGAACAGGCTCAACGCCTGAGTGACAAGCGCCGACAGGCCAACGTGCGCTACCGGTTGACCGAGACGACCCGGGGTCATGTACGACACCTGCTGGAGCTTGACTGGAGTGCAGAGCAAATCAGCCTGTGGCTCAAAGCACACAGGAACCGGTCGGTCCGTCATGAATGGAGCTACCAATACATTGTGCGGGACAAGCATGAGGGGGGGGCATCTGTATCGTCATCTGCGCTGCCAAAAGCAGCGCCGTAAACGCGATGGCCGCTACAATCGCCGGGGTCAGCTTGTCGGTCGTGTCAGCATTGACCAGCGCCCCGGAATCGTTGATACCCGTTCACGTATCGGCGACGGGGAACTCGATACCCTGATCGGTAAAAACCACCGACAAGCCCTGGTCTCCCTGACCGAGCGAAAATCCCGTTTCACCTTGATCAAAAAGGTCAAACGTAACACAGCCCAATGCGTCACGGATGCCATCATCGATCTTCTGGCGCCATGGTCCGACAGGGGCATCACACGGACCTCCGATAACGGTAAGGAGTTTGCCGGTCACCAACCTATCGCCGATACACTCAACGCCCGGTTTTACTTTGCCCATCCTTATGCTTCATGGGAGCGGGGCCTGAATGAAAATACCAATGGACTCATCCGACAGTACTTTCCAAACGGAATCACCCCGGTTGTTTGACAGCCCAAAAGAAGTGGATAAATGGTGCTATATATCAACGTTTTTGGGCGTTTTAACTGCATGCCGATTTTGGCTTTCATAAGGCGCTCCTGTCGCTTTTTTATACAAATTTTCATAAAATACGGTTTAATCGCCAGGTTAGTTCACGACCCCCCCTCGTGTACTAACAAATACTGCGCTCACCAAACACTTAATTTTGCCGATTTGTAGTTTTTTTGTACACACAACAATCTGCCTTGTGGAAATGTTAATAAACATGTGGACAACTTAATTTCGTGCAGAATACATCATTTCAAACAAAAATCAGGCAAATCAGAAACACAACCCTCAAAAACGCAATAAAACGATAACCATCATGATAAACTCTTCCCTGCTAAATCACCCGAATCCGAAGACGGACCCGGCGAAATACCCGGCTCACTACCCCCAGAAGACGCGGAGACCTCAACATCGACTGAGTGCCCAACGTTGGGCACCCCCTCTACATCACTGGAATCTGGAGACGCACCCGACGAAATAACCGGCTCACTGCCACCAGAAGACGCAGATCCCTCAACATCAGCAGGGTGCCCAACGTTGGGCACCCCCTCTACATCACTGGAATCCGAAGACGGTCCCTGCGAAATAACCGCCTCACTGCCCTCAGAAGACGCGGAGCCCTCAACATCGGCAGGGTGCCCAACGTTGGGCACCCCCTCTACATCACTGGAATCCGAAGACGGTCCCTGCGAAATAACCGCCTCACTGCCCTCAGAAGACGCGGAGCCCTCAACATCGGCAGGGTGCCCAACGTTGGGCACCCCCTCTACATCACTGGAATCCGAAGACGGTCCCGACGGAATAACCGCCTCACTGCCCTCAGAAGACGCGGAGCCCTCAACATCGGCAGGGTGCCCAACGTTGGGCACCCCCTCTACATCACCCGATGGACCCGCAATCCAATCCTCCAGGTATCGCACAACTTCCGCTTGCTCTGTATCCACAGCCACCTGCATCGGCGATTGTCCATGACTGTCCAGCCAGCGAGGGTCTAAACCTTTTTTCAGAAAACCAGGCAATAAATCCGGCCGACACGCCCGCACCGAACTCGTAAAACAAGACTGCAAAGCCTTACTGTAATTTTCTGAACTGTAATTTTCTGACATAACTACTCTACCGGACGCCCCGGCAATGACCGCCAACCTGACTCATCCCGAAAAGAACTCTCCTCCGTTATCTGGAAAACCGTGCGACCAATCTCGACACGCTCACCCTCTATCAATATCTCAGGCTGTCCGGCCGCCACAAAAGGCATGCTCACAATGCCCTGCTGCTCCAATTGCAAAAACAACAACATCTCTTTATATAAGCGCTCTAAATTGGCAACCGCCTCTTCCAGAGAACGATACGCAAATAATTGACCATCGCGCCACCCGCGCCGAACACCACGCTCCCAAATGGCCTGCTCCTCCGCGGTTTTCGGCTTCACCGCCTCATGAACCTCACCCGGAGGAATGTTCTGAATCAAAAAATCACGCCAGGATAAAACCGATGAACGCAATTCAGCTCGCCTCAATATCTGATACGTCGTCGCCGTACTGGTCACCATCTTCGGGTTCTCTACCGTACTGGTCACCATCTTCGGGTTCTCTACATTGATCGCCCGCCCCGCTTCAATGACCGACGGAACCATCAAAACAACGCCACCACCCTGATTCACCGAAAAATAACCAAAATCATAAATCCGGTCCAATAGATCCGCCATTTTCTCCAGCCGATGATTCGCACGCGTACGATAATGATGAACGGCATTTTGTAACCCATACGTCAAAGCCGCCGATTCCATTTCTTTCTGCCGAATCCCTTGAATGTCGTTTTGAAGTTGATAAGTGGCGCCACTTATCAACTTCGTTTGCGAAATTAACCGATCCAGCACACGTTCGCCCTCCGTGTCTTCCGACAGCACACCCGCCGAACACAACAAACCGGACACCAATCCGTAAACCAAAATCCGTCGCCCCATAATACTTAAACCCCCTAATCCCGATAACTGATCTGCAGAATTTTCTGATTTCGATCCACACTCACCGTCGCCCGCTCATCCAACTGCCAACCGATAGCCTCAAGAATCCGATAAAAGGATGTATCACGATGATCAAAAATAACCACCAAATCCGTCGCCGGTTCAACACCATTCACCACGAACTCATACTCAATTTCGCCTGCAATGGCGCGCAAAACCGCCTCTGCAGGCCCCGTCCAACGCAAATCCACCTTCTCCGCAATCCGACTCGATAACGGAACCTGAGTCACCCGGGGAACCACCGGATCACGCGCAAAGTCCATCTGGCGCAATGAACGCATGTGAGACTCGATCGATACCGCAGAATCCGATACCAACTGAACAACCTTCTCTTCAACGGACACCGACAAATGGTCCCCGTCATCCGGAACCACCCCGGTTGTTTAACAACCCAAAAAAAGTGGGAAAAGGGCGCTATATATCAATGTTTTTGGGCATTTTAACTGCATGCCGATTTTGGCTTTCATAGGGTGCTCCTGTCGCTTTTTTATACAGATTTTCATAAAATACGGTTTTATCGCCAGGTTACTTCACGACCCCCCCTCGTGAAGTAACAAAGATTGCGCTCAATAAACTCTTAATTTTGCCGATTTGCAGTTTTTTTGTACAGACAATAATCTGCCTTGTGGAAATGTTAATAAACATATGGACAACTTAATTTCGTGCAGAATGCATCATTTCCAACTTATTATTCCATTACCGGAGATCATCAGAGGTGATGTAGCCTCCCCCAATCTTTCTCACCCCCCGCTTAAACACATAATTCTTGTTCTTCAATCGCTCTAAATCCTTCGGCACCACAACCCCTTCTAGCTTGCTGATGCCGAAAGCTCTACAGCGATCTTCAATCTGTGTAACACGGAGGCCAACACCATCCTCTATAAATCTGCTCATATTACAAACTCTCCTCCGTTATCTGGAAAACCGTGCGACCAATCTCGACACGCTCACCCTGTATCAATATCTCCGGCTGTCCGGCCGCCACAAAAGGCATGCTCACAATGCCCTGCTGCTCCAATTGCAAAAACAACAACATCCCTTTATATAAGCGCTCTAAATTGGCAACCGCCTCTTCCAGAGAACGATACGCAAATAATTGGCCATCGCGCCACCCGCGCCGAACTCCACGCTCCCAAATGGCCTGCTCCTCCGCGGTTTTCGGCTTCACCGCCTCATGAACCTCACCCGGAGGAATGTTCTGAATCAAAAAATCACGCCAGGATAAAACCGATGAACGCAATTCAGCCCGCCTCAATATCTGATACGTCGTCGCCGTACTGGTCACCATCTTCGGGTTCTCTACATTGATCGCCCGCCCCGCTTCAATGACCGACGGAACCATCAAAACAACGCCACCGCCCTGATTCACCGAAAAATAACCAAAATCATAAGCCCGGTCCAATAGATCCGCCATTTTCTCCAGCCGATGATTCGCACGCGTACGATAATGATAAACGGCATTTTGTAACCCATACGTCAAAGCCGCCGATTCCATTTCTTTCTGCCGAATCCCTTGAATGTCGTTTTGAAGTTGATAAGAGGTGCCACTTATCAACTTCGTTTGCGAAATTAACCGATCCAGCACACGTTCGCCCTCCGCATCTTCCGACAGCACACCCGCCGAAAACAACAAACCGGACACCAATCCGTAAACCAAAATCCGTCGCCCCATAATACTTAAACTCCCTAATCCCGATAACTGATCTGCAGAGTTTTCTGATTCCGATCCACACTCACCGTCGCTCGCTCATCCAACTGCCAACCGATGTCCTCAAGAATCCGATAAAAGGATGTATCACGATGATCAAAAATAACCACCAAATCCGTCGCCGGTTCAACACCATTCACCACGAACTGATAACCAATTTCGCCTGCAATGGCGCGCAAAACCGCCTCTGCGGGTCCCGTCCAACGCAAATCCACCTTCTTCGCAATCTGACCCGATAACGGAACCTGAGTCACCCGGGGAACCACCGGATCACGCGCAAAGTCCATCTGGCGCAATGAACGCATGTGAGACTCGATCGATGCCGCAGAATCCGATACCAACTGAACAACCTTCTCTTCAACGGACACCGACAAATGGTCCCCATCATCCGGAATCACCCCGGTTGTTTGACAGCCCAAAAGTCGTGTAACAGCCCTATTATTTCTTTAGCCGTTTGATGGCATTCGATGTTATGTCAATAAAATCTGATAGTACGATATTGCCGGTGTCCTGGTTTCTGACGGCGGCATATACCGTTCGGTAAAGGCCCTGTCCCAGACTTTTTGATATCAGTTTTGTAGTCGCTTTGTGGCTGATTAGCACCCAATCGGGCAATACGGCAACACCGCGCTGGCTATCGACATGCTGGATAATCATCTCGGTGAGTTCTGATGTGCGTCGATTTTTCATTTCCAGACCGGCCGGTTGCAGAAAATACTGATACACGTCCAGCCTGTTCGGAGTGACCGGGTAGGTGATGAATGTTTCATTGTGTAAATCAACCGGTTCAATCGTGTTTTTATTTGACAGGGGATGATGCGGCGATATGAGCAATCTGGCCTCGTATTGGAATAATGCAATCAAGGAGATATGGGAGATGCCGGGCGGATCGGAGGTGATGACCATGTCCAGTTCACCTGCTTCCAGTGAGTCCAGGGCATCCAATGCCATGTGTGCATCGACATCCAGCTCCGGCCAGTGTTTACGCACATGATTCAGTGCCGGCAGCAGCCAGTCGAAACAGCTATGGCATTCAATGGCGATATGAAAGTGTCCGGTATGAGCCATTTTCGTTCTGAGCTGCATTTCTGCGGTGTCAATGCGCGGCAGAATATCGTTTGCCAGTTCAAGTAGTTTGCGGCCGCTTGCGGTGAGTGTCATCGGGCGCGTATTGCGCATAAACAGCGGAATCTCATAACAGGTTTCCAGTTGCTTAAGTTGGTGAGATAGCGCCGATGGGGTGAGTGAAACCATCCGGGCGGCCGCTGCCAGTGAACCGGTTTCTTCGATGGCCCGCAATGTGCGCAGGTGACGGATTTCGAGAATGGAATTCATAGAATGAAAATATTTCAAGTTAATATAGTTTATATTCTATTTTATTCATATTAGTATAGGCAACACCTGTTCAGGTGCTCCTGAGACCCCTCGGTCAGGGAGTTAAACGGGAAACCGGTGATGTTCTGTCCGTCCGTCCTGCCGGCGAAAGCTGATTCGCAGTGACATAAGCAGAGCAGAGTCCGGTGCTGCCCCCGCAACGGTTAGTGAGTTGACCTCGCATCCTGCCACTGTGCGCAAGCATGGGAAGGCGCGTAGTGCTTTAACCTCATAAGCCCGGATACCGGCCTGAATATTTATTTTCAAGGTATGAGCTACGGTGGGTGGTTCGGGCCGGTGATGTGTTCAATGGGTTTCCTGTTGGTCAGGCCGTTCTGTGCCTCCCCGCTTTTATGGGGATTGTAATGAAAAAAGTCATGTTATTCGGTGCATTGATCGTCGGTGTGCCATCAGCTCTGGCAGGAATGTCAGTTATTTTCACTATTGTAAGGTATTCATCATGATACAGGCACATATTCTGGGGTTTCCCCGTATCGGTAAAAAGCGCGAGCTGAAGAAAACCATTGAGGCCTATTGGCGTCAGGAGGCAAGCGAAGCTGACTTGCAGCAAACAGCCGCACAAATTCGTGAACAGAACTGGCGATGGCAACAGGAGGCGAATCTGGCCTATGTCACTGTTGGTGATTTCAGCTTTTATGACAACATTCTGGATTTATCGGTTGCACTCAATAATGTGCCTTCGCGCTACCGTGATCTGGTGGATGGCAGTAATGTACTGGATACCCAGTTCATCATGGCACGTGGTTGCACTGCGGGGGGTGTCGAAGCACCTGCCTGCGCCTTAACCAAGTGGTTTGATACCAACTATCATTACATTGTTCCGGAGTTTGAGGTTGAGCCCCGGCCTGCTTTGAAAGCAGAGGCTCTGCTGGCAGAGATTGAGCAAGCCAAAGCCTGGGGCGAGGTCAAGGTGGTTATTCCGGGCTTGATTACTTATCTGTGGCTGGGGCGTGAAAAAGGTTCTCTCGTTAATCGTCTGAGCCTTTTAGATGTTTTCAAACCAGTCTATCAGCAGTTGATCAGCCGGGTTGCGCAGGCTGGTGTGAGCGCGATTGAGATTGATGAGCCGGCATTGGCCAATGATTTGCCGGCTGACTGGATTGAGGCACTCAGAAAGTTGTACGCTGAGCTGGATTTTGGTGGCAGGCATACTGTACTTACCTGTTTCTTTGATACTCCCTGCATCGATTTGGCCGACTATTTTGCTCTGCCATTCGATACCTTCCACCTGGATTTTACGTGCGCAGACGGTATTGGCCTGAAGCAGGTAGCAGATGCACTTCCTGCAGGAAAGCAGCTATCGGCCGGTCTGATTAGTGGGCGTAACATCTGGAAAGCGGATATTGCCGGCATTGTTGCCGAGATCAATATGTTAAGTGATGCCCAGCAGGACGCGCTTTTGATAGCACCTGCCTGTTCACTGCTGCATGTTCCATTTGATCTGGAGGGGGAAACCGGATTAGACCCGGAGATTAAAAACTGGCTGGCTTTTGCTCGTCAGAAGTTACAAGAGTTGCAGGCTGTTGTTGCTGTAGTCAATGGACAAAAAGAGGTTATTGATGGTTATCTGGCAGCTCATCAGGCGGCTATCGAATCTCGCCGCACCTCTGCCAGAGTGCATGATCCGGTCGTTCAATCCGCTATTGATCATCTGGATACTGTGCCTGTCAGGCGGAAAAGTATCTTTGCCGAACGTAAAAAAATACAGGGGGCCTGTCTGAATCTACCAGCATTTCCAACCACTACGATTGGTTCCTTTCCACAAACTGCGAAAATTCGTGCCATGCGCCGTGACTTCAGACAGGGTTCTGCCGGCAAGCAGGATTATGTCGAGTTCATGCAGAACGAAATCAAATGTGCCATTGATATTCAGGAAGAAGTCGGCCTGGATGTGTTGGTTCATGGTGAGGCAGAACGCAATGATATGGTGGAGTATTTTGGTGAGCAACTCGCGGGTTTCGCCTTTACCGAGAATGGCTGGGTTCAAAGTTATGGTTCGCGTTGCGTTAAGCCGCCTGTTATCTATGGCGATGTAAGCCGTCCTGCACCGATGACTACGGACTGGATAACCTTTGCACAGTCTCAAACCGATAAAATTGTCAAGGGTATGTTGACAGGTCCTGTCACTATCCTGCAATGGTCTTTTGTGCGTGATGATCAGCCACGCAAGACTACCTGCCAGCAGATTGCTCTGGCCATTCTGGAAGAGGTACAGGATCTGGAAAAAAATGGCATCCAGATTATTCAGATCGATGAGCCGGCCTTGCGTGAAGGCTTGCCTCTACACAAGAACCGGCAAGCAGAATACCTGGAGTGGGCAACTCATGCTTTCCGCCTGGCCACTTCAGATATTGCCGATAAAACCCAGATACATACTCATATGTGCTATAGCGAGTTTAACGAAATGATTGAGCACATCATCAGTCTGGATGCCGATGTTATCAGCATTGAGACTTCGCGCTCACATATGAAATTGCTGGATGTTTTTAATGCCTATGATTACCCGAATGAAATTGGCCCCGGCGTATATGACATTCATTCACCCCGCATCCCGTCTGTGGATGAGATGGTGGATCTGCTGCATAAGGCTGCCAGACTCATTACACCGGAAAATTTATGGATCAATCCAGATTGTGGTCTTAAGACACGCAACTGGGAGGAAACTAAAGCTGCTTTGAGCAACATGGTTGAAGCGGCCAAGCGTATCCGTACACAGGTTGCTTCAAAAATTCCGATGCAGACATGAGGTGCGTTTTTTATATATCAATAAAGGAAAATATAGTGAATAGATTTATTTTGTATGTATTGTGTTTGATGGCTGTTTCAATAGCACAGTCAGAAACTCATGTGTCAGAAGAGTCGGCAGATATTATTCTACGACCGACTCGCACCACAGATTACGTAGATAACACTACTTCACCCGTGACTGTTGTCGATGAGAGGATACTGAGGACCCAGCCCTTAACGGATACAGCTTCCATTATTGAGCAGAATACGAGTGCCCATGTTGCCCGTTCCGGGGGTGCCGGCGCTCTGGCATCTGTGTTTTTGAGGGGAACCAACAGTAATCATACCGTTGTTCTCATCGATGGCATCAAGGTTAATTCTCCTATATTTGGGACCGCTGCTGTGCAGAATATTGATCCGTCCATGCTTGATAGGGTTGAGGTCATCAAAGGCCCAAGATCAACTACCTATGGTTCTGAGGCGATTGGTGGTGTCATCAGTATGACGACACGACGTAACTGGAACGGAACTTCCGGTTATGTTGATGCTGCCGGGATGAATGATCAGGAACTGTCCGCTGGTGTTTATCATGGCAAGAACGGGATACGCTTGGGATTGAATACTTCATACCATGATACAAATGGTTACAGGTCTTCTCCTTCATCTGATGAGAAGCAGGGATATAACAGAAATTCTTATCATGTCTTTGCCGGTTCTGACTTTGGCTTCATTGATCTGGAGGCAGGTGGATGGGGTTCCGATGGTAATGTTGAGTACTATTCTTTCGGGGACTTGTCTCAGGATTATCAGGAAAACCTTGCCTATGTCAAGGGAACTATTGACTGGGATTATTGGATCTCAACATCACTCAGGTGGTCTCAAGCTGGAACCAGCCTGGATCAGGATCAGCCCAATTATCTCGGTTCTTATGACTATCTGGAGGCTGATCGGGATGAGTTTAATATCTCCACCCAGATGGATTATCAGACCCATTCATTTACTTTGGGTTACAATTTTACGGAAGACAATGTAGAGTCGGTTTCTTTCGGTATATTTTATGATGAATCGGATACTGATGAGGCTTATTATGGTCAGGCCAATTTGAGATGGGATCGCTTTTCAACTCTGTTAGCTTATCGCCAGTCCGATTATGAGGATTTCGATTCTCAGGATACCTGGAATATAGAGTTCGCTTATCGATTTTCGGATCAGCTTCGTGCATTTGCAGGCCTTGGAACTGCCTTCAGGGCGCCGACCTCTACCGATAAATACGGGTTTGCAGGCAATCCTGCATTGAAGCCTGAGAAATCTCGATCTGCTGAATCAGGATTGATATGGAGTGCGGATAATACGATGATAAGTGCTTCATATTTCCATACTCGCATTGATGACTTGATTCAAATCAATAGTAGTTTTACTTTGGTAGAGAATATAGCTGAGGCCGATATCGAGGGTATTGAACTGGAATCTCAATATCGGAAAGGTCCATGGATTTTGACGGCCAATCTCCTATGGCAGGATGCTGTAGAGCAGGATGCTGTAGATGAGATACTTGATGAAAAGCTGTCCAGAAGACCGGGGACAGTTTTATCCGGCTATGTATCATATTTGACAGACAGGCATGAAGTGACTATTGGAGCGAGGAATGTTTCATCTAATGATGATTCCTCCTTCTCAACACTGAAAAATGACTCTTATATGGTTTTTGATGCTCGTGTAGCATTTAATGTAAGAGACAATACGTCATTATATGTTCAGGGTAATAATATATTTGGAGAGGATTATCAAACAGCAGCGGGGTTTAATGCTCCGGATCGTACTATCAAACTGGGCTTTAAAGCCAGTTTGTAAATCCGGGCAGAATAATCAGGTGCCTGTCACCAGTGCTGGCCACCTTTGCATTCTTACAGTTTTATACAGATATGACTTATAGATTTTGATATGGGCAATCGAATTTCAAAAGTTTATACTCGAACGGGTGATGACGGTATGACCGGTATGGCGGATGGTTCACGCATACCGAAAGACGCGCTCGTCATACATGCAATAGGTGATGTTGATGAATTAAATGCCTGCATCGGTATGTTACGTGCGCAGGACTTGCCTGATTTTATGGATAAGATGTTGGAATATGTTCAGCATGAATTGTTTGCTCTCGGTGGAGAGCTGACGATGCCCAAATATCAGGTCATCACAGACGGACATATTGAAAGGCTGGAGACACAGATTGATGAGTGGAATGGGCAACTGAGACCCTTGAAGGAGTTTATCCTGCCTATGGGTAGTTGTTCAGTGGCGATCTGCCATCAGGCACGCACGATCTGCCGCCGGGCGGAAAGATCATTGATCAGTTATGCACATGAACAGGAGCTGAGGGTGGAGCTTCGGCAATATATCAATCGCCTGTCGGATTTTCTTTTTGTGGCAGCTCGTATGCTGACCAGAGATAAGGAATCGGAAGAGGTGCTCTGGGAGCAGCAGCTTCCATAGAGCAGCATTGCGGGAAGCTGGCGAGCAGCCCTTGTGCCTTATACCGGGAGCTTTTTTGTCCCGATTGGCATTTCCCGATAGCGGGCGAACATTTTGGGTAATTTATATTGCAGTTATTTTTTTGGGAATTATATAGAATGTTAGCCATAAGGAATTTCGTGGCAAGACAGTTGCTGGGGGCTTCCTATCAGCGTAACATCAAACTTCAAAGATGGTTCAGCCTTGCTTCTTGCACTGTGGATTCGAAATGAAACTTGCCACCCTTCATTAAGATTCAATATAGCGGTTGTGGTTGACTTTGGTTTCATAGAAAAGTCAACAATTTGATTTGGAAGCGGGATTTTCTTGCCCCACTTTAACGACCCGCTAATATTGAAAGATTGAAGTGAAATGTTTCCGTTTTCTTTTATGACCTTATAGAAGTCATATCTACCAAGCAAATAACGCATCATTTTGTTGGGGTTTGCATACCTAATAACTTCGTTTATGAATGCCTTGAGAATTGGAACATAAATTTCTTCATGTTTATTTGGTATATCTCTAAAGAAGCCTCCTTGAACTTTCAATACCCGCAAACCCTGAAATATGGGGTATACAGCACTCCAATATTGATTTGAGCATGGAACTTGATACCAAAGATTGCCAAAATCTATCTGATCGGATAGTCTGGAGTGTTTCAAAGCAGTGTGACGGTGCTTGGCTGAAATTCCAATCGTTTCTGAGTAGGTCTCTATGAGTAGGTCTCTAACATCTCCTTTAGCACCTCGCATATCGCTTTGGATAACAATGCTCTTAGCATTAAGCGTTCTGGGATCGTGAGCACGGAGAAACAAAACTGCTTCATTAGCAGCTTTGTCGATTCTACCTCTTTCTGGGGCAGATAACAGATCGTAGGAATTTTGACATTTAGTACGTGGACTATTGACGGGCATAACACAATGCTGATTGAACATATCAGCGCATTGTCTGGCAAGCCCGTATTCCCAAGCTTTGCCACTTTCAGTTTGAGCAACACTCATTGTCAAATATTGACAATGAGAACTTCGCTAGATCGCTTGTCGGAAGACATGCCATATTGCCAAGATGGGGTAATAAAATCGTATCCATCATACAAATGACGAACTTGCTCGCAATCGTTGTAACTCAATATCCAGCCATCCCTTTCATGCAACTGTTCCGCTAATTCTTTATGGTTAAAGCCCTCGTGCATATCGCCATGATCGCCGTATAAACGCTCGCCGTTAGCATAAGGTGGATCAAGATACATAAGCTTGTCGCTGTGTTTCTGAATCGTTTGTGTGAAGTCAGCGCACCTTACAGACAGGTTTTTTGCTTGAAAGTCCCTTAGTCTATCTATTGAACTTTCAGTGAATCTGGGGTGTCCGGGAGACATCCCACCTGAAAGAGTTGTGCCGGAAAACGAAGACCGATTTAACACATAAAAGACGGCCGCTCGTTCCAGTGGGTTGTATAGGTTTGAAAAACCTTTTTGAAGATTGTAAAACTTAGGTTTAGTTAGTGGGTGATATTTGCGCACCCGCTCCGATAGTAATACCGGATTGTCTTTTGCCTGCTTCCAAAAGTTTATAAGCGGTTCATAAGCGTCAGCCCCGTAAACCTTAATCCCATCAGCAGCGCAAGCCAACTCTATACTTCCGCCCCCAAGAAATGGTGCGACTATTTTCTTTGTGTCTTTTGGTATGTAAGATCGTATTGTTTCGACCGCCCTGAATTTCCCGCCTGGATAACGTAACAGTGACTTGGCTGTATGTGGCTTTTTCGGTTTGGCAACAATGCGAGACACCACATTTTCGAACCCGCCAGGAAGTCCCTGTATTGTTCCAGCAGTCTTCACTTGACTAACTCTTTTAATGGCAATTCAACGCCTATACAACCGTCTATTGTCTGTTCGATTTTGGCCATAGTTCCTTGCTTCCTCATGTTAAATCTTGTGGAGAATTCATCAACATAACGATTTAGGTGCTTGACTGACATTTTGTGATAAGTGCCGTAGTGACCTCGCTTAAGCAATGCCCAAAAACTCTCGATTCCATTCGTATGCGCCTGCCCTTTAACGTACTCACCAACGCTATGTTTAACCGTTTCATGGTCAAAATCAACCATTCCAACATACGATCTATGATCATCAGTATAAACAGTTTGACCCCTTTCGGTAGTATCTTCGATAAATCCTTGAAGACTGGTGCTATCGGTAGATTCTACATGTTGCGCCCTAACTTTACCGCCTTTTCTTGTATTTGCACCTACCACTGCGGCTTTGCCAACTGTGCCGCGTCCAGCTTTAAGTTTCTTAGAATTGTGCTTGTTCTTTTCCTTACCACCAATATAAGTTTCATCAACTTCAACAGGACCGGCAAACAATCCACTTTTCTGTTCCCATCCCTTTCGTATTCTATGAGCAAGAAACCAAGCCGTTTTTTGTGTGATTCCGAGTTGCTTAGCGAATTGCACGCTTGATATGCCTTTCGTATGGGTAGATAGCAAGTAAACAGCATACAGAAATTTATGTAGCGGTATGTTTGCCTGTGCAATAACCGTATTAGTGCGTACACTAAAATGCTTTCGGCAATCTTTACATCGATAGGGTTGAGGCTTGCGATTCTTTACATCGGATATTCTGCTACTATTGCAGTGAGGACATATTGGGGAACCCTGCCAGCGCAATTGAATTAGATAGTTTTCTGCCGCCCGTTCATCAGGAATTCGTTGCAAGAATTCATACATGCTTATCTCATTTACGGCGTAATATTTCGATTGCTTTTTCATTTTTGTTCCTCAATGTTATGGCTAACATTGTAATCTATTGGAACCCAAATGTCAAGTGATTTTGCAAGTTTTTGGCTAACATTCTATATAATTCCCATTTTTTTCTGTATCGAGCTGCTATTGGCTTTTCCGGTATCTGTCGAGCTTTCGGATGCCGGAGGTTTGTTATTTACAACAGCTACGATTGCAATGATGATAATAACTGCAGCGGCAGCCAGAATCGAAATCAGGAGAGGTTTGTTTTTTCCATCGTCATTAGTTAGCCTGGATGATGAGATATCGAAAACTTCCGGGGCAATTTCATCAGAGGTGATAGGGGCGGGTTCTTTGCCCTCTGTGATAGCCTGCAGATACCGACTGCGGAGCTCGAGATATCGTTCTCGCACGATATGCCCCCTGTAGTAGGCCAGAGCCAATCGACGAAGGCTGCTGTGTTTGCGCGTAGTCACTAAATGACATCCCTGACAAGGCGGAATGTGGTATAGGCGTCGGCTTTACCATCATGGGGTTTTTCCAGGTCCATGGTGCAATCCTGCATTGCATCATTATAGGCACCACCTCTTGCCCTGATTCCAGAGGCACTGGTAACCCATTCCTGGGCATTGCCGATATAGTTGACCAGGCCCCAGCCATTCTGCTTGCCTGAGTTGACATCTTCCAGACCGGTCCCCTTGATGACATTTTGTCCCAGACGCAAGGTGCAGTTATATATTTTCCCCTTGGGCTGATCGCCTCCTGCTTCCGCGGCGAACTTCCATTCTTCTACGGTGGGGAGCCGATATTTGGCACCTGTTGTCTTGCTCAGCCATTCGGCGTAATCGTTTGCCTGTTGCAGGGTAATTCCGGTAACAGGTAACCCGGGATTGGAATTATTCGGCTGACATTTTTTTGTTTTTTGGCAGTAGTGGTTAAAATCAGCCACCGATACTTCGTATTTGCTGAATGCAAAAGGCTGGTTGTGGCCTGCGCCGGGAGGCAGGACGATCATGATCGGGCCTTTATCTTCAACAGATACCATGTCATAGCAACGTCCACGACTTTGCTTGCCATAGCCTGCAAGCCGTGTCTGGCATATTTTTTTACTGGCAATAATGCTGATTTTGATGGATTTGGATGCAGACTGAAATTCCGGGTTGTCCCGCCATATTCTCAAAGCCCGTGCGATCTGGGTTTTGGCACCCTCCGTATCATTATTTCTCAAAGCCACCTGGTATTCCTTGTAGGTATCGTTAGCCTCATTAATTTTGTTGGCCAGCGCGGTTCTCAGACGCTGGATGTCCGGGTGATCGCTTTCTTCTTCTCTGGCTCTGGCAAAAATTCCGCCGGCTTTAGAAAGCATGGATGCCTTGATTGCGTCTTCAAGCTCAACGGCATATCTGGACGGAGCAACGACAGCAATACGGATCCTGGACAGCAAGGTCTGATTGATCGGAAGTTGTCTGGCAGCTTCAAGGTATGCCTTTGCAGACTCAGGGTCATACATTTCCATCGTGGAAATGCGACTCGTCACCGCTTCTGAAAATTCAGTCTGCAGGCGTTCATACTGTGCTCTGTCAAACGCCCTGAGATCGCTCAGCTTGGATTGCAGCTCAGCAAGTTCGATGACCTGGGATGTACTGAAGGTATTTCGTACTTCTGAGACTGTTTGTGAGTATTCAATTTGAGCACGGGCGTCTGCCAGTTCCGGGGAGCTTGGTGCCACTTCAAATCCTGCGTTGATTTGATTCAATGCGGCTATGTAGGCATCACGCTGGCCGGTGTAGTCTTTCTGCATGGCATCCGCCTGCCGTTTCGCACGCAGAGCAAGTCTGGCATAGGCTTTGCCGACTTCACCCGGGCCCTCGACAGTCAGGAATTCATCATCCGGTAGCAGATAGACACGCAATAAGTCCAGAAATCGCACAGCATCTTCCATTTTTTCCGATTTCGCCTTGGCGATCGTGTCTTTTTTGAGTGCGGATATGATAGCGAGTCGCTCTTTTTCGAGTCGTTCGATTTCCTGTTCGCGCAAAGCCTTGACAATAAAGTCTTCGGCGTCTTTCAAGCCGGGCACACTGGCGTCAAACTGTTTGGCATAGGCAATCAGAATCGCACCCTGGGCGAGGCGCCCGCCCTCACTCATTATGGTTGCCTGTTCGATATGTTGGGTAGCCAGCCCACGTTTGGCCCGCTGTGTTTCGATATGATTTGAACCCAGAACGGCCTCGAGCCGTAATGAAACATCACGAAGGCTTTGTGTCCACTCATGGGTGAACTCGTTTTCTGAGGCCAGCGCATTGAGTTCAGCCTGTAATTCATCGGCTGTTGTCTGGCGCAGGGTGGACAGTTCCGCAGTTACCCCACCGACCTTTTGCCAGGAGTCACTGAGCCTGGACCGCACGGTCTCCTGCTGTTCGACAGAAAGCGCGGGAGACAGGCTCAGGAACGCCTGCTCGGTACTGCTTAATTCGGATGACTCGTCGGCCGCCGTAACCAATAACTCGGATAACGCTTCAGTCGCGCCGGTTAAAATCTCATTTTCCGGCGAGACCAACCGCATGAAGATTAATTCGTCACGAACCGATAATGCCTGCTGAATGCCAGCTTCTGGTCTGGCCCCGGTGACCTGTGGTATGAGGTTCTCCAGTTCCTGCTGGTTCAGGTAGCTGTGACGTGCGAAAGAGAGTTCGTCTTCGGCATTGATAATGTCAGTTTTGTCTTCAGTATATTCAGCAGCCTGACCAAGAAGGAGCTTTGTCCGTTCATAGTTATTTTCCTGCTGAGAGCCACGTGCCTCGGTAATATAGCTTCCCACAAGCCTGGGGTCGGTAAGCAGCGGGTTGCCGGGATCAATGCGGCGGATGATATTGATGACATCAGGAATATCATTGCTGGTTCCTTCAACACTCAACCAGGGACCTATTTTCAGGAAGCGGGTGTACAGATCACGCTGGCTTTCCAGTTCCTCACTCTTGCTTGATCTTAATTCCTCTTCTTTGGAGTCCAGTGTTCCTGAGTCGGGATAGAATTTTCTCGCTTCTTCCAGAATGCTGAATGCCTGTGGATAGTTATAACGCTGCTTTGTCTTGTCTATCTGTTCGTCAATACGCCGTGAAAAATAACCGACAATCGCATTTTGCACGTCAGGATCTGCCTTGATGCGTGTCTGTGAATCGGCTTCAAATGTTTCCAGCGTTGTCAGACTTTGTTTAACAGCCTGTAGCTGACGTGCCGCACCTGCTTCGGTAATGGCGGCTATCATTTCCTGATTTTGCTGCTCGCGCAGATGATCTTCAAAAGCATCTTTTGCAAGGACGCCAATAATCGTCAGAATAACTACAGCGGCAGTCAGCGAGTATGCAAGAATAGGTTTTTTCGGAGTAATCTCATCCAGGAATTCTTCAACTGTCTGGGGGCGGTTATTACGATTAAAAGAGAGACCGCGCATAAGTCCCTTCATTTGGCGACGCTTGAGCCTTTTAATCGGTGCCGGCGTAAGTCCACTGTCTCTCGCGTGATTGGCAGGCATTTTATTAAAAGGGTGTTTGCCGCTGAGAAGCTGATAGCAGACACACGCCAGCGCATAGATATCATCCGGTGGTTCGGGTGTTTCACCTTCAAGCATTTCTGCACTAGCATAGGCAGGAGTCAGAGCACTCAGTGTGCCAGGATCAAACAGGGTGTTTTCCTTCGCACTGCCTTCCGGCGCATCTTTGGGCTTGGCGGCCCGTGCAATACCGAAATCAAGCAGCTTGACTACCCCATCCTTATTTAAAAAGGTGTTGGCCGGCTTAAAGTCGGAATGTACCAACTGGTGGTGATGCGCATATGCCAGACCATGGCACATCCCTTCAATGACCGGACGGGCTTCCTCATAGCTCAGTCCCTCACCGGGGAGGCGACGAATATATTTATCAAGCGGCTCGCCTTCCAGATATTCCATGGTCATAAAAACCGTGCCGTAGGTATAGTCACGGTCAAAATCAAAAACAGTAGCAATATTCGGGTGGGCAAGCCGTTGTTGTTTGGACGATTCCCGCTGCAGTGCTATGAAGGATTCACGGAATTGCTTAAATGTTTCGTTCAGAACCTTAACCGCGATCCTCGGATTTTTGTCCTGTGCTTCCTCTTTAATTTTGTCAGTAGCCAGATACACAGCACCCATGCCACCTTCACCAAGTTTGGCAACAAGCTCGAAGCGGTTGCGCAGTATGGAACCGACATTAATGGCCTCGTCCCCATAGGTCATAACGGGTATGCCGTCTGGCCCCATTGTAGGACTTGTTTGTGCCGGGTTACCTCCTGTGGCTTCAAGATCAAGCGCAAAGCCGTCATCCGTCGCGGTAGCGCCGGTATGTGTATCAGTGTTGATGAGAGTAGCGCCAGATTCAACCAGGGTAGCATCAGGCTGTTCTACCGAGGTTGTGGCACTGACTTCAGTTGCATCAGTTACATCGGTTACATCGGTCATAGCATCCTGACCGGAAGCCATTTCAGTCACTGTCACCGCATCTGTGAGAACGGTTTTGTCTGCACTTTCACTGATACTGGTGAACTCCGTGGTAATCCTCAGAACGGCATCCCGTGTGTCGGCTGTAATTTTGCCATCCTGGGCGAGCTGATTTATCTGGCTTTCCATAGGCCCCGCAAGCTGAGGATGCTTTTTGAGGAGCTTTTGTAAAAGGTCTGTGACTTCGCCAGATTTTGCCTCACCCTTGATATGTTTTTGTAAAACTAACTTAAATTCATTAATCATTTACTATTGCCTCGTCTCTGATACCTGCATGCCGGCCTCAATTCGCTTCAACAACAATAACGGTGACATTATCTCTGGAACCTCGTTCGAGCGTAAGATCAATCAGTGTGTCGCATGCTTCTTCAGGCGTGCCCCGAGCCAGCAGCTCATTAATTTCGTTTTTTGTGACTTCCTTAAAAAGCCCGTCACTGCAAAGCAGATAGCGGTCTCCCTGCTGTACATCGCGTATATCCATGTCGATAAAAAGGCGCCGACTGGCACCGATAGCGCGTGTGATGACATTTGCTTCGGGGTGGCTTTCAGCCTCATCTTCGGCGATTAAGCCTTCATCTACCAGCTCCTGGACTTTACTGTGGTCAATTGTGAGTTGGTTGAGGGTCCCGTCCCGCAGCCTGTAAATACGGCTGTCACCAGCCCACAGACAAAGTGCTTTTTGACCAAATGCCAGCAATACGACCACCGTGCTGCCCATAGTCTGTTTGTCGTCACGTTCTGCGGCCTGCCTTAACAGGTCGCTGTTAGCGTCCAGCAATCGCTGCTCTATTTCACTGACAAGGGCATCCGCATCTTCCGATGGCTTTAGTTCGCTGAGACTGTTAACGATAGAGGCACTGGCAACATTGCCAGCGGCATGCCCTCCCATTCCATCGGCAACTACCCAGATACCGGCCGGGCCATTATCGAGAACAGAATCCTCGTTAATCTTGCGAACCTTGCCGACATCAGTTCGAGCGAAAGAAATCCATGAGAAACCTTCCGTATTCAACATGGGGCAGGGCTCTCTTTTTGCAATGATTTTGCCATATTGACCAATATGATACGTGTTTGAATTTTATGTATTTATTAATTTACGAAACCAGTTTTTCAAAAAGCACCGATAATGTCAAATTATTTTTTTGGAATTGGGCTGTGTTTCACAAGGAAATTCTGGTAAATCTGATCTTCCGCCGGTACTTCTGATACTGTTATCATGCAGGCATCGGATAAATTCGTGTTTTCTTCCATTTCCTCCGTTACCCTATGTCAGAAAAGCTATACATACAGACCTTTGGCTGCCAGATGAATGAATATGATACCGATAAAATGGTTGACATGCTCGACGCCTCCCATGGCATGAACCGGGTCGAGTCTCCAGAGGAGGCAGATGTTTTATTAATGAATACCTGTTCCGTCCGGGAAAAGGCACAGGAAAAGGTTTATTCTCTGCTCGGACGCTGGAAAAGGCTGAAACAATCAAGACCTGACCTGATTATCGGGGTGGGTGGCTGTGTTGCCAGTCAGGAAGGTGAGAATATCCGTCGGCGTGCGCCCTGCGTGGATATTGTTTTTGGCCCCCAGACCCTGCACCGTTTACCGCAAATGCTGGATCAGGTCAGAAAACAAGGCAGGCCGATGCTTGATATTTCTTTCCCGGAAATAGAAAAATTTGATGCTTTGCCAAAACCACGGGCAGAAGGGCCGACGGCATTTGTCTCCATCATGGAAGGTTGCAGCAAGTATTGCAGCTTTTGCATTGTGCCCTTTACGCGAGGAGAGGAAATCAGCCGGAATCTGGATGATGTGATGACGGAGATACATAGTCTGGTCAGCCTGGGAGTACGGGAAATTACCCTGCTGGGGCAAAATGTGAATGGCTATCGTGGCCTTATGGATGATGGTGAAACGGCAGATTTGGCGTTATTGTTGCACCATGTGGCAGCATTAGAAGAAATCGGACGCATTCGCTTTACCACTTCCCATCCCATGGAAGTGAATGATGCACTTATTGAAGCATTTGCGGAAATTCCTAAACTGGCGAATCATTTTCACCTGCCGGTGCAAACCGGCTCAAACAGCATTCTGACAGCCATGAAACGTAACTACACCGTTGAGGACTACATTGAGACGGTTCGCCGTCTGCGTGTGGCACGACCTGACCTCAGCCTTTCATCTGATTTTATCGTCGGTTTTCCGGGTGAGACTGACGAAGATTTTGAGCAAACCATGGAGCTGGTGAATGAAACAGGTTTTGACACCTCATTCAGTTTTGTTTACAGCCGGCGACCGGGCACTCCGGCATCAGCCCTGCCGGATAATGTTGCCGAGGAGACCAAGAAAAAGCGTCTGACCATACTACAGGCTCGATTAGCGCAGAGTGCCCGTGAAATCAGTCAGGCCATGGTGGGAACCACTCAGAAAGTTCTTGTCGAACGTCCGTCACGCAAGGATATCAGCGCCATGGCAGGGCGCACTTCTAATAATCGCATGGTAAATTTCAGTGGACGAGCCGATTTAATCGGCCGGTTTGTCGATGTGATTATTGAGGAAGCTTTGCCAAACTCTCTTCGCGGGAGACTGTCTGATGCTTCATCAGTAACCGAGGATTGACCGCGTTTTGCCTCCTGAAGCAACCAGTAAAAAAATTAATATGCACGAGCAGGAGCTACTGCTGGAACCTCACGATAATGCCCGTCTGGCCAGTCTTTCCGGCCAGTTTGATGAGCATCTCCATTATCTGGAGCGGCAGACTCGCGTGGAACTGCATCATAGAGGTGATCGATTTTTGCTGGTGGGCACACCGAAAGATATTGAGCTTGCCTCTGCTTGCCTGCAATCGCTTTATAAGGTGACCAAAGACAAAGAATTAACCATGGAGGATATCCATTTGGCATTACGGGAGAAGCAGACTGATCCTCAAATGGATGAGAGCGATGTCGTGAAGCAGAATAACAATATGGATCCTGTAATAATTAATACTCGACATGGAAAGATCAAAGGGCATGGAAACAATCAGGGATATTATCTACACAGTATTCAACGTAATGATATTAATTTCGGTATCGGGCCGGCTGGCACCGGCAAAACCTATCTTGCGGTTGCCTGTGCAGTGGATGCACTGGAGCACGATCAGGTTCGGAAGATTATACTGGTACGTCCGGCTGTAGAAGCCGGTGAGCGCCTGGGTTTTTTGCCCGGAGATTTGTCACAGAAGGTCGATCCATATCTGCGTCCTCTGTATGATGCTCTGTATGAAATGATAGGCTTGGAGAAAGTGAACCGCTTTATTGAGCGCGGTACCATAGAAATTGCTCCACTGGCTTATATGCGTGGTCGCACATTGAACGATTCATTTATTATTCTGGATGAAGCACAGAATACGACTATAGAGCAGATGAAGATGTTTCTGACACGCATTGGCTTTGGTTCCACGACCGTGATTACTGGTGATGTGACCCAAATTGATCTGCCGCGTGATCGTCAGTCCGGTCTTAAACAGGTCATTAATGTGTTGCGGGATATTGAAGGTATCAGCTTTACTTTCTTCAAGCCCCATGATGTTGTACGACATCCGCTTGTTCAGCGCATTGTCGATGCCTATGATCATTTCGGCAGACTGGAATCCGATGACAATTGAGGTGACAGTGCAGGATGTGCGCTCCGTCAAAGATACTGAGGCACTTCCATCGAGGGACCAGTTTTCACAATGGGCTAATCTGGCCTTATCTGATGACACGTTGAATGCACAGCTAACCGTGCGCATTGTCGATAGTCAGGAAATCCAGGCACTCAACTCCCGGTATCGCGGCAGGGACATGCCAACCAATATCTTGTCTTTTTATTATGACGACGAAATGTTGTTCTCGCAGGCCAATGTGCCGAATACACTCGGCGATCTGGTTGTCTGTGCGGATGTTGTGCGACGGGAAGCGGCAGAAAGACAGTGCCCTGTGGAAAATCATTGGGCACATTTAACCTTGCACGGTGTGCTGCATTTACTGGGTTACAACCATGAAACCAGACGACAGACGGCAGAAATGGAGCGCCTTGAAATCAGGTTGCTGGAAACCCTGAACATCCAAAATCCTTATGAGTTAGTCAACAGTCAGACATGAGTGAAAAGAAAAACAGGCTGGAGAGCAAAGGCTGGCTTGAACGATTCAGTCAGGCATTACTTGGCGAACCGCAGGACCGTGAGCAGCTGGTCGATCTGTTGCGTGATGCACAGTCCAGGAATTTACTTGCCGAGGATGTCCTGGCAATGGTCGAGGGTGCGCTGGAGGTTGCCGAGCAGGATGTGCGGGATATTATGGTGCCACGCGGACAAATGGTAGTGGTACATCGAGATGCACCTGTCAGCGACGTATTAAAAGTTATTGTGGACTCTGGACATTCGCGCTTTCCTGTGGCAGCAGAAGACAAGGATGAAATGTCCGGCATCCTGCTGGCAAAGGATTTGCTGCAGTTTTTTGCCGATGACAAGGATGAAACTTTCAATATCAGGGAATATCTGCGCCCGGTTGTTTATGTACCGGAGAGCAAGCGGTTGAATGTCCTGCTTGCCGAATTTCGTTCCAATCGCAACCATATGGCGATTGTGGCGGATGAGTATGGTGGCGTCAGCGGTCTGGTAACGATAGAGGATATTCTGGAACAAATCGTAGGTGATATTGACGATGAACATGACACGGACCTTGGCAGTAACATCCTCAAACATGAGGATGACCTGTTTGTCCTTCGGGCATTTACCGGCATTGATGAGTTCAACGAATATTTTCATACAGACTTTCCCGACAATGACTATGAAACCATTGGTGGCATGATTATGCACCACCTGGGACATGTACCAAAACGACAGGAAGAGGTCATAATAGGCCAGTGCTGCTTCAAGGTGTTGCGAGCGGATAGCCGCAGAATTTATATGCTCGAATTGCGACGACTGCAGCCGGATATGTTTGCCGCCAAAGACATCCGGCCTTAATGTCCTGGTCAAACTGGAAGGCCGATGTTCTGTCGCTGATTGCCGGTGCTTTATTGCCTCTGGCTTTTGCCCCGTTTTCGTGGTGGCCGGTAATTATAGTTTCTTTGTTGCTACTGTTGATCAGCATCCAGAATGTTTCCGCAACACGAGCTGCATGGCGCGGTTATCTGTTTGGTATCGGGTACTTTGGTGTCGGGGTTTCCTGGGTTTATGTCAGTATCCGGCTGTTTGGCAATGCCACAACACCGTTGGCAGCTACCATTACACTGCTTTTTATTCTGGCACTATCAGCCTATACCGCACTGGCGATCTGGGTGATTCGCAGATTGACGGCAGGTGCCCCACCCGCTGTCTTACTGCTGGTATTTCCGTCAGTCTGGATACTCACTGAATGGCTTCGAGGCTGGCTGTTTACCGGCTTCGGTTGGTTGCAGATTGGCTATGCCTTTGTTGACTCACCACTGGCAGAATATGCGCCGTGGTTCGGCACATTGGGAATTGGCTATCTGGTACTTATCGCTGTCACAGCCATCTTTATCATACTATCGGCGGGTATCAATAAACAGATGAAGGCCATTTCCCTTGCCTTGACCATTGGCATCTGGGGCGTTCCCATGGTTATGGAGCTACCGACTTATACAAGGATGGATGGCGACGCGATCCATGTGGCCCTTGTTCAGGGCAATGTATCACAATACATTAAATGGCGAAAAAGCCAGCGTCAGCCAACCCTGAACATGTATCATCAAATGACTGAACAGCACTGGGACAAGCAGGTCATTGTCTGGCCAGAGACGGCAATACCGGCTTTTAAGCAGGATGTATCGACATATCTTGATGCCATACATCATGCAGCCCGACTATCCGATACTACCCTGATGACAGGGTTGCCTGTCCGTGGACAAAACGGTGATTACTACAATGCACTGACCGTACTGGGAAATACGGAGGATAAAGACACCTATCTAAAGCGTCGTCTGGTTCCGTTTGGCGAGTACCTGCCTCTCAAATTTTTACTGGAACCTGTCCTTGGTTATCTGGAGATTCCAATGTCGGACTTTTCTGCCGGGAGTCAGGGAAAGCCTTTGATCAAGGCCGCCGAACATCAGATTGGTGTCCTTATCTGTTATGAAATCGCCTTTGCCGGTGATGTCATGGAGGCACTACCGGAGGCATCCTATCTGGTCAATATCAGCAATGATGCCTGGTTCGGCGATTCACTAGGCCCACATCAGCATCTGCAGATTACACGTATGAGGGCAATAGAAACCGGGCGCTATATCCTGCGTGCGACGAATACTGGCATATCGGCGATTATTGAGCCAACCGGCAGAGTCCAGGCAAGCCTTGCGAATGCACAGCGGGGCGTGCTTACCGGTCAGATTCACAGTGTCAATGGGCAGACTCCCTACAGCCACTATGTTGATTACCCGCTGATTGCTGTGTTGTCAGTCATGCTGCTACTGGTCCGGTACATTCGTCGTGTTTAATCTGGAAGTGGTATCCGGCAGGATGGCACCGCTGTCAGGCCGTGGTAACGGCAGATATCGTGAGAACAGGCGTTTTGAGCATTTTCTGTTTTCAATATATGATCCCCTTGGTCGTATCCAACCATATCAGTTTATGCAAATGCTCACACAATCATGAGTACTATCCACAGTTCTCAGCGAATCAAAGCGGAATAAATATGAAAAGCATATCGAACCATGAGTAAGGCAACCGACATGGCAGAAAAATATAATCCGCAACGACTGGAGGCAGCAGCCCAGCAATACTGGGAAAAGAACCGGTCATTCAAGGCTGTCGAACAACCCGGTAGAGAGAAGTTTTACTGCCTGTCCATGTTTCCCTATCCCAGCGGCAAGTTACACATGGGGCATGTACGTAACTATACGATCGGCGATGTGATCTCCCGCTATCAGAGGATGCAGGGTAAAAATGTTCTGCAACCGATTGGTTGGGATGCATTTGGCCTGCCGGCTGAAAACGCAGCCATTAAAAATGCCAGATCACCTGCAGCATGGACTCATGACAATATTGAATATATGAAAGGTCAGCTCAAATCATTGGGCTTTGGTTACGACTGGGACAGGGAGCTGGCTACCTGTGATGCAGATTATTATCGCTGGGAGCAATGGTTGTTCACCCGTCTGATGGAAAAAGGTCTGGCCTATCGTAAGAAAGCGACAGTAAACTGGGATCCCGTTGACCAGACGGTGCTCGCAAACGAGCAGGTTATTGACGGCCGTGGCTGGCGCTCCGGTGCAGTGGTTGAAAAACGCGAAGTCGAGCAGTGGTTTTTGAAGATTACGGATTATGCACAGGAACTGTTCGATGGTCTGGATAAATTATCAGGCTGGCCGGATCAGGTTGTTACCATGCAGCGCAACTGGATCGGTCGGTCAGAAGGCGTGATGGTCGATTTCGGTATCGAAGGAACTGATCAAAAGCTCACTGTCTTTACGACACGCCCAGACACCTTGATGGGTGTGACCTATATGGCCATTGCCGCGGAGCATCCTTTGTCGCTGCGAGCGAGTGAAAGTAATGAGGATATTGCCGCTTTCATTGACAGATGCCGGCATGGCAGTGTTTCGGAAATCGAAATAGAGACGATGGAAAAGGAAGGCATTGCCCTGGATATTAACGCCATACATCCAGTTACGGGCAGTACTGTACCCGTATATGCTGCCAACTTTGTCCTGATGAGCTATGGTACCGGCGCGGTGATGGCCGTACCTGCCCATGATGAAAGGGATTTTTACTTTGCCAGAAAATACGGACTCGCGATTAAACCGGTGATAGTTCCTGCGCACTGGAAAGATAAAGAGATTAGCGAGCCAGAAAATAACCAGATGGCGGGTAACGAACCATTTCATAATAACCATCGGACTCCTGCATTATCAATCAAGGATGAATCACCGTTAATATGGCTTGAATGGGATGAAAGGTTCAATGAAAAAGGCATTTTAAGGTGCTCTGGTCAATTTAACGGGATGACCTCAGATGAAGCGTTTAACGCCATAGCCGAACACCTGAGCAAATCCGGCAAAGGCAGCAGACAAGTCAACTTCCGCTTGCGTGACTGGAGCGTTTCCCGTCAGCGTTACTGGGGCTGCCCGATCCCGGTAGTTAAAACTCCTCAAGGCATGAAACCCGCAGCCGAACTTCCGGTGAAGCTGCCCAAAGACATCATTGTCGATGGCACTGGTTCGCCGTTGAAACACATGCCAGAGTTTTACGATCTTGGCGATGGCCTTGAGCGCGAGACTGATACCTTTGACACTTTTTTTGAGTCCAGTTGGTATTACGCACGCTATTGCTGTCCAGACGCTGATCAGGCCATGCTGGACCGGCGCGCCAGATACTGGCTGCCAGTCGATCAATATGTAGGTGGTATTGAACATGCAATTTTACACCTTCTATATGCCAGATTTTTTAACAGACTTATGCGAGATGAAGGCCTGATAGATAATAGTGAACCATTTACACGTTTGCTCACCCAGGGCATGGTGGTCGCGGATACCTGGTATCGTCAAAAGGAAGATGGTTCCAAAGAGTGGTTTAATCCAGATGATATTGAAATTAAAAAAGACAACAGGGGGAAAATCATAAGCGCGAAACTGAAATCAGATGGACAACCAGTTTTTTCGGGTGGCATCGAGAAAATGTCAAAATCAAAAAATAACGGAGTCGATCCTCAAGCATTGATAGATCGGTATGGCGCTGATACCGTGCGCCTTTATATCGTTTTCACTTCGCCACCGGAGCAATCACTGGAATGGTCGGATGAAGGCGTGGAAGGTGCTTCACGCTTTATGAAACGTCTCTGGAATCTGGCTATTGCCAACCCGGGAATCGGAAAACTGGTTACAGATAATGGCATGACGAACAATCAGCAGGATGCCAGAAGAGAAGTGCATAAGCATCTGAAAAAAGCCTTGTTCGATTATGAACGCCAGCAGTTCAACACAGTCGTGTCTGCATGTATGTCAATCGTCAATACGCTATACAAACTCGGTGACCATGATGATGAAAAACGACTGCTTGCTGAAGGTTTGAGCATTGTTATTAGACTGTTAAGCCCAGTTGCTCCGCATATTACTCATATCCTGTGGCGCGAGCTGGGTTATGGCGATGATATTCTACATGCACCATGGCCTGATTTTGATGAGGCAGCATTGATGCAGGATTCAATTGAAATGGTGGTGCAGATCAAAGGCAGGGTACGCGGTAAAATAAAAGTACCCGCAGGTGCCAACAATACAACCATTGAAGCAGCTGCCCTGAAAAATGAAAATGTACAACGGCTTATTGGCAGTTCCGAGATACGAAAAATAATAGTGGTACCTGACAAGTTGGTCAATATCGTAGTATAATCCTAAAGTGATAGGAAACCACCATCATGCAAATATCTACTCCAGCCTTAACAGCCAGAATTTCTGCTCCTGATATGCCTCATTAGAAAGCCCCTCAGGTTATGACTATAAAGCAGAAAAAGTAAAGTTTGTTTTTGAACCGAAAGATGAAGTTCATCAATGGTTGATTTATCTGGCGCACCATCGACATAATCAAGGCTTTTTTCAAATCATCAGCGTGTTGGCATCGTCTATCGAAAGTTGCAGTTGAATCCGCGCATCAAATTCCGGAAGTGGATTGTACGCAAAACGCATTATGTCTTCTTTATACCATAGCATAAATTTTCGTGCGGAATTAAAATACCACAGCAGGCCTGTTGAAAGCGGTCACCACTTTCAGCGTCCACTTTCTCAAGCTGGATTTCCAGTATCAGATAAGCCATGAATGACAAAACCCAACAACTCGAGCGGCTCCTGAATGAGCGCATCCTGTTTCTGGATGGTGCCATGGGCACCATGATCCAGCGCCATAAACTGGAGGAGGTCGATTATCGTGGCGATCAGTTTGCCGACTGGGCCTTCCATCTTAAGGGCATGAACGACCTGCTGGTTCTAACCCAACCGGATATTATCAGCGAAATCCACCGAGCCTATCTGGAAGCCGGGGCCGACATTATTGAAACCAATAATTTTAATGCCACACCCTCTGACCTGACTCGCTATGGCCTTCAGGATTATGCCCATGAGCTCAATATGGAAGCAGCCAGACTCGCCCGTGCCTGTGCAGATGACTACTCAACCCGCGAAAGACCTCGTTTTGTTGCAGGTGTGCTGGGCCCGAACCAGAAAACGGCCTCGGTATCGGTTGATGTGAACGACCCCGGTGCGCGCGCCATTACCTTTAATAATCTGGTGAAGGATTATGCGATTGCAACGCATGGCCTTATTCAGGGCAATATCGACATTATTCTCATCGAAACCGTCTTTGATACTCTGAATGCCAAGGCCGCCGTATTTGCCGTTAAACAGGTCTTCGCTGAAGAAAAAACAAGTCTTCCGATCATGATTTCCGGCACCATTACCGATACATCAGGGCGTACATTGACCGGCCAAACAGTTGAAGCATTTTATAATTCGCTGCGCCATGCCGAACCGATTTCCATTGGCTTGAACTGTGCGCTCGGACCAGATGAGTTACGTCAGTATGTCGAGGAAATGTCACGTATTTCCGAGTTCCACGTTAACACTCACCCCAATGCCGGTCTGCCCAATGAACTTGGTGAATATACTCTAACGCCGGCACAAATAGCCGAACAGGTTGCCGAATGGGCCGATTCAGGCTTTGTTAATATTCTGGGCGGCTGCTGTGGTTCCACACCGGAGCACATCCGTGCCATTGTCGAAGCCGTCAAAGACAAAAAGCCGCGCCTGCTTCCCAAGATCGACACCAAATGTCGCTTGTCCGGTCTGGAACCGCTCAATATTGGTGGCAAGTCGTTATTCGTCAATGTGGGCGAACGTACAAACATTACCGGTTCGGCGAAGTTCAGGCGCCTGATTCTGAATGAGGAGTATGAAAAGGCACTCGATGTTTGCCGTGAGCAGGTTGAGAATGGTGCCCAGATAGTCGATATCAATATGGACGAGGGCATGCTTGATGGTAAAGCGGCCATGACTCGTTTTCTGAGTCTGTGTGCCTCTGAACCGGATATTTGCAAAGTCCCTTTTATGATTGATTCCTCCAAGTGGGAGATTATCGAAGCCGGCCTGCGATGTATCCAGGGCAAGCCCATCGTCAATTCCATATCTCTCAAGGAGGGTGAAGAAAAATTCCGTCAGCAGGCCAGACTCTGCCGCCATTATGGCGCGGCTGTTATTGTAATGGCCTTTGACGAAACCGGTCAGGCCGATAATCAGATGCGCAAGATCGAAATCTGTACACGTGCCTATAGAATTCTGGTTGATGAGGTTGGCTTTCCACCTGAAGATATTATTTTTGATCCGAATATTTTCGCGGTTGCGACCGGTATTGAAGAACATAACAACTACGGGGTTGATTTCATCGAAGCCACCCGTGCAATCAAGAGCACTCTGCCACATGTCATGATATCGGGTGGTGTATCCAATGTCTCATTTTCATTTCGCGGTAACAATGCGGTACGTGAAGCCATACATGCCGCATTTCTATACCACGCCATCAATGCCGGCATGGACATGGGCATTGTCAATGCAGGTCAGTTGGCTATCTATGACAATCTGCCTGTCGAGTTGCGCGATGCCGTTGAAGATGTCATCCTGAATAAAGATCCTGAAGCGGGTGAGCGTCTGGTTGATCTGGCAACGAAATATGCCGGTCAGTCTCAGGAAGAAAGGAAAGAAGATCTGGAGTGGCGCAGCTGGCATGTAGAAAAACGGCTGGAGCATGCGCTGGTTAAGGGCATTACCGAATTTATTGACGACGATACCAGAGAGGCACTGGAAAAACTGGGCCGCCCCATCCTGGTCATTGAAGGCCCATTAATGGACGGCATGAATATTGTTGGTGACTTATTCGGTTCCGGTAAAATGTTCCTGCCTCAGGTTGTCAAATCTGCACGTGTTATGAAAAAGGCCGTTGCCTGGCTGGAACCTTATCTGGAAGCCGAAAAAGCAGATTGTGCTGTCGGAACCCAGGGTAGAATTCTCATGGCAACAGTCAAAGGCGATGTACATGACATTGGAAAAAATATTGTCGGCGTTGTACTGCAATGTAATAATTACAAGGTTATCGACCTCGGTGTAATGGTACCAGCCGAAAAAATTCTGCAAACTGCACGGCAGAAAAATGTCGATATTATCGGCCTGTCCGGTCTTATAACGCCGTCACTCGATGAAATGGTGCATGTTGCCACAGAAATGCAGCGTCAAAATTTCAATATCCCGTTAATGATTGGCGGTGCCACTACATCCAAGGCACACACCGCCGTAAAAATTCAGCCACAATATGAGCATGGCACAATTTATGTCGCTGACGCCTCACGTGCTGTTGGCGTTGCCACAGCGCTGTTATCAAAAGAAAAGAAACCGAGCTATATGCAGGAGCTAAATGAAGAATATCAACGCATCCGTGAACGCCGCGCAGGTAAAAATACAGCCGACGGCCTGATTCCGGTTAATGACGCACGTACCAATGGCATCCGGATTGACTGGCGGCATTACACACCACCCGTACCGAATAAACCGGGCATTACCATACTGGATGATATTGACCTGAACAGTATCGTACCGTATATCGATTGGACATTCTTCTTCCACTCCTGGCAACTCAGGATGAAATTTCCAAAAATCCTGCACGATAAAGAAAAGGGTGAGCAGGCACGCATACTATATAACGATGCCCAAGCCATGCTGGAGCAGATTATTACTGAAAAATGGTTAACAGCCAAAGCGGTTATTGGATTGTTTCCAGCCAATGCCCGAGGCGATGATATTGAAATATTCACCAACGACACACGCTCCAAAACTCTAATCAGGCTACACTGCCTGCGCAAACAAAGTCAACAACCGGAGGGCAGGGTGAACGAATGTCTGGCCGACTTCATTGCACCGAAAAGCTCAAACATAAAAGACTATATCGGAGGATTCGCTGCCACCGCAGGCATCGGCATTGATGACAGAATTATCCAATTTGAAAAAGACCATGACGATTACAACTCAATTATGCTCAAGGCACTGGCTGACCGGCTTGCCGAAGCGCTCGCCGAAATGCTGCATCAAAAAGTCCGCCGGAAGTTCTGGGGTTATGCCCATCAAGAAGAATTCAGCAATGAAGATTTAATTGCCGAAAAATACCAGGGTATCCGACCTGCTATCGGCTATCCTGCCAGCCCGGACCACACTGAAAAAGATTTGCTATGGAAACTTCTTGATGTAGAAAATAATACCGGCATCCAGCTTACCGAAAGCAGAGCCATGATGCCAGCCGCAGCCGTCAGCGGACTTTATTTCTCGCATCCGGAATCAAAGTACTTTGCCGTTGGCAAAATCAACAGGGATCAAGTTGAAGACTATAGCCACCGTAAAGACATGGATATGAAAACCATAGAGAAATGGCTTGGGCCGAATCTGGCTTATTCCTGATTAGAAATTTCACTGGAATTGACTTGAATCATGGCTCAACATGCCTTGCTATTAACCGCTCAGTCAGGTCCGGCAAAATGCAACAGGCGAATAGAAGTACTCTAATTCAACTTTTGAGTAGCAGAACTTAAAAAACGGACAACATCTTGCCGGTTATCCACCTCAGCCAGCTCCTTCGCTGTTTGGTTCTGGTGGGTTTTCTTATTGATTTGAGCACCACTTTCCACAAGCAGTTTCACAATATCAAAGTCTCCTGCATGAGCGGCATAATGAAGCGCTGTCCAACCCTGTTCATTACTTTTTTCCAGATCGGCCCCCTTTCTGATCAGAAACTCTACGGAATCCGGCTCTGCCATAAAAGCCGCCCAATGCAGAGGAGTCCGATTAAAGTTACTGCCTCCATTTATATTGGCGCCCTTCGATAAGAGCAGCCCCGCCACCCGGGTATGCCCCCTGAATATGGCCATATGAAAGGGGGTGAATCTGAAAGTCGATGTTTTCTGGTCAATGTCATGGCCCTGCTCCAACAGCCGAGACACTTGATTATAATCCCCATTCCAGGAAGCCATATGCAGCACTGTCAAGTTACCATCATCCATAATGCCAGCAGTATAAGCCTGTCTGGGATTTTCTCGCACCCATGCGACATCTCTTTCATAGGCACGTATAGTGAGAACAATAATAATAATGACGCCTATTACCGGAATTAAAGGTATTTTTTTCATATCACTGCACCTTAATAGACTATCTGCAATATAACATATGGGCCACTCGCGACCATATCACCACTTTTCGTATCTCTGTTAGAATCGCGGTTTAAGCTCCATAAACAACCTGACTACCAATGTACGAACGAGCCAATCAGACTATTCAGGGAAAGGTCATTGTCGGCTTGTCCGGTGGCGTGGATTCGGCGGTGGCAGCCATGCTGCTAAAGCGCAAGGGCTATAAAGTATATGGCCTGTTTATGAAAAACTGGGAAGAAGATGACGATGCCGAGTATTGTGCCGCTGAAAAGGATCTCAGAATCGCTTCGGACGTTGCGGACAAACTGGATATCCCACTCGATACCATCAATTTCTCCACTGAATACTGGAATAAAGTATTTGAGTATTTTTTGAGCGAGCTAAAGGCAGGTCGCACACCTAATCCGGATATTCTTTGCAACCGCGAAATCAAATTTCAGGCATTTCTGGATTACGCCCTATCTAAAGGCGCGGAAAAAATTGCTACAGGTCACTATGCGTGTACGAAAAGGTATCCTGACAAAATTGAACTCAGGCGTGCTGAGGATAAAAACAAAGACCAAACATATTTTTTACATCAGGTCTCTGGGCAGGCATTAATGAGGTCACTATTTCCTCTCTGCCAACATAAAAAACAGGAAGTCAGAAAAATGGCAAGAAAAGCGGGCTTAGTCAATTATAATCGCCGGGACAGTACCGGCATCTGCTTCATAGGTAAACGACGCTTCGATGATTTCATAGCCGGATACTTTCCTAATCAGCCGGGGGAAGTGCGTTCAGTTGAAGGAGAGATCGTCGGGAAGCACCGCGGCCTGATGTTCCACACCATAGGACAACGCAAAGGACTGGGCATAGGTGGGAAAAAAAACAGCAGTCAGGCACCCTGGTTTGTCACAGACAAACGGCTGGAAGATAATGTGCTGGTTGTCGCACAGGGACATGACCATCCCGCCCTCTTCTCCATCGGGCTACAGGCCAGATCATTACACTGGATTACGTCCATCCCGCCCCAACAGTTCCGTTGTACTGCCAGAACCCGCCACCGTCAGATCGATGCAATCTGCACGGTAAGCCTGCAGGATGGTGATCAATGCAGGGTTATTTTTGACGAACCCATGCGTGCCATCGCACCTGGACAATCCGTTGTGTTTTATACCGGCGACATCTGTCTGGGAGGCGGTGTCATTACTTCCCCAATCAAGCGCAAATAGAACCTCCTTTCCGAAAGACAGTAGCACCCGGCAGTGGAATTTATCATCGTCATCGATGGCGGCAGCGAATTCAAGAACACTTTTGACCGCCCTCCCAACAACAGTCAGATTGCCCATCTGTGGACTGATCTACACCCAATCCCTTCGAATAAATGCTACCTGTGAGAGTTTGAATGGCACCGTTCAGAAACAGTTGATGGGCTTCCACGAAGAGTTAGTATTCATCGATCCGGGATCTCTTAATGAAAAACTCGCCGAGTGGCAGCTCCAATACAACACCACTCAACCACACAAAGTACTGGATTTACAAACACCAATACCGTACATTATCAACCATCATAAAAAGTCCGGTTTGGGGAACGACTCATACAGAAATTTGCCATAGCTGGCCTCAGTATTATAATCATGGATGGTCTGACCTGATTCAGGGAGAGAGGAGAGGGATATTACCCGAAAAAAAGAAATGGGCCTTAGTGACCTGAACTTCACTTCCGGGTTCAATTGAATAATGAAGGAATTACCCCTCCCTTCCATAAACCTGTATTACTCAGTATTGATGAAAAAATATACTTACCATTTATTAGAACTATTATATGGACTCCCTATCGGTCCAGAGGAGACCAAGCGGCGCATAATAGAATGGGGAAAAAGGGTCAGGTCGCATATAGTAAAATTACGACTAATGTGTGCATCTGGTCTATACTCACTTCTATACTCACTCATTCTTCCAATTAACAAAATCAATGAACCAGATATAGATAGAAGCAAAAGCAAGCGGACCGTGAAGATTCTGTCTTGTAACTCAAGAGCAAATATCACTGTCTTTAAAAGATATTTTAATACAAAAACAGGATGGGGAGACCTGGAATTTACCGCCAAAAAATATGCAGACTATTATCTTGTAATTAATAATACACGATACACTCCACTCTCATACTACAACCCAAAACGAACACTGCTTTACTACGCCGAACCGGCGGCAAGTATAAACCAATGGCGATCCAAGGGAAGGCCGGAACAAAAAACAGATGAATTCTTTCATGTGTCAAAATTGCCCGATAAACGAATGTTCACGGTATGGTACCTGTCAAGGTCATATCACTGGCTAAAAGAAAATTCAATCCAAAAGACAAAGGTACTCTCCACAATTACATCAGACCAGGATACGTTCCCGCTTCACAGAGAGAGATTAAAATTCGTTAAAATACTCGATGAGCAAATCAGTATAGATATATACGGGCGGGCCAAACGGCATAGGTTTATGTCTCAGCTAAAAACTTTTTCTCAATACCGAGGAGAACTATTGCCTGACCTATGTAAAGATGATGGATTGTTTCCATATAAATATCATTTTGCTTCGGAAAACAACATAGAAGATAACTATTTTACAGAAAAGTTGACAGACGCGATTCTGGCTGAGTGTCTATGTTTCTACCATGGAACAGAAACAGCCGGAAACTGGATAGACAATAGGGCATTTATTCATATAGACATAGCAAAGCCCATCGAAGCAATCAAGATCATAAAACAGGCAATTGAAAATAACGAATGGGAAAAGCGCATCCAGATTATTCGCAAGGAAAAGCAGAAAATACTCGATGAAATGAACCTGCTTGCCGATATTGAGCGCGTCATAAAATCAAAGGATAATTTTACAGATAAACCTGATCACTCAGCATCACTCCCGGATAAAAAAGGTGCCTCAGGCTAATGATTCTAACAGCACGGCAGCCTCTCCACTTCCAGAAAACACCAAAGATCCTCTAGTTTCTATGCGGACTGCACTGCAGTCACTGCGATAACGTTATACACATCATCAACAGAACAGCCGCGAGACAGATCATTTACAGGACGCTTCAAGCCCTGCAACAATGGACCAACGGCTATGGCCTGACCAAATCTCTCGGCAATTTTATAACCGATATTACCTGCATCCAGATTAGGAAAAATTAACACATTAGCACACCCTCTGACTTTAGAGTTAGCAACCTTCATGCTGCATACTTCGGGAATCAGTGCGGCATCAAGCTGTATCTCACCATCAATCAGCAGTTCAGGCATACGTTCCCTTATAAGCCCTGTTGCTTCTGCAACCCGTGATACGCGACTATGAGATGCACTGCCCTGTGTTGAAAACGAGAGCATTGCGACACGGGGCTCATCATCAAGCAGTGTCCATGCACTTTGAACCGATGAAATAGTGATCGATGCCAGTTGCTGCGCATCAGGATCAATCACTAGCCCACAGTCCGAAAAAACATAGTCCCCTTTCAAATGATGGAAGGGCTTGTCAAATATCATCAGGAAAAAGCTGGAAATTATGTCGCTTTCACTATCCGCACCAACGATCTGTATAGCATTACGAATCACATCAGCTGTTGTGGAAACAGCACCGGCAACCATACCATCAGCATCATGCCTCGTTGTCATTATAGCTGCAAACACAAGAGGGTCACAAACCAGCTTCATGGCCTGCTCTAACGTAACGCCTTTGTGCTTGCGTTTTTCATACAATACACCGGCGTAATCCTCCAGATCGGAAAATGTTGATGGTTCAATCAGGGTAACGCCGGAAAGATTGCTATTGCATTCAATAGCACAGGCATTGATCTGCTGCCTGCTACCAACAAGTATAATATCAGCGATGGCATCCTGGGCAGCTTTTACTGCAGCCAACAGAATACGGGGATCATGGCCCTCAGGTAAGACTATGCGCCTAACATTTTCACTGGCTTTTTGATATAAACGACCGAGGATACCCATTGCATTAACACTTATTCTAACGTGCTGCAAAGATCAGTATGTGCAAGCTCCGAGGCAGACCTGATAAGCCGCTATATGTAGTCTTTATATTTTTTCAGATAACGCACCGGCTTGCTCAAAGCATCCTTGCGGAAAGGATCACCCAGTTCGCGGGTACACATGATCTCAAGAATTGTTGTTTTGCCTTCATTCATCTGCCTGTCAACCGCTTTTTTCAAAGCAGCCCCAACATCTTCGAGCCTGTCAATACGAACACCTTCAGCGCCCATTGACTTACCGATTTCTGCCCAGCTCTCATTTTCAAGCTCGGCAGCAACAAAACGACGGTTATAGAAATCAACCTGATTCTTTTTCTCGGCACCCCACTGACGGTTATGAAACACAACTGCAGTCACAGGGATATTATGGCGAACACAAGTCATGGTTTCCATCATACTCATACCCCAAGCACCATCACCCGCATAAGAAATCGCAGGACGATCGGGGGCTGCAACCTTGGCACCAATGATAGTTGGGAAAGCATAGCCACAGTTGCCCCAACTCATAGCCGCAAAAAATGAACGCGAACGCTCAAAGCGCAGATATGAATTGGCCACTGAGTTAATATTGCCGATATCTGTCGAAACCATCGCATCCTCTGGCATTGCTTTTTCCAGCTCGCGCAATACCTGACGCGGGTGCAGATAATTACCCTTCTCCGCTTTCTGTTCGGCAACCATATCGAGAGAAAATGAGTCTCTTTCATGCGTCCATTGCTCCAGCTCGCTTTCCCAGGCTGCTTTTGCATCCTTAATTTTTCCGGCACGCCCGTCACGATCAGCATCACATACCAATGTACGGTCAGCGAGGCGTGCTGTTAATGCGCATGCTGCGGCACCCGCATCACCACAAATACCAACAGAAATTTTCTTGACCAAACCAAGCATTTTGCGATCAGCATCAATTTGGATAATCCGGCAATCTTTCGGCCAGTAATCCATACCATACTGCGGCAACGTACCAAATGGGCCGAGACGTGAACCCAATGCGACAACCACATCGGCTTGTGATATTAGCTGCATTGCAGCCTTCGACCCCTGGTAACCAAGCGGACCACACCACTGCGGATGTGAAGCCGGGAACGAATCATTATGCAGATAACTGTTCACAACCGGACAACCCAAGCGCTCAGCCAGCGCCCTGCAATCCTCAACTGCATTAGCCATTACTACGCCGCCACCAGAAATAATCACTGGAAATCTGGCCTCAGCCAGCATGTCAGCCGCCATGTTCAGAGAGTCATCACCACCAGGGCCACGGTCCAAATGTATCGGCTGTGGAATATCAACATTAATGTCACCGTAAAAATAATCACGTGGAATATTCAACTGGACAGGCCCCATCTCACTCATTGCACGGTCAAAACAACGACCGGTAAACTCAGCCATACGATTCGGATTATTAACATGCCCCTGATATTGGGTAAACTCCTGAAACATCGGTAATTGATTGGCCTCCTGAAAGCCACCTAGTCCCATACCCATAGTACCGGCTTCAGGCGTGACAATAACGACCGGAGAATGCGCCCAATATGCAGCAGCAATGCCTGTCACACAATTTGAAACACCCGGGCCATTCTGCCCGATACAGACACCATGGCGACCACTCATGCGCGAATAACCATCTGCCATATGTGCCGCACCCTGTTCATGAACAACCGGAATAAAACGAATACCGGCCGGTGCGAAAATATCCATCGCATCCATAAACGCGGAACCCATGATTCCAAATATTTCAGTGACGTTGTTGGAAGCCAGAGTCTCTACAAATGCTTCACTGGGGGTCATACGTGTCATTGCTGTCTCCTTAAATCAGTAAGTTTGCTTATATCAAAGGCTGAAGCATCAATAGGCCACCGCCAAGCAGTCAGGATAGTTTCATTGGTCATGCAAGTCAATGACTTTCTATCTGCCAGACCGGCGGATATACAGGAAAATTTCAGCATCGCTCAGGATTTTATCAGGCTGTCTGAGCTGACTTATTTTCGGCCAGTAACGCCTCGAAACTAAACACCAGTCCGTCATCATTACAGGATACGAGGATTTTTCCGCCATGCACCAATTGGCCGAACAAAAGCTCATCGGCAATTTCCTTTTTAATGTGCTCCTGAATAACACGACGCATGGGGCGCGCACCCATTTTCTGGTCATATCCCGTTTGTGCAATCCACTCTCTGGCATCATGATCTACTTCCAGCACCACCTTCTTGTCATCCAGCTGGGATTGCAGCTCGAACAGAAATTTATCAACGACATTGAGTATATGCTCTTCCGACAGGCTATTAAACTGGATAATGGCATCCAGACGATTACGAAACTCGGGTGTAAAGACCTTTTTCAGAGCTTCCATCGTATCGGTTGAGTGATCCTGGGTCACGAAGCCCATACTGGCACGCTGGCTTTCAGTGGCACCGGCATTCGTTGTCATAATAATAATAACATTGCGAAAATCTGACTGACGACCATTGTTATCGGTCAACTTACCATGGTCCATGACCTGTAAAAGAATGTTGAAAACATCAGGGTGCGCTTTCTCTATCTCATCCATCAACAGGACAGCGTAAGGGTTTTTTACGACCGCTTCGGTCAACAATCCTCCCTGATCGTAACCCACATAGCCAGGAGGCGCACCGATGAGCCTCGAAACTGTATGACGTTCCATATATTCCGACATATCAAATCTCACAAGCTCGATGCCAAGTTCACGCGCCAGCTGTCTGGATACCTCGGTCTTTCCTACTCCTGTGGGACCAGCAAAAAGAAAGCTGCCAATAGGTTGTTCAGGGTTATCGAGCCCTGAGCGTGCCAACTTGATAGCATCACTCAACACTGATATTGCTTCATCCTGCCCGAATATAACGAGCTTCAGGTCTCGCTCCAGATTTTTCAGAGTGCTTTTATCATCAGCCGAAACATTTCTGGGTGGAATCCGGGTAATTTTGGCAATCACCGTCTCAATCTCATGCACACTGATCGTTTTACGACGCCTGGATGCCGGCTTCAGGCGCTCTCCGGCACCGGCCTCATCAATAACATCAATGGCCTTGTCCGGCTGATGCCGGTCATGAATGTATCGGGATGACAGCTCTACAGCTGTTTGCAATGCTCTGGGCGTAAAACGTACTTCATGGTGCTTCTCAAATCTCTCCTTTAGGCCTTTAAGAATCTTGATAGTCTCGGAGATCGATGGCTCAACCACATCAATTTTCTGAAAGCGCCGCGATAAGGCACGATCTTTCTCAAAAATACCGCGGTATTCCTGATAGGTTGTTGAACCAATACACTTTAGTTCGCCGGAAGCCAACACCGGCTTAACCAGATTGGAAGCATCCATAACACTGCCAGAAGTTGCACCGGCACCGATGATAGTATGTATCTCATCAATAAAAAGAATGGCATATTCCCGATCCATTAATTCGGATATGACACCCTTAAGACGTTTTTCAAAATCACCACGATACCTTGTTCCAGCAAGCAGGGCACCGATATCCAGAGAGTAAACCGTCGCCGGCTTCAGGACATCCGGAACATCTCCATCAACAATCATCTTAGCCAGACCCTCCGCCAGCGCAGTCTTGCCTACTCCGGCTTCGCCAACAAATAGCGGATTATTCTTGCGGCGACGACAGAGTATCTGGGCCGTTCTCTCCATTTCATGCCTGCGACCAATCAGGGGATCGATCTTACCCCGCGCCGCCTGTTCATTAAGATTGATAGCAAAACGATCCAGAGGACTTTTCTGCTGCATCTCCTCGCTATCCTCATTCACCTCCTCATGGGATGTATCTTCGCCATCACGATCTTCTCCCAACGGTAAACCATGCGAAATGTAGCTGATAACATCCAGCCGGCTAATATCCTGATCACTGAGCAGATAAACCGCCTGAGAATCCTTCTCGACAAAAAGTGCCACCAAGACATTGGCACCAGTCACTCTGTCTTTGCCTTGGGCTTGAACATGGAATACGGCACGCTGCAATACACGCTGAAAGGCCAGCGTAGGCTGCGTTTCAGTTTTTTGCGGATCAACAAGTAACGGTACCGTCTCCGCGATAAAAGCCATTAAATCACTACGCAATAAGTCAATATTGGCACCACAAGCCACGAGCACATCAACCGCATCGCGGTCATCCAGAAGGGCAAGCAGTAAATGCTCCAGAGTAATGAATTCATGATTGCGCTTATAGGCATCGCGAAAAGCATCATTCAATAAGCTTTCAAGCTCCTTATCGAGCATAGCTTTCAATCTATCCTGATCGGTTACAATCGACAGCCGACAAAAACATTATGCCTCCTCCATGGTGCATAACAAGGGATGCTCATTCTGCTTTGAATATTGATTGATCTGCGTCATCTTGGTTTCAGCAACTTCCCGTGTAAAGACCCCGCAAATACCCTTGCCGCGCGTGTGAACATGTAACATAATCTGCGTTGCCTTCTCCCGGTTCATGGCAAAAAAAGTCTCCAAAACATGAACAACAAACTCCATAGGCGTGTAATCATCATTATTCAATACCACTTTATACATTGGAGGAGGCTTTGGCTTCGGGCGTGCCACATCAGTTACAAGGCCGACTCCTCCATCATGTTCATGGCTTTCGTCATCGCTACTACCAGCCATCAATTCTTTCGATAGGTAATACATCGCTGATAATTTTAAACAATCCGTTCCCCGACTACTTCATATTCGAGATAACTGCATCACCAAACTCAGAGCAACTCAAAAGGATCGCCTCATCCATCAAGCGGTCAAAATCATAAGTAACCGTTTTCGCCGCAATGGCACCTTCCATACCCTGAATAATCAAATCTGCCGCCTCGGTCCAGCCCAAATGGCGCAACATCATTTCTGCCGAGAGGATTATTGAACCGGGATTTACCTTATCCTGCCCTGCATACTTAGGGGCAGTGCCGTGTGTGGCTTCAAACATCGCGACAGTATCCGAAAGGTTCGCACCTGGTGCAATACCAATACCACCCACCTGAGCTGCCAGAGCATCCGAGATGTAATCACCATTCAGATTCAATGTGGCAATCACATCATATTCTTCTGGTCGCAACAGGATCTGCTGCAGCATCGCATCCGCGATAACATCTTTCACAACGATCTCATGGCCTGTCTCAGGGTTCTGAAAGCTACACCATGGCCCTCCGTCCAGCTCAGCCGCTCCGAATGCTTCCTTTGCCACCTCATAACCCCACTGCTTGAAGGCACCTTCAGTAAATTTCATAATATTGCCCTTGTGAACCAAGGTAACCGAGGCACGGTCATTATCAACTGCGTACTGAATAGCCTTTCGAACCAGACGCTTGGTTCCCTCGGACGAGACAGGCTTAACTCCAATCCCCGATGTTTCAGGAAAGCGAATTTTCTGCACCCCCATTTCCTCACGCAGAAATCTGATAACCTTTTTCACCTCATCAGAACCTTCCTCCCACTCAACACCCGCATAAATATCCTCAGAATTCTCGCGAAAGATGACCATGTCGGTCTTTTCAGGTTCCCTAACCGGACTCGGCGTACCAGTGAAATAGCGCACAGGACGCTGACATACGTATAAATCAAGGGCCTGACGCAGCGTGACATTCAAAGACCGGATTCCACCACCCACCGGCGTCGTTAATGGTCCCTTGATTGAGACAACAGACTCCCTGACCGCATCCAGGGTCTCATCCGGCAACCAGACATCACCACCATAAAGCCGGTTCGCCTTCTCTCCCGCGTAAACCTCCATCCAATAGATTTTACGCCTGCCCCCATAGGCTTTTTCCACTGTGGCATTCACGACTTCCAGCATGACCGGGCTGATATCCACACCGATACCATCACCCTCAATGTAGGAAATTATCGGATTATCAGGAACATTCAAACGATTATCCTGATTAACCGTAATATGTTTGCCGCCCGCTGGAGCCTGAATTTTTTCGTAAGACATGATGCCACCCCTAATCTAATCACACTCTAACACAATACTGGCATTATAGCATATCAGACACTATTCGGGGGATTCTATTCATTAGTACTAAAAGCCATCGCTGGCACTTCGTGCTCGAACCCAGAGAGAAACCATCTGAAATCACCCGGATTGCTGGTCAACGCTTTCGTCCACAAATGAGAGGGATATGGCTTTTCCAGCACCCTATCCAACTGCCTGATAATGAATTGTGGATGAGTTCGAGAGCCATATGGATTGAACCGCGGCGAGACACTCTCATCTGAAACAACGAATAAGCCGGGATATCCGGATAGTATCGTCACCTGCCTGTATTGCTGCAGCAAGCCACTAGAGGCGCTCACCAGGCAGCGCTGTACCTACCCTGAATTTAAGTAATACACCTCGAAGGAAGTTGCCAAGCCCACTGCCTTGCTTTGGCAAGTCACTCACTGAGCTGTATCATGCAGAATCAGCCAGCCAAATCCGGGCCACTATCGCCCATCCAACCATTTACCAATAGCCGACGGTATGATTTTTTGTGCCCGACCACTGACATAGATACCGATGTGACCACCTGGAAATGACAGTTCAGTGTAATCTTTGCTGCCGACTTTCTTTTTCAGTGCCCTGCTTGCATCTGGTGGCACCAGATGATCCTGCTCAGCGTAGATATTGAGGATCGGCATTCTGATATCTTTCAGCTTAACTTCCATATTACCGATCACGACATCATCGCTCATCAGCTTGTTACCCTGAAAAAAATCCTTGATAAACTGGCGATAGGCTTCCGCAGCCTGATCCGGGCTATCGAATATCCATTTTTCCATGCGCATAAAACCCTCAAGTGCATCTGGATCATCCATCACATCGACCACGCTCAGATATTTTTGCCCCATCAACGCATAAGGCTTCATATTCAGAAACATCCAGTTCAGCATATCGCCGGGTATATTCCCGCAAGTATCCACAAGCAGATCAACATCGACATTCTGTACCCAGTGACTCAGCATATTGTCTCTGGTATGAAAATCGACAGGCGTTACCATGGTAATCAGATTTCTGACTCTGTCAGGGTGCATCGCACTGTAACACACGCTGAAGGTACCACCCTGACAAATACCGAGCAGATTGATCTGCTCAACCTTATGAAGCTCCCTGAGCACAGAGACACAATCATCAATATAGCCGTTAATGTAATCGTCAAGCCCCAGATAGCGGTCACCGGCATCAGGATATCCCCAATCGATCAGATAAACATCCTGTCCTGCATCCAGCAACCCCCTGATGAGCGAACGATCTTCCTGCAAGTCAGCCATATAGGGACGATTAACCAGCGCATAAACGATCAGTAACGGTGTCTTGTTGGTTGCTTTCTTTTTAGACTGATATCGATAAAGCACCAGCTTATCATCGCGGTAAATTGCCTCACGGGGTGTTACTCCGGACGATATTTCACCTGTTTGCATCAGGCTGTGCATGCCTTTGGCAAACTTTTCATTGAATTGACGGACTTCGTTCAATATGTCCTGCGGTTTCATATTGACTGGACTCATGCGACTCTCCATTTTAATTAATTTTCATCATCCAGCATGGATCTGGCCTGCCTGACCCATTGTTCCCGTGTAATCCTGCCGGTTGCATTAATGGCCTTTTCCAACTCTTCAACAGACTGCCGACTCATGGCTGCCAACTGCTCTATGGCGGTGACGCCGTGCTCATAAAGCCGTTCCTGCATTTTAGAACCTATACCCTTGATCTGCGTCAGGTCATCTTTTTGTGTAACAACTTTTTGTGTAACAACTTTTCGTGATGCAGTTTTCCTTGTGGTTTTTGGCGGTTTTTTATTGGCCTCTTTTTCCAGAATATCCACCCTGCGGTTCAATACAGCAAACTGCTTTCGCAGCTCACGATTCTCGCGGCGAGCCTGCTGTAATTTGCTGGACAATGCATCCATATCTGTCTGTGTTGGCAAATACATTGCCTGATACATGTCTTCCATCAATTCACGGGAGGCCTGCCGAACAGCCATCAGACTATTGACCAAATCTCCATAGATCACTTGATACTCATCGCTCATGGCAAACCTGCCATAGACATCTTCGTTAACCTCGACCCAGAAATCATACAGCCCGCGCATCGAATCAATCGGCTGATCTAATTCATCAAGCCTCTTTTTCATTTCCTTGAACGACTGCATGCCCAGTCCGGCAAAGGCAATCCTGTAAGCTTTGAGGGCATCCCCGTATTGGGCCAGGAGCTCCGAAAACTGTCGGATCTTTTCCTGTTTTTCGCGACCATAGCCCAGTGCCGGCATACCCAACATTTTATTAAGCTGTTGACGATCCGGGCCCGCCCCAGGAAACATCATCGCGCTGAAGTCAGGGAACTCCCGGCCTTGTAGTGCCGTACCAGACATCATGGTGTCAATCATACTCTGCCAGAACTTCATCACCATATTCTCGAAGCCGGGAATTTCCGGCATATCCACATCGAAACCGGATTCAAGCTGCTGCTTCCATTGCTTGAAAGCTGCCTGCATAGCCCCTAGCCAACTGTTTATAAGCTCTTCGTCAATGCCACCCTTTCCCGATCCGGCTCTGTAAAAAGCCTCAGCCATCTGCAGATAGCTTCTACCCATTCCGGTTGCACGCCCCATGAAGTCTTTTGCCGATTCAGGTGCTTTCGGAAAAAACATCTGCCGCCAACGGTCAAAGGCATCGACAAATGATTCTGACCAGAACTGCTCCATATCGGGAGCGACATTCGCCGCAAAGGATGGAAAGGGACTATCTGCTGTGGGATTCGACTGCATCCAATGCATCCAGTTTTGCCAGTAACTCTGCTGCGCCTTTTCCCACGCTTGACGACCCTGTCCAAACCAATCGGTGTTAGCTGAAACCATTTTGTATGAGCCTCCTGAATAAGTTCACATATTCACAGTTGATTTCAGACAATTTAGCCGGTATATTGCTGCAATGCAATAGAAAGATGCTGAATTTATCATCATTATTCAGGCCGTTTACTTTCAGACCCATATTCTTTAATGGAGGAAAACATGGATCAGAAAATTGTCATCGTTGCTGCCGCACGTACTGCTCTAGGCAATTTTTCCGGTTCTCTGGCATCGGTTTCCGCCGCTGACCTGGGTGCCAAAGTCATTCAATCGCTTCTGGAGCGCAGCAATCTGAAAGCGGAGCAGATTGATGAGGTCATCATGGGCCAGGTTCTGACCGCTGGTCAGGGTCAAAATCCCGCCCGTCAAGCATCAATCAAGGCCGGCATTCCTGAAACCACTCCGGCCATGACTGTCAATATGGTTTGTGGAAGCGGGCTGAAAGCCATCAATCTGGCAGCACAGGCCATCATGGCCGGCGAGGCAGAAATAGTTGTCGCCGGCGGTCAGGAAAACATGTCACAATCTGCCCATATTCTTCCGAATTCGCGTAACGGCCAAAAAATGGGGGCATGGGAAATGCGAGACACCATGATCACTGATGGATTATGGTGTGCGTTCAACGACTGTCACATGGGCATTACTGCCGAGAATATTGCAGATAAATACGGATTCAGCCGTGAAGACCAAGACCAGTTCGCCGCCCAATCTCAAAATCGTGCAGAAGCCACGCAACAAAAAGGGCTATTCAAGGACGAGATCGTGCCGATTATAATCCCGCAGCGCAAAGGCGATCCCATCGTATTCGATACCGACGAGTTCCCGCGCCATGGCATCACTGCAGAATCACTGGGCAGATTACGTCCGGCCTTCAAAAAAGACGGTACAGTAACAGCAGGCAATGCCTCCGGCATCAACGATGGCGCTGCAGCCGTAGTGGTCATGCGGGCTGAAAAAGCCGCACAACTTGGTCTGACACCCATGGCGCGTATCGCCGGCTTTGCCAGTGCCGGTGTTGACCCGGCAATCATGGGTACCGGCCCTATTCCGTCAACTCAGAAATGTCTGGAGCGTGCGGGCTGGAAGATCAGCGACCTTGATCTGATTGAAGCCAATGAAGCCTTTGCCGCACAGGCCATGTCTGTTAATCAGGAACTGGGGCTCGATGGAGACAGGGTCAACACAAGCGGCGGTGCCATTGCACTGGGGCACCCGATAGGTGCCTCAGGTGCACGAGTACTGGTCACCCTGATTTATGGCATGAAACGCGAGAATGCACAAAAAGGTCTGGCGACATTGTGTATCGGAGGCGGTCAGGGTGTCGCCATGGCCATAGAAAAGCCCTAAACATGAATCGCAAAACCAACATCTGGAGGATGTTATGAGAACCTTGGAAGGAAAGATTGCACTGGTTACCGGTGGTACGGGCGGTATCGGCAGTGCCATTTGTCAAAAGCTCGCCGGTGAAGGTGCCGGAATTATCACCACTTACCGCAATGAAGAAAAAGCCAAAAGCTGGCAAGAAGTCCAGGACTTTGATGCATCGATCCATGCCTGCGATGTCAGCGACTACGAAGAATGTCAAAAGCTGCATGATGCCATCATGCAGGACTACGACGGCGTTGACATACTCATCAACAATGCAGGTATCACACGCGATGGCAGCTTCAGAAAACAGACCGCAGAGCACTGGAATGATGTTATTTCTACCAATCTTGATAGTGTTTTCAACATGTCCCACCAGTTTGTCAATGAAATGGCCAAACGGGGATTCGGTCGCGTGATCAATATCTCATCCATTAACGGTCAAAAAGGCCAGTTTGGGCAAACCAATTACAGCGCGGCCAAGGCCGGCCTGCATGGTTTTACCATGGCACTGGCCCTGGAAATGGCGCGTAAAGGCGTAACTGTCAATACGGTTTCGCCGGGCTATATCGAAACCGGCATGTTAATGGCTGTTCCTGAAGAGATACGCAAACGTATTATGACCGATATTCCGGTGGGGCGGCTGGGCAAGCCAGAAGAAATCGCGGCGCTGGTGGCCTTCCTCTGCACAAATGATGCCGGCTTTATCACCGGTGCCAATCTGGCCGCCAATGGCGGACAACATATGCACTGATTTTCAGGGAATCCTTAATTCAACCGGAGCTTCCCTCGAATAACACCATGACCGAAGAAAGGCTTATAAAAAAATACCCGAATCGTCGTCTATACGATACAGATGAAAGTGCTTATGTCACTCTGGAACAGGTGCGGCAAATGGTACTGGATGAAATCCCATTCAGGGTCATTGATCAAAAATCCAGAGATGATATTACGCGCATGATTCTGATGCAGATTATTATGGAGCAGGAAACTGACGGCAAACCATTGTTCACAGTCGATATGCTGAACAAGTTTATTCGTAACTACGGTACCGATACACAGCAACAATTCACCGATTTCATTGCACAAAGCATGAACATGTTTGCCACACAACAATCCATATTTGCCGAACAAGTGAACAAGACCTTTAAGGGCACGCCAATAGAGGCATGGGCCGAGTTCGGTAACAGCCAGATGAAAGCCTGGCAGAAGGTTCAGAAATCCATGTTTGGCAAAAAAAGGGCATCGTAAAAGATGCCCATAACAGGAGGACAAAAGAAAATCATGCGGCCATAAAAAGTCCGCCGTTGATTGGGATATTGGCACCGGTCACATAAGCACTTTTTTCGCTGGCCAGCCACAGTACGGTATGTGCGATTTCTTCCGGTTCGCCCATACGCCCCACAGGCACACTGCCAACAATCGCATCGAGCACCTCTACTGGCATGGCCTGTGTCATTGGTGTTGATATATAGCCTGGAGAAACCGTATTGACGGTAATACCCTTATGTGCGGTTTCCTGAGCCAGCGCCATGGTAAAGCCATGCAGGCCGGCCTTTGCTGCGCTGTAATTAGTCTGGCCGAACTGACCTTTCTGCCCATTCACCGACGCGATATTGATGATGCGACCAAAACCGCGTTCCAGCATACCGTTAATAACCTGATGGGTGACATTATAAACAGAGTCCAGATTGGTATTAATAACCTCATTCCACTGATCTGGCACCATCTTCCTGAAAGTGGCATCGCGCGTAATACCAGCACAATTAACCAACACATCAATCGGGCCGACCTTCATAACCGCCTCATCGACCATGCTTTTCGCACTTTCATAGTCTGTCACATCACCACCAACAATCTCGACATCCACACCCTGCTCCTGCAAAGACCGCTGCCATGCTTTAGCCTGCTCTTTTTCAGCACTATAGTAGGCCGCAACGACGCTATAGCCGTTTTCAGTCATACCTCTGCAGATAGCACTACCGATACCACCGTTTCCACCTGTAACCAGAACTGTTTTCATACAACATCCCCTTTTCATATCGACCTTATCCGCCCCGTTTACACGGGGCGGGCCCGAATACGAAACCTCAGGCGGCTTCTTTCAACAACTCACCGGCCTGTTCCATTTTTTCTGCCAGCTCCGTTGCAGCCTCTTCGGTGATTGCCGACAACTCATCACGCGTCTCCGTCAGCACACCGGTATAATCACGCAGATTGGCAACCATCTTCTCGCTACAGTTCTGCGCAAAGGCCAGTTGGACTGCTACAGCCTGATTAAAATCACTCTGCTGAGACAGTTTTTCCATGTGCCCGGTAACAGACTCAACACACTGGCTAAAAATTTCAGCCTGTTTGCCAGCCAGCACCTCACAGGTCTTAAGATTCAATTCGCCCAGGCGGGTGGCAGAAGCCACAACGCTGTCGTTGTACGATTTCATCAGATCAAAAATTTGCTTTTGCATTTCCATTCTCCGGTTTAGTTAAAAAAGTATATTGCAGTGCAACATATTGCACTGCACAATAAGGAATTCAAGAGAAAGTGTCAATTATTTTTTTTGCAGCGCACCATAATTAACCATACCATTGATTCATAAGGAAATTTTCAATCGATTCCTCAGAATTTACAGTGCTCACCAGCAAGTTTGTACAATTTTTTGGGGAACTGATATGCTAGACCAAGCTCTCTCAAGTGCCTTATAGAATGATTGAAGTCAAAAACCTGTTTTTTGAATATCCGGGCAAACTGGCACTCAAAGATGTCAGTCTCAAGGCCAGAAAAGGTGAAATCACTGCTCTCACTGGCCCCAATGGTGCCGGTAAGACAACACTGTTACGCAGCCTGGCAGCGCTGGAACAACCGGTATCCGGCAGCATCCGGGTTGCAGGAATTGACGTCATCGCCCAACCGCGTCTATGCCATGAGAAGGTAGGTTATCTGGCAGACTTTTTCGGTCTTTACGGAGACCTCACTGTAGAACAGTGCCTGCTGTACATGGCGCATTCCCATGGCATTATCGAAGATGCCGGACCGGATGCCGTTAAACGGGCGGCCGCAAGGCTACACATTGAGGACCGGCTCAACCAGAGAACTGGCACCCTGTCACGCGGCCTCAGTCAACGGCTTGCAATTGCCCAGGCGATCATCCATGAACCGGCAGTGCTGATGCTGGATGAGCCGGCATCAGGCCTTGACCCAGAGGCACGCAGCCAACTCTCAGCCATGTTTAGAGAGCTCAGTGCACAGGGTATTACGCTGATCGTTTCATCCCATATTCTGGCAGAACTTGAGGAGTACTGCACCAGCATGGTGATCATGAATGATGGGGAAATCACGGAACACCGCCATATCGATGCCACGCCTGCTGAACAGTGTATTATTGATATCAGTCTTTCTCATAATGATGGATCACTGGCTGTGTTTCTCGAAGCCCGCCCTGATATATCCCTGCTCAAGACCGAAGGAACAACCCTCAGCTTTGCATTCTCACCGGAGAGGGCACAGCAAGCCAGACTACTTGAGACAATCGTATCTCACCAGTTCCCGGTCTACCGCTTTGCCGAACGCAAGGTAAGCCTGCAAGATGCCTATCTATCCAGATTCAAGACACAGGAACCGGCAACATGAGACTAAACCCTGAATTTCAACGCAACATCTGGCTGGAGCTGACACCCCATCGCCTGCTCGGCATGCCCATCGTGCTGGGTGCCATTTTCCTGATAACCCACTTGACGATGGGGTTCTTCAGTGAGGGCACAGCGTCTACCGCAGTCTTTTTATTTTTCATCCTGACTGTAATATGGGGCAGCAAACTTTCATCTGAGACAGTCCGATCAGAAATCAGGGACAAAACATGGGACAGTCAGCGCATGACCACCATCGGTCCGTGGTCAATGAGCTGGGGCAAACTTCTCGGCAGCACAATATTCACATGGTATGGCGGCCTGTTATGTATTGTCGTACTAACTGTCAGTTCTTCCAACACCTCCGCTTTCGGCAGTTATTTATCCGTCCCAGACAATCTGCAACGGGCATGCATCCTCGTATTGATAGGGCTGCTCGCCCAGTCAGCGGCGCTGTACATGGACATGATCCGGACCGCGGGACGTGGGCAAACCGGCGGATACAGTTCTACACCGGGCATGTTGCTAGGTATTATTCTGGCACTCATTTTTATTCGGCATGCCATACCGTTACCGTCCGAGAGTACTATCGAATGGTTTGGTCAAATCTATAATCAGGCCAGCTTTATTATCTTCACCCTGGTTTTCTTCTCTGGCTGGGCTGTCATTGGTATCTATCGCCTCATGAGGAGGGAGCTACAGGTAGCGAATACACCCGTTGTATGGCTGCTATTTTTAATCATACTACCCGGCTTTATCAACGGCTTTATTGAAGAAAGCAGCGCATATGGCATGGAGCGGCTGGATACCTATCTATTGACTATTTACTTCACCACCGGGTTGATAATCTATTTCACTATCCTCGCAGAACCAAAGGATCCAGTCACATTTCGCCGGCTGGCTTTTCAGATGCGCCATGGCGGTGGAAAAAAAATACTGCACCACATGCCCGGCTGGTTGAGCGGGCTGCTTTTACTGGGGCTGGTAATCATCGCGATCCATATCCGTGATATTCCAGCAGTGAGTCTACCATCAGAACCATTTATTTATCCTGGCTTTTTTACCATCTTCCTTTTTATTATCAGAGATATTTGTATTTTTCTATTTTTCAACTTTTCCTCCAAAACGAAGAGAGCCGACACTGTTTCGCTCATCTATTTGTTTTTACTCTATATGATTATTCCGCTCATCTTCTCCCTGCTGGAGGCAGAACAACTCAGTGCGGCCTTTACCCCCTGGAATACACAGGGAAGTATTACGGTTATTTCCGGCCTGATACAATCCGGTGCCATGGTGTATCTGGCTTACCGCCGGTGGAATACATTATCCATTCAAGCATAGCACCGGCCACCTTTGATATTATGAATGACTCGACCCCTGGCAGGCGAGGCGGCTTTCTATCGAGCCTCGCCTTCAACATTATTATCCCGGTTATTATCCTGAGTAAATTCAGCGGAAACGAAAGCCTTGGGCCAGTCTGGAGCATAGTCATAGCCCTGTCATTTCCGATCAGCTACGGTTTATGGGATCTCAGGCAATCCGGCAAAATGAACGCCTTTTCCATCCTGGGCATCATCAGCGTATTTTTGACGGGTGGTATGAGCCTGTTGCAAATTGATCCTGAGTATATTGCGATCAAAGAAGCCGCTATACCCGCTATTATCGGCCTGACAGTGTTGATCACACAAAAAACCCGATATCCAATAGTGAAAGTGCTGATTTTGAACGACCAGATCATCCATACGGAAAGGCTTCGAACCAGTCTGGAAGCCAGACAGGCAACTGCAGCATTCGAAAAAATACTGGTGCGCTCTTCCTACATCATCGCAGGTTCTTTCGCACTGTCATCGGTTCTCAACTATATACTGGCCAAAGCCATTCTGGTGAGCCCACCAGGAACAACGGCATTCAGTGAAGAGCTTGGCAAGATGACCGCACTGAGCTATCCGGTTATTGCGCTGCCGAGCATGATCGTCATGCTGGTAGCGGTCTGGTACATGTTCAGTCGGATCGGCCAGCTAACAGGCGAAGGCATTGAAAATTTTATTGTCGGCGCTACAACCGAAGAAACCAGCCAGAAATAGCAAAATCAACCCGTAAATGCCCCATCGCTTGCCAGCCATCTCAACTCATCTTCGGTACTATCGCGTCCCAGGATGGCGTTACGATGAGGAAATCGACCAAACTGCTCCACAATTTCACGATGATGACGGGCGAACCGCAGATTATCCTCCAGACCAACCGCCTCAAACCGACCAACAGACAGATTCTGGTCTTCCATGTTTTCACTATGCATCAAAGGCATGTACAAAAATGCCACCTGATTCTTCTGCAGCTGAAGGTCATATCCCTGGGATATGGCCCAGCGGCTAATCTCAATCGCCTGCGCCTCAGTTGCGAAGCCAGCGGGCAGACCGCGAAACATATGCAGCGGAAACTGGTCCAGAATAATGGCCAATGCCAGACAGCCTTCAGCAGTCTGCCGCCATGTATCCAGCTCACCACGACGCGCCTGATTCCAGACTGACTCGTACTCACGCAGAATCCGCTCATCAAGTGCCTGCGTCGCATGAAACCACTGCACTCTGATATCATCGGCATACCAGAAATCCAGTATATCCTCTGGCGTAACATCTTTGCTTCTGCCCATTAGAGTATCTTCAACACATCCTCTGGCGGCCTGCCCAGTACCGCCTGATTACCATTAATCACGATGGGACGTTCAATAAGCCGGGGATTTTCAGCCATAATACTGATCCACTCCTGATCGGACCGCTTATCCTTTTTCGACAGACCAAGCTCCTTAAACAGAGATTCACCACTGCGGACCAGCTCAAGCGGCTTTTTACCCATCATATTGAGCACATCCGCCAATCGCTGTTCAGACGGCGGTTCATCGAGATACTCCACCACAGTATAGTCCAATCCTTTTTCATCCAGAATAGCCTTGGTACGGCGACTCTTGGAACAGCGAGGGTTATAATAAATTATAATGTCAGGCATATATTTACATGAAACCTGTCAACATCAGCATTATCGGGAACACTCAAATCCTGTGCCGGTCGAACACAATTCACTTTCCTTGTTGCTTATGATACGTTCAATATCAGCACATACCTGCAATTCATCAAGTATTTTTTGCTTCTCCCTCTGAATAATCTCAATGCGCTTTTCCCATTCATTATTTTCAATTGTATCTCTTATGATTTCAAGTGCTTCATCCGGTTTCGTTATATCTATCTGAATGAATGCCCGACTGTCTATCCAGTTTTTAGCCGTTTCTGTTCCAACATAAAAACATAAACATTCGGCCAGAATCGCATCTGTCAACTTTTCTGAAACATAGCCGTCCATTATCGTATTCTCTGAAGCAAAATGATATTTATATGGAAATAGTCCATCGTCTTTTTGCATGAAAGGCAGCTCTCCCCGATACTGTGACAATGTCATTAATACGGACGACGAATACCGTCGCCTTCCATAAATATCAATACTGACTTCCTTGTCCAGCACTTGAATAAACAACAACCTTTGTCTGTGGAGAAAGGTGTCATCGTTATCCGATATAACCGCAGAAAGCACTTTTGTCTTTTTGACTGGATTTGTTTTCAACCAATGGTATGACTTTGAAAGATGCCAAATCGTAACCATTCTCTGTTCTGGTATCCTACTAATATAAAAAAGCTCTTGTTCATTAAAATATTGCCATCTCTTTTTAATTTTTTTTATCGGTTCAAAAAAATAAAGCAGTGTTCGCTCTGGATTGTAATAGAAAGGCGGACGCCAATTATTAAGTGCAAGATAATAATCAGCATATCTATCTTCTGTAAACTCTATATTCCCCCATCCTTTTTTTGTATTAAATTGTCTCTTTAAGCATGAATAATTAAGGAATGCATGTTTGGCTATAATTTTTACCGTTCTCTTACTTCTGTTCTTGTTTATAGGGGGTTCTCTTTTTTTTCCAATATGAAAAATCAGCAACGAAAGGAATGCCCTGTAATAGAATATCATTTCTATAATGGCGAGACGCATCTTCATGTTTAACATTCCTGCGACAGCTAGATAAACCCTCCGCCATATCGAGCTCTGCGACCAATAAGTCGAACTAGACAACAATACTCTTTCGACGCATAAAAAGGCCTTTTTTAAGAAAATCCTCATGTTTTTCTCATTTGCGGGGCCTGCCCCATAAAAAGAATGTTCAAAACTGCGCATCAACGAATGATAGTTCACTACATCGTTACTTGGCTTACTATCACTCTCAATATCAGCTAACAACCATTACTCATCTGTCAGGCAACATGTGCCACTAGCCTGCCATACCATGTTCTCTGGTCGAGAAAAACCGCACCTCCGGCCAGCGCTCCATGGTCAAGTCCAAATTCACTCGGCTGGATGCGATATAAACCAGACGGCCACCATGATCATAAGCCAGATTGTCAATCAGTTTCTTCTTGAATTCCTCAAACCGCTGTTCATCATCAGAAGAAACCCAGCGCGCTGTCTGCACCGGCACAGCCTCAAACAGGCAATCAACCTTATACTCGGTTTTCAATCGTTCGCGCACTACATCAAACTGCAACACACCGATTGCGCCAAGAATCAGGTCGTTACGCCGGATCGGCTTCAATAGCTGCGTCGCTCCCTCCTCGCACAGATGTTCCAACCCTCTGATCAGCGCCTTCATCTTCAAAGGATCTTTCAGACGGGCGCACCGGAACAGCTCAGGAGCAAAGCTCGGGATACCGGTAAAGCGAAGTTCCTCACCTTCGGTGAACGTATCACCGACATTGATGGTTCCATGGTTATGCAGACCGATAATATCTCCGGCACAGGCCTCTTCAATATGCTCACGACCTGCCGAGAAAAAGGTCAACGCATCGGTAATTTTCATACCCTTGCCCGCTCTTACATGGTGGATCTTCATGCCCTTACGGTAGCTACCGGAGCAAATGCGCATAAAGGCGACTCTATCTCGATGCTGCGGATCCATATTAGCCTGTATTTTGAAGACAAAGCCTGTCAGCTTCGGCTCATCCGGCCTGACTGTACGCCCGTCACTGACTCTGGAATGCGGTTCAGGCGCATACTGCACAAACTCATTCAGAAGCTGGCGAATACCAAAATTATTTAACGCCGTACCGAAGAATACAGGTGTCAACCGGGCCTGCCGATAAAGTTCCTGATCAAACTTATGACTGGCCCCCTTGAGCAGCTCCACCTCATCACGCAATTCCTGCGCCCTGACACCGAGCAGCTCATCAAGTCGTGGATTATCCAGCCCCTGAATGGTGATATCCTCCTGCATCCGACCACGTTCACCCGGTTGATAAAGATAAACCGCATCCTGATAAAGGTGATAAATTCCCTTCAACCCCCTGCCCATACCCACCGGCCAAGTAACAGGCGCACAAGTAATTTTCAACACCTGTTCGACCTCATCCATCAGGTCAATCGGGTCCCTGCCTTCTCTATCGAGCTTATTAATAAAAGTATAAATGGGAGTATCACGCAGGCGACAAATCTCCATCAACTTAACCGTCCTCTCCTCCACTCCTCTGGCAACATCGATCACCATCAGGGCCGAATCAACGGCGGTCAATGTCCGGTAGGTATCTTCGGAAAAATCCTCATGGCCCGGGGTATCAAGCAGATTCACTATCATGTCCCGATAAGGAAACTGCATAACTGATGACGTTACCGAGATACCCCTTTGCTTCTCCATTTCCATCCAGTCTGATGTCGCATGGCGTGCTGCCTTGCGTGCTTTCACCGTACCTGCCGACTGAATGGCCCCGCCGTACAGCAAGAGCTGCTCGGTCAAGGTAGTTTTACCGGCATCCGGATGAGAAATAATGGCAAAGGTACGGCGTCTGGCAATCTGGTCGCGCAAATCCGACATGGGTAAATACTCGAGACATCCCGTCTGACAAACGGGGCGCGGTATTATAAAGCAGTTCAGAAAATGCGCCAAATGTGCGGCATTGGCACCGTCTCACGATGGATCCTCTGCGCATTGCGGATACCTGATGACAGGCTCAAGGCGATCCGTCCTGAGGTCCCGCACTGTCTTAATACAGTGCTCACCCGACCAGCGACTTCAAGCGCTTCAAGTCTTCCCAACTCTTACGCTTTTCCCGGGGTGAGCGCAACAGATAAGCCGGATGATAAGTAACAATGACAGGAATATCGAGCGGGGCATAGCTATACCGATTGCCCCTCATTTTACCGATTGGAATATCCAGCTGCAAAAGATTCTGCGCCGCCACCTTGCCGGCCGCAAAGATAACATTTGGATCAACCAGCTCAATCTGACGTTGCAGATAAGCAGAGCAATGCAGTGCCTCATCATGCTGAGGATTGCGATTGCCGGGTGGCTGACACTTGACGATATTGGCTATATAGACCTCCTCACGCTGAAAACCGATGGCCCTGAGCATCTCATTAAGCAACTTGCCGGCTCGACCGACAAAAGGCTCGCCCTGCGCATCCTCATCGGCACCGGGCGCTTCCCCTATCACCATGACCTGAGCATCCTGGCTACCGACACCAAACACCGTTTGAGTACGCCCTCCATGCAGCCCGCAATCCATACATCCCTGAACCCTTACCTTCAGTGCATCCCAATCCAGAGTCCGGGTATCGTCGAGTGGCTGTACCGATAGCGGCTTATCATTAGTCTGAGCAGTCTGTATATCGGCAGCGGCTGCGGCCTCACTGACAACATGACGCTGCCCTGAAAATTCTGATGAAAAGTCACCGGGCACCCAGACCGGGATACCCAGTGTTTGCAGATACTGCAACTGTTTCAGTGCATCCATCACAGGTTTTACACATCCCCAAGCTGAGGATGTGCCCTGTTCGGAACAGCGTCAATGGTATTCAGCGCATTCAAATAAGCCTTGGCAGAAGCGACAACAATATCGGTATCAGCCCCCTGCCCATTGACTATGCGACCACCTCCGGCAAGCCTTACCGTCACCTCGCCCTGAGAATCCGTACCGCTGGTAATACTGTTCACAGAATACAGCTGCAAGTCCGTATCGGACCTGACAATCGACTCAATAGCCCTGAAAGCAGCATCAACCGGACCGCTTCCTGCGGCGCATCCCTGCTGCTCATCGCCACCTATTGAAATGGTCACCACTGCATCCGGCGTTTCACCGGTTTCGGAGCAAACCTTCAATGACACCAGTCTATACTTCTCATCCACATCCGAGCTGAATGTTTCCGAGATCAGAGCCTGCAAATCCTCATCAAATATCTCATGCTTTTTATCGGCCAGAATCTTAAAGCGGCTGAATGCATTATTCAGATCCTCCTCAGACTGAAAATCCACACCGAGTTCAGCAAGACGGGTTTTGAAGGCATTACGTCCAGAATGCTTGCCCAATACAATTTTATTGGCTGCCCAACCAACATCCTGAGCGCGCATGATCTCATAAGTCTCACGACTCTTCAGGACGCCGTCCTGATGAATTCCTGACTCATGTGCAAAGGCATTCGCACCGACAATAGCCTTGTTAGGTTGTACGGGAAAGCCGGTAATGCCGGACACCAGCCGGGAACAGGTCATGATCTGGGTCGTATCGAGCCCGACATCACACTCAAACATATCCTGCCGGGTACGAATTGCCATAACCACCTCTTCCAGAGAAGCGTTACCGGCACGCTCTCCCAGCCCGTTAATCGTACACTCCACCTGTCTGGCACCATACATCACCGCCGACAAAGAATTGGCCACGGCAAGCCCCAGATCATTATGGCAATGCACGGAAAACACAGCCTTATCGGCATTCGGGACACGCTCAATCAACTCACCGACCAGGGCACCAAAGCGATGCGGCAAATTATAACCAACCGTATCAGGGATATTGATAGTTGTCGCACCCGCATCAATAACGGCCTCAATGACCCGGCAAAGAAAGTCCACCTCCGAACGGCCGGCATCCTCTGGAGAAAACTCAATATTATCGGTGAACCCTGCTGCAAGTTTGACGGCATGAACCGCCTGCTCCACGACCTGATCCGGCGACATGCGCAATTTCTCCTTCATGTGAATCGGTGAAGTCGCAATAAACGTATGGATACGTCCAGACGCTGCCGACTGTAACGCCCTGCCGGCACACTCAATATCCTTATCAACCGCTCTGGCCAATCCACAGACAGTACTGTCTCTGACCGTCTCCGCAACCGCCTTGACCGACTCAAAATCACCGGGACTGGCAACAGGGAACCCGGCTTCAATAACATCGACCTGCATCTTCTCCAGTGCTCTGGCGATACGGACTTTTTCATCGCGCGTCATGGAAGCACCCGGGCTTTGCTCACCGTCGCGCAGGGTAGTATCAAAAATAATTAACTGATTGCTTATAGACATCTCTGCTCTCCTGCTATTTCAGGATCAAAAATTAAAAAACTCTTAATTAAATGCGTATTTCCTCGCCAGGATGACGTGAACTGCCTCACGGCAGCAGAAACAGCAGAAAGGCACCGCCAGTCAACAAAGCGACAGGCAATGAAAAATATGCGAAATTGGAGATCAACCATTCCATATATGGAAATATAGACAATATCCGGAGAATTGCCAATACCCCGTTTACACCCGGCATTGACATATCAGGATAAAAACATCGGTAATCCAGCCCGCCCAGCATATGCTCCACGGCCGTCAGGCCAAAACGCGGCAACCACATCTGCTGCGCAGCCTGCATGGCCGTCATATCCGTGGATTCATCGCCGTCCCGGACCGTGACCGTCACATCGGCGGTCACTGCACCGTAGCCGGCATCCGCGCTATGGATGAGCACCACCCGCTCATCCACGCTGTAATAAGCAGTGGATGTATCCCTGTCAAGTCTGCGTATGAGTCCACCATAAACTGCGCTTTTTATTACGCTTGATATTGTGCTCACCCTGATTGTCTGCGCGGTATGAGCGGTTTCTGATTTTATACGAGGCAAAGTCGTATCTTCATGTATGATGCGGTCCATGTTAAAGAAATCCGGCAAAGATCCGTTTGCATACCGGGAAGCACAGAATTATGAACGGCCCATCGCTTCGCGTGAGTTTATCCTCGAGTGTTTTGATGAGGCACTGGGACCTTTGCCGTTCGAGCACCTTGTCCATATCCTCGAATATCGCGATGATGATCAGAAAACGGCATTGCAGCGTCGCCTTGGTGCCATGGTGCGGGATGGGCAGTTGTTTCGTAATCGCAAGGGTCAGTATGCCATTGTGACGCAGGCCGATCTGGTGGTCGGAGAGGTGATTGCGCATCGCAATGGCTTTGGCTTTCTTCAGCCGGATACCGGCGGGAATGATCTGTATCTGTCAGCCAGGCAGATGCGAACCCTGATGCACGGTGATCGGGCCATTGTGCGTCCGGCCGGGCTCAATCGCAGAGGCAAACCGGAGGCCAGGCTGGTGGAGATTCTGGAACGTCGGGTCACGGCGGTTTCAGGTCATTTTTTTCAGGAGGCAGGGCTGGGGTTCGTGCGCCCGGAAAATCGCCGCCTTACACAGGATATTCTGATTCCGCCAGGAGCCGAGTCCGGTGCCTGTCATGGTGATATTGTCAGCGCACGGATCACTGATTATCCAACTGAAAAGTCTCATACTCTCGGCGAAATAATCGAGATTCTGGACAATATGCTGATTCCTGATATGTATATCGAGCTGGCGATCAGGAAGTTCGGTCTGCCGCATGTATGGCCGGAGGCGGTGGTGCAGGAAACGGCTTCATTGAGTGAGGTGCTACCGCAGGAGGAGATTGAAAAACGTCGGGATATACGCGACCTGCCACTGGTCACCATCGATGGCGAAGATGCCCGTGATTTTGATGATGCTGTTTATTGCCAGCCGACCGAAAAAGGCTGGAAGCTGTTTGTCGCGATTGCTGATGTGTCCTGGTATGTCCGGCCCGATACGGCGCTGGATGCCGAGGCATACGAGCGCAGTACTTCAACTTATTTTCCCAATCGGGTCGTTCCGATGTTGCCAGAGGTGCTTTCCAACGGCCTGTGCTCGATCAACCCTGATGCGGACCGCTTTTGTATGCTTTGTGAAATGGATGTGAGCAGGCAGGGCAGGCTTGTTCGTACCCGGTTTGATTGCGCCGTGATGCGTTCTCGTGCCCGCCTGACTTATACAGAGGTCGCTGCCATGCTGGTGGAAAAAGATGAGGCATTGTGTGTTGAGCATGCCAGTTTACTGCCTCATCTGGAGGATTTATACGGGCTCTACAAGGTGCTGGCCAGAGAGCGTCGGCATCGTGGAGCCATTGAATTTGAGAGCGGGGAAACCGGTTTTTTGTTCAATGATCAGGGGCAGGTGTGTGAAATCAGACCACTGGTGCGTAATGACGCACATAAGTTGATAGAGGAGTGTATGATTCTGGCCAATATTGCGGCGGCACGCTATCTTCAAAAGCATCGATTGCCGGCCCTGTATCGGGTTCATGCCGGACCGGCCAGAGACGATCTGGCCGCGTTGCGAGAATTTCTGGCCGGGCTGGGCCTGTCTCTCGGCGGGGGAGATGAGCCGGAACCCAAACATTATGATCAGTTATTGAGTGAAACCAGACAACGCCCGGATGCGCATGTCATTCAGACCGTCCTGTTAAGATCCCTGAAGCAGGCGGTATATCAGCCGAATAATGAAGGCCACTTTGGCCTGTCGCTGGATTCTTACTCTCATTTCACTTCACCGATAAGGCGCTATCCCGATTTGCTGGTGCATCGTGCCATACGCCATCTTGCAGAGGGTGGCAGTGCCGGTAATTATCGGTATGTCGGGCATGACATGGAAAAGTTCGGTCATCAGTGCTCGGTTCACGAGCGCCGGGCCAGTGAGGCCGGCTGGGATGTTGATGAGATATTAAAGTGTCAATATCTTCAGGACCATCCGCAGGAGGAGTTTAATGGTGTGATTGCCGGCGTGAATAATTTCGGTTTGTTTGTCGAGATTGAAAACATCGGCATTTCCGGACTGGTTCATGTGACGGCACTCGGACATGATTATTTTCACCATGATTCTGTGCATCATTGGCTTAAGGGGGAGCATACGGGTATATCGTTCCGGCTGGGTGAGGCCATGAAGGTTCGGTTGATACGGGTTGATGTCGAGGACCGCAAGATCGATCTGGAGCCGGTCGAGTTACCTGACAGGCTGTTGAGTGCTGCTCCCGGCAAAGGAAAGAGACACAAACCTCGAAGGGGAAGGCGTCGATGAACAGGGCGGAGGTGGTCTGTGGGCTGCATGCCGTTGATTCAGCGATTGAGTCGGCACCGGATAAGGTGTTGACGCTATGGCTGAACCGCAGGCGTCGCGATAAGCGCATACAGTCCATTATCGATAAAGCAGGCCGGCACGGCATTGCCATTGAGTACGTTGGTCGCGATGAGCTCGACGAGCGTGCTGAAGGGCAGGTACATCAGGGTGCGGTTTTACTGACACGTGCCACCCACCTTCGCCATGAGCATGATTTGCCCCGACTTCTGGCGGCAATAGACGGTATTCCCCTGATACTGGTTCTTGACGGAGTTACCGATCCGCATAATCTGGGAGCCTGCCTTCGTACCGCCTGTGCCGCTGGTGCTCATGTCGTGATTGCTCCGCGGGACAGGGCAGCCGGGTTGAATACTGCTGCTCGCAAGTCGGCCAGCGGTGCGGCTGAGTATTTGCCGTTTATACAGGTCACCAATCTGGCGCGGACACTGAAGCAACTGCAGGATGGTGGCCTGTGGATCACGGGAGCCGCCATGGATGGTAAAAATATCTATCAGTCAGACCTGACGGGACCACAGGTTATCGTGATGGGAGGTGAAGGCAAAGGCATGCGCCGCCTGACTCGTGAGCATTGTGATCAGCTTGTCGGCATACCGGCATCCGGGCAGGCTGGCAGCCTGAATGTTTCTGTCGCCGCAGGCGTGCTATTATATGAAACCATGCGACAGAGGATGACGGCAGGGCAGTAATATGAAATTTAATGGCATGAACATTCACTCCAGTGATGTAATCAGTGATCAGGAGCGTATCTATGCAACCTGGATACACCTTGCCGGCCTTTTTATTCCTGTCGGGAATTTTTTGATACCGATGATTCTGTGGCTTCTCAAGCGTAGAGAGTCTCACTATATTGATCAGCAGGGTCGTGAGGTGATGAACTTCCAGCTAACGATCATCTTTTATGCCATTTTTGCCCTGATTCTGATCGCGACACCCGTCGGCTGGATATTTATACCGGTCATCCTTTTGTTGCATTTGATGGGCACGCTCACCGGGGCTCTGAAAACCTGGCAGGGTCGAATATTTCGCTATCCGGTTACTTTTAGAGTCATTCGTTCCGCTTGAGATAACTCATCGATATTCACTATATCATTCCCCAGAAAAACCAGGAGCTTCCAAAGAGATAATTTCAGATGATATTGATATGCAGAGAGATTGCAGTTTCTGTCTTTTCTCAAAGGCTGTGACCTGTAAGGCAGTTATTGTGATCATAAAGAGCAATAAGGGAGCCAAATTATGACATTATCAGGTCGTATTCATCAGTGTTTTCATCTATACCGAATATACCGAACCCGGTTAAATTTTATCTATCACGACGACGTGATACCTTGTATTATTATCTCGCCCGGTGGCGTGGCCTCAAGTATGTTGATAACGCATGTGGCACGCTTTGCTGATGTAAATATAGATGACTATTTTCTGAAGCATATCCCATACCCTGTGCCGAGGCTCAGTAAATCACGTATTCTTTATCTTTACGATGATCCTGAAGTTATATATGAAAGTTTGCGAAGACGGAATTTCCAATACTTGCATATAGCGAAGCTTGGGACAGGTATATGGCCATTGCTCTACCTGCTGCCCCTGTGGATACTTGACCTGATGTCACACCCTCTCCGAAAACTTCTGTTGTCAGCTATTCGCAGGCAAATCAGGGCATTCCGGGAATATGATTCGGATTTGGTCCTCTGCGTTTCCTCGAACACTACGGTCCGACAGTAATTTTTCTGTCATGCCCTGGCTTCAATTTTAGTCAATAACGGATGAGCAAAAATATGCAGGCAAAAATCGCTGAAATTTATGACCGGCTTGTGCTGGGGTATTCCTGGTTGACCTTGTTGGTTCTTGTGCTGGTTCTGGGCTTTTTTGTCTGGCACATCGGGTCTTTCAGGCTGGATGCTTCGGCTGACTCCCTTATCCTGGAAGGCGACAAGGATCTGGAGGCTTTGCGTCAGGTGAGTGAGCGCTATGGTGGTGAGGAGTTTCTCTTCCTGAGCTATACGCCGAATGCCGATCTGTTTTCCGATACGGCGCTGCTGCCGCTGGCGAGTTTAAGGGACAAAATCAGGAAAATTCCGCAGGTTTCCAGCGTAACCACTCTGCTGGATGTACCCCTGCTGAAAAGCTCCGACGTGCCGCTAACGGCCATGGCGAATAATGTGCAGACCCTGGAAAAGCCGACCGTGGTCAGAGCGCGGGCCCGCCTTGAGCTTATTAACAGCCCGATCTACCGTGATCTGATCATCAGTGCGGACGGCACAACAACTGCGCTTCAGATTAACCTGCGTACCAATGCTGAATACCCCCGATTACTCAAGGAGCGCACCGCCCTGCGTACCCGGGCACGGGACGGACAGCTCGACGCCAATGGTCTGGCAAAATACAGGCAGGTGCTTGAGCAATATGACAGTCTGACTCGTCAAATTGATAGTGAACGGCATCAGGCTATTCAGGCTATTCGCTCGATTGTCGATCAATATCGTGCTCATGGTCAGCTATATCTGGGTGGCGTGCCAATGATTGCCGACGATATGATCCGCTTTATCAAAAGTGATCTGATTGTGTTTGGTATCGGTGTTTTTCTGTTTCTGGTATTGACTCTGGGAATTATTTTTCGCCGGTTTCGCTGGGTTCTGCTGCCACTCATCAGTTGTGTTTATGTTGGCTTGTTGATGATCGGGGTACTTGGATTTTCGGGGTGGCAGGTTACTGTTATTTCTTCAAACTTTATTTCTCTGATGCTGATACTGACCATGTCGATGAATGTACATCTGGTAGTGCGCTATCGGCAGTTATGCAAGGATCGACCGGCTGCGGGGCAGCGTGAACTGGTGCTGGAGACTGCCCGTAAAATGGTATGGCCGTGCCTTTATACGGCATTGACCACTATCCTGGCATTTGCTTCGCTCACGGTCAGCGGCATCAAGCCGGTCATTGATTTTGGCTGGATGATGACCATCGGCCTTTCCGTTACGTTTCTGGTGACCTTTACGTTATTTCCCGCGCTACTGGTGAGGATGCCACGTTCCCCGGTTGCTGCCGATGAAAAAGACGGTTATTCCTTTACCGCAGTGCTGGCCGGAGTCGCCCAGAACTACGGCAGGCAGGTCATGGCATCGGCACTGGTACTGGCAGTTATTGCGGTAACCGGTATTTCCATGCTCAAGGTGGAAAACAGTTTTATCAACTATTTCGATGATGATACCGAGATCTATCAGGGCATGAAGCTGATCGACGAGAAGCTGGGAGGTACTACTCCTCTGGATATTATCGTGGATCTCAAGGAACCTGCTATCGAGGAACCGGCAGATGATCCTTTCGGGTTTGGTGATATGGTGGATGATCTGGCGGGTGCATTCGGTTTTGAATCCCGCAAGGAAGATACCTGGTTCACATCTTACAAGGTCAACACGATCAAGATGGTACATGATTATCTCGAAAGTCAGCCCGAGATCGGCAAGGTGCTGTCCCTTGCGGCACCGGTGCGCGTTGCCGAAGACCTGAATGATAACCGGCCACTGGATAGTCTGGCACTGGCGGTCATGTATAAGCAGGTGCCTGCCGCACTCCGCAACGCCATGATTGATCCCTACATTGATATAGAACGGGATGAAGGTCGTATCAGTGTGCGGGTCAGGGACTCTCTTGAGGACTTGAGAAGAAAGGAGCTGATTGAACGGTTACATCGGGGGCTGCATGAAGAAGTCGGCCTGGAGAATGATCGGTATCAGATCACCGGTGTACTGGTGCTATATAACAACATGTTGCAAAGCCTGTTTTCATCACAGATCGAAACACTCGGTACGGTGATGGCCGGTATCTTTCTGATGCTGGTTATATTGTTTCGCTCCATACGCCTGGCTATTATCGGGATTCTGCCCAATATTCTGGCCGCATTATTAGTTCTTGGAATCATTGGCCTGCTTGGTATCCCGCTGGATATGATGACGATTACGATAGCCGCCATTACTGTCGGTATTGCCGTGGATAACGCGATTCACTACATTTATCGCTTCAGGGAGGAGTTGCCAAAGCAGAACCATGATTATCTGCGCACCCTGCATTATTGCCATGCCAATATCGGCAAGGCGGTCTTTTATACAGCGGTGACTATTATTGCAGGTTTCTCTATTCTGGTGCTATCCAACTTTATCCCCACAATCTACTTTGGCTTATTTACTGCCATCGCCATGGCAATCGCATTGCTTGCGGCACTGACGCTGCTGCCTAAACTTATATTGATGATGCGCCCGTTTTAGCGCCATCCGACATTTTAGTGTCCGAGTTTCATTTTATTCGCCAACTCAATCTGTCTCAGCCTGTGCGGCGCGACGAAGTTGTATTGGGCATCGGTGACGATGCCGCCATACTGGATGTTCCGGAAAGCCACCATCTGGTCGTCAGTACAGATACATTTAACCATGGAGTGCATTTCCCGGAGGAAACCGCTGCCTGCGATATGGGCTATAAATCCATGGCCGCCAGTCTGAGCGATGTGGCGGCCATGGGTGCAGAACCACTCGCGGTCAATCTGTCTCTTTCCATGCCGAATTCCAGCGAGGCATGGCTGGCCGGGTTTGCACAGGGTTTTTTTGAGTTGGCTGATCAATATCGAGTGCAGCTCATGGGGGGGGATATGACACGCGGCCCTCTCGGCATCAGTGTCACCATTTTTGCAACCGTGCCGGCAGGCAGGGCAATGCAGCGTAGCGGGGCGCAGGCAGGCGATCTGATTTATGTCAGTGGGACGCTGGGAGACGCCGGTGCGGCGTTGCTGGCATTGCAGAGAGAACTTGAGTTGGCTGAACCTCAACGCAGCGCTCTGATGCACAGATTGAATAGACCCTCCCCCAGGGTGGAAACGGGCACCTTAATCAGAGACTACGCCAGTGCCTGTATCGACATATCTGACGGCCTGACGGCGGACCTGGGCCATATCCTCGAACAAAGCGGTGTAGCGGCGATGCTTTATGTCGATCAGATACCACTATCGGAGCAACTTAAGGGCTGCTTCGATGCGGTCGGCGGCTGGACCATACCTTTAAGCTGCGGTGACGATTACGAGCTTTGTTTTACCGTGCCCGGCACCAGGCAGGGCGAGCTGGAAAACCTGCTGGCTGGCAGGCAACCTGCTGTGCGCTGTATTGGTATGACAGAAGCAGGCGAACATCTAAAGCTGATGATGCCGGATGGTACAATAAAAGTTGCAGAACCCGCGGGTTATGATCACTTCAGTTAGCCGCTGCCTGCCAATATTTTAATCCCGAATGTCTGCCAAAGGTCTGCTTATTATGATAAAGCGCAATCAGGTTCCTGTATCTGTCTGGCGCAATCCGATTCATTTCATCGCCTTTGGTCTGGGGACAGGCGCATCACCTTACGCCCCCGGAACAATGGGTACGCTGCTGGCAGTACCATTGGTCTGGCTGATGTCGGGGATGCCGGTTATCGGGTATCTGCTGGTAACTTTTCTGCTGTATGCGGCGGGTGTCTGGGTTAGCGCCAGAACTTCTAACGATATGGGCGTACATGACCATTCCGGAATTGTTATTGACGAGATGGTGGGCTATCTGATCACGATGATACTGGTACCTGTCAATATCTGGACGGTAACAGTCGGCTTTCTGGTTTTCCGTTTTTTTGACATCGTTAAGCCCTGGCCGATTCGCTGGCTGGATAAAAGAGTAAAAGGCGGCACGGGGATCATGATTGACGATGTGTTGGCAGGGATTTTTTCTCTGGTCGTCCTGCAATTACTGCTCGTTTATAAAGACGGTTTCATATAATTGAAAAACTCATGGATAAATCTCCGGCTACGGCATTTTCTGGCGGCCACTGAAGGCGCGGGCAATCGTACCCTTGTCAATATATTCAAGCTCTCCTCCGACGGGAACACCATAAGCGATACGAGAGCAGCGGATATCCGCTTCCTTTGCCAGATCACTGATATAAAATGCTGTTGCCTCTCCTTCCACGGTTGGATTGGTCGCAAGAATCACCTCCCTGATCGCCTCATCCGCAAAACGCCGCGCCAATAAATCCATACCGACATCCTCAGGGCCAATGCCGTCAAGCGGTGACAGGTGCCCCATCAGGACAAAAAACAATCCTCGATAGTCGGTGGCCTGCTCCAGTGCCATGACATCAATCGGTGATTCAACCACACACAGGACACTGGAATCACGCCGCTCATCACTACAGATTCGGCAGATTTCATCTTCAGTCAGATTGCGGCACGAGCGACAGTTCTTCACCTCATCCATGGCCGTGATCAATGAACGCCCAAGATAGCGGGCACCCTCCCGATCCCGCTGCAACAAATGAAATGCGATCCGCTGGGCCGACTTCTGGCCTATACCCGGCATGATACATAAATCATCAATCAATCGATCAACCAGATTTTTGCAGGTATCACCTGACATAAGGCATGAAGAAAATATAATAAAAATAATCGAATCGGAACAGAACTGTCGTTCAAATCCGGTGGAGCATATACTCTTTAATTTATACGCCCCACAGATTCAGAATGGCAGCTTCATACCCGGAGGCAGATTCAAACCACCGAGCATATCTGACATCTGATCCTGCATCTGGCTTTCAACCTTATGCGTGGCATCGTTGATAGCTGCGGTAATCAGGTCCTCCAGCATCTCTTTATCGTCCAGTATGCTGTCATCAAGCTCGACACGGCGAGCCTGATGCTTACCATTCACAACGATCCTGACCATTCCACCGCCGGACTCACCGACAACCTCTCTGCCCGCCAGCTCCTCCTGCTTCTTCTTTATATCTTCCTGCATCTTCTGCGCCTGTTTCATAAAACCGCCTAAACCACCCTTCATAACATCACCTCATAAAAACACGAAAACCCGGCATCAGCCGGAGCTTTCCTGACTCTTATCAACCGGCTGAACCGTATCAACTGCCACGGTTGCCCCAAACACCTCCTCCATCATGCGGACATTTTCATCCTGTTGAATGGATTCAATCGCCGCTGCCTGACACTCCTTGTCCTGGCGCTGCTCACGCTGCATCGGCGTCTCCGAGGAAACAATGCCGGGCTGTATCCTGACCTTCACAGGTCGGCCAAAAAATCCGCTAAGTGCTTCTTCAGTTTTTTGCCTCGTTCCCTCACTGAGCATTTTCGCATGGGCCTGATCCAGTATAAGACGCACAATATCACCTTCAATCGCCTCCAGTTGGCAATTCGCAGCCATCTGCCGTGACATGCCTCGCAGGTCAAGTGCATTGAATATTTCCGACCAATCAGACGGCTGGCCGGATGAACTGCCCGATGCCGCTCTGGAAGAGTCAGAGGGCACGCTGTTCGTCGGCTCTACACTGGATGAGGGCATTTTCTTGCCAGCCGATGCCCCGGCACTGGCAGGAGACGCTGCCATGCTCTGACTTGCCGACTTTTCCTGCCAGGGACGAAATGCCATCATACGCAGCAGGGTTATCTCGAACCCCTCCCGTGGCACAGGATTTAATCGCAAATCATCACGTCCCTGCAAGGCAATCTGGTAATAGAGCTGAACATCCTGCGGCGAAATATCCCTTGCAAATGCCTGAATTCTGTCCGGGTCGTCCCAATCCTCTGTCATACAGCCAGCCACCTGCTGCTCCATGGCAATATGGTGCAATATCGAAATCATCTCTGCCAGCACATCTGAATAATCCAGACTTCGTTCATCCAGAACCTCTATCGTCTGCATCACTGCCGCCGCATCATTACGATGCACCTGCTCAATCAATCCGTATATATGGCCGGTCTCGATGGTGCCCAGCATGTTGCGCACCTCACTGTCAGCCACCTGCCCGCCACTGAAGGCGATTGCCTGATCGAGAAGGCTCAAGGCATCCCGCATACTGCCTTCTGCACTACGCGCCAGCAGACGCAACCCGGACTCATCAAAGTCGATATTCTCCTGTTGCAGGATATAAGACAGGCGCTGCACAATATCGGCAGCCGGCAGCTTTTTCAGGTTGAACTGCAAACAACGCGACAGAACCGTAACCGGCAGCTTTTCAGGGTCGGTTGTCGCGAGCAAAAACTTGACATGCGGCGGCGGTTCCTCAAGCGTCTTCAACAAGGCATTGAAGCTGTGTCTGGAGAGCATATGCACCTCATCAATCAAATAAACCTTGTAACGCCCTCCGGTCGGAGCATACTGGACATTTTCCAGTAATTCGCGGGTATCCTCGACTTTGGTACGGGATGCCGCATCGACCTCAATCAGATCAACAAACCGCCCCTCATCAATCTCGACACAGGCCGGACACTGCCCGCAAGGTTCGGAAGTAACCCCTGAATGACAATTCAGTGACTTGGAAAGAATGCGCGCAATCGTAGTTTTACCGACGCCCCGCGTCCCAGTGAACAAAAACGCATGATGCAAACGCTCACTATCCAGACCGTTCATCAAAGCCCGCGCAACATGCTCCTGACCGACCAGTTGCGCAAAATTTTTCGGACGCCACTTGCGCGCCAGTACCTGATAGCTCATACCATTATGCCATTCACGAAAACCGGACAAGCGCCCCGGCTCTATTGTATATTAGGATAATCGGGTCGGCTCGTACCAGCCAGTCTCCGGCACCCGAACCCACCGCTGCGGCTGCTCCCTTCCGGGCCTGACCGGGTTCACGGCTTATCGTCGCGGAGGAGCCGGCACGAACCGAACCAGCATAATGCCGAAATCATGCCAATAAATAAAGAAAAATATCAGGAACCAGCCGCTGCAACTCCGATTGACGACATTCATCCGGGACAAATGACAAAGCCCGATCAACAACCGCCTTTCAACCAGACTGGCACAGAGCTTCAGGCACTGCCGACATTACATTTTGCGAGAATATCCACGATGTCGGCAGGTTTTTGAGAAACCGCGAACTCCCATTTGCCGAAATCACCATTTTGATTGACGGCCTTCATCCACTCTTTCATATATTCGTGTTTGGTATTGTCTTTTTCTGTCAGACGACCTTTGGTTTCCAGTACCAGCAGTTTTCCCGACTGCATCCGCATCAGAAAATCGGGGCGATATTTTTTCACGACACCGCTGTGGATATATAAAATCTCAAACCCCAGATGATCATTTTTAACCCATGCCTCAACTGCCTCATTTCTATCAAGCTCGAAAGACTCCGACGCTTCCCAGGTGCTGTCATAAACACAGTAATTAATATGGCTTTTTTTCGTAGCCCGGCAGGGCTTACCGGTTCGCCATGGGTGCATATCATCGGTTGTCTGCATCCTCAGGATTGATATTCAGTGCATGGCTAAAATCCTCAATCGCTCGATCAAAATTACTCTTTCTATGAAGATAAGTCATACCCCGCCAATAATACGCCTCTGCCTGCTTCTCAGGCTCTTTTTCCAGCTTAATACATTCAGTAGTCACCGGAATCAGCTTATCCCTCTGCTCCGCTTCAACAAGCCGTTTTGTCTCTGCCCTGAGTCTTTCTATTTTTTCGCTCGCCATCGTATCGTCTCCTCTGTTATTTCTGTCAGTCTAAAGCCCGCACCGGATCATTGCAATCCATGCAGACAGCTCCGGTGATCACGCCGGCCGAAGCCGGCAAACCGGTCCGTCGCAGTCGGGCGAGATTATTGTTATAATGGTCATTTATCCGCGTTTCGACTCCATGCGGGGTGGTGCGGCGGAATCACTGGAGATTTTTGTATGTATGAGCCGCCGCTACAGGCTGTGTTGTTTGATTTGGACGGTACCCTGATCGATACCGCCAGAGATATGGCGCATGCCCTGAACCGGTTGCTGGCCGAGGAGGATCAGCCGCCGCTTGAGTATGAGCTGATTCGCAGCGAGGTTTCGCATGGTGCCCGCGCCCTGATCCGTCTGGCTTTTGATGCCCCGGAGGAAAGTGACCGCTTTGAGTCGTTAAGGCAGCGTTTTCTGGATATTTACCGGCACAATCTGCATATCGATACAGCCTTGTTTTCCGATATGGATCGCATTCTGGATATGCTGGAGGTGGCCGGTATTGCGTGGGGCATTGTAACCAACAAGCCTGCCTGGCTGGCGCTGCCATTGCTGGAGTCCATGCAGCTTCAACATCGTGCTGCCACCGTTGTCTGTGCCGATACGGCCGGTGCTGCCAAGCCGGATGCGCGGCCCATGCTGGCGGCCTGCCGGGAGGCGGATGTGGTGCCCGGACATTGCGTCTATGTCGGCGATGATGCACGCGATGTCGAGGCGGCGCACAATGCCGGCATGGCCTGTATTGCCCTGCGCTGTGGTTATATCCGTCGCGGACATGATGTTGATGAGTGGGGGGCGGACAAGGTCATGGATGCCCCCGCCGAGCTGTTACACTGGCTGGAGCAGCAGGTGCAATCCGGCAGGGTTCCATCTCCTCAATTTCATTTACAGGGTTAGCGGGCAATATCATGGGCATTGGATATGTGATTATCGGTATGGTTCTGTCGCTGCTGGTCGGCGGCCTCGCGGGATGGATCTTCAGGGACAGAGAGCGACAGGCATTGACCCGTGAGTTGCTGCGCGAGCAGGAGGAGCGTGCAGCCGACCGGCGGGTGCATGAAGAAAAAATCAATCATCTGCAAGCGACTGTCGAAAATGAAAAGCGCACTGCCGAGGAACGGATCAAAGGTATCAAGATGACTGAGGCGGCCATGACCGAGCGTTTCAAGGCGTTATCCGGTGACGTATTGCGCAACAGCAGTGATGAGTTTCGCCGACAGGCATCGGCCTCTTTCAGTCAGCAGCAGGAAAGCACCGATCAACTGCTGCAACGGCGTGAGCAATCGATCTCCGGTCTCATCAAACCCATTGCCGAAGCGCTGAAAAAAACCGAACAGCAGATCAAGGATATTGAAAAATCCCGCCATGAGTCATTCGGTTCGCTGTCCTCAGAGATCAGGCGGGTACATGAATCCAATCAGCAGTTGCAGTCCGAGACGCGCAACCTGGTCACCGCCCTGCGACGCCCTGAGGTGCGCGGCAAATGGGGTGAGATGACCCTGAAACGGCTGGCCGAGCTGGCCGGTATGGTGGAATACTGTGATTTTGTCGAGCAGGAGACGACCACCGAGGATGGCCGGGTATCGCGTCCGGATATGATTGTGCGTATGCCGGATCAGCGTGAGTTGATTGTCGATTCGAAAACACCGCTGGATGCCTATCTTTCTGCTATCGAGGCAGAGGACACAGAAAAGCGCAGGGAATTTTTTATGCGCCATGCGCGTAATATGCGTGATCGGGTGAATGAGCTTTCCCAAAAACGCTATTGGTCGCAGTTCAAAAACTCGCCGGATTATGTCGTATTGTTTATTCCCGGTGAGCAGTTTCTTACCGCCGCGCTTGAGCAGGACGGCAGGCTGCTGGAAGATGCCCTGCAGAATCGTGTGGTACTCGCCACACCCACCACTCTGATTGCCCTGCTGCGGGCAGTTGCCTTTGGCTGGCGTCAGGTTATGGTCGCCGAGAATGCCGAGAGGATTCAAAAGCTGGGCGAGGACCTTTATAAACGAATCACCCGCTTCACGGAGCACCTGAATAAAGTCGGCAAAAACCTTGGCAGCAGTGTCAATGCCTATAACCGGGCCATTGGTTCGCTGGATCGTCAGGTATTGCCGGGTGCGCGAAAGTTTGAGGAACTTGGCATACAGTCGAAAAAGCAACTGGAGGAATCTCAGCCGCTGACAGAGGTTCCCCGTTCGGTGGAACATCTGATCGTCGGTGGAACATCTGATCGGCAGGGATGATTAGCCGGTGGATGATGATCTGGAGGCGGCCTATGATCATTGCATGGTCATTGCCCGCTCACACTATGAAAATTTCCCGGTTGCATCCTGGCTGATTCCAGCCAGTCTGCGCATACATGTTGCCGCTATTTATACCTTTGCACGACAGGCCGATGATCTGGCCGACGAAGGCGATCATTTACCCGAAGCCCGAATTGCCGCTCTGAAAAAAATGGGCACAGACCTGGATGCGGCACTGCATGATCATGTCACGGATACTCCGCTATTTCGGGCATTACAGCATACCATTCGATATTATCGGCTCGATGCCGTTCTGTTTCATGATCTGCTGGATGCCTTCCGGCAGGATGTCGATAAAACCCGCTACCGCAATTTTGATGAAGTGCTGGATTATTGCCGCCGCTCTGCGAACCCGGTTGGTCGTCTGATGCTGCAACTGTTCGAGCAGGCCACACCACAAAACAATCACGATTCGGATTTGATTTGCAGCGCCCTGCAACTGATTAATTTTTTACAGGATATCGAGCAGGACCTGATGGAAAACAACCGCATCTATCTACCGCTTGATGAAATGGCTGCGGCCGGGGTATCGGTTGAAGACCTGCAAGGCAAACAGCCTCATGTGGCTGATTTTATCCGTTCACAAACCATGCGTGCCCGGCATATGCTGCTGGCAGGTTGCGGGCTGGGCCGGCGGCTTCATGGTCGCTTCGGGCTGGAGGTTCGTACTATCATCAACGGCGGGTTGACAATCTGCGACGCACTGCTGCGTCAGGAAATATATTCCCGCCCCCGCCTGACACACAGAGACCGGTTCAACATGCTGGCCCGTGCCGCATTGCGTCTGTAACGGATAAACCTCATGTCCTCGCTGCTGGAAAATACCTTTTTGCTGCAACTGAGCGGCCTGCATATTTTAATGAGTGGTCTGCTGTTTGTATGGACCGGTTTTGTGCGCAGCGGGCTTGGCTTTGGCGGCGCTGCCCTCGGATTGCCGCTGATGCTGTTTATTTACGATCAACCATTGTTCTGGCTGCCGCTGATTGGTTTTCATCTATTGTTTTTTTCCGGCCTGACGCTGCGCACACGGCTTGGCAATGTTGACTGGCCTTATCTGAAAAAATCCAGCCTGTTCATTGTGCCGGCCGCCCTGGTGGGTATTTTTGGCCTGCTGAATTTACCAACCAGTCTGATGCTGGTATTTATTTATGGCATCACATCGTTGTACGGCATCCTGTGGCTGATGGAATGGACGATACGCAGCCGGCATGGCTGGCTGGAAAAAATCCTGCTTGCTCTGGGCGGCTATGTGTCAGGCATTTTACTGAGCGGTGCCCCCATCATGGTGGCCGTATTTATGAATAATGTCGCGCAGTCACAGTTCCGCGACACCCTGTTCGCGCTCTGGTTCATGCTGGTGGCACTCAAGATGAGCACCTTTGTGGTGATGGGCGTCGATTTACATTTTCTGTCGTCATTGCTGCTGCTGCCGGCTGCCGCGATTGGTCATATCGCGGGTCTGAAAGCGCATGACTATATGCTGCGAAACCGTGGCCTGTTCCAGCGCATCATCGGCGGTATGCTGGTCATTGTCTGTGTGATCGGCATAACGCCGTTGATCACCTCAGGCTGACTGATCGGATATTGAACGGCTGGCCAGTATATCCGATAGCAGTGGATGCTCACCGACCAGTGGCGATATGGCAACCCGCAGGTCAGGGTGTTTGCGCATGACCTCGCGGCACATGCCGTCCACATCCCCACCCGGCCCGGCGTGACGACCCGGCAGTAGAAACTGCATGACCACAATCACACGGGTCACGCCGGCATTGGCCATTTCATGCAGATGGTCACTCAATAACGGCCCGTTGAAGTCATACTGGCTGTCCGGGCGACGCTCCATGACCGCCTCCGACAGCCGCACATCATCGCCCAGCCTGGCCCTGAGCTGCTCCGCCAGATGATTCCTGACCCGTGTCACACGCTGCTCCGGCGAGCCATGATCGACCAGCAGCAGATTCTGCAATGGCAGATTATGTGTACTGGCGGTCTGTATGGCGTGCTCGTGGAGAATTTGCACCAGACGCGGCTCGCCGTCAGGCAGCGGACAGAGCACATCGCCCATTGAAAACGCAAAGCCGCCATACTGCGGTCGCAGCTTCTCAACCACCGACGGCACAAACGATGTCAGTGCCCGGCTGTCGGCAAAAAAGAGCGGCAATATCCTGAAGTCACGCACACCCGCCGCAAGCTGCCGCGCCATAAAATCCGGCAATACATCGGCCGGCGTACCATGCAGTTCAGCCACATCAACCCGGTCTGCATGTTGCAGGGAAACCGGATAGACCGTGCTGCCGACCTGTGCCGTCAATCGCTCGGCAAGCGCCCTGAGCTGCAATGTTGACGCCGCCCTTTTTGAACCATTATCAACCAGTAATATCGCCATCGATGCCTTGCCACAAAACCCGGTGTGGCATACAATAATAGCGGATATGAAGCCAATCTGCCAAAGTCCGGTAACCACATGAAAAATAAAATCGGCAATGCTTTATACTGACGACTGCCCTGCCTGATGCAGACCCTGAACCTGTTTACCATGCTGATACAAAATCATTTAATCGATCGCCAGCCCGGCGGCCTGATACCGGGCATACTGCTTACCCTGCTGTTCGCATTCTCGCCGGTCGCAGATGCTCGGCAAAAAGGCAAAGGTATGCCGCTGATTGTGGCCGGCACAGTCAAAACCGCCGCTATTATCGAAGAAATACCCCTGTCCGGCACCGTTTCCTCGCCCCGGCTGGCCAATATCTCCGGCGAAGTCAGCGGTCTGATCAAACAGGTTCTGGTGGATGTCGGCAGCCGGGTCAACAGCGGCGATACCCTGGCGACCCTGAGCACGGACCTGAAGGAACTTGACCTGCAGGCCGCCCGTGCCACCACGGCACGCGCCGGCGAGGAGCTGGCCGATGCCAGACGCCGGCTGACCGATGCCCAGCGGCTGGCCAAAAGGCAAACCATCCCCGACAGCGAGCTGCAATCGCTGGAGGCTGAAGTGAAAATTGCCGACGCATCGGTACAGCGATACCGCGCCGAACAGGCATTGCAGGAGGCGCGTCTGCAGCGGCACAACATCAAGGCCCCGTTTGCCGGTCTGATCAGCAAAAAATATGTCACCGAGGGCGAATGGGTGCAACCCGGTGCCCACATCGCCCAACTGGTGGCAACCGATGACCTGCGCATTGATTTTCAGGTACCACAGCATGTTTATCCGCGCATCAATGAATCATCGAAAATTCATATCTATTTCGATGCCTTTCCTGATCACAGGCTGCAGGCCGACATTGAAATGCTGGTGCCCTTCAGTGATGACAGTGCACGCACGATGCTGATTCGCACCCGTCTGAAAGAACACGACATAACCGTTGTGCCGGGCATGTCGGCCAGCGCCACCCTGCGTATTACCAAAAACACAAATGGCACGGTAGTACCGCGCGATGCCATACTGAGGTATCCGGACGGTCGCATAACAGCCTGGATAATCAACACAAAGGACGACAAAGCCACCGTCACCGAGCGTCATGTCAAAACCGGTCTGACCTTCAACGGTCAGGTTGAAATTCTGGATGGCCTGCAACCCGGCGAGCGACTGGTCGTGGAGGGTAATGAATCCCTGAAAAACAACCAGCCGGTCAAAATTTCTACGAACCGGTAATACCGATGCTGGAAACCATTATCAGACGAGGCACCCTGACAGCCGTAGCGACACTGATACTGTGCGTCCTTGGCATGGTCGCCGCCACCAGAATACCGGTGCAGATGATCCCCGATCTCGAAACAAGAACCATATCCATACGAACCAACTGGCCCGGAGCAACGCCACAGGATATTGAAAAAGAAATCATCATTGAACAGGAAGAGCACCTTCGCAATGTCCCTTCACTGTCAAGAATGATCTCCACTACATCCTTCGGTTCCGCTCGCATACAGCTTGAATTTCCGTTCGGTGTCGATATCAACGACGTACTGATTGATGTCAGCAATGCCTTGAACCGCGTCCCTTCATACCCCAATAATGTCAGGGAGCCCCGCATATTTGCCACATCGTTTTCAGACAATGCGTTCATGTTTTTTCGGGTCATGCCCCTGCCCGGCAATCCGCGTAATATCAACATCGTCCCGCTGCAGAAATACGTTAAGGACAATGTAGCCTCCAGACTGGAAACCATAGCCGGCGTATCCGAGGTTCGAGTTTATGGTGGTGCCGAGCGCCAGATACAGATTTTGATCGATCCGCAGCGGCTTGCCGCGCGGCAGCTTACTGTTACCCGTGTACGTGCCGCCATACGCAGCCGTAACCGCGACATTTCCGGTGGAGAGATTGAGTCCGGCAAACGCCGCTATCTGCTGCGAACCATCGGACGCTTTCAGGATGTCGAGGATCTGAGGCAGCTTATCCTGCAAAGAAAGGGAGATTCCGTCGTCCGGCTTGGCGAAGTGGCCGATATTCGCACCGGCAATTTCGAACAGAGCCGCCTGTCCTACACCGATGGTCAGGGGGTCATCGGCATGTCAGTCCGGCGTGAAGCCGGCTCCAATGTCATCGACATCAAGAAAAAAATGTTATCCCGCATGGATGACATCAACAACAATCTGCTCAATTCGACCGGTATGGTCATGCGACTGGTTGCCGATGATGTCGGTTATGTGCAGGCCTCCATATTCAATGTGTGGAAAAACCTGGCCATAGGTGCGGCGCTGGCCAGTATTATCATGTTTCTGTTCCTGCGTTCAGGCAGGGCCACCCTGGTCGGTGTCATGGGCATACCCATCTGCACCATTGCTGCTTTTCTGGGGCTGATGCTTGCCGGTCGCACTATTAACGTCATATCGCTGGCCGGCATTGCCTTCGCTATTGGCATGACTCTGGATAACAGCATTGTCGTACTGGAAAGTATCGAGTTGGCACGACGCCGGGGAGTCAGCCGCATACGGGCGGCGATTGACGGCGTGATCAGGGTCTGGCCGGCCGTGCTGGCATCGACCCTGACCACTATCCTGGTATTTGTTCCGATCATATTTATCGCACAAAAAGCCGGTCAGCTTTATTCCGACATTGCCATCGCGATTGCCGCCTCCATTACCGCCTCCATGCTGGTGGCCATCACGATACTGCCGGCCGCGACCACACGCCTGACATTCGATACAGACAATAGCAGTGCCACGACAAAATCAGGCTGGCAGAGTTATATCATCGGCATGGTCGAATGGATCATTGGTAACAGGATCCGACAGTTCGGTGTTATTTCAGCCGTGGTTGCCATCAGTGGTGGTGCCATCCTGTTTCTGACTCCGCCCGCCGAGTATCTGCCGGAAGGTGAAGAGCCCAAGGCATTTGCAAGCCTGAACTCACCACCGGGATACAACCTTAAAACCATGGCTGGCATCGGCCTGGATCTGCAAAAATATTTCGCTCCCTATCTCGATGACGATCCGCAAATGTTCGAACAGGGAGAAACCGAAGTGCCCGCCATGGCCTACTTCAACCTCAGCATTGACGCATCGAGAATACGCATCATCACCCAACCCAAAGACCCCGCCCATATCAAGCCACTGATGGACGCCATCCGGAAACAGTATGGACGTTATCCGGCCATGCGCAGCTTTGTATCGCGTGGTTCCATCATTACCAGCAACAGCGGCGGCACGCGCAGCATCAATCTGGACATCTCCGGCTCATCACTGGAAAAGATATTCGATGTTGCTCAGGCGCTGGATAGTCAGGCAAAGCAGACATTTGATAACCCCAGAGTCAGGGCGCGTCCTTCCACACTCACCCTGACTCAGCCCATGGTGGAAATACATCCTCGATGGGACCGGGTGGCGGAGACCGGCATGTCCGGCAGCGATCTTGGCTTTATTGTCTCGGCAATGACAGACGGCGCATTTGTTGATGAATTTTTCGTGGACGATGAGAAAGTTGATATTTACATGTATAACAACAAAGAAAGCCGCACTGAAGTTGATCAGCTTCATCAACTGTCTGTCTATACACCGACAGGCTCCGTCATACCGCTGTCCTCCATCGCCGAAATTGAAGAAAAAGTTGACACCAACAGCATTCGCCGGGTTGATGGCAGACGAACCGTGACCCTGAATATCATCCCGCCGGATGATGTTGCACTGGAAACAGGAGTGAAAACCGTCCGCGAGCAGGTTGTCGGCTATCTCAAAAACAGCGGTGCCATACCGCAGGACATTGATATTAAAATTTCCGGTGCCGGCAACGAACTGGATGAAACACGTCAGGCACTTTCTACCAACTACATTGTGGCATTGATTATTATCTACCTCCTGCTGGTTGCCATATTTACACACTGGACTTATCCATTATTGATCATGACCACTATTCCCCTTGGTGTGGCTGGCGGTATCATCGGCCTGTGGCTGTTTAATCTGCTCGGCAACCCTCTCGACATCAGCCAGGCATTCGACATGATCACCATGCTGGGTTTTTTAATTCTGATGGGCACAGTGGTCAACAACCCTATTCTTATCGTGCATCAGTCCATGGTCAATATCCGCGAAGGACTGCCGCCTGCGTCCGCGGTACGCAATGCCGTTGAAACCCGGCTGCGGCCTATTGCCATGTCAACACTGACCACTCTGTTTGGTCTGGCACCACTGATTTTTCTGCCCGGCGAGGGTACCGAACTATATCGTGGCGTAGGCATTGTGGTGCTGGCCGGATTACTGGGTACAGCCATCGTCAGCCTCACCTACCTGCCTGCCCTGACCCTGTTTTTTCTGGACAGGACCGGCAGCAGACAATCTAAAAAAACCGCATGACAGGTGGCACCACAAATACCCAATGAAATTCGACAACCTGCCACAGTCAGACGACTATGCCTCCCTGTTCCTGAACGACACCCCCATGCTGGATATACGTGCGCCGGTAGAGTTTCAGCAGGGTGCGTTTCCCAAAGCAGAAAACATGCCTCTCATGGATAACGAAGACCGACATGAAATCGGTATCCGATACAAACAGCAGGGTCAGGATGCAGCCATGGAACTCGGTCATCAGCGTGTAAGCGGTACGATCAAAGAATCACGGATCAATAACTGGATAGATTTTATTTCCCGACATCCAGACGGCGTGCTGTACTGCTTTCGTGGCGGTATGCGGTCAAAAATCTCACAACAATGGATTTATGAACAAACCGGTACCGCCTGCCCGCGTATCAAGGGTGGCTACAAGGCAATGCGTCGATTTCTGATTGAACAACTGTCAGAAACAACAGGCAGAATAAAGCCGGTCATTCTGGGCGGTCGTACCGGCGTCGGCAAAACCATCCTGCTGCAAAAAATCAAACATAAAATTGACCTCGAGAAAATCTATAACCACCGCGGGTCTGTATTTGGCATTCATGCCACACCTCAACCTGGTCAGATTGATGTGGAAAACCACCTGTCCATCAAGCTCCTCAAACTGCATCATCAGGGCATAAAGAACATTGTATTTGAAGACGAGTCGGCCAATATCGGTTCCCGCCGCATCCCGCCGAATCTCTACAATCTGATGCAGCAATCATCGATTGTCCTGCTGGATGCGACCGATGAAGAACGGGTAGATATCACCTTCAACGAATATATCACCCGTGCGCTCGACGAATACCGGCAACAATACGGAGCCGAACAAGGGCTTGAACTCTGGGCCGATTATCTGGTATCATCCATCAACAAAATTCGGCGGCGTCTCGGCCACACACTGCACAAGACACTGCAACAACTGATGACGACAGCCCTCCGGCAACACCGTGACCACAACGATCTGAGTGCGCACAAACCATGGATTCACCGGCTGTTGCTCGACTACTATGATCCCATGTACGACTATCAGCTCGGCAAAAAGCAGGACCGCATTATATTCAGAGGCAGCCACGAACAGGTCCTGTCATACCTTCAAGACACTATAATCTCCTCTGAATAGCAGGAAGCTACTCAGAAAAATAACCTGACCATCAAAAAAGCGGGGCCGAAGCGACAATACGGGATAGAAGACCGGCCCCGCAACAGCCGGCAGGGAGGTGCCGGCTACGGACTTCCTACCAGTTCAACTTCCACTCCGCGCCGACACTATGGCGCGGGTTATTATCATCCTGCTCGCGGCGGATGGCCTTGATATCCAGCTTCGACTTCAGGCCAGCCGGATTGGACAACAGACGCCAGCCGAGGGTCAGGTCACGTTTGGCATCGGAGGCCGACAGGCTCGCATAGGGGATGCCGGTGGCATCGTCTGTCAGGGCAAAGCCCCACTCGCCTTTCAGCGTCCAGCGGCTCGATACGGCAGCAGTATGTCGGTTGTCTTCTTCCTCCAGCGCATCCGTCAATGAATCCGATAACAACCGATCCAGACCACTGGCCGCCGGTGCATTGCCGTACTCATGGCGCAGGCTGAACGACGGGCCATAGGCCGAGTTCGGCCACGCCTCGTAGCGCAGTGAGCCGGACAGACCCCACTCCTCACGCTCGGCAGCCTCATGCTCCAGCAGATAGCGACCGCGTATATCCACCGTCAAACCCTTGGCCGGTGTCTGCCAGCTCAGGCCGCCGCCCAGCTCCAGACCAAAGCCTTCGCTGGTATCACCGCCGTCATAACGCAGACCCAGCTCCAGTTCCGGTGTCAGACGCACACCGTCCTCTTCCGGTAACTGCCAAGACCAGGCCAGACCCATGCGGAAACGCTGCGTGTCCGCCTCGGTGCCCGCCATGACGCGGGAATCATCCGCCTCAATACGCGCCAGTGTCAGGCCCGAAATCAGCTCCAGGGTCAAACCGCCCTCTTCCACCGGACGCTCCAGCAGCGTACCGCGCAGACCGGCGGTGGCCGATAGCTGCACCAGATTGTGCTTCGATTCCACACCGGTTTGTGAAGTCTGAGTCTGCTTCAGGTCGCCCCGCCCATAGCTGGCCGCTCCCCACAGTTGCAGGCGTTCGCTCAGGTCGTAGCGCAGATACGGCAGCATGGAAACCAGCATACCGGACAACTCGCCTTCGTCCGATGCACCCTGCCATTCGCCATCGCTGTCGCTGTAGGCCAGTGCCAGACCGACCAGCGTCTGACCGTTATCGCGGTCAATGCCCAGCATGGCCGTGGTCACTTCACCGTCTATGCTGAGGCTGAGATCGTCTTCACCGTCTTTGTACTTCGTATAGGCCGCCTGACCCCAGATGGAGGTGCCGTCCTGATCCGTGAATGTGAAATGACTACCACGCAGCAACGACGGCAGCAGCTTCGGCAGTGACAGGGTGCGTGACAGCTTGCGCGGACGATCCGACGAACCGGCACCCAACTGCTCAATACCCATCGCACTGGCATCCGGGCTGCCACGGCTGGACAACAGATGCGCCGCATTGAATGACTGACCGCGCGGCAGACCGTTCAGATTGCCCGACAGACCCGGCTGACTCGATGCCGAAAAGCGATAGTCCAGCCCGCCCAGCATGTGCTCGACGGCCGTCAGACCAAAACGCGGCAGCCACATCTGCTGTGCGGCCTGCATGGCCGTCATGTCGGCCGATTCATCGGCAATCTCAACCGGCAGCACAGCCTGCACCGCACCGTAGCCGGCATCCGCCATGTGGGTCAGCAGCACCCGATTGGCATCACTGTCAATGTCGTCTGCGGCCATCACCGTCACCGTCTGTGCCTGATTCCAGTTGATCGGCGTAAAGGTCAGGCTGTCACCGCCGGTCACCCGCAGGCGGGTCGCATCCCCGGAAGATACACTCACCGTCACATCCGCCATCGGACGCAGCGCCAGACGCACCGTGTAGCTCGCGGTATCATTTTCTTCCATATCCAGGCTGCTCTCTGAGAGCACCAAACCCCGTGTGCTGTCCAGAATGCGCACCGATAACCGTTCCGCCGAGGCAGTCCCGTATCCACCACCGGACGCCGTGTGCGTCAGGGTGATCAACGCCTCATCCTCGCTGTCATCGTCGGCAATGGCTGACAGTGTGACCACCTGTCCCTCATTCCAGTTGGACTGCGTGAAGGTCAGCTCAGTGCCGCTATCCACTCTCAGATCACCGGATTGACCGGTAATCGTCACCGTGACATCGGCACTCGGCTCGGTGGCCAGGGTGACTGTGTAGGTCGCACTGCCCTGCTCGGTCACGCTCAGGGTATTGACACCCACAATCAGGCGCGGTGCGTCGATGTCGGTCATCGTCACCGTCACGTCTTCCGTGACCTCCTCGCCGTAGCCGGCATCCGCGCTATGGGTCAGCGTGATGGTCTCATTCACGCTGTTGCTGTCCGTGCCGGCGCTCAGGGTAATCGTCTGTGCCTGATTCCAGTTATCCTGTATAAAGGTCAGCTCAAGCGGCTGCGGCGCCAGCGCGGTGCCGTCATAACCGCTCAGTGCGACCGTCACCGTGCCGGCCGGCTCAGCCGATAGTTGCAGTGTATAAGTCGTGCTGCCCCCTTCATCCAGCTCAATCTCCGTGCTTGAAAACTGCAACTGCGGCGAACTGTCGGTGATGATCACCTCCAAATCGGCCGTGACGGAATCATAGCCGGCATCGGCACTGTGGGTCAGCGTCACCTGATCCGTCACGGTGTTACTGTCCGTGACCGCCGTCAGCGTGACGGTCTGCGGGTTACCCCAGTTCTGTGAGGTAAAGGTCAGGGTGGTGTCATCGGCCCGCAGTTCGGCATTCGTGCCGGTGAGGGTCACCATGACATCGGCACTCGGTGCGGTTGCCAGGCTGACTCGGTAGCTGGCACTGTCGCCTTCAATGAGGGTCAGGCGAGTCGTGCTCAATACCAGCGCCGGTTGTTCCTGAATCGTAAAATCAACATTGCCCATGCCAGAGGCACCGCCGCCCAGGTTGATGCCGGAACTGCTGTCCAGTGTGCCCAGAACAATGCGGACCGTTTCGCCGCCGGTCTCGGCCATGGTATCCGTTTGTGCCATCAGGGTCAGGGTGGCCATCTGACCACCGGCGCTGAAGGTCACGCTGCCGCCGCTCAGATCGCTGTAATCCACGCCATTGGCTGTGGTGCCGGTCAATGTGTAGTCGGTGCCGAAGAGCGCGGTACCGCCGAAGGTCAGCCGCACGGTCAGTTGCTCGCCGGCCTCCAGAGCGCGACCCAGGGTGAGGGTGAGCGGTTTGCTGTCGCCTTCGGCCACATTACCAGGATCACCGGCCAGCGTGACCGGGGTGGCATCATCGTCATGTATCGCGACGGACGCGGACACCTCGGACGGATCGCCCACTTCATAGCCCGTACCATCACCCACCGTCACGGTCACGGTGCCATTCGCCTCATCCACAGCATCGCCCTGCGTCGCAATCAAATAAGTCACCGTGCTGGAACCACTATTCAGGGTGACTGACTGTGCGCCGCTGGTGGCGATAAAATCGCTGCCGCCACTGACATTGAGCATCAGGGTCAGGGCGTCCGTCGGAGCCGGTGTGGCCGTCAGGGTAAAGCTGGCACTGCCCATCCCTTCCGTGACCGTGGCACCACCGGTGATGGTGATCATCGGCATGACAATGACATCGTTGACCTGCACACTGAAATGGTCGGATGAATCCGGAACGGCACCGCCGCCCACATTGGTGTTCAGACTGCTGTGGTCAAAGCCATTGGTGACCGTGCCGTCCGGCCCCAGGGCAATGATGAAGGTCTCGGAGCCGCTGCCCTCCATCGTATTGTCGCCGATGGCGGTCAAGGTCAGTTCAGCCGTCTGTGCGCCAGCATTCTCAAAACTCAGTTGTGGGGTCATTGTGTCCTCCTTGGACAGGACCACACCCGTGCCCGATTGTAGTGCCAGGCTCCAGTCCGCCAGCTCGACATCGGTACCGGCTATGCTCAGGGGTACCTCGATGATTTCGCCGGCGATCAGGGCACGACCTAACTCGACCGTGAAGGTAATGGCCTGGCCTTCATCAATAGCGCCCATGCTGCCGGTGCGGGTCAGGCTGACTTCGGTCGGATCGTCGTCATCAACCATGACCATCAGGTCGTCAATGCTGAGGCCGCTGTATTGGCTATCGCCGCTCAGGGTATGGCGGATGGCGACACGGCGATCGCTGGCATCGTCGTCATTGTTATCCTGACCAGTGACGATGAGGGTCTGCGATTGGTTCCAGTCCGTGCTGGTAAAGGTCAGGGTGGTGTCGGTCATCGTGATGCCGGTGCCGGGAGCAGCGGTGACGGTGACGCTGGCGGTTGGCTGTGAGGTCAGTGCCACGGTGTAGCTGTCGGTGCCGCCGTTTTCAGCGACACGGGTGACGCTACCGGTCTCGGCGATCCGGATATCGGCCTGGTCGTTGTCATTGACAGTCAGTTGTACCATGGCCGGGCTGCCGGCGGCATAGCCGCTCACGGAGGAAACATCAATGGTCAGCATACCATCCGCCCCATCCTGATCATTGTCGGTCACGCTGACCTCAAATTGCAGGGTCGGATCCAGGCTGGTGTCGGTCTGATCCAGCGTCAACTCATAGCCGTCGCTGATATCCAGCAAGGGACGGACATCGACCAGTGTGAATGTCTCGCCGGTATCCGGTGATACGGTGATCTGTATCATGCGGGCACCGCCTTCTTCAATGCTGGTATGGTCGCCCACCACTTGTACGCTCAAGGCCGGGTCATCGTTGTCGGCGACGGTGAGCTGTACCGGGTCAATCTCACGGCCAATGGGATAATCGCCTCTGTCGCCCTGGCTGATGGCGTGGGTGATGGTGCCAGAGCGTACATCGCCGGCGTTGTGCACCGCGTCATCCATGCCGGTCACGGTGACCGTCTGTGCCTGATTCCAGTTACTCTGGGTAAAGGTCAGCATGTCATTATTGACGGTGGCGACCGTGCCCGGATCAACCGTGATGATGACCTCGCCGGCCGGGGCCGAGGTCAGTACCACGGTATAGTTGTTGGTGCCGCCTTCATCCACGGCCAAGGTGGTCGGCTGTACGGTGATACCGGCCGTATCGTCTTCGGTGATAGTGACCGTGACTTCACCGGTGACGGTGGCATAGTCGCCACCGGTGGCGGTGTGCAACAGGGCGATCGGGGCATCCGATTGGGCGTCGCCGTCCGACCCGGCGGTGACCGTGATGGTCTGCGGCTGGTTCCAGTTCTGGGTGGTGAAGTTGAGGGTATCATCACTCAGGGTCAGATCGGTACCGGCCTGACCGCTGAGAGCAATAGCCACTGCCGCATTGGGCCGGGTGGCCAGAGACACGGTATAGGTCGCCGTATCGCCCTCGTCAATGGTCAGGGTGGATGGATTCAGGGACAGGGCCGGCTGTTCGATAATGTCAAAGGCAATCGTGCTGGTGCCGATCACACCCACACCGCCGTCCAGGCCAGCGGCATTGGACACGCTGCTCACAGCAATGGTGATGTCTTCGCCGGAGTCGGAGACGCCATCCGCGGTGGTTGTCAGGATCAGCGTGGCGGTGGTGGCAGCAGGCTCGGAGCCCGGGCCGGTAAATTCAATACTAATCCCCGGACGATCCAGCCGATTGTAACCCACGTGGGTCGCCGAGATGCCGGTCAGGGTGTAGTCCGTACCCAGTGTGGCGGTGCCGCCGAACATTAACCGCACGAACAGCGATTCGATAAAACCTCTGCCACCCAGTGGACGGTTCACGGTCAGGGTAATCTGTTTGCGGGCACCTTCATCGAGGTCGCCGGCCGGATTTTCGGCCAGGGTGACGGTGGTGGCATCGTCGTCGCGCACTCTGATGGTAGCCGTATCGGTGCCGGCGGTATAGCCGGTACCGTCATTGATTGTCACCGTGACCTCGCCGCTGGCTTCATCGACTTCATCGTCGGTGATCGGAATTTCGTAGTTGAGCGCGGTGGTGCCGGCCGGGAAGGTGACGTTCTGGTCGCCTTCTGCTGCAATAAAGTCACTGCCGGGTGCGTCCATGACGGTCAGGTCAATGGTCAGATCGGTGGCCGGGGGTTTGTCCGCCGTCAGTGTGTAGGTGAGGGTGCCGGCTCCCTCGGTGGCCGGACTGCCGCCGGCAATGGAAATCATGGGCGGGTCATCGTCATTGCGGATGGTGTAGTTGGCGGTGCTTTCTCCGGCACCTGGGAAAACGACATTAGCTGGGGTAACAGAACCACCAATGGCTCGAGACGATAAAGGACTATTCCCCCGTAGTTGTATCACAAACATTTCATCGTTTTCAAACACGCTGTCGCCATTGACGCGGATCTTATGGGAGAGGGACGATATACCACCATTAAAGGTTAATAACCGGCACGGAATACCGAGAAGAGTATTGGTAAAACCAAGTGCTGTGTCATCCATGTCTGTGTACTGATAGTCCGCACTGCTGCTGCTGCCGCGCTCGGCGGTAGCGATGCCACCACCCGGGGCACATAGTGCGACATCAAAATCTGCCGATCTGGGCGGATCCACGGTAAAAGTCACGGTGGCCGCATCCACAAAGCCCCCGCTGCTGCCCTCCGCCCTTGCTTCCGGTTCGATGCTGATGGATACGACATGCGGCTCCTCATTGATGATGGCGACCACGGCCGTATTGGTGGAGCCGATGGTGTAGCCGTCGCCGGTGGCCAGTGCCACCGTGAGGGTGCCGTTTTCGACATCGGTGTTGTCATAGACGGTGTCTATTTCATACCTGGCGGAACCTACGCCGGCCGGCAGCAGGAAGGACTTGGGACCCTTGTCGCCGGACGCCACAAAGTTGCCGTCGCCGTCGGCCTCGCTGACCATCAGGTTGACCGTGGTGGGCAGTCCGGACGGTGTATTGGCCGTGATGGTGAAGCTGGCCGGCGAGCCTTCTGTGACCATGGCGGCATCGGGTGTGATGGTCAGCTCTGGCGGGGTGGTGTCGTCGTTTTGAATGGTGTAGGTGACACTGCCGGCCGTGGGGGAGATGATGACATCGTCGGGAGTGTCGAGGTTGCCGCCCAAATTATTGATTCGTTGCAGGCTGACGGTGACGGTTTCGTCGCCCTCGAACAGGCTGTCACCGTTGACCCGGATTTTTTGGCTGAAGGATGCCTGATTACTGTTGAAGAAGAAATCCAGAGCGTTATCGCAACTACCAGCAGGAGCAATAGGAACCACTATGTCATTTAGGCCCGTGAACTGATAGTCTGCACTGCTACCACGCTCGGCGGTACCACCGTCCAAACAGATTCTATACCTGAATCCCTCTGGCCTTGGCGGATTCACGGTAAAGGTCAGTGTGGCGGCATCGGTCAAGCCACCACTATTGCCTTCATCTCCTTCTGCCGGTTCGATGCTCATGGATACGACATAGGGGTCGTCATTGGTGATGTTGACGGTGGCGATGTTGGTGGAGCCGACGGTGTAGCCGGTGCCGTCGTTGAGGGTGACGGTGACCGCACCGCTCAGTTCGGGGGTGCTGTTGTCGTCTGTGGCGACGGTATAGGTGGCCGAGGGTTGACCGGCCTGAATGGTGACCGTTTTGCTGCCTTCGTCACCGGCAGCGACAAAGTTCTGGCCATTGGTTTCGTCTTCAGAGACGGTTAAATTAATGGTCATGTCGTCTGCCGGAGGCGCGTTGGTCGTGATGGTGAAGCTGGCGGTGGTGCCTTCGGCGACAGAGGCGGTGTCGGCAGCAATGGTGATTTGTGGTAAGTCGTCGTTGAGGATGATATGGGTCGCCGTGGACGTGCCGAGGACCACGCCGGTGGGCGGGGAGCCAGTGAAGGACAGCGTGGCAATGACCGTCTCATCCGGTTCGGCGGCGGTGTCGCCCCGTATGCGTATGCCGGCGCTGCGCGATGTAGTTCTTCCGGCGGGGATGGATGGGAACGCGCAGTTCGGATTAAGGGAGACGCTGTTGGATTGTAAAGGCTGGTAGTCGTCGGATGCGCCCCGGGTCGCGGTTCCCGTGTAGCAAACCCTCAGATTGAGACGCTGCCCAATGGCCTCCGACAGGTTTATCGTGAAGAGCTTGTCCGTCGTGCCGGCATCGCCCTCGTTCGCGTCCGCGGGGGCGCTGATGGATACGATGGATGGTGCTGCGCCTACCGTGAAGATGGGGGACAGGGCGTAGAAGGGACGGGTATTCAGCGAACCACGGTTGCTTCCGTTGCTAAGGGGGCCTTGGTGAACGGCAGGGTTTCTCGCGCCAACTCTGACATTGGTGGAGCCGAGCTCATTTCCGCTCGCTTTTGTGCCATCGTTGTTGCTGCCCGTGAATACCGTGATGTGGGAAGTGTTGGCATTTCCATGCTCATTCTTGCTCGCATAGCTGTCCCAGGTTCTATCGTAAAAATCAGCATAGTTGTCAGCGACCTTGGGGCCATTCAGCCAGTAGATCGCCTGACCCGCGCCGGTCGTTGAGGTATTGTCCCGGGCATCAACCGTACTGGTCGAACCGACGACCGTGAACCGGTTGCCGCAGCTGTCGGTGATCGCGCTGTGCCCCGCCTTGGCGCGGGTCTGTACGAAGGTGTTGTAGGTACCGATAGCGGTCGCACTCGGATTGCGCACCGTCGAGGTCAGGAACAGCAGGCGGAAATTGGTGCCGGCAGAGAGACCGGAGGGGTTCAGGGCCCAGTCATGCGGAACCTCGTAGGGGCCATTGCCGGTGCACTCCTGGGCCTGCGCCCCGGTCGCGAACACTGTCAGCAGTGGCAGTCCGAGCAATGACACCACCGCCGCACGGCGCAGCCAGCCGGCGGTGCGGGCTGTCACAGAATGGAAACTGTCGGAAAAAGACCGGCGCGTCAGCCGGCCAGGAGGCTCAGAGGCATCTGCCCCGCGACAGGAATGCACCGCAGAGCGGCCGGCATCGACGGCCGGCATCAGATATACCCTCCCATTTGGGGGGGGGGGGGGGGGGGGCTGTATTTTTACACAGGTCAATATCGATGCCTGCCGGTCGCAGGGCATTGTTTATGACTGTGATGATTTTGCATATCACGGTATGACTCTTGTTGCTGTTCAGAATCCATTTTTGTCCAGATTTCATGTTATTCTCCGTCGTGTGTTTTCATCAATTTCCGATTATCGGTTACTGTTTGTGGTATCTGTTGCAAGGGCCGGATACCGTGCCCGCTGACAGGGTTGGGCTTATCTTAAATCAGCCTGCCATCACTGGCAAGCGGTTCAGTTGGTCTTTGTTTCCTGAATTATAGCAGCCGGTCAGCAAAAAACAGCCCTTTTTAGCATAAATTGTATTTTTTGTCGAAATTTATGGTGTATCGGGTCGGGGTTTGTGGTCACGGCTGCCTTTATGGAGGGATTTTGCCGGTTATAATGTGCTGTTTTATCGGTGGATCGCATGTGGGTGTGGGTCATACTCCAGAAGATGCGGCAGAATGACAACATCAATGCTGTCCCGCTGAACAGGCAGGCTGGTATGGCTACCGATGACATCACAATCTTTGGCAGCGGATTTATCCGGTGCCTGCAGGCGGACATGGTGTGCGACCGATGAAGCTGCAACACCCGAACAATAATTCCCTTCCCCGGTCCACAGTAGATGATAGCCAAACAGCTCCGGCAGGACTTTCTTCAACAGGGCATTTTCCTTTTCCAGTAAGTCTGCTCCTGCTGTTGTCTGAAATCATTCGGAAAGCGAGCGGCCCTGTCGTTTTGGAGGCAAAACCATGATCTGGATAACCATTCAAACGGATATTGCTATCATAATGCAGAAAGCAGCATCATGAAGGATTTTCGCTGTCAGCTCAGGTTCTTATAAAACATTCATCATTAACGAGCAGGGCCGGGAGCAGATAACCGGCTTTTACCTGCCCGGCGAGATTGTGAGTCTGGATGGGCTGGGGATATATGTCCCAATTCCCCCGCTATGGCATTAGAGACGGCGACAGTATGTGAAATATCGACCCCTGAACTACTGGATAAGTTATGCGAAGCCAACCACAACCTGAGAAATTCCTTTTGCGTCGTAATATCAGCCTGATTCAGGAGGCAATATATCTCTGAGCCAGTCGGGCAATCTGGACAGCCTGCCGCCTATGCCTGAGCGTGTCAGGCATGGACGGTTGGAGCCATAAAAAAGCGGGGCCGGTGACAATACGGATGGATCCGGCCCCGCAACAGCCGGCAGGGAGGTGCCAGCTACGGAAATCCTACCAGTTCAGCTTCCACTCCGCGCCGACGCTGTGGCGCGGGTTATTGTCATCCTGCTCGCGGCGGATGGCCTTGATATCGAGTTCGGAGGTCAGGTCAAACGGATTGGACAGCAGACGCCAGCCGAGGGTCAGGCCCGAAATCAGCTCCAGGGTCAAACCGCCCTGCTCTACCGGACGCTCCAGCAGCGTACCGCGCAGACCGGCGGTGGCCGATACCTGCTCCAGATGGTGCTTCGATTCCATACCGGTCTGTGCCGGTTCATCGCCTGTCGGCCCGTTTGTCCCTGAAAAACGAGGACAGCAGTTCGGCACATTGTTCGGCCAGGATGCCGGATGTGACGGTTATGCGATGATTCAGGAAGGTCTGCCCGAAGGCGTCCAGGTGGCTTTTGATGACGCCGGCACGGAGGTCCGGGGCACCATACACCAGTCTTTGTATGCGGGCGTGGATCATGGCTCCGGCACACATCAGGCAGGGTTCCAGGGTGGCATACAGGATATGACCGGGCAGTCGGTAGTTGCCGCTTTTCTGTGCGGCGTCACGTATTGCCACAATCTCGGCATGGGCGGTCGGATCGGCGTCGGCTATCGGGCGGTTGTATCCCTGGCCGACCAGTGCCTCGTCCTTGACGATGACGGCACCGACCGGCACTTCACCGGCATCACGGGCGCGGTATGCCATTGCCAGTGCCCTGTGCATCCATTGTTCGTCGGTTGTCATGTCGGGCATCGGGGGAGTCGTCAGGCGGCGGTTTCAGGGCATGTCGTCGGCAGTAACGCCTTCTTTGCGGGGCTGAATCAGGTCTTCCTTGTCCACTCCGAGCGCCAGCGCGGCGGCACTGGCTACATAGATTGATGAGTAGGTTCCCACAACCACGCCGATAATCAGCGCCAGTGCAAAGCCGCGTATCACTTCTCCTCCAAAAAAGAACAGGGCCAGCAGCACCAGCAGAGTGGTCAGAGAGGTGACGAGGGTGCGCCCCAGCATCTGGTTGATCGAGGTATTGACTATTTGTACCGCATTGGCCTTGCGCATCTTTCTGAAGTTTTCGCGGATGCGGTCGAAGACGACAATGGTGTCGTTCAGGGAGTAGCCGATGACGGCCAGTATCGCTGCCAGTACGGTCAGGTCAAAATCCAGTTGCAGCACCGAGAAGGTGCCCACCACGAGAATCACGTCATGCACCAGAGCAGTTACGGAACCGACGGCAAAACGAAATTCAAACCGCAGGGTGACATAGGCCAGAATAAAAAAAAGTGCGTACAGAACCGCCAGGCCGCCCTGTTGTGTCAGTTCTTCTCCCACCTGGGGGCCGACAAAGTCAACCCGGCGCAGTTGTAGTTGTCCGGTGTTTTCAAGTGCCGCCAGAATGAGGCTGCTCAGGTCGGTTTTGTCCTGTCCCGGCACCGGTGCCAGACGAATCAGCACGTCTCTGGCCGTACCAAAGTGCTGGACGACGTAGTTGTCGAGACCGGCATCGGCCAGGGCCGAGCGTATCGGTCTGAGTTCGACCGGCTGTTGGTAACCGATTTCAACCTGTGTGCCGCCGGTAAAGTCGATGCCGAAGCTCAGTTGCTGCAGCACCAGCGAGATGGTGGCGACGATGATCAGTATGACGGAGAGTATGGTCGCCGGCCTGCGCTGGCGCATAAAGTCAATGCGGGTTGTCTTTGTGAAAAATCTCATTGGTTATCGATACCTTCTATATTGGAAGTTGTCTGAGTTTTTTGCCGCCATACAGCATATTGACAATGGAGCGGGTGCCCATGATGGCGGTGAACATGGAGGTCACTATGCCAATGGACAGGGTGATGGCAAAGCCCTTGATCGGGCCGGTACCAAAAATAAACAGAACCAGCGCCGCAATCAGTGTGGTTACGTTGGCATCGGCAATCGTTACGAAGGCTTTTTCATAGCCGGCCTGAATGCTGGCCTGCGGTGTGTTGCCGATGGACAGTTCTTCCCGTATGCGCTCGAAGATGAGTACGTTGGCATCAACCGCCATGCCTACCGTCAGCACGATGCCGGCGATGCCCGGCAGGGTGAGCGTGGCCTGCAGCATGGATAGTACGGCAACGATAAGCACCAGATTGAGAAACAGTGCCATGTTGGCTATCAGACCAAATGCCCGGTAGTACAGTCCCATAAAAATCAGCACCAGTACAAAGCCGGCCACCACGGAGCGAAACCCCTGATCAATGTTGTCCTGCCCCATGCTTGGGCCGACAGTGCGTTCCTCGACAATCTCGATGGGCACTGCCAGGGCACCGGCGCGCAGCAGCAGGGCCAGGTCGCGTGCCTCGCGGGGGCTGTCCAGTCCGGTAATCTGGAAGCGCTTGGAGAGCCGTTCCTGTATCGTGGCTGTGTTGATGACTTCCTGCACAACGCTGCGCTTCTTTATTTTTTCTCCGTCTTTTTCGATGGTTTCTACCTGTCTTTCTATAAAGACTACGCCCATAACCTGACCCACCAGTTCTTTGGTCGCTTCGCTCATGCGTTTGGCTCCCTTGGCATCCAGCGTGATGAAGACCGCAGGGCTGGCACTGATCTGGTCAAAGCCGGAGTTGGCATCAATAATATATTCACCGGTCAGGATCACGCGCCGCTTCATCAGTACGGGTTCTCCGTTACGACGCTCAAACAGCAGATTGCCAACCGGTACCCGTCCACTTTCCTTCGCTTGCCGCGCCGCAATACCGGCATCTGTGACAACCCGAAATTCCAGTGTCGCCGTTGCACTGAGGATTTCTCGCATCCGTATGGAGTCCTGCACACCGGGCAGTTGAACCACGATACGGTCTTCACCCTGACGGGAGATGTTCGGCTCGGCAACCCCCAGTTCATTGACCCGTTTGCGCAGTGTTGTCAGGTTCTGTTCGACGGCAAATGTCTTGACTTCCCGTATTTCCTGATCGGAGAGCACTCCAATCAGAAACAGGTTGCTGTCCGCACCTCGCTCTGACAGGTTCAGCGAGGGAAATTCATTTCTGATCAACTGGTATGCCGCATCCAGTTCTGCACGACTCCGAAAACGGACTTCCACGCCACCTTCGTCACGACGTTTTACCGACAGGTATTTCACACGGTTGCCACGCAGTTCTGTCCGTATGTCTTCAACATATCGGTCTTCAGCCTTGGTAACAGCGGCTTCCATATCGACCTCGAGCAGCAGGTGTACTCCACCACGCAGGTCCAGCCCCAGGTACATCGGGTCGGTGCCACGCAGCCATGCGGGTGTGCCGGAAACAATGTTCTGCGCTACGGAATAACCACGCCCCAGTCCCTGTCGAATATCGCTGTTGGCCCGTAATTGGTCCCCTGTGTTGTTAAAGCGCACAATCAGGCGCTCTCCTTCAAATGTGATTTCCTTGTGCTCAATGCCGGATTCCAGCAGGATGTTTCTGACTGCTGTCTCCGTTGACAGGTCAAGGACGCTGCCGGTACGGGCCGATATCTGGACCGCAGGGTTGTTACCGTAGATATTCGGTAGCGCAAAAAACAGTCCGGCGATGATGACGCCAAAAACGATCAGGTATTTCCAGGCGGGATAGTGGTTCATGGGCGGCCCTAGTCAGCAGATTTAAGGGTGCCTTTCGGCATGAGACTGGATATCGATTGCTTTTGAATGCGAACAATCGTGTTGTCCGCCACTTCGACTTCCACAAAGTTTTCTCCAATGCGGGTCACTTTGCCCAGCAAGCCGCCACCGGTCGCAACTTCATCACCTTTTTTCAGCTCTGCAAGCATGGCTTTGTGTTCCTTGGCCCGTTTGGACTGGGGCCGAATAATCAGGAAATAAAAAACCACTGCAAGAAATATCATGGGGAGCAACAGACCGGTGAACATGTCCGGCTGTTGGGGCGTCGCCTGTGCATGGGCGTTTGATAAAATAAAATTCATGTCACGTCACTGTGTGGATTCAGCGCCCATTATGACATATCTGCCGCTCAATCCGAAACATCAAAAACTGTCGCGCAGGCTATAAGTCACGTCTGGCATAAAAATCGGCACAGAATTCATCGAGCTGCTGTTTTTCGACAGCCTGCCGGATGTCGCGCATCAGTGATTGATAGTAGTGTAAATTATGAATCGTATTCAATCGTGCGCCGAGAATTTCATGACAGCGATCCAGATGGCGCAGGTAGGCACGGGAGTAGTTCCGGCAGGTGTAGCAGTCACATTCCGGATCCAGCGGGGCGGTGTCTTTGGCATACCGCGCATTGCGTATTTTGACCGAACCGAACGAGGTGAATAGCTGTCCATTGCGGGCATTCCGGGTCGGTATCACACAGTCGAACATGTCAACCCCTCGACGCACTGCCTCGATTATATCCTGCGGCTTGCCAATGCCCATCAGGTAGCGGGCCTGTTCAACTGGCAGTCGGTGAACCAGACCGTCCAGAACCCGGTGCCGCTGTTCAGCCGGCTCTCCCACCGATAAACCACCGATAGCATAGCCATCAAAGCCCATGTCCATCAGTGCCCCGGCAGACTGGTTGCGCAAATCGTCATACATGCCACCCTGCACAATACCGAATAACAGTGCTTCATTGCCTTCGTGCGCCCGGCGCGAGCGCTCGGCCCAGCGACAGGAAAGCTCCATGGATGTCTGCGCCTGCCGGTGTGTCGCCGGATAAGGTGTGCATTCGTCAAATACCATGACAATGTCCGAACCCAGTTCATGCTGAACCTGTATGGCTGATTCCGGGGTCATTTGTACGCGACTGCCATCAACAGGTGATTGAAAGCAGACTCCTTCTTCTGAAATCGCTCGGCGACCGGCAAGACTCCAAACCTGAAAACCACCTGAATCTGTCAGTATCGGACCATCCCAGTGCATGAAATCATGCAGATCGCCATGCGCCCGCACTATCCCGGTGCCGGGGCGTAACATCAGATGAAATGTGTTCGCCAGGATAATTTCCGCACCGGTCGCCGTCAGTTCTTCGGCTGTCATCGCCTTGACCGTGCCGTAGGTTCCAACCGGCATAAAAGCCGGGGTCTGCACGTAACCACGCCGCGTCCGCAACTGTCCCCGACGAGCCGGGCCGTCTGTCTGCAAAATATCGATCTTCACTGGAGGCGTATCAATACGGTATCAGACTGAGTGAAACGCGAACCGGACTCAAGCAGCCTGATATGAATCGGATGTATGCGATGTGCGATTAAAATCCAGAGCAGTATAAATTGGCTTTTTTCTGCACTTTTCGCCGGTCACTTCCTGAAGCTGAGCGGAGCTTCTTTTGGTACTTTTGGCACTTTTGCCTGAATTCCTGTCGGGCAAACTCGAGGCAGCAACGGTGTTCAATCGATGTAGGGTTGTAGTTTCTGCACATGCTCCCCCCCGGTCAATCGCCCTGTTTTGCGATTGATTTTGTATTTGGGAACGATGTCCGGGTGGTTTTTCTGGCAGAAGGATTTGATTTTTCCATCCCAGTAGCGGGCAGCATGGACAGGTGTCATCTGCATGAGTATCAGGCAAAAAATGATCATGTATTTCATAAGGGCCAAACGTATCCTGTTGATTGTCGGGTGTCAGTCATCACAACGATGACACTGCGATATATTATAGCACCTTGCCGCCGGTGTTTGCTGTGCAGCCCCGCGAGGCATCGGTAAGCAGTCCCCAAAGAATATAAACTTCATAACATAGAGCAAAATATTATCAGTATTTTCTAAATTTATTATTTTAGCATCTTGATATATTAGAATTTATCCATATAATGACTCCCGTACCCGACAGTATTGCGGGTACGTTTGTTTGTCCTCCTTTATGGTTTAAGCGCGGCACTTTCCCCTTTTCGCCGCGCTTCTTTTCTTTCATCGGCTGAGCGGTTCCAGCCACATCGCATCACCGTAACTGAAAAATCGATAGCGCCGTTTGACCGCCTGCCGATAGGCAGCCATGACTCGTTCATATCCACCAAACGCTGTAGTCAGCATCAGCAGCGAGGATTCCGGTAAATGGAAGTTGGTCAACAGTGCATCAATAATCCTGAATTGATAGCCCGGGTAAATGAATATACCGGTATCGCCGGTTGTTTCCCGGAGCCGGCCTGTACGGGCTGCCGATTCCAGGGCACGTACCGAGGTTGTCCCTATGGCAATGACCCTGCCACCATGGCTCCTGACAGCATTGACATTGTCAACTACCGACCGACTGACTTGCATCCATTCTTTGTGCAACTGGTGGTCCTCGATGTGTTGCACTCTGACCGGTTCGAATGTCCCGGCACCGACATGAAGTGTTATTTTCGCTATTTTTACCCCCTTTTCCTGCACTCGTTGAAGCATTGCATCATCAAAGTGCAGCCCGGCAGTCGGCGCGGCAACTGCCCCCGGCCGATCTGCGTAAATTGTCTGATATCTGGACAGGTCCGCAGGGCTGGCCGGCCGCTTTATGTAGGGGGGCAGCGGTGTCTTGCCAATCCGACCCAGCACGGACGGCAGGTCTCGATCCGCAGAAACTTTCAGTTCAAAAAAGTCATCATGGCGAGCCAGAATTTCCATCTCAATCCCCTGCTCAAGCCCGATTCGTGATCCGGATTTAGGTGGCCTGCTGGCACGAATCCGCGCCAGACAGCGGTAGTCGTCCAACAGACGCTCTATCAGAATTTCAACCCTGCCTCCGGTTTCCTTGCGGCCCGGTAGACGCGCCGGAATAACCCGTGTGTCATTCATAACCAGCAGGTCGCCCGGATTCAGCAGTTCATGGAAGCGGTTGAATCGGCAGTCTCTCGGTTCGGCATCTTCCGCACCCAGACACAGTAAACGGCTGGCACTGCGCTCCGCCAGCGGTTGCTGGGCAATCAGTTCTTCCGGTAATTCAAAGTGAAAGTCACTGCACAGCATGGGTATGGATGATAGCAGACGCCCGAATCATGGTGTGCTTGTCAATATGGGCACTGTGATCGCTTGTGCAGACGGCAGCTTTCCGGGATACTGTATGGGCATCAAGGATTGTTTCTTTGCTTTCGTTGCCAGAGTGGTGAAATTGGTAGACACGACGGACTCAAAATCCGTTGCTAGCGATAGCGTGCCGGTTCGAGTCCGGCCTCTGGTACCATTAACAGGACCGGCCTCTGTAACCACCAGCCGCAGTCATCCGGCCACGATGCCGGCCTCCCTAAGTACCTCCTTGATTTCATCGAGACTGGCCAGGTCGTCAATCGTTGAGGGCATGATGTATTTCTGGTCGGCTGCAATCTGGCGCAGTATGCGACGCAAGATCTTTCCTGAGCGTGTCTTGGGCAGGCGCTTGACCATCAGGGTGCGGTCATAGCAGGCAATCGGTCCGATTTCCCGGCGGACCCGTTGTTTCAGCTCGTCACTCAGAGTGTCGGCGTCAATATCTTCACCATCTTTCAATAAGGCAAGGCCAAGTGGTACTTCGCCTTTCAGGTCGTCGGGAATACCGAATACGGCACATTCCGCTACGGCTGGATGCCGACCTATGATCTCTTCCATTTCGCCCGTGGATAACCGGTGCCCGGCCACATTGATAACATCGTCCATGCGCCCCATGACAAAGACATAGCCATCATTGTCCACATAACCACCGTCACCGGAAACGTAGTAACCGGGAAAACGCTCAAGATAACCTTCGGTAAATCTCGAGTGATTGCCCCAGATGGTCGGCAGACAACCCGGCGGCATGGGTAGCTTTACCGTGATATAGCCATGTTCGTTCGGTGCGAGCCCGGCTCCGTCCTGACCCAGAATACAAATATCAAAACCAGGGGCCGGCATGGTGGCTGAACCCGGTTTGACCGGCATCTTTTCAATGCCCTGCAGGTTGCCTGCAATGACACAGCCGGTCTCCGTTTGCCACCAGTGGTCAATAACCGGTTTGCCGACTTTTTCTGTCACCCAGTCATAGGTCGGTGGGTCAAGACGCTCACCAGCCATGAAGATCGTTCTGATGCAGTCGATATCGTATTGCCGGACAAGCTCGCCATCGGGGTCCACTTTTTTGATGGCCCGAAATGCCGTCGGTGCCGCAAAGATGGCTTTGGCTCCATGCTCCGAGGCAACGCGCCAGAAAGCACCGGCGTCCGGCGTCATGACAGGCTTGCCTTCATAAAGTATCGTTGTACAACCATACAGCAGTGGCGCATAAACGATGTAGGAGTGCCCGACAACCCAGCCAACATCGGAGGCAGCCCAGAATACTTCTCCAGGGTTTATGCCATACATGGCGTCCATGCTGTAGTTCATAACAACCGCATGACCACCGTTATCCCGAACGACACCCTTGGGTTTGCCCGTGGTGCCGGATGTATAAAGGATGTAAAGCGGATCGGTCGCATTGACAGGTACGCAGTCCGCCGGTTCAGATTCGGCAATGGTGTCGTGCCAGTCTTTATCACGCCCCTCATTCATGGCCGCCTCAGCTTGTGGACGTTGTAAAATAATACAGGTTTCGGGCTTAAACTGTGCCAGTTCGATGGCATCGTCGAGCAGGGGTTTGTACGCAATCACTCTGCCAACCTCAATGCCGCATGAGGCACTCAGCACCAGCTTCGGTTCTGCATCGTCAATGCGAACGGCCAGTTCATTCGCAGCAAAGCCCCCAAACACTACTGAGTGAATGGCACCGATACGGGCGCAGGCAAGCATTGCAATCGCTGCTTCGGGTATCATCGGCATATAGATAATGACACGATCACCTCTGCCAACACCCTGCGCAGCAATCATGCCGGCCGTTCTGGCAACCTCATCACGCAGCTCACGATATGTGAACTGCTTTCTCGTGTCCGTAACCGGAGAGTCGTAGATCAGCGCCGGCTGCCCGGCACGTCCGTTCTCGACATGATGGTCCAGTGCCATGTAGGCGGTATTCATTTCTCCATCAATAAACCAGCGGTCTATGCCATTTTCGTCCCTGCCGAGAATGGTCTGCGGAAATTTGTGCCAGGGCAGGGCCCGCGCCTTGTCACGCCAGAATTCTTCGGGCTGGTCAATCGATTGACGGTATATTTCCTGATAGCTCATGTTGCTCTCCTGTTCTGGTTCTCGTATGCGCCGGGGTTATATGTTCCGGGAAATTCTGATTCATTAGCCTGCATCGGGCAATGATAACATCATCAGTCCCCGCACAAAGGGGCCCGGCCCTTCATGTTCCGGGCAGGTGCCCATACGAAGACTTTGAAATCCCGGTTTATAGAAATCATGCCTCAATACCTGATTATGCAGGCTTTCCTGTATCAATCCCTGCCCGGTTTCACAATCACCCGCCCACGGATTTTTCCGGCAAGCAGAGTTTCACAGGTGTCGATCACTTTATCCAGTCCGATTTCACGGTCCGTCAGTAGTTGACTGAATGTGTCATCGATATTTTCCGCAATCAGCCGCCAGGCACGTTCACGCAACTGTTTCGGTGCGGTTACCGAGTTGATGCCACGTAATGTCACACCTCTGAGAATAAAGGGAAAAACAGTTGAGTTGAGTTCCATGCCGCCTGCATTGCCACAGGCGGCAATCATGCCTTCTGAACGGGTCTGCGCGATTGCCGTCGCCAGTATCTTGCCGCCCACTGTGTCGATAACACCGGCCCAGGTTTCTTTTTCCAGTGGTTTGGCTTCTCTCGATAGTTGTTCTCTGGCAACCGGGGTGCGGGCTCCCAGTTGTTGCAGGTAGTCATTCAGTTCCGGGCGACCGCTCAGGGCATTGACCTGATAGCCCAGTCGAGACAGTAGCCGCACGGCAACGCCTCCAACACCTCCCCCGGCTCCGGTGACCAGCACCGGACCGTCATCCGGTTTAGTGCCCCAATCCTGAAGTGCCAGCACACACAGGGCGGCAGTAAATCCGCCTGTGCCCAGCATCATGGCCGACCGTGTATCAAGCCCTGCAGGTAACGGCAGGGGCCAGGCGGCATCCAGACGGGCATATTGACTCAGCCCCCCCCAGAAACGCTCTCCCACTCCCCAGCCGGTGGATACTATTTTGTCACCCGGTTTGAAGGCGTCATCGGAGGATTCAATCACTTCACCAGCCAGATCAATGCCCGGAATCATCGGAAAATCACGAATAATCCGGCCTTTGCCCGTAATGGCCAAGGCATCCTTGTAGTTGAGGGTCGAATATTCGACCCGCACCAGTATATCGCGCTGTGGCAGCTCGGAGGTATGGATATCGGAAACAGCGGCATGTAAGCCGTCATCATCCTGTGTCAGCAGTAAAGCCTTGAATTTGTCAGCCATTTTTCATCCTTGTTGTGCATTAAATATATTGAGATCTTTCATTCATTCTGCCAGTCCGGCACGCGCACCCATCCTTCCATCAGGATGCGCGCACTTCTACTCATGGTCACCTTGTCTATTTGCCATTCACCGTCCCGTTTCTGTACTGCCGCACCTGCCTTGAGTGCACCAGACGGGTGCCCAAATGTTACGGTATGACGCTGTCCGCCACCTGCAACCGAATTAATCAGGCTGCCCGGTATGGCGGCGGCGCTCGCTATCGCAACCGCTGCCGTTCCCATCATGGCATGGTGCAGCCTGCCCATCGACAGGGCACGTACATTCAGATCAATATCAGAGGCCGCTATGCTCCTGCCATCGGAGGTATGATAGTCCCGTGGCTCGGCGCAAAAAGCAATTTTTGGCGTGTGCTGGCGACCGGTTGCCTGCGCAATGTGCTGAATAAGACCCATACGTACCGCGGCATGTGCCCGTATGGTTTCAAATCGCTGCAACGCCTGTTCATCCGCATTGATCATTTCCTGTCGCTCGGTGCCGGTATAACCAAGGTCAGCCGCATTCAGAAACACCGTCGGAATACCGGCGTTAATCATGGTAACCTGAAAACTGCCAATGCCAGAGACATGCAGCTCATCGGTGGTATTGCCGGTCGGAAAGATCGCTTCACCGGCATCAACCGGATTGATAAATTCAACCGGTATTTCAGCCGCCGGAAAAGCAACGCCATCCAGCTCGAAATCACCGCTTTCCTGTACTTCTCCGTTGGCGACCGGCACATGGTTGATAATGGTTTTGCCGATATTGGCCTGCCAGATGTGTACCTCACAGATACCATTGTCCGGAATACGGTGCGCATCAATCAGTCCGTGACTGATCGCAAAAGCACCTACCGCCGAGCTGAGATTGCCACAGTTACCACTCCAGTCAATGAGTGGCTTGTCGATGGATACCTGACCAAACAGGTAGTCCACATCATGCCCCGGCTTTTGACTGGCGGAAATAATGACCGACTTGCTGGTGCTGGAGGTCGCACCTCCCATTCCATCAGTATGTTTGCCATAAGGGTCAGGGCTGCCTATGATCCTCAGCAGCAGTCGGTCGCGGGCCTCGCCGGGGCTGCGGGCAGCTTCAGGCAGGTCGGCAAGGTTAAAAAATATGCCCTTGCTGGTACCACCACGCATATAGGTGGCCGGGATCTTGATTGAAGGTGACATCGTGCCGGATTATGCTGCCGCAAGAAAGTCCTGTGCAAATCGCTGCAATACACCACCCGCTTTATAGATGTGTGCCTCTTCAGCAGTATCGATCCGACAGGTGACCGGTATTTCCATTGTCTCGCCATTGGCCCTGTGCATGATAACCATCAGTTCGGCACATGGCGCAATTTCGCCGATAACATCGAAGGTCTCGGTACCATCGATGCGACAGGTGTGACGTGTCTGTTCACTTCTGAATTGCAGTGGTAATACGCCCATACCAACCAGATTGGTGCGGTGAATACGCTCAAAACCCTCGGCAACAATCGCTTCAACACCCGCCAGTCGCACACCTTTGGCAGCCCAGTCTCGTGAGGAACCCTGACCATAGTCGGCACCCGCAATAATACAAAGCGGCTGATTGCGTTGTATGTAAATTTCTATGGCTTCCCACATACGCATCTGCTGTCCTTCCGGCTCCAGACGCGCCAGCGAACCCTGTATTACCTCACCCCTTTCATCACGGCACATCTCGTTCAGAAGCTTGGGGTTTGCCAGTGTGGCCCGCTGTGCTGTCAGGTGATCGCCACGATGTGTGGCATACGAATTAAAGTCTTCTTCCGGCAGGCCCATCTTTGTCAGGTATTCACCCGCAGCACTATCGGCCAGAATGGCATTCGAGGGTGACAGGTGGTCGGTCGTGACGTTATCACCAAGTACTGCCAGCGGTCGCATACCGGTCAGGGTGCGTTGCCCGATCAGTGCGCCTTCCCAATACGGGGGGCGGCGGATGTAGGTGCTCATTTCACGCCAGTCATACAGGGGGTTTTGTACTTTTTTACGGGTACCCGAATTAAACATCGGCTGGTAAATGGCGCGGAATTGCTCCGGCCTGACGTATTGCTCAACAATGGCATCAATCTCTTCATCTGACGGCCAGATGTCTTTTAGCCTGACCGGATTTCCCTCGGCATCATTGCCCAGAATGTCATTTTCAATGTCGAAGCGGATCGTGCCGGCAATGGCATAGGCTACCACCAGCGGTGGCGATGCCAGAAAGGCCTGCTTTGCATACGGGTGGATGCGACCGTCAAAGTTACGATTGCCGGACAGCACCGCTGTAACATAAAGATCACGTTCGATGATTTCCTGTTGAATCTCTGGTTCCAGTACACCACTCATACCGTTACAGGTGGTGCAGGCATAAGCGACTATCCCAAACCCCAGCTTTTCCAGTTCGGATAACAAACCGGCTTCCTGCAGATACAGTTTCGCTACTCTGGAACCCGGCGCGAATGAAGATTTCACCCAGGGCTTACGTACCAGACCCCGTGCATTCGCTCTACGGGCAAGCAGACCGGCCGCCACTACATTGCGCGGATTGGATGTATTGGTACAGGAGGTGATGGCTGCGATGATAACCGCACCATCAGGCATCTCGCCGGGTTTTTCCTGCCATTCTCCAGCAATGCCACGTTCCTTCAGCTCCGCCGTCGGCAGGCGGTGATGGGGGCTGGAAGGCCCGGCCATGGTGCGCCCTACACTTGACAGATCAAACGTCAGCACCCGTTCGTAACTGACATCCTGCAGGGCATCTGTCCATAGTCCGGCCACCCTGGCATAGTTTTCTACCAGTTTAATCTGGCGGGCATCACGCCCAGTCAATTTCAGGTAGTCAATGGTTTGTGGGTCGATATGGAATATACCGGCTGAGGCACCAAATTCCGGCGTCATATTGGAAATCGTGGCGCGGTCACCAATGGTCAGGTGCGCCGCGCCCTCGCCATGAAATTCCAGATAGGCTGACACGACCTTCTCATTACGCAGAAATTCGGTTAATGCCAGCACAATATCGGTAGCGGTAATGCCGGGCCGACGTTTGCCGGTCAGTTCAACACCAATAATTTCCGGCAGGCGCATCATGGTCGGGCGCCCCAGCATGACGGTTTCGGCTTCCAGACCTCCCACACCAATCGCTATCACGCCCAGGCAGTCAATATGTGGCGTATGCGAGTCGGTACCGACGCAGGTGTCCGGGAAGGCCACGCCCGCACGGCTCTGGATGACGGGGGACATTTTTTCCAGATTGATCTGGTGCATGATGCCATTGCCAGCCGGTATCACATCCACATTGTCAAAGGCGGTTCTGGCCCATTCGATAAAGTGAAAACGATCTGCGTTACGACGGTCTTCTATGGCACGGTTCTTTTGCAAGGCATCCGGGTCATAGCCGGCGTGCTCAACCGACAGCGAATGATCGACGATCAGCTGTGTCGGCACAACCGGATTCACCTGCGCCGGATCACCACCCTGCCCGGCAATCGCGTCCCGAAGGCCAGCCAGATCAACCAGTGCCGTCTGTCCCAGTATGTCATGGCATACCACACGGGCCGGATACCAGGGGAAATCCAGTTCCCGCTTGCGTTCAATGATCTGACGGAGTGAGTCTGTCAGCATCGCCGGCGCACAGCAGCGTACAAGCTGCTCTGCGAGTACACGTGATGTGTAGGGCAGTTTTTCATAGGCACCCGGCTGGATGGCTTCTACTGCTGCACGGGTATCAAAGTAGTCCAGATCGGTATCCGGCAGTGGTTGACGGTAATCCGTATTCATACCTTTGCCCGCTCAACGCCGGTCAATCGGGATAAATTCACGGTTTTCAGGCCCGGTATAGTTGGCAGACGGACGGATAATTTTACCGTCCTGACGCTGCTCTATCACATGCGCCCCCCAACCGGCAGTGCGGGCAATAACAAACAGCGGCGTGAACATGTCGGTCGGCACACCCATCTGATAGTAGGAGACTGCCGAAAACCAGTCCAGATTAGGAAACATGTTCTTTACTTCTTTCATCACCGACTCCAGCCGCTCTGCCACATCGTACATCAGCATATTGCCGTTCTCCCCGGACAGTGACTGCGCCAGACCCTTAATCACTTCATTACGGGGATCGGATATAGTGTAAACCGGGTGACCAAAGCCGATCACGATCTCCTTGCGGCCCACGCGCTCGCGGATATCCGCTTCCGCTTCATCAGCCGAACCATATCGGCTCTGAATGCGAAATGCTTCTTCATTAGCTCCGCCATGCCGGGGACCACGCAGGGCACCGATTCCACCGGTCAATGCGGAGTACATGTCGGAACCGGTGCCAGCTATGACACGCGCTGTAAATGTCGAGGCGTTAAATTCATGTTCCGCATATAATATCATCGAGGTGTGCATGGCACGTACCCAGGACTCGCGGGGCTTTTCACCGTGCAGAAGTTCGAGAAAATGACCACCAAGGGAGTCCTGCTCCGTCTCTACCTTAATCTCGATGCCGTTGATGGCATAGTGGTACCAATACAACAGCATGGAGACCGATGATGACAGCAGGCGATCAATAATGTCACGAGCTTCATTTTCAAGGTGTGATTCTTTTTCCGGTACGCATGAACCCATAACGGAATAACCGGTACGCATCACGTCCATTGGATGCGTCGTCGGTGGCAGGGCCTGCAGGGCCTGCCTGACAGCCATGGGCAGACTGCGCAGTGATTTTAATCGGGTTTTATAAGCGGTCAGTTGCGCATCATTCGGCAGGGAACCGTGAACCAGAAGATAGGCAATCTCCTCAAATTCACAGGCCCCGGCAAGGTCCAGAATATCGTAGCCACGATAATGCAGGTCGTTGCCGGTGCGTCCTACTGTACATACCGAGGTGTTGCCGGCTGCGGTACCGGATAATGCCACGGATTTTTTTGCTTTAGATAAAGTTTGATCGGTCATTCTATGGTTCTCCTAATTCAGGGGGAATTTGCTCTGCTTCACGGGCGAATAGCTCATCCAGTTTTTGCTCATATTTCTGATAGTCCAGAAAGTCGTATAATTCCATGCGGGTCTGCATGTTTTCCACCAGGGCCTGTTGTGTGCCTGTTTGCAGAATCTGCTGATAGAGGTTCAAGGCCGCCAGGCTCATGGCACGGAAGGCACTCAGTGGAAACAGTTGCATCTTGATGCCGGCCGAAGCCAGTTGTTCGGCTGTGAATAATGGAGTGGCCCCAAACTCGGTGATATTGGCCAGACAGGGTACGCCAACGGCATCGGCAAAGGTGCGGTATTGTTGCAGCGTACTGACCGCCTCCGGAAAAATCATGTCTGCCCCGGCTTCCACGCAGGCAACGGCACGCTCCACTGCCCGGTCCATACCTTCCACCGCCAATGCGTCAGTGCGTGCCATAACAACAAAGTCTGGATCGTTGCGGGCATCCACAGCCGCCCTGATGCGGTCTGTCATTTCCTGCTGAGAAACGATGGCCTTGTTCGGGCGATGACCGCAGCGTTTCTGCATCACCTGATCCTCAATATGCACGGCGGCTACTCCCGCACGCACCATCTCCCGGATACAGCGCGCAATATTGAAGCTACCGCCCCACCCCGTATCAATATCAACCAGCAAAGGCAGACTGGAGGCGTCCGTAATACGACAAACATCTTCCAGCGCATCTTTCATGGTGGTAATGCCCAGATCAGGAATGCCGAATGAGCACGCCGCAACACCACCGCCGGACAGATAAACAGCCTTATGCCCGACCTTTTCTGCCATGATGGCACTGTAGGCATTGACTGTCCCCACTATTTGCAGGGGATTACCGCGCTCAACAGCCTGCCGAAATTTCATCCCCGGCGTCATGGGCTGTCCTCCATGCAGTGCCGCAGGGCCAGACGGGCACCCCGAATATGGCGGCGCATCAGAATTTCTGCCAGTTCACCGTCCCGCGCCTGAATAGCTTGAAAAATCCGCTGGTGTTCGTCAAGTGCGAGATCGGCACGCGCCTGACGCTGACCCGTCTGACGACGATACATGAGAATAAGCTGATACAGTTCTTCGCCCATCAGTTTATACAGGCGTCGATTGCCGCTTCCTCTCAAAATATGCAGGTGAAAATCAAGATCGCCCTGCTGACGAAAGTACAGTTCACCATCACTGTTGCGCACCTCTGTCTCATGTAGCCGGAGCAGCTCGCCCAGAGCATGAATATCTTCATTCGACATGTTTTCAGACGCCAGACGTGCCGCCATACCTTCCAGTGCCTCACGAACCGTAAATATCTCCCGCAGCTCTGCACAATTCAGTGAAATCACACTCACTCCGGCATGAGGACGCCGCTGTACCAGCCGCAGACCTTCGAGACCACGAATGGCCTCACGCAGCGGCCCGCGACTGACACCATAACGGGAGGCAAGCCGCATCTCGCTGATCTTGGTGCCCTGCGGAATTTCACCATCAATAATGGCCGAAATCAGCTTTTCTCTCAAGTTATCGGCCAGCGTGGTACCGGAAATATGTGCGACTGATGACAAATCAGATTCTGGATTGTTGACAATATGGCCAAATATACCCTTGTAATATCCGAATATCCAGTATTTTAGTCCATAATTGTTTACAATTTACTAATACACAGTATAAATGCAGGCTATGCTCGCTCTGCGTAGTGGGCGGAAAACCCTGCTTTGCAGTAAAGGCCATCGATCAGGTTTCCATCATTTCGGCCCTGGCTGCATGGCATCAGCATCGAGCTGCGGGTAGTCACCCCCGGAGCCCGCTCTTCCATGTTTTTCAAATCATCACGTGCTATTATAGATCATCGGCCAGGGCTTTCTTAAAGTAATTGCTGCTATTGCTTTATTATCTGGAAACCAATAATCCTTTTTACATTATGGAACAAGACATGAAACTGGAGACGATTGCAATACATGCCGGGTACGAATGCGAAACGACAACACGCGCCGCTGTTACACCGATTTATCAAACCACTGCTTATACTTTTAGAGATACTCAGCACGGTGCCGATTTGTTCGACCTGAAAGAGGCCGGTAACATCTATACCCGGATTATGAATCCCACCACCGATGTGCTGGAAAAGCGTGTCGCTGCCATGGAGGGCGGCGTGGGTGCACTGGCCCTGTCGGCCGGAATGGCGGCTATCACCAATACCATATTTACCCTTGTCGACAGCGGCGATAACATTATTTCAACAAGCCGATTGTATGGCGGAACCTATAATTTATTCGCTCATACACTGCCACGTCTGGGCATAGAGGTACGCTTTACCGAGGATGGGCAGATAGACGGCCTGATTGATGAAAAAACCAGGCTGGTTTTTTGTGAATCGCTGGGCAACCCGGCAGGCGATATAAGCGATCTGGCGGCACTCGCCGAGGCCTGCCACCGTCATGGCGTTGTGCTGGTCGTCGATAATACGGTACCGACCCCTTATCTGTGCCGGCCCTTTGAGCATGGTGCTGATATTGTCGTGCATTCCCTGACTAAATACATGTGCGGACATGGCAACAGCATCGGCGGCATTATTGTTGATTCAGGGCACTTCCCGTGGCAGGAACATGCCGAACGCTATCCGATGATGATAGAACCTGACCCGTCGTATCACGGCATCAGCTATGTGAAAGAAATGGGCGAAGCCGCTTTTATAACCAGGGCCCGTGTTGTACCACTGCGCAATATGGGGGCCGCTCTGTCGCCGATGAACAGCTTTTTGATCCTGCAGGGGCTGGAGACAATGCCGCTGCGCGTCGAGCGGCATTGCGATAACACACTCGCAGTGGCGCACTATCTGCAAAAGCATCCGCGTGTGCAGTGGGTTCATTATGCCGGTCTGGACGACCATCCCGACAAGCCACTGGCAGATCGTTATATGAGCGGCAAGGCATCCGGCATCCTGAGTTTCGGCATTCAGGGCGGTACCGAGGCAGGTGCCAGATTCATCGATGCCCTGCAACTGATTCTGCGTCTGGTGAATATAGGGGATGCCCGCTCACTGGCCTGCCATCCCGCCACCACAACTCACCGCCAGCTATCGGAAACCGATCTGAAACGTGCCGGCGTATCCGAAGATCTGGTCAGACTGTCAATAGGGATAGAGCACATCGACGATATTATCGCCGACATAGAACAGGCGCTGGACAGAGCAGCGTAGGCGCGACTCTGCCGGATAGCAAATCCAGATAGATACCGAACCAGAGCTACACTCATGAGCAGGAAACGCGACCTGATACAGACCAAGAATCCATTCTCAAACAAATACATCAAAGCTGGCCGCTCCAGAAGAAGGATTATCTACAATCCCGCAGATGGGAGTAATCTCACGACAGCGGTCCGCCTACCGCATGGAGTCCGACTGTCACCACACAGCAAAAAGCTATTCACGCCTTCCATCGATACCCAGGAAAGCCTTTACTTTGTTTTTTGCCGGCCCGGATAATGTGTCCCATTGACTGACCAGTTCGGCAAGACGGTCATCCTCGCAATAAAAATAGGCAACCGGCACATTCAACACCATAGCAATTCTTTTCAGCGTCAGAAAATCCGGGACATGCTTGCCGGTCTCATACTGATTCATCCGGGCACTGGCTGAAAACTCGTCGATTCCGGCCTCCATACCAAGCTGCTTTTGAGAATAGCCCGCCGCAGTCCGTATCTGTCTCAAGCGGATTTTGAGATGAAAAATGTATTGCGGTTATGCGGTTAATGTTAATGCCGAAGAGTCTGACTACGACCAGTTTAATGCCTTTCTCGATACGGTCGCAAGCGGTGATATTAGCGTGATCAGACATCACCTGGAGATGTACCCAGAGGATATTAACCGTGAAGCTGAGTATCGTTCTTATGAATCCCGCAATGCACTGATGGCAGCGGGTCGCAATATCGAAGTTGTCAAACTGTTATTGGAATATGGGGCTGATGCAAGCCAGCCATTTGGTGGCGGTGCAGGCTATAGTTCGCCCTTGTTGAATGCAATTTCTGATGCGATTTATTATACAGATAATGACGGATTTGAGTTTTTTAAGCTGCTATTTGATAGCCTTGGCTCTGATGACAACTGTATAAGCACTTACCCGGCACTTCAGTTCACCCTTGTAGCCGAGGAACAAAGCATAGATGAGCGCGAGATCGCCAGAAAATATATCATTTATATGTTGGAGAATAATGCTTGTGTGGAACATACCTATACCCGTGGCCAATCAACCTTTGGAGGGACGTTACGTAATGATATCGATCTGGCAAAAATGATCATTCCCAAAATACCTCCTGACTCCCCGGATGGCAATGGTAATTATCCGCTGCATTATGCGGCACAATACGGCGATAAGTCGATTATTGAAATGCTGCTCGCACGCGGTGCCAACATCAATGCAAAGGACGAAGGCGGAAGAACTCCCTTGCATCGAGCAGTAGAAGATAATGGAAACCCCGAAATCATTGAGGCTCTTCTGGACCAGGGTGCAGGCCCGATGATCGAAGACAATGACGGAAAGTTCCCCGTGGACTATGCGGCAGAAAACGAAGCTCTCAAAGGCAGCGAGGTACTCCAACGCCTGGAAACAGCACGGCAATAGACAAACCACCATGCATCCCTGTGCTTTTTCCTGAGGTGGTTCTGAATAATCAGTACGCCTATCCACATATAATTGAGTAAAATCAACAATATCCTGAATATACCAACCTCAAAAAGAAGATGGTTTTATAGCTGATCAACCCAGGCCCTGGGCTGGCTGGCCGGGATTTTTAGCGGGTTGATGATCTGGCAGGAGTGTCCTCAGCAAGCGGGCCGCGATTTTATTCAGGAACATTCCCGATCACCCGACGCTTGCGTGTATAATACCCCTTGCCCCAAGCATCCTGCAGCAATAAACAATGACCGATCTGGAACTCAAAGAACTGGTCGCCAGTCTGGCGCTGGCCCAACGCAAGACCGATGAGCAGCAGGCAGAAACACAAGCTGAGATCGAAAAATTGCTACTGTCTCAACGCAAAACCGATGGGTTTCTGGCCAAGACCGAAGAACTGCTGGCAGAGATAGCCGTTGAGAACAAAAAATTGCTGCTGTCTCAACAAAAAACAGACGCACAGCAGGCCAAAACCGATAAACAAATAGCCAAAACCGATAAACAAATAGCCAAAACCGATAAACAAATAGCCAAAACCAATAGACAAATGTCCAAAACCGATGAAAAGCTGGACAGACTGGCTGAAATGTACGGCGGCGTCGCCAACAATCAGGGTGCGGTCACCGAAGAGTTTTTCTTCAATTCACTCAGTCACAATCCGGTGCTGTGCGGCATCCATTTTGAGTTTGTGTACAAGAACCTGACCAATAGCAGCCATGGCATTCAGGATGAATACGATATTCTGCTGTTGAATAGTCAGGATGTATTTATTATCGAAGTCAAATACAAGGCGCATCCGAATGATCTGAAGACCCTGATCGATAAAAAGGCGGCCAACTTCAAAACCTTGTTTCCATTTTACAAAGACCATAAAATGCACTTGGGGCTGGCCTCTTTTCATCTGGACGACAAGACCATACAGTCCGCGCTCGAGCAGGGCGTGACCGTGCTGCAACGCAAGGGTGACCTGATTGAGACCACACCGGCAACGCCATTGCATTGAGCCATGAACCATCGTTAAGGCCATTGTGCCGGACTGTCGATAATCGTCTGGAATCAACCGGCTTTCTTACAGGTGATTCCCTGACGCCTGCGTGTATAATACCTCTTGTCCCAAGCATCCTGAGCAATAAACAATGACCGATCTGGAACTCAAAGAACTGGTCGCCAGTCTGGCGCTGGCCCAACGCAAGACCGATGAGCAGCAGGCAGAAACACAAGCTGAGATCGAAAAATTGCTACTGTCTCAACAAAAAACAGACGCACAGCAGGCCAAAACCGATAAACAAATAGCCAAAACCAATAGACAAATAGCCAAAACCAATAGACAAATGTCCAAAACCGATGAAAAACTGGACAGACTGGCTGAAATGTACGGCGGCGTCGCCAACAATCAGGGTGCGGTCACCGAAGAGTTTTTCTTCAATTCACTCAGTCACAATCCGGTGCTGTGCGGCATCCATTTTGATTTTGTGTACAAGAACCTGACCAATAGCAGCCATGGCATTCAGGATGAATACGATATTCTGCTGTTGAATAGTCAGGATGTGTTTATTATCGAAGTCAAATACAAGGCGCATCCGAATGATCTGAAGACCCTGATCGACAAAAAGGCGGCCAACTTCAAGACCCTGTTTCCATTTTATAAAGACCATAAAATGCACTTGGGGCTGGCCTCTTTTCATCTGGACGACAAGACCATACAGTCCGCGCTCGAGCAGGGCGTGACCGTGCTGCAACGCAAGGGTGACCTGATTGAGACCACACCGGCAACGCCATTGCATTGAGCCATGAACCATCGTTAAGGCCATTGTGCCGGACTGTCGATAATCGTCTGGAATCAACCGGCTTTCTTACAGGTGATCACCGGACGCCTGCCTGTATAATACCCCTTGCCCCAAGCATCCTGAGCAATAAACAATGACCGATCTGGAGCTCAAAGAACTGGTCGCCAGTCTGGCGCTGGCCCAACGCAAGACCGATGAGCAGCAGGCAGAAACACAAGCTGAGATCGAAAAATTGCTACTGTCTCAACGCAAAACCGATGGGTTTCTGGCCAAGACCGAAGAACTGCTGGCAGAGATAGCCGTTGAGAACAAAAAATTGCTGCTGTCTCAACAAAAAACAGACGCACAGCAGGCCAAAACCGATAAACAAATAGCCAAAACCAATAGACAAATGTCCAAAACCGATGAAAAGCTGGACAGACTGGCTGAAATGTACGGCGGCGTCGCCAACAATCAGGGTGCGGTCACCGAAGAGTTTTTCTTCAATTCACTCGGCCATAACCCGGTGTTGCGCGGCATCCATTTTGAGTTTGTCTATAAAAGCCTCTCCGGTAACCGTCAGGGCATTCAGGGTGAGTACGATATTGTGCTGTCAAACGGCCAAGATGTGCTTATTATCGAAGTCAAATACAAGGCGCATCCGAATGACCCGAAGACCCTGATCGACAAAAAGGCGGCCAACTTCAAAACCCTGTTTCCATTTTACAAAGACCATAAAATGCACTTGGGGCTGGCCTCTTTTCATCTGGACGACAAGACCATACAGTCCGCGCTCGAGCAGGGCGTGACCGTGCTGCAACGCAAGGGTGACCTGATTGAGACCACGCCGGCAACGCCATTGCACTGAGCGATCGCCAAAATCATTGTGCCGGACTGTCGATAATCGTCTGGAATCAACCGGCTTTCTTACAGGTGATTCCCTGACGCCTGCGTGTATAATACCTCTTGTCCCAAGCATCCTGAGCAATAAACAATGACCGATCTGGAACTCAAAGAACTGGTCGCCAGTCTGGCGCTGGCCCAACGCAAGACCGATGAGCAGCAGGCAGAAACACAAGCTGAGATCGAAAAATTGCTGCTGTCTCAACAAAAGACCGACGCACAACTGGCCGAAACCAATAAGCAAATGTCCAAAACCGATGAAAAGCTGGACAGACTGGCCACCATGTACGGCGGCGTCGCCAACAATCAGGGTGCGGTCGCCGAGGCGTTTTACTTCAATTCACTCGGCCATAACCCGGTGTTGCGCGGCATCCATTTTGAGTTTGTCTATAAAAACCTCTCCGGTAACCGTCAGGGCATTCAGGATGAGTATGATATTGTGCTGTTGAATGGCCAGGATGTGTTTATTATCGAAGTCAAATACAAGGCGCATCCGAATGACCTGAAGACCCTGATCGACAAAAAGGCGGCCCATTTCAAAACTCTGTTTCCATTGTACCGAGACCATACACTGCATCTGGGACTGGCTTCTTTTCATCTGGATGACGAGACCATACAGTCCGCGCTCGAGCAGGGCGTGACCATGCTGCAACGCAAGGGTGACCTGATTGAGACCACGCCGGCAACGCCACTGCATTGAACACCATTCAAAGATTCTTTTTTCTTTTGCCCTGATGCACAGCGCCGGGCGGCGATTTTTTTGAGGCTCCCCTCTTTATGCAGGACACCACTGAACAGCTCTCGCCGATGTTGTCATCAAAAGACCATCGCATGGCTTTGCCGCCGGGCACACGGATAGAGAGCTTTACATTTGACCGGGTGTTGGGACATGGCGGTTTCGGCATCACCTACCTGGGCTGGAATGTTTCTCTGGACATGCCGGTCGCCATCAAGGAGTACCTGCCTGCACAGTGGGCGGTACGCGAACAGAACCGGTCCATCGCGCCAAAATCCACCACCGATAAGGAGTTTTTTGATTGGGGGCTGGAACGGTTCCTGTACGAGGCCCGGATGATGGCCCGTTTCAAGCATCCCAACATCGTGCAGGTGCAACATTTTTTTCAGGCGCACGGCACCGCCTATATTGTCATGGAGTATGTCGAGGGAGAAACCCTGGAAGATTCGCTCAAGCGGTGCGGCACACTGACAGAACAGGAATTGAAGGCCATCCTGCTGCCGTTGCTGGCGGGGCTGATGGAGGTGCATGAGGCTGGCGTACTGCACCGGGACATCAAACCGGCAAACATCCTGCTGCGCGCCGCGGACGGCTCCCCGGTGCTGGCGGATTTCGGCGCAGCGCGTGAGGATGCGGGGGCGCGCAGCCGCCTGACGGAGATAAGGACCCGATACTATGCGCCGCCCGAACAGTATTCCGAAAAGGGCCATCAGGGGCCGTGGACCGACATCTATGCCCTGGGAGCGGTCTGTTATCAGGCGTTGCTGGGAAAAGTACCGGCTGAGGCAATCACCCGACTGACGCCGCCGGACCCGCTGATACCGGCTATTGAAGCCGGTAAAGGCAAGGCCGGAGCTGCATTTCTGGCGGCGATGGACTGGGCATTGCGGGTACAGGGACCGGACCGACCACAGGAAATAAGCGTCTGGCGGGAGGCCTTGCTGGGGAAAAAGACAGTACCGCAGAGAGACCAGCCGCCAACGGATGGGGGATCGGGGAAGTCAAGGGTGTCCGGGTGGTTGATGACGCTGGAGGCCCTGCTGCTGATAGGCGCAGGAGCCTGGTGGGGCTGGCAACAGTTCCCGCAGTGGTTTGGGCAGGGTGACGATGTGGCGCGGCTGCTGGCGGCAGCAGACGCCAATTTGCGGGCGAGGCGTTTAACAAGTCCGGCTGGCAACAATGCCTGGGACATGTACCGGAAAGTCTTGAATCTGCAACCGGGAAACCCGCAGGCCATAGCCGGTATGGAACAGGTCATCACAAGCTATATGGAACTGTTTGATGAAGCGATGGGACAACAGGAGTTTGACAAGGCCTCCGGTTATCTCAACCGTATCAATGAGCTGCACCCGGACTCACCGATGCTGGAGCAGGGACAGCAGCGCCTTGAGGCTGCCAGGCAGGCGCAGGTGCAGGCGGAAGAAGCCGCAAGACAGGCCGAACAGGAACGGCAGCAACGAGAACAAGAAGCAGCAAGAATCGCCGAGCAGCAACGACAGCAACGAGAGCAAGAGGCGGCAAGAATCGCCGAACAGCAACGGCAACAACAGGAACAAGAGGCGGCAAGAATCGCTGAGCAGGAACGGCAGCAACAGGAACAAGAAGCAGCAAGAATCGCCGAACAGCAACGGCAACAACAGGCACAGGAAGCAGCAAGAATCGCCGAACAGCAACGGCAGCAACAGGAACAAGAAGCAGCAAGAATCGCCGAGCAGGAGCGGCAGCAACAGGCACAGGAAGCAGCAAGAATCGCTGAACAGCAACGGCAGCAACAGGAACAAGAAGCAGCAAGGCAGGTCGAACAGGAACAGCGACAGCAGGCGCAACTGGAAAAAGAACTAGCCAACTGCAAATTCAACTCAGGCGAGTTTTTTCAGCGCACGACGGCGCGAGAGGTCGTGAATTGCATACGCCATGGGCGCGGTGATGTCAGCAGCCGCGATGCAGAAGAAATGACGCCGCTGCATTTGGCGGCCATCTTCAAGCCTTCAGAGGGTATCATCGCCGCTCTGCTGGAAGCCGGCGCCGATGTCAACAGCCGTAATAAATTCGGCCAGACACCGCTGCATTATATAGTCTGGCGTTCCTCAAAACCGGATATTGTAGCCGCCCTGACGAAAGCCGGCGCAGACGCCAATATCCGCAGCCATGATGAAGACGGCGCACTGGCACCGCTGCATATCGCCGCCCGATTTTCTTCAACCCCGGGCATCATCACCGCCCTGATCAAAGCCGGTGCGGATGTCAACATCCGCAACAGGCACGACAGGACGCCTCTGTATTTTGCCGCCAGATATTCCTCAGAGCCGGGCATCATGGCCGCCCTGCTGGCAGCCGGAGCCGACCCGAAACTGGCCGACAGAGGCGGCAAAACCCCCTGGGACTACATACAGGACAATCCGAACCTGAAAAATACAGACGCATACCGGCAACTCGAAGCCCTGTCCCGATAAGCCGTAACCCTTTCAAAATCAATAACTTGACTGTGATTGATTTTGGCGATACCTCCATGTACCGCAGCAAACCCCGAATGATTCGGTCGCCATGCAGCCGGGTTACCGCTGAGAATAACCCATGGTAATCCATACCTGTCTCAGGCCGATTTTGACCGGATTACCGATCTGCCCCACAAACCCATCTCAGTGTGTATACGTTCAGAAACATACTGCACTACGAGGAGGCTGAAAACCGGTGCAATATCACCACGTAGGCTATAGGGTAAAAGGCTTCTACAACATCATCCGTTATGCCATGAAAGCCGATACCAACAAGGAAGTAGTCGCCGCCCACCGTCTGGGCGTTTTAGAGTTCTGGAACCAACACGGATTACAGGCCGCCATTGACCATAGTGGTAAAAGCCGGCGCACCCTGTATGCCTGGAAGCAGGCGTACCGTGAGCAGGGATTGACCGGTCTGAGGTCACAATCGAAAGCCCCCCCGGGGCAAGCGGTCGCGCCATTGGTCGCGTGCGGGGGTGACCCAGATTCGCCCGTTGCGCCGGGATTTTCCAAACCTGGGCAAGGAGCAAGTCCATGTCTTGCTCAAGCCCTGGTGTCAGACGCAACAAGTGCCTTGTCCGAGTGAGTCCACCATGGGTCGGCTAATAGCCGATGCAGGGACGGGGAGTTGAACAGGGTATCGAAAAGACATTTGAATGGATGGAAAAAGCGGCGGAACAGGGCTTCGCCGATGCACAGCTTGGATTGGCCACGATGTATGAATACGGCAGGGGTGTACAGGCCGATCAGACAAAATCCGGGGAATGGATGGAAAAATGGATGGAAAATATGGCCTCGCAGGGACGCCCTGAAACCCCTGAAGATTTTGAAGCCATTTTGCGGTTAGGCGCCATGATTGAGGCAGCCACGCCTTAAATTCCCATGCCTGAAGCTCTCACATTTCCAGCCAGCACCTCTTGGTGGTCTGAGGCAACAACAGCACAGATAGAGCAACTGCTGGCAGACGTCGTGGATATCAATCCGACGCCCCCGTTGCACGCCGCCGCATACCGTGAAAATCCCGAAGTCATCCGATTGCTTACACAGGCCGGTGCCAAGGCAGTGGATGATTACGGACAGACCCTTTTGCATGGGGCGGCAGGACTCAATAAAAACCAGGAAGTTATCCAGGTCCTTGTATAGTCTGGCGCCGATGTCAATGCCGTGGACAAAAAGGGACTAACACCACTTCACAATGCGGCCGATGAAGGTCATTCAGAAACTGTAAAATTGTTGCTGGACACAGGTATAGACGCCGGCACCGTTAATAATGAAGGAAACACGCCGCTGGATTTGACCGAAAACAAAGCAATCAAAGACCTTCTCTCTCTCAGCATGGAGCAAAAACGGAACAAAATGATAATTAGGCGTCCAGGTGGTTTCATCAGTCAGCCATACCGAATTTTTCGCCTCCAGAATTGTAGAATCCGTTTTCGCGGACAACCAGATAAAGATTCAAAGGATTATTCCGGTTGATATGATGTTTGATGGAAGTGTATATGGATATTTTCTGGAGCTGGACAAGCCGGGCTATCATATTCTTGGGCAGCAATACTCTGTTCCAAGATAACCTGTATGTGTCCACCACATACCGCTCTTTACCGGTACTTTTGAACTGTATTGTCCTATTGACCGGAAGGTTTACGGTGTCAGTGAATACTCTCCCTCAAAATACATAAAAGCACCCACTCAATGTTTCCCCAGCTCTTCTTTCATCGAGTAAAGCAGATTCAATGCCTCACGGGGTGAAAGTTCATCAATGTTGATGGATTCGAGCACGGTATTCAGTGGATTGGGGGGGGCGGCGCTTTCTTCATTGGCGGCAAACAGGTTGAGTTGTGGCTTTGTGCTGCTGGTTGTCTGCGACTGGCTTTCCAACTCGTCAAGGCGTTGCTGCGCCAGTTTGATGACATGCCGGGGTACTCCGGCAAGCCCTGCCACTTGCAGTCCATAGCTCTGGCTGGCCGGTCCGTCATTGACGGTGTACATGAATACAATACGGTCTCCATGCTCGACAGCGTGTAAGTGGACATTGCTGATATGGGTGTATTGTTCCGGCAGGGTGGTCAGTTCAAAGTAGTGCGTGGCAAACAGCGTAAAGGCCCGCAGGCGGGTGGCCAGATCAATCGCACAGGCCCAGGCCAGTGAAAGGCCATCATATGTGCTGGTGCCGCGCCCGATTTCATCCATAAGCACCAGAGAGTTTTCCGTAGCATTGCTCAGTATGCTGGCCGTTTCCGTCATTTCCACCATGAAGGTGGATCGCCCACTGGCCAGATCATCGGATGCGCCAATGCGCGTGAAGATACGGTCGATCTGACCGATATGGCATGAGGCGGCTGGCACAAAACTACCGGTATGGGCCATCAGGACAATCAGCGCGGTTTGCCGCATGTATGTGGATTTACCACCCATGTTTGGACCTGTAATCAGCAACATGCGCTGCTCGTTATCCAGTCGCGTATCGTTGGCAATAAAGTCTCCCGTGAGTGCCTGCCGGATGACAGGATGCCAGCCCTGCGAAATTTCAATACCCGGCTGGTCCATAAAAACAGGCTGGTTTAAGTTCAATGTTATGGCACGCTCTGCCAGATTACCAAGAGCATCCAGGGTGGCGAGTGCGGCAGCCAGTTGCTGGAGGGTCGGCAGGTGTGGTTGCAACCAGTTCAGCAGCTCTTCATAGAGATATTTTTCCCGGCTCAATGCACGTTCCCGACTTGAAAGCACCCTGTCTTCAAACTCCTTGAGTTCCGGGGTGACAAAGCGTTCAACAGCTTTCAGGGTTTGACGCCGGATATAGTGTGCCGGTGCCCGTTCGCTTTGCAGACGACTCAGCTCAATATAGTAACCGTGAACCTTGTTATAACCGAATTTCAATCCGGGGATATTACTGTTTTTGCGTTCACGGATTTCCATATCAATTAACATCTGGTCGGCGTTATCGCGTATGGCACGTAGCTCATCAAGCTCCGGGTCATGGCCATTTGCCATTACCCCTCCATCACGTATCAACATGGGGGGCTGCTCTATAATCGCCTTTGCCAAATGTTGCTCGATATCAGGGTACGGTTGTATGCGAACCAGGATCGGCTCAAGCTCCGGCAACTCTGCCTGTCCAATCAATTCCTGTACATGGGGCAGAGTTGACAGGCTGTCACGCAAAGTCGCCAGATCTCTTGGCCGGGCAGATTTCAATGCGATTCGACCGGTGATTCTTTCTATATCTCCCAGTCCACGCAACAAATCCTGCAGTGATTGATTGATATTGGTATCGATCAGTCGGGAGATACATTGATGCCGCCGCTTCAGGTCCGGGATATTTCGAATGGGTTGAGATATCCACTGATGTATCAGTCGGCCACCCATTGCCGTTACGGTATTGTCAATCACCTGCAACAGGGTGTTGTCTCTGCCGCCTTGCAGATTATGGCTGATCTCCAGGTTTTTCCGCGTTACAGCATCCAACACCAGAAAGTCATGGCCATTTTCAACACGAATTCCCTGCAGATGATTCAATGCACTTTTCTGGGTTTCCTGAACATATTGCAACAGGCAGCCTGCCGCTGAGGTTGCCAGAGTCAGCTCTTGCAGGCCAAATCCGGCCAGATCATGGACATGAAACTGGTCACACAACAGCCGGTGGCAACTTTCATGATCATAATGCCATAAGGGTCTCTGACGCTGTGCGCACCGCACCGGCAGCGTTGCCGGTATATCACTGTCTTCCGGCAACAGAAATTCAGCCGGTTGCAGGCGCTCAATCTCGGCTGCCAGCATATTGGCAGAATCCATTTCCTGCACAATGAAATGACCGGTACTGAGATCAAGGCTTGCCAGACCATATCCATTCTCTGGATATACGCAGGCAAGCAGATTTTGCTGATGTTCCGCAAGAAAGGCTTCATCGGTAACCGTGCCTGGCGTAACAACCCGCATAACCTTGCGCTCAACGGGGCCTTTCGCAGTCGCCGGATCACCGACTTGCTGACAGATGGCTACCGATTCACCCTGACGAATAAGCCTTGCGATATAACCTTCGGCAGCATGGTAGGGAACACCCGCCATTGGTATCGCCTGCCCTCCGGACTTGCCTCGCTGAGTAAGATTAATATCCAGCAATCTGGCTACCTTTCGGGCATCGTCGTAGAACAGTTCGTAAAAATCGCCCATACGATAGAAAAGCAGAGTATCCGGATATTCCTTCTTGATTGACAGATACTGGGCCATGATCGGCGTATGCGGGGATGATTTATCTATGGACTCTGGCACGCACATCAGGGAACCTCCATTCATTCAGTCCGGGCTGCAATTTCGGCATTTAGATTCCTGTTTCAAAAATGCCTGCCCAGAAATCGGATTTGCATGAATATATTGATACGTTAAAAGCAGGGGACTCCAATACTATCTTTTTTACAAAGCCATGCCAAATGTTACGGTACTTCAAATCGGTTCCCATCTCTGCCCAGAGACAAAAGCTATAACGGTGGCGGATTGAAATCGGACTTTGCAGGATACTCAATACCTCTGATACCCAAACCAGCAGCTATCAATAATAATTCTGGTATAGTCTGTTCCCAGTTATAGACAGCGATACACCGGAGAGTCGCCGTGTTATTTTCAGTTAATGAGTTCCGTGCCTGGAAGAATAAACGAATTACCCTGTTAGGCATGTCGGGCGTGGGCAAGACTTATCTATCAGGTATGTTGAGAAGATGTGGCTGGTTTCATTATTCGAGCGACTACCGAATCGGTACCCGCTACCTTGATGAACCCATCCTGGACCTGGTAAAGCGGCAGGCCATGGACATTCCCTTTTTGCGTGATCTGTTACGGCGGGACTGGATTTATATCCGCAACAATATCCGCATCAACGATCTTGGACCACTGCTTAGCTATGTCGGCAAACCTGGCGACCCGGAGCGTGGCGGCGTACCGCTTGAGGACTTTCGTCAGCGTCAGGCCAGATACCATGATGCAGAGGTGGCCGCCATGTATGATGTTCCTAAATTCATCCGCAAGGCCGGAGAAATATATGGCTATCAGAATTTCATCAACGATGTCGGCGGTTCACTGTGCGAGCTAACCGACCCCGGACCAATTGACCTGCTGGTAAAGCATACTCTGATACTCTATATCCGGATCACTGACCGCGAGGAAGAGGAAGAATTAATACGACGCGCACAGAGCGCACCCAAACCACTTTACTACCGTCAGGAATTTCTTGATGAGCAATTAGCGATCTATTTGAATGAAAATAATCTGCAATACGCAGCCCAGATGGACCCGGATGAATTTACCCGCTGGATTTTCCCCCGGCTGTTTCATTCCCGGATACCCCGCTATGAGGCCATCGCCGATCCGCATGGTTATACGGTCACCTCACAGGAGGTGGCTGGAATAAACGATGAAGACGGATTCCTCGAGTTACTTGAAGCTGCAATAGCGAGAAAGTAGTACATGCCTCTGGTTAATCACAATCAACTTCCGTCACTTGACCGGCTGCGTCAAAGTGGACAAACCGTACTCAGTGAAACAGCCGCACGCCAGCAGGATATCAGAGAGCAGCATATTGGCCTGTTAAATATGATGCCTGATGCAGCACTTGCTGCAACCGAAAGGCAGTTTTTCCGACTGATCGGCGAAAGCAACTCCATTGCACAATTTTACATCCACCTGTTCACTCTGCCGGAGTTAAAGCGTGGTACAAAAGCACAGGCGCATATTGATCGATACTATGAATCTTTTGAGCAGATCCAGGAACAGGGGCTGGATGCCCTCATTATCACGGGTGCGAATATCGTCGGCCCGGACCTGACCTGCCAGCCTTTTCGGGAACCTCTGATCCGGGTTGTCGATTGGGCCTATGATAATGTGACATCAACATTGTGCTCCTGTCTGGCAACACATGCTGTACTCGAATTCCGATACGGACAAAAGCGTACGCCACAACCGAAAAAAATCTGGGGTATTTATCCGCATAGAGTCGTCATGCCCCAGCATCCCCTTGTCGTTGACATCAACAGCCGCTTCGATGTCCCCCATTCCCGCTGGAATGCGATTAGTGCACAACAGTTCAGGGATGCTGGCCTTCACATACTGGTGGAAAGCGAGATTGGTGTACATTTGGCCACCAGTCTCGATGGGCTGCGCTTTGTCTTTTTTCAGGGTCATCAGGAATATGATACCGTCTCCCTTCTGAAAGAGTACAAGCGTGACTTGCAGCTTTATGTCGAGGGACAGATCGATAACCACCCACCATTCCCGGACAGCTATCTGTATCCACGCGAACAGGCCATACTCAGAGAATACGGCCTGCTTTTACGTGACAGGTCACACAGTGGAGGGGAAATTCCAGAGTTCCCGGAATCTATCATTGTTCCTTATATCGATAATACGTGGCACGATACAGCGGAGTCCGTAATGGGAAACTGGGTCGGCCTGATATATCAGCTTACCCATACAGACAGGCGGAAGCCATTTATGGATGGCGTTAATCCTGATGACCCGCTTGGTATAAATCAGGCAGGCTGAGTCAACAGGGTTGGCTGTTTGCAGGGTGTAACGGCATGTTTGTTCCTTTTATATTATTGAAAGCGCGAGCCCCGGTCATTGACGAGGTTTTGAGTACAGAGGGACCACGGTAAATCCATGAGCAAGCTGCCTTTGATTTTATCCTCCACATCTCCATTCCGCCGGGATTTGCTGGCCCGCCTGAGCCTGACATTTCAAACCTGCAAACCGGAAGTTGATGAGTCTGTTCAGGATGGTGAATCGGCGGAGGCTTTGGTTGAGCGTTTATCCATTGCCAAAGCCAGGGCCGCCCGCAAACATTTTTCTTCCGGTCTGGCTATTGGTTCCGATCAGGTTTGCGTTATCGATGATGAGATTCTCGGCAAACCAGGCAACCATGATCATGCCCTGAGACAGCTTCAACGGGCCTCGGGCAGGAAAGTACGATTTCTGACCGGGTTATGCCTATACCATATCGAAAAGGATCGGTATCAGTCTCTGGTCGAACCCTTTGATGTTATTTTCAGGGAGCTCACTGATTACCAGATAGATTGCTATCTGAAAACAGAGCAACCCTACCAATGTGCCGGCAGCTTCAGAGCCGAAGGCCTGGGTATCGCCCTGTTTGAAAGACTACAAGGTAATGATCCCGGTTCACTTATTGGCTTACCGCTTATTCAACTGGTTCGCCTGCTTGATAACTGGGGAATAGATGTTCTGACTGCAACGCCAGACAGTATTTGATGCCAGGTGTATATTCATTGACCAGAGAAGAAATCCGGCACAGGCTGAATCAGTTAAACGCCGGCAACCGGAATCCCTGGCAGGTGTCCGCAGGAAAACTGCATAAAGCCTTTGCATTCCACGACTTCATAATCGCCATGGTGTTTTATGCAGGCCGTCGCGGATATAGCAGAAGAGATGGCCCACCATCCAGAATGGTGTAATGTCTATAACTGTGTGTCTGTTGATCTCATAACTCACAGCACAGGCGACATATCACGGCTGGACTTTGAGCTGGCACACCATATAGACAGAGAACATAACAAACCAGGTGTGCACCCCGACAGTAAAAGGGCTATCGAGCACGGCTGATTACCAGATTTTACTGAGTTGATTGACGATGGCGACGCCAAGATTATCTGAAATTCTACCGATAATATCTTTCTGTTGAGTATAATTTACTATATCTTCAGCCTTGATAACTTCCCGTGCAACATATCCGGCGCTGCCGAACTCATCTATCAAACCAAGCTCTCTGGCTTTTTCACCGGTCCAGACCAGACCGCTGAACAATGCCTCGTCGCGAGGCAACCTGTCGCCCCGTCCCTCCCGCACCGTCTTTATAAAGTCCTGATGAATCTCCCCCAGCATGAGCTGAAGATGGGCTTTTTCGACTTCATCCACCGGCGAGAACGGATCCATCAGGGCTTTATGCTCTCCTGCCGTCAGTAAACGACGTTCTACACCGAGCTTTTTCATGGTGCCCTCAAAGCCAAAGCCATTCATAATAACGCCAATAGAACCAATAATACTTGATTCATTCGCATAAATCCTGTCAGCCCCGACAGCAACATAATAGCCTCCCGATGCACAAAGATCAGAGATAACAGAATAAAGCGGTATATTCGGATATTTTTCACGCAGACGTTTCATTTCCATGTAAATATAGCTGGATTGAACAGGGCTTCCTCCGGGGCTGTTAATTCTCAGAATAACACCTGCCGTATTCTTGTCTGCAAAGGCGTCTCGAAGCGCCGTCACCACCTTGTCAGCACTAGCCTCTGACTCTGAACTGATAATGCCATACAAATCAACAAGCGCCGTGTGCTTTTGACTGGTTTCGATATCAAAATCCAGCTTGCCAATCATCAGCAATGGAATTGAAAACAGATAAATAAAAAACAGGGAGATAAAAAAGATTCTCCACCGTCGAGTCCGACGTTGCTCATTAATCGCAGCAAAGGCGAGCTTTTCTACAATATCCTGTTCAAAGTTTGTCGTTTTACCAGCTTTATCATCCATAATATTTACCTCAGATAAAATTTAATGAATGCTCCAGCTTAACCAGAGCCTTTCAGGACCACAGTATCTGGTCGCTCTCGATCCGCACCTGACATATTGTATTCAAACCATTTCACAAGCTCACCGGGGGTTCTCATCATGCCGATGGGGTTGTATGCGCTCAACTGCTCTGTATCATGAACACCATAACCTGCTGCCAGCCGGTCAACTCCGACAGATCGGGCCATTTGCATGTCGTAAGTACTATCGCCGACCATCAGCGTATCCTGTGGTTTTTTTGCCAGCATTTCAAGAATTTCCAGCAGCATGTCAGGGGCAGGCTTTGATCGGGTTTCGTCCGCACAGCGGGAGGCAGCGAACAGGTGCCCGGTACCGGTTTCAGAAAACTGCCTGTCCAGCCCCCTCCGGCTCTTGCCAGTTGCGACCGCCATACATACACCTCTATCAGACAGTGTATAAAGTAATGCCTCAATACCCTCAAAAAACCGGCTTAATCGCGGTGGCGCACCCAGCCAGCACATTCGGTAAGCCTCAACCACCTGTTCAATCACAGCACCGGACTGTTCAGGGAGAAGCTGGCGAACCGCTTCATGCAGCCCCAGACCAATCACCTGCTGAAGTTCGAGATCGCTCATATCAGGTAATCTGCAATCCTGTAATGCCTGACGCATACAACCAACGATCTGGGTACGTGAATCCATCAATGTGCCATCCCAGTCAAACACAATCAAATCAAACTGCTTTACAGTACTCACGAGACCCCGTTATATGCGCACCTGCAGGCGCTCTAAAAACTGCTGTAAATTTTCATCCAGCGGTGACTCAATATGTATTTTACGACCATCGTCAGGGTGAGGGAAATCAACCGACCGGGCATGTAAAAAGATGCGCTGCAAACCATTTGCTTTCATTTCCTGATTGAAGCCTCTGTCTCCGTAAAGACGGTCTCCGGCCAGCGGATGTCCGGTTTCACGAGCATGGACACGAATTTGATGGGTGCGGCCCGTGATCAGCTTGATTTTCATCAGTGTTGCGGTGGTTCCACATTCGCCGCCAGCATATTCCTGTAGTGGATAAAATACAGAGACCGCCGGCTTGCCCTCATCACTGGCACGAACCAGACGCCTGCCGCCCCGGTCCCTGCCAGATTGCAGACGAATATCAACCGTTCGCCTGTCCTGCCCCCAGCTTCCCATCAATAGTGCGGCATAATATTTATCCATTTTCCCGTCGTGTATTGCCCTGTGCAGCGACAACATTGCCGGACGATCACGTGCAATCAGCAAACAGCCGCTGGTTTCACGGTCCAGACGATGTGCCAGAAACAATGGCTTTCCGGGCTGCAACGACCGGAAGGCATCAATCACCCCATAGCCAATCCCCGACCCCGCATGAACCGCAAGACCGGAGGGTTTATTCAAAACCATAACCCGGTCATCTTCATACACAATGCGGGATTCGACGGCTGCCAGTACGGTATCAGGCGGCAGGCGCATACGCTGTCTGGAATGTCTGACGGGCGGCAGACGCACCTCATCATCCGCAACCAGCCTGTATGTGGGCTTAATACGCTTTTTGTTGACCCTGACTTCGCCTTTTCGAAGAATGCGATAAATATGGCTTTTGGGAACACCCTTAAAGCATCGCATCAAAAAGTTATCAATCCGCTGGTCGGCTTCATCACAACTTATTCTTATGTGCCGCACCTTCGAGGAAGAAAGCTGCCGGGAACTGGACATTCAGGTTATGATCGCACTGCTGTAATTCCAGCTCATATACTGCCTGTAAGCCTGTCTGCTATCAGTACTGCATTTCCCGCTCCGGTTCAGTCAAACAGATCTGAAAGGATGGTCGGGAAAAAATCCGCTCGGCGTACTGTTCTATGACTCGGGCCTGACGCGGCAGATCAATACGATGGTACGGCAACCGCCACAGCACAGGGGCCACAGCACAATCAACCAGGGTCATGTCGTCACTGAGGAAAAATGATTTAACGGAAAATATATCGGCACTGGACGCAATCTCCTCACGCAACCGCTTCTTTGCCACGGCCGATACCTCACGGTCTCTGCTTTCCACATCCGGCAAAAGACTGTACCAGTCTTCAAACACCCGATACAACGCCAACCTGGAATTCGTGCGAGAAACCGGGTCAGCGGGCATCAGCGGCGGATGAGGAAACCGCTCATCCAGATATTCGCTGATAATCCTCACGTCATAAACCACCAGTTCGCGATCCACCAGAGTCGGCACATTGCCATAAGGGCTAACCTCAGCAAGCTCTTTCATGTGACCTTCGGAACCGACATCGACAATCTCGGAGGCAATATTTTTTTCCGCCATGACCAGACGGACACAATGAGACAGCGGAGAGGTGGACGATGAAAATAAAATCATCATCGAACGACGATTGGCAATCGCACTCATACTAGCTTAACTCCTGATTAATGTGAAAAACCGGATTTTTAGTGAACATCCCGCCAGTATTCACGCTTCAGGGCATAAGAGATCATTAACAGTACAAACAGAAATGCCAATACCCAGAATCCCAGCCGGTGGCGCTCGAGTTCAGCAGGTTCAGCCATGTAAACCATAAAGGTTACCAGATCACGTATCGTCTGTTTGAATTCTTTGGCAGTTTGTTTTCCCGGCTCAACCAGCTCCATGCCGACAATGGTTCGCTCTTCCCCACCTTCAGCATTCGTATGGACTTCATAAACCGGCTCCTGCCAACCCTGTAACTCCCACAGTACATTAGGCATGGCCGCACCGGGGAATGTTGCATTATTGACACCGACCGGGCTCTTGTCGTCCCTATAGAATGTCATAAAATAATTGTATAGCCATTCACGAGTACGGGCGCGGGCGATGACCGACAAATCCGGGGGCAGCACACCAAACCACCGTCTGGCATCGTCTGCCTCAATGGCAGCCACCATGCTTTCGTGAATCTTGTCCGATGCAAACATCAGGTTTTTCTTCATGATATCTTCACGGATACCCAGATCATCCGCAACACGTTTGTAGCGCATATACTCGGCCGAGTGACAGGTCAGACAATAGTTGACAAAAATACGGGCACCGCGCTGAATGGCCACCCGGTCGGTCTCATTGATATGCGGCGTGGTGTACAACAGTGAAGTACCGCCAGCAGCAGACAATAATCCCGGCACAAAAAGCAGAACAGCCAGAATAATTTTTCTGGTTATTTTAATATCCATTATCCGGTCACCCGTGCAGGGAGGGGACGGTCCTCATCATTATCCATCTTTGTGTACCATGGCATCAGAAGGAAAAAGGCAAAATATACGACAGTAAAAATCTGTGCCCAGACAGTATTATTAAACAGGAAAAGATCGGTTTCCGTTGGGGATTTGACTCCCAGATAACCCAGCACTACAAATGCCAGCGCGAACGAATACAGCGCACAACGGAAATATGGCCCCCGGTAACGTATTGACCTCACCGGGCTGCGGTCCAACCAGGGCAGAAAGAAAAATAACAATTGTGAAAATCCCATCGCCAGTACGCCCCATAGTTTGGCATCAATTCCCAGAAACGGGTAAGTGAACGCACGTAAAATCGAGTAAAACGGTGTGAAATACCATAATGGCGCAATATGCTCAGGCGTTTTTAACGGATCGGCCGGCAGAAAATTGTTATGTTCCAGAAACCAGCCTCCCATCTCAGGGGCATAAAATACTACCGAGAAAAAGAAAATAAGGAAGACAACCACGCCCACGATATCCTTGACCGTGTAGTAAGGATGGAAAGGAATACCATCCAGCGGAACGCCATCATCATCCTGATTATCGTTGATGTCGATGCCATCTGGATTATTAGGGCCGACCTCATGCAGGGCAATAATATGTGCGGCCACCAAAGCCAGCAGTGCCAGAGGAACTGCAATCACATGATAAGCAAAGAACCGGTTCAGCGTTGCATCGGAAATCGTAAAGTCACCGCGAATCCACTCTGCCAACGGTAGGCCAATACCAAACGGCATGGCCTCAAACAGCGATACAATAACCTGGGCGCCCCAGAAAGACATCTGCCCCCAGGGTAACAGATAACCCAGAAATGCCTCAGCCATCAAGGTCATATAGATCAGCATGCCCAGAATCCACAACAGCTCGCGCGGCTGCTTGTAAGAACCGTACATCAGGCCGCGAAACATGTGCAGATAAACCACAATAAAAAATGCAGAGGCACCAGTAGAATGCATATAGCGGATCAGCCAGCCATAATTCACATCGCGCATAATGAACTCAACGGAAGCGAACGCCTCGGCCTCAGACGGCTTATAGTTCATTGTCAGAAAAATACCGGTTATGATCTGAATAGCCAGAACTACCAGCGCAAGAGAACCAAAAAAGTACCAGAAGTTAAAATTCTTCGGTACATAGTAGTGAGCCAGATGCTCATTCCACATTTTGGTTATCGGGAAACGCCTGTCCACCCAGGCCAGCAGTGACGCGGGAACAGCGACCATCTTGTTAAGAATCGCGTGAATCATTACGCATCCTCCGGACCAACTCCTACCTCAATCAGCGTATCGCTGAGATAGCGGTAGGGTGGAACTTCCATATTGGCAGGGGCAGGCACACTTTTATATACACGACCGGCAAGGTCAAAGAGGGAACCGTGGCAGGGGCAGTAAAAACCACCTTTCCACTCCGGGCCAAGGTCTTCTGGAGCTACTTCAGGACGATAGGTCGGCGCACAACCAAGGTGGGTACAAAGACCGATCATGACCAGATATTCATCTCTGATAGAACGATAGGCATTTCTGGCATACTCAGGTTGCTGCTCACGCTCGGAAGCCGGATCCAGCAACTCATCCTCAAGAGCCACAAGGTCTTCGAGGTTCTGCCGGGTACGACGCACCACCATAACCAGCTTGCCACGCCACTCGTCACGATGCAGCGCACCGGGTTCAATTTTACCGATATCAATCTGCACAGGTGCCCCCAATGCCTTGGCCTTCTGGCTGGGGAGCAGTGAACCAACAAAAGGAACAGCAGCAAATGTGGCACCCACACCACCGACAGCCACCGTTGTTGCCGTCAAAAAGCGCCGCCTGCGCAAATCCAGGCCATCATCGCTCATGCAATACCTCCAAAATCTGAATATCCTGAATAGAAACTCTGCGGCCGACCACCATGGTCGAACCATGTTCAGATGGATAACCATAACAGAGCAGCGCATGTTTGTCCATCGAAACTTTGAACCACCCGGAAAGATCGCTGGAATTACAAACCCCGGTTCAGTACATTATCAATCGCGGCCCAGAATGCAGCTTATGTGTGGACTTATACAACATGAAGAAAATCGTACAATTTGTATTGCAATGGACCACTGCCGGGCTGGCTGCGGCCTTCATCATCCTTTATTTTACCCCGGGGCTTAATACGCAAACCAGGATTGTGGAGTTCCGTGAGGCATCCACCAAACCGGATGAGACCCAGGGCGACGGCCTGTCTATTGACCAGCTCAAACATGGCTTCAGAAGCACCGTAAAAAGTGCCGCTCCGGCGGTGGTTTATGTCCACACCTCGCGCATTGTCACACAGCAAACCCACCCTTTTATACCGGATCAGGCATTGCAGGAATTCTTTGGCGGCGATATCGGCCAACCACAGCAGCAGCTCGAAACCGGGTTAGGTTTCGGGGTCATCGTCAGCCCACAGGGCTATGTCCTTACCAATTACCATGTCATTGCCGAAGCGGATGAAATCCGGATACAGCTAAATGACGGTCGAAACGTTATTGCACAGGTTATCGGCACCGACCCCGAAACCGATATGGCAGTCCTGCAAATCAAACTGGACCGGCTGCCTGTTATCGAAATCGGCAAGTCAGATGAACTTGCAGTCGGCGATCTGGTGCTGGCCATCGGCAATCCATTTGGCATTGGTCAAACAGTCACCATGGGCATTGTCAGCGCTACCGGTCGTAATGAGCTGGGCGTCACTACGTTTGAAAATTTCATCCAGACCGATGCCGCCATTAATCCGGGCAATTCAGGTGGCGCCCTGGTCAACCCTGCTGGCCAATTGGTCGGGATCAACACAGCCGTATTCAGCAATACGGGACTGGACTCCCGCAATGCGCAGGGGATCGGTTTTGCCATTCCTGTCTCACTGGCCAAAGACATCATGCGGCAGATTATTGCCCGCGGCTATGTCACACGCGGGTGGCTGGGTATCGAGGTACAGGATGTACACCCGCGTCTGGCTTCCGCACTGGATCTAAAAAGGGAATCGGTGCTCTGATTCGCCGTGTCCAGGAAGAGGGCCCCGCAGAGGAAGCCGGTCTCAGAGGAGGCGATATCATAATGGCCATTGATGGCATGGAAATCCGGGGTGCCAGACACACCTTGGACAAGGTCGCCAATACACCGCCCAATCAGAGTACTCAAATCAAGATATTACGCCGGGGGATGACATTCAGTCTGGAAGTCCTGCCTTCTCTACGAAAAGTACATACTCCATGAGATTGCCTCTCCGGCGACATCACCCTTCAAACAAAATCAAAACCCGATGCCGGAGCGCAGAACACAGGAAAATCACTCCTTCAGGCGCATTTCGGCCGCCCGTGCATGTGCGATAAGCCCTTCACCATGGGCCAGCGTGCTGGCAACACCGGCCAACCGCTTCGCTCCATCGGGCGAACAATGGATGATGCTGGAGCGCTTCTGAAAATCATAAACACCCAGCGGCGATGAAAAACGTGCGGTACCGGAAGTTGGCAAGACATGATTCGGCCCTGCACAATAATCGCCCAGCACTTCGGTGCTGAATGCACCCATAAAAACAGCACCGGCGTTTCTGATTTTCGGCAACAGCACCTGGGGATCAGCAACCGACAGCTCCAGATGTTCGGCGGCGATTTTGTTGGCCACGCTGATCGCATCTTCCATATCAACTGTCCGAATCAGTATGCCACGATTCTCAAGAGACTGGCGGATAGTGTCTCTGCGCGGCATATCCGGCAACAACCTTTCGATACCGGCTTCAATCTGATCCAGATAATCCGGGTCCGGACACACCAGGATTGACTGTGCCAGGACATCATGCTCGGCCTGAGAAAACAGATCCATGACCACCCAGTCCGGTCGGGTTGTTCCGTCACAGATGATGAGGATTTCCGAAGGCCCGGCGATCATGTCAATGCCAACCCTGCCAAAGACCTGACGTTTGGCAAGTGCCACAAAGATATTACCGGGACCTACAATTTTATCGACCGGAGCGATAGTCTCCGTTCCATAGGCCAGCGCAGCAACTGCCTGTGCCCCACCAATACGGTAAATCTCATGCACACCCGCAATATCGGCCGCAGCGAGAACCACATCGTTAATGACCCCGTCAGGGGTCGGCACCACCATGACGATACGATCAACACCGGCCACATGTGCCGGTATCACATTCATCAACACCGATGATGGATAAGCAGCAGTGCCACCCGGCACATAGACACCCACACTGTCAAGCGGTGTTACCTGCTGCCCCAGAATCGTACCGTCCTCCTCTTTATAATGCCATGAATCTATTTTCTGATGTTCCGCATAAGTTCGAATCCGCTCGGCAGCCTGCTCAAGAGCGCTGCTCATACGGGGAGAAATATCCTGACTGGCGCGGATACGCTGTTCCGGCGTCACGGCCAGCTCGGCAACCGATGAGGCAACCACGCGATCAAATTTTCTGGTCAGTTCAACAACCACCTGATCCCCGCCGGTTCTGACCTGCCGGATAATGTCATCAACCACCTGCTGATACCTGCGGTCATCAGCTCCACCTTGCAGGAGCCGCTCCAGACTGGCGGCGAAATTCACATCGGATGTATCAAGTCTTTCCATCATGGGCATACCATCAGACGACCCTGCCTGGCACGGCAGCAGAAATTTTTTCCATGACGGTCCTGACCAGTCCGGCCTTCACCTTCATGGAAGCGCGATTGACAATCAGCCTGGAACTGATGTCGAGAATATGATCACGCATTACCAAACCATTGGCCCTCAAGGTGTTACCGCTTTCCACAACATCAACAATGGCATCAGCCAACCCGACAAGTGGCGCCAGCTCCATCGAACCATAGAGCCTGACAACCTCTATCTGACGCCCACGCATGGCGCACCAGTCGCGTGTTGTTTTGACATATTTTGTGGCTATTCTCAGGCGCGACCTGTTCAGATCGGCATCTGGCGTACTTGCCAGCATCAACCGACAACGGGCAATTTGCAGGTCCGCCATCTCATAAAAACCGGAGACATCATTTTCGAGCAGAATATCCTTGCCGGCAATGCCCATGTCAGCGGCCCCACAAGAAACAAATGTCGGCACATCAGAGGCACGGATGATAATAACCTGCACATCTGGATGGCTGGTTGCAAATATCAGCCTGCGACTATCATCAGGCGCCTCAAGAAGCTCTATACCCGCTGCTGCCAATAATGGCAGTCCCTCTTTCAGGATGCGCCCTCTGGGCAGCGCGACAGTTAATTGACCGGATTCGATAGACATGAAAGCGAGAGTTTACACCAGCATTACACAGTGAATAACATCAGGACGAAATACGACGAATATCGGCCCCCAACTGCGCCAGCTTTTCTTCAATACATTCATAACCACGGTCAATATGATAGATACGGTCAACTCTGGTTTCGCCATCGGCCACCAGGCCGGCAAGTACCAGACTTGCAGATGCCCTGAGATCAGTAGCCATAACCGGGGCACCAATCAGACGCCGAACCCCTTTAATAAAGGCCGTATTACCCTCAAGCCGGATATCCGCTCCCATACGGTTCATTTCAGGCACATGCATGAAGCGATTTTCAAAAACCGCCTCGCTGATGGCACCGGCCCCCGATGCCACCGTATTTAATGCCGTGAACTGAGCCTGCATATCAGTCGGAAACCCGGGATAGGGCGAAGTCCTGATATCAACCGCCCTGGGTCTCCGACCCTCCATATCCAGCTCAACCCAGTCCTCGCCGGAGGTGATTTTCGCCCCTGCCTCGTGCAGTTTGGCAATAATCGCATCAATAATTGATGGCCATGTATCTTTCAGCTTTATCCTGCCTCCGGTTATCGCGGCAGCAACCAGAAAAGTTCCTGCCTCTATACGATCAGGTAATACCGTATGACTGGCACCGGAAAGTTTCTCAACACCCTCTATCGTAATGGTATCCGTTCCAGCACCCTCAATCTTCGCACCCATGCTGATCAGACATCTGGCGAGATCAAGCACCTCTGGCTCACGGGCAGCATTTTCCAGGACAGTGACACCTTCCGCCAGACAGGCCGCCATCATCAGATTTTCGGTACCTGTCACAGTAACAACATCCATGACGATGCGAGCGCCTTTCAGCCGGTCGGCGCTCGCGCGAATATAGCCGTTTTCCACCTTGATCCGGGCACCCAATTGTTCAAGGCCATGGATGTGCATATCAACCGGTCTGGAACCAATAGCGCAACCACCGGGCAAAGAAACATTGGCCTGACCAAAATGTGCCACCAGCGGCCCCAGCACAAGAATCGAAGCACGCATGGTCTTAACCAGTTCATAGGGAGCCCTGAAGGTGTTCAGTGTGGAAGCATTGACCGTGATGCTCATCCTCTCATTAACGGTGACATCGGCACCCATCTCGCCCAACAGAGAAACCAGAGTGGTCACATCATGCAGATGAGGGATATTGCCAATTGTCACTTCGTCTTCGGTCAAAAGAGTGGCCGACAAAATCGGCAACACCGCATTTTTGGAGCCGGAAATACGTATTTCACCATGCAGGGCTTTGCCGCCATTGATAAGCAGTTTATTCAAAATCAAAACCTGTTAATGCACAAGTAGTGCGGCTATCCTGCCATGCGAAGGCGAAACACCTGCCAAGATAAAGATACAGTCCGGAAGTCTGGCCCGGAGTGACAATCACTGATTATGAGATGTCAGACTGGAAAGCAAACCCTCAATTCCACCTTCGCGTATCTGACCGGCAAAGCTCGCCCGATAGTTCATCACCAGACTGATACCACCTATGGCAACATCATAAACGCGCCACTTCTCACCCTGTCTGTGCATACGATAGGCAACGGCTATCGGCGGACTGCCCTGCTTACGTATCTCGGTCGGCACAATAACCACATCGGGATTCGAAGGAGAAGTAATCGTCGAGAGGTAGGCAATCTCTTGAGCCGAAGAATACTCGGACAAAGCCGAAGCATAGGTATTAATCAACAGCCGCTTGAATCCGGACTGAAACCGGCTTTTCTGATCATTCGTGGCATCCTTCCAGTAATTACCCAGTATAAGAAGCGACATACGGTCAAAATCGAAGTAAGGCAGCACATGAGCCTCTACCAGCGAATAGGCATCTTGCGTACCACTGCGACCGGCTGCGGCTTCTTTCTCCAGCATCGCCATAACATCACCAGCGGCCCTCTCGATAACCTGCTGCGCATCCATAGCCATGGCCGAGACTGGCTGAAGCAACAGCAGCAACAAAAATCCCCTGACGGGAGATATACCGGTCAAAGACATAAAATACTCCAAAATGAATAAAATTCAGGACACCCCGCCTTCGATCAATGCTGATCCGACACAAAGCGCGGCTTACTAATTTATCACAAGCCCATAACAGTGTGACTGGAGCAATGACGGACCACCTGCCCACCGAACATACCTGACAGGGCGATTAAGTATCGAATTAAGACCATGCTTCCAGATTAGGCAAATTATAACCACCCGTTCTGCGAAAACAAGCTGGCAAATCCGTCCGTCAGGCGACAGGACTCGATATTTTCAGTCTAAATGGCAATAAAGTGATACAGGCGGTTAAAAAAGCGGAGCCGGCGTGACAAAGCGGATGGAAGTCCGGCCCCGCAACAGCCGGCAGACAGGAGGTGCCGGCTACGGAAATCCTACCAGTTCAGCTTCCACTGTGCGCCGACGCTGTGGCGCGGGTTATTATCATCCTGCTCGCGGCGGATGGCCTTGATATCGAGTTCGGAGGTCAGGTCAAACGGATTGGACAGCAGACGCCAGCCGAGGGTCAGATCACGTTTCGCATCGGAGGCCGACAGGCTCGCATAGGGGATGCCGGTGGCATCGTCTGTCAGGGCAAAGCCCCACTCGCCTTTCAGCGTCCAGCGGCTCGATACGGCAGCAGTATGTCGGTTGTCTTCTTCCTCCAGCGCATCCGTCAATGAATCCGACAACAACCGATCCAGACCACTGGCCGCCGGTGCATTGCCGTACTCATGGCGCAGGCTGAACGACGGGCCATAGGCCGAGTTTGGCCACGCCTCATAGCGCAGTGAGCCGGACAGACCCCACTCCTCACGCTCGGCAGCCTCATGCTCCAGCAGATAGCGACCGCGTATATCCACCGTCAAACCCTTGGCCGGTGTCTGCCAGCTCAGGCCGCCGCCCAGCTCCAGACCAAAGCCTTCGCTGGTATCGCCGCCGTCATAACGCAGACCCAGCTCCAGTTCCGGTGTCAGACGCACACCGTCCTCTTCCGGTAACTGCCAGGACCAGGCCAGACCCATGCGGAAACGCTGCGTATCCGCCTCGGTGCCCACCATGACGCGGGAATCATCCGCCTCAATACGTGCCAGTGTCAGGCCCGAAATCAGCTCCAGGGTCAAACCGCCCTCTTCCACCGGACGCTCCAGCAGCGTGCCGCGCAGACCGGCGGTGGCCGATAGCTGCACCAGATTGTGCTTCGATTCCATACCGGTTTGTGAAGTCTGAGTCTGCTTCAGGTCGCCCCGCCCATAGCTGGCCGCTCCCCACAGTTGCAGGCGTTCGCTCAGGTCGTAGTGCAGATACGGCAGCATGGAAACCAGCATACCGGACTGCTTACCTTCGTACGATGCATCCTGCCATTCGCCATCGCTGTCGCTGTAGGCCAGTGCCAGACCGACCAGCGTCTGACCGTTATCGCGGTCAATGCCCAGCATGGCCGTGGTGACCTCGCCGTCTATCGAAGTACCAGCTTCTTCACCGTCTTTGTACTTCGTATAGGCCGCCTGACCCCAGATGGAGGTGCCGTCCTGATCCGTGAATGTGAAATGACTACCACGCAGCAACGACGGCAGCAGCTTCGGCAGTGACAGGGTGCGTGACAGCTTGCGCGGACGATCCGACGAACCGGCACCCAACTGCTCAATACCCATCGCACTGGCATCCGGGCTGCCACGGCTGGACAACAAACGCGCCGCATTGAATGACTGACCGCGCGGCAGACCGTTCAGATTGCCCGACAGACCCGGCTGACTCGATGCCGAAAAGCGATAGTCCAGCCCGCCCAGCATGTGCTCGACGGCCGTCAGACCAAAACGCGGCAGCCACATCTGCTGTGCGGCCTGCATGGCCGTCATGTCGGCCGATTCATCGCTGTCCCGGACCGTGACCGTCACCTCTTCCGTCACCTCACCGTAGCCGGCATTCGCGCTATGGGTCAACGTGATGGTCTCATCCACACTGTTGCTGTCCGTGCCGGCTGTCAGGGTAATGGTCTGTGCCTGATTCCAGTCCGTCAGGCCAAAGGTCAACTCAAGCGGATTCACGCTCATGCCGGTACCGGCATGACCGCTGAGCATGACTGTGACTTCCGCCACCGGCCGAGCCGATAGGCGCACGGTGTAGCGGGTACTGCCGCCTTCATCGAGGTCAATCGCCATGCGTGAAAACTGCAACTGCGGCGAACTGTCGGTGATGGTCACCGGCAGGCGGACCGGGGCCGCACTATAGCCACCACTGGCTGTGTGAGTCAATCTCACTTGATCATCATCGGTGTTAGTGTCCATGACCGCCGTCAGCGTGATGGTCTGCGCCTGAGCCCAGTTGCTGGCATCAAAAGTCAGTTCGGACCTGTCCGGCCTCAAAGTGCTGCCCTGACCGCTCAGTGCGACCGTCACATTGCCCGATGGACGGGTACCCAGTGCTACCGTGTAGCTCGCACTGCCGCCTTCAATCAAGCTCAACTCATCAACACTCAGCAGCAGACGCGGCACATCGTCATCGGCAATCTCAACCGGCAGGGTGACCGGATCGTAGCCGGCATCCGCCGTATGCGTCAGCATCACCTGATTGGCATCACTGTCGGCGCCGTCTCTGGCCATCACCGTCACCGTCTGTGCCTGATTCCAGTTGGTCGGCGTAAAGGTCAGGCGGTCACCGCCGGTCACCCGCAGGCGGGTCGCATCCCCGGAAGATACTCTCACCGTCACATCGCCCGATGGACGGGTGTCCAGCACCACCGTGTAGCTCGCGGTATCATTTTCTCCCATATCCAGGCTGCTCTCTGAGAGCACCAAATTCCCTGTGCTGTCCGGTGTGTCGGTGTCGGTAATCGTCACCGTCACATCCCGACGGACCTCGCCGAAGCCGGCATCCGCCGCATGAACCAGTGTCACGGCAGCCTCATTCACGCTGTTGCTGTCCGTGCCGGCTGTCAGGGTAATGACCTGCGTCTCGTTCCAGTTCATCGTGCTAAAGGTCAACGCAAGCGGATTCACGGTTAAGGACGTATCGGCATGGCCACTGAGCATGACCGTGACTTCCGCTATCGGCCGAGCCGACAGGCGCACGGTGTAGCTGGTAGTGCCCCCTTCATCCAGCTCAATCTCCGTGCCTGAAAACTGCAACTGCGGCGAACTGTCGGTGATGGTCACCTCCAGATCGGCCGTGACGGAATCATAGCCGGCATCGGCACTGTGGGTCAGCGTCACCTGATCCATCACGGTGTTACTGTCCGTGACCGCCGTCAGCGTGACGGTCTGCGGGTTACCCCAGTTCTGTGAGGTAAAGGTCAGGGTGGTGTCATCGGCCTCCAGTTCGGCATTCGTGCCGGTGAGGGTCACCATGACATCGGCGCTCGGTGCGGCTGCCAGGCTGATGCGATAGCTGGCACTGTCGCCTTCAATGAGGGTCAGGCGGGTCGGGGTCAACACAATAGCCGGCTGTTCCTGAATCGTAAAATCAACATTGCCCATGCCAGAGGCACCGCCGCCCAGGTTGGTGCCGGAGTTGCTGTCCAGTGTGCCCAGAGCAATGCGCACCGTTTCGCCGCCGGTCTCGGCCACGGCATCCGTTTGTGCCATCAGGGTCAGGGTGGCCATCTGACCACCGGCGCTGAAGATCACGCTGCCGCCGCTCAGATCGCTGTAATCCACGCCATTGGCTGTGGTGCCGGTCAATGTGTAGTCGGTGCCGAAGGTGGCGGTACCGCCGAAGGTCAGCGGCACGGTCAGTTGCTCGCCGGCCGTCAGAACACGACCCAGGGTGAGGGTGAGCGGTTTGCTGCTGCCTTCGGCCACATCATCCGCCGTACCGACCAGCGTGACTGTGGTGGCATCGTCGTCATGCACTCCGACGGACGCCACGGACGGATCGCCCACATCATAGCCCGTACCAGTACCTACGGTCACGGTGACCGTGCCATTGGGTTCATCCACGGCATCGCCCTGCGTCGCAATCAAATAGGTCACCGTGCGGGAGCCACCGTTCAGGGCAACCGTCTGTGCGCCGCTGATGGCGATAAAACCGCTGCCACCGCTGATATTGAGCATCAGGGTCAGGGCGTCGGTCGGCGGTGGTGTGGCGGTCAGGGTAAAGCTGGCACTGCCCATGCCTTCTGTGACCGTGGTACCGCCGGTGATGGTGATCATCGGCGTGACAATGGCATCGTTGACCTGCACACTGAAATGGTCGGGTGAATCCGGATCGGCACCGCCGCCCACATTGGTGTTCAGACTGCTGTGGTCAAAGCCATTGGTGACCGTGCCGTCCGGACCCAGGGCAATGATGAAGGTCTCGGAGCCGCTGCCCTCCATCGTATTGTCGCCGATGGCGGTCAGGGTCAGTTGGGCACTCTGTGCGCCAGCATTCTCAAAACTCAGTTGTGGGGTCATTGTGTCCTCCTTGGACAGAACCACACCCGTGCCCGATTGTAGTGCCAGACTCCAGTCCGCCAGCTCGACACCGGTGCCGGTTACGCTCAGCGGCACATCAATGATCTCGCCATCCGTCAGGGCACGACCCAGGGCGACCGTGAACTCCACGGTGTCGCCTTCTTCAATCATATCCGCGCCCGTGTAGTTCAGGCTGACGACAGTCGGATCGTCGTCGGTAATGACTATCTGTGTGCGGGATGAGGTGCCCGGCTCGGCCACGGCCGATGAAGCCGGGTCCACGCTCAGCACCGCCATAAAGTCCTCATTCACCTCATCGATTCCATCCTCGGTGATCGGCACGTCAAATTCCACCGCAGAGACCCCGGCCGGGATGGTGATGGATGTGATGGCATCGCCCGTGTAATCCGTGCCGGCTATCGCTGTGCCGTCCGTGAAACGAATCGCCAGTGTCGTCGCCAGATCGCTGTCGCCGCTGGCGACCACATTCAGTGAGACCGCACCGGCCGCCTCGATGACCGTGTAGCGCTCCTGCTCAAAGGCCACCTGTAGCCGGTCGTCGTTGACAATGGTCATCACCGCCGTGTCGGGGTCGGCTGCCACATAGCCGCTGCCGTCCGTCAGGCTCAGGGTCAGCGTCTTGTCGGCCGCCACGGTGCTGTCGTCGGTCAGCGTCACGACAATATCGGCCTGCCGGTCGCCGGCCGGTACCACAACGGAACCGCTCAAGGCCGTGTAGTCCGTACCCACCACGGCCGTGCTGCTGCCGCTCACCTCCGTGTAACCCACCGTCAGATCGGTGGCCCGTGTGGCACTGAGCATAATACGGAAGGTGCCGGTACCCGCTCCCTCACCCACCGACACCGTGGCGGCCGCGAAAGACACCGTAATATCATCGTCGTCTCGCACGGTCACGGAGACCGAATCGGCCGCACGGTTATAGGTCGTGTCGGTGGAGGTGACCGCGTGGCTGATGGCGACCTGCCGCTGACCGCCATCATTGGCATCCTCGTCATCCTGACCGGTGACGATGAGGGTCTGTGCCTCGTTCCAGTCCGTGCTGGTAAAGGTCAGGGTGGTGTCGGTCATCGTGATGCCGGTGCCGGGAGTAGCGGTGACGGTGACGCTGGCGGCTGGCTGTGAGGTCAGTGCCACGCTGTAGCTGTCGGTGCCGCCTTCATCCACGGTCAGGGTGGTCGGCTGTACGGCGATGCCGGCCTCGTCGTTGTCATTGACAGTCAGTTGCAGCGTGGCCGGGCTGCCGGCGGCATAGCCGCTCACGGAGGAAACATCAATGGTCAGCATACCATCCGCCCCATCCTGATCATTGTCGGTCACGCTGACCTCAAATTGCAGGGTCGGATCCAGGCTGGTGTCGGTCTGATCCAGCGTCAACTCATAGCCGTCGCTGATCCTCAGCAAGGGACGGACATCGAGCAGCATAAAGCTCTCGCCGGTATCTGGCGATACGGTGATCTGTATGGTGCGGGTGCCGCCTTCGTCAATGTCGGTATGGTCGCCCACCACTTGTACGCTCAAGGCCGGATCGTCGTTGTCGGCGACGGTGAGCTGTACCGGGTCAATCTCACGGCCAATGGGATAATCGCCGCTGTCGCCCTGACTAATGGCGTGGGTGATGGTGCCAGGGCGTGTATCGCCGGCATTGTGCACCGCGTCATCCATGCCGGTCACGGTGACCGTCTGTGCCTGATTCCAGTTACTCTGGGTAAAGGTCAGCATGTCATTATTGACGGTGGCGACCGTGCCCGAATCAACCGTGATGATGACCTCGCTGGCCGGGGCCGGTGCCGAGGTCAACACCACGGTGTAGGTGGCGGTGCCGTCTTCATCCACGGCCAGGGTGGTCGGCTGTACGGTGATACCGGCCGTATCGTCTTCGGTGATGGTGACCGTGACTTCACCGGTGACGGTGGCATAGTCGCCACCGGTGGCGGTGTGCAACAGGGCGATCGGGTCATCCGATTGGGCGTCGTCGTCCGACCCGGCGGTGACCGTGATGGTCTGCGGCTGGTTCCAGTTCATCATGGTGAAGTTGAGGGTATCATCACTCAGGGTCAGATCGGTATCGGCCTGACCACTGAGAGCAATAGCCACTGCCGCATTGGGCTGGGTGGCCAGAGACACGGTGTAGGTCGCGGTATCGCCCTCGTCAATGGTCAGGGTGGATGGATTCAGTACCAGCGCCGGTTGTTCGATAATGTCAAAGGCAATCGTGCTGGTGCCGATCACACCCACACCGCCGTCCAGGCCAGCGGCATTGGACACGCTGCTCACAGCAATGGTGATGTCTTCGCCGGAGTCGGAGACGCCATCCGCGGTGGTTGTCAGGATCAGCGTGGCGGTGGTGGCAGCAGGCTCGGAGCCCGGGCCGGTAAATTCAATACTAATCCCCGGACGATCCAGCTGACTGTAACCCACGTGGGTCGCCGAGATGCCGGTCAGGGTGTAGTCCGTACCCAGTGTGGCGGTGCCGCCGAACATTAACCGCACGAACAGCGATTCGATAAAACCTCTGCCACCCAGTGGACGGTTCACGGTCAGGGTAATCTGTTTGCGGGCACCTTCATCGAGGTCGCCGACCGGATTTTCGGCCAGGGTGACGGTGGTTCTATCGTCGTCCAGCACCGTGATGGTGGCCGTATCGGTGCCGGCGGTATAGTCGGTACCGTCATTGATTGTCACCGTGACCTCGCCGCTGGCTTCATCGACTTCATCGTCGGTGATCGGAATTTCGTAGTTGAGCATGGTGGTGCCGGCCGGGAAGGTGACGTTCTGGTCGCCTTCTGCTGCAATAAAGTCACTGCCGGGTGCGTCCATGACGGTCAGGTCAATGGTCAGGTCCGTGGCCGGGGGTTTGTCCGCCGTCAGTGTGTAGGTGAGCGTGCCGGCTCCCTCGGTGGCCGGATTCGGACTGCCGCCGGCAATGGAAATCATGGGCGGGTCATCGTCATTGCGGATGGTGTAGTTGGCGGTGCTTACTGCGCCGCCGACACCTGGGAAAACGACATTAGCTGGGGTAACAGAACCACCAATGGCTCGAGACAATAAAGGACTATTCCCCCGTAGTTGTATCTGAAACATTTCATCGTTTTCAAACACGCTGTCGCCATTGACGCGGATCTTATGGGAGAGGGACGATATACCACCATTAAAGGTTAATAACCGGCACGGAATACCGAGAAGAGTATTGGTAAAACCAAGTGCTGTGTCATCCATGTCTGTGTACTGATAGTCCGCACTGCTGCTGCTGCCGCGCTCGGCGGTAACGATGCTACCACCCGGGGCACATAGTGCGACATCAAAATCTGCCGATCTGGGCGGATCCACGGTAAAAGTCACGGTGGCCGCATCCACAAAGCCCCCGCTGCTGCCCTCCGCCCCTGCTGCCGGTTCGATGCTCATGGATACGACATGCGGCTCCTCATTGATGATGGCGACCACGGCCGTATTGGTGGAGCCGATGGTGTAGCCGTCGCCGGTGGCCAGTGCCACCGTGAGGGTGCCGTTTTCGACATCGCCGATGGTGTTGTCAAGGACGGTGTCTATTTCATACCTGACGGAACCCACGCCGGCCGGCAGCAGGAAGGGCTTAGGACCCTTGTCGCCGGACGCCACAAAGTTGTCGTCGTCAGCCTCGCTGACCATCAGGTTGACCGTGGTGGGCTGTCCAGAAGCCGGGTTGGCCGTGATGGTGAAGATGGCCGTCGAGCCTTCGGTGACCATGTCGGCGGCTGTGATGGTCAGCTCTGGCGGGGTGTCGTCATTTTGAATGGTGTAGGTGACAATGCCAGCCGTGGGGGAGATGATGACATCGTCGGGAGTGTCGAGGTTGCCGCCCAAATTATTGATTCGTTGCAGGCTGACGATGACCGTTTCGTCGCCCTCGAACAGGCTGTCACCGTTGACCCGGATTTTTTGGCTGAAGGATGCCTGATTACTGTTGAAGAAGAAATCCAGAGCGTTATCGCAACTACCAGCAGGAGCAATAGGAACCACTATGTCATTTAGGCCCGTGAACTGATAGTCTGCACTGCTACCACGCTCGGCGGTACCACCGTCCAGACAGATTCTAAACCTGAATCCCTCTGGCCTTGGCGGATTCACGGTAAAGGTCAGTGTGGCGGCATCGGTCAAGCCACCACTATTGCCTTCATCTCCTGCTGCCGGTTCGATGCTGACGGATACGACATGGGGGACATTGTTGGTGATGGTCACCATGGCCGTATGGGTGGTGGTGCCGACGGTGTAGCCGTCGCCGGTGGCCAGCGCGACCGTGAGGGTGCCGTCGTCGTCATCGCCGATGGTGTTGTCAAGGATAGTGCCAATCGTATGGGTGACGGAACCCGCGCCAGCCGGCAGTATGACGGTCTGAGCACCCTCGTCGCCGGACGCCACAAAGTTGTTGTCGCCGTCGGCCTCGGTCACCATCAGGTTGACCGTGGTGTCCTGTCCAGGAGCCGGGTTGGCTGTGATGGTGAAGCTGGCCGGCGAGCCTTCGGAAACGGTGGCTTCATCCGCCGTAATGGTCATCACAGCGGGGGTATCGAGGATATAACCGAACCAAATGAGTTGGTCAACTACAGTAGCATCGGCTGGTGTCATCGGATCGATGATGTGAGAAGACGGAGGAATGACAATCCAGGGGAAAACCTCGGTACCTTCTGCGAGACCATCAGCTATTGTTGTCACGCTGATTGTCCTGGTTGTTTCGCCGGGGGGAAAAGTAACAGCGTTACCGAACAGCGGAAAAGAATAATCATCGCCAAAAGTGGCATCGCTGGTACCTTCCGGACAAGAAAAAGAAAAGCCTATTGTTCTGGCGCAATTAAATGAGGCAGCCAACAATCCTGTGCGAACAGTGATTGTCTGTGTCGATGTCCCGCTCAGGGTGAATCTGATGACACCGGATTCACCTTCGGCGAGAGTGGGGATTTCCACACTGAGCGTCGGTGTACTTTGTGCCACCGCTTGCGTCGCCAGCCCGAACAGCAGCGGCAGTCCGAGCAGGACTGCGGCGACAGAGCGGCGCAGCCGGCGTATTGTTGTGGGTTTGACCCGATTACCGGATATGGCGGGGGGTGTGGATTCCTGCTTTCGCAGGAATGACGGGAAATAGCACCATGACGGGATTGCGGTTCTTGTCCGGTGCCTCATGCCGGTGGCTGACATCAGGCGTACCCTCCCATTTGGGGGGGGGGGGGGCTGTATTTTTACACAGGTCAATATCGATGCCTGCCGGTCGCAAGGCATTGTTTATGACTGTGATGATTTTGCATATCACGGTATGACCCTTGTTGCTGTTCAGAATCCATTTTTGTCCAGATTTCATGTTATTCTCCGTCGTGTGTTTTCATCAATTTCCGATTATCGGTTACTGTTTGTGGTATCCGTTGCAAGGGCCGGATACCGTGCCCGCTGACAGGGTTGGGCTTATCTTAAATCAGCCTGCCATCACTGGCAAGCGGTTCAGTTGGTCTTTGTTTCCTGAATTATAGCAGCCGGTCAGCAAAAAAACAGCCTTTTGTAGCATAAATTGTATTTTTTGTCGAAATTTATGGTGTATTGGGTCGGGGCTTGTGATCACGGCTGCCTTTATGGAGGGATTTTGCCGGTTATAATGCGCTGTTTTATCGGTGGATCGCATGTGGGTGTGGGTCATATGCGGCAGAATGACAACATCAATGCTGTCCCGCTGAACAGGCAGGCTGGTATGGCTGCCGATGACATCACAATCTTTGGCAGCGGATTTATCCGGTGCCTGCAGGCGGACATGGTGTGCGACCGATGAAGCTGCAACACCCGAACAATAATTCCCTTCCCCGGTCCACAGTAGATGATAGCCAAACAGCTCCGGCAGGACTTTCTTCAACAGGGCATTTTCCTTTTCCAGTAAGTCTGCTCCTGCTGTTGTCTGAAACCATTCGGAAAGCGAGCGGCCCTGTCGTTTTGGAGGCAAAACCATGATCTGGATAACCATTCAAACGGATATTGCTATCCTAATGCAGAAAGCAGCATCATGAAGAATTTTCGCTGTCAGCTCAGGTTCTTATAAAACATTCATCATTAACGAGCAGGGCCGGGAGCAGATAACCGGCTTTTACCTGCCCGGCGAGATTGTGGGTCTGGATGGGCTGGGGATATATGTCCCAATTCCACCGCTATGGCATTAGAGACGGCGACAGTATGTGAAATATCGACCCCTGAACTACTGGATAAGTTATGCGAAGCCAACCACAACCTGAGAAATTCCTTTTGCGTCGTAATATCAGCCTGATTCACGAGGCAATATATCTCTGAGCCAGTCGGGCAATCTGGACAGCCTGCCGTCCATGCCTGAGCGTGTCAGGCATGGACGGTTGGAGCCATAAAAAAGCGGGGCCGGTGACAATAAGGATGGATCCGGCCCCGCAACAGCCGGCAGGGAGGTGCCGGCTACGGAAATCCTACCAGTTCAGCTTCCACTCCGCGCCGACGCTGTTTTTCGGCTTGTTGCCGTCCTGTTCGCGGCGGATGGCCTTGATATCCAGCTTCGACTTCAGGCCAGCCGGATTGGACAACAGACGCCAGCCCAGAGTCAGATCACGTTTCGCATCGGATGCCGACAGGCTCGCATAGGGGATACCGGTGGCATCATCCATCAGGGCAAAACCCCACTCGCCTTTCAGTGTCCAGCGGCTTGATACATCGGCGGTTTGAGAGTTGTCCTCCTCCAGCGCATCCGTCAGAGAATCCGATAACAATCGATCCAGACCGCTGGCCGCCGGTGCATTGCCGTACTCATGGCGCAGGCTGAACGACGGGCCATAGGCCGAGTCCGGCCAGGCCTCGTAGCGCAGTGAGCCGGACAAACCCCACTCCTCACGCTCGGCAACCTCATGCTCCAGCAGATAGCGACCACGCACATCCACCGTCAAACCCCTGGCCGGTAACTGCCAGTTCAGGCCACCGCCCAGCTCCAGACCAAAGCCTTCACTGGTATCACCGCCGTCATAACGCAGACCCAGTTCCAGCTCCGGTGTCAGGCGCATACCGCCCCCTTCCGGCAACTGCCAGGACCACTCCAGACCCATCCAGAAACGCTGTGTATCCGCCTCGGTGCCCGCCATCACCTCGGAATCATCCGACTTGATGCGCGCCAGCGTCATATCCGAAATCAGCTCCAGGGTCAAACCGCCCTCTTCCACTGGACGATCCAGCAACGTACCGCGCAGACCCAGCGTCGCCGATAACGGATGGGCAGGCTTTCCGGCTTTTTTCAATGTTTACGTGCCTTGTCTCGATTATTTACCCATATCGTTGCAAAATACGCTATAAAGCAGCTGCTTTGTCCCAATCTTATGTAAGATATGTCCGAGTTTGCATTGATTTTTCTCAGCACGGTGCTGGTTAATAATTTTGTCCTGGTGAAGTTTCTGGGGCTGTGTCCGTTCATGGGGGTGTCGCGCCAACTGGAGTCTGCCATGGGCATGGCGGCCGCCACCACTTTCGTGCTGACGTTGTCTGCCACGCTTGGCTTTATTGTGGATTCGCTGTTGCTGGTACCTTTCGATCTGGTGTATCTGCGGGTGATCAGCTTTATTCTGGTGATCGCCGTGGTGGTGCAGTTCACGGAGGTCATGGTCAAGGCGACTTCGCCGCTATTGCATCAGGTGCTGGGTATTTATCTGCCGCTTATCACCACGAATTGTGCCGTGCTCGGCGTGGCATTGCTGAATGTCCGTGAGGCTCATAGTCTGATGGAGTCGGTCTTGTTCGGCTTTGGCGCTGCTGCCGGCTTTTCTCTGGTGCTGGTGTTGTTTGCCGCCATGCGGGAGCGCTTGAACAGCGCGGATATTCCGCGTCCCTTCAAGGGGGCTTCTATTTCTCTGGTGTCGGCGGGTTTGATGTCGCTGGCTTTTATGGGGTTCGCCGGCCTGGTCCGGGTGTAGGTTATGTTTTTGTCTGTTTTTGTTTTTGCCCTGCTTGCGCTTGTGGCCGGCGGCCTGCTGGGCTATGTGTCGCAGCGTTACAGGGTGCAGGGAGATCCGGTGGCCGACAGGGTAGATGCCCTGCTGCCCCAGACTCAGTGCGGTCAGTGTGAGTTTGCCGGCTGCCGGCCTTATGCCGAGGCTATCGCCGCCGGTGAGGCGGAGATCAATCGTTGTGTGCCCGGCGGTGATGCCGTGATTGTCGAGCTGGCCTCGCTGCTGGACCGTGAGGTGGTACCACTCAATGAGGAGCTGGGAACGCCACCGGTGCCCATGGTGGCCGTGATACGGGAAGCACAGTGTATCGGCTGTACCAAGTGTATTCAGGCCTGCCCGGTGGATGCCATCCTGGGCCGCGCCAAACGCATGCACACGGTGATCGCCGATGAGTGTACCGGTTGTGAGTTGTGTCTGCCGCCCTGCCCGGTCGATTGTATCGATATGGTGCCGGTCATCGAAACGGTCGATAACTGGCACTGGCCTCGTCCACAGGGACTGCCATCGTGACGCCAGAGACAATGTCATCCGGTATTCCGCTGGACGGTCAGCGGCAGGCCACTCAACTGCCGGTGGCGCGGCTGCCGGTCCCCGCCGAGCTGGTGTTACCGCTGCAGCAGCATATCGGCACGCCTGCCGAACCAGTGGTCGCGGCCGGCGACCGGGTTGTGCGGGGGCAGCCTGTCGCTCGTGCGCAGGGGTTTGTGAGCGCCGGCCTGCATGCGCCGGTGGATGCCGTGGTGCAGGATGTTGTGTACCGCCCGGTACCGCATCCGTCCGGCCTGAGTGGTTTGTGTGTGGTGTTGTCTGCCACGGAGAGTTCAGACTGGGGGAGAGCCGAATCCGAGGCATCGGTACAGGTGGATGGTGCGCTGCCGGAACCGGATGTTATCCGCTCAAAGGTTCGACAGGCCGGTATTGTAGGTCTGGGCGGGGCCACTTTTCCGACCTCGGTGAAGATTAAAAGTGGCATGTCTCAGCCGGTCGATACCCTGATCGTGAATGGCTGCGAGTGTGAGCCTTGGATCACCTGCGATGAGATGTTGCTGTATGAGCGACCGCGGCAGGTTATCGCCGGTTGCCGCCTGCTCCAACAGGCCGTTCAGGCAGAGCGGTGTGTGCTGGCTGTGGAGGATGATGCACCGGAGATGGTCGCGGCACTCAGGCAGGCTGTCGCCGACTGCGGCAACCCGGCCGAGCTTGCCGTGCTGCCGGCACGCTATCCGTCCGGCAGCGAGAAGCAGTTGATCAGCATCGTGACCGGCAAAGAGGTACCCTCACAGGATCTGCCGGCCGATATCGGTATCGCTGTGTATAACGTCGGCACAGCGGCGGCTGTTTATCAGGCAGTTGTACTGGATGAGCCGTTGATCAGCCGTTTTGTATCGGTCTCCGGCCCCGGTGTCGAGCAGCCCCGCGTTGTGGAGGCACTGTTGGGTACGCCGGTCAGCGATTTGATCAGGTTTTGCGGCGGTCGCACAAAGAATGCCAGCGGTCTGCTCATGGGCGGTGCCATGATGGGGCTGGGACTGGCATCCGATGAGGTGCCTGTCACCAAGGGCATGAATTCCATTCTGGTCACGACACCTGCCATGTTGCAGGACGCACAGGGTGAGATGCCGTGTATTCGGTGCGGTGAGTGCGCCCATGTCTGCCCTGCCCGGCTTGCTCCGCAGCAACTGTTCAGCCTGATCCGCAGCGGCGATCTGGAGCAGGCACAGCAACGCTGGGCCCTTGAAGATTGTATCGAATGCGGATGCTGTAATGCGGTGTGTCCCAGCCATATCCCGCTGGCCAGCTATTATCGCTATGCCAAAAGCGAAATCAGGAAGCAGGGCAGAGCCAGAGTCAAGGCACAGCAGGCCAAGCAACGCTATGAGTTTCGTATGGAGCGCATTGAGCACGCCAAACGTGAGCGCGAGGAGAAGTTGCGCAAAAAGAAGGAGGCTTTGCAGGCGGCCAGTAAGCTCAGGGCGCATGCCACCATGGCCGAGGAGGGCAAAGCCGCGGAGGAAGATGGGTTGTGACCATGCCCCATCATGCCCCTGTCGATGCGCCGGACAGTGCCGTATCGACCGTCATGCGACGGGTACTGCTGGCCATGGCACCCGGCATCGTTGTCTATACCGGCTTTTTCGGCTGGGGCCTGCTGGTGCAACTGGCACTGGCCACGGTCGCCGCCCTGACTCTGGAAGCGCTGATGCTGAAGCTCCGCGGCCGCCCCGTTGCCCTGTTTATCGGTGATTACAGCGCCGTTGTGACGGCCTGGTTGCTGGCCGTCTGTCTGCCACCGTTGCTACCCTGGTGGATGACGCTGCTGGCGGTCTTTTTTGCCATCGTCATCGCCAAGCATCTGTACGGCGGCCTTGGCTATAATCTGTTCAATCCGGCCATGGTCGGCTATGCCGTATTGCTGGTGTCGTTTCCACTGGAAATGACTCAGTGGATGCCACCGGTCAATGATGCCGTACCGGGATTCGGCGAGACATTGTCTGTTATCTTCGGTGGTTCGGTGGTCACTCATCTGGATGGCCTGAGCACAGCAACACCCCTGGATCATGCCAAACACAGTATCGCCGCCGCACCTTCTATCATGGGTACGTTCGCAGGTCGGGGCTGGGAATGGATCGCCCTGTGCTGGCTGGTCGGCGGTTTGTGGCTGGCCTGGACCCGCACTCTGGACTGGCGTATTCCGCTTGCCCTGTTGCTGACCGTCGGCCTGTTTGCCACCGGTTTGTCGCTCGGCACGGATAATCCGGCCTGGCAGAATCCGCTGTTTCATGTGCTGTCCGGCGGCACGCTGCTGACCGCCTTTTTTATCGCCACTGATCCGGTGACTGCCGCAACAACGCAAACCGGTCGCTGGCTTTATGCGGCCGGTATCGGCCTGCTGGCGATGGTTATCCGTGTCTGGGGAGGTTATCCGGATGGTTTTGCCTTCGCGGTTTTGTTGATGAATCTGTCGGCCCCCATGATCGATTATCTGACCATGCCGCGCGCTTATGGACATAAATAATGCAACACCGGCTGCCTGACTGGTTCAAGCCCGGTGCCCTGCTGGGTGTTTTTTCTCTGGTCTTTATTTTCGCACTGTCACTGACCTTTGAGCTGACCAAGGACCGGGTGGCCGAGCAGGAACAGCTGAAGCTGCGTTCCCAGTTGCAGGAGCTGCTGCCGCCGGACAGCCACGATAACAGTCCGGCTGAGGACTTTATTATCGATGATGCCAGCGGTCGGGTTATTTATCGGGCACGAATGCAGCAACAGCCGATCGCCGCCCTGATCCAGACGGTGGCACCAGATGGCTACAGCGGTTCTATTTCCATGCTGGTCGGCATTCGGGCAAATGGCGAGCTGTTGGGCGTGCGCGTTCTCAGCCACCGGGAAACACCGGGGCTGGGTGACGCCATAGAGTTGCGCCGCTCCGACTGGGTGCTTGGCTTCACTGGCAAATCTCTGGATTCGCCAGCCGCCGAGCAGTGGACCGTCAAAAAAGAGGGCGGCGTATTCGATTCTCTCACCGGAGCCACCATCACACCGAGAGCTGTCATCCATGAAATCAAAAATACGCTGGTGTATTATCAGCAGAATCGTCAGGAGATATTCAAGTGAACACACCCTCAGCCACCGAGATTATTTATCAGGGGCTATGGAAAAATAATCCCGGACTGGTGCAGCTACTGGGCCTCTGTCCGCTGCTCGCTATCAGCAATACCTTTGTCAATGCACTGGGCATGAGTCTGGCGACCATTGCCGTATTGACAGCCAGTAATTTTGTCGTGGCCCTGTCGCGCCCGGTTGTGCGGGAGGAAATCCGGGTACCGATGTTTGTGCTGGTGATCGCCGGGTTTGTGGGCGTCGTGCAACAGGTCATGCAGGCATGGTTCCATGATCTCTATCAGATACTGGGCATCTTTATCCCACTGATCGTGACTAACTGCATTATTCTGGGCCGCGCCGAGTCTTTCGCATCCCGTCAGCCTCTGTGGGCCGCCACACTGGACGGGCTGAGTATGGGTATCGGTTTTATGCTGGTGCTCCTCACACTCGGGGGGATGCGCGAAATGATCGGCAGCGGCACCCTGTTTGCCGATGCCGGGTTGATTTTCGGCGATCAGGCGGAGGGACTGGCTGTTTCGCTGAGCGAAAATGCCCGCGGCATTCTGTTGTTCGCCCTGCCGCCAGGTGCGTTTTTGAGCCTGGGTTTTCTGGTTGCTCTGAAGAATGTGATCGATGAACGTATGCAAAAAGCCCGTTCAGTCGATGTGAGGCTGACACAAACGGCTGTTGCAGAGTCCTGATCATGTTGACCACAGAGACATGGGAGCCTTGAGGCTTCTGCCAGTCAATGAATAAAAACAAGCGCCATGAAATTTTTTCCCGTCTGCGTGACGCCAATCCGAATCCGACAACAGAACTGAAATTTAACAGCCCCTTTGAGCTGTTGATTTCGGTCATCCTGTCCGCACAGGCCACCGATGTATCGGTCAACAAAGCCACTGCAAAGTTGTATCCGGTCGCCAATACCCCAGGTGCCATTTATGCACTGGGTGTTGAGGGTTTGAAGGAATATATTAAAACCATCGGCCTGTATAATAATAAAGCCGAAAATATCATCAAAACCTGCCGCCTGATGCTGGACAGGCACGACGGTCGGGTCCCGGATAACCGCACCGCCCTGCAGGCATTGCCCGGAGTCGGACGTAAAACCGCCAATGTGGTGCTGAATACCGCCTTCGGCAAATCAACCATGGCAGTCGATACGCATATCTTTCGCGTCTCCAACCGCACTGGCATCGCTCCTGGAAAAACGGTGCTGGATGTCGAAAAAAGGCTGTTAAAATTCATACCAGAAGAGTTTTTGGTCAATGCACATCACTGGCTGATCCTGCACGGCCGTTATACCTGCACAGCCATAAAACCAAAATGTGACAGGTGTATGATTTATGATTTGTGTGAGTATAAGGGAAAATACCTTCCGAAAAACGAGACTAAAGGCGTGCAAAAGATGGAGGGTTAAAATTGCGAAACATTGCTGCGCAGGGGTGTTGACTATGTCAACGCATTATTGAGATTATTAGTGGGGACAGCCAGTCAAAATAAATCTGGTGTCATGCAATCCAGAAACCTGGGCCCGGATCAGTCTAAATCAAATGTGTACCAACGAACATTGGATGCGTCTGCTCGCCGGCGGTTGGGGTGCTATAGACATGCAATGGCAACACAGTCATCGCCTTGCCCTGTGTGTAAAAGTAAAGAACATCGGAGTTAGTAGTTATGGGCTGTTAAAGCCGCTTGGAAATGTACGACAAAGCGGTTACTCTAGTAAATATTAACGAGATAACCATAAGGGGGACCCGTGAAGATATCTCAAATCTTGGACAAGATTGATGAGAGGCAACTTTTTGTGCCCGCGTTTCAACGCGAGTACGTTTGGAAGCGGGATGATGCCAAGCAACTCATCCACTCCCTGATCAAGGAGTATCCGACTGGCACCATGCTTACTTGGGAAACCAATAATCCCCCGGAATTGAAAGGTAGGCATAAGTACGATGAGAAGCAGGGTGCTGTAAAGCTGATACTTGACGGACAGCAACGTATCACAACATTGTACATGCTGATACGGGGAGAGATTCCGCCGTACTACACCTCGGAAGAGATAACTGTTGATACTCGCAACCTCTATGTGAATGTCGAGACGACCGAACTTCAATACTACAAAAAGACCATCATGGAGAAGAATCCGTTATGGCTGAATGTGACATCCATCTTCAAGAAAGAGGTTAGATACAAGGACATTATTCGTGAGTTGGGAAAGATCGAAGAGATATCTGGAGAACGGGACGACAGAATAGACGATAACTTCCGAGCAATTGAGCGAATTCTTGATCATGAGTTCGTAGAACAGAACATCCCGGTCAAGGCGAACATCAAGGAAGCGATTGATATCTTCTACATTGTCAATGCTAGCGGTGTGAATCTGACTGAAGCAGAGTTGGCGCTTGCTCAAATATCCGGTTACTGGCCTGAAGCCAGAGACTTGCTGAAGAAGAAGTTATTTGCTCTTGAGGAAGAAGGCTTTGTTTTCAAATTAGATTTCCTGATCTATGCGCTGCTTGGCTGCATGTATCACATCGGCTCCGAGATGAAAAAGCTGCATGATGCGAGCAATTTAGAACGTATTAAGTCCACATGGAAGCTACTGGACAATCATACATTGGACTACGTGATGAACATTATGCGTAGCCAAGCTTACATAGATCACACGAAAGAGATTAACTCCGTCTATGCCTTGATTCCCATCATCGTCTTCGCATTCAAGAAGGGTAAGGAGCCGATGACTCAAGACGAAATCAATCGGATTATCAAGTGGTTCTACTATTCACAGATTCGTACACGTTATGTGAGTCAGTTGCCGCAGAAGTTGGATAAGGATATTGGGATTATCGTTAATTCGTCACAACCATTCGATGATCTGTTAGGGGTTATTGAACTAGATCGTTCGCTGGAGATTAAGCCTGACGAATTTGTGGGCGTTGATACCAGACATTCGTTGTGGGGGCTCATGCGCTGGTTCTTCAAGAGTAGGAATGCTGTCTGTTTTACAACAGGGATGAGCATCCGCAAAAACATGGGGAAGAAGTACTCTCTTGAGTGGGATCATATCTTCCCTTACTCGCGACTCAAAGAAGCAGGCTATGGACAGGAAAATCGTTTGAAATATGCACTGGCTCAGGAGATTACCAATAGAGCGGTACTTACCCAATACGCGAACCGTGCGAAAACGAACCATATGGCAAAGGATTACCTCGCTGAGGTAAAACAGAAGTTCCCTGATGCATTGACTCTTCAGAGCATCCCGGAAGATGAGGAATTATGGCATCGAGATAACTATGAGCGATTTCTCCAGACTAGGCGGGAGTTGATCGCCAAACAGCTAAACGAGTTCTTGAGCAACATTACTGCATCGAAAGTATCCGAAGTCGAAGCCTCTCTTGAAGACATGATAGAAGAAGGGGAGAGTGACGAACTGGAATTCAAGGCTAGCTTCAGAGCTAACTACCCTGAAGGTGGCCTGAACAAGAAACTGGAACAGGCCGTCATGAAGACGATTGCCGCATTCAGTAATGGGGAGGGTGGGACGCTACTGATGGGTGTCAATGATAAAGGAGAGATACTTGGTTTGGAGCGTGATTATTCTTCCTTACAAGGAACAAAGGACGAGTTCGAACTTCATCTAATGAATCTGGTCAACACGACATTCAGCGTAACGTTTGCAACGAATAACATCAAGATCACATTCCCAAAAGTTGAAGGTACAGAAATATGCAGGGTAGATATCAAGCCAGGGTGTGAGCCAGAGTATCTGGAGGTGTCTGATAAGCATGGCAATAAGTCAGATAAATTCTATGTTCGTAGTGGTAACTCATCTCAAGAAGTATCCCTGACTGAGATCGGTGACTATATAGACTCTCGATTCCATAGTTACGGAAGGGATTATTATCATCGTCAATAGTAATAGGGCTTGGTTCATCGGCTGGGATGTCGGTGGTTGGAACTGCGACAAGAACCAGAACAGTCGCGATGCCATCGTGATTCTCGATGACAACTATGCGATCGTCGGTACTCCTTGGCGGCGGCAACCTGCGCGAGCGCATCAATAGCTGTTCGACGAGTATCGAGTGGATCGCTGCTCTGTTCAATTTATGTGGGAGTAGGGTATCTCCAGAATCCGGGCCAGTGACTCTCGCCATTGACACCCCTTTGGGTTTCCCAGACGCCTTTATCCAGCTGATAACTCGAGGTGACGCTGCTGCCTCCATCGAGACATCCAAAACCAATCCCTACCTGTTCCGCCGCACTGAGCATTACTTGTTTGAGCAAGACCTCAGTCCGCTTTCGGCCATTAAAGACATGACCGGCTCTCAGGCTACAAAGGGGATGCATGTCCTTGCTCGCTTGGCGCCGAAGGTAGTGGAGTGCGGCGTCTGGAGCGGTCGTAGCAATCTCATTGCCATCGAAGCCTACCCTTCGGCCTGCAAACGGTCAGAAACCATTCAGACTCTGCGCCGGCCTTACCCCGCGCTCACTCATACGGACTGCGAGGACGCTCTGACCTGTGCCTTGATAGCCAGTTTGTTTGTGGAAAATCGGGATGCTCTTATGCCACCAGCGGCTGGCGTTTCCCCAAGCGAGGGCTGGATATGGGTACCCAGGGACGCTTTTTCCCAGTGAGTGCTGTTACCAGTCTGCACGCAACCAAAGATCTAATTAAGAAGGGATTAAGACTGTACAGCGTCAGGCTTCAGTAGTAATTTCCAATTTTTCAGATAACCATAGCTTGATGATTGATTGCCGTGTCACTCCAATTCGGCTGGCTTCCCTATCCAAGGATTCGATCATCCAGATTGGGAAATCAACGTTTACCCGCTTTTGATTCTGATTTGGTTTTACTGCTGTAGACAAGTCCAGGTCGGCAACGATTTCGTCTTCTCCAGCATCAAACTTTTTGTCGAGATTTTTAGCTTTCATATATTCTTACCTCCGATTTTCGGGCGTGTCTGACAGAAATGAAACGGGCGACCACAGAGGGTCGCCCTTACGCATCATGACTCGCCATAGAGGCGGATTTCCGTGCCGTCCCGCAACCGGACAACTCATTTGCTCTCTGCATCATCTTTATAACTCTCCCGGTTCCGTCCCTCCAGAGCATGCCAGACTCGCACTATGATGATTTCACCACCAACGTAACGGTATCGAACGACATAGCCACGTGCACCAAACCGGACAGACAACTCACGGAAGCTCATTTCCGAGTCCCAGGGGCGGCCTTTTTCTGGAAATTCAGCGAGTGTGCCGACTGCCTCTATCAGCGTATCAATGGCGCGCCTGGCGGCTTTCGGGCTATGTGGTTCTATAAACGCATACAGTCGCTTGAGGTCATCCAATGCCTCCGGCAACCACCTGATGACCGTTATCAACGGGGTTCATCCTGTCCTGGCATCAAGACTGTCCGCCCAGGCCTTCACATCCGCCTGGTCGACTGTTTCACCAGTCAGCTCGTATTTCTCCCACCGGGATTTAACCAGTTGGCGTTCAGATTCCAGCGCCTCCTCGACATCCAGAAAACGCTCTATGGCAGTTTTCATCAGATAATGAGGGGTTCTATCTCGCGCCTTACTCAAGGCTTCCAGGCGATACCGGGTATTCTCATTCAGACGTACACCAAGCGTTGAATTTGCCATTAGTATTCTCGTGGTTTTGTTTACGTTCCATAAAGTATAACAATGTTGCACAATTTTTCAATTGACAAGTCTATTTGCCTTAACAGATTCTGATTCTCCTCGTGATCATTGATTATTGATCGGCTGATTTCTGGAGAGGACAAGATTTCCCGAAACCTGGCAGGAATATTCAAGTTCGGTTCCTGTCAGCTTGTCCTGCGTCCTTTGCATGGAGGGTAGTTCACGCAACCCTGAAACGACCCGTACTTTCCACGTCGCTTGATCAACCAGCCGTCGGCGCATTCTGGACAGGACGGAAAGATGGCTCCGCATTCGCATCGACTGGCTTCTGGCTCAGCCTTGTCCCGGACCGGCAAACCAATACCACATTGCTGACAGACAGGCAGACTTGCACCACAGTTTCCTCGATGTTCGCAGGAATACCGGGATTTACCGTCCGGGATTACTTGACCCCCGCATCTTGGACAATAATACCGGTAGCGCTTAGTCTTCTTCATTTCCGTCACGCCATACTCCTCATCTTCCAGCAATTCGTTCACAAAGTCTGACGGCTGATCCTCACGGGCGATGATCGTGACCGATTTTCGTGCCCGGGTGAGCGCCACATAGAATACACGACGCTCTTCAGCATGTCCGAACGGTTCCCGCCGGGGAAGTACCAGATCAAGCAGTGGGTCATCGACAATTTCTGACGGCAACCCGAGACGCCCGCTGTCGGCGCCGAGTATGATCACATGATCCGCCTCAAGCCCCTTTGAGGCATGAATGGACTTGAAGGATAACGAAAGTTCTGGATGACGATTGCCCAAGCGTGACAAATCAGCCGGACGCTGCCAGTTGTAACGCCCGACCAGAAGTACGGTTTCCCGCTTTCCTTTTGCCCGGTTCACAAGACCGGCTAATGCTTGTTGCAGGATTTCATCCCCGCCATTTCTTCTGTACCAGAGAACCCGGATTGCCGACTCGCTGGTCGTGCCTGCGGGAATCACTTTCTTTTTGATCTGGGACGGGTTCTTGAGAATGAACCGACGCGCCGGGTACGCTATACGGTCCACGCTGCGGAATGTGCGCCCAAGATCGACCGTGCGGTGGATTCCTTCCCTCCCTCCGAAAGTACCGCCGAAGGCTGGGCCAAAATTCCGCATCAGGTGGACATCGGAACCTGAGAATCGGTAGATTGACTGCCAATCATCTCCGACGGCAAAAATACGGGCATCCCGGTGTTGTTTTCGGAGCGCCATCAGGAGGTCGGCACGCCCCTTTGAAATGTCCTGAAACTCATCCACCAGCAGGTGCCGATAGGAGCTTTGGTAACGATTCTTCCTGATATGGTCCGTAGCTCGTGAAATCATGTCGTCAAAATCAATGTGCCCGCCAAGCCGTCTCTGGTATTCCCCGTAAACGGGCTCGAATATTTCCATGAAGGCCAAGCCACGATTGCGGTTTCCCTCGCCTATTACCTTGCTGCGACACTTTTCTATCGTTGATCCCGACCCCTTGAAGTGTTTGAGGAATGTGCCAAGGGTTCCGGAAAAGTCGTCGAGTTGTCCCATTTTTTTGAGCCGGGAGAGAATCTCCTGTGGCGGCATGGGTTTCAATTCCACATAAGGAGCGAGTTTTTCCTCCAGTGCCGACAGAAGCCTGTCCTCGGATTTCTCGTAGCTGTAGGTTTCGATCAGCGTCGTTCCATGTTGGGTATGCACTTCCCGTTTCCATTCCATGTCCGCCAGGTATTCCGCCCGGTCGACATAGGGCGCAGTCGTCAGAAACTCGTTGCCATCCTCGCCTTTCTTCCGCCTGACACCGAAGTGTTCGATGTAGATGCCGCTTTCCGTCAGCCGGAAATCCGGCGTATAGTTTTTCCGGCCAGTGGCGGGTAGTTGATGCTCGTAGACCGGCTCGTATTGGTAGGCAATTCCGTTCATGCACAGCCAGTTGGCGATCTCCAGTTCCTCGAAACTGCGAACCAGTTCCCCCTGGAGGGTTCTCAATTCATGGCTTTCTACGTAACTGAAATATTCGTGCAGGCTCTCGAAATCCCACTGGCTCTTGGCTGGCACCAGAAACTCGGTAAACCAGCGAAGCAGCAGGATGCCGATCCTTCTGTCATTTCCGGCCAGTTCGAGCAGAATCTCATTAAGGAGAACTTTGAACGCCTTTTCATCGGTAGCATGCGCGGCAAGCGGGGGCTTTCGCCTCTCAACCTCGGCAATAATGTCATAGGCCAGCTTGTGGAATGTCATGGCCGGAATCCCGGCATCACAACACTGCCTGATCCTTTCGGACATCTCCACTGCCGCGTCTTTCCCGAAAGCCATCAGTAGAATCTCATCCGGCTTTCGGATGCCTCGACTGATCAGATACGCGGCCTTGGCAGTGATCACGCTGGTCTTTCCGGAACCAGCACCCGCCAGCACAAGCGTGGCATCCTCATCACAAATCACAGCCTGCCGTTGTTCCTGAGTCAGGGGGTTTTTCTCGATAGTTTCAAAAAAGCTGGTCATCTCTGCCATTTCCCTTTCCATGTAGATGTCAACAGCCTTTTCACGAAAGTGCTCCGGTTTCTCGTGAAATTCTACGATCCTGGCGACACATTCCCGAATTTCCGGTGCAAGCGCGATATCCGGCAAATCCTTCGGCAAGACCTGGCAAAGCACATCCGCCTTTTGCCAAAACGGTTCGACGAGACAGGCCGCCGGGAAGTTGCGGGGGTTATCGAGCCTGTCGATTGCATGTTCCAGGGAGCGGATTGAGTCGATATAGGGTTCGATCTTCCGTCGCCACGCCTCCTGCCATGCCTCGTTCAGTGCGCCGACGAACTCTCCTGCCCTGGCTGACGCCAGACAGGAAAATACCACCTTGCTCCCGTTCATCAACGGGATTTCGACCGCGCTGCGAAATAATCTCTTTCGGACGCGGGAGATCCCGGAAATTTCCACGAAAGGGATTACCCTCGTATGACGTCCCGGAATCGTCAACCCTTTGTCATCTACTTTCAGTCCGCTCCTGATGTTCCCCGACAGGAAACAGAGAACCCTGCAGATGGCTCCGCGCTTTCCCGGTGAATAAAACCAGTTACTCAATGCACTGATCGAATGGGGCAACTGGAGATGTTGAGCAACCGGAAATACCCATTGCGATAACCCGTATTGCAAAACGGATGATGGGTTTAAGGTTCGACATGAGCATAGCCCGCAGTCTGATGGGATTTCTGGCGATTGTAAAACAGTTCGGTCTGTTCAGACAGACTTCTCTTCCATTGGACAACTCTTGATCTGTTAAGAGACCAGATAGAGATTATCTCTGATAACTCAATGGTTATTGCCGAAGAGTTTGGTGGTTGGGAGGAGAGTCGAAGACGAATTGATCTGTTGTGCATTGATAAAGAAGCCAATCTGGTCGTCGTTGAGTTGAAGCGTACAGAAGATGGCGGTCACATGGAGTTACAAGCTATTCGATACAGTGCGATGGTTTCTACAATGACATTTGATCAGGTGGTCGAAGCCCACAAACTATTTCTCAATAGTATTGGTTCAGGCGAAGACGCTCAGCAACGGATTCTTGACTTCCTTGATTGGGAAGCGCCGGACGAAGACTCGTTTGCCCAGGATGTACGTATTGTGTTGGCATCTGCGGAGTTTTCCAGGGAACTGACCAGCGCGGTGCTGTGGCTGAATGACAAGGGTATTGATATTCGGTGCGTCAAGATAGAGCCGTTCCATGACGGACAGAGAATTCTTCTCGACATCCAGCAGGTTATACCGCTACCTGAGGCCGAACAATTTCAGGTTCAGGTCAGACAAAAGAAACAAAAAGAACAGAGAGATCGATCCTCTTCCAGAGATTACTCGAAATTCACTTTGATGGTTTCTGGTCGGGAATACAACGGTTTGAATAAGCGCAAACTGATGTATCAACTCATCAGTGACATTGTTAAGGCGGGCGTAAAGCCGGAAGAATTGAACGAACTGATCACGTTCAAGAAGCCATTACTTGCCAGTTTTGAGGGTACGCTTAACGTAGAGCAATTTGCAGAACAGCTGATGGATTCCGATACAGGCGGGAAGACGCCATTAACCGGGCGATACTTCTGTAAACAGGATGAGCTTTTTGTGATTGACGGAAAAACATGGGCCCTGACTAATCAATGGGGGCTGGAAAGTACTAAAGAAGCAGTACATTTGATCCGTTCAAACTATCCCCATCTCGGTATCATGATGAACAAGGAATAATCCGAAGTAAAGAGTGGCGGGACTTATACCTCTTGAACAACATCAGCGGTTTTTGGATTTTCGTCCATCAAATGATTCTGGATGCTATGAACTCGATATTCTCGCTTCCAACACCCTACGCTGTTGCCAGTTCATGCCAGCGTCCGATTGCTGATTTTGTTTGATCAATAGCTTCACTATTCTGTTGGGATTGCTGAAATATATTGATATAACGTCCATTATTATATACACTATTAGAAATAATGACCATAAGTATGGACGATAAATGAGGAAAACCCGGTTAGACTTGATGATACCGATTCCGGTGAGGCGGGTGGTGCGTAAGCTTGGGCAGGATATTCGTGATGCCCGGATCAGGCGGCGTATTCCAACGGCAGTCATGGCCGAACGGGCTTCTATCAGCCGAACAACCCTGAACAAGATAGAAAAGGGTGACCCCGGCGTTTCGCTGGGTAACTACGCCAATGTGCTCTTTGCGTTAGGCATGGCGGAGCGGTTGGGTGACTTGGCTGACGTTAAGACGGATACGGTGGGTCTTGGGCTTGAAGAGGAGCGTTTGCCGCAACGCATCCGCAAGTCGACTCGGTCTGGACAGAAGAAGAGTAAAGCATGATGGAAACAGAAGTGTACGTCTATGTGGATATTGCTGGCACGCCGCATCTGGCTGGGCGACTGTGGGCGCACGTGCGTAAAGGTAGGGAAAGTGCCACGTTCGAATATGATCCGGGCTGGTTTGAGAATGTCGATCGTTTCTCCCTGGAACCGGCTCTGACGCTGGGCCCGGGGACCTTTCATACACCTTCAGGTAAACTCCTTTTCGGCACCATTGGCGACTCCGTGCCCGACCGCTGGGGGCGGGTGCTGATGCGCCGGGCTGAACGGCGACGGGCAGAGCGGGCAGGCGAGACGCCGCGTACCTTGATGGAAATCGACTATTTGCTCATGGTCGATGATGAAGCTCGACAAGGCGCCCTTCGCTTTGCCAAGGCTGAGGGGAGGCGGTTTCTTGCCGAACATGAAGCGGCTCGTATACCGCCATTGATCGATCTACCTCAATTACTGTCGGCGACGGAGCATGTTGTGGGTGACACGGATAGCGACGAGGATCTGCGCCTGCTGTTGGCTCCCGGCTCATCATTGGGTGGTGCGCGTCCCAAGGCATCTGTTCGCGACCGGGACGGGCATCTCGCCATCGCCAAGTTTCCGCACAAGGACGACGAGATCAATACGGTTCTGTGGGAGGCGGTTGCGCTTCGGCTTGCGGCAAAGGCGGGCATCTCCGTGCCCGACTGGCGAATTGAACATGTACTGAACAAGCCGGTGTTGTTGCTGCGTCGGTTCGACCGGGAACAAGGTCAGCGCATTCCGTTTCTTTCGGCCATGAGTATGCTCGGGGCCAGTGACAACGAGTCACACAGTTACCTGGAATTTGTCGATGCGCTTCGTCACTATGGCGCCAGCCCGAAACAGGATATGCATGAGCTGTGGCGACGTATCGTCTTCAATATTCTGATTTCCAACACGGATGACCACTTGCGTAATCACGCCTTCCTCTATACCGGCCCGGACGGTTGGCGATTGGCTCCGGCCTATGACCTCAATCCGGTGCCCACGGATATTAAACCCCGCATTCTGACAACGGCCATCGATCTCGATGATGGTTCGGCCTTTATGTATCTGGCGATGAGTGTGGTGGGTTATTTCGAGTTGGATGAAGGTAAGGCTCGCGTGATCGCCGCCGAGGTTGGGAAGGCCGTGACAACCTGGCGCGAAGAGGCCGCCCGACTGGGTTTGACGCAAGCTGAGATTAATCGCATGGCCTCAGCCTTTGAACACGAGGACTTGAAAATTGCTGTCTGTATCTGACATCTTGAACTCAAAGACGAATACCTGACCCTCATGCAATACCACCATATCTGCCTGCCCCGGCTGGTGGAATCCTCTACCCGAAGGGTAAGACCAATCGTACAAAAGCAGGCATATAACATCCCGGCATACCAGGTTTCATATCTTGTCGGACTGTGGGTGGACTGCCACTGATACGGAATCCCGGCGAAGAAGGATTGCAGATGCTCCTTGAATCCATCAAAGTCATTGGCTACCAGCAGACGAGCCAGCGCCTTGCCATCCTCCGATACTTGCCGTCCCTGCCTGCCCAGATAGCCCAATAGTCCCTGATTCAGACTCTGGCGTACCTCGAAGTTCGGATAATCCAATGTATAGAAGGTCTGGGCGCCATCCCATTCCTTTTCGGTAATCGTCAAATAACCGGTCTGGAACAACAGGGCATCAATGGTGATGTTATCTATATCAAAAGTGGAGAGTAAATTTTCAATGTGATTATGTGCAAGTGCGGGAGATGACGATTCACTCGGGAGTGGGTGACGAATCTGTCCGGGATCTCGCAATAATCGGTGTTAAGAGCAAATAGACTTGTCCGGTTTTATAGCAAATGAATGAATTGCTATATAGGAAGGTTGGTGCTACGCTTCTGGCGTTTGGATGCACATATACCCGAAATGGTCAAGCTAAGATCGGAAAGAGTCACAATTATTTTGAACGCCGTCTTCGACCCGCCGATTTTTCAGCGGAGTGAGATACCGGCCCGTTTTTATGATTTGATATATAGTTCCCTTACTCCGGAATTCACAGTTGATCTAAATGATCTCCAGGTGTTGCATGGCAATTCGCTGGGCGATGCGGTTGTGAAATATAAAATATTTGGTGGCAACAGCATGATTTCCATGTCTTCTGATAAATTGTTCGCCGAGTTCCCGATGGCGTTGCCCGGCGATTATCAAATCATTGAACGACTTTTGTATGCAATTGGTGCAGGTTTTTGCGAGAAATTTCCGAATTCGAAAATCACCCAAGTGCAGGTGTCAGGCCATGAGCATGCAAGTGTAGTCTCCGGTAGTACGGCCAGGGAGTATCTAGCGCAGTTTGAAATTCCGGCAGTGAATTCCAGATTTCATGAGTTGGGTGCATCGTATACTCCGGGAGCACGTTTCATGATCTCGGGGAATAAGGCAGCCTGGCAAGCTCTTTGTTCGCTAGAACAGAGTCTATATCTGGCCGATGGGTTATTTCTGACTTACGATGTGACGTTGAAAGAAGTCGTTCCGGGCGAAACGCTTGACGTGCAAATGAAGCGAGTCAAGAATATCACGGAAGAATGTGCATCGGCGTTGGAATTGAATTTTGAATGATGATGAACAACACTACTTTAGACACTCTAGTCCTCAAGGGGGATGTCATAAATATGCAGGATATGCAGGATATGCAATTTGCTCAAAAGAGACTCTGTCAGGGTCCTCAGGGTGGTGGCTCAATCCAGACATCTATCCTCGGAGAGAGGCATTTTCAGTTGAGAAGGTCTGCTGTCACCGACCCAAATTTTATCTTGGGGCCTCTCAGCAAAGATACCGGAAGGGGACGCCTGCGTGGAAGTCTGGACGCCTATGTAAAGACTTGCCAGCGCTGGAAATTGGAACCTGAAAATCAGAGGATTCTCCTGGGTTACGAGCCGCATGATGCGGCTGGCAGACATGTATTGTCCGGTAATCATATCCCTCTATCACAGGATTTCAGAGACAGGATCGCATATATCCTTCGTATCAGCCTGGGACTCGGTTCGGTTTTCAATGAGGCGGTCGAGGCTGAACTGAACTGGCTTAACAAGACTCGGCCGGAATTGAATGACAAGTCTGCATTCGACTATATGCTGGAAGGGCATATGTCAAACCTTTTTGTTATTGCGGATCTCGTAGAACATGAAAGGGGGCTTTGAGAATTGCTCGATGATTGCCCTGTCGGGTATAGACAATCGACTGTATACAGACTCGCCTCCACACACCTGGAATCACTTGATGCCGTTCTGCTCAAACGAGGTATCGACCCGGCAAGTATTGAGGAAACAAGAACGGAGATTGCCAGGGTAGGGGGCCAGTTTACTCCAGAAGAGATTGTCAGTAATTCATTCCGTGGGCGAGCAGGCAGGCCCAAGCCGTTTTCTGAGACACGATTCAGCGATGGAATGGCAGGCGTCTACTATTCAGCGCTTGAAGCTTCCACTTGTAAGCAGGAGATTGTATTTCACTTGAAAATCGAGGAAGGTGATCCTTCCCGATACTACAGTATGATTGATTGTGAATTTTCGGGAATCACGGCTGACTTGCGTGGGAGGGAAAATGATTACCCCGATTTAGTTAGCCAGACGGAAGCTGGATATCCTTTTTGTCAGCGTCTGGGAAAGAAAGCAAAGCAGGAAAATATTGATGCGTTTTATACTGCTTCGGCCCGTAATGAAGGAGGCACCTGTGTTCCAGTATTTACTGAAACTGCACTTTCGAACCCGAGTATCACTGGCAGAGTTAAGGTTACTGCCACTTCTGATGGTGTTAGATTTGATGAAATATAATCGTAGATGTACCGGAGCACAGCCTCAGAGTCGAGGGTAATTGAGCGGGTGCGATAAAGGCCTGATTGACTGCTTGGTCCCGCTGGACCGGGTGGCGGGCATTGAGGAGATGTAGGACTACCTTGCCGCGGACGTATTGGAACGTGTCCGCAAGGGACAGGAACAGGTGCATTCGGGCGCTGACGTAAGGAAAGACCTTGGCCTGGACGATTGAGTATACCGACACGGCCAGAAAACAGCTTCGCAAGCTCGACAGGCAGATAGCGCGGCACTAACTTTTACCGCATCTGGCTTGTCGCCTCTACAGTCCGTATCCTCGATACGTCCACCGTGCGCTCTGCGGCCACCAAGTCATGGTTGCACTGCAGAAGAGCTTGCAAGGTCGTCGAGTTCTTCTTTCTCGAAGGTGGCAGGGGCCCATCCTGATAGAAACGGTGTATACATATCGTCCAGTTTGAGGGTGTCGCGCACCCCTTGCGGTGTACTCTCCAGCCATTCGGGCATGCCCGGTAATGGCGATGTGTCGGGGTCGTAGTAAAATTGGCCCATTTCCGGCATACCAGTGCCGGGCCAATGACCTTCATCGCGCTTGATCAGCCACACTTGCCAGAGATCAGTGTAGGTTTCCAGCAGGAATATCTCATCTGGCGCATTTGTGCACACGGTCAGCAACGAAGGAAGCAGATTGTCCCTGAAATCGAAGCTCATCAGATCAGAGTAGCTGCTTTCTAGTGCCAGAACGGTCCGGGCGCCTTCCGTCTTGCATGCTTGAAGCTTGGGGCACTTCCGGGAGAATGCCTGCTGCAGTCTGCCCATACGCGGGCTTTCAATATCGTTCGGGTGGATAAACCTGAACGAGAGTGTGCCTGGTCTCTTTCGTATGAACTGCGCAATCGGCCATCGCAGCAAATTGAATTCGCAATCGAATCCTGGCGGGGCGCCCTTGATTGAATCGTTGGCCATGTAGGGGTGCACCGGGAGGATTCGGCCCGGGTTTCGATCACGCAGGATTTGTTCATTTGCGAGAACCCATCCGACAAGGTTCTCCAGGGCCCGGTCGCGCTTGGCCTTTCCCTTGGGAAAGGAAACGTCGGTTGGGAATTGCAGCTCGTAGTACGCGGGGCTCGGGAAAGGGTGCGGAATATTCTTCCTGAAATGGCGGATGATGCGGTCTACGACGACATCGGTCCCGATCTGATTTTGGTAGGACTCGATTCGCGTGTGCTCGATTGCATACTCTTGGGTGCCGAGTTTCAGACGCATATCGACGGGAGGACCGCTTCCGCCCTTGTCGGGATGACGAACGTCCGCACGTGTTTCACCCGTCCACTTTTCAAGGACTCTGACAACAGCATCGCACACCTTGCCCTCATTGTTCGGTATGACCATGGACGATGATACCTTCTTTCTGTTGTTTGGTCAGACCCATTTCAAATCACTGGATTTAGCTTGCCAATGTCAGATTAAGTCTGAACTTTTACATATAGAATCCATATCGCTCAGTTCTGCATGAATTTTTTGCGCTTGGTTAGATCAATCCCAATGATCTCGATATTCGAGATCCCCGGGTTCGATGCAATGATAGCCCGTGCAGAACATTGAAGTTCGGCGATCAGTTTCTCGAAGGGTAGGCGACTATTAGAATCTGGATGTTGCCATGTGTTTTTTTCACTTCGACGAACGAGCAAATATATGCCATTGGTCGAGTTCACATCCCGCATATAGTCCCCGCAAAGCTGTTTCTCCAGCTTTGTGAAGAGTTCGGGTCCGCTCCACTTGTCCGCAATCTTTAGCTCGACAGGCACCATGCCAAGGATACCGAGACCGTAACAAAAACTGTGTAAACCGCCTATCATTAACTTAACTATAGATGAGGATAGGCATCATGAAAAAGCAAGAACTGAAAGCCTTCGCACGTGAAGTAGCGAAGAGCATTAAAACCGAGGAAGACCTGAACGAGTTCAGCCAGATGCTGACCAAGGTTACGGTGGAGGCGGCGCTGAACGCCGAGTTGGATGACCACTTGGGCTACGCCCGCCACGAACAATCGGAGAATGCCAACAACCGTAACGGCTACAGCAGCAAGCGACTGAGCACCGGTGAGAGTGAGTTTGAACTGGAGACTCCGCGTGACCGGGACGGCAGCTTCGAGCCGAAGCGGGTGAAGAAGGGGCAGCGGCGTTTTACCTCCATGGACGATAAAATCCTGAGTTTGTATGCCAAGGGCATGACGCCCCGTGAGGTCGTGGCCACGTTCAAGGAGATGTAGGATGCGGAGATTTCCCCGACACGGATATCCCGGGTCACGGATGCGGCCCTTGAACGCGTGACGGACTGGCAGTCCCGGTCGCTGGAAGCCGTGTATCCGATTGTGTAGCTGGATTGTATCGTGGTGAAGATTCGCCAGGACAAGCGGGTTATCAACAAAGCCATCTACTTGGCCCTGGGGGTGGACCTGTCGGGCCACAAGGAGCTACTGGGTCTGTGGCTGGCTGAGCATGAGGGGGCCAAGTTCTGGCTGGCCATTCTCACGGAGTTGCAGACCCGCGGGGTGAAGGACATTCTGATTGCCTGCGTGGACGGGCTCAAGGGGTTTCCCGATGCCATCAGCAACGTGTTTCCGGACACGCAGGTGCAGCTCTGTATTGTGCACCGGGTGCGCAATGCCATGAAATAGGTGGTCTGGAAGGACGACAAAGCCGTGGCGGCGGATTTAAAGCCGATCGACCAGTCGGTCACCGAGGACGAGGCGCTGCTGGCGCTGGAGCGGTTCGCTGAACGCCGGGATGAGAAATATCCCCCTATCAGTCGTACCTGGCGCCAGCACTGACAAAACCTGAGCACCCTATTCCGTTATCCGGATGACATTCGTAAGGCGATTTATACGACCAACGCCATTGAATCCCTGAACAGTGTGGTCCGCAAGGCCGTCAATAAGCGCAAGCTGTTTCCGTCTGACGATTCGGCCCGGAAGATGGTCTACCTGGCGATCAGGGATGCGTCAAAAAAATGGACGATGCCGATCCGGAACTGGAAGGGAGCGCTGAACCGATTTATCATTGAGTTTGAAGACCGACTGATTGACTATGTCTAACCGGCGATTTACACAGAAATATTTACAGTCCCGAATAAAAGTGGTGAGTATGCGTAATACCAACCGGATCATTTCTCCTGGATTCGTGACCCTCAATCATGCGGTTGATCGGAAACCAGACGTCTAATCCCTCGTTCCATATCTTCTCTAAAATTGCGAAATCAACCTCGTCAGGTTTCTTCTTATATCGTTTTCCACCAACGCTATAATTGATCAAAGCAGGTATCTGCTTGGCTTGCTGAATCGTCTCTCCCAAAAACCTGTCATTAAATGTAACCCAAGCACGGTCCATATTTCGTTTTGTCAGGGATGCACCACAATGTGGACACGGAAAATCGTCGAGTACTTTTCCATTCTTCGCGTCAACCGCTTCATTCCAGAAGACCACCTCTCCAGTACACTCCGGGCACACAAACACATCCGACCAAACCGTATAATTAATCCGGCCTTTGGTCTTCCCATCCGTGTGGGTCGTCTCATACATCCACCCGCATTCATCCTCGACTTCTTGCAGGATACGCCTGGCCTCTTTTTCAAATGCCACCACATCCACTGGCGTGTTGTAGTTATAGGCGATAAACGTCGCCGCAGGCGAAAGATCATTCAGCACTGCCCGTCGAACGCCCAGCCTGGAAAAAGGCATCCAGGCCTTCTTTCCATCCTCGTCTATTTCTTCCTGCAAAATAGTCCCGTCCGGCTTCACCTGATAGCCGAGCGACATGACCACTTCACGGTCGCCGCACATCTGCGCCGCTACTCCGGTCATGCCGGTTCCGCAGAAACCGTCAAACACGATATCGCCCGGTTCCGTGTAGTGCAGGATATAGCGCATGATGGCTTTGTGCGGGACCTTGGTATGATAGGAATGCGCGTTGTAGATCGGGTCGTTCTTGCCCTCGCTCACATCCGCCGCAAAGGGTTCCCGGTGGTAATGGTAGCCTTCGGGTTGCGCGGGTTTCTGTGTCTCCCACTCGGCGATAAAATCACCGATCCAGGGGTTTGGGCAGGCAGTGTAGTAGGGCGGGTCGCTTAAATTCAGGATGTCCTCGTCCTGGCCAAGGGGGAAACCTTCGATCTTGCGGAACTCCGGTTCTTGCAGTTTCCTGGCCAACTCCCCGGTGAACCAGGCGCGACGGGCTTCGTCGTTCTCGAAAGTCATGCCGAGACACGTCACCGGGTCGGAAGGCTTCTGTACTTGCTCAGGTGAATCAGCCAACAGGTTGTCTGTTGTGGTCACTTTTGGTCCTCCGAAAGAGTTTCGCCCAACGCGGTCAGACGGTATTTCTGGCTTCTACTTCTAGGCTTATCTGGAATGGTCATTTCGATGAGCCCTGCGCTGATCGCGTTATGCTGATAATGTTCCCGGAAGTGCTTTTCGTCTTTCAGCCCCAAAGTGGCCATTATTTCGGCTCTGCTCATGTCGCCAACGAGTACTGACACCATCCTTCGTACTTCGGGGGTGACTTCGGGGGTGACTTCGGGGGTGACTTCGGGGGCAGCACCGATAGTGTCCTCGATCAACTGATCACGGCTGTAACGTGCCATCATGGCTGGAGCAAGCTGGAAGTGTGTATCGGAAATGGCTTCCAGCAGGTGTTGTTCGACTAAAGCATCAGCCAACTTCTTAGCCTTCAATGTTGGCACATTCGCCAATCCTCGGATTTCGGTAAGGTTTATCACGCCGTGTTCAGCCGCAAAGGCGAGGGCATCGGCTTCTTCTGCAGTCAGCTTCACGCCAACGGTTTGTAAAAAGTTCGTTTGCTTTTCAGTAATCAATGCCTGTTTGACAAGCACTATTTCAAATGACTTTCTGGACCTGTCATTGATAATTTCTGGAGGCACATGACCCAGGTCGCGCCAGTTTCGAAAAATGGCCCGGATGCCGGAACCGGCCTGGTCACTCATACCAATGCGGCGAAATGCCTTGACGATGGATGGATTGCGGACTTCTTTCTCACTGGGGTCAAGTAGCTCGGATTCCGTATAAAACGCATCCCCCGGATTCCAGAAAATAGTCCTGTCGGTGAAAAATTTAATGGCGGCTTTCCGGAAGGAGTCTCCATAGTCCTGATGCATGAGTAGATTGATGGCCGCTTCTCTGAAAGAAACATAATCGGGTGGATCGTCGTTTCGGCGCAGGGTTGCGGGATCGAGTGAGAACGGATGCTCAGCTAAGCGTATGTACTTGCTGACCAGGCTGCGCCACGTCTTGAAAATGTTCTCTTCAAAGACCAAACGGTCGTGCCAGCGCTTCTTGCTGGACCAATTCTCGAATTGGGTATCAATCCTTTGATAATCCAACACGGGGCGTGGCAATAACTGGCGCACTGCGTGGTCTGTACCAAAAAGCAGAATTGCGGCTCGCATTGGTAGCAACCTATCATCTTGCTCAACAATAAAGTTCCACTCCCGAAGGAAGTCGACTGTGCTATTAATACGACTTTGCTCTGGTTCTCTGCGATAAAATTGATCGCGATACCAACGAACCGTTTCATCATCGAAACATCGAGTGACATCAATCTGAGTGACGACTTCAGAATCCCATGGGCACATTGAACTATCACGTAAAAACCGTTGCAGCTCGGAATCTGTCACCCGCTCATCACTGGCAGCGCGCCGCACATAGGTTTCGCGCGGGTCATTTTTCAGGTAAACCGGCTTCTGATGCCTGGGAGACTCGGGGATATGAAAAGCCATTACCCTGCGGCCATCGACTTCATAGACATTTGCTTCAACGCTAATCATCTGATTTAACTTTTGGCCGCCCCTTAGAGCCGAAAGAAAATCATTCTGTACACGATCGAATGCTTTAGGATCGACTCCGGTCACTTCAAGTTGTCCACCAATTTCGGAAACGCCAAGCAGCAACCAGCCGCCTTGTGTATTGGCAAAAGCACTGACGGTTGAATAGGCATCTTTAGGGACAACACGTCGCGCCTTTTTGCACTCGAAGTCCGTCCATTCATAGCCTTTAAGACGGATTAGTAATTCATCCCTTGTCACCACACTACTCCAGAAGGATACGCACCCTGGCAGGGTCTTTGCCTTTGACGCTTTGATCAACGAATGCTGCGAAACGTTCCTTTATCTCTTGTGGAGTTGCCGGGCCATCGCTGGCTTTCAGGGCATCCTGCAGCTCCGCTGGCTTGATGGGGACCTTGATCAGGCCGGAGAGCGCTTGCTGCACTGCCGGGACGAAGTGGCTGTCCAGCGGAGTCGGCAGTTCACGTGATTGAATGAAAGACTCAAGCAGCTTGCGGTCGTCAACCTTCAGCAGTTCCATATTGGCCTTTGTCGTCTGATCCTCCAGATTACTCAGAATAGTGGAGGTCCAGGTCTTTACCATGGTATCCAACTGGTCATCCAGTTGTGCAACCATCTGCGAGCCAGATATCGAGGTGGCAGTTTCGACCGATGGACGAAAATTACAGTGCGGGCAGATGGGTGATAAATCCAGGTCCTTATCAGTCAGGGCAAAACAGCTTTGCAGATTGGTCAGTCGGGTCTGGAAGTCAGTGATCTGCTGGCGGGGCATCAGGTCGATATTCGCTAGGTTAAGCAGGATTCGCAAGCGAGAGCCTTTAAGCAACTTTTCTTTGCGCTTGTCGTCGTTCACACCCAGGCGAGCCTGGGTATGCAGGCTACTGTAAGCGACTATGTAATCCTGCTTGAGTTTCCGCAGTCTGTTGCCGATACTCCGGGATTGTGTGGCAAGGTCGGCTTGTGTCGCTTTTTTGAGTATATCCAGAATATCCTGTTGAGCGGTCCGCATACGATCCACCCAGTTATGCCCGGCGGGAAACACCGCTTCGGCGTTGGAGAGCCAGGAAGCTGTCTGGCTATGAGTCATTATGAATTCGCGCAGGGTATCCAGTTCGTTGAGGGCTTTCACTGCTGATTCATGAGCAATGACCTGCGCGGCGCTGTAGCGGAAGTTTTTAAGTTTGCCGGGGGATGAGTAGACCTGGAGTGATTCAAAAAACACTTTCGCGCTTTCCAGGTTCGGGTCAGAGGGTCTGTGAACCGCGACCGGGTTGTCTAATTGCGCTCCCCAGAAGGAGATGCCTTCGCGCAGGGTTTGCCGGGATGTGACGATACGCTTGACCATCTTGCCTACAGCGTCCTGCATGGCCTGAATCGGTTCATCCTTGCTCTGGGTGATCAGTTGCACCGTGCCGGGGGATATGCCAAGCAACTCAAACAATGCCTTGAGCGCAGGCAGATCATAGTCTTTGGGCCGTTCCAGATGCTTGAAACGGATCAGTTCATCCATGCCGGTAGCCGACAGTTTCTGTAGTCCGGTGGCATCGAACTTGTTACCCGGAATTGTGAGCACAATATCTCCCGAGTAAACCAGCGCGGCCAAGGTTACCACTACCCATTCAGGCTCAAGTTGGGCATCGCCTGGGTTCATATACTCTAGGCCGTGGGTTTCCTGAATGATTTCGTTCCGGTTCACGACCTGATTGTGCCCCTTCGCGTTGATTGCATCGAGGATGAATCGGGCGTATTTTGATCCGGAGGGTTCGATTCTCTCGCCATCCAGCAGTTGCAGAGCGTCAAGTGTTGCCGTGGCTTGTCTGGTGCGGTTCTGTCCAGCGATGGCGCGTAAGCAATCCTGGGCCGCCTGCGTGCGATTAGCACTGGTGATCAACACGGAGAAAGACGGGTATCCGGGCGCCTGATCTTCAAAATTCGATGCCAGACAGATACCGGCGATAGTGTTGACCATATCGCGGAAATTGATGGTCTCATGGGGTGACAGGCCAGACAGGTCGCGGATGGATTTGCCTTTGGTCCATTCAGTCATGGACTTGGTACGGCCCTGCCAGGTAACCTCGAAGCCCTCGCTCATGTGCCCTCTCAGCCATTGAACCAGCTTCCTGAGGTGCTCATTTGCTTTTGACGTATAGATGGTTTTGGCGTGACCGGATGAAGTAATGACCAGGTCCTGGGCGGCCGCATAGCTCTTCAATGCACTCTGGAATTCCTCGTCGATGCCTTTCAATCGAAAGAAGACTTCGTCGCTGTTCTTGTTGTCCTTGAAATACGGCGGGTCGTTCGGTTGGATGAAGTAGAGGTAGAAGTCTCGCTGTGGAACAGCCGTGGAGCGTTCATTGGGCGCTCCGAAAAACAGGTAGCCTGAGCGAGCGGCGTTGCGCTCTTTCCAGATCAGCTCATGTTGCCATATCTTGTAGCCGGTCACCCAAGTCGTGTCCTGACATTCCATCACTCGCTTGAGCGCCTCGTAATAGTAACGATCCAGATGATCATCGCCCAGACTCTCGGCCCGTTTGTCAATCAAGGCATCGAAATCATCGGTCTTTTTCAGGTCAAGGTAATACTGGCCGTTGTCGGTATTGGTCGAAATAAACTGGCCGCTGACTGTCTCGTGAATCTTGCGTAAAACGGTTTCTACATGGGTATGGAGGTCTTTGTCCAGTTCGTCACCACCCATCTCGGCGATCTGGAGGTCAAACAGGCAGAGCCGGTCGCGCAATTCTTCGGCGGTGGCGCCGAGCGGTGTATGGATGTCACCTGTAGTGAGGCGATCAACAGACAGGGCATGAATCAGGCGCAATGCCATCGGTTTGTACTCCTCTCTCGACATGGCATTTTCGACACGTGACTCCAGAATCTGACTGCAATTAATAACGTCCTTGATGTCGGGGATAGCGTGGAAGGCGGAATTTTTCCTGAGAGTATTCCAGTAGCGATCGAAAGCGATTAGCCCGGGTCTGTCCTGAGGTACATCCTGCTCCAGAATCCTCTTCATACTGATAGAAAGGGTTTTTAACACCTCGCGCTTCTCTACCACAGTGACCCGCTCGAATGTATCAATGTAGTCGGGATGCACCGGGAAGAGTTGAACGAATTCCTCCATTTTTTCGTTGAGGCTACCATAATATTCGGCAAAGGGATTCAGGTAACCACGGATATGGTCTTTCTGCTCAACGGTCTTCTTGAGCAGGCGTTCAGATACCACGAACTTGACATCGGCGCGAGCGATCAAAATCTGCTCGAAACGGTCTTTCACACGGCGGATACTATCAGAGACAAAGGTGAAGCGCGGGCTGTCAAAAATGGCTTCTTGCACGCCCGCCATGAAGCGGAAACGCAAATCCTTGCAAATCTCTCCGGTTTCACGCAGAAAATTAAGGTCGAGAATGAGTTCCTGATCCTTGCGGGTACGCAAGTAGTCCAGTAATTCATCAACCACCAGCAAAAGGCCATGATCAGGAAAAACCTCTGCGAATTTTGCCATCATGTCTTCAAAGGCTACTTTGTGGTTGGGAATGGTGTCTGTTTCAGGAAACACGTATTCCACACCAATCTCCGCCAGATATTCTTCCAGTTCGGCAACCAGAATATCGCGCAGGGACATGGTGGTGGCGCCGATCTCGGTACGGATGACCTTGAATCGTCCGGCAATCTAATCGGCTGCGTCACGGACAGCGGGATGATTTAATGATTCTCGCAGGGAAGAATCCGCGGCAAGACTGGAAACCACCGACATGAAATGCGATTTGCCGGTGCCATAGTTACCGACGATCAGCAATCCCTTGTTGTCGACTGGCTGGTCGAACTGTATCTGTGGAATGACCAGCTGCGTGAGTCGGTTTGCCATTTCATCGGAGATGACATAGGTGTTGACCAGATTACGGGCAGAGTCCGGTCGGTTGGCATCACGTAACTGAACGACTGATTCAATCGGGTCGAATTGGATCAGGTCTCCGTATTTCATGCCTGCCACACTCTGGTATTGATTTTTGTCGGGGCCGTCGTGGCCGCACCATCCATGCTAACGATCAACAGGTCGCCAGAGTCATAGCTGCGGTATTCCGGGTGGACGATTTCAGCATATACGATCTTCCTGCCATCATACGCCCCATTCCACGATGCCAGCACGGTGCGGTTCCTTGAGATATCCTGCAGTAAATGCAAAGGGTTTTGTTTGAGCGCCTGATCGAAGAGGATTTCAAGATTATCCAGCGCCACCAGTGGTTGAGCTTCATTCATTATTTGGTTCAGTATTTTGGGGAGCTGTAATGTTCGCTGTCTGGCTGTCAGTTCAATCAGTTTGCGCGAAAGCTCCAGATTGATGTTGATTAAGGGAATGTTCTGATCTTGCGCGACTTCCCGAAGAACGCCGGTTTTGCCGGAACCACTCTTACCGACCAGCAATACCAACCTGTGATACAAGCTCTCGGCTGCTTGCAGGGAGCGTTTTATCTCATCGTGAATCTCGACCATGTGGCTCCCCATCACTCCACAGAAATCCGTATTATACAGGTATCCATCTGGAGCATCAGGGTAATACTTTCTTCCAGGGTTTGACTTCTACTTTTGCGTAGACGCCTGCGGTTACGTAGGGGTCGGCGTTGACCCAGGTTTCGGCGTCTTCGAGGGAGTCGAATTTGGCGATGATCAGGCTGCCGGTAAATCCTGCGCTGCCGGGGTCTTCGGTATCAATCGCGGGGTGGGGCCGGATGCCAGAAGGCGGCCTTGTTCAACCAGCGCTTTCAGGCGTTCGACATGGGCCGGTCTGGCGGTTATGCGGTTTTCCAAGCTGTTGTCGGCGTCGGTTGCATAGATGGTGTAATACATTGGCGTAGCGCAGGAATTATTTGCAGGGATCATGCCATCAGTAGCACCTGTGTGTTGGGCTGTTTTAACCTGTTAAGAGCAAATAGACTTGTCCGGTTTTATAGCAAATGAATTGTCCGCTTTTATGATACCTTGATTCCTCCTGCGGGTTAACCCGCAGGAGGAATCAAACCGAACGTGCGCGGCGGACCGGACGCGGCTGTTCGGATGCGAATTCATAGTAATTGCCCCCTGGCATCGTATCGAGCCAGTTCTCTGGGGCCGTGATGAACCGCCAGACCCTGATCTGGATAATCCAGCACCTGGACGCGGGCTTTGACGTAATGGCAACGATGCCGGTCTGCCGGTATCTGTAACACCTTGCGCCGATAGCGCACACAGTTGTCTGCGCCAACCATTCGCTCATGGCGCTCACACAGAATATCATCCAGTACCGACAGGTCGCGGCAAGCGACAAAAGCACTACCTGCCTCTCTCGCCGGTTTGCTGAACTGGGCATTGTAAGCCGGCAGGTACTCCTTTTGGAGATAGCGGTTGGCCGTGTCCATGTCGGTGATGCCTGCACGGGCCAGTTCCTTTACCAGACGATCCTGGTGGGTTCTAAAGACCCGCTCACAGCGTCCCGCGCCTGCGGCGAGTAAGCCGGGATCATCTCAATGCCCAACTGCTTCATGGCACGCCCAAATTGAGTCGGATTCTTCTTGTCCACTTTGCCGCAAGCCTCCGGCGTATGCCAGTAATGACTGCCCCGATCCGTGTACAACGAACAGAACAGCCCCTTCGATTCAATCACTTCGCGCACCCCCCGGAAACTGCTGCGAGTGCCTTCTTGTCCACAGAAAAACATCGAGTAATGCTCATTGGTCGCGTCGTCCATCGTCACAATCAAATCCCAACGCTGACCCACCACCCATTCATGCGTACTGCCGTCCTGATGTAACATCATCCCCGGCCACGGCGAGGCCTCCCGTCTCTTGCGGTGCGCCCCGCGCTTCGCGTACCGCTGCACCACACCCGCTCCCTGCAACTGGTTCTTCACCCACGTATAGCTCCTCTGGCCTCCATCCCGACGATACCAGGAATGAAAATGACGAACATTCCATCCCCGGTGATGAGCTCGATAACGATCCACCAACCTCATCACTTCGTCTACCGGCGCCCGACGATGCGACACTTCACTCAATCGACGATCACACAACCCGTCCAGTCCTTCCTCCTCGTAATGATCGACATAACGACGGAATGTGCGACTACACACCTCCAACAAATTCGCCGCTTCTTCCTGCGTCAATCGGCTCTTGTTCCATCCGTCATACGCTTCTTCAAATCTCATCTGTCTGGTCTCCTGTAACCACTTCGCCCGGCTCATCAAACACCTCTTTCAATGGGTTTCAAAACCGGACAGTTTATGTGCTACTCAACCAGACAATTCATTTGCTCGCTACAAGTTAGTAGTTATGGGCTTGACATTTGATTAGATGCCTTCTCTACTGTTCGTAATAGTAACGAAACACACAAACCGGAGGAATGACATGAACTTAATCAACGTATTTACCCGTTATCCCGATCAAGATGCTTGCATTTATGTAGTGGCTGGCGGTCGGGTCGCAGTGCAGGTAAATACTACCGGTGGGCCGAAGTAATCCCTTCATATTGGAGCAAGCGAAAGCAATCGCAACCCAGTGATCAGGGCAACCATCACCAACTATGATACCCAGGTTTATGATTATCAGGATCGGCCAAAACAACTTATGCTGCTGAGGAGCAGGTGTCATGCAGTGCATAGCCGCCCTGCCCGATCACACTTTACACATACAATCGCCTGCGGAACAGCACCAGAGAGATGAATACGAACACCAGCAGATAAACCAGCAGCACCAGCAGGTGCAGCGTCAAATCTGATACGGACTGGCCAGTCAACAGCGGCCGGATAATATCTATGGCGTGGGTCAGCGGTAAAAACTGAACAGCCATCTGCATCCACTGCGGCAGCGAAGAGACAGGATAAAATACGCCACATACCAGCATCATCGGCGTCAGAAACAGGGTCATGTAATACTGGAAAAAGTCCCATCGTCTGGCAAGAGCCGTAATGCTCAGAGCCATTGCAGCAAACATCAGCCCGACAAGAAAAACCACCGGCAAGGCCAGCAGACTGCACCACCCCTCAATTGCCCCCAGCAATATGGCCACCAGCAAAATACCGATGCCACTCATAACTGCCTTAAAACCCGACCAGATGATCTCCCCAAGCACAATATCATCGACCACAAGCGGTGTGGCCATCAAACCTTCGTAAGTACGCTGGTGATCGAGCCGGGAAAATGCGGAAAACATGCACTCAAAACTCGCCGTCATCATGGCAGACGACACCATAATCCCTGAAGCGAGAAAGCTCAGATACGTCATACCCGACATCTCGCGGATAAAAATGCCCAGTCCATAACCCAGGGCAACAAGATATAGCAGGGGCTCCAGAATATGCATCAATACCCCGGCAACAATCAGCTTGCGCCATACCCTGAAATTTCGTCCCGCAACCCTGAGCGCACCCGGACCGATATGTGGAAAGCTGTAGTCCATGTCAACTCCTCAGTCCGCGACCGGTCAGTTTGAGAAAGACATCCTCCAGATTAGCCGGTCTTTGCAGACTGGCAATACCCTGTTCATGTAACCGGTCAATCGCAGCTCTGGCATCATGCAAATAACCATAGACCGAATCTCCTGAGTTTTCGATTCGACATCCCTGCACAGACTTCAGCACATCAACCGCATGAGGATTGTCATGTATTTCAACCACCTCTGGCTCGACCAGATCGGCAATCAATTCACGTGGCCTGCCACGCTCAAGGATTTTGCCGTGGTCGATAATGACCAGCTCATCACAAAGCCGCTGTGCCTCCTCAAGATAATGCGTGGTGAGCAGCAGCGTTCTGCCCTGTTGACGCAGCTCACGCAGCTTATCCCAGATCTGATGACGGACCTGAGGGTCAAGACCGGTTGTCGGCTCATCGAGGATGATCAGATCCGGCTTGTTGATCAGGGCACGGGCAAAGGTCAATCGACGTTTCATGCCACCGGACAGGGTACTGATATGGGCCTGCCCATACTCCTCCAGATTCACAAAATGCAGCAGCTCCACGATTCGCTGCCGGATGGTTTGCATATCGAGCCCAAAGTAAAGCCCGTAAGTTTGCAGGTTTTCCTCAACCGTAAAATCCGGGTCAAGATTATCAATCTGCGGTACCACCCCCATAACCCTTCGCGCACGAGATGCCTGCGCAGGGATATGGCAACCCATAACAAGCAGCTCGCCGCCATCCGGCGGTGTCACACCCTGTAACATACGCATGGCAGTACTCTTGCCGGCACCGTTCGGCCCCAACACACCAAACAGGCAACCCTGCGGAATGCTCAGATCGAGATGATCAACCACACACCGACCGGCATAATATTTAGTCAGACCACGCGCCCGAACCGCCGGATTTTGCTGCTCAGACAAGACCCTCACTCCCTGCAAAGTCGTCAATCATATGCGCTGCGAATCCTGCAGAGCAACGGCAGACTTCAAAACCGCAGAACTCAAACCGCTGCTCGTCAGCCGCCAACAAGTCGCGTACAAGCGATTCAATCTCATCAAAATATGCCAGCAAAGGCCACCAGGCGGGCTTTTCCGCAAGCATTGACTCATCCCGTGAACAAAATAATGCGCAGAATTATACGCAAAGCCTGACGACAGCGCAGAAGAGCGTATCAGCTCCCCACGGATGCCCGAATAGTCTAAACAGAATCAAAGGCGGGCTTTTGTGATGCAGGGTCAGTCATGCCGGCCGCTGTAAAGCCGGCCTCACGTAAATGGCAGGCATCACAGAG